>CAWIGJ010000005.1:0-40881 GCA_963835655.1 uncultured Chloroflexia bacterium | reverse complement strand
CTCGCGCGCCCTGCTCGACCGAGACCTCGTCTACCCCTAACGGCCGTCCTTTTCGCTTCCCATTCGCCTTGACGAGCCCCAGCCGCGGGACTAGAATGAGGTTGGAAAATAAGCGCCAGGAGAGATGACCGAAATGATTGGCGCCGGCCCTAATTGAATAATGAACCAACGCACCAGCGAACCTGCCTGGTGCTTTTTGTTTCCCTCTCAGAAGGAGAATAGAGATGAATTCCAGCCTCATTGGCAAGATCGAAAAGGCAAAGCGCTACGCTGAGGAGCGGAACCGCCTCCGCTTCAAGAGCTTCGAAGTCGACTTCAAGGGTGACAACAGCTCCCATACCGTCACCTACGACGCGGCCGGCTGGCGCTGCACCTGCGATTTCTTTGCCACTCGAGGGCTGTGTTCGCACACGATGGCGCTGGAACGGATCCTTGAAGGGATGCTGCCCAAAGAGGCGGTTTCCAGGATCTGACCGCCTAGCTTCTGCCAGTAGCCGACCCGCATGACGCCTGAGGTTCCTCGCCTGCCCGTATTCGACGGCCATAACGACACGCTGATCGCCCTTCATCTCCCGGGTGACGAACCGCCGCGTTCCTTCTTCGAGCGTAGCGACCGCGGGCATATCGATCTGCCGCGGGCGCTGGAAGGCGGCTTCGCGGGGGGCCTGTTCGGCATCTTCGTCCCGCCGGAGCCCGACTTGCACTCGGTCCTCGGCGCGGGCCCGCCACCGTCCGTCTCCTATGACCTGCCGCTGCCGCCGGCTATCGACCACTACTACGCGAAGGACATGACCATCGCCGTCATCGCCGACCTCTTCCGGTTGGAGCGAGAGTCCGAAGGGCGGTTGAAAGTGGTGCGGACGGCGGAAGAACTGCGGCGTTGTGTGGAAGAGGGAGTCATCGCGGCCGTGCTCCACTTCGAGGGAGCGGAGGCGATTGATGAAGGCCTGGATGCATTGCCCGTCTTCCACTCTGCTGGACTGCGCTCGCTCGGCATCGTCTGGAGCCGCCCGAACGCCTTCGCTACCGGCGCTCCCTTTCGCTTCCCCGGCTCGCCGGACACCGGTCCCGGCCTGACCGACGCCGGTAAGGCGCTCGTGCGCGGCTGCAATGAGCTTGGCGTCCTCATCGACCTCGCGCACATTAACGAGCGCGGCTTCTGGGACGTTGCGGCCCTCACAGACGCGCCGCTCGTCGTCTCTCACACCGGCGTCCACGCGCTCTGCCCTGGGACGCGAAACCTCACGGATAAGCAACTAGATGCGGTAGGCGAATCAGACGGGATCGTCGGCGTTGGCTTTCACGTCGGGTTCCTGCGGGCGGATGGCGGTCAGGACCCGAATACGCCGCTGACGGAGATCGTGCGCCACGTCGATTACATCGCTCGACGCATCGGCGTCGGCCACGTCGGCTTCGGCTCTGACTTCGACGGCGCGGTCATGCCTCTAGAGCTCGGCGACGTAGCGGGGTTTCCCCGCCTTGTGGATGCCTTGCGCTCGCATGGTTTTGACGAATCGGACCTGCGGAAAATCACTCACGAGAACTGGCTGCGCGTTCTAGAGGGAACCTGGAAGGAGGCCTTAGCTTTCGTACCCGTTGGGATGCGATTGGTGCCAGCGCCAGGCCATCTCGATTATCCGCTCCAGCTCCGGATACCGCGGCTCCCAGCCTAGCTCGGCCTTTATCTTCGCCGCGCCCGCCACCAATACTGCCCGGGTCGTTTCCCCGACGGAATCCGCAGTTCACCCAATCCTTCTGTCACATACGTGGCAAAAATGTGCCAAAGAGTCATGGCGGCTAGGCGAATGTTCCGCGAGAATCTTTCGTAGAAAATCTATCACTGGACATAAAAACCTTGATAAGCGCACAGAATATATTCATGATACCGCTAAATGGATAGGATTAACGAAGAGAGGTATACATGTGTCGGTTGTCACTAAGATCGGCAGCCATCGTGATCGTGGGATTCCTCTTCTTCGAGGGGCTTCAGCCAGCTCACGTTGAGGCCCATTCACTGTATGGAACAAGCTTATCGCCGCAACATAGCGCCAAATGCATGGATGTGCAGTGGGGTGGCACAGGTGATCTGGTGCCGATTTGCAGTGGCCATGCAATGACAGGGCCCAGGAGGTTCAGATTACGGACATGGGAGGCAGCTGGCATCAGATCAGATTTGCGCATAGCGGGAAATGTCTAGATGTACCGAGAGCCGGCCACGACCCAGGAGTTCAACTGCAGCAGTATGCTGTAATGGCACTGATGCTCAAAAGTTTACCGTGGCATCAAGCCAGGTTCCAGACACACCTTAGTCAACAAGGCCAGCAACTTATGTGTAGATGTCGCCGGAGGCAGCACCGCTGATCAAGCGGCAGTCATACAGACCAATTGCAATGGTTCCGCCAGTCAAAGCTGGGCCTTCATGCCCCCGTACTCGCGTGCTTGGTACATCAACCCCTACCGCACCAATCAATCTTCCATGATCTCACTGGGAGCAAAGCTCACGGCCTATTCGACAGGACCTATTCTACAGATAGCCTAGTTGTCTTGGATTTTGGTCGACCGACCTGGCGTTCCGGCTATGACTATTATGCGGTTATGGGACAGACGCGGCTAGTTACGATGATTTCTTCATTCATGGCACTATTGCATGGGCTGCCGCTTACTATACTGATGCTGGTATCCCAACAGTGGCACCGCCACTCTCAAGCTTGTAATCGGTACTAACAACTCCCATCAATGTCCCAACGGCAGCCCCTGCACCCCGAGTCAGGCAGGCTACTACTGGGGGGACGTGGTCAATGACGTCAAGAACTACGTCAACAACCACGGTTACGGCTCTAGGATAACGGTTTGGCGGGTGACGTCGAGCAAAGCGTCCCGTTCGATTCCCCGGGTCCCACCAGACAATTTGTCGATGGCTTCAACAATCACGATCCGGCTGGCTCGCCTAATTGACTATGGTACAGACTGGACCGGACAAAACGGCTGGACACCTAGCGACGTATACTATGTTTGCTGGAGCGCTGGTAATCCGGAATACCCAGTGCCAGAGCTGTATACAGAGACGCGAAAAATACGTGGGTTGGCTTGAAGGGTTCCTATCCAGCGATCTACTACATTGCGGCATGACTGAATGTCAGAATGGAGATCGGTTATCTAATGACATTTCCGCTCGGTGTAGTGACCCATCTGGTCAATACACGCCTCGCGCAGCCTGGTACAACTTCTGGTATGGCCTCAATGCCTTTGGCTGGGTCAAACCTCATTGACATATTCCACCAATATCAGGTGCAGCAGTAGGAGGCGAGGCGATGTCTAAGCACGCTGCAAAAATGTCTGGGTTGCGGCTGTGTTTGTGGCCGGAGCCATCGCGGCGGTCTTGTTCATCACAGGAGCGCTGGTCAAGAGGGAGGGCCTTCGGGCGCACAGTCCGGTTCACCTGACAAGCGGTCCTTTGAAGCAACAGAGCAAGCGAACCAAGCTGCCGCCGCAGCATTACCCACTGCCCCCGCCATTCCTTTTGTCCCCCCGAGTCCGGCGCCATTGCCCACCCCCTTCCTAGCAGGCCCGGATGTCAAGAGCTGCGACGTGGCGGATCTGACTGCTCTGCAGCCGAAGGCAGCAGCGCGACGGGTGGTGAGAATTTCGTGGTAGTTGAATTGGGGAACAGCTCGGATTCGCCCTGCGCGCTCTCTGTACCGAAGAGTATTGTCCTCCTCGATAGTGACGGCGTTTCTGTTACTCAACTGGCATCGTCAGGTTTGACGAAGTGCTCAGCTGAGACAGTGTTCGCATGCGTGTCCTCTCGTCCTCTGCTCCGGCGGTTGCCCGACTTGCCAGCGCGCTCTCCAAACGAGTTGCAGTCAGGCAGCAAGTCAGAGCTTCCGGGTCAGGCCGTGCTCACGGTGGCCTGGTGGTCCCCTGAATATCAAGGCGATCCCCAATGTCAGTTCAAGCCGTCTTTCATAACACAAATCCAACTGGTTCTATCCAGTGGCGGACAAGATCTGAACGTCAAGCTATCGGAAGATCTGTTCGAGGGAGGCGGTATAGAAGCCTGCCGAGCCGCGATCTTCTCGTTTAATGGCGTGCCTGACCAACCTAAAGCGCCACCGCCCTCGGCTCCGCCCAGCTAAGAGCAGTTCCCGCAGCGCTTTGTCGGCGAGGCTACCGACTGAGATCGCCAGTCGAGTCGCTTCGGTGACACCGCTTTGACAAAATCGGATAGCGGAAGGTCGCGCAGGAGACAGGCTGCGCGTTCTAGAGGAAACCTGGAAGGGGCCTTAGCTCTCGTACCCGTTGGGGTGCGATTGGTGCCAGCGCCAGGCCAGCTCGATTATCCGCTCCAGCTCCGGATAACGCGGCTCCCAGCCTAGCTCCGCCTTCACCTTCGCGGCACTCGCGACCAGCACTGCCGGGTCGCCTTCCCGGCGCGGCGCCTCGCGCACCGGTATCTCGCGCCCGGTCACTAGGCGTGCCGTTTCGATGACTTGACCGTTGGAGAAGCCCTGCCCGTTGCCGACGTTGTAGACCGCGCTCCCCTTTTTCGCCCTCTCGAGGGCGAGCGAGTGCGCCTGGGCGAGGTCGGACACGTGGACGTAGTCGCGGATGCAGGTCCCATCGGGCGTTGGGTAGTCAGTGCCGTAGAGGTCAATTGCGGGCAGTTTTCCAGCGGCGACCTCCAGGACGACCGGAATGAGGTGGGTCTCCGGCCGGTGGTCCTCGCCGAGCCGCTCGGTTGCGCCCGCCGCATTGAAGTACCGGAGTGATACGAAATGCAGCCCGCACTGACTGTCGTACCAGTGCAGCAGCCGTTCGCCGATGGCCTTGGACTCGCCGTAAGGGTTCACGGGCGCCAGCGGCGCGTCCTCTTCGATCGGCGTCTTCTCGGGTTCGCCGTAAACGCCGGCGCTCGAGCTGAAGACGAAGCGCAGGACTTCGTGCTTGACCATCGCGTTGAGCAGGTTGATGAGGTGCCCGACGTTGTTCGAGAAGTACTTGCCTGGATTCTGCATCGACTCGCCGGCCGCGATGAAGCCGGCATAGTAGACGACGCCTTCGAAGGCACGGCGTGCGAAGACTTCGTCGAGCAGGTCGGTGTCTGCCAGGTCGCCGACGATCAACTCCGCGCCCGGTGAAACGGCTTCGGCGTGGCCCGTGACCAGGCTGTCGAGGACGACGACCTCGTGTCCCGCCTCCAGCAGCTCGGCGACCGTCACGCTGCCGATGTACCCGGCGCCGCCAACGACGAGAACCTGCATGTCCTACTCCTCGAACTTCTTGAAGACGAGGCAGGCGTTCTGCCCGCCGAACCCGAAGCTGTTCTTGAGGATCGTCCTGACTTGGGCCTTACGCGCCTTGTGCGGCACGTAGTCCAGATCGCAGGCCGGATCTGGCTCGTCGAGGTTGATCGTTGGGTGGATAATGCCCGTTTGTATCGTCATGACGCAGGCGACCGCCTCAAGCGAGCCTGACCCGCCGAGCACATGGCCAATCATCGACTTCGTCGAACTGATCGGCACCTTGTAGGCGTAGTCGCCGAAGACGCTCTTGATGCCGCACGTCTCGGCCAGGTCGTTGAGGACCGTCGAGGTCCCGTGCGCGTTAATGTAATCGACCTCCTCCGGCCTGACGCCGGCGTCGTACAGTGCCCAGGCCATCGCACGTGCGCCGCCCGCGCCATCCTCGCAAGGGGCGACCTGGTGATAGGCGTCGGAAGCCGCACCGTAGCCTGCCAATTCTGCGAGAATGCGAGCGCCGCGCGCCTTCGCATGCTCCAAGCTTTCGATGACCATCATAGCCGCGCCCTCTGAACAGACGAAGCCGTCACGATCCTTGTCGAAGGGGCGGCTCGCCTTAGCCGGCTCGTCGTTTCGGGTCGAAAGGGCGCGCATCACTGAGAAACCGGCGAGTCCAAGTTCGCAGATGCCAGCCTCGGTGCCGCCGGTAATCATGACCTCCGCCCGGCCGTGGCGGACCACTTCCATCGCCTCGCCCATCGCCTGCGTTGAAGCCGCGCAAGCCGTAGTCGTCGTGTTGTTGTGGCCCTGCAAGCCGAATTGCAGGGCCACGTGCGCCGCCGCCATGTTCGGCAGCATCTTCAACATGTAGAAGGGGTCCGATGCGCATGCCGCCCTTTGTGACAAGCGTCCGTACGGCCTCTTCTGTGTTCGGGATGCCGCCGTTGCCGTTGCCAAGAAGTACACCTACGCGGGCGCGGTCTTCCTTGTCGAGGTCGAGACCGGAGTCCGCGATGGCGTCGTGCGCTGCCGCTACCGCGAATTGAGTGAAGCGCGCCGTCCGTCGCGTATCCTTGTAGTCCATGTAGTTCTTCGCGTCGAAGCCCTGGACTTCGCCGTTGATGCGGACAGGATAGCTGCTGCAATCAAACTTCGTAATGGGAACAACGCCGGAACGGCCCTCCACGCATCCTTGCCAGAAGTCCTGAACGGTGAGACCCAGCGGCGTGATAGCGCCCATTCCGGTTATGACGACGCGATGTGCTACGTTATTCATATCACCTTCCCTGCATATGCTGTTGTCGGACTATTCTGATTCTATAATCCTGCCAGCCTCGGTTCAACCGATGGCCTCATGCGCGATGCCGAAGACGTGCTCCCGCGCCTCTGCGGCAACGAATAGCGACCCGAGGACGCAGACCAGTTCGTCGGGCCCGCTGTGGGACATCGCGGCATCAACGGCCTCGGAGACTTTAGCGATGGGTGTCGCCGACACGCCGTTTAGCGAGAATGCTGCTGCCACTCGTTCTGCCTCCATCGCCCGCGGATGCTGCGACGAAGTCGCGACGAGACGGGCAGCCATGGGACGCAGTTCTCGCTCCATGCCGGTTGTGTCCTTGTCGCGCGAGACGCCGATCACGAATGTCGCCTTGGAAAAGCCGAGGTCGTCCCGCAGAGTCTGGCACAGACGTCGCGCCGATTCGGCGTTGTGGGCGCCATCGGCAAGCAGGAGCGGCCTTCGGCCCAGAACCTCCAAACGTCCCGGCCACTGGACCTTCGCCAGGCCGTCGTGAACCTGCTCGGTTGACGCGACGATGCCGTGAGATCGCAGGGCTTCAACGGCGAGGACAGCCGCAACCGCGTTCTCGACTTGATGCAAGCCGAGCAGTGGTAGCCACAAGTCGTAGCCGCCCTGCGGTGTCGAAAGTGAAATCTCCTGTCCCTCGACGCCGCTCGACCTCCGCTCGAAGTGGCAAGCAGTCGCGGCTTCTGTGATCTGTGCGTCGCGCTCCTCGCACGCGTGACGTACCACCTCCGCCGCTGCATCTTCCTGCCGCGCCAGTACGACCCTTGCGCCCGAGGTGATTATGCCGGACTTCTCCGCGGCTATCTGAGGCAGCGTCTCGCCGAGGATTGCCTGATGCTCCAGACTTAGCGACGTAATGACGCAGACCTCCTTCTCATCGAGCGCATTCGTGGAGTCGACGCGCCCGCCGAGGCCGGTCTCCAGCACTTGGACCTCGGCTTGCGCCTCTCGGAAGGCAAGAAAGGCCATTGCGGTTAACAGGTCGAAGGTCACCAGCTTGCGGTCGGGGAGTTCACGGCGGACGGCGTCGAGGGCCGGCGGCAGCATCGAGGCGTAGCGAGCGAAATCGTCCGTAGAAATCGACTCGCCGTTGATTTGAACGCGCTCGCAAATGTGGTGCAGGTGCGGGCTCGTGTAAAGTCCGACCCTCAAGCCACACTCGCGCAGGACCGAAGCGATCATCGCGGCCGTGCTGCCCTTGCCCTTGCTGCCGGCGATGTGGACGGTCAGACGCCCGAGTTCGGGATTGCCGAGATAGCGTAGGAGCGAACGCATTGGTGCCACGTCGTCGCGGCGCGTGAAGCCTCCGCTCCGTTCGAAGTCGGTAAAGCTCAACAGGTAGTCGAGCGCGCAATGGTAGTCCATAGCTGCGGGAACCTCACCAGGGGGGACCGGATCCAGGGGCATGAAAGGATTATACAGGCCCGCGTTGATGAGATGTAGGCCTACACCAGGCCCGCGACCAGGTCGCCCATCTCTGACGTGCTCATCCCCATACGGCCGGCGTTCAGCGATTTGATCTTGCCGCTGCCCAAGGCCTTTATGATGGCCTGCTCGATGCGGTCCGCTGCCTGTTCCTCGCCCAGTTCCGCGACCAGCATCTGCACGGCGCCGATGGCCGCCAGCGGGCAGATGACATTCTGGCCGGTGTACTTTGGCGCGCTGCCACCGATCGGCTCGAACATGGAGACGCCTTGCGGGTTGATGTTGCCACCGGCCGCGATTCCCATGCCGCCTTGGATCATCGCCCCGAGGTCGGTGATAATGTCGCCGAACATGTTCTCCACGACGATCACGTCGAACCACTCCGGGTTCTTGACGAACCACATACAGGTCGCGTCGACGTGCGCATACTCGCGACGGATATCGGGATAGTCCGCCTCGCCAACCTCGTTAAAAGTGCGCCACCAGGTGTCGTGGACGAAGGTGAGCACGTTCCGCTTGCCGACGAGGTGAAGCTGCTTCATCTTGTTGCGCTTGCGCGTCAGGTCGAACGCATAGCGAATGGCCCGTTCGGCGCCGAAGCGGGTCGTTACGTGCACCTGCGTCGACACCTCTTGGGGCGTGCCCTTGTACTGGAAGCCGCCGGAGCCGCCGTAAAGTCCCTCCGTATTCTCGCGCACAACGATGAAGTCGATGTCCGCTGGCCCCTTATCCTTCAGGGGGCAGTCGACGTTGGGATAGAGCTTGACCGGACGCAGGTTGATGTACTGGTCTAGCTCGAAGCGCAGTCGTAGCAGGATGCCCTGCTCGAGAATGCCGGGCGCGACGTCAGGGTGTCCTATGGCGCCGAGGAAGATGGCGTCGAAGCCGCGCAGGTCGTCGATGGCGCTGTCGGGCAGCGTCTCGCCGGTGCGCAGGTAGCGTTCACCGCCGAAGTCGAAGGTTGTCGTGTCGTACTGAAAGCCGGTAGCCTGGGCTGCCGCCTCCAGCACCTTCAGCCCTTCACGCACCACTTCCGGTCCTGTCCCATCACCCGGTATCACAGCAATTCGATGCAATTGGCTTCCCTCCCCGTACTCTTAACTGCTAGCTGTCGCCCTCACGGGGCGTCCGCGCGACCTGTCAGCAACCCGGCTCGCCTAAGTGCCCGCAACAGGATTGGCGTTTCCGCACCCTTATCCACTGATTGCGAAACGTCAGCGCCAGCTTCTTGTGCACCGGCAGCTTCGACTCCCGCCAGTTGGTGAAGAACGCTCCCATGCTCGGCCGGTTCGGGCCTCCATTTGCTGCGCTCATCGAACGCCTCCCTACTGCTTCGTCTTGCCTGCCAGCCGCTCTCTCGTATATCGTACCAGACCGCCGGCCCGCATCAGCTCGAGCATGAAGGGCGGATACGGTTTGGACTGGAACGTCGAACCCTTCGTCAGATTGCGGATCGCGCCTGACTCAAGGCCTACCTCCAGCTCATCGCCGGCGTCCGTACCCTCGACCGCCTCATCGCATTCGAGGATCGGCAGGCCGATGTTGATAGCGTTGCGATAGAAGATGCGCGCGAAGCTCTTGGCGATGACGCAGCTAACGCCCGCCGCCTTGATGCAGAGCGGCGCATGCTCGCGGGAGGAGCCGCAGCCGAAGTTCGTCGTCGCCACGATGATGTCGCCGGGTCGTACGCGCGTCACGAACTCCGGGTCAATGTCCTCCATGCAGTGCTCGGCCAGCTCCTGCGGCTCGTTGATATTGAGGTAGCGCGCCGGGATGATGGCGTCCGTGTCGACATTCGCGCCGTACTTGTGAACTTTTCCGCGCAAGGTCACTTAAACCCCTCCTCCGGGCCGGCCAGCTTGCCGGCAACCGCACTAGCCGCGGCTACAGCGGGATTCGCCAGGTACACCTCCGACCGCACATGTCCCATGCGCCCGGGGAAGTTCCGGTTGCTGGTGCTGACGCAGCGCTCTCCTTCTGCCAGGATTCCCATGTAGCCGCCGAGGCAGGGGCCGCAGGTCGTTGTTGACACCGCGCAGCCGGCCTCGGCAAAGACCTCCAGCAGCCCCCCACGCAGGGCTTCCAAGTAGACGTCAGTCGAAGCCGGCACGACAATGCAGCGCACGCGATCGTGCACCTTGCGACCCCGCATGACCTCCGCCGCCAAGCGCAGGTCTGCCAGACGGCCATTCGTGCAACTGCCGATGAATACCTGGTCGATCTCGACCCTCGGCGCCTTGCTCAGTGGCACCGCGTTGGCCGGCGACGAGGGCAGCGACACCATCGGTTCCAGCGTCGAAACGTCGTACTCGTGGACATCCTGGTACGTCGCATCCGCGTCCGGCTCGTAGACCTTCCAGGCGCGCCTCGCCCGCTGCCGAACGTATTCTAGGGTCACTTCGTCCGGCGTCATGAGCCCGGCCTTGCCGCCTGCCTCAATCGCCATGTTCGACATAGTGAAGCGGCCCTCCATGCCCAGCTCGCTCAGCGCTTCGCCGTGGAATTCCATGGCGCAGTAGAGCGCGCCGTCAACGCCGACGTCCCCGATGGTGTACAAGATGACATCCTTGCCGCCGACCCAGCGACTCAACTTGCCGCTGTAGACGAACTTGATCGTCGGCGGGACGCGCATCCAGATGTCGCCGGTCGCCATGGCGCAGGCGATATCGGTCGATCCCATCCCTGTGGCGAAGCAGCCGAGTGCGCCGTAGGTGCACGTATGGGAGTCGGCTCCAACGACGACGTCGCCCGGCAACACCCAGCCGTGGTCGGGCAAGAGCACGTGATCGACGCCGGCCCGTCCCTGCTCGTAGTAGACTGCGCCCTGCTCTAATGCGAAGGCGCGCATGGCCTTGGCGTTCTCGGCGCTCTGGATGTCCTTGTTCGGTATGAAGTGCGACGGTATGAAGGCCACCCGTTGCGGGTCAAAAACGCGTTCGACGCCCAGTTTGTGGAACTCCCGGATAGCCAGCGGCGCGGTGACGTCGTTCGACATGACGAAGTCGACCTTCACGTTCACCAGTTCGCCCGGTTGCACCTCGTCGCGCCCGCAGTGAGCGGCGATTATCTTTTCAGCCAGTGTCATTCCCATGATACGTTCCTCATCTAGTCCGCCACCCGGTCAGTCCTGAGTTGTCATTCCGCGCTTCTGGACCTCGGGCATCTTGTTAAGGGCGTTCATCAGCGCCTTGGCGGACGCAACGACGATATCAGTGTCAGCGCCGCGCCCGACGTAGGTATTGCCGTCGGCCTGAACGCGCACGAGCACCTCGCCCAAAGCGTCGATGCCTGCGGTGATGCTCTTGACGGAGAATTCGAGCAGCCGGTTCGGCACGCCGATGATAGCGTCGATGGCCTTGAAGGCGGCGTCGACCGGCCCCGTGCCGGTCGCGGACTGCACGATCTCCTGTCCGCCCGGTGCCTTGATCCGCACCGTCGCGGTCGACACCAATTGATTGCCACAGGACACTTGCAGCAGGTCCAGGTGGTAGGTCTCTTCGACCGTTCGCAGTTCGTCGCCGATAAGGGCCTCGATGTCGCGGTCGTCGATCTCGGCCTTTTTGTCTGCGAGTTGCTTGAAGTCGGCGAACGCGCGTGAGAATTCCTCGCCGCTGAGTTCGTAGCCCAGACTGCGCAATCGCTCACGGAAGGCGTGCCTGCCCGAGAGCTTTCCTAGCACCAGCTCGGCGCCGCCCGACGGCAGCCCGATTTCCCGCGCATCCATTATCTCGTAGGTCTCCCGCATCTTCAGGATTCCGTCCTGGTGGATGCCCGACTGATGCCGGAAAGCATTTCCGCCGACGATCGCCTTGTTCGGCTGGATAACGATGCCGGTCAAGTCTGACACCAGGCGGCTCGTTCGGTAGAGCTCCTTGCTGTTTATTCCGGTCGTTATGCCGTAGAGATCGCGTCGCGTCTTCAGCGCCATCACGATCTCCTCCAGCGACGCATTGCCCGCGCGCTCGCCGAGCCCGTTGACGCAGCACTCGATCTGTCGCGCTCCCGCTCGCACGGCGGCAAGCGAGTTGGCGACAGCCATTCCCAGGTCATCGTGACAGTGTACGGAGACAACGGCTTTGCCTATGTTCGGCACCTTCTCGAAGATGTTCCGGATGAACTGCGCGAACTCCTCGGGGATTGAGTAGCCGACGGTGTCGGGAATGTTGACTGTCGTCGCCCCGGCCTCGATCACCTGTTCCAGCATCTGATAGACGTACTCCGGGTCGGAGCGACTGGCGTCCATCGGGCTGAATTCGACATCTGAGACGTAACCTTTCGCCCGCGCCACCTGCGTGCGCGCCATCTCCAGCACCTGCTCGCGATCCTTCCGCAGCTGGTGTGCCAGGTGGATGTCTGAGCTGGAGAGGAAGATGTGAATTCGTGGCTGGACGGCGCCTTTGATGGCGTCCCAACAAGCGTCGACGGCCGACGGCTCGGCGTGGGCCAGTCCCGTGATCACGCAGCGTTTAATCGCAGTCGAGATCGCCGTCACGCACTCGAAGTCACCGGGCGATGCTATGGGAAAGCCGGCCTCGATGACGTCAACTCGCAGGCGCTCCAGCTGCCGCGCAATCTCCAGTTTGTCTTGGATATTGAGAGCTACGCCCGGCGATTGCTCGCCGTCGCGCAGCGTCGTGTCGAAGATGATTACCTTGTCTGCCATTTTGCTCAGCCTCCTGAGGTTGTCTTGCGATCTTGCCGATGGGTCGGCTGGCCCTCCTCCGCTATCACGGGGAGGGCGATCGCAGGTTGAGCAATTGCAGACTCCGTATGTTACGCATCTTCGCTTCCGGCTACTTCTTTCGTCGGACGGGCTGCCGGGCCACCGTCTTCAGCTTTTGCGGTGCTGCTCGTCTCGGGTCGCCCAGGTATATCTCGTGATGCTTGCCCGCGGGCTCGCAGCCCTGCTCGACGATGAAGGCGTGCAGCCTCTCGATCGTCGGCGCCTCCTCAGCGTAAGGCCCGATGTGCATGACCTGCGCCGAGAGCCCTTCTGCGAAGCGCTCGAATCGCAGCTTCGCGAGTGCCGGCAGCTCTCGTTTTGCGCCGGCTTGTCTCATCGCGTCCGCCATTGTCTCCTCGTCGATGAAATCCGGCTGACGGATCATCGCCGTCCAACTCCAGTTCGACTTGCTGCCGGCGTCGAAATTCCCGTCGACATCGTTCCACCACAACGCCTCGAGCGGCATCACGCGAAACTCCGGCCCGCCGCTCTTCTTCAACATAAACTTTAGAGTGTATGAGGCGCTGTACAGAGCTTCGATGGCCTCCTGGAAGGCCTGCGACGTGTTGGGATCACCAGTTCCCTCAACCATTAGGAAGCGCATCTCCGGCACCTCCACCATCTGACAGGCTTTGGCGCTTGGCTGGTACAGCCGCTTGAATTCCTCGTCCATTCCTACTTCTTAAGCCAGCTCATCATTCCGCGAAGCTCCGAGCCGACTTCCTCGATGAGGTGCTCCGCATTCTGACGCTTCAGCGCCCGGTAATGCGGCCGCCCGACCTGGTTCTCCAGCAACCACTCACGCGCGAAGCTGCCATCCTGGATCTCCCCCAGGATCTCCTGCATCGTCTCCCGCACGCAGTCATCGATGACGCGCGGGCCGCGTGTGTAGTCGCCGTACTCAGCCGTGTCGCTGATTGAGTAGCGCATGTAGCTCATGCCGCCCTCGTACATCAGGTCGACAATCAGCTTCAGCTCGTGCATGCACTCGAAGTAGGCGATCTCCGGCTGATATCCCGCGTCGACCAGTGTATCGAAGCCGGCCTTTACTAGCTCAGTGACGCCGCCGCAGAGGACGCACTGCTCGCCGAACAGGTCGGTCTCAGTCTCTTCCTCGAAGGTCGTCTCCAGGACGCCGGCGCGTGTGCAGCCGATACCCTTGCCATAAGCTAAAGCAGTCTCTTTCGCCTTGCCGCTCGCGTCCTGATGCACGGCGACCAGAGCAGGCGTCGCGCTCCCTTCGGTGTACAGCCGTCGCACGAGGTGCCCGGGCCCCTTCGGCGCGATCATCGACACGTCGACGTCTGCCGGTGGCACGATCTGGCCGAAATGGATGTTGAAGCCGTGGGCGAACATCAGCGTCTTGCCCGCCTTCATGCTTGGCGCGATGTCCTCGCGATAGACCTTTGCCTGGTTCTGGTCCGGCACGAGCATCATGATGACGTCCGCGGCGGCCGCGACCTCGGCGGCCGATTGAACAGAGAAGCCCGCCTCGGTGGCCTGCTTCCACATGTCGCTGCCGGGCAAATCAGCGACAATTACTTTGCAGCCGCTATCTCGCAGGTTCTGCGCGTGCGCGTGCCCCTGACTGCCGTAGCCAATGATGCCGATGGTCTTGCCCTGAAGAAGGGCGAGGTCCGCGTCCTTGTCGTAGTAGCTCTTAGCCATTTGATGTTCCTTTCATGAGGGAGTCTGAAACTCCCTGTATCGAGACTTCTTTTGACACGGGAGGACTCAGTTCCTCCCCTGCATTTCAGGTGCTCTATAGCAGGCTGCCGACCCGCGGCTTCCCCTGCCCTGCCGGCCGGTAACGTTGCAGCTCGGAGCCATCGTGCTCGAAGGTTGTCGTTGCACGCCCGCGTGTCACCGCGACGCGACCTGTACGCGCCATCTCGCGGATGCCATACGGCCTTAGCATCTCGTAGGCGGATTCTACCTTGTCCTCAGTGCCGGTAATCTCCACCACCATCGTCTCCGGCGACGCATCGACGATCTCGCCTTTGAAGATGTCGACGATCTCGATTATCGCACCGCGGTTCTGGTCATTCGCGTTGACCTTCAGCAGCGCCAGCTCCCGGGTCACGATCTCGTCCTCCGGCAGGTCGCTGATCTTAACGACATCGACGATCTTGTAGAGCTGCTTTGTCACCTGCTCGACGTCGCTCGCCGGCCCGCCCAGCACAAACGTCATGCGGGATAGGCCGGGCACTTCGCTGTGGCCCACCGCCAGGCTCTCGATGTTGAAGCCGCGTTGTCGCCACTTGCTGACGATCCGGTTCAAAACGCCGGGCTTGTTCTCGACGAGGGCGACTATGGTGTGTCGTGTGCCTGTCATCGTCTTGCTGTCACCTCCTTGCGAGTCCGCGCCGGCTTGGTTTCTGCCTTTGGACGCTCCAGCGTCTGCGACAGGGCGGCGCCGGGCGGCACCATCGGGAACACGCACTCCTCTGGGTCGACCTGAAAGTCGATGAGGACCGGCCCGGGGTGCGCCAGTGCTCGCAGGATTGCCCCTTCGACCTGGGTCTTGTCGGTCACGCGCAGGCCCGCCATTCCGAACGCCTCTGCAAGCTTTACGTAGTCGGGGCTGAACTCACGGGTCGCGAAGACGCGATTGCCGTAGAACATCTCCTGCCACTGCCGGACCATGCCGAGGTAGCAGTTGTTCATTATTGCGAACTTCACGGGCAACTCGTGCTCGACGATGACCGCCAGTTCCTGCATCGTCATCTGGAAACCGCCGTCGCCACAGATGCCCCAGACAAGCTCTTTAGGGTGAGCGAACTGGACGCCCATCGCCGCCGGAACGGCGAAGCCCATAGGGCCAAGCCCGCCGGAAGTGATGAAGCCATTCGGCGTATCGCTCCAGTAGTACTGTGCCGACCACATCTGGTGCTGTCCGACGTCGGTGACGACGTAGCCCTTACCGCCACTCAGCTCGTAGATCTTCTTGATTACGTACTCGGGCAGAAGGGTGTCCGTGTCCCGAATGTCGATGGAAGGATGATCTTCCCGCAACTGCCGCAGATGCGCCAGCCAGGCGTCGTGCGACTTCGGCTTGACGCGCGGATTGAGCGCCGCCAGCACTCGCTTCACGTCACCGACGATAGGTATCGTCGGCCGGACGTTCTTGCCGATCTCCGCCGGGTCGATATCGACGTGTATTACGTGGGCGTGTGGCGCGAACTCGTTGAGGGCGCCGGTCACCCGGTCGTCGAAGCGCATGCCCAGGGCGATGAGCACGTCGGCCTCGTTTATGGCGATGTTGTTCCAGTACATGCCGTGCATTCCGGGCATCCCCATGCAGAGCGGATGCGAGCCCGGGAAGCTGCTGATCCCCAGAAGCGTCGTAATGACCGGGATCTGGGCCTTCTCCGCCAGTTCCCGCAGCTCCTCGTAAGCGCCGGAGATGCGGACGCCATGCCCGGCCAGGATGAGCGGCCGCTCCGCCTCGGCGATGAGCTGCGCCGCCTTCTTGATTTGCGCCGGATGTCCTTCGAGCGTGGGCTTGAAGCCGGCAAGGTCGACCGTCTCCGGATACTCGAACTCGGCCTCCTGGATGAAGACGTCTCGCGGCACGTCGATGAGCACGGGCCCCGGCCGGCCGCTGCGCGCAATATGAAAAGCCTCGCGCATCGTCTCCGCCATGTCGTCGGCCCGCAGGACGAGCCAGTTTGCCTTCGTGATCGGCAGGCTGATGCCCGTGATATCCGCCTCCTGGAAGCCGTCGCGGCCGATGAGCCAGGTGACGACCTGGCCGGTTATCGCGACGATGGGGACGGAATCCATCCAGGCATTGGCGATGCCGGTAACCAGGTTCGTCGCGCCCGGCCCGGAAGTCGCGCAACAGACGCCTACCTTGCCGGTCACGCGGGCGTAAGCGTCTGCGGCATGAGCGGCCGATTGCTCGTGTTTGACGAGGATGTGTCTGACCTGCGGATAGTTCTGAAAGGCGTCGTAGAAGGGCAGCGTAGAGCCACCCGGTATGCCGAAGACCATATCGACACCCTCGCGGATCAGGCACTCCATGATTATCTGGGCACCTGTCAGTTGCATAGTCGAAACCCCCTCAAAGGCAATGCGTCGAGTGAGACGCTGGTGATTCTTGAAACTGGGAGTCTGTTTAGAAGTCCGCGTTGGCGGACGGTCGCTGCTTAGTATAGATCGAGCAGCGCCGGCTCGCTAAGCGCCAAGTCCCCGCGGGCAAGCAAACCACCGCCGCGCGGGAGGCGACATAAGGGGAGCAACGTTACGACACGGTCCCGGACGACGAGGGAAGCGACTTGATCGACCATCGCCATCGCGGAGACCGCTGACGCTCCTGACAGAGGATGTCTAGCAGAGTGCATGTGTGAATTCTCGACCGATTGCGACTCTAACAAAAGACCCGTCCCGGGAATCCATGGACGGCGAGATTCAGTATATCCGGCAGCCGAATCAGTGTCAACGCGAGAGCACGGTCGGTAGTGGGTCAGTTTGAATCGAGAAGTGCTACCTCTTCCGTGATGCGCTCCTCAAACTCATTGGGGCTGAGAACCTGCCGTATTAGGAAGCCGCTGCTCTGTCCTCTGAGCTACGGGGGCACCTTTGTTTTTGTATCGCCAATCCGGATAGCCACGATATCGGCGTGACCGCCGGGAGAGAACAAGGGAGGAGTGACCGAGCCAGTCACCCCTCCCAGCTCGTTGCGTTCCAGGTCTATCGGCGGCTGCGGGCCCGCCATTCACCAGCGAAGCCGCCCATGATTATTAGCAGGGTACCGCCTGCTAGGAGCGCGTAGCACCACGTGGGGAGACTACCGCCTTGCTCACCGAGCAGGCCACCGCTCCCAGTGGAGGGGGCCCCGAGGCCACCGCCCCCAGTGGAAGGCGATGCGGGTGTGGCGGGTGCCGACTGCTGGGCGATTTCGCCGGCGCTCATTCTGTCGAGACGATCGACGATCTGGATGAAGGTGTTCGCGACCGTTTGCAGCTGGTCCCGGGCCACCATGTCGCTTGTATCGGCCACGTCGTAGAGGTAGATGGGGGCCGTCATCATGCTGATCACCGGCACTCCGGCGCAGTCCATGAACGAGGCATCAGTCGGCGGCCCGCATGCGCCGAGCAGCGTGGCCGGCAGGACGAGGGTGCGATCGAGGTCGTTGTCCTTGATCGCCTGCTCGATGGCCTGCATGGCGTTCGGCCCGACCCTCTCAAAGATGGCGCGCGGTTCGGCGCGACCGGTCAGCGTCAGGCGGCCGTCGACAATCTTGACCTCTTTAGCGATGTGCTCGATCGACACGTCCGCGATGATTCGCCGGTCTCCCACCGGATTTACGACGTACTTGTTGATGAACGCTTGGTGAGACTGGTAGCCGGTGAAGTGTGTGTCGAAGGTCACGAACATGAGGGACTTTTCGCGCTCGGAGATCGGCTGGGCGGCAAAGTACTTGGCCAAGGCCAGGACCTCGGCGGTACCGCTCGCGTCCTCGACTCCTCCATCGAAGCCCGAGTCGTGGTGGGACGAAATCATGATGGTCTCTGGCGACTGCCCAGGCAGGAAACCGATCACTGTCATCGCCGTAGCGGGCTCATTTGACCCCTTGAGGATGATCGTTGCTTGCGGCGCTGATGGGGTCTTCGCCAGAGCGTCCCGCATGGCCTGGCCATCCGATTTGGTCACCCAGAGGCCGGGGATCGGAACTGATTTAGGAAATCCAGGAGTATAACCGTATGCCTCGTTGTAGTACTTGTTGGAGTCGAAGTAGTTCGCCAACACGCCCACGAACCCGACAGCACCCTTGTCTATCGCTGGATAAATCACGTCTTTGAAGTTCGAGAGGTAGGGCTGGTTGAGGTTACCGGTCGGGTCGAAGGACTGGTCAGGGTCATAGGTGAATTCGCTGGCATGCAGGAGGAAGGAGTACGGGAAAGGGGCGAGGCCCATGTTGAACAGGACGATCTTGCCTTTGACGTCCACATCGCCGAGGGGCCCATCGCCGACATCGACGACCTCTGCGGTGAGGCCGCTGTCGCCGGTCGAGAAGGGGCCGGTCCCGCTGGGTGGTAGGAAGCTAGTGTGGACTGGGAAGCTCGGGATTGTCTGTCCGAACACACGCAGGCCCCATTGGTCGGCATTCCACGAGAACGAGTCCGCCTGCTCGATCGGTGTTTCGGAGATGCCAAACTCGGTCAACTTATCCCTGACGTATTCTGCGGCCTCTTGCCTGCCGGAGTGCCGGTTCTCCTGTAGCCGATGGAAGTGAGGTCTTGAACGTAGCCGAATATTTCTTCATTGGAAAGCTGCACGGTGCTACGAGAGGGCAGCGCGCTGCTCGCCGCCGGCTGGGCGGAGAGCGATGCGCCGCCGCCTGCCAGCAGCACGATTGAAAGGCTAACCACCATAAACGTACATAGCCGTAGCTTCATGTTACGCCTCCTGCGGGAATACGAGCGGTGACAGGCTTGATGTGCACCTTGTACGCCCTATACGCCCGCAAGTCAAGGCCCGCCGCAGGCGCGTGCCGCAGGCATCGTAACCCTTGACGCGCGGGTAACGGCTGTCATTCAAACTGATCCACTACCGACAAGGCTCGCTCCGATATTGACTTTCGCCGAATGGCAACGCCTCGCCATGCTACAATGAAGACAGCCACTCACCCAGCTTCAGAATCAGTCATCGGAGGGAAACCATGACTACCACCTGGCAGATCGATACCCTGGACAACGGCCTCCGCGTCGTCACGACGCCCATGCCGACGGCTCAGTCCGTCAACGTCTGCATCTTCGTCGGCGTCGGCTCCCGAATGGAGGCGCGGCGCACCAACGGCATCTGCCACTACTTGGAGCACATGCTCTTCAAGGGCACGACGAAGCGGCCCACGGCCCTCGACATCTCCCAGGCAATCGAAGGCGCCGGCGGCGGCCTCAACGCCTTCACCGACAAGGAGGTCACCGGCTACTGGGCTCACCTGCCCTTCGACCGCTTCGACACCGCCGTCGACGTCCTCGCCGACATGGTGCGCGACCCGCTCCTCGACCAGACGGAAATCGACCGAGAGCGGACGGTCGTCGAGCAGGAGATCCGCCGCGCCCACGACCAGCCGGGCGCCTGGGCCAGCGAGCTTCTCTCCCGCGCCTGCTACGGCGATCAGCCCATCGGCTGGCCCGTCGCTGGCACTGAGGAGACGGTCGAAGGGATTCGGCGGGACGATTTCGTGGCGCACATGGCGAAATGGTACGTGCCCGAGAACGTCGTCGTCGCGATTGCCGGGAATACCACGCCGGAGCAGGCCGTCGCCCTGATCGAACAGAGGTTGTCGAGGATCGAGCGCAAAGCCGTCCCGCCCTTCGAGCCAGCGTCGCCCGGCTTGCCCGCCGACCGCGTCCAGGTCGAGTCGCGCGACATCGACCAGTCGAACCTCTTCTTCGGCCTGCGCGCCATCTCCCGCACCGACCCCGACCGCTACGCCCTGACGATCCTCAACAGCCTGCTCGGACGCGGCATGAGTTCGCGGCTCTTCAAGGAGGTGCGCGAGCGGCGCGGCCTGGCTTACTCCGTCGGCTCGTCTGTCAGCCGCCACCACGACACGGGCGTGATGGCGGTGAGCGCCGGCGTGAGCCCGGAGAAGGCGGAAGAGGCGGGCAAGGTGATCCTGGCGGAGGTCTTCAAGCTGGTCGACGAGCCGGTGCCGGAGGACGAGCTGACCCGCGCCCGCGACTTCACGGTCGGCAACTTCCGCCTCAGCCTGGAGACGACGATGGCGCTGACGCAGTGGACAGGCGAGAACCTGGTCACAACCGGGGAGATCGAGGAGATCGACGAGGCCGTCGCAAGGCTATCGGCTGTCACCGCGGCTGACGTCCAGCGCGTGGCCCGGCGCCTCTTTACCCGCGACAACGTGGCGATGTCGCTGGTCGGCCCCCGCGCCGATCCAAGCCTGTTGGAGAAGACTCTACCGGCTTAGAAGTTTTTCCTTTGGGGGTTGCCCATGCGAGGGGTAGGAGTCTCCCCCCCCAGGCCGAATAGGTGGAAATGCCGCGATCACAGCTGTCACAAAAGGAAGACCACATGCGCGCTGACTTGCGACGGCGCCTCAACGTGTTCGCTTACCAGCCCAGATACACTGACAGCCGTGAATTTGTTTGGCATTTTTTGCTGATCCGCCAGCCCTTGCACGTCCAGCCGCCCAAAGACGTCGAAAAGGGAATCGATTTCTTAGCCCCCCACGTGAAATCGTAACCCTGGCACATGAATTCGTTTGGCAATTTCTACTTATCCGGCAGCCCTTGCGCGTCCACCCTGACCAGCGGCGTTTGGCGACCCTGGCGCCGTGCCTGCAGCGCCTCCAGTTCGTGCATGGTCTGAAGTAGCTGCCTGTGCAGGTGAGCCTCATAGCGGATCACTTTGCCCAAGCTTTGGTCGTCGGGTAGCAGACGTTCCCAATTCTGGCGTCCGCACTCGTTCTCAAACATCATTGTTTGGAGCTCCTCGCTGGGCTCTTTGGGCCGGAAGCGATCCCGGACCTTATTGAACAGATCGACTGCATCGCGACCAGCATGAGCGGCAATTGTCCACACTCCTTGACGTATCAAGCCGATCGTCCAGCGGCCGAAGGAGTCCGTGTAAAGGTCAGGCTCGTTCAAAACGCCAGGCAAATCAACCTCCTCTATGTCAACCTGTGCCTCTTCGGCTGCGGCGCTTGTGACTAGGACAAAGAACTCGACGGAAACACGTGTGTTGTCTTCTCCCGCGAAGAGTTTCGCGAAGGGTTGTTCAAGAGGATCAGGAGGTGATATTAGCTTGAATTCGTCCGCCCCGTTGAATTTCGCCCTGATTAGATCTTCTGCTATCAGCCCTTGCGCTAAGTCGATGATGGCGGTCTCATATCTAACAATACGTGTTAGCCGCCAGAGCAAGAGGGCGATACGATCTGCCAAGGCCGCCTCCAGGTGGCCTTTTGGCGTCAAGCTCGCCATCACGCCCTTGCGGTGCGCTTTCCAATCCTTCTCCCGCTCCAAGGGCGGAATAACGGGCATGATCGAAAGTCCGCCGTGCCGGACAGCATTCATGCGAACAGTGGATTTCCCTCGTTCAGTCTTCGGTCCGCGCTTCGCCACGTGAACACCCCCTCTGATGTTGATCGATTAACCTCCTCAACCTCTCCCTTCTAGATAATCGGCAACGAATATGGCCTATAACAGAGGTATAGATAAGTCGATGGGATCTGATAGCCACGTAGAGAGTAGAGGTAAGGGAACGCGAACCGGCCTCCGGCGCGAGGACCATTCGACCCCTCACGTTTTGTCCTTCCAGAGCACGAACAGGGGGATGTTACTGTGGGGGGCGACTGTGCGTTCGGGAGGGCTCTTGTCTACGAGATTCGAACGTAGCGCCGGTCTACGACGATCGCAGTTCCAGGCACGACTTCACCTGTCTGCCTGAAGTGCTCCAGGAGAAGATCGGATTCGGCTACGCGATGAACTAAACGGTCTCGACCGTTGGTAGCATTCGCGCTGCGCTTTACAGTTCGCTGTAGGTTCCTGGCCGCAGTCGTACTATGGACGAAGTCGGGCCATGCACCCGGCGTTGCGCCCTTTCTCCTAGAGTTCACCTAAACTAGCATGAGATGACGTAGCTGCAGAGGGACGAAGGGCCGTTGCGCTCAGCATGGCATCGATAACGCAAGAACCGAGGTATGCTCGCGCCATCGGCGATTGGAATGCATTTTGGTCGCTGGAGGACATAGGCAGGCCCCTCTGGATATTTCCCGCCGCTTCGACGCTGCTCGCGGTCATGACCCGCATGGTGCCGTTGCCGCGGCTCTTCACGGAGAAGGAAGTCCAGCTTCAGGCTGAGCTCGCAACCCTGCGTTGGCGCGACACCGTCGGCCTCGACGACGACTTCGTTCCTTACCTCCAGCCTCAGGGCGGCGTCACCGCGTTCGCCTCTGCCTTTGGCTGCGAGGTCGAGTACTTCGAGCACACACAGCCGTGGGCGCATCCCGTCATCAAGTCTGACGACCGGCCAGAGAAGGTCTACGATCTCAAGCCGCCTTCGGTTACCGACGGACAGCTCGGCCCGATGCTCGAGTTCACCGACTATTATGTCGCCGAAACGCGCGGACGCTACCCCATCGCCGTTACCAACATGCAGGGTCCGCTCGACACTGCTTACCTCGTCTGGGAGCCCAGCGCCTTTATGCTCGCGATGTACGCCAACCCGAAAGAGGTCCACCATCTGATGCGGCTCGTTACAGACCTCATCATCGCCTTCGTCAAGGAGCAGAAACGGCACTCCCCGGAGTTCATGCCCTGCCACTTCCCGCCTCTGTGGCTGCCCGACGGTCGCGGCATCGCCGTGAGCGACGATGGTCTCGCCGTCGTCAGCGCGAAGCTCTACGCGGAGGTTTGCCTCCCCTACATGAACGAGCTATCAGATGAGTTCGGCGGGATAATGGTCCACTCCTGCGGAAACTTCGTTCACCAGTTCGACAATCTGGAGAGAATGCACAACTTGCGCGGGATCAACTTCGGTGCAACGGAGACGCCCTTCGAGGCAATCTGGGAGCGCTTCAATGGTAAGACAGCGCTCATCCCCCATATGGGGCTGAACAACAGCAGCGACAAGATCCATTTCGATGACAACGCCGCATACTTGGAGCACCTTCACGAGGTGAGGAGTCACAATCGTGGACTCTGCATCGTCGTCGCGCCGGCTGATGGTGAAGTAAGAGGGTCTGACCCGGATTCGTTTCCACGCTTTCTGGAGACGGCGCGAAGAATATTGGAGCGCTTCAGCTAGCCGGTGTTCCTCGCCTGCTCCTCGTATACCTCACGTAGCACGTCGAAAGCCAGCTTTCGTGTCCGGTGATCTTCCGCGATCAGGCCTTTGCGGTTGTAGCCGCGCTGGTACTTGTTCTGTCGCAGCGGCGTCTGGAAATCGTAGAGTATCCAGGGGGAGGTCCCGGCGATGAACGGGAAGCGCAGCAGGCTTTCGAACTGGCGACGGTACAGGTCAGCCTGGAACTCCTCCGTCCGCAGCGTCCCCTTGTCGCCGTGCATTTGCGCCACGCAGTCGGCGCCGAACTCGGATATGACCACTGGCTTCCCTGCCGGCTCCAGTCGTGAAAGCACATCTTCGACCTGCTCGACCTGGCCGCTGTACCAGCCGAAGTACTCGTTAATGCCCACGACGTCGAGGTGCGGGATCAGCGGGTCTTCTGGGAATGGCAGCAGGGCTGCCGTTACAAGTCGCGTTGAGTCCATTCCGCGCACGTGCGCCGCCAATTCCCTCAGATACTGCAGCCGCTCTTCGCTCGGCGGCGTCTCATTGGCAATAGACCACATGATCACGCTCGGGCGGTTCCGGTCGCGGAGAATAAGCTCGCTGAGCTGATTCTTGGCGTTGGCCAGCGTCGCTGCCATGTCGAAGGCGAGATGCCAGTAGACTGGCACCTCCTCCCACAGCAGCACGCCCATCTCGTCGGCAAGGCGCGCCGCATTCTCATGATGCGGGTAGTGCGCCAGCCTTACGAAATTGCAGCCCAGCGCGCGTGCGTCCTCCAGCATCTGGCGAGCGTCGTCTTCGCGGGCTGCGCGCGCACGCACAGGGAACTCCTCGTGCGCCGAGATCCCGCGAAGGAACACCGGTTCCCCGTTCAGGGTGAACTTCGTACCCTCGACGCGCACCTCTCGGAAGCCGACGCGGTCCTCAACGTGGTCGCCGCTCTCGAGCGCGATTTCGACGTCATACAGCCGAGGCCTCTCCGGCGACCACAGATCCGGCTCGGAGTCGAACTCAACCGACGCGCACCCTTGCTCGTCCAATGCCATGTGCTGTTCGATGCGCAGCTCCGATATCCGGACTGTTGCTTCTTCGCCACATCCCGCGGACGCCGCGAAATTGAGTCGGATTCGCCGGAAGCCTGACGCCGGCACGAGCCGCAAGAACCAGTGCCTGATGTATGACGCTGGCAATCCGACCAGATCAACAGCTCGGAAGATGCCGCCGTGATTGAACCAGTCGTAGGATAGGCCGGGCACCTGCTCCTTCTCGCGCCTGCTGTCAACGACTACGACCAGAGTGTTTCGCGGCTGTAGATGCCCTGTAACGTCGATGCAGAACGGCGTGAAACCGCCCTCGTGCCTGCCCAAAAACGCGCCGTTCAGCCAGAGCGTCGATTCGTAATTGGCCGCTCCCACGCGCAAGAAATGATGAGATGCGGCTGGCGGCCGTTCAAATTCTCGGACGTATATGGCGCATCCCTCGTAATAGTGTAAATCTGGAAACTGCGCGTCCCAGCAGCCCGGCACCGTCGCTGAGAGCCACGCGCCTGCCGGAAGATCTGCCGACGGGTTCGCGAGCGCTGCCTCGTCCGACAGGCCGAACGCCTCAAAACTCTGCGGGTTCATCGCTGCACGACGCCGGGCCCAGTCGTAAGGATCGATTTGGAAGCGCCAGTCGCCGTCCAGAGAGATGCATTGCCTTCCGCCCAAGTCGAGGAACGATTCCGCAGTTATCAGCGGCTCCTCAAAGGCCTGCCGGTAGTTGGGATCGAAAGGAGAGATCCTGCGGGTCATGATGCCTTTCCGGCCGGCTTGACCTCCGTTTGCGCCAGCCTTTCGAGCACGGTGACCAATGCGCTATGGTCCTCATCTCCGCCACCAGCAGCGAGCAGGGCTTTGAACAGTTCCATTGCTTGGGCCGTCCCCGGCAGCGGCGCGCCGTACTCGCGCCCGCTGGCAAGCGCGATGTTGAGGTCCTTTAGGTGCATGCGTGCTCGGAAGCCGGGTTTGAAGTTTCGGTCGAGGATTCGCTGTCCGTGAGCATCCAGTATTCGGCTCTGCGCGAATCCGCCGAGAAGCGCCTCGCGCACCTTCCCCGGGTCGACACCGGCCTTCTGGGCTAGCACCAACGCCTCAGACACCGCCTGTATCGTCAGTGCGACGACGATCTGGTTGCACGCCTTGCACACCTGCCCAGCGCCTGCCGCGCCGACGTGAACAATGTTCTTGCCCATTGCCTCAAGAATGGGGCGCGCTCGCCGAAACGCCTGCTCGGGACCGCCGACCATAATGGAGAGCGTTCCATTTATCGCGCCCGCCTCGCCACCGCTAACCGGCGCGTCCAGCATTACTGCGCCTCGACGCTCTGCTTCTCCCGCCAGCCTCCGTGCGACAACCGGCGATATCGTGCTCATGTCGATCACCACCGCCCCTTGTCGCAGCCCGTCAAAGACCCCGTTCTCTTTGGTCAGCACCGACTCCACGTCCGGTGAGTCGGGCAGCATCGTGATCACCACCTCCGCCAGTTCAGCGACCTCGCGCGGCGACGACGCTCTCTTCGCTCCGGCCGCGACCACCTCGTCCACCGACGCCGGGCTCCGGCTGTGCACGACGAGGGGGTATCCCGCTTTGAGCAGGTTCAGGCTCATCGGTCTGCCCATGATGCCCAGGCCGATAAAGCCGGTAGCTTCGGTCATATCCTCCTCCTTCAAACCCGTGCGTCGAGATGCAGTTCTGAGGCGTTCGCTGTCTTGCGACTGGGCGCTGGCAACCAGTGCAGCGACCGCTCCGTGTTCGTCGAGGGACTGTACTCCAGACCGATGTACCCGTCGTACCGCAGCTGTTCGATCTCGGCAAGAACGTACTTATAGTTGATCTCGCCGCTGCCCGGCTCATGCCGCTCCGGCGAGTCAGCGATCTGGATGTGGCCTATGCTATCAATGCAGCGCCGCAATGTTGTCACAATGTTCCCCTCCATCCGCTGCATGTGGTAGATGTCGTACTGGAATTTGACTGACCGGCTACCCGCTTGCTCCAACACCGCCAGCACCTCGTCGCTGTGCGTGAGCAAGTATCTCGGGTGCTCGAGCGAGTTCAGCGCTTCCAGCATCAGGGTGACACCCGCGCATTCCGCCTTCGGCGTTGCCCAGCGCAGGTTACCGACAAGACAGCGGATCTGTCGGCTCCGCGGTATGCCCTCGATGACGTTCCCTGCCAGGACGTTCAGCCGCGGGCATTCGAGCCGTCCCGCCAGCGTCAGCGCGACCTCGAATCGCTCTCGCCACCACTCGCGACGCGATGGGTCACTAGGGAAGCCGCGGTCGCCCGCTGCCATATCGCCTGCATCAACGTTGAACAGCGCCACGTCCACCCCCGCCGCCGCCTTCGCTGCAATAAGTGCATCGAATTCGACTCTCGCCGGCCAAAGGAATTCCACGGCTCCAAATCCCGCCTTCGCCGCGGCGTCGAAGCGCTGCAGGAACGGGACCTCGCCGAAGAGCATCGAGAGGTTGGCGGAAAAACGAAGCAAAGCTAGTGACCTCCTCCGTCCATTATCGATTGACGAGTCGCTCGACCGGCTGGCGAGCCAGACGCGCATACGCCGGCAGCGCCTCGCCGATCAGCGGTCGCGCGTAGGCGACGAAGGCCTCCGTCACATCGTTGCCGCTTGGGGACAGGAACTCCTCAGGAAGAAGGCGTTCGGCATTTGCCACCTTGGCCAACTCGACGAGTCCGGTCCGCGATTCGTACGGATCATCTGACACGCGCTCGATCGTGATCATCCGGTCGCTCACGCCGCCGACGGCTTCCCGCACGGCCGCCTCTCCGACTAGAGCCGCTTCCCGCAAGTCAACGGATGACGCGGCCGCCATGAACGATCTCTGCACCGTTCCCGCTTTGTCGAAGCGCGCCTTGAGTCCAAGTTGTTCCTTGATCACTCGGCACAGGTAATCTCCGACGCCGCCTCGCTGCGGGTGCCCGAAGCTGTCCATCTCGCCTGGCGTCTGCCCGAGCGCCTCGCCGCGGGCGTCGTGCAACGTCTCCGCAGCCGCGACGAGGACGCAGCCCAGGCGTTCGTAGCACTGTCGGACGTTGTCGAGGAAGCGGCCTATTTCGAGAACGCGCTCGGGGACATAGATCAGTTGGGGAGCATCATCGGGATCCTCGCGTGCGAGCGATGACGAAGCCGTCAGCCAACCGGCTTCGCGGCCCATGATTTCCATCACCTTCACTTGGTCAAAGTTGGCGATCGATTCCACATCGCGACCGGCATCTCTCACCGACAAAGCGGTGAAACGGGCGGCGCTCCCGTAGCCGGGGCAGTGGTCTGTGAAAGGGAGGTCGTTGTCGATTGTCTTGGGGATGCCGATGATAGCCATGTCATAGCCCTGATCGGCGGCCGTCTTGACGAGCCTGTGCGCCGTATCCATCGAATCGTTGCCGCCGATGTAGACGAAATAGCGGATGTCATGCGCGCGGAAGACCGCCATTATCTTGTCGCAGTCATCCGCCCCCAGCTTGTAGCGGCAGGAGCCGAGAATCGAGGAGGGAGTGTGCGCCAGCAGGCCGAGCGTCGCTGACGCTTCGCGGCCCAGGTCGACCATGTCTTCGTTAATGACGCCGAGGATCCCGTTCAATGCCCCGTAGACGGCGTCGATCTCGGGGTGTCGCTTTGCCTCGCGCACCGCGCCGGCAAGGCTCGCGTTTATCGCGACCGTTGGTCCGCCCGACTGGCCTATGACCATCTTGCCTTTCGGCGGCATCTAGGCTTCCCCCTCTGGTGCTGAGATCTTAACGCCGAATCCGTACTCGCGCAGCATCTGCGCCAGCACTCTCCGACTATGACGGCCAAGACGGTGCACCCTTGCGACGCTGTGGAAATCTGCTGCAGCGATGTCCGGCTTCGACAGGTCCTCAGTCAGTTGCCTGAAAGCGGCCTCCACATCCTTCAAGAACGCTGAATCCGGCACGTCCCGTAATCTCAACGATTGCGGTCGGTCGCTCGCCATTCCCCATATGTAAACGATTTCCGCCGTCGGGCTCGCGACGACCGGATGACAGCCGCCGGGCAGCGCCACAACCGACCAATCGCCCACGGCGTACGCTTCGTCCAAGCCTTTTGAGCCGTAAAGCAACTGAACGGCGCCAGGTCCCCGCCCCCGCGAATAGCCTCGCACGCGGAAGCAGTACACTTCCTCGTGGTCGGATTGTCCGCCCTCTGGGTCCTCCTTGTCGTGCACGTGAGCCGGCATACCCGACCAGAGCCCTGGCGGGCTGTGGGTCTCGCCGACCACCAGGTTGGTGCTCGCCTCAAAAGGCTCCACCAGCGTGACCACATCCCGTCGCCAGAAAGCGGCTCCGCGACTCACCGCTCGTTTTTCTCCGGGCGCTACAACCCGCAACGGCATATCGCCTGCCGCCGGCGCGCTGAAAACAACAACCTCTCCTTCGCCTTGCAGCGAATATTGTGTCGCCAGGGGAACGTAGACACAGCAGGCCGGCGGCAGGTCGGGATAACCCGCGAATGGCCCGTCGAGTCGCTCCAGCTCGACCGCCTCTTGGTCTGACCGTAGCCTCAGCTTACCGTCGACGAGCACGATTACGTGCTCCCGCTCACCAGTATTGAAGACAGCGGGTTCGCGCCTCAGTCGCTGGATGCCGAACGACAGCACCAGGAGCGGTACTTCGTCGGAAGTACAGTCAAGGACCGTCCCGGAGTGTCCATCCCATCGCACGTGAGGGTCTATCTCGCCGCTGGCAATGCGATGCCCGTACCTGGCAAGCGTCTCGCGCACCGAAATTCGGCCTTCTTGAGTTGGGGTTTACCGGACCAGCGTCAGCCGACGCGCGTGCCCAGTATACAACAGCTTCGATGGCCTCGGCCTACATTTGCAAAGGGCCGTGTCGCCGACTCACTGATCGCATTCATCACGAAGCCGAGCAGATAGCGTTCAACCAGTCGATGCGGTCGGCGAGATGCCTCTTTCAGCCCTGCAGCCTGTCTGCCTCTATGCTCAGAGCCGTGGTTCAAAGCGGGATACACGAAGCCAAGCTGTATTCTCCCCGGCTGCCGCTTACGAGCGTGCTGGCGTGCGGCTAGCCGGACAGAACGGCGGCACAAAGACTCATACGGCGTTCCGCAACCCTGAGATCGCTTGAATCTGTTTCAGGTAGCTGGGATTGGCTGGGTGGAGACACGCGTTGTGGGTGATGCCCTGCGGATGGGTCGGTTAGTCCCAGAGCAGGCGAAGGAATTGCCCTGCGGATACGGGGGTGACCCCTTCCTTAGCGTCTACATGGAGGATGTACCGATCCTCGCTGAGGACGCATTGTGCACTTGTCACGAGAGAACGCCCACCAAATGCCTACGCTTACAAGCACGCGGTCACCGGCGACGTGGACAGGCGGGATAGCGCCAGATGCTACCTATACAAGTAACATAGAGGGGGCTCGTTTTCGGGGGGCAAGTCACTACGTCCCAGGTTGCTTTACCAACAACTTCAGGAGCGCCGTCTCGTCCTTGATCGCTCTTAGAAGCTCGATCTGCGTGTTCTGAATCGTGAGTATATTGTCCGTCTCGGTGGCTTCGTGCTCGAGCGTCATGCGATCCCGCTGCGCCGAGCGGTTAGATGCCATCAGGATCAGCGGAGCGGCATAGGAGGCCTGAGCGCTGAAAGCCAGGTTCAGTAAGATGAACGGGTACGCGTCCCAGTGATGGATAAAGCCTATGACATTCATAATCATCCAGCAAATGATTATCACCGTCTGAATGATGATGTACGTCCATGTCCCGAACGAATTCGTAAAGCCATCAGCGGCCTTTTGGCCAAACGTTCTATTGTCGTGGAGTGCTATATTGACCGGGTGCTTAGACATTTCTCCTCCTGCCAGAATTGAATCGATATCGATGTGCTACCGGCGCATAGGCCACCTCATTGTAGGAAGAATGCGAGGACGGTTCTAGTGAGTGTACCCTTTCAGATACATGTCAGGCATGAGGAGCTAGGGGGGTGTCAGGCGGCAGAGGCGGTCGTCGTGGCCGCCAACGACTGGCTTCTAGCGCCCGGCCTCAGCATAGCCCACGTGCCACTGACCGTCCGTGCTCCTCGCCGAGTACCAGACGCGCACCCGTTTCGTCGCGTCGTCGTAGAAGAAGGTCGATCTGTAGATCCGGTCGTTATCCCAATCAGCACCGGGGGTCAGGACCGGCTCCGTCTGCACGTCCCAGCTAAGCCCATCCCTGCTCGTCGCCAGCCGCAGGTTGGAGCCCGCAACCGGCGAGTCCACGAACAGCATCCAATACTCCCCACCGACATACTGCACGTCGAGATGCCAGGGCGACGCCGCCAGGCTCACCGGCTCCACCGGCGACCAGTGGACGCCGTCGTCGCTCGTCGCGTTAGCAAGGGCATCGTCGGGGGTCGCCATCCAGACCTCGAAACTGCCTTCGCGATAGACGACGGCTGGCGACACGTAGATAGGGTTGGTGTTCAGGTCCCAGCTCATCACCGTCTCCGGCCCGCTCCAGTTAACGCCGTCGGCGGACTTCAGGAGGCGTACGTTGTTCTCGTTCACCGAGCCGCAGCGGCTGGTGCGCGTTAGTTCCACATAGTAGACGTACAGTTCGTCGGTCTGCGGGTTGTACGACGTCGGGAGGTTGCGAAGCTAAGGTCGTTCAGGGCCGCCGCCGAATTCCTAGGTGGCGCAGAACGGGCAAAAGATCCAATAAACGCAGGTGACGATCGCTCCAGGATTATTGTGGGCGAATGCTTAGAGGTGTCGCCAACTTGTCTTCCGGGTCCCTTGTCGTGAAGCAGACGACGGTGTAGGATCCTGCGTTCTCTACGCGGAATGGGAAAGACAGCGTTCCCGTCGTGGGCGTCGCGTGCGGGCGGCCGTTTGGGTTCGCGGGCATTACGCCTGAGCCTATCTGCTGGACGACCTTGCTGCCTTGCTCTAGGTCGCATTCCACGCTCACGTCGACGTAGTAAGTCTGAGCGTATTTCAGCTCTGCGCTCATTTGTTGGCCAACCGCCTCTGTGCCCGCGACGAGCACGGAGGCAAGTGGCCAGGAGGAGACCTTCTGATTGCCGATGCCGGTATGAACAACACCGCAACCCGAGCTCAGCACGGCAATCACGCCCAGCAGAAGGATGACCAGCAACGTATGCCTTGCGGTAGGCGTCATTTGAATCTCAACTGCGAGTCCGTCCCGGGCTACGTCACCTCAGGAAGCCATTGAGGGTGGAAAGGAAAACGAGACTTTGCGCGGGTCTATGTGAGGTTGGCCCAAGACTTATGAAACGGGTACCTCTACCAAAGCAGAACCGCAGGACGTGCAGAATATGTTCTCCCCCGGGTTGAGGATGCCGCAATGCGGGCAGGCGTTTTGGGCAACGGCTGCCTTCTTCAGTGGCGAGCCACAGCTGTTGCAGAAGTTGGCGTCGTTGACGTTCATGGTGCCGCAGGACGCGCAGACAACGCCAACGGCCAACTGCGCTGGCGGCTGTGTCGCCTGAACCTTCTCCACCTGGCCATCCGTCTCGTTTGATGCCTTGCGAAACTCTCGAATGCCTTTGCCGAGCGCACTTCCTACTTCGGGAAGCTTGCCCACTCCGAAGATGATGATCACGACAGCGAGGATTAGTAGTACTTCAGGTGGTCCAAGATCCATTGCCCTTCACCTCCACAGATCACGGACCCCATTCTAGCCCGGGGTACCAAGCTGTTCAACCTGATCCGCTTGGAAGGATTGCACAAGACGAGACCGCCAAGCGTGGGCGGTGCACTAGACTACACCAAGACGGGAATGTGTGAAACTGTCCAGTTGAGAACAGGGACGTGGCAGGGTGCATTTTGCAGGTGTGGCAGGCATCTAGTCTAGAGATGGTCCTGAGGAGCGTCTGGTTTACACCCAGAAGGGCGCAGGCCTGCCTGCCGGTAGGCAGGTTCGAGCCCTGCATCGCCCACCAGAACCCTTTCCAGATTCGCTTCCGACACTCTGACTTCCATCTTCCCCAAAATCGCCGAGCTGATACAGCATACCCAAATATCACTTCAGTTACCGGCATCACCTGGCATAGCGATTTCCAGATCAGATAAGCTCCGCGATTTCGCGACGGGACCGGTGTTGACAAGCGCGTAGTTTTCGGCAATCATGACTTCCCCACGTCAGTCTCTAAACAAGTAAGGAGGCCAGCATGCAATTCCTGAACAAGATCCTGAAGAGGGGTGGGGGAGGGGCAGCAGGGCAAAGCCTGGGCGCGGCGGCCCTGACGCCGGCTCTTCTGGGGATGCTCGGCGGGGGCGGCGGTTTGCAGGGGCTGCTCGGCAAGTTCCAGTCAGCGGGCCTGGCGGATCGGGCAAAGTCGTGGGTGTCGACCGGACCAAACGAGCCGGCCACGGGCGATGAGGTCAGGCAGGCGCTTGGTGATGAGCAAGTTTCGGCGCTTGCCAAGCAAGCAGGCATGTCCACCGAGGAGGCTTCTGACCACCTGTCCTCCATGATTCCGGACGTGGTCAACAAGCTGACACCCGACGGCGAAGTACCCGACGAAAACAAACTTCAGCAGTTGCTGGGATCGATGCACGACAAGCTCCCCGGACTCAAGCCGTAGAGCGGTCGCTCTTAGCGAAAGGAGTTCAAGATGAACATCGAAGAGATCGAGGGGATCGGCCCGGCATTCGGGGCGAAGCTGACAGCGGCAGGCGTCAAAACGGTCGAGAAGCTGCTACAGGTGGGTGCGACCCCCAAAGGGCGCACAGAACTGGCCAGCAAGACCGGATTCAGCGAAGCGACACTCCTGGAATGGGTCAACCGCGCCGACCTGATGCGCGTGAAGGGTGTCGGCTCGGAGTACTCGGACCTGCTGGAAGCCTCCGGCGTTGACTCGCCGGTTGAGCTTGCCCAGCGCAACGCCACCAACCTTACGAAGGCGATGGCGGAGGTGAACGCGAAAAAGAAGCTCGTCAGGCAAGTACCGCCCGAGTCTACGGTGAAGGCCTGGATTGCTGACGCGAAGAAGCTGAAGAAGGTCGTCGAACATTAGGCCGCGATCACAAACCTAGGTTGTCTTTCGCGCTTCTTCCAGGTAGGCGTGGGCGCCTGGATGCTAGCTTACGCAGAGCTCTTGTGGAGCCCAAGCGTACACGCGCCTAATGACCCATTTTCCAGATGATAACTTCCGCGTTTTCGCTCGGGGGTCCTGAATCTGATGCACAGCGCTCAGGCTCAGATGCTTTACACACAGAAGGGCGCAGGCCTGCCTGCTGGTAGGCAGGTTCGAGCCCTGCATCGCCCACCACAGACCCCTCCACGTTACCCCTCTGCTGTCTGACTCTGTTACCTCCTTCACCCAACCTTCACGCCCCTGCCACAGGACTCATATCAAATGCACGGCGCAGCATTACGCTGGGACTAGCCGAACGCAAACAGCCCGCCACAGGAAGGCAGGAATATGGCTGTTCTAATAGACATGCATCATTTGCGGCACACGAGGAGCAGTATCGTAAACTAGTGTCACGCAAGGGGAGCAACAGCAATGGCAGACAGCAACAACCACATAGCGGGGCGGATCCCGGGCGAGCCATATCCGGCGCTCCGCCAACTCGATCGCCTCGTAGGCGAATGGCGAGTGACGGGACCGTTTCTCCAAGGCGTCATCTCGTTTGACTGGATGGAGGGCGGGTTCTTCCTCATTCAGCACGTCGACGCAGAAGCGGGTGGACGCAAAATCCGCGGCGTGGAGTACATCGGTTTCGACGAGGACACTCAGACCTTGCGGTCCCACTACATGGACACGAACGGAAGCAACTTCACTTATACATGGGCCGTCGACGGCGACACCATCAATATCTGGTTCGGCGACAAAGGCTCCGACAATTACTTCGAGGGCCGGTTCAGCGAAGATGGCCGCTCCTATTCCGGCAAATGGACGTGGCCAGGCGGCGGCTACTCCGCCACCATGACGCGTACCGGCCACTTATGAAGCCATCACGCAGAGCTTCCACTACGACTAGTCGCAGTTGCGGCTAACGCACCATTTTCCAGATGACAACTTCCGCGTTTTCGCTCGGGGGTGCTGAATCTGTTTCAGGAAAAAGAAATGACTGGGGACCGGGTCAATAACCGGGTCAATCGTTAAGCAACTGAAGGAACTGATCTGCGGTCACCACTGCTACGCCTTCATAGACCCCTACGTCGAGGATGTCGCGGTCCTCACTGATGATGTACGCTGCCCGCCCCTCGACTGCACATTCGAAGAACTTGTCGTCATTGGCATCGCGACAGACTGAGAGCCCCTTGGTCGGCTCGACCACCTCGGCTTGTTCCAGCACTGCGAGAATCTGCGCAATATGAGCGGGCTCTGCCATTTGAGGGAAACGCTGGCGGAGGCTCGGCCCATACAGCACGGAAAGTACTTCCCTGATGATGTCGGGCGAGAGAAGGACGACGTAGCGGTCGGAGAGCTCGAAAAGAAGGCGCCCCCATTTCCCGTGCGGGTTAATGAGGGCGCGCACGAAGATGACCGTGTCGAGGACGACTCTCATTCCTTCTTCTCCCTCCCCTCCTTCAACGCCTGATCAATTGCCTCGTCGACTTCCCCTTCGGAGCGATCCCTCAGGCTCTCCCTAACTGGTGCGAACAGCTCATAGAGCTCTTTCGCCCATGGCGAACCCCTCTTCTTGCTGGCGATCTTTACCGGCTCAACCTCGAGCTTGTCGCCGCTCACCGAAATAGAGAGCAGGTCATCCTCCTCGAGCCCGATCGCCTCCCTGAGTTCCTTCGGGATGGTGATTTGACCGTGTCTCAGCTGTTTGACAACCTTTCGCATCGTTCTTGCCTCCTCCTGCTCGCCGTAGACGTGATGAGGATATCACACAATAACACATATCATCAAATACACCATCACATTGAGCATAAACTGACATGGTAGTGAACAACATGGCTCGCATAATTGGCGCAGCCGATCGCGCTAGTGTACACTCTTGACGAAACGTACGCTTTGTTCAATACTGAGGCTATAGCGAAGGAGACCGAGATGCCCAGACGTGTTTCTGCCCGCGAGGCTCGCTCGCGGTTCGCCGAGCTTACAGATCGGGTCCACTATACAGGGGAACCTGTGATCGTCGAAAAGCGGGGTCGGCCATTCGTTGCGCTGGTTGGCATGGACGACCTTGACGCGCTAGAGCGACTGCATGCCCGCGAGCGTCAGGCGGAATTCGCAAGACGTGTCGCTGCTGTCGCTCCTGAGCCTGGAGCGCGCGAACCTACTGAACAGCAGATCGTTGAGGCCGTGAAGGCTACGTGCGAAGAGACGAAGAGAGATGACTAATATGGAGAACGCCGATATCCAACACGAAATCGAGCGGATGGAACGGACTGAAAGCGTGTAGCGTCGGTGTGCCTGGCATATCACACGAATTCAGACTCATACTAACTCAACACAAGCGCTTGCCAGTCGCCCTGCGGCCGCCGCCTGCAGGCGCTTCATCGGATGTCCACAAAGTCCTAAGCGTTCTGGTCTATGAGATTCGAACGTAGCGATGGTCCAGGGCGATGATGACTCCCGGTAGGACCTCACCAGTCTCACGGAAGTGCTCCAAGATGCGAGAGCGATCGACTTCGATCCTGGTTCGCTGGAACTCTGCCGGCACATCATCGGTAGAGATGACATCACAAGACAGAGGCGCTTTGGCCAGGGATACCGTCAGCGTCGGCCCCTTGACCTTCTCTCGCGGCCAGCACCCGTTCCCGAGATGTCATTCGATCCTTCATGGGCCCGTCTCCCGCTATCCACGCAGATTGAAAACAAAAGTGCCGGTTATGGCGATCGCCGTGAGAAGCATCATCGACGAGAAGATGGTCGCGGCAACGCGTGGCCCGACTTCGCGAGCCTTGCCCAAATCGACGCCGAGACCGAGGCCCGCCATGCCGAGTATGAACATCAGAGTACTGATAGTCTTGGCGTCATCCGCCAGGTTCGACGAAATCAAACCGACGGACCGCGCCGTGGCCAGGACTAGGAAGCCCGCAACAAACCAGGGAACGTAGGCTCGCACCTGCACGAACAACGACGCTTGCTGCTGCCGGCCCGCACGTCCTCGCACCAGCCCCACGACGACCGACGTTGGCCCGATAAAAAGAACGCGGATGAGTTTTACGAAGGTTGCGACCTGGCCACTGAGGACGCTTACGGCGAACCCCGCTGCGACAACCTGCGGCACCGCGTAAACGGCCATTCCAGCAACAACGCCGTATTGGTAATGCGTGAGGCCAAGCGCCGGCACGAGTAGCGGCAGCAGCAGTATCTGTATAAGCCCAAGAATCGCGCCGAGCCCGATCGCAGTGGCGACGTCGTCCGCGCTTGCGCCGATTACCTTAGCCACGGCAGCAATAGCAGAATTGCCGCAGATCGAGTTGCCGACGCTAACGAGCGTCGCGAGATTCTTGCGAAGGCCGAGGAGGCGGCCGATGATGTAGGTGGTGCCAAGGCTGAGGAAGACAGCGCCGATGACGAGCCCCAGCAGGGTCGGGCCAGCGTCGAGGATTGCGCGCACGTTGACGCTAGCTCCGAGCAGGAGCACCGACGCCTCGAGAATCTGCTTGGCGATGAGCTGACTACCCGGAACGGCCAGGTCCGGCAGGCCGACGAACGCGCGCACGGCCACGCCCGCCACCATTGCGATGACCAATGCCTCGATGACCTGGCGGTCCCAAATCGACTCCTCGCCCTTGCCTATCGACCACGAGACCGCGGCTATGGCAAGGCAGAGCAAGACGCCGGGCCCGTTCCGGATGACAAATGTTAGCGCGGGTGATTCCCGCGCGCCCAGGATCTCCTCAGCCTCTTCCATCGCCTTATCTCCATGTTCCAGTCATCCCGTTGTCCATGATGCGGTAGGAGTGGTCCCAATGACGCCCTTTGCTTCCAGCGCGTCTATCTCCGCTTGACTCATGCCGAGGAGGCTGCCCAGAACGAAGCCGTTATGCTCGCCGAGCAATGGGGCCGGCCGGTAGGTACCGAGCGGTGTTCCAAGCAGTCTAAAGGGGCGTCCAATGTAGCGGTGCCGTCCGGCCTCCGTGTCTTCGACGGTCTCAAAGAAGCCTCGGGCCTGCAGGTGCGGATCGTCGTAGAGTTCAGACACGTCAAGAATGGGCCCAGCCGGGACTCCTGCAGCCCGCAGCAAACGTGCAGCCTCTTGATGCTCCAGACTTCGCGTCCACCCTTCGATGATGCCGTCGATTTCGTCGTGATGCGCGCAGCGACTTTCAACGGTCGCATACTGTTCGTCGCGCGCCAGTTCGGGTCGACCGATGACCCCGCATAGCGCTACCCACTCTTCATCCGAAGTCACCGTTAACACGACCCACATATCCTCGCCTGCGCAGGGATATGCCCCCTGCGGCGCACAGGACTTGCTCCGGTTCCCGATTGGCTCCGGCGATCGGCCGGTCATCATCCGCTCCAACACTGCTTCGCCAATCGTGTGAGTCGACAACTCGCGCTGTGATATCTCGACATGCCTACCGCATCCCGTTCGACGTGCCTCGCGCAGCGCCACCAGCGCTGCCGGCAATCCGAGCATGGCGGCCAGCGGATCAGGAAAGGCAGTGCTTGAGAATCCGGGTGTCCGATGGGGATAGCCGGTAATCCCAAACAGGCCACCGATCTGCTCCAGCGTGGTGCCGTACGAGGAATAGGACGCCTCCGGCCCAGTCAATCCCTGGCTTGTCAGAGAGAGCACGACCAGCCGCGGATTTATCTCATGGAGAACGGGAAAACCCAGACCGAACTTCTCCATCACGCCCAGGCTGAAGTTTTCGATGACGAGGTCGCTCATGCTTGCAAGACGCTTGAAGATTTGCTGTCCTTCGGGCGTGGTCAGGTCCAGACAGAGGCCATACTTATTGCGGTTGCGCTCATTTACCATTCCCGAGCGGTTCCAAGGATGCTCCCCAGGAATGCGCCCCGGGTAGACGCCGCGGGCCTGCAGTCGGAGGATATCGGGACGTCGTTGCGATTCGATCTTGATGACCTCGGCCCCGGCGTCGCCGAGCATGCGACCGGTGTACGGTCCCGCCCAGAACTGGCCGAGGTCGAGCACGCGTACGCCGTCGAGGGGTTTCCTTGGACGAAGCTCTTTTTCGGGCATCCTTAGACAACCCCCCGCTGCATCAAGCTGTCGAGATCTCGTCGGTCCAGACCCAGTTCGCCACAGAATACCTCTTCGTTGTGCTCGCCGAGCAGGGGCGCGCGACGAAGCGTCGGCACCTCCCCATCAAAGCGGAGAGGACTGCCCGGGTACAGATAGGCACCGGCGACTGGATGAGCAATCTCAGTGAAGAAGTGGCGGTCGAGGTACTGGGGGGAAACCAGCAGATCGTCGATATTCGCAAAGAAGGCGCCGGGCAAACCTGCTTTCTGGCCCATCGTGTATATTTCCTGCTTCGTTCGTTGGATAGTCCAGGACAAGATCGCGGCCTCTATGTCCTCGTGGTTAGCTATTCGGCCTTCGAGCGTCGAAAATCGTTCATCGCGCAACTCCGGGAGGTCGATCATGTCAACAAACCGCGGCCAGTGCTGGTCGAACACGACCATGCCTACGAATCCATCGGCACATGGCAAGACGCCGAAGGCAGGCGCGCGACGGGCAATGTCGCCGCAGTATTCGTACTGGACCAGCGACTGAAAGTGGTTGCAGGCCATTCCCTCAAAGAGCGAAACGTCGACGTGCTGCCCTTCCCCTGTTAGCTCGGCGTGAGTGAGCGCCAGCATCGTTGCACCAAACGCGGCAAGACCGCCGATGTACAGCGATTGGTAGCCACCGAATTTCAGCGGCGCCTCGTCCGGCAGGCCCACGAGGTACATCAACCCGCCCATCGCGAAAATGACGATCTCTGACGCCTTCAGATCCCGGTACGGGCCGGTCTGGCCGAAGTTGGAGATCGACGTGAGTACGACCCGCGAGTTGGCGGCAGTCAGGTTGGCGTAGTCGAGCCCCAGCGATGACAGAACGCGCGGCTCGAAGTTCTCGACGACCATATCTGCCTTCGTTACGAGGCGCATCAATAACGCGCGGCCCACCTCTGACTTGAGATCAAGCGTAACGCTGCGCTTTCCGGTGTTCAAGTAAAGGAAGAGGCCGCTCTTCTCAAGATGAGGCCCGCCTTGTGGAAATGGGCCGATATGGCGCGCTACGTCGCCCGAGCCAGGCCGCTCCACCTTAATGACGTCCGCCCCGAGCGAGGCGAGCCATTTTGTGCAGTAAGGACCCGCTACATGATGCGTCAGATCGAGGACACGGAGCCCCGCGAGCAGATTCGATGGGTTGGAGTCGGCGGACAATGGAAGCCTTTTTACTCCTCTATCACTCCACCGGCATCGAACACGGGAGCACGTTTCTCGAGGAAGGTAGCGCGTCCCCTCGGCGAACTCGCCCGCTGGTATGATGGCCTGCCGCACAGCACCGACGTAGTCCATCGCTTCCTGGAAGGTCATGTTCATGGCATTGTAAGCGGCCATCTTCGCGTACATCGTCGCTCTTCGTATGAATTGAGAAGCTCGTGAATAAATCTGATAAATTGTGTTTTATCAAAAGAACTTTGAAACACCTCCTTAACCAAGTTTTGTGACTGTTTTTTATCCATACATTTACTTGGTTAAATATTCAGACAAAATTACTTCTCGTTTGCCGATATTACTTACACCGGACTCAACAAAATGGCCACTAAGAAGCCGATTTGAAATATTGATTTCAAGAACTCCAAGAATACGCAAAGGATTAATGCCCTTATTAAGTTCAGTATTTAAGGCTTGAAGCGTAACTTTGGTAGTTTGTTTTGGCAGACCACCTTCTTCAAGCTGAGTAATGACTTTTTTAAGGTATAATTCTTGATCTTCGGTAAATTGCCGACGATCTTTCATCGTAGCTTTAAGAATTTTTAAAATTTGAGTAGCGCTATCTCTACCGCCTCTCATTTTTACTTCTAATATTTCTTCAGTAGTAGTAAAGATAAAGGCCTTCTTATTTTCATCCAACAAGTTATAAAAGTTTTTGTTTGTTTTTTCTTGATTGGTATTTTCAGCAGTTTCAAAAATTTTAGCCGTAGATAAGAAATCTAATTCTTTAGAATCATTACCTGCCTTAGCTATGAAAAATTTTTGTATTTTTCCTCGACGAAAATAAGTGATAAGTTGATCAGCTAGTTTTTTATCAGCTCTGGCAGTTCTGGATTTCTTTGGTAAATGTTTTATTTTTTCAAATACATCCGGATTTTGATCGCGTAATTCTTTAATAACATGTAAATATTTTAATTCGCTTTCTCGTTCTCATCTTCACCGGTAATAAATTTTTCGGAAGTTAGCCGATTAAATAATTCATGGGAACCGATTGGTTCATTTTCAGTTAAAAGATTGGCAT
>CAWIGJ010000004.1:0-6135 GCA_963835655.1 uncultured Chloroflexia bacterium | reverse complement strand
ATGACTGCTGGATCATCGTCGCGAACAAAGTCTATAACATCACCGCGCACCTTCGCTCTCACCCGGGCGGGTCGGGGATAGTCATTCCCTACTGCGGCAAGGAGGCCACGCAGGCCTTTCAGACGAAGGGCGGAATCGGCGGCAACCATTCGTCGCGGGCGTATTCGCAGTTGAACGGCTTCTACGTCGGCGACCTGGCGCCGTAGGGGAGCGGACGGCGGCGCGGTCGCTGAGTTGGAGGGGTTCAGCCTGATGACCCTCGACAGCGCACCTTATTCGGCGGCGGTATCGCCGGAGCGTCCGCTGCTCCGAGGCTATCTGCACCTCGGCGCGCTGGTTGCCGCGGTCGTCGGAACGGCCGTCATGCTGCTCGAGGCGAACGGCACGAGAGGCTACGTCGGGGCGTCGGTCTTCGGCGCCAGCCTGATCGTGGCCTACGGCACCAGCGCTGCGTACCATCGCGGTCGCTGGGGCAAACGCGGCCTGAGCATCGTGCGACGGCTGGACCACGCGACGATTTTCTTCCTCATCGCCGGCACGTACACGCCGTTCTGCCTGCTGGCATTGCACGGCGCCTGGGGAACCGCGGTGCTGTCGGCGGCGGTAACGATTGCGGCGCTGGGAGCGCTGGTGAGGTTGATCTGGCTCGATTCGCCGCGATGGCTGGCGGTGCCTCTTTACCTCGCCAGCGGCTGGGTGGCGCTGATTGCGATGTCGCAGATACTGCGGGTGCTGGACCCGGCGCCGCTCGGGCTACTGGTCGGCGGTGGCGTCGCCTACAGCGTCGGCGCGGTGGCCTATGCGGCAAAGCGGCCCGATCCGTGGCCGAAAGTGTTCGGCTACCACGAGGTCTTTCACTCGTTGACGATTGTGGGCAGTGTGGCACACTTTGGGGCTGTGTTACTCGTGTTGCGGGGTTAACGAAGCTAAGAATACCCGTAATGTCGAGCTTGCCGTCAGCTCTCACCACGATGCGCTTGACGAAGAACTGCCCGTCATGTGTTCCGACAGTCGCCGATGCAGCAAGCTCGTCGATGTGATATGATTCCGCCGCTATGACTTCGCTTGGGGATGTTATACGAGGGCTACTGGCGAAAGCTGAAAAGGCGCGGGATAGCGGCATCAACGAGGCGGAAACAAGGGCGCTTTTCGTTGCGCCCATGCTTCGCGCGCTGGGGTGGGACGTAGATGACCTCGATGCGGTGCGACAGGAGTACCGTGTCTACGATGGGACGCTGCTCGACTACGCTTTGAAGATAGACGACAAGGCCCGGCTGTTTCTAGAAGCTAAGCCTTTGTCGAAGTCCCTGGACGACAAGCAGTTCATTGCTCAGACCATCAACTATGCTAACAATGAGGGCATCGTTTGGTGCGTCCTAACGAATGACCTGTTGTATCGCATATACAAGACCAATGAACCCGCCGACATGGAGCGCAAACTTCTGTTTGAGGTGGACCTGGAGGACGCGAATGACCCAGGAAGAACCGAAGACGTCGCAAGGCACATTTCCTATTTGTCCCGCCAGAGCATTGACTCTGGGAGACTGGACGAGTGGGGCGAGGAAACGTTCACTGACGTGCGAGTCAAGTCCGCTTTGGACGGACTTCTCACAAACCCCCCAATCCGTTTCATCAACCTCATTCTGGAGACACTGGGTCCAAACGCGCAGCTCCCTCGCGATAGAGTGAAACGCTCCCTGAACCGAATGGCGTTGGGAACGCCAACGTGGAAACCCGCACAAGCGCCGCTGTCCACCAGTGCTCGCCAGGAACCAATCAGCCCGAGTCAATGGACGTACGACCACCACCTTGGCGGCAAACCACAGAACATCGTCGATCTTTTCAACAGGCTCGACGAGAGAGTAACGGGGCTTGGCCCCGATGTCCGGCGGTCATTCACGAAGTTCTACATAAAATACAGCACGAAACAGAGCTTTCTCACCGTCGAGACCCGGAAGCGAAAACTGTTCCGCTACGTGGGCCTTAAGTGGGACGAGTTACCTGAGCGCAACGAGTTGCTTACTCGCGACGTTCGGAACATTGGCCACTATGGGATGGGGGACACTGAAATCGCGCTGTCCGAAGTGTCCGAACTTGACTACGCGCTTCGACTGATTGAAGCGAGCTATCGCAAATCAAAGCAGTGAAGCACCCGAAGGCGACTGCTCGCCGCAGATGGGCACTCCCGTAGGAGCCTTGGCGTACCCCACTTCACGCCGCCACCAACACCACACGATAGTGGAGCCTAGGGGAAGCGGTGTTCTTGTTTTCACGCAACCACCATCGTGGGCAGCACGCTGCACTTCCTCGCGGTGTCCGTGTCCGTCTTGCGGGCATAGCGGCTTATTTCAACGGGATTCATTCCTATTTGCAGGAGGAAAGCGCCAATGAGGCTCGAAGGTAAGGTGGCGATCGTCACGGGCGCGGGCTCGGTGGGCCCGGGCATGGGCAACGGCAAGGCCACGGCGATCCTGTTCGCGCGTGAAGGGGCGAAGGTTCTCTGCGTCGACCGGAATCTGGACGCGGCGAGGGAGACGGCCGGCATCATCGAGAGCGAGGGTGGCGAAGCTGTCGCCTGGCGAGCGGACGTGACGAAAGAGGAGGAGGCCGCGGCGGTCGTCGAGGCGGCGATTTCGAATTATGACAAGCCAAACGTGCTGTTCAACAACGTCGGCGCCGGCTGGGGGAAGCTCGGCCTCGCGGTGTCGTCCGAAGACTGGGACGGCGTGATGCAGGTCAACCTCAAGAGCGTCCTTTTGATGTGCAAATACGCTGTACCGAAGATGATCGAGGGCGGCGGCGGAGCGATAGTGAACAACGCGTCGATGGCCGCCTTTCAGGCGCACCCGCTCTACGCGTACTCGGTGTCGAAGGCGGGGGTGGTCGCTTTTACGCGCTGTCTGGCGGCGGCGCTGGCAGAGCAGAACGTGCGCGTGAACTGCGTGGCGCCCGGTTTCATGGACACGCCGATGGTCGCTCCGATAATGACGGAGGGGCGCATTGCCTGGGTGGAGGCGAATGTGCCGATGAAGCGTCACGGTCGCGCGGAGGAGACTGCGGCGGCGGTATTGTTCCTGGCCTCCGACGAGGCGTCGTATATCACCGGGCACACTATCTGCGTCGACGGCGGTCTTTCGGTAAGGTAACGGCGCGTGCGCGGCGGTCGAACTGGAGGCTCGCGGGTTGGTGCGGTATCATGCCTGCGGGGAATCGAATCGATAGCCGTCGGGTTCGCGTGGAGGTGCCCCCGTAGCTCAGAGGAAAGAGCAGCGGTTTCCCAGGTCGGCCCCGCTATGCGCTGCAGCCCCGGCTTCTAGTCCCGAAGCTAAAGCCCGAAAGTTATCGTGTCTATCGAAGGCGGACCGCTCTGCTCGTCGCCGGCGCAGGGGCGGGAAATGGAATGATGTTAGGCTAGTCCTGGGATTCGCCGCGTTAGCTCCGCCCAATCCGGTCCAATCGTGCCTTGGATAAGCGGTTTCAGGCTGGCGAACACCTGCTCAGGCATCAGCGTCTTCCAGACGCTGATCGTGACCTCTTGATCATCGAGTCCTACCAGCGGGAACCACCAGTGTATGAGTTCGGGCTGTCGCTCAGGCGGCACTTCTCCGGCCATCGTTCCAACTATCGAGGCCTGCTCGTCCGCTGAGGTACGCTCGCGCAGAATCGGATAGAGATGTACGTCCTCTTTGTCGAGGTGAATTCGCAAGTGTGTGTTGAGCGACGCCGTGGCCCGGGCTGTAATGAGCGGGTCTGACGTAGCCGACACCTGGGCCAGGCCTTCGGTCATCAAGTCCAACTCGCGGTGATCCAGGAAGTAAGGCCTCGCCACGAGCGGCGCCACTCTGTCCATGGTCGGAAATACCGTCTTTTCCTCGCCGTCTGCATGCCATCGCAGTATCTCGCTGAAAAAGCGAAGTCGCTCCACAACAACCGACAAATCACCATCGCCTGCTGCGGCCTTATATGCCGCATCGTCAATTTCTGCGATATCGCGACGGAATGCCTTGTGGATGGAAGCTATAGCATCAAGCGGTGTTGCCATTGGATACCCCTCCTTAGGCCTGCCCGATTTTGGTGGCAGCGACGTTACGATTCCCCACGCTAACGGCCGGATGGCACGAGAGGAGTTACTCTCGGGCTGCAGTTCTCAGTCTATCACAAACTCTGCGCGCCAGATTGGGCTGGGTCGGATTCAATTCGGCCTATCAAACGCCTAACCTCTCGGCCTCTAACGGTCGGTGCAGTCCTTTGGCCCGGCCGCCGACCCGGGCGCGAGTATGGCTCCGCCACCCGCGCGTCAAGGGTCAAGTTGTCTCCAGCAGTCGCCCGCGGCGCCCTTGACGCGCTCGCCGTTTGTGCCCTTGTCAAGGCCGGAACCGCGGTGTATTCTTCGGACTGGCTCAGCCCCTGAGCGGAGGAAGGCTGAGGCCGATCACAATGGGGTCATGCGGACGTAGGCGGGCCTATCCGATCTTCTAGCGCCGCTCTCAAGAAAGGGGCACACAAAAATGAAAGGGTTACCCAAGCACTGGCCGCTGTTCTCACTAGGGGTTTTCGCGGTCGTCGCGCTCTCCATAGCGGCCTGCGGCGGAGGCAGCAACAACAACGGCACCCCGGCCCCGACGGGAGGAAACACGGCTGCACCGGCCGTAACGAAAGTCGCCATTCCTGCCGGCTCCGAGACGATCGGGGTCACCGACACGGAGATCAAGATCGGTACCCTCCTTCCGCTGAGCAACACAACTGCGACTGCTTGGGGCGTACCCCTGAGCAACGGAATGAAGGCCTACTTCGACTACATCAACGACAACGGCGGCATCTACGGCCGGAAGCTGACGCTGGACATCGGCGACAGCCAGTACGTTGGGCCGGCGTCCAGCGAGGCCGCGCGCAAGCTCGTCGAGCAGGACGGGGTATTCGCTCTGATTGGAGGTCTGGGAACGGACGCCCAAGGCGCCGTGTATCAGTACCTGCAGGAACACGCCGTCCCGGACATGTGGCTCCTCACCGGCGAGACGTATTTCACGGACCCGGTGGCCTCAACACGCTTTTCGTTCCTCGTCGACTACTTGGACGAGGGCCGGATCCTCGGCCAGTACATCGGCGAGACCTACCCGGGCAAGAAGCTGGGCATCCTCGCTCAGAACGACGACTTCGGCAAAGAGGGCGAGCAGGGCGTCAAGCTGGGCGTCGAAGGCGCCAATATGACGATAGCCGATACTCAGTACTACGACCCGACTCAGACTGACGTTACGGCGCAGATGCAGCGCCTGAAGGCGGACAACGTTGACGTCGTCGCCTTCTACGGGATGCCGGCACAGGCGGCCGGTGGGATAAACACCGCGCGCACGACGTTGAACTGGCAAGTGCCGTTCGTCATTACCGGTGTGGACGCGGCGCAGATCGTCGGCGCGCTCGCCGGTTACGCCAACATCCAGGGGACAGTGACCGTTTCGTTCGGCCGTCAGTCGGACCAAACCGACATCCCGGGCGTCGCCAAGTACCAGGAGATCCTGACCAAGTACACGAGCGCAAAGCCCGACAGCATAAGCCTTACCGGCTACTCTGTCGCCGAGACGACGGTGGCCGCGCTCATTCAGGCCGGACCCGACCTGACGCGTAGCAACTTCCTGAACGCAGCGGAGTCGTTCTGCAAGTTCAACTCCTCCGTAGGCATCGCGCCGGTAAGCACGTCGCCCACGGATCACCGCCTGAATCAGCAGGAGGTATTCGTGAAAGCCACCGGGACAACAGCGGATACGTTCAGTTGGAAGCCCTTCGGGGACGTTATCGCGTTCGATTCCACAACGAACTGCACGCCGCCGACACCTCCAGCTGACGCTACAAAGCAGCCGCGGACATGGGGGCAATAAGGAAGAACCAGAGCCGTCCTTGGCGGTGACTCGAAGTGGCGGGCACTGGAGGTGATGGTGCGGTCAAGCAAGGGCTGTTGCGCTTGGTGGCTGCGTTCGCCGTCGGTGCCTCGCTGACCAAGCGACAGCGGCTATGGCAGACCGGACCGCAGCCCCGGTTCGCGCGTCCATGCGCGTGTGCTAAACTGCCTCGGGGCCCCCGTAGCTCAGAGGAAAGAGCAGCGGTTTCCTAAACCGCGTGTCGCAGGTTCGAGTCCTGCCG
>CAWIGJ010000003.1:0-1435755 GCA_963835655.1 uncultured Chloroflexia bacterium | reverse complement strand
GTCTTGCGACGTATCCTCCGTCGCGCCGTGGCCTACGGGCGGCGTCTAGGACTCAACCGTCCTTTCCTCACGCGGATCGCCAGGGTGGTTATCGAGCAGTATGGAGGACACTACGGCGAACTGGTCGAGAAGCACGAGTTGATCGAGAGGATTGTTGCCGCTGAAGAAAGGCGGTTCCTGAAGACGCTGGAGAGCGGACGCGCGCGGCTTGCCGTCCTTCTGGCGGAGACGGCGAAGGGCGACAGGATGCTCGCCGGGCAGCGACGCATTTCTGCTGTATGACACATTCGGATTCCCGCTGGAGCTGACCGTCGAACTGGCTGGAGAGCAGGGCGTGGGCGTCGACTGGCAGGGCTTCGAGAAGGCGATGGAGGAGCAGCGGGAGCGTGCGCGAGCGGCAAGGCCTGCCCTGCTCGAGGTGGCTCCGATTTATGGCGAGTCATTGACGGCGCGTATTGACACGCCTGGGTCGAGTAATAGCCTGCCCCGGTTCGTGGGGTACGGACGATGTCCCAGCAGACGAGAGTGGCCGGAGTCATTGCCGGCGGATCCGCGGTCGAAAGCGTCGAAGCGGGGATCGAGGCGGAGATCGTTCTCTTCGAGACGCCGTTCTATGCCGAGCAGGGCGGGCAGGTCGGCGATACCGGCGAAATACGCGGGCCTAACGGGCGCTTCCGCGTCGAGGACACGCAGAAGACAGAAGGCGGGCTGACCCGCATCGCGGCCGCGTTGTCGAAGGCCGAATTGCAGTCAATGATGACGTCCTGGCGCAGGTTGACGTTGACCGCCGCTGGGACATCATGCGCAATCACACAGCGACCCACCTGCTGCACGCCGCGCTGCGTCGCATTCTCGGGCCGCACGCGCGGCAGTCCGGATCACTCGTTGCGCCGGACCGCCTACGCTTCGACTTCACGCACGTCGAGGCCCTGAAGCCGGAGGAGCTGGCGGACGTGCAGCGACTGGTAAACGAAAAGATCCGGGAGAACCTGACCGTGCGGACGCAGCGCAAGTCCTATGAAGAGGCGACAGCGGGCGGCGCGACGGCGCTGTTCGACGAGAAGTACGCCGCCGAGGTGCGCGTGGTCGAAGTGGCGGAGAACAGCCAGCGCTACAGCGCCGAGCTATGCGGTGGCACACACGTGCGAGCGACGGGCGACATTGGCCAGTTCATTATCGTCGGCGAGGAGAGCATCGGCGCCGGTCTGCGGCGAATCGAAGCGTTGACGGGCCGCGGAGCCGACGAGTATGTTCGCGCGCGTCTCGACCCTGCAGGAATTGCGCAACCGTCTCGGCGTCACAGGGGACGATTCGGCAGTAGGCGCCCGCGTCGATGCCCTATTTGGGGAAGTCGATTCGCTGAAGAAGCGCGTGCAGGCGCTGGAGCGGGAGATTGGACGAGGCCAGGCCGAATCGCTGCTGGCGGAGGCGGAGCGCGTCGATGGGCGAGCGCTACTGACCGCCCGGGTGTCTGCGAGCAGCCCGGAAGCGCTGCGTGAAATGGGCGATTGGCTTCGAGAGCGTTTGGGGAGCGCTGTCATCGTTCTCGGCACCGTTGTCGGCGGCCGGCCTAATCTGCTCGCCATGGTGACGCCGGACCTCGCCAGCCAGGGGTTGAACGCGGGAGAACTGGTGAAGCGAGCGGCGCAGGTGACCGGTGGCGGAGGGGGCGGACGTCCGGAGATGGCACAGGCGGGTGGCCGCGATCCTTCACGACTCGACGAGGCGCTTCGAGTGGCAAAGGAACTGGCGACGGAGAAGATCCGCAACTTGAAGGAGGTATAGTGCGAACACTGGGGCTCGACGTTGGCGACCGGCGCGTGGGGGTCGCGATCAGCGATCCTGACGGACATATCGCCGTGCCCCTACGCACGCTGCAACGAAGTGTGGTAGATGACGTTGTGAAGTCAATAGCCGGGTTGGTCGCGGAAGAGGATGTCTCGTCCATAGTCGTCGGGCTGCCGCTGCGAATGGACGGCACGGTTGGCACCCAGGCCGAGAGCGTGAAGGAGTTCGTGCGACAGCTGCTAGCGGCCGTCGGCGTGCCCGTCACGCTTTGGGACGAGCGACTCTCGACAGTTCAGGCCGACCAACTCCTGCGAAGCGGCGGCTCCCGAAAGAGGAAGGCCGAGCAGGACGCTCTGGCGGCGGCGATAATCCTCCAGGGCTACCTGGACAGTAGACAACAAGGGCAGGCAGGATAGAGGCATGTCGAAGGCCGTTCCTGTGGCGGTTGGCGCGCTGGCGCTGGCGACGATTGGCATCATCGCCTGGGTGATGATGCTGGTGCCTTCAACTATTCTCGGCAGCGAGCCCCAGCAAGGCCTAGGGCCGACGCCCACTAGCGGCGTTGCCACCGTCACGATTGCGAAGGGCGACAACGCCAAGAAGATTGCCGAAGAGTTGCAGGACGCAGGCGTCATCCAGAGCGCGCGCCTGTTCCGCGTCTTGGTCGCCTTCATGGGTATCGAGGACAACCTGCAAGCCGGCAGCTACGAGTTCGACAAGGGCATGACGACCCTCGCGGTCATCGACCGAATCCACAAGGGCGTGACGGCGCCGCTGATGGTGACGATACCGGAGGGCCTGCGGGTGGAGGAGATTGGCGCGCTCCTGGAGCAGAAGGGCGTCGTCTCGGAGAGCGACTTCATGAGCGCCCTGAAGGACGACTACGGGAAGTCCTTCCTACCTGCCGATGCGGCAGACCGCAACCTCGAAGGCTACCTCTTCCCAGCAACCTACGGCTTTTCCCGCAATACCACGGGGCACCAGGCCGTCGAAGAGATGCTGGACGCATTCGACGAACAGGTTGTGACTGAGATCCAGCCCGAACTGGACGGAACCGGCCTTACTCTGGACCAGGTCATTACCCTAGCGTCGATCGTCGAGCGGGAGGCGCAGAAGCCAGAGGAGCGACCGCTTATCGCCAGCGTCTTTTTGAACCGGTTGAATGTCGGAATGGCTCTTCAGGCCGATCCGACAGTCCAGTTCGCGCTCGCCAGCGACCCGGCGAGCGTGGCGCTGAACGGCTATTGGAAGCAAGATCTTTCCCTGGACGACTTAAACGTCGACTCACCTTACAACACGTACGAAGTCACGGGCTTGCCGCCGGGAGCCATCGCCTGCCCGGGGCTCGATTCTATTCGAGCAGTAGTGCGGCCGGCCCAGACTAATTATCTCTTCTTCGTTGCCAAGGGAGACGGCAGCCACGCTTTCGCCGAGACGCTCGAAGAGCAACAGCGAAACGTTCAGCTATATCAGCCTTAGTCATTGATCAGTCAGGAACAGGGCCCATGAAGCGAGTCGGTCTCATCGGGCATCCGATTGCGCATTCTCTATCGCCGGCTATCCACAATGCCGCCTTCGCTCAGTATGGACGCGAGGAGCGCTACGAGCTGTGGGACACTGAGGCGCCGGCGCTGGAAGGGCGCGTGCAAGGGCTTCGGGATAGCGACCACCTGGGCGCGAACGTCACCGTGCCTCACAAGCAGTCCGTCATGCCGTTTTTGGACCGTCTAGACCCGCTGGCAGAGCAGACCGGCGCCGTAAATACCATCGTGAACGAAGGCGGCCGGCTGGCCGGCTATAACACGGACGTTTCCGGCTTCGAGCAGGCGCTCTCCGCGGGAGGCTTTCCGCCAAAGGGCCAGCGGGCCGTTGTGCTGGGGGCGGGCGGCGCCGCCCGCGCTGTTGCGCTCGTGCTTGTACGTCGGCAAGCCGTGTCAATTGACGTCGCCGATATCGACGTTGAGCGTGCGCGGGCACTTGCCGACCACCTGCGGACGCTCGCGCATGACGATGTGGATATTCGTGCTCACTCTCCTGCCGATCCTGCTTTTCGGGGCGCCATCGCGAGCTGCCGGCTTCTGGTAAACTGTACGCCTGTGGGCACGCGCCACAGTGCGCTCGAGGGAAAGTCGCCGCTGGAGGCGGAGCTGATTCCTTCCGGCGCGCTGGTGTTCGACCTCGTTTACAATCCGCCGCTGACGCCCCTGATGACGGCGGCGCAGGAACGCGGCGCCAAGGCTGTGGGCGGAATAGCGATGCTGGTCTATCAGGCGGCTGCCTCGTTCAACCTCTGGACGGGAATGGACGTGCGGGTAGACGTAATGATGGCAGCAGCACGAGAAGCGCTCGAAAGGGCAGACTGACATGATGTTTCGCTTTCTAACGGCCGGTGAATCACATGGGAAGGCGCTGACGGCGATTGTCGAGGGCGTGCCGGCGGGATTGCTGCTGTCGGAGGACTACATTGCTATCGACCTGAAGCGTCGACAAGGCGGTCGCGGTCGTGGCGGACGGCAGCAGATCGAGTCGGACTGGGCGGAGATCGTTTCCGGCGTGCGTCACGGCCTGACGCTCGGCAGCCCCATCACCCTTTATATCGCCAACCGAGATTGGGGGAACTGGCGGGACGTCATGGCGATCGAGACTCCTGACAGCCCCGTCGAACGCGTGACGCGCCTTCGTCCGGGTCATGCCGACCTCGCCGGAGCGATGAAATACGGCCAGAGCGACGTCCGGAACGTCCTGGAACGGGCAAGCGCGCGGGAGACGGCGGCGCGAGTAGCCGTTGGAGCCGTGGCGCGACGCTTTCTGGAGGAATTCGGGATCGAGGTGCACAGTCATACCGCCGCTATCGGTGGAATCGAAGCGAAGGCGGTAGGCGAGCCGGACTGGGAGGCAGTCGAGGAGTCGGCGCTGCGTTGTGGCGACAGGGAGGCGGAGCGCCGGATGGTGGATGCCATTGACATCGCGAGGAACGAAGGTGACAGCCTGGGCGGCGTGACGGAAGTGCGCGCGACCGGCGTCCCCATTGGCCTCGGCAGCCACGTCCAGTGGGACCGGAGGCTGTCCGGCCTCCTGGCTCAGGCCGTCATGAGCATACCGTCCGTCAAGGGCGTCGAGACCGGCGAAGGCTTCGACCTGGCGGCACGGCGAGGGTCGGAGTCACAAGACGTCATCATGCCGGCCGATCAATGGGATGGACGGCCCTGGCGACGCGCCTCGAACCACGCCGGCGGACTCGAAGGCGGCATGACGAACGGCGAGCCCGTCGTCGTTCGGGCGGCCTTGAAGCCGATATCGACCCTTGCGCGTCCACTGGCGTCGGCCGACCTGGCGACGGGCGAAAGCGTCGAAGCACACTACGAGCGTTCCGACGTCTGTATCGTTCCCGTTGCGGGCGTTATCGCCGAAGCGATGGTCGCCATCGTCCTTGCGGGCGCAATGCTCGACAAGTTCGGGGGCGATCACATGAGTGAGACGCTCCGGAACTATCGCGCGTACCTCGCAACGGTCGGGCCGCATGGTGGGTAGCGCAATGCCCGAACCCCCGCGTCGCATCTTCCTAACAGGCTTCTCGTTCAGCGGCAAGTCACGAATCGCGCCACTTGTGGCTAACGCCCTCGGCTGGCGGGCAATCGACCTCGATGATCTGATCGAAGAAGCGGCGGGTAAGGCGATCCCTAACATCTTCGGCGACGAGGGTGAGCCGGGCTTCCGCCTGCGAGAGGCGGAGGCGCTGTGCCGGGCTTGCGGCGTGACAGAGGTCGTTGTGGCGACCGGCGGCGGGATCGTGCTGTCCGACGAGAACCGGCGCAGGATGGGCGAGAGCGGGCTTGTCGCCTGTCTGGAGGCGCGGCCGGAGACGATCTTCGGCCGCATGCAGCAGCCAGAAGGTGACGGCGAGTCGGAGCGGCCCCTGCTCGCCGGCACTGACCCTCTCGGGCGTATACGTCATCTGAAGGCCCTGCGCCAGCCGCTGTACGCGCTGGCGGATGTCACCATTCACACCGACGACCTTTCAGCGGAACTGATAGCGGAAGAGGTTGTGCGCGCCTGGCGTCGCTTCGCTGAGTGCCTTTCGTATGACGGCTCACGGTTTGCCGCCTCGTCAGCGGAAGGCCCATCCGTCGTCATGGCGGACGTTCCGCTCAGCGACGCGGGCCCTGTCTGCGCCATCAAGACCGAAACAGTAAACTACCCTGTCTACGCCGGCTGGGGAATCGGCGAGCGTTTCGGAGAGAAGCTGCAGGAAGCCGGACTGGGCGACACCCTATACCTCATCACCGATTCCAACCTTCACGTTCATCACGCCAACCGCGTCACCTCTGTTCTTAACGAAGCCGGCTTCGCCGTCCACACCTACGTTGTGCCGGCGGGAGAGGCGAGCAAGACGCTGGAGCAGGCGTCGCGGATTTACGACTGGCTGACAGAGCACCGGGCCGAGCGGGGACAGGGCGTCGTCGCGCTCGGCGGCGGCGTCATCGGTGACCTGGCAGGCTTCGTCGCGGCGACCTACTTGCGCGGGCTGCCTTTCGTCCAGGCTCCGACGAGCCTGCTGGCGATGGTCGACGCTTCTATCGGCGGCAAGGTGGCGGTGGATAAGCAGGAAGCGAAGAACCTGATCGGTGCGTTCTACCAGCCGCTGCTCGTCTTCGCCGACGTCTCGATGCTGACGACGCTGCCGGAACGAGAGCTGATAGCGGGCTTCGCGGAAGTCATCAAGCAGGCGCTGGTGACGGACGCGGACCTGCTGGCGCTCCTCGAAGCTAAGGCTGATTCCCTACGCGCCCTCGACCGGCTGACAGTAACGCAAGTGGTACGCCGTTGCATGGCTCTCAAAGGGCAGGTCGTCGCAGAGGACGAGCGGGAGCTGACGGGGCGCCGCAGTATCCTGAACTACGGGCACACGGCCGGCCATGCCTTGGAAGCGGCAACCGGCTATGGCGCTCTCCTCCACGGCGAGGCGGTTGCCTGGGGGATGATTGCCGCGGGACAGGTTGGACGGCGGCTGGGCTTGACACCGCAGGAGCTTGTTGAGCGACAAAAGGCGCTGCTTGTACGCTTCGGGCTGCTGCGGCCGTTGCCGGCCGTGGGTGTTGACGGCATTCTTTCGGCGATGAGCCTCGACAAGAAGGTCGCCGGCAAGCAGGTGAGGTGGGTGTTACTCGCGGGCACCGGCAAGCCGGTTTTGCGCAGCGATGTGCCGCTATCATTGGTGCGTGAAGTCCTCGAAGATATGTTGGCGCAACCCTCGACCTAGGGGGAACGGGATGACGGAGGAAGAGGAGGCTGCCCTGAACGCAACCGTGCGAGGCGTCGTGCAGGCCGTGGGATTCCGGCAGTTCATAATCATGCATGCACGCTCGCTTAGCCTCTCCGGCTACGTGCGAAACGGCAACGACGGACGTAGCGTGGAAGTGGTGGCAGAGGGAGAACGCTCTTCTCTTGAGGAGCTTGTACGGCGGCTCTGGAAGGGGCCGTTCATGGCCCGCGTCGATAGCGTCCAGGTGCGTTGGGCGTCCCCCAGCGGTGAATTCGACCGCTTCGAAGCGCGCTTCTAACCCCTACGCCGGACAGCGACAACGACGCGTTTCGGATCGTCCACGCCCTTCAGGGGGCGCACCATGCCGAGTACGGTGCTAGCGACGATTTTACGCACGAAGAGCGCCAGCGGTAGGCGCACACCGTCGATGAAGAGGGTAGCACCCTCGCCGGGCTCCTGCGTCAGGAAGCGGCGCCGGACGAGCTCAGACAGGCGTGCAAAGTCGTCTATAGCGAAGGCGGGTACGTCGATGCCCTCGGGCTTATCGCCGGCGATTGCCAGCAGTTCGTTCTTGTGGCAGATCAGTTCGCCGCCCTCGGACGCGTGATGAACCTCAAGCTTCGGGTAGCTGCTGCGCCGGAAGCCATCGGCAATGACGAGGTCGTAGTCGTCGCGCATCTCCCAGACGAGTTCGTCGAGCGACGGCTCGTCCTCACTGCGTCTAATCGAAGCAACGCAACCAGGCGCCCTGACGATCGTCATCTCGCTGCCGGCGGCCATATAGCCGGCGGACGCCTTCGAAAGGGGCGCCGGCGCTTTGTTTGCCTCGATGGCAGTGGCGACGCGGACGCCTTTCGCCGCCAACTCGCGCACCAGCCCTTCAATGACAGCTTGCGACCCGGAGCCGGGCCGTCCGACAACGCAGAGAACCGGCGGCATGGGATTCCTCCTACTCGTGGGACCGATGAAGCATCATCGCTGCTAGCTTGTGGGGCGAACATCGGACGGCTATCGCCGCCTTGTCGAGCGGCGGAATGGGAAGCTCGGCGACAACGTCTTCGGTCAGCACCTGGCCGGGCACGTCGACAAGCGGTTTCTCCTCCGCCTCGAGAACGTCGCCGAGCATCTTGTCCAGCGCTTGTCGACGCTCAGCGCCGATTATCCGTCTTCGTGAAAGAGAGCCGCCGCCCGAAAGACAACGGCGTCTTCGACACTTGCACTCTAGAACGGCGAGAAAGGGCCGACCGGTCAGGAGCGAACGGCGAGGCAGGTGGTTGTTCGTTCCACGCCGTCGACGTGCTGGAGGACGTCGGTGATGCAACGGCCGAGCCGGTCCAGGTCGTCCGCCTCCAGTTGCACGATTACGTCGAAGGGCCCGGTCACCGTGTCGACGGCGACGATGCGGGCGTCGGGGTTGCTGAGCTTCGAGATCGATTCGCTTATTGCCCGTGCCCTGCCGACCTCCGCCTCGATGAGAACGTATCCGTGCACTGCCATCTTAGCCTCCTGGGGAAGAGTCGTAGCCTGGGGTGATCATACGCTGCGGGTAGGGCCTGTCAAGCTGTGTTACGCTTTCTCCGCCACTTCTCGTAGGAGCCTTGCCAGGAGGTCATCGACGGGCACGGCGCCCAGGTTCTCACCGCTGCGAAGGCGCACGTTGACGCTTCCCGCTTCTGCCTCCCTGTCGCCGACGACGAGCATGTAGGGTACCTTCTGGAGCTGAGCATCCCGGATTTTGGCGTTCATGCGCTCGTTCCGGTCGTCGACTTCGACCCTCAGGTCCGCTTCAGCCAGCCTGTCAGCTACGCTGCGCCCGTAGTCGACGTGCCTGTCGGCAATTGGCACGACGACGGCCTGCACGGGCGACAGCCAGAGCGGGAAGGCACCGCCGTACAGCTCGATGAGGTAGGCCGTAATGCGCTCCATGGTGCTGATGACACCCCGATGGATCATCACGGGCTGGTGCTCACGGCCGTCCTCGCCGATGTACGTCAGCTCGAAGCGGTGCGGCAAATGGAAGTCGAGCTGGATCGTCGAAAGCGTCTCCTCGCGGCCCAGGACATCGCGGATCTGGACGTCGACCTTCGGACCGTAGAAGGCTGCCTCGCCCACCGCCTCGACGTAGGGCAGCCCAAGGTCGCGCATGGCCTCGCGCAACTTGTCCTCGCTCAGGTCCCACATCTCGTCGTTACCGACGTACTTCTCGCTGTCCTTCGGGTCGCGCAGCGACAGTCGGTAGGAGTACTCGTTGATGCCCAGGATGCGGTAGGCCTTCTCCATCAGCCGCACGACGCCGGCGAACTCGCTGCCGATCTGGTCGGGCCTGCAGAAGATATGGGCATCGTTGAGGGTCATGGCTCGGACGCGGGTCAGCCCACCCATGACACCCGACTTCTCGAACCGGTACATGGTGCCCAGCTCGGCAATGCGTACCGGCAGGTCGCGGTAGCTCCGCAGCTTTGACGAATAGATGAGGATGTGATGCGGACAGTTCATCGGCCGTAGCACCATCTCCTCGTGCTCAAGTTGCATCGGTGGGAACATCAACTCCTTGTAATGGTCCCAGTGGCCCGACTTCACGTAGAGGTCCTTCTTGGCGATGTCGGGCGTGTAGACGTGCTGATAGCCGGCCTTCAGTTCCTCCTTCGTGATGAACTCCTCGAGAAGGCGACGGATGGTGGCGCCCTTCGGCAGCCATAGCGGCAGCCCGGCTCCCACGAGACTGCTGCTCATGAACAGCTCCAACTCGCGGCCCAAGCGTCGATGGTCGCGCTGCTGGGCGTCCTCCAGCCGACGAAGGTAGTCGTCTAGCTCCGCTTGGGTCGCGAAGAGGGCGCCGTAGATGCGCTGGAGCATCGGCCGGTTCTCGTCGCCCCGCCAGTAGGCGCCCGCCACGTTCGTCAGCTTGAACGCCTTCACCTCGCTGGTCCGTTCGACGTGGGGGCCAGCGCAAAGGTCGACGAAGCCGTTCTGGCGGTAGATGCTGACCTTGTCGCTCTCCACGTCGCTCGATGAGCTCCAGCTTGTAGGGCTGTGCCGCGAAGAGCTTCCGTGCATCGTCCTTTGCCATCTCCTCGCGCTCGAACGGCGCGTCGGCGGCGACGATGTCGCGCATCTTCTGCTCGATCACGGCAGGTCCTCCGGCGTCAGGCTCCGGGGGAGGTCGAAGTCGTAGTAGAAGCCGTTCTCGATCGCGGGGCCGATAGCGAGCTTCGCGTCCGGAAAGAGCGAGACGACGGCCTCAGCCATGATGTGCGAGGCGGAGTGACGCATTCTTGTCAGGCGTTCATCTTTCGAATCCATGTGACTTCTCCTGGCCGATTTAACGAAAAGCCCCTCGCCAAGGGACGAGAGGCCACGTGGTTCCACCCTTGTTTCTCCCAACAGTCCTGCCGGGACTCATTTCGGCCGCTAACGGGTGCCTCCGGGGACGCCTACTTTAGCGTTCGACGTCCGGCTCGCAGGTGGTATTCGCGGTCTTCCGGCGAGGGCGCTTTCAGCCTCTGACGCCCCTCTCTGGCGCAATCCAACCGCTGAATGTCCTGGTCGTGGCCTTTGTCTATGGTGGGCGGTACTGGATTTGAACCAGTGACCTGTCGCCTCAGGCGACCGCTCTAACTCGAGCCGCTGTCCAGATTCTGCTTCAGTATCACCCTTCCGCGACCTGTCTTGAGAAACGACTCGCGTTGCCGCGCCTCAAGTCGGGTCTCGCATCTCTCGCTGTAGATTAGCTCGAACGGTCCAGCATGCCTTGTGTATGGACTATGGTCGCTTTCGTGTTCCCCTAGTCTCCGCTCCAGATCATTCGTCGAGCCGGAGTACAGCCGCCCATTCTTTAGGCTTCGCAACACGTAGACGTACCACATAGTTCGGACGGTGGTGGGCGATACTGGATTTGAACCAGTGACCTCTGCGATGTCAACGCAGCGCTCTAACCAACTGAGCTAATCGCCCCAGGACAGAACGATGATAGCAGCCACCTATAGGCAAGTCAACGAAAAGTGGTCGAACCAGAACGCCTTGTCGGTGTACCCCAAGTGTGCTTACACTGATAGTCGATGTTCGAGAAGCTGCTGGTAGCAAACCGCGGCGAGATCGCCCTTCGCGTCATGCGCACCTGCCGCGAGCTTGGCATCGCCACCGTCGCTGTCTACTCCGAGGCCGATCGCGCCTCGCTCCACGTCCGTTACGCCGATGAGGCATACCTGCTCGGCCCCGGTACTCCGGGAGAGAGCTACTTGAAGATCGAGCGTGTCCTCGACGTCGCGCGGCGCTGCAACGCGGATGCGATCCATCCCGGCTACGGCTTTCTCGCCGAGAACCCGGTCTTCGTCGACGCCTGTGAGCAGGCGGGCGTCACGTTCGTCGGGCCTTCGTCACAGACGATGCGCCTTCTCGGCGACAAAATAGCGGCGCGGCGTCTGGCGACTGAGTCTGAAGTGCCGCCTGTCCCCGGGGAAGAGAACGTCGGCAGTTTCGACGAGGCGATGGCCGCAGCCGACCGTGTGGGCTACCCGGTGCTGGTGAAGGCGGTCTCTGGCGGCGGCGGCAAAGGCATTCGGGTTGTTGCCGGGCATGACGAGATGGAGGCGGCGCTGCGAGTCGCCGGCAGCGAGGCGGCTTCGGCGTTCGGCGACCACAGCCTGTATATTGAAAAGTTCTTGCCTCGGGTGCGCCATGTCGAAGTCCAGTTCCTCGCCGACGGGCGCGGCAACGTGGTGACCCTGGGCGAGCGCGAGTGCTCGATCCAGCGGCGCCACCAGAAGCTGATCGAGGAATCGCCTTCATTGGCCGTCGATCAGTCTCTGCGTGAGGTGCTTTCGGCAGCGACAGTAAAGCTAGCCAGAGCCGCGAAGTATCGAAACGCCGGCACGGCAGAATTCCTTATTGACGAGGCGGGCCGCTTCTACTTCCTCGAGATCAACGCGCGTCTTCAGGTCGAGCATCCCGTGACCGAACTTGTCGCAGGCATCGACCTGGTGGCGGAGCAACTACGTATCGCGGCCGGAGAGCCGCTGTCCTTAGGGCAGGATGACGTTGCGCTGCGGGGTTGGGCGATGGAGTGCCGCGTTGCCGCCGAAGACCCGTTCCGCGACTTCCTGCCGTCGCTGGGGCGCGTTGACTACGTGAGCGAACCGTCCGGGCCCGGCATACGGGTGGACAGCGCTCTCTTTGCGGGTTGCGACGTCACTTACTACTACGATCCGATGGTCGCCAAGGTCCTGGCTTGGGGCCACGACCGCGAGGAAGCGATTCGACGGCTGCGGCGGGCTGTGGCTGAATTCGTCATCGTCGGCATCGACACTAATTTGCCGCTGCACTCACGCATCCTGGCGGACCGGCGTTTCCTGGCCGGCGACATTCATACGACTTTCCTGGAGCGCGAGTTCCAGCTTCTCCCCGTCGCCGATGAAGAGGAGAGGCGTGTCGCTCTGCTCGTCGCCGCTGTGCTGGCACAGAGGCGTGAGAGGCAGACGCGAGCGGTGATCTCCGGCAGGGATGGTAGCGCGTGGAAACTGCGCCAGCGGCAAGCGGCGATGCGCGACGGCGAGCCAATAGCACGCCGGTCGCAATCCGAAGGGACAACATGGCATCGAAGCATCAACTGAGGCTGGGCGAACACGAGTTCGACGTCGAGATCGACGAGCGGCAGGACCGGGTAGCCGTTTGCCTGGAAGATATCTGGTATGACGTGCAGTTGGAGCGAATCGGCGGGTCTGCGGAGTACTCCGCAATCGTGGAGGGGCGGCCGTTCCGAGTCTTCGCCGAGGGGGCGCCGCACGGCTTTGAGGTAATGGTGAACGGTCGCGCCTATTCCGTCGGCACCACGGTGCTTGCGCGTCCTTCGAACGAGGCGATTGACATGACGGCAGCCCGCGCCGACGAAGAGTGGGTGCAGATTTCGCCGATGGCTGGCGTAATTCAGAAGGTGCTCGTTTCGCCGAACGATCACATAGAGGCCGGCGCCGTTCTTGTCGTTATTGAAGCGATGAAGATGCAGAACGAGCTGCACGCTCACCGCGGCGGCCAGGTGAAGGCGGTCTTCGTGACCGCAGGGCAGCAGGTGGAGCCGGGCACGCCGCTTCTGGTGCTTCTATGAGCCGGTGATACTCTAGAAGGGAATCCGTAAGCTCTTGTCCTCTATCACCGGCCGTCTTGCTGCCCTCTGCGCCCGCAGAGCACGTCTAGTCATCGCCCTATGGCTGGCCGTCCTCGTGGTGGGCGTCTTTCTGGCGCGCGACATAGGGAGCGTCGTCAACTCCAACCCCGAACTGTACTCTACGCCCGAGTCGTCCAAAGGCACGGCTTTGCTGGAACAGCGATTGCGCGGGCCGACCCAGGCGGAGGAAGTCGTCATTGTGCAGTCCGCTTCGGAGACGGTCGATGACGCCGGCTTTCGAACGTTCACGACGAACCTTACCACCGGTCTCAGGGCGCTCAAGAAGCCCGATGGTTCACCGCTCGTCGCCTCGGTGCTCAGCTTCTATGAGACTAACAGCGCGGCGCTCGTCTCGAGCGACCGCCACACTACCATCCTGCCGACGACGCTGAATGCGCTTCAGGCGGAATCCAGCAGCAACGTCGGCCCTCTCGTCGATTACGTGAAGGAGATGGACGGCAGCAGCGGCTTCAGCGTGCTCACGTTGGGCGAAGGGAGCATCAACAACACTTTCACGGAGATAGCGAGCAGCGATCTGAGGAAGGCTGAGGTGATCGGCATTCCGATCGCGCTCTTGGTTCTTGTGCTGGTCTTCGGGACGGTTGCCGCTGCTGGGTTGCCTCTCATCCTGGCGGCGTTCGGCATTGCTGCCGGCTTCGGACTCGCCGTTCTTATCGGTCACATTGTCACCCTGGACACGATTGTCGAGAACGTGATCACGATGGTCGGACTGGCTGTCGGCATCGATTATTCACTGTTGATTGTCGAGCGGTTTCGCGAGGAACGACGAAAGGGGGTCGAGAAGGTCGAAGCCATTCGCACCGCCGGGTCGACGGCGGGACAGGCCGTCGTCTTTTCCGGTGGGACCGTGATGGCCTCTCTTCTCGCTCTCATCATCGTCCCGGAGAAATCGTTCCTGAGCTTGGGAGTAGGCGCCGCGGTTGTTGTGGCCGCCGCCGTGATCGCAGCCATAACGCTGCTGCCGGCGATGCTCGGCATCGTCGGGGACGGCGTCAATCGTCTTGCCATCCGACTACCGGGTCGCGGCCACCCGACAACCGAAGAGAGCCGTTTTTGGGCGCGTGCCGCGGCGGTCGTGATGCGGTGGCCTCTGGTGAGTGTGATTGTCACTGTCTTGCTCCTTGCGGTGGTGGCCTCGCCGTTCGTCGGAATGCGGCGCGGCTTCTCGGGAGTCAGCATGGTGCCGCCGACGAGCGACGCCCACCAAGCGTACGTGATCCTGAACAGTGAGTTCTCCGCTGGGTTGGTGGCGCCGATGGAGGTCGTTGTCGACGCGCCGAACGTGAACTCGCCCGCTGTCCAGAACGGCATAAACGCCCTGGTATCGCGTCTGAAGGCTGATTCCTCCTTCGGGTCGGCGAGTGTAGAGGTCAACGACGCCGGCGACCTCGCGCTCATATCCGCGCCCATCAACGGGGATTACGCCAGCACTGCAGCCACGGACCTCATCCGGCTGGTCCGCAGCGACTACGTGCCGCAGTCTTTCGCGGGCACGGGCGCAAAGGTGTACGTCACCGGCGAGAGCGCTGTCATTACCGATATCCTGCTCATGGTGTCGGACTACACGCCCATCGTCATCGGCGTTGTCCTTTTCTTGAGCTTCATCCTGCTCCTAGTGCTTTTCCGCTCGATAGTCGTTCCCGTCAGCGCTATCGCGATGAACCTGCTATCCGTAGGCACCGCCTACGGCGCGTTGGTGCTCGTCTTCCAACACGGGTTTCTGCATCAGGTCTTCGGATTCGAGAAGCTGGACGTCATCGCCTTCTGGGTACCGCTTCTCCTGTTTGCGGTGCTGTTTGGGCTATCGATGGACTACCACGTCTTCTTGCTAAGCCGCATCCGAGAGCACTTCGACGATACGGGGAAGAACCGCGAGGCAGTAGCATTCGGAGTGAGCCATACCGGCCGTATAATCACCGGCGCTGCCCTCATCATGGTTACAGTCTTCGGGGCCTTCGCCAGCGGGAAGATGACCCAATTGCAGCAGATAGGCTTCGGCCTCGCGGTGGCGGTAATCATTGATGCTACTCTTATTCGCACCGTGCTCGTGCCCGCGGTCATGACGCTTCTTGGGCGCTTCAACTGGTACCTTCCCTCATGGCTCCACTGGATTCCCGACTTCCGCGCTCGGGCTCGAGCGCAAGAAGGCAAGGAGACCTAAACCGCCTCGCACACAAGTGTCCTCCGTCGTGCTAATCTGAAAGAAAACACCCTTCGGAATCGGCTGCAGATCTTTGTCGCTGATGGACAGCCTTACGCTTAGCAGGAGGCTTGAAGATGCAGGACTATCCCTGGTGGAACGACTCCCAGCGAAAGCTCATGGTGGACTCGCGCAAATTCGTCACGGAAGTCCTTGTGCCGCTGGCAGAGCGCTCCGTTGTCAAGCACGAGTACCCGTGGGAAGCGGTGCGCCGGATGGGGCCGATGGGCTGGTTCGGCGCGACGATACCAAAGCAGTACGGCGGCCGTCTTGAGGAATGGGGCGTCACGGGCGCCTGCATTCTCTGCGAGGAGGTGAGCCGTGCGGGCGTTCTCGGCGCCGCCTATTCGACCTCGCTTATCGGCGCTACAGCACAGTTGGTGCATAACGGCACGGAGGCGCAGAAGCAGAAGTGGCTGCCGCGTCTGGCGACGGGAGAACTTCTAGGCTGCATCACTATGACAGAACCGTACGCCGGCTCGATCTCGCAGACATGGAGACCGAAGGTGTCCGGGATGGGGATTGTCTCGTCGTCAATGGCATCAAGCGCTTTCAGACGAATGCTGCGGCCGCGGACCTCTACATGGCGTATGTCAGGACGAGCCAGGACCCGGCCGCGCGGCAAAGCTACAAGCATCTGACGGGCATGATCATCGAAAAGGGATGCCGGGCTTCCACATCGAACGCGTCAACGACTGGGCAGGCGCCGAAGGCATGTACAACTGCTACCTGCGCTTCGACGACGTGAGGGTGCCGGTAGAGAACGTTATCGGGCCCGAGGGCGATGGCTGGCGGGTGATGATGGACGGCCTGAACGTTGAGCGGGTCACGAATGCGGCGTTGTATCTGGGCGAGATGCGGGAGGCGATCCGCTACGCACGGCAACATCTGGAACGGCGCGTGCAGTTCGGGCAGACGACAGGCTCGATTGGGGTCAATCAGTTCAAGCTGTCGGACATGTATTCCGCGTACCAGATGTCGCGGCTAATCGTGTACTACTCTGCGTACGCGGCGGACCTGGGACGAGATATACCGATCGAAGCGGGACTGAGCAAGCTCTTTGCTTCGGACTCGCTCCTGAAGGTCGCCATTGACGCCATTCAGTGTATGGGTGGAAACGGTGTGATGAAGATCTATCCGGCGGAGCGGTATCTACGCGACGCCAAGCTCAACCAGATTGCCGCCGGCACGAATGAAGTCCTGCGTCTCCTGATCTACCGAATGGGTAACCGTCTCTTCGCCGACGACCTCAAGCCGCCGGTGCGCGTTATGGACGAGGAGCTGGCAACGCCGCTGCCCCTGGGGGCGGCGCCGCAGCGAAAGCCGGTGCAAAACGAGATGGACGTATTGAAGGTCTTGGCGGAGAACTACCGCGTGAACCCGGGGCTGCACATGACGCTCGCGGACATGAAAGAGTTGTTGGACGTGTCCGACGAAGTGCTGCTCCAGCATCTGGCATCGCTCGAGGCGAAGGGGCTCGCGTCACAGTTCAAGGGTCGTCGCGGCCAGGTAGAGATGGCCAAGCCGACGCTGCGCGGAATCAAGGAGGCGTTCCCACCGGAGTACTACCGGCACATACCGGACTGGGTGACGGCGGAGGACATCTTCTAGCTGCGGAATTCAGGCACGGCTAGGCGGCCATCGGCAACTGCTCGACGATCTGGTCGATCTCCTTGATGAGCTTGTTCTCGATCTCGAAGTTCCAGAGCGTCTCCGGCACGTCGATGACGACCAACAGCGGCGATATCAGCAAGACCTCCGCGGCAGTCACGCCGAGATGCTCCAGCCACTTGCCGACGCCCACCTTCAGAGTGAAGTCGTTTGGCTCACCCTCAATTAGTATTGTCAAGGCTCGGTCGGCGGCGATGACGGCGCTCAGAAAGCCGCCCTTTTGCGCCTGGATTACCGTTGCCGTCGGGCTCATCTCGTTCGACTGCGTCTTGAAACCTTCCTGCTGCAAGTGCTCTTCTATCTGAGTCTTAAGGGCAGATAAATCTGCGCTCTTCCCTGTGTAGTGTCTAACGCTTTCTCCAACCATTTTCAGGCTCCTCTCCGAACGCCGCCTTCGTCGCGACGTCCGTTCCACAGCCTCAGTGTAGACTGCGGACGTGCAAGGGCCGTGAGTTTGGGTGCGCCGGCGTGAAGGAAGAATGAAGACGGAGCGCGGCCGTCGCCGTTGAGTCGAAGGCGCAGCAGGCGACGTCCCTGGAGGGGGACATTGACTTCCTCGTAGCGATCGGGTGGCAGGAGAGACACGCCCTTCGGCTCTCGATTCGACTGCCAGACGATCTTGACGCTGCAAAACCAGTTCCAAGCCAGGCCGAGCAGAATGCCAATGGAGTTCGAGATGAGATAGCTGATGCCGAAGACGGGCGTTAGGACGTTAACGGCGGCCAGGGCGATGAGCGGGCTCCCGAACGAGGTGAAGTTCGACTGGTAGAAGCGCGCCGCAAACGACTTCTCTCGGCGGTCCCGGAGGTTCCAGACATCGTTGAGGGCGAAGCGGACAAGAATGGAGAGCTCGATTGCGGCCGACGACGCGACGAGCAGCGGGCCGTTAAAGGCGCCGCGTGGAACGGAGGCCAGGGCGCCGTCGTAGAAGAGCACGAGCAGAGCCTGGTTGACGAGGTAGCTAATGCCACCAACGATGAGGAATCGGACGAGAGTCGAGCTGAGAACGCGCTTCACCTTAATTTCCTCCAAGAGAACTGAGGGCGCTTGCGGCGCCAGCACAGTCGTAGAGAGAGCCCTGGTAGCTCGATGGCAGGCTGCTGTCGCTTACGACGGTGCAGGCAGTCCGGACGGCGGACATAACGGCGTTTGATCCTGATGTGTCGGTCGCCGTCCCGGTCATGCCAGGAGAATTGAGCGTCGAGCCGTCATCCCGAGATTCTGCTCGAACCGCTTGCGAGCGCGCCGCGCATGATCTGGTTGAGGCCGCCGCCGTTCATGAGTCCCTCACTAGCCAAAACGTAGCGGACCCTGCCCTGCGACACCAAGTCGGCGAATTCGCTGACAGTCATCGCCTTGTCGTTGCCGGAGAAGCCGCCCATCCCCATGACCGAGATATCGTACTGGGCAATGAGGGTTGAGGCGTTCTGAGCGCTGGAGACGACAAGCTGCCACGTCGCGTCGGGATCGTTGTGAGCCTCTAACCACGCGGCCAACTGGGTGGTGCCGTTATCGAAGGCCTGCGAGCCGAAGGTTTGTCCGGATGCACCCTCGCGCGGACCGGCCTGGGGCAGAGTGGCGTTGAGCGACGGGTTCGTCGCGGCGCTAACCGACCAGGCAAAGGGGATCAGGAGCAAGCCGGCCACGCTGAGCGCTACAGGCGCGAGGGCGGGGCGTCTTCGAATTGACATAAGTGCGACGAGCGCAACTCCAGCGATCGCGGCCACTATCGTGACGGGGCGGACCCAGCCGTAGAAGTCGGGCGTTCGACCGGAAATCGTCAGTTGCGCCCAGAGAGTGACGCCGACGACGGCGAGCAAGCCGAACAGCCACGCACGGTTCCGACGAATCGCCTTGGCAAGGCTTACCGCACCGACGCCCACGAGCGCGGCTATGCCGGGCGCGAGAGCATAGGTGTAGTAGCTGTGGTAGATGCCGCGCGCGTAGGAGAACACGCCCGCGTAAAGGACGATCCATCCCAGGAACAGGATCGCGAAGGCGCGACGCACGGGATCGCGGCGCCACCACCACAGAGCGATGAGCCCGCCGCCGAGCGCGAACGGCAACAACCAGCCGATCTGGCCACCGTTGGCGTCGTCGAACATGCGGAGGGCGCTGGGGATGCCGGCGATTATGCCACCGGCGCCACGGAAGGCGCCTCCGCCGCCGGATCGCGACGTGCCGCCGGGAGGCGAGCCTCCGCCCTGCTGGGCTCCCTGGAAGCCGCCACCATTGCTAGAGCTGGCAGAGTTGGCTGTGCCTGGGGATGCTCCGCCCTGTTGCGCACCGGGGAAACCGCTGCCGCCCTGCTGAGTGCCATCGGGAGTAAACGTCCGGCCGTCTCGCTGGGAACCGTCAGGAAGAGTTTGCCCGCTGCCATTGAATGGAGGGACCTGTCCCCGGGTTGCCGCTGCCGGTGGCGTTCCTCCGCCACCTCCGCCGACGCCCTCGCCCTCGACGCGGCCAAAGCCGTTGTAGCCGAGGGCCAGGTCGAGCACGGTGTTGTTGGTGCTGCCGCCGATGTAGGGTCGCTGAGAGGCCGGCCAGGCGTCGACAATGACCATCCACGAAGCGGAGACGGTGAAGGTCACGGCGGCAAGCACTGCGAGGCGTCCGGCCATTTGGCGGAGTGAGGTCTTCGATATCAACGGCACGGCAACGACAATCGCGAGAGCGAAGGCCGGGCCGGGTATCCAGCCGGCGAGCATCTTGATGTTGAAGGCAACGCCGACAAGAAGGCCGGCGAGCGCAGCCCAAATCCACCAACGTCTACTTTCCAACGACCGCAGGACTGCGCCCGCCGCACCGAGCAACGCGAGAATAAGGAAGGGTTCGGGAAGATTCAGCCGGTTGACCGCGACCGATATGGGCGAAAGCGCCAGCACGACTGCCGAAATCGTCGCCGCCCAAAGGCCGAAATAGCGCCGGACGATGAACCACAACAGGGCGACAGACGCCGCGCCGGCAAGCGCCGACGGCAGCAGTATCGACCACTGCGAGTAACCGAAGATGCGGGCCGAAAGGGCATCGACCCAGAGGAAGACCGGCGGCTTATCGACGGTGATGAACCCACCCGGGTCGAAGGCGCCAAAGAAGAAGTTCTTCCAGGAGACGGTCATCGAGCGCACGGCAGCGGAGTAGTAGGTGTTGCCCCAGCCGCTCTTCGAGAGGCCCCAGGCGTTAAGGCCGAGCGCGAGGGCCACAACCGCGGTCAGTGAGATGAGCGCCTGCAAACGAGCAGGAATGGTGATAGCGCGTGCCAGGAGGCGCTTTCGCTCGAAATAACCGGCCGTCGTTTCCATGTCGTTGCCTCGTCTTCCAGTCTTTGAGGGCGATAGACTTTACAAAATGAGGTTAGCTTGTGAGGCAATAGGAAGTGGTTAAGGAACTGTAACGAAGCTGGCTAATTTGGGGATGGAGATCTTGGCTCAGCGCCCTAGGGGCTGGCCTTGAAAGTGGCGATCTGGGCACGCCAGTTGCCGGGCGATCCCCCGCTGTGTGTCGCGGTTGTGGTGTAGGTGCCTGTTGTGTAGACGATTCGGTCTGCGGAGTTGAAATCGGTCTCGTCCGCGCTGCCGCTCCGGAAGTCTGTTTCCAGCGTGAACGAGTCTGAATAGCCGGTCGTGTCGGTGTCGCCATCGAGCGTGGCGGCGGCGACGAGCAGTTCGACCGTCTGGGTCGTTGTCAGGCTGCCGAACTGCACGGGGTCGCCATGGCCTGTGGAAGATACCGCTTGATCCAACTCCGACGCTGTCATTACTCCGCCGTATTCGAAGACACTCAGGCCGAGCGTAGTGGCGACGTCAGTGGTAACGGTCAGCGATTTGTCGGGTGAGCCGGCGGCGATCTTGTAGAAGATGGCCTGACTTGGTGTCCCGCTTTCGTTGATGGCAGTGGACCAGCCTGAGGGCTGATTGATGGTGACGCTGGCATTCGCGCCCAGGATTGCGACGAGAAGGTGACCTGGTAGCGGGTCTGACGAGAATGATGCCGAAACACTGGTCGCACCGTCGGCGGTATCGCCAGTGGACTGGATCAGGACCGGGAGTTGATAGACGATGGCCGTCTGCCGGTTGCTCGGCTGGGATGTCCAGCTTAAAAGCTTGCCTTCAGTCTCATAACAGTAAATCCCGTGGTCGGGGCTGTCGGCATAGTTGTATGCGTTCACAGTGTCAACTGTAGTGAATGTTGATTGAGGACACGCACCTGCCGCGCGCAGGACGACCGACTGATTAGAGGAGTCGCCGCTCGGCACCGTCCATGAAAGCCCGATAGTAGCCGTCGCACCGGCGCCGGTGACGGTGGGCGCTGCCAGCGTGGGCGCGCCGAGTGAGTTGTTACCCAGCACATTGGTAGGGTTGCCGCTCCCGCTAATGAAGGAAGCGTAAGTGAAGGTGACCGCGTTACTGAGCGCGACCGCCAGCAACAATACAATGAACGCCGTCAGCAACCCCAGCAGGCGCTTGGCGCTGTGAGTGTTTGGCCCTGATGGCACTGCTATAGCCTCTATGCTAAGTCAGGCGGCTTAGCCTGCTCCTTGTCCTTGGGATGTTCCCCTGTTGAAGTTATCGGTTGGCCTTCTACTGGGCCGCATACCAGACCAGGTCCGCTTGCGATTGGCAGCCTTGATAGGGGTTGTCAGCGCTGGAGTCGAGGTTCACATTGATCGTGAAGACGGAACTGTTGCCTGTCACCCATACGTCGGTGTTGCCACTCCCGTTCGTCCCACCCTTCAGGTGCAAGAGGGCGCTTGTCCCCGTGTAGGTCGTTGCGAAGTCGGCCATAGTGCCGTAGCCGGAGCCGCTGGTTGGGTAGATGATCGTGCTGCCCTGCTTGACCTGAAGGTTGATCTTGGAGGCGGGATCGGTCGCCGTGCAGAGGGTGGAGGAGCTGCCGCTGGCCTTGCTGGAGTAGTTCGCCGCGAAAAGGCCGAACGTGCCCGTCGTGATGCGGCCGGTGTAGGTGATGGTGATGGTATTGCTTTTGTCCGCCGCTCCCGGAACCAAATCCGTCGACGACGAGCTAAACACGGTAGCGCACGTGCCATTGTAGGTCTCGCTGCTGCAGTTGCTGCCACTGACGACGGTCCCGGCGATGTTGGTCATCGTCAGGGTGCTGCTTCCAAAATTGTTGTTCGGGTTGGTGGTCTGACCGACGAAGGTGGCCATCGTGCGCATGCCCATGGATCCTCCGACCAGCAGAATGACGAAAGCCGTGATGGCGACTCTTGTCCTTGCTAGGTTCAGTATCCTGATAGGTTCGGAGAGGTCATGTTGCTCGCTGCTTCGAGATCGGCCTGGCTGCTTGTCGGGCGGTCGTCGTGCTCGCGATGGTATCCCGCCTGGGATGAAAGCTGTGGTGGCAAGACTTGTCCCTATTCGGGATAGTAGCCCGGCCGGCGGCGGCCGGAGTAAGCCATATCTCTCCTTGCCCCGAAGTCTTTCGGCCTGTCTGCCGGATGAGGTGCCGCTTCCCGCTCGCGATAGTGCCCGGGCTATGACGAAAGGTTTGAGGACAAGCCTTGTTCCCACTCGGGATAGTATCGGAGGCGGAGGCCGGAGTAAGCCATATCTCTCCGTGCTTCGAAGTCTTTCGGGGCGCCCGAAAGCGCTACGGGCAAGCCGTGTTCTTGCTCGGGACAGTATCCCTGCCGGCGGCGGTGGCCGGAGCGGGCCGTATCTGTGCTTGCCTTGCAGGCTGTCAAGCTTATCGGATGGTCTCTCGTTCAACTAAGTCAACCATCCTTATGGCCTCAGCGTGCCCGTTGATTTCGGCGCCATCCGACGCGGCATCCACAACGGTATGAGTATTGTGAGGCCGAGAGCGATGATGGGCACGTCGATCAGGGAAATCGGCCCCAGGCTCAACGCCCCGATGGAGAGAAGGTAGCCAAGATAGGGAAGGTGGAGCACGCAATGCCATCCGTTTCCAGTAGCCGGCAGTTCCCATGGGTCAGGAAGGGGATTTGCGTCTCCCTGAGTGATGAAGACGCGGCCGTCGGTGCCGTCTTTTATCTGGACGACCCGGTGAGTCACAAGGCTAGTGTGATCCGGCGGGTAGAACGTGATGACGTCGCCCACCGCAACCGCGTCCGCGGAAATGGGACCGAGTACAACGATTGAGCCCTTCGGGAAAGTCGGCGCCATACTGCCTGATGCCACTACGTCCACCCTGTACGGCAGCACCTTCGGGCCACCCACCAGGAGCAGCAGGGCGATCACCGCTGCCATCAAGGCGGCCGCGAGCAAGGCCTTTACCAGAGTCGCGCACATTCTGATAAGTGCGCGCACTTCGTCCCCCTTTGAAGGGCCTGAGCCAGTTCGCGCCGAGGGTATCGGAACCCCGGGAGTGAACCGGATGTTCTCTCGCTTCCAAGGCCTATAAGTTAGCCCCACGCCCGGCGGGCTATGGGGCTAACCCTGATTCTGATTGTTAACTTTTGCTAAGGTACAGGCTGTGCAGCGTACCAGACGAGGTCTGCTAGGGCGCTGCAGTCCTGGTAAGCATTGCCAACGCTGTAAGGCAGGTTCACACTGATTGTGAACACAGAATAGTCGTTCGTCGCCCAAACGTCAGAGTCGCCATCCCCGTTCGTCCCACCGGCCAGATGCAAGAGAGCACCTGTCCCGGTGTAGGTTGTGGCGAAGTCATCCAGATTACCGTAGCCAGTCCCGCTGGTCGGGTAGATGATCGTGGTCGCCCTGCATGATCTGAAGCTGGACTTGATCCGCGGGAGTAGTTGCGGTACAGAAGGCTGAGCTGCGTGTGCCGTCGTTGTAGCTGTCCGCGTAAAGCCCGAAGGTGCCTGTCGTCGTGCGGCCCAGGTAGGTGATCGTGACGGTGTTGGTGTCGTCCGCCATTCCGGGGACGAAGTCCGTGTCGAACAGCGTGGCGCAGTTGCCGTTGTACGTCTCGGCGTTACATTGACTACCGCTGACCACGGTCCCCGCGACGTTTGTCATGGTGATTGTGGTGTTCCCGAACACGTTGCCCGGGTTCGTGGTCTTGGCTGTGAAGGATGCCAGGGTACGAATACCGAGCAACCCTCCGATTAGGAGAACGATGACAGCCGTAATGACGAGCCTCGTTCTCGTGAAGTAGACTATTCGGCCTGGCCGGAGCATCTCAGGTTCCTCTTTATTGAAAGCTTAGTTGAGAGTCTTCGATTGTTTATCGGCTGGTCGCCTGTATAACTAAAGTGCCATCTTCGTGACAAATTAGGAAATTCCATGATTGCCACTGTTGTGGGCGTGTTCTTTGGGACTTGTGGCGTTGAGAGGGGGGCGGAAAGCCTGCTAGAATGCGACAGGCGAGCGGAAATAGCTCAGCGGTAGAGTTCCTGTCTTCCAAAAGGCCCTACCTCAACGGTCTGCGGACAAGGCGAAACGGAGGAGAGCGATGAGCAAACTCGATAGCAAGGTGGTGATCGTTACTGGCGCAAGCCGCGGCATCGGCGCCGAGATCGCGAAACTGTTCGCCCGGGAGGGTGGCCGCGTGCTCTGCGCGGCTCGCACGCTGCGGGAAGGCGACAACCCGCTACAGGGATCGCTGGAGACGACAGTCGCGGAGATCAGAGCGGCCGGCGGCCAGGCCACGCCGGTGGCCGTCAACATCTCGGAGCCAGCAGAGTGCGAGAAGCTGGTGCAGACTGCCCGGCAGACCTATGGCCCGGTGGATGTGCTCGTCAACAACGCCGCCCTGACTTACTTCATCCCGGTGAAGGACTATCCCGTCAGCCGCTGGCTGCGGTCGTGGGCAGTGAACTTCCAGGCCCCCTTCATCCTCAGCAAACTCGTGCTGGAGGACATGATCCCGCGCAAGAGCGGCAGCATAGTCAGCATCTCCTCCGGTGCGGCCATCGGGCCCGGCCGGGGGCCGTATGGCGGTGCTGTCGCGGGCAGAGGAGGCACGTGCTACGGCGCGGAGAAGGCGGCGCTGGAGCGCTTCACACAAGGACTGGCGGCTGAGGTGTACGAATACGGTGTCTCCGTGACTTGCGTTTCGCCTTCGCAGGTAGTGCCTACGCCCGGCACGCTCTTCCACGGCCTTGTCCGAAGCCTGGAAGGCGGCGAGGGTGAGCCGCCCGAGGTGATGGCGAAGGCAGCACTGTTGCTCGCGACGGAGCCACTCGACAAAGTGACGGGGCGGGTCACGTACAGTCAGGCTATTCTCAAGGAGTTCGGCTGGGTCACGGAAGGCAAAGGCATCGGCCTGGACCGGCAGGGAAGCGGCTACAGCCAGATCTAACGCTGTCCACAAAGGTCCAGTTATCGGCTGTTCCTGAAGCCGGCAAGCGAGCGGGGGATAGCCCGGCGGCAGGGCTCCTGCCTTCCAAACGCCCGGGCGCGCGGTTGCTACTGCCCGCTGTCGGTGGCTAAAGCCTCCCGGACGCCCTGTATCTCAGCTTCGAGATCCTTCAGGTATGCTTCCAGATCGCCGGTGCGCTCCTGTCGACTGAAGAACCGTCGGTGAAGGCGGGGAGAGTCGTCGGTGCCGCAGGAGCAGCCGCCGTGATGGCCATGCCCGGCCTGGCAGCAACAACCGCCGCCGTGATGGCAGCTGCAGCCGCAGCCGCAACTGCAGCGTCCTCCCTGCCCGCCGCCGTAATGATGACCTCCCTGGCCACCGCAACTACAGGCGCTGTACCCCTGCGATTCGTGATAAGAGCCGTGCATTTCATAGTCTCCTTTGTTGGTTTCGTTTCTAGCGGATCACCACAGATCACGATAGAAGCGGTAAATAAACAGGATGTGAGTTTCCGCGGTGTGGCGTGAAGAAAGGATGAAGGCGCATTGGCCGTCCGGCGTTGAGCAGGCCAAGTGAACCCTGTAGAATGCATTAGGCGAGCGGGGGTAGCTCAGCGGTAGAGCTCCTGCCTTCCAAGCACACCGCGCCTGCCGCTGTGCGTTGGAGTTGTTTCTAGCCCCAAAACGAATCCATATCCCCTCAGTTATCGTCTTTTCGTAATCCGTTTAAGGGTGGCAAGATCTCGTTGCCGGAGCTACGATTGTGGTAGCCCGACGAGACAGCGGGGAGGTCGACGCGATAGAGAAGCGCCATCGAGGAAGCGTCTCTCCTCGCCGGTGTTGAGCCTAATCGTGGGCTCGATGGCTAATTCTGCTGATTCGCAATGATTCGGTCTGCTTCAGGAGCATGTCGTAATACCGCGGTGCCCTCTCAGTGCATCTTCTTCCCAAGCAGAGGGTCGCGGGTTCGAGTCCCGTTTCCCGCTCCGGAACACATACTTCATTGTTAGGGAGGACTGGGCGAAATGCCCATCCTCCTTCTTCTAAGCCGATGACCATCGTCAAGATCAGCGCTAACTCGCCGTTTCATCTGGTCGAGGCGATGAAGTGCGGCGAAGAGGCAGCGCGCGCGCGTCCTCCCTGAGATAGAAGCGCTGCTGAAGTAGGCTTCAGCGCGGGTGGAGAACTAGGCGACCTTGCGTTGCGCTTCGCGGCCTCCGGCGAGGCTTTCCAGGAATGCCTCAACGACTTTGGGGTCGAACTGCGTGCCGGCTCCGTTGCGCAGCTCCTGTATTGCGGCCGCTTCTGTCAGCGCCTTACGGTAGGGCCTATCCAGCGTCATAGCCGAGTAAGCGTCGACGACGGCGAGGATGCGCCCCAGCAGGGGGATGTTCTTGCCCTTAAGGCCGCGCGGATAGCCGGTGCCGTCAAAGCGTTCGTGGTGCGTTGCGATGGGCTCGACCGCGTCGGACAGCTGGGAGACGCCCTTGACGATCATCTCACCGAAGCGTACGTGCTGCTGCATCATTTCCCATTCGTCGGCGTCGAGCGGCCCCGGCTTTAGGAGCGTCTGGTCCGGTATGGCGATCTTACCGACGTCGTGAAGGAGGGCAGCCTTGCGCAGAGACTCCCTTGCTTCCGGCGACAGGCGGAACCGGTCTGCCATGAGGTCGACGTAGCGAACGTTATCTTCGCAATGACGCCGGGTGTAGGGGTCTTTGTTGGCAATGGCGTTGAGCAGCCCTTCCAGAGCGTGGAAGCCGGGACTCTGAGAGGCGAAAGCCGTCGCCTCCGGCGCATTGACGGGGAGGGCCCGGTTGCCACCCAGCCGCTTCGCTTCGTACAGCGCGGTATCGGCGAGTAGGAGGAGTTCCTCCTGACCGGTGCAGTCCTGCGGATAGGCGGCGAATCCGATACTGGCCGCAAGCCGCACGTCTTCCCCCAGGCTCTCGGCGTGGAACGGGATCTCCGCAAGCGTTGTCATCAGGCGCTCAGCGACTTCTTCTGCCTGCTCGCGTGTCGTGTCGGGAAGGATCGCTACGAATTCGTCGCCGCCATAGCGTCCGATGATATCGGCCGTGCGGAGCGTCTGGCGCAGCAGGTGGCCAGTGAATCGCAACGCCTCGTCGCCCTCCAGGTGGCCGTAGGTATCATTGATGTCCTTGAACTCGTCCAGGTCCATCATCATCACGGCAAACGTACCCTTGGTCCGTTCGGCCCGGGCGAACTCCTCGTCGAGGCGTTGGAACATATAGCGGTGGTTAAAGAGGCCCGTGATATGGTCGGTTATCGCCTGCTGCTGCAACTGCTCGTGCAGGCGCGCGTTCTCGATGACGACGGCCGCCTGCTTGGCGATGGCCGCAAGGGTCTCGATCTCCTCTTTGGGGAAGTGGACCTGCTGCCGGAAGGAGTCGACGGACAGTAGCCCGATCGTCCTGTCCTGGATGCGCAGCGGATAGTGGACGAGTGATTTGACATTGAACGCCTTCATCCACCATGAAGGCATGAGCTTCGCGGTCCGCACGTCCTCCATAACGACCGGCTCAGTGATGTTCACCAAATTGCCGTAGAATTGCCGCAGCTCAGGCGAGGAGGCTCGCTCGCCGGCCAGGTTCTGGGCGTTGCGGAAGCGTTCCCAGGCCTCGCGGTCCTCCATGCCGAGAGACATCATGGGCATGAGCCGGCCGTCTTCCCCCGTCACGAATACGCTGCAGCGGTCGCCAACGCTCAGGTCGACGACCGTTTGGCAGATCTTCACCAGCACCTTCTTCAGGCCTAAGTTCGAAGCCGCGGTCGTTAAGACGCCCGAGAGGGCCTCGGCGCGCTGTCGTTCCTGCTGCTCGCGTTCATAGAGGCGGGCGTTTTCGATGACAACGGCGATCTGCCTGGCAACCGACGCCAGAGCTTCGATTTCCTCGGTTGGAAAGCGGACGGCGCTGTCCTCCGCGTCGACGGTCATGACGCCAATCAACTTGCCCTTGAGAGTGAGCGGGTACGCGACCAGCGACTTAATGCCGAACTTTTTGACCCACCATTCACTGACGAAGGGCGACGCGGCTGCATCCTTGATCAGAAGCGGTCTCTTTCGTCTGGCAATCGCGCGGAGGAAGCGGATCGTTCCGGCATGGTTGGTCGCCTCTGGCGGGGCTTCGAGGAATCTCGCTAGGCTGCCATGATGACGCCGCCCCACAGCCATCACCGGTAGGAGGCCGCCAGTTTCGGCATCGACAAGAAAGATGCTTACGCCGTCGCCAACGGTAAGTGTCGTCGTCGCCTCGCACACTTTCGCGAGGACTTCGCGCAGGCTGAGGGTTGACGTGGCTGAGTAGGACCGCCGACAGAGTCTCGCTCTGTTTTCGCTGGCTCTGTTCGTGGTCATAGATGCGGGCGTTCTCGATGACGACGGCCACCTGCTTGGCGATGGCCGCAAGGGTCTCGATCTCCTCTTTGGGGAAGTGGACCTTCCTGCTATGCGAGGCCACCGCCATCGAGCCAATCGTTTTGTCCTTCACCCGCAATGGATAGTGGACGAGGGACTTAGTGCCGAAGTTCTCTACCCACCAGTGGCTTATCAACGGCGAGGAGGCCGCATCTTCTATGACGAGCGGCCTTTTCCGTCCGGTAATGGCGCGATACATCCGCTTCGTCTCGGGAGCGTGCAAGAGCTCTGCCGGCACGTTAAGGAACCTCTTCAGGGCTCCGCGCTCTTGACGGCCCACAGCCGTCATGGGCGTGAGGATACCGGTCTCGTTGTTGATAAGGAATATGCTGACCTCGTCGCCCAGGGTTAGCGCCAGTGCCGCTTCGCAGACCTTTGAGAGCACCTGCTGTAGGTCAAGGGTCGAGGCCGCGGCGGTGACGATCTGTGTTAAGGTCTCGCTACGCTGCCGCTGGCGCTTCTCGCGCTCGTAAAGAAGGGCGTTCTCGATGATGGTGGCCGCCTGTTTCGCGATTGCCGAAAGTGTGGCGACCTCTTCCTCCGGGAAAGACACGTAGTCGCTGAGTGTGTAAGCCAGGAGCAGACCCACCGGCCGTCGGCGATACGTCAGGGGGTAGCCGACAAATGATTTGATGTTGAACCGCCCCACCAACTCGTCCCGTAGCAGCCCCGAGTCCCGAGCCCGCTCTGCGATGAGGGGTTCCCGGTTCTCATTCAAGATGTCGATTGCCTTGGCCGTAGCAAGCTCGTTGATCGCGATGCCCTTCGTTGTGTTCCAGCTGATGGGGAAGTGTCCACCGAGAGCCAGCGCTGCCTCGATGGTCTGCCGGTCCTCGCTGAGCAGGAATATGGCGCACCGCTCGGCGACGCTGAGCTTCAGCACGGAACGACACAGCTTTGTTAAGTTGTCTTTCAGGCTTAGCCGTGCACTGGGTCTGCCGACTGCAGTGAGGAGGGCACCGGAACGGCGCCGCTGGTCGCGTTCCTTCTGGTAGAGAGCGGCCGTCTCGATGCCTATGGAGGCGTAGTCCGCGAAGAGCCTTGCCAGCTGCAACTCTTGCGGCCCTAGCTTGCGCTTTCGCTGGTAGCCGACGCCGAGGAAGCCGATGACCGTATTGCCGCTCTTCAGAGGCATGACCACCATGCTGCGGAGAGACAGGTCAGGGATGAGCTGTCTCAGTTCAGCTTCTTGGATGATGCGGGCCCGTTTATTTCTGTCGGCTATGAAGCCGAGGGGGCGGTACTTGGCATTGGCCTGCAGGCGAGCTACACATTTGTCGGTCAGGCCGAAATGGCTATGGATGGTCAGACGGCCTTCCTCGTCGGCCAGTGAGATGGCAGCCATGTCGCCCTTGAGCATCTGGCAGGCGAGCCGCGCAGCTGTGTCGAGCGTCTTCTGCCGGCTCAGGCGGCCCTGGGGACGCAAGGGCGTCGGGGCGCGCGGTCGCGCGCCACCAGATGTCCGCTTTGGCGCTGCCAGCTTCGATTTGGCGCGTGCAATCATATCTATTGACATTATCGGTAGCGGTGTGCTCGGGCTGAGGAGGCGACCGCGCGTGCCAGCTTCTACATCTACAATCGTCGCGAGGAAGTCGATGCCCTGGCGGACGGAATACGAGGGTTGGAAAAGTTCTTTGGAGAGGGGCTATGCGCCCTGCCTAGTGTCGGGAGCGATCACTAAATTCCACTCGTGTGCGGGGAAGTCAAGGCGATGTGGCGCATGACCGGAGGTTCTGACAGGCTGTCTCCAGCCGAGGCAGGCTGACGATTCCCCGATTTCTCAGGGCGCGAAGCTCGACTGAGCTTGAAGTCCCCAATGGTCGTTCTGATTGGTGACGACATAGAGAGCGTCGTAGGTGCCGAGCGTCGACCCGTCCCCCCGGTAGCGAGTGAAGCGCGTGTCGAAGTGCACCTTGTCTTCAGAACTGTGGATGATCCTGCGGCCGTCCCAGGCACTGTGATGCCAGCCCCGAGAGGCCAGCCACTCGAACATATCAGGTCGGTGAGAGTCGGGCCCGTTCAGAATAATGACCCTGCCACTGACAAGACGAACGAACGGGTAGTTGAACGTTGCGGCATATGCCCTTAGGTCACGAGCGTTGAAGGCTGCCATGTAGTCGTCAAGGAACTTCATGGCTTGGGTTTCGCTTCCGGTCATGTCCGCACTCCTGTGTGCTCTGCTCCATTTCGAACCATGGGCAGCCCATCCATAGGCGATCGCCAAAGATTACCACCCTATGCCGTAGCCGTCCGCCTGACAAACGCTTCGGAAGCGCTATACTTGCCCACCTCGTACAGCCGGTAGCCAGAGAGTGTTATGCCTTGAAGGCAACGACTCTAGGCGGATCCTCCGGAGCGGCTGGTCACTGCCTTCTCCGCCTTCTTGCGGTACTGTTCGAGGACGCTCTCTGGCACGTCCTTGACGGTGGTACGGGCACCCTGCTTGCGGAGCCTGTCCTGCAGTATCCCCACGTCTAGATTCCTCGGGGTCACGTTGTTCTTGGCGGACAGGGCCGCCGCCGTGCCTGCGGCCTGGCCGGTGCAGATGCTTGGAGAGCAGTACCTCACCGCACAATAACTGTAGAAATCGGCAGAGATGGTTGATCCTGCGGCAAGCAGGTTGTCCGTCTCCTGGGGCACTAGGCAGCGATAGGGGATGTCATAGGGTGGAATGCCCGGGGTTGCCTCGTGTTCGTCGTCCGGTCCGAAAACGTCTGGATACATGTTGCTGATGGCGACCGAGTCAGCAAATGCCCTGCCCTGACGCATGTCTTCGTACTGCAAGACGTATTCCCCGAGTATCGTGTGCGTGTCCCTCAACAACGGGAAGGCAGGCGTCTTGTCGATGCGCGAATTCTCAAAACCAGGGACGTTGTTCTTGATAAGGTTGTAGGCGGACCATGCCTGCCTCCGAAGATCTATTGCACCAGCGGTGAGGTCTTCGAGGATCCAGCCGTGATGTCCCATGGGCAACGGGTACTGCGGGCCCAGTATCCATACCCTGTTGGCCCCATAGACCTCGGTAAGCAGGAAGGCGGCGCGGTTCCCGTATAGTGTTCCCTCCGCCTTCGCGTTCTTGATCAGGGTTCTACCGCCGAACATCGACCCCCATTCCTCAGGCTGTTCTTCCCGAAGTCTCCTCAACTTGGCGATGTCGACGTTCCCGAAGAAGAAGGTGTACCCGAAACCAGAGTGCCGTCCTTTCTTGGGTCCGCTGGGGAATCCGCCGCCCATACATGGAGTGTTGGATTTCCAGGCTATTTCCGCACTTCCGGTGGAATCTATGATGACTTTCCCCAGAACCGCTTGTTTGCCCTCCATGCTCTCAATGAAGATGCCTCTGAGCGCATTGCCCTCTTTTATGGCGCCGACCGCGGAAGCGTGGTACAGAAGCTTCACTTCGGCCTCCGCCATCATCGTGTCGAGGAGATACTTGTAATACTCATCGTCAAAGAACACTGCTCCCATGCCGAAGGCGGTACGAGTATTCGCTGACCCATCCCTTTTTAGGGCCCCGCCTTTTCTCAACCCGTCGATGATGTCCCGAATGATGCCACCCTGTATCTCAGGGTCAACAAGCGAGAAGGTGGGATTCAAGCACTGGGTTTGCATCCCGCCCAGGCAGCCGAATCGCTCTATGAGGATGGTCTTGGCGCCATTCCGGGCTGATGCCAAGGCAGCGCCTATGCCCGCTGGACCACCACCGACAACGATCACGTCCGCTTCAGCGATTACGGGGATCTCCCTCTGTGGATCAATGACTGTTTTCATAGAAACCCCTCCTTCGAGTGGGCTGCCGTCATATACCAATGCGCGACCATCATACTACAGAGGCTCCGCTGACATTGATGTGCAGCCACGGCGGCGAGGGAGTATGATCCGGCCGAAATGAAGACCCGCGACTTCTCGCCATTCGACTTCAGGGTCATCGAGACGGACAAGGCATCGAGTCAGGACCTCGAGACCATCTTCGCGCTCTTCGAGATGAACTACCGTCAGGCCAAGACAAACTTGCCGCTGACCGCACAATGCTCGTCCAGCTCTGGAGTTATAAATGACAACTGTTGGGGGTACCACACCATTCGTTTTATAACTTTTTCTAGAGGCGTCTGAAGGCGCTCTCGGTCAATCTCGGCCCCTACGGGCCGCTCTGCTAACTCTTATCCATTCGGCATGCTTCTTCATTCGAAATGACAACCTTTGGGGGCACCAAAGGGTCCGATTTCGAAATCCCTCTCGAAACCCCCAATCTGAATCTGAGATCACCGAGAAGACGGCCCCGTGAAGCCCCTCCGCGGGCCTAATTTGTTGATCACCCCAAGGGAAATCCAAGAAAATGCGCCGGAGGAGACGCCGCGCCTGAAGGCCGCGGCTGCACGAACATAGATTGTGCTTGCCAAAACGCCGCGTCAGGACTCGAATTCACCCTGATATGAGGGTGTTCTCTCGTGGACGGTTTCACACATCGCAGTGGCGGTCTAGCCGGAAGCTATGGCGGATGTTGGAATCAGCTAGATTCGGCGTCGCCTTCGCAAGAACCATCGTCCGCCCGCCACTATTGCTAGCCCCCGCCACTCCGGCAGCGGCGATGGGATCGTACGGCTGGACGAGCTGTCAAATGAGAAGATGTCGAGAGGCTGCAAACTGAAACCGGCCGGCAACTTCCAAAACGCCTCCCGCTCCGGTGTTCGTGGCCGTCACCTGAAATTGCTACGATGACATTTCTACGACAATGTAGACTGTCGTCACCTGCTGTTGAGATTCAGACCGGCCTTGCGCCTCTTCAGCAATCTTGTTCAACACCGCCGTACGGCGCTCCGCTGGAAGCCCGGGCGCTGCCCGCGCAAGCCAATACTCCATGCGCCAGCGCTGTCGCTTGTACCGCTCACCCCCAAATGGCCCGCCTGTCACCTCTTCCCGATGTCTGATCCGGAACCCGCTCGCCCTCATCGACTCAAGATCGCGGTCGATGTCCTCCCGCCGATAGGGCTGCCAATCAGAAGCCCTTCCACCGAATCGCTCGAACTGACTCTGTTCATTGACATCCACACCCTGATCTCGCAGCACCGTGATCACTCGTTGGCGGAATCGCATCATCCCTTGCCCTGGAGGGGACTCTCCGCCAATCGTCTCCCGCAGTCGCACGTCGAACGCAAAATGACCCGACGGCTTCAACTCGGAGCTAATCGCGGCAATAATCCTCTTCTTATCGAGCAAGAAGTTTTGCCAGGCGCTGGTTGCCACTATGCGATCAACCGGCTCGGCCACAAGCGACGGCAGAGCATAGGCATCGCCCTCAACGAAACGGATGTTTCCCGAAGGGGAGTTGGCTCGCGCCAGCTCGATCATCGCCGCCGATGCGTCTATCCCGATCACTTCTCCGTTAGGCCCCTACCCGCCGCGCCAATAGCCGCGAGATCAGCCCTGGGCCACAACACAGATCGATGACGCGCTGGCCTGGGGAGATCTCGGCTAGCTCGATTATCCGCGAAGCTGTGGCTTCAGCAGTTTCCTTCCGGGACGACATGTACCCGCCTGCGAACTCTGGATCATCAAAAGAAGACATGGCCCGCCTCCAAACCGCTCCAACGGTCTGATCATACTCTGGCTCTAGCCTTGCTCGCCATTCACTCGGTGAGGTTGTTGCACTTCTTGACAATGCGGACCAGGCGCTCTCTATACGCTGACCTGAGGCTGTTTCTGCCCTGGACAGTCTCACATATGGATATGGCTTTCTAGCAAACGTGCCTCTTGCGGCTCCATTCGCACGCTCTTCGGCATCAGACTGACAGCAGCCGTGAAGGCTGGACTCCGTTCCGGGGGCAGGTCATAATCTAACCATGAGAAATGAAAACGAAAACGCAGCCCTTCTAGTGATGGATGTGCAGCCCGGCATTCTCGACCGGCAGCAGGGCAAGGACGAATATCTAGCGAAAGTCACGGCGGCCGTCGGTGCGGCTCATAAGAAGCAAATACCTGTTGTGTATGTCGTCGTCGGTTTTCGTCCCGGTGCGCCGGAAGCTAGTGGCCGCAACAGGTCATTCGGTGGTGCTTCGAAAGAAATGCCTTCGAGCATGATTAATCCCCATCCGGCGATAACGCCTGAAGGCGACGATATCGTAGTAGTGAAGCGCCGTGTCAGCGCCTTCAGCGGAAGTGACCTTGAGATCGTTCTGCGGGCCAAGAATATCCGGCATCTTGTGCTTGCAGGGATTTCCACAAGCGGGGTCGTACTGTCGACCGTCCGTGAGGCAGCCGACAAGGATTACCAGCTGACTGTTCTCTCAGACCTCTGCGCGGATTCCGATCCTGAGGTGCATTCCGTATTGATCAACAAAGTATTCCCCCGACAAGCCGCCGTGATGACTGGCGAGGAGTGGGCGCGTACACAATAGCAGACAACTCGTCTAATAGTTGGGGGTGGCGGTCTGGTCGACCGGCAATAAGCTGCGGCGGCCAGTGACTGACACGGCGACGCACCCATCGCGTTCTGATCTATGGAGCCGGAGCGAAGAGCCTGCAGTAGACTGCCACGTGGCGGGGAGGCGATGACTCCCGAGTTCGCTTCGGCTCCGGCTCTCTCCCGGTATATGCTAACGTGCGCACAGGCAGTTCTCGCCGGGAGACAACCTTCCGTACTGATCGGAAGCCATTCTGACCGAGCGTCCCACTCTTGACGGTCTCCAGAGCGTTGAAGTGGTGTGAGCGAAGGTCAACAGGCAAATCTGTCAACCTCCCTATCTCCACGCCATCCGGCCTTCTAAGCGTATCTTAGCACTGCATAGACTCGTTGGCAAGTAGTTCGCTCAGGATTCTTGTCTGCGTTTTCTGAAATCAGGTGTGTCCTGCAGGGTACGCCAAGCAGTCGTAGTTATGACGCCGAGCTATCGAGGTTCTACCGAGGCTGATCGTCGCCTGACATCGTCACTCGGTAGCTTGCACCGCCCCAAGGTGGGTCATCGATAGGTACAGGCACGGGAACAGGCTGCGGTGCCAAAATGTGGACAAGACATCTTTCTGCCCAACCAGAGAGCGGCGAGCATAACGCCTCTTGCACCTGAGGGCGCTGCTCCTCTCTGACGGCAGGAAGCTCCATTACTAATGCAGTCAACATGTTCTTATCTCCCTCGCGTTCGCAACAGATTAGCGTAAGACCTCAATATGCAAAGTACGTGAGTATCTGCTCGGCTCCCGTGCAAAGAGGATGAAGGCCTGCCGGTTGGCGACAACGTCGAGTGCGGTGCCTGCTGCCTTCGTTTTGAATTTGATCGATCAACAAAAACCAAAGGCAAACAATGTAATTGGCCGGCTGGTCGGTGTAGTTGACGCCGACGCGATAAAAGAACCGCTGCAACGCTACCGGCACGAAACGCATCTTATAGCGAATGTGCTCATTATCGCTTTCCCATCGACTGCGCAGCGCCCTTTCAAACGGTACATCTTTGCTAACCTCCATCCTGATATCGTTAAAGATGTCCGCGGCGTCGAGATGCATATTGAGGAATCCGTTGAATGCCTAACGACCTTCCGTAGTCTTGGGCCCAACAGACGCGGAATGGATCTTGACCAGTTCTGCATCGTCCGGCCCTGGGGCTGGGCACGGGACGCCCCGTGACTGATTGCGCCACGCGTTTCATCGCCTTTCCCCAGGAATCCTGCTAGAATGCGATAGGCGAGCGGGGGTAGCTCAGCGGTAGAGCTCCTGCCTTCCAAACAGCCCGCCCTCTGCGCTGTGCCTCAAACACGCGAAGCCCCACCGAAGGGCACACAGTTATCAGCTGTTCATCGGGCACATGAGCGTATTAGCTTGTCAGACAGGCTGACCTTGCGATAATCGGCTGCCGTTTGCTCTCAATCTAAAGTGCCTTGCTACTTGACTTTGCCTTTGGGAGAAGTTAATCTCCTCATATTAGAATCGACAAACAGACTTGTCCGGCAGCCCGAGCCAGGGGTTGAGGCAGCGGACGCCTACGCGGAACGCCATCACTAGAACCTCCAGCTCCCTGGCCGCCGTTGGGCAGGATGCTCGTATCGGTTCACTGGGCGCGATGTTCAGTGTAAGGAGGCACGAGATGTTTCGTCGGTTGATAATCCTCGGCATTGCGCTACTGTCGCTGGCTTTGTTCGAGGCCTGCGACCCCGGAAAGCCTGGCCCCTATGCTGTTGGCGTCACAGAATTCACTTTCCAGTCGACTTCCGTCACCACCGGAGCTCCCCGTCTGTTGGATACTGTGGTCTGGTATCCGGCAGACGAGAGCGCCAGGTCGCAAGCGGTTGACGTTAAGCTAGCTGCCGTGCGTGACGCGAAGCCCGCGACAAACGGGGCACCGTTTCCAATTATCATGTGGTCGCACTGCTCATGTTGTGCGTGGCCATACGGGTACCTGTACCTGGCGCCTTTCCTCGCCACACATGGGTTCGTTGTCATAGCGCCTTCTCATCCCGGCGATACCAGTACTGACTGCCCTAGCGGCGGAGCTTCGCCGGCCGTTATCAATGATTCGTACCTCAATCGCCCCGGCGACCTTATGGCTGCCCTCAATTCAATGCTGAACCTCAGCAACAATACCCCGGCGTCCTCTTTCTACCAGGTTCTAGATGGCAATCGAGTCGGCATAATGGGTCATTCTTTTGGTGGCACGGACAGTGTGCGTGAGTCGACCACGCCAGGCGTGCCATACAAGGCAGCTCTGGCACTCGCTCCATGTATCACTGCTGTGGGTGAGCCCTCCCAAGTTGAAATGCCATTGATGATGTTTGGCGGCGGCCTTGATACGACCTGTAATCTCATTGATATACGGAACTTCTACAATGGAATAGGCGGCGCGGTGCCACACTTTCTGGTCGTGTTCCCCGGCGCCAGCCACAACATCTACCTCGACAAATGGACGCAGGACAGCATAAGCCTCGAAAGAGCCCATCAATTCATCGATTTCTATGCGACCGCCTTCTTCGAAACCTACCTTGCGGGCGCAACTGGCTATGCGGCGTCCCTCGACCCGAGCGTCAATGCGGGTGACCCGGACATCGTATACTCGGCCTCTCCTTGAAGTGGATTGGGATGAAGTGCTTGGCTGCCCGACTCTGAGAGATAGCCCGCCCGATGGAACGGTTAGCACGGCAGGTGCCGATAGAAACGCCAGCAGCAAGCCCCTCGCTCCCGAATCGGCCGAAAGGGCGGTACTCGTCCGCAAGCGATTGAGTCTCGGCTCCGCTGGTTTTTGGGTCCTGGCCCATCACGGCTGGCGAACTGAGCTGTCCACGGACAAAATCGCGTCCCCGCTCAAGAACCGCTAGCGCCGGTAGGGGCCGTCGGCGGCAATGGCTCCGATCGTGAGGGACTAGAGTCGGTCCTTCTAACTGCACGTCAAGGGTCTCGAAGGCTCCGCCACGCGTTTCACGCGCCCTTGATTGACGCCTTGCGTTGAGAGAGAGACGGAAAGCCTGCTAGAATGCGATAGGGCGAGCGGGGGTAGCTCAGCGGTAGAGCTCCTGCCTTCCAAGCAGGATGTCGCGGGTTCGAATCCCGTCCCCCGCTCCAAGCATTCGGCGGCCGCGCGCCGCGCCGCTCCCTGCGCATTTGAATCCGAAGCAAATGGTCTGGGTTCAAATCCCGGTTCGCGTTGAAGGAACAGCCGGACCTGGAAGGATTGGTCGATAGGCGGAGCTCTTGTGTCAGGCCCCATGGCTGGCCTCAGCGGCAGAATTAGCCACCCGCGCGCTAGCTACGCTTAGCCTCGTCGAGCTCTCACGAACGGTCAATTGGCCATCCTTGTGGCGCAGATGTTCTTAACTTCCTCGCCCAGCAATCTGCGCTCTTCTCTCAAGCCCAGACATTGTTGCCGCCAGCGGCTGTCATGTCCGGCCGCAGTGTGACAGGGGTGTGTCTCTGTTGAGCCGTTCGTGGCGATATGGCCTTCATTTCACGCTCTTGCCCCGCTCCGCCGTTGACAACCGCACTGACCTGTACTACGTTCAGGCGGTCGCTTGTGGCGCTAGGCGACAGCCGAACCAGTAGGTCAGGGTCGCGGTCGTGCTCAAGAGCGACCAGGCCGAATTGCCGCCGCGCGTGCTCCAATGAAGGGACGGCACATCGCCCGGGTGATCGCCAAGTATGCGACCGCGGCCAACCTCTCGCTGTCGCCCCACCAGCGCGGTTCCGCAGAACCTTCCTCTGGGGGCGCTTCCGACGCGCGTCGCAGAAGACAGAGACGCCAGAGACGAGCTAGCGGGAAGACTAGCGCATCCCTATTTCACGAGCTTCGAGTACCCCGTCTTTACCTGGAGCGGCCAGGCGATTTCCACGTACTGGTCGCTGGCCACATCCCACACAGGCCAATCGATCAAGCCTTGGACGCTCGGGTTCCCCGTCTTCGCGTACTGCGCCCACATGGACATCATCGCCTCGGATACCTTCTCGTCGTCTTCCGTCAGGGTCACGTTCACCGTCTTGGCACCCGAAGGCCCGGCGAACGCGTCGTAGAATATCTTGTTCGGGATCACTGCCAGCATCCCGAAGACGTAGGGAAGTTCCAGGCCGTGGAACGCCATGACGCCCTCAGCCTTCCACTGGCTCGGCACCTGTGTGAACAGCGCCGCGAACGCTCCCTTACCCGCCTTTCCGACAGCATCGAGCCGCGTCGTGTAAGCGTCTATCAGGTATGGCAGGTGGATGGCCGTATTCGGCGCTATCAACTCGCCGATATTCGTGCAGGTTAGCAGGTCGACATCGTTCTGCTTGCCGGCTTTGTAGATGTTCGTCGGGGTATCCGGCATGAACCAGCCATCGACCATCATGTTGTCGAAGATCCCGACTCCTTCCGCTTCCGGATTCGACTCCGCCAGCGACTGACTCATCTCGGCTGACGCGTCAAGAATCGTCTGGTAGGGCAGGGCACGCAGCGCGGCCAGCGTGTTCGCGTCGTCCGGGATCCCCAGCTTCGCGACGAGCTGTTCGCCGAGCGCCTCGCCATCCTTCAACGACATCACCGACCGGATGCCCACGTCGCCATTCGCCCCGCTCTCCAGGATCGCGTGCTGGAACAGGCCCTTCGCCAGCGGCGAAGCCACCATCGCATCCGTCTTTCCGCCCCCACCTGACTCACCGAAGATCGTGACATTGTTCGGATCGCCCCCGAACGCGGTGATGTTAGTCTGTATCCACTGCAAGGCGGCGACGATATCCAGGAACATATAGTTCCCCGAGACGCCCTGCGGCGACTCCGCGGTCAACTGCGGCAGCGCGAGCAGGCCAATAGGACCAAGCCGGTGGTTTACGCCTACCATCACAACGCCGTGTTCGGGTAGCGACGGCCATGTGTACGGCAGTTGGTTGGCCGAGCCGACAGCAAACCCTCCGCCATGCAACCAGACCATCACGGGAAGCTTCTCGTCAGTCGTCTTGGCCGGCGTGAACACGTTCAGCGTCAGACAGTCCTCGCCAACAGTGCCCGACACCCAACTTGCGGTGTTCTGCGGGCACATGTTGCCGTAGGTTGTCACTTCCTTGATACCCGTCCACGGTTCCACCGGTTGCGGCGGCTTCCAGCGCAGGTCGCCTACCGGCGGCGCCGCGTACGGAATGCTGCGATAGACATGCACTTCTTTCCCCGGGTCGCCGACCACCGTTCCTGCGACATAGCCTGAATCCAGCTTGATGGGGTCGGACAGCAAGTTTGACGCAGTCTGTTGGCCGTTGTTCGTCGTCGCGATCTTCTCGCTGCTTGAGCAGGCGACAAGCGGCAGCACCAGCACCACCACGACAGCAATCAGAAGAACCCTTGACCTGAGCGGGCGAAACATGCGCGGCCTCCTCCTTGATAGTGTCCGATTTTCGAAGCATTCTAGAATGATCATTCCAGGAAGTCAACCTGTGCACAGGGCGGACGCTAGAAGAGTTACAAACGAATGGTGAGCTACACTTGTAAGCGGCCGGAAGACTCCGAGGCCGTGAGGGGCTGTAGCGGCTTATCGAGCGGAAAGTGAAGCAATTTGTGCGCGAAACGAGAACGCAACAGCGAGCCAAGTGAATGCCATGCAAGCTCTTACGTCGGACTGAATACTGGCAACGTGGCGGACGCAATGACGCGCTCAAAAACAGGAACCCCCGCCGAAATGGCGGGGGTTCCCCAGGCGCTCTTGCCGAACGTACTACGTTACTCGCCTCAACCTCGCGGCGACTCAACCGAAAGGTTCTGGATGAGAGGCGGTCCAATCACGCGCAGTAAGTGGAGCTCATCGCCGCCTTGGGTCCTTGCCCGCCAGATGGCGAGCTTCGCGCCCAGGAACTCCTTCTCCTCCACCAGCCGGATGCTGGTCACCTCGACGCCGAGTTCCGACTCCAGGACGGCCTTAGCTGTTTTCGTCGCCGTATCCATGTCTTTTGAACTCCTTTCTGCCATACCTGGCAGAGCTAACGTCCTGGCGCACCTTCCTCAAGAACCACGTACCCCATATCTGGGCAACTGACTTCTTCACGGTCCAGACCGTGACCTTCAAGACCCTGTATGTGTTCTTGTTCATTCCCCATTGTCGGCGGAGGCTGGTACATCTCAATGTGACGGCGCATCCCACGGCTGAGTGGGTGTGGCGGCAGCTCATTGAGGCAACCCCCTGGGGGGAGCAGCCCAAGTACCTCATCCGCGATAGGGACTGTTGCTACGGAGGGAGCTTCAATGCGAAGGCAGCCAGTCTTGGTATCGAGGCCACCCTCACTCCCGTCCAGGCGCCGAAGGCCAATGCTGTTGCCGAGCGCGTGGTAGGCACGTTACGCCGGGAGTGCTTGGACCATGTCATCGTCATCAATGAAAGGCAGTTGCTGAGGGTGGTGTGGGAGTACATGGTGCACTAAAACAATGGGCGGCCGCATCGGTCACTGGGACTGGAGACTCCCACCGGGCCTCCATCTCGTGCCGACCCACCACCGTCTGGACGAATAGTGGCCCGGTCGGTACTTGGCGGTCTACATCACGAATATGAGTGGGTGGCCGCGTAAGTGAGGAAAGATACGGATGACATTTTGCCACCCCACAGCGGACAGCAATGTCCGCCCCCTAACGCAACTTCTTCGATGGTATGATGAGTTCTGGGGAAGCGGCTGACCAGTCGCGGGCCAAGACCTGGTTGGCGGCTTCAGTTTCGCCACGAGGGCAAGAGGGGCGCGGTCGAGCCTGGCCGCGCCACGTGCAGGATGCGCTATCAGAATAAGTGGCTGATCCTTGCCGCCGCCGTGTTCGGCCTTTTCATGGCGATGCTCGATGCAACGATCGTCACCATCGCCATCCCCACGATCGAGCAATCGCTTCACTCCAATATCGAGACGGTAACCTGGGTCCTGAACTCCTACAGCCTCGCTATCGCCGTGCTGCTGATCCCCGCAGGGCGAATCGCAGACCGCTGGGGCCGGAAAAAGGTCTTCATCGCGGGGCTGATCATCTTTAGCATCTTTTCCCTGGCCTGTGGCTTAGCCCACGACGTCAACACCCTCATTGCGCTCCGTGCTTTTCAGGGTGTTGGCGCCGCAATTATGATGCCTGTGAGCCTGGCTATCGTCGTGGTCGCGTTCCCACCGCAGCAACGGGGCGCGGCGGTCGGCATCTGGGGGGCAGTTGTGGCAGCTGCGGGAGCTATTGGCCCGACGCTGGGAGGAGTGCTGACCGACTACGCGGGTTGGGAATGGATCTTCTTCGTCAACGTGCCGGTTGGCATTCTGGGCATTATAGCCTGTTCCTTCCTCATACCTGAGTCCCGTGAAGAAGGGGCCCGCAAGGTCGACCTCCCGGGTGTGGCGACTCTCTCTATCTCCCTATTCTCGCTGACGTTAGCGCTGGTGCGGGGCGAGACCGTGGGATGGTCAACGCCTTTCATTGTGGGATTGTTCGCTACTTCAGCCGTCTTCGCGGTCATCTTCGTGATCGTTGAGAGCGTCGTCGACGACCCGATCGTGAATCTGCGCCTGTTCGCGGTAAGGACCTTTAGCGCTGCTAATGCCTCGATGGTCATCCTCGGGATGGGCTTCTTCGGCGCGCTTTTCCTGTATGTCCAATACCTCACGGTGGTGCAGGGTTACTCTGCCGTGCGGGCCGGACTGGCGCTGACGCCCACACCGGTGACGATCATGGTCGTCGGGCCGATCTCCGGGCGGCTAAGCGACCGCTTTGGGGCGCGCGTATTTGTCTTCAGTGGGCTGGCTGTGTTGGGCTTAGCGATGGTTTTGTTCTCACAGCTATCGGCCGGGGAACCGTACACACATATCTTCTGGCGGCTGATCATCGCCGGAATTGGGGCCGCGCTGGCATTCTCGCCGCTGGCGTCGGCGGCCATGGGTTCGCTTGGCGGGCGCCGTCAGGCTGTGGGTTCGGGTGTCTTCAATACTTCGCGGCAGATCGGTGTCACGCTCGGGCTGGCGGTTCTGGTAGCTATCTTCCTGGGCGCACTGCATCCGCGACTGGCGAACGCCGAGACACAGGCGAATGCGGCAGTCCAACAGTCGAACCTGCCGAGCTCGGTGAAGCAGGGGATAATCCAGGCGGTCGACACCGTAGTCGCATCGGCGAAGTCGTCAGCGGCGGCAACGGGCGAACAGCAGAAGTTTGATCTATACAGCAGCGTCGCTCAGACGGCCGGCCAGCAGGTCGCGGATGCCAACCGCCAGACCCTTGACCAACTCTCGCAGAAGTTGACGCATCTCTTCGCGGCAGCCACAGCAAGCGGTTTCGACCGCACGTTTATCGTGGCGGCGATCATCTTATGGTGCGGGCTCGTTCCGGCGTTCTTCGTTCGGACGAAACGAGAGGCGCCCGAAGGTGCCTCAGAGGCGAAGACCAAAGGCCGAGTCCGGTCAATCAGCGGACAGGGATGATCAATGTGTCGCCGATCATCAGCAGCGCGTTGAGCGGCAGGCCGTTCCGCTTCGCCAACGTAGTCACATCGACCCCGTACTCCTGGGCGATCCTGTGGGGAGGCAAAATGCCATCCGCATCTGCGCACATCAAGCAGCCACCCATTCGTGCTCGTGGCGGAGGCCACCGAGAACCGGTGGACCGATGTTCCCTCTGGCCCTTGACCCCCTGCCTCTCGAATAGCCTTGCACCCCCCAAAAAACACTGCATATGCAGTGGCTGGTCCCGGAAGAAGCAGATTCAGCGCCAGAACGGCATGCTTCAGCAAGACGTCCCCGTTGCGAAGGCCCCTGAATCAAATGGGGGATACCTTGTGGATTGGGCGAGGAACAAGATCCGAGCCGCATTGCGGGATGTGCTGGCCGAGTCCCCGGGAACGAATGGAATGGACCTTGCAGGCGAGTCGCATCATGCAGCTGAATTGTGGATGGCCCCCGAGCCTCAAAAATGAAAACGAAGACACCCCCATGAGCGACCATCTTCGCTTGTCCTCGTAGCCACTCGATTTTCCCGATCTCTTCTGGCGTTCTCCATGGCAGTCGCGATACATTAGGTGGGACGGCAGATGGACTTCAGAGATTCACCCGAACAGGCGGCCTAGAGGCAAGAGGTCCGCTCGTTCGTGGAGGCGCAGCTACCGGAGTCCTTCAAAAGAGCCAGGGCGCGTCAGCGGGCAATCGGCGCTAGTTCAACGGCAGAGTTTCTGCCTTCCAAGCAAGCTGTCGGGGGTTCGAATCCCGTCCCCCGCTCCAATTCGCCACACACGGAGCCGAGCGAATCGCGCGGCTTTCTTGATGGAGCAGCATGAGCAAAGCTCAAATCAATGCCGCCGAAGGCGAGGCCGTCCGAAAGAACATCCGCAATATTGCAATCATCTCCCACGTTGATCACGGCAAGACTACCCTGGTCGACGCAATGCTGCGGCAGACCGGCGTCTTCCGCGAGAACCAGGAGGTCATCGAGCGGGTGATGGACTCGATCGACCTGGAACGCGAGAAGGGGATCACGATTCTGGCGAAGAACGCGGCGGTGCGGTTTGGCGGGTACAAGATCAACATCGTCGATACGCCCGGGCATGCGGACTTCGGCGGCGAGGTGGAGCGCACGCTGAAGATGGTGGACGGCGTGCTGCTGCTGGTTGACGCCAGCGAAGGGCCGTTGCCGCAGACGCGCTTCGTGCTGAAGAAGGCACTGGAACTGGGGCTGCCGCCGATCGTCGTGATCAACAAGATCGACCGGAAGGGCGCGCGGCCGCAGGAGGTGCTGGACGAGATCTACGACCTCTTCATCGACCTGGACGCGCACGAGTCCCAGCTCGATTTTCCTGTGCTCTATACGATCGCACGGGGCGGCGTTTGCCGGCTGACGCCCGAAGGCAAGGACCAATCTCTCGAGCCGCTGTTCAAGCAGATAATCCGCTCGATCCCGGCACCGCGCTATCAGCCGTCAATGCCATTACAGATGCTGGTGCTGAATCTCGATTACTCGGATTTTGTCGGACGGCTGGCCGTGGGACGTATCGTCAACGGGCGCCTACGCGCGAAGCAGGACGTGGCGCTAATACGCCAGGACGGCAGCATCGATCGCTCCCGGATAAGTTATCTCTACGTATTTGAGGGGCTGGAGCGCGTCGAGGTGAGCCATGCAGGGCCGGGGGAGATCGTGCAACTGGCAGGATTCGACGAGGTGAACATAGGGGACACTATCACCGACGCAAATGACCCGCGGGCGCTTCCGCGCGTGATCATCGACGAGCCGACGGTGAGCATGATCTTTTCGATCAATACGTCGCCGTTCGTCGGCCAGGAGGGACAGTTCGTAACGTCGCGAAACCTGAAGGACAGGCTGGAGCGGGAAGTGCTCACGAACGTGGCGCTGCGGGTCGAGCCGGGCGACTCGGCGGATAATTTCAGGGTGTCGGGCCGCGGTGAGTTGCAGATGGCGATCCTGATCGAGACGATGCGGCGCGAGGGGTTTGAACTGTCGGTTAGCAAGCCACAGGTGATAACACGCGAAATCGATGGGGTGATACATGAGCCCATGGAGCACCTGGTGATCGACTGTCCGGATGAGTATGTGGGTGTCGTGTCGCAGAAAATCGCCATCCGCAAGGGGCGCATGACGAACATGGTGAACCACGGCACGGGCCGGGTGCGGCTGGAGTTCCGTATCGCGTCACGGGGGCTCATCGGCTTTCGCAGCCAGTTCCTGACGGACACGCGCGGCACCGGTTTGCTAAACCACTTGTTCGACGGGTATGAGCCGTGGCAGGGGGAGATCGAGCATCGTACGAACGGCGCGCTGGTGGCGGACCGCGCGGGCATTGTGATGGCGTACGCTCTCGAGCAGGCGCAGGAGCGCGGAGAGATTTTCGTCGAGCCGGGGGAACGGGTCTATGAGGGGATGGTTATCGGCGAGAACGCACGCGAGGGGGATATCGGCCTCAACATCACGAAGGAAAAGAAGCTCACCAACATCCGCTCGTCGACGTCGGATATCGCGGTACAAGTGCTGCCGGTGCGGCGCATGTCGCTGGAACAGGCACTGGAGTGGATCGCCGAGGATGAGATGCTGGAGGTGACGCCGAAGAGCTTGCGACTGCGAAAACGGCTGCTCACGGCGAACGAACGGGCGCGGGCCGGGCGCAGGGGCTAGGAAGCGCGAGCAAGGGCGCGATTCGCCCGCCTTATTCCGAATTCGACAGACGACGTTCCTGACAGAGCATCGCGGATTCGAGTCCCGTTTCCTGCTCCAACTCATTCTCCCGCACAGCACATACTAACCGGGCGAAATCCTGGCCTTATGCTTCGGAGTCGCCTGCGCCTGCGAAGCCTTCGCCCGTGGCTCCGGCTCGTGCTAATATCTTAGCGAAAGCGGAAGGAGCGACACATGGCACGCAAGGACAAGGGCGGCAAGAAGATTAAGAAGCCGAAGCAGGAGAAGATCAAGAAGGGAACGACCGGGAAGTAAGGCGACATCGATATCCTGGACGACACGACTGACAAGGCCGGTCGAGGTGGTGCCCGGGCAGCACGCTGAACGGGCGTTTCTTCCACGCACGGCGTCGCGGGTCCGAATCCCGTCCCCCGCTCCATCGTTCTTACACCGACCACCAGAGAGGTTGATTCCAACAGATGGATTTCCGCGATACGCGCGAACAGGCGGCGTGGAGGCAGGAGGTGCGCGCCTTCGCGGAGGCGGAGCTACCCGGATCATTCAAGGCTGCTCGGGCGGGACAATCTTACCTGAGTGCCCGCGATCTTCTCTGGGACAATCGTGACGTTCGCGAGTGGCGCAAACGGCTTGTACGCCGCGGCTGGATTGCGCCGTCATGGCAGAAGGAGTACGGCGGCGCCGGCCTGTCGGCAATGGAGCAGTTCATCATGAGCGAGGAATTCGCCGAGGCGAATGCTCCGAGAATCGACAGCAACGGCGTCGACATGCTCGGCCCAACCCTGATCGTCCACGGGACGGAGGAGCAGAAGCGAGAGTTCCTGCCCAGGATCCTCTCTGGCGAGACCGTCCTGACTCAGGGCTTCACCGAGCCTGAGGCTGGCTCCGACCTTGCGTCGCTCCAGACCATGGCCACGCACGACGGCGACGACTACGTGATCAACGGGCATAAGATTTGGACGACCGGCGCTCCGCAGTCGAACTGGATGTTCCTGCTGGCCCGCACCAATCCCTTAGTCCCGAAACACAGGGGGATAAGCTACTTCCTCCTGGAGATGAGCACGCCCGGCGTGGAAGTGCAGCCTTTGCCGGATGTCACGGGCAGCGCCCTATCCAGCCAGGTCTTTCTCAGGGATGTACGCGTGCCTGGGAAGAACCTTGTTGGGGAAGAGAACCAGGGGTGGTACCTTGCGACGACGACGTTAAGCTTTGAGCGCGCCGCGCAGATGGGGTCGATTGTTGGCCTTCGGCATGCCGTCTTGAGGCTCATCGAGCTGGCGCGAGCGGATTGCCCGGCTGGTGCCTCTCGTGTCGATTCGGCGCTGCGCCTTGAGTTGGCCGACCGTATGATCGAGGTGGAGGTGAGCCGCGTGATGGCCTACCAGATCGTCTCGATGCTCGAGCGGCGGCAGGTCCCGAACTATCAAGCGTCGACGATGAAGAACTTCCTGGCGGAGACGACGCAGCGGGTGGCGCAGACCGGGATGAAAGTGCTCGGTCTTCGTGGTGGCGCCTGCGGCGAGCGGGCGACTGAGGCTGGATGGGTCCCGCGGCTCTATCTCAGCTCGCTTGCCCTCACCATCGGCATGGGCACGTCAGAGGTCCTGCGGAACGTTATCGCCACTCGCGGGCTGGGCTTGCCCAGAGGCTAAGACGGCGAGCGCGACGCGCGCCTCAGGAAAGCGCTCGGCGCAACGCGTCGAGGAGTGACGGGTCATCGCCGTCCGTGGCAGTCGAGATAACGGCCGGCGATCCGCGAACGATTCCAACGGTTGTCCACTTGCCCGCACGGTTGTCCCACGATGCAAATTGCCGTGTCGTGATCACAATATCCCGGCGCTCATTCAGGAGGCCGGCAAAAGCTGCCTGGACGGCAGAGGCGTCATAGATGGACCCAGCGGTGGGCAGGGGGTGACTTACCCCCTCATACCGGGGTTGAGTTTGGGCCTTGTAGAGGGCCTCCTCGGCGTCAACCTCGCTCCGCAAAGGCAACACACGATATTGTTGGCTCGACGTGTCGCGGATTCGTGCCCACGCCAGCGCGTTCGCAAGCGACGACACGGCCTGGCGCGCCTCCGTCTGCGGCCGGCCGGCCAGGGCCGAGGTGATGCTGCCTACGACCATCAAGGGGTGCTTGGTTTCGTCTTTTAGCCTGGCGACTAATGCCTCCGCGTCAATCGAAACGGCCATGTCCAGGAAGATGCGAATCGCGCCGGAGGATGGCGTGGCGGCCCACCGCGGCAAATCTTTGGAGGGAAGTCGCGCCAGATAGATCGGCCGGGTAGATATAGGGTCTGCACGCTTGGGTCTCACCACCATTGCTTTACTCCTTTGGAAACGCGACGCTGCCGCTCTACGATTGAGATCGAAGTTCGCCGCGCCTGTCGGGTAGTCTCTCCGACGCCCAATCGCCGCTGTGGCACCGTCTGGACTTTATGGCCGCGACCACGTCACGTTCGTCGTGAATGGTTTCGTCAAACGCGGTGAACGACCGCGCCAGCTCGACGAGGCGGTGAGCATCGCTGCCGCCGGTGGTAGGCAGGTCGAGCCGCCGCGCCAATTCGGCCGCAAGCTGAATCTGTCGCGGCCCCATCCGGCCGTTATGAACCTCGATCGCATCCATGAGGTACCAGCGACGGTCTTCGATTAGCCGCTGCCATTCCTCGTCGGTCGCTTCCGGCCCGATGGATGTCAGGTCCTGGAAGGGATGAGCCAGAACCATCACGCCTTCTGCCGCGTCAACTTCAGCCCGCAAGGACTGAGCATCCGGCAGGCGAAGCCAGCGCCTTGGGCCCGGCAACCCGAACACGAGCACGTGACCGGCATCCGTATCCATCTCCGCTCCCGCAATCACCAGGAAGCCGTGCCGCTGGCGGAGCATCTCCACCTTCTCCGGGTCCCAGGCGAAATCGTGGTCTGTTGCCGCTATCCCGTCCATTCCCCAGCGGCGCGCCTGCTCTATCATCTCCGACGGGTCGAGATGGCTGTCGCCGGACCCCCAGCCGGTGTGAGTATGCAGGTCGATGAGCACGGGCGTGCGTGTCAGGCGGGCCTGATCGCGAACTGGCAGTACTCGTCGGCCGGCATCGTGGCGTCCATCCCGATGCTGACCTTGAAGTCCTTATTCTCGAAGGCGAGCAGGCAGGCGTTCAGACAGGCGGCCTTGCAGTCCAGCTTCGCCGCCGCGTTCTTTCCCAACTCCTCGCGGATCACTTTATGAAAGCCGCAGAACGGCACCTTGAAGATGAGGCCGCGCGCACCATTTTCAACGATGGGCAGGGTGTAAATCGGCTGAGTGCTGAGGTAGGCGATCTCGACGAAACGCTCGCCGACGAACGGGAAGCCGAAGTGGCCTGTCTTCGCGACGGCCGCTCTGAGGACTTGGTACGTCCGATCGTCGTATTCTTCGCCGAGTTCGATCACGCGCTCCATCCAGCGCCGGCCAAAGTCGGCGAAGAAGGCTTTGCGATCGGCGGGCTTTGCAGTCTTGAGTTCGCTCCTAAGGGCATCGGGACCAAACTCTTTCTCGAGCGTCTCTACCATCTGTTCGTTCAGGTCGAAGGTTTGCGCTGCATCGGAGGTCATGCCCTCACCTCCTCAGGCATAGTGAGGGTCAAGGCGTTGACCGGGCAGACGTCGACGCACTTGTTGCAGGCGGTGCACTTGTCGCGGTACTTGGCCATTAGTGCGAAGGCGCCCGGCTGGGTCTTGTCGCTTTCTATGCCCCGAATCATCTTCACGGGATTGACCCAGAAGACAGCGGCGGGACAAATACGCAGGCAGCGCTTGCAATCGAAGGGGGTGGTACATAGATCGTGGTTGATGTTGATGACTGGATTAACGGCGTTCATCTTTGGTGCCTCTCTACCAGACGTTCCGCAGGACCGCATACTCACGTCGCGGCACGAGGTGGATCGCGTCGCGATGGCAGGCCGTCATGCAAAGGGCGCAGCCAAAGCAGGCCATGGGGTCGATATTCGGCTTGTCGATCGTGGCTTCGTACTTCAGGGCGTTGAACTGACAACGCCCTAGGCACTCGCCGCAGCCGTTGCACTTTTCGTAATCGACCTCGCAGATATACTCGCCCTTGGTGAGCTGGTAGTTCAGTCCATAGTCGAGCCGCCATCGAATGGGGATGCAGTCGGGGTAGTCACAGTTGCAGATGCCGCCGATGAAGTCGCCGCCCTCCTCCATCAGGATGTGGACCATGCCGCGCTTGTCCCAGTATTCCAGGAATTCGGCGGTTTGGTCAGGGCTCAGGAACTCGACGCCGCCGCGGTACCGCTCGGGCCAGCGCTCCCACTTGAACATGCCGGTGCCCAGCGCGAGGCAGCTATATTCGTTGATGTTGGTCTCTTCCTCGGCGCGCGCCAGCTTCCGGCAGTTGCAGATCATGGCGGCCACGGGCGTCCCCATAGTTTGCACCAATTCTATGCATTCTTCCAGCGGGACAACTTGTGTTCCGGGCCTCTGAGAATGCTGCCCATTCAATTGCCTTATGATCGTCTGAAACGTGTCAACATCGCCGTCCGCTTTGGCCTGGATGGCGTCGTCCAGGGTGGCGCCCATATTCAGCACATCACCGCTGAAGCGCGAGAGCTTCCCGCCGGGCTCGCGGAGCTTGTACATGCGGTTGGCGTAGTTCTTGGGGTTCTTGTACCAGACTCCGCCGTCGCCGAGCCATTCACACATCCTGCACATCTGAATGCGTGCCTCCTTCCTCCAATAGCGTCATCTGCAAGTGGGCCCCAGTATAGCACCGGGGTCACGAAGCCTCAGCAAAGCGGTGCTGCGTGCGGGCCAGAATCTCGCCAGCCTCGCGCATCATCCGCGACAGCAGTTCTTCGCAGGTCTCAATGTCGTCGATCAGGCCGATCGACTGCCCGACGGGGAACGGGCTGCATTCGAGGTCGCCGCTCTGCCAGGCCGCATTCTGACGCTCGCCGCCGATAAGCGGAAGTATCTCTTCGGGGCCGCCGCGTCGCGCTTCCACTTCCAGCACCTTCTCGACCTGCTGGTTTCGGAGAGCGCGCATCTGGAGGTTGATGCTCCGGCAGATCATGACCGTGTCGTTCTCCTGGCGGCTCACGAGCTCTTCCTTGATGCGATGGTGCGCCAAACATTCGGTCGTGGCAATGAAGCGCGACGCCATCATCACACCTTCCGCGCCTAGGACCATGGCCGCCGCCATGCCGCGCCCATCGGCTATGCCGCCGGCGGTAACGACGGGAATGCTCACGGCTTGGCAGATTCGCGGCGTGAGCAACATCGTCGTCACGTCTTCGCTCAGAGGATGGCCTCCCTCTTCGAAGCCGGCAGCGATGACGGCGTCGTAGCCCACCTCTTCAGCGTGTACCGCATGCTTCACCGCGCCGACCTTGTGGATCAACTTGACGCCCGCGTCCTTCGCGCGGCTTATGGCATCCGGCCCCAGGTACCTGTCCAATGGGGCGCCCGAGACGTCGACAGCGGTGACTTTCTCCTCGCAGCAGACGCGGAAGTAGGCTTCGTGCAGGTCTTTGACGATGCGCACGGAAGGGAGGAGTGTCAGGTTCACGCAGAATGGCTTGTCGGTTAGCTCTCTTGTCCGCTTGATCCCTTCACGTAGCTCGTCGCCGGAGCCGAAGTTGCCGGCGGTCAGATTTCCGAAGCCGCCGGCATTCGAAACCGCGGCACAAAGTTCGGGCTTAGCGAGCCACATCATGGCGCCGCAAAGAATTGGGTACTTGATGCCGAATAGTTCCGTGATCCTTGTCTTCATCAGTTCCTTCCTTGTTTTGGTGGATTGAGAGCGGTCTAATCCTAATTCCTTGGCCATATGAACACAAACCGAAGGCGCACGCCTCCACGGAAGACCGAATCGACTGCCTAACGTATGATATTGGCGACAGAACTCGGCGCTATCGGAACATCAGGAGCCAGGAGTGCGAGAGCCATGATGGTAGTAATGAAGAAAGACCACAGCCCGCAGGAGTTGGAGGCGGTGCTGGACCATCTGGGGGAAAGCGGGCTTTCGGGGCACACGATCGTTGGCGTCGAACGAACCGTCATTGGGGTCGTTGGCCGGATCTACCCTGAGCTTTCCGACGAGCTACGGGCCTTCCCCGGCGTCGACGGGATCGTTCCCATATCGAAACCTTACAAGCTGGCCAGCCGCGAGCTGAAGCCGCAGGACACGGTAGTGAAAGTAGGCAACGTCGAGATCGGCAACGGCGAGACCGTCGTCATCGCCGGCCAGTGCTCAGTCGATACGCCGGAGCAGATGCTAGAGACCGCGCGGGCGGTGAAGGCGGCCGGAGGGCACATTCTTCGCGGCGGCGCCTTCAAGCCGCGCAGCAGCCCGCACGCCTTCAGGGGTTTGGTCGAAGAAGGGCTGCGCATTCTGGCAGAGGCAGGCGCGGCCGTTGGCCTGCCGACCGTCAGCGAGGTAATGGACCCGCGCGACGTCGAGACTGTCGGCGAGCACGTCGACTTGCTGCAGATCGGCACCCGCAACGCCCAGAACTACTACCTGCTGGACGAAGTGGGCAACTGCGACAAGCCGGTGCTGCTGAAACGCGGCATGGCTTGCTCCGTCGAAGAGTGGCTGCTCTGCGCGGAGTACGTCCTGGCGCGCGGCAACCGGCAGGTGATCCTCTGCGAACGGGGGATAAGGACGTTCGAGACCGGCACCCGCTTCACCCTCGACGTGGCGGCGATACCGCTGGCAAAGCGGCTTAGCCATCTGCCGGTGATCGCGGACCCAAGCCACGGCACGGGCCGCTGGTATCTTGTGGAGCCGATGTCGATGGCGTCGATAGCTGCCGGAGCGGACGGCCTGATGGTGGAGATCCATCCCGATCCCGATCGCGCCCTGTCCGATGGCGCCCAAAGCCTAAACTTCGGGAACTTCGCTCGTCTGATGGAGCGGGTTCGGCTTATAAGCGACGCCGTCCAACGGCCGTTCGCTCGCGTTTCTGAGCCACGCTAGGAGGCGGCAGCGCCCTGAGCAGGGTCACCGCCATCCTAAGTTAATCAGCTGCACCTGAGTCGGTCACACGGTTTCTTCCGAACAGGCTGCCGGTGTTTCGAGTCCTGTTTGCCGCTCCAAGGCGGCCCCTCTGAGGGAACGTGCCCTAATCCTCGGGGCAAGGGGGCTTCGTCGGTCTCTTTCCTAGCCGTTGGGAAAGGACTAGAATCTGCCAGTCGGACCGATTCTGGATTGAACGCGGAGGAGCAGAGATGGCAGAGCACGAGATAGTCACCGAAACAAGGGGGCGGGTGGCGATTGTGCGGCTCAACTGGCCGGAGAGGCGCAACTCTCTCACTTTCGAGTCGAGCCGAAGGTTGAGGGAGATCATAGACAAGTTCAACAAGGACGAAGACATTGGCGCCGTGGTCTGGACGGGTACGGACCCCATCTTCTGCGGTGGCTGGGACGTCGGCGGCTGGAAGCGGGGGCTTGAGGACGAGAGTGCCAAGGAACAGCGCCCGGCGGCGGACGAAGAGAACTGGCTAACCTTCTGCATGCGGTCCAAGCCCATCGTCTGCGCCATCAACGGTCCGTCGATCGGCGCCGGCATGACGATGACGCTGAACTGCGACGCACGAATAGCATCCGACAAAGCTCGTTTCTCGGTGCGGTTTATCCGCGTCGGTATCGTCCCTGAACTGGCCAGCACGATGCTGCTGACCCATATCGTCGGCTTCAACCGGGCGATGGAACTGATGCTGACGGGAGAGACAATTGACGCTCAAGAAGCAGACCGGATCGGCCTGGTGAATAAGGTCGTGCCCCACGAGTCGTTGATGGATGAGGCGGTGGGACTGGCGGAAAAGATGGCGGAGAACGATACGGATCTGCTTCTTGCGGTGAAGAAGCTGGCCTGGACGAATCTTACGGAGCCCGATATCCGGACGATCATGAGACGCGAGAGTGAAGAGCTCAATGCTGGAACGAATAGGCCGGCGTTCCGGGAAGCGGTGATGGCATTCATGGAGAAGCGCAAACCCGACTTCCACAAAAAGTCATAGGATGGCCCGAGGGCTTCCTACGAGATCTTGTTAGGACGGGCTCTGAGCCAACGCGGGCAGGAAAAATGACGGACGACTCTAAAGGGGCGCTACAAGGAATTCGGGTACTGGACCTCACATGGGTCTACGCCGGGCCTTTCGCCACGCGACAGTTCGCGGACATGGGGGCCGAGGTCATCAAGGTCGAGCCCTGCGAGGTCGGGGCGCTGGAGAGACGGTACGCTCTGGTGATGGAGCGGAATGGCGTGAAACAAAGCAGTTACTCCGTGTTCCTGAATCGCGGGAAGAAGAGCCTATCACTGAATCTGAAGTCGGAGGAGGGCCTGGCGATCGTCAGGGGATTGGCCCGGCGATCAGACGTTATGATCTCGAATATGGCGCCGGGGGCCATGAATGAGCTGGGATTGGGCTACGACGCTGTCAACGAAATCAACCCGGGCGTCATATACTGCACGATCTCCTGTTTCGGGCATCAAGGTCCCTACGCCGGAGAGCCGGGATTCGATTTGATTGCGCAGGCGGCAAGCGGGTGGTGCGGCCAATCCGATCCACCCATGCCCGCACCCGTCGCGATTGGCGATGCGAATGCGGGCATGCACGCTGTGGCGGCAATCCTCGCTGCCCTCTACTATCGAGAGAAGACGGGTCACGGTCAGTCGATCGATCTGTCAATGACCGATTGTCTCTTCCATACTCACGAGAACAACCCTCCTGCTTACTTGTTCAGCAACCGGACTGTGCCCGCACTGCCGAACAGCAGATGGTCGGCCGCCTATTCGCCATATGCCCTCATCAAAGGGAAGAACGGGCTCATTGCGGTGGCGGCGCTAAGCGACGCGCTATGGGAACGGGTTGTGGCAGCGATGGGTGAGGGTTACGAGTGGCTGCTCACTCATCCACGGACCAGCGAGCTAACGCTGCGCCTTTGCTATGAGAACGCCCCCTTTGTTCATCAGACGATCGAGGATTGGGTGATGGGATTGGAGTCGGTGGAGGAGGCTGAACGTGTGCTGAAAGCGGCCGGCGTTCCAGCGATGGTCGTGCGTGGCTTTGCCGAGGTCGCGGATGCCCCTTACATCCGGGAGCGAGGCATGGTGGTGAAGATGCATCAGCCGTTTGCCGGCGAGATAGAGACGTACGGTAGCCCCTTCAAAATGTCGAGAACGCCCGGTGAAGTGAGAGGGCATGCGCCACTACTTGGGGAGAACTCGCGCGAGATCCTGGCGGTGGAGCTTGGATACGACGACGAGCAGATAAGTTCGCTCTTCGAGCAAGGGGTCATCTACAAGGAGCCGGCGGTGGACAGGCTGGGCGAGGACGGCGGGCGCGGCTAGTGATACGGGACGCCGTGCGCGACAGCTCGAGAGGACGCAAGTGATGATGCTTCTGAACCCCAAAAGACTGGACCCGCAGCAGTTAGACAGTCGTTCGGCCGAGGTGATGGCCAGCACAATCGACTTCTTCGAGAAGAAGGGGAAGAAACGCCTGCTGGAGGAGGCTCACCAGGGGGTCTGGTACGATGACTTCCTCGATTTCATCAAGAACGAGAAGATATTCGCCACGTTGCTCACCCCTCCCGACTATGGCGACGCGGACTCGCGCTGGGACACTTGCCGCAACGTTCCCTTCAACGAGATCCTGGCGTTCTACGGGCTTCCCTACTGGTACGCCTGGCAGGTCTCGATCCTGGGCCTCGGCCCGATCTGGATGAGCGAGAACGAGGAGGCGAAGCGCGCGCCGCGCAGCTTCTGGCGGACGGAGCGGTCTTCGCCTTCGGCCTCTCCGAGCAGACAACACGGCGCCGACATCTACTCGACGGAGATGGCCCTCACCCCTCAGCCCGACGGGAGCTACAGGGCGAACGGCGAGAAGTACTACATCGGCAACGGCAACGAGGCGCGCGATGGTTTCCACCTTCGGGAAGATGGCCGATAGCGGGGATTACGTCTTCTTCGCCGCCGATTCCGCGAATCACGAACTTCGAGCTGCTGAGGAACGTTGTCGACTCCCAGTACTACGTCTCCGAAGTTCGCTCTGCACGACTACCCGATCAGCGAGGCGGACATCCTGCGCGAGGGCGCGAGGCATGGGACGCCGCGCTCAACACCGTCAACGTCGGCAAGTTCAACCTGGGCTGGGCGTCCATCGGCATCTGCACCCACGCCCTGTACGAGGCGATCAACCACGCCGCCAACCGCCGTCTCTACGGCATGTATGTCACCGATTTCCCGCACGTCAGGCAGCTGTTCACCGACGCCTATGCGCGCCTGGTGGCGATGAAGCTGTTCGCGCTGCGGGCAGCGGACTACATGCGCGCGGCTTCGCCGAAGACCGCCGCTACCTGCTCTACAACCCGATCGTGAAGATGAAAGTCACGACGCAGGGCGAGGAGGTCATCAACCTGCTGTGGGACGTCATCGCCGCGAAGGGTTTCGAGAAGGACATGTACTTCGAGATGCCGCCACGAGCGACATCCGCGCGCTGCCGAAGCTCGAAGGCACAGTCCACGTCAACATCGCGCTGATCCTCAAGTTCATGGCCAACTACTTCTTCAACCCCGCCGAATACCCCGGCGTCGGCCTGCGATCGGAGCCGAAACACGACGGGTACCTGTTTCGACAGGGGCCGACTAAAGGCATGGGCAAGATCCAGTTCCATGACTACAACCTGGCCTACGGCGACTGGGACCTGCCCAACGTGAAGATCTTCCGCGAGCAGACAGCGGTGTTCGCGGAGATGCTCGCGTCGGCGCCTCCTGATGAGAGCCAGGGCCGCGATACAGACTTCCTTCTGGCCGTCGGCGAGATATTCACGCTGGTCGCCTACGGGCAACTCGTTCTGGAGAACGCGCGCATCTACGACGTCCCCGGCGACGTGGTGGACCAGATCTTCGACTGCTTTGTCCGCGACTTCTCGAAGTTTGCCCTCCAGCTGTACAGCAAGCCGAGATGCAGTCCCGAGCAGTCGGCCTACTGCATGAAGATGATCCGGAAGCCGGAAGTGGACGACGACCGCTACGCGCGCGTATGGCGCGATCACGTTTACGCTCTCAAGGGCGCTTATGAGATGAATCCCTAGAGCCAAGAGACGTTTCGGTGCAGCTTTGCGCAGGGTGAGAGCGCGCGACCGCCTCAAAACCCGCCGGCCACCGAAGGAAAGTGAGGGCTCCGATGACAACGGCTGCCAGCAAGGAAGAAGCCTACAAGTTCCTGGATAGTCACCCCGGCTGGCTAATCCTATCCACCGTCGGCAAGAACGGGTATCCCCACTCCGTTCCCCTCAGCTACCTCCGCCGCGGCGACGAGTTCTTCGTCGGGTCGCGCGCCAGGACGCAAAGAGCGATCAACGTCGAGCGCAACCCGCGTTTCAGCGCGCTGGTGGAGGCAGGCCACACGATGCAAGACATCAAGGGTGTGATGATTCAGGGAACGGCTGAGGTGATCAGGGCGCCGGATGAGGTCCTGCCTCTCGTGCGAGAGATGGCCAGGCAGCGCGGCACGCCGGAGGAGCGGCTGCCGACCGAGGCGCCGGCGAGCGCTGCTTTCATCAGACTGAAGCCGGAGAAGTTCATATCCTGGGGCCTTTCCTGAGACGCGGGCGTTAGTTGGAGGACAGTCGCCATGGCTGAAGAATCACTGATCACGGACGAAATGCGGGCAGCGATTGGCAAGGAAAGCGAGCCTTCTCTCCTCGAAGTCGACAAGACGACGATTCGCTGGTTTGCTCGCGCGGTCGGCCACACCGACCTGGCCTACTATGACGAGGCCTTCGCGAAGAGCAAGGGACATCGCAACATCGTGGCGCCGCCGGGCTTTCTGGGACAGCCTATCTACATTCCGGAGGGAGATGCCAGCGGCGCAAGCACTCCGTCGGCCGCCCGCCTGCTGCCGGGCATGAAGGTGAGGCGCGCGTTGAACGGCGGGACGGAGTTCGAGTACTACGGCGAAGAGGTCTGCGCCGGCGACGTCCTAAAACGCGTCAGCAAGGTGGTCGACCTCCAGGAACGGGCGTCAAGCCTGGGGAAGATGCTGATCATGACGACGGAGTCGAGCTATCGCAACGCCGAAGGCAAGCTGGTAGCGACGCAGCGCGGCACGAGCCTCATCTACTAACCGGCCGGCCTAAGAGGAAGTAAGTATCAGGCCCGACGGAAACGTCGGGCCTGATACTTGTGACCTGAAGTTGCGTTGCCGCTACACTAGCGCCTCGCCTCGCGGCGTTTTCTGGCAATCGTGAATCCGGTGATCGCCAGGGAGATGCCGACAACCGACGATAGGATCGCCAGCGCCAGCAGCCCGTTCGAGGAGCCATGCCGGTCAGCCGGATAGCCGGTGCTCGGCCCCACTACCTGCGGCTGCTTCGCCACTTCGGCAGGTGAGACCTGACTAAAGGGCGTCGGCGCCGGCGGAGGGGCGACTGTCTGGTTGGAAGGCAGCGTAAAGTTGCCGGGGCCGCCAGGGATGTTAGGAATGGTGATGGTGATGGTCGTGATGGGCGTTCCGGGTGTTCCGGTAGGAACGCAAACGGTCGCGGTCGCGCCGTCCGAGCCCGTCGTGTCCGTAGTGTTGGTGGTGAAGCTGGCAGTGTTGGGGTGTAGGGCGCAGGTGCCGGCCGCACCGCCGATGAATGTGTACGGATACGTGAACTCCTTCGGGCTCGAGTCGGTGTAGGAGACCGTGCCCAGCGATCCCTCAAGACTGTCGGTCACCGTCACGCTGCCGTCGACAATCGTCGGGCTGACCGGGCCGAAGTTGGCCTCAGCCGTTCCTGTCGCTGAGTCTTTCGGCGTGGAGTAGGCCGCCTTGTCCCAGGTCGCGGTGGCGGTGTTCGTGCCGTCGCTCGGGTTAGGGGCCAAGGCGTAGGTGCAGGAGTAGTTCAGCGTCACGCTGTCGCTTGCGTCTACCGACACGTTCGTGCCGCCCGTGACCACACAGTCGCCGCCGTTATCTACGGCGTCGGCCACGTCCGCGGTGATCGCCTCCCAGTCGTTGGGGTTGGTGACAGTGATCGTGCCGTCGACCTGCCAGTGGCTGTCAGTGCCAGCGTCGTGGGTCACCGTCACGGTGTAGTCGAAGGTGGCGAGGCCGCCCGTGAATGTGTCTATCTCCGGCGGAACGACCGCCTTGGCGATGTCCCAGGTGTAGGTGCGCGTGAATGACGGCGTTGCGTCCTTCTCGACCGTGAGGTCTTCACCGACGCACACCTTCACTGTCTTGCCGTCCGAGCCCTTCGTGCTCGTGGTGTTGGTGGTGAAGCTGGCAGTGTTGGGGTGCAGGGTGCAGGTACCGGCCTGATCCTCGCTGAACGTCTCCGAATACGGGATCTCTTTCGGGCTCGAGTCGGTGTAGGAGACCGTGCCCAGGGATCCGTAAGGAGTGTCGGTCACTGTCACGCTGCCGTCGACAATCGTCGGGCTCACAGAGGCGAAGTCGAACGTATGCGTGCCTTTCGCCCAGCCGTCCGGCGTGAAGTAGGTCGTCTTGTCCCAGGTCGCGGTGGCGGTGTTCGTGCCGTCACTCGGGCTCGGGGCGGAGGCGTAAGTGCAGGTGTAGTTCAGATTCACACTACCGGCTGCGGGTATCGACACGCCCGTGCCGCCCGTGACCACACAATCCCCGCTGTTATCTACGGCGTCGGTCACGTTCGCGGTGATCGCCTCCCAGCCGTTGGGGTTGGTGACCTTGATCGTGCCGGAGACCTGCCAGGCGCTGTCAGTGCCGTTGTCGTGGGTTACATCCACGGTGTAGTTGAAGGTGGCGCTGCCGCCCTGGGGTATGTCGATCTCCGGCTTGTCGACACCCTTGGTGATGCCCCATTTGAAGGTGCGCGTGAATGATGGCGTCGCGGTCTTGGCGACCGTGAGGTCAGCTCCGACGCACACCGTGACTGTCTTGCCGTCAGACTGGTTGGTCTCGACAATCTTTGCCGTGTTGTCGTGTGTGGTGCAGGTACCGGCCGGATCGCCCGTGAACGTGTGGGAATAGGTGAACGTCTTCGGGCTGGAGTCGGTGTAAGTAACCGTGCCCAGGGATCCGCCGAGAGTGTCGGTCACCGTCACGCTGCCGTTAACGATCGTCGGGCTCACCGGGCCGAAGTTGAACGTATGCGTGCCTTTCGCCGAGCCGTCCGGCGTGAAGTAGGCCGCCTTGTCCCAGGTCGCGGTGGCGGTGTTCGTGCCGCTGCTCGGGCTCGGGGCCGAGGCGTAGGTGCAGGTGTAGTTCAGCGTCACGCTGCCGCTTTTCGGTATCGACACGCCCGTGCCGCCCGTGACCACGCAAGTCCCGCCGTCGCCCACAGCATCCGTCACGTCCGCGGTGATCGCCTCGCCGCTGTTGGGGTTGCTGACAGTGATCGTGCCGGAGACCTGCCAGGCGCTGTCAGTGCCGGAGTCGTGGGTCACGTTTACGTTGTAGTTGAAGGTGGCGCTGCCGCCCTGGGCTATGTCGATCTCCGGCTTGTCGACACCCTTGGTGATGCCCCAGGCATAGGTGCGCGTGAATGAGGGCGTCGCGGTCTTGGTAACCGTAAGGTCCTTCGCCAGCGGGCTGCAGGCCTTCACGCTCTGGCTGGCCGAGCCGGTCAAGCTCGTGTCGGTGGAGGTGAATGTGGCCGTGTTGGGGTACGTCTGGCAGCCGTACTGGGGGATAGTGAAGGTCTCCGAGTATGTGCTGAACGTCTTGTCTGAGCACACATTGCTGCCCAGGGTGCCTTTGAGTGAGTCGCTCACGTTGACGCAGTCGTTGATCTCATGCGCCTTGAAGTCGCACTCATCGACCTTTACGGAGTCGTCGTCTGAGCCGCCGGAGAGGCTTGAGCCGCCGACGGACTGCGTCGACCATTTGATGGTGACTTTGTTGTATTTGTCGGACGTTGGCAGACTGCTGAGGTTGCACACGTACGGGAAAGTGGTGTTCCCCGGTCCGATAGTCAAGCCGCCCGTCACACTACACGTGACAGACGTGCCAGTGCTGTCCCACACGTCAGTGATACTATCGAGCGTCACGCTGGCGGAGTTCGGGTTGGTGACGGTGATGGTGCCCTTCACCTGCACGTTGCTGTCCACGCTTTTGCCTTTGTCGACCGACACCGTGTAGTGGAAGGTAGCCGAGCCGCCGCCGGACCCGTCGATCTCCGTCTTGTCGACCTTCTTGTCGATCGTCCAGGAGTAGGTGTCATCGTAGCTGCCAGTGGCGGTCTTGGTGACCGTGGGCGGCGACGCCGTCGGCGTCGCGCCCAGTTCACAGTGACTGACGGTGAGAACGCTGTTGTCTGTGCCGTTCGTAGCCGAAGCGGAAAGTAGCTTCGCACCGGCGGAGGTGTAAACTGCAAAGTGGATTGATCCACCGCTAGAAATGACGGACCCGGACTTCGTCCCGTCAGGGTTGAAGTTTGCCGTGAGCGTCCAGACCGGGGCTGTTCGGAGACGTGAGGATGAACAGCCAACCCTGCTGACCGGCCGCGGGATGAAGGTCGGGGTCGCTTTGGAAGCTGCTGCAGTAGCCGTTATTGGTTCCGTTCCCGGTCCAGGTAACGGTCTGGCCGGTAGTGGCCAGTGCCAGGTCGGGAGCTGAATTACCCCGCCAGGGGATGATCAGCAGCCCCAGCGCCAGCATCATCGCCGAGCCGAGGACAACCGCCAGGCCAATCCTCGCCCTGCCGCGATTCATCGGCTTGAATGGGTCTTCTATCCTCATCATCGAACCTCCAGACTCTCGGAGCAACTAAAAAGCCGCTGCCTCAGCGAGCGACAGCGGCTGAAGCGCTCCGAAACAACCTCTTCGGCAGCCCGGCTGCCCTGGTCTCCATTTCCCTGCCGACGTCCTTGCTGGCTATCGGAGACGTTAAATCCGTGGCTTTGCGCCGGCCGGTTTCCCGGCCTTTGCCCTTTCGGAGACCCTATTCAGTTTTCCACATGCCGGCGGACACACAAGACTCTTTCCAGCGTCCGCCTTATTAGTTCGAGATTAGGCTCGGCGGGTAGAAAAGTCAAGTGTGTTCGCAATCCCCTCTAAGCATATAACGCATTTCGGGCGGCGAAGTTTCAGCGCTGGACCAACAGGAAATAAGTGCCATCTCCGCAAATCCTAAAGAGATTGTGTGAGCGTCTCGTGAATTCCCTCCGGAGAAACGTGCACGTATCGTGAATCCCTTGCCGTGAGGAAGCCAAAGTGGAGGCAAACGAACTATTGCTTGTGGCGGCGAAGTGCGGAGACGGAGCCGGCCTGGCAGCGTCGGACGCGGGACGACCAGACGGCGAAGGGCGGCCTAGCTTTTACTAGCCGCCGACACCTTCGTACATCAGGTCCGGGTCGCCGCTGAAGGGGCCGGCGGTGACGTCGGCAAGAGCGACTATCGGGCGGTCCGATTCGATGATCATGGAGCCGGCGAAACCGTCCGGCAGTCCCTGCTCCCAGCTCTGGATGAACGTGGCGGTCCGGTACATCGAGGTGTCGTAGGAAACTTCGCCGCCGGGCAAAGAGGGGTCGATGTAGCGGATGTGGAGGTTCGCCGGGCCGCCGTCGGCGACCATAACGAGGACCCACGAGTTCCAACCCGTGCGGTCGTTCCCTGTGGCGGAATCCTTGTTGACGAGCGGCAGATAGACCTGCTGGCCGGCCGCGTCAGTCCGAATTCCACGATAGCTTACGTAGTCGTCGCTCTGGTTCGAGCTGCGGTCGACGATGACCCCAACGGGTTGATCGGAGGTCACCCAGGCCGTGCCGTCGTGGAAGCCCTGCGGCAGCGTATCGCCCGCGGCGAGGCAGTTAGCCGTGTCGCTGTCCTGGAAGCACTGCCGAGAGGCGCGCAGTCCAAACGAAGTCGTCTTGGAGACGAACTGGTTGTTGGCGTCCCAGCCGTCGATGCGGATGCTAACGTTGGCCGGCTTCGTGGGGTCTGAGTTCATGATCTCGAAGTCGGTGCTCCACTGGCCGTCAGCAGTCCTTTCGATAAGCGGCAAGACGAGCGAAGTTCCCATGTCGGCACTGGTCAGTCCGGCGTAGCTGGCGAAATGATACGAGGTGCTACTGAAGACGTCCGTCGTTGCCACGAGGTACTGTTGGGATGGAGCGGTCCCCTGGTCGTTCTGCACCAGGTCTACGCGGACAGACCCGTTGAAGCCCGGCCCAACGCCCATCGTCAGCACGGACCGGAAGAGGGTGCCACCGGCGGGAATCGGGATGCCGCCCTTGGAGCAACCGGCCTGGGCCTCGGCGCCCGGCACAGGGTCGCGGGAGACCTCGGAATCGGTCCCGCTGCTGGTGTAGACGAGGGTGGCGCAGGCCGTGGTGCCCCCCATGTTCTCGATAGCGAAGCGGGAGTCCCAATTCTGAGCTACCCCATCGCGATTGACGACGAGAGGCAGATAAAGGTGGTCAGAACCGGCGTTAACGGCAACGGTATCGCCTGCGGTTGAGTAGGCGCCGTTCGTGCCACCGTAGTCCTTTGCCAGGAGGACAGCAAGGGGTTGGTCGCTGGTGATGACTGCGGAACCCTGGAAGCCGCCGGGTAGAGAAGGATTGTCGAGCTCGGAGAAGGTATAGCCGGCGCCGGGCGCGATATACGGGCAAACGCCCCATGCCGGGCAGGACTGTTCGGCCACAACCTGGCCGGTCTCGGAAAGGTACTTGATGTCGATAGTGGCGTCCGCCCCGCCCATATTCTGGATTCGGATCCAGGAATTTTCATTGTGCAGGGTATAACAGGAAGAGGTCAGAAGAAGCAGGGTTGCCGCGAGCGGCAGGAGCAAGAGGCCCCGGAATGAGCCACCGGGGACGCGGACTGGTATGTGCATGTCATCCCTCCACCACTAGGCCCGTCCGTGTGATTCTACTCAAGGCGCTTTGGGTCGTCAAGGGAGTGCGAACCTTTATTGGCGTGATATTGGACGATCTGGAAAGAATATCGCATTTGCGTTGGTTTTTCACAGGGCTGTTGACAGCAGACGCTCACGAGACAGTGAGCCTACAAGACGTGTTGGGAAAGTGGAGCAAGAAAGGGGACTAGGCTCGAGCCTGATAGCCTGTGCTCTGCGCGGTGAGATCCATTCCCACCGTTAACACGCGTTCCGCCGCGAGGGGACGCTCCGTCGATGTCTCGCGCAAGTCGATCGTCTTGATGTAGCGATGACAGCGCTCGCACACGGCCAGGCGGTAGACTTTTTCGTCGCTGGCGAAGAAGGCGAGGTCCTTAGGGTCGTCGTTGCCGCAGAAAGGACACCCGAGCCGCCGGTACGCCCATTCCGCGTCGCAGCGCGAGCACAATAGCCGACGGCGTCCGCCCGCCCGTTCCAACGCTGCCATGTCAGGCTCGCCGCCACAAATCGGACAGGAGGCGCGATACCACAGCGAAGTGTCGACGAAGCGGTTGAGGGCCTCGGCGTGGGCCCGCAGGAAGGGATGCAGCGCGCTGTGAAGAACGAACTCCAGCAGTTCGCCGTCGACGCTGCGGTTGATTTCGGCAATCCCGTTGCCGCGGAGGTAAGCTAGCGCCAGCGACCGCATCTTGTCGCGCCGGCGGTGCAACCAGGCGTGGATGTCGGCGAGCTGGCGGACGCGCTCCCGCCGCTGCTCGGCGATGGCGAAGGCGATCTGCATTGCCAGGTCCGTCAACTTGCCACTGTCGATCTCGAGCGATTCCAGGTCGACCAGCGCCTTGCCCTGCTGGAGCAGCGATCGCGCCTCTTCGGTCGAAGGTAACGTGGCGGCCTGTGGTAGTTCTGCCGTCGACTCGATCTCAAGAAGACGACAATACAACTCGACCGTATCCGCCAGCTCTGGACGTTCTCTGGCGCTTTTTCGCAGAGATTCGATGATTTCTGAGTAGCCCGTCATCTCAGTTTCCAGTGTACAACAATGGGGCGAAAAAAGAGGCGGCTCATGGGGGCCACCCCTACTGTCGCTGATTCCACATCTCCTATTCCAATGTCATTGACTGCCAGGGGGAAGAGTCCATCCCACAGGCCGAACGCGAAACCGAACTCCGTGATAGCGCGCTCTCGAAGGTCAAGATCAAGTCAGTTTCTTCTCGCAGAGATCGATAGGTTAACAGCAGCAGCCCAGTGTATACTGTGCGCACTCAGCCGGAGCCCGGGAAGAGGCGCAGGTCGTCCGGCCGAGGGTCAACCCGATGCGGATTGCCAGGCGGCGCGTCGCATCCTGGTCCAGCTGCGAAGGCTGAGGTGCAAGATGTACAAATCCAGACTTCTCACATTGTCTTTGGTGGTCGTTCTCGCAATCGTCCTAACGGCCTGCGGTGGCGGCCCTATAAGTAAGAATGAACCGACGCAGGCGCCAAACACCCCGAAAGCGACAGACACGCCGGCAAAGATTACGGTAGATGACCTTGCGGCTTCGGTGGTCATGGTCGCGCCAGGGACTCTGAGCGGGAGTCAGTTCACGCCCGTCGCGACCGGCTCCGGGACCATTGTCGATAAGAGCGGTCTCATCCTGACGAACTACCACGTCGTCGATCCTAACAACGTGGGCGCTTATGACGACATAGCGATCTACGTTTCAGACAACCCGAAGGACATGCCGAAGCTCAAGTACTTCGGCGGCCTGGCGGCCTGGGATGAGGACCTGGACCTGGCGGTCATTCGCATCACCGAGAACCGGAACAGCGTCGAGATCAACGTCGGCGACCTCGATCTTCAGCCTGTTTCGATCGGCGATGCGGAACAGCTGGACATCGGACAGAACCTGACGGTTCTCGGCTACCCGGCTGTCGGCGAAGGGTCGCTGGAGTTGACGAAAGGAGCGGTAAGCGGCTTCCTCTCCGCGGAGGGCCAGAAGGACGCCTGGATCAAGACAGATGCGCGCATCGCGGCCGGCAACAGCGGCGGCGGCGCCTTCGACGATGCCGGCGAGCTTGTGGGAATACCCACGGCCATCTACTACATCTCGGAGCTTGGCGGTGAAGAGTCAGGACGCATCCGGCCCGTCAACTTCGCTCATGACCTGCTGAGGGAGGCGAAGGCGGCGACGGAGGTTGTCATACCGCAGATCGAGCAGCCGACCACTACGATCGGTGACCTCAGCGTCACCCTTCTTTCCGCGACCGACCTTGGAGTCGATTGGGAGATGAATGAAGAGACATCGTTGAGCAATGAAGACCGTGCGGCCTTCTACGACAACCCGGACGAAGCGCTAAGCTTCTACGAGCAGTATGGCCGCGTTGGCGGATTGAGGCGCGTCTTCAACAACTTTACGGCAGCGGGCGGCACCGCTGGAGCGAGCGTGATAGTCGTACAGGTCGACCTGTACGAGACGGCCCAGGACGCCGCCGACGCCTCGAGCGCTAATGGTGACTGCGCAGAATTCGTAGACACGATGTGGGAGTTCCTCACCAGCAGCGGTTTCGAGTTCTACCAGCCGGAGGCGATCGAGGCCACGCAGGTCGGGGAGGAGAGCTGCATGTTCACCGCCGACGAAAAAGTTGATGAATCGGCGGCGGGGCCGCCGTTGAAGCTGAGCTTCGTGGGATTCCGGCAGGGGAACGTCCTGTCGGTGGCCGGCATCTTCACGCTAACCGACTACGACTTGCAGACGCCAATCCAGGTAGCGCAGATGCAGGACGCGCTCCTCATGCCGCGGTTGTCCAATCAATAGGGGACTGACCTTCGATCTGATGGTTTCAGGCCTAGTCCCGATCGAGACGCTGGCGCGCGCTCGGGGTACGGCCTTCTGATTTGAGCAGGCCGTCGAGGAAGGTCTGCAGCTGTTGCAGGCCTTCCTTCCGCAGGCTATAGACTCGTCCGCCGCTGCTCTTCCTGGTGCGAATGATGCCTGCCTCTTCCATCAAGCGCAGGTGATTGGAGACGCGAGAGGGTGCTGCGCCCGTCCGTCGCACCAGATAGGCAAGGCTGTGACCTGCATCGCGCATCTCAACCAGCAGCGCCCGCCGCAGAGGGTGAGCCAGCGCTTTGAATCTATCGTCGTCCGACCTTGTCATTGCAGCCACCCCTTTCCACCAGTACCGGACCTGGCAATGACAACAACTCGACTTGAGCGACCTTCATGAGGCCAACTGGTTTACTCCGTCGAACGCCTGCGATGCGATCGATCATTGCCTCCACCCATGGCCCTTAAGAACGCCTTTGCCTGCTCAGCGATGTGGCTCCTGTCGTCCTCGTTGAGCTCACGGGCAGAGGTTGCGATTCGGAAGTTCTCCCTGACTTCCTGTGGCTTTCGCATGCCCGGAATGCAGACGGAAAGCGCGGCATTGGAAAGGGCATAATGGAGGAGCGTCGCGGCGGAGAGCTGCCTTTCGAATTCGCTGCCTTTTAGGGAGCCGAACATTCCAAAGCCGCCGAATGGCTTCATGCCTATAACCCCCATATCGCGCTCGTTTGCCATCCGGATGATTGACGCGTTGCTGGCGTGGAAGGCGCCCCACTTGACCTGAATGGTGTCGAACTTACCGCTTTCGATTGCCCGACGCAGAACAGCCGGTGAGTGGCTGGATATCCCGAGGAAGCGCACGAGCCCCTGCTCTCGCGCTTCCTCCAGCCCCTGGAGTGCTCCGCCTTCTCCCGTAGCTTGCGCCCAATCGCCGGGCTCGACGCTGTTCAACTGGTACAAATCGATGGTCTGCAGGCGAAGGTGGTTGAGGCTGCGCTCCAGGTCGGCCAAAGCGCCATCGCGGGATCGGGCGAGTGTCTTGCTGGCGATGTGAATATCGGCGCCGTTCGACGACTGCATCAACGCGCCACCGATGATATACTCGCTTCCTTTGTAGGCGCGGCCGGTCTCGACGAAGTTGATGCCCAGACGAAAGGCCTCAAGCATTGCGTCTTCGCCTGCGTCCTCTGCCGATAGGTGGGCACCGCCAACACCCAACTCCGTGACGAAGATGTCCGTCCGTCCGAGACGTCTCTTCTTCAGTGAGCGAGCTTGCCGCGGCGGTCTGTTAGAAGTCGTCATGCGAGCGCCTTGAGGAGACGACGTCCTTGATCAACTCGACCTGGGATCCCACGGGGCCAAGCGTCAGTGTCGTCGGGCCGGATCGGACATAGATCGACCTTAGAGCCGTCGGTGAGGACAATGTCCGCTTCGTAGCGTCTCAGGTCCCGAATGCGTGTCTGCACGGCTCTGCCTTGCCTCTCGTTCCCTACTGATGAATTATATCTCAGCCGGGAGAGCCTTGTAGGTTCGGAGATTCAGCTTGACACTTCTCCTGCCGTAAAGATATATGGAGCAAGGAGTTCCCTTACTCCGGCAGGGAGAGCCGCGCCCGTATCAGGAAGGATGAACCAATGCTCGACCACGTAGACGTTGGCGTTGTCAACTTCAAGAGCTACGAGCCCTTCACTTCGCCCGAAATGGCTGCCGATATCAAGGCACGCGCTCGACAGCTGAAGGGCGCGCGTCTTCTCCACGTTAACGCGACGCCCTATGGTGGAGGCGTGTCAGAGCTGCTGCGAGCGGTAGTTCCCATCTATCGCGGCCTCGGCATAAAGGCCGATTGGAAGTGCATTTATGGCGACCCCCAGTTCTTCGCCATCACCAAAGCGTTTCATAACGCCCTGCAGGGGGCCCCGGAGGAGCTGACGCGCCTGGCCGGCGAGACCTACCTGATGTACAACAAGCTCAACGCCGACCTTCTTGACGAAGAGTACGACTATTTCGTCATTCACGATCCGCAGCCGCTGGCAATTCGGCATTTTAAGGGGCCGAACCATGCGAAATGGGTCTGGCGCTGTCACATCGACACGTCGAACCCAAACGAAGACGTTCTTGCCTTCATGGCCCGCTACTTCGTCGAATACGACGCGTTGGTCTTTACGATGGAGCGATTCGTACCGCCGGGGCTGGAGCACAAGAAGGTTTACATGATCCCGCCGGCGATTGACCCGCTGAGCCCGAAGAACGTCGACCTGCCGGATGACCTCTGTCGCGAGATGCTGGTATGGCTGGGTGTAAATCCGGACAAGAAGCTGATGACGCAGGTCTCGCGCTTCGACCCGTGGAAAGACCCGTTCGGCGTCATCCAGGTCTACCGGATGGTGCGCGAAAAGGTGCCGGGCCTCCAGTTGGCCCTTCTCGGGTCGATGGCGCTCGACGACCCGGAAGGCTGGGGAATCTACAACCAGGTGGTCGCCGAGACGAAGGACGACGAGGACATCCACGTCCGCACGAACCTCGTCGGCGTTAGCAATATGGAAATCAACGCTTTCCAGCGGAAATCGGACGTGATCATCCAGAAGTCAATCCGCGAGGGCTTCGGCCTCATCATCTCTGAGAGCCTTTGGAAGGGGACGGCGGTCGTGGCGAATCGCGCCGGCGGAATCCCACTTCAAATGGAGGACAACATCGGCGGCTTCCTGGTCGACAGCACGGAGCAATGCGCGGAGCGAGCGTTGTACCTCCTGGAGCACCCCAAGCAGGCGAAGGAGATAGGCGCGCGTGGCAAGGAGCGTGTTCGCGAGCGCTTCCTCACGCCTCGCCTGGTCGACGACTGGCTGCGTCTTCTGACAGACCTCTAACCCACCGGGGAGGGACTTCTAGTCGGATGCCTTCTCCTGCAGAAGACGAGGGTGCGGCTAAAGTGTCAGCAGGACTTGGCCTTGTTGCCGGCTCCGCGTAGCTTTTGGACGAGAGAGGGCAGCGCCTGACCGGCCGGCGCCCGGATCACGACCCGAGAGAGGCCCGACAGGGGCGTTTCCATCGGGTTGACCTCGATCAAGGCAGCGCCGGAGCGAACAGCTATCAGCGGGAACTCAGCCGCCGGATAGACCACGGCCGACGTGCCAATAAGCAGCATGCAGTCGCACAGCTGCGTGTGATAACGGCAGGACTGGAGGGCGTCGGATGGAATCGGCTCGCCGAACATGACGGTGTCTGTCTTAACGATGCCTCGGCAGTTCGGGCAGCGTGGCGGGATTTCGTCGAGGTCGAAGCCTTTCAAGTCGTAGCGAGCGTCACATTCAATGCAGCGGAGCTTAAGCCGATTGCCGTGGATCTCGGTGATCGCCTGGCTGCCCGCTTCCTGGTGCAGGTTGTCGATGTTCTGCGTGATGATGTGCTGGAGAAAGCCCTCGCGCTCCATGTCGGCCATGGCCACGTGCGCCGCGTTCGGCTTTGCCCCGTCGAGCGTCTGCATGAACTCGGAAAGCTGGTCGCGGTTCGAGACGCGTTCTCTCCACCAGGCGGCAGGGTCGTCCATGAAGATCTGATAGCCGTTGGACACCGGCTCGCCGAGCTTCGTCCAGATGCCGCCCGGGCCGCGAAAAGGCGGGATGCCGCTCTCGACTGAGATGCCGGCGCCGACCAGCGCGACAACGTAGTTGGAGAAGGCAATGATTCGCGCCGCGTCGCTCAGACTGGCGTCCAGCGATGATTCACTCGACATAACGCTCCTCTCGTCGGAATCGACCTGGATTCATCATAGCGCGCCGAACGACGCCGTCTCAAGCCATGATACGTTAGATCCTGTCGCGGAGGGCGCCTACCCTCATTGGATGGACCTCGTAGGTGCCCAAGCCCGCCTTCTTCACGGGGTCGTCGGCGATAAGCTTCCAGACCCTCTCTTCGCTCTCGACCTCGAAGACGCCCAGGCCGAACGTCTGGCCGAGCTCCGGCACCACCCCGAAGACGACGACGAGCCCCTTCCGCGTCATCTCCGTCCAGTAGGCTCCATGCGCCTGCATGATAGTCAGCTCATCAGGAGTAATGTCTTCGGGAAAGGTTGGGCGCGGCGGGTTCAGCTTCACAAAGAAGTAGTTCGGCATGACTGCCTAGCCCCAGCCGCTACGGGCGCCGGCGCTCATGGCCAGCGGGCCAACCGGCCAGTTGAAGCCGTATACCATCGCCTTGTTGATGTCGTCCGCGCTGGCCACGCCCTCCTCGAGCACCTTCCGCGCCTCGGCCACCGCGGCGTAGTAGATGCGGTTGGCGATGAAGCCGTATCTGCCTGGAGCGTCCTTCACGCGCACGGTCACCTTGCCCGCCTTCTGGCCGACGAATTCGATACCGGCCACCGTCTCCTCCGAAGTGTCCGGCGTGTAGATGACCTCTACCAGCTTCATCGCCGGCACGGGGCTGAACCAGTGCATCCCACCGAAGCGCTCCTTCCGCGAGACGGCCTGACTGAGATCGCCGACGGGGAAGCCGGAGGTATTGGTGGCGAATATGGCTTCCGGCCGGATCAGGCTATCGAGCTCGGCGAAAACCTTTCGCTTCAGTTCCAGGTCCTCTGGCACGGCCTCGATTAGCAGGTCGACGTCGCGGAGGTCCGCCATCTCGGTCGTGAAGGAGATGCGCGAGAGCGCGGCATCCATCTCCGGCTGCGACAGCTTCCCGCGCTCGACGCCGCCCTTGAGCCCGAACCGCCCTTCAACGATGGTCGCCCGCGTCTTGTCCAGCAGGTCCTGAGTCAGGTCGCGTATCAGGGGCTGGTAGCCGGCGACGGCCAGCACCTGCGCTATGCCTCCTCCCATTACACCGCCGCCCATGATGCCTATGTTCTTTATCTCGTCCGGCTTCATATCTCCTCCTTCTATCGATGGATTCGTTATTCAGCTATTCGACGCACATGCGCCTGACCATCTCGAACAGCATGCGCAACCCTAACCCAAGCTTCTCAATGGGGATGCGCTCGTCATTGCCGTGCACGGTCGCGATCTCCGCCGTCTCGAGAAGAGACAGAGCGACGCCGTAGGCTGTCACACCGCGTCGCCGGAAGACGCGGGAGTCGGTGAAGCCGGTCGCTATCGAAGGCACCACGACGGCCTTTGGCACTGCCTCGCGGCTGACCTCATCGACGACCCGGAAAAGCTCCGTGTCGACCGGCGAGATGGGCGTGTGCGACTCCATGATCTGTTCGATCTCAACCGCCGGGTCGTCGATCACCTGCCGCACCTGCTCGATGAAACCGGCGGGATCGTGACCGGGCAGGAGGCGGCAGTCAAGCGTGGCTTCGGCGACAGCGGGAATGACGTTCGATTTCACGCCGGCCTGAAAGACGTTCGCGCTGACTGTGTCCGTCAGAAGAGCGCCCAACATGGGATTGTCCGCCGCAACCTTCTCCAGCGACTTCTCCGAGACGTCATGTGGGAAGATGCCAACTTCTCTCAGCCGCTCCAACATTGTTGCCACCTCCGGCAGAAGCGTGATCGGGCGGCGCCAGTCCTGGATCCTCTGAAGGGCGCGGACCAGGCGGTCGATGCAGTTGTCGTCGTGGGGCATAGAGCCGTGGCCCGGCGTTCCATGCGCGCGGAGCCGCAGCCATAGCGGCCCTTTCTCACCGACAGAGCAGGAGAAGACTGGACGCCGGACACCGAACATCTCGGCCATGCCGTAGCCGCCCTCGTTGATGACGTACTCGACGTCGAGCAGGTCGGGATGATGCGCGTCTATCCAGTCGATGCCGTTGATGCCGCCCTGCTCCTCGTCGGCGCAGGCGAGGAAGATGACGTGGCGCTTGAGGGGCAGGCCCCGGCGCTTCAAGAGGAGTAGCGTCAGCAACTCCATCACGGCCATCGACTTCATATCGAGGGCGCCGCGTCCCCAGATGACGCTGGCCTTGACGACGCCGGCGAAAGGGTCCTCCTGCCAGAACTCGCGCTCGGCCGGCACGACGTCCATATGATTGAGGAGGACGAGCGGTCGCTTACTGCCGTCGCCCTTGAGGCGGGCCGACATGTTTGCGCGGTTCGTGTCGACCGGGTAGATCTCGCTCTCGATGCCGTTCTCGGCGAGAACGTCGGCAAGGAAGCGGGCGGCAAGAGCCTCGTTTCCTGGTGGATTGGCTGTGTTGACGCGGATATAGCGACAGAGCAGGTCGGTTGCCTCGCGCGTCGCTCGATCCCAGTCGATTTCAGCCATCGCTTCACCTCGAATGAAATGCAGGATCGAGGGAATCATACCGCCTTTGCCATCTGGATCAACAGCCTCGTTGACCGAGGCTCGCAACCGATGCCACACTGCGGGCAGCACGGCAAGAGGGAGGTGGCTATGGGACCGCTTGAAGGTGTCAACGTCCTCGATCTGACCTGGGTGCTGGCAGGCCCGTTCGCGAGCATGGTCCTCTGCGACCTCGGCGCTGACGTCATAAAGGTGGAGCGGCCCGGCGTCGGCGACGTGTCACGAAGGACGGCACCGATCGTCAACGGCGAGAGCGCCTACTTCTTCAGTGTGAACCGTGGCAAACGCAGCATAACGCTGGACCTCAAGTCTAGGCGTGGCCGCGACCTCTTCTTGCGCCTCGTCGAGAAGGTCGATGTCGTCATGGAGAACTTCACGCCCGGCACGATGGAGCGCCTGCGCCTCGATTATCCGAAGCTGCGCGAGCGAAACCCTCGCCTTGTCTATGCCGCGACTTCCGGCTTCGGACAGACGGGTCCGGAACGCTTCCGTCCGGCGCTCGACGTAGTCGTGCAGGGCATGGGCGGCATCATGAGCATCACGGGCGAGCCCGATGGTCCGCCGGTCCGGCCCGGCGCGTCGCTGGGTGATATCACGGGTGGATTGTTTACGGCCATCGGCATTCTGGCGGCGCTGCACGAGCGCGAGCGCAGCGGTCGTGGCCAGATGGTCGACGTGTCGATGCTCGACTGCCAGATATCGATCCTGGAAAACGCATTCATCCGCTACTTTGTGACCGGCGAGGTGCCGAGGCCGCTGGGAACGCGCCATCCGGCCGCGACGCCCTTCCAGGCATTCCCGACCAAGGACGGCTACATCGTCCTAGCCCTGAGCTGGGGTGTCGAGAACCAGTGGGAGCTTTACTGCGCCACTATCGGCCGGCTCGACCTCATCGACGACCCGCGTTTCGACACGCCGGCCCTGCGCACAGAGCATCACGACGAGCTGGAGCCGCTGTTGATCGAAGCGATGCGCCGGAAGACGGCGGCGGAATGGCTGCGCGAGTTCGATGCCATCGGGCTGCCATGCGGGCCCCTAAACAACATCGCTCAGGCAGCGAAGCAGGCGCAGGTGGGGGCGCGAGGGATGCTGGTCGAAGTGGAGCATCCGGTGATAGGGAAGCTGCCGCTGCCGGACACGCCCGTGAAGCTGTCGCGGACGCCGGGCCGTATTCGCGGCGCGTCCCCGGCGCTGGGGGAGCACACCGACGAGGTGCTGCGCGACCTCCTTGGCCTCAGCGATGCTGAGATCGCGGACCTTCGTCGCTCCGCCGTCATCTAGCCTCGGGTATCGAAAGAATCCTCCGATAATCCTCGTTCTCTCACTTGACAGGAATAGCTATTCGGGCTATATATGTAGCGAGGATAGGTATTGTGGAAGCAAAACGGACGGCAGTGGAGGCGCGCGGCATCGACTATTGGGAGATGCTGATCAGCCGCGGCGTGCAGCGCTTCTTCCTGCTCTATGCCCTCCACGAGCGGCCGATGCACGGCTACGAACTCGCCCGCACTATCCGTAACGCCTGCGCCGGCTGCTGCGACCCGACAGACGCGATGATATATCCCACCCTGCGCGAGATGGTCGACGGCGGCTACGTCGATTGCCGGGGCGAGGTAGTCGCGGGACGGACGCGGAAGGTCTGCCGCCTGACGGACAAGGGCGAAGAGGCGTATCGTGCCGGCGCAACCGCCTGGCAGCATATGCTCGGGCCGCTCAACCGGGCCGTCGACGCAGCCCTGAAGCCGTCAGACAAGCAGGCGAACGTTGACGGCTGCTGTGGGCCCGAAAGGATCGAGAAGTAATCGCCGTCCAGACGCGGCCAATGAAGAGGCCGAAAGGAGAACCACAATGGCGGAGAACAATCCCGAAGACATCAAGCGCGCGGTCCTGAGGCGCTACAGCCTGCACGCCCAGCGCCGACTCGCGGCCCTCCAGGAGACGGCCTCGTCGTCCTGCTGCGGCCCGGCGCCGGCCGTTGAAGCGTCGAGCTGCTCCTGTTGCGGCGAGACCAGCGACGCCCTCGCCGACGCCAACGTCGCCGGCGCTCTCTACTCCGAAGACGAGTTGCGCGATCTGCTCGAAGACGTCCTCACCTCGCTTGGCTGCGGCAACCCGACCGCCATTGCAGGGCTGCACGAAGGAGAATCGGTGCTCGACCTCGGCAGCGGCGGCGGCCTCGACTGCTTTCTGGCGGCACAGAAGGTGGGGCCGAAGGGCAAGGTCGTCGGACTCGACATGAGCGCCGACATGATTCAACTTGCCCGTCGCAACGCCGGACGCGTCGGCGCCGAAAACGTACGGTTCCGCCTCGGCGAGATGGAGGAGATGCCCTTCGCTGACGGGTCGTTCAACGTCATCATCTCGAACTGCGTCATCAACCTCTCGCCAGACAAAGACGCTGTCTTCCGCGAGGCGGCACGCGTGCTGAAGCCGGGCGGACGGCTGCGGGCATCGGATATCGTCTTCGCGCGCGAGCCGACGGAGCAGGAACGGAAGGACCTTCAGAGCTGGACCGCCTGCGTCGCCGGCGCGCTGACGGAGGCCGACTACGCGGAGAAGCTTCGCGCCGCCGGCTTCGAGGGGGTGCTGCTTGAGCCGAAGGAGGGCACGGCGCCCGACGGCAGCATCTTCAGCGCCTACGTCTCCGCCTCGAAGAAGAAATAGCCCGACATCATATTGATTTCGAAAGGCCGCAGGCATCTCACCTGCGGCCTTTTCACTGCCGTGCTGCCGGAGGGCTACCGATATTACAATCTCTGACGATGATACGTGCAGAAGAGATAACGCATACGACAGGTGTGCGAGACCATGCGAAAGAACAGTCAGCTTCTACTGCCGGTGGCCTGCGGTTTGCTGGCGGCCTTTGCGATTGGTTGCGGCCCGGGCAAGGTGGCGCCACCAAAGGTCAAGACAGGGACGCCGATGACAGACGCAGTCGCTACAGCCCTTCCCACGGCTGCGGCTACGGTCGCGTCTGCGGCGACCGCCGGGCCGCCTTCGCCGCCTCTCACGGTTACTGACACAGCCTCTGAAGCTTTCGCCGCTCTACAGACAGCCAATGACCCAAGCGAGATACCGGCCGATCAACTGACCGTTGGCCTGCTCTGGACGTTCCAGCCGACGTTGCTGTTGCTGGGCATGTTGTTTGGAGGAAGCGAGGACGCTTCGTCGGACACCGGTTCAATGTCGCAGGAAGGCCTGACCGCCATCCTGTCCGGCGAGGCCGATCCGGACGTTGCCTCAGCTCTTCTGTCGGTGAGTGACTTGCCGGGATACGAGGCGATGATCGACAAGACCGGCAATGTTGCTTCCGCCGACGGACCGCTTAGCGTTGCCCTGCGCTTCTTCGGCCCGGCGGATGATTCTGACATGGACGCTGCCATGGTCTCTGCCGTCGCCATCGACATGCCGTCGAGCGCGGAGGCCGGCGTGGAAAACCTATTCAAGCTTGTCGGAGGAAGCGGTGACTGTGTGCAGGGCATGGCCGAAGCCGTCGAGCCTGATCCGGAAGGAGATAGGATGACTGAGTGCCGGGCCTTTGAAGTGGACGGTCTCGGCGAGTCAGGCGTCGGCATACACATGTTTCTCCAGACTTCGGGAGATATCGAGGGCATTAGCTTCGATAGCTACTTCTTCAAGCGCGGCTCCAGGGCCTATGCGGTACACGTTAACTGCATGGGCACCGAAACCTGTCCTCTCGACGCGCTGCAACTCGCCAGGACAATGGACGAGCGATCGTGAGAAGTCCGCTAACCACATTTTCGAAACAGCAGACCATCCCGGTTCGCAGGGTCGGCTTCGGCTTTTCGCGTTATTGACGACTATCTCTACGACTGCCACAATGCCCAGGACTCGGACGAGTCCCGGGCCGCCGCGTGAAAGGAGAACGCTAATGTTCAAGAAGCTGACCGCAATCTTCGCCATTCTGGCCGTTGTCCTAACTGTCGGTTGCGGCTCGGGCCAGCAGTCGACCTCGGACCAGAATCAGAACCAGAAGCCCGCCGCGACGGTGTCTGCAACCAATGCGGCGCCGACAGAGGCGGCGACGGCAGGGGCGGATAGCGGCGACTCCGCTGGCGCGCTGGAATCGCTGAGCTTCCTCACCGGCGGCATGTTCGGTGGCAGCTCGGATGCCACGCCAGAGGCGGCTGACCCGCAGCTCGCCTCCATGCTACTCGCCGACACCGATCTGCCCAGCACGTTTGCCAGCGTCGGCGATGACGAGGGCTTCACTACGACCATGCCGGGTGGCGGCGAGGCCACGATGGCCCTCCGCACCTTCTCGGAAGGCGACCCGAACGCGTCCGAGATGACGCCTACGATCGTCTCTGCGGCGATGACAATGTCCCAGGACGCTCTCGATCAGTACGACGAGCAGCTCTCCAAGCTAGATCAGGTGACAACGGATGACCTGCAGCAGGCCATGGGTGGCGCCTCCGTGATGGGGATCGAGTTCAAAGAGCTCAGCGTGGACAAGATCAGTCTTGGCGACGGCGGCGTCAGCATGCACATGGTGATGGACATGAGCGGCCTGGCTCAGGCTCTCGGTGGCCTGACTGAGGATACAGGACAGCAGACGCCGACCTCACTCTCTTTCGATATGGACGTCTTCAAGAAGGGCGGCGTTATTCTGATGGTGATGACTATGCTTCCAGAAGGCGCGTCATCGGCAGTGAACATAGAGTCTCTAGCGAAAATCATGGAGTCGCGCGCGCCGTAAGGCTCGCGATCCCGCAGACGGTAACTGGGGCCGCGGACCGCTAGCAACGTCCGCGGCTCTTGTTTTCTCTGCCGTCTTGCCTGTTTGGCATTTGCGTGCAAAACCAGCATAAAAAGCCATTAAGCCTTGACAATCAGCTTCAACGCATCCTATAGTTTTAGTAGGTAAGAAGCCTACCTCCTACGGAAGCTAAGGGGATGCTGGTGAAAAGGCCGCTGTTCCAGATAGACAACCTGCACGTAAGCGTTGAGGGCAAGGAGATCGTTAAGGGTCTCAATCTTGCCGTCAACCGCGGCGAAGTGCACGCCATAATGGGCCCGAACGCCTCCGGCAAGAGCACGCTCGCTAACGCCATCATGGGCCACCCGCGTTACCAGGTGACCAAGGGGCGCGTTCTCTTCAAGGGCGAAGACGTAACCCACCTCTCACCAGACGAAAGGGCGCGACGCGGTCTCTTCCTCGCCTTCCAGTATCCGCGAGCTATTCCCGGCGTTACGATGGTCAACTTTCTGCGCTCGGCCCTGCGCGCCGTGCGCGGTAGCGACGTGCCTGTCCGAGAATTCCGCAGCATGCTTCGCGAGACGATGGCAATGCTGAAGATAGATGAAGACTTTGCGCGCCGTTACATCAACGACGGCTTTTCCGGCGGCGAGATGAAGCGGGCCGAGGTGCTCCAGATGGGCATCCTCCAGCCTGAACTCGCAATCCTCGACGAAACAGACTCTGGCCTCGACATCGATGCCCTGCGCACGGTCGCCGAGGGCGTCAATAGCCTCATGAACGAGGACCGGGCCATGATTGTCATAACTCACTACCAGCGGATCCTCGACTACGTGCATCCGGGCTTCGTCCACGTCCTCTTCGACGGACGGATCATCAAGTCGGGCGGACCGGAGTTGGCGCGCGAGCTGGAGGCCGAGGGCTATGAGCGCATCACCGGTGAGGTGGCGTCATGACCGATCAGAAGGTCAGGGACATAGCGCCGGATAATTATGAGTGGGGCTTCCACGATGAAGCGCGGTACCTTTTTCGTACGGAGAGAGGGCTTTCGCGCAAGGTCGTCGAGGAGATTGCCGGCATCAAGGAAGAGCCGCAGTGGATGCGCGACCTGCGGCTGCGCGCTCTCGAGATCTTCGAGAGCAAGCCAATGCCTACTTGGGGGCCGGACCTCTCGGCCATCAATCTGAACGATATGTATTACTACGCCCGCGCCAGTGAACGCGCTGAGCGCGACTGGAGCGAGGTCCCCGACTATATTCGGCAGACCTTCGACCGGCTTGGCATTCCGGAGGCGGAGCGCAAGTTCCTGGCGGGCATCGGCGCCCAGTACGACTCGGAGACTGTCTATCACAACATTCGCGAGGAGCTCTCGAAGCAGGGCGTCATCTTCTCCGACACCGATACAGCCGTCCGCGAGAATCCGGAGCTGGTGCAGCGCTATTTCGGCACAGTTGTCCCGCCCGCCGATAACAAGTTCGCCGCCCTGAACAGCGCCGTCTGGAGCGGCGGCAGCTTTATCTACGTCCCGGAGGGTGTGCACGTCGACATACCGCTCCAGGCCTACTTCCGCATCAACGCTGAGAACATCGGCCAGTTCGAGCGGACGCTCATCATCGCCGAGCCCGGCAGCTTCGTCCATTACATCGAAGGCTGTACGGCGCCGATCTACACCACGAATTCGCTTCACGCCGCCGTCGTCGAGGTCATCGTCAAGAAGGGGGCGCGCGTGCGCTACAGCACGGTGCAGAACTGGTCGAACAACGTCTACAACCTCGTGACCAAGCGCTCCGTCGCCTACGAGGACGCCATTGTCGAATGGGTCGACGGCAACCTCGGCAGCGGAGTGACGATGAAGTATCCGGCCGTTTATCTCATGGAACCAGGCGCCCGCGGCGAGGTCCTTTCGTTGAGCTTCGCTGGGCGCGGACAGCACCAGGATGCCGGCGCCAAGGCGGTGCATGCTGCGCCGTACACCACGTCGGTCATAACCTCGAAGTCCGTCAGTAAGGACGGCGGTCGGGCGAGCTATCGTGGTCTGGTGCGGGTGTATCACGGTTCAAAAGGCGTTCGCTCTAGCGTTCGCTGCGACGCTCTTCTCCTCGACGCTGACTCACGCTCTGACACCTATCCGACAATGGAGATCGACGAGCGGGACGCTACGATCACTCACGAGGCGAGCGTCAGCAAGGTCAGCGAGGAGCAGCTCTTCTATCTTCAGAGCCGCGGCATCGACGAGCAGGAGGCGACGAAGATGATTGTCAACGGCTTCGTCGAGCCGGTTGTCAAGGAGCTGCCGATGGAGTACGCCGTGGAGCTGAACCGTCTTATCGAGCTGCAACTGGAAGGGTCGATAGGGTAGCGAGGATGATCGACTCAATTCCTCTTCGTGAGCGGCAGGCGATAGAGGAACTCTCGGCGCGTCGCGAGGAGCCTTCCTGGCTGTTGCGGAACCGTCTCGAGGCCTGGCGTCTGTACGAGGACATGCTGCCGCCCACCGGCCTTGAGGAAGACTGGCGCCGGATGGACCTCGGCGTGCTCAATCTCGAAAACGTGCGGCTGTTCCCCGGCGCCGTGACATACTTTTCCGCGCCCCTGCTCATGCGTGGCGCGAAGAATGGCTATGATGGTGACATTGTCCAGACCGATGGTGTCACTTCTAGCCGCCAACTGGACATAGAACTGGAACGGCAGGGGGTCATCTTCAGCGACCTGCAACTGGCGGCCCAGGACCACCCCGAGCTCTTTCGCGCCTGCTTCATGACTGAAGCGGTGCAGCCCACTGCCTGGAAACTTGTTGCGTTGCATGCTGCGCTCTGGCGAGGCGGGGTCTTCCTGCACGTCCCGGCCGGCGTTCGGGTGAACGTCCCACTGCATGCGGGCATCGGCGTTAGCGAGGATGGCGTCGCCGTCTTCCCGCACACTCTGATTGTGGCCGAGGAGGGCAGCAGCGTGACGCTCATCGAAGAGCACGTTTCGCCCGATGCGAGCCGGGAGAGCCTCAGCAGCAGTGTCGTCGAGATCCTGGCGCGCGACGAAGCCACGGTTCGTTACGTCCGCGTCCAGGACTGGGGGAAGAATGTCAACAGCTTCTCGGCTATCCGTGCGGTCCTGGAAGGCGGTAGCCGGCTGGAGCTTGGCCTCATCGGCAGCGGCGGCCACGTGACGAAGGATGATGTAACCGCGACGCTCCGGGCATCGGGCGCGAACGCAAAGATCGTCGGCCTGTTCCTGGCCGGAGACGCACAGCATATGAGCTGTTCGACTCTCCAGGACCACCTGGCGCCGAGCACGACGAGCGACCTTCTCTTCAAATCGGTCTTGAAGGACAGCGCGCATCTCATCTGGAATGGTCTCACCCGCATCCACAAGGGGGCCGCTGAGAGCGACGCCAATCAGACCAGCCGTAACCTTCTCTTAGGTGAAAGCGCTCGGGTGGCGTCGATTCCCGTGCTAGAAATAGAGGCGCACGACGTAGCGCGATGCAGCCACGGGGTCACCGTTAGCTCGGTCGATGAGGAACAGCTCTATTACATGATGTCGCGGGGCCTCACCCGCGAGGACGCGACCCAAGCGATCATCGAAGGCTTCCTGCGGCAGGGGCTGGAGAGTCTCACGCCGGTCCAGCGGCATGTACGCCTCGGTCGAGAGCTGGAGCGGCGTTTGCTGACGAAGGCGGCATAGCGATGGCTGATTTCACCAGGGCGATAGCGATGAGCCAGGTCCCACCGGGAACGACTAGAGCCGTCGAAGTCGAGGGGCGCCGGATCGTCATCTGTAACGTTGGCGGCGAGTACTTCGCTGTCGACGACGTCTGCACCCACGACGGCGGCCCGCTAGGCGACGGCAGGCTGTGTGACGGCCAGATCGAATGTCCGCGACACGGCGCTCGCTTCGATGTCCACACTGGACGCGCTGTTGTCCTACCGGCGATAGTACCTATCCGGACCTATGCAGTTGAGGTGGCTGGAGGCGACGTGAGGGTGAGGGTCGCGTTGGGAGGATGAGTCATGTTTGACGTCGAAGCGATAAGGAAAGACTTCCCCATATTACAGCGTCTGGTCCACGGGCGGCCGCTGGTCTACCTGGACAACGCTGCTACCAGCCAGAAGCCGCTCGCCGTCATCGACGCCCTTGTCGAGTACTACGAGCACTACAACTCGAACATCCATCGTGGCCTGCATACTCTCGCCGAGGAGGCGACGGCGCGCTACGAGGAGGTCCGCGAAAAGGTCCGCCGCTTCATCAATGCGCCGAGCAGCGCCAGCGTCATATTCACGCGCAACACGACCGAGGCGATCAACCTCGTCGCCTACGGTTGGGGGCGCAAGCACCTGCGCGCCGGTGACGAGATCGTGACGACGGTGATGGAGCATCACAGCAACTTCGTGCCCTGGCAGGTGCTGGCAGAGGAGACCGGCGCCGTCCTTCGCTTCGTCGACATTGACGACGAGGGCCGGCTGCGCGACAACTGGCACGACCTCATCGGCGAGAAGACACGGCTGGTCGCGGTGACGCAGATGTCGAACGCTCTCGGCACCATCAACCCAGTGCGGGAGATAGCCGGAGTAGCGCACGCTTACGGCGCCCTCGTACTCGTCGACGGAGCGCAGAGCGTCGCCCACATGCCCGTGGATGTCCAGGACATCGACTGCGATTTCCTGGCCTTCTCCGGTCACAAGATGTTGGGCCCCACAGGCGTCGGCGTCCTTTACGGGCGGCGCGAAGTCCTCGAAGACATGTCGCCTTTTCTCACCGGCGGCCACATGATCAGTCGTGTTTCCCTTGAGGGGACTACCTGGAACGAGCTTCCCTGGCGCCTTGAGGCGGGTACTCCCAACATCGCCGATGTCATTGCATATGGCGCCGCCATCGATTATCTGGAAGGGATCAGCATGGATGCGGTCCGCCAGCACGATATTGAGCTAACGGCTTATGCCCTGGACGTGCTCTCCCAGGTGCCGGGAGTGAAGCTGTACGGTCTTCGGGATGCCAACGACCGTGGCTGCGCCGTTTCTTTCAATTACGGCGATCTGCACCCGCACGACCTGGGTACTGTCCTTGACCAGTACGGGATCGCTATCCGCGCCGGCCACCACTGCGCACAGCCTCTGATGACGCGCCTGGGCATTTCGGCGACGGCGCGCGCCAGTTTTTACATCTACAACCGCCGCGAGGAAATCGACGCCCTGGCGGAGGGAGTGCAAGAAGCTGCGAGGTTCTTCGGAGATGCCGTCAACGCCCGAAGTAGAGCTTGACGAGCTCTACAAAGACCTGATCCTCGATCACTATCGCCGGCCGCGGAACCACCGGCCGGTAGCCGATCCAAAAGTGGTCGGCGAGGGCTACAATCCCCTTTGCGGCGATGAGATAGCCGTCGAGGGCCACTTCGACGGTGACGTACTAGCGGATATCGGATTCCAGGGCCGTGGCTGCTCGCTGAGCCAGGCCTCCGCCTCGATGATGACCGAAGCGGTCAAAGGCAAGACCATCGAAGAGGCACGCTCGCTCATCGCCGAATTCACGCAGATGATGACTGAACCCGAGCATTCCCCCCCGGAGGACATCGGTGACCTGGAGGCCTTCAGCGGCGTTGCCCGCTACCCCGTTCGCGTCAAGTGCGCGACCCTTGCCTGGCATGCCCTGCTCGACCTCCTCTCCCGCCGCGAGGAGACTGCGCCGAGGAGCTAGCCCATGCGCTTCTCTGAAGACGTAATCCGCGAACGCCTGCGGGACGTATACGACCCCGAGATGCGTCTCAGCGTGGTTGACCTCGGGCTTATCTACGCAATCGAGATTGACGGCGATACCGTCCGCATCACCTACACGCTAACGACTCCCGCCTGTCCGCTCGCTCCGCTCATTGCCGAGCAGATTCGGGCCGCCGTGCTCGACGTTCCCGGCGTCCGCGACGTCGAACTATCGCTCACCTTCAGCCCTCCCTGGGACCCAAAGACGATGGCGAGCGAAGAGGCCCGGATGGAACTGGGCATCTGGTAGCTCATTCGGATTACATTCCTTCTCTCCCTCCTCGAATCCATTGAGGTGCTATCCCCCTTCCTAAGTCGGGTGTAGACACCCTTCATGCAGACCTGCTGAGTATCGACACACACATAGACCCCAAACGGTTGGAGCGGTGGCCGGGAGGACGGCTGCCGCAAGTTCTCGCTGAACGGCGAGGAAGTGGGCCGCGTCACAGGCCCTGCTCTGAATAGGAGGGAGCGCATGAGCAAACTACTCAGTCTAATCAAAAAGGTAAGTCGGAAAGAGGAAGGCATCACCGGTCTGGAGACCGCCATCATATTGATCGCCTTCGTAGTTGTGGCGACCGTTTTTGCGTTCGTCGTCCTGAGCACGGGTCTTTTCAGCTCAGAGCGAGGCAAAGAGGCCGTCTACTCGGGTCTGCAGAAGACCGAAGGTTCGCTGGAGCTGCGCGGCAGCGTTGTAGCTCTGAGCACAGACGGCACGAGTGTCGACAGCATCGTGTTCGACATTGCCAACGCCGCCGGTGGCGAGCCGGTCAACCTGGACCCGAGCGCCCAAAACAACAAGATGGTCATTGACTATCGAGACGCTTCGAACGACGTAGTGAACATAGGCTGGGCGGTCAAATGGCTCGTTCCAGACGAGGACAAAGTCACACCTGCCCCCGACAGCCTGCTGTCAGAGGGCGAGCTGGCGGAAATAACAGTTGACCTTTCCGGTAGTGTACTCGCGACGCCGCTTGGGCCGAATGAGCCGTTCACTATCGAGGTCAAGCCGCCGCTCGGTGGCACCATGACCATCGCCAGGACGACACCTGCCGGCCTGGACAGTGTGGTGGACCTCCACTAGGAGAATGTCCTCCTGATTCAAGAAGGCAGGCGGACGCGGCCGTAAGAACATCCGAAAATAGAGTCAAGAACTGGGCATCCGCTCGAGAGAGCGGGTGCCCAGTCATTTCTGGCGGACCCAGGCGGCCGCTAGAGTCCCCCCTTGATCCGTTGAGCGGGCCTATTATTCCGACTTCTCAGCCGGTGGACTTTTAGGCGTTAGGCGTGATATACGATACGCAATCGGCTAGCGAACAAGGAAATAGGAGGTTTCGTTCGTGGCAAACGACATCGAGGCAAGACTCGACGCCCTAAAAAGAGAAGTCGAAGCTCTCAAAGGTAAGGCGGTCACGGTCACGGAGACGATCGCGAACCCTGCCCCTCTCGGTCTCGCCGGTTTCGGCCTCACCACGCTCCTGCTGAACGTGGTCAACGCGAAGATCATCAACGCCTCTGATATCGGAATGGTATTGCCGGTTGGTCTCTTCTACGGCGGTCTAGCTCAGTTGCTCGCCGGCCAGTGGGAGTTCAAGAAGAACAATACCTTTGGTGCAACCGCCTTCAGCTCGTTCGGCGCTTTCTGGCTGGCATTCGCTGTGCTAGAGATCTTCATCAAGAATGGCGTGTTGGACCCGGTGTCGGCTAAAGGCGGCATTACGGTGTTCCTGATAGGATGGGGAATCTTCACGACTTACATGTTCGTTGGTACGGTCAGGATTTCCGTGGCACTGATGACCGTATTCGCATCCCTGGCCGTCCTGTTCTATTTGCTTGCCTTGGGTGAGCATACCGGCAACAGCACAATTCAGAGGATCGCCGGCTACGAGGGCCTCTTCACGGCCGGGTCCGCGCTCTACGCATCATTTGCTCAGATTGTCAACGAGACCTGGGGCCGGTACCTTCTACCGCTCGGAATCGTCAAGCCTCGTAGCCCTGGCGTCATGGCCGGGCCGGTTCAGGAGTAGAGCATCGGTAGCGAAACAAAAGAGCCGCCGGCGAGAGTCTCTTCGCCGGCGACCGCTCTTTCTCATTGCGTTGGAGGCAAACAGAAGCGACGACCATGGTCGTCGCTTCTGAATTCAGACGCTTGACGATTGACGCGACGCGGGACCGGCTAGGCGGCTGTTATGAGAAGGACGGGCACGTGCGACTCTTTGAGAACCTGGTCGGCGACGCTGCCGAACATGAGTCGCGCTACGCCGCGCCGTGATCGTGTGGCCATAGCGATAATGTCGGTGCCGTACTCTGCCGCCGCCTTCAGGATCTCCGCGGGTGGATTGCCAAAGCGCACTTCCATCTCCGGCTTCAGTCCTTCATCCTCGAACCGGGCAGCTACGGGCCGTAGGTGATTCTCGGCCTCTTCGATCTGCGATTCCACCCAGTCGAGGCTGGCGGCCTCATCGCCGCGGCTGTCAGGCGTGAGCTTGTCGTTGTGCTTGTCGAGGTCGACGACGGTGAGCAGTCTTATGCTGCACCCGAACGCCTTCGCCGTCTCGGCGGCGTGACGAACGACAACCTCGGAACGAAGGGATCCATCCACCGGGACCAGCATTCTCTTGTACATGGCGTCCTACCTCCGATTGCGGCAATAGTGAACCCATCCGGCTGCGGCTCACAGAGATATCGGCAGCGGCTGCGCCAAACTTAATAGTGGCAGTTCCCTATTATCTAGGGAGCTGCCACTTTTGGAGGTGCGGGGACTGCCGGCTATTGCAGAGACATGCTTGGCGCGAAACCTATCGGCGCCAGGCCGGCGGAGAGGAAACCTCCCTCGACGGCGATTCCTTGTCCCGTAATGTAGCGGGACGCATCCGATGACAGGAAGACCGTCAGAGGTCCGAGTTCCCAAGGCTCGCCTACACGCTGCGCCGGGAAGAACTTGCCCCTGTCGGCCCAGTACTTCTCCTCCTCCGCGTCTGCGGAAGGGCGTCGCGCGAACTCGCCGGGGATGATGCAGTTGACGCGTATGTTGTAGCGGGCAAGCAACAGGGCGAACGACTTGGTGAGGGCGATGATTCCTGCTTTTGCTGAGGAGTAAGGAAAGATCGGGCTGCCGCGCAAGGCAGTACCGGAACTGAGGAGGATGATGACTCCTCCGCCCTGGTCGATCATCGGCCTGGCAACGGCGCGTGTACAGTAGAAAGCACTTGAGAGGTTGACGTCGATGTTGTCATGCCAGTCCTCGTCGGTCACTTCCCAAATCGGCTGCCGGAGGCCGCGGCCTTCGCCTATCCCGGCGTTGGCGAGCATGATGTCGACACGTCCAAACTCCTTGAGCGTGCTCTGAACGAGGCGATCGACCTGCGATGAGTCCCGCACGTCGGTTGCGACGGCGATAGCCTTGACGCCGAGATCCTGGACCCGTTGGGCGATAGCATCGATACGTGACTGTGTTCGCGCGGCCGCAACGATGTTGGCGCCGGCCTTAGCCAGAGCGAGCGTCATCTCCAACCCCAGGCCTTTGCCGGCTCCCGTGACGATTGCAACTTTTCCTTTCAGGTCAAAAGTCTCCATCACCATGACGCGTCTTCCCTTCCGTTGTTAGAGGTGGTCCTTCTGCTGATCGAAAGCAGTATAGGGGATTGCGGGCAGGTCAGCAACGCTTGAGATGGCGGGCGAATGGGTAGAGTTAGATGTCCCAGAAGCTGCCCAACCGCTTGATGTCCATAGTGCCGCTGTTAGCGATGTTCTCGGCTTCGATGCCCGCTTCCTCGGCAGCGGCCAGCGGATTGAGTCCGCCATCGAGGATCATGCCCACCTTGTTTAATCCCACGGGTATCTGGCAGACGGGTTGGCTCGGATAACCTACCGCAACCACGCCGGCAATTCCGATCGCCCGCAGCTTCGCGATCAGTTCCTGCGCTACTAGTGTGGCCGCCGCCGGTATCTCGCGGAAGTTGGCCAGGATCTTGCCGTTGCCGGTCATCGCTGCCTCCCGGACGTTTGTCATACGCGCCCGGATGTAGGCGAGCGATGGGTCCAGCGACGACCCGGCGTAGTTGATTATGGCGACAAAGCGGCGAGGCAGCGAATCGCGAACTTCGAGGATGCCGCCAAAGCGGGAGTCCATGGGAATGCCCGCCTTGAGGAGAACGCCATTGATCGTCGCGCTGCAAACAGTAGCGAACCCCACCTTGCCTTCAGGGATGAATACGTCGCCCAGCTTCTCGCCTTCGTCTGCGACGGCGACGAGGTCGCTTACGCAGACGTTGCCGGAAAAGGCGTCCTTCATCGCGGTGAGCGCCTTCTTGAACTTGTCCTTCGGGAAGAACGACGTATTGATGACCACTTCGCCCTCGCCTCGAGCGGGGTCAAGCGTCGTCTGGAACGCGAGCGAGGCTATTCGCTCGATGACGAAGCCGATCTGTTGCGGTGCCAAGGCGTTCGCCAGTTCCTCCTGGCCACGGCGGGTTAGCGCCCTGCCGTCTCTGCCTAGCGGCTGCGTGAAGCCGCGCGCGTCGGTGATTCTCAAATGATAGCGAACGCTGCGCTCGTTCAGATGTATCCCGTGATTCTCCAGGGCGCGGGCGATGCTGATCGAGCCCAGCGGCTCCGGCGACTCACTCAGCACGCGGAGAATGGCGACGGTCTTCTGTTCTGTATCTACCGTGTCGCTTTCGAGCATTGTGACCTTCCTGGGCGTCGCCGCTAACGGCTCTTGGCCACGGTCTTTGACCGAAGCCAAAAGCAATTGTAGTGTCTTTCCTCGTTATGCCAAAGGGAACGATTGGGCTAAGGGTAGATGCCGCGGGCGTTCACGGCGTCAACCACGCGCTGTACGGCCACCACGTACGCCGCCTTTCGCATCGGCAGCCGCCGCTCCTTGACGACCTCGGTAACGCGGCGAAAGGCTTTCGCTATGATTTTGCGCAGCCGCTCGTTCACCTCGTCCCCTTCCCAGTACACCCCGTTGATGTTCTGTACCCATTCGAAGTAGGAGACGATGACGCCGCCGGAGCTGGCAACTATATCGGGCACGATGAACACGCCCGCCTCGTCTAGGATCGCGTCAGCCTGCGACGAAACGGGGCCATTCGCTGTTTCGAGGATAATTCGGGCCCTCACGTCAGCAGCGTTGCTCTCCGTGATCTGACCCTCTAACGCGGCGGGCACCAGCACGTCGACCGGCAGCGCGAGGAGTTCGGCGTTCGTGATTACGTCGCCGAAACTGCTCTCTGCGATCCGCCCGCCCTCGCGCTTGAAGCGGGCCAAGGCTCCCGTGTCGATCCCCTTGTCATTGTAGACGCCTCCCGAAGTGTCGCTCGCGGCAACGACACGGGCTCCTGCTGCCTGAAAGAGCTGCGCCGCCACACTTCCCGCCTTCCCGAACCCCTGCACAGCCACGCTGGCGTCCTTCAGCGAAAGCCCTCGATAGGCGGCAGCCTCCTGGCCTGCGTAGAGCACGCCCCGGCCTGTGGCCTCGAGACGGCCGTGGCTGCCGAAGAGGCTGAGTGGCTTGCCGGTGACGACGGCGGGCGTTAGTTCCCCGTGCTCACGGCTGTAAGCGTCCATGATCCAGGCCATGGTTTGGGCGTCCGTGTTGACGTCAGGGGCGGGTATATCCTTCCGAGGACCTATGATGGGACTGATCTCCGTGGCGTAGCGCTTGGCAAGCGCTTCCAGTTCCAACTCGGATAGCGCCCTCGGGTCAACTACGACACCGCCCTTGGCGCCGCCGAAAGGGAGGCTCACGACAGCGCACTTCCAGGTCATCCACATAGCCAGCGCCCTTACCTCGTCAAGCGACACGTTCGGATGGAAACGTATGCCCCCCTTGTACGGCCCAAGGGCGTTGTTGTGCTGACAACGGTAGCCGGTGAAGACGCGACGTTCGCCGTTGTCCATTCGGACGGGGAAATTGACGGTCAGCTCATGCTGACAGGTCCTCAGTTCAGCGCGGATGCCGCGGTCGAGACCGAGAATGTCAGCGGCAGCGTCGAACTGCGAAAGGGCGTCCAGGAGCGGATCCCCTGCCGGTTGCTGCGCGACCTTCACGGTCTGGCTCATGCCATAAGTATAGCGTAGCTTCGCGCTGGATAGGCGGACTTTGGGAGGTCTAAGGGTGGGAAAAGGGTCAGGTCGACGGAGCGGCCAAGGGTCTGCCCGGGTGCCCGGCGCGATAGTAGGCTTCGGGACTACAACCCATCTGCCGCCGGAAGACGCGGCTGAATTGCGCGTAACTCCCGAACCCCGCCTCCTTCGCCATCTCGAACATCGCGTTCGCGTGCTGGCCGTCGCCGTTGGCGAGGAAGGCGTCAAGGCGCAAGCCGTTTCGGAAGTCGGTGATGCTGACGCCTACCTGCCGTTTGAAGAGGCGGCTCAGCTGACTTGGGCTAATGCGCGTCTCTGCAGCGAGTGTGCGCAGGTTCTTGGACGGCTCGTCTCGCAGGATTGCCATCGCTCGCGCGACGGCGGAATGCAGCGATCCGGCGTCCTCCGACTCACCGTGCTCGTACGCGTTCCACGCAGACGCCAGCCACCAGGCAAGCCCCAACTCATGGCAGTCGAGCGGTTGAAAGCCGGTCGACAGTTCCTGTGCGATCTCATCGAGCAGGCGCACGCACTTTAGCGGCAGCGTCTTGAGGAATACAGAGCCTGGGTCCCGCTCAGCCAGGATGGGCACGCGCTGCGCCATCTGCGCCGTGAACTCCGGCGAGAGGACCAGGATCCACATCGCGAAATCGTCCGAGAAGTCCTTCAAGATGTGTTCCTGTTCAGGGAAGAGCCAGAGCAGGCTACGGGGCCGTATCGTCCGGCTGCGGCCGGCGACGATATAGGTGCCGCGGCCGGCGGTGACGAGGTTGACTTCGAACTCGTCGTGGCTGTGCGGTTGCGCCATCTTGAGGGCAACGCCATCCCGCCGCGGGAAGCGCCAGGCGACGCCGCATCTGCCGGCCGGCAGGGAAAGAATGCACCGAGGCATGCCACAAGGTTACCGCTATGCGTTCATGATGAGCAATATTTGAAAGCCGCGAATCTGGGCTTGCTCCGAGCGCGGGCTTGTAGCCAAGCGACGGTAGGCATATGGTGTCATTGCCGAGCCTCTTTCGTCACGAATATGGAAGGTGAAACTGCAATGAGAAACGTTGCCGTTATTGGCGCAGGAATGACGCGTTTTGGCAAGTATCTGGACCGTGGGCTAAAGGACCTGGGGCGAGAAGCGGTTGAGGCGGCACTGGCATCGGCGGCCATAGACAAGGCAGTTCCTCAGGTTGCCATCGTTGGAAATGCGGCCGCTGGCCTCGTGACAGGCCAGGAAATGGTGCGGGCGCAGGTGATTTTGCGTGAAATGGGCTTGGGAGGGATTCCCATGATCAACTGTGAAAACGCGTGTGCCAGCTCTTCAACGGCGTTTCATCTCGCCTGGCTCTACGTTGCCTCGGGAATGTACGACATTGCCCTTGCGTTGGGAGTTGAGAAACTCTACCACGAGGACAAGAAACGCTCTTTTGCCGCCATCGGCGCCGCGGTTGACGTCGAGATCATGCAGAAAATCCTGGCGGCGGCTGCTGCCAACCGTCAGCAGGAGAGCGGCGACAAGAAGAGCGGAACGGAAGGCGCCGGCGAGTCGCGCAGTCTGTTCATGGACCTCTACGCCTCGCTAGCACGGGACCACATGCGCCGCTATGGGACGACCAAGGAACAGTACGCTCGCGTGGCCGAGAAGAACCACTTCAACGGCAGTCTGAACCCACATGCCCAGTATCGCGAACGCTACACGCTGGATGAGATACTTGCCTCGCCACCGGTAGCGGAGCCGTTGACGCGTCTAATGTGCTCGCCGATTGGTGACGGCGCGGCGGCTGCCATCCTTTGTTCGGAGGAGAAGGCGCGGCAGTCGACGACGAAGCCGATCTGGGTGCGAGCCAGTGTTCTAACGACGGGGAAGGATCACAGCCCCGACGAGCCGGGCATCGGTGATCGCATAGCGGCTGCCGCCTACGAAATGGCAGGCCTTGGTCCTAGCGACATTGATCTTGCAGAATTGCACGATGCTACTGCCCCGGCAGAACTCGTGCTGTACGAAGAGATGGGCTTTTGCCGGCAGGGCGAGGGCGGCAGGTTCATCGAGAGCGGCGCTCCCTCCTTGGGCGGAAAGCTGCCGGTTAACACCAGCGGCGGCTTGATCGCGAAAGGGCATCCGATAGGCGCGACAGGCGTAGCACAAATCTACGAGGTCTTCGTCCAGTTACGTGGCGAGGCGGGCGAGCGCCAGGTGAACGATGCGAAGGTGGGCCTCACCGAGAACGCGGGTGGCATGATACGGGCCGAAAATGCCGTCGCTGCCGTACACATCCTCTCGACCTGACCGGAACTCGATTCAGGGGCCCGTTACGCAGATCAGATTCGGCTTGTTCGTGTGCTTGAGCCAGCTCGCGTCGCACTTGGAAGGCGAAGCGGCCGGCGATTCCAAACCTGCCATCAACGTGTAAGTCTGCCCATCCGAGACGTACCAGTAGCCGTTAATGACGGAGCTTCCCAGCGGGTCCTGAGGGATCGGATTGAGGAAGTCCTTGAGTTTGCAGCCTGCGTCGATGTCCTGATAGGTGCAAAGGGTCTGGATATTGCCGCCCGTGCTCGGATACTCGCCGTTCTGCTGATGATACTGTTGAAGCGCGGCGACGGTTTTCATCAGATCGCCGATTCGCGTCTGATCGCGCTCTGCCGAATCGGGCCCTGCGGGAGTGGCTGCGGCCGCAGGAACCGTAGCCGTCGGTTGCGGAGTGACGGTAGTCGACGAAGTAGGCAGGGCTTCGATTGTCGCCCGAACGCTGTCAGCGGGCGGCGCGCTGTTGGCGATCTGGGGCTTGCCCGGCCCGCCGAACTTCAGGTCGAGTCCGACAGCGGCAATGATGACGATGATGACAGCGGCTATTGGGGCGTAGGACAGAAGCGACCGCAGCAGCTGTAGCTCGGGAATGTCTTGCCAGTCTTCGTCTGACACCTCGCCGTCCTCCTAACATATTCTCGGAAGTTGCTCGCCGCTCATGACATCTACGACGCGCTCACCCCCGATTCGTGTCCTCATCACCACCATTCCACCGTGCTCAGCTACCGCGCGACCGATTAGCGCCGCTTCACGTCCCAGCCGCTGCCTTCGCATGACTTCGACAGCTCTCTCGCCCTGTCCCGCCGGCACGAACGCCAGGAAGTTGCCTTCGTTGGCGACGTAGAGCGGGTCGAGTCCCAGGATCTCGCAGACGCCCTGGACTTCCGTGTCCACCGGCAAACGGCTCTCGTTGATGACGATTCCTGCGCCGCTCTTGCCCGCTATCTCGTTCAGCGACGACGAGATGCCTCCGCGCGTAGGGTCACGCAGCATGTGGATCTCGAGCCCCTCGTCGGCCAGTGCCTTCACCAACGGGAACACTGGCGCAGAGTCACTTTCGATGGTCGCTTCTAGCGATAGCCCTTCACGCAGGGCCATTATAGCGATGCCGTGCCGGCCGAGCGAACCGCTGAGGACTATCTCGTCGCCCGGCTGCACGCGCTGCGGGCCGACTTCGAGTCCCGGCAGGACGGCGCCGACGCCCGAAGTGTTAATGAACACGCCGTCGCCCTTGCCGCGCTCGACAACCTTGCTGTCGCCGGTGACTATCTGGACGCCGGCCTCGTGCGCTGCCTCCTTCATCGAGACGACGACGCGCCACAACTGCTCCATCGCCAGGCCCTCTTCGATAATCAGGCCGCAACTCAGAAACAGGGGACGGGCGCCGCACATCGCGAGGTCGTTGGAAGTTCCGAAGACAGCCAGCCGGCCTATGTCGCCGCCCGGGAAGAACGGCGGCTGGACGACGTAGGAGTCGGTCGTAAAGGCGAGTCGTGTGCCATCCAGGTCGAGCAGGGCGCCGTCGTGAAGAGGCGCCAGGTAGGGATTGTCGAAGGAAGGCAGCAGGAGGCGTTCGATCAGGTTCTGAGTCAGGCGTCCCCCGCCGCCGTGGGCAAGCAGGACGCGAGGATATTCATCGAGCGGTAGCGGGCACTCTGGGAAGATGGTCATCGAGCGGACCCCTGTCGCGCGTAGTGATAGTAGGCTGCGCAGGCGCCCTCCGACGACACCATCGGCGCTCCCAGGCAGTGCTCCGGCGTGCAATCGGTCCCGAAGGCAGGACAGTCGATGGGCTTGCGGATGCCGCGGAGGACTTCGCCGGCGATACAAACACTGTCGGCGAACGGCGCCACGGCTGCCGGAAGGTCGAAGGCGCGGGCTGCGTCGAAGCGAGCGTATTCGCCCTTAAGCCTCAGGCCGCTCTCCGGGATGATGCCGATGCCGCGCCAGCCATGGTCGACTACCTCGAACACCCTCTCCATGATCGCCAGTGCGTGCGGATTGCCCTCTCGCTTGACTGACCGGCTGTACTGGTTCTCGACCTCGCAGTGTCCCGCTTCGAGCTGGCGGACGAGCATGTAAGTCGCCTGAAGGAGGTCGACCGGTTCGAAGCCGCTCACGACGATAGGCATGTGGTACCTGGTTGCCAACCGCTCATAGTCGACGTAACCAGTGACGGTGCATACGTGGCCGGGCGCGAGGAAGCCCTGCACTCGGTTGTCCGGCGACGAAGCGATGGCTTCCAGGGCCGGCGGCACCAGCACGTGCGAAGTTAACATAAAGAAGTTGCCGAGTCCGTCTCTCTCGGCGATAACGGCTGCCATGGCGTTCGCCGGCGCCGTCGTTTCGAAGCCGATGGCGAAGAAGACGACCTTCTTGTCGGGGTTGTCGCGCGCCAGGCGCAGAGCGTCCAGCGACGAGTAGACCATTCGCACGTCGCCGCCTTCCGCCTTCACGGAGAGGAGGTCCTTGGCGCTCCCGGGCACGCGCAGCATGTCGCCGTAGGAGACGAGGATGACGTCCGGGCGCGACGCCAGGGCGATGGCCTGATCGATCTTCTCAACTGGCGTCACACATACAGGGCAGCCGGGCCCATGGATGAGCGTGACCTTCTCCGGCAGCAGACGGTCGATGCCGTACTTGAGGAAAGAGTGGGTCTGACTGCCGCAAACCTCCATAATTGTCCACGGCTTCGTTACAACATCGGCGATGGCGTTGAGGAGTTTGCGGGAGGCGTCGCCGTCCCGATATTCGTCGAGATAGCGCACTACGGTCCTCCGAGCTTCCGCAGCAGATCGAACACGTTGTCCGCCTCTTCCGCATCAACCTTGCTCAGCGCAAAGCCGACGTGGACTATCACGTAGTCGCCGACCTGCGCCTCGGGCACGAGGTCGAGCGAAACGTCGCTGAGGGCGCCTCCGAAGCTCACCTTCGCCATTCGCGAGCCGTCGCTCTCCTCAACGGAGACGATTTCGCCTGGTATTCCTAAGCACATCCCTTGTCTATCCTTGCTGCCGCTACCAGCACCTGTCCGAGGGCAACACCGCCGTCGTTGGGAGGCACCCGCTGGTGGGTAAACGGCCGGAAGCCCTCAGCCTCCAGACGGCGGAAGGCGCGCTCCGTTAGATACCGGTTCTGAAAAACGCCGCCCGTTAATGCGACCCGTAACTCGCCTGTGCGCTTCGCTACGTCGACGATCGCCTCTGCGAGCGTGTTGTGGAACCGCGCGCAGATAACACCCTGCGGGACGCCTGCATCGCGGTCGCGCAGGACTTCGCGGAAAAGCGGCTCCCAGTCCAGAATCAGGGGCTCACCGTCCCTCAGCGCGAAGTCGTAGCGGTCGTCGACGCCACGTTCGGCGCGAAACTCGACCATCATCGCTGCCTGCCCCTCGAACGAGCAGACGGAGCGGATGCCGAGAAGCGCGGCGACTCCATCGAATAGTCTACCAGCGCTGGTTGTGATGGGCGAATTGACGCCCTTCGCCAGCATTTGCGACAGGAGCGCCATGTCTTTGTCCGAAAGAGGCTGGTCACCGGGCGGAATGAGGTCGGAGCTCAGGCCAATCTCATGTAGCAGCCCTAGCGCCGTCCGCCGCGGCTCCTTAATCGCCGCCTCGCCGCCGGGCAGACGGAAGGGGCGAATGTGGGCAACTCGCCGGTAGCCGCGGGCATCGCCGAGCAGAAACTCGCCGCCCCAGAGATTGCCGTCATCGCCGAGGCCGACACCGTCCCAGGTGACGCCCAGCACTTCGCCTTCGAGGTCGTTCTCTGCCAGGCAGGCCGCCAGGTGGGCGTGATGGTGCTGGACGGCGATGGCCGGATAGGGCGCGCTCTTCGCCCATTGCGTCGAGAGGTAGTCTGGGTGAGTGTCGTGGGCGACGGCAACCGGCTCGACTTCGTAGAGCGACAGCAGGTCAGCGATGACCTTCCGGAAGGCGAACAGCGCCTTGGCCGTCTCTAAGTCGCCGATGTGTTGGCTCAGGATGACTTCGTTGCCCTTCGACACGGCGACGGTGTTCTTCAGATGCGGGCCCACCGCCAGAAGCGGCGGCAGCCTTCGCCTGACGACGATTGGGAGGGGCGCGTAGCCACGGGCGCGTCGCATCACCATCTCGCGACCCAGTTGAACGCGGGCAACTGAGTCGTCGACGTGGCGCTCGATCGGCCGGTCGTGGACGAGAAAGCGGTCGGCGATGCCGGCAAGGGCTTCGGCGGCCTCTGTCTCATCGGTCACAATCGGCTCGTCGTGCAGGTTGCCGCTTGTCGCGATAACGGGGAAGGCCGCTTCGCGCATCAACAGGTGGTGCAGCGGGGTATAGGGCAGCATCGAGCCGATGTACGGGTTATCCGGGGCGACCGTAAGCGCCAGATCGCTCTTAGGCCGGCGTTCGAGGAGGACGATTGGGCTCTCAGGCGACGTCAGCAGTCGCTCCTCCATCGGGGAGACGCAGGCGTAGCGCTTCAGCGAATCGAGGTCCGGGAACATTACGGCCAGTGGCTTCTCCTCGCGACGCTTCCGCTCGCGCAGCCGGCGAACGGCGGCGTCGTTGCGGGCGTCGACCATTAACTGGAAGCCGCCGAGCCCCTTCAGTGCGACGATCTCTCCGCGTCTGAGGGATGCGGCTGTCAGCCGGAGGGCGTCGTCGTCGGTCGCCAGCGTTTTGCCGCGTTCGTCCCACAGGCTGAGGCGCGGACCGCAGACGGCGCAAGCATCGGGCTGAGCGTGAAAGCGGCGGTCGTTCGGGTCCTCGTACTCTCGATGACAGCGCGGGCACATAGTGAATTTCTGCATCGTCGTGTTGGCGCGGTCGTACGGTAGCGCGCGGATGATGCTGAAGCGCGGGCCGCAAAGAGTGCAGTTTGTGAAGGGGTAGCGGTGGCGACGGTCGCGCGGGTCGATTAGCTCGGCCTGGCACTGCGGGCAAGTGGCGATGTCAGGCAGGATAACGGCGCAGCGCTCGCCGCCGTCGTCACTGCGACGGATCTCGAAGCCTTCGAAACCCACGGGCTCCAGCAGTGAGTATTCCAGGCTCTGGATGAATGAAAGGGGCGGCTTCTCTCGGTCGAGTCGCAGCAGGAAGTCATCGAGCGTCTCCTTCGCGCTTTCCACCTCGATGAAGACGCCCTGGGGGCTGTTGTTCACCCAGCCCGAGAGCGACATCTCTGTCGCGAGCCGGTAGACGAAGGGACGGAAGCCGACACCCTGGACGGCGCCGCGAATCGCGATTCTCAAGCGTTGCATCAGACCTCTAGCTCGATCCTTTTCAAGATGCAGTCGCTCCGGGCGTCGAGGCGCGTGTCGTCTGAGCCGCAGCGGGGACAGGGAAGCGGCGGCAGGGGCAGGTGATGGTCGTGATATTCGGGGACTTCCGGCGGCCCGTGGAAACCGCAGGCCGCGCAGGTGAGCGTCGACGACGCGGTGTCGATCTGGATGGCGGTGTTTTGGGCCAGGCTGTCCCGAAGCGCCTGGCGAATCCACATCTCCATGCCTGCGGCGTCTAGGAAAGCCAGGTCGCCGACTTCGAGTTCTATGGAAACCACGCCCTTAGCGTTTGCCTTCTCAGCCTCGCGCGTCACCTTCGCGGCGATCTCGCGCGCCAGTGTTATCTCGTGCAACCTGAAATGCCCCTTGTGCTCATTCGCATATCTATTCTACACAAGAAGCCTTCGATAACGCAGGCGGCCCTAGTGCTTTGTACCGATGACGAGGGAGGTGCCGGCCGGTGGCGAGAGGTCCTGCACGTGAGGCGACGCGAAACCGGTGTCCTGCAGCCACGACATGATCTCGCGGCCGCTGTAAGATTGCCCTTCGCCGGTGTTGACGAGCATGTTCAGCGAGAAGAGCACGGCTCCGACCGGCGCCGTTCCACTGTCGTCCACCAGGGACTCGTGCACGACGACGATGCCGCCGCTTACCAGCGAGGCCCATGCCTTGCGCAGGAGCAGCTTGTTGCGTTCCGGCCCCATCGAATGAACGATGGCTGACAGGAGCACTACGTCGTTCCCTTCGCCGAAGTCATCGACGAAGTAGTCGCCCGCGCGCGTGGTTATGCGGTCGGAGAGGCCCGCCTCGGCGATCTGCTTTTTCGCGATGTCAATCGCTGGCGGTAGGTCAAAGACGATAGCGTGTAGCTCCGGGTTTTTCTTGACGACGAATATTGAATAGGTCGCCGGACCGCCGCCGCAGTCGAATAACTGATGACGTCCCGTCAGGTCAAGCTCGTCTGCCAGTATGGCGCCGTTGAACATCGCCCGGTCGCGCATCGCCAGTATGAAGTCGCGGTAGCCGGTCTTCCGGTCGACCGGGCCTTCCGGCACCGAGGCGGCTGCATTTCCCTTCACGCTCTGGGCGAGGTAGCCCCAGCGGAGCCAAAGGTCGTCGGAGTGGTTGATGGCGCCGCCGATGTAGCCTTCGCCGCCCTTCACGAGCATGCGCAGGCCGAGAGGCGTGTTCTGATAACGTTGGTCGGGCCGCTCAAGGAAGTTCAGGGCAACGCAGGCGTCGAGCAGCAGTCGCATTGAGCGAGGATGCGCCTGGCAGCGCCGCGCTACTTCGTCGGCGCTGAGGGCTTCGCGGCCGATGGCATTGAAGACGTCGAGGCGGTTGGCGGTCATCAGCACTCGCGCCGGTTGCCAGCCGGCAAGCGCCCGAGCGACGGGGTTCGGAGCTGGACGCGGAGAAGACTGCTTATCGGTCATTGCGCACCCCATTTCTGAACGGAGCCATATTATAGCACCGTAGGGCCGGATTGAACCTACGCTGCACCCTCGACCCGTTGACTGCCTTCATGGCGCGTGCTATAGTTTTGTCTTAGTCGAAGGTATGTTGCTGACGAAAACACTGACGAGGTTACAGGCATAGTTCGCGAACTCCGTATTAATGAGGCCATACGGGTCCCAGAAGTTCTCGTGATCGGAGTGAACGGCGAAAGACTGGGCGTTATGCCTGTGGCCCGTGCGCTCGAGATCGCCCGCGAGCAGGACTCTGACCTCGTGGAGGTCGCGCCGAACGTGCGGCCTCCGGTCTGTCGCGTCCTCGACTACGGCAAGTTCAAGTACGAGCAGGCCCGCAGAGAGCGCGAGGCGCGCAAGCACCAGCGGCAGGTCGTTACCCGTCAGGTGCGCTTCCGGCCGAAGATCACGCCCCACGACATGGAACTGAAGGCGCGTGTGACCGAGAAGCTGCTGCGCGAGGGCGACAAGGTGAAGGTCTCGGTCATGTTCCGTGGCCGGGAGGTGACCTACCCGGAACTGGGAAGAAACCTGCTAGACGAAATATACGAAAAGGTTAAGCCGATAGCCGCCCTCGAGAAGCCGGCCTCGCTTGAAGGGCGTTTCATGACGATGATCCTGGCGCCGGTCGCGGTCAAACCGCCGAAAGTCCACAACGACGGCGCGCCGCCGGCCCAGACGGCAACGGAGCAGTGAATTGCCTAAGATGAAAACGCACAAGGGCGCGAAGAGACGCTTTCACATAACCGGCACGGGGAAGGTGATGCGCCGCAAGGGGAACATCAGCCACCTGCGACGCAATAAGGCCACTCGTGCGAAGGGCGATCTGAGCGGGAAGATCGAAGTCAGCAGCGCGGCTTCCAAGGCGTTGCGCAAGCTTCTGCCTTACGGCTTGCGATAGATAGGACACGTCTGTGACTAGAGTCAAACGCGGCGTTACCGCTCACCACCGGCACAAGAAGATACTGAACATGGCGCAGGGGCACCGCGGTGTCCGCCACCGCCTGTTCCGTCGCGCCAACGAGTCCGTCCTCCATTCCTTGGATTACTCCTATCGCGACCGTCGCGACCGCAAGGGGCAGTTCCGCCGGCTGTGGATCCAGCGCATCAATGCCGCCGCGCGCGCCGAGGGGATGACCTACGGCCGCTTCATCGAGGGACTGACGAAGGCCGGCGTGGAAGTCGATCGCAAGATGCTCTCCGATCTGGCCGTGCGCGACAGCGCGACGTTCGCCTCGCTCGTAGGAACCGCTCGCGACGCTCTCTCCCCCTCTTCATAACCCGCCACTCAGAACCACGGCGGCCGGGAGTCAGAGCCCGGCCTTTTGGCCAGTTGCAAATACCCGAGCCGTAGATGGCCGCATTGCCCTCAAGTGGTTAGACAATCGCCGTCGGTCAGCTAGCGCGGAATGAGCTATCTCTTACTAATTTACCTGAGATGAGTCCCTGACCACACATTTCGGGGCGGGTGTGGTACCCGCCCCGAAGTCTTCACACAGTGATGTTCAGCGCCGCCCTTTCAGGATCTTGCGAACGCCGATTGAGCCGGCTGCTAGGAGAGCCAACCCTCCGGCCGCCAAAGCTCTCACGATCCACGCTGAAGCCCATCCCGACGCCTGGTCGGTGCCCGTGTTAGGAGGCGAGGTCCTCGGAGACGGAGCCGAAACCGCTGTCCTGGCCACATCGACCGAGTCCGCGGGCATAGTGATCCCTGTCCCCCGAACATCGATTCCTACGGTCAACGTTCCTGCGAAATTCGGCTTTATCTCTAGGGTGATGTCAACCTCACCCTGCCCCTCCGTGGTTGGCACTTCCACGAAGGCATCGGAAGCCTCCACTTCCGCTAAACTCGCCTGCGTGCCGCTAACAGTCGTCGCGGCCACAAATAGGGCCGCGGCCGGCTCCCAATTGAACACAAATCCAGCGGAATCTGGAGCTGTGGAACTGTTCCGGCGGTACTGGACGCGGTACGTGACTTGGTCGCCGGCATAAGCGGTCGCGGGTCCGCTGACTGTATAAGTGAACGGCCAAACGTAGGGAGTGGGAGTCGGCACAATCGTGGATTGGGCTGGGGGCGCGGATGTACGATCAGTTGCCGTCGTGATCGAGTTCACCCCTTTGAGGACAGGCGACCAAAGGAGCGCGGTCGCGAACACGAACGTCAGGCCGAGCCTACGAGCCCTTCCCCCCATCATTCGCCTCCTACGTGATCGGTCTTTGCCACTATCCGCAGCGGCGAGCACGCGGTGTTGTTGTTCGTGTCCGTTTGGCAGCCTGTGATAAACCAGTAGCTAGCGCTCGAGGGCTGCCAGGAATATGGTCCGCAGTTTGCTCCTGCGCCGGTGCTACAAGTTTTCTTCAGCACCCCGCCATATCCGGCGGCACCGTCGTATAACTTGTCGGTCTCGGTCACCCAAGACAGATTTCTCGTCGCAACGTATGCATTGTTGTATGGCCAATAATAACTCGCAGTGGTGTAGAAGTTGTTGCCCGACACCGTGCGATACTCGACGGCTCCGCCTCGAGTCGCGGAACAGTAGCCGTTCTGGCAAGCTTTGATTCGGTAGTATTTGTACCACTGATCAGTCGTCGTGATAGTAATAACAGTGTTGTTGGATCCGGTCCCGATAGTCGAGCAACTCGAGAAGGTGTCCAGGAATTCACCTGCGCAACGATAATATGTAACCCCGCTCTGTCCCGTCCAGCTTATCTTCACCTGAGTGTTATTGTAAGGTGCTATATTGGGCACAAGCGCGGGGAGATTCTCCGCCGTCGATCCGACCTCCGATGGGCCATTGACAAAGCTCTCGGTGGGGTTGAAGTAGTACATGCTGAGTATAGTGTACCACGGATACCCGTCCGTCGCGGCGCAGTCGTAGCTCCCCCACTGTGACATTATGTTGCCAGGTGGAGTCCCACCATTCAGCTCGCCGCAGGTATCATCGACCGAGCCGCTACGGTACTGCGTCTCAAATGGCGTTCCGTCCGAGTTATACATAAGGTAGTAGTCCCACGTGTCAAGCACCGCCGCATTGGTTCTAGTGTCTTCCAAGTTTGGATCCCACACCTGGTAGCTGGTGGTTGAATCAACATCGTAGCACCCGGATCCCGTGCTGGCGGAATGGAGCACGTGGTACCAACCATACATCTTGACGGCGACGGCACCGGCCCGCAAGGATTCACGCCCATCCGAATCCCACGATGCGAGCCATTCCCGCGGCAGGACATGCTGCACGTACTTCATGAAGTCGACCGTATGAACCTGGTAGTCAGCCCCATGATCCGGGTTGTCACTGTACACCTTGATCACGTTCGGTGGCGTGTTTGTGCTGGTGTACCCGGTGCAGCTCGAGATGGTTAATGGTACCGCACCCGACGCTGCCGCACCTCCGGTCCCCACCGACGGGTCATTCCGCAGATCGTCCGTCTGGACCGAATCTGAGAGGGTGGGTGTCAGAATCGGTGAGCCGCCAGGAAACAATGGAAGTGACTTGTAGAAGAAGGAGGCGTAGCCCGGCGCGCTAACCTCTATGTCAACGCGAACTGGGTTGCGCCAATCTGTCGAAGCCGCTATGGGGGCTGTTTCGGCTTTGCCGGTCACATCGGTTGTCACGGCCGTAATGACCGCGGATCCGGCGGACGTGGGTGATTGAACTCGAATTGTGGCGTCTTCTACCGCCACGGCATCGACATCGGCCGTGCCGAGCGTCGCGGCTTCCGGGGTGACACCCAGGGGCCTGCCCAGGATCTCAGCTTTGATTGTGACGCTAGAGGACGCGTTTTGAGCCTCGACGCCCCGGCCCAGCCCGGCCAGAACGATTGCGGAAACTGCAGTCACTAGAAGAACGAGTAGACGCTGCATTGTTGACCTCCTTGTGCAGCCCGGTTCCTTCCACACGCCGAAGTAGAATAGGCCGTCACAATGCTCCGCCCACACGACAACCTCAAACCTAGTGACATGACCACTATCTGTGAAGTGACGGCCTGCGCGCGAGCGTTGGGCCCGGTTCTGCGCTGTTCCCCACCTCCTTTCGTTTAGGAAATTTCATGCCGCTGAAAGTTCACCGCTAGTGGCGTGCATCCCCTCCGCTAAATGCGCTCGCATACCATATGCTTACGGGATAGCCTTGTCAAGGGGAAAATGTAACAAAACGCGCCTGTTTGTAAAGAGTATGTTGGAACACGCACTTGTCGCCGAATCTTTCGCACTGATCGACAAGAAAAGCTCACGCCTGAAGGGCGAGCAAGAGGGCCAGGTCCAAGCCGAGTCCAAAGTGCTGCGCGAGTTGCCGTCCAAGGTGGCGCGTGCGTCCACCTGGTGGCCGGTTACTTCCGGACCCCTTGTCTGACCGCGCATCTATATGCGATAAAGGGACGAAATGCTCGCCAAAGTACTATCCTGCGCGGTCGTCGGCCTCGACGGCGCTCTTGTCGAGGTCGAAGTTGATATCGCATCCGGACTAAGCGCCTTCTATATTGTCGGACTTCCCGACGCTGCCGTGCAGGAGGCCAAAGAGCGCGTCCGCTCCGCCGTCCGCAATGCCGGCCTCCGCTTCCCGACACATCGAATCACTGTCAACCTTGCGCCCGCCGACGTCCGCAAAGAGGGCCCGGCCTACGACCTGCCGATCGCTGTCGGCATCTTGCTGGCCTCCGAGCAAATCGTCGCCGACCTCTCGAGCGCGCTCTTTCTCGGCGAGCTGGCCCTCGACGGAAAGGTCCGCCACGCTCACGGCATCCTCTCGATGGTCGCCCTCGCGAAGGAGCGTGGCCTGGAGACGGTCTATGTGCCCCAGGACGACGCCGCGGAGGCCGCCCTCATCGAAGGCGTGACGGTTATCCCCGTCGCTTCGCTGGCGCAGCTTGCCGCCCATCTCGCCGGCCTCGAGCCCATCCAGCCATATGTCGCCGTCTCTCAGCCACTCTCGATGGACGGACCGGTCTGGGACGGTGCCGACTTCGCCGATATCAAGGGGCAGGAGCATGTGAAGCGGGCACTGGAGGTCGCCGCGGCCGGTGGGCACAACCTGCTGATGACAGGCCCGCCCGGCTCCGGCAAGACGCTGCTTGCCCGCGCCATGCCGTCGATCTTACCGCCGATGTCCCCGGGAGAGGCGCTGGAGGTGACGAAGATCTACAGCGTCGGCGGCTTGCTTCCGGCCGATACGCCCCTCATCCGTCAGCGGCCGTTCCGGGCGCCGCATCACACTGTTTCGCACGCAGGGCTGGTCGGTGGCGGGCACAACGTCCGGCCGGGCGAGATAACGCTGAGCCATCGCGGCGTCCTCTTCCTCGATGAACTGCCGGAGTTCGGGCAGGCGGTGCTGGAAGTCCTCCGCCAGCCGATGGAAGACCGGATGGTCACCATCAGCCGCGCGCACGGCACGACGACCTTCCCCAGCAACTTCATGCTGGTCGCCGCCATGAACCCTTGCCCGTGTGGCTTCTACGGCGATCCGACCAAGGAGTGCAGCTGCTCCGATTCGACGGTCAGCCGCTACCAGAAGCGCATCTCGGGGCCGCTGCTCGACCGCATCGACATCTTCGTCGAGGTGCCGCGCGTCGAGTACGAGAAGTTGGCGGCAGACACGGTCGGAGAGCATTCCGCGAAGGTGCGGGAGCGCATCGACGCGGTGCGAAGGCGTCAGACGGAGCGGTTTGCCGGAACGCGGCTAATGTGCAACGCGGAGATGACGCCCACTGAGGTACGCGAGTATTGCCAGAGCCGGCTGTCGGAGCAGGCGAAGAGTCTGTTGCGGCTCGCGATGACGCAGCTGGGGCTCTCCGCCAGGGCCTTCCATCGGGTACAGAAGCTGGCGCGGACCATCGCCGACCTGGCGGACAGCGAGGAGATCGGTCCGTCACATCTGGCGGAAGCCGTGCAATATCGACATCGCGGGGGCTGAGGGTAGGGAGCCGCCTATCGTGGCGGTTCGTGCCTCATCTGCCAGTAGTGTGGCCCAGTGCGGTCGAATTCGCCTCCGCTAAACACCTCAAAACCGCGCTTCTCGTAGAACGGGACATCCGTCTGATTCATCGTGTCCAGGAGACACGGCATCCCCTCGGCATCGGCTTGCCCCAGGACACATCGCAACATAGCGCTTCCCATCCCCCTGCCCTCAAGTACAGGTTCGACTCCCAGCAACCACAGGTACCAGTGCCGTTCCGGCGCATCGCGGCAATGCCAAGAACCCAGGGGGCGGAACGCGCTGGCGACGCGGTCGTACCTACGTCGGCCAGGGGTCAGGGGTGCGAATGCCATGCCTGAGCGCAGGAGACGCCAGAGGTTGCCGGGCGGACTCTGCGGCGTGAGGCACACGCTCACTGCTTCCAGGTTCGGGGTCGTGAAGACGCATCCATAGAGATGGCCGAACTTCACAGAGCTGCGCATCAACCAGGCAAGCGGCGGCGCTCGCGTTGGTTCATCGGGCAAGAGGTATGTGACAAGGGGATCATTGTAGAAAGCCCGCGCAAGAACTTCGCCAGCGGCCTGTATGCGGTCCGCAGGGAGAGCAACGATTTCGACCTCGGCCATGCCGGCACCTCCACGCGAGAGCTCTTTCGGAAAGCCGGTCCGACCGATCTCAACGGGGCTGAATGCCTAATCGCGCGCCCTGATGAAATCTCCCGCGGCGCGCACGACTTCTAGCTGTCCCTTCTTTGAGAGAAGGTGGTCGAGGCCCGGTAGCTGGACGTGGCTCACGTGCCGCGGCGTAATCTCGGCGAGAGTCTCGTACGGAACGAAACTGGGCTTGCTACCGCGGATGATTAGGACGGGTACGTCGCGGGTGTTCCACAACTCATCGGCGGCATCCCACTTGAGGAGGCTGCGCGCGGCCTCGCCCAGGTTCTTCGGCGAGCTCACGCCTTCGATCAGTCTTAGCCGCTTCTCCCAACCGACCCTTCGGACTCGGGGCAACATCGGGACCATATTGGGCGCTGTCTTCAGGATGAAAGAGGTTGCGCGGGGAATTGCCGTCATCCTGATTAGCGCGCGCAGCCAGGCGGGAAGCTCCTGCCCCCGGATGATCGGCTCGTAGAGTACCATGCGTTCCACAGCTTCTCGATGCGTCGCCGCATAGTGGATCGCTGCCGTGGCGCCGGCGGAAAAGCCGAACAGCACAACCTGCCTCCGTCCGACGACCAGCGAATGGAAGTCGTCGAGCCAACCGCCTAGGAACGGGACGGTGACCGCTTCCGGTGATTCCTCGGAGTCCCAGAATCCCGGGAGGTCGGGCGCAAAGCCCTCATGGGAGTGCTGAATCTCATCGACGACTGCCGTCGCATCGCGTCCCAGGAACCCCTGTAATGCGATTAGAGCGGGCCCCCTGCCTCTTCGGAAATAGCTGGTGCAGACGCCCCTGACGATTGCCTTTAGCTTGCTGAGGTCCATCTCTCCCCTTCCAACCAGTCGATCCTCGGAAGTAATGATAATCGCAATTCCGGAAACGAAGGTCAAGTGTCATCCAGGGCGCTGATCACGACGGATACCGGCGGACGCTGCGTTGAGAGCCTTCCGAATGAGATGGTGGCCGCTCCACGCGTTTGATTCTGTGATAAGCTTCAAATAGAAGCCGGACCAACTCCCACGACACTGCGAAGGAGTCGCTGTGCGCTCAATCAGGCCTGTCTTCCTCTTGTTCACAGCCCTCGCGATGTCTCTTCTCTTCACATGCTGTGAAGGCGGTTCGGCTCCGGGGCCCCTCGCCTTTGTCGGCGATAGCCTTACGCTGGGTGCCGACGCTTCCGTGCCAGCGAACGCATTCGCCCCTCTGGTCACCGACTACATCGATCAGGTCAAAGGCGACCAGCAGCGGGCCGTCTTCATCTCGGTCGACCCCAAGAACGATCTCAAAGTGACGTCGAAGGCGATGGAGCGCGACCGCCAGATCGTCATCATCGAACTCGGCGTCCATTCCGTCATTGACCAATCGATATCCGCAGACGATTTCCGCCAGCTCTACGGCTCCCTTCTGGACTGCGTGACGGGCGAGGATACTGTCGTGGTTGTTGGGACCATACCCTGGCTCGGCTGGGCTGCCGTGACGCCTGAGTATGAGCGCGCGACCCTGTTTAGCCAGATCATCATTGAGGAGGCGGCGAAACGGCAGGTCGCCGTCGCCGATCTGTGGTCGGCAATGAAGCTGCGTTTGAATCTCATCTCCACTCCGCAAGACAGCACATTCCTGGATGACGGTCAGGGTGACAACTTTCACCCAAACGACGCCGGTCACGCCGTTATCGCCTGGGTGTACGACCAAGCCCTCGCGTCGCAATTTGCTAACCCGCCGAGACGGTCGTTCGACCGCAAATGTCATTGAGGGACAACTAGCTTGTCAGGCGAGTGTGCGGGCGGTAAGATGGCCTCGGGCCCCCGTAGCTCAGTCGGATAGAGCACCGGCCTCCGGAGCCGGGTGCGTGGGTTCGAGTCCCGCCGGGGGTACCAGGTTCAATTCGAGGACTCCCACACCATTCGTTTTACAACTCCTTCTTTCGGCCATCAAGAGACCAGAGTTCCTGCCGAAAGGCCTCGCCCCGCCGGCTTGAATCCGGAAGCGAATACCTGTCTGTTCTCTTGAGACATCGCCCTAGGGAACGACGGTGGATTGGGCGGGTGGAAAACACTCATTCACGCTTGGCAGGCTTTCGCGGTTTGGCATCAAACAGCTTCAGCACACGCTCGCGCAGATACCGCTGAACGAATGAGTTTATTGTGCAATCAGGGAACAGCACCCTGTTCCCGATAGGGGATCAAGCCGCTTTCTGAACGTTGCCTCGGATAGGCTAACTCCCACCCTCGCCATGAGTTCTTGCAGCGAAAATTGACTGTTGGTCTATCGCCTTTGCCACCCACCGCGGGACAATCCATGCCAGCTGTCACGCCTTGAGGGACGGGAAGGGTAGCTGTGAGGTCAGCGGCCGGCGCCTAGGCCATTCGCCGGTAATGTTGCATGTGCCGTGGACAAGATCGGGATTCTCGCAAGCGCAGATGCTTGTGACGATGCCGTGCGCCGCCGCCAAGTCTCTCGTCAGGGCGAACGTCCGGCGCCTTGCTTCGAGCGGCAGCTTCGGAGTATATGTCCCCGTTCCTGCTAGTCCCTGCGAGGCAGGTCTGGAGAATCCGCTCAGAAGGCGTGCCAGCACATCTCTTTCGTTCAAATGTCGGCTGAGTGACCGGACGATTGTGGGTCTTAGAAAGAGCAAATCGGTCGCTACGCGCGTGACGCCGACATTCGCCAGGGCCTCGAATAGGCGTTCGCTGTCTCTTGGATCATCAGTCACTGTCGGCAAGATGGGATCGACTCGAGCCTCCGTCCTCACTCCGGCTTTGACTAGCGCTTCTATCTGCTTCAGGCGCCTCTTGGGACTGGCGGCGCCGGGTTCGAACGTCCGGGCGATGCCTTCATCAGTCGTAATGAGGCCAATCTGCGCCCTAACGAGATCAGGATGGTCGCCGAGGAACGCCAGCAGACGATCAGGGATGTACCCTTTGGAGAGGAATGCAATACCAATGCCCCTTCCCAGGAGAAACCGGATGACGGCTTCGGCCAGGTCTAGTACGTCCGGCGCTGGCTGAAAGAGGTCGCTGGAAGGGCTGAAGTAGACCGCATCCGGCTTCGCGCGACGCCTGGGGAGCTCCTCTCGCAGCATGTCCAGCGTGTTCTCGTACAGGATTACGCGGCCGTCACCAGGGAACTGACTGTAGCCCCGGGCATAGCAATACAGGCAACCGTGGAGGCAACCAGCGGTCAGGTTGATGGTGGGGATCGTGCTCAAGCAGGGGAGGTCTGACGGCGTCAAGACTGCCGATTTCCGATAGGCTTTGCTAATAATGGCCACGCTGCGCCTTGCAAACGGTCTGTGACGGCAGCCGGGATTATTGGGCCAAACTTCAGCTTAGAGCCCCAACTCGTCAAACTTAGCACACGTGTGCTATACTGTCAAACCGGAAACGGCCTGCGACACGCGTTAGTAGCTGGGACTAGACCGATTAGGAGTTATAAATGACAACCATTGGGGGTACCAAACCGTCCGTTTCGAAATCTCCTTCGGGACCCCATTAATCCGGGATTGCCGAGGGGGCAGCCCCGCAACGCCCTCTGCGACTCGCCTTCGGGGGGGCAGGTCACTTCCCCAGCGTGACTCCGAAGAAACCGGCTTGGGTCGTGTATCTAAAGAATGGTTTCCTCGAGAGTCTCAACTTCGGCGCGGATGGTTTCTTCGTCTCTTTCGTCTCTATGGATATATTTGCCGCCGCGAAGCCACGAGGCCACGGCAGACAACAGGAACAGAACTATCGAAAACGCGAAGGCTATCCGTAGACCGTGGGCGAAGGGACCAGAAATAAGATTGGGGAAGAATGACGTGCCAGTGATGTACGCACTGTTTGCCTGAGGCAAGGAGGCGAGAACCTGGGGTGACAGCAGTCTTGTCATCGGATTGTAGCCCAGAAAGGCGGCGAACAGGCTGCCGACCGGTGGCGCGCTGGCAGTCTGGTTGGCGACAGATGCCGGTACTCCCTGGGCAAGGAGCTGGCTGGACATTGCTTTGGGCAGCGTCGACGCAAGGCCGACAATCATCAAACTGAAAAAGACGCCGGTTGAAAGCACCTGGCCGACGTTCATAGCGGTTGCGCGCATACCAGACGCCTGGCCGCGTTTTCCCGCCGGTACTGAATTCATCGTGGCTGTAGTATTGGGCGATGCAAAAAAGCCGCTACCGAGCCCGTTGAGAAGAAGGAGCAAAGCGAATATCCAATAAGAGAAATCGGCCGGCAGCGTCATGAGTAATGCAAAGCTCAGAGCGCCAAGGAGCATCCCTCCAGTGGCAAAGTATTTCGCGCCATATCTGTCAGACAGATAGCCAGAGAGTGGTCCAACCAGGAGAAAACCAACTGTTAGCGGCAGCATGTATAGTCCGGCCCACAGCGGGGTGCTTTCGAAGGAGTAGCCGTGCAGAGGAAGCCAGATGCCCTGAAGCCAGATGATCAGCATTAACTGCAGGCCACCGCGGCCGATCGCAGATAAAAAATTGGCAATAAGGCTCGCCGAGAAGGCTCTAATCTTAAACAGTGAGAGATCAAACATGGGCGCTTCTACCCTTGTCTCAATAATGACAAAGACGGCGAGTAAGCTTAGTCCGGCGATCAGTTCGAAGAGAACCGAAGGAGAGGTCCATCCGATGAGGTGGTTGCCATAGGGTTGAATGCCGTATGTGATTCCGACCAAGACAAGGACGAGACCAACGGCAAACGTTATATTTCCCAACCAATCTATTCTTATTTCTTCTTTTTTGTTTAGATCGTGTAGTTTCATGTAGGCCCAAACAGTTCCAAAAACGCCAAACGGAGCATTGACCAAGAACACCAAGCGCCAGTGCAAATCGGCCAGGATGCCGCCGGCAATTAGGCCGATGAAGCTGCCGGCAAGAGCAGCAACGGCGTTGATACCCATGGCGAGCCCGCGTTGTTCTGGCGGGAAAGCATCTGTAAGGATGGCGGTGGAATTGGCCATCAGCAACGCTCCGCCTACGCCTTGAAAAATACGCATAGAAATCAAATAGAGCGCCGCATTGGGCCCCTGGCCCGGAGTAAGACCAAGGGCGATTGAAGCGATGGTAAAAACAACGAAACCAAGATTGTACATTTTGACCCGGCCAAAGAGGTCGCCCAGGCGGCCGAATGAGACGACGAGCACGGCGGTGCAGACCATGTATCCCATCAAGGTCCAGAGCAGAAAACCGGAGTTGCTCGGCGCAAGCGGATCGAGATTAATGCCGCGGAAGATAGCTGGAAGGCTGATAATAATGGTCGAGGTGTTCAGCGCCGCCATGAAGACGCCGAGCGTCGTGTTGGACAAGGCCGTCCATTTGTAGGATTCCAGATTCGTATTCGTTGAGTCCATTGTTCTATGAACTGCGGCGAAATATCGCGGTCTATGCGGTCACGGCGCAGCTGTCGCAACCTCCTACGCCGTTCACTATTCTTTTCAGCCTGCTGCTGGCGCTGATCAGCACCCTCGTGCCGATCACGCAGGCGGCCCGGCGAAAGACAGCCTTGGTTGGGAGGTCGGAAGCGATGCCCCAGGCGGGCCAAAACGGCTATCTAGGGTATGTCAAACGACGCTTCCTTGCCTGATTGTGCAGCCTCCAGGGTTCAAGAAGCAAGCGCAGGATAACAGACCTGCGAGGCGTGTGGACATGTGTCCGGTGCCGGCCGCCCGATCACAATCTAGGTGCGTCAAGAGGGGCAGACTGCGGTCGGAAGACCGCCGTGATAACAGATTTCGAAAGAACGCCCTTTGAGGGTGCGAAGTTCGGCCAACCTCAATCCCTGCGGGCCGCGGTGCTAACTCGCTGTGATCCAGCGTCCCTCACCATCCTCGAATGAGAAGCCCGCTGCCTTATTCCTTGCTAGATTGGCCCTCACCAGCCCGTTAGCCGGGTAGCGTTCGGGCCGTCGGTGGATGACGAGAGAGGTAGGTTGCGCCCAGTCCATCGCAGGCGGGCATCACCATAAACTCGACCAGCGTCAGATGGGAGGATCAAGACGCTCAGGTCCTTCGATGGGGTCTGTCGCGACAGACAGCTCCGGCTGCGCCGTCCGGGCGCCCACATGGGCGTGCTCGCGCAGCGGGATTTCGCGCAGCAGCCAGGAAGCTAGGAACGAAAGGAACACCACTGGCACCGCCCACAGGAAGACGGTATCGAGGGAACGTGCGAATGCCTCGACCACGCCATGCAGGACCGGCGCCGGTAACGTTCGCAACTGCGCGGGAGTGGCGGTGAGCGCCGCCCGGCTGATGCCGTTGAGAGCAGCGCTGGGAACTAGGCGCGGCAGGTAGTAGTCCAACCGGTTATTCAAGATCGAGCCGAAAATAGCGACCCCGAACGCCGCGCCTAACGAGCGGAACAGGTTGGCGCCGGCGGTCGCCGCGCCCAGATCGCGGTACGGGACTGCGTTCTGAACCGCCAGCACGATCACCTGCATGATCATTCCCAGTCCGACGCCGAGCACTAGCATGTAGGCGGACTCCTCGAGGAAGCCGGAGCCGCTGCTCAGCCGAGACAGCAGGAACAGCCCGAGCGTGGTGATGGCCGTGCCGGCGATCGGAAAGAAGCGGTACTTTCCGGTCCTGCTGATCATCTGGCCGGCGAGGATCGAGGTGACAACCATCCCGATCATCAGGGGCGTCAGCCGCAGGCCCGACATCGTGGCTGAGGCACCGTCCACCACTTGTAAGTAGAGCGGCAGGAAAGCCACGGTCCCGAACATGGCCAGGCCCAAGACGAACATGATCACCGCGCCCACTCGGAACACCTGCTCGCCGAACAGCCGTAGTGGCAGGAGCGGCTCCGGGGCGCGCGTCTCCTGTACAAGGAACAGACAGAGCAACAGCACACCCAGAACGCTCAGGCCGACGATCTGCGGCGACCACCAGGGATACTCGGTGCCACCCCAACTGGTGACCAGCAGCAGGGAACTGAGACCAGCCACCATCAGCGCCGAGCCCAGATAGTCTATGGGGTGCTTCTGCCGCTTGAAGGGAAGGTGGAGGACGGTCTGCGTGACGACCAGCGCTAGCAAGCCCAGCGGCAGGTTGATGTAGAAGACCCAGCGCCAGGTAAGATGATCGGTGAACAACCCGCCCAGGAGCGGACCGGCGACGGCGGCGACGGCGAAGACCGTCCCCATGTAGCCCTGGTAGCGGCCGCGCTCGCGGGGGGAGACAATATCGCCGATCGTGGCCTGCGACATCGTAATGATGCCGCCGGCGCCTAACCCCTGCAGGGCGCGCGAACCGATGAGCTGTATCATGCTCTGAGCAAGGCCTGAGAGCGCCGACCCGACGAGGAATACGATGATCGCGAACTGGAACAGCTTCTTGCGGCCGAACAAGTCGCTGAGCTTGCCGTAAAGCGGCATCGAGGCGGTAGAAGTCAACAGGTACGCGGTGATAATCCAGGACAGGTGCTGCAGCCCGCCCAACTCGCCGACGATCGTCGGCAGCGCCGTGGAAACGATCGTCTGGTCGAGCGAGGCCAGCAGCATCCCCAGCATGAGGCCGCTGAACACGACCAGCACCTGCCGGTGCGTCAACTGGGTTTGTCCAGCGGTGGTTGTGCCTAGCGAAGCGGATTGCTCAGTCATTGCCGGGAAGATGCTCGCTCAATGGTTGGCGGCTGAAGCGCATTCTGAGCCCGTCAACCGCGAGCACCGGCAGTGGCTTCCGGCATGTATACTCGGTCAGCCCGGAGACAACACAACGCACTGTTTGGTTCCGATTCTCTCTAGGGGTGAAAAGGCTCGCTTCTGATCAAGGGCGCACAGCCGCACTCGCCACCTGTTCCCCTTGACGTCGCGAAAGTGGAGGCCTAAAGTAGGAACAGGAATTCCGATTCCTCTTTATTATCGGACCGCTTGCTGCTTCGGTCAATAGGGGAACGCTTTCATGACGATGGGCTCAGCAGGGGAGCCAGTTCATCTTCCCTCAGTCAGGTCGGACGCCGTTGCCAATCGCGAGAGTATTTTGGAGGCGGCGCGACAACTCTTCGCGGAGAAGGGGCTGTCCGCGGAGATAAGGGAGATCGCGGAGCGCGCCGGCGTCGGCGTTGGTTCGTTATACCGACACTTCGATAGCCGCGATGGGCTGATCACGGCGGTCAGGCAGGCGGCCGCGGAGGAACTGGCACAAAGGCTGAATGTCGCTGCCGAACGGGAGGACCTGAGGGTGGCCCTCCGGGAAATGATCCACGCCTCAGCGGCGCTCTTGGAGCGCTTCGGCTTCCTCACCGAGGTCGTGCTGAGGGGACAGATTGACGAGTTGCCCAACCACAAGCGGGAAGCCCCGCCGCACCTCACAGATCCCATCGCGGCCGTCTTGCAGCGAGGGATAGAGGACGGCTCCTTTCGCTCCGACTTGGACGTTGCCGTCGCGCTGGCGGCGCTGGCGTCCATCTTCCAGTCCGGCATGCTACTGGCGCTAGCATCAAGACGAACATACAGCGGCGCCGCGGACGCCGTCGCCGACTTCTTCCTGGCGGCCATCGTCGCACCTGCCCCAGTTGTGACCTAGCAGGGCTCACGACGCAGCAGAATCAGTCGCGACACCGTCCCCGTTCTCGCTTCAGGAGCAGATCGCTTCACCTTTCCCCCAGATCATCCGTCAACAGCAGCAGCCTCCGCCCACTCGACGCAGCGGCTATTAGCGCCATTGGGCGTCTGGCGGACTCCCTACAACCGGAAATCAGGGAAACTCTGTACTCCCTCCCGGTCGGGACAGAGGGATAGTAGTTCAACGAGGCGAGGCAGCTGCCTCACACCGCATTGTGAGGACGGCGGGTTGCGGCGCATCGCGCGTATAGGCAAAACTCGGAGCCTGTTTGACAGGTGAGTAGGTCGCGGCAAGAATTGGATCGACGGATCTCGCGGCGTCGGAAGGGTGAAGAATTCAGATTCCGCGCCGGAATGAGTATCTGGGAGGGAAAGCATAGAAACAGGGTTGTCTGGCGGGTACAGAACCTTCCGCCAAGGAACCGATACATAAAATGCTAATCGTGGTATGGGCGCCTGCCGATTATGACGATGGGCGGCCGCAAGTCTGATTCCTACCGGTGAACAGCGAAAGGAGACTGAGATGGTAGCGACGGCGAAACCGGAGGTCGGGTATTCCGAGCGGATCGGAAGGCTGCGCGAGAAGCTGCTTGCCAGCCCCTATGAGGCAGACATTGAGCGGGCCAGGTACTATACCAGGTCCTACAGGAAGACCGAAGGGCAGCCCCCGTGCATGCGAGCTGCGAAGGGGTTGGAAGAGACTCTTCGCTACATGACCATCAATATCGAGGACGATGAACTTCTGGTCGGAGCAAAATCCGCGAAGACGGTCGCCTCCCCTATAGGCATTGAAAGGTCATCAGTAAGCCGTACAGTGTTCATCGGCATACCGTTCCACGGCAAGAGCGTCGAGGACATCAAGTTCGTCGAAGACCTCGAGGCTATTTCGGCGGAATGGGTAAAGGCTCTCCTCGAGATGCCGGATGAAGAGGTCAAGGAACTGAGAGACGAGATCTTGCCCTATTGGAGAGGTAAAGACGCGCACGCCTTGATGGTGGCGCGCTGGATTAAGGAAGGCCTCGTCCCCGAAAACGATCCGATGCCTCACGTTGCCGCCGCTGGCGACATGCAGGGCCACGTTACGGTTGGCATGAAGAAGGTCCTGGACATGGGCTTCCGGGGCATCGCTAAGCAGGCTGCTGACCAACTCGCCAAGCTCCACGAGGGAGACGACCGCTACGAGCAGCGCAAGGACTTCCTGGAGTCCGTGCAGGTCGTAGCCAACGCCGTTTGCGACTTCTCCGAGCGCTACGCGCGCCTCGCCGAGGCGCAGGCGGAGCGAGCCGGCCCAGAGCGGAAGGCAGAGCTCCTTGAGATCGCCGACCGCTGCCGGCGTGTCCCCGCAGAGCCGCCGACGAGTTTCAAAGACGCCGCGCAAGCCATCTGGATGACCCAGGCAGCTACCGCGATAAGCTACGGCGAAGACGCCATCTTCGCGCCGGGCCGAGTCGACCAGTACCTCTATCCCTACTACAAGAAGGACGAAAAAGCCGGCCTGATCGACCGCGAAGAGGCACTGCAAGCTCTCGACGAGTACTTCATCAAGGTCTCCACCTTCACCGGTTTCGGCCCTAACAACATCACCATCGGCGGCCTGAAGCGGGACGGCGAAGACGGCACCAACGACATCTCGTTCATGATGCTCGAGTCGTACACCCGTCTCAAGGGCCTACGCAACGGGCTGGCGGTTCGAATTTCCGACAAGGCACCGCGCCAGTTCCTGCTCAATGCCTGCGCCACTCACCGCGTCACCGCCGGCGTCGCCTTCTACAATGACGCCGTCTGCATCAGGGACCTCATGGTTGACGGCTACTCGCTCGAAGATGCTCGCGACTACGGCGTTGTCGGCTGCGTTGAACTGACGTCGACCGGCAACAACAACGGCTATACCTCGGGAAGTATTGCCCACTTCGTGCGGCCGCTGGAGATGGCTCTGAACGAAGGCCGTGCGCACATGAGTCCCCGTGCTTTCTTGTTTATGCAGAAGGGCGAAGGAGGGGCCGCAGCCCCCGATTGGGAAGACATTGGCGTTAAGACGCCGCCTCCTTCCACGTTCAAGACCTTCGAAGATGTGAAGAAGGCCTTCGCCGACCAGCTCGCCAATTCCATCGACGTCATGTGCAAGCTGACAGACGCGAAGGACAGGGTTTTTGCGGAGTCGTTCCCCACGCCGCTGCTGTCCTGCACTATCGAAGGCTGCGTGGAGTCCGGCCTCGACAATACCCGGGGCGGCGCCCGTTACAACCATGCCTCTGTCTCCTGCCAGGGCGTAGCCACGGTCGCGAACTCGCTGGCTGCCATCGAGTGGGCCGTCTTCGACGAGAAGTTCGTGACGATGGAGGAGCTCGTCAACCACCTGAACAACAACTTCGAGGGCGCCGAGGAGTTGCGACAGCAGTTGCTCCACAAGGCCCCGAAGTACGGTAACGACGACCCGAAGGCCGACGAGATAGCCCTGTGGGTAGCGGAAACCCTGAACAAGGAAGCACGAAAGCACCGCCGCGCGATGGACGGCGGCCCTTACCGAGCGCTCCTCATATCCGCCGGCGGGTCTCAGATTGGGGAGGGTCACATGATGGGGGCCACCCCGGACGGCAGGTTGCGGGGCGAAGCGGTTTCTAACGGAATGTCCTCTGCCAACGGTACGGAGGTCAAGGGCATGACCGCCATGCTCCACTCCGCAGCGAAGGTATCGGCCCCGCCCTTGTCCTCGGGCACAGCCGTTAACATGAACTTGAACCCGTTGACGATCAAGAGCGATGAAGGGGTCGAGAAGTTCGCTTCGTTGCTGGAGGGCTACTTTGCTCTCGGTGGCAGGCAGGTCCAGTTCAACCCGATGAGCAGGGAGACTCTGGTTGATGCGCAGCAGCACCCGGAGAACTACCCTGACCTGATGGTCAAGGTCTCGGGTTACTCTTACCGCTTCATCGACCTGTCGAAGGCGATTCAGAACGACATCATCGCCAGGACTGAGTTCGAGGTCTAAAGGCTCGTCTGACAGCGAGCCCTGTCCGTTATCTGTTTCGGCCTAGCGCCTCGTGCGCTAGGCCGTTACGATCTCTGATATCGCGATGCGGCTTGCCTGACGCTGTCACAGCAAGCGTCCGCTTCACTCGTCGATACCACTCCACGCTAGCGACGTGATCGGGTCAGACCGATTCTCTCGCCCAGTGGCTTCGGCGAGGAGAAGACCTTGTCCAGCCAAACAACGACTGCCGGGAGCACAACAAGCGTCGCCACCAGGGCGAACATCACGTCGATAACGACGACCTTGCCGAAGTCCTTCAGCAGGGGGAAGTCGGAGAGCATCAATGTAGCGAATCCCGCAACGACCGTAGCAACCGAGGCAGTGATTGCGGGCCCGATGCGCGAAACAGCGGTGACCATAGCTTCGCGTGGCTCCAGCCCATTCTCCTTCTCCTCCACGTATCTCTCCATAAGCAGGATCGTAAACTCGGTTCCGATGGCGATTATCAGCGAACCGAGGACCGCGGTGAGGGGGTTCAGATTCAGACCAATTGCATACATGAACGCCGACGACCACCCGACAACGATCACGATTGGCAGCAGTGGGGCGAGAGCCCTTCCACCCTGCGGTATACAAGCAACAATCCACCGGCAACGGCAAGCAGCGCAATGATCGTAGCCAGGTTGCGATTAGCGGTAAGGGCCGTCACCGTACGAGCCATCAGAACCGTCGTCCCGGCCGGAGCAACGTCCACATTTGAAGGCGGCTGTATCTCCGCCTCCATCTGATCGATTAGTTTGTTCATGTCGCCGATAGGTATGATGGGGATGCCGAAGGAGACGACTGCCTCATGGCCATCCGCACTGACGAGGCCGCTACGAACGATGTCTGGCAACCCAGCGAGAATCTGCTGCGTCTCGGCCGCAGACGGAATCTGCTTGTCCGTTGTGCCGTCAGCGACGGCGCTCGCCAGGCTATCGTCGCTGAGCAGCTCAGGATGGAGGGCCCGTTCCTGCGCCTGCATCGACTGCATCCAGCGCAACGTATCAGGATTGGTCACATCGTCGCCTTCTACAAGGAAGGACACTGAAGTTGCTTTGGCAACGACTGCGCGTACCCGGTTCAGGTCGACGAGCTCTGTCATGTTGGTGGGGATCATCGACTCAACGTCGGTTTGAACCGGGATCCGGTGATCCAACCAGAAGCCAGCGGCGGCGGCGAGTATGGCAACACCTATGATCGGGGTGGGGTTACTGATAGAGCGCTTGGCCAGGCCCGCCAGGAACAGGGCCCGACGACTCTCCTTCTGCCCGTTCTTCCCGCCCACGACGGCCGGATGCCTCTTGTCCCGCTGGTACAGGATGCTATTCAGGAGGAACAGCCCCACAGCGAAGAGAATCACCACGCCAAACGAAAGCATGACGCCGAAATCGCGGATCATGGGGACCTTAGAGACGAGCAGCGCTAGAAAGCCAGGGACAGTGGCAAAAACGGCGATTCCGACGGCCGGCCCGATATGCGTGATGGCGTCGATCACGGCCTGCGCGGCCGAATCGCCTCGCAAGATCTCTTCCTCGTACCTGTTGTGTAGCTGGATAGCGTAGTCCACGCCCAGGCCGATCAGGATCGGAAGTCCGGCCATTGTGACCATTGTGATCGGCACCGCGATGTAGCCCATGAGTCCGAATGTACATAAGACGCCGATGAGGACTATGGGAAGAGAAAGCCAACGCCAGCGCACCGGGAAGATCAGGGTCAACGCGACAACCATAAGCACGACCGCGATGGCAAGGGTTATCCCCATGCTCGTCTTCATCTTGTCCTGGACTGCTTGCATGAGGAGTGGCGTGCCGGCCACGATCACATCATTGGCGTTGGAGAATTGGGTGGACTTCACGAGATCGCGCACGGAGGCCGCGGCAGCGTTCTCCTCATCGGTTGTCAGACCCCCCGCCAGCGTCACCGCAATGAGCACATGGTCGTTGTCGGGGATCACCCTGGTGAGCTGGGGGAGGACTTGGCCGCTCGAATCGAAGACAGCCGAATGGGCGAATTGAGGGTCGACGGACAGGGCATCAACGGAACCGCTTTGCGTTCCGTCGGCAACGGCCTGCTCGGCGTCGGATTGGATGAAGGTCAGCGGGCTTACCACACTCTGAATCCTTGAATCCTTGGTGAGTTCGTCCTGCAAACCTCTGAAGGCCGTCAGGTTGGACTGTGAGAGCAATGTACTGGGATCGCCGGAGAGGAGCACGAGCACCTGCTGTCCGCCGAATTGATCACTCATGCGAAGGTAGTCCTGGTAGACCTTCGAATTCTTGGAGATGAACATGTCCTGGGACGTGCGCATTTGTACCTTCGTCGCCCCAAAGACTCCGACAATCGCGATAAGCGCGGCGGCTAGAGCCACCCAGGCTGAATGCCGCTCGATGAACTCCCCTAACAATCGAGAGAATTTCTTCATGCCGTCCTCTTCCCAGTACGCGACTCCAAGGTCGCGAATCTCTTCGTTACGTATCTCCAATGACAGAGCGTGGACCCGTTCCGTGGCGGCCACCAACGACTCGCGATCCCCCTCAGAGATCCCTTCCAGCAGGCGGGCGACGAGAACGACGACCGCTTCCCACGCGTCGTCTAGCGCCTTTCGACCAGCGGCCGTAAGGCCGACGAGGACTCGACGGCGGTCCTGATCGTCGTGCCGCCTCGAAACCAGCCCTCTTCCGGTGAGCTGGTCGACGAGGCCAGTGACGGAAGGCATCGTCACCGCCATCTCCCTGGCCATTTCGCTCATGGACACCTCGGTCTCGCCGCGTTCGTCAATCAGCGACAGGATGTGCATTTGGGACATGGAGAGACCGGGAAAGGCCGACTGGACAATTGCTGCCACCGGCATGTTGTGAGCGATGCTGACTGATAGACGACTGATGCGCTCGGCTTGTTCGGAAAGACGATTCTGCCCCATTTAGGAGTCCTAACTATAAGGTCTCCTAATAATAATCGACAGGCCTTATCTAATCAAGAGGGCAGCCGGCGGAACTTGACTGACGGCCAACTCAAGCCAAGGACGCCACCCTTTCAAGGTGCCGGCGTGTTCCGCAATCTGCTTCCGCCGCCGCGGTAGCAAGGGATCCGGGGAACCTTCCGTTGTAGCCGAGGAAGTAGTGCCGGCCGAACCGAGGACGTTACCAGCACGAGTTTGCCGAGAGAATTCGCTCTGTTATACTAGCTGTGCCCGCTGAAAGGGCGCGGTTAGTGAGTCGGAGATTCTTAAATGCCTAAGAAGCCACCAAAGCGTAGCAAGCGAAAAGGCAGGCAGCGGCGAACGGTCGACTGGTCGGGGCCGGAAACTAAACACGGCCCGTTTGGCCTGTTCAGCAACGTCAAGCTGTTTTACATAGTCGGTATTATCATCATGGTCGGCAGCCTGGCGCTGGGCGGCAGCCTGTGTCGCGCTAGCCAGAATTCGACGGTTCCGACGCCTGCGGCCGAGACGGAAACGCCTACGCCCTCAGCCGATCAGCCGCCGACACCCACTGTCCAACAGATCCAGCAGTGGACCACGCCGCCGGCAATGTCCATCGATACTTCAAAGACTTACACGGCGACGCTTAAGACGAACAAGGGCGATATCGTCGTTTCGCTCTTCGCCGCCGACGCGCCGAATACGGTCAACAACTTTGTCTTCCTGGCGCAGCAGGGCTTCTTCAACAACCTGCCCTTCTACTACGTCGATTCCGGTTCCTTCGCTGCTACCGGCGACCCAGCGGGTAACGGCAAGGGCGGTCCTGGCTACGAAATCCAGAACGAGACGAATAGCCACACCTTCGACGTGGGCTCACTGGGCATGTTCGCGGGTAGCGCCGATGGCACGAGCGCCGGCAGCCGCTTCTTTATCGTGCTCAATCCGTCGCGGCTCGACGCGACGAACTTCTGGCCGTTTGGACAGGTAAAGTCAGGGATGGACGTACTTCAGAGCCTGGCCACTGGCGATACGCTGATCAGCGTTACTATCCAGGTGCAGTAGAGAAGCTAAGCCACTGAGGGCAGCGCGACGGTGAAGGCCGCCCCACTATCCTTGCCGTCGCTTTCCGCCCACATATGCCCGCCGGGTGTCTGGACGAGCGATGACACGGCCAGAAGCGCGCGGCGCACCGTCTACGATGAAAATGGTCGGGGTGGACAGATTCGAACTGTCGACCTCTTGGTCCCAAACCAAGCGCTCTAAACCTGGCTGAGCTACACCCCGAGTGAAGGGACTGTTTCCGAAAGTTGATTATACATCTGCTGCAGGCGCGAAATCGCCGGGCCTCGTTACGAACGCGCACAGCCTATCAGCTCGCGCACGTCCGGCACGCCGTTGTCCCGCAGGAAGCGCCCGATTCCGGCGAGCACGTCGAGAGGCGCCGTCGGGTTTGTGAACGTCGCCGTCCCGACCTGAACGGCAGTTGCGCCCGCCAGGATGAACTCGATCGCGTCCTCGCCGCGTGTAATGCCGCCGCAGCCGATAACCGGCACGTCGACGGCGCCGCTAACCTGATAGACAGCCCGTAGCGCGACGGGCTTGATCGCCGGGCCGGATAGCCCGCCGAAGACGGTCGAGAGCACAGGACGTCGCGCCCGAATGTCGATGGCCATCGCCTGGAGGGTGTTGATCACGCAGAGCGCGTCGGCACCGGCTTCGACAACGGCCTGGGCGACCTCGACGATGTCCGTTACGTTCGGCGTCAGCTTGACGATGACCGGCAGCTTCGTCGACTTGACGACCGCGGCAGTCACGGCGGCAGCCTGCTGTGGGTCCTGGCCGAACAGCATGCCGCCCACCTTGACGTTCGGACAACTGACGTTGACCTCGATGCCGCTGACCCCCGGCACGCCGTCCAGCTGCGACGCCAGTTGGGCGAATTCATCGACGGTTTCGCCGGCAATGTTGACGATGACGGGCACGCGCCAGGTAGCCCATACAGGGGCGACATCGCGAACGAGCACGTCGATGCCGACGTTCTGGAGGCCGATGGTGTTGAGCATGCCGGAAGGCGTTTCGGCGGTGCGCGGCTGAGGGTTTCCGTCCCTCGGGTGCAGCGTCGTGCCTTTGCTGACTATGGCACCAAGGCGGTTGATATCGAAGATGCGCGTCGCCTCAAGGCCGTTGCTGAGCGTGCCCGAAGCGGTCAGCACCGGGTTCTGAAGCAGGAGCCCCTTTCTTGGCGCCAGGTCGACAGCGAGGTTCATGTTCTTTCTCCGGTGAAAGTCGTGCCGATTATAGCATCCGCGACGACGCGACACATACAAAGAGGCGGCCCGCTAGGAGCCGCCTTGGTTTTGCTGCAATCGAGAGCTTAGTAGTCGCCCTCCGTTCCGGGAGACGACTCTCCTGTCCCCTCGCCGTCTGGTTTTACCAGCTCCGTGACAGGCTTCTTCCACCCGGCCTGCGGAAGCGTATCCGCAGAGTCACCCTCGTAAATGAAATCGGACACGTAGTTCGCGAACATGCGGTGCGCGCCGCAAATCTTGCAAAAGCCCGCGCTGACGCTGCCCGCCGGAGTATCGATCACCCAATGGTGGACGCAGTCCGGGTCGCCGCCGATGATTTGCGGCTTTTCCGGCGCTTCCTGCACTGATTGTCTCTCCTTAAGTGCTGTTCCCCGTCTCATTGCCTTCACCTCCTCAGGCATCAACGTAGAATAGCATTGCTTTGGGTGCCTAGTCAAGCAATCTAACGAATAAACAGTACCAAGTTTGTTAAGTGCGTGTTAAATCAAGAATGCCGTCAAACAACCAGCCGGTCTATAATTGATCTGAATCCGGCAATGAAAGGTTGATTTTGATGTCCCCTAAAGAATCGACCGAAGAGGCGATCCTTGAAGCCCTCAAACGAGTGAAAGACCCGGAACTCAATCGCGACCTCGTGTCGCTCAACATGGTCCGGGATCTGAAGGTGGAGAACGGGAACGTGTCACTGCGCATTGTCCTCACGACTCCGGCCTGCCCTCTGCGCGACGCCATCGAAGCCGACGTTCGGCGCGCTCTAAGGGAGATCCCAGGCGTCAAGTCGATCGACGTGCAGATGGACGCCGAGGTGCGCGCCTTCTCCGGGCCGAAGGGCCCCCAGCCCATACCGGGTGTCCGCAACGTCATCGCGGTGGCAAGCAACAAGGGCGGCGTCGGCAAGACGACGGTTGCTGTGAACTTGGCTGTCGCCCTCGCGAAGGCCGGTGCCCGCGTTGGCCTGCTCGACGCCGACGTCACCGGCCCGAACGTTCCTCCAATGATGGGGTTCTCGTCGGGCTTTCTGGCCGAGACCGGGGAGCCGCTCGCGCCCATCGACCGCTACGGCGTGAAGGTCTGCTCGCTCGGCTTCATCCTACCACGAGCGGCGGCCGTCATCTGGCGTGGCCCAATGATCGACAAGGCGCTGCGAGAGCTGCTGCATCAACTCGATTGGGGCGAGCTCGACTACCTGCTGGTCGACCTGCCGCCCGGAACGAGCGACGCCTCGCTGGCCGTGGCGCAGGCTGTGCCGCTGGCGGGAGTGATAATCGTCACGACGCCGCAGGAGGTGTCGCTGGAGGACGCAAGCAAGGCGGTGACGATGTTCGGACGCGTCGACGCGCCGGTGTTGGGCGTCATCGAGAATATGAGCTACTTCATCTGCTCGCACTGCGGCGGCCGTACCGACATCTTCGGCCACGGCGGCGGCAAGACCATCGCCGAAGAGTTGGGACTGGAGTTCCTGGGCGAAATCCCGATCGATACAGACACGCGGACAGCCGCAGATAACGGAGAGCCGATCGTCGACTCGTCACCCGATTCGCCGGCCGCGAAGGTGTTCCGGGAACTGGCTAAGAGGGTTGCCGCTCGCTGCAGCGTCGCCCAGTACGCCGGGGAGTCGAAGGACTAGGACTCTGCCGTCTCCAGCCGCCGGCGCGCGATCTCGACGTAGCGCGGATCGTTCTCGACCAGCAGCCAGCGCCGTCCGCTCTTCTGTGCCGCGACCGCAAGCGTGCCTGTCCCGCCGAACGGGTCGAGCAGCAGTTCGTCGGGCTTCGACGCGACGAGCACGAGCCGTTCGACCAGCGCCAGCGGTTTCTGCGAAGGATGTCCCCCGTTCTCGCGTTCGCTCTTCGATGTGACGGGAAACTCCCACAGGTTGCGCATCTGGCGGCCGCCGGCCAGTTCCTTCGCGTCCCAGTAGTTGAACGTCCACTTCTTCGCGCGCTCCGGCGTCTCGTTGACGGCCCAGATGATCTGCTCCGTGCTCTCAGTCAGCGTTCGGGCGGTGATGTTCGGCTGCGCGTTCGGCTTGAACCAGACGATAGAGTTCAGGATGCGCCGGTTGAGGACTCGTTGAAGGATGAAGCCGAGTTGGTAGATGTTGTGGAACGTCCCGAAGACGAGGATGTTGCCATTGGGCTTGACGACGCGGCACACCTCCGACAGCCAGCGGACGTTGAACTGAAAGAAGTCGTCGTGGCTGAAGCGGTCCCACGTCTCCTGCATCGTCACGTGCGAGGAGAAGGCCCAGCCAAGGCCCTTCTTGCCGCGACGTCCTCTGCCCGAGGCGATGCCGAACGGCGGGTCAGCGATGCAGTGATCGATGCAGCTGTCGGGCCAACCCGCCATGACCTCAAGACAGTCACCGTTGACAATGACGTTCGCTTTGGGCACCTCTTCCAACGCGTCCCCCAGAGGCTGAGGGTTCAACCCTCCTAGTAGTGCTACAATCCCTACCCTGAGGTCTCCTGCTTCTCTTTCGCAAGCTCGCGCTGGTAGGACTTCCAGGCCGGGCAGACCTTGGTGTGCCAGCGCCAAAAACGTGCCGACCACGTCTTCGGGTTCTCCTCCGACTTCTTCCGCCAGGCACACTCCGCGCACTTCGATTCCATGACAAACCTCCTTTAGAATACGTCGCGTAGTTCGAACCGTGGGCCGTCGTGGCAGACCTGACGCACGCCGCGACGGGTCTGGACCGCGCAACCGTAGCACAAACCCATTCCGCAGGCCATCGGCGTCTCCAGCAGCACTTGAAGGGGCGTCCGGTCGCGCAGGCGTCGCACGATCGAAGCCATCGACTCGTACATCGCGTGCGGCCCGCAGGCGAAGACCTGGTCGGCCCAGCCGAGGTTCTCCTCGAACGCCTCCGAGGCTATCCCCTTTCGGCCCGCCGAGCCGTCCTCCGTTGCCAGCATCAGTTCGACCTGACGCGGCAACATATCGGAAGGCGGCAGCAGCGACAAATCGCGCGCTCCGATGACGAAGGTGACGTTCCTGCTCTTCGCCACTGCCTCGTCGGCGAGCCAGACGAGGGGCGCCACCCCCATGCCGCCGGCCACGAGCAGCAGGTTCTGCGCGCTCGGCCGGATCGAGAAACCGCGTCCGAGCGGGCCCCAAAGCAGGACGTCCGTATCGGTGGGCTGCTCCGACAGCATAGTTGTGACTCGGCCGCGTGCCTGGTAGAGAATGCCGACCTCATTCGCGCCGCGAATCCGGTGATAGCTCATCGGACGCGGCAGCAGCGGGTCGCTGCCATCGAGCAGCCGGAACATGAGAAAGCGTCCCGGCGATGCCCCGGGCACCAGTGCCGGCGCCCGAAACCACGTTAGATAAGTCGAGCCGAACAAGCGCTCAGTGCTGAGGATCCGGCCCGTCTCTACCTTCATGCCCGCGGCGCCTTTCGTGGAGCGTGGCCGTTGGGACGCAGGTATTCGCGCAGCGGCTGAACGTTATAGGCCTGTGTCCATGGGAGCGTTGTCTGGCTCGCGGCCAGCAACGCCCGCACGGCGGCACGAGCGGTATCAAGAGACGTGAAGCAGGGGATGCGGTTCTCGACAGCGGCGCGACGGATCTGGAAGCCGTCGCGCATGGCCGACGGCCCGCCGCCCTCGGGTGTATTGACAACGCAGTCGACTTTCCTCTCCTGGATAACGTCGACGACGTTGGGATGCCCCTCGCTGATGCGTTTGGTGACCTCCTCCACGTCCATCCCGAGGCCCCGGATCATCGCGGCGGTGCCCTCAGTCGCGTAAAGGCGGAAGCGAGCCTGCGCCAGTTCCCGAATCAGCGCCACCGACTCCGCCTTGTTCTTGTCAGCGATGCTCAGCAACACGCCGCCATCCGCCGGGAGCATCATCTCCGCCGAGAGCAGCGCCTTCGCCAGCGCCCCCGAAAACTCCTTGTCGATGCCCATGACCTCGCCGGTGGACTTCATCTCCGGCCCCAGGTACGTGTCGACGCCGACGAGTTTCGCCATGGAGAACACCGGCGCCTTAATGGCGACCAGGTCCTGCGCCGGCCACAGCCCGCTGGCGTAGCCCTGCTCAGCCAGCGTTTTGCCAAGCATGACGTTGACGGCCAGTCGCACCATCGGCACCGCCGTGACCTTCGAGAGAAAGGGCACCGTCCGGCTGGCGCGCGGGTTGACCTCCAGGACATACACAGAGGAACCGTTCTCGGAGTTATCGGTCATGATGACGAACTGAATATTCATCAGCCCGCGCACATTCAGCGCCAGTCCGATCCGTTCCGTGTAGTCGACGATAGTGTCCATCTGAAATTGGGTAAGGCCGAGGGCGGGATAGACCGCCATGGAGTCGCCCGAATGGACACCTGCCCGCTCGATGTGTTCCATGATGCCGGGAATGAGCACACGCTCTCCGTCGGCGATGGCGTCAACCTCGACCTCTTTGCCTTCGAAGTATTTGTCGATGAGGATCGGCTTTCCGCCGCTCAGCTCGACGGCCGCGTTCATAAAGCGGACCAGCTCCGTCGCGTTCTGCACGATCTCCATCGCCCGTCCGCCGAGGACGTAGCTTGGTCGCACCAGCACCGGGTAACCGATGACGTCGGCGGTCTTCAGGGCGTCCTCGAGCGTCGTGACGCCGGCGCCCGGTGGCTGCGGAATGCCGAGCCCGTTCAGGAAAGCTTCGAAGCGACGACGGTCCTCCGCCAGGTCGATAGCCTCGGCGCTGGAGCCGAGGATGGGTGCGGCCGCCTGATGCAAGGGTCCCGCCAGGTTAATCGCCGTTTGGCCGCCGAACTGGACGATGGACGGCGGCGGCAGGCCCTCGTCGGTCTCGTTCTCCAGGATGTCGCGCACGGCCTCCTCGTCCAGCGGCTCGAAGTAGAGGCGGTCACTGGTATCGAAATCGGTCGAGACGGTCTCCGGGTTGGAGTTGGCGATGAAGGCTCGATATCCCGCTTCCTCCAGCGCCCAAACCGCGTGCACGCTGCAGTAGTCGAACTCGATGCCCTGGCCAATCCGGATCGGCCCTGAGCCGATGACAACCGCCTTCTTCCCCGGCTCCGGTAGGGCCTCATTCTCCTGCTCATAGGTGCTGTAGAAGTAGGGAGTGGCGGCGTCGAACTCGGCGGCGCAGGTATCGACCATCTTGTACACGGGCTCGATGCTCCATTGCTTGCGAAGATAGCGCACCTGCTCCGTCAGGCGGTCGGCGAGGACGCTGATCTGCCGGTCGGAGAAGCCGATACGCTTGGCGTCGCGCAGAAGGTCCGGTGTGAACGGCTCCGACAGAAGCCGCTTCTCCATGACGATGATGTTCGCCATCTTGCAGAGGAACCAGGGGTCGACGCCCGTCCGGCGCGCCAGCTCCTCCGGCTCGCCGCCGCGTCGGAGCGAGGCCATGAGCGCCCAGAGCCGCTCGTCGCTCGCCTCCAGCGGGAAGTCGTAGGGCGACTTCCCGTTCGATGCCTCATCCTGCGTCCAGGCCGGGCTCTCCCAGAGCAGCGACCGGCTGCCGACCTCCAGCGAACGCACTGCTTTCTGGAGCGCGCCCTCGAAGCAGCGGTCGATGGCCATCACCTCGCCGGTTGCCTTCATCTGGGTCCCAAGCTGGCGGTCGCCGAATGCGAACTTGTCGAACGGCCAGCGCGGTATCTTGACGACCACATAGTCCAGCGCCGGCTCAAATGCGGCTGTGGTCTTGCCGGTGACGGCGTTGGCGATCTGGTCGAGCGTCTTGCCGACGGCAATCTTCCCGGCGACGCGGGCAATTGGATAGCCCGTCGCCTTGCTGGCTAGGGCAGAGCTACGGGACACGCGTGGGTTGACCTCGATAACGTAGTAGGGGGAGCAGACGCCTCCTGATAGGCCCCCCAATCGGCGAGCTCGGGTCGCGGCGCCAGGGCGAACTGGATGTTGCAGCCGCCTTCGATGCCCAGCGCCCGGATTATGCGGAGGCTGGCGGAGCGCAACATCTGGTATTCCTTGTCATTCAGCGTCTGGCTTGGCGCAACGACGATGCTGTCGCCCGTGTGAACGCCCATCGGGTCGAAGTTCTCCATGTTGCAGACGGTGATGCAGTTGTCGGCGCCGTCGCGCATGACCTCGTACTCGATCTCCTTCCAGCCGAGGAGGCACTGTTCGAGGAGTACCTGGCTGATAGGGCTCGCCGCCAGACCGTTGCCTGCTATCTGTTCGAGCTGCTCCGGTGTTCGCGCGATGCCGCCGCCGGTGCCGCCGAGAGTGTAAGCGGGGCGCACAACCAGCGGCAGCCCCAGCACGTCGGCGACGAGGCGCGCTTCGCCGAGATTGGTAACGGTCGCGCTAGGCGGAACAGGCTCGCCGATGTCCTGCAGTAGCTGACGGAACAGCTCCCGGTCCTCTGCCTTGCGAATGGTCTCCAGCGGCGTTCCGAGAAGGCGGACGTTGTACTTGTCGAGCACGCCCGCCTCGGCCAGGGAAACCGCCAGGTTGAGGCCGGTCTGGCCGCCCAGAGTTGGCAGGAGGCCGTCCGGCCGCTCTCGCTCAATGATCCTGGAAACGACGTCGACGGTCAGCGGCTCGATATAGACGATGTCGGCGATGCCTTCGTCGGTCATGATCGTCGCCGGGTTGGAGTTGACCAGGACCGAGGTAACGCCCTCCTCGCGCATCGCCTTGCAGGCCTGCGTGCCGGCGTAGTCGAACTCCGCCGCCTGGCCTATGATGATCGGCCCGGAGCCGATAATCAGGACCTTGCCCGGTTTTTCTGCCAACGGTGCCATCCGGCTAGCGCTTTCTTCGTTGCGAACGGATCTGACGGTGGATGTGGCTCTGTGCGGGTGGCGATGTGACCCGCAGTGCGTAAGCGATCGTGTAGCCGGCGCCGAAGACGGTCGCGATCGTCAGCAGCGCGCCCGCATAGGGCGGCAGCGGCGTCAGGAAGACGAGCGCGGCCAGCAGGACGCACCCGGCCAGCCCGAGCGCCCAGGCAATGACGTGGCTCGGCCACTCCAGGAACCAGTCGCCGGCGAAGTGAACTCCGACAAAGCCGGCGCCGAAGCCGACGGCAAAAGACAGCGCACCGAGGAGCAAGCCGACAAGCAAGAAGACGAACGCATGCAGCGGGCGTCCCTGCGCCAGGTAGACGACTGTCCCGACGACTGAGATGATGATGAGCAACGCGGCAGCCGTGAACCCGAACGTGCAAAGCGTCAGGACGCCGTAGGAGAAGCGTGACTCCACGTGTCCTCCAACGCGACGGACGAGACGGCGTCGCCGTGGGCGCCGCACCCACATCTGTCCGTCGTCAGGTTGCGTCGCGGCCTCCCGCTCCTTGTCGTCGTCGGCGCCCGTATTTGTCACAGTGGCAGCTCGAAGCGCATGTTTGGATTGTAGATGGGCACCAGCGAGCCGATGCTCGAAAGAAAGCTCAGCGCCACCTCGTTGCCGGCCGGCAGCCTTCCCCGTATTCGCTTGTAACCGCGGTCTCGCGCGAAGTCCAGCGCCAGACGCGCCAGTTCCGTCCCCAGTCCCTGGCCGCGATGCTCCTGGAGCAGCCACACGCCCACTGTGGCCGTGTCCGGTTCCTGGGTGTTGAAATCGAGGGCGCTGAAGCCGACAACCTGTATATCGACGGTACTAAGGAAGACTGCGCCGGCATCGCCGAGTCGCGACAGCCAGGTCCGCACCTCGTCGGTCGAATAGACGCGCTCGAAGCCCACGGGCTGCCGGTCCTTCATGACGGCCCCGATGACCGACGCGATGGCTTCGCAGTCATTGGCCGTTGCCCGCCGAAATGAGGTTTCGCTACTGGGCATCTCAGTTCCTCTTCCGTTCGGCGACGATCTGTAGAAAGCGGTCGAAGAAGTAGGTATTGTCCAGGGGCCCGGGCGACGCCTCGGAGTGGTACTGGATCGACATGATCCCCATCTCTTCCTGTCGCAGGCCCTCCACCGTGTCGTCGTTCAGATTGACGAGAGCTACCTCCATGCCATCCCGAAGGCCATTCGGGTCGACGGCATAGCCGTGATTCTGCGCGGTAATGTAGATGCGCCCGGTTGTCAGGTCGCGCACGGGGTGATTCGCGCCGCGGTGCCCGAACTTCAGTTTGAACGTCGAAGCTCCGAACAGCGTCCCCAGCGTCTGGTGTCCCAGGCAGATGCCCAGGACGGGGACGCGTCCAACGATGCCTTTCAGCGTTTCGACGACGTACCCAAGATGCGCCGGATCGCCTGGCCCGGGCGACAGCACGACGCCATCGGGATGAAGCGCCAGCACGTCCTCGGCGCTCGTCAAGCAGGGGACGGCTGTCACGTGCGCGCCCCTACGACTGAGTAGCCGCATAATGTTGTATTTCACACCCAGGTCGACGAGGACGATGTGGTGTCGCGCCGCCGTAGCGCCGTTCGGCCACTCGTAGTCGCAGTCGGTGCTGACGCGGCGGACGAAGTCGATCTCCGCGTAACGAGGCGTCTCCCGCAGGTGCGCCAGCGCCTCCTCGGGCTTCTCGCCGCGCGTGATCATCCCCATCATGACGCCGGACATGCGGAGCCGTCGCGTCAGGGCGCGTGTGTCGACGCCGTATAGGCCGGGAACGCCGTTCCGCGCCAGATACTCGTGCAGCGTCATCTCCGATTGCCAGTGGCTCGGCAGGTCGCACTGCTCACGCACCACCATGCCGCTGACCTGGATACGTTCCGATTCGACGTCGAAACGGTTGATCCCGTAGTTGCCGGCCAGAGGATAGGTCATGACCAGAATCTGCCCCGCGAACGAGGGGTCGGTGAGGGCTTCCTGATAGCCCGTCATGCTGGTCGAGAAGACGACCTCGCCCCCGGACGCAACGTCGGCGCCGAAAGCCTCGCCCCAGTAGGTCGAGCCGTCTTCCAGGAGCAGGTAGGGCTTATCGCTCATGCTCTATCGCTTCGGCTTCCTCAGTGGTGGCATCTTCATGCAATCTCATGCCTCCTGCTTGAGTCTGTCGCCGATGAAGACCATCCGGCCCATCGAAATCGTTGCCACTGACTGCCCCTTGAGCGTGCGACCGGCCAGCGGCGTGTTCCGTCCCTTACTGGCGAACCGCTCCGGCTCGACCGTCCATTCCAGATTCGGGTCGAAAACGAGCACGTCGCCTGGAGCGCCGGCGGCCAGACTGCCGAGCCCGTTCAGTCCTTCATGCCGGTGGAGTCCCCAGGCCGCGACCGGCCCGATCGTCATGCGGCGGACCAGCGTCGGCAGGTCGAGCTTGCCGGATTGTACCAGCGACAGGACGAGCGCCAGAGCCGTCTCGAAGCCGCTGATCCCGGACGGCGCGTCGTCGAACTCGCACAGCTTGTCGACCGGCGCGTGCGGCGCGTGGTCGGTAGCGATCGCGTCGATGGTGCCGTCGCGCAGCCCCTCGACGCAGGCGGCGACGTCGTCGGCCGTGCGCAGAGGCGGCATGACCTTCGCGTTCGTGTCGTAGGCGAGGCCGTCCGGTAGGGCGGCACTAGACATAACTATCTCGTGAGTCAGGGTCAGGTGATGCGGCGTAACCTCGGCCGTCACCGGTACGCCGCGCGCCTTCGCCCGCAGTACGAGTTCGACGCTACCGGCTGTGCTGACGTGGGCGATATGGGCGTGAGACCCGGTGAGCTCCGCTAACGCGATGTCTCGGGCGACCATCGTCTCCTCGGCTGCCGCCGGTTGCCCACGCAGGCCCAGCCGGGCCGCGACCCAGCCCTCGTGCATGACACCTTCCTGCGCCAGGGCCGGCTCCTCGCAGTGGTCCGACACCGGCAGGTCGAGCGCGCGGCAGTACTCCAGGGCATGCCGCATCAAAGCGGCATCCGCCACGGGCGAGCCGTCATCGCTAAACGCAACGACGCCGGCCGCAGCCAGGTCGCCCAGCTCGGCCATCTCCTTGCCCTGGCGTCCCTTGCTGACACAGCCGATGGGAAGCACGCGCACGGATGCGGTAGCCGCGGCTGTGCGCTGAATGTATTCGACAGTGGCGCGGGAGTCGGCCGGCGGGTTGGTGTTCGGCATGCAACACACGGTCGTGAAGCCGCCGCGAGCCGCGGCCCGCGTGCCTGTTTCAATTGTCTCCTTGTACTCGAAGCCGGGGTCGCGCAGATGGCAGTGGATGTCGACCAGTCCGGGGCAGACGACCAGGCCGGTAGCATCGATTACGGACAGACCCCGAACGGCGGCGCCGTCCACACGCTCGCCGCCAGCGCCTATACGCCCACCGCGGATAAGCACGTCGCCGACGCCGTCGAAGCCGCGCCCTGGATCAACGATACGGCCGCCGCGAATAAGGATGTCTTTTTCGTTCATGCGCGTCCCCGCGATATGAGGTAGAGGAGAGCCATGCGCACCGCGACGCCGTTCGCCACCTGCTCCTCGATCACCGACTGGGCGCCGTGCGCCACGTCCAGCGATATCTCCACGCCCTCGTTTACCGGCCCGGGGTGAAGGATAAGCGCGTCAGGCTTGGCCGTCGCCAGACGCTTCGCCGTCACCTGATAGAGGTTGCAATACTCGCGGATGCTCGGCACGAGGCCGCTCTGCATCCGTTCGAGCTGAAGGCGTAAGGTCATGACGACGTCGGCGTCCTTAATGGCGCGGTCGACGTTGGTCTCGATCTCGACCGGCGGCAGTGCCATCTCTCGTGACGATTCCGCCCCGCTCGGCCCGTCCAGCCCGATCGGCAGGAGCGTTGGTGGTCCGCAGACGACGACATGGGCGCCCATTGTCGTTAAGCCCCAGATGTTGGAGCGCGCGACCCGGCTGTGCGTGATGTCGCCGATTATCGCCACTTTTCGGCCACGGACGTCGCCGAGGTGGGAACGCATGGTGAAGAGGTCGAGCAGCGCCTGTGACGGGTGCGCGTGCCAGCCGTCGCCCGCGTTGATGACGGAAGCATGCGTGTTGCGCGCAGCCAGGTAGGGCGCGCCGGAGCGCGAGTGCCGCATCACCAGGATGTCGGCGCCGACCGCCTGCAACGTCAGCACGGTGTCGACGACAGATTCGCCCTTCTGAATGCTACTGCCGGACGACGTGATGTTGATGACGTCGGCCCCCAGCGCCTTGCCGGCGAGCTCGAAGGAGGAGCGCGTGCGGGTGCTGTTCTCATAGAAGAGGGTGATGATGGTGCGGCCCCGCAGCGTCGGAATGCGGGGGATGGGGCGAGCCAGCACCTCCTTCATGGTGCCGGCGGTCTCCATGACCAGCTCTATCTCGTCGACGGAGAAGTCGTCGAGGTCGAGGACGTGCTGGTGATGCCAGGTGCTCGGCGCCGGCCGCGTGAGAAGCGGCGGCGGCTCTTGGACGAGGAGACCGGCGCTGCCCATGACTTCCCGTCGTCGCGATTCCCTCGGCATGGTCATTTGCCCTCCGCTACGATGAGCACTACTTCATCGCCTCCGTCTGTCTCTCGCAGCCGCACCTGCACGTCGTCGCGGCGTGCAGTAGGAATGTTCTTGCCGACGTAGTCTGCCCGAATCGGGAGTTCCCGGTGGCCGCGGTCGACGAGGACGGCGAGCTGGATGCGCTCGGGACGTCCGTAATCGATCAGGGCGTCCAGAGCGGCGCGAATGCTGCGTCCCGTATACAGCACGTCATCCACGAGGACGACGCGCTTGCCGGCGATGTCTGTCGGAATGTCGCTCGGCTTGATCTCGATGTCAAGTCCCACGTCCGGCAGGTCGTCGCGATAGAAGCCAATGTCGAGAGCACCTACAGGGACAGCCTCGCCCTCGAACTCGGCAATGGCTCCGGCTATTCGTTCGGCGAGAGGGACGCCGCGGGTCTGCATGCCGACGAAGACGAGGTCCTGGCAGCCGTGGTTGTTCTCGACGATCTCATGGGCGATGCGCATGATGGCACGTCGCACGTCTTCCGAGGACATGATCGTGGTTTCGGTCATAAAAAAGCCTCCCGCCAGTCTAGCCGACGAGAGGTGGCCCTCTTTCGAGCCCCAGGCTTGTCCTGTTCGCCTGAGCGCGCATTCTTGGAGTTACCCCTTCCCGGCCTCGCCGGACCGGACTTAAAGGTTCACGTGTTTCGAAAAGGATTATAGCAGCGGGAGGGGTGAGCCGCAAGCGGGTCCGCGGCGTTATGTGGACGCTGCCGTCTTGTCGGCAGAACCACCTTCTTTCCACGTCCCGCGCCAGGCCGTCTCGACGGAAGCATGCGTCTTCAGTCCCCCGCGATCGCCCGCGCCGTCGCGTCGCCGAGCGGCCAACCCCTCGTCGTCTTCAGCTTCGGTTAGCATATACTCCGGCCCCGGCCGCGCCGACAGATGCTTGACAAAATTGCGTTCAGTAATGTACGAAGGCTATAAGGGTACTACCTAGCTTTCCTTGGCAGACCCCGGCAGGGCCGGGGCAGTGGCTTTCCCCCGTGGAGAAGTAGCCCGTGAACAAGCTTTGGGATTGGCTGGCGGGCCTAATCGCCGCTCATTATCGCTGGATCCTAGGCATAGCCGCCGTGATTACGGTTGGGTTAGCCTTCGGCCTGCCGCGCATCCACTTCAAGACAGGGCAGGACACCTTCCTCCAGTCGAGCTCCAAGGTCTATCAGGACAACGTTAACTACCAGGGCGCCTTCGGCGGCGACCCGATGCTCGTCCTCTTCGAAGGCGACGTTCTAAAGCTGCTGTCACCGCCGAATATCGACACGTTGCGGGACCTCGAGCAGAAACTGAATGCCGACGGCCGCTACTTCAGCGTCGTAAGCCCGCTGACCGTACTTCAGCTCGGCATCGAGCAAATGAAGCTACAGCAGGAGGACGCCACTGCCCAACTGGTTGGCCTGCAAGCCCAGGCGGAAGCAGACGCTCGTCAGAGAACCGCGGCTGCCGGCGGCTCACAGCAGGCGCAGGACGAGGCGGCGAAGGCGGCCGGCGATGCCGCGGCGGCTAACTTCATCGCCAGCCAGGGTCCCGATGCCCAGCGCTTTTCTCAAGTCGGCGAGCTAACGATTGACAACCCGAACGTCCCCCAGTTTGTCCTGTTCGATGCCCAGGGGAACGTTCGGCCCCAGATGGTAGACATCATCGCCGACGCGCAGCACTCCCTGATGGTCGTACGCCTTGCCGGTAACATGTCGATGGACGAGCAGGCCAAGGCGGCCGCCGACATCTCCAAACTAGTCCGCTCCTATAACTTCGAGGGAATGAAGGTGACGCCCAGCGGCCCGGCTATCCTCATCGAAGAGATCAACAACAACATGCGGACAAACCTGATCAAAACCGCGATACTGGCAACCATCCTAATGGTTGTCGTGCTGGCTCTGGTCTTCCGCGCGCCCTGGCGGCTGCTCTCGTTGCCCGTCATGCTTGCCGGCTGCATCTGCGCCTTCGGGCTCATCGGCTTCCTTTCGATGCCGCTGACTATGGTAACGATCTCCGGCCTGCCTATTCTAATCGGCTTGGGGGTCGACTTCGCCATCCAGTTTCATAGCCGTTTCGATGAGGAGCTGCAAAGGGGTGTCGCTGCCCGTCGTGCCCTCGGCGAATCGCTGCGACGAATTGGCACGGCCATCAGTATCGCCGTTCTGGCTGCGATGGCTGGCTTCATGGTGCTGCACATCTCTCGCGTGCCGATGGTCCAGGACTTCGGCTCAATGCTCGCAGTCGGCACCCTGATTCTCTTCCTGACCGGCATCTTCCTGTTGCACGCCCTTCTCTATGCTACGCAACGCAATAGGGCCGAGGCGGCGCGCCCGCCGACGCCCAACGCCCGCTTCCAAGTCGAAACCGTCGTTCGCTCAATAACTGGTAACACGGTCGGGCGTGTCTTGCCTGTGCTGGCCATCGGGCTGTTCGTCGTCCTGCTTGGCGTCTTCCTCGACCAGCGGCTGCCCCTCCAGACAGATCCAGAGCGCTTCATACCGCAGAGCAGTCAGGTGCTGAAGGACCTCTATCACATTCGCGACACGACCGGCTCGGCCAGTGAACTGGGTCTCATGGTCCAAGCAGACGATGCCCTCCGTCCCGATATCCTCGCTTGGATGCTCGACTTCCAGAAGAGGCAGATCGCTGCGCACCCCGACTTGCAGAGGGCTAACAGCCTGGCTACATTGCTGACATCGTCCAACAACGGCGAGATTCCTTCGTCTGACCAGATTCAGCGGCTGCTCGCGGTGGTGCCTCCGGGCATCCTTACCTCAATGCTTAGCCCTGACCACACGCGTGCTAGCGTCATCTTCAGCGTCGGCGAAATGACACTCACGGAGCGGCGGGACGTCCTGAAGGACATTGCGGCAACCAGCGATGCTCCTCTCGGCGTTTCCCTCATGGCCGGTGGTCTCGCTGTCATCGGCGCCGAGACTACGAACGCGCTCTCGCAGAACCGAGGCCTCATGACGATCGCTGCCCTCGGCGCGATCTGTCTGGGTCTCTTCATCATCTACCGCAATCCGGCAAAGGCCGTGTTGCCGCTCTTGCCTATCGTCCTTGCGTTGAGCGCATCGTCGGTCGTGCTTTACTTCCTCGGCATCGAGCTGAACCCTCTCACGTCCGTTTCCGGACCGCTAATCATCGCAATGGGGACGGAGTTCACGGTGCTTCTGATGTCGCGCTACTTCGAGGAGAGAGAGAAGGGGGTGACGCCGCGCGTCGCCATGGACGTTGCGTCGCTGCGCATTGGACGCGCGATTGCCGCCTCCGGGTTGACGGTTATCGGCGGCTTCCTGGCGCTCGTATTTTCGAACTTCCCGCTTATTGAAAGCTTCGGCGAGGTTACCGTGCTCGACATGGCCCTCTGCCTGCTGGCGACACTCGTTGTCCTGCCGCCGATGCTCGTTTGGCTCGATGAGGAAACCAGCCTCGTCGCTGTGCGAAAGCAACTGCGACCCGTGGAGTAGAGTAGGGCTCGCGAATCGGGCGCCTCTTCGCGCCGGGTTTTTGGCTCAGCCACTCGGGGTCGGATAGGGCGTTTCCTCCACGTGATGCGATTCAACCTCATGGACGTGGGTGTGGACGAGGTCCGCGTGCCGGTGCGGGTGCTCGTGGATGAGGTTCGCCTCCATGAGCACCGCGTCATCGTCAAGTATGCGCTGCGGTGCGCCGTCGGCCAGGATCCGGCGGCTCTCACTCATGACGATCACTCGTCGAGCGATGATGGGGACGATCTCCAGGTCATGCGTTGCGGTAATAATCGTCTTTCCCTGGAGGGCAAGCTCGACGATCATATCGACGAGCGTCCACTTCGTGCGCGGGTCCAGGCTTGCCGTCGGCTCGTCGAGCAGGAGAACGTCCGGTTCCAGCGACAGCACGGAGGCGATGGCGGCGCGCTTCTTCTCGCCGCCTGACAACTCGAAAGGCGCACGGTCACGCAGGTTCTCGATGCCCATCTGCCTGAGCGCTGTCTCTACGCGCCGGCGGACCTCTGAGAGCGGCAGGCCGAGCTGTAGCGGCCCGAAAGCGACGTCGTCACCGACCGTGGGCGAGAACAGTTGGACGTCGGGATCCTGGAAGATGAGTCCGATCCGACGGTGAAAGCGGTGCGTTTCTTCCGCGTCGGCCCCTACGCTCTTAATGTCCATCCCGAATACGCGTAGGTGTCCGGTAGCCGGGGCGTAGAGCCCGTCGAGGATTTTGAGAAGCGTGGACTTGCCACAGCCGTTAGCGCCCAGTAGGGCGACCGCTTCTCCCTCGTACACGGTCAGATCGATCCCGTCGAGGCCGACCTGCCTGCGGTTGTAAACGTAGCCCACATCTTGGAGCTCGAAGACGCGTGTGGCCTGTTGCACCGCTAAAGCCTCCAGCCAACGTATATCGCTGTCGCCGCCGTCAGAAGGGAAACGACCACCAGCAGCCAGTCAGCCGCGCGCATGCGGTAGTCGTCGATCGTGCGCATTTCGCCCTGAAAGCCGCGGGCAAGCATCGCCTGATAGACATCCTCGCTCATCCGGAGCGACCGGTTCATCAGCACGCCCATCGATGAAACGACCCACCAGCGTTGCTCTCGCCCCGAGGTTGTCGCGATGATGCGGCTCTTGCGTGCCAGGAAGATGGCGTTCGCCGTGTGCAGGACGAGGAAGATGTAGCGATACGTCATGGCCAGTACGAGGATGAGGACGCTCGGCACCCGCAACACGCGGAGCGACTTCAGGATGTCGGCCCACTTGGTCGTCAGGATCAGCAGGATGGCCAGCGAAACCGACGCGCTGACACGCAGGACGAAGATAGATGCGGCGACCAGGCCGTCCCGGTGAACCGTCAGGTTGAAGAGGCCCAGCGGAATCTGAAACAGCTCCCGATGGCCGATGAAGAAGATGGACGGGAGGATCACGATGGCGCTGAAAAGGCCCATCCCCAGCCAGACGCGCTTGACGAAGAGGCCCATGTCGACCGACGATACCGCCGCGGCGACGAGCACGATCGCGTAGAGCGCGGCTAGGATCGCCCATTCACGCGACAAGCCGGTGGCAACGATCAGCGCCACGAACGCGAGCAGCTTGGCTCGTGGGTCGCGGCGTTGGAGAAAGCCCTCTTTTCGGGCGTTCTCTTCGGAGAAGACGGCGCGCTCGATGCCGCCGCTGATGTCCGCCAGCGTCTTCTCGACGAAGCCGGGTTTCAGCTTCTTGTGGCCCGCCGAAGTGGCGGCGGTGGAAGCCGACAGGGCGGTCATCTCAGGCGCTTCTCCAGTCAGGCGGCGGGCTCGGCATGAGCCAGCGGGCAAACTGCCACATGCCGAGTCCGATGATAAACAGCATCCCCATGCCGGCCAAGCCGGCGATCTGGTAACCGACATTCTGCTGCCACGCCGGGTCGCTGCTGTTCACCCACGGTGGCTCGTAGCCGGCCATGAGCGTGTGGCCCGAGAATCCAATGTCGCCCATCTTGTTCGGCACGCACTCGCACTCCTTGTTCACGTCGGGCAGCGCGTCGAACAGGCTGGAGTCGCCCTGCGCCCGTGCTTGGAGCGCCGCCGAGACTTCCGCCTGTGATGCGCTCTGGTCTTCGCCAAAGGCGCCTCCCGGTGCGATGAGTCCGATGGGTACCCAGATTATGAGCGCGACGATGAGAATCAGACCCGCGCGAACGCCCCCTCCCACTACGTTCCGCAGCAGGAAATACAGAATCGGGAGGACAAGCACTGATACGATTGCCGACACGAGTACGGTTTGCCCGGCGTCGCTCCAGGAGACCGTCGTCCAGTCGAGACCGGCCCACTGGTTAAGGTGTCCGCTACCCTTGATCAAGCCGGCTACGAAGACGACAGCCACCCCTAGGGCGACGAATGTTCCCACCGGGATCCAGGGATTAAGCGAACGTGCCTGCTGCTCGATGTCCGCCGTCTTCTGCTGGCTCCGCAGTAGGATCTCCGGGAAGGACTTCTGCAAATAGGCGAGCCCGAGCGCCGTGACGGATGCTTCTACGAACGAGGCGCCCAGCATGTGCGCGACGAGCATCGATGGTATCGCCGTGCCGAAGCCGTAAGGGCTGTAGTTGGGAATGCCGTTGGTGCTGGCGATAAGGGGCTGGAGACCCAGCTCGACGCCGACGAGAAGAGCGGCCAGCGATATCCCAACGTAGGAGCCGATTGCGGCTGCGATGACGCGACGCTGCGATAGCACGTTGCTGTTGCCGGCGATGACGCGGTAGGTGAAGTAGCCGGTCATAGGCAACACGACGGCCATGTTGATGCAGTTGATGCCGATGGCGGTGACGCCGCCGTCACCGAAGAAGAGCGCCTGGATGATCAGCGCAACTGAAGTGGATAGCACAGCCGCCCAGGGCCCGAGCACGATCGCGACCAGCGTAGCGCCCACGGCATGCGCTGTCGTGCCACCGGGAACAGGCACGTTGAACATCATGATGGCGAAGGTGAAGGCCGAGAAGATAGCGATAAGGGGGACGGTGCGCCCGCCAATTACTCTGCGCACTCGTTGGGAAGCGATAACCCAGAAGGGTGCCGCGGTCACGTAGCCAACGCCGCATGTCACGGGGCTGAGATAGCCGTCGGGTACATGCATGGTTCGTCTCCCTCTGATGCGCGCTGTTAGGCCGAGTCGCTGGGGCCGGCGACTATTCGTCCGCAGTCGCTTGCTGGCACTCGCGGCACAGTCCGAAGATGGCGAGGTGGTCCATTTCGGCGTGGAAACCGTAGTCGTCAAGCAGGCGCGCGGCTATCCCCTCGAGATAAGTAGATTCGAAGGACAGCTCAACCCCACACTGCCGGCAAATAAGGTGATGATGCGGTTCCGCGGGCCGTCGCCACTCGAAATAGTGCTCTCCCCCTCCCATGTCCGTCTCCGAAACGAGGTGCAGCTCCTTGAGGGCGTTCATCGTCCGGTAGATCGTCGAAATGTCTACGTACGGATACTCCTTCTTGACTTCGCCCAGGATCTCCGCGGCGGTGAGATGTCCCTCGCGATGACGGAGAATCGAGAGGATCATCAGGCGCTGCGGAGTTGGCCTTTGGCCCGATTCTCGCAACAATTCGCCGATTTCAGACTCACAACTCAATGGCTTGCTCCTGCAACTGGTTGCAACTGCACTTTAACGCCGCGAAAATCGCTGCGTCAATGACTGACAGTCTACCAAAAGAAAGGGAGCAGGACTTAGCCGTTAGTGAGGTAGTGAATCGCGGATGTTGTCCGGTATGTGACCGTACTTGGCTTCGAAGCTCTCCAGGTAGTCCCGACGGCCGTGGAGGAAGTCCGCAACCTTCTTCGCCAGTAGTGCCTTGTCGCGGAAGAGAGGCTCTGCACGCATGTAGTCGAGGTTCGCTCTGTCCGACCGCACCGGGAAGTGATAGCCGAGGTGGTCGGGTTCAGAGCTGAATATAAGCACGTTCCTCAGCGCGTCGTTGTAGGCGGAGAGCGACTGCCGCAGATCGACCTTGATCTCGTCCTGCCCGATAGTGCCTGTGTTGGCCAGGTAGCATTTAATATTGTTCTTCTTGGCCACCTGGTAAAAGATCATCGCGTGCTCCAGCCGGTCGCCGGTCACGAAGGGGTCGAGGAAGAATTCACGCTTGAAGGTGCCGGCCTCCTCAGGGTTGCCACCGGAACTCTCGATGGATTCCCCGTAGATCAGTTGCATGGTCATTTGCTCCGCCGTCAACTTTGAGACGACGTTGGTCAGTGGGTTGCGGGTCAGGAACAATAGGTTGTCGACGTGAGCTGCCCGCAGGTCCTGGCTGGCAATCTCTAGATTCGTTCGAGCAATGACGGCGCGGCCATTCGATGTCCTTGTCACGTCCAAGAAGTTCGGGATATACGGATACTTGCTGATAGCGACGTTCTCCAGGTAGGCGTCCTTCGATTCTGCGGCGCGCAGGATCTCCGGCTGGCTGGAGTCCAGGCTCTCGGTCTTGACGTAGAGGCCGCCCAGCTCGAACGCCGCATAGCCGCCGTCGAAGCCGAAGCCGCCGCCGTCCTCGCCGATCATCTCCGATGATTCCTTGGGCAGCCGCGCCAGCCGGCGGCAGAGACTCGTTGTCTTGCCGGTTGCCGTCGCGCCGCCGATAGCCGTCACGAGATCCACCAACTCCGGGCGCTCCGTCTGGAAGTCGAACACCCACATCCGGTCGCGGCGGGCGCCGGCGTGCAGGAAGATGCCCGCCTTGTCGATCGCCTTGACACGCCAGCTTTCGAACTGGAAGACGCCCTTCTTGCCCTCGCCCATATAGGCGGTATTGCGACAAATCTTCACTTGTTCGCCGCGCTTTTCGCCCATGAAGAGACGGACCTGGATGTCCTTATCCGCGAGGCGTTTGCTCTTGTTCGCCTCGAAGGCTTCGTCAGTGAAGAAAATGACGGTGTATGTCGGGTCATCGACGACCATGGCCGGATGGTTGAAGAGCAGCTTTAGCCCGTAAGCAACGTCCGCATGCGCCAGCGGCATCAAGAACCGCGCGGAAACGCCGTCGGTGCCATCGCCGACCATCACGTCCAGCGAAAGCACCTTCTCAGTGCTCATCACCTGGACGGCCTTATCCGCCAGCGCCTCTTCCTCTTCGCCAAAGGAGTCGTCGATGCTGTTCTTCGTGTGCTGGGCGGCGCGCGACATGGGCTCGGACGTGGCGGCGATAGAGCCGAGCTGCGTCTCGATGATCCCGTCCTGCGTGAGCGCCAGCGCCTTCGCCTGGCCGAGGTCAAAGTTCTCGATCAGGCGGCCATTACGCTTGGCCTCGTTGTAGATCTTGAGCGACGCCTCTTTGAATGCGTTCCTGCCCATGCGACTCCTCAGGAGCGAACTTGAGAGCGGCCCATAACGACAAACGCGAGTCTTTGGCTCGCCTGCTCAGTGTAGGTATAAGTGATCGCGCGATCAAGTAGCGCGCTGGGATTGACCGGTGCGAAGACACTGCCTTCTGAAAAGCGCTATCATATTTGAAAACTCCTGAGGCGGAGGAAGAAGAATGTTCCATCTTCAGGTCTCCGGTTGGAGTATCGTCCTGCGAACGGTCATCATCTACGTGGCCGTGCTCTTGGGGTTCCGCCTGTCCGGCAAGCGCGAGATGGGCCAGATGACGCCCTTCGATCTCGTGATCATCCTTCTGGTAGCGAACGCGGTCCAGAACGCCATGGTTGGCTCCGATAATTCTGTCCCTGGCGGACTTATTGCTGCGGCCGTACTCTTTGCCGGTAACTACGCTCTAGCCGGTGCCCGAGAGCGTTTCCCGTGGCTTCGTCGCACTGTCGAAGGCAGCCCGACACTGCTGATTCGAAATGGGGCGTTCGTCAAAGAGAACCTACGCCACGAGGGCATAGAAGAGGATGAAGTGCTGATGGCGACGCGCGAGCACGGCATAGGCGAGATTCAGGAAGTGCAGACCGCGGTGCTCGAGACCGACGGCTCCATAAGCATCGTGCCAAAGGACGGCAACGTGATCCGGACGCGACGCCACGTGCGCTTTCTCAAGAAAGGCTAGCAGGCAGTTGAAGACATGCCTCTAGCTCGCTGGCCCGTGACCGTACTCGTCCTCGCCGCCGTATTCGCCCTCGGTTCCAGCGATCTGGTCTACGCCGGCGCCGGTCACGTGAGCCGGGGGAACGGGTGCCGACGGGTTATCGCCCTCACGTTCGATGACGGCCCGAATCCGCCCTACACGCAGGAGATCGTCGACGTGTTGAGGCGAGAGAATGTCCCCGCGACCTTCTTCGTCGAAGGCGAGGCCGCCGCCGCCGACCCGTCGGACGTGGAGATGCTGAAGGATGCCGCAATGGCCGTCGGCTCGCACTCCTATTCGCACTCCGAGGCGCTGGTGACAATGTCGGCCGCCGACTTTCGCGATGACCTTCAGTCAGCCGAAGCAGTGCTCGTGCGGATCCTCGGGTATAAGCCTCAGCTTTATCGCGCGCCCTTTGGCAAGATCAGCGCTGTGATGATCGACGAGTTGCGACGCGCCGGCTACGTCTCGGTCGGCTGGGATGTCGATTCGGACGACTGGCAGGAGACATCGCCTGAGAAGATAGCCGACAACGTGTTGTCCCAATCGCATTCTGGCGCTATCGTTCTTCTACACGATGGCGGGCTATCCGGCGGAAACCCGGACCGGAGCGGCACTCTCGCCGCTTTGCCCTCTATCATTGACGGGCTGCGGGGACGTGGGTATGAGTTTGTGACGGTGCCCGAAATCCTCGATCCAACAGTGTGCAGCGCCAGTCTGCGCTGAAAAGGACTTTTGTTCGAAAGAATCGCCTTCCCGCGTTCCTCGGCAGTATCCAGCGAAGCGTTTGTCCGCTGGCATTCTCGCGTTCAGTGGGCGCTCGCCTTCGCGACGCTCGCCGGCTTTGCTGCCTTTCTGGCGTTGATCCTGACCAAGCCCTTCCTTCTTGGCTCCGATTCCGCGCACCACTACGCTCACGTCTGGTATGTCTCTGACCAGATTTTCCACCACCTTCGTCTGCCGCTGCACTTCCAGTACCTGGAATCGGGCAAGGCGCTAACGTTCCCCTACGGCATCGTGCCGTACATAGCGACCGCGATCCCCTACGCCGTCCTCGGCGACTGGTCGGTCACGGCTTCGCTGGTCCTGTGTGTCATTCTCTACGGTTATGGCGCGACCCGTGCTCGTCCCGTTCTACGCGACCCGCGGCTATTGGCCCTTGTCTATCTGAACACCTTCCTCATAGAAGGCATCGTCTCGTTCCAGTTCGCCTTCCTGTGGTCGATCGTCTTCTTTTTCTTCTGCGTCGAGGCGATCGATAAGCGACTGTGGGCGCACGCTTCCATCTGGGCCGTAATTGCTGTAACGACGCATCTGATCGCCGGCCCCATCGCCGTTGCCGTCTACGCACTGTACGCGTTTGTCCGGCGCCCTCGAGATGTTGTCCAGTTGGGCAGTGCAATGGGGATAGCTGCCCTCGTCTGCTTGCCGTACTTGCTCTACGCGCACAGCACGCCAGCTGTGAGTTCAACCCGCGTTTCCTACATCATTGGCACGATCAAGTACATGATGCGCTTCCGAGGAACTATCATCGTGCTGCCGTTCATCGTGGCGGCGCTCGCGCGATACCTGAAGCCCATGTTCGTGCCGGCTCTGCTAGCGATAGGCCTTGTCTTCGGGTTCCGATTGTGGCATGGACACGTGAACATCTTCGGTCTCAATCACAACAGCCAGCCGTTCTACGAAGAATTCATCAACTCGCCTCAGTTTGACCGCAGTCTGACTTATCGGGTTCTGGAACCGAACGACCAGCAAGACGGCGCCTATCAACTGATCAAGCATGGCGCCGTGCTTGGCCAGGAGTTCTTCGGTGAGAGTGAGTTCCGGCGCTGGTGGTACTCGCTCGACATGTACTCCTGCTTTCTGGGCGCCAAGAATATTGACGTTGTCCTTTTCGAGAGAGACTACCCATGGAAGTTCAACCAGAACGAGCAGTGGCCGCTGATGGAGTTTGTGAAACAGGGAAAGGCGAAGATCTACTACGCCGATCCGGAAGGGCGTTTTGTCGCCTTCGACGTTCGCGGCGCCAAGATGCCCAACGCGAAGCTGTCCGACTGCGGCTTCTAGCCGCCTCCCTGTACAAGTATCCTGCCAACGTTCTAGTATGAAGTTAGGGAGCGGCTCTCTATCGAGAGCAGGCGGGGCTCTTGGTTCAGAGGGAGGAAGAAATGCCCTCGACGTTTAAGTTCGGGAAAATCGGCGGTATTGAAATAGGTGTCCACTGGAGTTGGATACCGATCTTCGTCATCTTTACCTGGCTGTTCGCTACCGGTACCCTCGAGCACTTCTTCCCGCACTGGTCGATAGCGGCAAGGTGGATAGCTGGCGCTATCACCAGCGCCATCTTCTTCGCCTCATTGTTGGCGCACGAACTGGCGCACTCTTTCGTCGCCCGCAGCAAGGGGCTCGATGTCCGGGGCATAACCCTGTTCTTTATCGGTGGCGTCTCCAACCTCGGCGGCGAACCGCGCTCCGCCGGCGACGAGTTCCAAATATCGGTCGTCGGCCCGCTCACAAGCCTGGCCGTGGGCGCCGTGTTTGCGCTCGGCTGGCTGATAATCCATCCCTTCAGTCCCGGTCTGGCCGGTGTTTCCGCCCAGTTGGCCGTAATAAACGCCCTGCTGGCGGTCTTCAACATGGTGCCGGGCTTCCCGCTGGACGGTGGGCGCGTCTTCCGCTCGATCATCTGGCAGAGGACGCGGAACCTGCACAAGTCAACGCGCATCGCGGCCGGTGTCGGCGAAGGCTTCGGCTATCTGCTGATGGCTATCGGCGTGGTTTTCTTCATCTTCGGCAACCTGTTCGACGGCATCTACTTCTTCATCGTCGGGCTGTTCCTGAGGGGTATCGCGGCCGGCAGCTTCCAGCAAATGATTGCAGAGGAGACGCTCTCAGGTCTGACGGCCCGCGACGCTGCGATGCAGAATTGCGAGATAGTGACGCCGGGCGAGTCGGTTGAGAGCGTCGTCGACAATTACGTGCTGTTGCGCAACGTCCGCTGCTTCCCCGTCCAGTCGAACGACGACCTGCTGGGTCTGGCGACTCTCGAGGACATCCGCCACGTGCCGCGCGACCAGTGGCCCTTTACGCCCATCGAGAAGGCGATGACAACGGTCGACCGCCTACATTCAGTCTCGCCGGACGAAGACCTGCGGCACGTCCTTCAGCTAATGGCCAACCAGGACATCAATCAGGTTCCCGTAGTGGAGGATGGCAAGCTGCTGGGCCTTATCTCTCGCTCGGACATCCTGCGCCTGATCCAGACGCGCCGCGAGCTCCAGCGCGAGCGTTAACGCGACGGTCATTCATCGTCTGCTCCTTGTCTTATGTCGCTGCCACTCTCTAGACTGGTGCCGGGAGGTCGAACTTTGACCATCGACGCGCCAGGCGACGCTGACCGTGCCCAAGCCTCGCCCGCAAACGTCTTAAAGATGCGGCGCTACGTCGAGCACTATGCGGCGAAGAGCGGCAGCTACCTGCATCCCCAGCGCGAGATCACAGAATACCTTGTCATCGGCTTGGCCAAGCACATCGACGAGGTTGGGCGCCCCCTTTGCCCGTGCAACTTCTACCCTGATATTCGGCAGGAGGCGAAGTCGAGCGTTTGGTCCTGTGCTTGCGAGGAAATGCAGCGGTTCAAGTACTGTCACTGAATGCTTTTTTGTGATTCGGAAGGTCTTCCGATAACAGAGCACTTGCCGGAAGGGCACGAAGGCCGCCAGATATACGGCCTCGTGCGTGACCCGTTCCCCGATAAAGGCCGCGAGATGCACCGGCTGGAGATAAAACGCGGCCACGTCTTGCACAAGGACTAGGCCGCCCCTCGCTCCATTCACGCCTCTCGCCATTTGAAGCGTCTCAGCGTACGATAGGTTCCGACTATGAGACGCTATCTTCCCCCGAGCATTGCCGTCGCCGTTTTGTCGCTGCTAAGCCTAGTCGCGCTTTCCGCCTGCGGTGGCACGTCCAGCAACGTTCAGACCCCGACCGTCGAGCCCTCCGCGACGGCGCTGCCGCCGACGCCGACGCTCGTGCCTCCGCCTGCCACAGCCACGTCCGCGCCCGGCCTTATCACCGCTTCTTGCGATACGCCCGCCGTGGAAGTGCGACGCGGTAACTCGACGCGCCAGATGGTCGCCCTCACGTTTGACGCTGGCTCCGATAGAGGCTACACCACGCAAGTCTTGCAGACGCTCGCCGCGTCTGGCATCAAGGCGAGCTTCAGCCTTACCGGCGTTTGGGCCGAGGCCAATCCTGACCTGGTTCAAGCGATTGCGGCCGCCGGCCATCTCATCATGAACCACAGCTATGATCATCCGTCGTTCACCGGCTATTCAACCGGCGAGGGCCCTCTGAGCACGGACCAGCGGATTCGATCAACTCGACCGCGCGGACATGGCCATAAGAACCATAACCGGACGCAGCACGAAGCCCTACTTCCGGCCCCCTTACGGGGACTACGATGGCTCGGTCCTCTGCGACGCCTACACCGCCGGCTACAACTACGTTGTCATGTGGACGGTCGATACCCTGGGCTGGAACGGCGCAAGCGTCGACGAGATAGTGCAGACAGTTCTCTCGACGGCGGAGCCGGGGGCGATCTTCATAATGCACGTGGGGTCGCAATCACAGGACGCGCTGGCCCTGCAACGCGTCATCGACGGGCTGAAGGTCCAGGGCTACTCATTCGGTACCATCGCCGATATCCTCCGATAGACGAGGCGAGGCTATAGTCGAGAAACGAGAACGGCGACGCTGGCGGTTGAGGTTGATAGAGCCATCAGCATCAGCGCTCGTTCCAGGGGCTGAATCGCCCACGCGCGGTCGATCTCTTCAACGCTTCCATTCAGGTAGAGCGCCTTCCCCTCGATTGCCCGGACCCGGCGCCGCATCTGGCGCACGCGGCTGCTCAACGTGCGTTGGGCCAGGCTCAAGGCGAACACCGCGATCGCTCCGAACAGCGCCGCCGCTTCCAAACGTTCACCGCTGACCCAGTAGGCTGTAAGGAAAGGGAAGCTGCCCCAGGCGAGCGCGAACCAGAAGTCGGAGTGAAAGAGGCCACCGAACCATTCCATGTTGTAGGCGGGCGCTATGAATAGCCCAAAGGCAACGAAGATCAGCAACCATGGGGTGACCAGAATGCTGCCGGCTATTCCCATGACTACTGCAACTCCTAATCCGTTGACGGCGATGATCCACAGCATCGAGTCCGAAATGTGCGTGTTAAGAGGCCGGTCGGCAAGCTCGTCGAGGGCGTGCGCGGAAAGCCCCATCGCCAGGAAGAAAGCGATAAGTGTGGCGATTAAGCGGCCAATGTGTACCGTCGGCGCAACGGCGACCCCCAGCACGACATAACTCAAGTGCCAGGCGGTGTACGGCGGATGCATCAAGGTTATGTAGTCGCGCCAGCCGCTGCCGCCAAGAGCGTAGAACGCAGGGCGATACCGGGGCGTAATATGTCGAAGGTCGCCCTGTGAATTCACGACGCTCTCCTTCCCCAGATTACTACGGCGCCGCCGAGTGAAAGTCGCTTCGATTTCACGTCGACGATGCCGGCATCGCGCCAGGCCCGGAGCAGCCTTTCCTCCGGCCAGCGGCGATTGAAGCTACGAATGTTTGGCCCCAGGAAGGAGCCGGTCCGCCGCCAGGCGCTCGAGAAGAGTTGCCCTCCCGCTGGCATAATAACGCCCGTGTATAGCCGCCACAGTGGGTAGGCCGCGCCCCGCGGCACGGCGAAGTCGAGCGACGCGATCGACCCGCCCGGCTTCACGAGCGCCGCCAGACAGCAAAGGGTCGAAGAGACATCGCTGACGTAGCGCAGCAGGTAGGCGAACACCAGCGCATCGAATGTGCCGTCAGCGAATGGGGGCGTTTCCGCGCTGCATTCGACAAGGCCGATTCGATCTCCGGCGCCGTTTCGGGTCATGCGTTCCCGCGCCCGGAGCAGCATCGGCCGCGTGATGTCGCCGCCGACGACTTCGACGCCGGGCATCCGGGCCAGGTCTAGAGCAAGCGAGCCTGTTCCCGTCGCCATGTCGAGAACGCGCACGGGCCGCCCGTCATCCGGCCTCGACAGATCGAGGCCGGACAGGAGGAAGCGGTGCCAGCGACGGTACTGAAGAAGGCTCAGAGCCGCCGCCGGACGATCATAGTTGCGGGCAATGGGGGAAAAGACGCTGCGCGGAAGATCGGCGTACTGCGGCATTCCACTCGCTCTTGCTGCACGGCTGATCACTGTAGCTCTGGACGTTTCCGTTAGGTCCGGTCCTTCAGGCCGCCGGCGCCGACGAGGTTGGCGCAGTTGACGCAACAGTAATAGGCATTGCCCACCTCCACGCCGTGCCCGATTATCTTGCAACCACAATGGTAACATTTTGGCGCCAGTGCGTGGATAGCACACTCGAGTGAGTCGAATGTGTGCGCCTTTGACTCGCCCGGCATCATGACCTCGAACGTCTTATCATATTCATTTTCGCAGACTTCACAGCGTGGCATACTGTCCTCCTCTCCGCGAATGCTTTCGTCTCGCTGGATGCGCTTCTCTCAGGAGGCCCGTCGATTCGCGGAGGGCGGCTCCTGCGCTTTCCGTTCGGCCGCGACAATCAACCGCGCGGCTTTTGCCAGGTCTCTTGTGAGATAATGCGGCACCCGGTACCGCGATACCTGCCAGTCGGTCTCGCCGCCGGTATCCACGAGGATCGTCCGGCATCCTGCTCGACGGCCCGCCTCCACGTCATCCAGCAGGTCGCCGATTACCCATGATGCCGCCAAGTCGATGCCCAGTTCGGACGCGGCGTGGATGATGAGCCCCGGTTGCGGCCTTCGACACACACAGTCCACCGCGTATTCGGGCACGTGCCCGAGTGGGTGGTGGGGACAGTAATAGAAGCCCGCCAGGTCAACACCCAGCCCTCGTACAGCGGCCTCCAGACCTCGCGCCTTAGCCTCGACGGCTTCTTCCGAGAGAGTACCGAGGGCGATTTCCGGCTCGTGCGCTACGACGATGAGGTCGAATCCTGCGTCAAGCAACAGCGGGATGGCGCGCAACGCGGGACGAACGAGGACCGGTCTCTCACTCGCTGCCCGCCCTTCGACCAGTGCGTTGCCCAGCCCGACAAAGACTGCCCTTTTTGTCATGGTCCTTCAGCGCGAATGTCTCCCTCAATGGTGACGCAAGGCGGGGCCGGAATCATTGACGAGGAGTCATGGCGTAGGAGGCGCCGGCTAGCGGCATTCTTTGCTTAGGAGAGCCAGGAACTCCATTCTCGTCGACGGATTCTCGCGGAAGCTTCCCAACAGTGATGAAGTGGTCATGACAGCGCGCTGCTTCTCCACGCCGCGCATCATCATGCAGAGGTGCTGCGCTTCGATCATCACACCTACGCCTATGGGGTGAATCGCGTCCATGATCGCGTGTGAGATCTGCTCGGTAAGCCGCTCCTGAAGCTGCAGGCGCCGCGCGAAGACGTCAACCAGCCGGGCCAGCTTGCTGACGCCGAACACGTTGCCGCTCGGCAAGTAGCCGATGTGGCAGTGCCCGAAGAAAGGCAGCATGTGGTGCTCGCAGAGGCTGTAGAATTCTATGTCGCGCAGGATCACCATGCTCGACGTTTCCTGAGCAAAGCGGGCGCCGTTCACCAGCTTCTCGATGTCGAGCTGGTAGCCGGCCGTGAGGAAGGCCAGCGATTCGGCCACGCGTTGCGGCGTGCGAAGGAGACCCTCTCGTTCCGGGTCCTCGCCGAGCTGGGTCAGCAGCTGCCGGACCAGGTCCTCGATTCTGGCGGTTTTACTGTCCATTCGTGACCTCTCTTCTCAGTGCGGCCGTATACTCCGGCAGTTCGTGCATTCCCCGTTTCGACAACCGTTCCGCCAACTCTGAAGGCGTTGAACCGATCCCCGGCATTGGCAGTGTCGGCGCCAATTCCGACAGAGCGGCCGCCAGATAGGCGCGGGTTGCGATCTCAGGGTCCGGCAGCGTCAGTTCCGGCGTCTGAACCGACAGCTCGTCGTAGGCCAGCAGGTCGAGGTCGATTGTCCGCGGCGCATACCTGTCAGCAGCGCGCCTGCGCCCCAGCCGCTCCTCGATCACCCGCAGGTCTCGCTTCAGCTCCGGCGCTGCCGCGTCTGTCTCGATCTCAACGACGCAGTTGTAATATGGCGGCTGCTCCGGGCGGCCTTCCGGCGCTGTCTCGTAGACTGTCGACAGCCCGACGACCCGCAGCTCCTGCGTCAACAGTCGCAGCGCCCGCCGCACGTTCTCCGGCGGCTCGATGTTCGATCCCACTCCGACGAATGCGCGAACCATGCCCTACGGCCGCTCCCGGTCGATTTCGACGCCGACGCTGCGGGCGAAGTGTAGCGCGCCCGGCTTGTCCACTCGTACCGTAACGTTGGTCACGCGCGGTTGCTCCAGACAAACGTCCGCTATCGCCTGCGCCAGGGCCTCGAGCAGAAAGTACCGCGAGCCCTCCACCAAGTCGACGACGCGCGTCCGTAGTTCTCGATAGTCCAGCGCGTCTTCGATGCGATCGCTGCGGGCCGCGGCGCGCATATCAGTATAAACCGTCAGGTTGATGAGAACGGCCTGCTTCTCCCGTCGCTCGTGGTCATTGACGCCGATGATGCAGCGGACGGCGAGGTCACTTATCAGGACGCGGTCCACTCTGATACTCCTTCAGGTGCCTTCCGCCGTCCACGTTTATGACCTCGCCTGTCACGAAATCGCTCTCCAGCAGGTAGACTACCGCCCGCGCGATGTCCTCCGGCTCGCCGTGGCGCCCCAGGGGCACCGTGTGCGTCAGACGTTCGATGTAGCTTATGTCTTTCCCTGGCGGCGGCAGGATCAGCCCTGGATTCACGCCGTTGACGGTAATGTCAGGCGCGTACTTGAGCGCTGTCACGCGCGTCAGGACGTCGAGAATATGCTTACTGAGAATATAGCCAACGTGCGTCCAGTCGAAGTCGTGTGTGCGGGAGTCGACAAGGTTGATTATCTTACCCCGTTTGACGAGGCGGGCGAAGTCGCGGCTGAGCGCGAAAGGCACCCAGGCGTTCACCTGGATGTTCCGCATCAAATCCCCGAATGTCAGCTTCTCCAGCGAATCGACCGGGAACACAGAGGCGTTGTTAACGAGGATGTCGAGATTGCCGGCGGCCGCGATGGCACGCTCGATGAGCGTCTCGTACTCTTCCGGCTTCTCAAAGTCGGCGCGAACCAGCCAGCAGCGCACGCCAATAGCGCTGATTTCTTCGCGGAGCTGCCTTCCCTCGTCTTCAGAACTGCGGTAGTGGATGATGACGTTGGCGCCCGCCTGCGCCAGCGCCACTGATATCGCCGCGCCGATGCGCTTCGCCGCGCCCGTCACGAGAGCCGTCTTGCCGGCCAGGTTATCGCTCATCCGCAGGGATCCCTCCCGCCGATATGGCGCAACTATAGCAGGCGCTCAATCTTAGCCGCCACCACGAAGTCGTTTCGCGACAGCCCGCCGATCTTGTGAGTCGAAAGCGTCAGGTGCACCTTGTTGTAGGAGATCTCGATGTCCGGGTGGTGGTCCTCTTCCTGGGCTATCTGTGCCACCCGATTGACGAAGTGCATTGTCTCGCTAAAGTCCTTGAAGCTGAAGTCCTCCTCCAGCCTGCTGTCGACCAGCTTCCAGGTCGGCACTTCTCGCGCCAGTTCCTGGGCCTCTCGCCGGTTGAGCGGCTGCGTTTCCTTCTCTATCTTCTGGCTCTTCTCTTCTGCCAGTGCCATTTCAGTCCTCCTCTACACAAGGGCGCCGCGAAGACTTTCCGCCGAAACGCTCTCGCCACGACGAATCATGTCGCGCGCAACGTCCACTTTATCCCATACGTTGCACATCATCATGCCGCGAATCTTGCTGTCCTCCAGATAGTAGACGACGCCCGTATCGTTCTCCTTCTGCCAGTCGGCGTAAGTTTCCAGCCGCGAATCGACGTCGCCGACCGCCTCGTAGCCGAACTCGAACAGGTCGGAGAAGAAGTAGGGCATGTGCGTGTAGGGCTCGTGGGCGCCGGCCATATTGCGTCCGGCCGACTTTCCTTGTGCCATGGCGTTGTCCCAGTGTTCGACGCGCATCTGGCGTCCCAATGCTTGATAGGGGAAGGACGCGGTGTCGCCGGCAGCATAGATATCGGGCGATGACGTCTGCAGGAACTCGTTGACGACGATGCCGTTCTCTATGCGCAACCCAACGTCTTCTGCAAGCTGCGTTGCGGGCATCATGCCAACGCCGATGATCAACATGTCCGACTCCAGAGTGCGACCTGCCTGCGTCGTCGTGATGAAGTGACCGTCTCTCTTCTCAAAGGCAGTCGGCGCGTCACCGGCCAGGACCGTCACGCCGCGCTCCCGGTAGTGGTCCTGAATCGCGTAACCCAGGTAGGGCGGAAAGACACGGTCGACGATGTAAGGAGTTGGAAATATCATAGTGACGCTGACGCTGTGCAAGTTCAGCGCCGCCGCAATCTCCGACCCGATGAAGCCGCCGCCAATCACCACGGCTGACTTGCCCTCGCCCGCTTCTGAATGAATACGCACGTAGTCGTCGAGGTAGCGGTAGTAGCAAATGCCCTCCAGGTCGCTTCCCGGCAGCGGCAGGGAGCGTGGGATGCCGCCGGTGGCCAGTAACAGCTTGCCGTAGTGGTGTGCCTCTCCAACTGCATCGACGACGGTTTTCTGCTTCTCGTCGATGGCCATGACGCGGTTGCTCAGCGCCAGTTCGACGCCGTTGCTCTCGTAGTATTCGCGGTCGTGGACAAATAGCTGGTCCAGCGTCTTCTTGCCGAACCAGAGCTTTTTCGTCAGGTCGGGTCGCTCGTAGGGAAGGTGCTTCTCTTCGCCGAAGAGCAATATGCGGCCCTTGTTGTCGACCTCCCGAATTCCGTCCACGGCGCGCGCGCCCGTCAGTCCCGCTCCAATTATGACGTATGGGTAGATTTGCTCTGCCATCGTTCCTCTCCCCCGTGTCCGGGCATGGGGCACGAACCCTCGGGGCCAGCGCTCATTGGCCCAACAATTCATGGTACAGGCCAGAAGTGCAGACAGCGTGACGAAGGCGCGATTCCGCATGGAAGAAAGGTGAATGATCTTCGCCTTCACGGTCCATGCACGGGCCAGAGCAGGGTTTTTATGCCCCCTGCACGATCCGGCCATATGCTTAACTGTTGGCCAGTATGGCCCAGGAGGTGAGTTATGACCAGGCAAGAGATCTATAAGGACATCGAAGAGACCATGGGTGTGGTTCCAGGCTTTCTGAAGGCATTGCCTGATTCGACCCTGGAGCTCGAGTGGGAACTTATGAAGGCTTCGCAAATGGAGCCAGGGGCGATCCCGAACAAATACCGAGAATTGATTGGTCTCGGTGTAGCGGCGGCGACGAAGTGCCGCTACTGCATCTTCTTCCACCGCGAAATGGCGAAACTGGAAGGCGCAACCGAGGCCGAACTGGAGGATGCTGCTCACTTCGCGAAGTCGGTCTCGGGCTGGAGCACCTACATTCAGGGACTGGACTATGACTACGACGAATTCAAGAAGGAAGTTCGTCGCGCCAGCGAGCACGTCCGCAGGATGCGAGAAAAGATGGCCGCCTGATAAACGGTCGAGTTATCGAAGACTGACGGGACTTCAGGTCTCGTCAGTCTGGGCTCGCGTCACTATGCCGTGATGAAGCGGGATATCACGTCGGTTGTGTTCGGCACCTTCAACTGCTCGAACAGGAACGCGAATCGCTTCTGCAGTTCGCTTCGAAGCGCAACCTGCACATCGTCGGGCAGGTCCCACATCTGACGCTTGAACGGGCCGATGCCTCGCTTACGTGTGCTATAAAGGAACTGCGCCTCCGTTTGCCCCTCTTTCCACTCGTCGGAGTGCTTTTCTTTCAGGTAGGCATATATCTCCTGTCGAAGCGAATCGGGGAAGAGCGGGCTATCATAGATCATGCTTTGGAAGTTCGTCGCCAGGTGGATTTCGGCTGTCCCGACCTCGACGAAGCGGTGAAAGAGTTCGTCGGGCAGCGTCGAGGCGCCGTGCTGGACAGCTCCGGCCATTCCGTATTGCTGTCGCGCCTCCTGCGACATCTCCTCCAGCGTCTCGAAAGCAATCGCCACCTTCGCAATCGTGCCGTCAGGCAAGACGACGCCGCCATGACTGCTGCCGGTCTGGACGCTTATCTTGCTGGGACCCTTGATGCCGCTTCCCAGCGTTTCGTGGAGGCCATCCATGAAGGCACGCAGTTCCTCCGGAGTGCTGTTCTTCTTTCCGACCTCGCCGATCTCGACGCCGATCGAGACGTCGACGCCTTCTGGCTGGATCCCTCGAATGAAGCGAATCATCTCCGCCGCGACCTCGAAGTTTGGCCGCTGCTGCTCCTTCGCGTTCGGCCGGCTGAGGTCGACAATCGTCGAGCTGTCCACGTCGATGTTCAGGAAGTGCGCCTCGATAGCCTCCTGCGTTAGGTCGCGCAAAGCCTGAATCTCGGAAGCCGGATCCTGCTTGTACTTCGACGCATTGACCTGGAAGTGGTCCCCCTGGATAAACACCGGCCCCCTGTGGCCCTCTTTGATCGCCGCGGCCAGCACGTCGGTGGCATACTCGGCGGGCCTCATATCCGTGTACCCGATCTCGGAACGGGCGATCTCGAAGATCATGGGCCCGACACCCAGCCTGTTGGCCGCCTGGAAGACCGCGCGGGCCATGTCGTAGGCTACGGCGCGAAGGTTCATCGCGGGGACCGTGAAGCCGGAGACCTCTCCGCGCCCCATCGCCTCATACAGTCTCTGGATGGATGCCGGTCGTATGCCCAGCTGGAGCGCGCACTCACGTATGGTCTTCCGGGCCTGGGTGCGGACCTCCTCCGACTCGCCGAACGCCGCGGTGTAAACGAGGTTGTCGATGCCAGCGCTGCGAAGTCGTGGCAGGTCGAGTACCTTCTGAACCCGGCCGTCTGTCGATTCGACGACGTTCCGGAGGTCGTTGTGGAGCTGCTGGACGGATTGATAGAGCATCTTCTTCCTCCCTGAAGAGCTTTGACTGCGTACGTCCAAAGACAATTATGAGGCGCTATCGGTGGTTAGGGAAGCCCTTGCCCGCAGCAACGTTCGCTGCCGCTTTCGAAGCGGCCGACCTTCTTCCCACGTCCCGCCCTAGCTGTGCGGTCGAGAAAGAGACCGTCTACACCCGTGGGGCCGTTCGGGAAGCCGAACGGCCCCACGAAACCACCTATCGATGAAGGTACTACGCCACGCGCTCGAAGATGCAGGTTATCCCCTGGCCACCGCCGATGCATAGCGTTACCAGTCCGTAGCGCCCGCCGATGCGCTCCAGCTCGTACATGAGCTTTACCGTCAGGATAGCGCCGGTCCCGCCGACAGGGTGGCCCAGGGCCACCGCGCCGCCGTTGGGGTTCGTCTTTGTGACGTCCAGCCCGAGTTCCTTGATACAGGTGCAAGCGACAGCCGCGAACGCCTCGTTGACCTCGTTGACGTCCATGTCGTCGACAGTAAGGCCCGCCCGCTTCAAAGCCTTCCGAGTCGCCGGGATTGGACCGTAGCCCATCAGCGACGGTTCCACGCCTGCCTCCGCCCGCGCTACCATGCGTAGCCGTGGCTTGATGCCCAGTTCGTCCGCCTTGCGCCGGCTCATGACGACGACGGCCGCGGCGCCGTCGTTGATGCTGCTAGAGTTGCCCGCGGTCACGTCGCCGCCTTCCTTGAAGGCAGGGGCCAGCTTGGCGAGCGCCTCCATGCTCGTGTCTGCACGGGGACCTTCGTCGATCTCGAACAGCTTCGTCTCGCGTCCGACCTTCACCTCGACCGGCACGATCTGCTCCTTGAAACGGCCCGACTGTGTGGCCGCGACGGCATTCTGGTGGCTGCGGAGGCTCAACTCGTCCTGGTCCTGCCGGCTAATGCCGTACTTGTTCGCCAGGTTCTCGGCCGTGATCCCCATGTGCGCTCGGCTGAAAGGGTCGCTGAGCAGCGAGAGGATGCCGTCCTCCAGCGTCCCGTCGCCTAACCGGTAACCGTAGCGGCCGCGGCGGACGTAGAAGGGCAGCATCGTCATGTTCTCCGTGCCGCCAGCCAGGACGATCTCCGCGTCGCCCGTCTCGATCCAGCGGGCCGCGTTGTGTATCGCCTCCAGGCCGGTGCCGCAAAGCCGCGAGACGTTGTAGGCAGGGACCTCGATGGGGATGCCCGCCTTCACTGCCGCATATCTCCCCACGTAGGCGTCCTCCATGACCTGTCCGGCGCAGCCAAGGATAACCTGGTCGATCTGATCGGGCCTGAGTCCGGCTCGCTCCAGCGCCGCCTTGAAGACGACAGCCGCGAGGTCCGATGCCGACGTGTTCTGCAGGGCGCCGCCCATTCGTCCTATGGCCGTGCGGGCGCCGCTGACAAGTACGATCTCATCCATGAGGATAACACTCCTAACTAGCGTTCGAGTTCAGTGACCAGAGTCTATCCAGTCCTTCCTTTGGCAGCAATCGCGGCAGTTGCCACGACCATAAGTCAATGAGGATGCGGCCCGCGCCGGAAGCCACACTGCCGGTCTCTAAAGAAGTCCCATGACGCAACACGCATTGCGCCGCGTTTCAACATAAGGCAGAATTGAACGACGGGCGCGCTTGACAGTGCTCCCTTCCGCGATAGACGATAGTTCTTACGACAGCCCTCATAGCGAGACAGAAGGACGCGTGGCACTGCTCGACCGGATCGACGACCCCAAGGCGCTCAGAGACCTGACGCTGGCGGAGCTGGAGCAGCTCGCGACCGAGATACGCGAGTTGCTGATCACGACGGTCTCCGAAAACGGTGGCCACCTCGCATCGAACCTGGGCGTTGTTGAGCTGACCATCGCCCTCCATCGCGTCTTCGATAGCCCCAATGACAAGCTGATCTGGGATGTCAGCCATCAGTCCTACGTCCACAAGCTTCTGACCGGCCGCCGCGACCGCTTTCCAACTCTTCGCCAGTATGGTGGCCTCTCCGGCTTCACCAGCCGAGAAGAGAGCGAACACGACCCCTTCGGAACCGGTCATGCCAGCACCTCCATCTCAGCGGCTCTTGGCATCGCCCTTGCCCGCGACCTGTCGGGCGAGCAACACCACGTTGTCGCTATTATTGGCGACGGCGCGCTCACCGGCGGCATGGCCTTGGAGGCGCTGAACCACGCCGCTCATCTGAACACGAAAATAGTCGTCGTTCTTAACGACAACGGCATGGCGATTTCCCCGAACGTCGGCGCCGTGGCCAAGCTTCTGAACCTGCTGACCCGTTCGCCTCGATATGAGCACGTGAAGGCCGACACCAAGCGCACCCTCGCCCACCTGCCGCTCGGCGGATCGGTGTTGCGTCTGATTAGCTGGCTCAAGGGGCGGGTCAAGCGCGTCCTCATTCCGGGCGCCTTCCTCGAGAAGTTGGGCCTCAGCTATGTCGGGCCGGTCAACGGGCACAACCTGCGCGACGTCGAATCCGCTTTGCGTCGGGCGCGCGATGGCAAGACCAAGACCACGATTGTCCACGTGCTGACGGAAAAGGGCAAAGGTTACCCGCCGGCCGAAAAGGACTCTGCCAAGTTCCACGGCCTCTCGCCTAATGGGCATTCCGCGAACGGCGGCCCGCCGTCGTACAGCGAAGTCTTCGGACAAGCGGTGCTGGAACTCATGCGAAGGGATTCCCACATCGTCGCGATCACGGCCGCCATGTGCGATGCTACGGGTCTCGATTCGGCGGCTCGCGCTTTCCCGGACCGAGTCTTCGATGTCGGCATCTGCGAGGAGCACGGCGTGACGCTGGCCGCCGGAATGGCCTCTCAGGGCTTCGTGCCGATTGTTGCCATCTACTCGACGTTTCTCCAGCGTGCCTTCGACCAGATAATCCACGACGTTTGCGTCCAGAAACTGCCCGTCGTCTTCGCGCTTGACCGCGCCGGCATAGTCGGCGAAGACGGGCGGACGCACCAGGGCGCCTTCGACCTCTCCTACCTGCGCTGCCTCCCGAACCTGACCGTGGCTGCGCCAAGGGACGAGGACGAGCTTCGCCACCTGCTGTTCACGGCGACGAAACTCGGCGCCCCGATGGCAATCCGCTATCCTCGTGGCGAGGGGATCGGTGTGCCGCTTACCGAGCCGCATGAGCTGGAGATTGGCTCAAGCCAGCTACTGCGCCGGGGCGACGACGTCACGATAGTCGCCGTTGGGCCCGCTGTTTGGGCTGCGCTCGCTGCTGCTGAAGAGTTGGCGACGGAGGGAATCGATTGCGCTGTCATCGACGCCCGCTTTGTGAAGCCACTCGACGCAGACACAATACTGCCCCTCGCGGAGAAGAGCGGCAGGGTGCTGACAATCGAAGAGAACGTGCTGGCAGGCGGCTTCGGCAGCGCAGTTCTAGAGGCGATGGAGGCGACAGGTCTCTCCGGGGTTCGCGTTGAGCGAATCGGTTTGCCGGATCGCTTCGTCGAACACGGACCTCAGGAGCTGTTCCGCGCCATGTTTGACCTCGACCGGTCCGGTATCGTCCGGCGCGTGCATTCAGCTTTCCCCGAGCTCGGCTTGCGAGCTGTGGAGATTGCGAACGTCGTGCAGCCCCTCTCGCCCCGTCTGACCGACCAGCCTCACGTCTAGACGCAGACGCATCCGGAGCCGGCAACCCTGGCTGACACTTTTCAGTCGCGCTTCTCCTGCTTTTGAAAAGGCAAGCAAGAGTGCAAGAACTTGCGGTATCCACCTCGTTATCATCTTCATCTTGAACGGCATGAAGGTTTCCCGATCCTTTGGAGGTACTCCATCTAATCTGCTGCCTCGGCCGTCGCCTCTGGCACCGTGTCGACCGCGGTTTGTCGCAGCCTGACCACGAGGTATGCGTACGAGACCACCCCGAGTACTCCCGCTGGCAGGGAATTCGTCGCCCGATAGAGGATAGCGACCGCTGTCGCCGTGCCAACACTCGCGCCAGCATTCTCCAGCAGCGCCGCCATCGTCCAGTCGAGCACGCCCAGGCCCAGCGGCAGGAACGAGGCGATGCCGGCTGCCACGGAGCCGCCCATGGCCAGCGCCGCCTGCCCGGCCGAAAGGTGGACGGAGAGCGAATCAGTTATCAACCAGACCTGCCCGGCCATGCAGGCGAAGATGAGCGTAGTCAGAGCGGCGAAGAGGATGGAAAGGCGAAGGTCGCGCATCAGGCTGATCAACGCCTGTACCCAGCGCCCCTCGGCCAGGTTCAACCCTCGGACGAGCGGCCGCAGCAATCGGGGCGAATCTGCCCCGCGGTTGATGGCCCACTCTCCAAGCTGTGCCAGCGGTATCGCGGCTACCGGCGGACCGACGAGGACGGCTAGCCCTACGATCGGAACGATAGGCCGAATTACGCTCGGCCCCAGCCTCCAGGCGGCGACCAGCAACGTCGACAGACAGAGGATGCAGAAGGAGTAGGTGCGTTCGTAGACGATCGTCGCGAAGCTGTCGGAGTAGGAGACGGAGTGGTGACTCTTGAGGAAGGGCGCTCGGATAACGTCTCCGGCAGCGCCCGGCGTCACGACCGCCGCGACGTTCCCCAGCGCAGAGACTGGCGCCAGTGAGATGGGCGAGGCGTCATAACCCAGCCGCTTCAGGACGAAATGCGTCCGGACGGCAAGGATGCCGATGGCCGGCAGATTCAGCAGTACGACGAGGATGGCGATCCATGGGTCGAATCCGCGGAGGGTGCTGCCGAGTTCCCAGACGCGCGCCCGCCACAGCAGCAGTGTGACGAGGATAATGCCCACGCCTACCTGGAGTTCCCAACGCCTCACAACGTCCCTCCGAGTGACATCCGATCGCCGGCGTCGAACGCAAACACCTTCTTCTGACGATACTCTGCCCACTTAGAGTGGACAACCGGCAGGAACCTGGACCGGCGGGATTAGCGCGGAAAGAGATACTTGGAGGTAATCAGCTCTTCGCTCCCGCTGGGAGGAACCCATGCGAGCCAGACTCGCTCGCCGCCGGCGAAGCGCACCTCTATGTCGTGAAGCCCTTCTGACAGATACGGCGGAGTGATGTCCGGCTGCTCAGAGGAGTCATTCGTGGCTACCAATTGGCCGTCGACGCGCACCTCCATCTTGCCGAGCGCCGATGCCACGAATGAGTATTGGCCGGCCACGGGCGCTTCTACCTTGCCGCGCCAGATCACGGAAAAGGGCCCGTTGAACGGTAGCTCGGCGTGGTAGGCGAACCCGATGAAGGGGTCCAGCTCCTGATATGTTGGCTCCCCCGAGAAACTGTCATTCGCGTAGTAGCTGCCCAGGAGACCGTTGCCGGCATCCGTATGCACAAAGTATGAGCCTTCGGGTAGAGGGGCGCCGTTCGCCAACAGTCTCACCGCTCCCGGCCCCTCAACGTGGACCGAGACCTCCAGCATATGCTCGCCCTTGTAGAGGTATCGCGGGGCTTCCACCATGTTCGAGCCTCGAGCCAGCAATTGCCCGTCCAGCGACAGCTGTATCTCCCCCGGGGCCTGCAGTTGCAGGTCGTACGTATTTGGCTCCCGGATCTGGACCACGCCTGAAAAGACAGCGTCAAAAGGCGGCGCCAGCGGCGTCTGCGAGGTCCAATCCAGGTCAAGGTCTGGCTCTCGCCTGGTTGTGAGAGGTGTCCCCGGCGAAGAATAGGATGCGTCTATCCCCCTAATCGCCGCCTCGCTCTCTTTTGAGATGAGGATTTCATAGAGGCCGGCAGCTCCGTTTGCATCGCCCGGCGCAGTGAACTTCTTCGTCACCGCGTCGGGGTAGAGCGTCTGAAGCCACGGTATATAGCCGTCCCGGTCCGGGTCGAGGAAGACGGCCGTGGGCTTGTCCGAAGCGGTTGGCATGTCGCGGATTACATCGAGCGAATACTGGCTGCCGTCGCCTGCTTCTGGACGCAGGAACCTGAGACTGGGCTGATCTACGAAGGCGCTGCTCATGAAGAAATCATAGTCTGGCCCCAGCCTGTTCATCTCCTCCGCAGTAAGCGTCGGCCCCGTCGAGAATCCATTCCACACGTCGAATCTCCTGAGTTGCTTGTCAAAGTACGTGTGAAAGTTCTCGTACGCGATCAGCGCTAGGAAGACCAAGATGACAACCGCGACGACGCGAAGCGTCAGAGAGCGCCCGAGGATACCGGCCAGTCGCTTTGGCGAGCGCCGCCAGTCGATGCCTGCCCAGTGCTCAGACTGCAGTCCAATCCGGTCCTCAACCATCGTCGACAGCGCCGCCAGGGGGAGCGCCGCCAAGAGCGCCACGGCTGGAATGACCAGAATGGACCGCAATGCCTGTGGCGCCTCAGCCTCACTGAACCAGATAGCCGGTTGGAGAAGAATCACCATCCATGCCACGAGCAGCATGTAGCGAGGCTGCCACAATCGTGAAAGGCAAATGCCCAGGCCCAGCACGAAGAATATGCCCGTAAAGGTATCGAGCATTGGCGCGCCGGGAATGTTGTGGGCGGCGTTCGCAGAACCGGCCGAGTTGAACATCAGTACATGGGCTTTGGTAGTCTTCTCAACCGCTTGGACAATCTGTCCCAGATTCTTGCCCTTCGTGATATTCAGGGTATTGGCTCGTGCCTCATACTCCTGCGGGTGTTGGTATCCATAGACGGCAACCGGCGAGTAGGCGACAAAAGCCACTACGACAACGAGAAGGGCACCGAGCGCCAGTCTGGTGAGCTTCGCCGACTGCCGCGCCAGAAAAGAGTGAGCCATATAGACTGCGTACAGAAGCGGAGTCAGCAGGAAGGCCCAGTAGAAATGAAGGCCGAGACCCAACAGCAGGCCGGAGAGGGCAAAATGGTACCAGCGCCCGCGTTGCACGCCTTTAACGAGGAAGAGCATGCCGGAGACGAGGAAGAAGGGAGCCCAGATAGGTTCCATGGCGAAACGGCTGAAGTCGAGATGCCAGCGCATGACGGCTAAGAGGAACGCAGCCAGAGCCGCCACCCGCAAGCCGAATAGTTCGCGTCCCAGGAAGAACAGCGCCACCACGGTGAGCAAGCCCGCCAGCGTGGAAACTGACCGCAAAGCTAGGATATTGCGGCCAAGAAGTTCTTCTCCGGCCGCAAACACGTACGCCGGCAAGGCCGGCCTGTTGGTGCCTTCGTAGCCGGTGATGAAGACAGGCCGGTAGCTGGAGTCATCGAGAATACGCTCGGCGATGATGCCGTTCTGAGCTTCGTCGAACCAGACACCGGGCGGGTTACTTGGTAGCTCATAGACGCGGAAGGCTATTCCAACGCCGACGGCGATCACCGCCAGAGCCACCCAAACCAGCGCTGCCCGCCGGTAGCGCCGTGGCTCCGTCGCCGCCTTGGACTCCGCCGGGTCGAGTACCGGGCCGTCGATCCGCTGCCGTACGGTCGCGAGCGCAACGAAGATAGTGGCGACAATCAGATAGGCCACGGCAGCGCCCAAATGCTTCCGGTCTTCCAGCAGCATCTGTGCCCGGAAAGCCGTGACAAAGGCGGCTACCCCGAAAACCAGCCTGAGAACCAGGGAAAGAGTCGGGTTTGGGCGAAAGCGAGTGAGCCGCGGATCGCGAAAAGGTCGCAGGAGTCTGCCGAGCCCCGGCGGCGCAGCTTCCTCGCCGAAAGTTCCCCCATGCTCCTGGGCGACAGTCATGATACCTCGAAAGGGAACTGCCTGCTGCCGGCTTGAAGCCAACCCCGAAACCCCACCGGCGGACCCTCAATTCACGAACGGATCAAGAAACTAGCGCCAAGAGGGTCACCGTGGAAGGTAGTCTAGAAGGAAAACGCCTGCGCAGCAATGATGTTACGCAGGAGGGGAGAGGATAATGCGAAACCCGGCTGAAGACCGAATCCGCTAGATTCGGTGCTCCTCACGGATGATGCGACGTGGGCTGCTTCGCGAACTTGTGCGCCAATCCCTTGCAGGAACGATCTCGTTGAGATTGTCGAGCTGTCCGATGGCCTCCAGGCGGCGATAGATGAGCTGCCAAGCGCAAGGCCGCGTTGGGTCGACTTCGCAGCCGGCTTCACTGGATCCTCCGCAGGGGCCATTCATCAGCCGTTTGGCGCAGCGGGTGATGGGGCAGATGCCGCCGAAGTGGGCCAGCAGGCAGGAGCCGCAGCCCACGCACTTCTCGGTCCAAACGCCCTGTTCTTCGAGGATGCCGAGGAACTGCGTGTCGAGGGCCGCGTAGACTGGCTTCTCAGGGAAGCGCTCGGCTATCGCCTGGACGCCGGCGCCGCAGCCGAAGGAGAGGATAGCTTCGCTTCGCTGCGCTGCAAGAGCCAGGTCGGCGATGAACTCATTTTCGCACTGCCGCTCGATGGTCATCTGCTCGATCTCGATTGGCTTCCCGTCGAGTTTCCTCGCCATGCGAATGGCGTAGGCCATGATGCTCACTTCACGCTCTCCGCCGGCCAGGCAGACGGTGACGCACGTCCCGCAGCCCGCGAACAACACTTTATCGTGACGGGCGAGCAGACTCTTGATTTCGGCAATTGACTTTCCGCTGGCGACTATCATTTCTCGACTCCATTTTGCGGCCGGACGCGAAGCGGGTTCGGCCCCAGCCGTTCGACCGTTTCTACCATCTCTCGTACCATCGCCACGAATGTCGGCGCCTCGGAAGCGGACAGGTTCACCATTCGCAGCCGCTCTCCGCCCAGTCCTATCTCGTCGAGCATCCGTTTCGCCGAGGCTGTACGCCGCTTGGCTCGCAGGTTGCCCTCAACGAAGTGGCAACCGCCCTCCAAGCATCCCGCAACCAGCACCCCGTCGATCCCGCGCTCGAACGCGGCGAGTATCTGCTGCACTTCGACCTTGCCGCTGCATGGCACCCGGACGATCCGGACGTTGGCGGGGTACTGCATTCGTCGAGAACCGGCCAGGTCCGCGGCGGCATAGGCGCAGTAGTTACAGCAGAAGGCTAATATCTCGCAACGCCCGGCTTCGACTGCCGCCGCCCTTGGTTCCATCTCGATCATTCCGTCACTCCCACGAGCAGCTCTTCGAGCATCGCCTCGAGTTGACTGTCTTCCTGGTTCTGGAGCTGGATCGCTTGTGCCGGGCAGGCGGCCGCGCAGCTTCCGCAACCGAGGCACTTCGCAGCCTGAATCTCGACCTTGTGGCCGACAAGCGCTGGAGCGTCGTAAGGACAGACCTTCACACATGTCATGCAGGCCGTGCAGGCCTCCGTTTCCACCTTCGCGACCTGACCACCTATTTCCAGATACGACTTCGAAAGAATCGTCGCTGCTCGCGCCGCTGACGCCAGCGCCTGCGCTATCGTCTCGTCCATGAAGCGCGGAGAATGCGCCAGCCCGCACACGAACACACCCTCGCTTGCCAGGTCGACGGGCCGTAGTTTTGGATGAGCCTCGAGGAAGAAGCCGTCGGCAGTCAGCGACGTCCGCAACACCGACGACAGCCGGGGGTTGTCGGGCGCCGGTGCGATGCCTGTGCTGAGGACCAGCAGGTCGGGCCGGAGAAGCAGCGTCCGTCGCGTTCCGGCGTCCTTGACGCGCACGCTCAGGCCACCGTCGTCGCTCGTCACCGGTTCTTCGTCCTCCGGATAGCGAACGAAGATGACGCCCGCCTCGCGTGCGTCCTGATAGTACGTCTCGCGGAAGCCGTAGGTGCGCATGTCCTTCATGAGGACGACTATCCTGGCGTCAGGTCGCTGCGACTTCAACGCCAGCGCGTTCTTGACTGCCTCGGCACAACAGACACGACTGCAATAGTTGTTCTCCTCGGTGCGCGAGCCGACGCACTGGATCATGACGACTGTTGGGCTCTCGCCAAGCGACGCCAGGTCACCGGCGGCAAGTCGTGCCTCCAACTCGCGCTGGGTTGACACGCGCTCGTTCTTCCCATAGAGATGCGCCTCTGACACGCGCTCGACTCCTCCCGTCGCAATGATCGCTACGCCGTGCGCGATCGTTTTCTCCTGGCCACTCGAGAGGATCACGCTGCTGAAATTGCCGACATGCCCGTTGAACTCGATCAGCTCCGACCGGAGGTGCGTTTGGATTAGCGGGTTCGCCTGAACGCGCTCGACGAGGTCCTTCGCGAACTGCTGGACGTCGGCGCCTTCGAGCGTGAAGTGCAGTGACTTCAGGTTCCCGCCGAGTTCGTCCATCTTCTCGACCAGATGAGTTCGGAAGCCCTGGTCTGCCAGCGAAAGCGCCGCCGTCATGCCGGCCAGCCCACCTCCTAGCACTAGCGCCGCCCGCGTTACAGGCAGGCGGCCGCGCTCCAGCGGACGCAACAGCCGCGCCCGTCCGACAGCCATTCGCATAAGGTCGCAAGCCTTTTCCGTCGCCTGGACCGGGTCGTCGCGATGTACCCACGAGCACTGGTCGCGGATATTCGTCATAGCGAACAGGAACGGGTTCAGCCCCGATTCCCGCAACGTCTCCTGGAAGAGCGGCTCGTGAGTCCGGGGCGAGCAGGAAGCAACGACGATGCGATTCAGCCGCTTCTGCCTGATGACCTGCCGCAAGTGCTCCTGGCAGTTGTCGGAGCACGTATAGAGGTCGGTCTCCGAGTGGACGACGTTGCCCATCGCCGCTGCCTCGCGCGAGACGGCTTCGACATCGACGACGGACGCAATGTTATGACCGCAATGGCAAATGAAAACGCCTACTCGCGGCTCCTCGTCCGTCACGTCGCGCTCTGAAGGATACTCGTGGCGCTGGGCCTGTGTTCCGCGGCCGTCGCGCAACAGCTCCATCGCCGCCGCCGCCGCCGCGCTGGCCTGTGCCACGGATTCGGGTATGTCCTTCGGCTCCTGGAATGCGCCCGCCACGAACACGCCCGGCCGCGACGAGGAGATAGGTGTGAGCCTGTCCGTCTCGCAGAACCCGAACTCGTTGCGCTCGATCCCTAGTCTCTCAGCAAGTTCGGCGGCGCTCGCACCCGGCTTCAACCCCACAGAGAGGACGACCAGGTCGAAGTCCTCGGCCTGCTCGCTGCCCTTGTCATCGAAGTACCGTAATCGAAGGTCTTTTGTTCCCAGATTCTCTACGACGCGAGACGGAATTGCCCTAATGTAGCGGACGCCGTGCTCTCGTTGCGCCCGGCTTACATAGCGGTCGAACTCCTTCCCGAACGCGCGGATGTCGATGCAGAAGATCGCTATTTCGAGTCCGGGATCATGCTCGAGGGCTACCATCGCCTCCTTTGTCGCCGACATGCAGCAGACCGCCGAGCAATAGCCGTTCCCGCAGGCGCTGTCGCGCGAGCCGACGCATTGAATAAAGGCGATCCGTCGGACCGAGCCGTTGTCGGATGGACGCAGCAGTGTCCCCTCCGTCGGCCCGGAAGCGCTGAGCATGCGCTCGAACTGGACAGAGCTGAGCACGTTCGCGTAGCGACCATGCCCGTACTCGCCGCGCAGCGCCGGTTCCACCTCATCCGAACCCGGCGTCATGATGACTGCGCCGACGTGCAAGACTTCGCTCCGCGGCTTCATGTCATGGACGATGGCGCCCAGACCGCAGGCCTTATCGCAAAGGCGGCAGTCGGAGCAGAGGCCGCAGTTGAGGCAGCGTTGTGCCTCGGCGACTGCCTCTTCCTCCGAGTAACCGAGATCGATCTCACGGCTATCGCGACACCTCTCCTCAACTGGCGCCTGAGGCATCATGCGGCGAGGCTCGCGGGCGACGCTGGGATTGGGATTGGGTGCCGGTTGGCTTGAAGGCTCGCCTGTTGTGACCGTCTTCGGTGTTGCGCCGCGCAGATAGTCGTGGATGGCCTCCGCCGCACGATGCCCGTGCGCCATCGCTTCGACCAGCGAAGCGGGGCCGAGGACAGCGTCGCCGCCGGCGAAGATGCCCGGCAGACTCGTCGTCAGACAATCGTCGCAGTCGATTCTGCCGCTCGGCCCGAACGGCAGGCCTTCCAGGTCTGCGTTCTGCCCGATCGCGATGATGAGATTATCAATATCGATCGTGAAATTGGAATCCGGGACTGGTACGGGACGCCGCCGTCCACTCTCGTCCGGCTTGCCTAGCTTCATGCGGAGGCATTCCAGCGACTTGACGGAGCCCTTCTCGCTGGCCAGTACCTGAACCGGGTTCGCGAGGAAGAGGAACTCCACGCCTTCCTCCTCAGCAAGGTCAACCTCTTCGTCGAGAGCCGGCATCTCCGCCCTCGAGCGCCGGTAAACGACAGTCACCTTCTTCGCGCCGAAGCGCAAGGCCGTTCGCGCCGCGTCCATCGCGACGTTGCCGCCACCGATGACAACAACCCTCTCTCCTACGGACAAGGGCTGCCTCAGATTCGCTGCGCTCAGGAAGTCGAGCCCTTGCCAGACGCCGGGCAGGTCTTCGCCCTCGATGCCGAGTTGCTGGCTCTCGTGGGCGCCGCAGGCGACGAAGAAGGCGCCGTATCCCTGCTCACGCAGCCCATCCAGCGTCACGTCCTTCCCCGACGCGACAGTTCAGCCGCACGTCGATCCGGTCGTTCAGCAAGCGGCCGATTTCGAAGTCGAGGATGTCGTAGGGCAATCGGTAGGAGGGGACACCGATTCGCAGCATTCCGCCCAAGAACGGCAGCGATTCGAAGATGGTTGCGCGATAACCCATGATGCTTAGGTCGTGGGCAGCAGTCAGGCCGGCCGGGCCGCCGCCGATAATCGCTACCCTCTCCTCACGCAGTTCCCCAAAGGAATCGGGAACCTCGTCGATTTCATCTTTGTGCGCGTACACCCAGTCGGTAGCAAACCGTTTGAGATCGCGAATTGCGACGGCCTCGTCCACGTCGGCTCGGTTGCACGCGTCCTCGCACGGGTGCTGACAAATGCGTCCGCAGACGGCAGGCAGGGGACAGCGTTCGCGAATCACCTCGTAAGCCTCTTTGAACCGTCGTTGCCCGATCAGCGCAACGTATGCCTGAGCGTTGACACCCGCCGGACACGAGAGCTTGCAGGGCGCTGTTCCTTCGGCCTTGGCGATTGCAAATGCATTCGGGACTGCCTGTGGATACTCGCGATAAACGGCCTTGCGCTGCCCCAATCCTCGGTCGAAGAAGCTGGGCAGATCAACGGGACAGACCTCGGCGCAGTCGCCGCAGCCGTTGCACTTCTCGAGATCGACATAGCGTGGATTGCGCCGGAGGGAGACGTCGAAATGGCCCGGCTCGCCGCTGATCCCTTCGATCTCGCCCATCGTGATGATCTGAATGTTCTTGTTACGGCCGCATTCGACAAGCTTCGGCGAGAGGATGCACATCGAGCAGTCGCCAGTAGGGAAGGTCTTGTCGAGCTGCGGCATGCGCCCGCCGACCGCCGACGATCGTTCAACCAGGTAGACTTTGAAGCCGGAATCGGCCAGGTCAAGCGATGCCTGGATGCCGGCTATGCCGCCGCCATAGACGAGGACAGCGCCGCTGGGACGTTCCTGCTTCATCGCGGGACCGCCTTCGCAGTTGACATAAGAGACTTCCGCAAGAGGAGAGGCTTCGGGTCCACGAACAGGCTTCGCAGACCGAGGTCTCGTTCGGGGAGGCCGAGCGCCAGCCCCAGGAGTTGGGTGAAGTAGAGCACCGGCAAACGGAACTGCTCGTGTGTTTTCCGCTCGATGTCGCGCTGCCGCATGTCCAGGTTCAGTTGGCAGAGCGGGCAGGCGGCAACGATGCAGTCAGCTCCTGCCTCTTTCGCCGCCCTCAGAATGTTGGATGAGAGGCGTAACACGATTTCGGGTTTCGTGATCGAAAAACTGGCACCGCAACAGTCGCTCTTCGCGCTCCAGTCGACCGGCTCCGCGTCTGTCGCAGCGATTATGTTGTCGAGAAGCGTGGGGTTCTCAGGGTCGTCAAAGCGCATGATCGACGGCGGGCGCAGCAGCAGGCAGCCGTAGTATGCGGCGACGCGAAGGCCGGACAGCGGCATTACCACTCGGTCCTCGATGCCTTCGAACCCGATGTCGTCTCGCAGTATCTCCAGCAGATGCTTCACCGGCGTGGAGCCGTCATAGCTGGTTAGAAGCTTCGCGTTGAGCCATTCCCGTTTCTTCGCATCGCGTGCGATCTCGTGATTTGCCGTCTTCAGCCGGCTGTAGCAGGCGGCGCAGGCCACGGCAACCGTATGTGCCGCGTGCTGCCACCAGGTTCTTCGCGGGCAGCGCGATCGACAACAGTTCGTTAGTCTGGTGGGCGGCTGTTGACCCGCAGCATGTCCAATCCGGTAGCTCCGGCAAGTCGATTCCGAGCGCGAGAGCGACCGCCATGGTCGAAAGGGCATATTCCCGCGCTGTCGACTGGAGTGAACAGCCTGGATAGAAGACGTAGCTCACGGCGTCTCCTCCGTATCGAAGGCTTCTTCGTACAGACGCTTTCGCGCGGCCCCGCCGGGCACGACCTGCGGCAAGAATGGGAATTTGCGTTTTCGCAACATGGCTGGCAACTTGCTCATGTCCCTGGTGAACCGGCGCGTCTTCAGCTTGTGAGAGGCCATTAGCGCCAGTTCATGAATGCGGCCCAGCTTCTGGACGCTGTCGAGGAAGGTCTCGTTGAAAAGCGACACTGCGCGCTCGGAAACCAGATCGTTCTCCCAGGAGAGCCGCCGCAGCGCGTCGATCGCTGACGGCAGGTCGACGTCTTGTGGACAACGTGCCCGGCACATCCCGCACGAGGTGCACTCCCAGATAAAGTGGCTCGTCAGCAATTCCTGCCGCGCCCCAAGCTGGGCGAGCCTGATGATCTCGTGCGGTTTCAAGTCGGAATCGCCGGCAATGGGACAGCCTGAGCTGCACTTCTGGCACTGGAAGCAGGCCGCTACGCTCGTCCCTTTCAGCTCCGGCAGGAGCGCGTCGAAGGCAATCTCATCCGCGTGATCAGTCGTCGCTCTCATCGTCCTCGTTGCCCTTTGCCGCCAGCACTTGCAGCTTCACCGCGCTCACCTTGCGGTAGACCTCCTCCGGATCGCGGCGCTCGCCCTCCACGGTCAACAGGTCATCAACCTTCACGCCGAACAAGCGCTCATTCTCTTCGAGATAGGGATGGATCAATAGCCAGTCGTCCTCCGTCAGTGGACCCAGCACGCCGCCGTTTAGCTGGGCTTCATCGACGAGGCCATGCGGGTCACGAATGTAGATGGCCCCGCCGGACGCAAGTGAGAACAGATTGCTTCCGGGATAGGGCGCCGACTGAGGAATAAGCCGACCGCGTTCATCGAACGCCATCCCGTTGATGATAGCAAAGCCGCCTCCGTCCAGTGGGTCACCAGCCATGAAGGACTCCGCAAGGAAGTCGAGGCAGGTGCCGTTGATGACAACGCGTGGTCTTCCGACAGCGTTGATAAGTGGCCTGCCGGCGGCGTTGCCCAAAACGTACACCTCGCCGCCCTTGGCGCCGTAGAGGAACGTCTGGCCGACGTCGCCGTGGACGACCAGGCGACCGCGATTCATGATCTGGCCAAGCTGGTCCTGCCCGTTGCCGTGAACGTAGATCGAGAGTCCATCAATGCCTGACCCCAGATAGTCACCGGAACTGCCGTAGACGTCGATCCTCACCTCGTCGCTCTCTGCTCCAAGTCCGCAGCCGGTGAAGCGTTGGCCGCGGTATCCGTAGCAGATGAACCGCCTCCATCCCATTTCGTAAGCCCGACGCAAGAGCGTCGCGTCGCAATCGTCGCCCTCCGGCGGGAATCCCTCGGCGTTGATGATCAGCGTCTTCTCGCCTGGCTCCGGCGCTGCCAGCCGGTCCCGTTTAGCCCAATCGATTCGCCGATAGGCTGCAGTCTTGCTGTCCTCGAACGGCGTCGCCGATTCGAACAGCGCCCGCAGCGTCTCATCGACAAGCCGAAGCAGCGAGCTTCGGCGCTTGTCGCCCGTGTCGTAGCGGCGATCTCGGAGCAACGTCAGTGCGTCGATGGCAGTCTCCATCCCGCCGCCCTCACGCGCCTCCTCGACGAGCGCCCTGCAGAAGGCGCCAGCGCCATCCGGTTGCCACCCTGGCAACGCCTGGACAGCGTGTTCAAATAGCCCTTGCGCGTCGCCGTTGGCCAGCTTCTCGCGAACCGAGTCTCGATCCGCATTCGAAGCCGCGTCGCCGCTTTGGACGTCACAGCGCACGGATCCCGAGCCTATCATCACCGGTCGGCCGAACTTGTCCGTACAGCTCAGCGTTTTGCGGCCGTTCCCCTCGACGTTGAATAAGAAAGCGCCGCCGTCGGTGTGGCTGCCGCCGCGTGCGTTCCAGTAGCGGTCAGCGACGGGGCAGAAGCGCGGGTCCTCGGCCGCCAGGCTGTGCAGCGTTGCATCGATCGCCTGCTTCTCAGAGCAGATGAGCCCGATCTGGACCTCGCCGTCGGCGAGCGCGAATACCTGCGGCCGCAGCATCGCCGTATCCGTGATGCCCAGGAGTTGATAGCGTCCTTCGTCGGGCAGGCTGCGGGCGATGATGAAGAACCAGGGGCCGTCCGGTGAGCCGTGGATGTGCGCGGCCTGCAAGCGCCGGTACAACCTCTGCTTCTCCTCCGGCAGCTGGTCGAAGTCGCGCTCGGTCGTCGGGGCCAGGGCTTCGATAACGTATTCTAGTGGGTACTTGTACACCCGCGACCAGAGGTCGAACAGCAGCACCGAAACCTCGGTGTCGGTGAGGAACTGCGGCCGGATGTTCCGTTGCAGCAGGTACTCAGCCACCGAATGGTAATTCGCGAAGTCGCCGTTGTGCACGAGTGCCTCGTTCAGTCCGACAAACGGATGCGCCCCACCTGGGTGCCACACGCGCCCCTTAGTCGGATAGCGCTGGTGAGCGATCCAGACATGTGCCCGTAGGTCCTCCAGTCGGTAGTACTGGACGATCCGCTCTGCATAGCCGACGATTTTGAACACGATGAGGTTTCGGCCATGTGAGAGGACGAAAGCCCGCTTCTCGCCCAGGGATGCATAGAAGCTTTCGTTCAGGCGCACGGAGTTGCGATAGACAAACTCATCCTCGATATCCCGCGCCGGCAGGTCCGTCAGACCGTTTTGTTCCGCGAACTCGGTCAACACGGCTGGCTTCACTCGTGCTAGGTAGCGCTGCACGTCCGGCGGCCGCACCTCCAGGCCAACTTCGCGGAAATCGTCGACTGTCTCAATCGGAGTCGACAGCGCAATATCGAAGTTGGGTGTGATGTAGGCGTTTTCGACCTCGCGGCGCGCGTTCGGGTCGAGCAGAGCAATCTGCAACAGGTAGTGGGAGTCCAGCACCTCCTGCGATACGCCAACGTCGTCCGCGACCAGCCCCGCTGCCGCAATGCCACCCCCCTTGCCGTTGCCGCGATTATGCATCTGCACCGACGGTTCGTAAATGTGGCGACCCCGCACCGGGATTGAGCAGGCAAAACCGGTTACGCCGCAGCCACCCTCGTCGGCGGCGCGCGGCAAGAGGTCGCGCGGCTTTCCCTCGAGCAACTCGGCGCGCGAGCGAACGATCCTGTCGGCGAAGTCAGTCATTTGGATCGTCCTCTCCCCAGCGCACTCGCCGCAGACAGTCGTGGCGTCCCCTCAACTCGGAAACGCTTCGCATTCCCATTCGGGAGAGCACGTCGACCATCCGTTCTCGCCAGGCCGCGTACATGTTGATGATTCGCTGCGTCCCCCAGTCGACCTGAACCTGCTCCATCAGCTTCCGATCGGTCGTGGCGATTCCGCGCGCGCAGCCGCGCCCGCTCTCGCAGTTGCCGCATCTTATGCAACCCAACGCGACGAGCTCTGACGTGCCGATCACTGCTCCGTCGGCGCCCAGCGCTATCGCTTTCAAGACGTCATCCGCCGTCCGCAGACCTCCGCTCGCAATCAGCGTCACCTCGTCGCGCACGCCCTCTTCGACCAGGAAGCGGTGAACGCGTGGGATGGCATACTCGATGGGCATAGCGATGTTCTTCTTCGCGATGTCCGGCGCAGCGCCGGTACCGCCGTAGCTACCGTCGATATGAATGATATGAGCGCCCGCGTGGTAGCTCCCCACGGCCACCATGTCCACGTCCGTCGGCGTCGATACTTTCACTGATAGGAGGGCATGGTCGTTTACAGCCCTGATCCAATCGAGGTGTTTCTTATGGTCCTCTACTGAATAGACGCTATGGAACGGGAACGGCGAAAAGAGAGCGTTGCCGGCCACCGCCTGCCGCATCCGCGCTACGTCCTCCGTATTCTTGTCGCCCAGGAGATGTCCGCCCAGTCCTGGCTTCGCGCCCTGCGCGTACTTGAACTCGACGATCCGCACTCTCCGGATCGTTTCCTCCCGCACGCCAAAGAGGCCGGTCGCGACCTGTGTGATCACATGGTCGTCGTAAGGCTGCAGCCGCTCTGGGTAACCGCCCTCGCCTGTGCAGGTGAATGTGTTCCAGGCCACCGCTGCCCGCGCCCGCGCCAGCATCACGTGGATGCTAACGGCGCCAAATGACATGCCGCCGCCGTAAACCGGCAGGTCGATGCCAACCCGAGGACGTGCGCTATCTCGGCGATTCAATTCCAGCCGAGTGTCCACGTCCTCCGGCGCGACAACGTCTGGGTTCTCCGGAAAGCGGAAGCGAAGAGCGTCGAAACCGCCGCCGGAGCCGCCGTGACGATACTCCAGATCGCCGACGCTTGCCAGACTGCCTGTTTCCGCCTGGCGCCAGGTTGCCATCAGAAGGTCTGGCGTCCAGCGCGCGTCTCCGAGGGCTGCCGCCGTTGGGTTGGGCCCAACCGAAAGCGCCCTGTTCGGACAGTGCTCGACACAGTAATGGTCCGTTTCGGCGCACTTCGGCCCGATGCACAGATAATCGCGCGGCCGTAGCGGCAATCGATAGCCTTCCGGCTTCACATGAACGCCGTAAGGACAGACATCGACGCAGACTGCGCAACTTTGGCAATCGGCGCTTCGCCGCACCTTGTACGGCCCGATAGGGTTGCGATAGCGGTCGGGTGTCGCGCGAACGACGCGCTCTACTGGCGCCTGCGGTACCCTGTCCGGGCGTTCGACTTCTCCGGCAAGGGGCGGGTCAATAACCGATGTCACCAAACGCCTCCTTGTCGAGGTCTTCGAGGAACATCGCCCGCCCGGTCTCGCCGCGCAGACGTCGCACTTCGCGGATGCCCATCGCTCCCAGCACCTCGATTAGCTGCAAGTGCCAAGCGCTCATCAGGTTCACCATTCGCCGCATCGCGTAGTTTGGCTCGACGTTCTGAATCTGCACCGGACAGTTCTCGCCGTGATCGCCATCACAAACCCGACAGCCCAGCGCTACGAGCAGCGGCGCTCCCACGGCTACCAGATCAGCGCCGCAGATTATCGCCTTCGCCATGTGCTCCGCCAGCGCGATACCGCCGCCGACGATAAGCGTGATTTCGTCCCGAACTCCCTCCTGCACCAGCCGGCCGTGGACCTCCCGCAATGCATCTCGGAGGTAGCGTGGCTCCTCGGCTTCGACCTCACGTCCGCACTCATCCGCGCACAGGTGGATGACACGGACCCCGTCTTCGTAGAGTCGAAGCAGTCGGTCGCCGGCGTCCGGCGTGAACGGTGTCCGAACCGCGACTACCAGGCGGGAATTTTCTGTCTGCACCTGCTTGACATAAGCGGAGGCTTTCGGCCCGTCGGCGATCTCGACGAAGCGGGCCTTCCGCAAGAATTCCTGGTACTCTGTCGCTTCTTCGCCTTCGAAGAGTAGCGCCAGCGTTGCGGTGTCATCGTCTTCGTCCACCTGTGAAGCTCGAACGACGCTCATGGTCCGCAGCGCTGAGGCAGCGCCGTTCCTTGCCGTCCGCAGCTGGTCGCCGTCGGCGCCCCATGGCGGCAGGTCGAGTATGAGTGGCAGTGGCAACTCGATCAGTCTCGACTCCTCTTCGACGTGCCTTTCCGTGTCGAACCGCAGGCGCAGAGACTTCGCGCCGACGTCGACAGACGTATTGATGTACTCTCTCCCGTGAATGCCGTCCCGCGTCGGCCGGACGATCTCTGACATGTCGGTCCACATGGAGTCGAAGCCCGGCCCGCAGAACGGTCCGCGATAGCCCGCGCCGGAGACGGGAACGCGCCCGTTTTCGGCCTGGCTCCAGGTCGTCTGGATCATGTCGCGCGTCCAATAGCGGTCGCCCAGGCTGAGATAGGCAGGATTCACGGAGAGCGAAAGGATGCCCTTGGTGCAGCCCTGGACGCAGGAGAGACAGGCGCGGCAGTCGAAGGCGGGCTCGAGGGGGGCCGTGGGATCGACGTCATGGGCGCGTTCGAGCGGCCAAATGCCGCTAACGCATGCATTCTTAACGCAGTTGCGACAGCGAGCGCAGTCTTCCCGCCAGTCGACAATGCTATATTTGCCGATCTTCGGGAAGCGGCCCGGCGTGGGCACGGTAGGCACGTGGTAGCGTTCCGGCAAAGCTGCCTCCCTGCCTATGCGGCCCGCAGACCCGCGCGACGAATAATCTCGGCGATGTCCTCCGGCTTCCCCGACGACCGCACGTAAAGCCCGCGGACTCCTTCGATAGCCGCCAGCTTCGCTGCCGTCTCAGCGGCCACCGCGAGGCCCTCGGCGGCAAGGTCAGCAGCGCCCTCAAGTCTGAGGCGGATCTCATCGGAGATGTGGCCGCGACTCTGTTGCTTGGCAAGCTCATCGACGCTCTTGATCGCGCGCACGCTGGCGAGAACAGCGGCCTGTTCGCCGATGCCCTCCTGCCGGACCGCGGCCATCCACTCTTCGAATGCCGCCACGTCGAAGATCGGTTGCGTAACCAGGAAGTCGGCGCCGGCCGCCACCTTCTTGCGCGTATCGATGACGGAGAGTGCCAACGGTCGCACCAGCGGGAAGGTCTCGGCGCCTGCCAGCAGCGGCAAAGCACTATCGACGTCCTTCAGCAGTTGCAGGAGTTGCGCCGGGTCGACGTCGAAGGCGGTATTGGCCTCCGGCGAAGCCTGGGACGAAGCCCTCCCGCTGCTTACGCAGAGGACGTTCCGCACGCCTAGCAGGGCGGCACCACGGGCCTCGGCGAGCAGCGCGTTTCGATTGCCGTCGCGCGTGGAGAGCGCTATCACCGGATCGAGGCCGTCGGCCGCCAGCATTGCTGCGCAGGCGAGAGCCGATACGCTGTCACTACTTACCACAACGCTGTCGATGGAGGGCGGAAGAGCGCCTGTGGCCCTCCTCAGCGATTCGGCATCGCTCGCCGACGGAACGAATTCGACTATGAGAGTCGATCCTCTGGAGCCCAGCGCCTGAGCAAGTTTGGAAGTCGTTGTTTCGGAAGTCATCGAATCCAAGCTCGTTTGTCGATTGTCCCACCGAGCGGGTTCGCGCTCACGCCTGCCATCACCTCTTCCAGAGGTTCCTCGTGGCTCCCCACAGACGCCCGTTCGCGAAGAACGAGCCGATTTCCGCCCAGACCTATCTCGTCAAGAAGTCCCCGCACGTAATCGAGCCTTCGCTCGATACGTTGCCGGCCTTCGAGATAGCGGCAGTCGCCGCTGCGACAGGTAAGGACCACGACCACATCCGCGCCGGCTTCGAATGCCTTCAGCAGATGCTCGGGCTGAAGCTTGCCAGAGCAGGGTACGCGGACTCTCTTGAGCGTGCCGACAAGCGGCAGATCGTGCCCTGCGACGAGCTCCGCAGCGCTTGTCGACTTTCCCGCGACGCACTCGAACAGGACAATGGAGTGAGAAGACGCCTTCAGATTGCCTTCCACGTTAATTCGATTCCATCTGCGTCGATCAAATACGGACCGGTGGCATAGCGGCAAGCGGTTGCCGGTTGCCGCCTACCGCGAACACGTTGTTCTCTACCGTTAACATATCGGCTGCTGAAGGAAGAGTCAATAGGAACCGCGCGGTCGTCAGACGGGAGGCCAATCGGGGACGCTAACTGTTCAGCGCCGGCATAAGTCGCTCGTCGCGGACGCTCCCCAATATCCGCTGGTAGATCGCCAGGTAGGCGTCGACCATGACCGGCACGTCGAAATGCTGCTCAACGTGTTCGCGGCACCGCGTGGGGTCGATCTCGTCGATGTGGCGGACCGCCTCCACCATCTCGTCAATGTTGTCGACAAGAAAGCCCGTTTCACCGTCGACGATGATCTCCGGCGCGGCGCCCCGTGCAAAGGCGATCACGGGCGTGCCGCACGCCATCGCCTCCGGCATCACCAGGCCGAACGGCTCCTCCCACTCTATGGGCGTCAGCAAGGCCCGGGCGCCCGCGTAAAGCGTCCGCTTAGTAGCGCCGTCGGCTTCTCCCAGGAACCGTATTTGCTCGCCGTCGATCAAGGGTTCGACGACATCCCTGTAGTACTCGACATCAACACTGTCTACCTTCCCCGCGATAATGAGTGGCATTCCGGCTCGTCGCGCCACTTCGATGGCAATGTGCGTGCCCTTCTCCGGCGAAACCCGCGCCAGGTCCAGCAAGTAGTCATCTTTCTTAGTCTGGAACGGGAAGCTGTGGACAGCGATAGCGTTGTGCACAACCCCGACAAAGCGCGCGTTCGGGAAGCCGGAAATGTAGCGCGCCTGCGAACGGCTGATGGTGTTGTAGTAGCCGGTGTACCGCTCCCAGACGAAGCGGCTGTCCGGAGTCAGATTGCCGTGAGTCGTCGTGAGCATCGGGACGTCGACGAGATGGGCGAAGGCCATCAACATCTCGCCCGTATGATTGTGAACGATATCGAAATTCGGTGCGTCCCTCAACGCATCGGACACGTGCGCCAGCTCGTAAGGTACGGTGCTTCCGATGCCTTTCTCGGTCCGCAAGGCCCGTGGATAGACTGAACGCAACTCCGCGAGGGTAATCGAATCACCGGAAGCTCGCAAGACAACCTCATGACCGCGTCTGACCAGCTCGTCGGTCAAAAGGCTAACAATCGCCTCGGTGCCGCCGTAGGCCGGCGGCGGGACCCGTTCAATAAGAGGCGCCACTTGTAAGATCTTCATCTCTCATCCTTGTCCCGAGTATTCATACTATTTCTGCTACTTTTATTTTATAGCGCCAAAGCGAGCCAGGAGGGTGCCCTCGTGTAAAAGATTGGTGAAAACTCCGTGACAAAGCGCGTTCCTCGAATCTGCTGCCGACAAGGCCGCAGGCCAGGTGCGGTTGCGCCTCGCAGTCCCCGAAGATTATAGTTAGATTGTGAAAACGTTAGAAAAGCGAACGAGCGCCGATGATTCGGCCGTCGCTCTGCTGGAGGTCGTGCCCCAGGTCATGCGCCTCATGCGGTCCGAGATGCGCAGCCATCGCGGCGGCGAGCTTTCGATGCCCCAGTTCCGCACGCTCGGTTACCTCGACCGCTATCCGGGCAGCGCGTTGCTCGACGTCACAGCTCACATCGGCCTGATGCCACCTTCGATGTCGAAGCTGGTCGATGGCCTGATCGCCCGCAAGCTAATGAGCCGTCACACGTCGGCGTCAGACCGCCGCCGCCTGACGCTGTCGTTGACTGCGCAAGGCAAGGCGACGCTGCAGCGGGCACGGCGGCACCTTCGCGAATGCCTCGCGGAAGTCCTGGCCGGGCTGACAGACGTCGAAAACGAGACTGTGCAGGAGGCGTCTGACATCCTACGACGCGCATTCACGGTTGAAGGCGAATAGAGAGGCGATGAAGCATGCCGGTACTTGAAACAAACGCGCTCACTCGACGGTTTGGCGCTCTGACAGCCGTCGACACCTTAACGATCTCCGTCGAGGCAGGCGAGGTGTTCGGACTGCTGGGCCCAAACGGCGCTGGCAAGACAACTGCAATCAAGATGCTTACAACCCTCCTCGACCCTACCTCCGGCAGCGCGAAGGTCTGCGGATTCGACGTCAAGAAGCAGTCGATGAAGGTCCGGCGCAACATCGCCTACGTGCCCCAGATGCTCTCCGCCGACGGCTCTCTTACCGGCTATGAGAACCTGCTTGTCTTCTCCCGCCTCTACGACATCCCGCGCCGCGAACAGAAACCGCGCGTCCTCGACGTGCTCAGCTTCATGGGCCTCTCTGAAGTCGCCGACAAGCTAGTCCGCAGCTACTCGGGTGGGATGATCCGTCGCCTGGAGATTGGCCAGGCTATGTTGCACCGTCCCCCCATGCTCTTCCTCGACGAACCGACGGTCGGCCTGGACCCGCTTGCCCGCAAGGCGGTCTGGGAGCACATCGAACGCATGCGCTCCGACTACAACACGACGATTCTTCTGACCACCCACTATATGGACGAAGCCGATAGCCTTTGTGGGCGCGTCGCCATCATGCACCTCGGCAAGGTAGTCGCCGAGGGCACTCCGGAGGAGCTGAAGCGGTCTGTTGACGGCAAGAAGGTGACCCTGGACGACGTCTTCACTCACTACACCGGTGACGTCCTCGACGAGGCTGCCGGCACACGCAGGGGTTATCGGGAAGTTTCAAGAGCTAGAAGGATGGCCCGACGCCTTGGCTAGCATAACCACCGCAATAAAGCCGAACCCATTGTCTGGTCTCTCCAGCTACCTGCTAAAGACCCTAACCATTGCGGAACTCGAAGCCCGCAAACTCCGCCACGACTATCAGGAACTGATCATGCGCGCCGTCCAGCCTGCCCTCTGGCTGCTCGTCTTCGGACAGGTCTTCGCCAGGACCCGCGCCATCCCCACAGGCAACATCCCTTATATCGACTTCATGGCGCCGGGAATCCTGGCTCAGAGTGTCCTTTTTATCGCCATCTTCTACGGGATCGCCGTGATCTGGGAGCGAGACCTCGGCATCATTCATAAGTTCCTCGCCAGCCCCACGCCGCGTTCGGCCCTGGTGCTCGGCAAGGCGCTCTCCGCCGGTGTTCGCGGCATAGTCCAGGCGGCTATTGTCTTTATCTTGGCGCTGATCCTCGGTGTCGGCCTCAACTGGAATCCGCTCGCGCTGCTGGGTGTTCTAGCTATGGTCATCCTCGGCGCCGCGCTTTTCTCGACCTTCTCGCTGATCATCGCTTGTATTGTGAAGACACGGGAGCGCTTCATGGGTATTGGTCAGGTGCTAACGATGCCCATGTTCTTCGCCAGCAGCGCCATTTACCCCATCTCTATGATGCCGCGTTGGCTGCAGTTCTTTGCACACGTTAATCCGCTAACCTATGAGGTCGACGGTCTCCGCACAATGATGTTATCCGGCGGAGTAAGCCAGTACGGCCTGGGGATGGATTTCGCGGTCGTTGTGGGGATAATGGTTGTGCTGGTAGTGATAGCCGCGAGGCTCTATCCTAGCGTCGCAACCTAACGTGCGACCTTCGGCAAACCCTTAGTGCTCCGGAAGTCTGAGCAGTCGTGACTGCATACGCTTCTTCTTCACCTCGCACCGGCCGCTTTGAATATAAATGGGTGGCTCTCTCTGTGACGACGATCGGCGCGGCGATGGCCGCCATCGACTCCTCGATCGTCATCCTCGCCCTGCCCGATATGATGTCCAGCCTGCATTCCGACCTAGTCACCATGGTCTGGGTGTTGATGGGCTACATCCTCATGAGTACCGTCTTCCTGGCGCTTTTCGGGCGCATGGCCGACATGTTCGGGCGCGTCAGGATGTACAACCTCGGCTTCGTAGTCTTCACGGTCGGGTCACTGCTCTGCGCGGCCGCGACGTCCGGCGAAGTATTGGTGGCTTTCCGGCTCGTGCAGGGCGCGGGCGGCGCAATGTTGGCGGCGAACTCAATGGCCATCATCACGGAAGCGTTTCCTCCGGGCGAGCGTGGCCGTGCGATGGGTATCAACTCTATCACCTGGGCGATCGGCGGCATCATCGGGCCCGTCGTGGGCGGGCTCATCCTCTCTTTCGCCTCGTGGCGATGGATCTTCCTGGTGAACCTGCCGGTCGGCATTGCCGGCACGCTTTGGAGTTACCTTGCCCTGCACGAGCTGGGCCGGCCTGCCCATCGTGAGCGGCTCGACCTCATCGGCGCAGTGCTTTTTAGCGGCGGATTGGCTTGCGTGCTGCTGGCGCTCACCGAAGGCATCTCCTGGGGTTGGGCTTCTGCCCGCATCGAGCTGCTGTTCGCCGGGTTTCTCGCGCTGGAAACCGCTTTCCTCTTCTGGGAGCGAAAGGTAGAAAACCCGCTCATCGACCTCTCGCTGTTCCGCGAGCGTATCTACACCTTCGGCACCGCAGCTGCTATGTTGCAGAGCCTCAGTATCTTCGCCGTTACCTTCTTGCTGCTATTCTATCTACAGGGTGTCAAAGGGTACTCGCCGCTGACCGCGGCCTTCATGCTCCTCCCTCTGCCTCTGTTGCAGGGGTTTACTGGGCCGCTAGGAGGGATCGCCGCCGATCGCGTCGGCTCTCGGTTGCCGGCCACGGTCGGCCTGTGTCTCCAGGGGGCCGGCTGTTTGGTATTGTCACTGCTGCGGGCCGGGTCGCCCTATCTACTCGTTGTGCCGGGCCTGGTCTTGCTGGGTATCGGCGCTGGGCTCTTCTTCTCGCCTAACAATAGCGCCGTAATGGGCGCGGTACCACCTCGGCGTCTCGGCATCGCCGCGGGCACTTTGGCGACGTTTCGTCAATGCGGAATGGTGACCAGCTTCGCGCTCGCGCTAGCCGTCGCGGCGGCTACTCTGCCGGGCAAGACGGTTGGTGAGGTGTTCCTGGGAACATCGAGCGAGTTGGGCAGCCCGGCGCTGGCGCCGTTCGCCATGGGCATGAGCCATGCTTTGCTCGTCTCCTTCGTCATAGTCGTTGTCGCTAGCTCCTTCACACTGCTTGCAGGAGATACGGCCGCTGCCCGACGTCGCAACGCCGGCCGCCTCGACAACACGTCCATGTGAAGATTAGGGGGCGTATGGCTAACACGTCGGGAGGCCGGCCCACAAGAGAGCTGGCGTCCGCAACGATGATGCTATCCGGCGGCGTTGGCCGGTACGGTCTCGGTGTTGATTTCGCGGTGGTGACCGGCGTGATGGTGGCGGGGGTGGCAATCGGGCCCCGGCTCTATCCCGGGGTCGCTACCTAGGGCAAGGACTGCGTCAGTGGATAGACAGTCGCCTCAGCGCGCTATCTGGACATCCTTCTGCTCTTCGGGATTGGGTTCTCCAGCGGCCTTCGGTGCTGCCCAAGCAACGCCTTTCGGTGCTTGGTGGCAGCGCCGCGCACCTCCTGACGGCCCAGGTCCGACAGGGGACGGTCCACTACGACCTCGATTGCTTGCCCTCTCAGTTCGACGCCCTTCAGCGCTTGCACGGCGATAGCCGCCGCCCTGTGGTCGAGGTCAACGAGGGCGAACCCACGCGGGCGTCCGGCAGCGTCCCTCGCTATCCGTAATGAGGTGATCTCCCCGAATGCGGAGAAGACGCTCTGCAAGTCGCTGGCCGTGGTCTTAGGGGACAGGTTTCCCACAAGCAGCGTGGTCAATTTAGTTCTCCTTTGCAGACTGTGGCGCGGGCCGGGCACGGGACCTTTCGGTTCGGAGAGTTACTTCTGTAAATCACTCGACGGCCTCCTCTAGGTTCTGCTGATCCTCGGTCGCCGAGTGCAAGACAAGATCGGGGACGCGTTTGCAGGTCGAAGACAAGGGCCATATCCTGATTGAGACTATACCACACCGGCTCCTAAGGATCACGTTAGCCGGCTGGGCTTCGGGTTCACGACCCACTCCGTTCGAGTGCCGTCTCGTCTACGCCCTTCACAGCGCCGGGACTGTCTCTTCACCTCGAGTCGGAACAAATTTGCTATCCTTGAGGAAATGTGCTACAGTGAAGCATCCAGATGATTCCTAGTCTTCTTATGCAGAGCCTCAGGTTCACACGGCACTAGACGGCCAGGAGCGCACAACAAGGAGGTCGTCAGTGTCAGTTCCCTCGAAGACGCTTACGAGCGTCTGTTGCTAGTCGGCAGTAACCCGCACACCAAATTTCCGCCGGCCCACGTTAGCCACCCCTCTGCGAATGTCGCAGCACCAACTGCGTCAGTTGCCAAACCCCAGGAGCCGCCCGAGCGGCAAGGAAAGGTTATCTCTTTGACATCATTTCATGAATTGAAGCTTCGCGCCTCCTCCGTGAAGGCGCTAGAAGCCATGCACATCCAGGAGCCGACGCCCATCCAGGCGGCCGCGATACCTCCGCTGCTGGAAGGCCGCGACGTTATCGGCCAGGCGTGCACGGGGTCGGGCAAGACGCTCGCCTTCGGACTCCCGCTGATTAACGCCGTCGACGAGCGAAGCGACGCCCTGCAGGCTCTCGTCCTCGTTCCCACCCGCGAGCTAGCGCAGCAGGTAGCCGGTGTGCTCAAGCTCATCGCCACGGGCACAAGCATTCGCCTGACTGTCCTCTACGGTGGACACGCGGTCGGACCCGAGCAAGAAACCCTCCGGCGTGGCTGCCACGTCGTTGTCGGCACCCCTGGCCGCATACTCGACCACATGTCTCGAGGATCGTTGCGCCTGCACGCGGTGAAGTATCTCGTCATCGACGAAGCCGATGAAATGCTCGATCGCGGGTTCGCCCCGGACGTGGAGCGAATCGTCGGAGCGACACCGCGCGGGCGCCAGACAAGCCTCTTCTCTGCCACGACGCCCGAGTGGGTGCAAGAGGTGGCCGCTCGTTATCTGAAGAGCCCTCTCCTAATCCAGCTGAACCCGGATGCCGATGATGGATTGAGCATTGAGCATGAGGTCTGTGAAGTGTGGCACGAGGAGAAATTCGCGGTTCTCCAGCGGCTGCTCGACCAGGAGACCGACGGCGCCACCCTCGTATTCGGGCGTACGAAACACGGAGTGCGAAACCTGGGCCAGAAACTCGTCCGCCTCGGCTACGCCGCCGACGTCTTGCAGGGGAATCTATCTCAGCAACAGCGTGACAGCGTGATCAAGCGATTCCGCGAAGGCAGGACGCCCATCCTGGTTGCGACAAACGTCGCCGCGCGCGGTCTCGACGTACTCCACATCGGTCGCGTCATCAACTTCGAACTTCCGGAAACTCACGAGCTCTTTACCCATCGCGTCGGCCGCACCGGTCGCATGGGCCGCGCCGGCCGCGCCATCACCCTGCTCGGCCCCGCCGACCTGCCGAAATGGCACGAAATCGAGAAGGGCCTCGGCAGGAAGCTTCCCCGCGTTACGCCCGAAGGTAAGCCCATAGCGATGATAGAGGCGCCCGCCAGGCGAATGCGCTCGTCCCGCCGCCGCTTCCGCTAGTCCTTCAAGCGGACAGCGAAATCTGTTCCCCACATAGATTAAAGTCTCTCTCGCAGCGACTGCCGCAGCTCATGGGTCAGTCTGTCCCCTGAGCTCCGTGCAGGTCAGACAGAGGATGGCTGGCTGGATCGCGAAGAAGGCAAGCTAGTGTATGGCTCTTATAGAAAAGAGCGCGAGAGACCGAGCCCGAGGCTGCAATCGTCTGGCCACAGGTAAGCCGTAGCGCTGGCAACCGATGCAGCAGCAATCTTCAGGAGGGGGAAGTGTTTCATTCTCCAATCGGCTTTGTCCGCCGTTGAGCGATTCTACGCCTGCCTCTTCGCCTGCGGCGGCCGGACAACGAGGCAGGGAAGCGTGGTTCGATGAAGTACCGCGTCGGCGACGCTCCCCATCAGGGATCGCGACAACCCCGACCGGCCATGAGTGCTCAAGGCGATCATGTCGGCACTAGCGTCATCAGCCGCCTGCACGATCTCACTCGCACCTGTGCCGACCATTACCATGTCGGTGGCTTTCAGGCCGTGGCCTTGCACCTCCTTGACGACCCCTGACAGGAACTGCCGAGCCCAGGCGAGCTGCCCATCAAGAAAGTCGCTCGTCGGGATGATGAATGCCGCGCCGACGTAAGCGGTTAGCGGCAGGACCACGGTAAGCAGGATCAGCGAAGCGTCGAAGACTCTGGCAAAGTCCTCGATGAACGGGAGAACTGCCAGGGATTGCCCTGACCCGTCTAGAGGGACCAGGATCTTCCCGATGACGGGAACGTCGATCGGCTTGGCGGAGTCAGATGACGGTCGCACCAGCAGGATGGGGCAACAGGCGCCGTGGAGCACCTTGTGAGCAACGCTCCCAAAAACCCAACGTGTTACACCGGATCGACCGTGGCTGCTCATGACGATAAGGTCCTCGTTCTCGTCGATAACGTGGGCAACGATAGCCTCGGCCGCCGCTTCGGAGGTGGTGTCAGTCTTGACGGCGATGCCCTTACCCTGGAGTTCTTTGGCCTTGATGTCCAAATAGGTCTTGACGAGAGGTGCCGATTCCTTGTCCGCCTGCACCAGATGGCCGGCCCAAGAATCTGCCTCGTGCAGAGAGGCCAGGAGTAGCACCTCGGCTCCCACTTTCATCGCGATTTGTTCGGCGTAGGGGAAAGCACTCTCCGCCAGACCGGAGCCATCGAGCGGGACCAGGATCCTCTTTATCATCGACATCCTCCGTTTGACTGTCTGAGACCTGTCTCCGACAACGATACCACGGATAGGCCAAAGGCTCCCTGTCATCAGGATTTGCTATACTATGTCGGCATTGGAGCAACGTGGAGGCCCCCGGCCCGGATGAGGGTCGTGAGAAAGAGGTACCTTTGCGCTGCTCACGGAGGTGTCTGGTGAGCTATCTCGAGCCGCTTCTGAATCCAAAATCCATCGCTATCATCGGTGCTACTGAGCGCGAGGGCGCTGTCGGAAAGACTCTGCTGGAGAACTGTCTCCTTGGACAGGAGCAAAGGAAGGTCTATCCCGTAAATCGCGAGCGTGAGACTGTCCTGGGCCAGAAGTGCTATTCGAGCATAGCTTCTGTTCCGGAACCGGTCGACCTCGCGGTAATCGCCACGCCCGCCTGGACCGTCCCCGAATTGGTGGAAGAGTGTGGAGAGGCGGGTGTCGGCGGGGTCGTCATAATCTCCGCTGGATTCAAGGAGATCGGAGAGGTCGGGAGAGAGCTCGAAGAGAGGATAGAGCAGACCAGGGTCAAGTACGGGCTGAGAATCATCGGGCCCAACTGCCTTGGAATCATAAGGCCTCATGCGAACCTCAACACGACATTTCTCAGGCGCAACCCACAACCGGGACGGATAGCCTTCATATCCCAGAGCGGCGCTCTCGGCTCGGCGATCCTGGACTGGGCCGTCAGCTCGAACGTCGGATTCAGCGCCTTCCTGTCCGTCGGCTCTATGCTCGACGTCGATTTCGGCGATCTCATCGACTTTCTCGGCGAAGACCCACATACGAGGAGCATCATCGTTTACATGGAAAGCGTAGGGAACGCCCGAAGTTTCATGCGAGCCGCGAGAGGATTCGCTCGTAGCAAACCGATAGTTGTGATAAAGCCGGGGAAATATGCCGAGAGCGCGAAGGCAGCCCTTTCTCACACTGGAGCGATGGCCGGCAGCTACGAGGCATACGAGGCTGCCTTCAGAAGAGCGGGAATAGTCCGCGTGGACGAAATCCTCGATCTCTTCAACTGCGCCAGCGTTCTCGACTCCCGCTATCTCCCCGCCGGACCCAGAATCGCCTTGATCACCAACGCCGGCGGTCCGGGAGTGATTGCGGCCGACGCTGTGATCGGCAATGGCTGTGAAATCGCTCGGCTGTCCGACAAGACGGTCGCGGATCTTGACGCTTCGCTCCCCCCGTACTGGAGTCATGGGAACCCCATCGACGTTCTGGGAGATGCCGACGTTGAACGATTTGCCAAGGCAACTAGCGCCTGCATGGCGGACAAGGGCGTTGACGGCATAGTCGTCGTCTACACGCCGCAGGGGTCGGCCACGCCGACCGAACTGGCGGAGCGCATCGCCGCTGTGGCAGAGAAACGAATCAAGCCCCTATTGACGGTCTGGATGGGTGAGCACGAGGTCGCGGCGGGCCGCGAGGTGTTTCACAGCAAGAACATACCGACGTATGACTCTCCCGAAGCGGCAATCAAGACCTACATGTACATGTGGAAGTACAGGCGCAATCTCGACCTCCTCAACGAGACGCCGGAGGAACTCTCGGTGGCCTATGCTCCTCCCTCCAGTCACGTAAGGCTCCTCGCCGAACGCGCCCTCGAGCACGGCGAGACCTATCTGACCGAGGACAGAGCGGATAGGTTTTTGGATGCGTATGGAATACCGAGGGCGAGAGGCCTTCTTTGTAAAGGTGTGGAGCAGGCGCAGTCAGCCGCGGCCTCGATAGGCTACCCCGTCGTCCTCAAGATCATGTCCCCGGACATTGTCCACAAAGTGGACGCTGGCGGGGTCGTCACGGGAGTGAGATTCAGAATCCGAGTTGAAGATGGCCTTCGCGGGGCTGATGGAGCGAGTGCATGAGACGTCTCCTGAGGCACGGATTGACGGGGTTTACGTCCAACGGATGATGGAGGACATCAACTACGAGCTCATCCTTGGATCGAAGAAGGACATCGATTTCGGCGCGGTCATCCTATTTGGAGCCGGCGGCACAACCGTGGAGGCATACCGCGACTTCTCGACCAAGCTTCCGCCGCTCAACCAGACCCTGGCCAGGAGGCTGATGGAAGATACCAGGGTATGGGAAATCCTCAAGAACGGCATGAGGAACAAACCGCCGGCTGACCTTCGTCTGCTCGAAGAGATAGTCGTCAAGTTCTCGAACCTGGTCGTCGACTTCCCTGAGATAGCGGAGATTGACATAAACCCGCTCGCCGTCTGCAACAAAGGGGTCTTTGCCCTTGACTCGCGCATCATCCTCGACCCGCGAGGGTTGGAGTCCAAAGACCCCCATCGCCATCTCGTGATAATGCCATACCCGGTGAAGTACATAACTCCCTGGCGCCTCAGGGATGGGACTGAGGTTCTCCTCAGGCCCATCCGGCCCGAGGACGAGCCCCTGGAGGCAGAGCTAATTAGTGGCCTCTCTGATGAAACGAGCCGGTTCCGGTTCTTCCAGGTGATGAGAAACATCACGCACGAGATGCTGATTGGCTATTGCAACATCGACTACGACCGCGAGATGGCGATCATCGCGGAACTGTCCTCGGGCGGTAAGAAGAGAAGCATCGGAGTCAGCAGGCTGATAATGGAGCCGGGTGACAAGCGGGCCGAGTTCGCCGTCCTCGTTGCCGACGACTTCGCCGGACAGGGGCTCGGCACCAAGTTGGTGGACATGCTGATCGGCATCGGCGAGGAGAAGCGCCTCGAGACCATCTACGGCATAGTGCTGGCTGAGAACACGCACATGATCAGGCTCTGTCGTGCTCTCGGGTTCGAGATCAAGCGTGGGGAGGGGCCTCAGGAGGTCTTGGTCGAGCTTACGCTGGCAAATCGGGCCGCCGCTTCGTAGGGTCTAGCCGGGGATTCTGTTTTCTCCTGCACTGACGATGGCTGTCTGGACCCTCAAATGGTCGCTATTTCGAAGTCCAACCTTCAATTGACGGTCGTCGAACGGGATCGATGTGAAATTGGACGAAGGTGACGGTTTCGCGCCCGAAGCGACGCCTGCTACTCGGGCTGTAGAACTATCGATCGGCTGAAGAGGGCCCCCGGGCCCTTCGCCGTCGCGAAACCCGCAGCCGTGGCCTTGGCTACAGTTTCCCCGAATGCCTTTTTTGAGACGTGAAACATTGGCTCAACAACGAGCAGCTTCGCGCCTGGGTTCAATATCGATTTGAGTTCCTGGAAGAACGCCTCCTGGTCCGGCACCTCATGGACCACGTAGAACGCCAGAGCAAAATCAACCGTCTCGGAGAGCCCTATGGTCTGCTCTTGAGACTGATGTAACTGAATCCGCCCTTCTATTTCTTTGCCGCGAATCCTTGCCTCTAGCCGGTCAAGCATTCCTTCCTGAATGTCCACCGCGATTACCTTGCCGGCCTCGCCGACCATGGTTGCCATGGGTACGGAGAAGAACCCGGGCCCGCAGCCGATATCAAGAACGGTCATCCCCTTCTTGACGTAGTCCCTCAGGAGCCTTTCGGGGCTCTGAAACCAACTTCTCATCGGATTGACGAGCCAGCCCGCGTGTTCGGCTGGGCATACTCGCCGATTATTCTTTTCCATTTTCCTTGTCTCCTGTAGGCCTCGGCGCCCGAGCGCCACCAAATCGAGATACTAAAGCGCACGCGCCGTGACCACAAAACCCCAAAGCCCCGAGATCTGCCACTCTATCTTCTCGAATCCTTGTCCTTTGAGTATACGCATCATCTCAGGCCTGTTGTAGATGCGAACGTCGCCGTGGCGAAGGGAACGGTTTACCACGTTTGCGACCTGTCGGATGACCGGGGGCGCGGCGGGGTCCGCTATGACAAGGCGTCCGCCGCGTTTTAGCACCCTGCGCATCTCCGCGACTGCCCGTTCCGGATTTGGGTAGTGATGAAAAGAGTCGGTGCAGACAGCGTGATCGAAGTGGTCATCTTCCCAGGGCAGGGATTCGGCATCCCCGATCCTGAGATCGGCTCGAATCCCAAGCCGGTCTTTGGCAACCCGGATCATCTCGGGCGAGATGTCAATGCCAGCGACGCTTAGCCCTTCGCGCTCGACCAGGACTTGAAGGAGGAGACCGGGGCCACATCCGACGTCGAGCAGGGAACCAGCGAGGGGTCGGCCCAAGCGGTTGAGGGCAGCCTCTCGCATTCCGCGCGAGTGTCTGCCCTCAAGTGTCCTCTCGTATTTCGAGGCCATACGATCAAAAGCGTCGCGGGAATGTTCTTTTGCTTTCTCGATGGGCATAATGCAAGTCCCGGGCAGTCTCCAGCGTTTTCCGAAACATTGTATAGCATGGGTAGCACGGCTGGGGAGGAGGAGTTCGACATCACTCCCCTGAGGTGCAGACCGTCAAAGAACGTATCGGTACTAGTCGGCGGCCGCCCTGATGCGCTCCTCCTGCGATGTTGAGGCGAGCCGTTACCTCATGTGGAAACCGGCGCCAGCATGCCGTTCCGTCACCCCGCGTCACGGCGTTTGGTTTTCGATTTCCCTTGGGCTGGTTGGCAATTGGGCCCGCTGCTCCAGAGTCTGTCTTGTTAGTTGACCGCAGATTCAAGTCGTGCTATTGTCCTGCCGCTAGCGTGACCGAGAGGGCCGTGGCACAAGGGGAGTGATTCCCGGGTATTCCTGCGCATGAGTTGATGCCCCCACGAAGCGTTGTTGCCCCTTGAGGCGATCGCGGTCTGTGTATGCTCAGACAGCGGTGCATCCTCGGGGTCGCCGGAGTTCGAAGGTACGAATATGGAAGACACGTCGGCAATTGCAGCCGATGCCTATATTTGGGGTCTGCCGCTCGTCATAACAATGCGTACGATGCAGACGCTCGCGCTGACCATCGGCGTGAACCATCTCTTCCCACAGCGGCAACTAGCCGGTCCTGCAAGCCGGGACGTCGTCGCGCCCAACGTTGATACGCTTTACGACCTCGCGGTATTGGATCTACGCGGGGGCCCTCTAGTGTTGACTGTCCCGGAAATCCACGATCGCTACTACACCCTCCAATTCCTGGCCATGAATACGGAGACATTCGCCCATATCGGTACACGTGTCACCGGAGGCGCTGCGGGGTCCTGGGTAATCGCGTCTCCAGGTTGGAATGGGGTTCTACCCCCGGCTGCTCATCTAATCAGTGCTCCGACCCCGCTGGTGTTTGTCTTGGGCCGGTTCCTCGTCCTGAGCGCTGACGATCTCCCCACCGCGCGGGCCGTCATGTCCCAGGTAGTCCTCGAACCATTGACGCCTAAGTCGACTGAGACCGCTTCTGCACCATCTTCGCTCGGTACCCCTCTGGGAAGGCCCCAGGACGTGGCGAACGCGGGCGCTTCCTTCTTTGACGAACTGGGTGACGTGCTGGCAATCAGTCCTGTGACCAGCGCCGAAGATCGCGCGGCTCAGGCTCGATTCGCCGCCATAGGGATCGCGGCTGCGCAGCACCCGGCGGCCGATGGGACTCCTGATTTCAGGGCGGATCTGGCGAGGGGTGTCAACGAAGGGGCGGCGCGTGTTGCCGAAGAGATGGCCTCGGCGGCAGAGAGCGCAAACGCCTGGAATAACCCTAGACGCCTCGGACAATATGGTGACGACTTCCTCCTACGTGCTGTTATCGCTCAGGTCGGCTGGGGCGCAGAAGTCCCTGAGGAAGCGATCTACATAACTTCAATTCAAGATGCCAATGGAGCAGCCTACTCGGGCACCCGCAACTACCTCCTGCATTTCCCTGCTGGCGGGCTTCCGCCGGCGAGAGCGTTCTGGTCTTTGACCCTCTACGGGACCGATGCGTTTCTCGTTGAAAACTCCGCCAAACGTTACGCAATCCGCGATCGAACTCCCGGTTTGCAGACCAACTCAGACGGGTCGCTCGATATCTATCTCCAGCACAGCCCGCCACTGGGGCACGAATCCAACTGGCTGCCCACTCCCATAGAGCAGTTTGTCCTCAACGTGCGCTTTTTCCTGCCCGAACCAGCCGTTTTCGCCGGCACCTACCGCCTTCCCGCTGTGACACCCAACTAATGGCTTTGACCTGACCCATCCCAGTACCATGGGGGCTGTCGAAGCGTCCGTGGATGGCAGCTGCTCTAGTCATTCTACGGACACAGTCTCGCCAACGCCGCTGTCTTGGTGCGAACGTTCACGGACTCGACCATCCGTCCCGCTTGTTGCCATGCGTGCGCCTGACCATATTGCGACTGCTGTAGCTGCTCGCGTTCGAGTCGGGCAACTGGATCGGAGTAGCGCTTTTGAAGCGGGTGACGCTATGCTAGGCTTACGCGGAGGAGGGGAGTTCCAGCATGTCGCCAGAGGAGAGTCCCGTCACTCTTGCCCAGAGGGCTAGAGAGTCCCTCGCCCTATCCGGCAACTGCGCCCAGACATCGTTCGCGGTACTTCAGCAGGAGTTCAATCTTGAAGGCGGGGCAGTTCTCAAGGCGCTTACCCCTTTTCCTGGGATTGCCTTGCGGGGCGAGACTTGTGGGGCGGTTGTCGGGTGTCTGATGGCAATCGGACTAGTCTTTGGCAGGGACAATCTCAATGACAGGAAGGCGTACATCGCCTCCCTTCCTGCCTCTCGGAGGTTCTGCCAGCGATTTGAAGAGGCGCATGGGAGCACGGCATGTGGCAGCCTTCTTGAAGCCAAGCTGGGTCGGAGGTTCAATCTCGCCGACCGTGTCGACTCCCTCGAGTACGTTGCCGCCGGAGGGCCGCAAGCATGCAGCGAAATAGTTGCCAGTGGGGTCCAAATCGCCGCTGAACTGATCGCCAAGAAGGTCTAGACTCTACACACTTCAGTCCGCCATCTCCGTCCTGAAGCGGCATGTCTTGTCACCCTTCGTCAGCAACTTGCTGAAACCCTTTGCCTTAAACCTAGGGTTCAACTTCTCTTGCATCCCCGCCTCTGATGCGCACAGAAGTATTTCGCATAATTCGGGCTGCTTGGACCAGATGCGAGCGATCGGGCAGGAATACACTTCTTTCTCAAATGCCCTCGGGCTGCATTCAATGTACCCGTTCCAGAAATTTGCCAGCGAGTCATCTATGTAGTCCTGGAGCTTGGCTATGCCCCGGCAATCGACCATGTCCTCAGGTGTTGAATTGGAAAGCGCCATCCACATCTTGACGCTTTTTTGTCCGGCGGTGCGGAACTCCTCTTTCAATCGCTCAACGTATTCTTCGCCTCCCACCTCCTTGCCCGTGTTGTAGGCCATCACGACGTACCTGGCGAGTAACTCCATCCAGTTCTTATACTTTTTGCCCATCTCCTCTTCGCTGACCGGATAGTCTTCGTATTCTGGCTTGTCTTGCATAATTGGACCTCCGCTGATTCTTTTGCATGAACGATAGAGGGAAAACCGGGCTCTGTGGAGGATTTGGATGGTTTGGTACCCCCAGGGGAAATCGAATCCCCGTTTCCACCTTGAAAGGGTGGCGTCCTAGGCCACTAGACGATGGGGGCCGGACTGGCTGGGGAGGGAGGATTCGAACCCCCGCATACGGATCCAGAGTCCGCTGTCCTACCACTAGACGACTCCCCAAACCGCGAAGCCAGTTTACCATGAGGCGCCGCGGCCCGTAAACGAATCAGGCGAGGCGGTGGATAGCGTCATCGAGGCGCGCCAGACTCCGCTCGCGCCCCAGCACGTCCATCGTCTCGAACAGCGGCGGCGTCGCTGTCTGCCCGGTGACCGCCACGCGAATGAGCATGAACAGGTCGCCCGCCTTCAGGCCCAGTTCTTCGGCCAGCCGACGCAGCGCCTCCTCCAGCGTCTCGTGCTCCCAAATGTCAACGCCCGGAAGCCGCTCCCCTGCCGCCTCCAGCGCCCGTCGGGCCTCCTCGGGCTTTCCTGCGAACCGCTTCCCCAGCAGCGTCTGCGCTGCGTAGTCGAGCGGCCCTTCGACGAAGAAGAACGACGTCAGCGCTACCGCCTCGTCTAGACGCTTGATGCGCTCCTGCACAAGGGGCACGATCCGCCGCACGTACTCGCGGTCTAGCGGCCGCGACAGCTCCGCCGGCAGGTCCTCCTCCAGGCGCTCCGCCATCAGATCCGCAAGCCGCTCCGGAGGCAGCGCTCGCATGTAGACGCCGTTCATCCACGTCAGCTTCTCAACGTCGAAGATCGCCGGGTTCTTGACGATCCGCTCCAGGCTGAAGTGCCGCACGAACTCCTCTCGCGAGATGATCTCCGTGTGGTCGTCCAGCGACCACCCGAGAAGGCCCAGGAAGTTGAACATCGCCTCGGGCAGGTATCCCTGCCGCTTGTACTCCAGCAACGACACCGCGCCATGCCGCTTGCTCAGCTTCGCTCGGTCAGGCCCGAGTATCATCGGCAGGTGCGCGAATAGCGGCGGTGCGTAGCCCAGCGCGCCGTACAGCAGAAGGTGCCGCGGCGTGCTCGGCAGCCACTCCTCGGCCCGCAACACGTGCGATATCTCCATCAGGTGGTCGTCGACGACGTTCGCCAGGTGGTACGTCGGATACCCGTCCGACTTCACCAGTACGAAGTCGTCCAGCGTCTCGTTCTCAAAGGCCACGTGCCCGCGGACGATATCGTCGAACTCGGTCTTGCCGGACAGCGGCGTCTTGAACCGCACCACCGGCACGATACCCTTCGACTCCTCTTCCTTGCGCTCGGCCTCACTCAGGTTTCGACAGCGACGGTCGTAGCGCGGCGGCTCCTTCCGGCGCATCTGCTCCGAGCGCACCTGTTCCAGCCGCTCCGGCGAGCAGTAGCAGCGATAGGCGTTGTCCTTTGCGATCAGCTCCTCGGCGGCGCGACTATAGTGCTCCAGCCGCTCCGACTGGAAGTACGGCCCGTACGGCCCGCCGACCTCCGGCCCTTCGTCCCAGTCCAGCCCTAGCCAGCGCAGGCTCTCCATGATCGCGTCGAGTGCTTCTGGGACGAGCCGCGTCTGGTCCGTGTCTTCGACGCGCAGGACGAATTTGCCGCCCTCGTGCCTGGCGAAGAGCCAGTTGAACAGAGCGGTCCGTATGTTGCCGACGTGCGGAATTCCGGTGGGGCTGGGGGCGAAGCGAACGCGGACAGTCATGGCAGGGCTTTCGGGAATGTGGGTGAGGCTTTCAAACGCATTCTAGTCCATGACGCCTCTCTAGCGGTAGCCGGCATCGTGCGAAGCATCTACGCCTTCCCTTCCCGCGCCCGTCTCAGCGCCTCCGTCAGGTCCTCCGGCAGCGGCGCCTCGAATTCCATACGACGTCTGTCCCTCGGGTGCTCGAACGCCAGCCGGTAGGCATGCAGGAATTGGCGTCCAACTAGGTCGGAAGGCTTCCCGTACAGCGCGTCGCCGACGATAGGATGACCGGCAGCAGCGAAGTGTACGCGTATCTGGTGAGTTCGCCCGGTCGACGGAGCGACTTCGACGAGCGTCATCCCGTCGATGTACTCTCGAACCTTGTACGCCGTCCGCGCTGGCCGGCCGCCTTCGACAATCGCCATCCGCTTCCGATTCCGTGGGTCGCGCCCAATAGCCCCTTCGATCACGCCCTCGGGTTGCTCCAGTCTGCCTCTCACGAGCGCCAGATACGCCTTCTCGACCGTCCGCTCCTTCAACTGCCGTGACAGGGATGCATGCGTCAGGTCGTTCTTCGCGACCAGCAGCAACCCTGACGTGTCCTTGTCGAGCCGGTGGACGATCCCCGGCCGGAGCACGCCGCCGACGCCGGACAGGTCGACGCAATGAGCTAGCAGCGCATTCACGAGGGTGTGGCGGGAGTGCCCGGGCGCCGGATGGACGGCCAGTCCCGCCGGCTTGTCGACAACGAGCAGATCAGCGTCCTCGTACACAACGCGCAACGGCATCGGCTCCGGTTCGAGTTCGAGCAGTCGCGGCGGTGGGATGCGCACCTCTACGTCGTCGTCGCTTCGCAGCACGGATGAAGGTTTTGCGGCACGGCCGTTGACGGTCACTAACCCTTGTTCGATGAGCCGGCGCGCATGCGAGCGTGAGAGGTCAGGACAGCGGCGGGCAACGAAAGCGTCGAGACGCTGCCCTTCGTCTTCCCTGACGATGAGGCGGAACGTCTGCTCCGTCAGGTCTTCTTCTCCTGCCAGACTGTATCGTTCAATAGCAGGAACACGACGATGGCGGCCACGCCCACTGTTATCGCCGAATCGGCGACGTTGAAGGTAGCAAAATGTGGGAAGTGGATGAAGTCGGTCACCTCTCCCATGCGCGCGCGGTCGCAAAGGTTGCCGATGGCGCCGCCTAGTTGCAGGCCCAGGGCAATCCGCAGGAAACCATGCTCCATCGGAGGGTAGAGGTAGTACAGAAAAATGGCCAGGAGCCCGAGCAGCGTCGTGGCGGTAAGGAACACTGTCTGACCCTGCAGCATGCCGAAGGCCGCGCCGGAGTTCGTCACACGGATCAACTGGACCGGGCTATTCGCCGGATAGGCTTCGCCCAGCGCCAGGTGGCTCCGTATCAAGTACTTCGTAAACTGGTCCAGCGCGAAGACGCCGATTACGACCATAAAGAACGGCACGTCGCGCCGCAGGCGTGATAGCAACCAGTTCTGGTTATGCACTATGGGCTTCTCGGACTCGATTGGACTGTGCCTTTCCAATTATCGGGCCGGCTCTCCGGCTTCGCTACGATCTTAGCATCGACGAAAGGGGGCGGCAATCAGACAGAAAGCAGGGCCGGAACCTGCCCGACCCTGCTTCATCATCGAATCGAATATCGGCCTAATCGGGCGGCTGCACTGTCACCGCGCTACTGTTGACGTCGCTCACTTCCCAGGTCACGGAAGCCTGTGTGATCTGCGAGCCCTGCGGATAAGTAGCGCTGATATTCGCTTTCACCGGCCAGCCGCCATCGTCGGCGCGCCAGAGGTCCATGTCGAAACTCTGCGGTTGTGACTCCGGGTCGCCTGTTCCGAATATCTCCACGAGCTTAGCCATCGTGTCAGGGCTAGCCTGGCTTATTTGGTAGTGATGCGACTGGATCCCATTGACGTTCTCCTCGCCCAGGTCAGAGCTTACGCCGATGATCTTGTCCATCGGAAAGTCGCCCCAAAAGTCTTTTGGCAACAGCCCCTGAATCTCGGACTGCGCCTCAGCAACGTCAATCGATTGCCACTCGCCGGTGGTCGAGTCCTTCGTCCAGGCCTGCGAGCCAATGATCACCAATGAATTTACGGGCGTGTCGGTGTCACTCAGGTAGAAGTCTATCGATACGCTATCGGGCGCCACAATGCTTCCCTTGATGACGATGCTTGTCGCGCCGTCGCCGGTCATTCCCATTTGGTAGTGGTAGCTGTTGAGTCCGGCGAACAGGTCGACGGTTGGAGCGGCAGTAGCGCTGGGTGCCGCCGTGCCTTCCGTGGTCGAGGGCGGCTGCGGCGTCGAGGTAGTGGCCCCGTTCTTTCCGCCGCCGCCGCTGCACGCAGCGAAGAGGACGACGAAAAGACAGGAGATCGCTAGGAGTACGCGCATGTTGGGGAAAACCTCCTTCGACCCGAGTGGTCGCCTGCAGGCGACATAACAGACTCGCTCATCAGCGTAGGGCTTCAAACGGCGCCGGTCAAGTGACGGTCCGCGCAAAGAAACTGCGTCCGCGCGCTGGACTGAACGAGACGACGCCCATATAGTGTGGAACCCAAGAGAGCGGAAAGCTCAGGAAGAATGGGACTGCGCCGCGCGGGGTGGCGCTCGTCCTCATTCGACGGCAATTCTCCTGGATCATATAGGAAGGGGTCGAACGTGAGAATGACAGGGAAGGGTCTATTCTTAGTCTTGGCGGTGATATTAGGCATCAGCGCCTTATCTGCGGTCGCATGCGGCGGCGGCAGCGGTGGAGGGCTTAAGGGCATCGCCGGTAAGACCAACCCAACCGCCACTGCAAGCAAGGACAACGAAAGCAACAACGGAGCTACCGCCGAAGCCACCACCGAATCCGACAACGGAAGCGATAATGGGGACAGCAGCGGCTCAACTGTCTCCAAGACCGCCGATGACTATGCCTCCAACGTCTGCAATGCCGTCGCCAAGTACGCCTCCGACATTCAGGACCTCTCGAATTCCAACTTCGATACCGAAGACCCAGCGGCGATGAAGGACATGATTGACCAGATGGTCCCTCTCTTCAACGGCCTATCTAAAGACCTGAACAAGATCAAGCCACCCTCCGAAGTGAAGGACTGGCACACGAACATGGTCACCAGCCTGAGTGACGCCGCCGACATCATGAGTCAGATGAGCACTGCTCTCGACAAGCCGCTGGACGAGGCCATGTCAGATATCACGGACCTCTCGACGCAGATGAACGACATGCAGGATCCGTTCAGCCTCAGCGATCTGCCCGACGAGTATCAAACGGCCTTTAACGAGAACTCGGACTGCCAGGACCTCTCAGACATGGACATATTCCAGTAGTCTGAGGTGGCGGCCCAATCGACACCCGGCCCGGAGGTTGAGGGTTCGAGTGTTGTCGCCCGAAGTCTTTTCGGGCATAATCGAAATGGCGCATTCGTCTAGCGGCCCAGGACACCGCCCTCTCAAGGCGGAGATCGCGGGTTCGAATCCCGCATGCGCTACCAAACGCGAAATCAAAGGCAGGAGCGTGCTTCCTGCCTTTGACCTTTCGGACTCGCCTTCGGACCGCTGCTTCATGAGGTGAAACGTGAACACAATCGATTTCCGAAGCGATACCGTTACCCTTCCGACACAGGCGATGCGCGAGGCTATCTATCGCGCTGAAGTCGGCGACGACGTCTATCACGAAGACCCATCGGCCAACCGCCTGCAACGTATGGCCGCCGAGATGCTCGGCAAAGAAGACGCCCTCTTCGTTGCCAGCGGGACGATGGCCAACCTCGTCGCCGTGCTCACGCATTGCGAGAGTGGCGACCGCATCCTTGTCGGCAGTGAAGCCCACATGCACTACTACGAGAGCGAAGGCTTAATCCGGCTCACCGGCGTCGAGGTTCGGACGCTTCCCAACGACGCCCAGGGCCAGATTGATCCCGCTGCTCTGGAAGAGACGCTGTGGAAGGAGGACCATCCGCCCATCGACCTCGTCTGCCTGGAGAACACGCATATGCGGTGTGGTGGCGTGCCCCTGAGTGCAGCTTACACAGCGAAGGTAGCGTCCATCGTCCACGGACGCGGCGCCGCGCTTCACCTCGATGGCGCCCGCATCTTCAACTCGGCCATCGCCCAGGGCGTGACCGCTGCATCGCTCGCCGAGGACGTGGACTCCGTCATGTTCTGTCTTTCAAAGGGCCTGTGCTGTCCCGTCGGCTCAATACTATGCGGCAGCGCAGAGTTCATCGCCCTCGCGCGCCAGTCTCGAAAGCTCGTCGGTGGCGGCATGCGGCAGGTAGGCGTCGTTGCGGCGGCCGGTATCGTCGCTCTTGAGTCGATGATTGACCGGCTGGCAGAAGACCACGCCAACGCGAGAGTCTTGGCGGAAGGGCTGGCCGAGATGACTGGCGTCACCCTCGACGCCGCGGCCGTCAAGACGAACATCGTTATCTTCGAGGTGCAGGGAGGCGCCCCGTCATTCCTTGCCGCCATCGCCGAGAAAGGCGTCCTAGCACTGCCCGTCGGCCCGGACCGCGTTCGGATGATTACCCATCACGACCTCAGCCGTTCCGAGGTCGAGCATGGCCTGGAGGTCATCCGTGGCGTGCTTAGGCGTGCAAACGGGGAGCAGGCCGCCGGGTAACCGCTGGGCACCCTAAAGCGGTGCTATAATCGCATCGATGGCCCCTTCGGACGAAAAGCCCCTTCTGGTGCTGATCGATGGGCACGGCATCATTCACCGCGCCTATCACGCCTTCAAAGAGCCTCTCATCGTGCGACGCACCGGCGAGGTCGTCACTGCCGTCTACGGTCTGGCAAACACGCTCCTCAGCGTCCTGGAGCAGCTCAACCCGACTCATATCGCCGTTGCCCTCGACCCACGCGGTCCGACCTTCCGCCACGACCTCGATGTGACCTACAAGGCGCAGCGCGTTGCCGCTCCCGAAGACCTGACCTCCCAGATCGCTCGCTGCGTCGAGCTTATCGAAGCCTTCAACATACCCATCTTCCGCGTGCCGGGCTTCGAGGCCGACGATGCCCTCGGTACTCTGGCGAAGGAGGCCGAAGAGCAGGGAATCGACACCTTCGTTGTCAGCCTCGACAGCGACATGATCCAGCTCATTGCGCCCCATGTGCGCCTGTTCATGCTGCGCCCTTATCAGCGGGATACCGTGATCTACGACGAGTCGGCGGTGCGCGAGCGTTACGGCTTCGAGCCGCAGCAGATGGCCGACTTCAAAGGCCTGAAGGGCGATGTCTCGGACAACATCCCCGGCGTTCCCGGCATCGGCGAGAAGACGGCCGTCCGGCTCGTCCAGCAGTTCGGCAGCGTCGAGAACGTCTACGAGCACATCGACGAGGTCGAGCCGGAGAAGCTCCGCGAGCTTCTGCGTACGCATGAAGCGCAGGCGCGCCACAGCAAGCAGATGGCGACGATACGGACCGATGTCCCCATTTCCCTTGACCTCCAGGCCGCTGCCCTCAGGCGTTTCGACCACCAGAAGGTGCTCGACATCTTCCGCGAACTCGAGTTCCGTAGCTTGGTGCCGCGCATTCCGGAGTCCGGCGTGGAGGCGCAGGTCGAGGAGTTGCCTTGTCCAGAAGCTGTGGGGCCCGAAGCGGATTACCACACTGTCTATACGGAAGACGATCTCCGCTCGCTCGTCCAGCGCCTTCGTTCCGCCGGCGCCTTCATCCTCGACACGGAGACCGACGACATCCTACCGATGCGTGCGCCTCTGGTCGGTATTTCCGTCTCGCCCGCGTCCGGCGAAGCCTACTACATCCCCGTCGGCCATCAGCCGGCGCTCGGCCAGCCGGAGCAGCTTCCGCTTTCGACGGGCCTGAGCCATCTGGGACCGCTTCTCGAAGACAAGGCCCTGGCCAAAACCGGACACAACGGCAAGTTCGACATGGTTGTCCTCGCTAACCACGGTGGCCGCGTTGAGAACCTGGCCTTCGACACGATGATCGCCGCCTACCTGCTTGGCGAAGGTGGGAGCGCTGCCGGGGCATCGCCCATTGCGGGCGGCTCCCTGAGCCTGAAATGGCTCGTCTCCAAGCGCTTGAACATCGAGATGACGCCAATAGCCGAGCTAATCGGCAAGGCGGGCGCCAGGCAGCTTCCTATGAGCGCCGTCCCAATCGAGCAGGCCGCCTGCTACGCCTGCGCCGACGCCGACTTGGCCGGACGGCTCCGCACCGTTCTCGAAGCCGAACTCAAGGAGCGCAATCTCTGGAAGCTATTCGCCGAGGTCGAGATGCCGCTCGTTCCCGTCCTCGCCCGCATGGAGATGTGCGGCGTTGCCCTCGACGTCGGCGTGCTGTACGACCTCTCGCGGCAGCTCTCCAGCCAGATCGTCGCCCTGGAAAAAGACATCTACGACAGCGTCGGCCACCAGTTCACTATCGGCTCGCCGCAGCAGCTCTCCAGCATGCTCTTCGTCGACCTCAACCTTCCCAAGCCCGCACGACGGACCAAGCAGGGTTGGGTCACCGACGCGACCGTTCTGGAGGCTCTCCGCGGCGTCCATCCCGTGGTCGACCTCATCCTCCAGTGGCGTCAGCTCACGAAGCTGAAGTCGACCTATATCGATACCCTGCCGGCGCTCGTCAACCCGAAGACGAACCGCATCCATACCAGCTTCAACCAGGCCGTCGCCGCCACCGGCCGCCTATCTTCGAATGACCCGAACCTCCAGAACATACCCGTTCGCTCGGAGCTGGGCGGACAGGTGCGCGCCGCCTTCATCGCCCGCGACATCGGTCCCGAGCCGCTGCTGCTGGGCGCCGACTACTCCCAGGTCGAGCTGCGCATCCTCGCTCACCTCTGCCGGGACCCGTCGCTGACTGAGTCCTTCCGGCAGGACATCGATATTCATGCCGCTACCGCGTCCGAAGTCTTCGGCGTCTCCCTCGATGGCGTAACCCCGGAGATGCGACGCCGTGCCAAGGTCTTCAACTTCGGCGTCCTCTACGGACTGACCGGTTTCGGCCTCTCTCAGCGCGAAGGCATCTCCCGCGAGGAGGCGCAGAAGTTCATCGACACCTACTTCGAGCGCTATCCGCGGGTCAGGGAATGGCGCGACGCGACTGTCGCCGAGACGCGCGCCCGGGGCTACGCCGAAACGCTGATGGGCCGCCGCCGCTACGTCCCCGAGATCAACGCCAACAACCCGATGGTCCGCGCTGCCGCCGAGCGTATCGCCATCAACATGCCGGTCCAGGGCACCGCCGCCGACATCATCAAGGTCGCTATGAACCGCATCGACGCGGAGCTGACGGAGCGCGGTCTGCGCTCGAAGATGCTCCTCCAGGTCCACGACGAGCTCATCTTCGAAGGCCCTGCATCGGAGATGGACACCCTGCGTGAGATGGTTCTTCGCATCATGCCTGCCTCGCTCGACCTCGACGTGCCGCTGAAGATCGACGTCAAGGTCGGCAAGAACTGGGGCGAGATTTAGGGGAGCGGCTTCCGATGAGCAAAACCAGGCGTGAACCAAAGCCAGTATACTTACCATCAAATGAACCCTACTTGGGGAGAACCTCGGTCTTCCACTTCGACCAGATGATCCTGATCTTGCCTAGAAGCGAATGCAAGCGTTGCTGAATACACGCATCGAACGACGTTGTCCGACCTTCAGAAGGCTGCCTGCCAGCTTATCCCGCAGGGCATCAACCTAGCCCTGACCATCCGTGAACTTGTACGCCAAGGTTACCTGTTTGGTGCCTTAGTTCTTCTAAGACCTTTGATTGAGCGAGTAGCTATCGTCTCGTACTTTCAAGCCAATCCGGAAAGCATCGTCACCTGGCAGAGAGGGTGGAAGCCCGATGAGAGACCATCGTTAGCAAGGATGCTCCAAAGCATGGCAGGAAGTGTCGACATCTCTGCCGCTCGACAGGTTTGTCAGTACTTGGGACATGTCGTACATGGTGACCCAGTCGGTTCCCAATGGAACCTGACACGTCTCAGCGATGGGGCAGTAGGATACAGCGTTGGTAAAGTGATCGACGACCCCGACCTCTGTGACAACGTCTGCACGCAGACGCTTTGCTACCTCGTCGTGCTTCGCACCGCCATGGACGCCTGCTTTCCAAATGCCCGAGCTCCCTGAAGTCGAAACCATCCGCCGCGACCTCTTGCCCCAAGTCATTGGACGCACCATCACCCGCGTCCGCGTCCTGCCCGGCTCCGAGCGCATCGTCAAGAACGTCTCCGCGCGCGCTCTCGCCCGTCGTCTGGACGGCCGCTGCATCGACGACCTCACCCGGCGCGGCAAGTACTTGTTGCTCCGTCTCGACGGCGACCGCCCGCCGCTCTATCTCGCCGTCCACCTGCGGATGACCGGCTCCCTCCTCTACCGTCATGCCAGCGACCCTGCCGACGGCTACGTCCGTGCCGTCATCTCCCTCGACGACGGCTCTGAGCTTCGCTACGCCGACCTCCGCAAGCTGGGGCAGATCTGGGTCGTCGAATCGCCCAAAGCGATTGGCGCCCTCGGCCCGGAGCCGCTCGAGCCGGACTTTACCGTGGCCAAGCTGTGCGACGCCCTGTCGCATCGACGGGCCCCCATCAAGTCCGTCCTCCTCGACCAGCGCGCCATCGCCGGTCTCGGCAACATCTATACGGACGAAGCCCTCTTTGCCGCTAAAATCCATCCACTCCGTCTCGCCAACAGCCTGTCCGACGCCGAAGTCCGGCGACTTCATCGCGCAATCCGCCGCGTCCTGAACGACGCCCTGGACAACCGCGGCTCCTCCTTCCGGGACTACGTTGACGCCGCCGGCCGCGAAGGCCGCCACCACCTGCAGGTGAAGGTCTTTCGTCGGACGGGGCAGGCGTGCTATGTTTGCGGGACGAAGATAGCTCGCATTAAAGTTGGCGGCCGGAGCACCCACTTCTGCCCCCACTGCCAGCCGGCTGATTAGCGATCACACTCAAAATGACAAGCGCTTCGGGCGGCATAGCCGAAATCCCCGGCATCCGCGTCGGACACTGGACCGACCGCCGCGCCGCCACCGGCTGCACCGTCGTCCTCTGCGAGAACGGCGCCGTCGCCGGCATCGACGTCCGTGGCGGAGCGCCCGGCACCCGCGAATCGTCCCTTCTGCGTCCCGAAGCGACTGTCCAGCAGGTCCACGCCGTCTTCCTGACCGGCGGCAGCGCCTTTGGCCTCGACGTCGGCTCCGGCATCATGCGCTACCTTGAGGAGCGCGGCGTCGGTTTCCGATTTGCCGGCGCTAACGTTCCCATCGTCTGCGGCGCCGTCCTCTTCGACCTTAACGTCGGACGCGCAGACGTTCGGCCCACGGCGGACTCTGGCTACCGTGCCTGTCAGGCCGCGAAGGGCGGACGCATCGCTGAAGGAACCGTAGGCGCCGGCACAGGCGCGAGCGTCGCCAAGATGCGAACGATCGAGCACGGCCTGAAGGGCGGCATCGGCAGCGCCTCTGAACGCGTAGGCGACCTCGTCGTCGCCGCTCTCGTCGCCGTCAACGCCTTCGGAGAGATCGTCGATAGCTCGACGGGGCAGGTCGTTGCGGGCCCTCGTGGCGCAGCCAGCCGGTTCGAGAGCAGCATCGACCTCATCCGCGAAGCCGGCCCTTCCGCGCTACTGCCGCTCACCAACACCGTCATCGGCGTCGTTGCCACCAACGCGACGCTAACGAAAGTGCAGGCAACGGCCGTCGCCCACATGGCGCACGATGGCATCGCCCGCGCCGTCCGCCCTGCGCACACGCCGGTCGACGGCGACTGCATCTTCACGCTCGCTACCGGCGAACTGCCCGAATTGGGTAATGTCCTCACTGTCGGCGCCTTCGCCGCTCTCGCCGTCGAGCGCGCGATCATCCGTGCTGTGACGCTTGCGACGGGTCTCGCGGGCGTTCCGTCTGCCCGAGAATGGCTGGCGCGGCCCTCTGCTTAATCAGCGGTTACTGTCGATCATTAATACGCGGACACGCTCCCGGAATATGATTGCGTGAATTCCGTCACTAGCTCTTGACAATACGAAGACGCTTGCTATACTGACGTTGGTGTTGACCCCGCACTGCGGGGCGGCAACCGGCGTGGAGGGCATCACAGGCCGTCTTCGCCGAGAGGCTAGGAAGTCATACCGCTTGGATCGCTCGTCGACCGAGACGGTGCAGATGCTGAACGTGTGCGTTCTGCCCTTTCGGTCGACACCGAAAGGGCTTTTTTGTTGGACGTTTCTTACGCTGTCCTGGATTCAGTAGGAGGTAAGGTACGTTGAGGAAGATGCTCAAGAGCAAGATCCATCGAGTTACGGTCACAGAAGCTGACCTCAACTATGTGGGCAGCATCACTCTCGACCCGGAACTCCTGGAAGCCGCGGACATCATTGAGTACGAGCAGGTGCAAGTCCTGGATGTGGACAACGGCAATCGCCTGACCACCTACGCCCTGGCCGGCGAACGCGGCACCGGCGAATGTTGCATCAACGGCGCGGCTGCCCGCCTGGTGCACCCTGGCGATGTCGTTCTCGTGCTCACGTACGCCGACTATTCGGAAGAAGAAGCGCGTCGCATCCGGCCGATCATAGTCCACGTTGACGAGCACAACCGCATCAAGCGCATCGACCCGCCCGTCGAAGGGTATGGCATCGTCGATCACTGGAGCTTTTTCAACTAGGCGGGCGACTCAGAAGGGTGGTGTGAAATGGCGCGAATCTCGATACACCAGCTCAAAGAGATGAAGCTCCGTGGTGAGAAGATCGTCATGCTCACCGCCTACGATTTCCTCACAGCCAAGCTCATCGATTCCATCAACATCCCGCTCATCCTCGTCGGCGACTCCGTGGGCACGACGATGCTGGGCTACGAGTCCACCGTCCCGGTAACGATGGAGGACATGATCCATCACACGAAGGCCGTGGTCCGAGGGACACAGAACGCCCTCATCATTGGTGATATGCCCTTCATGAGCTACCAGACCGGCACTTCGGAAGCTATCCGAAACGCCGGTCGTTTCTTGCAGGAGGCCGGCGCCCAGGCAGTGAAGCTCGAAGGTGGCGTTCACGTCGCCGAGACCGTCCGTGCCCTCGTTTCCTTCGGCATCCCGACGATGGGACACCTCGGCCTAACGCCGCAGTCCATCAACCAGCTCGGCGGCCACAAAGTGCAGGGCAAGTCGCCCGCCGCTGCCGTAAAGCTGATGACGGACGCTGCTGCGCTCGAAGAAGCGGGTGCTTTCGCCATCGTGCTGGAGTGCGTGCCCGCGGCCCTCGGCAAGCTCATCACCGAGAGACTCTCGATTCCAACAATCGGCATCGGCGCCGGCCCTCACTGCGACGGCCAGGTACAGGTGATCACCGATCTGCTGGGCCTCGACCCGGATTTCTCGCCCAGACACGCAAAGCAATACGCTCATCTCGCCGAAGAGATTCAAGGTGCCGTTCAGCGTTACCAACGGGAGGTGCAGGCGGGAGAATTCCCGACTGCTAGGGAGAGCTTTTCCATGGACGAAGCCGTCCTGGCAGAACTCTCACAGATGGCGGTGTGATATGGCTCTCTCCGAAACGATCCGTGTCCTCAAGACGATGCAGGTGGTCTCCTCAATCGACAGTATGCGCCGCCTGCGCTATCAGACCAACGGACGGAAGATCGGCTTTGTCCCGACAATGGGCTATCTTCACGAAGGGCATCTGTCGTTAGTCCGAAGAGCCCGCGCCGAGAACGACCTGGTGGTCGTCAGCATTTTCGTTAATCCTACCCAGTTCGGCCCCAACGAAGACTTCGAGAAGTACCCTAGAGACACCCAGAGAGACCTCTCGCTCCTCCAGCAGGAAAACGTCGATATCGTCTTCATGCCCTCCGCCCTCGACATGTACCCGGAAGGCTTCAACTCCTACCTTGAGGTCGGCCCTGTAACGGAAGTGCTCGAAGGCGCCTGCCGGCCCGGCCACTTCCGAGGCGTCGCCACCGTAGTTCTGAAGCTGTTCAACGCCGTTCAGCCACATCGCGCCTACTTCGGACAGAAGGACGCCCAGCAGCTCGTTGTCATCCGCAAAATGGTGCAGGATCTGAATATGGGCGTTGAAGTCATCGGCTGCCCGACGGTACGCGAGACCGGCGGCCTGGCCATGAGCAGCCGCAACGTCTTCCTCTCGCCCGACGAGCGTCGCGCCGCGCTGGTGCTCTTCCGCTGCCTCAGCCTCGCCGAGCGGCTCCACCGCCAGGGCGAAAGGGACGCAAACAAGCTACACGACCGCCTGGAAGGCCTCATCGCTCGCGAGCCGTTGGCCCACGCCGACTACATCAGCATCGCCCATCCGCAGACGCTCCAGGAGTTCGAGACCATCGAAGGTCCGGCTCTCATTTCACTGGCTGTTCGCATCGGGGCGACGCGCCTGATAGACAACATCACTGTGGGCGAAAAGCGTCCAGCCATCGTCTTCGACGCGCCGCCGAGCGGGAACGGGCACGGAAACGGCAACGGGAACGGAAAATAGCGGCTGTTACAGCCGTTCATATATATGGGAATGGGTCGAGCATCTGCCCGGCCCATTTCTCTTGTCCGAGCCGTCGATGACCACGCTCGCGTTGCCCGCGCCCTTTCGCGATGCTAAAATGAACTGCCGATCACAGCACAGGAGAACCCTATGGGAGGTCATTCCCACTGGAGTCAGGTCAAGCGCCAGAAGGGCGCCGCCGATGCCAAACGCGGCCAGCTCTTCACCAAGCTCGGGCGCGAGTTGACGGTCGCTGCCCGGCAGGGCGGCGCTGACCCCGAAGCCAACTTCCGCCTCCGGCTCGCCGTCCAGCGCGCCCGCGAGGCCAACATGCCCAATGACACCATAGAGCGCGCTATGAAGCGTGGCAGCGGCGGCGGCGACTCTGCCGAGCTGCTCGAAGTCACGTACGAAGGCTACGGCCCGGGCGGCGTCGCCGTCCTCATCGATGTTGTCACTGACAACCGCAACCGCAGTGTGTCGGATATCCGCGCTACGATGGGACGCGCTGGCGGCAATCTCAGCGAAGCAGGTTCGGTCGCCTGGCTTTTTGAGAACAAGGGCCTCATCGCCGTCAACGCCGCTGATGGCGACAGCGAGGACCTGGCCCTGGCCGCTATCGACGCCGGCGCCGAAGATGTCGACATCCAGGACGGCCGCCTCGAAGTTTATACACGAGCCGAGGACCTGGAGAAGGTGCGGCAGGCTCTCCAGGAGCGAGGCGTGAACGTCGAATCGTCGGAGTTGACGAAAGTCCCGAAGACCACTGTCAATCTCGGCGAGAAGGAAGCGCTCCAGGCTCTCAAGCTCCTCGACAGGCTGGAAGAGCTCGACGACGTGCAGCGCGTGCACTCCAACGCCGAGTTCCCGGACGAAGTCCTCGAATCGTACGAAGGCTAGGATGCCGCAAAACGGTCCCCTCGTTCTCGGCATCGACCCCGGCCTGCGGGTAACAGGCTACGGGCTGGTCGTCGAGAACGGTACCGCCGTCAAAGCCATCGACTTCGGCTGCTTTACCATCGATCCGCGTTTGCCGCTTTCCGAACGCCTCGCGACCTTGTTCGGCTGCCTTCAGGACGTCATCGCCCGCCACGCTCCGTCCGAAGTCGCTATTGAGCAGCCTTTCGTCGCCGCGAACGCCCACTCAGCGCTGGCTATCGGCGAGGCGCGCGCCCTGGCCGTTCTCGCCGCCGGGCTTGCCGGCCTTCCCGTTCGACAGTACTCGCCCGCCGAGGTAAAGCGTGCCGTCACGGGCTACGGACGCGGTCCCAAGGAGCAGGTCCAAGAGATGGTGCGTCTCCAGCTCGGCCTGCGCGACTTGCCGCAGCCCTTCGACGCCGCGGATGCCCTGGCCGTCGCCCTCTGCCACCTGGCAGCCATGCGCTCGCAAGCCCTGGTCGAGAGGAGCCTGCGTTGATCACCCACATCGAAGGGATACTGAGGAAGAAGAATCCCGACATACCGAGCGTGGAGGTCGAGGTCGGTGGCCTGTGGTACGAGGTGCAGCTTCCTTTCTTCGTCTGGCGAGCGATGGAAGAAACGCCGGAAGGGGAGGTCGTTAGCTTCGATATCCTGTATCACGTTGCGGAACGTCAGCCCACTCCCAAGCTCGTCGGCTTCACCCGCGAGATCGAGAGAGACTTCTTCCGCAAGTTCATCGAAGTGCACGACCTTGGGCCAACAAGGGCGCTGAAGGCGATGACGTTTTCGGTGTCGACGATAGCCGGCTGGATCGAGAAGGGGGACGTCGCCTCGCTGATGAAGCTGCCGGGCATCGGAAAGCGCGGCGCCGAGACGATAGTGGCCCAACTACGTGGCAAAGTCACGATGGAGGCCCTTCTGTCTGATGAGGGCTTCGAAGACATGCCGGCCACTCCTGCCACGCCCACCATGACGGAAGCCCAGGAGCTGGCCATCGAGGGCCTCGTCAGCCTGGGCTACAAGCGCACAGACGCGGAGAAGTGGGTCGACGACATCACGAAGACCCAACAGCTCGACAAAGTCGAAGACATCATTCGCGCCGTCTTCACCATGCGCTCTCAGCTCCTGTGAGTCAGATCTTCGTAGGTTCAAAAGGCCTGCTAGCTGGCCCATTCCCCATCTGCTGACCACCCTTTGCGGGTATAGTACACTTGATCTAGAAACATGCCCGACTTCAAACTCGTCTCCGATTTCGCGCCCACCGGCGACCAGCCCCAGGCCATCGACAAGCTCGTCGACGGCTTGACGAACGGTTACAAGCACCAGACCCTCCTTGGCGTCACCGGCAGCGGCAAGACCTTCACCATGGCCGCCGTCGTCGAGCGTGTCCAGCGCCCGACCCTTGTCCTGGCGCCCAACCGTACCCTCGCCGCGCAGCTCGCCTCCGAGTTCAAGGACTTCTTCCCGGAGAACTCCGTCGAGTACTTCGTCAGCTACTACGACTACTACCAACCCGAGGCCTACGTCCCGCGCACCGATACCTACATCGCCAAGGACGCCGACATCAACGACGAGATCGACAAGCTGCGTCACGCGGCCACGCGCTCCCTCTTCGAGCGACGCGACGTGCTCATCGTTGCCTCCGTCTCCTGCATCTACGGCCTGGGCGAGCCTGAAGAGTATCACAGCTTCACTCTCACCTTCCGCGTCGGCGAGCCCTTCAACCGCGGCCGCGCCGTCCGCCGTCTGGTCGACATGCAGTACGACCGCAACGATATGACCCTCACCCGCGGCCACTTCCGGCTCCGCGGCGACTCGCTGACGGTCATGCCCGCCTACGAGGAGACCGCCGTCCGCATCGATTTCCTCGACGACACGGTGGAGCGCATCATCCAGCTCGACCCCCTGACCGGGGAACTGCTCGGCGAGCGCGACCATGTCGACATCTATCCGGCGAAGCACTTCGTCACCTCGCAGGACAAGCTCAACGCTGCTATCGAGGACATCGAGAAGGAGATGGAAGAACGCGTCGCGGAGCTACGGACCCAGGACAAGATCCTGGAAGCCGCTCGCCTCGAGGAGCGGACCCGCTACGACCTGGAGAGCCTGCGCGAAGCCGGCTACTGCGCTGGAATCGAGAACTACTCGCGTCACCTGGCGCGCCGTCCTGCCGGCAGCACGCCCTGGACGCTGCTCGACTACTTCCCGGACGACTTCCTGATGTTCATCGACGAGTCCCACATCAGCATCCCGCAGGTACGCGGCATGTACTTCGGCGACATCTCACGCAAGCAGACGCTCGTCGACTACGGCTTTCGCCTGCCGTCGGCTCTCGACAACCGGCCGCTGAACTTCCATGAGTTCGAGGACCACATCAACCAGGTCGTCTATGTTTCGGCGACGCCCGGGCCGTACGAGCGCGATTGCAGCCGACAGACCGTCGAGCAGATCGTCCGGCCTACTGGCCTCATCGACCCGTCGGTCGAGGTGAAGCCGACCAAGGGCCAGATCGACGACCTCATTGATCAGATACGCCTGCGTGTCGAGCGCGGCCAGCGCGTCCTCGTGACGACGCTGACGAAGAAGATGGCCGAGGACCTGTCAGACTACCTGATCGAGATGGGCGTCCGCACCCATTACCTGCATTCGGAGGTCGACACTCTCGAGCGTGTCGAGATTTTGCGCGACCTCCGCGCCGGCGTGCACGACGTTGTCGTCGGCATCAACCTGTTGCGCGAAGGCCTCGACCTGCCGGAGGTCAGCCTCGTCGCCATCCTGGACGCGGACAAGGAAGGCTATCTTCGCTCTCGCGACTCCCTCATTCAGACCATCGGCCGCGCCTCACGTCACCTCGACGGCCATGTGATCATGTACGCCGATGTCATGACGGAATCGATGCGCGCCGCCATCGATGAGACCTACCGCCGCCGGCGCATCCAGCTCGCCTACAACAAGGAACATGACATAACGCCGCAGGGTATTCGCAAGGCCATCCGCGACATTACAGATCGCGTAAAGAAGGTCGCCGAGGAGCGTGCCCCCTACACGGTCGCCGGTGCCCTCCCGAAAGAGGAGTTGCCGCGCGTCATCGCCGATCTCGAGAGCCAGATGAAAGCGGCGGCGAAACAGTTGGAGTTCGAGCGGGCGGCCCTTTTGCGCGACGAGATCGTTGAGCTGCGCAAGCAACTGGTCAGCGAACCCGACGCTCTGCACGAGTTCGCCAGAGCCGCCGGTCAGCCCGGCCCGCTTTTCCGCGGCAACGGTCGCGGCGGGCGCCGCTCCTACCGCCGCTGACGCTTTCCGCGAACTACCTACCCCGTTTGACGATCCTTTGAGGCCATGCTAACGTGAAATGTTAGAGCGTTATCGCTCTGGCATGAAAGGAACGCGCTCATGCCTTCGCCCGACCCCATCAAACCACCGCCGGGGGTCGAAGACATTGATCAGCACGCCGGTTCGCTGCTGCCTGCTGGTCAGTACAGCGCCACGCCGCCGGCGCCCATCATTTGTCCCAACTGCGGCGCGGCCCTTCCGGAAGGCTCGCGCTTCTGCGGCCAGTGCGGACGGCCCCTCGGTTTGCCCGCGCGCACGTCCATCGAGTCGACCCTGACCGTTCTCTTCACCGACATTGCCGGCTTCTCCGACCTCACATCCTCTGTCGGCGACGAAGAAGCCCTCGATGCCCTCAAGCGCCACAACCAGATCGTCCGCGCCCAGATCCAGAATCACGGCGGCGCCGAGATCAAGTACCAGGGCGATGGCTTCATGGTCTCCTTTCCCGGCGCGCGACGGGCCGTACTTTGCGCCATCGACATCCAGCGCAAGATCGCCGACCATAACCGCGAATATCCGGCGCGACCCTTGCTGCTGAGAATGGGGTTGAACTCAGGCGACGTCCTCCGCGACGAGCAGGACCTCTTCGGCGCGGCCGTCAACCTCGCGGCGCGCATCGCCGAGAAGGCAAGCGGCAATCAGGTCCTAATGTCCGAGCTGGTGAAGGAGCTGGCGGGGCCTTATCCGGGGTTCAAATTCAAGGACCGCGGCAAGCACAAAATCAAAGGCTTCCCGGGCCGCTACCGCATCTTCGAAGCCGTCTGGTAGCCCGCGGCTATTCAAACCGTCAAGGTCCCTAGCGTTGAGGCACGGCAGGACGGAAGTCCACCGGCACCGAGAAAAGGAAGACCGCGCTCCCGTCCTTTGGACTCGTGCCAAACGCCTCAATCGCCCCATGATACCCAACAGTCGGAGACAGAGCCGGCATCGAGAATGACAGGCTTGCTGTGAAATCGGCGCGTCCCGCGGAACCTGCCGCGTCGTGCATATCAGCCGTGACGGTGGATCGCCCCAATTCTAGTCCCTGAGCGTCCTTGGCCACTACGACGACATCGCCTTCAGACATGTCACTGCTCATGGTGCCCTGAACGATAACGGGGCTCTTGACCATAGTTCCACACGCTGGAGAGTCGACAACGATGGGCGGCAGCTTAGAAGAGATGGTCACCGGGACGCTGACCACGTTGTACGTGTCTTTCTGGTTGACGATGACGATCTGCGCATCCGAGGCAGAGGAGGGCGGCGGGAACCCCATTTGAACCTTGAAAGTCCCATCACCGGCACCGCCGCCGCTCGTGTCTATGAGGGTGTAACAGAGCGCCGGGCCGTCCTTGCTCCTGACTTCCACCGACACCGTCCCTCCCAGGAGGTCCCGTTCCCTCGACCGTAATCGGTGCGGTCACTTCAGCCCCGGCGGCCGGACTGGACACAATCAATTGGGGCGGGAGAGTCGGCAAAACCACTGGAGACGCGGTAGCCATCTGTTCGGGCCTCGGCGCTTCTGCCTGCTTGCAGGCGATCAACAGCACCGCCGAACCAAGGGACAATATGAAGGCGGCTGCTAGCGGTTTCGCATAACCCACAGCCCACCTCTCTTTGTTGGACTAGCTGAGCGGACCTCTTCGATATCCTGGGGATCAGGTGGGGTTATGGTCCCCGAAGAGAAGACTACGACTCCTCGTCGTCCTCCGCTTCCTCGTGCGCCAGCACCGGCCGTGAGCTGCCGCCCTCTGACTCGCCGACGACGCCCTTCTCCTCCAGCATGTCCATCAGGCGCGCCGCCCGCGGGTAGCCGACTCGCAGCCGTCGTTGCAGCATCGACGTCGACATTCGCGTGTGCTCCATCGCCAGCGCCTTCGCCCGCTCATACAGGGGATCGTCGGCGCCAAACAGTTCGTCGACCTCGGACTTCGATTCGGTCAGCAGATCGTCGTAGACGGCCCGCTGCACCTCCTTGAAGCGCTCCTGCGTCCAGAAGGCTACCAGCCGCTCGATCTCCTGGTCGGACACGAAGGTGCCCTGAAGTCGCTTCGGCTTCGCCGCGTCCGTCGGCTGATACAGCATGTCGCCACGTCCCAGCAGCTTTTCGGCGCCGCCGCCGTCCAGAATCGTCCGCGAGTCCACCTGTGACGACACGGCGAACGCGATTCTCGTCGGGAAATTGGCCTTGATGAGACCTGTCACGACATCCACTGAAGGTCGCTGCGTCGCAATGATCAGGTGAATGCCCGTCGCGCGCGCCAATTGCGCCAGCCGGCAGACTTGCCGCTCCACCTCATACGGCGCCGCCATCATCAGGTCGGCCAGCTCATCGATGATCACCACCCAGTAGGGCAGCCTCTGATGCGCCTTCGGGTGCCGGTTGTAGGCCTCGATATTGCGGACGGCCAAAGACGCAAACTTCCGGTAGCGGCTCTCCATCTCGTGAATGACCGCCTGCAGCGTGCCCACTACCTTGTCGATGTCAATGACGATCGACGAGAACGCCAGGTGTGGTATCGGCGCGAAGGCCGCCAGCTCCACGCGCTTCGGGTCGATCATCACGAACCGCACGTCATCCGGTGACGACTGCATCAGCAGGCAAGCGATGATCGAGTTGATGCAGACGCTCTTGCCGCTGCCCGTCGCGCCGGCGATCAGCAGGTGCGGCATCTTTGCCAGGTCTCCTACCACGGGTTCCCCGGCAACGCTCTTGCCCAGCGCCAGCGCGAGCTTCGAGCGGTTCGCCAGCCTCTGGAACGCTGTGCTCTCGATGACGCTCCGCAGCGTCACCAGCGAAGTCGTGACGTTGGGCACTTCGATGCCGACTACCGGCTTCCCTGGCACCGGCGCTTCTATGCGGAGCGAGGGAGTGGCGAGCGCCAGCGCGAGGTCATTGGCCAGCGAAGTTATCTGGCTAACTCGCACCCGCGTCCGGGAGACCTCCTCGGTCTTCAGCTTCGGATGCCCGCTGCGGTCGAACAACGGCCGGCCGTCGCCGTCGCGTTCCTGGGTCGTACGCGTCTTGATCTCCCAGCCGGGCTCAACGCCGAACTGGGTCACAGTCGGGCCTTCGTTGATCTGCGCGACCTCCGCGTCGACGCCGAAGCTAGCCAGAGTGTCGACGATCAGGCGTGCCCGCGCCGCGTTGTCCGGCTTCTCACTGCTTTCCGGGCCTGCCGGCAATAGCGCCTCCAACGGCGGCATCTCCCACCGTCCACTGGCTGGCGGCGCAATTGGAAGAGTGCCATCCGGCCCCTCTACCGCAAGCGGCAGCGCTGGCTGCCAGGGCTGCACGACCTGCTCTTCGGTAGCCGGCGCTTCCGGAGAAGCCGTGACTTCAAGGCTGGGGACTTCAGTGGCGACAGGCGCCTCCGGCGTCGCCGAAGCAGTTGTACGTGCCCACATCAACGTCTCCATCGAGACCGGCGCTGACGGCTCCGGCTCGACCTTTGTTGGGAAGACGGCTTGCGAAAGGCGGTCCAAGCCATGCCATAATCGCTGCGGCACTCGCCACCGCCAGACAACGACAGGGCTCCGTCGTGCGAAAGTGAGCGAGCCGCTCGGCCATGCAGTGACTAACATTGCCAACCCAAGAACGAACCAGGCCAGGACCCCAAGCGGACTTCCAACCAGCGCGTGTCCCCAGTTCCCGCCGGCCGTCACCCTAGAGAGTGTCGTTCCGCCCAGTCTCCAATCCGGGCGAAACAGCCCGAAGAACCCGAGTATGAATCCAGCAAAAAAGGCGGATGCCAGCCAGCGGCGCCAGTAGACATAGAACGTTTCAAACAGGGCGTGGCGGAGGATCAACCAGCCGAAAAAGCCGAGGAGCACGATGAGCGCGAAGATGCCGACGCCCAGCGCCTCGACCAGGGCATCCCGCGTCGCCGAAAGACCGGTCGTCACTGGTACCAGCCAGGGGATGGACACGACGGCCACGACGACTAGCGCCACACCGACGGTCTCCCAACGGAACAGCAGCGAGCGCAGTGTGGTGAACGGCGAAGGCGCGCGACGCGCCCGCCCGATCATCCGGCCCCTCGACGCGCTCTTGTGCACGGCGCGCCTAGACGGCGCATTTGGCGCCCTGCCCGCAGCCCTTGATCCGGTTCCTGCCTTAGCCAACTGTCTCTTCCCCGATGCCTCGCGTCCTGCTTCCACCTAGAACAGCGACATCTGCCGTGTCTCGGGCGCCGGCGACTCCTTCTTCTCCTCCAGCGCATTCTTGAGGACCGGCAGAAGCTTCTTGAAATCCTCTTCGATCGTCTTTCGCAGGCTGCCCTGATGCAGTGCCGCCGCCGGATGGTACATCGGCACGACGAGGAGGCTTCCCACGCGACGGACTTGGCCGTGAATTCGGCTAATAGACTGACCCGGGAAGAACTTGGCCATCGAGTAGCGGCCCAAGGTCACGACCAACTTCGGCTGAATCATCGCCAGCTGGCGCCGCAGCCAGTCTTCGCAGGCGTGGATCTGATGCGGCAGCGGGTCCTGGTTCTGCGGTGGCCGGCACTTGATGACGTTGCCAATGAAGACATCGGGCCGTCGCAGTCCGATGGAGCCAAGGAGTTGCTCGAGGAACTGGCCCGCCGGTCCGACGAAAGGACGCCCTTGCTGGTCCTCGTAGTAGCCGGGCGCCTCGCCGATGAACATGATGTCGGCGTCAGGCCGTCCTTCGCCAGGTACCGTCCGCGTCCGCGTGGTCGCCAGTTCGCAGCCGGTGCACGCAGCGATCTCCGCGTTCAGCGCTGCCATGGCGGCCCTCTTGTCTGTTTCGACCATCCGCTAGCTCCTACAAACGACAACGGCGAGGCAGCCTATCGGCGCCGCGCTGTTTCCCGGGCGCCGGAGGTCGCTTTCCAGGTTGTCCGAACATACCCGCTGTTTTCCAGCGCGACCTCAGAGCTTCACCTCGCCACTCGGCGGGATGATAGCACGAAGCCGGGGCAAAGTCAATGAGAGGAGAAAGAGAACAGACAGATTAGCTGTTAGCCGTCTTCGCTTTGGGTGCCTCGACCATCCTGGCCAAGATGATCCCCATGAAGTAGAGGACGATCATCGGGCACGCAACCACTGTCTGCGTAATCGGGTCGATAGATGGAGTCACGATGGCGGAAATGATGAACGCGAGCACTATGGCGTACCGCCACCAGCCCAGCAGCTTGCGCGACGTGACCACGTGAAGTTTCGCCAGGCCCATCACGAACAGCGGCAACTCGAACACCAGGCCCGTCACCAGCATTAGCCGCGTCACGAAGTCGACGTAGCCCGAAATGTTGATCATGGGACGAATGTTGTCGCCGGACTTCAGCAGAAAGCGCAAGGCCGGCGGCAACTCGAAATAATACGCGAATATGCACCCAATCACGAACATGACCGATGCCCCGAGGACTATGGGGAAGACCCATCGCTTCTCCTTCCTAGTGAGAGCCGGGCCCACAAAAGCCAGCGCCTCGTAGACCAGAATGGGCATCGCCACCGCGACTGCCCCCAGCAGCGCGACGCGAAAGTAGGCGCTCCAGTAACCCAGGACGTCGGTGAAGACAATGGAGACATCCTGACCCGCGTTCGTCGCCGGCGCCGTAATCCATTCGAGGAACTTCTTGGTGAGGACAAGCGACGCAACGAAGCCGATGACCAGCGCCGCAGCGGAGACGATGAGCCGCCGTCGCAACTCCTGGAGGTGCTCCAGGATGGTTAACTCTTTACCGCCCTCATGGCTGTTGGCCTCCGGCGCAATGGCAGCCACTACTCCACGCCCCCCTCGATCTTCGTCTCGATCTCGTGTACAGCCGGAATTTCCGCCGCGCTATCGCCGTTGCCACTCGAGGTTGGGACAATCGCGGTTGTGCTGTCGCCGTTGTTGCCCGGCGGAGCAATCTGAGGTGATGCCTTTGGCGAAGGTCCTTCCACCTGGAGCTTGGTCTTCGCTTCGTCGGCCACGTCGGTCAACTCTCGACCGAAAGCCTCCGCCTTCTCGCGCAACTCGCCGCCGACCGCTCGCAGCTCTCCCCTCAACTCTTGGTACTCTCGCTCTAGATCCTGCACGGCGTCCATGAGTTCTTTGGTGACGCCTGAGCTGTAGCGGCGGAACTCGCGAATAGTGCGGCCGATCTGCGCAGCAACCTCAGGCAATCGCTGCGGCCCCACAACGATAAGCGTGAGGACGAGGATCACTATGAGTTCGGGCAGGCCAATTCCAAAGAAATCCATGCTTATCGATCAGAACGAAACAGGCGAAACTTCTTCACCAATTATGCTCTCTGGAGGGAGTACATGCCAAACCGCAACTGAGAGTGACTTGCGGCGTTTCTTTGGATGTGGCGAGGAATGGCCGAAACGGAGCGCTACTTATCCTCTATCCCGAGGTCCTTCAGGTAATCGATGGCGTCCTGCACGGTGACGATCTTCTCGGCGTCCTCGTCTGAGATCTCCAGGGCCTGACCGTCCTTGCTGAACTCCTCTTCCATCGACATGATGAGTTCTACGAGGTCAAGAGAGTCCGCGTTCAGGTCATCGACGAATGAGGCATTGGGCACTACTTGGCTCTCTTCGACCCCCAATTGGTCCACAACGATCTTGCGTACCCGCTCGAAAACTGTCGCCACCTATCACTCCTTTCTCTTCATGGAACAACGTGCGCAGGGCTAACGCGTAGCCATTGAGCTGACGGAACCGAGAACCCCGTTTACGAACTTGGCAGAATTGTCGCTACCGAAGCTCTTTGCCAGTTCAACGGCTTCGTTTATCGCCGCCTTTACTGGCGTCCTATTATTCAGCAAAATCTCCAGGATTGCAAGTCTGAGAATGTTCCGGTCGATTATCGCCATCTGCTCTATGGGCCAGGCCGGCGCCACCTTCGCGATCACGTCGTCCAATCGCTCTCGTTCAGCGATCGCTCCGTCGACCAGTTCCTTCGCGAACGCCTTGACCTCGTCATTGCAGTCCGATTCCTCTAGCAGGCGTTGCAGGATCTCCGAAGGGTCATGCCCCGTCGTGTCCGCCTCATAGAGCGTCTGAAGGGCTAGGACACGCGCCTGTCGTCGTTTAGTTGGCATCTCGCCGCCGCCAACTCCTCTTCCATCACAGTCGCAATTGCAACGTTACGGCATTAGGAGGATCTCGCCCTCGCCCAGGTTGCGGATCTCTGCCGCCGGGGCCGTTCGCTTCACCAGCCCCGAAAGCACCTGTCCCGGTCCAAACTCGACGAAGAGCCTGACGCCGGCGGCAAGCATGTGTTCCACCGATTGCTGCCACAACACCGCGTGCGTCAACTGATACGATAGCTCCTGCCGCAGAGCCGGCGCCTCAAGGACCGGCATGCCCGTGCCGTTGGCGACGATCGGGACCTCGGGATCGACAAAGGTGACTGTATCCAGGGCGGCCGCCATGCCGACAGTCGCCGGCTGCATGAGAGTGGTATGGAAAGCGCCGCTAACGTTCAAAGGAACTGTCCGGCGGGCCCCGTAGGAGCGCGCCATCTCGGTCGCTCGCGCTATCACGTCCAGCTCGCCGCCGATAACGACCTGGCCCGGCGCGTTGACGTTGCAGAGCTGCGCGCCGCTCGCCGAGCAGAGTTCTCGCGCTGCCGCTTCGTCGAGTCCCAAAACAGCGATCATTCCACCCGGATTCTCCTCGCCCGCCGCCTGCATCAGCCTCCCGCGCTCCTGCACCAGCCGTAGCCCATCCTCGAAAGAGAGAGCGCCTGAAGCCACGGCCGCCGAATACTCGCCCAGACTGTGCCCGGCGACGAAGAGCGGCGAGTCCCACAGCTCTGCGCGCTCCTCAGCCGCCGCCAGACAGGCAAGGCTGACGGTCAGGATTGCCGGCTGAGTGTTGATAGTCTGGCGGAGAGCGTCTTCGGGCCCTTCAAAGCAAATCCTAGACAGCGGGCGCTGAAGAATGGCATCCGCCTTTTCGAATAGTTCGCGCGCCGCGGCCGACTTCTCAGCAAGAGCCTGGCCCATTCCGACTTGCTGAGAGCCTTGTCCGGGAAAGAGCCAGGCTAGCTTGGCTGTCGCGGGTTGCACCCCTGATTGCCTTTCGATTTGCGGACGCGAATTTTACTGGAGCTTCGCTTCCTTGATCTTGATCGCCTCTCGGCCCCGGTAGGTTCCGCACACCGGACAGGGATGGTGCGGCAGGCGCGGCGTGTGACACTGAGGACATTCCGTCAGCCGAGGCATGTCAACCTTCAGGTGGCTGCGGCGCTTTCCCTGACGGGATTTCGGGTACTTTCTCTTCGGTAGAGGTGGCAAGTCTCAACTACCCCTTTCGTGTTTCGTGGTCGCTTATATGCGCTGTCTGCCGCAGTTCGCTGAGGGCGTGCCAGCGCGGATCTGCGCTCTTCAACGGACAGGAGCAAGGGCCTTGGTTAAGGTTGGCCCCACAATCGGGGCAGAGGCCCTTGCAGTCCGGCCGGCAGAGCGATCGTATCGGTTGTGCCGCCAGACGATATTGCCGTATTGCCTCGTTAAGGTCGAGCGCCTGTCGCTCGTCGATCGCAAACGCTTCGTCCGGAAGCGGTAGCCGGGCGCCGCTGTCGGGGTCGACCGTCGGCGCGAACTCCTCCTGAAAGTCGATTTCGCACGTCGATTGCATCGGTTCCAGGCAGCGACTGCACACGTTCTTGCTGGTGACGGACAAACAGGCGTCGACGAGAATACCATTGCGTGTGCGAAGGAATAAAACGGTGCCGGTGACGTTTGCTGCCGGCAGTTCGTCGGAATTGTCTTGCTGTTCGTTCAGGCGGTAAGCGCGTGTTGCGCCCGCCGACTGGCGAAGAAACGGCTCTACGTCGAATAGCATGGGTGGATTTGATACCCTCTGTCTGAAGCTACGCTCCCATTATAGAGAGCGCCTCAGATGCGGGTCAAACCGAAAGACGCACCTCCGTTCGCCTTGCGGCCGCTTCCTGACTGGCACTATAATCCAGCTTGCGACCGCCTCGCTTGGGCGCTCGGGCTCTCCATTCAACTCACTCTAACGGCGTGCGTCGCGTTGCGGATGACGAGAATATCAGACCTCTTTGACCTGCAGGAGACCGATCTCGAGATCGATTCACGTCATACCGCCATCGCCGATATCGAAAGCCGCCTCGGTGAATCGGAAGAGGTCGCGGAATCCGCAGAAAAGGTGAAAGACCAAGAGGCGCAGGTAGAGGACCTGCGGAAGAAGCTACGCCGGTCGGAGCAGGAAGTCGAAGACTTGTCGGGGAAGATCAAGCCGCTGGAGAAGAAGCTCTACGGCGGCAGCGTCCACATCCCAAAAGAGCTGGCGAGCATCGAAGAGGACATTCATTCACTGCAGGCGCGTAAGCGCGTCCTCGAAGATAAAGAGTTGGATGTCATGTCGCAACTGGAGGAGGCGGAAAGGGCGCTGGCAGCAGCAAAGCAGGAGCAAGGCAAGCTCGTCGCGGACTGGGATGCGGAGCAACGCCGCCTCGGACAAGAGCGAGACACGCTCAATGCCGAGATCGAGGAGTTTGAGGGCAAGCGCGAAGCCCAGCGCTCGCGCGTCGACGCCAAGACCCTTTCCTTCTACGATGTCCTTCGCGCCAAGCATCAGGGTCGCGCCGTTGCGAAAGTCGAACGCGGTACTTGTGGCGGCTGTCGCATTTCCCTGCCGATGTCGCTTCTCCAAAGGGCGCGCAGCGGCTCAGACGTCATAGTCCAGTGCAGCAGTTGTGAGCGGATTCTGTACGTGAGTTGAGGCCATGAGAGCGGTAGGCTACTTTCGGGAAACGTCAGAACGCGACGGCGTCTCGCTGGCCGACCAGAGCCGCATGTTCATCGAATACTGCCGCGACCATGGCTACGAAGTCGTCGCATCCTTCGTCGATGGTGGCCTCGTCGGCGATGGCCCTCGCCCCGGCTTTCGCCAGCTCGTCGACTTCCTTCGGCGCCCCGAAAAGGGCTTCATGCTCGTCGTCACGCCCACGTTCAAATCCCTCGGCCACGACCTCAAGGAGGCCGCGCGAAGCTGGTTCGAGCTTCAGGGGCTCGGCGCACAGGTACTGGTCATGGACCAGCCAGGCGACTCGACGGATCCGCTTCTCAGCGCCTGGATGAAGGGCAGCGAGGGTCGGGTCGGCGATAGGGTGCGCTCCGCTATGCGCCGCAAGGCCGTCAAGGGCGAGGTGCTGGGACGTCCTCCTTACGGCTATCGCGTCGGCAGCCGCCACCGATTGGAGCTCGTGCCGGAAGAGGCAGTCGTCGTTCGCTATATCTTCCGGCTTTACTTACAAGAAGGGCTGGGCATCCGCCGCATTGCCCGCTGCCTGAACGAAGAGGGCGTGAAGACGCGCCGCGGCGGCAACTGGAGCATGGTGAGCATTCGCGACATCTTGCGCAATCGCGCTTACCTCGGCACCTACAGCCGCTTCGGTGTCCGCGTGCCCGGCAGCCATCCGGCTCTCATCTCCGCCGACGATTTCCGCCGTGTCCAGGACTGCCTTACGGCGCGACGGAGCAGCTACTCGGCGCCGCAGTCATCACCCTTCCTGCTTTCGGGCCTCGCCTATTGCGGCTACTGCGGCAACAAGATGATTGGCGTCAGTCGCCACCAGAGCTGGAAGCGGCAGAAGGACGGCTCGACTGCCGAGGCCTCATATCGCTACTACCAGTGCCAGTCGCGCACCAACCAGAGCCTCTGCGATTACCACACGCGCCGGGCGGATGACCTGGAGGACGAAGTTCACCGCCAGCTTTCGACGCTCGACCTCGGCGACGGACAGGCTTTCCGCCATGCCGGGGACCAGGGTGCCGTCCTCGCCGAATCGAAGGAAGAGTGCCACGACCTGGAACGGCGCCTCACGACCATCGACAAGCGACTCGAGAGACACATGGACGCCGCGGCCCGCGGGCGTCTGGCTCGGGAAAAGCTCCAATCGCTGGGCCTGGCACTGGCGGCCGAACGCTTGGAAGTGGAGGCGCGCTTGGCAGCGGCGGAGCGTCGGCTCGAAGACCAGGCATCGGTGGCGGCACGGCGCCGAACGCAGGAGCAGGCGTTGCTCCGCCTCTCCGACCGCTGGGATTCGCTCGACTTCAACTCCCGCCGTTCGCTGCTTCGCGACGTACTGGATAGGGTGGTCGTCGCCGACGACGGTATCAAGATAGAGCTGCGCCCGTGACCCTTCCTTCCGACGGCCGCCTTTTCGTCGCGTACGCCGATGGCGCTTCGCGGGGCAATCCAGGGCCGTCTGCGGTTGGCATCGTCATCTACGACGCTGACGGCAGGGAAGTCCACCGTGAGTCGCGACGTGTTGGGCATGGCACCAATAATGAGGCTGAGTATCGGGCAGCCATAGCGGCACTGGAAGCGGCGATCGGCCTCGGAGCCGAGCGGGTCGAGCTACGAATGGATTCCGAGCTAGTCGTCCGGCAGCTAACGGGACGCTATAGAATCCGCAACCCGCGTTTGAAGCCGCTCCACGGCCGCCTGCTCGACCTGCGCGCCCGGTTGGAGTCCGTCGCCTTTCGGAACGTCCCGCGTACCGGCAACCGTGTCGCGGATATGCTCGCCAATCAGGCACTCGACCGATCATCGTAGGCCCGGCTCCTCCCTCTTGTCTCATCGACGTCAGCACTGCCCATCGCGTTGATAACCCTCCAGGCCAATGCTATACTCGATCCGCCAGTAGACCGGGTGACCGCCGTTTCGACCCTTCGGGGCCGAAGGGGAGGAAAGTCCGAGCTCCATCGGGCAAGGGTGCTGGGTAATCCCCAGGAGGGGCGACCCTACGGATAGCGCCACAGAAACATACCGTCCGCCTTTGGTCGGGACAAGGGTGAAATGGCGAGGCAAGAGCTCACCGGCAGTCGGGCGACCGGCTGGACGGGCAAACCCCACCCGGAGCAAGACCGAATAGAAGGACAACGGGCACGCCCGGCCCTGTCCTCGGGTTGGTCGCTAGAGACTGACGGGTAACCGTCATCCTAGATAGATGGTCACCGCTCCGTCGTTGACGGAGATACAGAACTCGGCTTACAGGTCTGCTGGCACTAGCGTGGCCCGTCCGCCTCTGGTGGACGGGCCTCCCCTTTCTCGCGCTATAATTGCTGAAAACCATGCGCCAGCATCCAATCGACATCCGTTCCATCCTGCTCGGTGCCCGCGTATTCGGCGACCCTCCGGAAACCGTCACCGCCGTCTGCTACGACTCTCGACGTGTCACTCCCGGAGCCCTCTTCGTCGCCGTGCCCGGCGCCATGCCGCCCCGCTCTCTCGACGGCCATGACTTCATCGGCGGCGCTCTCGAGAACGGCGCGAGCATTGTCGTCGTCCAGTCTGACCGGCAGACGAAATGGCAGCCATTCGTCGATGGCGCCGGTGCCGCCTTCATCGCGGTGAATGACACACGGCGCGCTCTTGCCACCCTCGCCGCAGCCTTCTACGGCTTTCCCGCTCGTCGCCTCGTGACCATCGGCGTGACCGGCACCGACGGCAAGACCACGACGGTCCATCTCATCGCGGCCGTGCTCGAAGCTGCGGGCCTCAATGCGGGTTTCCTCAGCAGCGTCGCCTTCAAGACCACCGGCGAGGAGGAACTGAATGCGACCCACATGACGACTGTCCAGTCGCCTGAAGTGCAAGAGGCGCTTGCCGCCATGCTTGCTGCCGGACGCCGCTACGCCGTCATCGAAGCCTCCTCGCATGGCCTCGCTCTCAACCGTCTCGACGAGTGCGAGTTCGACGTGGCGGTCTTCACCACCCTCAGCAGCGACCACCTGGACTTCCACGGCACTCTCACCGAATACCTCGATGCCAAAGGACGTCTCTTCGAGATGCTCGATGAAAGCGCCGACAAGGGCATCGCCAAGACTGCCATCCTCAACGCGGATGACCCGGCCTCCGCGACTCTCCGCTCTCGCACGAAGGCGAAGGCGTTGACCTACGCTGTTGAAGCCCCGGCCGACCTCCGTGCCGAGAACCTGCGCTTCCACGTCATGCAGTCGGAGTTCGACCTCGTCGCGCCCTTCGGCCGGCAGCCCGTGATGTTGCCGCTGCCCGGCCTCTACAGCGTCTACGATGCCCTCGCAGCCTTCGCCACCGGCCTCTCCTTAGGTCTCCCGCCCCATGTGATAGCGTCTGGCCTAGCGGCTTTCCGAGGCGTGCCAGGGCGCATGGAGATAATTGACTGCGGGCAGCTGTTCCGCGTCGTCGTTGACATCGCCTCCACGCCCGAAGCCCTGCGGCGTGTTCTCCAGGTATTGCGGCCGCTAGCTGAGGGGCGCCTTATCGCCCTCTTCGGCTGCGCCGGTGAGCGTGACCGCGGCCGTCGCGATGGCATGGGACGCGTCGCCGGCGAACTGGCCGACTTCGTCGTCCTGACGAACGAAGACCCGCGCTCAGAAGAGCCGGACGCGATAATCGACGACATCTGTAGCGGTCTCATCGAGGCCGGCCGCCGTGAAGGCGATGACTTTGTCCGCATCCTCGACCGGCGCGAAGCCATTCGCGGCGCCTTCGCTGTCGCCCGCCCTGGTGATGTCGTGCTTCTGGCCGGCAAAGGCACGGAGCAGTCCATGGTCATAGGCAATCAGCATGTTCCGTGGGATGAACGCGTCGTTGCCCGCGAGCTTCTGTCGGATATGTCTTGATGGCCGCCTCGTTCGACTCCGGCGCTGTCCAGTCGCTTCTGACGACCGATGCCATTGGCCGTTGCGTCCTCCATCTCCCATCCGTCTCCTCTACCATGGATGCCGCGCGGCATGAGGCAGAGGACGGCGCTCCTCACGGTCTTATCGTTGTCGCCGACGAGCAGACGGGTGGCCAGGGACGCCGCGGCCGAAAATGGGTGTCCCCGCTCGGCAATCTCTACGTCACAATCGTTCTGCGGCCTGAAGCGTGGAACGTCCGTGCCCTGGCGATGATCGCGCCCCTGGCCACCTGCGAGGCAATCGATGACCTGGCTGCCGTGCGAAGTTGCATCAAGTGGCCCAATGATGTGCTGATCGAAGGGCGAAAGGTCGCAGGCATTCTCATCGACGTCCACCTGGCCGGTGACGGCGTCGACTTCGCCCTCGTCGGCATTGGCATCAATATCGCCCTGGATCCATCACGCCACGAGGAGATTCGCGATGTAGCGACGAGCTTGGAGACGGAATCGGGAAGGAGCGTGTCGCGAGAACAGCTACTCGCGACACTCCTCAACCGCTTCGAACGCCTCTATCTAGACGCTGGCAGAGACGACAGTGCCTTCGAATCCTGGCTCGGACGGCTGGAAACGCTCGGCAGGCAGGTCCGCGTCCAATTCGAAGACCACGTCGACGAAGGCACAGCCGAAGATGTCGATCTCGACGGCAATCTCCTGTTGCGCCGGACAGACGGTAGCGTTATCTCCGTCTCCGCCGGAGATGTGACACTGACAGCGGAGGGGAACCTACTCTGAAGGCGGCTCCATCTCCGTTGTGAACGGCGGCTCGCCCTTCCGCTCCGATTCCTCCAGAGATCCGGTGGCCAGGCGCGCTAGGTCGGCCGGATCGGGCATCGCGACCGCGCCGCCTTTGTCTATGAAGGCCCGGATTATGTCGATCGGCACCGGGAAGACAATCGTGCTGTTCTTCTCGGTCGCAATCTCCGACAGGGTCTGCAGGAAACGGAGCTGCAGCGTCGTCGGCGTCGAGGCGATGATGGCGCCCGCTTGCGCCAGCCGCTCCGCCGCCTGGTATTCGCCCTCAGCGTTGATGATCTTCGCCCGGCGCTCTCTCTCTGCCTCCGCCTGTCGCGCCATCGCGCGCTGCATGCTCTGCGGCAGTTCCACGTCTTTCACCTCGACGGTCGTTACCTTCACGCCCCAGGGCTCCGTCTGTTCGTCGATGATCTGCTGGAGGCGCTGGTTGATCTTCTCCCGTTCGGCGAGCAGCTCGTCGAGAGAGGACTGGCCGAGGACGCTGCGCAGCGTGGTCTGTGCGATCTGGAAGGTGGCGCGGATGTGGTCCATCACCTTCAGCACGGCCTCCCAGGGACGCACAATGCGGAAGTAGAGGACGGCGTTCACCTTCACCGTCACGTTGTCCTTCGTGATGGCCTCCTGCGCCGGCACGTCCATCGTCACGATGCGCAGGTCCCGCTTTACCAGCCGTTCAAACCCGGGCACAATCAGGAATGGTCCCGGCGGCGTCACGCCCATCGCATGCCCGAGGCGAAAGAGAACGCCTCGCTCGTACTCCTGAACGATCTTCAGTGATCCGATGATCGCCAGCGGCAGCAGCAGCCAGCGCAGCGCCGTATTCGTGATGATCCGCTCCTCTGCCTGCTCCGGCTCAATTTCCAGTGGTGCCACTTTCGTCCTCCTTCGCTAATAGACGTACCTTGAGCTTGATCCCATCAATGCTCTCGATCTCGACGGCCTCCCCCTCCTCCACACGCCCTTCCATCGATATTGCCGTCCACCGTTCGCCGTTGTAGAAGACAACACCCTCCGGGTCGAGCGCCGTTCGAGCGACGGCCCGCTGCCCGACCATAGTGTAAGTCCCCAGCGTCCCAGGCAGTCGTCGTGCCCGAATCATCGCGTTCACGATCGAGAATATGAAGAAGGCGATGACGACCGCTATGCCGATGATAAGCCATCGCGACACCTGAAATTGGGGATTGCTCGTGCTCGTCAGGAGCAGCCCGCCGAGGATCAACGATATCAGACCGCCGATTCCCAGGGCGCCAAACCCGGAGACAGCTATCTCAGCCCCGAACAACACAAAGGCCAGTATGATAAAGAACACGCCTGCCCAATTGATGGGCAAAGTTCCCAGCGAGAAGAATCCAAATAGCAGCGCTATTGCCCCGAACACGCCTGGGAAGAATACTCCTGGATGGAACAGCTCGATGAATATGCCCAGGCTGCCCAAGCTCAGCAGGATGAAGGCGATGTTCGGATCGCTGATGATCAGCAGGAAGCGTTCGATCAGCGTCATGCTGTTGTCGACGACCGGAACGCCCTTGGTCTGGAGTGTCACCTGGCTGCCGGACCCAACGGTCACGCTACGGCCATCAACCTTCGTCAGCAGGTCCTCCACGTTACTCGCAACCAGATCGACAGCGTTGAGGCTAAGGGCTTCGGTCTCGCTCGCCGCCACACTCTGGCGCACGGTCTGTTCAGCCCAGTCAGCGTTCCGGTTGCGAAGCGTCGCGATGCCCCGAATGTATTCCGCTGCCTCGTTCGTCGTCTTGTCGCCTTCTGTGCCGGTGATGTCGCCCCCCGTGGCGGAGACCGGATGCGCTGCGCCGATAGTCGTGTTTGGCGACATGGCTGCTACATTGCCGGCCATGACGATGAACGTTCCCGCGGAAGCCGCTCGCGCGCCGGAAGGAGAAACGTACGTGATTACCGGTACCTCGGATTTCTCAATCGCCTGAACGATGTCCCGCATCGATTCGTCCAACCCGCCCGGCGTGTCGATTTGGATGACCAGGGCGACGGCCTGCGCGTCCTCCGCGTTGCTTATTCCTCGCTCGATGTACCGAGCCGTGACTGGGTTGATGATACCGTCGACGGTGATGACGTTCACGGCCTGGCTCTTGTGGACTGGGTTCCCGCAGGAAAGCGCAACGAAGCCGCTCGCCAGTAGCAGGCCGGCGATCAGCAGGCGCGTTCGCTTGAAGTCGTGATGGTTCGTTCGCTTCCTCACTTCTATGTCCTTGTCATTATACGCGTGGGATCAGTTGGGTTGCAGGACTTCTCGCCCGTTCGCCGTCAAGTTGAATAAGGAATTGGCCTATTGTAGACTACCGAGCAGGCGGGCCCTCTGCGGCCGGCCCTGGAGCGCTTGATGGCCGATGAAAGAGAATCGTTACGCTGCCCCGGCATGCGAGACCTCCTGCCGGACGAGATGTTCCTCTATCGGCGAACCGAGGAGGCCTTCGCGCGCCTCTGCGATGCCTGGGGCTACTCGCAGATCCGCACACCGACAATCGAATTCCTGCACCTGTTCACGGCCGCCGGCACCCTCTCGCCGCAAATGCTTGGCCGCGTCTACTCCTTTCTCGATTGGGACGGCTGGAGCGGCGAGCGCGTAGTCCTGCGACCCGACGCGACGATTCCCACCGTTCGCCTCTATGTGGAAAACGTTGCCCAGGGCAAGCCCGCGCGCTACTTTTACCTTCAGAACGTTTTTCGTTTTTCCCGCGGCGACGACTCGCGCGAGGACTGGCAGTGCGGCGTCGAGCTCATCGGCAACCCCGGTCCAGTCGGCGACGTCGAGCTGGTGCTACTCGGAAAGGCCGCGCTCGAGAGCTTTGGCCTGAGCGATGTCGAAGTTGGGTTATCGCACGCCGGCCTGGTTCGCGCGGTACTCGCCCAGACCGGCCTCGAGCCTGAGGAACAAGCAGCCCGCTACGATTCCCTCCTCGACGGTGACCTGACCGTCATCCCGGAGATTGAAGCCCGTTTCCGGACCTGCGCTCTTCGCTCCACGTGCTCTTCGACGCGGAGGGCGGCCGCGGCGAGTACCTTGCTGACCTGCGCGAAGCCTTCGTCTCCGCTATCCCCGGCATCACCGGCGCCCTCAATGACCTGTCGATGGTGTGCGCTACTCTCGACCGGCTTGACTGTCGCTACAGCATCCAGACCACCCTCGTCCGCAACTTCGAGTACTACACCGGTACCGTGTTCGACTTCCACGCCGCCGGCTGCCGGATGGGAAGCGGCGGACGTTACGACGGGCTTATCGGCCTCGTTGGCGGCCAAAGCGTTCCCGCTTCCGGCTTCGCGCTGTCACTGTCGGAGATCGTCTCGCACCTTGAAGTGAAGCCCGCGACCGCACCTCGTTCGCCGCAATTGCTCATCGAGACGCGCGGCGCCACCGCTGATGTCCTCGCGGAGTCCTTTGTCGCCGCCGAGAGGCTGCGCAAACTGGGAAGGCCTGCCGCGGTGGCCTTGCCCGGCTTGTCCGTCCTCCCTGAAGACCGCCTCCTTTCCGTCGAGCCGCGCGGAGGCGCTTTCGTCTACCGCCTGCGTGATGTCACTGACGGAGGGACGCGGGATTTCGATTCACTCGATGGCCTCGTCAGGGCCCTGGAGATGGATAGAACATGATCCGCCTGGCTCTTCCCACAGGCGACCTGCGCGGACCCGTCGGCGAGCTACTGGCCGGAGCCGGACTTGCAGTCGACGAGTACGTACGCGGGTCGCGCTCCTACGTTGTGGATAGGGGTGAAGACGGCATCCAGACCCGTGTCTTCCGTGAGAAGGATATTCCCATCCAGATCGCCCTCGGCAATTACGACCTGGGGCTTTGCCGCCTCGAATGGGTGGAGGACCTGACGCAACGCTATCCGACCGATGCCATCGTTCCCCTGCGCGACCTCGATGTCGGCCGTCGCTCGCTCTTCGTTGCCGCCGATGTCAGGCGCGAGAGTGATATCCGCGACTGGACGCGACTCGCCGGCCTCCGAATCGTCAGCGAGTACGCCAACATCGCCGAAGCACTGGCCATGGGCTTGCGTCTCTCGTCCTACCGCGTCTTCCCGGTTTGGGGCTCCGCGGAGGCCTATCCCCCCGAAGATGCCGATCTCGCTCTCATCGCCGCCGATAACGAAGCGGAGGTGCGACGTCTTGGCCTGGCGCCCCTGCACCGTCTGCTGGAAAGCTCAGTCTGGCTCATTGCCAATCGTGACAGTCTGGCAAAAGGCGCCTTCGCAGCGGTCGTCGATGCTCTGGGCCCGTTCGATGTTCCAAAGAACGGTCGGCCACGTCCGCTGATGCCGCTCTCACCCGCTGTTGCCTCACGCCGCCCCATTCGGCGAACTGTCGACGAAACGACAGTCGTGCGGATGGCGCTGCCCGATGGACACCAGCAGAAGAACGCCATCGCTGCCCTCAAGGCCGCCGGCCTGCGCGTCGAAGGCTACGATGAGAAGCGCTGCGATGCTCGCCCGCGTTCCGATCTGCGTGGCCTGGCCATCAAGGTCATCCGTCCGCAGGATATGCCTCAGCAAGTGGCGCTTGGCCGCTTCGACCTCGCGATTTCCGGCAGAGACTGGCTCTTCGACCACCTCTACCGCTTCCCGGCGAGTCCGGTCGAGGAAGTCGCGGACCTCGGCCTGGGACGATACAACGTCGCCGCCGTCGTCGCCGACGACCTTCCGGCCGGCTCGCTCGAAGGGGCTATCGGCCATTGGCAGCGCGCCGGAAAGCGTACAATCCGTGTCGCCTCCGAATACGCCAGCATCGCCGACAACTGCGCCCGAGAGCACCATCTGTCTCGCTACAAGGTGATACCCATTGGCGGCGCGTCGGAGGGCTTTGTGCCTGAGGATGCCGAACTCCTCATCGAAGGCACGGAGACCGGCGCGACGCTGGCCGCCAACCGCCTCAAGCCCATTGAGGTGCTGCTCGAGTCGACCGCCTGTGTCATAGTCGGGCGCGCCCTCGTCTCCGATGAGAAACATGCGCTTTTCGACGAGGTGTTGTCGCGGTTGCAGCGCGCCGGCTCCCTTATGCGGGCGGAGGCGCTCTGATGCCGTATCTCGCCCTCCACATGTCCGTGGCCCGGGAAATAGCCAATGACATCAAACACCCCATCCTCGATGCTGAACGCGGCGCCTTCTACATGGGCTCCACCGGCCCCGACATGCGCATCCTCTCGCGCGCCGACCGAACCTCATCGCACTACTTCGACCTCGACCGCCTCTCGGAGCAGAATGCCGCGGCGGCGTTCTTCGAAGCCCATGTCGACCTGGCCGACTCGTTGCAGCTAGACAGCGGGACGACCGCGTTCGTCGCTGGCTACCTCACCCACCTCGTCATCGACGAGATCCGGATTACGGACATCTACCGCCCCTTCTTCGGGCCCGGCTCCGCGCTCGGCGGTAACGCCCGCGCCAACGTCCTCGACCGCGTCCTCCAGTACGACATGGATCTGCAGCGTCGAAAGGACCGAGTGGTGATGGACGATATCGCCCGTCAGTTCCTCGCTACCAATCTGGCGCTGGATACTGCCCTCGCCGATGAGGCCACCCTCGTGCGCTGGCGCGGCATCGTGCTGGATATGATTTCGCGGTCGCTCGATTGGGAGCGCTTCGCGAAAACCGCCAGCCGCTTTCTCGCTGTTGCCGGCGTTTCGACTGAGCTTGAGATCGACGCCTTCATGAAGACGTTGCCGTCCCTCCTTGCCGAGACAAAGGCGCACGTCGGTGACGAGCGGCTAGCCGAGTTCATCCAAAAGGCCAAGGCGTTTAGCCTCAACACGCTGGAGGAGTACCTACCTTGAAGATCGTCGTCGGAGCGGAAGAGGGACGCCGGACAGTCTTGCTGCGACGCCCGCTGGCGGAGATGGAAGTGCCGCCGGCCGTCCGCGACCTGACCCGTCGCGTTTTCGGTGCTGACCTCTCCCCTGCAGAAGCTGTTTCCCGCATTATCGCTGACGTTCGCGCCCATGGCGATGCTGCTGTCCTACGCTACAGCGAGGCCTTCGATGGAATTGCGCCTGAGTCGCTCGCCGTGCCATCTCAAGAGATGGCTGCCGCCTGCGACCAGGTTGAGCCGAAGCTCGTCGAAGCCCTTCGCTTTGCCGCCGAGCCGCATTCGCTCCTTCCACGAGTTGCAGATGGAACACACGCAGCGGAGCTTCTCCCAACAAGGCCTGGGTATGCGCGTTCGGCCCATCGAACGCATCGGCATGTATGCCGCAGGCACTGCCGTTGTCTATCCCTCGTCGATACTAATGACCGTCATTCCGGCGAAGGTGGCAGGCGTTCACGAAGTCTACGTCACAACTCCCGCCGGTCCCGATGGCCGCGTCTCGCCCCTGAAGCTCGCCGCCGCCGGTATCGCAGGTGTCGACGCCGTATTTTGCGCAAGTGGCGCCCAGGCCGTCGCGGCCCTGGCCTTCGGCACCCAGACGGTCCCCCGGGTCGACAAGATATGCGGCCCAGGTAATCTGTTCGTAACTCTTGCCAAGCAGCAACTCTTCGGAACGGTCGGCATCGACGCCATGTATGGCCCAACCGAGACCATCGTCATCGCCGACGATTCCGCCGACCCCACTTTCTGCGCCGCCGACCTTCTGGCCCAGGCCGAGCACGACGCACTGGCCCGGCCTATCCTGCTGACGCCTTCGCTGCCCTTTGCCAAAGCCGTCGAGGAGGAGATCGAACGTCAATTGGAGAAGCTCGAGCGCTCGGAAGTGGCTCAAACAGCTCTTGCAAATGGCGGCGCTGTAGTGACGGACGGCCTGGAGGAAGCTCTGAAGCTGGCCAACGAGTTCGCCCCGGAGCACCTCTGCCTGCTCGTGCAGCACGCTGGCCGCTGGGTCGAGCACGTTCGCAACGCTGGCGGCCTGTTCGTCGGCGAGGACTCGCCGGAGGCTATGGGCGACTACACGGCGGGTCCCGAGCCACGTCATGCCGACCGGCGGCAGCGCGCACTACTCGTCGCCCCTGAACGTGCTAGACTTCCTGAAGATCACCAATGTCGTCGAGATCGGCGGCGATGCTCTTCGCGAACTGGGCCCAACCGCTGCAGCCATCGCCCGCGCAGAGGGACTGACGGCACACGCCCGGGCCATCGAGATGCGACTGAAGAAGCTGGAGCGCTAGTTTGCTTGACGAACCAAAGGACATTCGCGGACTGCAGCGTGCGGAAATAGAGGCGATACCTGGCTACGAGGCCATCGAGCCGCCGGAGGAGCTTGCCCGACGTCTGCACATCCCGGTCGAACGGATCATCAAGCTCGACGGCAATGAGAATCCCTACGGACCTTCGCCAAAAGTTCTGCGGGCGCTCGCCGAATACCGTGACTACCATATCTACCCTGACCCGTTGCAACGTCGGGCCCGCGAGGCTCTGTCGCGCTTCCTCGGCGTAAACCCAGAGCAGATCGTCCTCGGCGCCGGCAGCGATGAGATCATGGACCTTGTCATACGGGTTTTTCTCGCTCCCGGTGACGCGATCATCAATTGCCCGCCGACCTTCGGCATGTACCCCTTCCTCGCGCGCGTGGCCGGCGTGCGGGTCATCGACGTCCCGCGCTGGGACAACTTCTCGCTCGACCTCGCGGCCATCCACGCCGTCGCTGACGAGGCGAAGCTCATCTTTGTTGCCTCGCCGAACAACCCGACGGGAAATGTCATGTCCGAGAGTGAACTCGATGCCCTTCTGGCCACCGGCCTGGTCGTCGTCGTCGACGAAGCCTACGTCGAGTTCGCAAATACGGAGAGCTTCATCAGTCGCGTCAAAAAAGGTCTCAACCTCATCGTCCTGCGCACCTTCAGCAAGTGGGCAGGGCTCGCCGGACTCCGCGTCGGCTACGGCGTCTTCCCGTCGTCCGTCGCCGAAGTCATCCTCAAGATCAAGCAACCCTACAACCTGAATGTCGCAGCGCAGGCCGCGATGCTGGCCTCGTTGGACGACGCCGACCGTCTCCGGGAGCGCGTGCGACTACTGATCGCGGAGCGCGAAGAGATGCTGCGAGCGCTGGCCGAAGTGTCGTACCTGGAGCCTCTGCCTTCGCAGGCCAACTTCATCCTTTGCCGAATCGCGGGCATCAACGCCGGTGAACTCCAAAAGGAACTGCGACGCCGCGGCATCATGGTTCGGCGGCCTGATTCGCCCGTACTATCTGATTGCCTGCGCATCAGCGTCGGCCTGCCGGAGCACCGGCAGGCTCTCGTGGCCGCCCTGGACGAAATAGGGGAGTCCTTCGGGCTCTCGTCGACTGTATCGCCGTAGCCGGGGCTTTTCAGCTTCGGATCGCATGAGAGGAGGGAACCTTGGAGCGCCGAGCTAAAGAACAACGCGAGACCAAGGAAACGAAGGTCGTCGTCGAGGTCAACCTCGACGGTAGCGGCCGCGCCGACATCGCGACCGGCGTCGGCATGCTCGACCATCTGCTCGAGCAGATTGCCCGCCATGGCATGATTGACATAAGTATCGCTGCCCGGGGCGACCTCCAGATCGACCCTCACCACACGGCTGAGGACGTTGCGATTTGCCTCGGTCGCGCCTTCAAGAAGGCGCTCGGAAAACGAGAGGGAATCGTCCGCTTCGGGCACGCCATCGTGCCGCTCGATGAGGCCCTGGCGCTGGTGGCCGTTGACCTGAGCGGGCGCGGTTACGCCGCGCTCGACCTCTCCTGGACAGGGAGCAAGGTCGGTGAACTTCCGACCGACCTTGTCGACCACATGCTTTGGTCTATTGCCACCGAGAGCAAGATGACGCTGCACGCGCGCATCCTGGCCGGCGCCAGCGATCACCACAAGGCCGAGGCGCTATTCAAGGCGTTAGCGCGCTCCCTCGGCGATGCCGTGCGCGTCGACCCGCGGCTCGGCGCCTCCGTCCCCAGCACGAAAGGCACGCTCTAGGCTCGAACCTTTGGCAGTCTCTTCGAGCGGCGTCTCGACGGGATCCGCAAGAGAAGGATCTTTGTCCCACGTCCCGCCCTAGCATCGCGGTGATCGAAGAGCGCGATTGTACTCCCCGATAGAAGATGAAGCCGAGGCTTCTGCCTCGGCGTCTTCGTTGGGGCTCACCTCGTTCGCCCCAACCCGCGTTCGCCTTCGGCGAACGCCCAAACAAACGTTGCTGATCGCGGCCGCGACTACGTTGCTATTTCCTCCAGTTCGAACCGGTACTCCTCGATAATAGGATTGGCCAGCAACTGACGGCACATCTCGTGCACCTGCCGCTCAGCCTCCGACTTGTCGCCCTCTGCGATGCGTATCTCGAGGTACTTGCCCACGCGCACTGCTTCCACGCTCGCAAATCCCAGCGAGTGCAGACCCCCGCGCACCGTCAGGCCCTGCGGATCGTTCACTGTCGGCTTCAGCGTCACATAGACTTTTGCTAGATACACGTTTCGCTCCCTCGACTCAAATAAGGTGGTGGCCGGCCAATCGCTGGAATGCCGCGCGATATCGCTCCGACGTTCCGCTGACCACCTCGTCCGGCAGGTCCGGCGGCGGCGGCTCCCGGTTCCAGCCCGACGCGATCAGCCAGTCGCGCGCCGGCTGCTTGTCGAAGCTCGGCTGCGACTTGCCTGGCTCGTACGTCGACGCATCCCAGAAGCGGCTCGAGTCCGGCGTCAGCAGCTCGTCGATCAATATCAGCTTGCCGTTGTACCAGCCGAACTCCATCTTGGTGTCGGCGATGATGATGCCGCGTTGAAGGGCGTAATCGGCGGCGAAGCGATAGACGGCGAGCGTCGCCTCCCGAAGCTGCTTCGCCGTCTCCGGCCCAACCATGTCGGCGACCTCGGCGAAGCCGATGTTGAGATCGTGGCCGGATGCAGCCTTTGTCGACGGCGTGAATATCGGCTCTGGCAGCTTGTCGCTCTCGCGTAGCCCCTTCGGTAACGCTATCTGGCACACACTGCCCGTCTTCTGATACTCCGCCCAGCCCGAGCCCGACAGGTATCCTCGCGCCACGCATTCGATGTCGACCCGTTTCGCCTTCTTCACGATCATCGAACGGCCCGAAATCACGTGCGGGCAAGGGAACGGCAGGTCGGCGTTATCGCAGTTGGCGACAAGACGCAGCATGTGGTTGGGCATCACGTCTGCCGTCTTCTCGAACCAGAAGGCGGACATCTGCGTCAGTACGGCGCCCTTATCCGGTACCCCTTGACGCATCACGACGTCGAAGGCGGACAGGCGGTCGGTCGCGACGATCAGCAGGCGTCCGTCCCCAAGGTCGTAGCTATCGCGCACCTTGCCGCGGGCGTAGAGGTTAGGCAGGTTGGTCTCAAGCAACACTGGCACGTTCGCGCTCCCTGCTTTGAAGGTCGAAGAATAGAAGCGTCGTCGCTGCTGCGCTGAACGGGAAGACGATGACCTCGACGACAGCACTCGCCAGGCTGCCGGCAATCGGCGCCGCCGAGGAGAATACCAGCGAGCTCAACGCTGAAGGCAGTCCGGCCAGCAAGCCAAGGACGAACAAGATGCCCAGCGTTCGCCACCAGTTTCCCTGCACGATTCGCGAGCTTATGGTTGTCGCCTCGCTTGACGATGCCCCTTCGATGACGATGGCCTGAGCAAAGAACGCCCAGCGGACCATGTAGTAAAAGGCGAATGGGATACCGACTATCGTCACTCCCAGCGCGACGACTATTACGGCGACCCGCAGCGCAGTCAGAAAGAGCCTGCCCACCAGTGGTAAGATCCGGGCGTACGATGAATTGAAGTCTGGCGCCACGCCCTCGTCAACGTCTGCCACGGCGCGCGTTATCGCCGCTTGCGCAATTAGGCCGACGGCGATATTAGGAACGGCAAATGCCACAGTCACGATGGCCGCCGCCGTTGAATTCGCCATTAGCCCACTGATAACCGCAGCTGCAGCGCTGATGGGCAGGGTGACGGCGGCGATAGCCACGAACTCGCCGAAGTTTCGGCGATAGACACTAAGGGTCGTGTTGACGATCTGGCCCAGGTCCATCTGCCGGCGCAGCGAGTTGGATACGGTTGTCACAGCAGGTTAACCCTCTTGAAGGAATGGTCCACGTATTTCGTGTAGACGTTGTAATCGAATATCTCGTCCAGTTCCGCCGCCGATAGAAGTGTCGATACTTCGGGATCGGCTTCGAGCAGCCCGCGCAGGGGCACGCGCTCCTTCCAGGCTCGCATCGAGTTCGACTGAATGAGCTTGTAGGCCTTTTCACGTCCCAAACCCTTGTTCACCAGGGCGACCAGCGCCCGTGACGTGAAGACTAGTCCCTGCGTAAGCTCCAGGTTCTCGCGCATCCGCCCCGGATACACCTGAAGCCCCCGCACGACATAGGTGAACAGGTCCAGCATGTAGTCGAGCAACAGGCAGGCGTCCGGCAGGATGATTCGCTCGGGCGCCGAGTCCGTCAGGTCGCGCTCATGCCAGAGCGCCACGTTCTCCAGCGATGTCACAGCATATCCTCGTACCACCCGCGCTAGCCCGCAGACCCGCTCGCACTTCTCCGGGTTGCGTTTGTGGGGCATCGCGCTGGAACCCGCTTGACCCTCTTCGAACGGCTCCTCGACCTCCAACACCTCGGTCCGCTGCAGGTGCCGCAGCTCTGTCGCGAACTTCTCCAGCGACGACGCGAGCACCGCCAGCGTTGTCATGAACCGCGCATGCCGGTCCCGCTGGACGATCTGCGTACTGATTGGCTCGATCCCCAAGCCCAGCCGCGCGCACACCTTCTCTTCGATGTCTGGCGGCACCGTTGCGTGACTCCCCACCGCGCCGCTCACTTTCCCGATTGCCACTTCAGCCTTCGCCTCCGCCAGCCTGCTCTGATGACGCCCCAGCTCGTCGACCCAGCCGGCCAGCTTCAACCCGAACGTTATCGGCTCCGCGTGGACGCCGTGCGTCCGGCCCATCATCAAGGTGTCTTTGTAGCGCCGCGCCTTCTCTTCGACCACCGTCGTCAACGCTGTCAGGTCCCGCTGCAGGATGTTGCAAGAATCGCGAAGCTGCATTCCAAGCGCCGTGTCGACGACGTCGTAGGATGTCAGCCCCATGTGCACGAATCGCGACTCCTCGCCCAGGCTGTCGGCGACGCTGCGGAGGAAGGAGATGACGTCGTGGTGTATCTCCTTCAGGTAGCGCTCGAAGTCGTCAAGATTGTACTTGGCGCCGTGTATCTTCTCCGCTGCCTCCTGCGGGATGTCGCCGCGCTCGGCCCAGGCGTCGCAGACGGCGATCTCGACCTGGAGCCAGCGGTCGTACTTCCCCTTGTCCGACCAGATGGCCGACATGTCGGGCCGAGAGTACTTCGGTATCATAGATACTCCTCCCGCACCGGTGAGAAGATGTCGATGGCGATGCTCTCATCTAGCGCCGTAACCGCGTGTGAAACGTTTCCAGGGACGACGTAGCCGTCGCCGGCCGCCAGGTCGCGCTCCTCGTCACCGATCCGGAACCTCAACCGTCCTCGCACGACGTAGCCGATCTGCTCGTGCGGGTGCTCGTGCGCCGGCACGACCGAGCCGGTGGCAAGCCTGATCTCGCACAGCAGCATGTGGTCGCCGCAGCTCAACGTCTGCCTGACGACACCGGGCAGCATCTCGACAGGATTAGCTTCACTGTTGGGGCTGAACACGTTCGCCCGACCTCGCGTAGAGCGGGCATCCCTGGTCGCCGCAGGAGACTTGCCCGCGATTATCGTCAAAATGCGGCACGGATTCGCGCCGCTTCTAGTTTATCCCGACGCCATCTCCTGGCGATAGGCCTCGTACGCCTTGCGGACCTTTCGGTCGCTCAGCGCCAGGATCTCCGCCGCCAGCAACGCGGCGTTGCGTGCCCCCCACTTTCCTACCGCCATCGTCGCGACCGGCACGCCCGGCGGCATCTGCGCGATTGCCATCAAAGCGTCCACGCCCTTCAGTTCGCTCGATGCCAAAGGCACCCCGATGACCGGCAGCCATGTGTAAGCTTTGATGATGCCCGGCAATGCCGCCGAACCGCCTGCGCCTGCGATGATGACCTGTATCCCTCGCTCAGCCGCCGACTGCGCGAACTGTCGCACCTTGTCCGGCGTCCGGTGCGCCGACATCACCTGCGTCTCGCACGCTATCCCAAGCTTATCCAGGATGTCGAGACAATCCTGCATCACCTCCGCGTCCGACTTCGACCCCATGACTACAGCAACAGCAGGTCCGTTCATGGTATCTCCAGCCACTCCGGCCGTGGGCGGTACCTCCGTCCTCCAACGTCCGTCCTGAAATGCATCCCCGGCCAGCGTATCCGCTCGACGTTCGCGTACGCCTTCCGCCGCGCCTCTTCGAGCGTCCTGCCCAGCGCCGACACCGTCAGCACCCGTCCGCCGTTCGTTGCCAGACGCCCGTCCTCGGCCTTCTTCGTACCAGCGTGGAAAAGCATAACATCGCCGTCAACGCTGTCCAGTCCCTCGATCGCGAAGCCGGTCTCGTACTTGCCCGGGTACCCGCTCGACGCCAGGACGATCGCCACGCACGCCTCCTGACGCCACTCGACCGCCGCCTCTGCCAGCCGTCCGTTCGCGACCGCCCACAGTATCTCCAGCAGGTCGCTCTTCAGACGCGGCAGTATCGCCTGCGTCTCCGGGTCCCCGAAGCGGCAGTTGTACTCCAGCACGTTTGGCCCCTGCTCGGTCACCAGCAGCCCCGGGTAGAGCACGCCTCGATACGGCCGGCCCTCCTCCGCCATCGCCCGTACGGACGCGACGGTAATATGTTCGTGGATCCAGTCGATCGTCTCCTTCGACACCCACCCCGGCGGACTGTAGGCGCCCATGCCGCCCGTGTTCGGCCCCTCGTCGAAGTCGTTGACTGCCTTGTGATCGCAGGAAAGCGGCATCGAAACGACAGTCTTTCCGTCCGTAAACGCCTGCGCCGAAGTCTCCCGCCCTGTCAGCCTCTCTTCGACGACGATGCGCGCGCCCGCTTCTCCGAATACCCTGTCGGAAAGCAGTGCATCTGCCACCTCGAACGCCTCCGCCGAATCGCGCGTCAAAATGGCTCCCTTGCCCGCGGCCAGCCCGTCGGCCTTGATGACCAGCGGCTCGGGGTGCTCCGCGATGTACTGGCCCGCGTCCAGCATCGAGTCGAAGCTGCCATGTCTCGCGGTGGGAATGCCGTGGCGCACCATCAGGTCCTTAGCGAACACCTTGCTCGCCTCAATCTGCGCCGCCGCCTGGCTGGGTCCGAAAGCGGCGATACCGGCTGCCTCCAGGCGGCCCACCAGCCCGAGTGTCAGCGGCTCCTCCGGCCCAACGACCACCAGATCGACATGCTGCTCCTGAGCCATCCGCACGAGGCCATCGACATCGTTCGCCTTGACGGAGAGGTTGTCTGCGATTTCAGACGTGCCGGCGTTTCCAGGGGCGACGTAGAGGGCATCGAGGCGCGGCGACTGGCGCAGCTTCCAGGCGAGGGCGTGTTCACGCGCGCCGGAGCCGACGATGAGAACTCGCAACCGCTTCCTCTGTCGAAGGGGTATGGCTACCTGCCGTCCTGATGGTATCCGTTGCGCCCACCACGGGCAATACACCTTGAGGGTTATGGCAATTGTAGGGGCGCGCCGTCGTGCGCCCCTACCTTGTGTCCGTTAACGCATCCGACTATAGTTGAGTCGTGCCTTCATTTCATAACCAGCACACTCAAAAGGAGGAGACATGAGGACGAAGGAAGAGTACATCAAGGGCCTCGCCAAGATGCGGCGGAACGTCTACTACAACGGCAACCTCATCGACCGCACGGACGAGGTCCAGATGGATTGCCTCAATACTATCGGCACGACTTTTGATGAAGCGGCCAAGCCCGAGAACCAGGACCTTTGCACGGCTATTTCCCATCTCACGGGCGAACGCATCAACCGCTTCACCCACATTCATCAGAGCACTGAGGACCTCCACCGGAAGCAGGACATGACTCGCATGCTCTGCCAGAAAGTCGGCGGCTGCATCCAGCGCTGCATGGGCATCGACGCCACAAACGCCATCTACAACGTCTCCTATGAGGCCGACAAGTCCAACAACGGCTCAACTAACTACCACGAGAACTTCAAGAAGTGGCTCGCCCGCTTCCAGTCCGAAGACCTCGTCGGTTGCTCTGCCCAGACCGATGTCAAGGGCGACCGCCTGCTCCGGCCGGCCGAGCAGCCCGATCCCGACGTCTACGTCCATATCAAGGAGCGTCGGCCCGACGGCATCGTCGTCAGCGGCTGCAAGGTCCACATCTCCGAAGCCTCCGTCGCTGACGAAGTCCTCGTCGTCCCGACCCGTGCCCTGCGCGAAGAGGACAAGGACTACGCCGTCGCCTTCGCGGTTCCCGGCGACTGGGAAGGTCTGAAGCAGGTCGTGACTGTCCACAACCTGCGTCCTCGCGAGTACTACAAGCGCGGCTTCATGCCCGGTGCGACCGACTCCTACATGATCTTCGATAACTGCTTCGTGCCCTGGGAGCGCGTCTTCCTGGCTGGCGAATGGCAGCATGGCGGCACCCTCGCCCTGCTATTCGCCCTCTTCCACCGCCACTCCTACTCCGGTTGCAAGCCTGCCATCGGTGACGTTGTCCTCGGCGGCGCAGCCCTTGCCGCTGAGATGAACAACATCCAAAAGCAGTCGCACGTCCGCGAGAAGCTGGCCGAGATCATCATGGTGACGGAGCTAGGCTACGCTGCCGGCTACACCGCCTCCGACCTCGGCAAGCCTGAGGTCTACATGCCCGGCATCGGCTTCGTGCCGTACGGCCCCGGCTCCTACATCCCGAACTCAATCTACTGCAACGTTGGCCGCTGCCTGAGCGGCGAGGCCGTCTTCCGCGAGGCCGAGATCCTCTGCGACATCTCGGGCGGCGTTACCGCTACCTTCCCCTACGAACGCGACTTTGCCAACCCGGACATCGCCGACCTCCTGCTGAAGTACACCCGGCGCAGCCCGAAGGTGAAGCCTGAGGACCAGGCGCAGTTCTGGCGCTATCTCGGCGACGTTCTCTGCTCGGCCACCGGCGGCATCCACAACATCGGCGCCTACCACGGCGGTGGCTCGCCGATTATGGAGCAGATTGCCATCACCACCCAGTTCGACATCCAGGCCCGGAAGAAGCTGGTGGCGTACCTCGCTGGAATGAGCACCGGCGACCGCGAAGCCCTGGTCAATGTGACGACTCGCTATCGCGGCAAGAAGGACGGCGAAGAGGCGCTCAAGAAGGTCAAGCAAGCCGAGGCCGAAACCGCCGCCGTCAACTAAAGACCGTTTCAAAGACAAACAGTAGGGGCGCACAGCGTGCGCCCCTACTGTTATCCGATGGTCTTACCCTATTCCCACTCGATCGTCCCCGGCGGCTTCGACGTAATGTCATAGACTACCCGGTTTACCTTCGGCACCTCGTTCACAATCCGAGTCGAGATCCGCGCCAGCAAATCGTAGGGCAGCCGCGCCCAGTCGGCCGTCATCGCGTCCTCCGCCGTGACCACCCGCAGCGCCACCACGTGACCGTACGTCCGGAAGTCGCCCATCACGCCCACGCTGTGGCTATCCGTCAGCACGGCGAACGCCTGCCACAGGTCGCGATACAGCTTCGCCTTCTTGATCTCGTTCATCACGATCCAATCGCAGCCCCGCAGCGTCTCCAGCTTCTCCTGCGTCACGTCGCCGATGATCCGGATCGACAGCCCGGGCCCCGGGAACGGCTGACGGAACACCATCTCCTCCGGCAGGCCGACCTCCAGCCCGACCTGACGCACCTCGTCCTTGAACAGGTAGCGCAGCGGCTCGATCAGCCTCAGCGTCATCTGGCTCGGCAGGCCACCGACGTTATGGTGCGTCTTGATCTTCGCCGCCGCACCGTCGCCGCTTGGCGATGATGCGCTCTCGATGACGTCCGGGTACGTCGTCCCCTGCACCATGAAGTCGACTCGCCCCAGCTTGCCGGCCTCCTCCTCGAACACTCGTATAAACTCCTCGCCGACCAGATGCCGCTTCGTCTCGGGGTCGACGACGCCCGCCAGCACGCGCAGGAAGCGCTCCGTGGCATCCACATACACCAGGTTCATCCGGAGATTGCGACGGAAGGTGTCCAGCACGCGCTCCGGCTCCTCGCGCCGTAGCAGCCCGTTGTTGACGAAGATACAGGTGAGCTGGTCGCCGACGGCCTTGTGCACGAGCGTGGCCGCGACAGCCGAATCGACGCCGCCGGACAGCGCGCAGATCACGTGTCCCGGTCCTACCTGCTCGCGAATTCGCTCTATGCTCTCGGCGACGAAGTTGGAAGGCGTCCAGTCGCCGCGGCAGCCGCAGATACGGTAGAGGAAGTTGCGGATAATCTGCTTGCCTTGCGGCGTGTGTACGACCTCCGGGTGGAATTGGAGGCCGAACATCCCGTGCTCATTACCCATTACGGCAACGGGCGAGTTGTCGGAGTAGGCGAGTGAGCGGAAGCCCGACGGCATCTGCGTGATGCGGTCGCCGTGGCTCATCCAGACAGGGATCGCCGGCGGCAGGTCGGCAAACAGCTCGCTCTGCTCCGACTGATGGATGACGGTGTGCCCGTACTCGTGCTTCTCACCTGGCGAGACGCGCCCACCGAGCTGGTACGCCAGGAGTTGCATCCCGTAGCAGATACCGAGGACGGGCAATCCTTTCTCGAATATGTACGAGGGCGCCACCGGCACACCCTCACCGTAGACGCTCGCTGGGCCGCCGGAGAGAACGAAGCCTTTTACGTTCAGCTTCGCGACGTCCTGCCAGGAGGCATTGTAGGGGAGAATTTCGCAGTACACGTTGCACTCACGGATTCGCCGCGCGATGAGCATGCTGTACTGCGACCCGAAGTCGATAACGACAATGGTCTCCGGCCCCGCGCGGTTAGGCTCTTCGCTGAAGACCGCTTGTTCGCCGCTCTTCTCGCGCGCGATCTCGAGGTAAGTGGAGACCTCTATGTCATCGCTTGTGGGTACGCGATGCCCGCCGCTTGGTTGTTTCATTGCCGGGACACCAGTGCTGAGGGTTCGCCACGTGGCGGAGAAAACCGCGTGGGAGGACCTTCAGTCCTCCCGCCCGTTATTGCCGGCCGCCGTGACAACAGGATACCAACCTGCTATACTGCCGTCAACAAAAACGCCTCCCCTTTTTACTTCTTTGCCTATGCGCGTTCTCAATTGGTCTCAATCTGCCGATGCGGCCCTGACCGCCGCCGTCGACTGTCTCCGGCAGGGCGGTCTCGTTGCCTTGCCGACCGACACTCTTTATGGCCTTGCTGCGGACGTGACAAACGACGAGGCTGTCATGCGGCTATTCCAGGCCAAAAGACGTCCGCCCGATGTCGCCCTTCCGATTCTAGTCAGCGAAATCGACGAAGTCTTCGCCCTGACGCGCAGTATCCCCCCCTTGGCGTTAAGGTTAGCCAGTCGCTTCTGGCCCGGCCCCCTGACGGTTGTCCTTAACCGCAAGAGCACGTTTCATTCCCTCGCTCTCGCCGGCGGCGATAGCGTTGCCCTCCGCATACCCGATCATGCCGTCCCTCTGGCCCTGATCGGGCTGTTCGGACACCCGATAACCGGCACCAGCGCCAACCTGTCTGGCCAGCCCGCGCCTCGAACCGCGGCGGAGGTCATGGAGCAGCTCGGCGACGGCGCGGACATCGTCATCGATGGCGGCCCAAGCCCTCTCGGTATTGAGTCGACAGTGATAGACTTAAGGCAAGACCATCCGCGCCTGCTGCGTGAAGGGGCGGTTAAGCGCCGGGAACTCGAAGCGGCTGCGGGTCTGTCGTTCGACCTGGTGGAGGAGTAAATGCGAATCGCTATCGGCAGCGATCATCGCGGCTTTCGCCTGAAGCAGGCGCTAATGGAGCATCTGGCGTCCCGCGGCCAGGTCGTCGTCGACTTCGGTTGCTACGATGAATCCGCCTTCGACTTCACTGACGCTGCAATCCCGCTCTCCCTGGCCGTCGCCGGCGGCGAACACGACCTCGGCATCCTGATATGTAGCAACGGCGTCGGCATGTCCGTCTGCGCCAACAAGATACGAGGCATCCGCGCCGCCCTCTGCCATGACAGCTTCGCCGCGTTACGCGCCCGCCAGCACACCAATGCCAATGTCCTTTGTCTCGGCGCCTGGTGCATCGGCGAGGGCATTGCCCGCGATATCGTCGACGCCTTCCTCGCGGGCGAGTTCGAGGGAGGGCGCCACGCCAGACGTCTTGAAAAGCTCCAGGCCCTTGAAGCGCGATGGGAGGATCCCATCGCAGGGAGGGAACGTAACCCACCGCAGTGAGAGCCGCAGACAGGGATGCCGCGCTCCAGCCGCTCCTCGATCGCTACGCTGAACGCATCGGCGCCGAGATCCGTCGCGCCTTCGCCGGTCGCGACCTCGTTCACTACAGCCTCATGCGCTATCACCTCGGCTGGGAGGACCGCGAAGGCCGTCCTCAGGAGGCTCGACACGGCAAGCTGCTCCGTCCGCTCCTCTGCGTGATGAGTTGCGAAGCAGTCGGCGGCGATGCCGAGATTGCCCTGCCGGTGGCCGCTGCCGTCGAACTCCTGCACAACTTCAGCCTCATCCACGACGATATCGAAGACGTCAGCCGGCAACGCCACGGGCGCGACGCCGTATGGCACGTCTGGGGCATCCCGCAGGCAGTGAATGCTGGCGATGGCATGTTTGCGCTTGCCCATGTCGCCCTCGACCGCCTCTCCGAGGTCGGTGTTGATGCGCAGCGGGTCCTGGCAGCGACCCACCTGCTCGATACGGCTTCCCTCCGTCTCTGTGAAGGCCAGTATCTCGACCTCGCTTTCGAGGAGCGTCCCGACGTCTCTTCCGCCGAGTACTTGCTCATGGTCTCAGGCAAAACGGCCGCCCTTATGGCCGCAGCCGCCGGCAGTGGCGCTCTCGTTGGAGAGGCGCCGCCCAGCGCGGTCAGCGCCTTCGAACGGTTCGGCGAAAAACTCGGGTTCGCCTTCCAGGTCCGCGACGACGTCCTCGGCATTTGGGGCGAGAGCCGCGAGACCGGCAAGCCAACGGGCGAAGACATCCGGGAGCGCAAGAAGTCCTTTCCCATCGTCTTCGCGATGGAGAGTGCTGGTGGCGACGGTCATGAGTTGCGCGCAATCTACAGGAAGGACAAGCTGGGCGAGGACGATGTTGCCCGCGCTGCGATGCTCCTCGAACGTGCCGGCGCCCGCGAGCGCAGCCAGGATACGGCTTCGCGCTACGCCGCGGAAGCGCTACAATGCCTCGACAGCATAGAATTGGCGCCGGCAAGACGCCACGACCTCGAGCTTCTGGCGGACTATTTCGTCAACCGTGAGGCATAACGGAGGCGAACGATGAACAAGATGACCATTCGCGACATCGATGTCCAGGGTAAGCGGGTGCTCGTGCGCGTCGACTTCAACGTTCCCTTCGACAAGGCAACTGGCCGCATCCTCGACGATAGCCGCCTCCGCGCCGCTCTGCCGACAATTCAGTACCTCCGCGAGCATGGCGCCCGCGTCATCCTCTGCTCGCACCTCGGTCGCCCGAACGGCAAGGTCGTCGAGGAGCTGCGGATGTCCCGCGTTGGCATCGGCGACCGCTTGAGCGAGCTTCTAGGCGTTCCTGTACACACCCTTTACCACGTCATCGGCCCCAAGGCGGTCGACGTGACGAACAAGATGAAACCCGGCGACGTCGTCCTGCTCGAAAACGTCCGCTTCTTCCCGGAAGAGGAGGCCAACGACCCCAAAATGTCGCATGCCCTGGCTGAACTCGCCGATATCTACGTCAACGACGCCTTCGGCACGGCCCATCGCGCGCACGCCTCCACCGCCGGCATCGCCGCTTACCTGCCTGCTGTCGCCGGCTTTCTGATGGAGAAGGAGATCGATTACCTCGACAAAGCCCTGACGAATCCAGCGCGCCCCTTCGCAGCCATCATTGGCGGCGCAAAGATAAGCACTAAGATCGGCGTCCTCCGCAACTTGCTGGCGCGGATCGATTGCCTCATCGTCGGCGGCGGCATGGCGTCGACACTCCTGAAGGCAAACGGCGTTGACGTCGGCGAGTCGCTCGTCGAGAACGACCAACTCGATACCGCCCGCAGCCTCATGCAGGAGGCCGATGAGAAGGGCATTCCGCTCTTCTTGCCCGAGGACGTCGTCGTCGCCGACCGAATAGCCGCCGACGCTCTCACTGAGATTGCCTCTATCGAGGACATTCCGCAGGACATGCGCATCGTCGACGTCGGCCCGATGAGCGTCGAGTGTTTCAAGGAGGCAGTTGAGGACTGCAAGACGGTCATCTGGAACGGGCCACTCGGCGTCGCGGAGTACCCGCAATTTGCCAAGGGCTCACTCGGTGTCGCCGAGGCACTTGCCTCTCTTAGGGGCGCGACGACGATAGTCGGGGGCGGCGAGACGGTCGCGCTCATCCACGAGGCCGGCCTGGAAGATAAGTTCACTCACGTCTCGACCGGTGGCGGCGCTTCGTTGGAATACCTCGAAGGCAAGACGCTTCCGGGCGTCGCCGCTCTCATGGACAAGAAATAACGTGGAGCGGGGAGGGGGAAATGTAGGGGAGGACTTTAGTCCTCCCGCTCTTGGGCAAGGGCGGCGGCGGCATCCTCCCGGTCTCATTGAGGAGGCTAAATGGATTCTCGAAATCATCCGCGAACTCGCCGTCAAGAACGACACCAAGATCCTCCTGCTCGTCATCGACGGCCTCGGTGGCCTGCCTAATCCCGAGACCGGACGCACGGAACTCGAGGAGGCCGACATCGTCAACCTCGACCGCCTCGCCGCCGACGGCCTCTGCGGCTTGACCGTCCCCGTCGGACCTGGCATCACGCCGGGCAGCGGACCTGGCCATCTCGCTCTCTTCGGCTACGACCCCCTGAAGTATCGCGTCGGACGCGGCGTCCTCGAAGCCCTCGGCATCGACTTCGACCTGCGAAAAGAAGACCTAGCAGCCCGCGGCAACTTCTGCACCGTCGACGACAAAAGCCTCATCACCGACCGCCGCGCCGGCCGGATTGACACCGAAACCTGCGCTTCCCTTTGCGAAGAACTGAACAGCATCGCGCTTCCCGGCGTCGAGGTCTTCGTTCGACCCGTCCGCGAGCACCGCTTCCTACTCGTGCTGCGTGGCAAGGAACTGGCCGAGGGCATCGCTGACACTGACCCGCAGCGATTGGGCGTCGCCCCCTTGCCAGCCCAGGCGGAGAAGCCGGAAGCGGAAGACTCGGCGCATCTCCTCAACCAGTTTGTCGACGAGGCCAGCAAGCGTCTCGCCGGCAAGCATCCAGCGAACATGCTCCTTCTGCGCGGCATCTCGAAGTGGCCGGATTTGCCGCACATCACGGATGTCTCGGGCCTCAGCGCCGCCGCCGTGGCCATCTACCCAATGTACCGCGGCCTCGCGAAGCTTGTCGGCATGACAGCGCTGCCCACGGGCATGGCAATCGAGGACGAAGTCGCGACGCTCCAGGAGCGGTGGAATGACTTCGATTTCTTCTTCATCCATTACAAGACAACCGACTCCCGTGGCGAGGACGGCGACTACGACGCCAAAGTCGCGGCGCTGCAGGAAATCGACCGCGCCATCCCCGACCTGCGCGACCTCTCGCCCGACGTGTTCATGGTCGCCGGCGACCACTCGACGCCGTCTCTCCTCGCCGGACATAGCTGGCATCCGGTCCCCTTCGTCATCTGGTCCAAGTATTGCCGCACGGACTTGGCCGAGGCTTTCAACGAAACGGCCTGCGCGACCGGCGGGCTCGGCACCTTCCCCGCGACGTCCGTTCTGCCGCTCGCCCTGGCAAACGCCCAGCGACTAACAAAATACGGAGCCTAGCAGTGAAACGAATACCCATCATCGCCGGCAACTGGAAGATGAACACGACATCGCTGACAGCTCTCGAACTCGCGTCGGGTACCAGACAACGCATCGATACCGTTCAAGGCGTCGAGAAGGTTGCCTGCCCGCCGTTCCCATTCCTGCCGCTCGTCGCCAAAGCCCTGAAAGGAAGCTCCATCAAGGTCGGCGCCCAGAACATGTACTGGGAGCCCAAGGGTGCCTTCACCGGCGAGGTCAGCGCGCCCATGCTCCAGGACCTCGTCGAGTTCGTCATAATCGGACACTCCGAGCGCCGCGCCTACTTCTGCGAGACCGACGAGACAGTGAACAAGAAGCTGAAGGCCGCCCTCGCCGCCGCCTTGCGGCCCATCCTCTGCGTCGGCGAGACGGAGGGCGAACGCGAGGACGGCAAGACTGAGGAAGTCCTCATCCGTCAGACCCGCGGCGCCCTCGAAGGCATCGACGTCCCGGCTGGCTTCGCCATCGCCTACGAACCAGTCTGGGCCATCGGCACCGGCAAGGCCGCGACCGGCCCCATGGCCAATGAGGCCATCGCCCTCATCCGCGCTCAGGTGACCAGCTTGTCCGACGTTACCCGCGGCGCCTCCCTGCGCGTTCTGTACGGCGGCAGCGTCACGCCCGAGAACATCGCCGAGTTCATCGCCGAGCCCGACATCGACGGCGCCCTTGTCGGCGGCGCCTGCCTCAAGGCAGAATCCTTCGCCAGCATCGTCGAACAGGCGGCCTCTATCTCTACGACGAAGTAGCTCATGCCCAAGACCCGCCGAAAGCCTCTCGTCGCCGTCGTCGGCCCCACTGCCAGCGGCAAGAGCAGCCTCGCCCTCCGGCTCGCCCTCGCCTTCGACGGCGAAATCGTCTCCGCCGACTCCCGCCAAGTCTATCGCCACCTGAACGTCGGTACCGCCAAGCCTTCCCCTGAAGACCGCACCAGCGTCCCGCACTGGCTCATCGACGTCGTTGACCCCGACGCCGGCTTTAGCCTCGCCCAGTACCTCGACCTGGCCCAGGCCGCGCTCGAAGACGTCTGGCGACGCGGCAGGCTGCCCTTCCTCGTCGGCGGCACCGGCCAGTACGTCTGGGCCCTTGTGGAAGGTTGGCAGGTGCCGCGTATCCCGCCGGACAGCACTCTGCGGCGCTCTCTGCAAGAACGCGCTGAACGCGAAGGCATCGACGCTCTCTACCATGAACTCGCTGCTGCCGACCCGACCGCCGCCTCACGCATCGACCCTCGGAACGTCCGCCGCGTCATTCGCGCCCTCGAAGTCCGTCAGCTAACGGGCGAAACCCATCCGTCGCCCGTCGGCAGGTTGCAGCCCGACTTCACGCCCCTTATCCTAGCTATTGATCGGCCGCGCGCCGAACTGTACCGCCGCATCGACGAGCGCGTCGACCGCATGCTCGCGTCCGGCCTCGTCGACGAAGTCCGTTCGCTGCTGGAGCGCGGCTACGGCGCTGACCTTTCGCCCATGTCTGGCATAGGCTACCGGCAGGTCGTCACCCACCTTCGCGGAGAGATGACGCTCGACGAAGTGGCTGCCAAAATGAAGACCGAGACCCACCGTCTCGCCCGAATGCAGTTCACCTGGTTTCGACGCGACGACCCGCGCATCCGCTGGCTGGGCGCCTCGTCCGGCGACCAATATGACGAAGCAGCCCGAATCGTAGAGATCTTTCTGAGACAAGGGAATCCCTGATGAACGGCGAAAACGAGGCTTTGGCGGACCGGCTAATCTCTATTCTTGGGCGCGTCAGCGCCTCCCTCGAAGGCCTGACCGCCGCCCAGCTCAATTGGCGCCCGCCCGCCCCGGGCAGCAACAGCATGTATGCCATCGCTGCTCACACCATCGGCAACGCCCGTGCCTGGGTCCTGGGCATCGCCTGCGGTCAACCCATGGGACGCGACCGCCCGGGCGAGTTCGCCTCATCCGGCCCGGACGCCTCCGCCCTGACCGCTGACGCCGCTCGTCTCTGCGACGATATCGCCGCGTCGCTCTCGGCTCTCACGCCGGCAGACCTCGACCGGCGAATCGTGCCGGCTCGAGTTCTCTGGGGCGAGGGCGACCCCCAGGAGATATCGGTCCGCGACGCCCTGTTGCATGTCGTCGAGCATGCTTCGATTCATCTGGGGCAGCTTCAGCTCACCCGCGACCTTGCTCTGGAGAACGCCTGATGCGCTTCACCAAAATGCATGGCACCGGTAACGACTTCGTCCTCGTCGACGCACGGGGTGACGACCGAGATTGGCGCAATCTCGCCATCGCTGTATGCGACCGCCACTTCGGCATCGGCGCCGACGGCCTCCTGCTGGCGCTCCCGTCGGACAAAGCCGCCGTCCGTATGCGCGTCATCAACCCCGATGGCACGGAACCCGAGATGTGCGGTAACGGCATCCGCTGTCTGGCGAAGTACGCTGTCGAAAGAGGGCTCGTCAAGCCGGAAGGCGGCCGCTTCGACGTCGAGACCGGCGCTGGCGTCCTGACTCTCCGCGTCTTCCAGCGCAACGGATTCGTCGAGAAGGTTCGCGTTGGCATGGGCCGGCCGCGTCTTTCGCCCAATGAGATTCCCGTCCTCGTCAACGCTGACCCACCGCTCATCAACATCCCGATTGAGCTCACGGAGGGCTCGCTGCGCCAGGTGTTGCCCGTCACTGCCGTTTCTATGGGCAACCCTCACGCTGTCCGGTTCATCCGCGAGCCCGTCGCGGCCTTCCCGCTGGAAGTTGTCGGCCCCGCGGTCGCCTTCCACCCGCTCTTCCCGCGCGGCACGAACTTCGAAGTCGCGCGTGTCATCGATAGGAACGCAATCGAAGCCCGCGTCTGGGAGCGCGGCGCCGGCCCAACGATGGCCTGCGGCACAGGCGCCTCCGCCGTTATGGTCGCGGCCCGCCTGCAGGGGACAGTAGACGAGACGGTTGACATAACTCTCCCAGGCGGCACCCTGACCCTCGAATGGGACGGAGCGGGCGAAGTCTTCATGACCGGCCCTGCGGTCGCCGTCTTCGAAGGCGAATGGCCGGAAGGCGAGTCATGACCGAGATGCGGCGCCTCGACCTCACAGATCGGCACGACGCCTTCGCCAGGGCGCAGTCCAGTCCAATCCGCGCCTTCGAGATCCGTCGCGACGCCTTCGAGCGCCTCCAGCGCGAACGTCCGCGCCTCGTCGCTGTTTTGGACAGCGGTCTCATGCTGATCGCGCCCAGGGGAGGCCACGCCTGGCTCCACTTCGCCTTCGACGGCATCGAATCGTTTCGACGCGAATTCGCCTCGGTGCTCCCGGCCCTGCTCGACGCCCTGAAACCCGATGAAGTGCCCGGCGGCCTCCACGTCCGCTTCACCGACCTCCCGAACCGGCCCTACGTCGAGCCCGTGCTCGAAGCGTCTCTCTTCGAGATGCGTTACGAGTGGATGGAGATGAACCTGAAGCGACCTGTCGCCGGACGCCCCGGCCGATGATGTCGCGCCCGGCTTCACTCTCCGTCCCGCCCGCATCGACGAATTCGACGCCTTTACCGTGGTCGACGCCTCGGCCTTTTCCCAGGACCCTTGGCTTCCCGCAGATTTCATCGACGCAATTGAGCACGCCGCGCAGGTGCGCATGTTGGGGGAGCGAGAGGTCGGCCGGCTGGCGGGCTATGTAATCCTCGACTTCGACCCCGACGGCGCTGGCAAGGTGAGAGTCATCGGCGTGCACCGCGACTTCCAGCGCCGCGGCCTCGGCGAGGCGATGATCCGCTGGTCTATCGCCTGGTTCCGTGAGCGCGGCGCCGCAAACGTCCGTCTTAACGTCCGCGTCGACAATCCGCCCGCTTTCACGCTCTATCGCAAGCTCGGCTTCGTCCCCGGACGCCGTGGCCTCCTCTATCGCCGTCCAACAGCGCGCGACGAGCTCGAAGCTATGACAGCGAATCGCAAAGGCACGTTCATCAAGTTCGGTGGCTGGCGCTGATGGAACTTTCCGACCGCGTCGCCAATCTGCCGCCCTACCTCTTTGCCGAGATCTCCCGCAAGACCGCCGCCAAGCGTGCCCAGGGCGCCGACATCGTCACGTTCGGCATCGGCGACCCCGACCTTCCAACGCCGCCGCACGTCATCGACGCCCTTGAGGAAGCCGCGCACGACCCGGCGAACCACCGCTATCCCGAGTCCGAAGGCTTGCCCGAACTTCGTCAGGCCATCGCCGCCTGGTACGAGCGACGCTTCGGCCTCACCTTCGACCCCGAGACCGAGGTCCTGCCGCTCATCGGCTCCAAGGAGGGCATCGGTCACGTCGCTCTCTGCCTCATCGACCCCGGCGATGTCGCTCTGGTGCCCGATCCCGGCTATCCCGTCTACTCCGTCGGCACCATGTTCGCCGGCGGTCGTTGCCACTTCCTGCCCCTTCGTGAGGAGAACGACTTCTTGCCCGACTTCTCGGCCATCCGGGACGACGTCGCGGATGCTGCGAGGGTTCTCTGGCTGAACTACCCCAACAATCCGACCGGCGCCGTCGCCAACCTCGACTTCTTCCGCGAGGCCGTCGCCTTCGCTCGCAAGCACGACATCGCTATCTGCCACGACGGCCCCTACAGCGAAGTCGCCTTCGACGGTTATCGCCCCGTCAGCTTCCTTCAGGTTGAGGGCGCTCGCGAAGTAGGCATCGAGTTTCACTCGCTCTCGAAGACCTACAACATGACCGGCTGGCGTGTCGGCATGGCCGTTGGCAACGCGAAGCTCATCGACGCCCTCCGCCGCGTCAAGTCGAACCTCGACTCCGGCATCCCCCAGGCCATCCAGCGCATGGCCATCGCCGCCCTTGAAGGCCCTCAGGACGTCATCGAAGAGCACAATGCCGTCTACCAGCGCCGTCGCGACCGACTTGTCGATGCCCTGCGACGCCTCGGGCTGCGTGTCCGAACCCCCCACGCCAGCCTTTACGTTTGGGCGCGCGTCCCGCCGGAGTTCACCTCTGCCTCCTTCGCCGAGCGACTCCTCGACGATCTGGCGATCGTCGTCACCCCCGGTACCGGCTACGGCGCCTGCGGCGAAGGCTACGTCCGCCTCTCGCTAACCCTGCCTGACGGCCTCCTCGAAGAAGGCCTTCACCGCCTGCAGTCCTGGAGAGCGTAGATCACTCTTTTCTGAAATGGAAGCGATGCCGAGTATGGATGAACCGCTCGAGAGCGCTGACCACCTTGTCACAGATCAGACGAAGCAAAGCGGAGAGGTCGGAGTCCCGCTGATCGAGGACGGCCTTACCATCCACATGCGTGCGCTAGGATTCATTGTTAAGAGCGCGCGATGGAGCGATCAGAACTCCGTGTTACGCGTCACACTGCTCACGCGCTCCTTCAACACCTGCCATATAGCATACCGATCTCTGATGTGGGGATACTACTCACAGGCCTTCATGCTTCTACGGAGTGCCCTCGATGATTGGCTCGCTGAGCGGTACGTCAGGGCACGGCCACACGAAACCCGCAAATGGATCGATGCCGACCTTCCTCCTCCCGCCCGCTCAACAAGAATGGCGTGTCTCGGGAAACAAGATCGCATACAGCTGCAGAAGTTGTTTCACAGGTTGCACTCGTTCGATCATCCTGGCCGATTGGGAGTGTGGGCTGTGATGGAAGCCCGTCCCTCTGGTGGTTATCTTCGCTTGGGCGGGCACTTCGAGGCCACGGAGCTTCGATTGGTGATCGGACCGTTTCTTCACGCACTTTCCCGCCTCCATAACAGCCTGGCGGAACTGACGTTGGACATGAACCTGCAAATCCCAGCGGCTTGGCACGAGTCAGCTCAGGTGTTTGATCGACGAGCGACGCAGTGGCTTGACCAGTTCAACGCCGAGGCACTAGCGAGACAGAAAGTACGAGAATCGACGAGTCCGACGGGGTCGCCCGAGACGGAAGACGAAGAGCAGATGACTTAGTCCTCCCGCGCCAACGCTGCTTCCGCTATAATGACAGCATCATCGTCCGCTCTCTCCTGCCAAGGAGGCCTTGACCATGCTCCGACCACTTCGGCTTTCCCTCGCGCTCATCGCCATAACCGCGACCGCCGCCTTGCTCATCGCCTGCGGAGGAAGCACCTCCAAGGCAACTCCCACTCCTCGGGTCACGTCAACGCCTAAGCCGGCCGCAACCGCGACTTCCGAGGCTGTCCCTCTGCCCCCGACGAACACGCCTGTCTCAGCCACCGCGACGCCTGCCGCCGTCGTCGACCCCTGCACCTTGTTCCCATCGCTCGAAGGGCAGCCCCTGTCCATCGGCCCGGCCTTCGCCCTCAACGTCGACGTCAAATGGCAGATGTGTCTCGGCGGTGGCGCCGCCGGCAGCAACGAGAAGTACCTCTTCCGCACCAACGATTCCGGCGCCTCCTGGACGCTGATTAGCGAGACGACTCTCGGCAACCCGACGCCCCAAGCAGGTGTCGGACAGCTTCCGAACGGCAACGGCGTAACCCAGATCCTCTTCCTGAACGAGTCCGACGGCTGGATGGGCCTGGCCAGCGCCGGCCCCAACCTCTGGCGGTCTCAGGACGGAGGCGTCACCTGGAATTCTATCGACGCCATCCCGCCGGCCGTGCCCGTGCAGTCCATCACCTTCACCGACCCGCAGCACGGCACGGTCCACACGCCCCAGGGCGACTGGACGACCAGCGACGGCGGCGTCACCTGGACGCACTAGCTGCCACATCCCGCTTGGAGATGCCGGGCCGCCTGTGCTCTAATGACTCCATGCGTTCACTGCGCCGTGCCTCTGATGAACTTGAGAAAAGAATACCTCGACTCCCGAGGCAGACACGAAAAAACAGTTGAATTCAATCACTCAATCAAGCTTGCCGGCCCTCAGCCAGCTTTGACATCCCCCTCGGGCCAGCTACAATAGAAGCGCAGCCAGCTATAGGGCACGCGGCAGCCAGAAGGTGCAGGCGGCCGCCTGCCGGAGGCTCACGACGACCCGAACCTACCCGACGTCCCAACCCATCGAGCGTGCCTACCTCGTCGCCGTCGAGGTGAAGGGCCAGCATCCCGCCTTCTCTAGCCAGTCCTCTCTCGCTGAGCTGGCCCTCCTCGCCGATACCGCTGGCGCCCGCGTCGTCGGCCGCACAGTCCAGAAGCTCGAGCGCATCCATCCCGGCCACTATGTCGGCAAGGGCAAGCTGGCGGAGCTGAAGGCCGAGCGCGCCGGCCTCGACTACTCCGTCGTCATCTTCGACGACGAGCTCAGCCCGTCTCAGCAGCGCACCCTCGAGGATGCCCTCCAGGTCAAGGTCCTCGACCGCACGGCCCTCATCCTCGACATCTTCGCCCGGCGCGCCCAGACCCGCGAAGGCCGCCTCCAGGTCGAGCTCGCCCAGTACCAGTACCTCCTGCCGCGCCTGGCAGGCCAGTGGAGCCACCTGGAGCGGCTCGAAGGCACCATCGGCACTCGCGGTCCCGGCGAGACCCAGCTCGAGACTGACCGCCGCCTCGTCCGCGACCGCATCGGCCGCCTCAAGCGCGAGATTGAGGCCGTCCGCCGCCAGCGGGCCCTCTACCGTCGAAGGCGGGCGCGCGCCGGAGTGCCGGTTGTAGCGCTCGTCGGCTACACCAACGCCGGCAAGAGCACCCTCATGCGCGCCCTCTCCGGCGCCGAAGTCTTCACCGAGGACAAGCTTTTCGCCACCCTCGACCCACTTACCCGCCGCATCAAGCTGCCCGACGGCCGCACCGTCCTGCTGTCAGACACCGTCGGTTTCATCCAGAAGCTGCCCGCCCAGCTTGTCGCCGCCTTCCGTGCGACCCTGGAAGAGCTATCGGCCGCGGATGTCCTCGTCCACGTCGTCGACGTGACCCACTCCGACGCCGCTCAGCAGGCAAAGACTGTGTTGGAGACGCTGCGTGACCTGGACCTGTCAGAGAAGCATCTGCTGACCGCCCTCAACAAGGTCGACCTGCTCGCGCGGAACGATGGTGAAGCGGCCCTGGAGAAGCTGGGGCGGCGCCACCTGCCTTATCATCCACGTGATGCCCAGCTCATTTCGGCGCAAAACGGCTGGGGTCTCGACGAGCTACGGGAGCGGATGGCCGGCGTGCTATCCGGCGAAGCGGTCACAACGCGGCAATCGCGGTGGGTTGTCAGGGAGAAGCGACCGGCGGGCTAGCCGTCAGTCGCCGAGAAGCGTAGTGTAGCCGAGCGCGACGATCTCCTCGGCGTACTCCGATCGCCAGCCGGGCTCGGGAATACGCAGGTCGCGCTCCCGGAACCACCTGTGATACGAAAGGTATTCTTCCTCTAGGCGCGTCCGCCAGGCATTCTCTTCGGCGAAGACGTCTGGTGCTACGCCTTCCAGGCTGTCTTCCTCATCACCCGGCTCGATGTCGAGGTCGTCCTGCCAGTAGTCGGTCAGATAGTCGAGGCAGTCCTCCAGGTCCTTGCGGCAGTCATTGATGAGGAGGATCATCATGCCTTCTTCGTCAACCTGGCGCGCCTTGATATGAAGCTCCTCGGCGCAGGGCTCGCAGAGCACCACCAGCTTCCGGGCGTCGCAGCCGTCCTTGCGGCTGCAGTCCTGACAACGGGGCGCGAAATCGCAAACGGCAGCCGCACGCGAGTAGCCGACGCAGACAGATGTCTCAAGGCGGCCGCAGCGCAAGCACGATATCTTGTGCGACAAGATATCGTCTATCGTCTTGCTCCAATCGATTTGCATAGCCTCGTAGCTCATGATACTACCCCGGCTCAGGGTGTCAACTTGCGAACTGCGACAAGAAAACGCGCCCAGACCGCGCCCGAACTAAATCTGCGGCGTGGGAGGCCGATAATCTAACTGACGGTGCTGGAGGATTTGCTTGCTCGACGACATACCTTCCCCGCAACAGGATGAAGCCGGTGCCTCTCTGGAGGGGTCGCTTACCCCTGGGTTTGGCGTACCCCCCGACAAGGACTGGAGGGGAACCCGCGACGTTACCCTGCGAAAGGCATCTCCCGGCACTTCTTCTTCCAAGCAGAGAGCTCCATTGAGCGACGTGCGCCGGTATTTGCTCATTGCGGCCGCCTTCGTATTAGCAGGATTGATGCTCGCCGCTCTCGATGAGAAGTTCCAAACGCCCCACGTGGCCTCCGCTGCCACTGTCCTAATGTTCGGAACCCTCATCTTCAGCTTCATCGCCATCCACAAGGCGAGAAACATGCCCGACAGCACGGCCCGTGCCGTCGCACCGTCTATGCGAGATGCAGTGACGGGCCTTCCGAACGAAGAGTACTTTCGGCTCCGCCTGCGCGACGAGTTCAAGCGGATGCAGCGCTATGGTTCGACCTTGTCGCTGGCGGTCTTCGACATCAACAACCTGGCGTCTGTCAACGAGGCTTACGGCGAAGCGACGGGGGACGCTGTTCTCCAGCACATCGCCAATCTTCTCGACATGACCAAGCGTGCATCCGACGTAGCCGCCCGCCTGGACGATGACCAACTGGCCCTCATCCTGCTCGAATGCAGTGAAGATGACGCGGTGCGCTTCCTCGGCAGGCTGGAGCGCTACGTGAGCCGCAAGCCGGTCACAGTGAACGTAGAGGGCCAGGCGATTACTCTCTGGGTCGGGATCTGCTCTGGCATGGCCTCAGGACAGCACGGCGACTCTACTGCGCCCGATCTGCTGGTTCAGGCGCGAGGCAGGCTTGACGCCGCAAGACAAGAACGCGATCGGCGCCGCCAGCGCTGGACAGCTAACGGCTGACTCGTCCCTTCTTCCGTTCCCGCAGCTGCCTGGTCTGGTGATCTCGAACTTTGATGCAGCCTGACGCGCTACGCTGATGCTTCAGCCGCTGGCGCCGTGAGTTCCTCAATCAGCCACCTGACGAAGAGCCTCGCCCCAAGCGACGGACCAGAAGCGAAGCGCCGTTGAACCGCCAGGCCATCCTCGAGCAGCAGCAGCAGCTCGACGAATGGTGGCGGCGTGAGCGGATTGTTACCTTCGCTGGCGGATACGCGATCGGTAAGCTGATGCCGGCGTGATTCGTAACCCTGAGCTAGGTGTGCGCGTAAAACGTCGTTGCGGCCGGCGGCCGCCCATAGCTCCAGCGCGAGGGCATCGAGCCAGTCCGGCGTCGTTACGACACCGCTCTGGAGCATACGGAAGAGCAGGTCCTCTTTGCTTCGGAAGTGGAAGTAAAAGCCGCCCTTAGAGTAGCCGGCGGCCAGACAAATCTCTTCGACGCTCGCGTTGTCGAACCCCTTCCGAGAGAACAGCGCTCGCGCCGCCTTCATCAGAGCGGCATGCCCGGCCTGCCCACGTTGTCGTCTTGAGACACTCGCCATACTTACAGTGTCGGTCCCTCGGTGTTCCTTCATTCAGCCCCGCCTCCTGCCACAGCCCCACCCCTCGCTTTGTGATTCATTGAAGGTTGACATATGCGAATTAGATGGCATAATGAATACCGACGAGTCGGTATGTTGGGGCGAGTGGAGAGGAAGGATCCGATTCCAGTTTGGCACCCGCGAGTGTCACTGCCAGGAGGCTACCATGAACAAGTGCTGGTGGTACTAGGAGCGGTTCCTAGAGACCCCAACTAGAACAAAGCTCCGCGCCACAGCGCGCGGAGCCGACACTCAGAAGTAGACAAGAACTGAATTGACCCGCCGACCGTCTTCGTTTTTGGAACGAGCCGCTGACTAGTGTGGTTGTTCCAAGAAACTCTGCCTGGCCTCTCTTGCTCGCCTCAGCGAGATATTTGCCCGAAGGTATCATGCTGCCACCCTCTCTCTCACGGTTATGGCCCAGGACGGCAGACAACGTAAGAATGCTTGGACCACGAGCGGGTCGAACTGAGTGCCGGAGTTGCTCGTAATCTCTTCGCAGGCCTGATCAACCGTAAGGGCACGCCGATAAGGGCGGTTGGACGTCATGGCGTCAAACGCATCGGCAACCGCAAAAACACGTGCGCCCAGCGGGATACTTTCGCCTTGCAGGCTCGCCGGATAGCCTCTGCCGTCGTACCGCTCATGATGCGTGTAAACGATCTCGGCCGCGACGGAGAGGAACTTTACGTCCTTCAGCATTTCGTAACCTATCGCGGGGTGTTTACGCATTTGCTGCCATTCCTCGGCAGTGAGGGGACCGGGTTTGTTCAGAATAGCGTCGGAAACACCTATCTTGCCGACGTCATGCAGGAGCGAGGCCCTTTCAATGTCTAGCCACTCGTCGCTTCCCTCGATCACTCCCATCTCCCTCGCCATCTCCATCGTGTAGATGGTGACTCGATTGGAATGCCCCCCTGTCTCACTGTCACGGGCGTCGAGGGCCGCTGCAAGGGCCTCGAGAGTTGCTTCATAAGTCTCCTTGAGCCGGTCACTCATCGCGAGAATGTCACGGTTGGCCTTCTGAAGCTGTTCGTTCCTGCGCTTGAGCATTCCGACATTCCGCGTGGTTTGATCAACGTACTGCTTGATTGCGAATCTCATCATGAGAGGTGGCGCAGCGAAAGCAACCAGACCAGTGACTCCTATCTGCTGATAGGCGACCGCCATGGCCAGTCCCAAGAAACCGAAGACGACGAAGTGTGGCAACAGCCACTGAAAGTCCTGCAACCAAACAGTCCAAGGACGTTGGTTCATTGTCAGGCCCGCGACCGTTGAAATGAGCGTGGTCCTTATTCCATAGTCGGCTGCTGCCGCTGCCAAAGCCACAGCAAGTAGTTGGGGCGATAGAGTTAGGTCCGCGTTTCTCGTCAGTGCGGTCGTCAGTATAAGGGCCGCCGAGACATCGGCGAGGACACCAGCGCCAAAGTTGAACATCAAGCGATGGGGCAACATTCGATGAGGGAAGTGCAAGCTGACGACTACTAATGGCTCTGCGACGGCAATGCCGGCCGGGCCATACAGTACTGCAATCGCGAACAGGCAAACGAAACTGATGGAAACCCATGTCTCTTTGTAGGCGATTATGCTGAGACGTTCCGATGCAGCGGCCATAGCCGTCAGGAGCACGAGTCCTACCAAACCCGAGTGGGGCAATTGGCGAGCATAGAAGGCAACAACCGCTGCTCCTACCAGGAACACGGAGATGGAGAGAATCTTGGCAGCGAATGGTAGGGGTGGCGCAACGGAAATGTTGCGATCACCAACCGGAGGTTGAGTATTAGCACCTGTTCCCTGGTGCACGAGAACCAGGGATGGTTGAGCGCTGAGTTCTCCATCCTGCGTATTCGACCGTCTCAAGCTGTCTTCCATCACGCTATCCCCACGTTCAGCTTCGCACCTCGCAGATAGGATATGGGAGAAAGGAGACTCCTCACGGCCCGCCGGTTCGTCCACTGCGGGCATGAGCGCAAAGCGGATGGCGAACCAAAGCCGAGAACGGGCATAAATGTCCCTCTCCCGAGTATTATCGGCAGCTTCGCTGCCGGAAGCAGTCTAGAATCCTCCCAATCGTATCTGAATTCGATTCTCTCGCCTCTTAACTGCCCTACGCGGCTTCCTCTAGCTGTGGCAACAGCTCCCTTCGAAGAAAGCTGATGATGCGCTTGTGGAGCTGGCAAACCCTCGATTCCGAGAGCCCCAGCGCTCGGCCAATCTCGTGGAAAGGCTGACATTCCTCATATCGCAGGTGAAGGATCGCCTTATCCCGGTCACACAGAGCAGCGACGGCGCTCGTGAGATGAGCGACGGCCGCCCTCTGTTCAGCAGCGCGAGCGGGATCGGAAAGGGCATCCTCGTCCACGGGATCCCAGGAGTGAATGCCGCCAAAGTTCGAGCGCTCCTCCAGGGAGTACTCCAATGAGACCAAGCGGGAGCTTGCGCGACCTTGCAAATGCTGGAGCCGCGCAAGAGGAATTCCTAATCTGAAGGCGATCTCCCTTTGTGTGGGCCAGCGGCCCAATTGCACCGCCAGTTCCTGCGACGCTGCCTCAATCTGTTTCGCATTCCTCCGCAGGGAACGCGGCAGGGGGTCCTGCTTCCGGACAGCATCCAGGATAGAGCCGCGAATCCGCTGAATTGCGAAACTGGCGAAGGTAGTACCGCGAGTGGGATCGAAGGCGTCAACGGCGTGAATCAGGCCCTCAACGCCGTAGCTGATGGCATCATCGCGGTCGATACCGACAGCGCCGGCGCCCTCGCTCGGCATGCGGTTTACGACAAACGCCACCAGCGGCAAGTGCTCGACAATCATCTCGTTGCGGTTTGTCTTCATGGCTGCTCCCCATTTCTGAGGAGAGAGGGCAGCTACTGGAAGCCAAAGAAAGGCCGTTGCGGTAGTTTGACCGACAACGGCGGGGACCGTGGAAGGGGAGAAATGAGCCGGAGAATCGTCTCTTCCGGTAGAGCGTTCGGCAGCCCAGCTTCCCTAGCGTCCGCTGTTTAGACGGAGCCGTAGGTCTGCGGCTTTGCGCCCCCCTCTTTCGAGTGGTTTGCCTTTGTCGGTGCCCGTTCTCTCGATGGTTAAGCTGCTCGTCCGCACGAAGCGGGCGGGGGACCCATTCAGGTCACCAAAGCAATAACGAGGAGACCCATGAAACATAACGGGGAAAGACGATAAATCTATCCATTGGAGGATAAACCTTGGCGACGAACGGAGCTAACTGTGATTGTAAAGTGCATGCTGGCGATCCTCGGGTTAATAGTCGACAATGATGTGGGGACACGGAAGCGTGGCACAAATGACCCTGCCCAGACACGAACAGCGTCAGCATACCAGGGCCAAGCTGGTCGAAGCAGCGCTGCGCGTATTCGCAGAGCAAGGATATGACCACGCTACAGTGGATGATATCTCGTTGGCGGCCGGATACTCGAAGGGTGCGTACTACTTCTATTTTGATTCCAAGCAGGACATCTTCCTCGAGCTTGTGTCAGCCTGGATCGACGAACAGACGCAGCGCCTTTGCACCTTCGAACGGGCGAAGGGGCCGGTCACAGTTGCTCTCATAGAAACGCTGGAGTCTTTCATCCGCTACGATGACCGCGAACCTCATTGGCGGCTCCTTCTGCCAGAGATATGGGCACAGTCGCGCCGAAATCAGAACGTCCAGAAAGCACTTCAAACCGCCTACTCTCGATGGATCGATTTGTTGCAGGGAGTGTTCGAAGCGGCGAGCCGGGAAGGTCTCGTCTCGATGGTTGTGCGTTCTGATGTCGCAGCGAGCCTGATTCTGGCGGCCCATGACGGGCTCACGCTGCGTTCGCGGCTCAAGAGCCCGTCAGAGAGGAAGTTGAACGTATTAGAGATCGTGAGCTCACTCGTGTCTCTGATGGCCGCCCCAGGGAAGACTCCATCGATCGCTCCGACCGCCAGGCGAGTCGTGCGACGCAAAACTAAGTTGCCTGTCTGCCAATAGACTCCACTTCAAATCCGGCCTATATTGAAGACCACTGCCAACGGTTGCACTTGAAAGACGCACATGCAAGCGGAACGACTTCCCGCTCACTTGGAGGCTCTGCTTTCTCCCGCGGTCTATTCCCATGCGGTCGACCGCGTTGAATTGATTCAGACTCACATCTCCTATGTCTTACTGGCCGGCAATTACGTCTACAAGGTCAAGAAGCCGGTGAACATGGGCTTCCTCGATTATGCGACACTTGAGTAGGCTGTGCTGCGTACAGCAGATCCGCCTTAAACGACGGCTTTGCTCCGACGCCTATCTGGCATCGTGGCCGTTAGTATGGGTTGGCCGCGTGCCGCTCGATGGCAGTCGAGGACGGAGCAGTGACTACCCTGTCAAGATGAGGCGTCTGCCCGAGGAGCGGGTGCTGGAGCGCCTGCTCGGGGAGAACGCGGCAGGCAGTTAGATGCTAGCTTTGTGGCAAGAAGGCACGTAATCGAGGGGACGAATGTTCAAAAGAGTTGTAGTCACTGGTTCCCTGGCATATGACCACATAATGTCGATGCCGGGGAGTTTTGGTGACCATATAATGCCGGATAAGATCCACATCTTAAATGTCAGCTTCATAATGGAGACGTTCAGGAAAGAATTTGGTGGCACGGCTGGCAATATCTCCTATTCCTTGGGATTACTAGGTGTCCCCACACTAATAGTCGCATCCGCCGGAGACGATTTCCATGACTACTTTGAGCATTTGGCGAAAATCAGAAACTTGGATGTCACGGGAATTAGAGTATTTAAGGATGTCCCCACCGCCCAAGGATTTGTAACGACCGACAAGAATGATAACCAGATTTGGGGATTCTACGAAGGTGCTATGAAGAAGAGTAGGGCTATTTCCCTCAAGAGATTCCTAGAGAAAGGGGATTTTGTGGTTATCTCCCCAAATGATCCGGTGGCTACGGTGAGATTTGCAGAAGAGTCGGTTCAAAATAGTATTCCGTATCTTTTTGATCCGGCTTTTAATATCCCACACCTTACGAAAGAGAACCTTCAATTCTCGGTAGAGAACGCCTCAATCGTTATCGGTAATGATTACGAAATTGAGCTTATCAAGAGGAGGCTAGATCTCCGAACCCTACCACAAACAAGCCAAATCTGGATAACGACCTTAGGTTCTCGTGGATCAACAATAAGAATGGGTAAGAAGGAATGGAAAATACCGCCAGCTAAACCAGAATGTGTTATTGATCCAACCGGCGCTGGAGATGCGTACCGGGCAGGCTTTTTGTCGGGTTTTGTCAAAGATTTGCCGCTTGGGACTTGTGGGCGTCTAGGCTCTCTCACAGCCGCTTACACTGTTGAGAAACATGGAACGCAAAGTCATAGATTCAGCCTGAACGAATTCAAGGACAGGTTTAAGATCAACTTCGGGACAGAATCTTATGAAGGCGCCGGTAGTACTTGACGCATCTTACCTCTGCCGCCAGCATCGCGAAGAACTGTGAGGGCCGGTACGGCGCATGAGCGGCCGCTTCCTCGCGGTCGAGTGCCTCGCCGACGAACCGCTGGTCAGAGAGCGGCCGCAGCTACGTGGGAACGCAGCCTGGAGCCCGTCTGATGGCCGCTGGGAGGTCTACCAGGCGCAACTCCAACGGGCCGAGCCGCTTTCGGATCCGCCGAATCGACAGTTGCTAAGAATTGACGGGGCTTGTTCCCTTGCAGAGCAACTGGATGCGGTGGAGAGCCATCTCAAGAGCTAGTCGCCATCGCTGGCGCGGTAGGCTTCGTCCAGCAGCTCGACGACGTGGGCCATCTGAGTCTTCTTCGGCCCGAAACGGCGCAATCCTGCCTGCAACTGCATCATGCAGCCGGTATTTGACACCGCGATGATTTCCGCCTTCGTCTCCGCAACGTATCGCATCTTGTGCTCCAATAGCCGCCACGATGTCTCTGGCTGAGCCAGGTTGTAGACGCCACCGCTGCCGCAACACTGGTCGGAGTGTGGCAATTCGACGACTTCGAGACCGGGAATCGATTGTAGGATCTCGCGCGGCTCGACCGTTATCTTCTGGGCATGCGCCAAATGGCACGAGTCCTGATAAGCCACGCGGCCTCGTATCACGCCCATTTCTTTGTCGAATGGCAGCGCGATGAGGTATTCAGCGATGTCCTTCACCTGCGCTGAGAATTTCACCGCCTTCTCGACGTAGGCGGGGTCGTTTTTCAGCAGATCCCCATACTCTTTCATGATCGCCCCGCAACCGCCTGCGTTCGTGATCACGGCCTCGACACCGAGGGCGAGGAAAGCATCGATATTCCGTCGCGCGAGACGCCGCGCCGCCTTGAGATTGCCGGCGTGGACATACAGGGCACCACAGCACGTCTGCTTCGACGGCACCAACACTTCGCAGCCGTTGCGAACGAGGACGCGCGCCGTCGCTTCATTCAGGTGCGGATAGAGTAGCGGCGTTACGCAACCGGTCAGCAACGCTACACGATGAGCAGGCTGCTCGCTGGATGGTCGTATGATTGCCGGCAATGCGCGAGTCGAATCGGGCAGCGCCGGCAGGAACTCCTCCACCTGGTCGAGCCGACCGGGAAGCAGCTTCAGCAAACGTGTGGCCCGGATCAGCTTCTGAAGTCCGGACCGTTGGTAGAGCCGTAGCGTTGCGGCCACGAGGCGCATGCGCCCAGGGTGCGGCAACAGCAGATCCGCCAGGATGGCTCGCAGCCGCCAACCGAACGGGACGTGTCCAACTCCGCCGCTAAGAACGAGGGCCCGTCCGCGCGCCATAATGCGGCCGAAGGCAATATTCGAGGGGCATGCCGTCTCGCAGGCACGACACTGGATGCAGCGATCGAGGTGTTCAAGGACAGCGCTCGTTGCGGAAATGCGACCTTCGGCGAGGGCGCTGATGAGGTGGAGACGGCCGCGCGGCGACTCGGATTCGACGCCGGACTCCAGATAAGTGGGACAGTCACGGATGCAGTAGCCGCAGTGGACACACCGCTGGAGGTCCTGAGCGCTGGGGATGTCGAGAGCGTTCACGGCTACAGACCTTCCACAAAGCGGCCAGGGCTCATTGTTCGCTGGGGATCGAGGGCATCCTTCACTCGCATCATTAGCGCCTTGCCTCGCACATCGTCCCAGACGTCGACTTGCGACTTGAGCAAGGGCGTGCACCTCTCGATGATCAGGCTGCCGCCGAGTCGATTTGCCAACTCCCGCAGCGCGCGAATCACCGACGATACCCTCTCGTCGGCCGACATGCTGCAGTAGCTCGTGCCAAGGGCAGGGCGAGCATCCAGGTTCCAGGCGACGCTGAGCTTGCTCACGACCGCTTCGGCGGATTCGACGAACGGCTGCATCTGCGATGGAAGCACCGAGGCGCGCATAGCAACTTCGTCGTTGCTAGAGGCCTGCAGGCTGCGCAGGCGTTGCCACACGCCCTCGGCCTGCTCCGGCGTCAACGAGGACATGGCGGCGCCTTCGCCCGTGCACTGGCCCGCGGCCTCCCGCAACGTCCGCTCCACAGCTGAGCGATTGCCGGCGACGCCAATAAGCAGGGTCCACAGCTTGCTCTCCTGGTGATCAACGAGGACATGTTTCGCGGCAGCGGGGTTCAGCAAGTCGAGCGACTCGATGCGGAAATTCCGGTCATGCATTGCCAGCGCGGTCTGGACGCCAGCGGACGCCGACTTGAAGAAGGCGACAGCGGTCGCACGAGACGCAGGCAAGGGCGCCAGCTTGAAAGAGGCCTCGACAATGACGCCGAGCGTGCCGAAAGAGCCCATGAACAGCTTTCCCATATCGTAGCCGGCAACGTTCTTCACGACGCGTCCCCCACTCTTGACCAAGTTGCCATCAGGAAGGGCCACTTTCATGCCCAGGAGCCAGTCGCGCGGCCAGCCGCAGGCATGGCGCCAGGGGCCGCCGGCGTTCGTTGCGAGAATGCCGCCAATGGTTGCGCGCTCTGGCAGCGGCGGATCGAGCGGGAGGTACTGGCCGCGGGGCCGCAGATGGTCCTGTAGCTCCTGCAGCCGGAGGCCGGCCTGAACGACGACGGTCAGGTCTTCGGCGACATGTTGCAGGACACGGTTCTGTCGCGTCATGTCGAGAGCAAGGTCATAACGCTGGGGAATGCAGCCGGTGGTCGTCGTGCCGCCGCCCCAGGGGATCACCGCCGCCTCGCACCTCGTGGCCGCAGCCAAGACCGCGGCCGTCTCCTCGGCGCTATCCGGCGACACGGCGATCTGCGGAAGTAAGCCGTCGACGGCGTAGTCGGGCAGACGGCGGCGAGGGACGAAGCTCGCCCTGGGCGCTGCTTCCTTGATAGCCGCTTCGAGGGTGCCGTTGCGTCTCATACCACCGCCACCGCTTCCCTCGGGAAGAGCTTGCCAGGGTTGAGCAACGCAGCATCGAAGGCGACGCGAAGCCTCTGCATAGCGCCAATGTCGGCGTCGTTGAACATGAGACGCAGGTGTTCGCGCTTCTCCAGGCCAACGCCGTGCTCACCGGTGATGCTGCCACCGGCTTCGACGCAGACTTGCAGCACTTCCCCTGCTGCCTGCGCAACGCGCTCCGTAACGCCGGGTTGGGAGGCATCGAAGACGAAGTTGGGGTGCAGGTTGCCGTCGCCGGCATGGAAGGCAGCCACATGCAGCAGCTCATACTTATGGGCTATCTCGGTCACTTTGCGGAGGACTTCCGGCAGCCTGGTGCGCGGCACGACGCCGTCGATGACATAGGAGTTGGGCGCGATCTGTCCCACCATGCCGGCAACGCCGCGCCGGACGGCCCAGATGGCCTCGCGCTCCGCATCGTCCGTGGCAACGTTGATGCTGACAGCCGAGTTGGCTTCGATGATCGCACGCACGGCGGGGCCAAGTTCGTCGACGTCTTCCTTCAGGCCCTCGACTTCGACGATCATGCTCGAGGTGACCTCCGGTTCGACACCGCCCGACATCATGCGGGCTATCGACTCGAACTGGGTGACCTCCATGCACTGGGGCACGACGCCGGCGGCGATCATCTGGGAGACGGCGTTCGCGGCATCGTCCACGACGCGGAACTGGGCGACCAGGGTGTAGCCGGTCTCGGGCACGGGCAGGAGGCGAACGATGACCTTCGTGACGACGCAGAGGGTGCCTTCGGAGCCGACGATGAGGCCGGTGAGGTCGTAGCCAGGGACGTCGCGCATCTTGCCGCCGACTTCGACGATGGAGCCGTCAGCGAGGACGACTTCGAGGCCGAGAACGTGGTTGGTGGTCACGCCGTAGGCCAGGCAGTGCGGCCCGCCGGCGTTCTCAGCGACGTTGCCGCCGATGGTGCAGGTGCGGTAGCTAGCCGGGTCGGGCGCGTAGAAGAGACCCTGCTTGCGGGCGGCAGCGTCGATGTCGTAGTTGATGACGCCGGCCTCGACGACGGCGACGCGGTTGACGGGGTCAAGCTCAAGGATGCGGTCCATGCGGGTCAGGACGAGCGCTATTCCGCCCTTAGAAGGCACTGAGCCGCCGCTGAGGCCGGTGCCGGAGCCACGCGGTACGATGGGTATCCCCCGCTCGTGGGCGAGGCGTACGACGGCCGCAACCTCCTGAGTGGTCTTCGGCAGGACGACGGCGTCGGGAAGGCCGCGCTCGATGGTGGCGTCGTACTCGAAGACGATGAGGTCTTCAGGGGCATCGAGGACGTTGCGGTCGCCGGCGATGCGGCGGAGGGCCTGGACGACGTCGGGCGAGAGCATGGGTTCAGTGTAGCGGCAGGCAGCCGCCTGCACCTTCTCGCTGCCGCGTGCCGTTCCGGAGAGTCATGGCTCTAGTGTAATGGGGAGGCCGGTCTGATTCCAGCGAACTGAGCGGGCAAGTCTCCTGCGGCGACCAGGGATGCCCGACTTACGCGGCCGGAGGGTCGGCAGGTATCTCCAGCAGGCACCGCCTGCACCTTCTCGCTGCCGCTCACCCTCTCCTAGGCCTGAGCTTCCCGCTCGGTTGGGATTGCCATCCCACAATGCGGGCAGTAGCGGGCACCCTTGGGAGGGAGGGGGTTGCCGCAGCCGGGGCACTGGGTGGAGAGCCGGGCGCCGCACTGGGCGCAGTACTGGTAGTGGGCAGGGGCCTCGGTCTGGCAGGCGGAGCACTCCTGGACGAACTGGCGGAAGGCGTCGAGGCGCTTCATGAGGCGGTCGGCGGGCGGCTCGTTAGGGTTGTCGGGTCCGGTCATGGCTTCTATCTCCGGCAGGCAGCCGCCTGCACCTTCTGGCTGCGTTCGTTGCGGCTGGCTACGCATCCATTGTAGCCGTTGGAGGGCCGCCGTCAAAGCTGGGAATCTGATTGTCTGTTTGAATTCAACTGTTTTTCGACGTGTGCCTAGGAAGCCTAGGTAGGAGGAGGGAGTTGGATTGAGGCGATGCGGGTGGTAGCTGCATGGAGTCATTAGAGCATGAAGGTCGGAGGATCTCCAAGGCGGATATGGCACTCGCGTTCCCGGTCTTGATGCCGCAACGTTCAGAGAGCGTATCAGCAGGCCAGCGTGAAGCGCGGCGCGCCGGTTGCAGGAGTCTGGTCCCTACGCGGCGCAGGTCCCGTCACGAGGATCAGGAGACGCCCACTTCAACCGGGGAAACGCGCTTCGTTCCTGTCCAACTTTCCGATTGCGGAAGCGGGATCGTGATGAAACGCTGCGGCCGAACCGTCTCGAGCATTCGCGCATAGACCTGGAGATAGCCGTCGACCATGACCGGGACGTCGAACCGCTGTTCAACGTGGCTCCGGCAGCGCGCGGGGTCAATGCTGTCGACGTGGCGCACCGCGTCAACCATCTCGTCGACGTCGTTAACGAGAAAGCCGGTCTCGCCGTCCACTACGATCTCCGGCGCAGCCCCGCGGGCGAAGGCGATGACGGGCGTGCCACAAGCCATTGCCTCGGGCATCACCAAACCGAATGGCTCTTCCCAGAGGATCGGCACCAGAAGGCAGCGGGCTTTGGAATACAACTCTCGCTTTTCCTCGGCGTTGGCTTCGCCGAAGAAGCGGATGAGTCCGCCGTCGATCTCAGGCTCCACGGCCGTCTCGAAGTACTCTCGATCAACCGGGTCGACCTTGCCGGCGATAATGAGGGGCATAGAAAGCCGGCGCGCCACCTCGATCGCGAGATGGGTTCCCTTTTCGGGCGAGACGCGCGCCAGACAGAGGAGATAGTCCTCTTTATCGGAGCGGAACGGGTACGTATGCACGTCGATCCCGTTGTAGACGACCCCGGCAAACCGCCCGTGCTGGAAGGGGGTGAGACGGCTCGCCTGTGAGCGGCTGATGGCGTTGTAGAAGCCGTCGTAGCCTTCCCAGACGAAATGGGCGTCAGGCGTGACGTTGCCATGGGTAGTCGTCAACATGGGCGTATCGACCAGGCCAGCGAAGGCCATCAAGATGTCGCCCGTGTGGTTGTGGATGATATCGAAGTCCCGGGCATCGCGAAGCGCCTCGGCCGCGTGCACCAACTCATAGGGAAGCGTACTTTCGATTCCGACCTGAGTCCTCAGGCTGCGCGGGTAGACCGAGCGCAGCTCTGCCAGGGTGGCGGAGTCACCAGAAGCGCGGAGTACCACGTCGTGTCCACGGCGAACGAGGCCATCCGCCAGCAACGCCACGACGGCCTCGGTGCCACCGTAGGCGGGGGGCGGGACTCGTTCCCAGAGGGGCGCAACGTGCAGGATTCTCATGTCTGTCTCTTTTCTCTCTCTAATATGAGTCTAGCCACGCCTTGTTTCAGGCATGGTACGTCTCCATTAACGAGGGATTAACTCTGATGCCTTGCCCGTGCTGCAATCGCTGAGGGAGTAGAAGGGCCTGCCGGTGACTGAGAGGACGGCCCTAAACAAGGCCAAGCGTAGGATAGCACGGATCATATTTCTTGTCAAGCGTTTTCGATATAGGAATATCCCTATATTGAAATACATACCGGGAAGCCCTCGCCGGGCTGGAAAGGAATACCGACCTGCTTGCAAGGTCGTCTGCCCGTGGTGTTTGTTTGGCAAACCAGGCCAGGTAGGGGAATCCCTGGTGAAGGACGGCCGAAGGAGATAGTTCCTGGAGTCATTGGAGCACAAGCGGAGGGTAGACCTCCAATAGCCATGTGGCATTGCGTTGTTCTCAGCGGCGACGGCCAGACGAACCAGACGAGCATTGCGGGTTGACAGGCTGGATATACCGTGGCAGGATTCTGCGTAAGCGAGGAGGGAGCGAGATGGAGACTTTGGAGGTTCAGGAAGCGGTAGTTAGGATAGTGCAGGCTGTCCGGGCAGAAGAGAGGTCGAGATTCTTCTTTATCATCGGTTCAGGAATCTCTAGTCCGGTAGTGCCAACAGCAGAGGAGATGGAGAAGCACTTTCGCGCTTCAGCCCCGGTCGTAGATGCGGAACTGCGAAAGGTCAATCGCACTCCCATGGACAGTTACATGTTCTGGTTCAAGCGCGCCTATCCAGAACCGTGGCAGCGCCAGAAATACATTCAAAATCTTGTCGAAAACACGCCAATTTCTCCCGCCAACTTCCGCCTTGCACATCTGCTGCTGGATGGGGGGATTGCCCGCATCATAGTGACGCCCAATTTCGATGATCACCTGGAAAGGGCATTAAGACTCTTCGGGCAGAATCCTATCGTCTGCGATCACCCGGATACCAGTGAACGAATAGATCCTGAACGCAATCAGCTCCAGATCATCCACGTTCACGGTACGTATCAGTTCTATGATTGCTGCAATCTCAAGGGAGAGATCGCGCGCGTCGCGAAGGGGCATCCGATCGGCCCACTATTGCGTCCCTTCTGGAGTCGTTGCTCGCGCATCGATCTCCCATCGTCATTGGTTATAGCGGGTGGGAATCCGACATCATAATGACCGCGCTTAAGCGAAGATTGAGACCATCGTCGTCGCTGCTGCAACCTGTACTGGTTCTGTCACACTGGAAATGATATGGCGCTGCTCCCTCAGTGGGTGAAGACTCATCCCCACGTGTGCGTCGTCGCCCCTCAGGAGCGTGGCTCCCCCCGAGCAGGAACCGGAGGATATCCTCAAGCGTCTAAAGTCGACTTGCGAGAAGCCATGCTCGAACGCGAGGTTGATTTGAACCAAGCTTCATCGAGGTTGCAGTTAGAAGGGAACATCAGCGCTCAGAGCGTGTTTGAACAATTGATCCGGGCATTCAAATTGCCTCTTCCTCTCCTGATTACTGATCCCGTGCGCTTTCTGAATGAACAAATCAGGAAGAGTCTCTTCAAAGATGATTCAGGCCCGGATGAAGGCGACATCTATATGTTGTCAAGCGTGCTACGCCGCCTTGAGAATGCGGGGGTGGCCGACGGCCACTATGTGTCAGGGCAGAAGATGGAGCGGGTGACGAATGCCCTGCGACAGTCAGAGTATGGCGATGGTATCCGTAAAGCCACGGAATTAAAGAATGCTGAACTTGATGCGCTTCAGCTTGAGAAGTTGGCAGACATGACCTGCTATGCGGCTGCCGCATTGAATGACAATTCCTCACTGGAAGTGGACGGTTATGATCTCGCCGCCTTCCTTTGCGAGAGGGCCTTGCAAACGGATACCTATCATAGAGACGCTCTCGACACAATCAAGTCGAGAGCCTTGATGATGAAAGGCTACACGTTGCTGATTCGGAAGGAATATGCTCCCGCTGGTGATGTATGCGATGCCTTGATCCGTGAGTTTAGTGGTTCAGATGACAGGGCTGCGCAGCTGAACGTGGCATTCGCTCTGACGATCAAGGGGCAGTGTCTCGATGGGGAGGGCCAATATGAGGTGGCTGTTGCGGAGTATCGAAAAGTGATCCGGGATTTTGGCGGATACTCGGACCCAGAGTTTCAGTCCCAGGTTTCCTTTGCGATAACGTTTCTGTTCGGCGACCTTTCGAAATTGAAATGGAGTGAAGAAGTGTTGAAAGAGTGCGACGAACTCCTTGACCGATTTGGCACGACACAGAATCCAGAGATGGTCAAGGCCTTGTCCATTGCGACCAACAATAAGGCTTTCGCCTTGGACGCATTGGATCGAACCGGTGAAGCGGCTGCGGCTTTTCAAGAGACAATCGAGCGCTTCGATAGGTGTGCCTCCCGGAATGTGCAAGAGGACGTGGGGTGGGCGATGGCCATGAGAGCGAGTCTCCTTGAGGCTGGTAATCCACAGGCTGCGATCAGTCTGTACGAGGGTGCAATCCCGCGGCTCAAACCGATGGAGGGCGAGCGAGGCTCCTATGCTCTGTCATTGTCGCGCCGCAGGTTACGCGCTTTGAGACGTCGGGGGTGAACTAGGATTCAATCCGAATGCTGACGGCGTCAGGCGAGGGACGAGGCGGCCACGAACTGGTAGGTAAGCGTGCGCCGTCATAGTGTCTGCTCGGACTTCATCATCGGATAGGGCGGATTCGAGGGCGGCGAGGGTCTCGTCAATGTCCTTTTCGTCGTGGATGGCGGAGGTCAGACCGCCGGTCCGCATGAAATCGCCGCCACCGCTGTTGATCATCGCCTGACGGAAAGCCGCCGTCACTCTCGGCGGCGTCGCGGGCACGTTCGAGCCGGGCTCGCCGTCCCACTGCCACTCCCAGCCGTCGACAGGCTCCGGACATTCCACCCCAATCGACAGGTGGAACATCGATGAGAACGTGTAGGCAGCGCCGGGCACGCCGAGCTTCCGCATAATCTGATTGGCGCCGCGACAGAGCCGCTTCGCCATCTCCTCGGCGTGGGCCTGCGGCTTGCCGTCGGCGATGGCCTCGAGCATGGCGCAGCCGGCAGCGGCGGAGAGCGGGTTGGCGTTGAAAGTGCCCTGGTGGGCAACGCGGCCGTGCGCGTTCCAGTCGGCGTCGTGACGGAACTCGATGCAGTCGATTATGTCCTCGCGGCCGGCGAGGGCAGCGCCGGGGAGGCCACCGGCGAGTATCTTGGCGAAAGTCGTGAGGTCGGGCGTGATGCCGAAGCGCTCTTGGGCGCCACCCGGGCCGACGCGGAAGCCGGTAACGACCTCGTCGTAGATTAGCAGGACGCCTTCGCGGGCCGTGCGCTGGCGCATGAACTCGAGCCACTCCACGTCCACCGGGACGGTGCTGGCCGAGGCGCCGGTAGGCTCGACGATGACGGCGGCGACATCCTTCTCCTCGCTGAGGGCGATGGCGAGGGCGCGGGTGTCATTCTGGGGCAGGACAATCTGCTCGCCGAGGTAGGCGGGCGGAAGGCCCGGCGAGTGCGGGACCGTCTCCTCCGGCACGACCTAGCCGACGACGTTGTCGTTCCAGCCATGGAAATTGAGGGCGAAGCGGATGAGCTTGTTGCGGCCGGTGAAGGCGCGGGCCAGGCGGACGGCCATCATCGTGGCTTCCGTACCGGAGGAGTGGAAGCGGACGCGCTGCGCCGAAGGGACGAGCTTCCTGATCCAGCCGGCCCATTCCATCTCCAGCTCCGTCGAGGCGCCGTAATGCGTGCCCTTCGCGATCTGGCGGGTGACGGCGCGGACGAGGGCCGGATGGGCGTGGCCGAGCATGAGCGAGCCGTGGCCCATAATGTAGTCGATGATCTCGTTGCCGTCGACGTCCCATTTGCGGGAGCCGAGGGCGTGGTCGACGTAGAGGGGGAAGGGGTCGAAGTGGCGGATGTCGTGGGTGACGCCGTTCGGGAAGTCGCGTTCCGCCTGCTTATGGAGCTCGGCAGAGCGAGGGTGAAGGGCACGGTAGCGCTCAAGGATAGTGGTCATGCGTTCCTCCCGACCAGGTTCAGTTCGACGTTCGCGGGCATCGATGGGGCTTAATGCCATGATAAGGCCCAGCGGCCAAGTGTCAACCGCGCCTGGACGAGCGTTTAGGCCGTCAGGTCGAAGGCGGCGATGAGCGGCAGTTGGGCCATTGTGACGAGGCCGGGCGGGGCAGCGACGACGACAGGAATGGCGTTGACGACGATGGCAGCGGTCGCAAGGTCGCCCTGGATGCCGCCGCGAACGATGACGCTGACGGGCGGCTTGCCTTCGATGATTATCTCGTCGCGTGGATCGGAAGCGTCCTTCTGCATGTAGAGGTCGAGTAACACGACCTCGCGGCCGTCCACCCAGACGTGCGCGGTCTGATGAACGCCGAGAGCGGTAGCGCCATCAGTGGCGATGACGGGCTCGATATCCTCCTCGGCGCGCTCAGGTTTCCAGCCAAGGCCAGCAGCGATGAGGCGGGCAGATTCCACGAGGCCAACGTGGCGCAATGTGCGTTCGGCGACGCGGCGCTGGAACTCGTTGAGAGGGAGGCCAGCGCCGACTTTGCGCTGGAGCTGGATGCGCCGCTTGGAGACGTCGACCACGCGGATAGCGGTGACGTGGGTTATCTCCTGGCAGACGCCGCTGAGGATGAGGGCGAGCGTATCCATTACGAAGCCGGGATTGACGCCGGTGCCGAGAACCGTGACGCCGTTTGCCTTCGCCTCACGGTCGAGTTCGGCGGAAAGCTGAGGATGGCGGTCCCAGGGGTAGGAAAGCTCCTCGCAGGTCGAGACGACGTTCTTGCCGGCCCGGATGGCCGCCAGTAGCTGCGGCTGGACGCGGTCGAGGTAGGAACCGGTGCAGTGGATGACGGCGTCGGCGTCGGTAGATAGGGCGACAGCGGCGTCGGAGGTGACAGCGAGGCCGAGAGGGCGCTCGAGGCCTGCCGCTTCACCGGCATCACGGCCGACGAGGTCGGCGGCGACGTCGATAGCGGCCACGGGCTGGATGCGCGGCTTGGAGGCTGCGAGGCGCAGGACGGCGAGGCCCATTGCGCCGAGGCCATAGTGGATGGTGCGGTGGCGCTCCGGCATGTGGAATCCTTTCACTGTGACGAAGAGATAGGGCTTCAGCGCCATCATAGGGCCGTGCGGGCGAGTGTCAACCGTGAGTATCTGGATAGGGCAGGACGTCTTTACATAACACTGCGACGGGTTCCGTGAAAGAGCTGGCGCGTTTCTTTGTGTTCTGCGGATGATGGGGGCTAGCTCTTGACGATGCCCGGCACGCCGATGGGGTGAGGCGTTTTGTTGGTGTTGGTGCTCGTCTGGGCGACGAACGTCCAGTTGGACTCGTAGGCGCCGTCGGTCTTGCTGTCGGAGGCGCGGACGTGGAAGGTGTAGCGGGCAGACTGCGGGATCTTGAACGTGGCCGAGGTGTCGCCGCCGGGGGAAGACCAGTTCGGCCGGATGTCCGAGGTGAAGCCGGAAATGTAGGACTCCTGGTCGTTGCTGAGGTTGGGGATCCAGCCTTCGAGGTAATAGGAGAACTGGGCGCCAGAATTGGGTGAGGTCCAGAGAAGGTAGCCGAGCCGGCATCGATCTTCGCCTGGGTCGGGGTGCTGGTGATACTGGCGGACGGCGTAATGATGGCGAGCGAGGAGACGCGGTCCGAAACGCTGGTGCGGAGACCGGGCAGGTAGGGGTAGAGGTACTGGCCGGGACAGGCGGTGAAGTTGACGTCGCGGTGGCCGCAGATATCGGGCAGGCCCTGTCGCCAGACCCAGTTGACTTCCAGGAAGTCGGACGTGCCGTTAGGGTCTATGTAGTAGCGGCGACACCACCAGGCGAGGATCTCGACAAGGGTGCTGAGAAGCGTCTGCTCGTTGGTCCCGATCTGGTTTGCGTCGTAGTTGCCGAGGCAAGAGACGCCGGCGGCGCCCTCGTTGCAATTCAGCGCGTGGCCGGCAACAACGTCCGGGCTGATGATCTCGCGGCCGCCGTTGGGGCCGCTGTCGCGTCCGCGACGTCCTTCGAAGACGCGGCCGAAGCGGTCGATGATCGCGTTGTAGCCGATGTCGCCCCAGCCGAGGGTGATGGCGTGGTAGTAATAGATGCCGCGCACGTCCTGGACGGCCTGGTCGGCGGTGTAGCTCGGGTAGGGGTAGAGCGGGTCTTGCGGATTGGTGTTGGTGAGCGTCGCGGTGTGGTGCATGATTAGCTTCTTCGTCGGGACGTACATGCGTGACCAGATCTCGCGGCCCCAGGCGTCGAAGCGATAGCTTTCCGGCGCGCCCCAGTCCTCGCGGGCGAGAAGGACGCCTGTCCCAAAGGGGGGCTCAAGCTCGCCGGCGTCGTGAGTGGGTTGGGGCGTGCCGCCGGCGGTAGGCTTGGGTGTGGGCGTTGCGCGCGCGGCGAGGAGGTTGGACGCCGGCGCAGCGGCGGCGAGGGCCGTGATGGTGACGCTCTTGAGGGCCGTGGCATCGGGCGTGTCCTCAGGGAAGGTGGCGCGATACTGGACATAGTTCGCGTCATCCGCCCAGACGAGGGCTGCGAACCATTCGCCGCGCGGGTTCTGTTCTGGCTCGGCCTCGATGGAGACCCGCTGCCAGGGCGACCAACTCCAGCCGTCGCTGGAAGTGCGTACCTCGAATTCGATTTGGCCGGCGTTGAGGGCGTCGGCGGACCAGTGGAGCCCGAAATGCGTCGAAGGGAAGCCGGTCTTGACCACGGACGAGGTGTAGACGCCGCCGGAGGACGACTGGGCGCGCAACACGGGCTGGGCGCCTGAAGAGTCCCAGGACAGGCTCTGAAGGTCGCCACGGGCAAGCTGCGCGGGCGTGTGGTAGATGTCCTCGGCGACTACGAACTCATTCTGAGCAGCGGAACGAGCGGAGGCGAACGGGAGAAGGAAGCGGGCGCCGCCGGAGACGATGGCGAGCGAAGTAGCGCCGCCGATCAACCGCCGCCTAGATATCCTCTTCTGCCAGAAGCGATCCCACATGCTCCTAGCCCTCTCCCCGCCTTTCTACCAGCTTCCAAACGACGAATGATCGCCGCTTACGATAGTTGGTCTGACGAGATAAGTCAACCTTGAGCGGGGCTGACGTTGATGAGAGACGACGGCAGGGGGGATAGTTACTTCTGATACGCAGCTTCCAGGAGGTCGGCGAGAAGGCGATGGCCGGCGTCGTTAGGATGGAAATCGCCCTGGGGGCCGTTGATGTTGGTAAGCTGAGCGCCTTTGCCTTCGAACGCGTCAAACGTCTTCACGACCTGGGCGTCAATGTCCGGCGTGGCAGCGATGTCGGCGATCTCTTTGTTCAGGACGGGCAGGACAATGTCGCCCGGCTGCTCAAGGGGTTTGCCGGTGCCGGAGTAGGGGTTGAAGTAATCTAGGACAAGAATCTTGACATCGGGGCCAGCGGCGACGCGCAGAGTGCGCAGGATCGCTGTGAGGTTCTCGCTGACGGTAGCGAGCTCCTGCGTTACAGCCGACTGGCAGACAGGATCGGTTACGGAAGCCGGAGGGGCGCAGGGCTGACCTTCCTTGGCGAGGTCAAGGACGTCGTTGCCGCCGATATCGATTGTGATGACGAAGACGTCATTCTTGGGGTCGCTATCGTGATTGCGGAAGCGCAGCTCGGCAAGGGCCACTCCTAGCTGGCCAGTCCCGATCATCGAGCTTGTGGTTTCGCCGCTTACGGCGAGGTTGCGAAGAGAGAGGCCTTCGTTCTTGTTGTCCTCCAGAAACGAGAAGAAGAGGGAGACGTAGCCGTCACTGCTCTTTGTGGCGCCGACACCTGCAGCGTAAGAGTCGCCGAGGGCGATGTAGGTCGGCTTCTCGCTGCCGCTACAGGCCAGTGTAACCGCGGGCAGCAGGCAAATCAGGAGGACCACGGCGCGAAGACAGCGTTTCACGATGCTCTCCCTATCATCGAGTAACGGATTGACAACGAGGCCCGTGCTCCTATCATAGGGTCAAAGGCAAGCGTTCATTCATATACCACGTCAAGAGTCTGGAGGACAAGAGCATGAACGAGAAGCTAAGCATCGAGATCGAATACTGCACCCCCTGAAACTACACGTTGAGAGCCGCCTGGATGGCGGCTGAGCTGCTTTCAGAGTTGGGGCAGAGGGCAGAATCGCTGCGACTGATTCCCGGAGGAGGCGGAAGGTTCGAGGTGACGGTGAACGGCAAGGTCATCTACTCGAAGGCGCAGACGGGCCGCTTCCCGGAGCTATCGGAGGTGCAGCAGAAGGTGAGGGAAATGTTGACATAACGCTCCGTCGCCGATCCTGAAAACGGATGAGACAGCGACAACTAGGCGGCAACTCGCTGCCGGAGGGGGCCGAGAACAGGCCGTGGTGTTATCTCTGCCGTACGAGCGCGTTATAGAGTTTGACAGGCGGTCTTCAATTCGCGTTTTCAGGAGGGCGGAACATGGAACGGGACTACTACGAGGTTCTTCAGCTTCATCCTGATGCGGATCCGGGGATGATCTTGCAGGCTTACTGGCATCTGACGCGGAAGTACAAGGCGAGTCAGGCCACGAACCCCTTCTCGGAACGAGCAATTGAGGAACTCGACCGCAGCTTCGACGTCCTGGGCTCTCCGGAGTCGCGGGCCGCGTATGACAGGGAACGAGCAGCCCGAGCGACAGATCGCGGCGCCGCGAAGGAGACCGACACCAAGCGGGTTTCGATCCAAGTGTCCTTCTGGGACCTACCGGCATGGCAAGGAATGCTCGCCGCAGCCTGCGTCATCGCCCTGGCGGTCATAGCGCTGGCCGCCGGCGGGCAACCGCTCCTGGTGCTCGCCCTGGCGCTGGTGGCTGCCGCCGCCGCGCTGTTCGTCCTACCACGACAACTTCTGCGCGAGCAGCGCCTTCACCTCAGACGGCAGTGGCGTCGAGAGCTGAGCGCCTCTCAGCTCAAAGCATCCACATCGCGCATCATAGGGCAGTGGCGGCAGGACCACGCCGAGGCCGACGCGTTGACATCGCTTGTCGACCTCATGCGCGACGATAAGACGCATTCATAGTCGCCGTTGGGAATCCTCAACCATACGAACTGATTCTTGAATGACATGCTGGTCTCGTGCGTCTCTGGCTGCAGGGGCCAGATCTTAGCTAATTCACATGATCGCACTATGGTAGTTATGTAGACACGGAATCTGGAACGCCAAAGAGGGCTCCAAAGGAATCGGTTGTACGGCCGATTATTATGGGGAAGCCTTGTTACGACAGGGTGCTCGACAAAGGCAAACCCTCCGAAAGGTGGGGGCGCAAAGCAACGGGCCTGGAGTCTTCGTCCTCGGGACGCAAGACATGGCAGCCGAGCTACCGAAGCATTTTCCCTAGGCATAACTGTCGATCTATTTTGCGGGCGTCTGAGACCGGTGAGGCGCCGTGACTTCGACGCTAACGGCAGCCCAGGCGCGGAGGCCGTATGGAGGACGAGAGTCCAGCCCAGCGCGAGCGCTCGCGTTCCGTCAGGGTGAAGAAGGACACGGAGCGTAGCAAGGCAGGGTGGGAGAGATGGCTCTCCCGTCTCGCAGGCATTTCCATCTTTTTGGCACTTCTGGCCTGGACGCAATGGGCGAGCCCCGGACTATCAGCCGATGTCCGCTTGATTGGAGCCGCCCTGGTGGGTCTGGTCGCACTGTACGCGGCTTTGGTCGCAATGCAGGCCGGACACACGAACGTGAAGCTCGAGAGGTCCTATTCACAGCACCTGGAGCGGTTGAGCGAGCGGCTGCGGCATCTCGCGTATCACGACAACCTGACCAACCTATATAACCATCGCTACTTCCATGACCACCTGCACTCGGAGTTCGAGAGGGCGCGCCGGTACCGGCATCCCTTGAGTGTCGCCATGCTAGACGTGAACCGCTTCAAGGAGGTGAACGACCAGTACGGCCACCTAGCCGGCGATAAGCTGTTAAGCTTCCTCGGCCGCCTCATCGGCGAGAACGTACGGTCGAGCGACATTGCGGCAAGATACGGGGGCGACGAGTTCGCGATCATCCTTCCGGAGACGGATGGCGAGGCCGCGCGGCTCGTAGCATCGAAAATAATGGACGCGGTCTCGAACCGCCGTGACTGGGGCAGCGGCATGCTAGCCAATGTGGCGCTCCAGGTTTCGGCCGGCGTGGCCACCTTTCCCCAGGACGCCTCTAGCCCTGAACAGCTCCTCCACGAAGCCGATTCCGCGCTCTATGCATCTAGAGCCCAAGGACAGCGCCTCAACAGAGAGCGCCGGCGTTCGTTCAGACAAGTCATCTAGCGTTTCCGCAGATATCAAAAACGAGCAGGTGTTGCTCATTATGTAAAGCGCCGCCCGCGCATCAGAACCTGTGGGGTCGTCGCCTAAATTGCGGGCGTAACGGAGAGATGCTAGACTAAGGTTCGCAGTTATCCCTTCCCTTGGACCCTCAGGAGCGCATACGAATGTCGAAAGCGGCAAAGTGGACAATCCTGATTGTACTGGTGGCCACCCTGGCGGCCGTTGCCTTCGCGCTGGGCGTCACGTTTGAGCGAGACCATGGCAGTGGTACAGGGTCGGTAGCGGATTCCGGCCAAGGGTCGGGCGATTTCGCCAAGCTATCGGAGATCTACGGGCTGCTCCAGCGTGACTACGTCGACCCGTCGGTCATCGATAGCAAGACGTTGTCGCAGGCGGCGATCGACGGCATGATGAAGTCGCTGGCGGACACCGGCACGTATTATGTCGACCCGGAGACATACAACGTCAGTGTCATGCCCTCGGGGACGTTCGAGGGGATCGGCGCAAACGTGACACAGCAGGATGGCAAGATCGTTATTCTATCGCCTATTCAGGGGTCACCAGCAGAAGCGGCAGGTATCCGAACGGGTGACGTGATCCTCGCGGTTGACGGCGAGTCGACGGACGGCTGGAGCATTGATCAGGCTGTGACGAAGATACGCGGGCCCAAGGGCACGGACGTGCAGCTGAAGGTGCAGCACACGGACGGCACGACCGAAGACCTGACGGTTACACGCGATGAGATCAAAGTCGACAGCGTGACGCGTCAGCCGCCGGGAGGCAAGCTGCTGGACAGCAACGGCAACGAGGTGACTGATCTGGCATACATCCAGATCCACGAGTTCACGTCGCTGACGGCGTCCCAGCTCAAGCCGGAACTGGAGGAGGTCACCAAGGACGGCTACAAGGGGCTGATCCTGGATCTGCGGGGGAATCCGGGCGGACTGCTCGACGCTGTCGTTCAGTCCGCCGACATGTTCCTGGACAGTGGGACGATTCTGGTCGAGGTGAACCGCGACCAAGGCGAGACAGTGTACAGTGCGAAGAGCGGCGGCGAGGCGACGCAGATCCCGGTCGTCATCCTTGTGAACGGCTATAGCGCGAGCGGGTCGGAGGTGCTCTCAGCCGCGCTGCATGACAACGGCCGCGCGACGATTATCGGCGAGAAGACGTATGGGAAGGGGACGGTGAATCGAGCTGAGCCGCTAAGCGACGACAACGGGGCGCTGTTCGTGACGGTGGCGCGATGGCTGACGCCGAACCGCGTCGGCATCGACAAAACGGGGATCACGCCAGACATTGTCGTACCGATGACGGCGGATGACGTTGCGGCTAACAGGGACCCGCAACTGCTGCGCGCTATCGATTTCCTGCACGGGCAACAGTAAGGCGACGACATTACTGAGCGGAGGGAGCCGTGGCGGAGAAGGTCATCGCCGTCAACCGCAAGGCGCTCCACGACTATCACATCCTCGAAAGCGTGGAGGCGGGCCTGGTACTCACTGGCACCGAGATCAAGTCGATCCGGTTGGGCCGAGTTAGCCTGCGTGAGGCGTTCGCGCGAGCGGACGGCGACGAGCTGTGGTTGCTGGGCGCGCACATCGCCCAATACCCTCCGGCCGGACGCTTCAACCACGAGCCGACGCGCAAACGCAAATTGTTGCTGCATAAGGGCGAGATGTACGAACTGACGTCGTCGCTGGAGGAGAAGGGGCTGACGCTCGTGCCCTTGAGGCTGTATCTGAAGAACGGCCGGGCGAAGGTGGAGCTGGCGCTGGCGCGTGGCAAACGGGCGCACGACAAGCGGGAGGCAATCGCCAAGCGAGAGGCGGAAAGGCAGATGCAGCGGGCCATCCGCCGGTAGGCAAGGCCAGCCAGATACGATATAATGTTTGCGGGGACGAAAGGGCTCGACAGGGAACGACGGGTCTGAGTTGCAAGCCGAGGTGCCATCACCCTCGAAAAACAGGTGGCAAAACAATAACTGGCGAACGAGAGTTTGCCCTAGCCGCCTAAAGGCGGCTACGTCGCTCCTCGGCCTCGCTCCGGTGGGCTGGGGAAGCGGCGACGCAATGCCGGAGTGCAGTGGCCCTGATGTCGGTAAGGGCCGCTAAAGACTCACTGACTGGCACGGTGGTATCCGGTCGACTGGAGCCCGCCGCGCGAGACCAAAGAGCCGGCTAAGCTTGTAGGAGACTCAGGGCGTTCTTCTTCTGGACGGGGAGTTCAATTCTCCCCCGTCTCCACCATGAAAATAGGCCCCTGCGAATCTGGAAAAGGCTCGCAGGGGCTTCTTTGTGGGCGGTTTTGACGCCGCAATTACGCTTGAGCTATTCAATGAGGTAGAGATTCGCCTCGTGGAATTTCTGCAACATCGCTCCCAGGTTCTCCCGTTCGTCGTCGTCCAGCACGCCGAACATCTGGTCGTGAAGTTGTCTGTACGGTACGCAGACGCTCTTCAGAACGCGCTCTCCCTCAGGAGTCAGAGCCACAAGTGTTTTCCGGCGGTCTTTACGGTCGTCCATGCGTTTCACCAGACCACGTTCGCTGAGTCGGTCGATCATCGTTGTGATGCTCGGTGTTTCCAGGTAGAGACGGCGAGCCACCTCCGATATCATCAGTGGATGTCTGGCATCGCGAAGAACCACGAGAACGGGCATCTGAGCCATCGAGAGGCCCCACGGGGCAAGCGCGCGTTCGGAAGCCTTTCGGACTATAGTGGCGACGCCGTACAGCAGCCAACTTTCACTTCGACCTTCCGTGACCTCTGTTTGCCGTGGGAGAGTTACCATGGCGTTCCCTTTCCCCTGCTATGGCGCTCGGCCTTGCTGATTGAAGGACATCGAATGGCGTTACTGCAGCCATCGGACTGCTCGTCAACGAGGGTCAATGAGCGGGCATAATCAACGCCAGAGCGATTGTAGCGGCGCCCGCCGGGCGCGTCAACAGCGCAATAGCACCGCGGTTTGGATCACACTACCGAGGGCATGGAGCCGCGTCGGTGCCCGCCCCTGTCTCTGCTCGCACGCGACCACGTTTGACCCACCATTTGGCTCACTGACGCATCGACTGGGGGCGACGGGCGCCGACCATGTACTGGCGGACTCCCATTGGTGCTCTCCGAGCGGAAGAGAGCGTACAATAAGGAAACAAACGGTTGCTAAACGAAGGGGAGCGTTCGGGTGAGGATAACTGTTCTGGTCGTTCTTGTCCTTGCCGCTCTTGGCGGCTCGATCGCAGCAGCCGTTGTGTGTTCTGAGCCAAAGGCAAGTCCGGTCCAACTCCCCTCAGCCGAGGTGCGAGAATACCAGGGCCAGAACCTGTCATCGATAAACGACTTCGCCGAGAATAACGCCATCGCTGGCACGCAGTACGTGGACAAGGACGCGTACCGGCTGAAGATCAGCGGACTCGTCGCAAACCCCGGCAGCTACACATACGACCAGGTCGTGGGCAACCACACAGCCTACCAGAAAGTGGTGACACTGAACTGCGTCGACGGGTGGAGCGTGACCTTACTGTGGGAGGGCGTGCTCGTGCAGGACCTGATCGATGAGGCGCAGCCTTCGCCGGACGCCCGCGTGCTCATCTTCCACGCCGCTGATGGCTACACAACCTCTCTCCCTATCGAGTACTTCCGCGACAATAACATCATCATGGCCTACAAGATGAACGATGTGACGATACCGCCAGAGCGCGGGTTCCCGTTTGTGCTCGTGGCTGAGAACAAGTGGGGGTACAAGTGGGCGAAATGGATAACGGGGATCGAATTCTCCAGTGACACGTCGTACCAGGGCTACTGGGAAGACCGTGGGTACTCGAACAGCGGCGACCTCAACCAACCCTTCGTTCAGTAAGCGCGATGTTGCTGTCTACCTGTTTCTGAAAAAGGCAGTGCGCTGGCTGCTGCTCGCAACCGTTTCTCTGTACGTCGTTAGCGGCCTCGGCATTACTAAGTACCGGACGGTCCAGGATCTCACATTTGGTGCGTTGACGAAAGACCTCGCTTTCCGCCTCCACGATGCGTTGCTGGCGCCGTTCATTGCGCTGCTGGTTCTCCATATCTGCTTGCCACCGCTTGTCCGCTTGCTTCGCCGGCTATAGCCTTCGCATACGCGACAGTTGCGCTAGGGAAGGCGTGACGGCTGATTATTATGTCTACTGCCCTACTGGGTCACGGTTAGGGGGCGAGAGGATTCCTGCCGATGCCGCCGGTTTCGCGTGAGGTCAAAAGGTCGTAGGGTATTTCCGAGCGAGGAGAGGGACAAATGAAGGCGACTTCAGCGGACATCAAGAGCAAGGCCCGGGAATTGGGCGCTGACCTGTGTGGGATCGCAGCGGCGGACAGGTTCTCGGGCGCGCCGGCAAGCTACCGGCCTGCGGACGTGTTGCCGGGCTGCAAGTCAGTCGTCATCGTGGCGAGACGGTTTCTGACGAGCACTCTGGATTCCAGTTCGACGATTCCCTACACAGTCATCCGCAACTATCTGAGCGACGAGATGGACAGGCTATCGATCGGGCTGTCGTACTACCTGGAGGGGGTGGGAGAGAGGTCGGTGCCGACGGGCGCCATTGGGCCCACGCGCTGGGAGAAAGAGACTAAGAAGTCGATGGGACTAATCTCGCTGAAGCACGCGGCTGTGTTGGCCGGACTGGGCAAGATGGGCAGGAATACCCTGCTAATCAACGAAAGGTTCGGGAATATGGTCTGGCTTGGCGGCGTGCTGACAACGCACGAATTCGATCCGGACCCGCTCGTCGAGTACGAGGTGTGCCCGCGGGGGTGCCGCGTTTGCCTGGACGTGTGCCCGGTGCAGGCGATGGATGGCGTCTCGATAGACCAGCGAAAGTGCTGGGAGTACGCTTTCGGAGCCGACGACGAAGGCGAGTGGCGGATCAAATGCTTCGCTTGCAGGCAGGGGTGTCCGAACAAGTTTGGGCTGAAAGCTGAGAGGCAGACTGACCGGGCTATCTAGTCGGATCGCGGCGCAGACTCCCAGGCGATCATCGCCTGCTTGCGCGGGAGTCCGCCGCCGTAGCCTCCGAGCGTGCCTGTCTCTCGAATGACGCGGTGGCAAGGAATGAGAAACGCGATAGGATTCTGTCCGAGGGCCGCGCCGACGGCCCTGGCCGCCTTCGAATTACAGACTGTGGACGCAAGCGCGCCGTAGCTAACCAGCGACCCCGGTTGCACCTCCAGCAAGGCTCGCCAAACGCGTGCCTGGAAGGCCGTGCCGCGAACGTAGGCACGTAGAGGGGCCCTTTCGCCGTTGGGTTGGGCGAAGACGGCGGAGGCTGTCTCACGAGCCGTCTCGTCGTCATGGACGAGCGAACCGCACGGCCACAGGGCTGTCAGGCGGTCCAGGGCGTGGTCCCGTCCCTGATCGACGAAGGTGAGATGGCAGATGCCACGCGCGGTCTCGGCAATCAGGCATTCGCCGAAGGGGGACTCGGCGAAGCCGTAGGTGATGGTCAGGCCCTCGCCGCCAGCCTTCATTTCGCCCGGGGAGACGGCTTCCAAGGTCACGCAGAGGTCGTGCAGGCGTCCAGGGCCGGAGAGCCCGGCTTCAAGCGAGGCATCGAACACGCTGTTGCCCTTTGCCAAGAGTGATTTGACGTGCTCCAGCGTAAGGCACTGGAGGAAGTCCTTCGGGGTAATGCCGGCCCAGGAGCGAAACAGCCGGTGAAAGCGGTAAGGCGATAGGCCGGCGACACGGGCCAGCCGGGCCAGGTCAGGCTGTTCCTGATGGTGGCCGTCGAGGTAGCGGATGACCGTTTCGATGCGCTCGTAGTCGTTCATGCTTCCATTCTGGCATCGGAATGAAGACCGCGCCACCCGTTTCTTGCGAGCGTTTTTCAGGCTGTGTCCGGTGCCGATGCGATTCTTCACGCTTTCTTCACGTCGGCGAGTCGCGGTTCATAGCCGCAGCACGCCTCTAGCTTATCTTCGAGGCAGATGCCCTACGTCGGGTATCGGGAATCGAGGAAGGAGGCCAGGATGAAGACGCTAGCGTGCAGGGACGTGGGAATGGACTGCAATTGGGTCGGTCGCGCCGAGACCGAACAAGAGTTGATGCGGCAAGCCGCGCAGCACGTCAAAGATGTCCATAAGATGGAGATCACTCCGGACAAGGCGGAGGCAGCGCGCAAGGTCATCCGGGAGGAGTAGCACAGCGTCAATAGCGCAGCAGCACCGCGCGGGCAGGAGCGCCCTCGCAGCCCTCGACGAGCAGGGGCAGGCAGATAAGCCGGTAAGGCCCCGGCTCAATATTGCGCAGATCGGCGCCTTCAAGGATGACGACGCCGGCCTTCAAGAGGGTAATGTGCGCAGGCGAAGGGTCAGAGGCAGGCGCCAAGGACAGATAGTCGATACCGACAAGCTGGACGCCGCGCGACACGAGGATCTCGGCCGCATCAGCCGTGATGCCGCGGAAGTGGTCGCTGAACTCATCGCGATCCCAGAGACCCGAGTTCGGCGTCTTGAAGAGAAGACGGTGCGCGTCCGGCGGGATGTCGAGCCGCGCCAGAGTCGCTGCATCGATGTCCGTAGAAATGCCAGTTGCGTCGACGACGTGGGCGGGACCGATGAGCGCGGTCAGGGGGAGTCGAGTGACATCGGCGCCGTCGTCAATGAAGTGGAGCGGCGCATCGACGTGGGTGCCGGCGTGGGCGCTGAGTTGGAGGCGGGAAAGATTGTAGTCATCGCCGCGGGAGATGGAGAGAGTGCGGTCGACGCTAAAAGGCGTATCGCCGGGATAGACCGGCATGCTGGTCTTCAGAGGGACGGAGATATCGAACAGCTCTGACATCAGTGTGACGGCAGATTATAGCACGAAGTTATGCAACACTATCTGGAAAGCAAAACCGATAGCAGGGCACCAGGGAAGGCGCCAAACTTGATGCTGACCGGCAGGGGCACAACCCCGTTCCACAAACGCAATTCTGTCCGTGTGCTTATCGGCGGGACAATCGCCTTCTTCATCTTGAGCTCACTTGTGCAGAGCTCCAACAATCGCGCCTATATTCCGCTCGTGATCATTGTGGGCGCGTTCGTCGTGCCAGTGGCGTTCGTTTCATACATCTATGAGCGCGAGCCGGGCCGTGACATACCGGCGGGCATGGTTGGGTTGTGTTTCATCTGGGGCGGAGCTTTGGGCGTCACGGTAGCGGCGACGCTCGAGTTCGCGACCCTACGAAGCCTTGGCGCGGCGCAGATGTTCGGCGTCGGCGTCATAGAGGAGAGCGCGAAACTCATATTCCCCATCAGCATCTATCTCTATGGACGCTACTGCTCCGAGGCAGACGGCGTCATATTCGGGGTTGCCGCCGGTATGGGCTTCGCGGCACTGGAGACGATAGGCTACGGTTTCGCCGCCGCGCGAGGCTCGGGCAACATCGGCCCAGTCGACGCCACGCTCATCGTGCGGGGGCTGCTTTCGCCTGCGGGCCACGGCGCCTGGACGGGGCTGGTCTGCGCGGTGGTATGGCGTGAGCGGGAGAACCTGGGACGCCGCATAATTGACCCGCCGGTAGTGCTGGCATTCACGGCGGCGGTGCTGCTCCACGCCTTCTGGGACATCTTTAACAGCCAGACGGGGCCGACGCTGATCGAGGGCCTCGGCATTGAGCTGGGAAGCCTCGCGATAGCGCTGGCAAGCCTGGCGCTGCTACTCCACATGGTGAACGAGGCAGCGCGCCGCCGGCCTCAGTTCGTGCCCGGTTGCTCCGCGCCGCCGGGCGATGACGAGAACAATATCAACAACGCCGCGTGATGGGGACTGGGCAGCCCGGACAATGCCGCCCCACGCACGAAGCCCCGCTGGCAGGACTGAAGTCGCCCCCTGTTTTCACTCATAGACCTTTTCGTCGGGCAGCTCCCAGCCGGCAGCGTCGGCCTCGACGTTGCGGACAGGCGAGGGACGGCCTAGCTCGTTGTAGTACTCGTGCTGGATGAGCAGGTTCATGATTTCGTTGGTACCGGTCCAGATCATGAGCAGGCGGGTGTCGCGAAGCAGGCGCTCGATTGGATAGACGTTCGTGTAGCCAATTCCGCCCATGACCTGCATGGCGTTGTTGATCACCTTCCAGGCCATCTCGGTCGAGAACTTCTTGGCTTCCGAGACCAAGCGGCGGCAGCGTCCCGGCTCGTCGCCGCTGTCGACGGCGTGGGCGGCGGTGTAGACGAGGGAACGGGCAGCGTCCAGCTCGGTTACACTGTCGGCGATCTTGAAGTTGACGCCTTCGAAGCGGCGGATCTTCTGTCCGAAGGCCTTGCGCTGGTCGGCATAGCGGGCCGCGATCTCAATGGCGACGCGGGCGGTGCCGAGGGCACCGGCGGCGCTCGTCATGCGCTCCGGGATCATCATCTGGTCGAAGACGATTCCGCCGCCGTTCTCCGGGCCGACGAGATTGGTGGCGGGGACGCGAGCATCGCGGAAGTAGACGCGGCCGGTGCCGCCACCGCGCATGCCCATCAGGCCATAGACGTGCTGGACTTCAACACCGGGGCCGCGCTCGACGATGAAGGAGCTGATGGACTCGTGGGCGGGCGCCGTATCGCTGCTGCGGGCATAGGCGAAGAAGTAGTCTGCACCTTCGGCGCCGACGATGAAGCGCTTCTGGCCATTGAGGACCCAATCGCCGCCGTCCCTCACTGCGCGGGTTGTGGCGCCGAAGAAGTCGGAGCCACCGCGCGGTTCGGTCAACGCCTCGGCGACGGCGAGTTCACCCGCCAGGACCGGCTTCAGCCAGCGTTCGTTCTGCTCGTGGCTGCCGAAGAAGGTCAGGGCCTCGCCGACGATGCTGACGAGGCCGTACAGGCACGGGAGGCTGGTGCTGAGGACGCCTACCTCCTCGATGGCGATGATCTCGTCGACCCACTTGAGGCCGCGGCCGCCGTACTTTTGGGGAAAGCGCAAGCCCAGGAGATTGCGCCTTCCGGCTTCTTCCAGGAACTGCTTGGGGTAAGGCGCAACGCCGGCATCCAAGTCGAGGAGCAACTGACGCGGGACGTCTTTGACGAAGGCGCGGACTTCATCGCGCAGCTTGCGCTGGTCGTCGGTAAGCAGGCTTTCCATTTCCGATCTCCTTTCATTGAGCGCACGCCGTCCACAAGAGCGATGCCAGGGGCTAGCTCAGGCCGAGTTCCGCGTGTTTGGCTGCGACTACGTCTGCCAGGCTATCTAAAGCTGCAAAGTCCGGCTCGCGGGGGAGCCCCTTGCAAAGAACGGGCGCAAGGATCTCGATGTCCGCGCGGCTGATGGCGTCGGCTATATGCTCGACGGCCTTGCCGCCCCAACCGTAGGAGCCGATGACGGTCGCGAAACGTAGCTTGGGCTTGAGGGCAGCGGCCAGGTGCACTGCGGCGAGGACGGTCGGATGCGGGCCGCCTAGCACCGTGGGCGTGCCGACGACGATAGTCGCGGCGTCCACCAGGGAGACGGCCAGCTTGCCGATGTCCGTGGCAGCCAGGTTGAACTGGTCGACATCGATTCCTCGCTCCGCGAGCGCGCCGACAAGCCGTTCAACCATAGCGCCAGTGCTACCGTGCATCGTTATGTAAGGCAAGACCACCCGATTCCTGGGCAGCGCCGACACCCATTCGTCGTAGGCACTGACGATGAAGGTGGGACGCCTGTAGATAGGACCGTGGCCGGGGGCTATGACCGCGGGCTCGATCTGCCGGACCTTCTCGATGTGTTTCGCGATGGCGCTACGGAAGGGCATCATGATCTCGGCGTAGTAGCGCTTGGCGGGCTCAAAGACTCGATCCTCTTCCGCGTAGAGGCTGGACGTCGCGAGATGCGAGCCGAAGAGATCGCAGGTAAAGAGGATACGGTCCTGCGGCAGGTAGGTGACCATCGTCTCCGGCCAGTGCGCCCAGGGCATGTAGATGAAACGGAGCGTCTTGTCGCCGAGCGACAGCTCTTCGCCGTCCTCAACTGTGATGACGCGCTCCTCCGGTATCTCCAGAAGGTCGCTGAGTATCCCCTTGGCCTTCGTCGAGGCGATGAGCTTCGCCGCCGGATACCGAGCCAGGATCTCGGGGAGGACGCCGGAGTGGTCTTGCTCAGCGTGATGGGAGACGACGAAGTCGATTTCGGGCAGCCCGGCGAGCTGGGCAAAGAGTTCTTCCCTCTTCGTAGGATCGACCGTGTCGAGGAGAGCGGTCTTCTCGCTTCCGTGAACGAGGTAGGCGTTGTAGCTCGTGCCGTCGGGAAGCGGAATCAGCGAGTCGAAGAGGCGTCTGTCCCAGTCGATGGCCCCGAGAGCAAGTACCCTATCGACGATTGCCCGTGGCTTCATGTGGCGCTCCTTGCAGAATTATGTCAACCACTGCCCTTCCCACGCCTCACCCCCTATAGTACACGGTCTCCCCTTACCGTGAAGAACTACATCGGCTTTTGCGGGCGTCTTCTCTTGCGAGCGATAGCCGCTGGATGCGGCGCGGGACGTGTTGTATATTGATCTAACGGGAGTTGGAACAAAGGAGTGGATCAATGAACGCCGAAGAGATACTGGGGAACGCTTCCCTATTCTCTGAACTGAGCCGTCGGGACCTTAACCGATTGGCTAACGCCACTATCACACGCGCCTACAAGAAAGGTGACACAATCGTCAAAGAGGGCGAGAACGCGGTGGCGTTCTACCTCATCACCAAGGGGCGCGTGAACGTCATGCGCGGCGGCGACGGTAGCAGCCAGACGGCACTGGCTTCGCTGGGGCCGGGCGAGTTCTTCGGCGAGATGGCGATCCTGGACTCGTACGCCAGGTCAGCGAGTGTTGTCGCGGCGGAGGACACGGAGTGCCTGGTGCTCTCGCGCTGGGACTTCGTCGCCGAGCTGCGGTCGAACCCGTTCATCGCGGTGGAGATGCTGCCTGTGCTGAGCCGCCGGATCCGGAAGCTACAACAGAACATGCCGTAGCGGCATTCCCTCACAACCCTCCTGGTGTTGTGCTCGACGACATGCTGGCGTTAGGATAGCGGCGCCCGCAAGCGCTTGTGGTTAGGATGGCAATGGCAAGGAAGACGCGTAACAAAGGAGTTCCGGCGCGAGAGCCGCGAAAAGGCGGCCTGCGTCCCCGCGTTCAAAAGGCCCCGGAGCAGAAGAGCGAACAGGGCTTCCTCTTTGACCCTTACTGGGACGAGGCTTTTTCCGCCTATTTTGACCCCACTCTGCGAACCTGCTGTCAGTTGAGGTACTGACGTCCCGACTCTCCACGGAAGGAAAGGAGCGTGCAATGGCCCGGATAGCAGCGACGGGAGCATACGTGCCCCTCTACCGCTTGTCACGTCAACAGATCGGCGACGCGTGGGGAATTCCAGCGGTGCCGGGCGAGCGCGCGGTCGCGAATGCCGACGAGGACAGCTTGACGATGGCTGTGGCGGCGGGACTGGACTGCCTAGCGGAAATCGACCAATCGAAGATCGACGGGTTGTTCTTCGCAACGACGACGGCGCCATACCAGGAGAAGCAGTCGGCGGGGGTGATCGCGGCGGCGCTGGACCTGCGTCGCGATATAAACACCGCCGACTTTACGGACTCGCTGCGAGCAGCCACAACGGCGATGCGGGCGGCGATGGACGCCGTGGATAGCGGCTCGGCGAGGAATGTGTTGGTTGTCGCGGGCGATTGCCGGATGGGCGAACCGGAGTCGATGTTCGAGCAACTCCTGGGCGACGGCGCCGGTGCGGTTCTGGTCGCGAAGGAGGGCCCGGTGGCAATTCTGGGCGCCTACTCGCTGGCGGGCGAGCAGGTGGGCACGTGGCGCCGGGCAGAGGACCGTTACGTGCGGTCGTTCGAGTCGAAGGTCGAGACGCAGTACGGTTATGCGACGACCGCGATCGAGGCGGGCAAGACGCTGATGCAGAAGGCAGGCGTCACCGCCGATGACATCGCAAGAGCCGCGATTACGGCTTCCGACCCACGGAGTTACCTGGCAGTCGGGAAAGCGCTCGGGTTCGAGCCAGCGAAACTGCAAGACACTCTGTTCCTCTCCGTGGGTATCACCGGCGCGGCGATGGCGCTGATGATGCTGGCCGGAGCGCTCGAGCAATCGAAGACGGGTGAACGCGTCCTTTTGCTCAACAATGGAGACGGCGCCGATGCGCTGCTGCTAGAGGTTGAAGGCGCGTTGCCGACATCCGCAGGCAGGAAGGGCCTCATCGGGCACCTGTTCCAGAAGAGGCCCCTGCCGAACTACACGTCCTACGCCCACTTCAGGCGGCTGACTGACCGGACGGAGCCCCCGGCCGAGGGATCGCCCGTGACATACTGGCGCGACGCAGCACAGGAACTGAACTTCATCGGGGCGCGTTGCAAGAGTTGCAGCGTCGTCCAATACCCGCCGCCGCGAGTATGCGCAGAGTGCGGAACGAAGGACAGTTTCGAGAAAGTGAAGCTATCGCGGACGGGCAAGGTGTACACGTATACGCTGGACCATCTTTCCGGCGGGCAGTATTTGAACGTGCCGGTGCCGCGCCTGGTCATCGACCTGGACGGCGGCGGGCGCGTGTTCCTCGAGATGACCGACAGCGACCCGAATGAAGTGAAGATCGGCTTGCCGGTTGAAGTGCTGTTTCGCCGCCTACATGAGGGCGCCAATTTCCACAACTACTACTGGAAGTGCCGTCCGCTGCCCCAAGCCGCGAACTAGGCAGCCTGCATTCGATGAAGGAGGAACGTCATGGGAAGCATCAAGGACAGAGTCGCGATCATCGGCGTGGGCTGCACCAAGTTTGGCGAGCTGTGGGAAAAGGACCCCGAGGATTTGGTCGTCGAGGCGGCGTATGAGGCGCTGGACGATGCGGGTGTCGCGCCGACAGACGTAGAGGCGGCCTGGATCGGCATTCTGTACCCGTTCACGGGGATCAGCGGCAACACCTTCTCCGACCCGATGAAGCTATTCGGCATCCCGGTCACACGGGTCGAAAACTATTGCGCGTCGGGGATGGACGCGTTTCGAAACGCCTGCTATGCCGTCGCTTCTGGCGTGTATGACGTCGTGATGGCCTGCGGCGTCGAGAAGCTAATGGACACAGGGAGCGCGGGCCTGCCAATGCAGGGCTTCAGCCACCCGGTATTCGGGACAGCGAGTGCACCGGCGTTGTTCGCGCTGGCGGCAACGCGTTGTTTTGGAGAGTACGGCTGGACAAAGGAGGACCTCGCGCGCGTGGCGGTGAAGAACCACAAGAACGGGGTGCTGCATCCGAAGGCGCACTTCCGGCGGGCGATAACGATGGAGGAGGCGCTGTCCGCGCCGATGATCGCCTGGCCGCTGGGCCGGTTCGACTGCTGCGCGATGTCGGACGGGTCGGCGGCGCTGGTGATTACGCGTCCGGAGATCGCCGAGCAGAGCAAGCACAAGGACGACTACGTGCTGGTGAAGGCGAATGCGCTGGCGACGGCGACGGGGCGTCCAATGTTCTCGAACTCGACGGACTTCCTCGGCTTCCCGGCAACTCGTTATGCGGCGAAGGCGGCATATGAGGAGGCGGGCATCAAGGAGCCGGCTAAGGAGATCGATCTGGCCGAGGTGCACGACTGCTTCAGCATCACGGAGATACTGAACTACCAGGACCTGGGCTTCTGCGAGCAGGGCCAGGGGGCGGCGTTCGTCGCGGAGGGCCGCAGCGAGGTGGACGGAGACCTGCCGGTGAACGCGAGCGGTGGTCTGAAGTGCTTTGGGCACCCGATCGGGGCGACGGGCTGCCGGATGCTGTATGAGATCACGAAGCAGCTTCAGGGCCGCGCGGACGGGGCGCAGGTGAAGGACGCGCGGTTGGGGCTGGCGCACAACCTGGGCGGGCCGGGGTCAGTGTGCTCGGTGACGATCCTCGGGCGGAAAGATTAGTACAAGCCACTCGTCGGTGGGACGACGGGCACGCCCTTGAAACCGTAAGCTATAACATCGACAGAGGTCGATGGCGCGAGCTCAGAAACTACCCGCGAGACTGTCGTCGATTGCCCCGGGTCAAGCCCAAGAGACGGTCCACCGCCGCATGCATTGCCGACCAGCTTCCCATTGGAACCCCTGAGATCAAAGCATAGCTCACCTAGGAGCGCGTGAACGGTGGTCGGATTTCGTATGGTGGCTGTAACCCTGACGGACTCGCTGCTCACTCGTTGTCTTTGAATATTCGTAACCGGGATTTTGAAATATGGTGCTGGCGCGACTGATTCGAGCGTGGCGCCGTCGATTCCGGCAATCTCGACTTGCGGTGAGTCATTTGGGTCAAGAGGCAAAGAGAATCTTACGGGAGCCTTCTCTCCGGCGAGAACCAGACCACAACCATCATAGTAATTGTCGCCAGTCCGAAAATCCGCGCCGTTGGGGCAAACGTTGCCGCTAACCCGTACCGTTGGTGACGTTGTGAGGTAAGCTTCGTAGAGGACATTCCCTAGGTCGATGCCGGAGGTATTCTCTATCTCACCGACAACTTGGAGCTGTCTGCCGCTTGCGGTGTCGACGACTTTATATGCGCCGAGTTGAAACGCTGCTGGGGGAAGCTCGGTGTCCAGAGCCGAGCCGAAGTTCGCATCCAGACCGAAAACAAACGAACCCCCGTCGACCCACGAGTGGAACTGAATAGGGAAGGTGATCGTGTCTCCAGGGGCGAAGACCGCGCCTGGATACACCCTCTTCTGTCCGATACTTTGAACTTGGCCGGAAGGCGATAGGAGAACACCGCACGCAAGAAGGTGGCGATAAATGTTCGTGGAATTGTTCTTCATGGCGACGATCACAGCATTATGCTCGGGATAGATGCGGAGAACTTGGAAGATGAGGTCGGAGGCGAACGGTGGACGTGAACTATAGCCCTCGATCGCGCCAATGTGCAGCGGCAGCGTTATCGGTCCGCTCGCATTGTTGATGACTGCGGGGGAGACTGCCGAGACAATGAAATAGCCCTTCTCTCCGGGCTGAATGGGCGGACAGAACTTCATTACTCCAAATGCAACGTCTTTGCCGTTTGCATCGACAATACGCGATTGGACTGAGCTAGCTTCTATCGGGTAGGAGCCCGAGTTGACGACTTCGCCAGTCCATGGCCCTGCGGGGCCCTTCTGGTCGACACGGGTAATACAGGTGGCGTTCAGAAGGAAGGGCAGTCCGACTAGAAGAGCAAATAGCGGAAGAGTTCTGAAGAAACGCATCACAACCTCCTGTCACACAACTTCTCTTAGGATATAACGCTTGAGAAGGCGAAAGGTTAACGGCTGTGACAGAAAATGGTGCTAGAAAGCGAGGTCGAGGTGATCGCCCGGTACCGTCGCGGAGGTCTGGAGGGCGCCGACTGGCAGCTCGATGGTGTAGCGGGTGTGTCGCGGCGCTTTGACGACCCGCCAGGGCTTCACATTAGTCGCTGTTTTCAGGACCCGTCCCTCGCTGTCGGCGAAGATAACGTCTATCGCCGTGCGCATGAAGAACATATGGATCGTGCCGCCGGGCATGAGGACAAGGCCTTCGCCGGGCTCGAGATGGCGGCGATTCAGGAGACCGACGGTACGCCTCAAGGAGCTGTCGGCGAGGACGGCGCGGTCGGCAACTTGCGTTTCGTGCGAGGTATTGTCGATCTTCACGATCAACCTTTGAACGAATGGTAGAGCTGGATCGCTGCGGGCCCCATTATGACCATGAACAGTGTCGGCAGGATGCAGAGAACGAGTGGGAAGATCATCTTGACCGGCGCCTTGGCCGCCGTCTCTTCAGCGCGTTGCCGGCGGCGTGTGCGCATTTGCTCCGACTGCACGCGCAGGACCTGACCGATACTCGTGCCCATCTGTTCGGCCTGAATGATGGCGTTGACGAACATCGTAAGGTCTGCAACGCCGGTGTGGTCGGCCAGGTCGTGCAAGGCTTCGACGCGGTTGCGTCCCATGCCGATCTCGCGAAGGGTAACCGCCAGGTCGTCGGAAAAGGCGCCTTTTACCTTCTCGGAGACACGCGTGAGAGCGGCGTCAAGGCCGAGACCGGCTTCGACACAGGTGGTTATTAGGTCGAAGGAATCCGGCAGGCTCTTAATGATCTCGCCCTGGCGTTGCTTAACGCGGTTCGAGAGCCACATGTTAGGCAGATAAGCCCCGAAGGCGCCAGCGATAAGAGCGATTCCTAAAGGCTTGATGCCGAGGCCACCCGTCATGGATATCGCCAGCGTCAGCCCGAGCCCGCCGAGGACGCCGCCAGCAATAAGGCAGATCATCAGGAATCCGCCAGGCGTGACTGGATCGCCAGCGCGGACCAGCCTGAGCTTCAAACGGTCGAGCATGCCCTTGGGAAGAAGCGATGTAATCTTGTTGGCCATTCCCTCGAAGAAGGGCTGGAGGACGCGTTCGCCGAAGGTGGGCCCGGTGCCTTCCTCGAAGCTGCGCGAGAGCGCGAGGCCCGCGACCCGCTCCCTGACCGGGTTAGCGGGCGTCCTTCTGAATGAGAATGAGAATAAGACGACGGTCAGGAATACTGCTCCGGCTGCTGCTAGTGCCATAATTTATCCCCTTAGATTTCAATCGCAAGTATCTTGCGAATAATCATGATCCCGACCCCTTCCATGAAGCCGGCGCCGATGAGGAGAACGCGACCAGCGGGCTCCGTGAAAAGCGTCTTCATGTAACTATCGCCCGTCACTTGTCCCATCAAAAGCAGGATGCCGATGATGAAGATGGGCAACCCACCGACAACGTAACCGGACATCTTCTGTTGAGCAGTCAGCGTCTTCAGTTCACCCCGGATTCGGGAACGCTCCCTCATCGTGTGAGCGACGGTCTCCAGGATCTCCGACAGATTCCCGCCGACAGTGCGTTGAATCAGTATCGCGGTAACGACGATGTCCAGGTCCTTGCTCTGTACGCGCTGATTCAAAGCGAGGAGGGAGTCCTCGAAGCTGGCTCCGACGTTGATGTCGTTGATAGTGCGCTTGAACTCGATGGCCAGCGGGTCCTTCAATTGCTGAGCGGCCAAGTCCAGGGCTTGGAGGAACCCGAACCCGGAACGCAGAGCATTGGCAACAAGACTCAAGGCTTCGACGAGTTGACCATCGAATGTGACGACACGAGCGGTAATGCGCCGGTGGACGTACATCTTCGGAAGGGTGTAGCCGACGAAGGCGGCGACAACACCAGCCAGGAGACCCATGGCACCAACGCCCATGACAAAGACGGCAACAACGAGCAGCACGAGAGCCAGACCAACGCGTAGTGCCAGGTACTCGCCAGCATGCAGGGTGAGGTCGGCGCGTGTCAGGTCGAGATTTGCTTTCTTGGCCCATTCTTTTCCCGTCAGGAGTCCGGTCAGCCCCGGCAATACACCCGCTTGATCCGGTTTCAAGGCTGAGACAGCTATGGGATCGGCAGGAGTCCGGTTGACAATCTGCTCGAGACGATGGACGACCTGCCGCTTGCTCCCAGTGCTCGAGGCGGCGTAAAGGGCAGCGAACAGCATGACAACTGTGATCATCACTGATACGGCTGCGGCCAGTGCCATAAGATCCATGTCATCACCAGCCTTGGCCGAAGATGCCTTGCGGCAAGTCGACGCCAGCGAGTTTGAACTTCTCCGCGAACTGGGGATGGATGCCGGTGAAGTGGAATTCGCCGATGACGTGCCCCTCGCTGTCGAGCCCTTTCTGATCGAAGCGGAAGAGTTCCTGCATCGTCACCGTCTGTCCTTCCATTCCCGTGACCTCTGAAACGGCGACCACTTTGCGGGTGCCGTCGGGGAGACGCGCTATCTGGATGACCATATGGATAGCGGCGGACATCTGCTCGCGAATAGCCCGCTGTGGCAGGTCGAGCCCGGCCATCAGTATCATGTTCTCGATGCGAGCGAAGGCATCGCGCGGCGTGTTAGCGTGGACGGTAGTAAGGGAGCCTTCGTGGCCCGTGTTCATGGCCTGCATCATGTCGAAGGCCTCTGCGCCGCGGACCTCTCCGACGAGGATACGGTCAGGACGCATACGCAAGCAGTTCCTGACTAAGTCTCTCTGGGTGACTTCGCCCTTGCCTTCCAAGCTGGGCGGTCGCGCTTCCAGACTGACGACGTGCCCCTGCTGGAGCCGCAACTCCGTCGGGTCCTCGACCGTGATGATCCGCTCAGTCTCTGGAATATAGGCGGATAGCGCATTAAGCAAGGTCGTCTTGCCGGTGCCGGTTCCGCCAGAGATCACCACGTTGAGCTTCACTTGGATGCAGGCGTGCAGGAAATCGCAGAGCTCAGGAGTGATGCTGCCGGTAGCAATGAGATCCTCTGCGGTCATCTTGTCTTCGCGGAACTTTCGAATGGTGATCGTCGGGCTCTTGGGCGCAACGGGCGGAATGATGATGTTGACACGGGAGCCATCGGCGAGACGGGCGTCCACCATGGGCGACGATTCGTCGACGCGGCGGCCGAGCGGCGCAATGATGCGCTCGGCGATGCGCTGGATGTGGGCGGCATCTCGGAAGCGAATCGGGCTCAAATAGAGACGGCCTTCCTTTTCATAGAAGATCGTGTCAGGCGCGTTGACCATGATTTCCGAGATGGATTTGTCCCGCACCATCGGCTCGATGGGCCCGAGGCCCAGCACTTCGTCAGCGACGGCAGACACCAACTCGTCGCGGGTGACGCCGACGATGCCGGGCATCTCCTGCGCTATGAGTGTGCGAGCCGAGGTTTCGACCGCCTCGCGTGCCTTTGCGGCGTCCAGACCGTCGAGCTTGGCCGGGTCCAGTTCCTCGATTAGGCGCTGGTGTAGCTTGTATTTCAGCTCGGTGAGGGCTTCGCTGGTCTGCAAAAGGCTTGAAGAGGTTGTTGGGCGGCGGAAACCGCCCTCAAAGCCGTCGGCGCCGGTCTTTCTTTGCTGCCACTGGAACTGGCTCATTGTTTCTTCAACCCCTTCTCATTCTGCTGACTTCGAGGACTAGCGACCGAGGAACCTTTCCAGGAATCCTCTCTTCTCCGTTGCTGTCCCGCTCAGAGTTGCGGCAAGCTCAGTAATTGAACGCGATACCCTGGCATAGGGCTTGGTGATGACCACGGGCTGGCCCAGTTGGGTGCTCGTCGCAACGTTCAGGTCATGCGGGACGCGCCAAAACACCCTGTACTCCAGCACCCGCTCGACGTCGTCTTCGCGAAGGGTGTTGGCAGCCGTTGAATGGTTGATCATCAGCTTGACCTTGTCCTCGGAGATGGAGGCACTTTGCAGCATCTCCAGGGCAAGGGCTGTGTCCTTGATGCTGGCGATGTCCATGCTGGTGACCAGCAGGATAAGACTGGCAGATTCCAACGTCGCCGCCACAATTTCGTTGAATGTGCCCGGCGTGTCGACGATGACGTAGTCATGGGATTGAGCCAGCAAGTTGATTATCTTGGAAATCTGGTGCGGCGTGACATTCCGCCATTCCGTTGGGTGCAGAGGCGCCGGCAGTATCATGACGCCGCTGTGGTGGCGGACGAGGAAATCGCGGACGGTATCGCGGTCCATCCCGTCGACGCGGCGTGCCAGGTCGGCGATGCTCTGCTCCACGGCGACGTCCATCATGATAGCGACGTCGCCAAACCGAGTGTCCATATCGACAAGGACGACGCTGCTGTGCGTCGCGCTGGCGAGGGCTGTCGCAAGATTCGTCGAAATCGTCGTCTTGCCGATTCCGCCCTTAGCGCCGAAGACGGTTATCACAGTGCCGCGGGCTGGCGCTTCCGGCCGCTCGCCGGAAGCCCGCATACGGCGCCGCTCTTCCTGCTCCAGAACGCCGTAAATGGCGCGTGCCAGGTCTTCTGGCTTCACCGGTTTGATGAGATAGTCGCGGGCGCCCGATACCATCGCGCGCCGCACGGACGCGGCATCGGCGAGAGAGGAGTAGACGATGGTTGGGGTGTCCGGAAGCGCGTCGCCGAGGGCTTCGATGGTTTCAAGAGCGCGGGCAACCGGTTCCTCGACACTGATGAGAAAGACGTCAGGGCCGTGTTCCTTAGCAACAGAGACTGCTTCGATACCGAAGCCCGCCTCACCCGACACGTTAAAGTGCGCCAGCATGAGGGCCCGCTTGACATCGGCGCGTGCGCCAAGATCAGGGTCTATTACTACGGCTTCTGGAGTCCTTGCCATCTAGTTCCCCGCTCTTCCGGTCTAAAACGGTTCTCCTGCAGGCCCAGCGAGTAACCCGGCTCGTCAGGGCGCGGCGGGTACAAGCTCGGTCTGGTATATCGGGCTGAGATCGCTGGTTGCTGCATCGCCGAAGCCGCGGACAATAGCCCGGAGGGTGCCGTTCGATTCAGCGAGAAAGAGCATCTCTGCCTGCTCCGGAGTCACAAGGAGTGTCAGCGTCGTTGCCTCAGGGTTTGGCTTGGCCTTGGATGAGTTGTCCGCCGCAGCCGCGTCATCCGACGAGCTGGCAATATTCTGGGCAACGGCAAGGACCTGGATGTTCTGGAGGATAGTCTTCACAACGAAGTTCTGGAGATCGCTTCCATCCGCAGCCTTGCCGTTGAGAACGCTCAATATGTCTACGTAGTCGCCGGGCAGGACGAGGCCGCCGGCGCTGACCACCTGGTCGGCCGAGATGGAGATGGCCCGCTTTCCGTCGGGAACGGCGAAGGCCAGCGAATCGGCGTTTTCCGTGCCGCCCACGTCTGCCACCTTATTCGACGTTACCTGTTCGTCCGCGTAAATGGGATAACGCGTCACCTTACCGACGACGTCATCGACGTTGCTGACAGCGGTCGTCAATCTGGCGCTTGCTGGTACGTCTTTGACGACGACCATCGCAGCTGTGATCGTGGTGCGCGCCGGTATGTCGTTCTTGGCGACAACCGTCGCCGCTGTCGACTCGGCAACCGCCGTCTCGTTGCTGCCACCTTTGCGTCCGACTGCCGCGTAAACGAGAACGGCGCTAATTACGGCGCAAATGATGGTCAGGAGCATGAAGCGACCGTTGACCCGCCCGGATGATCTGCCGGCTCCTGCTCTAGCCATGGCGCTACCTCCAGTTTGTTACGTCAACTTGTTCCCTGTCGCGCGGCGCTGACGCGAAGGGGCGCCAGCCGTCCGCGAAGGGCTGGTTCACCTATAAGAGTATCGACCGCAATGGGTGAGCCTTGACCCCTGAAATGCCGACGCTTCGAATCTTGAGAGATTGGGACAGATTCGGCGGGGTCAGCCCCCACACGGACCAAAAGGTTCGTTTAGGACGCGTTCCCGGCCCTGCACCGGCACGTGGCTGATGATCGACGATATGAGTGGAGTCATGAGGTGATGGTCGTAGTCCACCTTGACTTCGACCTCATCGCAGGCGTTGCCGGCGCTGCCTGCATGAGAAACAGTGTAATTTGGGTAGTCATAGCTGGTTAGGGTGACCGTGACAGCGCCGGGAGCGCCGGACAGGCCGGCCGCAGCTTGCTGCGCCTCGTAAGTGATACAACCCTCTCGGGTCGTGGCATGGCCATCGCAGACGATACTCCCCGTTACGGCATAACGTGCCCCTTCCCGCGCGGCATGCTGGACCGTGACCCAGGACTCGAACAAGCGCCCGAAGTCGATCACGCCGAATATGACGGTGAGGAAGACAACGGCAACGAGCGCAAACTCGACCAGGGCTTGCCCCTCGTCACAGGTGACAGGGGCAGCCAGGCAACGCAGGACTCTCCGCGATAAGGTTAACTGTTTCAAAATCCGGCTTTCTTCGTCGCATTCATCATTGGATCAGCCTGAAGCCGATGAGGCGCGCGATATTGGCGAATATGTCGGGCAGATCTGCTGCCGAGTTTGCCTCGAAGTAGTGGTCGTTCGTCCCGGTATTGGACGATGCGATGCATTTCAACAAGTTCCGGTTGGCTGTGTTGTCGTGCGTGTTCGTACCGATCAGGCTGCGATTGCACAGATTATTGTTGGAGCTGCCGCACACGCCGAACCCGACGACATAGAACTCCACGCCGTTGTCTTTCATCTGATCCACGAGTTGGATCGTTTTGGTATCCAACTCCTTCTGCCTTGTCTGAGCGCTGTAACACATCGAACCCGACGGACTTTCGCCAGTATGGGTATCGCTTTGAGAGGGATCGGTAATGGGCCGACACTCTTCAGGCGGCTGGCCCTTGCCGTCATAGGAATCCCCGGTGTAGTAGTTCTGACCATCTGAGAGAAGGACGATGATGTGCAAGGCGTTGCTAACCGTATGATGCTGCGCTCCCCAGAGGACTTCGTTGGCCTCGTCTATGCCGAGGCAGATGTTCGTGCTGCCGTTGGAGGTGATGGAACTTATACCGCTGTCGAGGAGGCTCTTGTCATTGGTAAGATCAATGACCATGGATGCTGACGTGCAGTACGGGTTGACATACGGAGTAGCCGTTGGCGTAGGCGGCTTAGGCGTTGGCGTGCGGGTTGGCGTCGGCGAAGACCCGGGCTTCTTGGTAGGGGTACGCGTGGGAGTAGGAGTACGGGTAGGCGTAGCCGTGGGCCCGGTACCAGTGCCGTTCCACGGCGGCTGGTAGCAGTTGCTGTAAGGTACGACGCCAACGAGCGTGTCCGATGAAACCTGGCTGTCGGTAAGCAGGACATCGGTGAAGTCCTTCGCCGCGATCTTCGCCTGGTTGAGCGGGTCGCCGTTCATGGATAGCGTCCTGTCGATGGTCATCACCGTGTCGACGGCCAGGATGCCATAACCGGCCTTCGCATGGGCGCTGACGCTGATGGAGCCGAACCCAAAGACCTTCATGAAGATCACGTCCACAGACTTGGTGCCCGTCACGTCGACCTGGCGTTCGGTCGCGTTGGGCACAACGTTAGCGACGGCGTCAGGCTCGTTCTCGTGCAAGTAGGTAGTGGCTTTCGCCGAAGCGGTGTCCAGATCGGGCAGTTCCAGCGTTGCGGCCAGGGCGGCTGCGTCAACAGCGCGAACGAGCTCGGCCTTGGCGATGAAAAGGCGGCCGACGTCTATCGTGAGTCCAACGAAACCGATGAGGACTACCATGAGGAGGGCAGCCATGGGCATGACCTGGCCGAGGCTGCGCGACTTAGCGGGACTGCTTCTGGTTCGTATCATGATCCCTCATCCTTAGTGACAGTCTCCCCCGCTAATTGAACGTAATGGTGCGCATGAGCGTAGACGAACACATGCGAAGCGGGTCGCCGATGATGGCGGATAGTCCGGGCATAATCAGCGAGTGATTGGAACAGACCTGCACTTTAATGGTCGCATCGCCATCAAATGTGGCTCGGGTTATCGTCATATCTGTCGCCGGGTTGAACGTGTCGCGGAGGTGGGACATCTCCGTAGCAGCCATATTGCGAATGTCCGTATCGGTTGCCATACCCTTGGAGCCGAGGCGCGCGCTGTCGCGACCGACGTCGATGACGGTGAGGTAGGAGTTAAGGGCATCGCCGACGTCGACGGTCCCGACGAGCAAGAGGATAATGACCGGCAGGACAAGCGCCATCTCCACGACCGCCTGTGCCAACTCGCCCTTCTTCATAACTCGCCGCCACGTCAAACGTGGCAGTACCATGAGGGTCGATGCCATGGGCTGCCTCGCTATGCTTAATCCGGCTGCCGCTTTTAGGCTATCCTTTGGATTATCGACAGCTAGACGGACTTTCTGTTGCGCGCGCACCCGCTCGACAGTCGAGCGCAAAGATAGAAATGGGTGGGGAGAATAATCTCCCCACCCATCCGTCGCGTGTCGCTTTTCTTCTTTAGGCGGTCTTCAGTTGGCCCGTGATGTAGTTGAAGACGTCTTGGATCTTCGGCCCAAGAAGCACCAGGGCAGCAATGGCTGCGACCGATACCAGGGCCAGGATCAGGCCGTACTCGGCCATTGTCTGGGCCTTCTCGTCCTTTATCCAGCAGTAAAGCCGGAGCAGGGTGTCATTGATGAAACGCATTCTTTCTTTCCTCCTAGTAGTTCTCGATTGACGTTTGGTGTTGTTTGAGTCTTTTCTCACTGTCGCTTCCAGTCAGAGACAGGAGCGACATTGGTTTCTCCGGATGTTTTCTATGTCCTTGGTGGCCTCACCTCCTTATACTCGGCACGAGAATCTATTTCTGGTGGCTGCAATGATTTTTCCGAGATTCAGAACTTGCGGCCAGGCCGGTCAGGCGCGAGCGACGTGCCGTCGGGTCCCTCGAAGCCCTCCAAGACCTGCACCCTGGTGCGCTCGCGGAACACGGGCGACGGCGCGATCTCGGGCGGGAGTGGCCGCAGAAGGCCGGCAATTTGCAGTAACGGTTTGAGTTCGGCGTGATACTCCGGATACATCGCCAAACATGCCTCCATTTCCTCGCCTCCGCGCATGGCTTCCAGACAGTCGGCTAGCGCGTCGATGATGCTAGGCAACCTCTTCCACCTTCATGATCTTGCGCAGGGCGCAAAGGGCACGGTGCTGAATGACACGCACCGCCGCCACGCTCTTGCCGAGGATCTCGGCAACTTCTTGATAGTCCAGCTCCTCAATGAAGCGGAGCATGATGACCTGTCGCTGGTCGTCCCCAAGGCGCAGGACGGCCCGCCGCACTCTCTCCTCTTCCGCCTGGCGCTCGGCGGCGGCTTCCGGGTTGCGGGGCAAGCCATCGTCGACGAGCGATTCGTGGAGCTGCGCATCCCCCTTCCGGGCGCGCAGATGACTGACCGCCAGGTTGTGAGCGATGCGCAGCAACCACGATGCGAAGGGAGCACCCGTCGGTTGGAAACGACCGATAGCTTCCCAGGCCTGGAGGAAGGTCTGGGCGGTCAGGTCTTCAGCTTCTTTCTGGTCATTGATGATGTAGTAGATGTGCCGGTAGACGCGGACGACGTGGAGGTCGTAAAGCGCGGCGAAGGCTTCGCTATCGTGGCGAATGGCCTGTTGCACGAGCATCCCTCTCGTCGGTTACCGGCGGCACGTCGAGCTTGAGCAACACGAACCCCCACTTACAGTGCAGCGACAGGTTGAGGCTTCTCCCCTAGGCTGTACCCCTAGGGAGTTCACCTAAGTAACTTATCGGCAGCTAAGGGGAGGCCCTGTAGGGGTTTTCCCGATGGGATGTCAAGGCTCTTGTGACTTCGATTGAATCGAACGGACCTGTGGGGTTAGAGGGTCATGCGGAGGCGGTGGAGGACCGGTCAGCGTCGTCGACATCGGGGTCTTCGGGCGACCGGTAATCGAATGGGTTCTCCGACAGCGAACCGTCGACAACCCAAAAAGAGGATCCGGGTCTTGCAGCCTCCTCGTCCTCTGGCTCCGAAGGCTGAGCCGAGGGGGGATCATCGTCCCAGCCAAGCGATCGCCGTGCTGCTGCGTCTTCAGCAGGCGGCTCGACAGGTTGGACGACTGAAGTGCCGGAAAGCTCGATTGCCGTCTCCACACCTTCACTGCATTGGCGGCCTTGGGCGGCAGGAGGCTCGGCGAAGGTAGGCGTCAGTAGAGAACGCGGTTGGTCCGGATCCGGCGCCGTCTGACCAACACCGGTTGACTCGACAGAAGCAGCCCCGAGTTCGATCACTTCGTAGGTTTCCGCTGGTTGAACGGTGGGGGCAGCCGGAAGCTCGACGATGTCGGAGGCAGCCTCCAAAGGGCCAGCAGGCGGCGCGGAAGCGGAATCCTCAACCTGCCTCCATGCGCTGAGCTGTTGGGGTCGAATGACGGTCGGAGGCTCGATTAGCTTGTAGCCCAACTCTTCAGGTTCGGCAGGTGAGTTAACGGAGCGTTCGACGGACTCAGCCCGCTTCTCCTCCGACGCGAAAGGCGGAAGAATGAGGGGTTTGGGCACACTTGGCGCTGGCTCAACGGGCCCCACGACTGAGCTGGCTGAGGGTTCCTCATCCACCTCCGCGGACGCCGCAAAGGAAGGCGCAGTGGCCTCCGCTGTCTCGGGCCGCGGCTCCTCGCGTCCGACCAGCGGGGGGACAAAGGGTTCGATGACATCCGGTTGCGCCTCGGCTGATTCGACGCCCGGACGGGTTGGGAACTCGACGACATTGTCGTCCGCGTCGCCGTGCGCCGAGGATTCGAGGACAGCAGGCTCGACTGCAGCCGAAGAACCACCCTGGAACTGGGTGCAGGCGGGAAGCTCAATCATGTCCGGCGACTGCTCGGGTTCGCAGGCAGGAGGCGCAGGGAAGTCGATTACGTTGCCAGCGACTCCTACGAGCGCTTCATCCGGCACCGTTGGACGCTGTGGGAGTGGTTCGGGCGTCGCGGGATTGGGCGGGATCTCAGAGCTTGAACCTTGACCCAAGACGGACGGCATGGGTGCAGGAGTCTCCTCGCGCTTCCCGTCGTTGTCCAGGAACACGAAATGGAACCGGAAGGGGCCGATTTCCACCTCGTCGCCATTTTCAAGAATAAGCCAGCCGCCGACGGCTTCGTCACTTGCTAGAAGCGAGAGACGCGCGAGCTTATGGTAGACGAGCTTGCCCTGATGCACCCACACGCGAGCTTCTTCCGGTCCCACAACGTCCTCGTAGCCCTCGAGCGATATCTCGCACCAATCGGCGCTACCAATGCTCCTAGGGCTGACGCCAACCTTGTACTCTTGACCAGCGTTCGGGCCGGCAACAACGACCAGTTTGCCGTCAAATTCTTCGGCAGGCTCCAGAGCCAGAGCCGGCGGTGGCGCCTCCGGCTCGACCGCAACCGCAGGGCCGTTTGACAAGGGCCCGAGCCGTACCCGGACGTCTCCTCGCTTCAATCGGGAGCGACGACGGCTGAAGATATAGACGATTCCCAGAGCGGCGGCTATCGACACCAGACCGGCAGACACCCGCGCCTTATTGGAGTGCGTTTCCAGGACAGGCACGCTGAAGGCTGCCTCTGACGACGCTACAACACCGGCCGAATCACTTGCTTCGACGCGCAGGGTATGCGCGCCGATTTGGAGCGTTTTCGGATCGAGAGTGAGCTGATAAGGGGGCGCCGTGACAGTTGCGATGACTGCTCCATCGACGAAGAACTGAACCTGCGAAGGCGCGGCGCCCGCCACCTGCACGGTGAGAGTGACGGCGTTCTTCACTTCACCGCCGGCAGCGAGACCATCGACAGTCACAGAAGCGGATTGAGCAGGCTGGAGGACCTTAGAGGCGACGGCGGTCACGCCATCAGTTGTAACGGAGAGTTCCAGTGTGTGCGATGCAGCGGCGGGAAGATCGGGGGCCTGCAACGAGACCACGTACTGGCCTCGCAGGAGCGCGCCGATATCCGTGTAAAGCTGCGAGAGCCCTTCCGGGCTCGGTGTCTCAAGGAAGCGCGCGCCGGTAGCCTGCGCGAGTTCGGTGAGATAGGCTTTGTCGACGTCTGATCCGAGGGCGATGGTGTAAACGGGAATGTCGGCAGAACGTGCCTGGGCAATGGATTCGTCTCTGCTGACGGTGCTCTTGCCACCGTAATCGACGCCGTCGCTGAGAAGTATGATGACGGGCCGCAGCGACTTCGATTCGACGGCCTGGGCGACCCCCTGGCTCGTCGCCTCGAAGAGAGCCGTATTGCCGCCCGCTGTAAGGGCCTGGAGTGAGCTTATAGCCTTCGCCTTGTCCGAAGTTGACTGCTGGACCGTGGTCACCTCGTCGTTGAAGGAGAGCACGGCGACAGTATCCTGGGGCGAGAGGGCGTTCACGAATTCAGCGGCGGCGGACTGAGCGGCGGCTAGCGGCTGGCCCGCCATACTGCCGCTGACATCGACGACCAGGACAACAGCAAGGCTGAGTTGGGAATCAACAACCATTTGAACTCCCTGGACATGTGCGGGCTGGCCATCAACGGTGGCGCTGAAGCTGTCGCTAGCGAGGGCGGGGACAGGGCGTCCGTTGTTATCGACGACGTTGACGACGGCGGACAGGTTCGGGTAATGGCTACTGTCGACACTAGCGAGGTCAGCAGTCAGAGAGGGACTCTCTTGAGCGTCGGCAAGCAGACTCGACGCCAATGCGACGAGTCCCACGGCGGCAGCAGCGATGGCTCTCTTCTTGAACGCCAAGGTATGTCCCCCAACTGTTAGGTCGGTCGAACGGAGGCATGGCTTGAGCCTCGCGAACGCCAATATCGCTAAAACTCAAAGAAATACGTGCCCGCAGCACCCGATGTTCTCAAGCCGGCCAGGCTGCGACAGCGTCGTTCCAGAGTTTCAACACGGCATCACCGAAAGTGATCACGCTTGCTATGGCAACAACAACGACGAGAGCGAGGATCAACCCGTATTCTGCGAGTGCCTGGCCTCTCTCATCAGATAGTTTGAACATGCGTCTTCCCTAATCTCCGAATGGTCCCTGCCCGGTTCGGCAAAAACCCCACCCAATCCTGTAACGAGTCGAAGGCTCCGGCGTTCTTGTTAGTGAAGAGGGTTGAAAGGAGCCCACTTGACATCTTTTGCATGTTATGACAGTATTGCCCCAAGCATCCGGCCTAAGGGACAGGCCAGGTGTAGGTGGCAAGCTCTTTCAACTCATATAGTCGACCTTTTCCTATTGACCTGTAACTCGCAAGGACGCGCGAGGTCGTAGCTCAGACAACCCGCTGAGGCGGGAAGGGCACTGGGCGAGGCGTCGTTGTCGCACCGCCAGAGCCTGGCACTTAGACAAGCGAAGACACGGTACTTTTCTAGGGGCCGAGGGACCTGGAAAGGGAGGCGGGGCGCCTGCCCACGTCCCCTGGCCCCTGTACTGCTAACAATCAAATAGAGTCTCCGAAAAGGCAAAGGTCGGGAAACCGGCCGGCGCAAAGCCACGGATTTAAGGTCTTCCGGTGCCGTCGGGAACGGCGGCAGGGAAAGGGAGACTAAGGCAGCCGGGCTGCCGAAGAGGTAATTTTCGGAGTCTTCAGCCGCTGTCTCGTAGCTGAAGGCAGCGGTTTTTTTATTCGGCGATTAGGGTTGTCATGGAAAGACAAGGAGCCGATCGGTCTCGCTGGGCGCAGATGGCGTTCTTTGCGTTGACCGTCGCCGCCGTGGCCATTCTGGGGACCTTCCTCATAAGAGCAGCGAGGGTTTCCGGCTGCGTCCCCACCTCAACCCCCACAACAGTAGAGACGCCAACGCCGCCTTGCCCCAAGACCCCAACTCCTACGAGTACAAGCAAGGCCACGAGCACAGCCACACCGCCATGTTCTAAGACCAAGACACCGACGCCAACGACTGAGGCAAGTGAAACGCCGACAGCGACACCCAAGGCGACAAAGACACCGACACCACCGTGTCACACCAAGACGCCGACGGCGACGTTCACAGCCCTAGCCAGCGAGACACCTACAGCGACTCCGACATTCACCAAGACGCCAACGCCGCCCTGTCACACCAAGACACCGACACCGACGGCGACGTTCACAGCCCTAGCCAGCGAGACACCTACAGCGACTCCGACATTCACCAAGACGCCAACGCCGCCCTGTCACACTAAGACACCGACCCCGACGTCGACCTTCACGTCGACTCCTACGTCGACGTCATCGCCGACGCCCACGGAGACATTCACGCCGACACCAACTGAGACTTCGGTACCGACACCGACACCAACGTTTACACCTACACCAACGAATACGCCAACGTTCACTCCTACAGCGACGAGCACGCCAACGCGAACGCCGTGCCCTACTAAGACGCGGACGCCTACGGCAACGCAGACATTCACGCCGACGCCAACCGAAACATCGTCGCCGACGCCGACGGAAACGTTCACACCAACACCGACGGAGACCTCGGTCCCGACGCCGACGCCAACCTTCACGGCAACGCCGACTCAGACTTCATCGCCGACGCCGACTGCGACGTTCACACCGACGCCTACTGAAACATCGTCGCCGACGCCGACTGCGACGTTCACACCGACGCCTACTGAAACATCGTCGCCGACGCCGACTGCGACGTTCACGCCGACGCCAACGGAGACGTCAGTGCCAACGCCCACATCAACGTTTACGCCTACGCCAACGAACACACCGAAGGCGACGAGGACACCGTGTCCCACGAAGACGCCAACGCCGACGCAAACCTTTACGCCGACCGCTACTAACACGTCGTCGCCGACGCCTACTCAGACGTTCACCCCGACTCCAACTGAGACGTCGACGTCCACACCAACGCCTACCTTCACGCCAACGCCGACAGAGACATCGACGCCGACACCGACGCAAACCTTCACACCGACGCCGACACAAACGTTCACGCCTACGCCTACTCAGACGTTCACACCGACTCCGACCGAGACAACGGTGCCAACGCCGACGTCAACGTTTACGCCTACACCAACGAGCACACCCAGGGCGACGAGGACACCCTGTCCCACGAAGACGCCGACGCAAACCTTTACACCGACCGCTACTAACACGTCGTCGCCGACACCAACTGAGACGTTCACGCCGACGCCAACTGAGACCTCGACGCCTACGCCGACAGAGACGTCGACGGCTACGCCGACAGCCACCGCCACTTCGACAGAGACGCCGACGGAAACGGCGACGGTAACCTCTACGCCGACGCCCACCGAAACGTCGTCACCGACACCAACCGAGACCGAAGAGGCCAGCGTCACGCCGACGGCGACCGGAACGCAGGAAGCCACGCATACGCCGACAGTTACGGCAACCGGAACACGCGAGACCACCAATACACCAAAGCCAACGAGAACGCCGTGCCCTACGAAGACGCACACGCCAAGGCCAACGCATACGCCGACTTTCACGGCCGAGGCGACGGACACACCGTTCCCGACCCCGACTTTCACACCGTTCAGTGAAGTCAGCCCGGCAGCTGTGACCGCCACGCCAGCCTCGGCGCAGGCTTTGCCTCACACAGGCACCTATGGCAAGACAACGCAGCAGGAGTCAGGCGGCACGACGGGCGTGGCGGTGTTCATATCGCTGGCAGGAATCATCCTTCTCCTCGGCGGCCTGAAGCTGACGCGGCGTCGCGAGGACTAGCCGGAACGGACTTAGATAGACCGCTAAAGGAGGGTCCTTCAGCCGGCCCTCCTTCTTCTGTATTGTCTCGGTCAGCGCGCCACTCTCCCTGCCGATAATGAATATGAAGTTCGACTGGATACGGGCAGTGCCCGGAGAAGACGATGCTCAATTCACTGATGAAGCGATTGAGGCAGGGTTCCGCCGAATCGAAGGTACGCGAGGCCGTAGAGGCGGGCATCGGCATCTACCACATGTCGTGGCAACTGGGCGGCGAGCCGGCCACGGCGCTTCTACCTGATGAGATGGATTCGCTGGTGCTGGAGTGGTGTCGCGCGACTATGACCCAAATGCGACGCCCCTACGGACTGGACTACGTCACAATGGCGCTGAGCCTGATGGGTTGGGAAAATGACGAGACGGCGCGACACAGCTTCGGCGTGCTGCGCCCGGTCGACTTCTATGCCGACGGGGCTGTGCCGTCGAAGCTGACGGAGTTGACGCGAGAGTGGCGCGAGGCGGGCCACTTCGAGTCGTCGCGGTGGCTTTCGGCGGTCATGTTCAGCTGGGGCGACATCACGCGAGAGCTTCTCATTGCAGGCTAGCCCACGTCGAGCGCATGTCCTTCTAACCTTCTGCTGTTCAGAACTGCTTGATTTCTTACGATACTCAATGTGCCGGGTAGTCGCGCGCCAGCGTCGATGAGAGGCTGAATCTTTGTTATGCGGTTGAACGAGACGACCGGGAAGAGGAGTTGATGGAGCAGGTCGAGATCGACACAGGAGTAAAGAGAGACTCCCGTTCGGCGCCGCCCACCGCCTTCATCCCCCAGCCGCAGAGCGTCGAAGAGACAGGCCTGCACTCCGGCCTTCTCCTGGACCTGTCCATCAAGTGCATCTACTTCGCAGGACGCCCTCTTGCCCGCCAGATTAGCGCCCATATGATGCTGCCGTTTCCGGTGGTCGAGGAACTTCTCGACTTCCTGAAGCGGGAGCAGTACGTCGAAGTAGTGGGCAGCGGCGGCGCGGGCGAGTCACAGTACAAATACGCGCTGACGGTGAAGGGGATGGAGAAGGCGGAAGAGGTGCTGCGGCGCTCGCAATACAACGGGCCGGCTCCGGTAGCCTTCGAGCAGTACGTGGAGGTGCAGCGGCAGCAATCGGTGGGGGACGTGCGGATCGACGTTGAGGTCGAGAAACGGGAGCTGGCGCACCTAGTGCTCGACGAGAACACGGTCTACGCTCTGGGAGCGGCCGTCAACTCAGGAAAGTCGATGCTGCTCTACGGGAACTCGGGTAACGGAAAAAGCAGCGCGGCGGCAGCCATCGGCCGCATGTTCCCCGGGCAGGTGCTGATTCCCTACGCTTTCGAATACAACAGTCACATCATCAAGGTCTTTGACCCACGCGTTCACGTCGAGATCCAAGAGCAGGTGGTAGCGGACCACCGGGACGACGGGGTGCCGCAAATCTCCACGGAAGAGCGGCGCCGCGACCGTCGCTGGGTGAGAACGCAGCGGCCGGTAGTGATGGCGGGTGGATCACTGAGTCTGCAGGACCTGGAACTGCGCTATTCGGACGTGTCAAAATTCTACATTGCCCCGTTACAGGTCAAGGCGAATAGCGGCGTACTAGTAATCGACGACTTCGGACGCCAGCTCATAGAGCCGAAGGAACTGCTGAACCGCTGGATCGTGCCGCTGGAGCAGGGAATAGACCACTTGACGCTGCATACCGGTGACACGATCGAGATGCCGTTCGACTTGTTGCTTGTCTTCTCGACGAACATTCCGCCGCGACAGCTCGGCGACGAGGCGTTCTTCCGGCGAATCCGGCACAAGATCGAGATGCCGGACCCGAGCCGCCAGCACTTCCAGCGGATCTTCCGACAGGTGTGCGAGTCGAAAGAGATAGGCTGCCCGGAGGACGCGTTGTCGTACCTCATGGAGAAACACTACACGGCAAAGAACCGCCCCCTGCGCGGCTGCCACCCGCGGGACATCGTAGAACTCATCGAATCGATCGCTAACTATCGCGGGGAGCGCCCGGAGCTGCGTCCGGAGCTGATCGACATCGCCTGTAGCTTCTACTTCGTAGACCTCTGATTTCCCTTCATCGCTGGACTTGTAACTGACGCGTCGGAAGATGCCCGCGAGCGCGTGTCTGACGGCGCTGCTACTAGCTCTTCAGGAGCGCGTTAGGGTGATGGGACGAAGGTCATAAAGGGGTTACGAGCCGGTGAAGACAACCGTGAAGTACTTCACTCCCGCTCCATCGACCGCGGCGCCGACGCCAATAGAGGTGTAGTGAACATTCAACATGTTCTCGCGGTGCCCCTGGCTGGCCATCCAGTCGCGCATAGCTATGGCGACTGACTGGTCGTCAGGGTAGTTGTTGCGGGCCAGGTTCTCACCAGCCCAGACATAGGGGATGCCATAGGCATCGAGAAGCGAGAAGGCGGTCTCTCCGGTGGGGCTCACGTGCGCGAAGTAACCCTGGCTAACCATGTCATTGGAACGTTCACGCGCGACAGCGACTAATCCACCGTCAACCTGCAGAGGCGCTAGACCGGCTGCTATGCGTTCGTTGTTTACGCCTACTACGATATCCGCCTCGAACGCGTTGAGAGACACCGTCGGGGCTGCCGCAGGCGGTGCGGGAGGCTCCGGGGTGGCGGTTGGCACACGGGGAACGAACGTCGGCGTGGGCGCCGTCTGCAAGAGAGCGACGGCCTGAGCCAACTGGGTAGGCGTCGGCGAAGGAGCTGCAGCGATTGGCTCCGCGGCGGGCTGACCAGCCGGCATCAGCGGCGGTCGCGCTTCGCTGGGCGTTTTCCCTGCCTCCACCAGGCGCAAATCCGCCGTCTGAACGGATTGTGCTCCGGCCATCGGGACTACCAGGTCGGCGTATTGGAGCGGAGAAGAGTCCAGCAGCGGCTCCCCACTGCCGGCTGCAGAGCGGTCATAGAGGAAAAGAGCGGAACAGAAAACAAGAACGGCGACGCCGACTGCCATCAGGAATGGAGAGACGACTCTTTCTCTGTGGGTCGCCGCTTCTGCAATTGACGGATTCCGGTGTATGAGCACTAGACCCCGCAGGCCTTTCCTGTGTCTCTGGTATGTTGCGTGGCATTGGGGTCCCTCCCGCCATAATGATCTTCGGCTGCTGCGGGGGAATCCTTAAGGGGAAACCCTTAGGGATTGGAGGAAGAAGCTCGGAGAAACTACGCTAAGCTTCTTGGCGGCGCATCGACGGATGCATAGAATCAGGCGCGGGCATCCCCTACTGCTACTCCCTCATCGAAATGCAATCGCCGTGATTGCCTCGCGATATCTTCCAATTCCAATTGCGGAGGCGGCAAATGCGCACCAGTACGCTCGACAGCATTTGGTTCGACAAGTTAACGTGGCCGGAGGTTGACGCCCTCGACCGAGAAAGCACTATCCTGGTCCTGATAACCGGCTACACGGAACAGGCTGGCCCGCATCTTCCAATCGACGGCGACAATTTCTTTTTCACGCTCTTCATCAGTGAACCTGTGCGCCGCGCTCGTAAGGAAAGCATTCCCGTCTACCTTCTTCCGCCGATTCCATACGGCCCGGCCGAAGAGCACATGGCATTCCCCGGGACCATCAGCCTGAGCTTCGAGACGCACCATCGCCTGGTGAAAGAGGTACTCCACAGTCTGGCGCGCCATGGCCTTCGGAAGATGCTCGTGATGGAGGGTTGCGGGGGTCACCACTGCCTGCCCGCGGCGCTGGAAGTGCGGTCGGAGCTACGTCAACGAGGCTTCAAAGCGAAGATATGGGTCATCGGTCAGGGAACGACGTACTACCGGATGGCGCAGGAGGTCTTCGGCTGGGAACCCAAAGGCGTGCACGCTGATGATTTCGCCACCTCGATCTTCCTTGCCAGGAGGCCGGAAGCTGTCCGGATGGACAAGCTGGAGGCGGGCAACGAATTCGACCCGATGTCGTTCCCCGAGGCGTGGTTTATGGATGAGATCGATCCGCGCGGCTTCGCGGCCGACGTCCGCCGGGGCAGCGCGGAGATCGGTGAACGCCTGCTGGAGAAGATCTGGGACTACTGGCTGGGCCAACTGCGGCGGATCAACCAGACGTCAGTCTAGCTTGCGGATGCGGGGCTAGCGGCGGCGGAATTCGCGGGCCAGGGAGTCGGCGCTAATGTGAATCATGGTCGGACGGCCGTGCGGGCAGTGACGAGGGTTCTCGGTCGCCTCCAGTTGGCGCAACAACTCCCGCATCTCCTCCTGACTAAGCGATTGCCCTGCCCTGATTGCGGCGTGACAGGCCAGCGACATCGCGACTCTCTGCCGCCGATTGTCTGTAGCCTCCTCGCGGGCAAGAACGTCGACGAACTCGATCACCGTCGCCGCGACATCCTTGTCTTTGAGGACAGCGGGCACCGACCGCACGAGGTACGCGTCCTCGCCGAACGACTCCAGCGCGAACCCCTGCTCCGATAACTCCGCCGCCATCTCGCTTAGTAAGGCGCGCTGTCGCGGCGTCAACTCCACCGTGACAGGCTCCAAGAGACCCTGCGCGTCTACGGGGCCACCGCTGCCGTTCAGGAAGCGCTCGAAGAGGATGCGCTCATGGGCAGCATGCTGGTCGACGAGGTAGAGGCCGTCCGGCCCCTCGGCGACGACGTACACCATGCCTACCTGACCGAGGGCACGCATGAGGGGCACTGCGGGCGCGAGTTGGGGCTGTTCAGGGGCGGGCTCAGTGGCGGCCATTTGCAGAGAGAGCGGCTCTGGCTCGAAACGCCGAAGCGATGCCGAGTGGGGCGGTCCGGGAGACCACGTGGCCGAAGAGATGTCCGCCAAGGGTGCCGACTGCGTCAACGTTCGTCGGACCTGCCGCTGGAGAAGAGCGAAGACCTCCCGTTCGTTGCGCAGGCGGACCTCGAGCTTCGAGGGGTGAACGTTGACGTCGACGTCACAGGCTGGCAGGCGGATATCGAGGACCGCCAGCGGATGGCGCCCAGCCATAAGGAAGCCGTGGTAGGCTTCTTCTACCGCGAAGGTTAACGTGCGACTGCGGACCCAACGTCTGTTGATGAATAGAGTTATGTAATTTCGACTCGCTCGGGATAGGCCCGGCCCGGCAATCAGACCGACGACGGACAGCGCTTCGGGACGCGGGGCTTCGTCGGGCAACAGGAGCAGTGAGCGCGCAACCTGATGCCCGTAGACACCGGACGCAGCCTCAAGGAGATCGCCGCCGCCCGACGTTTGCAGCGTTAGCCGTCCGTCGACGAGGAGGACAAAGCGCACCTCAGGATAAGCGAGCGCAAAGTGGCTGACGACGGTGGCGATCTGTGCGGCTTCGGCGGCAGGCGAACGAAGGAACTTCAGGCGCGCAGGTTGGCGCCGGAAGAGGCCTCTAACGACGACAGCGGTGCCGAGCGACGCGCCCTTCTCGGTCTGCTCAAGAACCCTGGCATCGCGCAGCCGCAGCATTGCCCCCGAAGAGGACTTGGGCATTCGCGATACTACCTCCACCTCGGCGACAGCCGCGATGCTCGGCAGGGCCTCGCCGCGAAAGCCCAGCGTGGCGACGGTCTCCAGGTCAGCAGCGGTGCGGAGCTTGCTCGTCGCGTGGCGCTCGAAGGCGAGCGCAAGGTCCGTCGGGGCGATCCCGTGGCCGTCATCGCTGACGCGTATCAGGTCAAGCCCCCCTCTCCCGATCTCGACAGTCACGGTGCGGCTCTCCGCGTCGAGTGAATTCTCGACCAGTTCCTTAACGACAGAAGCGGGACGCTCGATTACTTCGCCCGCGGCGATCTTCCCAATCACTTCGGGGGACAGTTTCTGGATCGAGCGTGGATCACTCATGGAGGCCATTTTAGCATAGCCCGCCTCTTGCTCATCCGACTGCTTCCGATGTAAGGTACGTCATATGAGCGGGGATTTTCCGTCAAGTCGTGGCGCGCTCTGATGGGGGCGAAAGGGCGTGCGCGCGCATCACCGCTAGTTGGTCTTGCCGCGGGCCTCTTGGCCCTGTGTTTCGCTCTGTCGCCCATCGCTAATCCTCTCGCTAAGCCTCAATCTGCAACGGGTACAACCAATCCGGCCGAAGTCGTCCCCGGCGAGCTGCTCGTCAAGTACCGCCAGCCGATGTTCAGCCTCGGCCGGCGCATCGTCGACAATACGGTCGGCACGAAGGAAATAGACGAGGTGGGCGAGATCGGTGTGTCCGAAGTGGCAGTCAACCCTGACGTCTCGATAAACGATGCGGCGAGCCGTTACCGCTCGCTGCCGGAGGTCGAGTACGCGGAGCCGAACATTATCTTCCACACGCAGATGATGCCCAACGACCCGCTGTATAGCGGGCGCCAGCAATGGTACTACGACCTGATTGGCGCGCCGCGTGCGTGGGACGTTGAAATGGGCGAGCCCAGCGTCATTATCGCAATCCTGGATACGGGTGTCGACGTGACGCACCCCGACCTGAGCGGGAATATCTGGACGAACCCGAACGAGATCCCCGGCAATGGCGTCGATGATGACGCTAATGGCTGCGCCGATGACGTCCACGGGTGCAATTTCGCCGAACAGAGCTCCGTCTGCACAGCGGGCCCCAGTGTCCCGAACGGCGACGTCAGCGATGAAAACGGCCACGGCACCTTTGTGGCCGGTATCGCGGCTGCGGAAGGCAACAACGGCCAAGGTGTTATCGGCATGGCGCCGAACGCGAGGATCATGCCGGTCAAGGTGCTGGACTGCCAGGGGTCCGGCACTGCTCTGGCGGCAACCGAGGGGTTGCTCTACGCGGCGAAGAGCGGCGCCAAGGTCATAAACCTGAGCTTCGGCGCAGACCAGGACTCGGCGACGTTGAGCGCAGCCATCGGCATTGTGCACGACACATATGGCGTGACGATCGTCGCGGCCGCCGGCAACTCTGGCCAGGGGCAAGTCTCATTTCCGGCACGCGATCCCAGAGTCATAGCCGTTTCGTCCAGCGACCATCAGAACCCAAACAGCAAGGCGGCATTCAGCAACTGGGGACCTGAGGTATCGGTCAGCGTCCCGGGCGTCGACATCACCAGCACTGTTCCCTCTACCGCCTGTGGCGGCGAGTGGACCTGCCTTAACGGCCAGCCCTACGCGATGGGCACGGGAACTTCGTTCTCAGCCCCGCTGGTCGCGGGAGCCGCGGCCCTGATACTATCAAAGGGTCCGCCCATGTCGCCCGATGGTGTCAAGAACAAGCTCATGTCGACGGCGGTCGATCTGCCCGATGGAGCCTATCCTCATTGGGACGGAGCCGGCCGCATTCAGGCAGACCTGGCGTTGCAGACCAAGTCCTATCAACTCGGTGTGGCGGGCATAGTCAAGAATTAGAAGCCGCCGCATGGACGACGCCCGCTCCTCGAAGCAACCATCCCCCAGAAACGTTGCGCGCCAAGCCCGTCGCTATCGTGCCAACTATTGTGACGAACTCAACTTCGCCGCGCTGTATCGCCGGCTGGCTGAGGCTGACAGCGATGCCACGCGGTCGCAAGCGTATCTGAAGCTAGCGGAGTCAGAGGGGCATCATGCGGCTCTGTTCGCTTCGGCCCTCGAAGAAATGAAGGTCCCCCTGCCAAAGCATCGCGTTGGGCTGCAATCGCGCCTGCTGGGTTGGATTGCGCGTCGCTTAGGTACGCGGACGGTGCTGCCGTTGGTACAGTTCGCCGAAGCGCGAGGTCGCGGGGCATATCTTCATCAGGACGAGCGAACCGCGGCGCTGGCGACCGAGGAGCAGGCTCACGCAAAGACGCTCTCGCGTATCGCGAACGGCACGCTGGGTGTGGAGACGCTGGAGCGCGAAAACTGGCACCGTGCCGGAGGCAGCGGCGTGTTGAGGGCAGGCGTGTTTGGAATAAACGATGGACTGGTGTCCAACCTGAGTCTGGTTGCCGGCGTAGCGGGAAGCCGCGCCGAGGGGAAGTTCGTGATCCTCGCCGGGTTCGCCGGCCTGCTGGCAGGAGCTTTCTCTATGGCATCCGGCGAGTACGTTTCGATGCGGACTCAACGCGAGGTCCTCGAGCAGCAGTTGCATCTGGAAAAGACCGAGATAGAATTGGCGCCGGAAGAGGAGAAGGAAGAGCTGATCGGTATCTATGTCGCAAAAGGCATTCCGCGGCAGGAAGCAGAACCGCTAGCCGAGCGCATCATGAAGGATCGGCAGATCGCGCTCGACACAATGGCGCGAGAGGAACTGGGGCTGGACCCACAGGAGCTCGGCTCGCCATGGGGCGCCGCGATCGCATCGTTTCTCTCGTTCGGGACAGGCGCCTTGATACCCGTACTACCCTATCTTTTCGGGTCCGGCTGGACGTACCTCGCCGCCAGCGCCGGACGGGCAGCCCTCGCGCTGTTCTTCGCGGGGACCATCGTCTCAGCGTTCACGGGCAGAAACCCCCTCACGAGCGGCTTTCCGATGGTGCTGATTGCCGGAGCGGCCGCAACGCTAACGTTCGGAATCGGACGCCTGATTGGGGCTTCGACGGGAATCTAGCTCTTCTCATCCTCGCGCGCCTTCTCCCGCAACTCGTAAAGCTTTGTTATCGCCTCCAGCGGAGTCATGCCGTCGATCTCGAGGGCCGCAAGCTCCGTCACTAGGGGCGAAGGCGGCACCAGCAGAGGCAGCTGCTCCGCTTCGGACCGCCCGCGCGCGCGGACCGGACTGCGTCCGTTGGAGTGAGCTTCCAGGGTGGCCAGGACATCGCGGGCGCGCTTGATGACGGGCTGTGGCATGCCGGCAAGCTCGGCGACGTGGATGCCGTAGCTCCGGTCGGCGCCGCCGGGCACGATCCGATGCAGGAACACGACGCTCCCTCCTTCCTCGGTTACGGCAACGTTGTAGTTCTTCACCCTGGGCAGCGTCCGGGCCAGCGCCACAAGTTCATGATAGTGGGTCGCGAAGAGCGTCTTCGCCGCGCGGTCAGTGCGGTTGTGAAGGTATTCGACGACGGCGCGGGCGATCGCCATCCCGTCATAGGTGCTAGTGCCGCGGCCGATCTCGTCGAGAATGACGAGCGAGCGCGGCGTCGCGTTGTGCAGGATGTTCGCCGTCTCTAGCATCTCGACCATGAACGTCGACTGACCAGAGGCAATATCCTCCTGGGCACCGATGCGAGTAAAGATGCGGTCGACGAGGCCGATCTGAGCCGAGGCGGCCGGCACGAAGCTGCCGACCTGGGTCATCAAAACCGTGAGGGCAACTTGACGGAGATAGGTCGACTTACCCGCCATGTTGGGCCCGGTGAGAACGATTATCTGGCTTTCATCGGCTGAGAGGTGGACATCGTTGGGGACGAAGGTGCCGGCCGATAGCGTTCGTTCGACAATTGGATGCCGTCCGTCACGGACGACGATGTCCCCTTCCGCCATTACCTCCGGACGGCAGTAGCCGTAGCGGGAAGCGGCTTCGGCGAGGGCGAGGCGAACGTCGACATCGGCGACGGCAGCGGCCAGCGTCAGCAGGCGCTTCCCCTCGGCGGCGACCTGGGCACAGACCTGCCGGAAGATACCGGATTCAAGTTCGCCAATACGTTCGCGGGCAGTCAGGATGCGGCTCTCGTACTCCTTGAGCTGCTCCGTCACGAAGCGCTCGCCACCGACGAGGGTCTGACGCCGCTGGTATTCCTCGGGGACGAGCGCCAAATTGGCGCGACTGACTTCGATGTAATAGCCGAAGACGCGGTTGTAGCCGACCCGGAGGGTCTTGATGCCGGTACCCAAGCGCTCCGCCGCCTCCAGTTCCGCCAGGTAGCGGCGCACGTCGCGGGTGATTGCGCGCAACTCGTCGAGCTCGGGCGCAAAGCCGCTCCTAACAACGCCGCCCTCCTGCGGGTCGGCGGCCGGCTCGTCTTCGAGCGCCTGGGCGATGAGGGAGACCAGGTCTTCGCATGGATCGAGGCCAGAGAGCAAGGCGGCGATGGCGACGTTGTTTTTCGCTTCGTCCAGGACGGCACGCAGAGCGGGCACCTGCTCCAACCCCCCGCGAAGGGCGACGACCTCGCGCGGAAGGGCCATGTTCGTCGAGATGCGGGACAGCAGACGCTCGAAATCGGGCATCTTCGAGAGCACCTCGCCGGCGGCACCGCGCCGGACAGCGCTCTCGTGGAACCAGGCAACGCCGCCCTGTCGCTCTCGGATGGCTTCGACGTCGAACAGGGGCTGTCCGAGCCAGCGCCGCAACAAGCGGGCGCCGAGGGCCGTTCGTGTCAGGTCCAGAACGCCGATGAGTGAGTTGTGACGGTCAGCGTCGCGTCTGTTCGCGGGCAGGTTGGCGCTACCACCCAAAATCTCCAGGTTACGTCGGGTCTGGGCATCGAGGAGCATGAAGCGTGTCGGATTGTAGGTCGTCAACGCGGCGACGTGGGCGAGAGCCGCTTTCTGATTCTCCGCCAGGTATTGGATGATCGCGCCAGCAGCACAGGTGGCGAGTGGCATTTCGCCGCAGCCGAAAGCGTCGAGCGAGGCGACACGGAAGTGTTCCAGAAGGGTTGAGCGTGCCGTCTCCGGCTCAAAGAAGTAGGGCTCGAGACGCGTGACGGTAGCATCGAAGGCGGGAGCGTCGACTCCTTCGCAGAGCAGAAGTTCGGCGGGCTTTAGCCGCGATAGCTCGGCGGCGAGGGCGTCGCGGTCGACCTGGGTTGCAGCGAATTCCCCAGTACTTATGTCAACATAGGCCAGTCCCACCCTGCCTGCCGTATCCGTGCGGGTCCGCTTCGACGGCGCCTCGAAGGCGAGAGCGACGAGATAGTTGTTGGCCCGTTCGTCAAGCAAGTGGCCTTCGATGACTGTGCCGGGGGTAACGACCCGCACAACCTGACGGTCGACGAGACCCTTCGCCGCCGCCGGGTCGCCCATCTGGTCGCAGACCGCGACCTTGTAGCCCTTGCCGATGAGCCGCGCCAGGTAGCCGTCGAGGGCGTGGTACGGAATGCCGGCGAGCGGGACGCGCACGTTCTTACCCATCGGCTTAGACGTGAGAGTGAGGTCGAGCTCGCGGGCGCAGAGCTTGGCATCGTCGTCAAAGGTCTCGTAGAAGTCGCCGAGGCGAAAGAGGACGATGGCGTGGGGGTAGCGCCGCTTGATGTCAAGGTACTGGCGTCGGATCGGCGTCATGCTGTTATGCGAATGCCGGCTGGGCAGGCACGGAGGCCCGTCCCCAAAGTAAATATGGTGGAACGTCGGGCCTATTCTACAACAGGGAGGTGGCTTATGGAGTGACGATTGAGGCGATCTTGTCGCCGAGGCGGACGGAGTAGTTGAGGCCCCGGTCCTCAGGATAGATCTGGGTAGTGTTGGCGAGGTACAGGCCGGGAACCGGCGTCTCGTGAGAGGGAATCGAATCCCCGTAGTGAGTGGTGATCACGGGCTGGCCGGCCGCGTCTTTGAAGAGCCAGCGGTCGACAATCCAGTCGCGAGAGAAGGCAGGGTTGATCTTCGTCAGGTGCGGCAAGTAATAATTGCAGACCTCGTCGATGGTCATCCCGACGACCGGCGAGCCAGCCTCGACGTAGTTCGAGAGGTAGAGGATATTCAGCCCGTCGTACTGAGCAGGCTCGATGTAGTTCGTGTGCTCGATGGCACCAACGAACGGGATGTCGGCATCGCTGATGTTCAGCCAGTAGATGGGTGATAGCGACTGCTTCAGCGACAGGACGAGCGCGCTGGCCCACTGGTATTGCACCTTTCGCAGGAGGCCCGCATAGTCGTCGGGCAGAAACGACGCTATCTCGAGGAAGGTCGCGTTGGGGACGGTCGCGATTACGGCATCGCAGTCGATGCGTTCGCCGCCGGCAAGCTGGAAGCCGCGGGCCCGTCCATCTTCGACGATCACGCGTTCTACCGACCGCCCGGCTTCGATGCGGGCACCAGCCTGCCGGATGCGGTCGGCGAGGGCGTCGCTAAGGAGGCCGAAGCTGCCCATCAGGTAGCCCAGCCGCTCTTTCTGCGATACGCCACCGCCCCGGGAGGCGAAGCGGAGGAAGATCTTTCCCCAGAACCAAACCATGCTGACGTCGGCGGCGCGCGAGCCGAATTTGCCGCGCAGAAGTGGTCCCCACACGACATCGTAGTTGCGCTTGCCGGCGTGCTTCTTGATCCACGCCTCGGCGGTGACGCCCTCGTAGCGATGCCAGTCCTTTTGCCGCCGCAGGTAGACGCCGATGAGGCCGAGACGCACCCGGTCGATTGGCGAGACGGCCCCGAAGCGCAACAAGTCGCCGGGCGTGACGAAGGGATAGATGCGGCCCTTGTGGTAGAAGCCGACCTTCGACTCACGCCAGCTCAGTTTGTCGCCGAGCCCCATTTCGTTGATGAGGCCGATGACGTCGCTGTCACCGCTGAAGAGGTGATGATAGAAGACTTCGAGGCGGTTGCCGCCGACCTCGAAGGTGCCGGCCTGGCCGCCGAGCTGCGGGCGCGCCTCGAAGAGCGCTACTTGATGGCCTTTCTGCGTCAGACGGTAGGCCGCGGTTAGTCCGGCGATGCCGCCGCCGACGATGCCGATCTTCATGGGCCTTCCCCTTCTCCTGAAAGCGGCGCCTGAAGCGTCGCCGGCTCCTCCGCGGGGGCGGCGCGGCCACGAAGGACTTCGCCGAGCGAAAGGTTGATCGCCCAGAGGAAGTAGAGACCGAGAGCGATGACGGGTATCAGCAGCAGGGCGTGCAAGGCGACGGCGTAGGCTGAGGCGAGTCCGCTTTCGACGCCGAAGTAGATGGCCGTCTGCTGTGTGAGGAACTCGAACGGACCGACGCCACCCTGGGTAGCGACCACGGCGATCAACAGGTTTGCGCCGGCGGTGATAAGCAGGAAGACGTCGAAGCCGAGGTGGAGCCCAAACGCGAGGCCGATCATGTAGTACATCGTCGCCTCGAGCAGCCAGGATACGACGGAGGTGACCGAGGCCAGGAACATGTCCATCGGGCTACGGAAGGAGTGAAGACCGGTAAGGAAGGACTCGGCCAGCGTCTGAACCTGGGACTTGAGGCGTCGTGGGACGAAGCGCAGCACGAGCGTGACGAGCCACCGGCTCAGGTTTTCGGATAGCGCCAGCAACACGAGGAGGACCAGGGCGAAGCCGAACAGGACGGCCATCACGGCGGCGATAGCGCGTAGGTCGACCGTGAAGTGGAAGACCGTCAGGTCAAAGTTGGCGCCGGAAACGGCTATGACTATCAACAGGAACGGCAGCAAGGTGATGCCGTCGAAGACGCGGTCGACGGCGATGGTGCCGAGCGCGGCCATCTTGCTCACCTTGTGTCGTTCGCCGACGACGTAGGCTCTCACGAACTCGCCGGCGCGGGCTGGAATGAGATTGTTGGCCATGAAGCCAATAATGACGATGGGAAAGAGGCTGGTCACCTTCATCTCACCGAGAGGCCGAAGGAGGTACTTCCAGCGCCAGGCACGGAAGTAAGCGGCAACGAAGTAGACGGGAATGGAGGCCAGCGCCCACCAGTAGTTGGCATGGGCGAACGCGTCGCCGATTTCGCTGAAATTCGTGCGCCAGAGGAATATGACTATGAACAGGGCGCTGAGGGCGACCCCGAGCCAGATGCGGGGGCTTCGGAGCAAAGGAGGCCTCGGTTCTCTGTATCGCCGTCCGAACGATCGAATATGGCGCTGTCTATAGGTTCGGACGCGTTACGTTACACATTATAGGGGGGCGCGAAAACGGGGGTCAACGAAGGGCAGAGCCAGAACTCAAAGAGGCTGCTCGCCGAGGGAACGTTCGGCGGCAGCCTGGCGACGTGAGGCCCGCCAGCGCTGGAAAGCCACATATGCGGCGGCGATAACGAAGGCCAACAGCAGGAGGCCCAGCGCGCTCGGCCGGAAGAGATAGTGGGCGACGTTTCGATAGAAGCTGTGAATGGCAACGCCAAGGAAGATGTAGATGCCTGCCCAGATGGTTGCCGAGATGCACGTGTAGACGAGAAAGGCCGCATAGTCGACCTGGAAAATACCAGACGCTATCGTCGTGATTGTGCGCAGGCCCGGCGTCAGGCGCCCAAAGACGATGGCGACCCCGCGATGGCGACGAATCCAAGCCCCCGTCTTGTCGATTCGCTCCGGTCGAATGCGGAGAAACTGGGACACGCGCAGCAGAACCGGCATTCCGCCCATCCGCGAGATCCAGTAGAGGATGGTAGAGCCCATTAGCGTCGCCACTACGACCAACAGAACGACGATGGGGACGCTCGCCTCTCCCCTATCGATCTGGGCGCCCGCCAGTAGGATGACCGTGTCGCCGGGAGCGGGAAGCGGGATGCCACTCTCTTCGAGGAACAGGAGGAGGAAGAGGGCCGCATAGATGTGATAGTCAGCGAAGCTGAGAAGAGCGTCGGCTATCTGGCGAAACTCTTCCAACGGTATCCCCGTCTAGGGCGTGGCGGTAGAGGTAGTCGCCGTCGAAGCCGTCAGTGCGGACAGCGGCAGGCGATAGACCTGGTTTCCGGTGCAATCCGCGACGTAAAGATTATCGTTGCCGTCCAACTCCATGCCCACCGGTCTGCCCTTAGCGCCGTTGGACGCATCCGGCAACTCCCAGGCGACGACCGGCTGCCCCTGCGTGTCGTAGAGCTCGATCCGGCCGTTCGCAGGGTTGCTGACGATGACTTGACCATCGGACGTGACAGCCAGGAAGGGCTTGGCGGTTACCTCGGTGCTACTCCAGCCCTTAACAGCGAACTCGCCCAGATAGCCGAAGGTGGAATCGAAGTGCTGGACGCGCCCGTTCCAGGTGTCGGCAACATAGATGTCACCTTCAGGGCCGAGCGCCAGGCCGACGGGCTCGTTGAACTGCCCGGGACCCGTGCCCTCCTCGCCGAAGGTTTCGAGGATGTCGCCGTTGGAGGAATCAAGCTCCACGATCCGTTTATTGCCGGTATCAGCTACGAGGATATTGCCGTCGGAAAGGACTACGATGTCGCGGGGTCCGAAGAAGCCGGCATCTGAAGAGGTCTGCCACAGGAGCTTGAAATTCGAATCGTATTTGACGACGCGCTGGTTCCAGGTGTCGGAGACGTAGATGTTGTCTTTGGAATCAACCGCGACGGACCAGGGCTCGCTGAAGGCATCGTCGCCGCTTGGCTGCAGCGAGCGAAGGAGCTTGCCACTGCTATCAAAGACGTCGATGCGCTTGTTCAGGCCGTCGGAGACGTAGATGTTGCCGGACGAATCCAGGGTGACGTCCGTTGGCTCGCTCAACTCTCCGCTCCCGATGATGGTCTGGTCAGCCGGAGCGACTGTGACGGTCGGCATCGAAGCCGTTAGCTGGATGGGAGTACCGGCACCGGTCGCGTACTGCCTTGGGATGTAGACCAGCGCATCATCAGGCGGCGGCTGCCAAGGCACGTTGCGCCAGACGAAGTAGTTGCGCCAGACGTTCCAAACGCTCTCGCTGAAGAGGTCCTTCGCGAAGATGCTGGCCGTAATTCCCTGGTAGTACTGCGGACCATCGCCGAACCACCAGTAATGTCTAATCGATATTGGATCGTAGTACTGGTCGAGGTAAGGCTCCATCCATGACTGGTGCTCACTCGTGAGAATGACAAGGCTCCCCGCGATGGGCGGCGCCATGGTGCCGTCGGCCCATTGTGGCTTGTAATCGCGGAAATACCAGACAAAGGGCCAGGCTATATCGTTGTCGACGACGACAGGATAGTCCTTCCCAAGTCCGCTCTCGTTGCCAAGAGCGACCAGTTCATTGCGAGTCCAGGGAATGCCGGGCGAGGTGTCCGCGTAGGACAGGATCTCGCGCGGCCAGCTACCGATTTCGAAGTTGGCGCGGAAGGTGTCGCGCACGGTGAAGACGAACAGCGCCGGGATCACCAGGGCAGCGGCAGTCTGAGCGCCGAGCAGCCGGCCGTGCAGAGTGAAGGCGCGGATAACAAGGCCGATGGCGGCGATCCCCAACAGGAGCGCTATGGCAGCGCCCATCGACGAGAAGACGCTCATCCAGAGGATTATGACGGCGAGCCCGCCGGCGCCGGCCGCCAGGAGCACCAGCATTTCCGGTTGGCTCCAACGAAGCGGCAACGTCAGCTTGAAGCGCTCGTAAAGCGCACCGAGACCCTTGGCAGCCAGGATGACTATTGGAAGGGTAATGTGGACGGTCAGCCAGGGCATCTTCTCGCCAGCGGTAGAAAAAACGATGAGGGAACCGACGGCCCAGAAGATAAGGAACGACGTAAACAGATCGAGCCGCAGCAGAAAGAGAACTGCACCCAGTATGACCAGTACCGGGATCAGCGCCGTCAACCCCGCGAAGAATGTGAAGTAGACGTAGACAAGGAAGCAAACGGCTGCCACTGCGGCAAGCGACAGCAGGAACTGCCGACGGAGGACGAAGAAGAGGCCAGCCGCGAGAGCGAAGACAAGCGGTAGGAAGTCGTACATGGGAAGGAGCATCAGATAGTAATACACCGGCTGGCTGCCGCGCTGAACGTGCTGTTGCTGCAGCCAGTAGTCAAATGAGCCCCAAATGCCGGACCAGAAGCCGCCCATGTTGGTGAAGAAAGTGGTGTAGAGGAGGACGTAGATCACGTAAAAGATACCAGCGGCGATGAGCCAGGTACGGGGTCGCCACAATAGGCCGATATACGTCGCGACAATAAGGAACAGGAACACGGACGTCTTCATCAGCGTGTCCTCGTGGCCGACGACGTCGCGGTAGTAGCCCTTGTCGCCGATGAAGGGGAGCATCTGTACCGCACCGGCGAACTGCACACCGGCAAGAGTGCCCACGATGATCAGGAGGTCTCCGGACACGGGCCATTGGTCAAGCTTCCAGCGGGCCCGCGCTTTTTCAATCAGCGGCCAGGCGATGGCAATAAGCCAAGCAAAGGGCACGAGGCAGATGAAGACTAGGCCCCATTGCGCCCCAGTCTGCTGCCGCGGCTCCATCTTCGACCGTACTTGATCAGCTATCTCCCAGGCGAAAAGGAGGTCCAGGAAGATGAGGAGCATCGCTGAAGTGAGGAAGGTGACTTCCTTGGTAGCAAAGCTCAGGGCCAGTATGGCCGCAATTAAGTAAAGGTAGAAAGTGCGCCGCTCGCTCATGTACCGCCAGAGACAGATGACGGCAGCTAAAGTGAAAAAGCCGATGAAGATGTCGTTGCGGGCAAAACGGCTGAAGAAGACGATGACGGGCGAGAAGGCAAGAAAAAGGGCCGCGAACAGAGCGCCGGCGCGGCCGATGTACTTGCGCAGGAAGACAGGCAACAGCACAAAGGCGGTGCCGAAGAGGGCATAGGATAGGCGGGCCGTGTTATCGCTCGGGCCCCAGTGGGCAAAGTTGCTTAGGATAGGCGCACTGCTGAGGAAGGCGAGGAATTTCCAAAGGCCAGCGTTCAAGAAGAACTGGAAGGGGCCGTGCATCATCGGGTCGTGCTGATAGCCCCTGCCCATATAGAGATACCAGCTATAGGTGAGGTGTAGGCTCTCGTCGTGGTTCAGGGAGCGGGAGCCGAGGTCCCAAAACCGCAGACCGGCAGCAAAGAGAACGATCACGGCGTAGGCGCTTCGTTCCCAATAGCGCGACCAGTTGGCCTTCGCCCAAGCCAGGATACCTTCGAGCGATATCTGGAGGGTTACGGGGGGCTTTGACGGCTCGTCAGAAACTGCCATGTAACCAGGTGCAACTCCTCAGCGATCAGTATACGAGTGATCGCTATCCCACTCTACCCAATCCTTAACGCCTGAACATCTACTTTTGTTCCGGCACCTTGTAAATAACCGTGTCGCCGCTACGGAAGACGACGGAATACATGTTGTCGAACTTCGACAGGGCCGTTTCATCGTAGACCTGGCGCTCGAGCGGGCCGACGATGATGTAGTCAATGCGATAGGTCGAGACGACGCGCTGCACCTCCGCCGGATCGCTGGTCTTGTAGAGGGAGTCGACGTCATCTAACCGCCCAGCGGTCAACTTGTCGCCGCCGCGCCACTGCTCCTCGTGTCCGGGCCAAGCGAAGACCGTCGACAGACCGGTCCAGGTGGCGATCCGGCCCGTGTCGCCCCATTCCCAGGCGACATTCTGGCCGTCGCCGACAGTCTCGACGATCGTATCCGTCGGCTTGGCGTTCTGTTCGAGCCACTGGGCTGCGGCGTAATCGCTTTCTGAGCTGACGAAGGCGAGTCCATCGAGCGTGCGCGACGCGCCGAAGTTGTCGGTGCGGGCGAAAGTGGCACCGACGGGGTAGGCCAGCCCAGCGCCGAGGATGACGACGGCAAGTGCGCCCCAGGTGTAGCGCCAACCGGCGAAGACCGTCTTTCGGTTCCACCAGCGGCTGACCAGATAGTAGAGGGAGAAGCCGCCGCTGATCGCGAGCAGGATCCAGGCCTGGTAGTAAAGCTTGAACACGGTGTTCATGCGGTTGTTGAAGACGTCCTTGACGAAGAAGAACTCCGCGCCGAGCACCAGGAGGGCACCCAGCGTAGCCGCGATCAGGGCGACGAGCACGGGCAACGACCCTTCGCCGGTGGCATAAGACTCGATCTCGCGTCGGAGCGTCGCGACGAGGAGCGTGAGGACGACAACGAGGATGAGGGCGGTAAGCCAGGCGCCGCCACGGTCCGATATCGCGGTCGAAAGGTTGCCGCGGACGAGCACCCAGAGGAACCAGAAGCCGACGATGACAACTGCCGGCGCGGCGGCTATCCATTCCGTGTAGTACCAGGAGCGCCTCTTCAAGGATGTGGCGAAGCGCTGGAGGGCGAACGGCAGAACGAGGACGGCCATAGGCCCCCAGAAGATCAATGCGTGTAGCGGAGCAGTGCCGTTCCCTTCGACCGGCGCGATGCCGTTCGCCTGGCTGGCGAAACCGAAGGCCGGGATGAACGCCTTGTGGTAGGGTACGTAGGCGAGGACGGAGGCGATGCCCAACGGCACCGCAAAGCCAAGCGTCTGCCCGACGAGCGTGCCATCCCACTTCTTCCTATTCAGATAGTTCCGGATGAGCGCGGCCAAGAACAGCAGGAAGAAGAAGGTCGGCAGGTCCCAGGTGTTCAGGAAGGAGAGACCGCCGACCAGTATCGCCAGGGCCACGAGAAGGAACTGGTGACTGGACCAGAATGAGAGGTCAAGCGTGTCATCCTCCTGGAGCAAGCGGATGGCGGCAGCAATCCCAAGCAGTCCGAAGGGTATGGCCATCACGTGCGGATGCAAGTCGCCAAGGAGAAAACTGAAGAACGGGAACTCCGTTATCGTCTCCGGCGCCGTGGGCGACACGATGCGAGAGGCGCGCCACCACCACCAGTTTTGGGTGGGATACCATGCGGTAGTGCTGTTGCCAACGCTGGTTAGCCCCTTGATGTTGATCGCTGTCCAGAAGCCGCTACTGCCCATACCGTGGGCGGCCATGAACTCGAGGACACCCTCTAGGTTCGCCATCACCGTCAGCAGGACAGCGGCGGCCAGGCCGAAAACCAGCGGCCGCCCGAAAAGACCCAGCTTCTTGCCGCCGCGCCCTTCGTGGAGGGCGACGAGATTGTAGACGAGGCCGAAAGCGCCGACGACGGCCAGAGCGGCTATCATCGCCAAACCGAGGTTATAGCCGACGCTGGTCGCTACATTCGACAGCTTCCCTACCATTGCCACGAGGAAATAGCCGCCGTAGTAGTAGCTGATGGTGTGGCCAGAGAGCCAAGGGTCATTCGGCGCGAAGTGCTGGGTGATGGTCGAGGCATTAAGGAAGGCGAAATCCATCGGCTTCTCGGTGCCAGAGATCTCGGGCGAGAAGGAACGCAAGAGGGCGGCCACGATGAAGGCGACAAGAAAAAGCCCTTCGATAACCAGCAGCAGCTTCCACTTCTCCCGGAAGAAGGCCAGGAACTCGTCGCGACGTCGCCAGACGACGTAGCCGGACGTGAAGCCGAACATCAGAACAACCCAAGCGATGCCGCCGGGGTTGTTCGTCAGAATCCAGGCGGAGCCGAGTATCCAGAAGACGAAGCCAACTCCGAGCAGGCCGATTGGTTTGGCGAAGGCGTAGCCGCGATCCGGCAGGCGCGGGAAGAGGACGTAGGCGAGCGGGAAGGCGACGATGCCCAGTACTTCGACGGCGAGCCACCAGGACAATGTGTCAAGCATATCGCTTCACGTGGTCACTATTCGAACAACGCTTCAACAAACTCCTCCGCCGAAAACGGACTGAGGTCCTCCGGCTGTTCGCCGGTGCCAATGAAGCGGACGGGCACGCCTAACTGGTCGGAGATGGCGAAGACCATGCCACCCTTCGAAGTACCGTCGAGCTTGGCAAGGCAGATGGCGGTAACGTCGACGGCCTCGGAAAAGGCCTTGGCCTGAATGAGGGCGTTTTGCCCTGTCGTCGCATCGAGGACGAGCAGCACCTCGTGCGGGGCTGTCGGGTCTTTGCGCTGAATGACGCGCAGGATCTTTCTCAGCTCTTCCATCAGGTTGAACTTCGTGTGCAGCCGGCCTGCCGTGTCGACGATCACCACGTCGGTGCCGCGGCTTTCGGCAGCAGAGAGGGCATCGAATACAACGGCGCCCGGGTCGGCGCCCTGCTTGTGGGCGATAACCTCGGCGCCCACGCGGTCGCCCCACTCGCGCATCTGCTCGATAGCGGCGGCGCGAAAAGTATCGGCGGCAGCGACGGTTATCTGAAGGCCCTCCTGACGGAAGGCGTAGGCGAGCTTGCCGATGCTGGTCGTCTTACCAGTGCCGTTAACGCCCACGACGAGGATGACGGCAGGCTTGGCAACCTCTTCGGGGGCCTGTCCGTCGCGCCAGAGCTTGCCGTGCGGCTCGGAGGACTGGAGGATATCGACGAGTTCATCTTTCAGGGCCTGACGGACGTCGCCTGGTTCTTTCAGGCCGCCCTTTTCAACGCGTCGCTGGACATCTTCGAGGACTTTCTGCGCAGTGATGACACCGGTGTCGGCGCCGATCAGGAGTTCTTCAAGCTCTTCCCAGAGGGATTCGTCGATGCGAGGGCGGTCGAAGAGGGAAGTGAGGTGGGAGAACCAGGTTTTTCGCGTCCGTTCGAGGGCCTGTTCGGTCTTCCTGGCGTCTTCCTCTTCGCCCTTCTGTTTACGGAATAGACGCAAGGACAGACTGCTCCTTTCGTTGGCGCGATATCGCGAAGATCATAGCATCGGCAGATCGGGGGATCAACTTGGGGAGAAGGGGACACCCCTTGGAACTGCTTCTGACGCGGACCTTCGGCCAACAGCGCCTCGCCCCCCCGCACTCCCTAAGACCTCTCCCCGCCCTCGCGGGAGGACTAAAGTCCTCCCCTACGTTGGATCAGGGCAGACGATGGCGAGAATGGAAGGAGGGAGCTATTTGCTCGGAGGCAGGTCGCTGAGGCGGAGAGAGAGGATGCTGGAGGTCATGTCCTTGGACATGGCGACACCGTAGAGGTGGTCGGCCATCTCGATGCTGCGACGGTTGTGGGTGATGGTAATGAACTGAGTGGCATCGGACAACTTCTTCACCGCTTCGGCGAAACGACCCACATTCGATTCATCGAGCATGGCGTCGACCTCATCGAGAACGCAGAAGGGCGAGGGACGCGTCTGGAGGAGCGCGAACAGCAGCGACACGGCGGTCAGCGCCCGCTCGCCGCCGGACAGCATCGACAGACTGGCGACGCGCTTGCCGGGTGGCTGGGCCATCACTTCGATGCCCGGTTCGTCGCCCTCTTCCTTGGGCTGCGTCTGCACGAGGCGCGCCGTGCCGCCGCCAAAGAAGGTGGTGAAGTAGCGCTGGAACTCCTCGTCGACCTTGCGTAAGGCGAGGGCGAAGCGCTCCGTTATTTTCTCCTCCAGTTCGCCGATGGCGTCCTGAAGCATCGCCTCCGCCTGTCCCAGGTCGGCGACCTGGCCGGTGAGGAACTCATAGCGTTCGCGGCTTTCGGCGTAGTCGGCGGGAGCGCTGGCATCGACAGGCCCGAGGGAGCGGATGCGGCCTCGCAGATGGGCGATCTGCTCCTTCAAGGCGACGGGGTCGATGTCGGAGCCGCCGCGGATGGGAGGCAAACGATCTTCCGGGTCGTCGAACGGAGCAGGCTGGCCGGTGAGCCAGCCGGGCAAGCCGCGGGATGAGGTATCGGACGCGGGCACAACGTCGCCGGTCTCGGTTGGCACGAGGCCTTCCGCTTCCATCGCCTCGCGAAGGGACTCGATTTCGTCCGTCTTGAGCTTGACGTTGTTCTGAGCTTCGAGCAGGCCGATCTCGGCGTCGCGGCGACGAGGGGTGGCCAGTTCGATCTCACGGCGAAGCTCCTTCTCACGCGCTTCCAGTTGGACCAGTTCCTCTTCGCCCGGCTGCACAGCGGTCAATTCCGTCCAGGCGCCCCGTTTCTCCACCAAGGTCTCGTTGGCTACTCGGAGGCGCTCCGATGTCTCTGACAGCTTCTGTTCGACGTCGAGGAGCTGAGCGCGCTTCTTCTCAGCCTGCGAGTCGATGCGAATCAGCGCCGCTTCCCGCTCGTCGCGGCGAAGTCCCATGGCCTGGCGCTTGCCTTCCACGGCAGCCAGGGCGCTGCTGGCGCGAGCGAGGGCGTTGGTTAGCTCCGGCAGTCGGGCGGTAACGGCAGCAATGACTTCGGCGTGATGCTCCGCTGCCTCGATTGACGCCGCTGCCTCGCCGGCGAGCGAATCGCGCTCGCGCTCCAGGGCTTCGCGCTCACCCGCAACCTGCTTCGCGGTTTGGGTGGAATGAACCTCCTCATGGCGAATCTCGCGCATCTGACTGGCAAGGATGGCCAGATGGGTTCGATGCTCCACGCTTGACTGCTCCAGCATCGCGCGCTCCTGCCACAGACGCTGCTGCTTCTCGGCGAGGGCGTTCAGGCTGGTGTCGGCATCGCGGAGGGTGCGCCGACAAGCTTCGATCTCCACTCGCAACTTCTTCACGGAAGCTTCCGTCGCCGACGTCTCTTCTGGCATACGGTTCAGCTCGCTCTCGCGGCTTATGAGAGCGCCCATGCTTCGAGAGCTGCCACTGGTGATAGCGCCGGTCGGACGAAGCAGCTCACCGTCGAGGGTGGCGACGCTGCCCATGCCGCGCTTCAATACGCGCTGGGCGACGATGAGGTTCTCGACGACGATCGTGCGGCCGAGGAGGGTATCGATAAGGGGGCGGAAACGGCCTTCGCAGCCAACCAGATCGGAAGCAACGCCGATTATGCCTTTCTCCTGCATCAGCACGAGCGGCCGAGTATTCGGTTGGTGATCAGCCGCGTGGAGGGTGACGCGCCCCCGGGGATACTCGGCAAGCAGTTGCACGGCGGCCAGCACATCGCCATAGCCGGAGAGGACGACCGACTGGAAGCTGTCGGCGAGGGCGGCCTCAACGGCCTTTTCGAGGCCGGGCGGGACACGAATGAGGCCGGTCAGCACGCCGATGTAGCCTTCGAGAGTGCCCGGCTCCGGGTCATCCTCATTCCGGCGCGGCGCCTGGCCGGCGGCGACGAGGAGCATGCGGGTCGCCTCGTCGAAGCCTTCCTTCTCGGCATGAAGCCGCTCTAGGATTTCCGCGCGGGCCTGAGCGCGCTGGAGGCCAGACTGGAGCTCGGCAATGCGCTCCTCGGCGGCCAACAGCTTCTGGCGAGTCTCCGCGATTGTGGCGTTGGCGGCACTTTGACTCTCGGTGACTTCCGCCAGGTCGCCTTCAATGCGGGATTTGTCGGCGTGATGGGCCAGATAGTCGCGACCGAGAGCGGCAAGACGCCGGAGGTTATCTTTGCGCCGGCTGTGTAGCTCTTCGACCTCTTCGCGCAGGGCCTCTTCCGTCTTCAGCACCCGCGCCAGCCGTGATTCCGCCTCGCCAATGACGTTTCGAGCGCGAATGGCCTGCTCTTCCCCTTCGACGGCACGGCGACGGAGGTCTGCGCGTTCCCGCTCCGCCTCCTCCATCTCCTGGCGGCAGGCGGCGACCTCTGCCTGGGCCTTCTCCACCTCCTGGTCGAGCGACATCTGGCGATCGGCTGGAAGGGTCTCTTCCTGTTGAAGCCGTTCGCGCTCAGCAGTGAGGGATTCGAGGTCGGCGCGAAGCTCCTGGAGGCGTTCGCTGAGCATACGCTGCCGCTCTTCGTCGAGAGCGCACTGGTGCTCCAGGCGTCGAATGTGATCGGAGAGGTCCCGCTCCGTCGCGCTACGCTCGGCAATCTGACGGCGTCGTTCTTCGAGGGCCTCGCGCAGGGACTCGGCGTCACGGTTGCAGGCGACGATCTGGACCTCGGCCTGACGGAACTCCTCTTGTCGCTGGTCACAGCCAGCAAGCGCGGCCGTAAGCGCGTCCTGGGCCTCGCGCCAGTGATAGCCGTACCAGGCCTGAAGCGCCTGGGCGAGCTCGCGGCTGAGGCGTGCGTGCATGTCGGCGCGTTCGGCCTGCCGTTCGAGGCGGGCCAGATTGGGCGAAATCTCGGAAAGGAGAAGGTTAACGCGCTCCAGGTTGTCCTGAGTGGCGACGAGCCGGGACCGCGCCTCGTCGAGCTTGATGCGGTAGCGGCGAACGTCGGCTGCCTCTTCGATAAGGCCGCGACGCTCCCCCGGCTTGAGGGCGAGTACTTCTTCGACCAGTCCTTGGCCGATAAAAGCATAGCCGCCTTCACCAAGTTCCGAGTGGAGGAAAAGGTCATTAACGTCGCGCAGGCGAACGCGATTGCGATTGATGAGGTATTCACCCTGACCATCGCGGTAGGCACGCCGGCCGACAACGACTTCCTGGAAATCGATCGGCAACCAGCCGTCGCTGTTATCGAGGACGAGGTTGACTTCTGCCATGCCGACCGCCGACTTTTGGCTGCTGCCGGAGAAGATGACATCTTCGAGACGGCGGGCCCTCAGGGTGCGGGCACTCTGCTCGCCGAGGACCCAGCGGATGGCATCGGCGACGTTGCTCTTGCCGACACCGTTAGGCCCGACGATGGCGGTAATGCCGGGGCCGAACTGAAAGACGATGGGCGAAGCGAAGCTCTTGAAGCCCCTCAACTCCAGCCGTTTAAGGTACATAGATGAATCTCAGCGCCTCAGCTAAGTATGCCGATTCCTCTTTTATCGTCGTCAGTGCTTTGCTCGCTCTGCATCTTCTCCAGGGCAGCCCGGGCGGCCTCTTTCTCCGCCTGCTGCTTGCTTCTTCCCTGACCGACACCTAGCGGCTTTTTACCTCCCCATACTTCGACGGTGAACGTCTTCGAATGGTCGGGGCCCTCGTCCTTGAGGAGCTTGTAAACCGGTGCCTTCTGGAAGCGGGCCTGGAGCAATTCCTGCAACTGTGATTTTGGGTTAGCCAGAATCCGGCCTTTCGCCAGTTCACTGAACTCTGTCGCCAGCGAGTTGATGATGAACTTCTTCGCCTTCTGCATGCTGCCGTCGACGAACACAGCCCCGACAACGGCCTCATAGACGGCGGAGAGGTTGGAGGGACGCGCTCGTCCGCCAGCTGCCTCTTCGCCCTTCCCAAGGAAGAGGTAATCGCCGAGAGCGAGCGCCTTGGCAACGCGCGCCAGCGTCTCACGGCGCACGAGGGCGACGCGCATCTCCGTCAGCAGGCCTTCAGGGTGCTGGGGGTAATCGTCATAGAGCTTGCTGGCGACGACGAGGCCGAGCACGGCATCGCCCAAGAACTCAAGCCTCTCGTTCGACTCGAGGCCGGAGTCAGGCATTTCGTTGAGGTAGGAGCGGTGGACAAGGGCCTGGCGGAGAAGCTGAGGCTTGCCGAACTTGACCCCTAGCTTCTTCTCCAGTTGCTTCCACTGGTCCATAGACCGACTTCAACCGCCTCTCATAGAGATAGACCGCCCCTGACGGCGGTCGCATTTCGTTCTCTACCGCTTCGTGACGCTCTCACTTGCGCCTGCTCTTCAGCAGTAACGCTGCGCTTCATTATGCGGTCGGGTTTCACGGGCATGATAGGATTGTGAACGTGGACTGTCAAGTTCGCATGCTATAATTGGGCGCTCTGGTGACGGATGACACGACAGAGATGGATTTGCTCGCGCTCCTCCATAAGCGGCTTAGCGAGGCCGATCGCAGTGTCGTGGAGACGCTGGTGGAGATTGCTGTTCGCCGCGGCGAGCAAGCGTACCTGGTCGGCGGGAGCGTACGTGACCTGCTGCTAGGACGCCCGCAGGTCGACCTCGACATCGCTATCGAAGGCGACGCAATCGCTCTCGCGCGAGAGCTGGCCGACATGCGAGGGGGCCGCATCGTCATGCACCAGGCGTTCGGTACGGCGTCCGTCGAACTGGAATCTTCGCGCGTCGACCTCGCTCAGACGCGGGCGGAGACGTACGAGCGGCCGGGGGCATTGCCGACAGTGCGAGCAGCACCGATTCAAGATGACCTGCGGCGCCGCGACTTTACCGTCAACGCGATGGCCCTTCACCTGACACCGCCGTCCACCGGCGAACTGCTCGATCTCCATGAAGGGCGACATGACCTGGAACGCCAGCTGCTGCGCGTTCTCCACGAGGCCAGCTTTCAGGACGATGCCACCCGGATGCTGCGGGGCGTCCGCTATGAGGCGCGACTCAACTTCCGGCTGGAGGAAGAGACAGAACAGCTCTTGCGTCGCGATCTCCCTTATCTCGATACCATCAGCGGAGCGCGGCTGCGGGCGGAGCTGCTCTCGATGTTCTTTGAGCACGACACCGGGCGGATGCTTCGCCGGTGCCAGGAACTTGGCATCCTGTCGGCGGTGCATCCCTGCCTCCGGTTCGACGAAGAGGCGAAGGTCGCGCTTACTCGCGCGCAGCAGGAGCGGCCGGCGCCGTGGGACGAAGTTTGCCTCTGCCTGCTGTGTTGGCACTGCGATGAAGGCCATGTGGAATCGCTCGTACAGAGGCTGGCCCTCCCTAGGCGTTACGAGCGTGCGCTCGTCGATGCCACCTGCCTGCGTCAGCGCATTCCTGATTTGGAAGCAGCGGACCTGCGACCCAGCCGTGCGGTCGACCTGCTCGACCCGCTAACGGCCTCGTCGGTGTGGGCGCTTGCACTACGCGACGACAAGAAGCTTGCGGGCGAGAAAGCGAGACGGTACCTGCGTGAATGGCGTTATGTTAAGTCCTTCCTCGGCGCAAGTGCCCTGCGACGGCTCGGCGTGCCGGCGGGTCCGGAGCTGGGAGCTTTGCTGCGACGCCTGCGGGCAGCCAGGCTCGACGGGCTGACGCATAGTCGCGACGAGGAATTGGAGTTGATCGGCCGCGATCAGAAGTCTGAATAGAAAGGCCCAGGAGAATCCTGCGCCGCCAGCGACTATGGCGGGGGTTGGGACAGTGTGGCTGCCCATTCAACGAGCGTGCTGGTAAACAACGCGGGATCCTGGCCGTGCATTGAATGGGGCATCGTGGGGAACGACCGATAGTCGCAGGGCTGGCCTGCGGTGGCGATGAGCGCACGAACGCGCGCGGCCTGGGTGTCGGATAGGGCGCCCACTGAGAGGCCAGTACTTTCGTCCACTTGGCGGAAGTGGTGGGTGAGAAGGACTGGAACCCTGACAGCGGCCAGCATCCTGGCGTGATCGCAACTGGCGCCGACGCTGCCGGTCCAGAAAGCCCGCGCCCACTCCGGGTCGTATTCCTTTAGATTCTGCGGCGGCTCATCGCCCGTGGTTCCGAAAAGCGCGCCGGACAAACCCGGTTTGGCCTCAACAGCGGCGACCAATCCATCCCAGTCGCCGACGCTCCACTGATCGCCGAGGTACTTTGACCACAGGGCGAACACAGGGCCCGCACCCTGATCAATGGACTGACCGCAGGAGGTGTTAACCTCGGAGCTGAACAGAGGAGGGTCCTCATAATGAGCACCCTGAATCTGCTCAGGTTTGGCGTAGGCAGATAGCCAAGCGGAAAGGACTCCGCCAGACGAGAGGCCGCTGACGATGGTGGGCCGCCGGATTTCGCCGTCGATGAAGCGGACGAGGTCGTTGCCCATGTTGTCGAGGGTATAGCGGCCGGGGGTGCGAGTCGACCGGCCCTGGCCCCTGAGATCGACGGCATGAGCGTGGAAGTGCTCGGCCAATAGCGGAAGGGCCCGCTCGTAGCCCCACCATGATTCAGTTTGACCAGGAATGAGCAGCAGCGCGGGCTTTCGGACGTCGCCGGCAACGACGAAGTTGAGTTCGACCTCGCCGGTATCGAAGAGTTGCTCCTTGAATGAGTGCTTGATGTAGGTGGCGTTCGGAGCGTGCGGTCCGAAGGCGTTGGCGTAGCGGCCCATCATCTGCTGTTCTCCTTGCTTGCTAAGGTCGTGTCTGGACGGTCCTCGACACTGTTACCGATGGAAGGTTCGACGGGGCTCGAGGCTACTCAAGCCAGCCGGAGGCTAGGGCACGAGGTCGCGACCTCCTGCCCTCACTTCGTTCTGTAGCAGATGAACGCAGAAGTCTGTTCGAGCTTCCCCGTCTGGCAACTATTGCTGCGGCGTCGGTGTCGGCACTCCCGGCTGATCGTTGGCACCCGGCGGCGGCGTCGGCGTCACGCAGTCCTTCGTGGAGTCCATGTCGATCGGGTCGCCGAAAGGCACCCAATCAACCAGGTTGGGGTCTGTCTGGCTGATGGACGCCTTCACGAGGACTTCCGCCTGGACGAATTCGTGGTCAGTGGGGCTGGTGCTCGACGCCACCCCCGGCATCGAGACATCGCTCGTGACCTTGCAGACAGACTCTCCTGCCGCAATCAACGACTCGCGCGTCAGGTCCTTGCCGGCCTGTCTGAGAAGGCCCACAAAGCCCTCCGCCGTCGTGATACCGGCGTAGGCCATGGAGTCCCAGGTCGCGCTTGAGGGCGCGTACTTCTCAAAGATATCTCTTCGGGAGACGATGCCCGGGAGATCGCTGCCAACGTCCGTGACCGTGGTGATGGCCGTGCTCACGACGCCGACGATGTTGGCCATCCCGGAGAGCGCGCCGAGGGTTGCGCCGGCGTTGGCCTCGTTGATTAGCAGCGGGACGTCCCAGCTAAGGGTCTCACGGGCGGTCTTGATCATGTTCGCCGCCTGCAAAGGCCCGCCCCAGAACATGATGACGTCGACGTTGTCCGCCTTGAGCCGCTGCATCTGGGAAGTCACATCCGTCATCGAGGCGTCGTAGTACTCGGTTGTGGTCGTGATGTCGGAGTTGAGGTCCTGGAGCCCCTGCTTGGTCCCGGCCTCGCCCTCTTTCCCGTAGTCATCATTCTGAGCGAGGATGCCAAGCTTCTTGCCCGGGTATGTCTTGTCGATATAAGTGGCGAAAATCTTGCCTTCGGTCGTGTAGTCGACCATGGCGGTGAAACGGTTCTTCTGGACCGGATTAATGAACTGGCTCGCGCCGCTGAGAACGTAAAAGTCGGGAATATTATCAGCGTCAATCATCTGCCTTACGGCAGCCTCCACTTCAGTCCCAAGATTCCCGACGAAGGCGAACACGTTCTCCTGATCGATGAGCTGTTTGGCTGCTTCTGTGGCAATTGGGCCGGTGTACTGGCTGTCACCGATGATTAGGTTAATCTTGCGGCCATAAATCCCGCCCTGGTCATTTATGTAGTCGAAGTAAGCCTTCATACCCTGTCCGTAGGGGACTCCCCACTGGGCGGCAATGCCGGTAATTGGCAGAAGGCTGCCGATCTTGATCGACGTGTCTGTGACACCTGTCGTGTCGCCCGGCAACGCCGTTGCTCCTCCACCACCTCCGCTCTTCTCTTCTGATGAGCAGGACACCGCAAAGACAGCAGACATAGCTAATACCGCAACTAGTAGGAGGAAGAGCCGCGAAGATCGCGTCGTTTTCATAGCATCCCCTTTCCACGCTGGCACTAGCCCCGGGCCAGATCCCAGCCCGGGCGCGCTGCGTGCGGACACGCTATCACTCTACAATCGCCAGTGCAAGTGCCCGACAGGTAATTCTCTGCAGCGCGTAGTTCCAGAAGGGAAAGCCAACGCAAAGTCCTGGAGAGCGATGGCCCTCCAGCCGGGCAGCGGTCGCGATGGGTAGCTCGCGCAGGGGAAGGCCCCGCAGGGTGCAGGGCGGGATGGGGCGAACACAATCCGGAAACTGTGGCGGGAGGCTGCGATAGCCTCCCGCCAAACTTACTCATTCGTGAGCGCTGCCGCCCTAAATCCTCAGTCCCGGTGGACCTCGATTGATTTCTCCGGCTCCAAAGGCCGCTATTTGTTCTTATTGTCCCATATTCGGTCCCGGCTGGTCCTTGGCGCCGGCCGGCGCCTTGGGAACCTTGCAGTCCTTGGTGCTTTCGAAGTTCACCACGTCGCCGAACGGGACCCAGTCCACGAGGTGGGTCGGATCGGTCGGATCGATGGACGCCTTTTCAAAGATCTCTGCCTCAATGAAGGCATGATCAGTGGGGCTGGTGCTCTCAGGCACCAGAGAGATGTCAGTCTGATAGTTGCAGACGGTTTCGGACGCCGCGAGGAAGGATTCGCGGGAGAGGTTCTGCCCGGTCAGTTTTAGAAGACCGACCATACTCTCTGCCGTGCTGTAGCCAGCGAACGCCATGGAGTCCCAGGTGCCTGAAGGCTGGTACTTATTGAAGATGTCGCGCCTGGAGGCAATGGCTGGATCGTTGCTACTGACATCGGTGTACGTGCTAATGCCGAGGCTTATGATGCCAGGCATGTTGTCCTGGCCGGCGAGCTGGCCAAGGGTCGCACCGGCATTGGCCTCGTTGATGAACAGAGGAACATCCCAGCTCAGAGTCTGGCGAGCCGTCTTGATCGTGTTCGCGCACTGCAAGGGCGAGCCGAAGAACAGGACGGCGTCGACGTTGTCTGCCTTCAGGCGCTGCACCTGAGCCGTAACGTCTGTCGTCGTCGGATCGTAGTACTCGGTAGTCGTCGTGACGTCGGAATTGAGGTCCTGGAGTCCTTGCTTAACGCCGGCCTCACCCTCTTTCCCATAGTCATCATTCTGAGCGAGGATGCCTATCTTCTTGCCGGCGAAGTTCTGGTTGAAATAGGTTGCGAAAATCTTTCCTTCAGTTGTGTACGGGACTTGGGCGACGAAGCGGTTCTTCTGGATGGGGTTTACGAACTCCCCCGCTCCGCTGAGGACGAACATGTCCGGAATGTTCTCATCGTCGATCATCTGCTTCACGGCTTGCTCGACCTCGGTACCCAGGTTCCCAACGAAGGCGAACACCTTCTCCTGGTCGATGAGCTGTTTGGCTGCTTCGGTGGCAATTGGCCCGCTGTACTGGCTATCGCCGATAACCAAGTCGATCTTGCGACCATAGATGCCGCCCTGGTCGTTGATGTAGTCGAAGTAGGCCTTCATGCCCTCTCCATAGGTAACTCCCCAGGCAGCGGCGACGCCGGTGAGTGGAAGGAGAGACCCAACCTTGATCGATGTGTCGGTAACACCCGTCGTGTCACCAGTCGTTGTTCCCTGCCCGCCGCCGGCCTTCTCCGTAGATCCGCAGGAAACTGCGAAGACGGCGGACACTGCCAACGCTGCAACTAGGAAGAAAAAGAGCCGCGAAGGTTTCTGAGCTGACATTACTTTATCCTTTCTAAACACTGCACCGGCCCGGCCAGATCGCGGGTCTTGCGGACTGCGCACGAACACGCTAGCATTGTACGATCGCCAGTGCAAGTGCGCGACAGGCAATTATCTGCAGCGCGTAGTTCCAGAGGGCGAAGCCGACGTGAAGTCAGGGAGAGCGATGGCCTTCGAGCCAGGCGGCAGTCGCTACAGGAAGCTCACGCAATGGTAGGTCGCGCAGCGTGCAGGGCGGGATGGAACGGAGGAAGGATGCGCCGTAGGTCTTGCTCCGGACGCGGCGGTCCATGACGACAACAACGCCGTGGTCCGTCTTGCGGCGTATCAGCCTGCCAAACCCCTGTTTGAAACGGATGACGGCCTGCGGCAGCGCGTACTCTTGGAACGGGTCCTCGTAAAGCTCAGAGCGGGCCATGTAGACAGGGTCGCTCGGAACCGAGAAGGGCAGCCGGGCGATTATCAGCAACGACAGCGCCTCGCCGGCAACGTCGACGCCCTCCCAGAAGCTGCTCGTGCCCAGGATGACGGTGCGCGGGTTCTCCCTCAGAGAGTTCAGCAGGGATTTCGGTGAGCCGTCGATGCCTTGACCGAGGACGAGAATGCCATCCTCTTCGAGGCGCCTTCCGATTGCTGTGTGAGTGGCGCCGAGTGAGCCATAGGACGTGAAGAGGACGAGAGCGCGACCCTGGCTGCCACGACAGAGGTCGATGACGGCGGCTTCCAACTCCTCCTGGTAGGCGAGGCTCGTTGGCTCCGGCACGTCATTGGGAACGAGCAGGAGGGTCGAGCGCTGGTAGTCGAATGGGGAACCGAGCATCAGCTCGCGCGGCCCATCGAGGCCGACGGTACGAGAAACGTAATCGAAGCTGCCGGCCACGCTGAGGGTGGCACCCGTGAGGACCGCAGTGTCGCGGTCGGCGAAGAGACGCGCCCGAAGCGTGTCTGCAACTTGAAGCGGCGCGGCGCAGAGAATGACACTGGTCGACGTACGGCCATAAGTCATCCAGGCGATCGTGTCGCTATCGTGGCGGGCAAGGACGGAGGCGATGCCTTCGCGCAGACGACGTGCATCATGGAGGACTCCCGCGACCTCAGTGAAAAGCTCTTCCGCGGTTCCCGCGCCTTCGCCGACGGGCACGCTTTCGCTCAGATGTGCCAGCAGGCCGACGATCCTGCCGAGGGACGTATCCAGATTCTCCCAGGCCAACTCGACATCCGACCAAGCCGGCTGGACACGCATCGCTCGATTCAACAGAAGCCGGGGACCATAATCGCCCTGCTCAGCACCGCGGTCGAACAGGAAGGACGACAGGAGGTCGAACAGGATGGGCATGGCGCGACGGGCGCTTTCCGTCTCGAACGCGAGGTCGTCGGCGAGAGCAAGCAGGTCGGGCGCCTGGATGTCCGGCGGGGCAAGGCGCTGCTGCTGTCGCAGGCTCTGCACCAGGCCGCCGGTGCGACCCCTGGCCAGGCGGTGGTAAACACGGTCGAGCAGGTCGCGGACGTCACCGTCAGTCGCCTGGAAGCCGAACTGCTGCGTCGCCTCGTCTTCCAAGTTGTGCGCTTCGTCGACGATGAGATGACGGTATTCGGGTAGGACATGACCGCCAACCGCCACGTCGGACAGGAGAAGCGCGTGGTTGACGACGACGATATGCGAAGCCTCGGCGCGACGCCGGGCACGCTGGAGAAAGCAGGCGCCGTGACGGTTGTAGAGGCAAGCTGACGAGAGGCAGGTCTCGCTATCGGCGCCAAGCCCCTGCCAGACAGCGCCCTCCTGCGTCGAAAGGCTCAATTCTGCGCGGTCGCCCGTTTCCGTGTGTCGGAGCCAGACGAGGATGCGGGCCAGGAGCTGTCCTTCGGCGATAGTCAGCGAAGAGGAGCGTCGCAGAGCGGCGAAGCGAAGCATGCAGAGGTAATTGCGGCGTCCCTTGAGCTGGGAAAAGCGAAGCGCTTTCGATCTCATGGTGGTCGAAGGCGTGCCGCGGAGAAGGCGCTGGAGCAGCGGAATGTCCTTTCCCATTAGCTGCTCCTGAAGGTTGATTGTGTCTGTCGAAACGATGACGCGGGCTTCATTCTGGAGGGCATAGCAGGCCGCCGGCACGAGGTAGGCGAGCGACTTACCGGTGCCCGTGCCGGCTTCGACGATGAGGGGCTCGGCCGCATTGAGCGACTCCGCGACCTCACGCGCCATGGCCGACTGCTCGGGACGCACCTCGAAGTCGGGAAAGAGGTCTGGATCCGCTTCCGGGCTGTGGAGCACGGCTTCGACTTCGTCGACAGAAACAGGCCGGGGCGGCACGCGCGCGGTGAGCGGAGCGCCGATTTCAACCGGCAAGGGCATGGCTTCGGCCATACGGGTGCCGGCGGCCAGGAGAGGCGCCTCCTGAAGCATCTCCTCAAAGAGGGGGCGCAGTGACCATTCGATCTCAGCGGCAATACGGTTCAGCTCCGCAAGAAGGCCGGAGGGTAGCTCTGCCAGCCTAGAGCGAAGACGGAGAAAGACCTGATGAGTCGCCTCGGCGTCGGCGAGAGCGCGGTGACGGACCGGGAAGTCGATTTCGAGGTGGCGGGCGAGCGAACGGAGGCTGTATTCGGGCAGTCCTGGCAACAAGAGCGTCGCCATATCGCGAGTGTCGAAGACGGGGCCTGGCGGACGGATGCCCTGGGCGGCCAGGAAGCCGAGGTCGAACGAGACGTTCTGCCCGACGACCGGATGGTCGCCAATGAAAGCCTCCATGTCTGAAGCGACCTCGGCGAAGATGGGCGCACGCTGAACGTCTTCAGGATGGATGCCCGTGAGCCGCTGGATATAGTAAGGCAGCTCGCCGCGTGGCTTGACTGGCGTGTGGAAGGTCGCAACTTCACCGTCGGGCGTGAACTTGACGGCACCGATTTCGATGATCTCGCAGGAATCGACGCTAAGGCCAGTGGTTTCCAGGTCGAGGGCGACGTAAGTGGTTGGCATTGGAAAGACTCGGCGTCATTCTAACACCAGGCCAGGCGTGGGGGATCGTGGATCGTCTAGGATTGCGAGGCGAGAGTGAAGGGCTGCAGATTGCCCTGGAGAAGGCCGTTCGCAGCGTAGAACCGGCCGGCTTTCAACTCTCGCAGGAACTCCTCCTCCGACCGGACGCCGCGTTCGAAGATGGTCGTGTGGATACCCAGGCCCTGGTAGGAGTGGGCATCGCTGCCGGCGGTGCCCGGCTTGCCGAGTACTTCCGCGACCTGGAGGGCGAAGCCGTTCTCCTGCTCGTTATTGCCGCCGTTAAGCACTTCGACAGCGTCGACGAGTCCGAAGATGGGAAGCTGAGCTGCCTGCTCCGGCGTGAGGTCGACAGGCTCAAGCCCCTGCCGTTCCCATTCAACGCGATAGAAGTAGTGCCGGAACGGGTGCGCCGCGATCATGTAGCCTCCGACGTCGTCGGCTATGCGTCGCAGTTCCCCCGCATGCCGGACACCTGGAACGTACTTCTTTAGCCCCATGACAAGCACATGGCCGAGTTCCGTCGAGACTTCCATGCCGTTGATGAGGAGTAAATCATGCTCTTCCCGAAAGCGTTCGACGTCTAGAGGGTCCCAGAGGCGGTCGTGCTCTGTGACAACTACGGCGGAGAGTCCGACGCGGCGGGCTGCACGGGCGAGCTCAATTGGGCGCAAGCTGCTGTCGCTTGCGCCGCGAGTCGTGTGAATGTGCATGTCGATGATGCTGCCGGTCATGCGGTCGCGCCTCTCAAGGGACGGTCTGCCCCTAGCATAACATCATGAGGCTATGTGCGTGGAAGCGTAGTGGGCCAGGATAGGTGTTGCCCACCCATACAGGGCAACATAGCTAACGAGGAGAAACAGGAAAAAGCGCCACGCGGAGCGAGAGACAACGAAGAACGGAAAGAAGATGACGAACGCCGTGATCAGGATTATTACGGTGTAGAGCAGGTTGGGGCTGCCGAGACCGCCATGAGGCTGAGAATGGTTAGCTGAGAAGAGGACCATCCCGAAGATCAGGCCGAGCCCTGTCCAGACAAGGAAGAAGAGGGAGGCGATGGGCACCGAGAGCAGCGTTATCGACATGCCTTTTGGGACCGCGTTTCGGATGAAAGGTATGGCGTCACGGGCCGAGACGACCCAGACGGCGAACGGCGGCGTGGCGATTATCGAGAGCACGAAGCCGCAGACGAAGCCAGCGAATACTTCTGCCATCGCGGGCTACAGCTCCTCCCAGGCCATCGACTGCCGCCGCGTCGAGGTTGTTATTTCGATCAGGGTAACGCCTGCGCGCCGCCAGCGTTCTTCCCTCTCCGGTTTCGGAGCTGACAAAAAGAAGAAGGCAGGGCCGGCGCCGGCGAGATGGGGGCGGCCGCCCTCGCTCTCGCTTTCGACCTTGAGGGCAGCCGCCAGCGGCATCGTCTCGAAGAGGACGGGCTCGAAGGCATTGAAAATGTCGCCGTCATCGATTGAGTTCCCAACCCTTAGCTTCTCGACGAGACGCTCCGTGCGCTCGCCCGACGTGAAATGCATGGGGCGGAGAGACCGATACATACGGGCGGTCTTTTGCTGCAGCCGGTCGCGCGGGATGGCGATGGTAAGGGCAAGCGGCGCGGCATCCGGCAAAGGCTCTACCTCGTCGCCGCGGCCAGAGAGGAGGGCAGTGCCGCCCGTGAGAAAGAAAGGAACGTCGCTGCCCAGACCGGCGGCGATTCGGGCCAGCCGCTGCTCGTCGAAGTTCAATTCCCACAACTGGTTGAGACCCCGAAGGGTAGCCGCCGCGTCGCTGCTGCCTCCGCCAAGGCCGGACCCTGCTGGAATCGCTTTCTCCAACTCGATGAGTACCCCTAGCTGCGGCTTTCCAGCCTCCTGCCGCAAGGCCTCGGCGGCACGATGGGCCAGGTCCGCTTCCAGCGGCTCCTGATTGTTGATGTCGAGGCCGCCGCGTTTCAGCTCCAAGTGTTCTGCCAACGAAAGCACAATGACGTCGTGCAGGGCGATTGTCTGGAGAACGCTGCGAAGCTCGTGGTAGCCGTCATCGCGACGACGCAGGACTTCGAGCGTCCAATTAACCTTGGCGGGGGCGACAAGCCGGAGCTTCATCCTCGAGCCCACCCTTTGGCCTCGAATGCGTGATAAAGCGTCGCCCATTGCTCCAGCGTCAGCGCCTGCGCGCGAAGCGAGGGGTCGATTCCCGCCCGGCTCAATTCTTCGCCAGCGACCGCTCCCCCAATTCCCAGGGCATGACCTAGGGCGTTACGTAACTGTTTGCGCGGGGCGCTGAAGCCGGCGCGCAGAAATCCGAAGAAGGCATCGACATCGTCGAGGGCAATGGCAGGCTCGTCACGGACGTCGAGGCGGAGGACGGCAGATTCGACCTTCGGCGGCGGCCTAAAGGCGGTAGGCGGCACGGTGAAGAGGAGCAGCGGCTGGGCGTAGAACTGGACGCTGAGCGCCAGCAGGCTCAGGCGCCCGGGCGCGGCGACGATGCTTTCCGCCACTTCGCGCTGGAGCGTCACGATAAGCCGCTGCGGCTTCTGCTTCGCTTCCAGGAAGAGGCGCATAACCGCCGCGGCGATGTTGTACGGCAGGTTTCCGGCGACGACGTAGGGAAGTGTCGCGCCGACCATCTGCAAAAGCTCGCCTGGTTCAAGTGACAGGATGTCGCGACAGACGACGGCCAGGTTCTGAGTTTCGGCAAACCGACGGCGCAAATGATCGCAGAGGCCTTCGTCGACCTCGACGGCGACGACTCGCCCTGCTCGTTTAGCCAGCTCAGCCGTCAGGACACCGAGGCCGGCGCCGACTTCGACGACTGTCTCCTCTGCCGTCAAATGGGTGGCGGTGACGATCCGTCGCAGGATGCGGCGGTCGACGAGGAAGTGCTGTCCCAAGCTCTTGCGAGCGCTGAGGCCGGCCCGCACGAGGTCGCGCGGCAGGCGGTTCTGGAGGCGAGCGTGGCGTTGCGAAGAGGTTGAGCGAGGCGTGATCCGACGGTTAGCCAAGAATGTAGATGTCAACCCAGTGGGTGGACCAGTCGGAGTCGACCCCATCGGGGTAACCCAGGTCTATCATGTTCCCCTTGATACCGCCACCGCAGTCGGCAGCTACCGCGAAGCCGTAGCCGGGGACGAATATCTTCGTCCCGTATGGTATCACCGTGGGATCGACGGCCACAATCCCTCGCGTCACGGGGACGCCGGTACTGGTGATCCCGTATCCCGGCGAATCGGGAGGCTTCCCGGCGGAGGCGGGATTATACCAGGTCGCATAGACGTGAAGGACCGAGACGACGTGGTAACCGTCCGGCATATCGCCTTGATAGTCGGAGTCGGCGGAGTAATAGACGACCGCATCGACCGGTTCCTGCTCGACCCAATCGCGCACCAAAGTCCGGCTGACCTCCTGGTCATCCTCGTAGGTGACTTCGTACTCACGAGCATGGACGCCCATCACGCCCTCGGTCCGACGGGTGTCTCCCCACGCCAGGTTCGGGTCACCCTTAAACAGCGTCTCGAAGGGGATGTCCTCGCGTTCGACGACCTTGGCCACATTGACGCGCACGACCGAGACGTCCATCCCGTCGCTAACGGGCTCGTCCGGACCTGGAAGGACTTTGTCGTCGGGGCCTAGCTCGATTCCGGCCTTTTGAAGGGCGGCGGAAACGGTCCGTTCGAGGCTGTAGATAACGCTGTCGCCATTGGGGTCGGAGACGTTGATCTTCGCAGCGTGACGCACTTCAACATTCAGGCCGGCAGCAAGCGGCGTTTCCGGGTCGGGCATGATGAGGTCGGCCGGCCCGACCTGAATGTCGTTTTCCTTGAGCGCGAGGGCCAAGGTGGGTTGAGTTGACAGGAGGTCCATCTCATGGCCGTCTTCGACCATGGTGAATGGGACCGCCCTTTTCACCATTATGGAGAGGGGGTTTTCGTTGCTTATGACTGGTACAGCGGGCACGCGAGCAAGCAGAAGCGCATCGCTGACCATCCCCGCGGGTGGCGGGACAAGGCTGTCGTCAGGCGAGGTGACGACACCGTTTACCAGTACCTTGTCGCCCTCGTCGAGCGACACGCCGATCTCCGCCAGGGCGGCGCCCACGGTCTTCGCCTGTGTCCGCCAGGCGATGAGCCGGTCAGAGACCTGGACGACGACGGGTGTGGCACGAGATACGATGAGCTGGGATTCGCCCCAGCCGTCGGACTTTCGGGAGACGCGGTCGGCCGGGCCGAGGGTAATGCCGGCCTGCTGCATTATCGCCAAGTCCGATTTCTCGCGGACGTGCACGAGGCGTGTCATCCCGTCAGCGACGACGGAGACGCGCTGAGAGGGAAAGACGACGAACGTCAGGAAGGCGACTGCTGCGAGAGCGACGAGAAAGGAAAGACTGGAACGGCTGAGGGGGAAGGACGATGAACCCGAAGCGGCAGCCACCTGCTGCTCCCTCAGCTCCAGCAACCGATCCGGCGCTTCGTTTCGTCTATCGGGCAAACGGTATCCCCTTGAACAACCGCGGAGCCGATATTTGGAAAAGAACGGTCGTGCACCCGTTGTCGACCCGGCCCGCGGGCTTAATGCCGTCCGCTTGCTCTGGCCCGGTTGCCCTACGGCACCCGAAGACCACTACTTACCGCTGCTTCCTTCCGGACCTGACGGGGTTCATAGGGTTTCGCCGCGTAAGACCAAGCCTTCTACGCCGCGCAGCGGCACCAGTCCCCCGGTGCCTTGGACCTCGAACGGGAATTCAACCCCGCTATAGCGGATTGCGGGTTCAGGGCACCGCTAGCTCCCCGTCTAGCACGACCGCGCGCCATCCTATCATAGGGCCTTTGTGTAATGTCAACCCCAGAAGCGCTTTGAGGTGCCCGCCGTCTCGAGGCTTTCCTGAACAGTAAGCTTCTCCCCCACTCGGAGCCGCTACACTGCCCCTGATTATACCAGAGGCCGTCAAGCCCTGACAAACCAACGTCGTGCCGTCGAATCCGGGCACCGCCCTTTGGGTTTGGATTAGGGTTATGCGTCTTCGGCGCGGCCCCTGTTTGCAGAGCAAAGCGGTCAGGCTGCCATCGGCATCTCGGGCTTGAAGATGACCCTCGTGTGGCTCTCGACGCGCCGCCAGCGGCGTGAAGGTCAAGTTTGTCACTTCATGAAGACGCCTTGCCTCGCGAAAGGGCAGATCGTAGAATGGCGGGTGCTACGATTTTCGACTTCGCTTCGTCGAACGGAGATAGGATGCACGTTCGCACAGGAGTCATCCTCGCCGCCGGCCACGGGACGCGCATGCTTCCGGTCACCAAGGCCATCCCAAAAGAGATGCTGGCGCTGGTCGACAAGCCGGTGATCCACTACGTCGTCGAAGAGGCCATAGCTTCGGGCATCGAGCACATCATCATGGTCACTTCCTCAGGCAAGAGAGCGGTAGAGGACTATTTCGACCGAGCGCCAATTCTCGAGCGCGCCTTGGAGGAGAAGGGTGAGGAGGAACGCCTGGCACAGGTACGCGGCGTCGCCGAGATGGCGGACATTGTTTTCGTGCGGCAGAAGGAGCAGCGGGGTATCGGCCATGCCGTGCTGACGGCGCGACATGCCATCGGCGAAGAGCCGTTCGTCCTCTACTTCCCGGACGACATCATCGTCGGAGAGCCGCCGGCGACGAGCCAGCTAATCGACGTTTACGAGCGGCATCAGGGCTGCGTACTGGCCGTGGAGCAGGTGCCACGCCAAGAGATATCGCACTACGGGTCGATGGCGGTCGAGCCGCTGGAGGAGAACGTGTTCCGCGTGCTGAGCCTGGTCGAGAAGCCGCGGCCCGAGGAGGCGCCATCGGACTTGGGCATTGTCGGGCGGTACGTGCTGACGCCGGATGTCTTCGAAGCGCTCAAGGAGACGAAGCCGGGCGTCGGCGGCGAGATCCAGATAACGGACGGCCTGGCGCTGCTGCTGAAGGAGAAGCCTATCTTCGCCTGCCGCTTCCACGGCAAGCGCTACGACACGGGGCGTCCGCTGGGACTCCTTCAAGCATCTCTAGAGCTAGCGCTGCTGCGTCCTGACCTGGCCCCCCAACTGAAAGCTTACCTGAGGTCGCTCGACCTCAATTGAGCTCTCTTCACTTCATCCATTTGGAAGACAAGGAGGCATTGCCGTGACAAACGAGAGTCATGAGTGGGCGCTTATCCTGGGCTCGTCGAGCGGGTTTGGCGCCGCCACGGCCGTCGAGCTAGCGCGTGCGGGGATGAACATCTTCGGAGTGCACCTGGACCTGAGATCGACGCTACCCAAGGCGCAGCGCGTCATCGCCGAGGTCCAAGCACTGGGCAGACGGGCCACCTTCTTCAACACGAACGCAGCAGACGCTGAGAAGCGGGCCCGGGTCGTCGAATCGATCAAGGAGAAGCTCGCCGAAGAGGGGCCCGAGGCCTACGTCCGCGTGTTCATGCACTCGCTGGCGTTCGGAACGTTGGTGCCGTACATCGGCGACGACCCGAAGAAGCGGGTGAGCCAGCGGCAGATGGAGATGACGCTCGACGTGATGGCGAGCAGTTTGGTTTACTGGGTGCAGAACCTGGTGGCCGCGAAGCTGATGCGTCGGGGGAGCCGGGTATTCGCGATGACGAGTTCCGGCTCGACACGCGTCATCAACAACTACGGGCCGGTTTCAGCGGCGAAGGCCGCGCTGGAGTCGAACGTGCGGCAACTGGCGGTGGAACTGGCGCCGCTGGGAATCGCAGTCAATTCGATCCGGGCGGGAATCACGGACACGCCGGCGATGCGGAAGATAGCGGGCGCGGTGGAGCTGTATGAGCGGGCACAGGCGCGGAACCCAGGCGGCCGGGCGACGACGGTGGAGGACGTGGCGAAGGCGATCCCCGCGCTGTGCGACGAGCGGTTGTACTGGATGACCGGGAACGTCATCGGGATTGACGGTGGCGAGGAGATAACGGCGTAACGAATGATACTCTCGCTTGGCGGTTTCATTACCCATCCGGCCGTGCTAACCGTGTTGGCTATCATAGCGGTGGCCGGGTTTGGGGCAACGTTCTGGACGATGTTTCATTCCGCCAGCAAGGCCGACACAGATGCCATCGCGCAGCAGATTGAGGGCCTGGAGCGCAAGCTCGGGCGTGGTTCAGAATACACTGACGGTCTTCCCGAGGCCGTTAACAAGAAACTGAAGGCTGCATACGGGGAAGCCCGCCTCCTGCAGCTCGAGGGCTATGATGCGCAAAGCCGTGACAAGCACCGGGAGGCCATCGACCGGTTCACGAGAGCGCTCACTTTGGCGGAGAACGATTCGCAGCGCGCAGCGCTCCACGTTCTGCGGGGCAACAGCTTCGCACACATCACCCGGTACAACGACGCTAAGTCAGACTACGAACAGACGCTGAAGCTCGCCGACCGCATTTCGCCACCAGAGGAAGCCGCCTGGGCCCGGGCTGCTGCGATGGGCAACCTGGGGAACGTCTGCAAAGACCGCGGCGACCTGACGAAGGCGGAGGAGCACTATGAGATGGCCCTGGACATATTCAAGGATATCAACAACCGCCTAGGCGAGGCGAACCAACTAGGCAACCTGAGCCGCGTGTACGCCGACCGTGGTGAGCTGGGGAAGGCGGAGGAACACGACAACAAGGCCCTGCAGATACACCGCGAGATCGGCAACCGCCTAGGCGAGGCCCATGCCCTGTGCAACCTGGGTGTGGTCTACCAGGACCGCGGCGACTTGAGGAAGGCGGAGGAGCACTATGAGATGGCCCTGGACATACACCGCGAGATGGGCAACCGCTTGGGCGAAGCCAACGTCCTGTGCAACCTGGGTGCAGTCCACAGTGACCGCGGCGAGTTGGACAAGGCCGAGGAGCGGTACAGGAAGGCCCTGGAGATTCACATCGATGTCGGCAACCGTTTGGGTGAGGCCACGGACCTGGGCAACCTGGGGAACGTCTGCAAAGACCGCGGCGAGTTGGACAAGGCGGAGGAACACCACCAGAGGGCCCTGGAGATTGACACGGATACGGGCAACCGCTTGGGGGAGGTCAGGGATTTGGGCAACCTGGCGAACGTCTACAGAAGGCGAGACGAGCTGGACAACGCGGAGGAGCACCACAAGCGGGCCCTCCAGATAAGCAAGGACATCGGCAACCGCCTCGGCGAGGCCACGGAGCTGGGAAACCTGGGCAACGTCTACTTACAGCGCGGCGACCTGGACAAGGCGGAGGAGCACCACAAGAAGGCTCTGGAGATAGATAGGGAGACCGGCTACCGTCTGGGCGAGGCCCAGGAGCTGGGCAACCTAGGCATCGTGTATGCCCGCCGTGGCGAGGTGGACAAGGCGGAGGAGCACTTGCAGCAAGCGCAGGCGATCTATCAAGAAATCGGCGTGGGCGGTGGAGGGCCGGAGACGGCGCGGAAGGCGCTCGAACTGATCGCGGAGTTGGAGCGGCAGCAGCGGGAGAGCGGGGAAGAGGAAGTGTAGGGTAAGGCTTCAACCTTCTACGGCAGGCTAGGTCGGCTGTCGGCGACGCCAGGGCTAACCCCCCAATATCTTGTGAAGCTAATCTGGCTCCTCTATGGGCTGATTCTTGGATGTAGCGCGCACGACGGGCGCGACAATGTCCCCGGGGATTTCCTTGACAAGCGGCACGAACATGGCCGCCGCCAGCAGGCGCCCAAGACCTGAGACCAGAAACAGGAACGGTAGGCCGTAAGCCTCTCCGAGCACTCCCCCAATAAGCGGCCCGACGAACGCTGCGGCATAGACCGTCATCTGGTTGACGGCGGCGTAGAAGGCGCGCTTGCTCGCCGGTGAGATATAGAGGAGCAGGCTGAACCAGGCCAGGTTGTAAGCGGCCCACATGGCACCGCCAACGCCGTTGATGAACAGGACGTGCCAGGGTCGAGTTGCTGCGAGCCAGGCAAGCGGCAAGGAAACGATGGCGAATCCGGATACGGCCATCAGCCACCTGGCGCCACGCCGATCCATGAGACGGCCCGCGAAGGTCTGGCCAGCCAGCGCGGACACGCAGTTGACAGCGAACAGGATACCCACCCAGCTCTCCGTGCCCCCCATATTCTTGACGAGGTGGACGTTGAAGAAGGGAGACGCGATATAGAGGGCAAGGTTCCAGATGAATGTCACGAGGCAGAAGCCGACGAAGTTGCGGTCGTTGAGGATACCGCCGCCGGCGGTTTGGGCCGGTGGCGGCACAGGAATTGCGTGCGTTATCTCCCGTTCTGGTATCCGTGAATAGAAGGCCGTCGACAGGAGGCCGCCGAAGAGAGCCAGCAGCCATGCCGATTCCCAACCCCGGGAAAAGCCGAGCTGGTCGATCATCAAGCCGGCCAGCGGTACCGATATGAGCGCGGCGGCGTTCGAGCCCAAATTGCGCGAGGAGAAGAAGCGACCGCGCATGGATTCTGGGACTATATCCGCCGCGAGTGAGGTCCAAGCCGGTATGCCGAGACTGCCGAAGAATGTCCGTAGAGAGCCCAAAACCATTACTGCATAGATGACGCCCTTTCCTTCCGAGAAGAACGGCAAGACGGCGAGACCAAGGAGGCAGACGCGGGCGGCACCGCCGCTGGTCAGCAGGACGATGGTCTTGCGACGGCCCCATATTTCCGTCAAGCGCGCGCCTGGCAGAAAAGCCAGGGCGGCGGAGAGACTTACCAGCGCGGCGAGATAGCCGATCTGGACATCGGAGGCGCCATAAGCGAGCGCGAACAACGTCAGGTACTGCAGAACGATCCATTCGCTGAACCAACTGAAGAAGCCGTCGAACCAGAAAGCGCGCATGCCTGCGCGTTGGGCACCGCTGGGCAGATCATCCGCATAGGCGCGGATTAGCTCCGACTCGGAACCGCTGTGGTGAGACCGCTGGGTCAAGTGTTACTTTTCTAGGGTGAGGACGGCCATGAAGGCTTCTTGCGGGATCTCGACCTGCCCGACGATCCGCATTCGCTTCTTGCCGGCTTTCTGCTTTTCGAGAAGCTTCCGCTTTCTGGTTACGTCGCCGCCGTAGCATTTCGCGAGAACGTTCTTGCGCATCGCGCGGATCGTCTCGCGGGCGATGATGTGGCCGCCGACCGCCGCCTGGACCGGCACGTCGAACATCTGACGCGGGATGAGCCTTCGCAACCGCTCGACCAGGGCGCGCCCCTGTGACTGCGCTTTCTCGGCAGGCGTTATCAGAGACAGGGCGTCGACGGGCAGGCTGTTGACGAGGATGTCAAGCTTCACAAGCTTCGAAGGCGCGTAGTGGGAGAAGGAGTAGTCGAGGCTGGCGTAGCCCTGCGTGCGCGACTTCAGCGGGTCGTAGAAGTCGATCAGCATCTCCGCCAGCGGCAGGCGGTACTCCAGCATCACGCGGGCCTCGCCGGCCGCCGATTGCGTTGCTTCTTCATGGCGACCCAAGTACTCCATACGCCGGAACTCGCCGCGACGGGCCGTCACCAGCTCCATGACGGCGCCGATATAGCGGTCGGGAGCGATGATCGAGATGTTCATCCACGGTTCGCGGATGACGGCGATCTCCGTCGGTGGCGGCAAGTCGGAGGGGTTGTCGACGATGAGCTCGCGGCCGTCGGTCGTTGTCACTTCGTACTCGACACCGGGCGCCGTGATGAGCAACGTCAGGCCGTACTCACGCTCCAAACGTTCCTGGACGATCTCCATGTGGAGCAGACCCAGGAAGCCGCAGCGGAATCCAAAGCCGAGGGCGCCGCTGGATTCCGGCTCGTAAGTAAGGGCGGCGTCATTGAGCTTGAGCTTGTCGAGGGCGTCGCGCAGGAGGCCATAATCGCTGGCGACAGCAGGATAGAGCCCGGCGAACACCATGGGCTTGGCGGGCTGATAGCCGGGAAGCGCTTCGGCTCGACGGTCTTCTTCCGTGATCGTGTCGCCGACATGGCAGTCCTTGACGTTCTTCAGACCAGTGGCAACGTAGCCAACCTCGCCGGCACTAAGCGACTTCGTCTGGATCATCTCGGGACCGAAGACGCCGACTTCAAGCGGTTCCAGGGCGCGCTGAACTGCGATCAGCCAGAGCCGCCCGTCCTCGTGGAGGGACCGATCGACGATGCGGACGTAGGCGATGACCCCTTTATAGGGGTCATACTTGGAGTCGAAGATGAGCGCCCGCAGTGGAGCGTCGGCGCGACCGTGCGGCGGGCGCATGCGCTTAACGACTGCCTCAAGAACGTCGTGAGCGCCGGTGCCGTCCTTGGCCGAGGTATACAGCATCTCGTCCTCCGAGAAGCCGATCACCGTCGAGAGTTCGCGCGCGACTTCGGCCGGGTCGGCGTTGGGCAGGTCGATCTTGTTGATGACGGGGATGACCGTGAGGTTGTGGTCGAGCGCGAGATAGGTGTGGGCAAGTGTCTGAGCTTGAATGCCTTGGGCCGCATCGACGACAAGAAGGGCACCTTCACAGGCAGCGAGGGCGCGGGAGACCTCATAGGTGAAGTCGACGTGCCCAGGCGTATCGATGAGGTTAAGCTCGTAGGCGTCGCCGTCATCCGCGTCGTAAAGCATGCGGACGGCCTTCGCCTTGATAGTGACGCCCTTCTCTCGCTCCAGATCCATCGTGTCCAACACCTGCTCCTGCATGGCGCGCTGCGGTATGGTGTTTGTCAGCTCCAGCAGGCGATCGGCGAGGGTCGATTTACCGTGGTCGATGTGGGCGATTATGCAGAAGTTGCGAACCCGGGATTGCTCCATGGCAGGTCGATGGTAGCATAGGGAATTGGCGCATTCAATTTTGAAGGAGTGTCGACGATTCTGCCACCACTTGGATACCAGCCTTGGACTACATGATCACAGAAGTGACGGTCGACGACGCAGAACTGCTGGCGTCGCTCATCCGCGATTCCTTCGCGACCGTCGCCGAGCGCCTGGGCCTGACGCCGGAGAATGCACGTAGACACCCATCGAACTGCACGCCAGATTGGATTCGCTCCGCTTTCGCCAAAGGAATCCGATACTTCGTACTTACCGCGGCGGGAGAACCCGCAGGTTGCGTGGCGCTGGAGAAAGCGAATGAAGACGTCTGCTACCTGGAGCGCCTCGCGGTCCTGCCGACCCAGCGGCGAAAGGGCTTCGGCGAGGCCCTGGTCAATCACGCCGTGAACGAGGCGAGAGAACTCGGCGCGAGTCAAGTAGAGCTGGGAATGGTGGCTGCCCAGATAGAACTGCGAGAGTGGTACGAGAAACTCGGATTCTCGATAACCACGATCGCCCGGTTCGAGGACACCTCGTTTGACGTCGGCTTTATGCGGAAGACGCTTGTGGAGGACGCGGCAACGCCGGGCTAAACGCGCAAGCAGGCCACCCAATGGTCCGGCGACTTCTCACGCCACTCCGGTACCTGCTCGCGGCACGCGCCGATCGCGTCGGGGCAGCGTGTGTGGAAAACGCAGCCGGACGGCGGGAAGAGAGGGCTTGGGACGTCGCCGAAGAGGATGATCCGCTCGCGTTTTGCCTCGACGGCCGGATCCGGAATCGGCACGGCGGAAAGCAGCGCTTTCGTGTAGGGGTGCAGGGCGTTCTCATAAAGCTCAACGCGGCCAGCCAGCTCCATCAGCTTCCCGAGGTACATCACGGCAACGCGGTCGCTAATGTGGCGCACGACGGAGAGATCGTGGGCGATAAACAGATAAGTCAGGCCGAACTGCTCCTGAAGGTCTTCGAGCAGGTTGATGATCTGGGCCTGAATGGAGACGTCGAGAGCTGAGACCGGCTCGTCACAGACGATGAAATCTGGCTCGACTGCAAGGGCGCGGGCCACGCCGATGCGCTGACGCTGGCCGCCGCTGAACTCATGAGGATAGCGGTTGGCGTAGTACGGGTTCAGACCGACTATGCGCATTAGCTCCTGCACGCGCTCGCGCCGGCCTTTTCCCTTCGCCAGGTTGTGAATAACCAACGGCTCGCCGATGATGCCGCCGATGCTCATACGCGGGTTCAGCGACGCATACGGGTCCTGAAAGATCATCTGCATGCGGCGACGGGCCAGCCGAAGATCGTTGCCCTTGATGCAGCAGAGGTCGCGGCCGTTGAAGATGACCTCGCCGGCGGTCGGACGGTAGAGCTGCAGGATTGCGCGTCCGGTTGTCGACTTCCCGCAGCCGCTTTCGCCGACGAGACCCAGGGTTTCGCCACGACGGATGAAGAAGGAGATACCGTCAACAGCCTTGACATCGGCGACCTTGCGCTGGAACAGGATCCCAGAGGTGACGGGAAAGTACATCTTGAGATTCTTCACCTCAAGCAGGAAGTCCGTGTTGCTAGACTGATCTGTGGCGTCGGGAGCGGCGCTGTATTCAGTAGTCATTCGACGGAAACCTTTTCCACTTCCTCGGCTCGCCAGCAGGCCGAGTAATGCTTTTCGCCTACCAGCATCAGCGGCGGCTCTTCCTGGCGGCACTTGTCGGTGCGATACTCACAGCGCGGGAAAAAGCTGCATCCTGCCGGCATGTGCACGAGGTCCGGCGGGAAGCCCTCAATAGGGTTCAGCCTGCTCTTGCGGACCTGGTCGAGCCGCGGCACCGATTTCAGCAAACCCAGGGTATAAGGGTGCTTGGGGTTGCCGTAGACTTCGCGGGAGGTCGACGATTCGACGATCTTGCCGGCGTACATTACGTTCACGCGCTGGGCGTAGCGAGCTATCACGCCCAGGTTATGGGTGATGATGATAACGGCTGTCCCGAACTCGCTGCTCAGCTTGGCCATAAGCTCCAGGATCTGCGCCTGGATGGTTACATCGAGCGCGGTAGTCGGCTCGTCAGCGAGAAGCAGACGCGGGTTGCACGAAAGACCCATGGCAATCATCACACGCTGACGCATGCCGCCGGAGAACTGGTGGGGGTAATCCTTGATTCGCGACGTTGCCGAAGGGATTCCCACCATATCCAGCAACTCGATAGCGCGGTTCGTCGCGGCCCGCCGGTCCATGTGCATGTGCAGTTCAAGCGCCTCGGTGAGTTGGCGGCCGATGGTGAGAACGGGGTTCAGGGATGTCATCGGCTCCTGGAAGATCATGGCGATCCGGTTGCCACGCACGTGCCGGATCTCGTCCTCGTCGACCTTCAGGAGGTTTTCGCCTTCGAACCAGACTTCGCCGTCGACGATGCGGCCGGGTGGTGACTGGATGAGGCGCAGGAGCGAGAGCGCGGAAACGCTCTTCCCGCAGCCGCTTTCGCCGACGAGGCCGATGGTCTCGCCTTCCTGCAGGTCGTAGTTGATGCCGTCTACCGCTTTGACCACACCGTCATCGGTGAAGAAGTATGTCTTTAGGTTCTTCACCTCAAGAAGAGTGCCCAACTTGTTCTCCCTATCCCTCTCTGGAGTTTCCTGATTATCTCTGTCTCGGGAGTTTCGCGCAAACCATCACGCGACCCGACTGGTGGGGAAGAGGGGACTCGAACCCCTACGCCTTGCGGCACATGATCCTAAGTCATGCTCGTCTGCCAGTTCCGACACTTCCCCGGCCAGCGATCCTTCACTGGTAGGCCGCCCAGGACTCGAACCTGGAACCGGCTGATTAAGAGTCCTAGGCCAGCCATGATAAAGCATACTAAACGTTGCGGGTTAGTGCCAATTCTAGCGCCAATTCGTATCTGCGCCCGGCCCGATGCTAGACCCATGACTACCCCGCCATGATGACCGCTGACGGCCAATTACAAACGGTTTGTTAGCAAATCCGTTAGCAAAACGCCCCAGTTATTCGCTGTCTGCAAGGTCATGCCCGGCGCATGCGTACTGTCGCCGGTCAAGGCGGTCATGGTATGTCTCGTTGTCTTGGCAATGTCATTCGAAGAATCGAGGTCGGCTTCCAGCGACCATGGAGAGGTACCTGGCGCGGAAGTCGGTCTCGGTCAAGGGAGGTAGATCGACCCGGCTTCGGGCGTCGTTGAACGCGGCACAGTTGAGAGACCACCAAGCGTCTGTGCTGATTCCCGCATAGCGGACGAGGTCCTTGAGACGGGTCACGGCGAGGGCTAATGAGCCGTCTGTGGCCTGGTTGAGCGCGGCGGAACGCTGACTGACATCAAGAGAGGGATTCTCGACCCATTCCGTATAACAGGCAAGTTCTAGTCTTGCTCTGGTGACAAATAAGGTTAGGAAATCCGTCCAGGAATTGTAGGCCTCAAGCGCTTTCTTGGGTGTTTGTGGGGCCGGATATGAGTTGTGTTCGCTGGCCATGGACTCGGCCATCGTAACCGTCTTTTCGAATGCGGGAAGAAGATGAGTGGCGGCGCGGTGAGGATCAGTTACGTATGCCCTCCCACGGGCGAAGACTCCATCTTCCTGTAGACCAGCGCCGTCCGCGATGGCCATGGCCGTGATTGAAAGCTCGCCGGTAAAATCCTGGAGTGCTCCCTGGGTCTGGAGATGACGGATCAAGTTAATGACGTTTGCGAAATCGCTATCTGGTAGCCTTCGTCGGAATGGCCAGGGCATATGTTGTGTCCCTGTTGATGGGATTGGCGGAGGTCCTGAGATAGTGAAAGGATACCACGAGCGTCAAGATTCTTGTTGCAAATCGGGTTGCAGAACGACGCGCACGCGATACGTTGACTCACGGGTGTAGAATGCGCCTATCCTCGTCAGACTCCTGTTAGGAGACGTACCATGAAGCAGTGGATAATCCCCGTAGTCGCACTGCTGGTCGGCGCTGGTATCGCGGCCGGTGCGATCCTGTATGTGACCGGTCCGTGGCAATCGACGCAAACAATTCCCACGCCCGCGCCCACCGCCGCGCCCAAGGCCAGGTTCACTGCACAAGACATTGAGCGGCTGGCTCAACAGCAGGTGAGCAATATGCCCGCTCCGGCGGGAGCTAACTTTGTAAGATGCGTCAGCGCCTCTTATAGGCCCGACGCCGACATGTGGGTAGTCACCTGCGATTTCGCCCCAGACCAAGCGGGCCAGAACATCGTCGAGTCAGACACCTACACGGTAAGCGACAAGGACGGGAAGCTGCAGTAGACCCCTGCTCGCCCCTATCAGCCTGCTGTTTTCTTGAGGGCTGCTAAAGTCTCGTAAACATCTTCAGATTCCACAACTGTCTCCTTTCGATCATTGGAATGCGTCGGCCGGGGGTAGGCCGTGCGCATAGAATCGCTCCCAATCTCTTGACAGACTGCCTCCTGGAAATGTGATCGCATCCTTGCGTTGCCCCAGCCACGGGACTTAAGGTGGGACCCGGTGCCATTCTCATAGACCCGTTTACGACTGTCGCGGGTTGCCGCACAACACAAACCCCCGGCCTAACGTCGCGATTATCTACTCAGTGACAACGGTACGTCGAGCGGGTCAACGCCCTCTATCGCGCCCCGACTGCGACTCTCGGATGAAACGCGACAACGTTGCTGGCGCCGTCGTCACCATCGTCGGGAATTCCAAAGAGCGCATCAGCCGGATTCCAGCGGCGTTGCGCCGCTAACGCTCGATCCCGCCGGAATGCCCGGACATAGACAGCCGTTGTGTTCAGGTTGGCATGGCCCAGAATCTCTGACAGCTCTTCAAATGAGCCGCCAGCCTCGAGGAAGCGATGGGAAAACGTATGCCGGAACTGATGCGGATGGAAGTAGATACCGCTGCGAACGGAGAGGCGCCGCAGAACCGTCTTTATGCCGCCATAGGTACAGGGGAATACCTTATCGCCGGCCTGTGGCAACTCGCGCAGCATCTCCATAGCTCGCCTGCCCGGAGCGAGCGTGCGCTGCTTTGAACCCTTCCCATGCACTACCACGTATTGATCGTAAATGTCCTGCCAGCGCAGGGCGGCGAGCTCGCCGATCCGCATCCCGGTTCCTAGCAGTAAAACGATAGCCGTCCGCTGCCAACCCGTTGCCGCCTCGCATAGCGCGAGGATTTCCCTATCACTCAGCGGTTGTGTGACTACCTGTTCTGCACATGGTCGCTTCATGTCGGCAACGGGATTGGACTCGATCCAGCCGTTGTCCTTGCAGAACTTGAGGAATTGCTTAACGTGTGAGGAGTTGGCACACAGCGTGTTACGCCGAACCTGTCGGCGGCGAAGAGCCAGCCAAGCGATGGCCCGATCACCGACATCGGCTAAGGCTGCACCATCGGCGTAGGTTGCGAACTGCCCTAGAATAGAGGTCGCGCTGATCGTAGTGAACTCGGAGTAGCCGCTGGCGCAGAGGCTTTGAATGTAGCGGCTCACTGCATCCTTTACCGTGATCATCAAAAACCCCCTTCGCTGCTGCGATCAGGGGTCCGACATGGTATCCTTTGCGCGGGCCGGGCCTGGTAACAGCAGGCTTTGGCTCAGGCGGCGTCCGCCCAAGCGGGCGCCGTCGTCTTTCACGGCGGATAGTACGCCGGTGTCTAGCGCCTGTCAAGCGCGGGAAACGCCCAGATTTCGATCCTGGCGGCAAAACGAGCGGTTCCTAGCTTTGGGGGTCGGAAAGAAGGCGGTCGGTCAGTACCTAGAGCGCCCGGGCGCGACGTGCTACTAGAAGTCTACCCCCTCGGGTACAGCCGCCCTCAGCGAACGGAAGGCACCTGGGACCTCTACCATTATCGCCGCCAGCACTGAGAACGTCTTTTCGCGGCGCCGAACGGGAAGGCGGATAGGCTCAAGTTTGCGGGGGCAGCGGCCGCAAAGGAGACAGGCGGACTCGCCGGGCAAGATTGCGCCGCCACAGTACGGGCGGCCACAGCGCACTAAGGCCATAGACATTGCCCCGTGTTAGCTCACCTGCTTCGCTATTTCTGCCATCATGTCGGCCATGCCGCCGCTCTGGGGGTAGACGTTGATATTACCGAAGTTCTGGAAGGTGCCGAACTGCTGTTGGCCCGCTGGCGTCACCGTCTCGCCGCCATGCACAACTGCAAGTTGCGGCGCACCCGGCGCCCCGGGCACAAAGCCGCCGTAGTCATAGGTAGGAACGTTCACCTCTTGGCCGGTGATGTCTACACCGGGATGACTTACGCTGGTCACGGCCTCTTCCAGCGTCATGCCCATGCTGAGAGCCGCTTCAATCTCTGAGTTGTAGTCGGCCCATTGCTGAGTCGAGGATTTCAGGCTTTCAGATTGGGCGTCGAGCGAACTAGACAAATCCTTGGTTTCATCGTTGACGCCGGCAATAGCGTCCTGCGCCATGTTATAGCCGGGAATCATATCTCGCAGGGCGTTCTTTCCGTCGTCTACGGCGCCCTTGAAGTCGCCGTGTAGTATGTCAGCTCCGGCCGAGACTGTATCGACCATCGAGCGCAAAAACGGCGCTCCGTCCACGATCTCTCTAAACAGAAGGTGCATGGCGTCGCCAGCCATATGGAAGCCGACGGGTAGGGCCTCTAGGAATGTGGTAAACGCGGGTAAAACGTCCTGATCGAGCATGATCAGCTCGTCTTTCATGTCCGTCATGGCGATGTTGTACTCGATGGCGTGTTTCGCCCCTTCTTCAGTCGTGGTATCCAACTCGGCAGTCTGCCGGTTGACGGCGGCCGCCAGATCAGGCCATTCTTGAAGTACCACTAGCATTTCACGCCCGCCGCGTCCGAGAATTACCGTGGCATCATTAGCGGCCAGCGTTTTATCCGTCATGGCTGTCAGATTCGTTAGCAGATTGGGCAGGATAGTACCCATGTCGAGCATGTTCCCTTCGGCATCCTTGTAGGCCGTTCCGGTGTCCTCCATCGCTTTCGCCAACGCCAAACTACCCGTCTGCCCTGCGTTCTCGGCATCTACTTGCGTTTGCAATCGGCGCTCCAGCATGTAGGAGATCGTAGCGAGCTGATTCATGTCGCCGCCCACGTCTTCCAGCGCAAGGCCCCACTTCGTTACGTCAGTCGTGCTCATATTGGTGATGTCTTTAACGGTCATCACCTCAGTTGCCCACTGACCGCCCGCTTCGCCTAGCCCGATGAAGGCCGCCGCTCCAGCGCCAATAGCCGCTGCTATACCCGCTGGTCCGGCCACTGCCCCAGATAGCCCGCCTAATCCAGCGGTTAACGTTCCCATTTCGGGCGTGAGGCCGCTTAGACCGCCCGCCAGATCACCAACCTGTGAGGTCAGGTCGCCGATGCTCATCCCCGCACTGTCGGCAGAACTACCCGCATCCTCAAGGTTTGTCCCGGTGTCAGCCGCAGCCCCGCCCGCATCCTCAAGGCTTGAACCGGCATCTGCCGCCGTGTCCCCAACGTCAGACATGGCACCCGCCGTGTCGCCTGCGGCGTCAGTGACGCCTTGCGCCTTTGATTGAAGGTCGTCAAGGGAGCCGCCGACGCTTTGAAGGGCGCTCGAGGCTTGGTCCTCAGCCTGAATTAGGATACTCAGGGTTGAATCGTCTGCCATTGGGCTATCCTTTCAAATTGCGTCACCCTGACTTGAAGCGCTCCGGACCGGGGAGCTCAAGGAGGTCAAGCTCGTTATGGCAACGCGATGGAAGTCGCGCGTCACACACCCCGGCCCGACACGCCGACCGGACAGGCAGACAACAAGGAGGTGAAGCCACACCTGTCCGAGCCGAAATTCACTTCGTTCACTTCACGCACCTAACGCGATTCACAGTTCCTTCCGTCGCAAGTCCCACGGCAGGGGCTCAGCGCTGTTCGCCCGGCTGTTTCTTTCAAGCTCTTCTACGTCGAGCCAGCGCTGCAAGTCGCCGCGATCCTTCTCCAGTCGCGCCGCCACTTGATCGCGCGTTTCGCCCGGCGGCAGTCGCGATAGGCGGATTTGGCCGTTTTCGACGCGCGCCGCCAATTCCTCGATGAGCGGGGTCATTGGGCGTGACCCCCGTTGAAGCCGAAAGTTCCATCGGGAACCGGCGGCTTGCCCTGAAGCTGCCTCAGCCTTTGCTCGAGGACTTGTGCTTCACTAAGACCGGCGCCCTTGCCGACCGTCAGGACTTCATCGAGTTGCTGTCTCGCCCGCGCATCCGCTGAGCCGTTAACCTTTACAGCGACGGGCGGCTCGGCGTGCGAGTGACAATCGCCAGAACAGCGCGCCAAGTTGCGGCAACTCCAGCAGCGGTCGAGTTCGCTGTCGGCGTAGCGCCGAACGTTGGCAAAATCGACGCGGTGTACGTCTCCCGTTTGCATGGTTTACACTCCCTTGAATCCCGGCACGGTGTTATCGAGCGGCCGCTGGCCTGCCTGTTCCCGCTCGAACTGTTCTCGCGCCTTGTCTTCGGGAACACCAAGCAGCTTCGCAACGCCCAACACGTTCTGGAGCCGCTGCTTCATGGCAGCGTTAGCCTTCGGGTCAACTTTCATGATGGCCGGCGCGTCGATTCGCGTTGTCGTCTTGAAGCCGAATGTTTCTCCTGGCAGCCCTGGCGGAATCACTGAGTTGCCCGCCTCTTCAGCCGCGCGCCGGTCCTCCAGCACGTTGTAGCGAAGGCGCATCTGTTCACTCAGCGTCTTCAGGTGCTCCCTGACTTTCTCGTTTGAGGTTCCTGTCGCCATTTCCGTTTCCTTTCCTACCCCGGCAGTGTCAAAAGACTGTCGGGATGCTATGGAACGCGCCCGCTTCATCCGCTCGGGCGTCGTCCTCAACGCAACTCGAATTCAACCAGCGCGTGCCGTCAGAGTTTGTGACGATAGTTCCCCGCCCGCGCGAGCCTTCGTCCATCATGTCCTGAAGCTCTTGGAACGATACGTAATACTCGACGATGCCCGTGCAAGCGAGCATCAGGGCCATTACACAGTCTGTTTTGAGCCGCGAATCCTCCCATTCGTAGGAGCGAAGTTCTGACAGCAACTCGGGAATGTCGCCCTTGATCTGGCGCTGCTCTACCAGTTGAATGAGCCGCGTCAGGCCGTGCGCCTTGCTCTGTTGAGTCGTTACGAAGGGATCGGCGTAGCAATGCAGCGCCTCGAGAACCGGGTCGCCGATCCCGTTGCTCTCGACTATCACCTTGCCGCCGTAGGCTTCGGCCCGCGCCTCGATCAAGGCCTGCTGCTGAGCGTAGGGACAGCCCACTAGCCGCTCGAACGCGACGATCTGGAACGGTCGCCTGTCAGTCCTCAGGGTGATTAGCACGGTCGCGTCATGCTTGCGGCCGACGTCAACGCCCGTGACATAGATCGCAAACCGCTCATCATCCTTGCGCGGCTGATAGCCCTGCCATCCATCGGCCATGGCGTCAACGTCCTCAGGACGGAAGGCAGCGCCGCCACTCGCAACGAAGTCCAAATCGAACTCTTGCGCCCAGTCGCGGGCGGTATAGTTCGGACGTTCCCGCTCAAACCATGCCGGATCAAACGCCGGGCAGTCGCTCCAGTGGACGCGATGCCTTGACCAATCGCCGCCTTCGTTGCCGTGCCACAGTCTGAAGAAGAGATTGTTTTGACCGTTGGGCGTGCTGATCACGATTAGCCGCCCGCCGCGCGCTATCGTCGGGCTGACGGCGCGGAAGATCGCCGCGTCATAATCCATAAAGGCGAATTCATCACAGACCACGAGTGTCGCCCTAACGCCGCGCCCTGCCTTGCCTGTCGCCGCTTGCGACAGGATGCGTGATCCGTTCTTTAGTTGCGCCTCAAAGACGCCGCGCCGCGTGAAGTCAGGCGGCTCAGCAAGTGAGTCGAGAATGTCAAGGACGGTCGCAAGGAAGTGGCCGGCGGCGTCCTGATCGCGGCTCACTACCAGCACCATCGCCCGTTCGTTGAACAGCAATTCGTGAGCCGCCCTGATCGCCGCCGCTGTCGATAGCCCGACTTGTCGCGACTTCAGGACCAGCACACGCGGCGAGCGGTTTGCCAGGACGTGAAGCTGGTAGTCATAGAGCGTGAAAGGCCGTCCGTTGAGGCGGTGAAGCCGCTCCAGCGCCCACAACAAGGGCGATTGCGCCAGGGCGTCGTTAGTCTCCACTGTTCACCTCTGCCGCCGTTCCTTGCGGCCCTAGACGCGCCAGGACGCGCGTTTCAAGCGCTGCCACGTCCTCAGCAGATGCGGCAACGCCGCCCCTATCGAACGAACGCGCCCGGCTGTCGCCTACCCGCAAGGACATGCGGGCGGCTGGCGTCATTCCTAGACCGCGCTCATAGCCGAGTTGCGCCTGCCGAAGTTGCCTGAATTCGCCCAGCAACCGGCGCGGATCGCCATTGTCGTTTGTCATGCCGCGCTCAATGAGATCGGCGAAGGCAGTAGCGCCTAGAATCTCGAACTCTGCCCACGCCCTACAAGCTGGCAAGTCGCTATCGTCAAGCCACGGCATGACCGCGCGCATTTTGCTTACCAAGCGGCGCACTCTTCGCGACCTGAGCCTGAGGCCAGCAGGGGCTTTTACATACAGACCCGTCTTCACGGCTGCGAGCTGGCGCTGCTGACGTTGCGCCGGCGAGATAGATCGCGGCTCTAGCGCGCCTGTGGCGGGCTCTATTTCGGCTTTGACGGCCATCCTAGTCAGACTCCGTTAGTGTGTAATCCCGCTGACTACCAATCCGCTGCTGGGCCTTTTCCAGATTCGATCCCGCTTGCCTGCTAACGCTTTGCTCACGGGCCGAGTCCTCTTTGGTGGCAGTCATGGCAGGGCCTTCGTTCTGCCGCATCCACTGAGCCTACCGCTTGGGCGGCTGTCGCCGCGTGATTTTGTGGCCGGAGCGGGTAGCACACGCGCTTGTTGGCAGGCAGTAGGCCAGGGGCGCAAAGTACCCCCAGTAGCCGCCGACGTTCTAAAAGGACAAATTATATTTGTCCTCGTGCTTGCACAGGGTGTTTTGCGTCCTTGAGTCTTAACAATTAAGGGCATTCCATTGCCTCATCTAGCCTACTCAGGGTGTTTTGCGTCCGTAGGTCGATAGCCGCCCTTCCTAGCAGTTGGCGGGTTTCATCCGCTACTGCCCATGAATAGGCGGCGTCACCTTCGCGTTGTAGGAGATGGAGCATCCACATGTCATGAAGATGCTCGTTTGCGGTGTCGGTATGCTGGTTAGCGGCTTGCCCTACCTGTTTTGTCGATAGCCACGTATCCGCCTCTAGGAGCGGCCGCAGGGCGGCAATTCGTCCGCTCGGTATGCAGTCAAGCGCGACGCGACGAACGGTAGCGTAATCTTCAGCGCTGACTATCAGGCGTTCCCGCCAGTTGGCGAGCGCCTTGCCAAGTTTCTGAAGCTGCTTAACGAGCCGCGTACCTATCTCACGCTGAGGCGAATAGAGGACGTGGTGCTGACGGTCGCGAGCGACGGGGGAACGCAGGGCAGCCGTGAGCTGTGCCAGTGCCCGGAGCTGCTGAAGGAAACGCTCTTCTACCAGCACGTCGGGGTCAACCCATTCGCCGGCATGCGTGAGATAGCCGCCGACAGCGGCGCCGAGCTCTTGGCGCATTGTCTTCTCTTGGCCCTCAAGCTCACTGGAGCGCGTGACGGCGCCCTGTTCATCGCCAACAACATTGACCCGAAGGAAGCGCTCGCCGAGCAAGGAATGGACAGTCCGGAACATGTCTATCGCGGGCGTGACGCCCGCAATGAGTCCGAAACTGGCATTGTAGCCCTTTATCCCGACGCCGGAGCCGAAGGACTTTTCAAGATAGCCGTCATATGCTTCGCGCAAGTCGGCGAAGATTGCCGCCTGGTCCTCTGACTTCTTTGAAAGAATGGACGTGAAGTCCTTGATGATAAGCAGTTTGCCATCGAGCTTAGGCAGCAGGTCGATGTCCTCACCGTGCCCCTTGAGGCCCGAGATGAGCGTCTGCGGCGTCATGGTGGAAATGCTGACGACCCTTGGCCCCTGTAGCGACCGCAGTAACTCGCTCTTGGTGCCTCCAGGTGGAGCTACAACGTGAAGCCAAAGGGGATCGCCCGGCAGGTAGATTGCGATAGCGGTTGCCATGATGACGTCGACCGCCTCGAGGTCGCCGATTCTCAGCCAGCGGCTTACCACTTCCAGAACTTGCTCCCGGTCGGTGTGCGAGCCGTCACCGAATGCGACGATGGCAACTTCCTCCCGCGTGCTAGGCTGAGGCATCAGGCAACTCCTGCGGCGTTAAGGACGCTCACCCGGACGGCTTTCGGGAAGTCGGCGGAAGATGGCCGCTCCGTCGGCGGGCGCTCTGCCAGGGCTAGGAGTATTTCGCGGTTGCCGCCAGCAGCAAGCCAGTTAATGATGTCGCCCTTGAAAGGCAGGCCGGGCAGCACGATCACGCGGACTTCAGCGGCGACGCCCATAAGTGAGCGCGCCACTTGCTCAGCGTGTTCGGCTCCTGGCGGATCGTTGTCGGGAAGGATCACGACGCGCCGGCGGCGAAGATAGTCGTTACAGGCGGGTTTCCACTTCCCGGCGCCGCCTACGTTTGTTGTCGCCGTGAGGCCGAGCCGAGCAAGCGCATCAACGCGCTTCTCGCCCTCACAGATGAAAACAAAGGCGCTAGGGTCAGCCGCCAGGAGTTCGGGAAGCCGATAGAGGACACGGCGCATGCCGTCAATGTTCCAAATCCAGCCGCCCATGCCGTTAGGCCGCCGCAAAAGGAATGTCTTGCCGTCAGCCGTCTCCTTGCGTAGGGCCTCATACAGCAACTGGCCCCTTTCGTCGGGGTACGGGTAGCGGGCGACGATCCGGCCAGGGATCGCTTTTGACCTCGAGCGATGCGCGGGGCTGCTGTCGCTCGGTGTATGGGCGGGATGAACGCCGCCGCGCTTTTGGAGCGCGGCAATGATGTCGCGCCTTTCGCAGCCGGCGAAACAGGTCAGGCCATAGCGGGGGTGAAAGGTTGCCGAGCGGCGCCCGTGCTTGCTGCCATCCGCATGAACGGGGCAGAAAAACCACGTGTGACGGTCCGGCGCAACCGGCTTCCCGCCGAAAGGATCGCCGGCGGGCGAATCGAGAAGCGGGAGAATGTCGTCAAGATTCACGGTCTGCCCCTCTGCTATTCGCCCAAGCCCACCAACTTTGGTCGAGCGGCTCCCGTTCGGGGCAAACCACGACATGGCACTTGGGGCAGGCAACGCTATCCTCTACCCGGACTTCCGAAAGAAGCTCGAACCGAAATTGGCAGCGCGGGCACAAAGCGCGCGCAGGACGGAGTTCAGTCAACGTGCTCACGGCCCTTGTCGGCTCAGGCGCCCGGCTTCGGCTCGGTGGGCACACCCTCTAGAAGCCGGAGCAACTGCGCCGTAGGCACCACGAGGCGCGCCCCGATTCTCAGGGCCGGGATTTGCCCCGTACGGGCGGCCTCGTAAGCGGACCCGCGACTGATTCCCAGCAAGCTACCCGCTTCGGGAACGGTGACCGTCGGCGGCAGCCGGCGAACGTCTACCGCCATCGCATTCTTCTGTGTCATTTTTTCTGCTCCTATCCCCTTCTAATCGCTTGACACTGGTATGGTACCGTGCAATAATAGACGAGGCCAAGCCGATTTCCGCCGAGATAGGGGCCGAAATGCAGAAACGCGACGACACTTTCACGGTCTTTTGGTGGCCGAAGGGAAACAGGCAGCACTGGCGCGTCGGCGGCGACCCCGTCGCGTTACAGTTTGACGGCGCGCTCGTGGACTTCAGCCGCGAGGGGTATGAGCCGCTCAGACTGACGCCGCAGCCCTACAGCGACTTCGCCGCGCTAGGAAAGCATGCGCAGGACGCAGGGCAAAGGTCGGCACCGAGCGGCGAAGATTCTGCGGAAACCCTTGCCATATACGCCTCGTTCAACGGGGCGATCCAGCGCGAGGCGCGAGCGTTCGTCGTCAATTGGGGGCCAGTCCTTCCGCGACCTCTACCGGGCGGCATTATCTACACTCGGCAATCACCGCCGCGCCCCATCTTCGCCGATCTGGAGGACGCGGACGGCAAAGTCAGGATCATTCTCTGGCGCTTGCTTATACAAGCCATCGAGTTCTCTGAGGCCGTTCGGCTCGTGAAGCAGGTACGAGACGCAGAGGAGTTCGACGACGATCCGGACCTAGAGGAGAAGCAGGTTCGCTTGGCGTCGGTGTTCTGGGAACGGTTGGAGAGCGTTCGGCTAGGGCTCTCCATTGATGGTGGCAGAATCAAAGGTGGATCGAGCTGTGGCGACTTAGAAACTGCCATGTGGCTGCAACTCTATGAAGACCTAGCGGCCGGTAAACGATGGCAGCTCTGCAAAGGTTGCGGGCGTCTCTTCGGCGTCGCCCACGGGCTGCAAGAGTACCATGACAAGCGCTGTCGGGATCGCGCATGGGCGCGAGAACACAGAGGAGGGCAATCATGAAAGGACACGTCGGCAAGAGGGGCAGGACCTGGAGCTATACGCTCGACGTTGGCCGCGACGAAAAGGGCCGGCGTCGGCAGCGGACTAAGGGCGGATTTCGTACGCGGAAAGAGTGCGAGGCCGGGCTAACGGAGACGCTTCAGCGCTACGCCACGGGCAACCTTGTAGAGCCCTCACGGGAAACGCTGGCCATGTTCCTGACGCGATGGCTGGATCAGGCGCGGGCCAGCGTCCGCGCGTCAACGCTCGAGGGCTACCGGCTGATAGTCGAAAGCTATATCAAGCCGCGAATAGGTAGCACGCCGTTGCAGAAACTCACCCCCGGCCAGTTGAATAGCCTTTACGCTGAACTCCTGGAAAGCGGCCGGCGCCAGGGCAAGGGCGGTTTATCGCCCCGAACGGTGCGCTATTGCCACGCGACGTTGCACCGCGCATTGGGCGAAGCCCTCAAATGGGGTGACGTGACTAGGAACGTGGCCGCTGCTGCAAGCCCACCAAAGCAGCAGCGTAACCATACCCTTCGGACATGGAACGCTGACCAACTGGGCCAATTCCTCCGACATATAGAAGGTGACTACTACTACCAGCCCCTGTTCCTACTCGCCACCACGGGCATGAGACGCGGCGAAGCACTGGGGGCAAGGTGGTGTGACCTAGACCTCAAGGCTGGCCACCTCAGCGTCAATCAGACGCTTATCAGCGTGAAGGGGCAAATCCTTTCGAGCGAGCCGAAGACAGGCCGGGGCAACCGCAAGATCAGCCTAGACACGACCACGATCGCCGTTCTCAGGGCTCACCGCAAGCGGGTGCTGGAAGATCGCATGACTCTTGGACTAGGGGCGCCCGACGCCGAGGCGCTGGTATTCACGGCGCCGGACGGCGGCCCCGTAAACCCCGAGTCCTTCTCGGGCCATTTCCAGCTCCTCGTGAAGTCGGCTGGCCTGCCCACGATAAGGCTGCATGATTTGCGCCACGGTCACGCCAGCCTTGCGTTGGCCGCTGGCGTTCACCCGAAAGTGGTCAGTGAACGGCTCGGACATAGCAGCGTCGCCTTTACCCTCGACGTCTACAGCGCCGTTATCCCCGGCTTGCAAGAGGACGCCGCAGAGCGGGTGGCGGCGCTAGTGTTCAGTAGGTGACAAGATGGATGAGAACAGCGAAATGGATCTATTGGGGGAAGCCGAGGCTGTCGCTTGGCTCAAGCAAGTGGAAGATGCTGACACAGACCCAAATACTGGAAATGAGATTGTGCTTGAGACCCTCCGTCAGTTAGCAAAACAACTGAACGTCTCTAAGCCTGAACTTCATTCGGACAAGGCCTTTGACTATATAGCGGCTTGTGTCGTCGCGGCGGACGCTTCGCACAAAACGGATATAGAGAGAGCCGCCCTCGCTCTCCTAACGACCAATCTTCTCTTCTTTATGCACCGTAGGGAGGCCACAGGTTCAACGTCGGTCGGACCGAAGGCGACCGCCTTCCTGATGAGTACCGCGCACTTGGCGTTTCTAGTGGGACACTACCGCCCACACGAGCGTTAGCAAAATGTTAGCAAATGCTAAGGAAGGTAAGCAGAAAGGCCCCTCGAAGGGGGCCTTTCTAGATTCGTTTTCTGGTAGGCCGCCCAGGACTCGAACCTGGAACCGGCTGATTAAGAGTCAGCTGCTCTGCCAAATTGAGCTAGCGGCCCGGATGCCTGTAACGATCTTACTATCGTTTGTCGCTAAGTGCCACGATTGGGCGGACAGGAGGCGGACAACGGCAGCGTAATCGGTTGACCGATTGAATACGTGACATCATAATAGCTTCGATAACCTGCTGCCTCTACCCCTAATCCCACCTGATAGCAGCGTACTTGCAATCCATGATAGACGAACTGAACAGAATCGAAGAGCAGGCTCGAGCCGAGCTTGCCGCCACGAGCGATGACGCGTCGCTGGAGACGTGGCGCGTCGAGTGGCTGGGCCGCAAGGGCCGCCTGACCAGCGTCCTCCGCAGCCTGAGTGACCTTCCTGTTGAGCAGCGGCGGACCATGGGAGCGGCGGCAAACGGCCTGAAGCAGGCGTTGGAGAGCGCCCTGGCGGAGCGGCAGGAGCAACTCCAACGAGAGCGATTGACCGCCATTGAAAGCGGCAGACTGGACGTGACGCTCCCTGGGCGCGAGAAGGGCGTCGGAAGGCTGCATCCCGTGACGCAGACCCTCCGCGACGTGCTGGCCGCCTTCGTATCGATGGGCTTTTCCGTAGTCGAAGGGCCGGAGGTTGAGTCGGACTACTACAACTTCGAGGCGCTGCGGATAGGCAAAGACCACCCCGCCCGCGACACGATGGACACCCTATACGTCGACATCCAGCACGGCGGCGAATACGACGTCGTGATGAGAACGCACACCTCGCCGAACCAAGTGCGGGTGATGGAGAAGACGAAGCCGCCCATTCGGGTCGTCGTGCCTGGACGATGCTATCGTAACGAGGCGACGGACGTGACGCACGAGTGGATGCAGACGCAAATCGAGTTGCTGGCGGTTGACGAAGGCATCAGCCTCACTGATCTCAAAGGCACGCTGTTTGAATTCGCCAAACGGATTTTCGGGCAGGAGCGCCGAGTCCGCTTCCGCTGCGACTACTTCCCATTCGTCGAGCCCGGCGCGGAGATGGCGATCGACTGCATGATTTGCGGCGGCACCGGCTGCCGGACGTGTAACGGCGAAGGATGGATAGAGATCCTGGGCGCAGGAATGGTGCATCCCGAGATACTGGCCAACATGGGTTATGACGCCAGCCGCTACACCGGTTTCGCGGCCGGACTGGGGATGGAGCGGATCGCGATGCTGCGATACGGCATCGAGGACATTCGCCTGTTCTATGCCGACGACCTGCGTTTTCTGAGGCAGTTCTGAGAGAGCCATGAGAGCATCACTGCGCTGGCTGGCGGACTACGTCGACATCGACCTGCCACCGAAGGAGCTTGCTCACCGACTCACTATGTCCGGGTCGGAAGTCGACCACATCGAACGGCTGGGCGGCGACTGGGAGGGCATCTACGTTGCGCTCGTCACGAAGGTCGAACAGCACCCGAACGCCGATCGATTGAAGCTGGCGACCGTCGACCTTGGCGGCGAGCAAATGACCGTTGTATGTGGCGCGCCCAACGTGACTGAAGGCCAGAAGATCGCGTTCGGAAAGGTGGGTGCTCACATCATCAACCCATCAACCCGAGAACAGGTGACGCTGACGCCGGCGACGATCCGCGGCGTCGAATCGGCGGGAATGGTGCTTTCAGAGCGAGAACTCGGCATCTCCGATGAACACGTAGGTATCCTGGTCCTGGACGGCGACGCGCCGATCGGAACGCCGCTTCAGGAATATATGGGCGACACCGTCCTCGAGATCGCCGTTACCCCGAACCGCGGCGACTGTCTCTCGATGGTCGGAATCGCGCGCGAAGTGGCGGCGCTGACCGGAAAGAAGGTCCGCTACCCAGACTGCTCCTATGAAGAGGCAGGCGGCCCGGTGGAGGGCCGCGTGGCCGTCGAAATAGCCGACGATGACCTGTGCTCGCGCTACGTGGCAACCCTGATCGAAGACGTGAAGCTGGGGGACTCGCCGCCGTGGATGCAGGAGCGGCTAATTGCCGCCGGCATGCGGCCCATCAACAACATCGTCGATATCACGAACTACGTCATGCTGGAACTCGGTCAGCCGTTGCACGCGTTCGACTACAAGCTGCTAAGCGGCGGCAAGATAGTCGTTCGGCGGGCGCTGCCGGAGGAAAAGATGACGACGCTCGACGGCGTCGACCACGAGCTTCTGCCGGACATGCTCGTCATCGCCGACGCGTCGGAAGGTGTGGCGCTGGCCGGCGTCATGGGCGGGGCGAACAGCGAGGTGCGCGAGGACACGCGGACGGTGCTGCTAGAATCGGCAAACTTCGGTGCGGCGAGCATCCGCCGGACAAGCGTGCGGCTGAAGGCACGGAGCGAGGCGTCGAGCCGCTTCGAGAAAGGGCTCAGCCCAGAGCTGTCGATGTTTGCTTCCAAGCGGGCGACGAAGCTGATGGTAGAGGTGGCAGGCGGCCGAGCCGCGAAGGGATGTGTCGATGTCTATCCACGGAAGGCGCAGCCGGTCGCGGTCCAAGTTCCAAAGCCGCGGCTTCGAACCATCCTGGGGCTAGACCTGCCGGAGAAGCGGGTATGCGAGGTTCTGGAAGGGCTGGAGTTCGGTTGCCGGTCACAGGACGACGGCTATCTGGCCGATGTCCCTTTCTGGCGTATGGACGTTCGCATAGCTGACGACGTCGCCGAAGAGGTAGCGCGGATGGTCGGCTACGACGAACTGCCGGTAACCAACCTGCGCGGCGAAGTGCCGCCGGTGATACCGCAACCCCTGCGAGGCCTTCGCGAGCGCGCGCGGGACCTTCTGACCGCGGCGGGCATGCAGGAGGTCATCAACTATTCGCTGACCACGCTCGAAGCGCTGCAGCACGTCGTTCCGCCGGAACTTCTGGAGGAGCAGCCGCCGCTGCGGGTCATCAACAGCCTGAGCAGTCAGCACGAGTACCTTCGAACGACGCTGCGGGCGAGCCTACTGCAGACGCTAGCGGCGAACCAGCGCTACGCTGCCGGCGAGATAGCCATTTTCGAAGCGGCGCGCGCCTATCTTCCGCGCGGCTCCGATCTGCCGCTCGAAGAGGAGCACGTGACGGGGCTCATTGGAGGACGGCGCGAGGACCGCTGGGGACATCCAACCGAAAAGCCCATCGATTTCTACGACGCGAAGGGCTATCTTGAGGCTCTTCTTGACGGTCTAGGTCTCGAGGCTGAGTTCGTTGCCGCCGACGTTTTCGGAATGGTGCCCGGCAGGTCTGCGGAGGTGGTGAAAAAGGGCGAGATCGTCGCGGTGATCGGTCAGGTGCATCCACGGGTCGCCGCAGCTTTCGACGTCCAGGGCGATGCCTGTCTGTTCGAGGTTGTGCTGGACCGCCTGCTGCCACATGTGAGCGGACAGCGCCGCTACGAGCCTATCTCGCGATTCCCACCGGTTGTGCAGGACATAGCGCTAATCGTTGATGAGGTCGTGGCGGCAGGACGGATCAAGTCGACCATCGAGAAGGCACCGCTGGTGCGAGAGGCCCGGCTGTTCGACCACTACACAGGCGAGCAGGTGGGCGCAGGCAAAAAATCGCTGGCGTTCGAAGTGACCTATCAATCGCTCGACCACACGCTCACGGACGAAGAAGTGGCGCGGGCGCAGCGAGGGATTGTGGAGCGCCTGAGGCATGAGATAGGCGCCACCCTGCGGTCATAGGGAATCCGGCAGCCGAAACCGGAAGGCTTCCGCTGCTGTCGTGCTCTAGTGGTGATGACGGCGCCTGCCTGCCTGAACACCGCCTTCGGCGATGATGGCCATCAGCGATAGGCCGAACATCGTCGCCGTCCACTTCATCTCGGGACCGATCGTGCCAGCCCAGAGAAGTCCCACAAACACGGTTAGCGCGACGAGGAATATATTCTGCATGTGCACCTCCCTGTGCATGCGTGTGTAGGGCTACGTCCTAACCTGACGCTCCGCGCCTTCGATGTGACGGTCGACGGAGAAGACGCCGCGAACAGCCTCGAGTTTGCTCAGGAGCCGCGTAAGCTGGTCGACGCCGGCGGTAAGGAGCGTCAGGAAGACACTTACGGTATGGTCGCTGTGCTCCTGCGTTCGAACGGCCGCCATATTGACCTTCTCCTCGGCGACGATACTGCCGATATCGCGAATGAGGCCGACTCGATCCCAGGCTTCGATGCGAACGGCCACGGGATATAGCTGACCGGTCTTCCCCCATTCGACTTCGACGAGGCGCTCCTTCTCGTCCTCGCGCAAGACGTTGCCGCAGTCGCGCCGGTGAACGGTCACACCGCGGCTTCGGGTCACATACCCTACGATGAGATCGCCGGGAACGGGATTGCAGCAGCGGGCCAGTTGCGTCAGCAGGTCGCCGGAGCCGAGGACTTCGACGCTCGCCGTATAGACCATCTTCTGCGGCGTGATAGTCAGCTCCTCGGGTGGTTGCTCCGGCTGCACCAGCGGCGTGAGTTTCGTCACGACTTGATGCAGGCTGACGCCGCCGTAGCCGATGGCCGCCAGGAACTCGTCCATGTCATCGATCTTGAAGGAGCGAAGCAGCAGGTCCTGGGAGTCGGAAAGGCTCAAGCCGAGGCGCCGCAGCTCTTTGTGCAGTAGGTCGCGCCCCCGCTCAACGTTGGCGGCGCGCTCCTGTAGCTTGAACCAGGCGCGGATCTTTTCGCGGGCGTGGGTGGTCATGACGTAGCCGAGATCCATGTTCAACCAGTCGCGCGACGGCCCGCGCGGCGCCTTGCTGGTCAGGACTTCGACCATGTCGCCGTTCTGGAGCTGATAGTTCAGCGGCACCAGGCGCCCGTTGACTCTGGCGCCAATGCAGCGGTGTCCGATGTCGGTGTGGATGCGATAGGCGAAGTCGATCGGCGTGGAATGGACGGGCAGGTCTTTCACCTCGCCCTTCGGCGTGTAAACGAAGACCTGGTCCTGGAAAAGGTCGGTCTTCACCAGCTCAACGAAGTCGTCCGCCCCGGCCATGTCGCGCTGCCACTCCAGCAACTGTCGCAGCCAGGAGACGCGCTCCTCGAACTGATGATCGCGCTTGCCACCTTCCTTGTATCGCCAGTGAGCGGCAACGCCGTACTCAGCCAGCCGGTGCATCTCGTGGGTCCGAATCTGGACTTCAAGGGCGCGCGCGCCGAGGCAGAGGACTGTCGTGTGTAGTGAGCGATAGACGCCTTCCCGCGGGTTGGCGATGTAGTCGTCGAACTGACCTGGAATGGGCCGCCACAGGTTATGGACAACGCCAAGGGCGCGATAGCAATCGGCCTCGGCCTCGACCAGAACGCGCAGGGCCAAGAGGTCGTAGATCTCGTTGAACGTCTTGCCCTGGGCAGCGTACTTCTCCATCTTCTTGTTGATGCTGTAGAGGTGCTTGGCGCGGCCCTGCACCTCGGCATGGACGCCGTTCTTGTCGAGTTCCTTCCGCAGGATGCTCTCGACTTGGGCGATGTATTTCTCACGGGCCGCGCGGCTGGAAGCGAGCAGGTTCGCGATCTGCCGGTAGCGTTCCTCATTCAGGTAGCGGAAGGAAAGGTCCTCTAGTTCGCGGCCGATCTGCCAGATGCCGAGGCGGCTGGCCAGCGGCGCGTAGATCTCCATTGTCTCCTGGGCGACGAGTTGCTGCTTCTCAGGCGATAGGGCATAGAGGGTCCGCATGTTGTGTAACCGGTCGGCGAGCTTGATGATGACGACGCGAACATCGCGGGCCATGGCCAAGAACATCTTGCGAAGGTTCTCGGCCTGGGTTTCCCGGTCACGGACAGGCTCTTCCGGCGCCTTCCAGGAGATCTTCTCCAGCTTCGTCGCTCCGTCGACGAGGTGGGCGACTTCGCGTCCGAAGCGCTTGGTCAGCTCGGCATTGGTGACGCCGCAGTCTTCTTCGACGTCGTGAATGAGCGCGGCGGCGACGGCGGAGGCGTCGAGCTGGAGGTCGGCGACGGTATTGGCAGCATCGAGTGGGTGCGTGATGTAGGGATCGCCGGTCTTGCGGAGCTGGTCGCGGTGACACTCCTCGGCGAAGCGGTAGGCTTCCTCGATGAGTTGGATCCTATCGCCCGGCAGATATGACTGGGCTTTCTGAATGAGTTCTTCTACGGTGGCAGGCATGGGAGAGCGTCCGACCTTCCGTATCCACTGTAGCATATCGGTCAAAGGGGGTGTGATCGAGTGGGGGAGAGGCCGTTCGGCTTTCCCGAACGGCCCGGGAGTAGGACATCCTCTTGCAAAGAAAACGCAGCTAGGGCGGGACGTGGGAAAAAGATGGTTTGCAGGCGGAAGCGGCAGCCGGAACCACGCCTTTACAGGTGGCAGCCCCTTCGCTATGCTGGAGCCGAATCCGACCCAGGAGCATGCTTTGTTCTCCGCGCCTCGCGGCACCGGCGACGTCCTCCCCGACGAACAGCCGTACTGGCAATCGGCGATCGACGCCGCGGAACGGCTGTGTCGGCTCTTCGGATACGGACGCGTCGACACGCCGGCTTTCGAGCAGGCAGACTTGTTCGAACGCGGCGCCGGCGAAGGCTCGGACGTCGTCCGCAAGGAGATGTACGTTTTCGAGGACCGCAGCGGCGAGAGGCTGGCCCTAAAGCCCGAGGGCACCGCGCCGATCTGTCGTGCCTACCTCCAGCACGGCATGTCGAACCTGCCGCAGCCCGTGCGTCTCTACTACATCGCACCCACTTTTCGCTATGAGCGCCCACAGGCAGGCCGGAGACGCCAGCACACGCAGTTCGGCTGCGAGGCCATCGGCGACGGGGATGCGGCGATCGATGCGGAGATCGTCGAGCTACTCTGGCGTCTCTACGCTGACCTTGGGCTCGGCGACCTCGTTCTCTTGCTCAACAGCATCGGCGACCGCGTCTGCCGGCCGCGCTACCTTGAGGCTCTGCGCGCATACTATGAGCCGCACCTGGGTGAAGTCTGTCGCGACTGCCGGGACCGCTACGAACGCAATCCGTTGCGTCTCCTCGACTGCAAGCAGGCGAGTTGCCAGCCGATTATCGCGGGCGCGCCGTCGATCATTGATTACCTTTGCGAGGACTGCCGTCGCCACTTCAATGACGTACGCACTTACCTTGATGCCCTCGGAGTACCGTACGAGCTTACGCCCCACCTCGTGCGCGGCCTCGACTACTACACGCGCACTGTCTTCGAGATTCAGCCGCGTGGCGGCGGCACTCAGAGCACGATCGGCGCGGGCGGCCGCTACGACTACCTGATCGAAGAGCTGGGTGGCAAGGCGACCGCCGGAATCGGCTTTGCCACAGGCGTCGAACGAATGGTCTTGAATATGAAGCGACGGAGGTCGCCGGTTCCTCAGCCCGTCATGCCGCTGGTTTACGTCGCGTATCATGGGACGGACGCACGCGCAGAGGCGTTCAAATTCGCGAGCCTCTTGCGTCGTGAGGGGACGCCGACGACTATCGGGACCGGCGAACGCAGCCTGAAGTCGCAGATGCGACAGGCGAACGCGCTGGGAGCGAAGTGGGTCGCGATCATGGGCAAGCAGGAACTGGCAACCGGCAGCGTACAGCTCCGGAACATGGACGATGCCAGCCAACGAGAGTTGCTCCAGCGGGAGGCCATCGCCTTCCTGAGAGGCCTGGTCCGCTGACGGGGCACGTCTGCTGTGGTATGATCGAGCCGTCTGGGAGCCCCGACAAGATCGGGGTTTCTCTGTGGATGGCATGAGATGCTGGACCGACTTCAAGCTCTGATCGACAGATACGACGAACTCACCGCCGAGATGTCCCGCCCTGACCTCTCGTCGGATTACGAGCGGCTGCAGACGCTCGCGAAGGAACGGGCGTCGCTCGAGGACATCGTTTCGCTGTATCGGCATTATCGGGAAACGGACCGGGGCATCGAAGATGCCCGCGCACTCCTGGAAGAGGCGAACGACCCCGAGATGGAGGCGCTGGCCCGCGAGGAGTTGGAGCGCTTGACCGGAGACAAGGAGCGGCTGGAGAACGAAATCCGCCGCGCGCTCCTGCCGCCAGACCCGCGCGATGAGAAGAGCGTCATCGTCGAGATACGGGCCGGGACCGGCGGCGACGAAGCGGCGCTCTTCGCGGCCGACCTCTTCCGCATGTACACGCGCTACGCGGAGCGCAAGGGATGGAAGACGGAGGTCTTATCCCACAGTGAGAGTGGCATCGGCGGTCTGAAGGAGATCATCTTCGAGGTGAACGGCAAGGGCGCCTACTCGCGGCTGAAGTACGAGAGCGGGGTTCATCGCGTCCAGCGAGTACCGCTGACGGAAGCGCAGGGCCGCATCCACACGTCCACGGCAACAGTCGCAGTGCTGCCGGAGGCGGAAGAGGTCGACGTCAATGTCAACGAAGAAGATCTGCGGATCGACATCTTCCACAGCAGCGGGCACGGTGGACAAAACGTGCAGAAGGTCGCCACTGCCGTGCGACTCACGCACATACCTACGGGCATCGTTGTTGTGTGCCAGGATGAGCGCTCCCAGTGGAAGAACCGCGTGCGAGCGATGGCCGTTCTGCGCGCTCGCCTCCTCGACTACGAACAGCAGCGCCAGGCCCAAGAGGTCTCGGAAACGCGACGGTCGCAGGTCGGTTCAGGCGAACGGGCCGAGAAGATACGGACCTACAACTTCCCGCAGGACCGGGTGACTGATCATCGCGTCGCGCTCACGCTGCACAATCTCCAGGGCATCCTCGACGGCGACCTAGACCCCATAATCGATCCCGTCTCAACAAGCGAGCAGGCGCGGATGCTAGAGGAACAGCTAGCCGCGTCCGACGGCCACCGGCAGGCGGTCGGTCGGGCATGACGCTTGCGGAAGCGCTTCGCGCCGCTCAATCCCATCTTCATCAACTTGGCATTGACGACGCCAATCTGGAGGCCGAGGTCCTCCTTCGTCACGCCCTCGGATTCGACCGAGTGGCGCTCTTCTCAAGACTCCACGAAGAGATCGACAGGAAGCAGCGGAACTCCTTCGAGCGTCTCGTTGATCGACGGGCAAACCACGAGCCAACGGCCTACATCATCGGGCACAAGGAGTTCTATGGCATCGACTTGGGGGTGAGTCCGGACACTCTCATCCCACGGCCGGAAACGGAACTGCTGGTCGATGAAGCGCTCCGTGGTACCCCGAAACATCCTTGCGCACTCGCCGACGTAGGCACGGGTTGCGGCGCGGTCGCCATTGCGCTGGCAATTCGTCTGCCGCATCACAACGTCTACGGCATCGACTCTTCAGAGAAGGCGCTAGAGCTGGCGGCCCGGAACGTCGAGCGATTGGGCTTATCGGACAGAGTCAAGCTCTTGCATGGGGATCTCGTCGACCCCCTGCCGCACCCAGTCGAGGTTATAGCTGCTAACCTTCCTTATGTAAAGACAAACGACTGGGAGAAGTTGCCACTGGAGATCCGGCAAAATGAGCCACGGCAGGCGCTGGACGGCGGTCCCGGCGGCACGGCGGTGTTGGAGCGGCTGCTACGGTCTGCGAGGTCGCGTCTCCGTCCAGGCGGCTGTCTCGTAGCGGAGATCGCCTGGGACGAAGGGGAACGCCTAACGAAGCTTGCTGGCGAGTGTTTTCCGGAGGCACAAGTCTCGGTCATCAAGGACCTTGCTGGCCTCGATCGCATTCTCCGCGTTGAGACCTTTGGGGACGTGCGTCTCCGCTTTCCGTACCCATAGGCAACCTGCAGCAGATTTCCCGCAATCATCCGATTGAAAGAGTAGAACCCGTTGTTGGGTTCTGCTCGACAAACGGCAAACCGTTCGAAAGGACGGGACGCAAAGCTTCGGGCCTAAAGTTCGATCTTGAATCGACCATGGCAGCCGGGCCGCCGAAAGCTGGTTCAGGGGGAGCACGTCAGCCACTGGCGGCCGCGCCGGTGGCTTTTTGCATTCGCTGAGAGAACAGCAGACTGGGGAGTGGAGGAGATGTTTCAAAGGTTGTCTTCAGAACGAAGTCAGAGTTTGGTCGAGTTTGTCGTGGTGCTGCCAATCCTCTTGCTGCTCGCGCTCAGCATCGTCGACTTCGGGATGGGATTCAAGTCCTACATACAGTTGACGAACGCTACCCGTGAGGGAGCGCGCTTTGCTGTGGTTGGCAACCCGGCGGGAACATGGACTGGTTGTTCCGGCGCCCAGTCGGGGACGGTTGTTCGCCGTGTGTGCGACACGGCGACCGGCTTGGACCTAGCGTCGGTCTCTGTCACGTATCCAAGTGGGCAGGCACCGGGGAATTCGGTCGTCGTCAGCGCAAACTATCGATACAACCTGATTACGCCACTGGCGGGCGTCTTCACGCTGGTTTCGGGCGGGAGTTTCCCGGGCTACTTCGACCTTTCGTCATCCTCCAACATGCGATTGGAGTAGTGTGATGCGTACCTTGTCCCGGATTCTTGTGGGTCTCAGAGGGAGTGAAGACGGACAGATAGTCGTTCTTATGGGGGCGATGATTGTGGGCCTGATCGGCTTCAGCGCCCTTGCTATCGATATCGGGTCGCTTGCTCATGATAAGCGAGACCTGCAGAACGCAGCGGATGCGATGGCGCTGGCCGGCGCCATTGATCTGCCCAACCAAGAGGCCGCCGTCGCGTCCGCCACGCAATGGGCAGCGAAGAATGGTGTTCAGCCGGACCAGATTGAGTCCATCAGCGTAGAGCAGCAATCGTCCGGCCATCCCAATCCACAAATCACTGTCAGGCTTCAACGGCAACATGATTACCAGCTTGCCCCGGTTATCGGCGTTGATTCAGCGGACTTGACCGCCACCGCGACAGCGATAAAGACTTCGCCAGGGGGCAGCGACGGAGTCGTCCCGTGGGCCGTCCTCCAGAGTGAAATCGACGACGCCGGCGTCGGCGGTGAGGTAACGCTCAAGTATGACTCCACGGGAGGAGACAACGGCGACTTCGGGGGCATGGCGATCGACGGAACGGGATCGAGTACCTATCGACAGGAGATCGAGCACGGCTCTCAGACTACCGTCTGCTCAGCGCCAGCCGTTGCTTTAGGTTGCGTGGATACGGCTCCGGAATGCCACGATGGAGAGTGCCTAACGGAGCCGGGCAACATGACGGGTCCAACGAGGACAGGCGTCGACTACCGTATTAACAACACCAGCACGTCTTGCGATACGTTCGACAAGGTGTTCACGGCAAACGAGGCCGGCGGCTATTCTATCGTGCAGCAGTGCAACCCATTTGTTGAAGACAGCCTGCCCAGCCTGCGCGTGGTCATTGTTCCCATCGTCGACGACCTTTGCGGAGGGCGCTGCTACGTCACCGTCAACGGATTCGCGCTCTTCTTCCTGGAGGGCTACGGTGACGGCGGCTGCACAGGGAATCACTGCGAGGTGAAGGGGCGGTTCGTCAAGTCGGAGATAACGACGGGCGCCGTCAAAGGCGTCTACGATGCAGCCAGCCTCATCCACTTCATCCAGTTGACGGAGTAGAAGACTAGGCTGAGGTTATCGTCTTGCCCTCGGTCTTGATGGAGGGGGCAATGATCATCTCGGCCTGCTGGAACTCGCGGATGTTGCCAGCACCGCAGACGCCGAGAGCGGTACGCAGGACGCCGGACAGGTTTTCGGTACCGTCGCTGCGAGAGGTAGGCCCGTAGAGTATCTTCTCCAGGCTGGCCCGCACCCCGACGTGCACGCGCTTGCCTCGCGGCAACTCCGCGTGCGGGGCCGACATGCCCCAATGATACCCACGCCCTGGCGCCTCTTCGGCGACGGCGAGGAGCGTGCCGAGCATCGCCGCATCAGCGCCGGCAGCGAAGGCTTTGCAGAGATCGCCGCCGGTGTGAATCCCGCCGTCGGCGATTATGGGGACGTAACGTCCGCTTTCGCGGAGATAGGCATCCCGAGCAGCGGCACAATCGATCACCGCCGTCACCTGAGGAACGCCGATGCCCAGAACTTCCCGTGTCGTGCATATGACGCTTGGACCGACGCCAACAAGGACAGCAGCTATGCCTGTCTCCATCAGGTCTTTGCACGGCCGAAAGCTGACGGTGTTGCCAACGACGACCGGCACCGGGACCTGCTCGCAGAGCTTCTCGAAACGGAGGCCTTCGAGGCTGCGAGAGCTATGCCGGGCCGTTGTGACGGTCGATTGAACGACGAAGACGTCGGCACCCGCTTCGACTGCTATGGGCGCCACTCGCTTGGCGCTGCCAGGTGTGCAGGAGACAGCGCAAAGGCCCCCGAGTCGCTTGATCTCGCTGACCCTTTCGCCGACGAGACGGGGCTCGACGGGCTGCGAGTAGATCTTCTGCAAAAGCGCCGCTACGGCCTGGTCGCTGGCAGTGGCGATCTCGAGGAGAACGCCGTCGGGGTCGTCGTAGCGCGTCTGAAGACCATCGATATTCAGGACGGCCAGACCACCGAGCTTGGAGAAGGCGGCGGCGGAACGCGGGCTGACAACCGCGTCCATTCCGGCGGCAAGGAAAGGCAGGCGCAGTTTGACATCGCCGAGACTGAAAGAGATGTCGGTAAGTTCCGGATTGATAGTGACGTCACCGGGAACGATGGCGACTTCGTCGAAGCCATAGGCGCGGCGCATTTGCTTGGCGCCGGGCGGAGCCATGCGTATCTCCTCGAGAAGCTCGGCATCGACGACTGCGCCGGGGGGTGCAGAACCCCGTCCTGGGACGCCTTGCCAGCTAACGTCCCTCATTGCGTTGCCCTCCCTTCGGAGTCTGGGGAATGGAACGGTGGAGTTAGTATTACTAAGACTATAGCAGCCGCTGGCGAAGAAGGTCAACGCGAAAGGCGTCGATCTGCTACAATCTCCGAAAAAGATTACGCTTCTGCACAGTTTATTAACATAAGCACCTCTTCACCTCTACGGTTGAGGGATAGTCGCCTGACATAATGGGAACGCTCTATCTTGTCGCCACGCCGATCGGGAACCTGGAGGACGTGACGCTCCGCGCTCTACGCATCCTCAAAGGGGTGAACCTGATTGCTGCTGAGGACACGCGCACCGCCCGCAAGCTGCTCTCTCGCTATAACATCCACACGCCGCTCATCAGCTACAACGACCGCAACAAGCGCCTCCGGACGACTGCGCTGCTCGAGCGTCTGGCCGATGGCAACGTGGCGTTGGTGTCAGAGGCGGGCATGCCGGCGATAAGCGACCCGGGACAGGACCTCGTTAGGGCAGCCTACGAGGCTGGAGCCAAGGTCATGCCGGTGCCGGGCCCGTCGGCGATAACGACGGCGCTGGCGGCGTCCGGATTGTCGACCCGCGCTTTCACATACCTGGGCTTCCTGCCACGACAGGCAACCGCCCGCCATCGCTTATTGGAGTCGCTTTCGACTCGCGCAGAGACGCTCGTCGCTTTCGAATCGCCACACCGGCTACTGGAGACGTTGGCCGATATCGAAGCGGCATTTGGCGACAGGCAGATCGCGGCCTGCCGGGAACTGACGAAGCTTTACGAAGAGGTCTTCAGGGGAACCTTATCCCAAGCGTCGCGGCACTTCGTCGAGCCAAGGGGCGAGTTCACGCTGGTGATAGCAGGAGCGACGCCGGCGGCGCCAGACGAAGGCGTGCCAGAGGATGCGGTGGACGAGATGGTTCGGTTGCGCAAGGAGGGCGTCGGAACGCGGGAGGCTGTGGCAAGGTTGTCACTCAGATATGGGGTTCCGCGAAGACGCATCTACCGGCTGTGGCTGGATCAGAAGAATATGGCCGGTGGACAGGGGGAAGGCGCGGGCTAAAGCCCTTCTCCGTTTTCCCATTGCAAACGAAGAGTTTAGGGCAGGCAGGATAGCCGCCCACACGTTTGAGAGACCATCGAGCCGCAAAAGGCCTACTTCTCAAGCCTATCGTATAATAAAATCGCTTAAGCTCTCGTCGAGGTCACAATAGCGAATGCCCGAGACTATCCTCATTGGCGTTGCATGGCCTTACGCCAACGGCTCTCTTCATCTTGGCCAGATTGCCGGGGCATACCTGCCGCCTGACATTTTCGCCCGCTATCACCGGCTCAAGGGCGATAACGTCCTCATGGTCTCGGGCAGCGACCAGCACGGCACACCTATAACGGTTCGCGCGCAGGAGGAAGGAACGACACCGGCGGCGGTTGCTTCGCGCTTCCATCGGGAGTTCCTGGATTCGTGGCAGCGGCTTGGAATCGGCTTCGACCTGTACACGACGACCGGCACGGAAAACCATGCCGCAGTGGTGCAGGACATGTTCCTGCGGCTTCACGAGAAGGGCGATATCTACCTCGACAAGATGCGCCTGCCCTACTGCACCGTCGAGCAGCGCTTCCTCCTCGATCGCTACGTCGAAGGCATCTGCCCCATTTGCGGCTTCAGCGGCGCCCGCGGCGACCAGTGCGACAATTGCGGCAACCCGCTGGACCCCGAGGAACTGATCGACGCGCGCTGCAAGTTTGACGGATTGACGCCGGAGACCCGCGAATCAGAGCACTTCTTCCTTCGTCTCAGCGCCTACAACGACAGGTTGAGGGCGTGGCTGTCGGAAGACAAGGAGCACTGGCGGCGCAACGTCCTCAACTTCTCGCGCGGCGCCGTCGAGCAGGGGCTACGAGACCGGGCGATAACGCGAGACATCGAATGGGGCATCAAGATACCGCTGCCGGGATACGAGCAGAAGCGGATCTATGTCTGGTTTGAGAACGTCATCGGTTACCTGTCGGCGGCGAAGGAGTGGGCACAGCTAAGCGGAAAGCCGGATATCTGGCACGAGTTCTGGACCAACCCGGAGAGCAAGAGCTACTACTTCATCGGCAAGGACAACATCTGGTTCCACACGCTGAGCTGGCCGTCGATGCTCATGGCCTACGGCGGCCTGAACCTTCCCTACGACGTGCCGGCGAACCAGTATCTCAACCTGGGTGGTGGTAAGGCTTCGACCAGCCGCGGCACGGCGCCCTTCCTGCCAGAATACCTCGCCCGCTACGACCCGGACACGCTGCGCTACTACCTCTCGGCAATCATGCCAGAAACGGCGGACAGTGACTTCAGCGAAGTCGACCTCGTCCGTCGCAATAACGACGAGTTGGTTGCGACCTGGGGCAACCTGGCGCATCGGGTGCTCACTTTCACGTACAGCCGCTTTGACGGGCGGGTGCCACAGCCAGCGGAGCTAGACCCGGAAAGCCGCTCCTTGCTCGACCGCGCGCAAACGGCAGTCGACGAAGTGGGGCAGAACATAGCGCTGTGTCATTTCAGGGCCGGCCTGTCGACGGCGATGGGGTTCGCTCAGGAAACGAACCGCTATCTCGACGACAAAGCGCCGTGGAAGGCGATCCGAGACGACCCGCAATCGGCAGCCACTTCTCTATACACGGCACTTGGCGCAATCAATGCGCTGAAGGTGGCACTCTATCCTTACCTGCCGTTCACGACCGAAAGGTTGCACGGCTATTTGGGCTTCGAGAGCACCGTGGCGTCCGGCGGCTGGCGGGCCGTGCTGCCGCGTGCGGGACAGGAACTGCGAGAGCCGGAGGCGCTGTTCAAGAAACTGGAACCACTGACCGTCGATGAAGTCTGACGCTATCCCGATGTTCGATTCACACTCACACCTTCAGATGGCTGTGTTCGCCGGCGACCTTCCGGAAGTGCTGGAGCGAGCGCATCAAGGGGGACTCGAGGGCGCGGTGGTCGTCGGCATGGACCCGCCCAGCAGCCAGCAGGCGATAGACCTGGCGAGCCGCTACGAGGAGATATACGCGACGGTCGGTGTGCACCCCCACGATGCGAGCTGCCTCGATCCTTACGCCCTTCAATCTCTGCGCGAGCTAGCGCGTCAGCCGGAAGTCGTGGCGGTCGGCGAAACAGGTCTCGACTTCTATCGAAACCTGTCGCCCGCAGCCATACAGCGGCGTGCATTCCATGACCAGTTGACGCTCGCCGACGAGCTAGAGTTGCCGGTGGTCATTCATTCGCGGCAGGCGAACGAGGACATGCTCCGGATACTGCGGGAGTGGGCCGGCGACAAGAGGAGAAAGAAGCCCATCGGCGTTTTGCACTGTTTCATGGGCGACAGCGAACTCGCGACGGAGTACGTCGAGTTGGGGCTCATGCTATCATTCGCCGGAAACGTGACATATCCGAATGCCAGACGGTTGCAGAACGCTGTAGCTGCCGTGCCGCTGGAGAACCTGCTGGTCGAGACCGACGCCCCGTTTTTGGCGCCCCAAGGCCATCGGGGCCGACGCTGCGAACCGGCGTACCTGCGAGAGACAATCGAGTTCATCGCTCATCTGCGTGGTGTGGACGCGGCGGAAATGGCGGCGGCTACGACGGCAAGCGCGAAGAAGCTGTACCGTTTGGAGAGCTAGACAGGATAGATATGACCAGGACAACCAGCCTCTACGAGCCGGTACTCGCGGAGATGAGTGAGGTGGAAGAGGCGCTGGCCTCGCTGGCACGCGTCGACACCCCCTGGCTGCGGGAGATGCTTTCAGCCGTGCTTTTTGCAGGTGGCAAGCGAATGCGGCCTGCCGTCTCGTTGCTGGCCGGCAAGTTCGGCCGCTTCGACGCGACGCTGGCGGTTCCGCTGGCCACATCGCTCGAGCTGCTGCATACTGCCAGTCTGGTCCACGACGACGTCATTGACGGCGCCGACATGCGCCGTGGCCGGCCGACCCCGAGCAGCCTGTACGATAACCACGGCGCGGTCCTTCTCGGCGACTACATCTTCGCACGGGCAGCAGCGCTCGTCGCGACCACCGGAAATATCGAGGTCGTCCGTCTATTCGCGGAGACGATGGTTGTGATGTCGTCGGCGCAACTGGCTGAAGACCGGACCGCGTTCGATTACAACCAGACAGTTGATGGCTACCTTGAGCTGATTCGCGGGAAAACGGCCTCACTGTTTGCCATCGCCGCTCAGGGAGGCGCGCTGCTCTCCGGTGTCAACGACGACGGCGTCGGGGCATTGCGAAGCTACGGGGAGAACCTGGGAATGGCCTTCCAGATCGTCGACGACATACTCGACTTTACGGGCGACGAACGGGAGATGGGGAAGCCGGTGGGCAGCGACCTCATGCAGGGCACGCTGACGCTGCCGGCGCTGCTGCTCGCTAAACGTTATCCGGGCGACAATCCAGTGCGTCGCTTCTTCAAGGACCTCGGCGGCCTCGAATACGTGCGGGAGGCTATCGAGACGGTTCGCGGGTCAGACATATTGACGGAAGCCTACGATATAGCGAAGAGCTTCGGCAACGCGGCACGTGAGTCGCTGGGGAAGCTACCGGCCCGGCGGGAGCGGGACACGCTAGACGAGCTAGCTGTCTACGTGCTGGAGCGAAGGACGTAGCGGCGGTTAGCGGACAATCGGACGCTCGCGGATGGGCCGGACACCCGAGTCGCGCATCTTCTTCTCTTCCTTCTGACGCTGGTTCGCCTTTTCGCGCTCGATCTCAACTTCACCCTTGCTCTTGCGCGCCGGCCGTCGAGGTGGCGCGAGATCCGGGTGCTCGCCGGGACGAACGGGGCCCGTGATGGGTCGCTTGACTTCCTTGCCCAGATGCCAGTAAGTCCCCTTGTCAGGAATGCGCCGAGGATAGCCGTCGCGGAAGGTGAAGGCAGCGAACGACGTTGGCATGATGCGCTGCGAGTCCCGCTCGCACAGGGGACAGGGACACGCATCTGAGGCTTCGCGCATCGGGCGCAGCGCCTCGAAGACTCCGTTACAGTGCTCGCAGTAGTATTCGTAGAGCGGCATACTCAGAACCTAACCAGAACCATTATAGAACGCAATCGAGCGGAGTCGAACCCCGACCGCTACGGGACGGGAGTCGACTGCCTCGTGCGACGAAGGGTTTCGAGGAAACGCGTGGAGCGGACGTCGCGTTCGAGCACATAGAGAATGTACTCGCGGAGGTGACGCTCCAGCTCCGCTTCCAACGGCGGCGCCGTATGTACCTTCGCGACGGCCGCGAAGTCGTCTCTCTGAAGCAAGCGCATCAGTTTCAAGGCATTGACCGTCAGCGGTCGTGACATAGGCGCTTTGCGGGCACATTCCGGACACAGCACGCCACCCGCCTCAGCGCTCCAGCCGTTCACCACCGGCGTCAGCGTCCCGCTACACAGAACGCACTCCTTTGTCTGAGGCTGATAGCCCAGGTAGCCCAAGAGGCGCATCTCGAAGTAGCGCAGCGTTATGTCGAGCCGCTCTTCCATGGTCAGGCGGCGCAAGGTTTCAAGTAGCAGGCGGAAGACCTGGAAGTTCTCCTGCCGCTCCGGCGTGAAGCGATCAACCAGCTCGGCAGCGTAGAGACCGCGGCTCGTACGCTCGAGGTCTTCCCGCAGCTCAGAGAAGGCTTCGATTGACTGGGCCTGGGTGATGATGTCGAGTTCGCGGCCGCGCGCCACCAAGAAGGCCGTGTAGGTCAGCGGCTCGACATGGCCGGCGACCTTGCTGCGAGTCCTCCTCACGCCTTTCGCGACGGCATCAATCTTGCCGAGGTTGGGCGTGAAGAGCGTGATGATCTTGTCGGCCTCGCCTAGGCGGCGCTGGCGGAGGACGATGGCGGTGGTCTTGTAAATCTTGGGGATTGTCATCGCACGTGCGGCGGGTAAAGAATTCCGCCGCTACATCTAGACTTCCTGGCGGCCTTCGAGGGCACGTGTAAGGGTGACGTCATCGGCGTACTCGAGGTCGGCGCCGACGGGCAAGCCGCGGGCGAGGCGTGTCACGCGTATCCCGAGGGGCGCGATGAGCCGAGTCAGGTACATGGCGGTTGCTTCGCCCTCCAGGTTCGGGTTCGTCGCCATTATGATCTCCTGGACCACTCCGGGCGATTTCAGCCGCGCCAGGAGCTCGCGCGTCTTCAACTCGTCGGGGCCGATGCCGTCCATGGGCGAGATGACGCCGTGGAGGACGTGATACAGGCCCTTATAGCTGCCGGTGCGCTCCAGGGCGAGGATGTCGAGTGGTTCTTCGACCACGCAGATCTTCGAGTGGTCGCGCCGGTCATCATCGCAGATGGCGCAAGGGTCGGCGTCGGTGATGTTCTGACAGACCGAGCAGAGAATGATCTTCTCCTTCATCTCGAGAATGGCCTGAGCGAGCGTCTGCGCCTCTTCCTGGGGAGCGCGAAGGAGGTAGTAAGTCAGCCGCTGGGCGCTTTTGGGGCCGATGCCGGGCAGCTTGTTGAACGCTTCGATCAGGCGGCTTACGGGAAGCGCCGCCGAGGGCGCGGTCTGGGTCATGGGTTCCTCGTCATCTTATGTCTAGCGCATGCCGGGCAGATTCAATCCGGAGGTCAGACCGGCCATATGCTGCGATTGCAGGGCCTGCGCCTTTTGCAGGGCTTCGTTGAAGGCGGCGATAACCAGGTCTTCCAACATCTCGACGTCGTCGGCATCAACGACCTCGGGCGAGATATCAAGCGAACGGATCTCCAGGGCGCCGGTTATCACGACTTTGACGGCGCCGCCGCCAGCGCTGCCTTCGGCTGTCAGATTGTTCAGCTCCTCCTGGGCCTGCGCCAGCTTCGATTGCATCTGTTGAAGCTGACGCATCATGTCGCGGTTCATCTTCATGGCATCTCTCCTTCGTCGACGCCACCCACCACCCGCGCTCCCAGCTCGCGGGCCGCCTGGACGAGGTGTCCGCCGCCACCGCCGGTGCTTGCGCTCGCTGACCGCCCGCTTGACGCCTGCGGGTCGTAGACGCAGCGCACTTCGTAAGAGGCACCGAGAACTTTCTGCACGGCCTCGCGGAGCGCCTGCAGGTAGGCGCCGCCTTCGCCGGAGTTCATCTTTTCGGCGAGCGGCTGATGGCGGAAGCCGAACACGACAGTGCCATCGTCAAGACCGGTGATAGCGCAGCCGCTGTTGAGCAGGGCACCGGCCTTGAAGTTGATCTTGCGAGCTAACTGATAGACATCCTGCCATTTCGACTGAAGCGATGTTACCTCCGGCGAAACCGGCAGGGCGGGCGTCGCGACGGCACTCTCCGACAGGGGCGGGGCGGGAGCGGGCGTCGCGACGGGAGCGGCTCTGCGTCGTGAAGGGCCAGGCATCGAAGGGGGTTCGTCGATGATGGGTGCGGGTGCGGCGGCTGGAGGCCTGACAGGCGCGGCTTCGCGTCTTTGAACCTCTGCCGCCTGATGCACGACCGCATTTCGAGCAAGGACGCACTCAGCAAGGGCGATTTCCAGCGGCAGCGACGACAACGGGTCGGCACGGACGTCGACCTGGCCGAAGGCACGCAACGCTCGCACGATTTCCTCCTTACCAACGCCTTCCAGGGCCTTCTGCATATCCTTCGCCTGCTCTTTGGTCAAGCTGAGAGCGCTATCGGCGCCGGCGGCGACGAGCAGTAGCTGTCGCAGATAGGAGACGACTTCGCGCTGAAACTGCCGCAGGTCAAGACCGTCGTCGCGCACGGAGGCGATGAGCGCCAGGCCGCCGCCGAGGTCGCCGCTGAGGACAAGGCGGGCCAGCTCGTTGCTGCGGGCGTCGCCGGTGAGGCCGAGGCCGCTCTGGACCGTCTCGACCGTCAGCTCGCGACCGTGGTAGTCGACGACCTGCTCCAGCATATTGATGGCGTCGCGCATGCTGCCGGTGGCGCTGCGGGCAATGAGCTCGAGCGCCTCGCGCGGGCAGGTTATCTTCTCCTGCTTGCAGACGTAAGCCAGCCGGTCGACAGCCGCTTCCAGGGGGATGCGACGGAAGTCGAAGCGCTGGCAACGAGAGCCGATGGTCGCGGGTATCTTGTGAGGTTCCGTCGTCGCGAGGACGAAGATGACGTGCGGTGGCGGCTCCTCGAGCGTCTTCAGGAGGGCATTCGAGGCCTCGGTGGTGAGCATGTGGGCTTCGTCAAGGATATAGACCTTGAAGTCGGCGCTACCGGGCGCATAGCCGACCCTCTCGCGCAGGTCCTTGATGGCGTCGATGCCGCGGTTACTGGCGGCGTCCAGCTCGACGAGGTCCATGGCGCGGCCTTCGCTGAAGGCGAGGCAGGAGTCGCACTTGTTGCAGGGCTCGCCGTCCTTCGGGTTCCGGCAGTTGGCCGCCTTGGCGAGGAGACGGCCGGTGCTGGTCTTGCCGGTCCCGCGCGGGCCGCTAAAAAGGTACGCATGGGATACTTTTTTCGAAGATACAGCGTTGCGGAGGGTGCGCATAATGGGCTCTTGACCCGCAACCTCGCTGAACCTTTGGGGACGGTACTTACGGTAGAGGACTTCGACAGCCATTATCCCACCGAGATTATATCATTCCCAGACCGGCCAGTAGAGTGGTCTGGTGCGACTCCATGGCACGTGCCTGCTCGCCGGTTGCGTGATCATAACCAAGGAGGTGGAGCAGGCCGTGAACGAGGAGAAGGGCGAGTTCGCGCTCGAGCGAATGCCCCGCCTGCTTCGCCTGCCGGCGCGACGCGGGCAGTGAGATGATTACGTCGCCCAAGTGGGCCGATTCGCCAGGTGGAAGGACGAACTCGCCAGCATCCTCGCGTTGGGAGAAGGAGAGGACATCGGTCCGGGCGTCCTCGCCGCGAAACCGCCGGTTCAGATCGCGCACCATGGCATCGCTGGCGATGACGACGCCAACTCGGGCGTCACCAGTGCCCTCGGCGGCGAGGACGTCCGCAACGACATGGCGCAGCCAAGTCTCGTCGACTGCATTGCGAAAACGTCCGTCGACCTTTACGTCGATCTCATGTCGTCGCGCCAAGCTATCCCTCCAGGTAAGGCCATACTAGCATAGCGCCTTCGCCTTTCATTGACACCATCTCTGACAAACGCGGATACTGAAATTACCTCTCATGCTCATCGATTTGCATTCGCACACTTACCCCATCTCCTGGGATTCCGCCTTGACTCCGGACCAGATGATCGAACTCGCGAAGGAGGCCGGCGTCGAAGGCATTTGCTTCACTGAGCACGACTACTTCTGGGATGTCGCCGAGTGCGAGGCGCTGGCGAAGAAGCACGACTTCCTCGTCCTGCCGGGGCTAGAGGCGAACACCGAGTGCGGGCACATGCTCGTCTACGGACTCCAGAAGTACCAGTTCGGGATGCACCGCGTCGAGCAGCTGGCAGCGATGGTGAAAGCGGCCGGCGGAGTGATGGTTGCGGCCCATCCGTACCGTCGCTACATGCCATGGTACGAGCTTTCCGGCGAAGATTTGGAACGCAGCCTGGACAAGGCCATGGACAATCCCGCCTACAAGCAATGTGTCGCGCTGGAAACGCTGCACGGACGGGGCGCTCCACAACAGAACGACTTCTCCGAGCGGCTGCGCCAGAGGCTGGGTATGCGAGGCACGGGCGGGAGCGACGCACATCAGCCGCATCAGGTCGGACGGTGCGTGACGCGGTTCGAGAAGCGCATAACCTCTCTTGAAGGACCTCATCGTTGAGCTGCAGGCGGGCCGATTCGAGCCGCTGGACCTGCGTCCGGCGGACGAGGTCGAGATGCACATCCCGTCCGTTTGACACGAATCAGAGCTTGCGCTATGGTCAGCACATATCTGATGGGCTAGCAGGACCATCTTCTGAACGCATGTTTCCAGTAAGGAGGTAGGAGAGCTGTGACTCAAGAATCGCTTCTCACGGACGAGGCGCGAGCGGCCGTGGGCAAAGAAGGAGAGCCTCTGATCGTCGAGGTCGACAAGACGGCGATCCGTTGGTTTGCTCGTGCCGTCGGTCACACCGACCTCGTCTTCTACGACGAGGCATATGCCAAGGGCAAGGGGCATCGTAGCATAATCTGCCCTCCCGGCTTCCTAGGGCACGCGATACACACACCCCAGACTCCCACTAACATCATCGGCAATTCCGTTAAGCGTTCACCGGGCCTTCCCGGCGTGAAGGTCTCACGCCTCCTCAACGGCGGCACGGAGTTCGAGTACTACGACGAGGACATTTGCGCTGGCGACACGCTGAAGAGCATCAGCAAGATCCTCGATGTTCGAGAGAGGACCGGCGCGCTGGGCAAGATGATAATCCTCACGTCGGAAGCGAACTTCTACAATGCCGCAGGCAAGCTGGTGGCCACTGAGCGCGGCACCGGCATCATTTATTAGGGGAGGCATACGATGGCTGACCAAGTCTATTTCGAAGACGTAAACGTTGGCGACGAGATACCGAAGCTGGTGAAGAATTGCACGACGCAGCAGCTTGTCATGTGGGCTGCCGGCTCCGGTGACATGTACCAGATCCACTACGACAAGGACTTCGCGGCCGCCAATGGCCTGCCTGGGGTTATCGTCCACGGAGCACTCAAGAACGCTTTCCTGGGCCAGATGCTGTGGGATTGGCTGGGCGAGAAGGGCAAGATCAAGAAGTATAGCTGCCAGTACCGAGGAATGGACGTTCCAGGACAGAACATGATCTGCCGCGGCGTGATAACGGCGAAGAAGCAAGAGGGCGGAAAGAACCTCGTCGAACTCGACATTTGGACCGAGAAGGACGACGGCGAGAAGACGACACCCGGCAAAGCGACCGTTATCCTCCCTTCGCGAGGCTGATGCAGCCGCCCGAATCAGCAGGAAAAGAAACTCCCAGGATCGAGACAGCGGCCGGAGCCTTGCAACGAAAAGTGGCAGTAGTCACCGGCGCCGGCCGCGGCATCGGTCGCTGCGTAGCCCTGTACCTGGCGAAGGAAGGGGCGCGCGTGGTCGTCAACGACCCAGGCGTCTCTCCCGACGGCACGGGCCAGGACCAGGCGCCAGCCGATCAGGTTGTCACCGAGATCAAAGCCGCGGGCGGGGAAGCCGTCGCAAACCACGATTCCGTTGCGAGCATGGACGGCGGCAGGCGAATCGTCGCCACGGCCGTCGACACCTGGGGCCGCATCGACATCCTCTTCAACAACGCAGGTATTCTGCGCGACGGTATGTTCATCAAAATGACCGAAGCCGATTGGGATGCCGTCATGGCGGTTCATCTCAAGGGCACGTTTGCCTGCTCCAAGGCAGCTGCGGCGCAGATGCAGCAACAGCGCTGTGGACGGATCATCAACGCGTCATCCTCCTCGGGTTTGATGGGGAATGCGGCGCAAGCCAACTACGGCTCCGCGAAGTCGGCGATCGCTGGTCTTACGCGCGTGCTGGCCCGGGAGCTTGGCCGTTACGGCATCACCTGCAACGCCATCGCGCCGATGGCTTCGACGCGTCTGACTGTTGGCATGGCAAGCATGGCGGCGAAGTATGGGCTCGTCATACCGGAGCCGGAATACATCGCGCCGTTCATCGCCTACCTTGCCAGCGACGCAGCCTGGAACATAAACGGCCAGGTCTTCTACGTCTTCGGCGGCAGCGTCTCGCTATCGCAGGCGCCCGTGCCACGGCGGACGATCTTCAAGCCGGAAGGCTACTCAGTCGACGAACTCATCCTGGTGGTCCCAACGCAGCTAACCCAGTTGCTCGAGAACCCTGGGCCGCCGGCCGAGCACCTTAAGCCCTCCTTCGCACGCTCTCACGCGGAAGAGGGGATGCCACCGGACGATGAGGCGGAATGAGAGAGGAACGTGACGGATAGACTGAAGGACCGGGTAGCGGCAGTAACCGGCGCCGGCCGGGGAATCGGCAGGGCGTGTGCGCTGGCGCTGGCAGCAGAAGGCGCCGCGATCATCGTCAACGACCTGGGCGTTGCCGCCGACGGAAGCGCACCAAGCAGCGGCCCAGCGCAGGACGTCGTCAATAAGATTGCGGCAGACGGCGGCCGCGCAGTCGCCAGTTTTGAGAGCGTCGCGACGGTTGAGGGCGGTGAGAGCATCGTCAAGACCGCCATTGACAACTTTGGGCGGCTGGACATCCTCGTCAACGCTGCTGGAATCCTGCGGGACCGCGACTTCCTTGGCATGACCGAAGAGGATTGGGATACCGTAATAGCCGTCAACCTCAAGGGCCACTACTGCACGTGCCATCCAGCCGCCATCCAAATGCGACGCCAGCGCTATGGGCGCATCATCAACTTCACTTCACCATCGGCGTTGCTGGGAGCACACAGCCAGGCGAATTTCGCTGCGTCGAAGGCTGGGGTCGTCGGCCTGACACGGGTCCTTTCGCGAGAGCTGGGCCGCAACGCCATCACGGTCAATGCGGTAGCGCCGATGGCGGAGACGCGGCTTACAGAAGGAGTCGTTCGGGCGAGCGGAAAGGCGCCTCGGCTGGGGACGCCGGAACAGGTGGCGTCCATGGTGACCTATCTGGCGACCGAGGAGGCATGGAACGTCAACGGTAAGGTCTTCTACGTCTCCGGCGGCGCGATTTCGCTGGCGTTCGAGGAGGAGATGGGCCGGGCGATCAACAAAGAAGGGATGTGGACGGTAGAGGAACTGGCCGCGGTCATGCCCCGAGGACTGATGTCGGGAGTAGCAAATCCGTCGCCGCCACCACCGGATCTACCGATACCGGGACGAAACGCATCAGCGTGATAATGCGGGGTGGTTGAACCCGAACGGCCGAGGCTTTTCGAGCCTCGGCCACGTTTTTCTGGTTATTGGTCCGCGCCCCAGTCGCCGCGCCGCAACTCCATGAGGATGAATGACCCATTGCTTCGTCGCGACGTATTGTATTGGACGAAACCCGCCTTCCTGAATGACGTCTGCGCCCGCAGGTTCCAGTCGAGCGTCTTCAGATAGAGCCGGGTCATATTGGTGTTTGCGAAGACGTAGCGAACAAGCGCCTTCAACGTGTCAGTGCCGTAGCCGCGGCTCCAATAAAGCCTCTCGCCGATGGTGATGCCTATCTCGGCTTCGCCCTTGAGGAGATCGATGCTGTAAAGCATGACGTTGCCGATGTGCCGCCCTTCGATGTCGTCGACGGCGAAGGAGGTGCGAAACGGCGTCGGATGGCTAAGGTCGTCCTCGTAGAGCGCAAGAAAGTCCTCCCAGGCTGTCGTGATGGGCTTAGCAGCGTCGTAGGATGCAAGCTCGGGGTCCTTACGCCAGGCGTACTCGGCTTCGGCGTCGGACAGCCGCTTCTGCCGAAGGACGATCTTCTCGCCACGGGCGACTTCACCCTCGACATCTGTCTTCGTCATGCCCTCTGCTCAGTAGGCGCTTGTCGGCGCGCTATCATCTCGGCAGCCTTCCGGATTATATCGACTTCATTCTGGTAGCTGAGCCGTCGACATGCTTCCTCGACGTTGAGCCATTCCACGCGGTCGTACTCGGCGTCGTGCGCCTCCAGGCTACCGCCGATGGGCACGAAAAGATAGTGATAGACCGTCTTATGGTAGCGAACGCCCTCTCTAACAAACCAGTAGCGTATGGATCCGATTTGGTCCTCCGGCCGGACTTCCAATCCCGTCTCCTCGCGGACCTCGCGGGTCGCGACCGTAATGAGGTCTTCCCCGGGCTCCGGCGTTCCCTTCGGCAGGCCCCAAATGCCCTCACGTGAGCGACCACAAATTACGACCTCGAGACCCTGATCACCAAGTCGATAGACGACGCCGCCCGCCGATGTAGCTGACTCCGTCCGCAAACCGTTCCCCTGTTTCTCTGACAACCGCACCTCCTACGGCAGATGGAACCCCAGCGGGTCCTCGTTGAACTCGATTGTTTCGAGGGCGGCAGCCACGGCTTCGCGGACGCGCACCTCCGGGTGGCGGTCGATCTCTCGGAGCGCACGTTTCGCCGCATCGCCACCGATTTCACCGAGGGCGGCTATCGCGGCTTCTTGTACCTCCGCGTCTTCGTCCTCGAGCAGGGGTTTCAGGAGAGGTACCACATTCTCGTCGCAGCAAGCACCGCAGGCGGTGGCGGCCTCGAAGCGCATCTCTGGAACGTCGCTCTCCAGCTCCTTGGAAAGGAGCGAGATCCAATTGCGGTCACAATTTCGGCCCATCGCGTGAACGGCACTGATGCGAAGACGCCAGTCGCCACTGCGATAGGCGTTCTCGATGCTGCTGCGAACCCAGGGCGTACTGAGAGCACCGATGGACTCAAGTGCCCGGCCACGGACCTCGGCTGACTCATCGGAATTGTCGATCGTCGCTCGCAATGCGTCTGTAATGCGACGGCTGTCCATTGGATTCAGCTGCTGGAACTCTGCCCGCAGGACAAAATGGCCAAGAGCGCCGGCGGCTTCAGCGCGAACGGTCGCCGACGGGTCATCCTTCAGGATGTTGATCAAAGGCGTGATCAGGTCACGGTCCTCATGCTCCCACAGACCCTGGATGGCGAGAGCGCGCACCTCGGCATCGTTGTCGTCAAGAGCGAGGATTGAGACGCGGTCGAAGTCGAGCTCGACGTTGTCTTCAGCAAGCTCGAGCAGGCGGCGCAGGACCTGGCGGCGCCGCGCGACTTCTATTTGCGGCCAGATATCGGCCAACGCAGACGCATCAACAGCCGACAGCGAAGAGATTTCGCTGAGCCTCGAAGCCAAGAGCGGCCGCGAGGGGTTCTTCAACTCATCCAGATAGTCCTGCAATGCCATTGGGTTCCCCTTGAATTCAGTCTAGGCACCGCCAAAACGGCTTGTCAATGACGGGCGCAAGCGCTCAAGGGGCAGCAGAGAATGGAGGTGATTCAAGGGCAAAGGCGTTTCACCATGAGCAAAGTGGGCTGCTGTTGGCCCCAGAAAGCTGAAGTCTCCTCCAGCGGGGAAAAGCCCATCGCCAGGTAGAAGGCGCGTGTCTTGGCGTAGTTGGCATCATCGCTCGACGGGCCAAGCGTCTTCACTTGAAGCAGCTTGACGCCCCTGGCGAGCAGGCCGGCTTCCGCGCCTTCCAGCAGGGCGCGGCCGATTCCCTGGCGGTGACGACCGCGGTGGACAGCGAGAACGTGGATCTCGGACGATTCGGCGCTGTGGTCGTGCAAGGCGAGGAAACCGAGAACGTCGTCGCCTTCGACAGCCACGAGACCGGGCAGACGCGCAAGGTCATCGACGAACTGGAGGAGAGCGGCTTCGAAGCCGAACCACTCTGGCAGGCCGCGCAGGATGGCTTCACACTGAGGTATATCGTTGGGCCACAGGGGACGGACCGTGATCACTTCCGGCCGACTCCGTGGAGTTCGTGACGGGGCGCCCGAAGCATCAATTCGGCGACGGCGCGGCGCGGGTCCAGCCCTTCGAAGAGCACCTGATAGGTCATCTGTATGATAGGCATCTCGACCCGGTAGCGAAGAGCCAGTCCACGGGCTGCAACGGTCGTCGCCACGCCCTCAGCGACCTGGCCGAGTGAGGCAAGAGCTTCGTCGAGCGAGCGTCCTTTCGCCAGCTCGATGCCGACGCGATGGTTGCGACTGAGGGGGCTGTAGCAGGTGGCCATGAGATCGCCGACGCCCGCGAGGCCGAGGAGGGTCAGCGGTTGGGCGCCAGCCGCGATTCCAAGGCGCGGTACAGGAGGGAAACGCAGGCCAGGCTCAAGTCGCGCGTTTTCGCCGCCACGACGAAGCGCTTCCGCATCGGCCTCGTCATAGGCACAGAGGCGGACCGGCAAGCCGTTGCGGGCGAAGAGGACCGCGAGGACGGTGCCCCAGCTTGAGGAGCCGACGACAGCTACGCTTTTCACCAACGGCCTCCGGTCCGTTGCAGCTCCTTCTGACCGATCTTCCGCTCGGTGCCTGAAAGCAGGCGGCGGATGTTGTCGTAGTGAAGGATGACGATCATCGCCGCAACGACCATGCCGTAGACAGAGTAGGCATAAGGCAACACGCCTGCTATTGCCAGCGCCAGGAAGAGCGCGGCGGCAATCGGCGCCATCGAAATCGACATCAGTGACATGTAGCGGGTAACAGCGATAATCAGCAAGGCGATGGGAAGCAGCGCCAGGCTGGCTAGTGGGTTCATCGCAAGGAGGGAGCCGTAAGCAGCGGAGACACCCCGTCCACCGCGGAAGCCAAGGTACAGCGGCCAGACGTGTCCGGCAAACGCACCTATGCCCGCCAACGCCTGCGCCCATGCGCTATCTGAGAGAACGCGGGCGATGGAAACCGCCGCCGCTGCCTTGCCGATGTCGATCACCAGCACGCCGAGAACAGCCCAAAGACTGAGTGTCCGCATCGCGTTGGTGGCGCCCGTTTTGCCGCTGCCGTAGTCACGTACGTCGATGCCGCGGGTCAGGCGCCCCATGACGTAGCCGCCGGGAATGGAGCCGAGCAGATAGCCGATGATGGCGGCGACGATAAGCTGCCAGGCCATCTACTTTTCCCCTCTGCTCTTGAAGATGAGCTTCAGCGGCGTGCCTTCGAAGCCGTAAGCCTTCCGCAACCGGTTCTCAAGATAGCGACGATAGGAGAAGTGGAGCAAGGAGGCATCGTTGACGAAGAAGACGAAAGTCGGCGGCGCTGTTTGAGCCTGCGTCACGTAGAGCACTTTCAGCTTGCGGCCCTGCGTCGAAGGGCGGGCTTCGCTCGCCGATCGCCCGCTGTACGACGGCGTTCACCTCAGCTGTCGGCAATCGCTTCTGTCGCTCCTCACCGACGCGCAGGGCCTCCTTCAGCAGTTCGTCGACGCCGGTGCGCTCCTTCGCGGAGACGAAGCAAAGCGGCGCCCAGGGCGCAAAGCGCAGGCGGTAGCGAAGGAGACGTTCGAATTCCTTTCGATAGGAAGGCTCAGGCGGCGCCAAGTCCCACTTATTGGCTACCAGCACCATTCCGACGAAGCTGTCCACGATAAGCCCGGCAATGTGCGCGTCCTGCGCCGCGAGCCCTTCGCCGGCGTCCATAAGCACGAGCGCCACGTCGGCCCGCTGCGCCGCATCCTGCGCTCGCAGCACCGAGTGCTTCTCCACGCCAACCTCAATACGGCCTCTTCGACGGATGCCTGCCGTATCGATAAGGGTGAGCTTATGCCCATCAAACTCGAAGAGAGTGTCAACGCTGTCGCGCGTCGTGCCGGGCGTCTCGCTGACGATGACACGCTCCTCGCCGAGGATAGCATTCGTCAGCATCGACTTGCCGACGTTCGGCCGTCCGACGATGGCGATTGAAAGGGTTGTCGAGCGCTTCCGGCGCTAGCGACTCTGGAAGCAAGTCAGCCAGCATGTCCATCAGGTCAGCGACGCCCATGCCGTGCAAGGCGCTGACGGCAAACGGCTCGCCGAGGCCAAGCTCGTAGAACTCGACGGCCGACTCGCGACGGCTCTCGCTCTCGGTCTTGTTGGCGACGAGGATGACAGGCTTGTCGACGCGTCGCAAGTGATCGGCCACATCGCGGTCCCCGGCGGTCAGGCCCTCCTTACCATCGACCACGAAGAGGATTACTTCGGCTTCGTCGGCCGCAACCTCCACCTGGGCTCGGACGAGTTCACTGTACGGCAACGAGCCGTCCATGAGCAGGCCGCCGGTGTCGACGAGCCGAATGCGCTTTCCTCGCCATTCGATGTCGCCGTAAACGCGATCACGAGTCGTCCCAGCCGCTTCTTCGACGAGGGCCTTGCGTCCCCCGATTATGCGGTTGAACAGAGCAGACTTCCCAACGTTCGGCCGGCCAACGAGGGCTACGATAGGGTATCCGGCTTCGGATGATGCTTGCTGACCGGCTGGCTTCGTCCCTGAACGCGCGCGGGAGCTCATTGGGAAGTGACCGTCACCTGGATCTCAGGCGGGGAAACGCCGATGAGTTGCATGGTTGCTGGCAGGTTGATCTTGGGAGTGAGCGAGTATGTGCCGACGGTCAGGTTGGAAGCATCGATCGTCGCAGTCACGTCATCGCCGGTGAGAGCATTGAGCGCCGGCAATGAGCCAGCAAGCGTTGCGACCAGATCCTCGTTCGAGAGGGTGGCGACCAAGCCTTGCTTCAGGCCCATCACCTGTACGGCGACCTGAAGATTGCGCTGCCCCTCCGCGGGCGCGACGCGAACGTGGACGACAACCTCGCTACCGCCATCAACCGTGGCACCCGGCGGAAGGCGAAGCTGTACGCTGCGCTGGACATCCGATTCCGCCCCATCGACGGGAATCGCATCGGTCGTCAGAACCGAGATCGATTGGAGCACGTCGACAGGGCCGCGAACGTTCACGAACGGAGGGTCGACCTCGACACCGGTGACGGAGTACCCAGTAGCGACATTGCCGCTAATCGAGGGGTTGACGGGGAAGGTCTCCATCCACTCCGTCCTAACGACCGTCACAGCGACCTTTGCCGTATTCGGCTCGATTTTGACGTTCACCTGGCGGCCATCCTTGTCGCGGGCGACCAGAGTGTAGTCGCGCTCCATGCTTGTCTGGACGCCGGTCAGGTTGAGGTCGACCCAGACGGCATCGGTCTGTGCGACAAGACTCTGTGCCCCACTGACTTCCACGGTGTCTGGGCTTACCTTTTCATCCGTCACGCTGTAGCCCACAGGCGCCACGGCGACAGTGTTTATCTTCACCGGCTTCGACTCAGTCGTAGTGAGCTCGAGCGTGACATCGACCGACGAAGGGACGGCGCGGATTATGTCAACATCGTTTCGCAAGGCGGCAACATGCACCGGCAGATTGGCCTCGGCCTGGGTCATGCTCGAGAGGTCGACTGTTGCCTTGAAGTCGCCGATGGTGAGGTCATTCCAGACGTCAGAATCTGCGGATATCTCGATCTGGACCTGCGCGGCCTCGATTGGCGCCTTGCCTTGGGGCACGTTCACTGCTTCCACCGGGATGGTGCCGGAGAAGAAGCCTCGCTTGGGCGGGTTCTGGGCGTCGCTGACGACGAACCAGATGACGATGGCGAGCCCCAGCGAGAGCAGGCCCAGCGTGAACGTGTGCCGGAACACGTCGAAGGCGTCGCGTAGGGCACCGAGGGCGGTCTTCACAAGGTCACCCGGAGACAGCACGTTCCCTCCCGTCGCCTCGTTTTGTCCAGACACTTCCCAAGCTGTTCTGAAGGATTGCACGGAGGCGTCCTTCATCGAGCCGGCGCCAAATGCGGCCGTTGGTCGCAACCGACATCTGCCCCGTCTCCTCTGAGACGACGACCGACACAGCGTCCGTTCGTTCCGTGATGCCTATCGCCGCTCGGTGGCGCGTTCCCATCATGCCGCGAGGCTTCTCATCGGCCAGCGGCAACGTGCAAGCAGCAGCGACGACCCGATTCTCGCGCAGGATGACCGCGCCATCGTGCAGGGGCGAATTAGGGAAGAAGATGCCCTGGAGCAATTCGACCGATGGCGAGGCATCGACCCTCACGCCGGTGTCAATGTAGTCTTCCAGGCCAGTCTCACGCTCCAGCACCATGAGGGCGCCGTGTCGCTCTCGCGAGAGGTTGCAAGCAGCGCCCGTGACAGCGTCGATAACTGCGTCATAACTAGGACGGCCGAGCCAAGCACGCCTTGTCCGGCCAAGCCGCTCGAGGGCCCGGCGAAGCTCGGGCTGGAAGATGATCGGGATGGCTATGAGCACGGCGATGAAGGAATGAGTGAGGACCCAATTGAGCACTGTGAGGTCGAGGACGCGCGCCAGCACGAAGGCACCGATGAAGACGAAAGCGATCCCGCGCAGCACCGACATGGCGGTCGTACCGCGGAGGACAAGCAGAAACCAGTAGATGATGGCAGCAATCAGCAGAATATCGACGGCAGCGCGGGCGTCGAAACGCGACAGGTTCTGGCTGATGTTGTCGAGGAATCCTTGCATGGTTGAAGGCTGTCCGTAGGCTTCGGTGTTTAGCTATCTGCCAAGAGCAACGCCAGGATGGCACGCTGCGCGTGCAGGCGGTTTTCGGCCTGGTCGAAAACTACCGATTTCGGACCCTCGATCACCTCGTTCGCTATCTCTTCGCCGCGGTGTGCCGGCAGGTCATGCATGAGGATGACGTCCTTACGCGCGTGCGAGAGCAATTCATCATTCACCTGATAGCCTTCGAAGGCTGTCAGCCGGTCGTCGTAGCTGTCCTCCTGCCCCATGCTGATCCAGACGTCGGTGTAGACGATGTCGGCCTGATCCACCGCCGCTTGCGGCGAGCGAATGCAGGTTACAGTAGCACCGTTTGTAGTTGCCGATTCTCGTGCCTGCTCCAGCGTCCGTTCGCAGAGCTCGTAGCCCTCGGGTGAGGCGATGATGAAGTTCATCCCGACCATTGCGGCCGCCTGGGCTAGCGATGTGGCTACGTTGTTGCCATCTCCGATGAACGCCAAGGTCAAACCGTGGAAGTGCCCCTTCTTCTCATATACGGTCAGCAAGTCGGCGACAGCCTGGCAGGGGTGCTCCTCGTCGGAGAGGGCGTTGACGATAGGGACACTGGCGTACCGCGCAAGGTCGACAAGCGTCTGTTGCGAATAGGTGCGAGCAGCGATGCCGTCGACGTAGCGACTAAGCACGCGGGCGACATCGGCGACGGACTCGCGCTGGCCGAGGCCGACTTCGCTCTGTCCAAGGTAAATCGCCTGGCCGCCGAGCTGCTGCATGGCGACGTTGAAGCTGACGTTAGTCCGCAGTGAGGCCTTCTCGAAGAGGAGCGCGAGCGTCTTGCCAGCAAGGAGGCGCGGATAGCCGTCTTGCTTCATCTCGGCAGCGAGATCGACGATGCGGCGAAGCTCTTCCGGCGTTAGATCGGCGATTGACAGCAGGTTTCGACCCTGCATGAGGCCCCCTTTCGACAGTAAAAAAGTATAACATAGCGCTATTCGCCAGCACAGTTGACGCCTCCTGCGCAGATACTCTTCGCGATTCGCTTCCGGCTAGTTGACGAACGCATGCGAGAATAGTAAGCTCGCTTGCGCACCTCGTCTTTACAACGGAAGGGATATTCCGTGAGCTCCTGGCTGGAACGGAACCGCAGCATTGTCCTCGGTTTTCTTGTCTCCGTCATCGTGGTCGGACTCGTTATCCTCGTCCTGCAGCACCGTGGCGGACAGCAATCTCTGGAAATCAGCTTTGATGATCCTCAAGCCGGCGGCACGGCCATAAAGGTCGAGGTGGCGGGCGCAGTCGAGAAGCCAGGCGTCTATTCCCTGCACGAAGGCGATCGCGTAGAAGACGCGCTCGCCGCCGCCGGCGGAGTGACTGAAGACGCCGACACCGATTCCCTCAATCTTGCCCTGCGCGTTCGCGACCAAGACCAGATCAAGGTGCCGCAACTCGGCGAGACGGATGGAGTGTCTTCCGGCTCCACGCCCATTGCCGGACAGAAGATTGACATCAACTCGGCGACAGCGGCAGAGCTAGATATGCTGCCGGGCATCGGCGAGGTGTATTCGCAACGGATCGTCGATTCACGCGAGACCGAGGGCGCATTCCACCGGCCCGAGGAGCTTGTGGAACGAAAGGTGCTGCCGCAGGCAACCTTCGACAAGATCAAAGACCTGATAACGGTTGGGCCTTGACGCTCGCCTATTTTGCTGCCGCCTGGTTTGCCGGCACCGTCGCCGCTGCCCTCGGTTGGGACGAGCGGGCGGCGATGATCGCTGGCGCCGCGACCCTTGCGCTCGCGGCCGGCTTCGGGCTGGCCCGAAGACAACCGAGCCTGGCGCTCCTCAGCCTGGCGTGCGTGGGGCTCTTCGCCGGCGGGTTCCTTCGCGCGAATCCACATGATTCTGCCGCTGCGCCTTCTGGCATCGTCGCCCTGAATGACGGCCCGGCCGTTACTTTCCGTGGCCTCGTCGTCGACGAACCCGACATCGGCGATCGCTACATTTCGACGCGCATCGCCGTGAAAGAGGTCCAGCAGCGCGACGGCTCCTGGCAGTCTGCGGATGGCGGCGTGCTCTTGCGGGAGGTTGCCGGCGAGGGCCATCACTACGGCGACTTTCTCACCATTACGGCGAAGCTGGAAACGCCGCCCGCTCTGCCGAACTTCGACTACCGACAGTACCTCGCGAACCGGGGAATAGACTCCGTAGCCTACTATCCAGAAGTGGCTCTAGAGGGGGCGGGACGGGGGAACGGCGCGCTAGGGGTGATTCATGACTTGCGGCGCGACCTTTCGTTGGCGCTGGGGAAGGCGTTGCCGGAACCGCAGGCGGCGCTGGCACAGGGGATATTGCTGGGCGAACGCTCAGTATTGCCGCAAGACTTGAAGGATGACCTGAACACAACCAGCACGTCTCACATCATTGCCCTTTCAGGCTACAACGTAACGCTGCTGGCTGGCTTCATCATCGGCGCTCTGGCCTGGCTGGTCGGACGCCGCCGGGCGGCGCTGCTGGCGCTTGCGGCGATCGTCGGATACACGCTCTTCACGGGCGCTTCGCCAAGCCTCGTCAGGGCCGCGATCATGGGCTCGCTCTACCTGACTGCTATCTTGCTCGGACGCCCGACGAGCGGCGTTGTCTCGCTGCTTACGGCGGCGGCCCTCATGGCCGGATTGCAGCCAAACGTTGTAACCGACGTCTCGTTCCAACTCAGCTTCGCAGCGACAGCCGGGCTCATTGTGTTGGAGCCGCTTCTGCGCCCACGCGTCGAGCAGGTCTGGCAGCGGGCCGGCTGGCTGCCAGAACTTCCGAGGCAAGGCTTCGGGGCCGGCCTCTTCGAAATCGGGCTTGTGACGGTGTGTGCCGTCATCTCGACGTTGCCGCTCATCGCGCTCTACTTCCAGCGCATCTCTCTCATTGCGTTACCGGCGAACCTGCTCGTCCTTCCCGCCTTTCCTTACATTATGTTGAGTTCGACCTTTGTCGCTGTGCTTGGGCTCGCTTCCGGAGCGCTGGCGCAGGTGGCAGGTTACTTCGCCTGGTTAGGGCTCAGCTACATGATTGAGATGGTGCGCCTAATGGCCGCCGTCCCGTTCGCCTCGCTCGAGGTGCGGCGGTTCAACACTGAGGTGTGCGTCGCCTCCTATGGTTTGCTGGCGGCGCTCTGCTGGATGCTGGCTCGAAAGCGGCCCGGCGAAGAGGCGCTCCTGCGCCTTTGGCAGCCACTCCGGCGCGTCCTGGCCGTGCCGGTCCGACCGCTTGCGGCGATACCGGCCACTTGGTTGACGGGCGGATTGGCGCTCGCGGCGATAGTCGTGTGGTCACCCGTCCTATCGTCACGCGACAACCGACTCGCGGGGATATTCGCGGCACCGGATGGTCGTCTGACCGTAGAGGTGTTCGACGTCGGGCAGGGCGATTCCATTCTCATCACCACGCCGGAAGGGCAGAGACTGCTGGTCGACGGTGGGCCGGACCCCGAGGTGATCGAGCAGGATCTGGGTGGGGCCCTGCCGTACTGGGACCGGAAGCTGAACATGGTGCTGCTCACGCACACAGACAGCGATCATCTCGCGGGCCTTGTCGACGTCGTGAAGCGCTACGATGTGGAACGAATTGTCGAGGGGCCAATAGAAGCAGACACGCAACTCGTCAACTCCTGGCGCGACGTGATCGACGAGAAAGGCGTGCCCTGCGAAGAGGCAACAGCGGGCGGCTGGATAGACCTGGGAGAAGGTGCGTCGATTCAGATCCTCGGGCCACCCAAGCAGCCGATCATCGGCGGCGGCGCCGGCGAGAACCGGAACAACAACTCACTCGTGCTCAAGCTCAAATGGGGCAACGTCAGCTTCCTTTTGACCGGCGACATCCAATCTGAGGGCGAAGACGCGCTGCTCGACGAGCGCGTCGATTTGAGATCGACAGTGCTGAAGGTCCCCCACCACGGCTCCGCCTACGGCACAAGCCAGGCGCTGCTCGATGCCGTGCAGCCGGCCGTGTCGGTTATATCCGTGGGCGAGAACGACTTCGGACAGCCAGCGCCGTCGACACTCCTGCGCCTCGACGACACTATCCTCTACCGGACCGATCAGGAGGGCGACGTGACGTTTTCAACAGACGGCGAGCGGCTTTGGGTAAGCGCCGAGCGAGGCGAGCCGCAAGTGCCGTCGCGCTTCTCAGGCGGCGAGTAGTGCTACACTGGGATTGACCGCGATTCGAAGAGAAAGGGGCCGATTACGGTGCGATTTCTCTTCCTGACTGCCACGCTCGTCCTAACATCGGCTGGTTTGCTTGTTGGCTGCAGCGGATCGAAGGCTCCGGCTCCTACACTATCGCCCACGGTCGTCCCGCCTGAGGTTCCGACCCAGTACGAGACGCTGTACAACGACCTCCAAGGCATCATCGGCGCGAACGACAGCGAGATCAGCTCAGCGTGGGACGGGAGCACCTACGCGGTCAACTACGCCACTGAGTTGCTGTCGGCGGACGGCAACGGCGGCTTCGCTATCCTCCAACCCAGCGTGAAGGCAGCAATGCAGGAAGAGCTCCAGGCCGAGCACGATATGGGAGGGACGGCCATCACCGTTCAGATCGGCTTTCCGATATTCGACGAGAATCTCTACATAGCGCTCGGGCAGACACCTGTTCAGGCACAGCAGACCGTCCAGACGTGGATCGCCTACTACACGTCTGTCGCAGACGCGATCCACAGTCTGGGCATGAAGATGATCGTCGAAGCCAACCCACTGTTGACGATTGCGACCGGCAGTGCGAATTCAATCGATGCCAGCGGCTATTACAAGTCGCTCGACCTCGCCACTTACGAGCAGCGGCGAAGCGCACACAACCTCCTCGTGGCACAGACGATCAAGCCCGATTACCTGCTCCTGCAGACGGAGCCGACGACCGACGCAGTTAACTCGCAGAATCCAGCCTTGTCGAGTGTCATGAGCGATCCGAAGGCCGACACCGAGATGATAAGGCAATTCGTGGCAGCGCTGCAGCAGGCACAGATTCCTGGTCTCCACACGACAATGCCGCTTGGCTCAGGCGTAGGAAGCTGGCAGGCTGACTGGAAGGCGTATGTGACGGACCTGGCGACGATTCCCGGCCTAGACGAGATCGACACGCATGTCTACAACCTTCAGCCGGGGTTAGATGAAATCGGCGTCGCCGAGCAGGTGGCAGACATGGCGCATGCGGCCGGGAAGGGCGCCAGTATCTCTGAATACTGGTTGCACAAGTCGACGTCGTTGCGCGGTTTCTGGGTCCGGACCCCCTGCTCGACGTCCGCGCCCGCGATACGTTCAGCTTCTGGTCGCCCCTGGACCAGCAGTTCCTTTCGATGATGATGAAGCTGGCGAACTACGAGCAGTTCGACTACATCAGCGCGTTCGGCTTCTTCTACTGGTTCAATCTGGTCGACTACGCTTCGCTGACGGCGCCCTGTCCGCCGGTCTATCCGGCTAGCAACGCAAACCAGAACGCAGCCTGCGACGCCGCGATTCAGGCGCTTCAGAACCGGGGCGCCAGACAGGCCCTCGACAACAAGCTGATCTCGGTGACGGGCCAGGCCTACCAGGGCGATCTTCAGGCCATCAGGTAGGATCAGCCGCTTCTCCGACGATGAAGGGCATGCTATACTCCCGTTGCTCCGGATCCGAGTGAAAGGCGCAGCCGTGGAACGACTTGACGGACGTCGCGCTGACGAGTTGCGGCCCGTGCGCATCGAGCCCGGCTATCTACCGCACGCGGAAGGGTCGGCGCGCATCGCACAGGGCGGGACGGTGGTCCTGTGCGCTGTGAGCGTTGAGGATCGACTGCCGCTGTTCTTGCGGGATAAGGGCAGCGGCTGGGTGACCGCAGAATACGGCATGTTGCCGCGTTCGACGCACACTCGAACGCCTCGTGAAGCCGCGCAAGGACGCGTCGGCGGGCGGACACAGGAAATACAACGCCTCATCGGGCGGTCGCTGCGCGCGGTGACGCGGCTCGATCTGCTGGGCGAGCGCACTTTTACGGTCGACTGCGACGTCATTCAGGCGGACGCCGGTACTCGCTGCGCCGCCATCACCGGCGCCTACGTTGCGCTCCGGCAGGCCTTCGAAACGTTACTGGAACGCCACACGCTGTCGACGATGCCCCTTCGGGATGCCATAGCTGCCGTGAGCGTCGGCGTCGTTGGGGGCGCGCCGCTGCTGGACTTGACCTACGAAGAGGACTCCCGCGCGGAGGCCGACTTCAACATCGTGCAGACCGCGTCGGGCGACTTCGTCGAAGTGCAGGGGTCGGCCGAAAACGCGCCTTTCCCGCGGTCGACGCTTGAAGAGGTGCTGCGGCTGGCCAGTCAGGGCATTCGCGAGCTGTTGGAGGCGCAGAGTCGAGCCCTGGCGCCTACAGAGCGGGTTTCGCCCGACGAGTAGACTCAGGCATACTGCCCGAGCCAGGCGCCCCCCAGGACGTGGATGTGGCCGTGATGCTGGGTCTGAAGGGCATCGGCGCCGAAGTTGGAGAGCAGCCGGAAGCCGTTGGGGCAGAACCTCTCGCCCATCTGCACAGCCACGTCGCCGACGTGCCCCAGGTTTCGCCACAAGTCCTCCTGGCTCATGTGTTGTCTGGGAACGACGAGCAGCATGACCGGCACCCAGCGTAGCCGGTTACGGAAGACCACCACTTCCTCGTCCTCGTAGACGATCTCCGCGGGTGATTTGCCGGCGACGATTTCGCAGAACGTGCAGTAGACCATCGATGATTCCGCAGTTATGCTTAGGTCGCGTTAATTCTAGGTAGGGGCCGCATTCGCGGTCAATTCGCCTCCATTCGCTTTTGCCTTGTCGAGGGACTCTCTCATGGCTGAGATTCGCCCCTTTCGCGGCCTCCACTACACCGAAGCCGACCTCTCTTTGTTGGTCTGCCCTCCCTTCGATGTCATATCACCGGAGGAGCAGCGACTCCTGTATGAACGGAGTCCGTTCAACATCGTCCGGCTGGAATGCGGAGAGACATCGGCTGCCGACAACGGGTCGAACAATCGCTACACGCGCGCCGCGGCGACACTGTGGGACTGGCTCCGGCGGCACATTCTCGTGCAAGACGATGCCCCGGCCCTATACGTCGACGACCAGGAGTTCACGCACGAGGGGCGCCGACTGACTCGACGCTCGCTGTTCGCCCGCGTTCGTCTGCACGACTGGGACGAAGGACCAGTGCGGCCACATGAGCGAACCCTGAACCGACCGAAAGAGGACCGCCTTCAGCTCCTGCGCGCGACACGGCTGAATATCAGCCCTATCCTGTCGCTGTATCGCGACGACGATGGCCGGCTGCGAGAAGCCGTGGAATCGGGATGCCGCGACGCCTCGTCATTGGCGAGCGCTGAAGCGGAGGGCGAGAGACATGAGTTGCGGCGGATGGACGACCGGCAATCGCTGGAGGCAATTGCTCGACTTGTGAGCGACAGGGCATTCTATGTCATCGATGGGCATCATCGGTACGAGACAGCGCTGGCGTATCGAGACGAGCGCCGTTCGCAGGCAGAAACGTGGACGGGCCAAGAGCCGGAGAACTTCGTCCTCATGGCGGTGATCGCCCGCGAGGACCCGGGCGTGGTTGTCCTGCCAACACACCGACTGCTCCGCAACGTTGTCCTCCCCGCTGACTTCACTGACCGGCTGGGGCGCGAATTCGCGGTTGAGGACATGGCCGGCGACGCTGGATGGCAAGAAACGAGCGAGAGGCTAACGAAGGCCGCGAGGGGTGGAGTAGCTTTCGGAATAGCAATGCGCCGTCAACGTCTTATCGTGCGTGTTCGCGACGACGAGACCATTGCTAAAGGCATGCCGCCTGACAGCCCTCCTTCCTGGCGGTCGCTCGACGCCGCAATCCTCGAAGCCGTTGTGCTTCGCGGGATGCTCGGAATCGACCAGCCGGAAGCCTCCGCTGACGGTTCCCTGACGTTCACCCACGACGGCGAGGAAGCGTTGCGGCTGATCGATTCAGGCGAATGCGGTGTCGCCTTCCTCCTTTCGCCGGCGCCGCTGGAGCAAGTGCTGTCGATGGCCGACGCCAGCGAACGCATGCCACAGAAGTCGACCTACTTCTATCCGAAACTGCCGGCTGGGCTAGTCATGAACTGCCTCAACTAAAGCCCTTCTACGCTTTGTTTAGCGTCTTCCTTGTGATTCCGAACGCCCCAAAACGTGCAGGATTCGTGAAATCTCCTCTTGGCTTTGCCACTCCCCTATTCAGAGCGTGTAAAATGGTTGTGGGAAGAGCGCGCATGAGCTCTCCGGGAAGGGATGATGGCGGACCAACTCCAGCGCGAGATCGAAGAAATCCTTGACCGGCTGGACGACTTCATTCCTGAGGAGAAGTCGCGCAGCGGCTTACGCACGAGGGTCGGCTCGGCCGTCCATGCCTTCATGGCCCGCCTCGGTGCGCTGCTCACGCATGCCTCGCTGGGGTATCTGCTCGTAATCTCGCTGATCCTTGTGTTCATGGCGTTCGTCTTCCGCTCGAGCCCAATTGGGCAGTACGCCATGATTGCCGGCCTCGCCCTTCTCGGACTGACGATCGGCTTGTCCTTCGTCATCCACCGGCGGCGGCCGGACAAGCGGTGGCGCGGCCAGGTCGTCGACCTCTCAGGGCCGAGTTTCGTGGACAAGCTCCAGGGTTGGTTCAAGAAGCACAGCCACACCCGCTAACTATCACTCGCGAACCTCGCTGAACGCATCCGTTCGACCCGGGCCCTTGTCGCTGCTTACGCGCCTGTAGTACGCTGTTTAGCCGAACCGGAGGCAATATGAAGCCGCTTGCGACCCTCGTTGCGCTGTCCCTCCTTGTCTCAGTGTTGATGCTGGAGGCCTGTGGGGGAAAGCCCGCGTCATACTCTCGCGGCAACCCAGGCAAGGTGCCGACAGCCACTCTTCCCGCCAATTTACCGGACCCGACAATGATCGAAGGACTGCCCACGGCGCGTCCCGTCACACCTCAAGGCGACACCTACACCGTCGAGTCCGGCGACACCCTATCGAGCATCGCCGAGAAGCTGGGGACGACGGTAGACGAGCTAAATGCGTTGAACAACTTGACCAGCAGCGACCTCTTCGTTGGGCAGGTGCTGCGCGTGCCCGGCAAGACCGTCACGGCAGCAACGGCGACGCCGAGGCCACAGACGACACCCACACGGGAAGCAACGGGGGAATCGACGCCATCATCGCAGGCGACGCCGAGGAGCGGCCAGACGGAGTACACGGTGCAATCCGGTGACACGGCCGACGACATTGCCGTCCGCTTCGGCATCACCCTCGACGAGCTGGCGGCGGCAAACAACATGACCGTCGACGACCTCCGGAGCCTATCGGTCGGACAGGTGCTTGTAATACCGGCGTCGGGAAGCGAACAGCCCGAGGCGACGTCAACGCCGGAGGAAACCCCTACTCCTGAATAGCGGCGGCTTCACTTCCATCTGTTAGGAGACGGATGACATGTCGGTTGGAGACAAGCTGGAGCGACTGCGCAGGCTGAAGGAAGACGCCCGTCAGGGTGGCGGACAGCGACGCATCGAGGCGCAGCACAGCCGAGGCAAACTCACGGCCCGCGAGCGGTTGGACATTCTCCTGGACGAAGGCAGCTTCACCGAACTTGAGGGTCTGGTCGTCCACCGATCGAGCGAGTTCGGCGCCGACGGTCAGCGAATCCACGGCGACGCCGTCGTGACGGGCTACGGACGAATTGACAACCGGCAGGTGTTCGTCTACTCGCAGGACTTCACTGTGTTCGGTGGCTCCCTGTCGGAGGTCGTCGGCGAGAGGATCTGCCGCGTAATGGACATGGCGGTGAAGACGGGCTGCCCCATCATCGGCCTGAACGACTCCGGCGGCGCCCGCATTCAGGAAGGCGTTGCCAGCCTGGCTGGTTACGCCGACATCTTTCTTCGCAACTCGCTAGCTTCAGGCGTTGTGCCGCAGATATCGGTCATTATGGGGCCCTGCGCTGGCGGCGCTGTGTATTCGCCCGCGATGACCGACTTCATCTTCATGGTGCAGAAGACCTCGCAGATGTACATCACCGGCCCTGATGTCATCAGGGCTGTGACGCAGGAGGAAGTGACACACGAAGAGTTGGGCGGAGCGATGACGCAGGCCACCCGCAGCGGTGTCGCGCACTTCGCTATTGAAGGCGAGGAGGAATGTCTGCACGAGGTCCGGCGCCTTCTGTCGTACCTGCCGTCGAATAACGTTGACGACGCGCCCTTCCTGGAGATCGGCGACGATCCGCACCGTCGCGCCGAGGACATGCTCAACATCGTCCCCGATGATCCGGTGAAGCCGTACGACATCCGGGAGGTGGTCTACCGTATCGTCGACGGCGGCGACTTCATGGAGGTGCACCGGCACTTCGCGCAGAACGTGGTGGTCGGCTTCGCCCGGATGGGAGGGAGGACGGTTGGCGTCGTCGCGAATCAGCCGCTATACCTGGCAGGCGTGCTCGACATCGACTCGTCGCGGAAGGCGGCCCGCTTCGTGCGCTTCTGCGATGCGTTCAACATTCCCATCGTGACGCTGGTCGACGTGCCGGGCTTCCTGCCGGGGACGGCACAGGAGTTCGGCGGCATCATCACTCACGGCGCAAAGCTGGTCTACGCGTACGCCGAGGCGAGCGTGCCGAAGGTGACGGTCATAGTACGTAAGGCGTACGGCGGCGCCTACCTGGCTATGGGGTCGAAGCACCTGCGGGCCGACGTGAACCTCGCCTGGCCAAGCGCCGAGATCGCCGTCATGGGCCCGGACGCGGCGGTGAACATCATCTTCCGCAACCAGTTGCAGTCGGCGGAAGACAAAGAGGCGTTGCGAACGGAGCTGGTGCAGGAGTACAAGGAGCGATTCGCGAGCCCGTATGCGGCAGCGGAACGCGGTTACCTCGATGACGTCATCGACCCGCGAGAGACGCGCTGGCAGGTGCTGCGGGCGCTGGAGATGCTCCGCAGCAAGACGGACTCGACGCCACGTCGAAAGCACGGCAGCATTCCCCTCTGATTGTCTGTTTGAATTCAAGAAAAAAAGAGCCCTCTCTAAGGCGGAGTTGCGGGTGAGCGGGAGCGTGCGTTGTCGCTGACCGGGCGCAGGAAGAGAGCAGGTGCGGGCAGGCCGCCTGCGGCGACCAGGGATGCCCGCACTACGCGTCTTGGAGGCTGGAGCGGCGGCGGAACGGTCCGAGGCATGTCCCATTTAAGCACAGTTCGAGGCGACGTCTAAGATAGTAGTGGCACTACGAGCATTCAGGACTCGGCTCTGCTTCCGAGTCTTATTCCTTGACAAAGGTCTCCCATAATCTTATTGTGGCGCTATCCTCATGCGAGTTAAGCAAGATTGGTAAGATTAGTGGATAGTACTGCGCCTGTTCATCCGCACCGAGAATAGGGAGCGGGAGCCTTGAAAGAAGTCGCGCAAGCCCTAGTGGTTCTCGTTGCCATCAGTTCTCTGGCGGCGTTCTTCATCATGATGTTCCGGGAACCAGAATGGTTTCCTCGCACTGGACTACGTCTTTGCCTCGCACTTACGCCCGAGCGATATCGCAGGGCAGTGGCAAAGATGATTCCATCTGTTGGCTACTTTTGCTTTGGGACGACAGGGGACGAGCAGAAGGATGTGCGCATTCAGCAATCCACGCGTCTTGCCGCACGCTTCTTTGTCCTCTTTTCGGTTGGATCGGTGCTTCTGATGGTCGTTGGAGCGATCCTGATCGAGGCCGTTTCGTCGCTGGTTCGGTAGGAGGAGGGAGATGCTCTCGATTCGAAAAAGCGTGCTTCTGATCCTCCTCGTGGCGTGGGCCAGCTTCTGGATGATTGGCCTCCAGGTAGTTGTTGGCGTTGCGACTCCGCTATCGCTTGCCATAAGTCTAGGGTTCGTCGCCATACTCGCGATTGGTTCGGCTTGGCTGTTGAGGCGTTGCTGACATCAGGGCAATCGGAAAAGGTTGCAGCCAGGTCGTGGGTTCAAATCCCGCCGCCCTGCTAGGGGACGGGTCTCTGTTCGGGGTCTGCGTTTCGGCAATGCTCGGTAGCCTAGCGTGGATGCCTCCAGTGTCACTCTCTTGTTCTGCGATCTCTCGAGCCAAAAGGCGGCAGCATGAACGCGCCCTGACCTGAAACCGTGCTCACGTAGACAGTTTCCAGACTGCGGCGTTGGCTAGACGCGTGCATCGGATTCGGGGGCCAATAGAAGAGCCGAGCGGAGAAGATTATCTCCTCCAGGGAGGTTGGGTGTAACAACGTCTGAAGTACTAATTCGCATCGCAGCAGTGTCAGCGGTCGCATACGTTTTGATGTGGGTCTTCGTGCTCTGGGCAGTCCGACGGAGCCTCACCCGGAACAAGGCGACATTAATTGGCTTCCTACTAGGTCTCGTCGCATGGCTCGCGTACACCCTTCCTGAGTTTTCTGTTGCAACCGTGGTGGTGGGACTCATCACTATTGCGATTGGCATGGCCGTGTTCCGCTTCCTTACGCCACTCATGCAGGCGGGGGCCGAGATGGGCTACAGAATAGCGGAGCCGAATATAGGAAGCGCGGCCGCCATTTACCAACTGTGCCATGATCTGGGGAAATGTGGTCGATAATAGGGGAGGTTAGCCGATGTGGGCTGCAATTGTAGTTCTCGCGGTGGCAGACGTTACACTGATTATGTCTGTGGTTTTCCTGCTCTGGCATGGGATCCACTTTCGTTCATTAGGCGTACGTTCTATCTGGATAGGCACGCTGGTCATTTTCTTCATAGGGTTCGTGTCCCTGTTCTACTCGAAGGATGTTCCGTTCACAGCCTTGCTGACCATTGGGCTAGGGTGCATTGTGTTTTTGCAGATGTGCTTTGGAGCTTGGCTGACCGACAAGCGACTGGATTTCGTCGAGAAGAAGATGGCTGAGAACCCTCAGATGAAGGAGGCGTTCGAGAAGAATCTGATCCTTCGGACAGCCTGGCGTTTCGGTCAATCGCAGAGGAAGCGCTAGGAGGAAAGTCCCCATCGTGCGAGTAGTCAACCGCGAGGAACGGTAGTCGCGCCTCAACTCCTGACGCTGCCGCATCCTCAATAGTCCCTATCTTGACAGGGCCGGAACAGCGTCGATACTATTCGTATGAACGGGGGTTACACCAGCCGGTGTTAGACGGCCCTCTGGACGATAACGACAATAGCGACAAACCTGGTGTCCGCTTTGTGGCGGGCGACGTTGGCCGGTTGGCGCACGTCTCGGGCGTGACGACGGCCTTTTTTGTTGCAGGGTGAGCTGATGGCAGAGGATTGGACGGCGATTGTTCTGGCAGCCGGCCTCGGCAAGCGCATGCGGTCGAAGAAACCGAAGGCACTGCATTCGCTCGCCGGGCGGCCGATGCTGGTGCACGTGCTAACGGCCGTCCGCAGCGCGTTCGACTCTGCCGAGCGTCCGGCCCGCTACGTGGTTGTCGTCGGGCATGAGGCGGCGCACGTCTCAGCCGCGCTCGACGGCTCGGTGCGGACCGGTGGAGCAAACGGAGCAGTTAGGCACCGGGCACGCCGTCGCGCAGGCGATGGACGCGGCGAAGGACAGCGCACACATCCTCGTCATCAACGCGGATGTCCCGCTCATCTCGGCAAGCACAATCGAAGATTCTGATGACACGCCACCTTGAGGCGAAGGCCGACCTCACCTTCCTGACCGCTCTCGTCGACGATCCGCGCGGACAGGGGCGCGTACAGCACGACGATTCGGGACGAGTGAGCGGAATCATCGAAGAGGCAGATGCTGACGAGGCGACACTAGCGGGGAACGAGGTGAACGCGGGCGTCTACTGCTTCCGCGCTGAATGGCTTTGGCCACGCCTGCCGGGCATTCAGCGGAGCGCCGCCGGAGAGTACTACCTGACCGACCTGGTCAGCATTGGCGTCGACGAAGGCGCAACCATCCTTGCCGTGCCTGCTGGCGACCCGGCGGAAGCGCTGGGCATCAACGACCGCATTCAACTGGCACAGGCCGAGGCGGTGCTTCGAGACCGCATCCGGCGGCGTCACATGCTGGCGGGCATTACGATCGTCGACCCAGCAACAACTTATATCGACGCCGATGTGACGATAGGCATGGACACAACGGTCTATCCGAACACCTATCTCGGCGGCAAGTCGGTCATCGGCGAGGAGTGCGTCATCGGGCCAAGCAGCCAGGTTATCGAGTCTACGCTCGGCTCTCGCTGCCGCGTCGATTCGTCGGTCATCGAGGAGTCGACGCTGGAGGACAACATCGATGTCGGGCCGTTCAGTCATCTACGCGCCGGCGCGTACGTCTGCAGCGGCGTGCACATCGGCAACTTCGCTGAGGTGAAGAACTCGCGCATCGGGCGCAACACGAAGATGGGACACTTCAGCTACGTGGGCGACGCGCAGGTCGGCGACGAGGTGAACATCGGCGCCGGCACGATAACCTGCAACTTCGACGGCGTGAGCAAGCACCGGACCATCATCGGCGACAGCGCCTTTATCGGCAGCGACACGATGCTCGTCGCGCCGGTCGAAGTCGGCGCTGGGGCGCAAACGGCGGCCGGCTCGATCGTCAACCATGACGTTCCTCCGAATACGCTGGCGGTCGGAGCGCCGGCCAGGCTTCGGCGCAGAAAGGAGCGTGGCATTGACTAAGCGAGGCCAGATATGGCTAGGCTTCCTGGTGGGAACACTGCTCGCGCTCGCAATCGTGACTTCGTCAGAGATGCAACGCCGACGCCGCATTGAGCGACTGAAGGAAGCGGAAGAGGAAGGCGGCGGTGAGCAACAGTAGCTGGGTCGCCCTCGGGTTGCTTGTAGGCACTATCCTGCTGATGGCGCTGGTGACGGCGGCCGAAGCGAGTGTTGTCTGGGCCAACCGGGCTCGCGTGCATGCCCTCATCACTAAAGGGGAACCACGGGTCGAAGCCCTTCAGAGCTACCTCCGCGACCGTCACCGTCTGCTCGGGGCGCTTGACTTCGCGCGCGACGTGGCGGTGATCGCGGGCGTCGCCTTCGCGCTGTTCCTAATCACCGGTGAGACCGGGCACAAGTGGGCGGGACTGGCGGGCGTCATCGTCGTCGCGTTCTTGGTGGTCGCCGTGCTACAGGCCATTCCTCAGATGCTGATGATCGGCGCGCCCGAGTTCTGGGGGTTGCGCCTTTCACCTATTGCTAATGCCCTCAAGCTCGTTTTCGCCGTGCCAGCCTGGATTGCCTCATTGCCGGACCGGATTGTCCTGCGGGCTCGCGGCCTCTCCGGCGAAGCCTTCGAAGAGGCGCTGGAGAGCGACGAATTGGTGAGGCTGATGGAAATGGAAGAGGAAGAGAGCACGATGGAGCCGACCGAGCGACAGATGATCCGCGGCGTCATCAACCTGGAGGAGACCAGCGTGCACGAGATCATGGTGCCGCGCATCGACGTCGTGGCCGTGAGCACAGAGGACACGCTGGATGACGTTATCCAGGTCATCATGGAGCGAGGGTACAGCCGCGTGCCGCTCTTCGAGGAGACGATAGACAACGTCGTCGGCGTGCTGTACGCCAAAGACATCATGAAACACCTGGCGGCAGACGGCGTCGACCGCTCGGCTACCAACCTACGTGATCTAGCGCGCCCGCCCTTCTTCGTTCCGGAATCGAAGCACGTGGACGAGCTGCTGGCGGACATGCGGGCGAACCGGGTCCACCTGGCCATCGTGGTCGACGAGTACGGTGGGACAGCGGGTATCGTCACCATCGAAGACATGCTGGAGGAGATCGTCGGCGAGATCGAAGACGAGTACGACCGCGAGGAGCCGACAATTGAGAAGGTCGACGAGACGGAGGTGATTGTCGACGCGCGCGTCAGCATCGACGACCTCAACGAGCTTCTGGGGCTGAACATCGAGGGGGAGGACTTCGACACTGTCGGCGGCTTCGTCTATCACGAGTTGGGGCGAATCCCACTGGCCGGCGACGAGGTGCAGTCGGATGGGCTGCGCATGAAAGTCCTCTCGGTGCTGGGCCGCCGGATCAAGAAGATCCGGGTGAAGAAGGAGTTGCCGCCTCCAGTTTCGAACGGCAACGGGGCGAACAATAAACAGCTTCCCTAGTTTGTCAGCCCCGAAATCGCTGTGCTAGAATGCGCGGCGATGAACAGCGAGACCGACGACCTCAAGTACTGGATAGCTTTCACACACATTCCACGCATCGGGCGAGCGCGCTTCTCACTACTTGAGAAGCACTTCGGGCGGCTGGAGAACGCCTGGACAGCCTCCGCGGCTGAGCTTCGTGCCGCAGGACTTGACCCCGCGTCCATCAACGCCATCGTCGCGGCGCGGCCGGAAGTGTCGCCGGATGCGGAGCTGGAGAGCCTGCAACGGGCGCACGTCGACGCGATCACCTGGAATCATCCATCCTATCCGCCAAAGCTGAAGGAGATATACGACCTGCCGCCGGTCCTCTACATCCGCGGGCAGCTGGAGAGCGCCGACGAATGGGCGGTCGCGGTCATCGGGACGCGGCGAGCGACGCCTTATGGACGCCAGGTCGTCGAGCAGTTCTCGACCGATCTCGCTCGCAATAACGTGACGGTGGTTAGCGGTCTGGCGCGAGGAATCGACGCCGTCGCGCACCGCTCGGCCCTGGCCGCCGGCGGCAGGACGATTGCCGTGCTGGCCTGCGGGCTGGACATGGTCTATCCGCCGGAGCACGTGAAGCTGGCGCAGGAGATAACGGAGCACGGGGCGCTCATCTCCGATTACCCCCTGGGCACGCAGCCGCGAAGCGAGTTCTTCCCGCGGCGCAATCGCATCATGAGCGGCGTCAGCCTGGGCGTGCTGATGATCGAGGGCGACCTGAAGAGCGGCGCTATGATCACGGCTCACCTAGCGCTGGAGCAAAACCGCGACGTATTCGCCGTGCCGGGGAGCATCTATGCGCCGACGTTCCGCGGGCCCAACAAGCTGATCCAGGACGGCGAAGCGAAGCTAGTTTCGAAAGTAGAGGACATCCTGGAAGAACTGAATCTGACCATGGTGTCGACGCAGATGGAGATGAAAGAGCTGGTTCCGGCTGACGAGACGGAGGCGCTGCTGCTGCGTCATCTGTCGTCGCAGCCGGTGCATATCGACGAGGTGCGCCGGGAGTCGGGCTTGCCGATAGCGACCGTCAGCAGCACTCTGGCGATGCTGGAACTGAAGGGCATGGTGCGTCAGGTGGGCCGGATGAACTACGTGCGGGTCCGCGAAGTCGGGCCGTCGTATGGATAGCGACGTCCGGTGCTTGGGACGCGTATCAGGGGCGCATCACGATGCGCCCCTACAGATGTGGCATAATAGACGGAGATAAATCCCACCTGGAATAGGTTATGGCAAAGAAGAAACAACGGAACTTGGTGATTGTTGAGTCACCGGCGAAGGCTCGAACCTTGGCCGGTCTTTTGGGCCCGGAATACGATGTCCTCGCGTCGGTTGGCCACGTGCGCGATCTGCCGAAGACGAAGCTCGGCGTCGACATCGACGATGGCTTTCAGGCACGCTATGTCGTCCCGCGTGAGAAGCAGAAGGTCGTGCAGCAGCTCAAGGCCGCTGCGGAGGACGCTACCCGAGTCTATCTGGCAACCGACCCCGACCGCGAGGGCGAGGCTATAGCTTGGCACATCGTGGAGGCGGCCGGACTACAGCGAATGCCGCACCCGCGCGTCGTCTTCCACGAGGTGACGAAGAACGCCGTCCTCGACGCCTTCGAGCACCCGCGCGAGATCAACGAACGACTGGTCGACGCCCAGCAGGCAAGGCGCATCCTGGACCGGCTCGTGGGCTACAAGATAAGCCCGCTGCTATGGTCGAAGGTGCGACGCGGGCTATCGGCGGGACGCGTGCAATCGGTCGCGCTGCGGATGGTGGTGGAGCGCGAGCGGGAGATCCAGGCGTTTGTGCCGCAGGAATACTGGACGATCGACGCGAAGCTGTCAAAGATGGCGGGCGACGAGGCGCTAACGGCGCGACTGACGGGAGTCGTTGGAAACCGCCGGAAGCTGGAGATCGGTAGCGCCGCGGAGAGCGAAGGTCTGCTGACGCTATTGCGGCCGGCGCGTTTCAGCGTGGCGTCCATTCGCAAGAAAGAGCAACGGCAGCGTCCGCAGCCGCCATTCACGACAAGCAGCCTCCAGCAGGAGGCATCGCGGAGGCTTGGCTTCACAGCCAAGCGGACGATGGCGGTCGCGCAGCAGCTCTACGAGGGCATATCCGTCGGTGGGAACCACGTCGGACTTATCACATACATGCGCACGGACTCGACGAATATCGCTTCCGTGGCACTCGACGAAACCCGGGCGTTCATCGGCGAGAAGTACGGCAAGTCGATGGTGCCGGCGACGCCGCGCGTCTTCCGCAAGAAGGCGAAGGGCGCCCAGGAGGCACACGAGGCGATACGTCCGACTTCGGTGCGTCGAGAGCCAGCCTCGCTGAAGAACGCTCTGAACCGCGACCAGATGCGGCTCTACACCCTCATCTGGCAACGGATGGTCGCGAGCCAGATGGCGGACGCCGTCTCCGACCTTACGACTGTCGACATTGAGGCCCAGCCAAAGGAGGGCCGCGAGAGGTACGTCCTCCGGACCACGCGAACCGTCCTGCGCTTTCCCGGCTATCGCCAGCTCTATCAGGACAGAACGGACGAAGGCGAGGAACCGGACGAGAAGCGTCCGCTGCCTCCGCTGGCCGCGGGAGAGGAGCTGCGCCTGCGCGAACTCCTGCCGGAACAGCATTTCACCGAGCCGCCGCCTCGCTTTACGGAAGCGACGCTGGTGAAGGCGATGGAAGAGAACGGCATCGGGCGGCCGAGCACGTACGCCCCGATCCTTTCGACGATTCAGGACCGCGGCTACGTGGAGCGAGAGGGACGGGCCTTGAAGCCGAAGGAACTCGGCTTCGTCGTCAATGACCTGCTGACTAACTACTTCCCGGGCATCGTCGACGTGGGCTTCACGGCCGAGCTGGAGGGCGAACTGGACGAGGTCGCTGACGGACAGCGCCGATGGCAACCGGTCGTGCACGACTTCTACGAGCCGCTGAAGGCCGCGTTGTCGGTCGCGGAGAGGGCGCCGCGCGTCCAAGAAGAAACAAACGAGGTCTGCGACAAGTGCAGCCGGCCGATGGTGATTCGGTGGGGACGCTTCGGACGCTTTCTCGCCTGTACCGGTTTCCCCGAATGCAAGAACACGCGCCCGCTTGCGGGTCAGGAAGAAGAGTCGCCGCAAGTCAGCGATGAAGTATGCCCCATCTGCGGAAAGCCGATGGTCATCCGCCGGGGACGCTTCGGGCCGTTCCTAGCGTGCTCCGACTATCCGACGTGCAAGGGCACTCGCAAACTGCTGGCGAAGATCGGCGTCGCCTGCCCTGAGGATGGCGGCGATATCGTTGCCAAGCGTTCGAAGAAAGGCCGGACATTCTACGGCTGCTCCAACTACCCGCGTTGTCACTTCACGAGCTGGTCGCGTCCGCTGCCAGAGCCCTGTCCGAAGTGCGGCAGCGTCATCGTTGCCCAGGCGGGGCGAAAAGCGAAATGTCTGAAGTGCGACTGGCGCGGGGCCGTCCCTAAAAAGGCGCGAGCGGAGGCGGTCAAAGTATGAGCGGTGGCGTCGCGGGCGGCAGGGAAGTCGAGAGCGCCGCCGAGGCGCTTCTCGGACAGTTCCTGACGATGCTGGCCAGCGAACGAAACCGCTCCGCTTATACTCTTCGCAACTACGCCGCCGACCTGCGACCGTTTTTCGCGTTTCTCAAGGGAGAGGACGTCGATGTTACGGCCGCGGACCGCCACGTGATCCGGTCATACCTGGCAAGCCTGATAGACGCGAAGACAGCATCCGGCAGCATAGCTCGAAAGCTGAGCACGCTGCGCTCGTTCTATCGCTATCTAGCTCAAACCGGCAGGGTTCGTGTCAATCCATGCGAAGGCATGCGAGGGCCCAAGCGAGAACGCAGGCTGCCTTCGTTCCTCAGCGAAGAAGAGGTTTCGGCACTGGTCGTCGCTCCCGAAGAGGACACGGCTCAGGGCGTGCGAAACCGGGCGCTGCTGGAATTGCTTTACGCAGCGGGAATACGAGTCGGCGAGGTGTTCAATCTGAACGTCGGCGACCTGGAGCTTTCGGCGGACGGCGGGCTAATGCGAGTGCGGGGCAAGGGCAACAAGCAGCGGATCGTGCTCGTCGGAAGGCCGGCGTCGCTGGCGCTGAAGCGGTATCTGCGGCAGGCCAGACCGCGACTGGCGAAGGGCGCGCAAGAGGCGCTGTTCCTGAACCGCGACGGGGAGCGTCTTTCGATGCGCGCCGTCCAAACAATCGTCCGGAAGGCGGCACTCGCTTCCGGTCTCGACAAGTGGATACACCCGCACCTGCTGCGCCACACGTTCGCAACACATATGTTGGACGGCGGCGCCGACCTGCGGGTGGTGCAGGAACTAATGGGCCATGCCAGCGCGAACACAACGCAGGTGTATCTGCACGTGACCGAGGCGCGTCAGCGTCAGGTCTACGACGGAGCGTGGGACGCCATCGCCGAAAGCTACAACCGCATTCTGGAGCAGCGGGCGAGCGCGCGGCGTGACAAGCAACAGGAGGGAACCGATGCGGATTCTTCTGATCAACGGCCCCAACCTTAATATCCTGGGGACACGCGAGCCGGAGATCTACGGGAGAACAACGCTTCCCGAGATCGAAGCGCGGGTGGGAGACAGGGCCGGCGCGCTAAACGTCGAGGTGCGCAGCTTCCAGTCGAACAGCGAGGGGGCGCTGATCGACTTCATTCAGGCAGAAGCGGCAGAGGCGGCGGGCATCATAATCAATCCCGGCGCGCTGACGCACTACAGCCTTGCTCTCCGCGACGCTCTGGCCGCCAGCGGGCTTCCGGCAATCGAGGTTCACATTTCCAACATCTACGGCCGGGAACACTTCCGCCGGCGCTCCGTGACCGCCGCCTGCTGCCGGGGGATCATCGCAGGACTAGGGTGGCACGGATACGTGGCAGCGCTGGAGGCGCTGGTCGACATTATCAACGTGCATTCCGTCGAGAAGTAGACGGTACCAATGGCAACGAAGAAGGCTCAGGTGGATTCGACTAAATCGAGGGTCACACGCCTCCGGGCACGCCTGGAGGAGCGCGAACTCGACGCGATCCTGGTCGCGCAGCCAGCGAACCGGCGCTACCTCTCGGGGTTTACCGGCTCGGCGGGCTACCTGCTGATTAGCCTAGCGGAAACGCTCATCGCGACCGATTTCCGCTACTTTGAGCAGGCGGTAACGCAGGCGCCGGACTTCCGCCTTCAACCTCTAGTCGGGCCATCGTTCGAGTCGTGGTTGCCGGAGTTGGTAAGCGGGCTAGGCGGCAAGAAGGTCGCTTTCGAAGCGGCGAACCTACCGTATGCCACCTTTCAGCAGATGTCGGCCGTCTTGCGAGCGCTGCCGGAAGACGAGCGTCCGCGTGTTGTCGCCACCACTGACGTCGTCGAGGAACTGCGGGCGATCAAGGAGCCGGCGGAGATCGAGGCGATTCAGGCGGCGGTCGACCTCGGCGACGCGGCTTTCACGCACTTCCTGGAACACGTCGAGCCGAGCTGGACGGAGAAGCAGGCGGCCTGGGAGATCGAGAAGTACATGCGCGAACATGGCGGCGAAGCGGTCGCCTTCGACACGATCGTCGCTGCTGGTCCGTGGAGCGCGATGCCGCACGCATATCCTCGCGACGAGGCGTTAGGTGAAGGCCGGCCCATTGTGATCGACATGGGGGTGCGGCTCAACGGCTACTGTTCCGACCTGACGCGGACTATCGTCCTCGGCAAGCCCGACAGCGAATTCGAGCGGATCTATGATATCGTGTTGGGAGCGCAACTCGCGGCCATCGAACTCATCCGAGAGGGCATGACCGGCGAGGAGGCGCATCTCCTGGCGGAACGCTTCATCGCCGAGGCGGGGTATCGCGAGAATTTCGGGCACGGCCTGGGCCATGGCGTCGGCCTGGAAATCCACGAGAGGCCGCGCCTGGGTCGCATCTCTGAGGACGTACTGGCGGAGGGCATGGTGACAAGCGTCGAGCCCGGCATCTACATATCGGGATGGGGCGGTGTGCGGATTGAGGATCTGGCGGTAGTTCAACAGGGCCGCCTGCGCATCCTCTCGAGTGCCCCGAAGATAGACCAAGCAAAGGCGTGAGCGATGATTGAGACCGGCGATCTAAAGAAGGGCGTAACGATAGAGCTGGACGGCGTGCTGTACCAAGTGCTCGACTATAACCACATCAAGATGGGTCGGGGCAGCGCCCAGGTGCGCCTGAAGCTACGGGACGTGCGCGGCGGTCACATAATCGAGCGAACCGTACAGGCGGGAGAGCGCTTCACGCGGGCAAGAGTCGACCGGCAGTCGGCTCAGTACCTTTATGCTGACGGCGACATTCACTACTTCATGAATACCGATACATACGACCAGCTTGCCATCAATAGCGAGCGCCTGGGTGATGCTCTCAACTATTTGAGGCCGAATGGGACGTGCGACATCCTGACTTACGACGACGAGGCTATCGGCGTTGAGTTGCCGGCGGCGGTCGAGCTGACCGTCGAGCAAACCGACCCGTGGGTGCGCGGCGACACGGCTCAGGGCGGGACGAAGCCGGCGCGAATGGAGACGGGGCTTGTGGTACAGGTACCGCTGTTCATCAACACCGGCGACCTGCTGAAGATTGACACACGATCGGGACAGTACCTGGAACGCGCCTGATGAGGTCCGAAGCTCTCGAAGGCGTAGGGGCGCCCGACTGCGCACCTCGATGAGATGATGCGGAATGCAGGTCTACAGCGTTAGCGGCATAACAACCTATCTCCGCGAACTGCTGGAGACCGACCCCCATCTCGCCGATATCTGGGTCAGCGGCGAGGTCTCCAACTTGACGCGCTCGACCGCCGGACACCTCTACTTCACCCTTAAGGACGCCGATTCCCAACTCCGCTGCGTCTTCTTCCGCGGTACCACGCTTCAGCGCGATTTGACGTCGATGGTCGACAGCGGCGCTCAAGTGGTCGCGCACGGACGCGTCTCCCTCTACGAGGTGCGCGGCGACTTGCAGTTTTATGTCGACTTCGTCCAGCCGGAGGGCGTCGGCGTGCTGGCGATGGAGTTCGAGCGGCTGAAGGCGCGGCTGGAGCAGGAAGGCCTGTTCGAGCAATCGCGGAAACGCGCTCTACCGCAGTTCCCCGAGCGCATCGGCGTTGTGACCTCGCCCACAGGCGCGGTGTTCCACGACATCTCCGTCATCCTGGCCAGGCGCTGGCCGCTGGCCGAGATCGTCCTGGCGCCGAGCGCCGTTCAGGGCATCGAAGCCGTGCCCGGCATTGTTGCCGGAATAGCCGCTTTGGACGACGAACCGGACGTGGACGTTATCATCGTCGCTCGCGGCGGGGGCTCGATAGAGGAACTATGGGCGTTCAACGAGGAAGCGGTAGCGCGGGCCATCTACGCCAGCCGCGTGCCAGTCGTCTCCGCCGTCGGTCATGAGACTGACTACACGATAGCCGACTACGTCGCCGACGTACGTGCTCCTACGCCTTCGACCGCCGCCGAACTGGTCGCGCCGGACCGGCGAAACGTCCTGGTTGACATTGAGACGCGCCGTGTCGGTCTGTTCACCGCTGTTCGGGTTTGTCTGGATGAAGGGGTGGGCTGTCTGCGCGGCGCCCTGCGACGCATGGAGCACTGCGCGCCCTCCATTGACCGCGACCGTCAACAGGTAGACGATGTGCTGCGATCGGCGGGGATGGCGGTTGAGGCGGCGGTAGCGCGGAGCCGTGAAGGCGTGAACGGCTGTCTGCTGCAACTGCGCTCGCTGCACCCGCAGGCGACGCTGGCGCGAGGGTACGCGCTGGTCGAGAAGGACGGCGTGGCCGTGCGAAGTGTCCACGAAGTGAAAGCTGGCGACCGACTGGACGTACGTGTGAGCAACGGCGGGTTCCCGGCGCGTGTCGAATCCAAATCGGGCGCCAAGAAACCAAGGGCCAGCAGCTCGCGAGCCAATCAGCCGGCGCTTTTCGATTCGAACAGGGGCTCACGATAGCTATGGCCGTCAAGAAGAACAAAGAAACGTTCGAGGATCTGTTCCGGCGCCTGGAAGAAACCGTGGCGAAGCTGGAGGAAGGCGGGCTGCCGCTGGAGCAGTCGCTGGCGCTCTACGAGGAGGGCATGCTCCTCGCTAAGCGTTGCCAGGAGATGCTCGACGGCGCCGAGGTCCGCATTCGGCAGTTGCGGGAGACGTTGTCGGCGCCGGCCGAAACGGAAGAGGTCGAGGAGATACCCTGGGAAGAAGATGCTGAGAGCTGACCTTCATCTCCACACTAACGCTTCGCCCGACAGCATGATTACGCCGCAAGCGCTAGTGAAGCACTGTCAGAAGAAGGGCATCAACTGTATCGCCGTGACGGACCACAACACGATGGATGGCGTCGCAGCGGTGAAACAAATTGCGCCGTTCAAGGTGATCCCGGCGGAAGAGATCAAGACGAGCGAGGGCGAGATCATCGGCTACTTCCTGCGCGAAGCGGTGCCGTCGCAATTGTCGCCGGAAGAGACAGTGGCGCGCATCAAGGCGCAGGGAGGTCTGGTCGCGGTGCCTCATCCGTTCGACCGGCTGCGTCGCGAGCCTCTGCACGAAGCGGCGCTCAGACGTGTGCTGCCGCAGATCGATATCATCGAGGCGCTGAATGCGCGCGTGACCATCGCCGCGCACAACCGTCACGCTGCCTCCTTCGCCGACGAGCACGGGCTGGCCTGTAGCGCCGGCAGTGACGCGCACTCGCTCATGGAACTCGGAACGGCGTACGTGGAGATGGAGGAATTCGACACGCCCGAGCAGTTCCTGGAGTCGCTGCGGGAGGGGACTCTCTGCGGCGGGCGCAGCGTGCCGCTGGTTCACCTCATCAGCACCTGGGCCAAAGTCCGGCGACGAATCGGGCGTTGAGGGTAAGCGCCGTCGCCCATCGGGCGGCCCGCAAGATCATCTCCGACGAATTGTGAAGCGATGAGACCACTGCTATAATGGCGAAACCATGACCGACGAGCGTTCCCTCCGCGACGGCGAACTCCTTATCTGCAGGCGCTGCAGTCATCCCTACGACCCCGGCGACCGGTTTTGTCGCAGGTGCGGCGCGTCGCTCGACACCCTGCCTGTCGCCCGCGAAGATTACACTCCTGCCGTCTGGAATTCGCCCGTGCCAGCCATCGCCAGGGGCATCGTCGTCGTTGCGGTGGGGACACTGGCCGAGTTGGCGATGCGACGCGCCATCCGCATGCTCTTCAGGCCCAGCAACTTCCTGCCGGCGCTCCGCCACAATTCGACCTCTGTCACGAAGACGTCGCCGGGCAACGGCGTGGCAGCAGACGCTGTTATCGAGAGCGAGGCGTTCACGGTTCGTCGCGTTCGCGTCCGCCATCAAGACTGATTAACCACTTTCCCTGCTTTTCGCCTACAATGAACTAAGAATGTGATCCCCTCGGAGATTGGCCATGACCGACGTCGTGATTGTCGCCGACATGATCAAGGGCTTCATGGAGCCCGGTCATAACCTCTACCTCGGCGACAACGCGCGCGCCATCATCCCGAATGTCCGGCGGCTGCTGGACGAAGAGAAGCGAAAGGGCTCGCATATCATCTTCCTCGCCGACAACCATGAACCAGACGATCGCGAGTTCGAGATGTTTCCACCCCACTGCATCAAAGGGACCACCGAGACTGAGGTCATACCGGAACTGGTCGACCTGGCAACGGAGATAATCCCGAAGACGCGCTATAGCGCCTTCTACGGCACGGAACTGGCGAACCGGATTCGGAAGCTGGCGCCGGAGCGAGTGGTGATGTGCGGAGTCTGCACCGACATCTGCGTCCTGCATACCGTTGCCGACCTGCGCGACCGCGACTATCGCGTCGAGGTGCCGGTCGACTGCGTAGCCACTTTCGATGAAGAAGCGCATGCTTTCGCGTTGAAGCACATCGAGAGAGTTCTGGGCGCGAAGCTGGTGCCGGCAGGGACTTATTAATCGGTCAGCGTAAGGACACGCTGTGGAGAGACCTGAGCCGCCAATCCTGCCTTCCGTCATCAGGGGCGACACCGCCGATATCTACTTCCTCCGCACCCGCGAGGTGATGGAGCGCGCCGGCCTAAATCCTCGCGCGACGATGGAATTGTTCCCATCCCGTGACGGCCTCCTCTGCGGCATGCGCGAAGCCATCGCGTTGCTTCGCGGCGTCCTTCCACCCGGCAGTGAGGTCTGGGGACTCGAAGAGGGCGAGCGGATGTCGCGGAAGGAGGTTGTCCTCCGGATCACCGCGCCCTACCTATCGTACGGGATCTACGAGACAGCGCTGGCCGGGTATCTGTCGCAGGCGAGCGGGTGGGCGACCGCGGCGAGCGAGTGCGTGGCAGCAGCGGACGGCGTGCCGGTCATCAGCTTTGGCGCCCGTCACGTCCATCCCAACGTTGCGCCAATAATGGACTACGCGGCGGTTGTTGGTGGCTGCGCCTCGTGCTCTTCGCTCGAAGGCGCGCGGCTGGCCGGCGTGACAGCGGCGGGAACGATGCCACACGCCCTGATCATCTGCTTCGGCGACACGGTGGCGGCAGCGCTCGCTTTCGACCAACACCTGCCACGCGACGTCCCGCGAACCGTCCTCGTTGATACGTTCCACGACGAGGCCGAAGAATCGCTACGGGTCGCGGAGACGCTACGAGAGCGGCTTCAGGGGGTGCGGCTGGATACGCCGGGGGAGCGCGGCGGCGTGACGCCCGACCTGGTGAAGGAAGTGCGGGCGCGGCTTGATCAGGCAGGCTTTGCGCAGGTGGAGATCTTCGTCAGCGGCGGCGTGACACCGGAGCGGATCGCCAGGATGCGGCAGGAAGGGGCGCGCATCGACGGCTACGGCGTCGGCAGTTACATTACGGCCGCCCCTCCGATCGACTTCACAGCCGACCTTCATGAGATCGAAGGGCGTCCGGTGGCAAAGCGTGGACGAATACCGGGAATAACGCCAAATCCTCGTCTGAAACGTCTCCTCTAGCTCTAGCGCTAACCAAACAGACCCGCTATCATACGTCCCTGTCCCAACCTCCATGCTGGTGGCGGTTCCGACATTTCATAGGCGTAAGGAAGCGTCTTCTTCAACGTAATCGTTGAATGCGGGACCCTTAGCCCGCCGAACAGGGAGTGCGCGGCGTGCGAAGCGGCCTTCTCTCGCTGCTGGTGGCAGCGCTTGTTGCGTCGTTGCTGCTGATGGGCGGTAGCCCTGCGCGCGGTTCGCCCGACTTGCGTTTCAGTGACGATTTCGAGGGAGGGGTTGGTCAGTGGGGTGGAGACGATTTGACCCCTTCCCTGAACATGCATCACACAGGCAATCAGTCCGCAAAGTTCTCTGGTGTCATCCAGTCAATCCCGATTGCAGTTCAGCCGGGCGGCAACTACACCCTGGATGCATTCAGTAATGCGGGTAATGCCGAAGTCCTGGTTCGAATACGTTGGCAGAAGTGCGACGGCGATTATCCGTGGGATAGTGCAAGCGGGGCAGAAGATCCAGATTCCTGGTATCATTTCACCGTTAGCGCAACAGCTCCAGACGACGCCCTCTTCGCGGTCATACAAGTGAGTACCTACGGTGACACCTTCTATCTGGATGATGTTGAGCTCACCGGCCCGCCGTCTGACGGCTCCTTCGCCTGCCCAACAGAGACGCCTACTGTTACTGACACTCCCACTCCCGGACCGGCAACCGCCACTCCCACGCGCTCCCCGTCGCGGACGCCCAGCCCCGTTCCCACAACCGGCATTGGCGGCATGCTGGTCAACGGCGACTTCGAGGATGCGGACGGCGACGTTCTCAGCGGCTGGTCTAAGTACGGCGGCGAGCTGTCGCAGACATCGCAACACCACAGAAGCGGTGAACATTCAGGAGCGTTTTCCAGCAGCAGCGATTCGACGAAATGGGCGTATCAGGCGCTTACTGTCTCCGGTGGCGCCGCCTACCAGTTTGGCATCTATGTCCTGCTCAATGACTCGTCCACCAGCGAAGTCTCCCTGCGCGTCTCATGGTACGAGAGCGGCGACGCCAGCGGCAGCGCCATCGCAACCTCCGACTCGCCGGTGAAGGTGACCGGAGCAGACCCCTCATTCCGGTACCTGTCAACCGGCGCCGTATTGTCGCCTCCCACGGCAAGCTCGGCAAGGTTCAGGGTGATGCTGGCGCCTGCATCCTCGGCTTACACAACCATCTACCTCGACGATGCCTCGGTCCAGCAGGTTTCGCCGGACCTCGCCGCTACGCCCTCGCCGCCGGTGGCTGTGGGCGACGAGACGGGGCCGGGCGGCGCCGTTGGGGAGGTGAATTCTCCCAGGCCGGCCGCTACGGCGACGGTAAGCGCCATGCTGCACCAGGGGGAGTCGCCTTTCCCACTCAAGATCAACGAGGTGATGTACTATCCAGGGCAATCCGACGACGACACGGCGTCGGAATGGGCGGAGATCTACAACGCGGGCGACAAGTCCATCGACCTTGCCGGCTGGACGCTGGCGGACAATAGCGGGAGCGACGAATTAACGCCGCTGATCATACCGTCGCGGGGCTTTGCAGTGATCGCCGCGGGCGACCGCTTTCGTGAGGAGCATCCGGCCTTCACAGGCGATCTCCTCATATTGGACGGACACATCGGGAACGGTCTCGCCGATAAAGGCGACCGGCTACTGCTGTATGACCCGTCAGGACTGCTGGCGGACGGCGTGTCGTGGGGCGACGACGTAAGCGTGCTAGACCCATCCATCGCGCTGGTCGCATCCGGCCACAGCATCGAGCGAGCACCGGCAGGACGTGACAGCGATAACGCGAGCGATTTCGTCGACAACGCCAAGCCGTCGCCGGGGCAAGGCATGGCAAAGTCACAGGTGGCCGGAACCCCGGCGGAGAAGAAGGTTGTCGACGAAGCTGCCTCCCCGTTGCAGCAAACCGAGCAGACGTCGTCGGGACACGGCATGATCCGGTGGTTGGTACTGCTTGCGGCCGGCGCCGCACTCGCGGCCGCTGTTTGGCTCGCCGTCGGGTACCGACGGCGCCTCTACTTGCAGAAATGAGGTAGCCACCGCGCAAATACCGATGCATCTTGACATCGCACGGCTTCAGACCACCTGAAGCTTCTCCGATACCTATCCATACGCGCTCGCCTGTTCTTGCCCGCGCTCAAAAGCGCCCCCTATAATCAAAGATGACGAGACGCGTCCCAGGAGGAGTCATGGAAAAGGAATCGGCAGCCGTGCCGACCACAATAGCCATTGACGGACCGGTTGCCTGCGGCAAGAGTGCGGTCGGTATGCTTGTGGCGCGCCGCCTCGGCTATCGCTTCCTCGATACGGGCATGATGTACCGCGCCTTCACCTGGTACGTCCTTGAGATGGGAATCGACCCCGAGGACAAAGGCAGAGTCAGCAAGCTGGCAGGCGAGGTCCATATGCAAGTAGCCGTGGCTCAGCCCGGCGTCGAGGAGACCGGCCGCATAGCGGTTAACGGCCGCGATGCCACAGACTTCCTGGTTCTTCCCGGCGTCGAGTCGGCCGTTTCGCTCGTGTCGCGGCTGCCTGCCGTGCGAGAGGCGATGGTCCGGCTACAGCGCGAGATCGCGGAGGGTGGCGAGATCGTCGTTGCCGGTCGCGATATCGGCACAGTTGTGATGCCGAACGCCGACCTGAAAGTCTACCTCGATGCTTCGCGGCTGGAACGGGCGCGCCGTCGCTACGAGCAGGCGCGTGCCCGCGGCCAGTCCATTACCCTGAAGAACGTCATCGACGAACTCGAACGCCGCGATGGCATAGACAGCTCTCGCGAGACTTCGCCGCTACGCGCGGCCGACGATGCCGCAGTCCTGCCAACGGACGGCTTGAACCCGGACCAAGTCGTCGAGAGGATACTAGCGCTGGCACGTTGAAGTACATTATCCCCATCTTCTACGGGTCCCTCCTGGGCTTTGTGAAGGGGATAGTCTTTGTCTTCGCGCGGGTAGAGGTCACCGGCACCGAGAACCTGCCGCGCAAGGGGCCCCTAGTTGTCGTCGCGAACCACCTGAACAACGCGGACCCGCCCATACTGGGCGCCGCCCTTCACCGTCGCCTCGTCTTCATGGCGAAGAGCGAAATGTTTCAGTGGCCGATTCTAGGTCTGGCCGCGCGACTCGGAGGCGCATTCCCCGTCCACCGCGACGAGGCTGACTTGAGCGCGCTCCGCAAGGGCACGAAGGCGCTGCGCAACGGCGATGCGCTGGTCATGTTCCCGGAGGGCGCCCGCAGCAAGGACGCCAAGATGCGCAAGGCTCATCCTGGGACCGCCTTGCTGGCCCTACGAAGTGAGGCGCCTGTCCTACCGATAGCGATTACCGGATCGGAGGGCATCCGGATAAAGAGGCTCCCGCTAGACCTGCTACGACGGCGCCGGCCACGAATTCAAGTTGTCGTCGGGCCGCCGTTCTTCCTGCCGCCGGTTGAACGGATCACGGCCGACGAAGTCAATCGCTGCACCAACATCATCATGGGCCACGTGGCCGCCCTGTTGCCGCCTCAATACAGGGGCGAGTACGCCGAGTACGTTCCCACAGCATCTGAACCGGAAAGGCCGCGCTGAGCAATGGAGATAATTCGAGCCAGTGATATGGGCTTTTGCTTCGGCGTGCGCCGGGCCGTCGAGATGGCCGAGAGGGCGACAGCGGAACCGGGCGAACTCGCCAGCCTAGGGTCAATCGTCCATAACCGGCAGGTCGTCGAGCGCTTGACGGCGATGGGGCTGCGTGTAGTGCGAAGTCCCGACGAAGCCGGAGGCGGCGCGCTGATCATTCCGTCCCATGGTGTGGCACCGGAAGTAACGGCGGAGGCCAAGCAACTCGGACTACGGGTTATCGACGCCACCTGCCCCATGGTCACGCGCTCGCAACTGTGGGCAAAGCGGCTTTCCCATGACGGCTTCACTATCATCATATTCGGCAACCCCGACCATCCCGAGGTGCGCGGCGTCTTGGGATGGGCCCAAGGCAAGGGAATGGCCTTCCCCGACGGTGAGGCCCTGCAATCCATCCTCCTGCCGTCGCGTATCGCTGTGCTCTCGCAGACGACACAGACGGAGGCACGGTTTGCCTCTTTCGTAGGGCAGCTGCTGGACCTTCATTTGAAGGGCATGCGCGAGATGCGGGTTATCAATACCCTCTGCAATGCGACAACCAGCAAGCAGGCGGCAACGCGCGAGCTGGCGACGAAGGTTGACCTCATGATCGTCGTGGGCGGGCGGGAAAGCGCGAACACACGGCACCTGGCGGAGGTCGCCGAGGCCGAGGGTGTGGAGACGCACCAGGTAGAAGAGGCATCGCAGATCGACGCCGCCTGGCTGCAGGGTCATCAGAGGATCGGCATCACGGCCGGCGCATCGACGCCGAACGAAGGCATCGATGCCGTCGCCGCGCGGCTCGAGGAGCTTGCGTGATGCTGCTGCCTTCCGGCGTTGTCCGGCGCGTCGCCCCCCAAAGCCTAGGCGAGCGAGTTGGGCTGCGTCCGGGCGACAGACTTATCGCCGTCGATGGACACCCCTTGCGCGACGCGATCGACTTCCGTTTCTACGCCGCCGAAGAACGTTTCTGGCTTACGTTACGTCGAGACGGCCGAGAACGCGAACTTGCCGTCGAACGGCGGCAGGGTGAAGACCTGGGCGTCGAGTTCGAGTCAGCCATCTTCGACCGCGTCCGCACCTGCAACAACAACTGCTTCTTCTGCTTCTTGAAGGGTCTGCCGCCCGGTCTGCGGAACACGCTCTATCTGAAGGACGACGACTTTCGCCTCAGCTTCAGTCAGGGCAACTTCGTTACTCTTTCTAATTTGAGCGCGGTCGACTGGCAGCGCCTCGAGGAGCAACGGCTGAGCCCGCTCAACGTCTCTGTTCACGCGACTGAGCCGGAGCTGCGGCGCCGGATGCTCGGAAACCGTCGCGCGCCAGATATTGTCGAGCAGATTCGACGATTGGGGAGCCTGGGGATTCGAATCAATGCGCAGGTGGTTCTATCTCCGGGGCTCAACGATGGCGAGCGTCTGACTAAGACGGTCGACGACCTGGCGGAGCTGCACCCGACCGTTCAGTCGATAGCCATCGTGCCGGTGGCGGCGAGCCGGCACGTCGAAGCCGGCGACGACGACAAACAGTGGCTTGCCGCATGCACGCCCGACTACGCTCGCATCGTCATCAGGCAAGTCCACAGGTGGCAGCGCGATTTCCGGCGTCGCCATGGAATCAATCTCGTGTACCTGGCGGACGAGTTCTACCTCGCGGCAGACGTTCCGCTTCCGGCTTCATCGCGGTACGACGGCTATCCTCAGTTCGAGAACGGCATCGGAATGACGCGAAGCCTGATCGACGACTGGCGCAGTGTGCGACGCCGTCTGACCAAAAATGGCAGCGGAGAGCCAAATCACGACCGGATGACGCTGGCCTGCGGGCAGTTGATCGGGCCTACCCTGTCGCAACTGGCCTTCGAGATGGCACAGCTTACGGGAATGAAGCTGGAGGTCACGGCCGTCGAGAACCGTCTTTTCGGGGCACGAGTCACGGTCTCGGGCTTGCTGGCGGGAGCCGACATCATCGACGCTCTGCGAGGCCGCGACCTCGGCGACATCGTCGTCCTGCCGCGACACGCCCTCGACTACGCCGCCTCCCTCTTCCTCGATGATCTTACCCCTGACGACGTTAGCAAAGCGCTGAACAGGCCGGTGGGTTTCGCTTCGGCGCTGAGCGGGCTGCTCACCCTGTAAACACACCCTCTGCAGTATCTGTGCACCATTTGCGCCTCTAAGGTACAATGGCGCTGTAGGGCCGTTCCTGATGGGAGAGGGAGGTAGGAAGCCTTGTGTGGCATCATCGGATATGTCGGCCCGCGGCAGGCGGGACCCCTTTTACTCGAAGGCCTGCAAAGGCTAGAGTATCGCGGCTACGATAGCGCGGGCATAGCCGTCATGAACGGCAGCGGCGCCCCGGCGATGGTGAAGTCGGTCGGGAAGCTGGAGAGCCTTACCGCCTGCATCAACGGCTGCTTTCCCGAAGGCTGCGTCGGCATTGGACACACGCGCTGGGCCACGCACGGCCGTCCGAGCGACACGAACGCGCATCCGCACTGCGACTGCGACAACAATGTTGTAGTGATCCATAACGGGATCGTCGAGAATTATCTTCCTCTTCGGCAGCGGTTACGCGAAGAGGGCCACACTTTCCGCTCCGATACGGATACCGAGGTCATCCCGCACCTCATAGAGTCAGAGCTGGCGCAGGGACACCCACTGGTCGAGGCTGTGCGACGTGCAATCACACAGATCGACGGCGCCCACGCGTTGCTGGTGATGTCGCCGTGCCAGCCGGATACGGTCGTGGCCGCGCGCGTCGGGAATGCCGGTGGCGTCGTCATCGGCTATGGCGATGGCGAGATGTTCCTCTCCAGCGACCTGCCGGCGCTCCTCCCGCATACGAACCGGATGGTTTTCCTCACGAACGGCGACGTCGCGGCCGTGACGACGAAGGGCGCGACCTACTGGAACGCCGACGGAAAGCTCGAAGAACGGACGCCGCAGACGATTCCCTTCGACCCGATGGCGGCGGCCAAGGGCGGCTACAAGCACTTCATGCTCAAGGAGATCATGGAGCAGCCGGAGGCGGTACTCGACACCATCCGCGACCGCATCCAGTTCGACCCGCTCAGCCTGCGGCTCGAGGACATGCCGCCTTCCGAGGAACTGAGGCGGATTAAGCGCGTCGTCCTGGTGGCGATGGGTACCAGCCTGCATGCGGCCATGGCCGGCAAGCACTACATCGAGCAGATAGCGGGATTGCCGGCAGAAGTCGACAACGCTTCGGAGTTCCGCTACCGGAAGCCGATAATCGGGCCGGAGACGCTGCTGATTTCTGTTGCCCAATCCGGCGAGACCGTCGATACGCTGGAAGCGATGGCGGAAGCAAAGCGGAAGGGGGCGCTGGAGATCACGGTCTGCAACACGCCCGGCAGCCAGGCGACGCGCGTCGCGGACGGCGTTGTCTACACGAGATGCGGGCTCGAGATCGGCGTTGCCAGTACGAAGACGCTACTAGGATCCATCGTCGCACTGTACCTGCTGGCCTGCTATCTCGGTCAAGAGCGCGGGCATCTCGACGAAGCGAAGCTCAAGGAGTACCTGACTCCCCTGGCGCACATGCCGCAGCTCATCGGCAGCGTCGTCGGACGGGAAAAGGAGTTCGAGGAGCTGGCACACACCTTCTTCCGTTACCAGGACTTCCTCTATCTAGGACGAGGGATCGAGTACCCAATAGCTATGGAAGGCGCGCTGAAGCTCAAGGAGGTGAGCTACATCCACGCTGAGGGGTACCCCGCCGGCGAGATGAAGCACGGGCCGATTGCAATCATCGACCAGGAGATGCCCGTGGTAACGATCGTCGTGCGAGATGGGCTGCGAGACAAGATGATCTCGAACATCGAACAGGTGAAGGCGCGCGACGGCATCGTCATCGCTCTGGCAACGGAAGGTGACGAAGAGGTCGCTAAGCTGGCGAAACACGTTATCTTTCTGCCGGACGCTTCTCCGATGCTGATGCCGTTGCTGACGGCGATACCCCTTCAATTGCTGGCATATCACATCGCTGTTTATCGCGGCTGCGACGTGGACCAGCCGCGTCATCTGGCAAAGACCGTTACGGTCGAGTAAAAACGTCGAGGGCGTTCCCTATTGCGGTAGAGTAACCATAGTATATTTCGTCGATAATCCGCGTAGCGTTTCGACGAACCCGGGCGCAAAAGATGGCGCTTAACACATCAGCAAGGGAGGCTGAACCAATGGCAGACAACCGAGACGTTGTTGGATTCGAAGAAGTGGGTCGGGGCGATATCCCGCTGGTCGGCGGAAAGGGCGCCAACCTGGGCGAGATGCTCCGAGCCAAGATACCAGTGCCGGGCGGGTTCATCGTCACGGCAGATGCTTATGGGCGGTTCCTGGAGCAATCGGGGCTGCGACCGAAAATCGAGGCGATACTCGCCAACCTCAATGTCAACGATAGCGATGCCCTCCAAAAAGCCTCGCGCGACATCGAGAAGATGATCGTCGACACGCCAGTGCCGGAGGACATGGCCAACGAGATTAAGCGCCGCTACCGAGAGATGGGTGAGCCGCCTGTGGCTGTGCGCAGCTCGGCGACGGCCGAAGACCTGCCGGAGGCGTCCTTTGCCGGCCAGCAGAGCACCTTCCTCAACGTCCTTGGAGCGGACCGCGTGGTACAGGCCGTGAAGGAATGCTGGGCATCGCTGTTCGAAGCGCGCGCCATCTTCTACCGGACGGAAAACGGCTTCGAGCACATGAAGGTCAAGATTGCCGTGCCGGTGCAGAAGATGGTGCAGTCGGAGTTCTCCGGCGTGATGTTCACCGTCGAGCCCGTAACGAGCGACCGCTCCAAGATCACTGTCGAAGCGATCGTCGGGCTGGGCGAGGGTTTGGTCTCCGGCGAGATCAGCCCGGACATGTACATCGTCGACAAGGATTCGATGCGCATCGTCGAGAAGCGGGTGGCCGAGCAGGACCGCAAGCTGGCGCGGACCGAAGTCGGCGGCGGCCGCGGCATGGCCGACATCTCCTGGCAGGAGGTACCGGGCAACCTGCGCAAGGCCCAGAAGCTCAGCGACGACGAGGTTATCGAGGTCGCCAAGATAGGCAAGCGCATCGAGGAGCATTATGGGTTCCCTCAGGACATTGAGTGGGCGAAGGAGGACAGCAAGTTCTACATCGTCCAGACGCGACCGGTGACGACGCTCGCCGGCGGCATGGCGGCTCCGGCGGAGGCGGTCGAGGAAAAGGCGCCGGTGCTGCTCCGAGGCTCGGCGGCAAGCCCGGGCGTCGCCGTGGGCGAAGTCAAGATAATCCTTGACCCGGCAGAGATCGGCCGCGTGCACGACGGAGACATCCTCGTCGCGGAGATGACCACGCCCGACTTCGTCCCGGCCATGAAGCGGGCCGTCGCCATCGTCACCGACCGCGGCGGGCGTACAGCCCATGCCGCCATCGTCAGCCGCGAACTGGGCATTCCCTGCGTCGTCGGCACCGGCGAGGCGACGAAGGTCCTACACGACGGGCAAGTCGTGACCGTCAACGGCGCCCGCGGCATCGTCTACGATGGCAAGGCGGAAGCCACGCTGGCCGCTTACGAGCGCGAGAAGGCCGCCGCCACAGCATCTGTCGTGAAGACGAAGACGCGAGTTTATGTAAACCTGGCGCAGCCCGACCTAGCGGACCGCGTGGCCGCCCGCAACGTCGACGGCGTCGGTCTGCTGCGCGCAGAGTTCATCGTTGCGGACATCGGCGAGCACCCGCGCTATGCCCTGGAGCAGGGCCGCGGCGAGGAGTTCACGCAGAAGATGGCGAAGGGCATCATGACGTTCGCCGCCGCCTTCGACCCGCGCCCGGTCGTCTATCGCACGACCGACTTCAAGACTAATGAATATGCCGGCTTGAAGGGCGGCGAAAAGTACGAGGCAAGCGAAGAGAACCCGATGATCGGTTACCGCGGCGCTTCGCGCTACATCCGCGACAGCGAGGTCTTCAAGCTAGAGGTGGAGGCCATCAAGCGAGTCCGCCAGGAGCACAAGAACCTCTACGTGATGATCCCCTTCGTCCGAACGCCGGAGGAGATGGCGGGCGTTAAGAAGGCTCTGGAGGAGCTTGGCCTGAAGCAATCGCCGGAGTTCAAGCTTTGGATGATGGTGGAGATACCTTCGAACGTCATCCTGCTGAACGAGTTCATCGACGTCGGCATCGACGGCGTGTCCATTGGGTCCAACGACCTGACGCAGTTGACGCTGGGGATCGACCGCGACAACGCCGTCCTGGCGAAGGAGTTCGACGAGCGCAACCTGGCGGTCCTGCGGTCATTGGAGCAGATCGTGAAGACCTGCCGGGCTCGCGGCATCACATCGTCCATCTGCGGCCAGGCGCCGTCTGATTATCCGGAGATCACGGAGAAGCTCGTCGAGTGGGGCATCACGTCGGTCTCGGTGAACCCCGACGTTATCGATAAGACGCGAAAGATCGTCGCCGCAGCTGAGGCGAAGGCGGGAATTAAGGTCGAATAAGCATCGGTTTCGCAGCAATAGTACGAAGGCGGGGACGCTCAAACGTTCCCGCCTTCGTTTTGCCTTCCCTTCCTTGACAAGGAGACGGAAGGCACTCTAAGGTTTGGCATGATGTTACACAGCGAAGAGGTGAGGCAGGCGCTGGAGCGACGGGAGGCTTCGCTGTCGCCCTTTGCCGCTAGGTCGAGCACGGGTAGGGGGCGCGAGCGGCCGGAGGAACCCTCGCCGGTGCGGCTGGAGTTCCAGCGCGACCGCGACCGGATCATCCACTCCAAGTCCTTCCGCAGACTCAAGAACAAGACCCACGTTTTCATCGCGCCCGTCAGCGATCACTACGTCACGCGCCTGACGCACACGCTGGAGGTCGCCCAGATTGCCCGCACGATCGCCCGCGCGCTCAACCTCAACGAAGACTTGGCGGAAGCCATCTCGCTCGGTCACGACCTGGGCCACACACCCTTCGGCCATCGGGGCGAGGACGCGCTGGCAGAGTTGCTGCCGGATGGGTTCGCGCATAACGAGCAGAGCCTGCGCGTCGTCGAGAGGCTCGAGCGCGGCGGGACCGGCCTGAATTTGACGTGGGAAGTCCGCGACGGCATCCTTCATCACTCAAAGGCGCGCCAGGGCGTGATGGAAACGGAATCGGACCTGCCCGCAACGCTGGAGGGCCAGATAACCCGCTTGGCGGATGCGATAGCCTATCTCAACCACGACATCGCGGACGCCATTCGAGCCGACCTCCTCACCGACGACGACCTGCCGGCGAACGTGCTCGAAACCCTGGGACGTCGCCATTCGCAGCGCATCAACACTCTAGTCTGCGACATCGTCGACGAATCATGGGCCGCGACGGGACTACTGGGGCAAGGAGCCGATCCTTCCATCCGGATGAGCCCGCAGGTGCTGGCTGCTACCGATGAGCTTCGCGAGTTCATGTTCCAGCGCGTCTACATGTGGGAAGACTCGCAAGGTGATGCGAGCAGGGCCCGACGTCTCATTTACTTCCTCTTCGAATACTATGTTGCCCATGGGGACGAGATAAGCTCAGACTTCACTTTGCCGGGCGATCCGGCCTGGCGTCGCGCCGCCGATTATATTGCGGGCATGACCGATACCTTTGCTCTGGACTTGGGCGAGCGGCTAGGGTTTGAGAAATGAACGATATCGTCGCGTTAGCGCCTACTGTTGAAGACGTGATTCTGTTAGAATGCCGCCGGAGCCCTGACAGATGAGAGACTCCCTGCGACCCAGGACCAACTTCGAGTCAGACAGCCGGCCCTTCCTGCACAATCCCATTGTGATTTGCGGACTTGGCGGTCTTGCCCTCGCATTTCTGATCGTCGTGGTCGTGTTAGTCATCGGACACAGTACAGGCAGCGGCAGCAGCGATGGCGGCGCCCAGATAGCTTCGACAGCCAAGACGCCGACCGCAGAAGCTGGAGACGAACTGCAGGGAATAACCGGCAAGGCGAAGAGCACGCTCAACGTCCGCAGCGGACCGGGCAACGGCTATTCGGTTCTCGGGCTCTTGCTGAAGAATGCCGAAGTCAACATTACGGGACAGAGCGACGACGGGGAATGGCTACAGGTACAATACCCGATCCATTCCAACCTCCATGGCTGGCTCCTAGCCGATTCGCTGGACGTGAATGGAGACGTGACTGCTCTGCCAATCGCAACACCAGAGGCGATCCCGCTTGCAGAAGCGCCAACCTACGAAGCGGGGCCGACGGTCGAGGAAGAGACGTCAGTTCCCGAGGCAAACGCCACGTCCACGCCGGCTGCCCTACCCGACCTCGTGATCAGCGACACCCTTGTCTCGGGCAGTGTGCTGGTCGTCACGGTCACGAATCAGGGCAAGGGCACGTTGCTGGCGTCGCCTATCGAAGTGGCCGTCTTCGATTCCTCGGGTACCACCCGCCTCAACTCGACGATTTCTTCGCCACAAGCGTTGAATCCGGGAGCGAGCATCGATATCAGAACTGGGTACACAGTAATCGGAACGACAGGACAGGTCGTGGTTGTTGTCGACCCCAGCGGCAAGATTCCAGAGAGCGACAACACGAACAACAGTCTGACCGTCACCCTGGGGCCTGTCGAGACACCTGCTGCGACGAAAACGCCGACACCACAGAAGACACCAACTCCTTAGCCATCAGAATGAGAGACCACTGGCAACGCCGGACAGAATCCTGCGTTAGACTGTCTTGGAGGGCACGTTAGCCGCCTCGCGATGGACGCCATTGAAGAGATCAAGCAGCGCGTCGACATCGTCGACCTGATCAGCGAGTCAGTGCCGTTGACGCGCTCCGGCCGCAACTACAGAGCGCTCTGTCCCTTCCATGCCGAGAAAGAGCCTTCTTTCTACGTCTTTCCCGACAACGGCATCTGGCGCTGTTTCGGCGGCTGTGCCACCGGCGGCGACATCTTCGCTTTCGTGATGAAGAAGGAAAACCTGGATTTCTCTGGCGCCCTGCGAGTCTTGGCCGACAGAGCCGGGATAACGCTGGGCCGGAAGAGCGTCGTCGCGGAAGAGACGCAGAAGGACCGGCTTCGCCAGGCGAACGAGGCCGCCGCCCTCTTCTTCCAGCACGCTCTCCTAAACACGCAGGCCGGCGGCGGCGCGCTCAATTATCTGACGCTTCGAGGTATCGACAGGCAGACAGCGGATGCTTTCCATCTCGGCTACGCCCCGGACTCCTGGGACGCGCTGCGCGAGCATCTGAAGGGTCGCGGCTTCAGCGAGGCGGAGTTGCTGAGGGGAGGCCTGCTCGTCGAAGGAGACCGAGGCCCATACGATCGCTTTCGTCAGCGGGTCACCATCCCTATCCATGACGAACGCGGGCGGACCGTCGGCTTCGGTTCTCGCATCATACCAGCGGAGGGTGCCGGGGAAGCGGAAGGCCCGAAGTACTTGAATACGCCACAGACGCCGATTTTTGATAAGGGCAACATTCTGTTCGGGCTCGACAGGGCAGCGGAACACATCCGTCGCTCTGACCTGGCGGTCATCGTGGAAGGGTATATGGACGTAATCGCAGCGCACCAGCATGACAACCTGAACGTGGTCGCCAGCATGGGCACGGCGCTCACGGAGCGTCAGCTTGGCCTGCTGCGGCAGCTTACGGAGAATATCGTCCTCGCGTTCGACCCCGATTCGGCAGGCCGAGCGGCGAGCGAACGGGGCGACCTGGTGGCGCAACGAATGGGAGCCCGTATCCGGGTTATGAAGCTGCCGAAGGGGCGCGATCCGGATGAGATCATACGCGCCGACCCTGAAGCCTGGCGACGCTTCGTCATCGAGGCGGAGGCGCCAAAGCCCTTCTCAGCCGCGGCCTTCCAGTCGACGCCCACGGAGCACGGGCGCCGGACGAGCGCCAAGCGGAAGAGCGGGCCTCAGGACGAGGAGAAGGTCGACCTGTCGAGGGGTGAAGAGACGTGTCTGGCACTTCTCTTTCGCTATCCGACGCTTCGGAGTCAGGGCCTGGCGCTGGACGACGACCTGTTTTTCGGGAGCGAAAACAAGCAGATTTTCGCCGCATGGCGAGAATCACAGTCGGACGCAGACCTGATTGCAGTGTTGCCCGAGGAGCTTCGGCCTCATTTCGAGCGGATCGTCGGGCGCGAGATGCCGCCCTATGCCGTCGAACAGGCGGAGCGGGCGCTGGCAACCTGTACTGCCCACTTGAAAAGGGGTAAAATAAAGGATGAAAAGCGAGCAGGGGACTCTGAGATCGCGGAGAGGGAACAGCGGCTAGGTTCTAATCGACTGGCTGAGCGCGCCCAAAGAGTAATACAGGGCGAGGCTCTTATCCAAGACCTGCCTGACGATGAAACCGCCGGCGTGCAAGCGCTAGTGAGAGACATGGAGGCAGGTCTGGAACTTCATGGTCACAAGAGGAATCCCAACCCTTAGCACAAAAACACTTGATCATGACCAGAGAATTTGACGAACACGAAGAAGCAGAAGACGATCTCTTTACCGAAGACGACGAGAAGAAGCCGAAAGGGCTGATAGACATGGGTGTCCATGAAGAAGACGACTTTGAGCCCATGGACAGGGTATATAACCGCCTGTCGGACAGAGGGCTATCTGTAATCGACACCGATCGAGAGGCTACGCCGCCTGTCGAACACGCGGAGACCGAAGCGGAGCTGTGGCCCGAAGTCGAAGAGAAGGTGCGCGTCGGGAAGGGCGAAGACGTTCTCCTGGAAGAGCAGGAGGGTATTGACGATCCCGTAAGAATGTACTTGCGGGAGATTGGCAGAGTCTACCTTCTGACCGCTGACGACGAGAAGCGCCTGGCCCGCGCCATGGAAGAGGGCAAGCACATCCAGCGCATCGAGCGTCGGTGGCTGGAGGAGCATGGCCACCCGGCGAGGGGGACCGAGATTCTGCTCGGCCTCCTCAACGAGCTTCATGAGTCGAGGCGCTACTACAACGGCGTCGCTAAGCACCTCGGGTTGAGCAAGGCGACGCTTTCCCAGCGCATCGCCGATCCCGTCTTCCGCTCCGCCGTCGATGGCGAGCTGGACCAGGAGTTGGCAACAGCGCTCTACGAGTCGCTGAAGCTGCAACCGGGCCAGGCGGAGCAGGCGCTGGTACGGCTTTCGATTATCACCCACATTCTGACGCCCGACCTCGTGCGCACGGCCGGGGAGGACGTCCGAGGCGAAGACAAACTACTGCCACCGCCTTGGGACAAGCAGCAGGAACTGGAAGCGCATGAGTACATTTTCCGCACCCACTTCGACCATCTGAAGCGAGAGGGCTTCAAGGCAGAGAAGCGGCTGACCGAAGCCAACCTGCGGCTGGTCGTGAGCGTGGCGAAGAAGTATATCGGACGCGGCATGTCGCTGCTCGACCTCATTCAGGAGGGCAACATAGGTCTGATCCGGGCGGTCGAGAAGTTCGACTACCGCAAGGGCTACAAGTTCAGCACTTACGCGACCTGGTGGATCCGCCAGGCGATAACACGCGCTATCGCCGACCAGGCGAGAACGATTCGCATCCCAGTTCACATGGTTGAGACGATCAACAAACTAGTCCGCGTCAGCCGCCGACTAGTGCAGGAGTACGGCCGGGAACCGACAAGCGACGAGATAGGCCGTGGCATGGAGATCGCGCCCGAACGGGTGCGGGAGATCATAAAAGTCTCGCAGGAACCGGTATCGCTGGAGACGCCAATAGGCGAAGAGGAAGATAGTCACCTCGGCGACTTCATCGAAGATTCGGCGGCGCTGGCGCCTCCGGAAGCGGCTTCGCACCAGTTACTCAAGGACCAGGTGATGGAAGTGCTCGCCAGCCTCACGCCGCGCGAGCGGAAGGTCCTGGAGCTACGCTTCGGCTTAGAGGACGGGCGCAGCCGCACGCTGGAAGAGGTGGGCCGCGAGTTCAACGTGACTCGCGAACGAATTCGCCAGATCGAGGCGAAGGCGCTGCGTAAGCTGCGCCACCCAACACGAAGCCGGAAGCTGAAGGACTACCTCGAGTAGAGCTTCTCTCCGATGTATACCCGCCGTCTCGAAGAAAGCCCGCGACAGCATCGCGGAGGGCAGATATCGTACCTGCTTCTGTCTTCGGGTGATGCCGGGGGCAAGAACCTGTCGATCACCTGGATCGAAGGCGGCCCAGGTAGCGAGCAGGCGCAGCATTCGCATCCGGATTCAGAGCAGGCCTACGTCATTGTCGAAGGGCACGGGCTGATGCGTGTGGCGGGTGAGCAGCAGGAAGTGAGCGCCGGAACGCTCATTTTCGTGCCAAGAGGTGCTTCCCATTCGATTCGCAACATTGGCGAAGGGAAGCTGGTCTGTGTGACCGCCACTTCGCCACCATTCGACCTTGCCGACGTCGAAACGCTCACCGGCTCTCCTTATGAACCTAATGCGGAGGAGAGATAAGGCTAGAGCCGCTTCCTCCGCTTGACAAGTCTATTCGTTGCCAGTACATTAAGGCTGAACAACCAAACCGCCGAACACCCGATGTCTCGGGGACGGGGGAACCAGTAGAGGGGTTAATCCCGGCAATTCCGGGAGGGGCAACCTTTCAGCCCTAACCCGTCAGCTAACCTCGTAGGCGTGCGAAAGGTCGGACCAGCAACGGGACGGCCTTTTTTCTTGCCCGTTGTCCGTCCGCAGGATGCGGCAGAACCGGAAGGGCAGGGAATCATGGAACCGATAGCGTCGGACGGACTGTCGGCAGTATCAGGCGGTACGTCGTTCTCCGCCAGTATCTCCTCAAGCCCATCGCTGGGGCTGCCGGCCGGTATCACACACGACCTGCGGCCCCTCGGCGCGGAGATTGATGCGGCGGAGTTGCCGTTCCCATCATCGCTACAGCTTGGCTCGTCGATCACTTCCATAAGCAGCAAATCGGGGGTCATAGCCTACCCTAAGCCGTGGGAAGTCGGCAGGGCACGCCACCAGCGGCGTGACTGGATCATCGATCGTGCGCTGGAGATCCTACCGGGCGCTTCTGCCCTCTTCATCATCAGCACGTTCATCTGGGGCGCCATTTTCCTGCCCATGGCGCTGATCGTCATGCTGCTGCTGTTCGACCTCTATTGGGGATGGCGGTCGATCAACGCGGGTATCCACGTTGTGCGCGGGCGTTCCATACTGAAGCGCGAAGCAAAGGTCGATTGGCATCAGCGCTATAACGAGGCGGCGGCGGCGGGTAACGCTTACCTACGCTGGGACGACGTCAGGCACGTGGTCATAATTCCCAGCTATAAGGAGAGCGTCGAGAAGCTTTCGATCACCATTGATACTCTGGCGAACCAGACCGTGGGCGCCGATAAGCTGGTTGTCGTGCTGGCTCTGGAGGGAGCCGAGGAGGAGGCGCCGGATAAAGCGGCGGCGCTGGAGGAGATCTACGGCGACCGTTTCATGCTGTTCTTCCCAACGTTCCATCCGCCGGGCATTCCAGGCGAGATCAAAGGGAAGTCGTCGAACGAGAACTATGCGGCGCGGATCGTCAAGCGGCGTCTGGTAGATGAGATAGGTTATGACCTAGACCTCCTGACGGTCACCAGTTGCGACGCGGACACCCAATTCCCGCCCGGCTACTACGCCTGCCTGACCTACAAGTTCGCGACCAACAGGAAGCGATATCGCCGCTTCTGGCAAGCGCCCATCTTCTACTACAACAACGTGTGGACAGTGCCTGCACCATTGCGGTTGCCGAACTCGCTGGGCGGCTTGAACCACCTGGCGAAGCTCTCGCGCAAGTACTGCGTTCTCTTCCCGCAGTCGACGTACAGCTTGAGCCTACGGATGGCGCATGAAGTCGGTTACTGGGACGCGGATATCATATCCGAAGACTGGCACATGTTCCTGAAATGCTTCTTCCACCTCGGCGGGACGGCTGACGTGGAGCCCATCTTCCTACCGGTCGGCAACGACGGCGTCCGCGTCAACAGCTATCTGCGAACGTTCTGGGAGCAGTACCAACAGGCCCGGCGCCACGCCTGGGGCGCGAGCGATATTCCCTACGCTATCAAGCTGGCGTTCAAGCACCCGGAAATACGGTTCCGGACACGGCTGCGCCGCACGTGGAGCATCTTCGAGAACCATGTGCTGTGGTCCAGCCAGTGGTTCCTGATCACTGTGCCAGCGGTGCTGTTGCTGGTGGTTGGGATGCACGTGGGCCCGAAATACATCGACATATTCGGGCAGCATCTGGGGCCGTGGTGGTTCAACAAGGCGTCGGGAATGATATTGAAGCCGTGCATGGCGCCACTCGGGATAATGATCCTGATAGACGCTCTGCTGCGGCCTCCGCAACCGAAGCGGCTTCCCTTCTGGTACTTTCCGATTCAGTACGCGCAGTGGTTCCTTCTGGCAGCCATTACGTTCGTCTTTACAGCGTTGCCGGCACTTGACGCGCAGATGCGCTTGCTTATCGGCAAGCGGCTGGAGTACAAGGTCACAGAAAAGGCCGACCTCAGACCTGAATCCTACACAAGAAACGAGAGCTACTCTGTCGAGTAGCTCTCGTCCTTTAATCGTCCCGAGAGGCCCCAGGGAGGTTAAGCCTCTCAGCGCCTGGCCTGTTCACCCCATCAGGGTGGTGGCACAAACCGCCGATCATTGGGGCCAACCCGTTCTCCTATTGCCCTGCGGTTCAAGCAGGGCTTTACAGGTCGACCTGCCACACCCCCCAAAAAACCCGGCTCTTAACCATTTGGTGTACCTCCTCCTTTCGGATTGGGCTTCCCATCCCGGGCTCAATTTCAGTATATCCGCCTATCCCAGGCTGTCAAGGGGGCCGTTGCACCCTCGGGAATCCAGACTTAATGCCTCCTACACCCGAAGATACCCATCGACCAAATCGCCGAGAACTGTCGCCGGAATCGAGCTTGCTTCTTCTGCTCTTTGCTTAAACACGAATGACGTGATACCATGCGCCCTAATGGATGGCGGGCCGGCGCGCGCCGAACGGGGAATCGCGTTCAGGTCCGAGAACAAGGATATGATCTGGGGGGTGGATCAATGAGGAAATGGATCTTCTTACTTCTCTTCGTTCCCGGCCTGGTACTGTCAGCATTCGCGTCCTTCAGTTGCATCTTCCCTATTCAAGGGGGGATAGACCAGGTCTGCAACGCGGGCATGGTCGACGCCACTTTTCACTGGATACCGTCGAATCAAAAGGGCGGTCAGCAGTTCCTGGACGTCAGTTGGTACAGCGACTTCCCCGAGGGGCAATACATTCGCAACGGCCCGATCGACGAGAATCAGGGCTGGTTTACGATGCCCGGCCTGAAGGTTAACACTGTCCATCATTGGCGTGTCGGCAGCCTCGTCAACGGGACGTGGTTCTGGTCGCAAATCGGCACGTTTACGACTTCCGACTGCGGCACGAGCGACGGCTCGGCGCCCCCGACGGGCCTGTACCTGATAATCCCCAAGATCGGCGTCGACGCGCCGATCAACGACCGCGTCGTCGGGCTCGATGGCGCGCTGGGCACGCCCAACGGCAAAGACGACGTGGTCTGGTACGACTTCATGAACTTCGGCGGCGTAGGCGGTTTCCCCGGCGTTCCGGGCGGCAACACTGTCCTTTCGGGCCACGTCGACTACCACCCGAACTTCGAAGCCGTCTTCTGGAACCTGCATCTGCTTGTTCCAGGCGACGAAATTGACATCCAGCTCTTAGACGGGTCGCTCGTACGATACGCCGTTGAATGGACAGCCTGGGTGGGCCCGGACGACGACATCGGCCCGTACGCTGTAAAGGACGGATTCGAAAAACTGACAATCATAACCTGCATCGGCACGTTCGACCCGAACACGAGGCACTACAGCAACCGCTATCTAGTACGGGCGGATCCGATTCCCTAACAGATCAACTTGTTCGTAGACAATGGGGCCCGTCCTGAGCGATCAGGGCGGGCCTTCGTTTGTGCGGCGAAGGGCCGCTCTACCAGGTCTCCTGGTGGACGATGTCATCGAGCGGCAGGCGCTTCGATCCCATTGACTTAATGCCCTCTTCCGGCGGATAGCCGAGGGCAACGACGATCGACACGCGATGGTCTTCGGGCAGGCGGAGGACCTGATGGGCGCAGTCGGCATCGTGCATCGTAACGGGACAGGAAGCGACGCCTTCCGCCCAGGCGGCCAGCATCATGTTCTGAGCGGCACGACCCGCATCGAGCTCGCGGCCGTCGTTCGGAATAACGACAGCGATTGCCGCGGCGGCGTTCGGCAACTGCTGCGCGAAGTCGCCACATTTGGCGATCTCTTGCTTCTGCTCCCAACTCCGAATCACGACGAACCGGCAGGGTTGAAAGTTCTTCGCGCTTCCCGCCATCCGGCCAGCCTGAAGGATTCGGTGAAGCGATTCCTCAGAGAGCGGGCGGTCGGAATACGAGCGGGTGTCGCGCTTGGTGATGATGGTGCGGTAGACATCGGAGCCAGTAGTCATTTCGCCTCCTGGAATAGCCAGGTACTGAGATAACGCTCGCCGGTGTCCGGCAGGATGACGACGATCATCTTCCCGGCACTCTCCGGCCGTTTTGCGACCTGCAACGCCGCCCAGGCCGCCGCGCCTGACGATATTCCCGCGAAGATGCCCTCTTCCTTCGCGAGGCGTCGCGCCGTCTCTCCGGCAGCATCGTCCGTTACCGTCACGACCTCGTCGATGAGGTTGACGCGGAGGACATCGGGAATGAAACCAGCGCCGATACCCTGAATTCGATTGGGACCGGGCTTCCCGCCGGACAGGACCGGCGAAGTCGCGGGTTCCACAGCGACGATCCGGAGGCCGGGCTTTCGCGGCTTGAGGACCTCTGCGACGCCGGTTATCGTGCCGCCCGTGCCCACGCCAGCGACGAAGATGTCGACCTTCCCGTCGGTGTCGCGCCAGATCTCCTCGGCCGTAGTCCGACGGTGGATTTCGGGGTTGGCAGGGTTGCGGAACTGCTGCGGCATGAAGGCTTTCGGGTTCTCGGCGACGATCTCCTCAGCCTTGGCGATCGCGGCCCTCATGCCTTCCGGACCAGGCGTGAGGACGATCTCTGCGCCGAGGGCTTTCAGGATCTGGCGGCGCTCGGTCGAGACGCTCTCGGGCATGACAAGGACGGCGCGGTAGCCGCGGGCGGCGCAGACGAAGGCGAGGGCGATACCGGTGTTGCCGCTGGTGGGTTCGACGACGAGGCCGTCCCTGGAGAGACGGCCTTCGCGCTCTGCCGCATCGATCATCGAGACGCCAATGCGGTCCTTGACGGAATGCAGCGGGTTGAAGGACTCGAGCTTGGCAACGACGGTCGCGTTGAGGCCGGCAGTCAGCCGGCTGAGGCGAACGAGGGGCGTGTTGCCGATGAGTTGGGTTATGTCGCCGGCGATTCCTGGCATGGTGGAAGCCTCCTTGCTCCCATCATATCAGGTTGAAATCTAGTTGATGCCGATGACGCGCTTGGCCAGAGCGATCTTGCCTTCGATATCGCCCTGGCGGCCGATCATGATCCGCTGGGCCGCCGGGGGGCCCGCCCCGTGCACGGACTCAACGAGGTAGGCGATAGACCCCGGCCCGGAGACCATGTTCTCGATGTAGCGGATGACCTTGATCCGGTCCACCACGTCGAAATCACTTGAGGCGGCAAGATACTTCTTGATGTACGGCCCGGCCTCTTCGTCGGCGAGGTCGGCGGCAGAGGGCAGAGTCGCCATCAGGCCACCGGTGATGTCGACGGCATTGCGCGCGATCTCGAAAGGGAAGCGGGTGACGTTGAGCTTGCAGACGTTGGCCAGCAGCATGTCGATCTCGTAGTTGCCGGCTTCGGTTTGGTGGCCGAGTGCAGAGCAGGCGATGCCGGCGCAGAAGAGCGTCTCGTTGAGGTGAATCATGTCGACGAGCTTCTCTTTGATGTGGCCGGCGTTCTCGACGCCGTTCATGCGGGCGATGAGGGCGGTGGCGCCGATCAGGACGTCACCGACTCCGACCTTACAGCCGCCGTAGCTCTGCCGGTGATAGGCGGCGAAGCGCTCCACGAGCTTGCCCGACTGATCAACTTCGCCGTTCAGGAAGATACGCTCGTTGGGGACGAAGACGTCATCGAAGATGGTCATGACCTCCTGGCCGCCAAATCGCGTGTTGCCGACATCGAGGCTCGACGGCTCGAGCTTGCGGGTGTCGCTGGCCTGCCGGCCGTAGATGTAGCGCATTCCCGGAGTATTGGTCGGAATAGCAAAGCAGATGGCCCAGTCCTCTTCGCCGGGACGCATTGCGATGGTGGGCATGACGAGGATTTCGTGGGAGTTCAGCATGCCGGTTTGGTGCAGCTTGGCGCCGCGAACGATGACGCCGTCGCTCTTGCGCTGGACGACGCGGAGGTAGAGGTCGGGGTCACTCTGTTGAGAAGGACGCTTACCCCGGTCGCCCTTGGGGTCGGTCATCGCGCCGTCAACCACGAGGTCTTCCGACTGCACTTTCGACCAGTAGTTGCGGAAGCGCTGGTGGTAGTCGGTGCCGTGGGCCTTATCGCACTCGTAGGTGACGGAGAAGGTAGCATTGGCCGCATCCATGCCGACGCAGCGCTGGAAGCAGCAGGAGGTCATGTTCCCGCAGTGACGCTGCATGAGAATCTTGTTCATGAGATCCTGGGTGCTCTGGTGAAGGTGCGTGAAGCGGTTTATCTCCTCGCCGGTCAGCGACGAGCGGACGCGAAAGAGATCGCGACTGGATTCGTCATGAGCGCAATCGAAGGTAACGGCGACCGCACGCATCGAAGGGGCGACGAGCGGATTTTCTGTTAGGTTGTCGGTATCACGGCCAAATATCTTGGCCTTGAGATTCAGCTTCTTTAGCGAGGCGACGTATTCGGCGCCAGTCCTGACGGGCATTTGCGCACCTTCCTTTATGTTCTTGACAGGTTGCCGAGGCCCGAAAGCCTCGGCGATAGTGACAATACTTGTCACCTCAATTCTAGCAGCATGGGGCTGGGAAAGGTACATGGGGAATGAAGGCGCATCTGGGCGGTCGAGGGCGCTCTACACTTCCCGGTTGCGCTCCGAGGACGTGGGTGTACAATGAAACAAGAATCAAATACCAAACACCCTCTAGGAAATCCTCATTCGCTGGTCTCCCGCATTGCCGGCCGAATCGCTTGCTCGCAGGGATGGGGTGGTGAATGGGCGGTGGGCTTGAGATGAAACAACAAATAGCGCGCAATCCCTCCGGCTCCGGCTCCTCACATCTACGGGTCCCCGGCTTGCCGTCCGACCCTATATGTGGAGGGTTCGATGCGAGACCCAGTGAGTGGGATGCGATGAGGATCGGCATTCCCTCCTTTGCCCTGAAAATACCCCGCGGTCGAATACTTGAGCTAGCCGCTGTCGTCTTCCTCTGGCAGGCGTCGCTTGGCATCTTCATGCTGACGCTTGTCCAGAACTACCTGCCGCAGAAGATCGACAGCTCGGCGGCGCTGCCGGGATACGCGCTGGCGTCATACAGCCTGGCGCGATTCATCTGGCAGATGCCGGCTGGCTGGCTGGCCGACCGCTTCGGCAGGCGGATAGTCCTGGCAACGGGGATAGCCATCGGTATGCCCGTCTTGGGCGCGATGATGTTCTTCCCCAATGCACACCTGTTCCTGGCGTTCTCCGGGCTGTACGGCATAGCGGCGGCGACGATGTGGCCGGCCTTCCTGGCGCATGTCGGTGACACGAACGAGCCAGCGCAGCGCGGCCGCGTGATGTACTGGCTGAACTTCGGGCAGATGCTTGGACTAGGCGCAGGCGTCGTGGTTGGCATGCTTCTCGGCGATTTCGTCTCTTACACAGCAGTCTTCCTAGCGTGCTTAGCGCTGCACGGCCTGGCCCTGGCGGTAGCGTTGCGTCCTGCCGACGCGTCGATCCCGATTATTGTGCCGGTCCGAAAGAAGTTCGAAAGACCTCAGCTCGCGACGTTGGCAAAGATCGCGAAACCCGGCGTTCTCATCCTGGGCGGGATTATCCTGTTCCTGAGCCTTGGAATCGCTGTCTTCACGCCGACAGTCGGGTTGTACGTGAAGGACGTTCTCCACGTTCAGATGAGCGAGATGGCGCTTTTGCTGATACTGCCGGCGGCTGTCGGCGGATATGCAGCGCTGCGGTTCTCCCGCGTCGCCGACCGGTTCGGCAGGCAGTTGCCGCTCTTCGTGGGACTGGGCGTCACTGCTCTTTCACTGTTTGCGCTGACGCTAACGCGTAGCCCCTTCATCGTCGTCAACCTGGCAGTGCTTGCGGGACTGGCCTACGCCGTAAGCGTGCCGGCCTGGTGCGCGGCCGCCCTCGATGCGACCCAGGTCCATTCGCGAGGTGTCCTGCTTGGCGCGCTGGCAACCATCCAGGGCCTCGGCGCCGCTGTAGGACAGGCAGCGGGCGGCCGGGTGAGCGAGATGTACGGGCCCGTCGCGCCGTTCAAGTTCGCTGCCATATTCCTGGGCGTCGCCATGCTGCTAACACTCGTCCACGTCGAGCATCAGCGCCGCAAGGGCGATCTTCTGATTCTGCCTTTGTCTGACGACTAGGCGTCGAACCCCCGGGTCTTTCATTCTGTTTATGCAGCTTTCACGCGGGGTTGCCGCGATTTCACACGCCTTGCACTCTGTCTCGATAAGGTTATGTGAAGAGGCGAAGTGTGAACTCTCTCCGACCAAACCGACCGCGAAGATCAATTCCGATTCCCGGGCAGATGGAGAAGATGTTCGACCGCCTGGGACGAGGGTACGGGCGACGCTTTCGGCAGCGCTTCGGGATGGGGAACGAGGAATGGAGGCCGAATGTCGACATCTTCGAGCGCGACAATCTGACTATCGTTAGGGCCGACGTCCCCGGCGTCAAACCGCTGGATTTTGATATCTCGGCGGAGGACGGTATCCTCCGCATTGAGGGGCACCGCGAAGAGGAAGAGGCCGGCGAGGCGGAATACTACTCAGAGTGCCCGTTGGGACGTTTCTCCCGTACAATTGAACTGCCGCAAAGAGCGGACCCGAATGCTATCGAGGCTTCATACAAGGACGGCGTTCTGGAACTAAGGATACCGCATTCATCAGACGAGCAACGCCAGTCTACAGCGGCGCCTATCCAAAAGCCCTAGTAGCCTAGCGGCTCTCCTTGTTTTCGGCTACCCTCGGCTTGTGCCGTGGGTAGCCTTTAGTAACGGCGATTCTCGACTCTAGGAAGAGCCCACTGTCTTTCGATGGGACCGGAACGGACAGAGCAAGAAGGGAAGACCGGCGGCGCGCCTTCGAGCGACGGCGCCTCCCTTGACCTGCGGACGGCACAGCCACTGACCGGCGCCCGCGACTTGCAGCATACATTCGCAGCCCTGGGCGTGAGGAACTTCAGGCTGTTCTGGCTTGGGCAGCTCGTCTCGGTAAGCGGCACCTGGATGCAGAGCATCGGACAGGCGTGGCTGGTCCTGACGCTGACCCAGTCGCCCTTCGCGGTGGGAACAGTGACAACTCTCCAGTTCCTGCCCGTCACCTTCCTTGTCCTCTTCGGTGGCGTCTTTGCCGATCGCGTCCCGAAGCGATCGTTCCTAATCGGCACGCAGAGCGCAGCGATGCTTCAGGCGCTGATCCTGGGCGTGCTGGTGACAACGGGCGTGGTCCGGGTCTGGCACATCTATCTGCTGGCGTTGGCCCTCGGCATCAACAATGCGTTTGACAACCCGACGCGGCAAGCGTTCGTTCCGGAGATGGTAGGCAGGGGGTTAGTGACCAACGCCGTCGCTCTGAACAGCACCTTGTTCAATGCAGCCCGAATAGTGGGGCCCGCCATCGGTGGTATAACGATCGCGACGATAGGGATTGACGGCACATTCTATCTGAACGCGGCCAGCTTCATTCCCGTCATCATTGTCTTGATGATGATGCGGCCGTCGGAGCTGTTCCCCGTGGCGAAGGGGCAAGGGCGGATGTTCCAGCAGCTAGGTGAAGGAATCAGTTTCGCTTACCGGACGCCACAGATAATGCTCATCCTACTCATCATGTTCTTCATAGGAACGTTCGGCTACAACTTCAGCACCGCGCTACCACTACTGGCCGACTTTGTGTTGCACGTTGGGGCAGTCGGATTTGGAGTGATGACGGCAGTGCTAGGCATCGGGTCATTGTTCGCGGCCCTGGCGATTGCGTACACACGGCGCGTCGGCGAAAAACAGATACTGATCGCGGGAGGCATCTTTAGCCTCTTGTTTGTGGCGATCGGGGCCTCGCGTTGGTTCGCGTTGACGCTACCCCTGCTAATCGTGCTGGGCTTTGCAGCTATCACCTTCAGTGCATCGGCTAACACGAGGTTGCAGCTTCTCGCGCCGGGCTATCTTCGGGGCAGGATAATGAGCCTCTACGTCCTGCTGTTTGCCGGAACAACACCTATTGGGGCGTTCTTGCTTGGGAACGCGGCCGAAAGGTTCGGCGTGCAGAAGGCCATCGTTGTATTCGGGCTTGTCTCGGCGTTAGGAGTGATAGTCGGGGCGATCTATCGCGCCAGCCACATGGGTGGCGGCACCGAATCCGCGCCTTCGTCGCAGGCCACGTGAAGCCATTCAGACGGACCAGATGATCCTAAATAGAGGCTTTCCGTCTGATGCGCGCCGGTAATTGCTCCAGCGCCCTTCTGGCGACTAGCGGCACCGTTACCGACGGCTCGATGCTTTCCAGAGCGTCGACGACGGGCAGGAGTATGCTGGCGATCTCGCGAGAAACGTGGCCGCGGATCAGGTCGCGAAGGACGTGGTGGGCGCCCTCTCTCAGGAGGACTGAGTCACCGCTTCGAACCAGCTCCTGAAGAAGCGGCGGCAGTGCGGCTTCGCGCAGGGCAATCAGACCATCGGATGCCAGCCAGCGCACGCCGAAACGCCTGTCCCTCAGCGCTCTAACCAGCGCCGGCGCCGACCGTGGATCCGCAATGTCGCGCAGTGCTCTCGCGACTTCCCATCTCACATGCCAATCAGCGTCTTCAAGCGCGTGCATGAGCGGGAAGACAGAGAGATCACGCATCGTTTCCAACTGCCAGCGGGCGCTCTCTCGACGCTTCCAATCATGACTGTGTAGCTCGTGCAACAGATCTTCGATCGTTTCGCCCTCGCTCTCCTCTTCGGGGGCCACCGTTTGAGGGCTTTTCTCAATCACTTTCATCTCTTCCTTCAGAGCACCCGCCGCAAGCAACTCATCCTCGGCGGGAGTCCCCTCCTGATTACAGCATTGCACAGAGAAAGGGGGTTGTCCAGATTGAAGCAGAAGTGCCAGCCAGAAGACGAAGCGTCAGGCGGCCGCCTGCGCCTGTTCGTCGACAACGCTGAGGAAGGGCTCGATGAGGTCGGGATCGAACTGAGTGCCGGCATTGGCGCGCACCTCAGCGATCGCCGCTTCGTAGCTCAGTGCTTTGTGATAGGGCCGGTCGAGGATCATCGCTGAGTAGGCATCGACTAATGCCATGATGCGCCCGGAGAGAGGGATCTCTTCGGCCTTGAGCCCCCGCGGATAGCCCTTGCCATCCCAGCGCTCGTGGTGAGCGTAGACGGCGTCGCTGACGTCCTGAAGGTTCGGTACGCCATGAACGATGAGGTTGCTGAGGATTACGTGGTCACGCATGATGCGCATCTCTTCGTCGGTGAGGGCACCCGGCTTCTTGAGGATGTCGTCCGGAACACCGATCTTCCCAACGTCGTGCAGCAGCCCTCCGATGCGAAGAGCGTTCACGGCCCCTTCGGATAGTCCTATCGCCTTGCCGAGGGCCACAGCGAATTCGGCGTTTTGCTGGGAGTGGCGGCGTGTGTAGTGATCCTTCCGGTCGACGGCGCGGACCAACGCGTCGAGCACGCCGAAAGGGGTCCGCTGCTTGCCGATGATCTCGTCCGGATTGGCCGGCGTGACAACGAGAGAGCTCCCCGCAAGCTGCCTGGCTTCGAAGAGAGAAGTGTCAGCGTAGGCAATAAGCTCTTCCTTGTGCCTACTGTCATCGGGACAGATGGCCAGGCCAATGCTGAGTTCAATCGGAAGGTCGCCGCCGCCGTGCGGCCGGATGCGCTGTTGCGAAAGCTCTTGCAGAAGTCGAGCGCCACAGGCTGCGGCTGACTCGCGACTGGTGTCAGGCAGGATAGCCATGAACTCGTCGCCGCCGTGGCGCCCGATGATTGCTTTCTCACCGAACTGGCTCCGAAGCACGTCCGCGACCTGGCGGAGGAGACGGTCGCCCTCCTGATGGCCGTAGGTATCGTTGAAGAGCTTCAAGCCACAGACGTCCATCATGATGACGGCTAGCGAGCGATTAGTCCTCAAACTGTCCCGCATTTCGTGGTCGAGTATGTCGTGAATGGTGCGGTGGTTGTAGAGAGCGGTCAGACTGTCCGTGGCGGCTAGCTGACGGAGGGCCTCCTCTGCCTGCTGCCGCTGCTCCACCATGACGTTGAAGGCCTTCGCCAGAGATCCAACCTCCTGAGGGCCATCCAATGACGCACGCGTCGTCATGTTGCCCGCGGCAACCGCGCTGGCAACCCTTTCGAGCGAGCGTAGCGGCCTGACTACGGAGTACACGAGCCCCAAGGTGCCGACGGCGCAGAGAAAAGCGATGGCCGTAAGCCCGACTATCAGAGCCATGCTTTTGTTCACTGCATCCTCGGCGGCGGTCGTCTCGCTGACTAGTTGGGCTTGCTGCCCATCGCTGAGACGCGTCAGCGCATCCATCGTCTCCTGGAATTGCGGCCAAAAGGCAGAGATGAACTGCTGGCCCAGTTGCAGCCGCTCGGCCTGCGTTGAAGCACTGCCAATGGCAAGGAAGGTGCCGGTCTGCAACTGCCACTGGTTGACGCTCTCGATTACGCCGTCTAGCTGAGAGGCTTCGTCAGCGCTGCCCATGGCGACCAGGCGTTCGTGGGCATCGTTCAGAGAATCAGTGACGACGGTGCCGGCCTGGCTGAACGTGCTTTCAGGCGAAGATGAATCGTTGGTCAGGAGCGAGGCGGCAACTCGGGTTGCGATGAGAAGCGTGTTGGACCGCGCATTATCGAGGTCAGTCGCGATGACGAGCCGAGCGTCTACACCTTGCAACGTCGAAGCGTCGCTGTGAGTACGCCAGCTCGCGACGCCGCCCACCGTGCCCAGCAGAAGCAGCATGACCGCGCCGGCCAGCAAGGCGCGACGTCGTGCGGACCTCATACCAATCATCGGTCGCCTGCCTTGAATACCATCGCCAAGACGCAAGAGCCCTACGCCATCGCAGGTGAAAGACTCTGTGTCTATTCTCGGACGATAGAACAGGACTCAATAGCGTCGCAATGTGAATTGTCCGAAGGAAGGTGCAATTCGCCGTGGGAGTCTTATCGTAGCTGCTTACGCAGTAGCCTTTCCAGGCGGATAGAGGATACGCGTGCCTTCGACTTTCGCAAAGGGGGTCAAGCGATGCGGCGAGGCCTTCGTCAGGCCGGTGATATGCTTCACGGCGAGCCCGCGAACCGTCAACGCATCGGCGACGAGAGAGCGATGGCAACGCCAGGGAACGGCTTCGGCGCACATTATCGCCAACGGTCTCTCGCGGGCCAGCGCGACCAGTTCATCGAGCGCCTTCTCGAATTCCTCGGTCTGCATGTAGTCGGCATAGCCGCGGAAAGATGCGTTTCGCCAGCCGGTGTTGGATGAGTCATGCTTAGGATGACGCAGTCCACCCAGCGTTGACATATGGAGGTAGTCGATCCCGGCGCCATTGAGGGTTTGGGGCAGGACTTCGATGCCGAATTGGGGATTCCAGCGAGAACGCGGGATTGTGCGAACGTCGACTACTCTCTGGATGACATACGCCTTCAATAAGGCGAGGAACTCTTCGATGGGCCGCGTAGAGTGGCCGATCGTAAACAGGACTGCTTGCTCGTGACCCTCTTCCATTGCCGGCGTCTCCAGACTGTTACAGAATCAGGCGTTTGCCTGGCACACACGCTCCATGGTCTTTGCTATCATAACTCTATAGGAGGTAGTCGTGGTTTCTGCCGGCGTACGTCGGATCCTCCGCTCGTATTATCCCCTGGCGATCCTGCTGATGGCGGCGCTGGTCGCCCGCGTCGCGCTGACTCCTTTCTGGGCCTACCTTCCGAACAACTTCACTGACGAAGGCTACTGGAAGGACTGGATGCAGGCGATCCACCAGCACGGCCTGCTTAACGTCTTCCGGACTGCCAATACGGACTACGTAGGCTATCACTACATCCTCTGGCTGCTGACGGGCGTCTACAGCCTGATGGGCGGCAGCGATTACGGGCACGAGGTCTTCCGGCTGCATCTGCTGGTAAAGGCACCGCCCGTTCTGTTCGACCTGGGACTGATTGCCGCGACGTATGTGGTGAGCCGGTCTCTCTTCCAGGAGATGCGACTGGCGCGCGCTTCATCGATGGCGCTGCTCGCTGCCGCCATCATCGCGTTCCAGCCGGCTGTCCTGTACGACTCTGCTGTCTGGTCGCAGACGGACTCTATCGTCACGCTGGCAATGCTTCTGTCAGTGTTCTTCGCGGTGCGTGGCCGGACGAAGACGGCCTTCGGCATCTGGATGGCGGGCTTCCTCATCAAGCCGCACCCGATAATCGTTCTGCCGTTGCTGCTCTATCTGACCTGGCGGCAAGGCGCACGTGCGCTTCTGCCGGGGATAGGAACGGCAGCGGCTGTTGGACTGATAGGCGTTGGGCCCTGGCTGCTTCATGGTGACGCGGGCAGTCTTGGCACGGTCTACAAGAGCCTTTTCGACGCCGACTACCAGCGGCTTTCGGCGCAGGCCTGGAACATGTGGTGGTTCGCAGACTTGACGTACCATCCAAAGCCGACGGATATGCTGTTCGCGTTCGTCAACTATCGTATGATGGGCCTTCTGGCGACGGCGCTGGCCGGGTGCCTGGCGTTGCTCTACGTGCGCGCTCGGATGAACCTTCGCGGTTCGCTGCTGGCCGCCGCCTACCTGGCATTCGCGTTCTATTTGCTGCCGGTTTCGACGCATGAACGCTACCTCTACCCGTTCTTTGTCTTCATGCTGCCGGTAGCCGTTATGGAGAAGCGATGGCGGCCGTTGTATGCCGTGGCATCGCTAACCTTCTTCCTCAATCTGATCGTTGTGGCGCCGCCGATTCACGCCTTCTCGAATCGCTGGACATCTTCGAACTTCACCATGGCAGTGGCAGCCGTAAACTGCCTCCTCTTCGCGCTCTTTACGATGCCAATTGCCGGCGTCGCCCTGCCCTCGCTGCGCTCTCTGCTTCTGATTCGATGGCACGAGGTTAGCGCCTTCCTGGCGAGAGTTTCGGGCAACGGCCGTCAAGAGGCTGAAGGACCGGCCGAGCACGGCTAACCCAGCAGCCGGGAGGGGCTGGCTTCTTGTAGAATAGGCGCTGTCAGAGGAGGCCAATCATGAAGGCAGCGCTTGTTGTTGTCATTCTTGGCGCGGCGTGGACGGCCACCGCCGGATGCATGAGCGGCGGCAACAATGTCGCGCCGACTCCGAGCGGAGGGATGGGAGACCAGACGATGACGATAACGAGCCCAGCATTTGCAGCTGGCGAATCAATTCCCAAGAAATACACTTGCGACGGGGATAACACGTCACCGGCTCTTCAGTGGGAGCAACCGCCGGCCGGGGCGCAGAGCCTGGCGCTGATCGTCGACGACCCGGACGCGCCGTCGGGGACGTTTGTGCACTGGGTGTACTATGACCTTCCGGTCTCCGCTCGCGGCCTGCCGGAGAACGTGCCGGCGGATGAGAGGCCTCCGGCGGGGGGAACGCAGGGGGAGAACGGCGGCGGCAAGACTGGCTACACGGGACCTTGTCCACCGAGCGGGACGCATCGCTACTTCTTCAAGCTCTACGCGCTGGATACGAAGCTCGATACAGCGCCGGGCCTTACAAAAGACCAGCTCCTCCAAGCCGTGCAAGGGCACATCCTAGCGCAGGCCGAGCTGATTGGCTTGTACAGCCGCACAAACTAGAGTCCTGCGCTAGCGGCCTTTGAATGAAGGCGAGCGCTTCTCAAGGAACGCGCTCACGCCTTCTTTGAAGTCCTCCGTTCCAAACAGCGGCATGAGTTGCAGATAGGCGTGGTGGACGTTCGCCTCGAAGCTTTCTTCCAAGGCCAGTCGCATCAGTCGCTTCGCCGCCTGTACGGCCAGTGGCGCATTCCCGGCTATCTCCTCCGCCCAGGCGCGCGTCTCTTCCGCCAGACGCTCGTGGGGGACGACGGCGTTTACAAGGCCCAGCGACAGCGCTTCCGGCGCATCAATCATCTTCCCCCGGAAGACGAGCTCTGCTGCTTTCGCCCAGCCCAGGAGCCGGGGCAACATCCAGGCGCCGCCGCTCTCCGGAAGGATGCCACGACGGGTAAAGATCGCGCCCATCCTCGCCTTGTCCGAGGCAATCCGCACGTCGCAGCCGAGCGCCAGGTCGAAACCGTAGCCCGCAGCCGGACCGTTCAGCGAGCAAATGACGGGCTTGTCGGTGGTGTGGAGCACCATAGGCGGACTGTTCGGAAGGTCGAAGCGAATGCCGAGCGGCGCGTTCCCCGTGCCTCCGCCAAACATTACCTTCAGGTCCAGACCGGCGCAGAAGCCACGTCCGGCGCCCGTCATGACGATGACGCGAATAGCGGGATCGCCGTCGGCGTCACGCAGTGCCCGGGAGAGGCCGTTAAGCATCGGCAGCGAGATCGCGTTGAGCGCATCCGGCCGGTTGAGCGTGATGGTCGCGATTGCACCATCTTTCTCGTAGAGTAGGTCCTCGTAGTCCATTGCCTGCCCCTTTCTTGAAGCGAACCTGTCGCGAGTATGGCACCGCTGCCGCCAAAGGATCAACGAATCAGACAAGGTCTGGTTGCGCTGGCCAATCCGACGTCATGCTATAATCTGACAGCCATGGCCGAGAACGTGACGGAAGAGGAAACCTGGACGCCCGATCGCTATTCGGCAGACGACGCTAGCGCCTGCATTGAGCTCTTCCGACGCCTTTCTCCCGAAACTAGGGTGACGGAGCGGTTCGTCGACTGGCAATTGGAGCGCGGGCCGGCCGGACCGGCAATAGGCATGGTTGCCCGCGAACCATCAATGTCCCGGCTCATAGCTCAAGCCGCCATGACGCCGGTCGGCATGAGGCTTTCCGGAAAGTCCATTGTTGCCGGGCTCACCCTCAACCCGATGGTCGATTCTGACTATCAGGGACGAGGCGTCCTCCTTGACCTCCTGCGTAAGCTCGATGCGACCGCCGCCGAAGAGAAGGTCGCCTTCAGCTACGCCTTTCCGGACGACACTTCGCTACCGGTGCTGGTGAAGCAGGGCGGCTTCAAGGAAGTCGCTTCGCTTTCGCTCCTCATACGCCCGCTGAAGCCCGAGACACTGGCAATGAAAACGACCGGCAGTCGCGTCCTAGCACGAACGGCGACGATTGCCCGAATGGTCTGGCGCATGCCTCCTCCGGCAAAACAACGCGACGTGCCCGGACTGACCATCGACCGGGTCACGGAGTTCGATGAGCCGTTCGCCGTCTTCTGGCGGCGCGTACAGGGCGTTGCGCCGTTGATCGTGGTCCGCGATTCCGCCTTCCTAAACTGGCGCTACATTGAAGCGCCGGATCGAGAGTACGTCGCTTTCGCTGCGCGGTCCGAAGGAAAGGTCCGAGGGCTAATCGTCTTGCGGGCTGCGCCGCTAGGCCGCTTTTCGGCGGGACTCGTTGTCGACTTTATCGTCGAGGCGAGTGGCGAGGGACGCGCCGCCGGGAGATTGTTGATAGACCGCGCAGTCGCCCACTTCGCCGATCAAGACCTCGACCTGCTGGCGACCCTTTCGCTTCGCCACACCGATGAGTATCGCCTTTTCCGTGCCTCCGGCTTCTGGCTGCCCCCGAAGTTCCTGGAGCCGCACCCGCTCCACTTTGTCGTGCGGTCGCACGCCGAGGAGGCAGACGCCGCGTACGACCTGCACAACTGGTTCCTGACTCTTGGTGATTCGCAGATAGTCTAGAGGTCTCTCGATCAAATGGGGGAGGCTGAGGCCACAAGACCTCGCCTACATTCTTGACAGAGCCTAGCCGGGGACCGTCACCACCACCTTTGTCCCCTCTCCGGGCTTTGACTCTATATCGATCGTGCCACCAAGGAGGCGCGCCCGCTCTTGCATGCCGATGACGCCGAGTTTGCCCGACGAAGCGAGGTCGCCGGCCGTGGGAGGCAGCTCAAATCCGTCGCCGTTGTCGGCCACGGTCATCGCGATCCGCTGATCGCGGAAATCGAGCGTCAGTTCGACGGCGGAGGCATGGGAGTGCTTTCGTACGTTGCTCAGCGCCTCCTGGGCAATTCGGAAGAGGGCGAGTTCGGCATCCTTCGGCAGACGGCGAGGGTCGCCGAGCAGCCGAGTATTCGATTCAATGCCGTCCTGCTCTTCGAGGGCAATGAGGAGCCACTTCAGCGCCGGCAGCAGGCCTAGGTCGTCGAGGACGGGCGGTCGCAGGTCCTGACTAAAGCGCCGCACACCGTCGAGGATCGTATCGGTCTGATCGCGCAACTCATCGAGGCGGTGGGCGATATCTTCCGGCACATCGGCGCCGCTGGAGAGCATGTCTAGGCGGCGGGAGACGCCGGTGAGGGCCTGGGCTGTGTCATCATGCAGCTCACGAGCAATACGAAGCCGTTCGCTCTCCTGTGCCTTCAGCACCTGAGATACATAGTAGCGCAGGTTTTCCTGCATCCGCCGCTGTTCCGTCACATCGCGGACGATGGACTGGACGCCGACAGGATGGCCGTTGCGGATTATGAGGCTCGGCATGAGCTCCACGACGGCCTGAGAGCCATCGCGGCGCCTAAGCGGGAACTCGATGAGGTTGTCGACAGGGTCACCGCGATACTGCGCTCGAAGCAGTTCCTCCACGGCCTTTACATCCTTGGGCGCCAGGAACTTGGTAGCGCTCATGCCCTGCACTTCTTCGACGCTATAACCGGTGAGCTTCTCGAAGGCCTTGTTGGCATTGACGATCTTGCCGTTCAGATCGTGGACTTCGATGGCGCCGGTAGCGTTCTCGAACAGGCCCCGGTAGTTCTCCTCCGACTGCCGGAGTTGCTCGAGCGCCTCGCGTTCCTTCTCATATAGCTGGGCATTCTCGATAGCCACGCCAATCGCGTTGCCGATCGCCACCGCCAGTTCAACCTCCTCGGAAGCGAATTCTCTCGTCTCGCTAGTGGCGGCACAGAAGGTCCCCAGCACCTTCCCTTTTGACTTGATGGGAACAGTAAGCTGAGAGCGCACGTTCTCTCGCATCCCGATCTCGCTTGAGAGCACGCTGCTGATGGAGAGGTCCTTTGTCGCCAGCGGCTCGCCTGTTTGAGCGACGCACCCGTTCAGCCCTTCGCCGACGCGGATGCGCTTTGCCAGTTCTGTGAATTCATTCGAGACTCCGTGCCAGGCTTCAAGCGTGAGTTCGTCGGACTCCTCATCAACAAGGTAGAGCAGCCACTTCTCAACGCCCATTATCTCCTGGACCTTGTCCATTGCGTGCTGAAGCATCTGATGCAGGTCGAGAGACTCCGCGACTACGCTGAGGATAGCATTAATCGTTGACAGGCGCCGCTCTTCATTTTCCACTGCTTCGATGTGCGACCGTAACTCGCGCTGCGTCCACTCCAGCGAAGATATTGTCCCCCTGTGCTGCACCTTCTCGCGGTTCTGCATGTCGATCAGCCAGGTCACGAACGCACCGATGAAGGCGAAGGCGGCAACCTCGATCGCCGCCTCTTGAGCTTCGCTCGAGGAGATGAATACGCGTGGTAGGAGCAGAGCCGTAATTACCGCAGTGGCGGTAAGTCCACCGGGCAACCCGAAGACGAACGCGGCGTAGGCGACCGGCAAGATCGACAGGATGCGGTGGACGGAGCGGCGGGCGAAATCTATGTGCAGGCTCACCTCAAGTGAGTTAGCGATTGGCAGAGAGTCGGCATAGTAAAGGATGGTGCCGCAGGTGATGATAGCGACGAGAATCCAGAAGTGGGGCTCCCTGAGCAGCCGCCACGAGGCTTTCTCCCGCGGTGGCACGCTTAGTAGTGCTCTCGTCCTGGCGATTACGTTAGTCATTGGCCCGTTCCGTTCGCCGAAACGTTATCCAGGGAGATCCATCCCTCCTTGAGGGCGCGCAGCACCGCTTCGGTGCGCGAGCTGACGCCGAGTTTGTCAAATATATTGCCGAGATGCGACTGGACTGTGCGCACGCTCAAGGCAAGCTGCGCCGCAATCTCCTTGTTGCTCATTCCCTTGGCCGCCAGCCTGAGCACCTCCAGCTCCCGTTCGCTGAAGTGGTCCGGCAGACCCTCGCCGACGACGGGTTTGCCTCGGCTCATCGAAGAGAACCACTGCACCACCTTTCGGGCGACATGCGGGTCGAGAACCACCTCGCCGGCACTCACGTCTCGAATGGCATCGACGAGTTGGGCACCGCGCACGTTCTTCAGCAGGTAGCCGTTGGCGCCTGCTTCCAGAACGGCGTAGATGTACTGGTCATTGTCATAGGCGCTAAGGACGAGGATGGATGTCGCGGGCTGATTCGCCTTGATCTGCTTCGTCGCCTCGATGCCATTGAGGTTGGGCATGGCGATATCGATGAGGGCCACGTTTGGCTTCAGTTCCTGGGCTAAGCGCACCGCCTCTTCCCCGTCGGCCGCTTCGCCTACCACCTCAAAGTCCTCTTCGCGCTCGAGGCGCTCGCGAGTGCCCTCGCGCACAAGAGTGTGGTCATCGGCTATCAGAATGCGGATTTTATCCATTTCTGCTCTCCCGGGGCCGCTGCGGCCCAAGTCTCCACATACAGATTACAGGCAAACGACCTCCAACCGCCAGTCGTTGGTCTACTGATCGGCATCCGCCAACTGCACACCAGACCCCTACGCAAAATGCGCAATCGTTAGGCAATTGAAGCGGAGTTTGTCGCCATCGCTGCCGACCGCTTCGGCTTCACTGCGCAAGATGAACCTCCCGACAGGGAGCGAAATGCTTAACAAAAGTCGGCGCGTACAGCGGACGACGGGATGGACGTTCGTGCCGTAACTTCAAGTGGGATGAAAAAGGGAACGCAAACGGAAAGGGTACGGTGAGAGCGATGACGACAACAACGGGCACCACAAGCGGAGTGGAGAAGACCAGCATTGGCGCACCACAGACCGTCTGGACTGAGAAGCCCCGAGCGGTCGGGTACGTCAGGCAGGACTTCGAGGAGATGGGCAAGAAGCGGACACGGCCCGACGGACAGAAGAGCCGTATCTGCACGTGCGCCGAGAAGCATCAGTGGCAACTGGTCGACGTCCACGAGGACATCGGCTGGGCCGGTGACTGCTTGAACAGGCCCGGGCTCATTGCCCTGCTATCGGACACGGACTTCGACGTTCTCGTGGTTGACCGCACGGACCGCCTGGCCTGCAAGAAGACAGACCTGGACTTCGTGCTTGCTCTCCTTGAAGAGCGCGGAATCACCTGTGTCCCGGCGACCTGGTCCTGGGAGCCGCTAGCACAATACATGCGCTGGTGGTACCGGAGCAAGGGCAACACGGTCTACGCCGCGCTCGAGGCGGAGACGGCGAAGGCCTAGCAGAGCTGAAGGACGTGGCGTCTGAAGAAGACAATACGCTCGGTCATCAAGGACAGATGCACGGCGGAAGATGGCGGAATGGAAAGGTAAAGGAGGTGCCCAATGCCCTCCCGACCAGATCTCTGGAACATACAGTTCGGCAACCTAGTCTACCTGTTTGGAGCGTTGCTTGTGGTGGCCGTGGTATACGGTCTCTACCGGCGGCTACGCCTGTGGCGGCAGGGCAGCGAGGACAACCGGCTACGGGATATTCCGGGCCGCATTCGCGAATACATTGTTAAGACGAAGGCCGACGGCCTGTGGCATAAGCGCATCATCCGCAACAGGTACGCGGGTGTGATGCACGTGCTCATCTTCGGCGGTTTCCTAATGCTGCTGATAGGCACAAGCCTGGACGCCATTAGTACCCACTTCTATCACTTCCTTGAGGGTGACGTGTATTTGGCCTTCTCGCTGTGGTGCGATGTGGGTGGTCTGTTGGTTCTGGCAGGCGTCGGCATGGCAGCCTACCGGCGCTACGTTGTCCGGCCGACGAAGCTGAACAACGTCCTCGACGATACCGTAGCATTGTCGTGGATAGCCGCCGTATGCATTACCGGTTATGTGGTCGAAGGCTTGCGGATGTCGGCGACAGAGATTAGCGTCCATCCGGGCTGGTCCGTATGGTCACCGGTGGGCCTGGTCTTCGCCGAAGCGTTTCGCCCGCTCCCCCTGAACGTCCAACTGACGCTTCATAAGACGTTCTGGTGGTCGCACATGTTCATCGCCATGGGCGGCATGGGATACGTCGTCCTCACCTTCACGAAGCTGGGGCACATAGTTGCCTCGCCGCTCAACATGTTCCTGCGCACGACGCCGGCCAACAGGGGAGTGCTGAAGCCGATTGAAATCACCGAAACCAGCGTCGGTGCGCTGGGCGCTTCCAAGATTCAGGACCTGACGTGGAAGGACCTGATCGACCTCGACGCCTGCACGCGCTGTGGCCGCTGCCAGGAGGTCTGCCCGGCCTACCTGACGGGCAAGCCGCTCTCGCCGAAGGTGGTGATCCAGGAGCTGAAGGCGCATATGCTGGAAAGGGCGCCGGCGCTCCTGAGCGGCAAGAAGTCGCAGGAAGAGGTGCCCCTGCTGGCCGGTGGCGTCATCAGCCAGGACGAGCTGTGGGCCTGCACGACCTGCGGCGCCTGCGAGGAGGCCTGCCCGGTCTTCGTAGAGCCGGTGAAGAAGATAATAGAGCTTCGCCGCAACCTCGTCTTGGAGCAGGGCGAGATACCGCCGACGCTGATGGCCGCACTCCGGTCCACGCAGGACAGGGGGCACCCGTGGAAGGGCGCCTCGGCCTCGCGGACGGACTGGACGGAAGGCTTCGAGGTCAAGAACGTCGCGAACGACGGCGACGCGGAGTTCCTGTTCTGGGTTGGCTGCACAGCCGCTCTGCAGGAGAGCAGCATGAAGGCTGCTCTGGCGCTGGCCCGCCTGCTCGACGCCGCCGGCGTCAAGATAAGCATCCTGGGACACGAAGAATCGTGCTGCGGTCACCCGGCCCGGAGGATTGGTGACGAGTACCTGTTCCAGTGCCAGGCGCAACAGAACATCGAGACGCTCAAGCGTCACAATGTGAAGAAGATAATCACAGCCTGCCCACACTGCTTCCACACGCTGAAGTATGAGTACCCGCAGTTCGGTGGCGACTTCGAGGTCGTTCACCACACGGAGTTCCTGCTGAAGCTAGTGCAGGAAGGCCGGCTGAAGCTAACGAAAGAAGTCAGGGCCGTGGTCGCCTACTCTGACCCGTGCTACCTTGGCCGCTACCACGGCATCTACGAAGCTCCGCGGAAGCTGGCGGCGGCTGTCCCAGGTGTCGAGGTCGTCGAGATGGCCCATTGCGGCGCGAACGGCCTCTGCTGCGGCGCCGGTGGTGGCAGGATGTGGATGGAGGAAGAACCGGAGCAGCGAGTCAACCGCCTGCGGGCCAAGGAAGCAGTCGACACAGGCGCGGACAAGGTCTTGACCGCCTGTCCGTTCTGCCTCCAGATGTTCAAGGACGGTCTTACCGGACTGGGCTTGGAGGAGCCGCCGGAGGCGATCGATCTGGTCGAGCTACTGGAGCGGTCGGCCTTGGAGCCCTTGAAAACGGAAGCTGTTGCCGAGGCGCCAGCCGAGAAGCCGGCAGAGACGGCCGCAGACGACGGAATATTGAGTGGCGTGAGCGAGTAACGGTTCCTCTCCGTTCCGACGGCGTTACCGCGTCCGCCTCGTAAGGCCGCCGATGTGAGACCCCACATCGGCGGCCTCTATTTGCCCTCTCGGTCAACGTACCTTCATTCGATTTGGGATGTTATTCTGAAGACAGCTACGGAGGTGTGATGGAGAACAGGTCTCCCGGCGAGAAGAAGAAGCACCAGGAAGGCACCGAGGATACCCTAGTCCACAACATCTACGATAGGCTTCTTAGCCGCTGGTTCCATACGCACCGCTCGCGCGTCATCGCCGGGAACACAATCATCGGCCTCATCCTGGTCTTCTCGATCATCGTCGGCGCCGGGACAATCTGGCTCGACGTTAACTCCGACAGACTGAAGGGTCTTGGCTACTTCGGCATCTTCTTCCTCAATTTCATCAGCATCGCGGTTTTCTTTATCCCGTTACCCGGCTTAACAGCAGCCGGTCAGGCATTGATAGTGAGTGAGGCGGCACGACTGGGAGCTTGGCAAGTGGGCCTGATCGGCGGCGTCGGCATGGGATTGGGAGAGATAACACCTTACATTGGAGGCGCTGCGGGCCGGGAAGTAGCGCGAGGGCGGCAGGTTGGCGGACCGCGTTGGCTTCGCAACGCAGTGAACAAGATAACGCAGGCGGTTAGCTGGTTGATGCGTCGATATGGAATGATAACGCTCTTCGTGCTGGCCGCAGTTCCTAACCCGGTCTTCGAAGTTGCTGGCCTGAGCGCTGGAGCCGTGCGCATGAAGTTCTGGCGGTTTCTGGTGCCGGTTATGGCGGGGAAGATTTTACGGGGCATGGCACTAGCCTATATCGGGGAGTTCTCCCTCCACGTTCTCGGGTCTTAGCGGGCATTGACAGCGTTCCCCTCACGTAAAGGGAAGCGTTACAATGGCGAGACGATGGCGGTGAGGGGGATATCCTCTGATGGTTGAATCGGCGGAGTCCGCGAGCGCCGGAGCGGTTGAACGCCCCGCGGCCCCACGCGCGCTCTCTCGAGGATTTGAATCGCTTTCGATCCCCAACTTCCGCCTCCTCGTCACCGGAACGGCGGCGTCAAGCTTCGCCTCATGGATGGAGCAGATCGGCCAGGGATGGCTGGTCGCGCAGCTCACGAACTCAGCCTTTCAGCTCGGCCTCATCTATTTCATCCGCGGCATAAGCATAATCTTCGTTTCGCCATTTGTCGGTAGCTTCTCTGACCGCGTCAATCGCCGGATGCTGGCGAGCGCCGCGGCGGCGGTCAACGGTCTCGGAGCGCTGGCTATTGCCCTGCTCATCGTCAGCGGCCGGATTCAGATCTGGCAGCTCTACATCACGGCCTTTACCGGCGGCTTTTCGGCGAGCATCTACACCCCGGTACGTCAGTTCATCGTGTTCGACGTAGTACCAGAACGGGAGCGATTGCCCAACGCCATAGCTATGAACTCTATGGTGAACAACATGGCGCGTGTGGTTGGGCCGGGAATGGCTGGATTCATGATAGGCTTCAGCGTCTCATCCGCGTTCTTTGCCGAAACGCTGTTCTTCCTTTGCGCCATCGCCAGCCTCGCGGCGATGACAATGCAACAGCAGGTCGTGCTGGAGCGGGAGCCGGTACTTACCGCCGTGCGGCGCGGTGCAGAGTACCTGTGGAGGCACAGGACTCTTCTGCGCTTGACGATGCTGCAGGCGATACTCACCTTCTTCGTCTTCCCCTATTTGTATTTGATGCCGCTGATGGCGAAGAACTATCTTCACGTCGGCTCAGCAGGCTACGGATGGTTGATGACCGGAGTGGGCATCGGTGCCTTCTTCAGCGGGCTGGTGGTCACTCGGTTCGCCGATACGCGACGGAAGGGGCTGATTGAAAGCATTGCCCTAGTAGTTTACGTATCGATGATCCTGGCGTTTACATTTTCGCGAATCTACCTGCTATCGCTGGTCCTCCTCATAATCGGCGGCGTCGGTTTCCTGGCGTTCACGGCCTTCAATCAGACCCTGGTCCAATTACATGTCGAAGACGACTATCGCGGACGTGTCCTTTCTCTTTATACGATGTCACAGGGTCTGAACCCGTTTGGGGCTCTTGCCATGGGTTACGTGGCGCAAAGCTACCTCGGCACGCCACACACAATAGCGGTGTTTGTCCTGGCAGCCCTGGTACTTTCCCTGTTCAGCGGCCTTCTCTCCTCCGATGTCCGCGCGCTGTAGTCTTGTTCTTTTCGGGCCAAGGCTCCCTTCCGCTGTGCTATCATTCTAGTGAGTCTCCCTCTCGATCGCTTTCATGACGGACGATTTGGACCGTGCAAGGATGACGGAGTCTCCGCATCATGAAGCGTCCGCCAGCACAGGGCGGGCGCTCTCTTCCCTCACACGCCTCCTCTGGCTGGCCCTGCTGGTCCTCGTCTCCGTGGCGATTGCCACCAACCTGCACGAGGCCAAGCAGATCATCGATGAGTTCCGGACGGCCCGGCCGGAGTTCATTGCCGCGACCGCGGTTGTCGAGGTCTTCTTTGTCCTGAATTTGACCTTCTTCTACGTCACAACGTTCTGGGCTACGGACCTTCGCGCCTCCGTATGGCGATTTCTTTTCATCGCTCAGGCGTCCTACTTCGTCAACCTGGTTTCGAAGACGGCTGGAATAGGCGGCATAGCTTTCTACCTTCGGGAAGCGCGACGCACCGGCCAGCCCTTTGCCCGCGTTAGCGCTGCATATATGGCAGCCTATGTCTTGGGCTATGCTGCATTCTTTGTCGTACTCATAGCAGCGCTCATTCTTCTTTACTTGCAAGGGTCGCTGACGAGGCCCGAGGTCATCGCCTCTCTGATCATCGCGGGGATCATCATCGCGGCGGGAGCTGTACCAGTGATAGCAATAAGTAGCCGTCAGATGCTTCGGCGAGTCTATTTGATGGCAGTGAGGCCATTGAACGCCGTAGCCCGCTTCCTCCACCGTCCACCACCAATGAACGTCGAGACTGTGAGAGCCTCCGCCGATGAGCTCTACGACGCGATCGCCTTTGTCCGGCGGCGGCCTCTGCGCTACGTGATCCCTTTTGCACACGCACTCGGCGTCGAGGTGTTCGCGGCGGCACTACTGTTCCTGATGGCGCACGCCGTCCATGCCAACATCAGTGTTCCGCAGGCGCTTTCCGCTTATGCGATCTCGCTGCTTTTCTCGCTGGTGGCGATTACGCCGTCTGGGCTGGGTTTCGTCGAAGTGTCGTTGAGCGTGTTGCTGGTTTCCTTTGGCATTGACAGGAACACGGCGATAGCGGCGGCAATCGGATATCGTGCCTTCGAGTTCTGGCTGCCGGTCCTGTTCGGCGCGGCCAGCCTACCGGTGCTCCAGAGAATTCAGCGGGTCTCGGAGGAGAGATGAATCGATCCCGCCCACGTCGCACCGAACGGCGGCTCATCGCCGCAATGGTCATCGCATTGGGGTTGGTGAACATAGCGATAGCCGCCCTGCCGCATCCCATTCTCGGTTATGGGCAGTTTCGGCACCTGGTGCCCCGCGACATCGTCAATGGCGGCAGGTTCGTGCTGGTCATTTTGGGGATCCTCCTCGCGGCGACAGCACCTGGGCTTTGGACAGGAAAGCGCGTGGCATGGGTCATCGCAATCGCCTGCGCCGGAGGCTCTACAGCGGCCAATTCCATAAAGGACGTGAACCTCGTGGGCATGAGCGCGGGGATCGCGGCAATACTAGCGCTGGCAGACACGCGACAGGCCTTTCCCGCTCGCAGCGATCCTCCCAGTGCTCTTCGCGGTCTTGTCATGCTCGTCTGTGGCTTGACGCTCGTCTTTGCCTACAGCACGCTTGGGCTCTACTTTCTTAATCGCGAATTCGTCCATCATATTTCCTTGGCTCAGGCGCTCAGGGACAGTGTCCGACTCATGTTCATCGTGCCGGCGACGGAAGCTGCACCTAAGACCAGGCACGGAAGTTGGTTTGTTGATTCGGTCCGGGTCGCGTTCCTCTTCGTCATCGTGCTGGGCCTTTTGCAGTTGATAAGACCGGTGATATATCGGCGCTACACCACGAGGCGAGAGCGGGAGCAGGTGCGCGATCTGCTGGAGAAGTACGGTAATTCGTCGATCGCTTACTTCGCTCTGCTGCCAGACAAGCTCTACTTCTTCTCTTACGGCGGCAACGCGGTCATCGCATACAAGACTGTGGGGGCAAACGCGATTGCTCTGGGGGAGCCGATAGGCGATCAGAAGGAGTTTCCAGCTCTACTCGCGACTTTCGTGGAGTACTGTGACCTGAACGGCTGGGCCTGCGCCTTCCATCAAGTGCGGCCGCAGTACCTGGGGCTGTTCGACTCGTTCGAACTGAAGACCCTGAAGATCGGCGAGGAGGCGATAGTGCCGACAGCAGAGTTCAGCCTGGAAGGACACGAGATGAAGCGACTGCGCTCGACTATGGCACGTTTCGAGCGGGAGGGCTACCACACAGAGGTATTGTCGCCGCCGCACGATGGGCAGTTGTTACAGCGCTTGCACCAGATCTCTGACGAGTGGCTGGCAATGGGGAAGCATCGGGAACGCACGTTCACGCTGGGGAACTTCGACGACTCGATGCTCCAAGAGTTGGACATAATGGTCGCGCGCGGGCGCAACGGTCGGATCGAGGCCTTCGCCAGCATCGTTCCCTCTTATAGAATGCCGGAGGGCAACTTCGACATGCTGCGCTACGGCGGCGAGTCGTATGGTGTCTCCGATTTCCTGCACGTATCTCTCATCAACTACTTTCGCGACCGGGGGCGACCGGGGATGACTCTCGGGTTAGCGCCGTTCAGCGGCATCGAGCACGGCGACACTAGGTCGCCGGTAGGGCGGGCGATGCAACTTCTGTATACGTATGGCGGCTTTCTCTTTCGCTCAAGAGGGCTGAGAGAGTTCAAGGGCAAGTTCCGTCCACGCTGGGAGCCGCGCTATCTCGTGTACGCAGGTGATTTGCAGCTCCCGGGAATCGCGCTGGCCGTGGCCCGCGCAGGCGAGCTACCTCAGCACGGTGCTCGTCCAAGGCTCCGCCACTATCTGCACCTCTTCCGCGGCGCGATCTTCGTCACGTTGCTGATGCTCGCCATTTCGGGCATCACGACGGCGCTGGGCGCCACCGATATGGATATCGAAAACGCTCTGGGCCTCTCCGTCCACGCCCTCCAGACGGGGAAGCTGTGGGTCATACCCATTGCTACTCTCATCCAATCGGAGCCACTGATGAAGTGGGTGCTGGCAATATTCGTGTTCGGCTCCATCGCGCTACTCGAGTATCAGATAGGGACGCTGAAAGCCATCTTCACATTCTTCATCTCGGACTGGATCAGTTCACCGCTAGCCGCACTGCTGCTATGGGGTTTGGAAGGTGCTGGTCTATCTCAAGCACAGCGCTTGCATGACGTCGGTGGAACTGGGGTATCGGCTGCTGCCTTCGGTACCTTGACGGCGGGCTTCTATCTCCTACGAGAGCCTTGGCGACGATTGCTGATGGCAGGAATGACTATTTACCTCATGGGTCAGTTCACTTTTGAGCGGCTCGACGTTTCCATTGCGCACGTTCTGGCTGCCCTAATTGGGTTGGCGTTGGCCTGGTTGTTCTGGCGGAGGCAGGTCATTCGCGAGGTCAATACGGATGAGCTGTGGCTGACGAAGCCGTTCGCCCTGCTTGCAGACAAGATGAAGACATGGAGGGAGCGGATGTCAAAGGAGTACGGCTCGGGCTCCGCCAAGGCCGACTAGAAGAAGCGACAAGTCGTCTATAGAACCGCATTACCAACCAGAGAGAGATGTGCGATTCATGACGTCTGAACTCGGGTTCTGGGAGAGACAGCATCTGCGAGTCGATCTCCGCCGCTATCTGCGCCTCTTCCGTGGCGCCATCTTCTTCACCCTTTTGATGCTCGTCGTGTCAGCGACCACTTCGAGTCTGGGAGCGAGCCCCAAGGACGTAGAGGATACGGTGGGGTTGAGTGTTCACGCTCTCCAGACGGGGAAGTTTTGGGTCATCCCCGTGGCTACATTGGTCCAATCGGAACCGATTCTAAAGTGGCTGCTGCCGGTCTTCGCCTTCACCTCCATTGCGTTGCTGGAGTACCGAGATCGGGACGGTGAAAGCGGTCTTCACTTTCTTCATAAGTGACTGGGTCAGCGGGCCTCTTGTCGAGTTGTTGCTTTGGGGACTGGGAGGCGCAGGGCTGCCGGCCGCACGACGATTGGAAGAAGTGGGAGGGACAGGCGTGTCGGCTGCCGCATTCGGTGCCCTGACTGCCGGCGCCTATCTGCTGCGCGAGCCATGGCGGCGATTGCTGATGGGTGGTGTGGCCATCTACCTTGTCGCGCAGCTCCCATTGGAGCGGCTCGACAATTCCTTGGATCATCTAGTGGGAGCCCTACTGGGATGGTTGTTAGCATGGCTCTTTTGGCGCAATCGGGTGCTTCGCGAGGTCAACACAGATGAACTGTGGCTGACGCGACCATTCGAAGCGTTGTGGCGGAAGACAAGGAGAGAGCGGACATCAACCTGATACCCGCTCGGCGGTGATTTCCTAAGGGCAGCGGCCCTCGCTAGAAGAAGCAGCGGGCCAGCTCGTATAGCTCCGCCGACACCAATGATGTGCGCCCGGCTATCTCCTCCAGCGGCACTGGCACGACCTTCTGGCCTCTCAAGGCCGCCATGCAGCCGAAGACGTCTCGATGGAGGAAATCGACAGCGGTCGAGCCCATGAGCGTGCTGACGTAGCGGTCGCGGACCGTGGGCGTCCCGCCGCGCTGGACGTGCCCAAGCACGGTAAGGCGAGTATCGAGACCGGCGCGCGCCTTGATCTCGTCGGCGATGCGCTGGGCGATGCCCCTTTCGGCGAGCTTCACGTGACCGAACTGGTCTTTCACGTCGACCTCGGCGGTCGCCAACTCCAGCCCTTCTATCTGCGCCCCTTCGGCTATCGCCATGACGCTGAAGTGGTTTGTAGCCATTTGCCTGGTGGCATGCTCGACTATGACATCGATGTGGACAGGCACCTCCGGAATAGCAATGAAGTCGGCACCACCAGCCAGGCCGCCGATGATCGTTAGCCAGCCGGCTTCGCGTCCCATGACTTCGGTGACCATTATGCGAGCATGCGACTTGGCAGTTGCGAGCAGGCGGTCGAGGGCTTCGGCGACGTAGTTCGTTGCTGTGTCGAAGCCGATGCAGAAATCGGTGCCGGGAAGGTCGTTGTCGATCGTCTTCGGGATGCCTACGACCTTGGCTCCGGCGGCTACCAGCTTCGCTGCGACGCTGAGCGTATCGTCGCCGCCGATGGCGATGAGGCCGTCGATCCCGTGCCGTCGCAGGTTACTGACGACGACGTCGATATCCTCTTGACTACGTCCGGGATTTGTCCTTGAAGTGCCGAGCATGGTGCCACTGATGGGTAGGACGTCGCGCACTTCGAGGGGCGTGAGAGCGTGCATATCGCCCTCGCCCATGAGACCTGACCATCCCCAGTGGATACCGAAGACCTCGTCGTCCAACGACCAGCCGCGTCGGGCGACGGCACGGATCGCCGCGTTGAGGCCGGGGCAGTCGCCGCCGCCGGTTAGGACTGCAATGCGCAATTTGCCACCTCTTCCTTGAAGAAACTTGGCGCGAAGGGAATGGCGCTTTCGGGCGCCGTTCTGCCGTCAGGATATATGCTCCGCAGCTTGCTGTCACTGATACAGCGGCGACGAGTCCTTCATAAAGCGGTACATCAGGCGCATGGTGGCTACGCGCCTGCCATCGAGGTCGTCCAGGTAGGCATCGAGCCAGAGATGCTCGGTCTTTGGCGACTGTCCGAGGCTCACGATCGTCCCTCCGCCGCGATAGGGTTGGCCAGTAAAAACGGGGCCGTTGACGTAGCGCAGTTCGATGGCACCGTAGAGCGAAACTGGTTCTGTTTGCCGCACAGACTTCAGGTAGCCGTTGAACGGGACCATCATGAGATTGTCGACGAGATGGTAGGGTGTCGCGATGGGGCCGCCCCAGGGAGAGCCGTTGTCGTACCAGGGAAGCCGGTCGGTGACAACTCGAAGGCGCCAGTCCTTAAGCTCAGGCGTCACTTCGACGGGCATTTCGGGGAAGCGATCGCCGATGGACGCTTTCTCGAGAATCCGCAACTCCCCTGCCGGGTAGCGGCTGATGTCGCGTGCCATGAGCGCTGATGGCTCTTTGGGATTCCCGACAAAAGCTGTGCCTTCGCCGATCCGACGCCCGTCCGGGCGCTCGGCCCAGGTCTGCACCTGGACGTCGTCCTCTTGGGACGGAACAGCGACGGCGGCACGGACTTCTTCGCGGTCGACTGTCGGGTCAAGCCAGTAAATGGAGACGCCGCCGCGCTCGAACCAGCGCTTTCCGAAGGCTCGGAGCATGACCGGCGGGAAAAGATCGAGGTGGACAGCCCCAGAGACCGTGCCGCCGCGGAACCCGAGGCGCGATGCCATGCTGTCGTCGTGAATGCTGCCGGCGACATGGATTGCAGAGTTCACGGGCTGGCGCCATTGCCCCAGGTAGAGCCCGTCACGCTTTTCCACTTCGTCCGTTATCGACTGTATGTCCTTTGGCATACCCGGCCCCTTTCTGTTCGGGCCCTCCGGCAGCCCGTCCGCGGCGATTATACGCATGCTCGGTCATCAGGCAACAGTCAGACAGCAGCATTCTCGCTCGCTTGATCGCAAAGAGCGACCGGTGCGATATTGACATCCCATGAAGCGGGCTTCGACGATCGTTGCTCGTGACCGCAGGCTCTCGGGAGGGAGGACAGCATGGAATATCGCTCTTTCGGACGGACCGGCGTGAATGTGAGCAGCCTAGTGTTGGGTTGCATGATGTTCGGCGGCAGAACCGACCCGGCGGAGTCGGCGCGGATCATTGACCGCGCGCTCGACGCAGGCATCAACTTTCTGGACACAGCGAACGTCTACAATATTGGCCGCAGCGAAGAGGCCGTGGGCGTGGCGCTGAAGGCGAACGGCAAGCGCCAGGACATCTTTCTCGCTACCAAAGTTCACTGGAAGATGGGCGAGGGCGTCAACGACTGGGGCAATAGCCGTCGCCACATTATTGAGCAGTGCGACGCCAGCCTGCGCCGCCTGCAGACCGACTACATCGACCTCTACCAGATCCACCGCCCGCAGCCGGAGATCGCCATAGACGAGACGCTGCGCGCCCTCGACGACCTGATCCGCTGGGGCAAGGTGCGCTACATCGGCAGTAGCACGTTTGCGGCCTGGCAGCTTGTCGAGGCGCTATGGGTTTCAAAAGAGTTGGGCTTGAACCGCTTTGTCTCGGAACAGCCGCCGTACAGCTTGCTCGACCGTCGCGTCGAACGGGAACTCCTGCCGATGGCGCAGACGTATGGCTTCGGCGTTATCCCCTGGAGCCCCCTGGGCGGCGGCCTGCTGACGGGTAAGTACCGCCGCGGGCAGGAGCCGCCGGAGGACGCGCGCTACCACCACGCCGAGAACAATCCGTTGTTGCGACGGCGGATGACCGACCGGATCTATGACGTCGTCGAGGGTCTGGAACCGATAGCCGCCGCGAAAGGTGTTCCCCTGTCGCAGATGGCGCTGGCCTGGGTAATGCAACGACCCGGCGTTACGGCCCCGATCATTGGCCCGAGGACAATGGAGCAACTGGAGGACAATCTGGCGGCGGTTGATGTTACATTCTCCGAGGACGAACTCAAGAGTATTGATCGTGTAGCGCGTCGTGGAGAGGCGGTAGCGCCCTTCTACGAGGCGTCCTGGGGCCCGCATCGGTACCGCGTCTAGTTGGAGGGAACGGCCATGAAGGCAGCAGTCTATTACGAGACCGGGCCGCCCAGCGTATTCCGTTACGAGGACGTGCCCGATCCTCGAAGTGCCACCCGAACGGCATCCTCATCGACGTGAAGGCTATAAGTATTGAGGGCGGCGACGTGCTGAACAGGGCTGGTGGCCCAATGCCCTCGCGCCCGCATATTGTCGGCTACCAGTGCGCGGGAATCGTGCGCGAGGTAGGACCGAACGTGACGGAACGGCGGGTGGGAGAGCGCGTTGTCACTGTCGGAGCTTACGGCTCGCACGCCGAGATCGGGTCGGCGCGAGTGAACGCGACCTGGCCCATCCCCGATGGCCTCGACCTGAAAGTCGCCGCCTGCGTGCCTATTCCTTTCGGAACTGCCAACGACGCTCTCTTTGAGTTTGGGCACCTGAAGGCAGGTGAGACCGTGCTCATCCAGGCAGGCGCAAGCGGCGTCGGGCTGGCGGCGATACAGCTTGCCAAGCGAGCGGGCGCTACCGCTGTCGCTACTGCTTCCAGCGACGAGAAGCTGGAGCGGTTGAAAGAATTCGGGCTGGACCACGGGATCAACTACAAGGACAAGGACTTCGTCGCGGCCGTGAACGAGCTGACGAACGGACAGGGCGTCGAGTTGGCGGTTGATACCGTCGGCGGCAAGGTGATGGAAGGCTGCATTCAAAGCGTCGGGTATCGAGGACGCATCATCAGCGTCGGACGCGCCGGACGCGGCGACTACCGGCCGGAGTTGTTCTTTCTGGCGATGGGCAACAGATCGCTGACAGGAATATCGCTGACACTGGAGATGGCGAAGAGCAACGAACGCGTGTACAGGATGATTGCCGGGTACCTAGAGGACGTAGCAAAGGGGAACCTGAGAGTTGTGATTGACCGCGCGTTCCCACTGGCAGAGGCTGCGGCAGCCCACGCGTACATCGAAAGCCGGCAGGCATTTGGGCGCGTGCTGATGATACCTTAACGTCAGGTGCCGTTGCTGTTCTCCTATCCGAGGAATAGAATGCCTATCAAGAGATTGGATGCCTATCGGAGCTGCTTTTTGTAAGGAGAGGACGATGGGGCCTTATCCACAATATAGCCGAAACTACCCGCTGCTACTAACCGGGTTCATGAAGAGACCGATCGACCTCTATCCTGACGAAATAGGAGTCGTTTACCGCAACTTCCGCAGCGGCAAGACTTTCCGTTTCACTTGGAAACAGTGGTACGAGCGGACGTGCCGTCTGGCGAATGCGCTGCTAAAGCTGGGAGTCCGTCCCGGAACGGCAAACGAGCCCGGCGATCGCATCTCCACCATCGCCTTGAATCACAACGCTCACCTCGAACTCTACTATGGCGTGCCGTGCATAGGCGCTGTGCTGCATCCCATCAACATGCGGCTCTCGCAGGACCACATGGTCTACACCATCAACCATGCCGGCGACTCGGTCTTGTTCTTCGACGATCTCTTCCTGCCGCTGGTCGAGCAGATCTACGATCGGATCAAGGATACGGTTAAGACGTTCGTCTACATCTCGGACGAGCCGGGCTTGCCGCGGCAGACGAAGATCGAGGACCTGTACAGCTATGAGGACATCCTGGCCGAGGCCTCGCCGGAGTTCGAGTGGCCGCTTCTGCACGAGGATACGAAGGCGACTCTGTGCTATACGACGGGCACCACTGGACTACCAAAAGGCGTCATGTTCAGTCACAGGGCGCTCTATCTGGAGACCATACACCTGATCTCGCTCGGGGTCTTGAACAACGACCCAGAGCACGAGCTGCTCGGCGAGTCGGGAGTGACTTTGCTAAACATTCCCTTGTTTCACATTCATGCCTGGGGTGCTCCCTTCATGGCTATGTTTACCAGCACGAGACTCGTCCTGCCAGGCGCCTTCACCGTCGAGGGGTTCTGTCAACTGGTTCAGAGCGAGAAGGTTACCAGCAGTCAGTTCGTGCCGACGATGCTGGCGATGCTCCTCGAGTACCCGGACATCGGCAAGTACGATTTGAGCAGCCTGCGGGCATGCAGCGTCGGCGGCGCCGCTTTGCCGCTGGGACTTAAGGCCAAGGCGGAAGCCATCCTCCCGTTCAAAGCCGCATCCGGCTACGGCATGACTGAGACGGCGCCGGTGACCATCGCGGCCTTCATCAAACGGGGCGACGCCGAGCTGCCCAAGGAAGAGCTGGAGAAACTCTATGTAAAGACAGGGATCGCCGTTCCTGGAATTGACGTACAAGTCGTCGCGGAGGACGGGAAGCCGGTGCCGCGCGACGACGCGACACTGGGAGAAATCGTCATCCGCGGGCCGTGGGTGATGGACGAGTACTATAAGGACCCCGAGCGCACGGCCGAAGTATGGCGGGGCGGCTGGTTCCACACTGGGGACGTTGCCAAGGTCGATAAGGATGGCTATATCACCATTGCGGACCGGCAGTCTGACATCATTCGCAGCGGCTCAGAGATGGTGCCCACCGTGTTGATCGAGAACATCGCGGCGTCAGCCGACTTTATTCTGGAAGCGGCCGTTGTGGGCGTGCCGGACGACAAGTGGGGTCAGCGCCCCATGGCAATGGTCAGCCTCGTGCCAGGCGCGAACGTGACCGAGGAGGACGTGCTGCAACATCTTATGACCGAGGGTGTCGACAAGGGCAAGATAACGAAGTGGATGTTGCCGGACTACGTACTCATCACCAATGACATACCGAAGACGAGCGTTGGCAAGTTCAACAAGCTGGTGATTAACCAGAACATGGCCGAGTTCTTGTCGAAGGCGAAGCGGGTCCGGACCCTGAGCGGCTAGATGGCTGAAGTCACTCACCGAACCGTCGCGGCAAACGGCATAAACATACATATCGCTGAGCAGGGCAGCGGGCCGGTGGTCTTGCTGCTGCACGGCTTCCCCGAACTCTGGCATTCGTGGCGACATCAACTTCCGGCGCTCGCCGAAGCGGGCTTCCACGCTGTTGCGCCGGATGTCCGTGGCTATGGACGGACGGACGCGCCGGAGCCTATCGAAAGCTATTCCATGCGCAATATGACCGCTGATGCCGCGGGCATCCTCGACGCTCTCGACACCGAGCAAGCCGTTGTCGTCGGGCACGACTGGGGCGCGCCGATCGCCTGGCACTGCGCGTTGATGTACCCGAAGCGCTTTCGGGCCATCGTCGCGTTGAGCGTACCTTTCCAGCCGCGTTCCGATGCCATGCCGCCGACACAGGCCTTCAGGCGCATCTTCGGCGACAACTTCTTCTACATCCTCTACTTTCAGGAGCCGGGCGTCGCGGAGGCGGAGTTTGAGGCCAACGTCCGCCGCTCGATGCTCCTATCGCTTGTCAGCCTGTCGGGCAGCGCCTCTAGCAGTCGGGCCTTGGCGCCGGCTCGGCCAAGGACGTCGACCATGTTCGGCGAGGCGAGAATGCCGGACCATCTGCCGGAATGGCTTTCGGAGGCGGACCTCGACTATTACGTCGCCGAGTTTGAACGGACCGGTTTCCGAGGCGGGCTGAACCGCTACCGCAATATGGACCGCGATTGGTTGGAGCTTGCACATTTGCAGGGCGCGAAAGTGGAACAGCCGGCGCTGTTCATCGCGGGCGAGAATGACGCCGTACGCGGCTTCACGAGTATTGACGCCATGTCGGCGCACGTGCCAAACTTGCGCAAGACAGTCCTACTGCCAGGTTGTGGCCACTGGACGCAGCAGGAATGTCCTTCGGAAGTGAACAGGGAGATCATCGACTTCCTGCATACTGTTTAATCCACGCATTGGCAGTTTTCTGCCGCATCAAACCACTGACGTTTAGGAGGAGCAACCAGATGTTCGAGCTATCGCAGTTCTCGCTTCAGGGGAAGAACGCAATCGTCACGGGCGCAAGCCGCGGCATCGGCAAGGCGATTGCCATCGGATTTGCGAGGGCCGGCGCGAAGGTGGCGCTAACCAGTCGAAAGGTGAATGACCTGGAGGAGACAGCCGCCGAGATCAAATCGTTCGGTGGCGAGGCGCTGGTCGTGCAGTCGCACCTGGGAAAGTTCGAGGAGATCGGCAAGATGGTCGAGACGGTCAAAAGCGCCTTCGGCCGAATCGACATTCTGGTCAACAATGCCGGCGCGAGCCCCGCGATGGGCGGCGTGCTGGAGTGCGACGAGCGGCTGTGGGACACGATCATGAATCTGAATATGAAGGCCGTGTATTTCGTCAGTCAGGCCGTGGCCCGGCTCATGAAGGAACAGGGCAGCGGGAAGATCATCAACGTCGCTTCTATTGACGGCTTCAAGCCCGAGCCCATGGTCAGTATCTACAGCATCTCGAAGGCTGGTGTGCGGATGATCTCCCGGGCGTTCGCAATGGAGCTGGCGCCATATAACATCCAGGTGAACACGATTGCCCCGGGTGCGATCACGACAAAGATGCTCGACTCCCACTGGTTCCACCTCGATCCGGATGAAGCGAAGAAGCAGAAGGCTGAGATGGCGAAAGGCACGCCAATGGGTCGAATCGGCGACGTGGACGAGATTGTCGGAGCCGCCATCTACCTCGCGTCCAACGCCTCGAGCTATGCTTCCGGCGCCGAGATCGTGGTCGACGGAGCGGCACTCCTCGGCAAGGCAATGAGCGACGCCACAGCCCACTAGCAAAGCATTCGGCCTTACCCGGAAGGCGAAAAGCATTCATCAGGGTCTCTCTTTTGAGAGGCCCTGATTCTATTACCAGCACGTAAAGGTAACATAGTCATAATAGTCCATTTAGGTATTGACATAGGGAAAAAAGAGAGTACGATCCGCTTCATCCGCCATAGCGGCCCGCCACAAGACGCTCTCCTCTGAGCGCCGTCGCCCGATACCGTAGTTGTTCTGCATCTGAAAGGGGGACGTAATGAAGGCAAGATTCTCGAAGCGATCTATCATCTTTGTTGCACTTGCACTGGGATTATCCGTCCTATTCGCAATCTCCTGCGGGGGCAACGAACAGAAGGCAACGGGCGGCAGCACTAGCCAACCGGGTGACACCACCGGTGTCACCGATACGTCGATTAAAGTTGGCACGCTAATCCCCCTGACGGGAGCCATGGCTCCCTGGGGAATCCCGATAAGCAAGGGAGAGGGCGCCTACTTCGACTGGATCAACGCAAAAGGCGGCATCTACGGCCGCAAGATAATATTCGACGCGGCCGATAGCGCCTATGCGGGTCCGCAGGCTTCGGAAGCCGCCCGCGAGGCCGTGGAGAACGAGGGCGTGTTCCTCATGTTTGGCAACCTCGGAACGGAAGTTGAAGCCGCTGTCGATCAATACCTCACCGAGCACAACGTTCCAGACATGTATATCTTGAGCGGCTCCTCCCAATTTACGGATCCTGTCGTCAAGAACCGGTTCAGCACCATGGTGAACTACACGGAAGAGGGACAGATTTTTGCCAAGTACATAAGCCAGAACTACGCCGGCAAGAAGCTGGGAATCCTGGCCCAGAACGACGAGTACGGAAAAGAGGGCGGACAGGCTACGGAGGATGAACTGAAGAACATCGGCGCTGTGACTGACATTTCGGTTGAGTGGTACGATGCGACCCAGACTGACGTCACCGCTCAGATGCAGCGACTGAAGGCTGACGGTGTTGACGTCGTCATGTTCTGGGGCGGGCCTGCCCAGGCGGCAAACATGGCGAAGACCGCCCGTGAGACGCTGAGCTGGGACGTCCCGATGCTCTTGAACGAGGCGAATGCTGCTGAGATCACGGCAACGCTCGCCGGCATAAACAACATGGTAGGTGTAATCAGCACAACCGTCGGGATTCAGGCGTACCAAACCGAGTACCCCGCGATCGTGACGGCGAAGCAGGAGATGGCCTCCGCTGCGCCTGACCTTCCCTTCGACAACTACTCGTTTGTCGGCTGGAACATAGCCTCCTCACTAGTCGGTCTCCTCAAACAGGCCGGGCCGGATTTGACGCGTGAGGCCTTCATCGCCACGGCAGAAAGCGTGTGCGATTACATGACCCCCTTCTCTTTAGTCCCCTCGAGCACCAGTCCAACGGACCACGCTTTTGTCGAGGCCGAGATATTTGTCAAAGGCACTGTTGACAACAGTGTCAATCCACCGGTGTTCCACTGGGTACCATTCGGCGATGCAATCAATATGGAGAAAACGACAAACTGCACGGTACCAACACCGCCGCCACACGCGACTGAGCAGCCGGGGCCACCGCTGGGCACCGAGTCATACGCGACGCCGTCACCATAGGAGCCAAGGCACTCGCTTCGGCTCACAACTCAATACAATTATCCGGGCCTCTTCCCACAAGGATGAGGCCCGGAGTCTTTTTGTCGACTCCGCTTCTTGCCGCCTGAAAGAAAGGAGAGTTATGCTACGGCTGGCAAAGGGGACATCGGTCTGGACTCTCTGGGGCAACCATCATCCGACTTGGAACGGGAATCTAGCATGTGAAAAGGGGAAACACGGTGAGAGAACCAATCTTCAAGCGATCCATTCTCTTTCTTGCTGGCGCTCTGGCATTATTCGTCCTGTTCGCCGTTTCCTGCGGAGGCACTGAAGAAGCAGCCACCGGCGGAGGAAGCGGCGGCCCCGGTGACACTAACGGCGTCACCGATACGTCAATCAAGATCGGCACACTTATGCCCCTGACAGGGACCATGGCCCCCTGGGGAATTCCGATTAGCAAGGGAATGCAGGCCTACTTCGACTGGATCAATCAGCAGGGTGGCATCTACGGGCGGAAGATAACGGTAGACGTTGGAGACAGCGGCTACACGGGGCCGCAGGCGACGGAAGCCGTCCGAAAGCTCGTCGAGCAAGACGGCGTGTTTCTGGTCTACGCTAATCTTGGAACGGAGGTCGAAGCGGCTGTCAGCCAATATCTGACGGAGCACAACGTCCCCGACCTCTTCCTGCTAACCGGTGCCAGTCAGTTCATCGATCCGGTCGTGAAGAACCGCTTCAGTTCCATGGTCAACTACACGACTGAGGGGAAGATCTTCGCCACCTACCTATATCAGAACTACGATGGCAAGAAGCTAGGGATCCTGGCCCAAAACGACGACTACGGCAAGGAAGGCGAAGCGGGCACGAGGCAGGGGCTGAAAGACCTCAGCGCCAACATGGATGTCACTACCGAGTGGTACGACGCCGCCGTCACGGATGTTACCGCGCAGACGCAGCGTCTGAAGGGAGACGGCGTCGACGTCATCATGTTCTGGGGCTCGCCCGTCCAGGCGGCCAACATGACGAAAGCCGCTCGTGAGACGTTGAGCTGGGACGTGCCGATGATCCTCAATGAGGCGAACGCAGCCGAAATCGTGGCGACACTCGCCGGCATCGACAATATGGAGGGCGTGGTCAGCACGACTGTGGGTATCCAGGCGTACCAAACCGAGTATCCTCAGATAGTGGAGGCACAGAAGGAAATGGCCTCTGTCGCGCCCGATCTCGCGTTCGACAACTACTCGCTCGTCGGCTGGAACCTAAGTGCGTCCGTTGCGAGTTTGCTGAAACAGGCCGGGCCGGACTTGACTCGGGAGAGCCTAATTGCTGCAACCGAAGACGTTTGCCGATACATGAACGTCTTCTCGCTAGTCCCGTCGAGCACGAGTCCAACCGACCACCAATTCCTCGAAGCCGAGGTATTCGTGAAGGGCACGGTTGACCGCACAGTCGACCCGCCGATCTTCCATTGGAAGCCCTTTGGCGACGTGGTTGATTTCGAGTCGACGAAAAACTGTACGGTACCGACGCCGCCGGCTGACGCGACGAAGCAGCCGGGGCCACCGCTGAACATAGAGGCGTATGCAACGCCAAAGCCGTAGCCGGCGGTCTGCCCCAGCGTCCAACTGAACACAATTGCCGAAGGCCTCATCCCGTTGGAAGGGGCCTTCGGCGTTTGCTTTCCAACGTTCTCCTTACTGACTGCTATCGCTTGCCATCCAACCCAGCGTTCGAGCCGGCATCAGTTTTAAGGCTCATCGGGTCGCTGAAATGCTTCCACCAGGGGAACGGCGATGGGAAGAGGTCCGTATTGTCGTCAGTCGAGGCTTGTGTTAGCATCCGTAACGCTGACGTGCGCGTTAGAAGAGGGCGTAACGGCCATGGCCGGAGAGCGCTCAAACGAACCAGGCTCTGCTCTAAGGGAGGAGACCAAGAATGAAGACAATCGTCGAGCCACAGAGAGAAATCCCCGTGCTCCTGGAGACGCAAGTGATCGTCGTCGGAGGAGGACCGGGCGGTATTGGCGCCGCCCTCGCCTCGGCACGCAGCGGCGCAGACACGCTTCTGATCGACCGCTTCAATGCCTTAGGAGGGCTGCAAACGCAGGGCAACAACTCGATCTTCTCGTTCGTCGACCCGGCGCTACACGGAGGGGTTATCGAGGAGATACTCGACCGCATGAAGGGCGCGGGCATGGTCTCCAGTCCCGACAACATGTCGAAGGCTGAGATGGCCGCCAGGCGACGTCCGTTCACGGCAGGCCTGGCAGACGAGAAGCTGCCAAAGCGAATGGTGGAGACAGCCTACGGCTACTGGGGACGCTGGGGACGCTACTTTGACGCGGAATACTACAAAGAAATGCTCGACGACATGATGGCGGAGTCAGGGGTGAAGCTGCTGTATCACTCATTTGCGGCTGCGGCGATCAGAGACGGGAAGTCGCTGAAGGGCATCATCCTTGAGACAAAAGAGGGCAGGCAGGCGGTACTGGGCAATGTCGTCATCGACACGACGGGCCAGGGCGACATCGCGTGGAAGTCTGGCGCGCCAGTGCTTGGAGACGAGGGCTTCCCCGTGGGGCCGCGCAAGGGAGCTCCCGGGGGCATGCTGCAGGCCTTCATGATCGGCGGTGTGGATATGCCAAGACTCCACGAGTTCCGAAAAGCCAATCCGGAGGAGTGGGGCGCCATGTACGGCGGGCGGAAGATCATCGCCGAGGCGCGCGCGAAGGGCGCCCACTTGAAGAGCAGCGCGGTCATCGTCTCGAATGACTTCGACATGACGGGCGCTGGGCGCGTCTACATCATGAACCCAGTGCACGCTGTCCCCTTCGAACGGACCGGCTGGATGACAGAGGAGATGACCGACTGCGAGATCGACCTTCGCAAGCAGGCCTGGGAGATGTGGCGATTGCTGAAAGACAAGGTGCCGGGTTTCGAACGCTCGTACATCGAGAAGACACCGCAGCTTTGCACGTTCCCGGGACACCGCTTGCTCGGCGAACACGTTGTCACGGTCAACGAGATGCGCGAGGGCAAAGCCTTCGATGATAGCATAGCGATCAGCAACATGCCGCCCGACATCTATGAGGCAGTCGGGCGCTTCCGCTATGAAACTCTGCCGCACGACATCCCCTATCGAGCGCTAGTCTCGAAGGAGATCGACAACTTGATGGCGGGTGGAATGACGATTTCCTGCGGCCAGTTCGCCATGGCCGCCCTCCGATACTGTACGCCGAGCATCTGCACCGGGCAGGCGGCCGGGACGGCAGCGGCACTGGCGGCAAAGAACCGTGTCAGTCCCAAGCAGTTGAACGTTGGCCTGCTCCAGGACACATTGCGGAAGCAGGGGGCGAAGGTGACGGTGAAGGACGTAGCGGCAGAGGCATTAGAGCCGTACAAGTTCATCCAGAAACTGGGAATCGGGTTCGGGCGCACGCCGGGCGAAAAGCCGTCGGTGTCGGAAGAGGATATCGGCCGGTTTTAGGACGCTACGAGCGTCGAGAAGAGCATACGGTTACTGTTTCTACAATGCGCTTGTTCGGGGCGGCGTGGTTGACGCTGCGCGATCTCCGCCGCGGCTCATCGACAAAGACACAAGTTCCTTCGGATACGCCCTACCAGTGCACGTACACCGGCATGCCCATCTGCGCGAAATCAAAGATCTCCTCCGGCGACCCTGTGCGGATGCAGCCGTTGCTTACGCGGCCTGTGTCCGCATCCACCAGGTTCCCATCACTGTTCTCAAGAAACGAATGGAAGCCATTCGCTCTGTCGGGATCAAAACCAACCCAGTAGCTGATGTAGGCGTTGTATTGAACATCTTGCGTCAAGTCAGCGTTCTTCTCGTAAACATGGAATAGGCCTGTCTGAGTCGAGGCATACTTGCCGGTGTCGATCTGCTCCCCGACCGCCACCGGAGAGATCTTGGCCAGTACCCACTTTGCGTCCATCAACTTCACGACGTAGTCGGTAACGTCGACGTCTATCCACTCTCCAGATGTCGGCGGAACACTCCCGTCCGAGGTCGGAGTCAGGGGTTTGCCGCTGCCCGGCCCGTTCTGATTCGTCGCGGTCGCCCCCGTTCCAAAAGCTTTCCCACCTCCTCCTCCACAACCTACGGTCAGAACGGCCAGCACAGCCAGGGCGAGGGAGATGGTCGAGGCAAGAAGACGAGGAAGGCGCCGCCCAGCACACCACGAATCTACCATCATCATCATCATTGTGCAGTATGGCATGAACCCGGCAGTGGTTCCAGACGACTTGTTCCTGAGGACAGTTGACCTCCTCCCTCGCTCCTTTGGACTTCGCCTGCGATGCTGCAGCGGAGATCCTTTCCACAAGGCCAAACTTTTGCCCTCGAAGTGACGATGTTCTATCTGAGAACAGCAAATGGAACTTCGGAGGTGAACTCGTGCGGTATAAGCTGTCAATTGCGGCAGTTGTTGTTATGGCTGCGACCGGAGTCACCCTGTGGGGGGTAATGGCGCATGCTTCAGGAGGAAAAGGGGCAGGCGACTCGGCAACGTCCGCAGTAGCGACGACCGCGGAGGACCTCGTCAGCGACGCGCCCGCCTGCGGCAGTACCAATGAGGGTGACCGCCTGGGTATGTCGAACCCGGCGGCGACCTACTGTAAAGACCTCGGCTACGACTATCGCATGTCCACGGCAGCCGATGGCAGCGAGCAAGGCATCTGCGTCTTTCCTGACGGCAGCAGTTGTGAGGAGTGGAGCTTCCTCGATGGCGAATGTGGGAGCAAGTACTCGTACTGCGCCAAGCAGGGCTACAAGGAGGTCGCGAAGCACGGTGGCCACGGCTCGCTTTCTCGTGACTACGCGGAATGCGTGAACGCCAGCAACAATCAAGAGCTGGGCGCCGTTGACGACATGATGGACCTAAGCAAGAGGGCTACCCGAAGCAGCGTGTCCTCATTCCAGGCCACCGCCGTGTCGTCGCAGACCAACTTGGGTACAACGCCGGCGTCATTCGACTGGCGAAACGAGAACGGCCAAAACTGGATGACCAGCGTCAAGAACCAGGGCTCCTGCGGGTCCTGCTGGGCATTTGCCAGCACCGGCGCGGTCGAAGGTACCTACAACATCCAGAGCAGCAATCCAAACCTGGACCTCGATCTATCTGAACAGTACCTCGTCTCTGACTGCTATACCTCAGGTTCGTACGGCAACTGTTGCGGCGGCAGTTTCACGGGTGCTCTCGCCTACATCCGGGACAGTGGAGTGCCGGACGAGGCGTGCATGCCCTACGTTGACCAGTCCAACTGTACGTGCGGCGCGTCCTGTGACACGAACTGCACGTATCACTCGGGCGGCGCCTGTAGCAACGCTACTTGCGCCAACCGGTGCAGCAACTACCAGACCCGTTCCGTGAAGATAAGTTCGGTTGCGGCAGTGCCAACAGGACAGATGAAGCAATACCTAGTCACCTACGGGCCGCTGGTCGTTGCCATGGGCGTGGGGTCGGCATATGGCGGTACCTTCGACTCTCAGGGAGTCTATCACTGCACAATCGACTCAGGCGCCAACCACGCAGTTGTCATCACGGGCTACAACGATGCAGGTGGCTACTGGATCGTCAAGAATAGCTGGGGTAGCACCTGGAATGGCGACGGCTACTTCAAGGTCGGCTACGGCGAGTGCGCCATCGAGTCGTACGCTTACTATGTGACGGTGCCCACTTCGCCGAGCGCCACGGCAACGCCCGCTTCCGGCGCTTCGCCGACTCCAACGCGCACAGCGACGCCGACTGCAACGAAGGCGGCGGCCACGCCGACGCGGACGCCGACCAAGACGCCGATGCGCACACCGACACGAACTCCCACACGCACGCCCACAGCCTCACCGTATTGTGGGGACGTGACGGGAGACGGGAAAGTAACGACTTCTGACATCTACGCCGAGTACTTCGCGATACTAGCCCGCAGCAGGAATTCGCTCTACGACGTGAACCACGACGGAAAAGTAGATAGCAGCGACTTGACGGTGATATCGCAGCAGCTAGGCCGTAGCTGCAAGCGTTAGCAACGTCGGCAAAAAGTCAGCAGCAGCTGAGGCAGAGGAGTTCGAGGCGAATTCCTCTGCCTTCATTTAGGCAAGGTCAGCGGGACCCTCCACTCTCCTGAATCTGTCTTGACACCCTAAGCTCCCCCTACCTAGAATGGCTTGAGTGCCGAGGTAGCTCAGTCGGTAGAGCACATGACTGAAAATCATGGTGTCGGCGGTTCAATTCCGCCCCTCGGCACCACAGATTCGGAGGCAAACCCTTGGTAGATACGCCCCGACACATGAATGGTGAATCAACTCCAGCCCGTGCGGGACACATAATTGGTTCATCTCATAAGATGGGCATGCAGGCTCTGCTCGAGGGATTTCTGTACAGTCTCGACGCCGAAGGCAAGAGCCCCACCACCATCAATTCTTATGCCCAGGCTGTTCGCCGATACATCAAGGTCGCGCGAGCTCAAAATCTGCCGACTGAGCCGAGCGAGATAACGAGGGAAGACATCAGGGTGTTTCTAGCGCAACTCAGGCGGGAAGGTTGTGCGGCAGTGACATGCCGGGATTACTTCGTTGGCCTCGGCCTGTTCTTTAAATGGCTCAAGGCGGAAGGCTTGCTGGACCAGAACCCTGGCGAGGGAATCAAAACGCCACGTCCTGACCGCAAGACGAAGAAGGGGCTGGCCATCGAGCAAGCGCAAGACTTGATCGGGGTCATCGACCGCGAGCCCGACAACGCGAAAGCCATTCGCGACATGCTCGTTATACGGCTCCTCGCGGATTGCGGCATCAGGGCGAGCGAGCTGTGCAACCTTGATCTCGCCGATGTTGACACCAGCCGGATGGAGATCAACATCCGGCAGGGCAAGGGACGAAAACAGCGCCGGGTAGCCTTTGGCAAGAAGACGCTCACGACAATATGGGCTTATGTCAAGCTTATCAGAGGGGAGCACCCCGGGCCATTCATTCAAGGGCTACGGGGCGAACGCCTGCAGCGAACCAGCCTCGCGCATCTGCTCAACAACCTAGCAAAAGGGACTGACTGGCCGGACAAGCACTGTGGCCCTCACAAGTTCCGCCGCTTGTTCGCCGTTGAGAGCCTGCGCGGAGGGCTCGACCCATTCAGGGTGCAGTTACTGTTAGGGCATGAGAAGATTGACATGACACGTGCTTACGCCGCAGAGCTTAGCTTAGACGACGCTATCGAGGCACAGAGAAAGGTCAGCATCGGCGATAGGCTAAAGTAGCGCCCGTACATCAGCATTGAGCGCGGAGGCCGACTTCTGGCCTCCGCTTTTCCTGTGCATCCAGCACTCCGCTCATGCAGATAAACAAACACAGCTAGGTTAATGTGCAGAGGGTTTTGCAGATCCGGTCTGCTGCCGAAGCTAATAACCATTTCCGATCTTGGTAGTTAGAGCCCCGTTTCCCGCTCCAGTTGTTCCTCACCATGGGTTAGACACAAAGCAGGGCAACCAGCCCGCCTCGTTTTACGCGCAATCGGTGGCGTATCTCTCTTCCGGGCCGATGCTCCGCAGCCGTCCTCCAAGCCATCGCCAAGACGCTCGGCCCAGTTCTCTTACCAGGGGGCGGGCGATAGGTTCGAGTCTTGCCGGGGGTACCACATCATTCGTTTTATAACTCTTCCTAGGGGCACCTAGAGGGACTCGCGGCCAATCTCAGCCGCTACGGGCCGCTCTGCTAACTCGCGTCCATTCGGCACGCTTCTCCATTCTCGCAGGCTGCGTCGGCCATGAAGACAGGCACACTATCCTGCTCAGGCTCTCGGCCACTACCTGCAGCGTGACGGTCTTGCCGGTACCCGTGGCGCCGGCGATAAGGCCATGGCGGTTGGCCATGCCGGGCAACAGCACAACGTCGTGATCGCACTTAGCAATCAGTAGTGGGTCAGCCATTTCAGGTAACCTCGAAAGAACTTACGCCACACGCCAGGCAACAAACGGTCGGTGCAGGTTCAAGCGCAACTGCGTGCGCAATGCCTGATTAGTGTTCGACGATCTTCTTCAGCTTCTTCGCGTCAGCAATCCAGGCCTTCACCGTAGACTCGGGCGGTACCTGCCGCACGAGCTTCTTTTTCGCGTTCACCTCCGCCATCGCCTTCGTGAGGTTGGTGGCGTTGCGCTGGGCAAGCTCAACCGGCGAGTCAACGCCGGAGGCTTCCAGCAGGTCCGAGTACTCCGAGCCGACACCCTTCACGCGCATCAGGTCGGCGCGGTTGACCCATTCCAGGAGTGTCGCTTCGCTGAATCCGGTCTTGCTGGCCAGTTCTGTGCGCCCTTTGGGGGTCGCACCCACCTGTAGCAGCTTCTCGACCGTTTTGACGTCTGCCGCTGTCAGCTTCGCCCCGAATGCCGGGCCGATCCCCTCGATCTCTTCGATGTTCATCTTGAACTCCTTTCGCTAAGAGCGACCGCTCTACGGCTTGAGTCCGGGGAGCTTGTCGTGCATCGATCCCAGCAACTGCTGAAGTTTGTTTTCGTCGGGTACTTCGCCGTCGGGCGTCAGCTTGTTGACCACGTCCGGAATCATGGAGGACAGGTGGTCAGAAGCCTCCTCGGTGGACATGCCTGCTTCCTTGGCAAGCGCCGAAACTTGCTCATCACCAAGCGCCTGCCTGACCTCATCGCCCGTGGCCGGCTCGTTTGGTCCGGTCGACACCCACGACTTTGCCCGATCCGCCAGGCCCGCTGACTGGAACTTGCCGAGCAGCCCCTGCAAACCGCCGCCCCCGCCGAGCATCCCCAGAAGAGCCGGCGTCAGGGCCGCCGCGCCCAGGCTTTGCCCTGTTGCCCCTCCCCCACCCCTCTTCAGGATCTTGTTCAGGAATTGCATCCTGGCCTCCTTACTTGTTTAGAGACTGACGTGGGGAAGTCATGATTACCGAAAACTACGCGCTTGTCAACACCGGCCCCGTCGCGAAATCGCGGAGCTTATCTGATCTGGAAATCGCTATGCCAGGTGATGCCGGTAACTAAGGTGATATTTGGGTAATTGGTTGGGACTGTCGTCTGCGTTCTTGGCATAGCGCTGATCGTCTGAGGAACTCCTTCTTGCGCAGACGGAGACGGAGTACCGATTGGGAAGTCAGGATGCCGAAAGCGAATCTGGGAGGGGTTCTGGTGGGCGATGCAGGGCTCGAACCTGCCTACCGGCAGGCAGGCCTGCGACATTCTGGGTGTAAAGCATCTGAGACTGAGCGCTGTGCATCAGATTCAGGACCCCTGAGCGAAAACGCGGAAGTTATCATCTGGAAAATGGGCCATTAGCAGCGACTACGACTAGTCTTGGTGGACGCTCTGCGTAATGGCTTCATAGGCCACTAGAACGAATGGCGGTCAGATCACTTCTCCGCCGCGGGGGACACAATCGCCAGGACGGCAGGCCTGCCGCAGTATCCGATTGGGCCCGCGCTGGCTATCACGGCGTCCTTCTCTTGGCCATCCCTGCAAAGCATTCTGATCGCATAGCTTGTGGAGAATGGTTCACCCTGCATTCTCAGTTCATAATTCTTGGTCGTAGTGCCCCTAGATCCCGGAGCCATCAGCTCCACGAAGGGCATCCCCTGCACCTCTTCCAGGTCATAACCGAGCATATGTCGTAGCCGCTTATTGACGAACTTCACGAGTCGATCTTGTATGATTATCACGCCGTCGTGCCACGGAGCCTCGTCCAGCAGGCTCAGCACGGTCAGCGTCGTCCTTTCCTGAACCAAGAGAGCGATAGCGGCTCTCTTGGTATCCGCTCCTGTCTTGATCAGGATTCTTCTGATCCAGTCCTGCAAGCGCGCCCTGGAGAGGGAGAGCTTCGCACAGATCGCGGCGTTGCTCTTCCCCTGCACCAAGAGCTCAGCTACGTGCCGCTCAAGGGGGTCAAGCTTGTCCCATTTCCACTCGGACTCCATGCATCACACTCCGTGTTTGACGGGAGCTAATTGCAAGGATCTTCGGCAATCACCAATGGGCAAGTATAACGCCGCCGAGATGCGTGTCAAGCAGCGCACAACACGCTCCCGGGCCGATGGCACCATGCAAGAGGTCGTTCGGGAGGGTTCGGCAGTCAGAGTCTGGAAAGTGAATCTGATGTGGGTTGTGGTGGGCGATGCAGGGCTCGAACCTGCCTACCGGCAGGCAGGCCTGCGCCCTTCTGAGTGTAAACCAGATGCTCCCCAGGAGCATTTCTAGGCTTAGACGCCTAAGATGGGTGGGCGACGACTTCGACAAATGAGGTTCGCCCTGACACGTCGCTGTTCTCACGTGGACAGTTTTGCACATGCCGCTGGCAATCTAGCTGCGACTGTCTGTCGATATCACTCACTTCGTCTGGGTCACTTCTGTGATGCCGTCAATTATGCGAGGCCACGCACCTTCCGGCAGGTCGGCCACCTGACGATCCTAGCCCCACAGACACCAAAGCAATGATCTGGGCAACCTCGCGCGGGTGTTTTGCCCTAAAGCCTGATCAGCTCATATTGATCATCGCCCATTTTCAGCTCCTTCATGTACGACAGCTGTCTTAGGGCCTTGCGTGATTCAATGCGTTCTTTTAGATCGTGAAGCTCCGCTTTGGGCAGGCTATACACCATATCGATTGAGGCTCGTTCGACGGCCAGGATATCGGTGGAAGCTAGGATGCCCAAGTTGCGCGCCTTCACCGGCGCGGCGCCAACGCCCATGCAGTCGCAGTCCACTGACATATTGGAGAGCACGTTGATATACACGATCCTCTGCCCGAAGTGGTCGATGGTGGCTTTTGCGGACTCCACCATGTTCTCCATGAAGGGTTCGCCTTGCAGCCAGCTCCCGTGGACCATTTTCTTGCCTGTGGCCCCGTCCACGCAGCCGATGGCGATATTCTTGAGCGAACCGCCGTAGCCGCCCATGAGGTGCCCTTTGAAATGGGTCAGCACCACCATCGAGTCGTAATGAAGCATATGTTTGCCGACCGACATTTCCTTGAAATGCTTCCCGCCTTTGACGGGGATCATCGCCGCGCCGTCCTCGTCCATGATGTCCACCGGGCAGAAATCCCAGCCGTTGATGTTGAGGGTCTCACGATGATCTGCCGTCGTGAATCTCTTGCCCTCATACAGGGTATTGGTTTCCATCAAATTGCTGCCCGAAACATGCTGCTGCAGGGCTTTCACCATTTCCCGCGGCAGGATATTAAGACCGTGCGGCTCGCCGGTGTGCAGCTTGATGCCGACCTTGCCTGTTATGCCTTTGTTGATCTTGGAATAGATCTCCAGCAATCCCTTGGCGCTGATATCCGGCGTAAAGAAGACTCGGGCTCTATCCTGTGGCGCGGCAGGAGCACTGCTCAAACCTACAGAATCGCACACCGCAGCAGTGCCCAGCGATATGGTGTCTCCGAGCATGCGCTTCTGCATCATCTGTCTCCTTTCAAGAGAGCGGGACGAGCACGCTAAGAGCGATCATCGGATATCTACCTCATTCTGGCGTAGGCCCATTTAGGGGTCAAACATAACGGATAGTGAAGCGATACCAAGGGTCACGATGCCGGTACTTCCGTACAACGCCGGCATCCTGAGATATCAGCAGAGCCAGCCGAGCGGGCGATTGACGTCCGGCCAGGCCGAGCCTAGAATGCGAGCCAAGAGGAGGTGGACTATGCCTAACGGAAGGAACTGTCCCCGCTATCGGTTGGTCACCCCTATTGTTCTTGGCGCCGTCTTCGCTTTCCTTATGACCGGCTGCCTGTGGGGCACGGTGAGGGATGCCAATACCGGCGTGCCCCTGGGGGGCGTCACGGTGTCCTACACCGACTCCAACGGCGGCACGGGCTCGACCACCACCGACGCCAACGGCCTCTATGTCTTCGACCAGGCGCATGGGGCAGTGCCTGCCGTCGGGCCGACCACATTCGAGATAAGCAAGCCCGGGTATGACACGCTGACAGTCCCCCGCCTTGTCCAATACAACGATAACCCGAACGCTTCTTTGGCCAACCTGTCCAGCTTCTGGGAGGCCCAGGGCTTCACGCTGGCGCCCACCGCCGCCGCGCCCGCGAAGATCGCCTTCACGACCAGCCGCGACGGCAACGACGAGGTCTACGTGATGAACGCCGACGGCAGCGGCCAGACGAGACTCACCACCAACCCCGCGGTTGATGAATACCCCTCCTGGTCGCCCGACCGCTCCAAGATCGCCTTCATAAGCGACCGCGACGGCAACCAAGAGATCTACGTGATGAACGCCGACGGCAGTGGCCAGACAAGGCTCACCACCAACCCGGCGGATGATGTGTTCCCCGCCTGGTCGCCCGACGGCTCCAAGATCGCCTTCGCGAGCGACCGGGACGGCAACTACGAGATCTACGTGATGAACGCCGACGGCAGCGGCCAGACGAGGCTCACCACCGACCCCGCGGGTGATGTCTTCCCCACCTGGTCGCCCGACGGCTCCAAGATCGCCTTCACGGCCAACCGCGACGGCAACTACGAGGTCTACGTGATGAACGCCAACGGCAGCGGCCAGACGAACCTGACCCGCAGTGCGGCCATGGATTACTTGCCCGCCTGGTCACCGGATGGGTCGGAGATCGCCTTCGCGACCAGCCGCGACGGCAACTTCGAGATCTACGTGATGGACGACAACGGGAACGGTCAGACGAACCTGAGCTACAACCCGGCGGATGATGTCTTCCCCACCTGGTCGCCCGACGGCTCCAAGATCGCCTTCACGAGCGACCGGGACGGCAACGACGAGATCTATGCGATGAACGCCGACGGCAGCGGCCAGACGAGGCTGACGCATAATAGCGCGGCCGACTACATTCCTGCCTGGTAGCTGCGTGGAGATGGCAGAGGCGATGTTGGGGGAGATCTAGTTCGTGGGCTACAGAGTTATAAATGACGACTATTGAGGGTACCACACCATTCGTTTTATAACTTTCCGTAGAGCCATCTACGGCCGCTCTCGGTCGACCTCGGCTGCTCCGGGCCGCTCCGCTAACCCGTAACCATTCAGGAGGCTTCCCCATTCTCGCTTCAGAAACACATCGCATGCTGCAGCGCATTGGCAATGTTCTCGTTCGACAAGGGTGTGTTAGCCGTCCCGACTAATGAGTCGAATGGACTCTTCTGCCTCGCGCTGCATTTGTTGTCGTGAGGATGAGATTCTAATCGCACCATGAAGCCATGTGCCGGCCCACTTTTCAGGAACGAGTACATAAGGGATTTCTCCCGGGATCGGCGGATGCCTCTTGACCACCTCGTAAGGCGATCCATCAATGCCTTGCCACGCCGTCACAATTATCAGGGGTCCGTCCAGTCAGCGACAAAGGAGCCGAAGATTTCCGACTTCGGCCAGGGCGGGGCCCCAACTATCTTATTTGCCAAGGCGGAACGTCGTGCTTCGAGTGCCCACACGTCCAGCCCCCACACGTTAGTTGGAGGTGGCAACGCAAGTGTCTTGGCGTGGGGTTTGTCTGGCTTGACCTGATAGATGGCCAGTTCGGGTGGACCGCCACCGCCGAAGCCGCTCACGTAGAGATGGCCCTTCAAGCCGCGAAGGCTGACACCTTTGCCCCCGCGTCACGAAGACCAACTAGCTCATTATCGCTATGTGAGGCTCCGCTTTCGTGATAGCTGTGCTTTCCTGTGAGAGGGAAAAGGTGGCGGATTGTGTAGAGATCATGAGCCCGCAGAATGGCGGTCGCAATCAGCAGCCCCTCGTTGCCGCTGACAAAGGCAACACGAATCTTGGCGTGCTCCTTAGTCATTCGGTCCGGTCTCCATCACCTCCAAGGATCACTGGCGTCTGGCTGCACGTCAAGTGGGGAATGGACCAGGACAGCCTTCTCGGACCGATGACACCAACCACACTTACTGTCATACGGTATCACGGTCAATCGGGCGCCCGCGCAATAGTCAGAAGGTCGCACATCACCGGCTCCAGCATCTCAATGTCGGGGCGGGAGATGATCGCGGAGGATCCGAGCGATTCTACTGCTCGGTTTCGTGATGTCAACGCGATTGATCGAGAAAATAACCAGGGCCTCGGCCTTTCAGGAAGAGGCCCTGATTGCTTTCACTGGCTTACTGTAGGCAACGCCCTAATGCCCGGGCTTGGGGTTGCGTATGATTCTATCCCCAGCGGCGGCCCCGGCTGCTTCGTGGCATCCGGCGGCGGCGTTGGTATCATGCAGTTCTGGGTAGTCTCATAGCCTACAATGTCGCCAAAAGGCACCCAGTGGAAGACCGAGGGATTGACCGTCCTGTCCACCGTAGCCTTGACGAAGATCTCAGCCTCGGTGAACTGGTGGTCTGTCGGGCTGGTGCTTGACGGTATCAAGCCGGTGGGGACCATGTAGTCGCAAGTGCTTTCAGCTGCGGCAAGGAAGCCTTCACGGGTGAGGTTCGGCCCGGCCTGTTTCAGCACTCCTACCATTGACTGACTCAGAACCCAGCCGATCATCGAGTAGTTGTCGAAGGCCAGATCAGGCGCGACCGAGGCCATCTCGTCCTTTATCTTCGCTACCGCCGGATAGTCAGTCTGCCACGCCTGTAGGCCCACAGTTGTGCTTACTACGCCCTCGATGTTGTCGTAGCCGGCCAGTGTCGCCGTGATTTCTGCCTCGCACGCCTCGTTAATGATAATCGGCACATCCCAGCTGAGGGTGGTGCGGGCCGTCTTTATGAGGTTGGCTGCTTGCGGCACGCCACCCCAGAACATGATAACGTCGACGTTGTCGCCCTTCAGCCGCTGCGCCTGGGCGGTGACGTCCGTAGTAGAGGCGTCGTAGTACTCCGTTGTGGTCTGTATATTGGCGCCGAGGTCTTGCAGACCCGATTTCGTTCCTGCTTCGCCCTCTTTGCCGTAGTCGTCGTTCTGGGCCAGGATTCCGAGCTTCTTTCCGTCGTAGTTGTCTTTTAGGTACTGAGCGAAGATCTTCCCTTCAGTCGTGTAGTTGACCATGGAGCTAAAGCGGTTCTTCACCGGGGGAATCACGAACAAACTTGATCCCGTTAACACATACATGTCCGGAACATTGTGGTCGGTGAGGTATTGGGCGACGGCCGCTTCAACCTCCGTTCCCAAGTTGGAGTACATCGCGAATACCTTGTCCTGCTCCACGAGCTGCCGAGCAGCCTCCGTCGCCTGTGGCCCTGTATAGGCGCTGTCGCCGACGTCGAGCGTTATCTTCCGCCCGTAGATGCCGCCCTGCTGGTTGATCCAGTCTAGATAAGCCGCCATTCCCTTGCTTATCGGGACTCCCCAGGGGGCCATGGCGCCGGTCAAAGGCATCAGCGTCCCCAGCTTGACGGAGGTGTCGGTGACACCGGTAGTGTCACCCGCGGTTGCCGTGGCTCCGCCGCCGCCAGCGTTCGATTGCTGCTTGGTGCCGCCACCGCAGGAGACGGCGAACAGGACGAATAATGTCAGTGCTGTAGCAAGGAAAAGAATGGACCGTCTGAAGACTGAGACTCTCATTACGTCCTCCCTTTCGACTGCAGGTAAATACGCGGCAAGTGCACCAGCGCCCCGAGCGAAAGGGCGCCTATGAGGTAGCCGCCCCCGACGGATGAACCGAATCCTACTCTCTTTGTCGTTTATGTCAATACGTGAAGCTGACTTTTACGTTCTCGCAAAGAAGTCAGGGCAAATCGAATTCTGAACTCTATCAATCGTGGCTTCTCCGAAGGCAATTGAGGAAGGCGGTTCGCCTCGAAGAGAACGGCATGGTTTCCATCACACTGAGCGGCGACAAACTCGAGATCGAACCAGTCAAAGTCGCCAGCAAGAGAAAGGGCTCACCGTGGGCGAAGGAGCTCTATGAGCTGTTTGCGCCGGTCAGGGAAAGCCTGAAGGGCCGCTCAGAGGAGAAGGTCAACGAGGCAATTGACGAGGCGCTGAAGGAGGCGAGGGAGAGCGAGGAATGAGAGCCTCGGCACGGTCATCTTGCGTGCGCGCTAATCAACCCGTAGGAAACGGGGGCCCTTCTTTTCGAGCTTTCCGATCCCTACTCCATCGGCCTTTCGTGAGAGATCATCATGGAGACACTCTCCGTCCTTTGGTCGGCCTCGCCCCGTCCTGTTAATGTTCTCACGTGGACAGCTTCACACACTCCGGTGCTAGTCTAGTCTTCATGATGCTGACTCGTTAGGATAGCGCTGCCCTGGCGCCGACCGAGAAACGGGACAATGGATTTGCCGACTCCGCCATTCAATCAACGGCCGGTTAGGCTGTCCCCTCGGGCAGCGCTCGTTCAATTGTAGGAAGGTGCGACGGCTGACCGCCCAGGAAATACACGAGCACTGCGGCCAAGCAATCGAGCACGACATAAACCACGAAGATAGTGCTGTATGCTCCCGTCCTATCGTAAACGAAGCCAGCGATCATCGGCCCCAGCGCGTTGAAGGCGCTTGTCACCGCGACCATTACTCCCAGGATCATCGCTATCGAAACCACTCCGAAGTAGTAGACCGCCATAATCGGCTGGAGCGTCACCACCGAGCCCATCGCGTAGCCAAAGACCAGAACGAAGATGACCATCCCAGCAAGGCTGCCGCCGCTTTGCAGCAATATCGCCAGTCCAACCGCCTGCATCAGGAACACGCCGGCTGTAACCAGTCGCGGTGACATCCTATCCACCAGGTAGCCCGACCCTATCTTCCCCACGATGCCGGTGCCCGAGACGCAACCCAGGATCAGCCCGGCCTTAACGCTGGAGAACCCCTGGTCCTCCAGGAACGGCACGACGTGGATGAGCACGGCGCTGAGGGTCGCGGATGCCAGACTGAATGATGCCGTCACAACAAAGAATGTCGGCGTCCGCACCGCCTCTGCCAGCGACCAGCCCCCGCCGGCAATCCCCTCTCCCCCGAGACTGTCCGCAGCGGTCGCGTCGCCGTCGGGCAGCAGCCCCATGTCCTTGGGACGCTGCCGGATGACGAAGAGGGCCAGCGGCGCCATCACCGCGATGATGATGCCGCCTTCCATGTAGAAGGTCGCCCGCCAGCCAAAAGCGTCGATCAGCAAGGCAACTAGCGGCGCGAACACAAGGCCGCCCAGGCCGATGCCCGCCGTCGCGAAGCCGAGCGCCTGCCCCCGCCTGCGGTCGAACCAGTAGGAGATGATGGGGCCGGCGGGGAACATTGTCCCCGACTGCCAGGCCGCCATCAGCATGAGCATTAGGCAGAAGTATGCGAGAGACGACGTGAGGCCAAGCAGCCCCACGCAAAGCCCCATCATGAAGCCGCCGACGCCGATCAAGAAGCGGGCGCCCAGCCGGTCCAACAGCGCGGCGGCGGCAGGCGAGAAGAGACCGCCAATCAGGGGGGGTAGCGAAAGCGCAGCGGACACTTGTCCGCGCGACCAGCCGAATTGATCCTCAAGCGGGCGGACGAAGACGCCCATTGCGTAAAGGGTGCAGCCCGTGCTGAGGAACATCACGGTGCACAGCGCGGCGACCACCCACCAGCCGTAGAAGACCCTAGGGCGAGCTAAGCTCGATTGTCCTGCCGTGGGAGTATCCTTTCGCTGCCTCGATGCAGGAGATCATAGACGAGAGGCGCCTGTGGTGCACCGATCGGCGATTGGGAGCAGGAAATTGGTCTCTGAGGGAACCGCTATGCAGCGAAGGGGGGAGAGCCGCATACGCTACGGGCCACTTCGCCCTGACCCGAGGGTGTTCCCACGTGGACAGTTTCACACACTCCGGTGAAGGTTTAGCTGGCGGTCTATGGGGGCTACCGGACGCACACGAGTGCACCAGCCAGGTGAGCCGCCGCCTGGCATAGCAGCCGCGCGAGAGGAGGGAAGGCGGGAGACCATACGACCTCCCGCCTGCTTCTGATTCCTCTGAATGTCGCGCCAGACCGAGTCTGAACTCTTCTCCTAGCCGTGTACGGCCTGTTACTGTCCGATATCGGGGCCCGGCTGGTTCTTGGCGCCCGCCGGTGCCTTCGGGACTTTGCAGTCCGTCGTGGATTCGTAGCTGACCGGGTCGCCGAAGGGCGTGAAATTCACCTTCGTGGGATCGTTCGGGTCAATCGATGCCTTTGTCAAGACCTCGGCCTCGATGAACTTGTGGTCGGTCGGGCTGGTGCTCTCCGGAACCAGGGAGATGTCCGTTTTCCACTTGCAGACGTTCTCCGCTGTCGCGATGAAGGACTCGCGGGTGAGATTCGGCCCGTTCTGCTTCACGATAGCGGCGAAGCCCTCAGCGGTGTAGTAGCCGGCGAAGGCCATGGCGTTCCAGGTCGAGCCTGAGGGCGCGTACTTCTGGAAGATCTCTCTTCGGGAGACGATGCCCGGGACGTCATTAGTGTTGAGGTCGGTGTTCTCCGTGATGGCCACGCCCACGACACCATCCATGTTTTTCGGTCCCGCAAGCACTGCGAGATCCCCGCTGCTGGCGGCCTCATCGACCATCAGCGGGACGTCCCAGCTAAGGGTCTCGCGGACGGTCTTCATCATGCTCGCGGCCTGCGTCGGCCCGCCCCACAACACGACGACGTCGACGTTGTCTCCCTTCAGGCGCTGCATCTGGGAAGTCACATCTGTCGCGCTGGCTTCGTACCACTCGGTGGAGACATCCGTGACGGCGCCGGAGTCCTTGAGCGCCTGGGCGGTGGCGGCTCCACCCTCTTTTCCGTACTCGTCGTTCTGGGCAAGGATACCTACCTTCTTGCCCGCGTATGTCTTCTCAAGATAGCCTGCGATTATGTTCGCCTCCTCTGTGTAGGGAACCATGGCGGTGAAACGGTTCTTCTGAAACGGTTCTACAAATTGGGTCGAGCCGCTGAGGATGTTAAAGTCGGGAATGTTGTCAGCGTCGATCATGTCCCTGACAGCGGCTTCCACCTCCGTCCCGAGGTTCCCGTCGAAGGCGAACACCTGCTGCTGATCGATCATCTGTTTGGCTGCTTCCGTGGCAATTGGCCCGCTGTACTGGCTGTCGCCAACGATCAGGTTAATCTTGCGACCCCAAATGCCGCCCTGGTCGTTTATATAGTCGAAGTAGGCCTTCATCCCCTGTGCGAACGGGATCCCCCACGGCGAGGCAGCGCCGGAAAGAGGCAGAAGGCTGCCGATTTTGATCTCCGTGTCCGTGACGCCCGTTGTGTCCCCGGTCGTCGTTCCCCCACCGCCAGCCTCCTGCTTAGACCCGCAGGAGATGACGAACAGGGCGGAGACTGATAGTGCTGCAACCAGCAGGAGAATGAGCGGCGTAGAGCGTCCGATTTTCATTGTCTCCCCTTTCTGTAAAACACTTCTCCTCCCAGAGACCCGACCTGGAAGAAGGCGGTGGCCCCCGCAATACAGAGACTTGTCGCTAACTCCCCAGAATCTTCTGTGCCCAGGCAGTAACCTTGTCTTGGATTTGCACCGCTTGGGCCGCCTCGACAACCGGTATGACCTTCCACTCCATGTCCGTCCAAGGCAGCCCTGCCTCGTAGCCGGCGGCTGATGTCTGGACATCGACAACCGTGACAACGCTGCCTTCTGAGCCCCAGTACAGCGCCTTTACGTCATATCCGGGAGGGGGTGTCCACTGGCGGTACAGTTTTGCGTATTCCTGTGTCTGCCGCCAAGTTAGGCCGCGTACTGGCGTCCCGATACCCACGAATAGCATGTGCTGCTCCCTCCTTGTGTGCCTTGGGGACCACTGCCGGAGCTGGCTTGAGTATGGCCACCAGCCCCCTCCTAGCCGAGAACGAAGCCCAGCGGCGAAAGGACTCGCCTAGGCTGGCGGCCGATACCCAGCTTGACCCGCCTTGCGGAAAGCCTCGATGCTTTCCTGCATAGTCATGAGAGGCGTGGTCTTTACTGCCCTAACTGCCCCGCCTGCGGAGATGGCTAGGGAGAACGCAGCAGCGGAAACGTTGTCCGGCAGTTCCCCCACACCCGCGATATCGTATTCACCGAAAGACATGTACATAGACAGCATCTTGCCCCCGAGCCTCTCGACCACCTGGCGAGTGGGCTCAAGTCGGTCCTGGGGGCTCTTGACCATGGCGGCCAACGCCTGTGGTGTGTAGGCGGCCTGAACGAGGTAATTTGGCATGGGGAACCTCCTTGTTTCCTACTTACTTTGCCCTGGCTAGCGAAGCACTTGCGCTGGGCCCCTTTCTCAGTCTGCGCCTTCAAACAGAAGGCCCCGAGCCTTCCGCGGTCGGGGCCTGCCATGGTAGTGTAAGCAGGCCGACCCTGGCTGCGTCAGGGCTCGGCAACTGGGGCCGTCGGTGGTGCAATCACCGGCGGTTCCTTTGTGTGTGCGCTGACAAACTACTCTTACGTTAACAGCCTGTCAATGGTCGTGCCAAACACTCTTGTGATTAGCCAAGGCGAGAAGCGCCGCTCGGCAGCGGTCTTGGTGGGCGATGCAGGGCTCGAACCTGCCTACCGGCAGGCAGGCCTGCGACCTTCTGGGTGATAGGCAGAGGGTCCCCATTTCACTTCAGTCTTTGATCCAGCGTACGGCGAGCCTCTCAAGCGTCTGTGAGAGGCAGATGCTTCGATCCTATCCGCCCCCGACAATATGACACTAAATTGCATTAGTGGGCGACGAAGTCAAGGGACATCGAGTACCAGGGGGGCGATACCGGCGAATGGCCTAGTCCGCCTAGTCGGTGTCGGTTTCACTTGTCCGCCACCCGGAGGCCAACTTGAGGGCGAACGTGGACTCAAGCTGATACGGCCGATCGTGAGGGCCAGAGCCGAGCATCCAGGACTGCCTCTGAACATGCGAGGCGGTGAGCACCTCCTCGACGTCTTCTCGTCTAACCTCTGTCATATTCATGGCAGCAGCGTGGGCCATCCAACTGACCTCAGGCACGCGCTGAAACCGAAGCTGATACACAACGTCCAGCGCGCGCCCCAGAAAGACGCAACCCATGAAGGTCCTCACCAACAGCCTCACTAAGTGTCGGTCCTGCACGGGCAGCTCATAGCGTTCCCCGAGATCGTCGGGGTTGACGTGGATTGTGAGGATGTTCCCTGCTCCTGTCCTGCTTCGCCTCAGAGTGACGAATATGCCGTGTTTAGTCTTGTTCCATGCCCTCCATAGACCCAAGTCGCCCGACCTTGTCCAACTCTGCGCCCCTGAGAAGAGAGCGTTAGACAGCCTGGCCAGCTCATCGATGTCCCGCCGCAGTCGGTCTCGGCTAGAGGGGTGCACCGCCTCCCAGTTGTCCCGATCCTTGTACGGAAGACCAAGCCGGCGTCCGAGGCTCTCTCCGGTGTGACCACCCTCAGGCACGCTGAGTCGTTGCAGATGGCTGACGTGGTGTCGTTGACCGAGGGCCCGCTCTCTGTCGAGGAGTTCTGTGACGTTGCCTTCGCGTCGGGTCCACTTCTGCAGGACATGCAGCCAGATCGCGATGTCCTCGAAGGTGTTCAAGTATGTCTGGACGAGATCCAGTGCCAGCGACGCGCGCAAGTTCGCCTGTTCCTTCGGAGTCCGCCTGAACTGTTCGCGCAGGCCCCAGGCGACGCGTGCGCGATGCAGCGCCCCAAACTCAATGAAGTTCTCCACGAACTTCATTTCTCGGTTAGCTTGCTCATTCATTGGCTCGTTCCTCTGGTGCGCGCTCTGTGGTGTTGACTCGTCCGGGCCGATTATACCCCGGTATCTGGCCTGTTGGGTCATCGCGCTCCATCACATCTGGAGAGTGAACTGCCCCTGATTGCTGGCACAGTCGAGGTTGCTGTGGCCACGCCATCCAGTACATCGACGTGCACCCGCGGCGGGGACGGAGTATGATCCGGCCGGTATGAAAACCCGCGACTTCTCGCCATTCGACTTCAGGGTCATCGAGACGGACAAGGCATCGAGTCAGGACCTCGAGACCATCTTCGCGCTCTTCGAGATGAACTACCGTCAGGCCAACCGTGCCCACGTCGAGAAGTCCCTGCGGGTGCTGCGCCACCTGGCCCTGGCTGAGCACCAGGGCATCCCGGCCGGCTTCGCTCTCGGCGAGTGCCGGATGATGGACCTGCCGCGACTGCCGGCGCAGGCCGTCAACCTGGCCGGCATCTCCTGCATCGCCCCTCAGTTCCGGCGGCGAGGCCTCTTCGCATACCTGGAGGTCCTTGCCCTTGGAGCCGCACGAGTGGAGGACAGCTCACGCCGACTATCGGTCGGCCGCTTCGCTCACCCCGCCGCCATGCGCGTCATGACGCTGGGAGCAGCGCTGGTTCCGACGCCGGGGGTGCGCCCGACAGTGTGGCAGCAGGAGGTAGGTCAGGCCATCGCCCAAGCGTACGGGGTGCACGACTTCGACCCGGAGACCTTCGTCTGCATCGGAGCGGGCGAGCCGATCGGTTACCCGCTTGTCGAGGTGCAGGTGGAGCGGCACGAGTGGGAGGTGTTCAGGCCGGTCAATCGGGACCGCGGCGATGCCCTTCTGGCCATGATGTGGACTCCCAACGCTCCACCGGGGTGGTAGCCTCGAGGACGCGTGGGGCTCGGTACAGATACTGTGTGTCATACTTGCCACTCCCCCAAGCGGTGGTTACGACCCTGTGCGTGATAGACAGAGGCTGCATCAATTCTGTGAGTCGAAGGCTACCGAGTTCTAGCTGCTCAAGGTCCGCACGCGCTTTGCCTTCGACACGAAGTCTGCCACGTTCTGGTTGATGACGAGCTTGTTGAACTTGCCGACGCTGGTCTTCGGAATGTCCTTCGTAATGAGGACATAGTCGGGAAGCATCCACTTCGTGATCTTGCCCTTGTCGACGCCCTCAATCATCAGATGCTTCATCACGTCTTCTTCCGTCGCGTTGGCGCCGGGGACCAAGGTGACCATCACCATCGGCCGCTGGCCCCATTTGTCATCCGGCACGCCGACAACCGCCGCTTCCAGGATGAAGTCGGCCGAGGCGACGGTGTTCTCAAGGAGGACTGTCGGCACCATTTCCGAGCCGCTTCGAATGATGTCGGACTGCCGGTCCGCGATGGTGATGTAACCCTTTTCGTCGACCTTGGCGACATCGCCGGTGTGGAACCAGCCGCCCCGCCAAACCTCCGCCGTGCGCTCGGGGTCTTTGAAGTACTCATCCATCACCCACGGCCCGCGGATGACGATCTCTCCTAGCGTCGAGTCGTCGTAAGGCACCGGTTTTCCGTCCTCACCAACGACTTGCACGTCGAGCCCCGGAATCGCGATGCCTGTCTTCACTAGGAGCTTCTCCCGCTCTTCCTCCGATAGCTCAGCATCATCCTTCTTGATGAAGGCAGCGATAGTCACAGGCGCTGTCTCGGTCATGCCGTAGCCAGAAGCGGCTTTGAACGGGAATAGCTTCTCGGCCTTTGTCTTCAAGCCGAGCGGCAAGGCGCCGCCGCCCACGCCGCAGTTCCGTATGCTGCTCAGGTCGTACTTGCCGACGTCCGGGTACTCGAGGAGCATCGCCAGCATTGTTGGCACTGCCTGAGTGCTCGTAACCTGCTCGTTTTGCACAAGCTCACAGAAACCGTCGGCCGTGAACGTGCCCGGCAGCACGATCCGCATGCCGGCGAAGACCGCATAGTAGGGAGCGGCCCAACCATGAATGTGGAACAGTGGAGTGTTGAGCAAAACAACCCGGGACTCGCCTTCGTGCGCATGATCCGGATCATTGCTCAAAGCGTCGAAACAGATCAGATGGATAGCCTCCAGATACAGCGCCCTGTGACTGAACATTACGCCCTTGGGCAAGCCCGTGGTGCCGGTCGTGTAGCAGAGTGTCGCCTTCGTGTCTTCGTGTAGCACTGGCCATTCAAAATCGGGCGACGCCTCTGCCAGGAGGTCCTCATAGCTGTAGAGGTTCTCGATTTTCGTCTCCTTCGGCAGCCCTGGCTCGTCCGAGATGTAGACGAACTTCTTGACCGTGTCCTTGATCCGGTCGTAGATCGTCTCGACCAGCGGCAGGAAGATGTCGTCGAAGAAGAGGACGGAATCCCCGGCATGATTAATGGTGTAGACCATGTGGTCCTGCGAGAGGCGCATGTTAATCGGATGAAGCACGGCGCCGATACAGGGAACGCCGTAGTAGAGCTCGAGATGGGCGTTGTGATTTAGGGCGATGGTCGACACACGATCGCCCGGCTTGTCCGCGGTTCCCGGGCGAACTCCCAGCTTCAGCAGTGCATTCGCCAACCGGCTTGTTCGCTCATACCATTGCTTCCAAGTAAACCGGAACGTCCTGCCAGTGCGAGAATTACGGTAGACGACTCCTATCTCGTCCGGATAGAGGTCTACAGGTCTCTTCATGAATGAGGTGAGAAGTAGCGGGTAGTTGCGGCTGTACTGCGGAAAAGGCCCCATGGTTCTCTCCTTACAAGAAGCAGCTCCATCATATGTGACGTCATGCGACGCGGATCCTGCGAACGGATTCTAGTTCCTCGCGGCGAGTGAGGCCAGCGCCATCCTGAAAGAGTGAGGGGTAAAGCCCGAGTGCTTGTCTAAACAAAAGCAACATCAGCCGCGTGCGTCGGAGACAAAAAGCTGCATCAACGCCGTGCGTCAGAGGCAGATGCTCTACCAGTCTGTGCATCGACAGGACGAGACAAGGGCTCCGCGACCGGCATGATCGAGACAGGTGTCGACGATACTCGTATACGATACCGATTGCCAAGAATGCGGCAAGTGCGGTTTTGAAAAACGGGCAGACTCGGTTTGAAATACCCTATGAAAAAGCGGCTTCGTCCACCCCATCCTTCCCAAGCGGAGGGTCGCGGGTTCGAGTCCCGTTTCCCGCTCCAACGTTCTCGCGGGTTGCATTGGTTACGAAGCCAGGCGACGAGCCCGGCCTTTTCGCGCGACCAAGCGGCGACTATCTATCTTTTTGGCAGCTGAGCAAGGCCTCACGGAACATCGGCTCACCGGTTCTCGGTGGTCTCCGCCACGAGTACGGGTTGGCCGGCGCTTCACCTGCGCAGATACGGATCCGATATTGTTGCCCCACAGGGCAAGGCTGGACCTCCGGGAGGATATGATGCCTCAAGGCTGTTCCATATGCCTCATCCCGTCAACCGTCCAGATACGGACGGCATTTTGCCTCCCCACAACCGGCACCCCACACCTGCGCCAGAGCGACCTCGGCCTGCCGATGGTCTCGTCGGTTGTGTGCTTCTTGCTGCCCCGCTGAGATGCCCCCTTTCTGCCGCCCATCCTCTATTCTCTCGCTGAAGAGTAATATTGGATCTCGGCTCGTTTTCGGGGGGCAGGTCACTCCTTCCGTCGCTTAGCCTTTGTCGATCCAGTAGTCGTACTTGTACAGGCCAAAGCCGTTCGATGTCGGCGTGTAACCCTTGACGTAGTCGTAGGCCGCCCAATAGTCATACGGCTGGTACAGGGTAAACATTGGCCCGTGCCTGGCAAGGACCTTCCGCTGCATATCCTGCTCCAGCTTTGTCCTCTCCTGGTCATCGATCGTCCCGTTGATCTGGTCTATTAGGGCGTCGACCTCAGGATCGTCAACCCCGGTGTAGTTGGCTTCCGAGTGGGTATAACCACAGCTGTGCTGCCAGTTGACCGCCACCCAGTCGTTTCCGTACCGCAGTTGAGTGTATGTCGTGCTTACGTAGTCGTTCTTCAGTAGAGCATCCAGCCAAGTGCCGACATCTGCAGTTTTCAGGTTTACGGTGATTCCAGCATCGGCTAGATTGCTCTGGATGATCGCCGCGCGGTCCGGGTTGTCCTGGTAGCTGGCGAAGGAGAGATCGAACGTCAAATCCGATGCGTTGGCCGCCGAAAGCAACTGTTTCGCCTTCTCCACGTCACGCTGATAGGCTGCTTCGATCTCCTCCTTCGGGAGCGCGGCCGGCCAGTACGGCGGCACCGCGCCGGCAAGCTCGGCATCTCCGAAGAGCAGCTTGTCGATCATCTGCTGCCGGTTCAATGACAGATCGATTGCCTCTCGTATCCGTTCGTCCTTGAACTGAGGGAACTTCACGGCATTCACCACGAACACGCTCCATTCCTGGTCCAGGAACCTCGTGATGCTCGCGCCGCTAACGCTCCTCAAGTTGTCCGCCGTCGGCTTGCTGGGCGGACTGTAGGCATCGATCTGCCTGCCCCGGAAAGCCGTCTGCGCAGCCGCATCGTCTGTGAAGACCTTGAAATTGAACCCATCGACATACGGGTAGTCGTGGTAGTAGAGCGGATTGCGCACCACCTCCAACCCTTCATTTTGACTGTACGATTTCACAGTGTAAGGCCCGCTGCCGGCCACCTTGCTCGACAGATCATCACCGTAACTCTCCGCGAGGTCCGTAGCCACGATGCCGGTCGCGCCGCCCCCCAGGTCGTACAGGAAGTAACCATATGGCTTCTTGGTGGTCTCCTTCCACGTTCGCGCGTCCACCGCCTCGTATTTTTCCGTGTATTCGTCCCATCCGGGGGGGACGCCCGGTTTCGTGCGTAGCCGATCGATGCTCTTCACTATGTCGTCGGCAACCAGCGGCCTACCATTTGTGGGCGCGATATCTGGGAATTTAGCATCGTCGCGAAGGTGGAAGATCCACGTCACGTCATCAGGCGTCTCCCATGACAGCGCGAGATCGCCAATTATGTAGTCAGGGGCGTGCCAGTCGGTCGGCTGAACGACATAGCTGTACGGTAAGTTAGCCCAAGCGGATCCCTGAACCGAGGCGGGTTCAAGGCTCAGAACAGGTGCTAGAGTGTAGAAGTGAATGGTGCCGCCCTTCTTCGGCTGGCCTGCCGCACCCGTCGGAGCGATCAATCCGGCATTCTCGCTCTTGCCGCCGCAGCCGATGAGAACAAGCCCGGCCGCGCCTCCCGTGGCCGCCGCTCCGGCCAGAAAACCGCGACGTGAGATCCTCTTTTGGTAAAGCATGTCCTCCTCCGTTTGTCGCTTCTCCTGTTTTGATTTGCCGATGAGGTTGCGGGATGTGTGCGAAATACCTGTTCATCCTCCAGATTCCCGCGGCACGGACAAGATGACGGCTGCTACACGCACTGAACGACGCCAAAGTTGAGCGGCCCTGAATCTCTCACAATCTTCCGGTTTCGGTCAACAGTATGCGATGATGTGGTATCGAATGCCAGACCCCAATGGGGCGATTTCGAAATAACAACCTTTGGGGGTAACCAAGCAAGAACCGCAACTCTCCACAGATTCAATCTCCACCCATTTGACAAGCCTCTGGTCCGGCTGCTACTCTGCGATTCGCTCAGAGACACGCGAATTTGCGAATTCGGCTGCATCTACAGGCACACCTCAACATGAACCAGCGAAAGAGGCGGGAGTCTAGTTGCAGACGAAGGGGGGTTAACGATGTTGTATAGAACCAGGGTATCGCGCCGGCGCTTCATGGGAGGGGCCGTGACAGCCTTAGGGGCCGCAGGGTTCGTTCTCATCGGCTGCGGCGGAAGCAAGCAGGGAGGGTTGCTTACTCCCGGCCCGACAGGCGCGACGGGTCAACCGGTGCGCGGCGGCACCCTCCGCACTTCTTACCCATCGTCCATCCTTAGCTTAGACCCTCACAATGCGGAGGGCCTTCTAACTGCCGCCGACTTCTACAGTTATGTGATCCACGCGACTGACTGGAAGGGCAACGTCGGTGACCTGGCAGAATCGTGGGAGATGCCCGACGATGTCACTTGGACATTCAAGATCCGCAACGATGTCCGCTTTCAGAATGTCGCCCCAGCCAATGGCCGTGCCCTTGTGGCCGGCGACATCGTCAAGAGCTATGACCGGATGAAGAGTATGCCGGGCGTTCCCCAGGCCTGGACCGACTGGATAATCGGTTACTCGGCTCCGGACGATTATACGTTCAGCTTGACGACTAGGGACCCACGCTGGGCCGTGCTGCTGACGCTCGGTAGCCCGATAGCAGCCATCGTTCCCGTGGAAGCGGCGGATAGCCTTAGCACTCAGGTTGTCGGCAGCGGGCCGTTCATGCTGACCGACTATCGACCCAACGATGGGGTGTCGATGGTGCGCAACCCTACCTATTACCAAGATTATCCTTACGTGGACGGGCAGAGCATTAAGGTGATCACTGATGACGCCACCGTTCAGGCAGCCTTCCGCAGCGGTCAGATCGACGTCTATAACGCGACAAACAAGCCGAGCGCCGACGCCGTCAAGGACGTCAGCGGCGCCAGCACTCAGAAATACCTGCAAAGTATATACATGACCTTCATACTCAATGGCTCAAAGTTGGCGGCATTCAAGGACGAGCGGGTCCGCGAGGCGGTTGACTTGGCCCTTGACCGTAATCAGATGATCGAGAAGATATGCTTCGGCGACGGTGAACTGGCGGGCCCTATACCCCCTTCAGGAGGGAACGAGGCTCTACCCAAGGAAGAGATTGAAGCGGCCTACACGAGAGACGTGTCAAAGGCAAAGAGTCTTCTATCTGCTGCGGGCGCCGACGGGTTGAGCTTTACGCTCACATTTGTTTCCTCGCCGGACCAGGCAGACCTCGCCTCATTAATCAAGAGCAACCTGGCGGAGGCTGGCATCACAGCGAACCTAGCCGAGCGAGATCAGGGCACATGGATATCCGAGTACTACAGCGGCAGCTTTGAGGCTACTTTGATGCAGCAGTTGCCCTATCTCGGTTCTGACTTCTCCCTGGCGTTCCATCAAAGCCGCGGATTCAGCAACAGCGAAGCGTTCAACTACGGCGTCGACGACCCGCAGGTCGACTCGATGATTGAGAATGCCCAAACGATCCTCGATGAACAGCAGCGGATCAATACGTGGCTCGATGTGCAAAGGCTGATCTTGAAGCGCCACGGACCGACGCTCACCCTTTACCAGCCATACGCTTACTGGGTCGCGATGGACTTTATCAAGGGATACACACCAACTGCGAACGGCTTCGGGCTATTCAAGTACGACTACTGGATAGACAAAGGCTAGACTACGGACGAGCGCTTTCTTGCCAGCGTTGATGTCGGTACGGCAGGTGTAAGGGCCGGCGTCTTTGCGTCCGACGGCCGGGTACTCGCCGCCGAATCTACCGACATCGACGTGTTCCACCCGCAGGAAGATTGCGTCGAGCAGTCGTCCAGGCAGATCTGGGAGGCGACGGCGCAGTCCGTGCGCAAAGCGATCCGTGCCGCGGCGGTGAAGCCTTCGCGTATCGCCGGGATCGGCTTCGACGCAACCTGCTCGCTTGTCGCCCTCGACCGTGATAACCGCCCAATCACTATTTCTCCGACCGGCGACCCGTCTCACAACATCATCGTCTGGATGGACCACCGCGCCCAGGACCAGGCGGACCGCATCAATGCCACCGACCACGCTGTCCTTCGCTATGTCGGCGGCAAGCTCTCACCGGAACAAGAGCCGCCGAAGCTGAAATGGATTAAGGAGAACCTGCCGGAAACCTGGGCAAATACTGGCAAGTTCCTTGACTTGGCCGACTACCTTGTCTTCCAAGCCTGCGGCGACGACGTACGCAGCCTGTGCACCGTCGTCTGCAAGTGGACGTATCTCGGGCATCAGGGGGAGCCCGGCGCCTGGGATCTCACATTCTTCAAGCAGATCGGCCTCGAAGATCTGTTCCAAGGCGGACGGGCCGGCACGCGGGTTGCACCGATCGGCTCTCGCGCGGGCTCCCTAACACAGGCTGCCGCTGCCGAGCTTGGTCTGAAAGCAGGCATCGCGGTCGCCACGGGCATCATCGACGCCCACGCCGGCGGCATCGGTGTTCTCGGAATGCACCGCGCGAATGAGCCTGGCGCTGGCCTGGGCCGGCTAGACGACCGGCTCGCCCTGATAGCCGGGACATCCTCCTGCCACATGGCTGTGTCATCGGAAGCGCGGTTCATTGACGGCGTCTGGGGCCCGTACTACGGCGCGATGGTACCTGGGATGTGGCTGAACGAGGGTGGCCAGAGCGCCACTGGTTCGCTCATCGACCATGTCATCGAAAACCACGCTGCATACCGGGCCATCGCCAAGGCCGCTGCTGCTTCCGGCCGCACCGTCTATGAAGTCCTGAACAGCGATCTGGCCACCATGAGCGTGGCCGAGCAGGAGAAGGCACTCACAGACCTGCACGTGCTGCCCTATTTCCACGGTAACCGCTCGCCGCGCGCCGACAGCCACGCCCGCGGCATGATCAGCGGTCTAACCCTGGATTCGTCCCCGCGAAACCTCGCGCTTCTCTATCTCGCGACGTTGGAGGCGATCGCACATGGCACGCGTCACATCATCGACGAGATGAACAGCGCCGGCTACGCCATTCGACGGCTGCACGCCTGCGGCGGCGGAAGCAAGAATCCGCTACTCATGCAAGAGCACGCCGACGTCACCGGCTGCGACGTCTACCTTGCGCCGGACACTGAACCGGTGCTGCTGGGTTCAGCGATGCTCGCTGCGGTCGCGGCAGGTGTTCATCCTTCGGTACTCACGGCTGTCGATTCCATGAGCCCAAAGGCTGAGATAGTAAGGCCGAACCGCAGCCGCAAGCCTTTTCTTGAGGCCAAACATCGGGTGTTCCTGCAAATGTACGAGCATCAGCTTGATTATCGTCGGATAATGCAAAGCGACGGTAGAACGTCATCGGTTGCCGTGAATACTCGGCATCGGACGCGCAGTGACGAGGGATTGGCTGCGCTTTCGCGGGAGGAACAATGATCGGTGGTACGTCTCTGAGTAACCTTGCGAGTCTGCGCGACGGTCGCCGGCGACGGGCATCGAGTTGGGACCGGAAGGGCGGCAACGCCGACTTCGTCTTGCTGCTACCGAAGGAGCGCGCGGTTCTCTGCGACATTACCGGGCCGGGCATCATCCGCCACATCTGGTGCACAATGGCCACGCGCGATAATCCTTTCTATGCCCGAACCACTGTTCTGCGCATGTACTGGGACGGCGCTTCGAGTCCCTGCGTTGAGGCTCCTATCGGTGACTTCTTCGGCATCGGCCACGGCATTGTAAAAGACTTCTGGTCGCTGCCCCTGAGCATGAGTCCCCAGGACGGACGCGGATTCAACTGCTTCTTCCCGATGCCTTTCGCTTCGCGCGGCCGCATCGAAGTGGGCAACGAGTCGGACCAGGGCATGATCTTCTATTACTACGTCGATTATGAGGAGCACGATCACATCGATGACGGCCTGGCGCGCTTCCACGCGCAGTGGCGGCGCGAGAACCCAACGCAGGGCTGGGGCAAAGGCCGGTATGACGATGACCCCGCGTCCGGCGATTTCAGCGAGCTGCGCAAGAATGTATGGTCGACGCCGAACCTTGACGGCAAAGACAACTATGTCATCCTCGAAGCCGAAGGCCGCGGCCACTACGTCGGCTGCAACCTCAATATTGACTGCTTCTCGCGACAAATGAACGATTGGTACGGGGAAGGCGACGACATGATCTTCATCGACGGCGACGTTTGGCCGCCGACGCTGCACGGCACGGGCACGGAGGACTACTTCAACACCGCGTTCTCGCCGAGACGCGAGTTCTGCGCCCCCTACTACGGTGTCACTGTTTACAGCGGCACTGAAGAATGGCCGTGGAGGGGCAAGAACTCACTCTACCGCTTTCACATTGAAGACCCGGTTATGTTCGAGAACTCGATCCGGGTCACGATCGAACATGGACACGCAAACAGTCTTAGTAATGACTACTCCAGCACGGCGTACTGGTACCAGACCGAGCCGCATGCCCTGTTTCCGGAACTACCGCCTGCCGCCGAACGTTTGCCGCGCCCGGATGTTCCCTAACAACCTAGACACGGCCCATGTTGCGTAAGCATAGGGAGGCAAGACCGCGATGAACGAGCGTATTCGTGTCGGCGTTTTCTCGCCAAACGACAATCGCGCCTGGGTGCGCTCTGATAACCTTGACCTCATGCTACACCACGAGGCGCTGCTCATTGACGCGCTTACCGCCCGGGGCGTCGAGGTCATTCGAGGTGGGGACGGCTTCGCGCGCGAGGATCAGATAGCCTGGAACCATGACCTTGTCGTGCGCCAGGCGAAGCGCATCGCGGATGCCCGGCCCGACGCTCTCATTCTCAATCAGGGTTCCTGGACGTTCCCACGCGATTCTGTCGACGCCGTCGACGTTTATGAGTCAACGCTGCGGCTGCTGCTCGGCGGTGGAGGAGGCAATTCGCGGCTGCTGCTGTTCGCTTACAAGGACACTCAGGTGCCCGGCCTCGTCGCGCTGATGGCGATTGCCGGTGCCCTAAGGACGATGGGCAAGTCGTTCCACATCGCCTACGGTCGTATCGACGAGGACTCGTGGACGCTCGAGGACGTGCTCAGCAAGCTAAGGTTTTTCAAACGCCGGGCGTCCGCCGCCGAAACCGTCGCGTCGGCAATCGCGCGACTTCCCGAGCAGAAGTACCTTCAGTTCGGCGGCGAGGCCCTGCGCATGCCGACGGCGACGGCGGACCCAAACCTCTGGCAGAAGCTCTTCAAGGTGAGCTATGACCATCGCGATCAGTCCGAAATCGTCGAGCGCGCTCGGGCGATGGTGAAATGGAGTGGCCGTCCCGGCGAAAGTGATTGTGAGATACTCGATGCCCGCGTCGCCGCCGCCGTCGAGTACAAAAAAAGAACCGGCAAATTCGACTTCAGCCGTGCAAGCCTCCCGTCTATCGGAAAGTTCGTCCTACAGGTCGCTATGTTCTACGCTGCGCGCGACATCATCGAAGAAACCGGCGCCACGTTTGCGGGTATCAAGTGCCAGGATGAGCTCAGCGCCAACCTGTGCACTGCCTGCGTCGCCACATGCTACCTGGGAAATGACGTGGCCCCCGATGGCACGCCACAACAGCGCATCTATCCAACGTCCTGTGAGAATGACATGGATACTGCACTTACCCAGCTCATGCTGCACCTCCTCTCTGGCCAGCCGGCGGCGTTCGGCGACTTCCGCGACGTCGAAGCGGGCACGCTGGCAATCGTGAACTGTGGGCAGCACCCGACTTACTTCTACGGTCGACCCGAGGAGGCGGGTCATATCAAAGACTTGCGCGCCGAATTCTTCGGACAGGAGATATTTTATGCCGGCGGTGGCGCTGCGGTGAGAGGCCGAACGCCTGGCGGGTTGGAGGTGACGGTCGCACGCTTGGGGCGGGAGAACATGCGCTACTATCTGGCGGCCACAGTTGTCGAGACTTTGGACGTTGGTCCGGCGGAGCACGAGCGCTACAACGTGTCGTGGCCGGTGTTGAGAGGGAAGCTATCGCTTTCAGACCGGGCGCTGGCGGCGATGTGGCCTTCCAATCATCTCGCCTTTACCTTCGGCGACTACACGCCGCATCTCGTCGAGCTGGCGGAACAGCTCGATGTCGGCTATCGGATAATCGATGCAAGTGGAGACGAGCACTGGCGGGCGACGTAGCGTGTATGAACGCCTGGGCAGCTGATTTCGGCAGGCGCAAATATGCAGGGCTACATCATCCGGCTACAGAGTTATAAATCACAACCGTTGGGGGTCCCTGTCCTGCGGCGGCTTAGCTGTGGTGCTCCTGCAAATGCCGTCGCAGCGCCCTATTGTATAGTTCTGTCTGCACTCTTTGCGGCGAATGACCGGCGCGGGGAACCATTTCCAACCTGGCATTTGGAATCGTCTGGGCGAGCCACTGCGATGCAAAGACCATTGGAGCGGCGTCGAGTTCGCCACAGATGACCAGAGTCGGCGTGGCAATCGATAAGGCTCTGTCGATCGTTCCGATCCACTTTGGGCCCACGAGCGTGGCGCCGATGAGCGCTTCCACGGGCATCCTCTCCAGTCGGTCGAAATCCGTCCCCAGCATGTCTTGTAGGAAGACGAAACGGCCGACGTACTGGTGGCACAAATCGACCACCGCCGCCATGCCCTTCGTCTGAGCCAACTCGATCTGCATTGCGTTGAACTTCTGCCTTTCGAGGTCGTCTGGGACGGCGCCCAGAGGTCCCGTGTCTTCCAATGTCAGGGAGAGCAGCCGCTCGGGAACACTGAGCGCGACTTCCTGGACAATACAACCGCCAAGGGAGTGTCCGACGAGATGGTACCTCTCAAAGCCAAGAACTCCCGCTAGTGCCTGCACGTCTCGCGCCATCTCTTCGACACTGTAGGCTGAGCGGTCGGGCGCCTCCGAACTCCCGTGTCCACGGAGGTCGAGAGTAAGGACGCGAAAATCAGGCGAGAACTGCGCAACCTGGTATGCCCAGTCGGTCATGTCCCGTCCGTAGCCATGAATGAAGACCAGCTGTTCGCCGGTCTCGCCGTGTCGCTGGTAGTAGAGATTCACTCCATTAACCTTAGCAAAAGGCATCTGATTCCTCCGAGTCTGCAATGTGGGTGTTAGAACGGGTGGACAGTTCGTGCAGGGCGTGGAACGGCTTCTTCAGCGCTGGATAGAGAGCGCGGTACTGGCCGTACAACGCTTCATAGAAGACTGCCGTCTTGCGCTCTGGTTCGATCCGATCTCCGGTTCTGACGGCGATCCGGCAAGCCGCGTGGACATCGGGGAAAAGGCCCGCGCCGACTCCCGCAAGCAAAGCTGCGCCGAACGCACCGCCCTCATCCATAGCCAGACTCGCTACCGGAAGGCCGAAGACGTCGGCAATGATTTGTCGCCACAACACACTTCGAGCGCCGCCTCCGACAACTCGAATTTCGGTCGGGGCAACACCAAGCTGCCGCACCAATTCGAGCGAATCGCGCAGACCGAACGCCACTCCTTCCATAACGGCACGTGCCATTTCCGCCGGTCCGTGTCGATCAGTGAGACCGACGAAGGCGCCCCTGGCGAGAGGATCGGCATGGGGTGTGCGCTCACCGGCCAGGTAAGGCAGGAAGAGAAGGCCGTCTGAACCCGCCGGAACAGTCTGCGCCAGCCCGGTTAGCCAAAGTTCCATTGCGAGGCGCTTAGAAGAAACGCTCCGAAACAAATCGCTGAGCCATTGGAGGGAGCCGCCGGCAGAAAGCATAACGCCCATAACGTGCCAGAGGTCGGACGAAGCGTGGCAGAAGCAGTGAAGACTGGCCTCGGGATCAGAAAGCGGCTCCTGCGTGGGCGCGAAGACGACGCCCGAGGTGCCGATGCTCACGTCGATTATCCCTGACTCTACGGCGCCGCTTCCGACCGCCCCTGCTGCCTGGTCTCCGGCACCAGCGACCACCGGGATGCCTGGTGCCAGGCCCAAGGCACGCGCTGCTTGCCGGGTTAGCTGCCCGCTAATTACGGGAGATTCGAGAGCGGGAGGAAGCCAGCCGGAGTCAATCCGCAGCGCCTCCAGCATTTTCTGTGACCACTTGCGCCGGCGAACGTCGAACAGAAGAGTGCCGGAGGCGTCAGAGACATCGGTCGCGCACTCCCCGGTGAGGCGCAGCCGGAGATAGTCCTTCGGAAGGAGGACATGGCGAACGCGCCGGTAGTGTTCGGGCTCGTGGTTGCGCAGCCAGAGGACCTTCGGCGCGGTGAATCCGGTGAGCGGACGGTTGGCCGTGAGGGCAATAATGCGATCAAGGTCAAGCCTGCTCTCGATCTCGTCGCACTCAGCCGCCGTACGCTGATCGTTCCAGAGGATCGCCGGACGGAGCACGCTGTCCGCTTCATCAAGGAAGACGGAGCCATGCATCTGACCTGTCAGCCCGATGGCTGCCGGCGGGCCCGACCGAAAGACGCCCTGTCGCCCAAGGTTCCGGATAGCTCGAACGCACGCCTTCCACCAGTCCTCCGGGTCCTGCTCGCTCCAACCTGCTTGCGGACGCGACAGCTCATAGGCAGCGCTGGCGACGGCGATGACCTTGCCCGCCGGGCCTGTCGCCAGGACCTTCAGCGCCGTGGTCCCCACGTCTATGCCGAGGAGTCGAGGCTCGTCCGCTTTCACAGGAGGGTACCTTCTAGCGCGCTCCCAACAGGATCTCCGTCACGAGCTGGTCGAGCCGTTCGTAACGGAGCCCCTGGCGGGCGATCCCGTCAACGTCGAAACTCGTAGCCTTGATCCGGCTAGCCTTCTCGGGTGAATAAGGTCCGAGTAGCTCGGTCACGTCTTCGTGCGGACGCTGCAGTTCAGACAGCAGAGCCTGTATTTCCTTGTCTTCGTTGAAGCGCTTCGCCTTGGTCTGCAGGATTTTGTAGCTTCTCATGCAACCGAGAGCGAAGTCCCAAACCCCGTTCTCGTCCTCTGTGCGGTACGCGTGAGCATCGAAGTGCTTTGGGCCTTCGTAATGCGAGTCCTCGAGCAGCTTCACGAGGAAGAATGACGATTTGAGGTTTTCTGAAGCAAAACGCAGGTCCTGGTCGTAGCGCGGCCCTTTCTGGTCATTGAGGTCGATGTGGAATAGCTTGCCCGCCTCCAGCGCTTGAGCGACAACGTGAACGAAGTTCAGACCGGCCATCTGTTCATGCGCAACCTCGGGGTTGACGCCGACCATTTCAGGATGGTCTAGGGTTTCGATGAAGTGAAGCATGTGGCCGGTCGTAGAAAGGAAGATGTCGCCGCGCGGCTCATTGGGCTTCGCCTCAAGAGCGAAGCGCATGTCGTACTTCTGATCGAGAGCGTACTCACAGAGGAAGTTCATAGCCTCCCGATAGCGCTTGATCGCCTCTCTCGGGTCTTTGGCCGCCTCGACCTCGACGCCTTCTCGGCCTCCCCAGAAGACATAGATGTGAGCGTCCAGCTCCGCAGCTAGATCCAGCCCGCGCATGGCCTTCTGGAGAGCAAACGCGCGAACTCGGGTGTCATTGGCAGTGAAAGCGCCGTCCCTGAAGATTGGATGAAACGCGAGGTTCGTCGTCGCCATTGTGAGCTTCATGCCCGAATCAACCAGAGCCTTTCGGAATTCCCGAACGATCCGATCGCGCTCCTTCAGAGTGGCGTGAAAAGGAACGAGATCGTTGTCATGGAAGCAAACGCCATACGCCCCCAGGGCGCTCAATCGCTCCAAGATATGTTGCGGAGGGAGGTCAGCACGGACCTCTGCGCCCCACGTGTCACGGCCCGTATTGCCAACCGTCCAGAGGCCAAAGGTAAACCTGTCTTCTTTGCTCGGAGTAAACTGATCGCGTTCCACGTTGTCGGTTCCTTTCAGTCCAATCAGCTAGTCGTCCGTTAGCCCAGATAGCCCTGAAGATGTGCCGCGCTCATCGTGCTGCTCTTCGCGATCCCGCGGAACAGGCAAGCGACCGGGCGACCGGGCGCCGCACCCGATTCAGCGTTTCCGGCTCCAAGGCCCGCATTCCCATGTGTCCGAAGTGTTTGAACGACCATTCCGTCTGTCTTCTCTCTGCATGGACTTTTCTCGCGGGCAGTAGTTCACGCCGATCACATCTGATGACCCTTTCGCCCTGGGCAACTCCTCTCCCTTGCCCAGGGCGAGCCTATCTAAGCCGGTGTTCACTGCAACGAGAATAGACTCATTCGAAGCAAAATCCAGTTGCCGCGCCAGCCCCCTGTCCTGAGCCGATTCGTCATTCGCCGCTTCGATGCACTTCAGCTGAAACGCACCAGCATCTGCCGTGTGCGCTCGAAGAATGTCTTCAGGGGATCGGGCTGTGATGACGTTAGCTCGCCTTCTGCTGGCGAGACGATAATGCAGAGCCCGCGATTGTGGGTTCTCGTTCTGAGTAGGCTACCCATGAACTCTTCGTTGTTCTCGAAGTGAATCTGGCCGCCCACGTTATTCAGCCCGAGGTGAGGGATCAGGGCCGTCTTGTCATTGAAGCGCTCCCAGATCGCTTCGAAAGGTGTCTCGGTCGCTCCAAAATTCAGGCCTCGCAAATTGTTCACCTTCCCGAGATTGTCGAGTTGATGGACGAACTTGCCGCAGGAGTGGATGAGTATCCCGCCGAACTCATCAGAGAGCTCATTCACATACGGAAGACAGAACTCCTCGTACAGCTTTGCGCTTATTACGGCCAACCCGTCGTCGCTTATTGCGATTCCGCGCCCATCTGGCAGCCAGAGAGGCGGATGGTGACAGGGCATGAACTCGGGCGAACGAGCCCTTTGCTCCTTCACGTACTTGATAATCAGGTCGGTGACTAGGCGCATTAAGTGGTGCACTTCCTTGGGATTGGTGTACATCGCCAGCATGAAGGCGCTCGGCTCCCAGACAAGGTAAGACGTGTCCAAGGGCCCCTGCGTGTCAGTTAGGGCAATCGGGTAGCGGCCGCCTGTTTCGGCAACGAAGTAGTCGGTGAATTCAAGCATCGCACCAAGCTGCCCATCAGTTACCGCTGGCGGCTTCAGGTCGTACACCTTCTCCGGCGGATCATCCTTCGTGATAACCGGGTGCGCCCAGGGCAGCGTATGCTCAAAGTACTCAACTTGACAGCCGAAGGCGGAGGCGAAGACAGTGACGCCTCCTTGAGGCTGCAACTGCGGCACAAAGTCGTCGTCGATTTCCATCTGATCACGCCACTTGAGGGTTGCGAGCTCGGTCGTGAGCTGGAGCTCCTTCTCTCGGAACAACTGTTTCAACGACATTGTGCGGGCATAGACAGCAAAGTTGGTCGACGCGGCCGGAAACACCCACAGGGGCCTTCCGATGTCCTCCAACGACCAGAAGGACTCCCAACGCTCGATGGTCTTGGCGCATTGACGCTCGTGCGTCACTGACATCGTCGCGTCGCCTAAACGTTCCTTTGGATTCTGTGATCCGTGGCTGGTCGGGTTCGCCTTCATGCTACTCTCGATGACACTTGGGATCAGGAAAGGCGGCAATCTTCGCCAAGGCGGCTAGGTTGCGTGTTTCAGTAGCAACCCTCCTCTAGGAGGCGCCTAACCTCGCTGCAGAAATCTGTCGTTCTTGACGTCCCTCCCTGGTCAGGAGTCAGGCTAAGGCCTTCTTGGTAGACGCCTTCAATCGCCGTCGCCAGTCGTCTCGCTTCTGATTCGAAGCCCAGATAGTCCAACATCATGGCCGCTGAGAGGAGCGTCGCGGTCGGGTTGATGATGCCCTGTCCCGCGATGTCAGGTGCCGACCCGCCCGCGCTCTCGAAATACGCATAGTCATCCCCATAGCATCCCGACGGTGCGAGCCCCAGTCCGCCTACGAGCGCGGAGGCTTCATCGGAGAGGATATCGCCATACAGGTTAGGAAGGAGAACGACGTCGAATGATTGAGGATCGGAGACCATCCTTCTCGCCAAATCATCGATAATAAACGACTCGAATGTCAGTCCGTCATGTCGGCCGACAACCGCCTCCGCGACCTCCCGGAACAGGCCGTCAGACTGGAACAACATGTTGTGCTTAGTTCCTACCGTCACTCTTCCGGGGAAGCCACGCCGCTGGCGCTGCTCCGCGAGTCGGCAGGCGAACTGGGCGATACGGCGGCTCCCTGCCTCGGTTATGACCTTCACGGCGTATTTCCCCGGTGCAGCTTCTGCCGCGGCGCGTCCAGTCGCCCGCCAGGTGAACTCCGACGAAAGCGTCGCGAGATCGCCCTCGATGCCGACGTACATGTCCTCCATGTTCTCCCGCACGATGACAAAGTCGATGCCTTCTGGATTGGCCAATGGGCTTATGGCGCCAGGCAACCATCGAACTGGGCGCACGTTCGCGTATGTCTTTCGCCCCCAGCGCAGGTAGAAGAGCGCGCGCACGGAAGGACCGCTCGTTGCCCCAAACAAAGCTGCATCCGAGCTGTCGATGATCCGTTTCGCCTCCGCAGGGAAATTGTCGCCGAACTGCTGTTCGGCTGGGAGGCCCACCGGGGGATACAGGAACTGGATCGGCAGATCAAACGATGCCAGTATCTCGACTGTTGGGCGGATCGTTTCGGGCGCCGCGTCCTCTCCCTCGATTATGGCGATGCGTTTCACAGAAGTCCCGCTGCCCTTCGTTCCTTCAGAAGGGCCATAAGGCCGCCCTTCTGCACAATCTCCAGCATCTCCGCTGTATAAGGTTGCCCCTGGAGCTTTCTCCCCTTCGAGCGATTGCGAACAGCGGCGGTCTCCAGTTCGATTTCGATCTGATCGCCGTCGTCAAAGTCGCCGGCGACACCGGGACAGGCTATATTGGGGAAGGCAATGGCTATGCTGTTGCGAAAGTAGATACGCCCAAATGATTCCGCAACGACGGCCGCCAGCCCCAGATCCTTAAGGTACTGCGCCGCCTGCTCTCGACTCGAGCCGCAGCCCCAGTTCCGTCCGGCGACGATGACATCCCCCGCCCGCATCCCCTCCACAAAGTCCTGACGAATATGGAGGACTCTGTGGCGAGCCTCTTCCCAGGGTTGTGAGATCGTATCCCACGGCGCCATAACATCGGTGTTCACGTTGTCGCCGAACTTCCAGACGCGGCCTCGGATCACGTGCCTCATCTTATGTTCCTCCGGTGAGTATCGCTTCGGGATGCGCTTCGCGTGGGTCGACGATTTCACCCTCGCTGGCAGAGGCAGCGACCGTCGCGGGCGACGCCAGGTATATCTTCGCCTCGGGACTCCCCATCCGACCCTTGAAGTTGCGGTTCGTCGTCGAAAGGCAGACCTCGCCCGGGGCGAGCAGACCCATGTGCGAGCCCGGGCAGGCGCCGCAGCCGGAGGAGGTTATGACCGCCCCAGCCTCTGCCAGCGTCTCCAAGTACCCCGCCCTCAGCGCATCCAGATAGACCTCTTTCGACGCCGGCGTCACGATTAGACGCGAGCGAGGGTGGACCTTCTTACCCTTGAGTATGTCCGCCGCTACCGCCAGGTCCTCCAGGCGGGCGTTGGTGCACGACCCTAGGAAGAACTGGTCTACCTTCGTCCCCGCTACCTCTCGTGCGGAAACGACATTCCCCGGGTCGTCCGGGCAAGCCACCTGGGGCTCTAACCCGCTCACGTCTACTTCGTAGTCCGCGCTGTATTCGGCATCAGGGTCCGGCCCAAAGGTCGAGACCTCGCCCTTGACACGTCCCGTCAGATACGCCACCGTCTTCTCGTCGGCGGCAAAGAAGGCAAACTTCGCCCCTATCTCCGCCGCCATATTGCTCATCGTCATCCGGCTCGCGATAGACATCCCCTCAGCAAGCGGACCGGCAAACTCTACCGATTGGTACTGGGCCACCTCCGTCGTATACCTCCCGGCTATGCAGAGCATGACGTCCTTCGACATGAGGGCCGGCCCTGGATTACCGGTGAGGCGAAAACGAATCGTGGGCGGCACCTGCATCCAGAGGCTACCCGTAGCCAGAACCCAGGCCATCTCAGTCAGACCGATTCCGGCGCCGGCCGCGCCCAGGGCGCCGTAGGTAGTGCTGTGCGAATCGGTTCCGAGGACGAGCTCGCCTGGGCGGATGAAGCCACGCTCTGGAAGAACTTGATGGCAAACGCCGGCGCCACCCAAGTAGTTTTTCACGCCGAACTTCTCAGCAAAGTGCTGACAGATAGCGTGGGCCTGCGCGTAACGTACCGTGGGAGCCGGGTACCAGTGATCCATGACAACGACGATCCGGTCAGGTTTGGCAAACGAGGAAACGTCGTTCGACTGCAGAAGGAGGCAGCTGGCGGCAAAGGCTTCATGGGCCATCACTCTGTCGACACTGGCGGTGACATACTCTTCTGCCGCGGCGACGTCGCGGCCCGATGCCCGTGCAAGAACCTTCTCCGCCATCGTCATGCCCATGAGAGCGCTCCCAACAGAACCGGATCCCTCCAAGTCTTCCAGATCATGTCATCGATCGGAGATTACCGTGAGCGGCCTACGATCTGCCGTTTCGGTCGTCCTGCCTGGCTAAAGGGCGTCCCCGCTCCATCGTGTCGTCGGGTCGACGATTTCACCCTCGCTGGCAGAGGCAGCGACCGTCGCGGGCGACGCCAGGTATATCTTTGCCTCGGGACTCCCCATCCGGCCCTTGAAGTTGCGGTTCGTCGTCGAAAGGCAGACCTCGCCCGGGGCGAGCAGACCCATGTGAAAGCCCGGGCAGGCGCCGCAGCCGGAGGAGGTTATGACCGCCCCAGCCTCTGCCAGCGTCTCCAGGTACCCCGCCCTCAGCGCATCCAGATAGACCTCTTTCGACGCCGGCGTCACGATTAGACGCGAGCGAGGGTAGACCTTCTTACCCTTGAGTATGTCCGCCGCTACCGCCAGGTCCTCTAGACGGGCGTTGGTGCACGACCCCAGGAAGAACTGGTCCACCTTCGTCCCCGCTACCTCTCGTACGGAAACGACATTCCCCGGGTCGTCCGGGCAAGCCACCTGGGGCTCTAACCCGCTCACGTCTACTTCGTAGTCCGCGCTGTATTCGGCATCAGGGTCCGGCCCAAAGGTCGAGACCTCGCCCTTGACACGTCCCGTCAGATACGCCACCGTCTTCTCATCGGCGGCAAAGAAGGCAAACTTCGCCCCTATCTCCGCCGCCATATTGCTCATCGTCATCCGGCTCGCGATAGACATCCCCTCAGCAAGCGGACCGGCAAACTCTACCGATTGGTACTGGGCCACCTCCGTCGTATACCTCCCGGCTATGCAGAGCATGACGTCCTTCGACATGAGGGCCGGCCCTGGATTACCGGTGAGGCGAAAACGAATCGTGGGCGGCACCTGCATCCAGAGGCTACCCGTAGCCAGAACCCAGGCCATCTCAGTCAGACCGATTCCGGCGCCGGCCGCGCCCAGGGCGCCGTAGGTAGTGCTGTGCGAATCGGTTCCGAGGACGAGCTCGCCTGGGCGGATGAAGCCTTGCTCGATGGGCGGGAGATTACAAGTGCCGGCTCCGCCGAGATAGTTCTCAACACCGAAAGCGTCTGCGAAGTGGCGGCCGATCGCATGAACTCGAGCCTGTTCAGGTCCGAAGGCAGGGAACCAAAGGCAGTTGATGACGACAACACTCTGAGAATCATGAAGGCGGGAAATGCCGGCTGCCTCAAGGGTCGAGCCCGCTGCAGCAAAGACCTCGTGGAGGATACAGCGGTCAACGCGAGCGGTGACGTATTCGCTTAGGAGGACTTCATCCTTACCGGCGGCCCTCGCCAGCGCTTTCTGCGCCATCGTCATAGCCATGCCAAGGATGCCTTTAGTCCACGCAAGTCAAAAAGGTCGCCGCTATCCTTTGTCGATCCAGTAACCGTAATTGAACAGCCCGAAGCCGAACGACGTCGGCTTGTAGCCCTTGATGTAGTCGTAAGCGGCCCAGTAGTTGTAAGGCTGATACAGTGTGAGCGTCGGGCCGTGACGCTGCAGAATGAGCCGTTGGGTATCCTGCTCTAGCTTGATTCGTGTCTGGTCGTCGATCGTCCCATTGATCTGATCGATCATCGCGTCAACCTGCGGATCATCAACTCCGGTATACGTGGTATCGAGATGGCCCCAGCCGTGGCTGTGGTGCCAGTTTATCGGAATGTAGTCGGATAGGTAGGATAGGTGCTGGAATGTCGTACTAACGAAGTTATTACTCTCCAAGTTACTCAGCCAGGTGCCGACATCGGCGGGTTTGAGGTTGGCCGTGATGCCAGCCTCCGCCAGGTTGGCTTGGATAATCGCGGCGCGGTCTGGATGGTCTGCGTAGGTCCCGAACGTCAGATCGAACGCCAGGTCAGAAGCACCAGCTGCGGACAGAAGCTGTTTCGCCTTGGCCACGTCTCTCGTGTACGCGGCGTCGATCTCCTCGGGCGGAAGGGCGGCCGGCCAGATGGGCGGTATCGGGCCGGCCAGTTCAGCATTGCCAAAACATAGCTTGTCGATCATCTGTTTGCGGTCAAGGGCAAGGTCTATGGCTTCACGAATTCGCTCGTCCTTGAACCTTGGCTCCTGAACGGCGTTCATCATGAACACGGTGTACTGGCGATTCAGGTACTTCTGAACTGTCACGCCGCTCACGCCGCTTACGTTGTCCGCCGCGGGCTTGGTGGCTGCATCGTAGGCATCGATCTGGCCCGCCCGAAACGCCGCTTGGGCGGCCGAATCGTCGGTGTAGACCTTGATGCTGACGCCGTCCACGTAAGGGTAGTCCTGGTAATAGGTGGGATTGCGCACCACCCCCAGGGACGTGTTTGGGTCGTACGACTGGAGCGTGTAAGGGCCGCTGCCCGCGACGTGCGTCTTCAGGTCACCGAACTGATCAATTGCCTCCGTCGCCATTATTGCCGTGGCGGGGCTGCCCAGGTCATACAAGAAGTATCCGTAGGGCTGTTTCGTTATCTCCGTGAACGTGTGTTCATCGGTCGCTTCGTACCTTTCAGTCCACTGGGTCCAGGCGAGTCCGGCATTCGGCGTTGACCGGTAGCGATCGATGCTCTTGACGATATCTTGCGCGACCAGAGGCCGCCCGTTCGCAGGTGCGACGTTCTGGAAATTAACGTCGCTTCGCAGGTGGAAGATCCAATGGTTGTCGTCGGGCGTCTCCCAGGATTCCGCAAGATCGCCAATTGTGTAATCAGGGGCATGCCAGTCGGTCGGTTGAACCACGTAACTGTAGAAGTAGGGGGCCCAGGAGACCCCTTCAGTCATATTGGGGTCAAGGCTGAGGATGGCAGCGTTGTTCCTGAGTCTGATCGTGCCACCCTTCTTCGGCTCGCCTGCCGCGGCGGTCGGAGTGATTAGTCCGGCATTCTCGCTCTTTCCGCCACAGCCGATGAGAACAAGGCCAGCCGCCCCTCCAGCAGCAGCAGCTCCGGCAAGAAAACCTCGACGAGAGACCCTCGTCTGGTAAAACATGGCGTCCCCCTTTCGTAGCCGTTGTGCCGATTCCTTGATGAGGCAGTCTAGCATGTTGGCGCAATCATCTGCAAGTGGTTAGGGGATGTGTGCGGAGTCTAGCCACGCCAATTTGTTGCTTGATCTTTAGTGTGTGCGCTATCATCAGCAGATGTCAGGAGGTGACTGGATGCGCTCTGCCACTATGTCTGACGTCGCCCGGCTTGCCGGCGTCTCCCCGCAAACCGTGTCTCGTGTCTTCAACAAGCACCCCTTGGTGCGAAGCGGTACGCGGGCGCGGGTGCTTGACGCTGCTCAAACGCTCAACTACCGGCCGAACTCCGCAGCCCGCGCCCTCGCCTCCGGTCGATCGGGAGTCATTGGTGTGATCGCGATCGAGGCCACAACATTCGGACCCGCCGGCCATCTTTACGCCCTCGAGCAGGTGGCCCGCGCCGCGGGCTACTTCGTCAGCATCGTTTCGATCGACAGTCCGAACGGCGGTGCCATGAGCGACGCTGTCGAGCACCTTGCACTTCAACGGGTTGAGGGCATCGTAGCCATCACGCCCCTGACCGGTTCGCCGGAGGCCCTGCGCAGCTTCCCCGCCGACGTGCCGATTGTGATGACTCAAGGTGAAGAAACAGCCGGCCGATCGGTCGTGAGCATGGACCAACTCGGCGGCGCTGCTGCTGCGACGCAGCACCTTCTCGCCGAGGGGGCACCCACCGTCTGGCATATAGCAGGGCCCGACAATTGGTTGGCGGCCCGTCAGCGAATGACGGGCTGGCGGCGTGCGCTCGACGAGGCCGGAGTGAAAGTGCCCGAACCTCTGGCGGGCGACTGGACTCCGGCATCCGGGTACGAGCTCGGCCAGCGACTCGCGGAGCGCGCCGACGTCCGAGCAGTGTTCGCTGCGAACGACCACATGGCACTCGGCCTTCTGCGCGCATTGCACGAGCGCGGAGCGCGCGTGCCCGATGATGTCCTTGTCGCGGGCTTCGATGATACGCCCGAATCCGCCTTTTACATGCCACCGCTGACAACCGTTCACCAAGACTTCAGTGCCTGGGGCAAACGCTCCATCGAACTCTTACTCGATGAGATTGAGAGGCGAAGAACCGAGCCGACCTCCGTGACGATTCCAACGAAGCTGGTGATCCGGCAGAGCAGCATCGGCGAACCCCGTCCATACACCACCTCGCCCTGAGCAGGAGAATTCCGGAAATGCTGCACATGGCACCTGCCCTCGGTACGTGCTCTTCCTGCCAGGTTATCGGAAGAGGGACATGCAAAGACGCCCTGGTTCCTCAGAACCTAGGCAGACCCTTAGGGAGTATCTGGAGTTCGATTCTGCTCTGGAGCACAGAAGACTCGGTGAGCACGAAAGACAGCCCAAGGACCGATTCTAGCGGAGGACGTAATGAACGGAAACTCTGAGACCGCCCCCTATCACAATCCGAATCTGAGTGACGACGAGCGCGTTAGCGACCTCCTTTCTCGAATGACGATCCAGGAGAAGGTCGCGCAGATGGGCGGAGTTTGGGTAACTGCACTGACGGATAGAGAATCCTTCTCAGGGGCGAAGGCTAGGGAGACGCTTCGCCATGGCATAGGACATATATCCCGCATTGGCGGCCGGACGGTTCTCGGGCCGCGGGAGAGCGCCCAGCTCGCGAACGCAATCCAGAGGTTCCTTGTAGAGAACACGCGCCTCGGCATACCGGCTATCGTTCACGAAGAGAGCTGCGCCGGCTATTGTGCGCGAGACGCTACGTGTTTCCCTCAGGCCATCGGCCTCGCCAGTACCTGGGACCCGGACCTGATCGAAGAGATGACGAACGTCATTCGAGAACAGATGCGTGCGGTCGGGGCGCACCAGGCTTTGGCTCCTGTCCTGAGATGTCGCGCGTGACCCGCGTTGGGGCCGGACGGAGGAGACCTTCGGCGAGGACCCCTACCTCATCTCCCGGATCGGCGTCGCTTACGTAAGAGGCTTGCAGGGAGAGAACCGGCGGTGCGGTATCGTCGCCACGGGAAAGCACTTTCTCGGCTACGGCGCCTCTGAGGGAGGATTGAACTGGGCGCCTGCCCACATTCCGGAACGCGAATTGCTCGAGGTCTTCGCTAGGCCTTTTGAGGCGGCTATCAGGGAAGCCGGCCTGGCGTCGGTTATGAACGCTTACCACGAACTCGATGGCGTGCCTTGCGGCGCCTCGGCCAAGTTGCTGAAGACTCTCCTCCGTGATTCTCTCGGTTTCGATGGCGTCATCGTATCAGATTACTTCACAACTCTGACGCTTATGGCCTATCACCAAGTGGCCGCAAACAAAGAGGAGACGGCGCGTCTGGCGCTTCAGGCCGGACTGGACGTTGAGCTCCCGGTTCTCGACTACTATAACGAGCCGCTTCGCGAGGCGCTTGCCGACGGTCGCGTTGACATTGCCCAGGTCGACCAGGCTGTGGCGCGCGTCCTTTGCATGAAGTTTGAGCTCGGCCTATTTGAGAACCCGTATGTCGACGCGGATGCGGCGCCCGCTATCTTCGACACTGCGGAGCAACGCCGTCTGGCCGCCCGTGTCGCGCGAGAATCCATTGTTCTCCTGAAGAACGAGGGCGATCTCCTACCTCTCTCGCGCGACCTGAAAACGCTAGCGGTCATCGGCCCGAGCGCTGACAGCATCCGACTGCTCCAGGGGGATTACCATTATCCCTCTCATCTTGAGGGGATATTGTTCGGAGCGGCCAGCGATGTTGCCGCCGCGCCGCGGCCTGAGGCCGCCGGCGCTACCGACCTGGAGCGATATTTCGTCTCTATGGTGAGTGTGCTTCAAGGAATCCAGAACAAAGTCGGTCGACAAATGAAGATCCTGACCGCCCGCGGATGCGACCTTCTTGGCGATTCGACAGAGGGGTTTGCAGAGGCGGTTGAAGTCGCACGCCGGGCCGACGCGGTTGTGGTGGTGGTCGGCGGGAAGTCGGGACTCGTGGAGGGCTGTACGACCGGCGAGTTTGTAGACTGCGCCGACCTCGGGCTAACCGGTGTGCAGCAGGCTCTGGTCGAAGCGGTCGTCTCTGCTGGCACGCCCACCGTCGTTGTCCTCATCAACGGCCGTCCACTCGCTCTTCCTTGGATCGCCGAGCATGTGCCAGCTGTGCTGGAAGCATGGCTCCCTGGAGAGGAAGGCGGAAACGCCATTGCTGACATACTCTTCGGGGATAGTCCGCCCGGCGGCAAGCTTCCGGTCTCGCTCTCTCGCTCCGTCGGACAGGTGCCGGTCTACTATGGGCACAAGCCCTCGGGTGGACGCAGTGCTAGGGGCGACTATGCAGACCTCCCGGCCAAGCCGCTATTCCCCTTTGGGCACGGCCTCAGCTACACACGCTTCGAATATACCGGCCTCGAACTGAGCACCCCGCAGGTATCAGCGAACGCAGTAGTGGATGTGCATGTGAAAGTGACGAACGCCGGCTCACGACTTGGCGAAGAGGTTGTCCAGCTTTACGTGCACCAGGCCGCCGTCGGCATCACGCGGCCTGTGAAGCAGTTGAAAGGCTTTCAACGCATCGCTCTCAGGCCTGGTGAAACACGCCAGCTGACCTTCCGCTTCGACGTGAGCCAGCTCGCTTTCTACGACCAGGACATGCAATTCGTCATTGAGCCGGGACAGGTCGATGTTCTTGTGGGGAGTTCATCGGAGGACATCCGGCTAAGGGGCAGCTTCGAGATTGTCGGCGAACGGCGCTTACTTCAGCCGTCGGATTTGATGCCAACGACCGTAATCGTGCGGTAGCCATGTCGGTCCCGCCCGTTGGATTCGAGACCCGCAGTCTCAGTCGGTGGATCCGCTCTTTCATGAAACGCCCTGAAATGACTTAACGCGCGAGAGGTTCGACATCCTCGGTACGGGTCGGGACGTCGACTCAAGGAGGACGCAGTCAGAGCAGGTGCGCTATTCCTGGGTTACCTCAATTAGACCGCTCGCCACCCCTCGACGATCCGATACATTGGCGATGACTTGCCAAACCATTGTTCAAGACGTAGAGCCATGACACGAGCCTTGAATCATCATCAAACTATGCCCAGATACGGATCAAGCTATGACTCGAGACATAGCTCCATGATATGAGCCGAGATTTGGCCGAATCTCGAGCCATGACATAGATGAGCGCTGGCCAAATCTTGAGCCAAGATATTGGCAAGCCCTGGTACAGGTCAGAACTGCCCTCGTCCTTTCGCTTCGTGAAGTCATCGATCAAAACAAAAAAACAAAAACAGCGTTGAGACCGAGACTTCTCAAGTTCTGCTCTCAGCAAGGAGACGCTGCGTTGGCAGCGCATGTGACGCGCTTCACCTGCTGTTCTCAGACGTCGATCAGAAGAGCGGAGGACGACATCGCACTTTCAATTTCAATACTTTGTTTGCCTTCGATCTGCTTTTGTTTTCTCGATAATCGCGCTGAATCGTTCAGTTCAGCGGCGTGAAATTGCGCGCTTGAAAACGCGTTTCCTTTTCGCGGCGCGGAATGCACGGGCCGAAATGGGCCGGCTGCTTCTGTTCATCTTGGGGTTGACACGAGGCCAAACCAGAGGGATGCTAGCGCAGAAGCGAAACACATGACTGGCTTGAGAAAGGAGGTGTCGGCGAGCACATAATTGTTTCGGCGGTAGCACATGATAGTTGTCAGAATTTCGATTCTTGAATCTAAAGACAGTTGAGAGGCGCTAGGCGCTGCGACACATGACTGAAAATCATGGTGTCGGCGGTTCAATTCCGCCCCTCGGCACCAGACAACCTACCCTCAATATCTGCCCTTCTCTCCTATCTCCCCGGCACGGTCCCATGAATATCCCGGCGGCACGCGAGTAACTGGCGGAGAAGCGACATTTCGTCGCTGCCCCATCTACACTCGGCGACCGCCATCTCGTAGAATGAAGCATAGCGTCGCGATCGCGGGCGTCCACGCCTGCCATTCCCAAAAGGAGAGAACAATGGAGCTGAAAGGCTCGAAAACCGAACGAAACCTCCTCACGGCTTTCGCCGGAGAGTCGCAGGCGCGGAACCGCTACACTTTCTTCGCCAGTCAGGCACGCAAGGAAGGGCTGGAACAGATAGCGGCCCTTTTCTTGGAGACCGCGGACAACGAGCGAGAACACGCGAAGCAACTCTTCAAGTACCTCCAAGGCGGAGCCGCTGAAGTCGTCGCTTCGTTTCCCGCTGGCGTCATCGGTGAGACGGCCTCGAATCTCGAAGAGTCGGCCGCGGGCGAGCGCTACGAGCACAGCGAGATGTACCCAGAGTTCTCGAGAATCGCGCTGGAAGAGGGCTTCGACGAGATTGCGAAGACGTTCCGGGCCATCGCCGTCGCTGAGAAGCAGCACGAGAAGCGTTACAACGCGCTCCTGGCAAACGTGCGCGAAGGCAAAGTGTTCAAGAAGGACCAGCCAGTGCGCTGGGTTTGCCGGAACTGTGGCTACGTCCACACGAGCACCGAACCTCCCGATGCATGCCCTGCCTGCAAGCACGCCAAAGCGTTCTTTGAGTTGCTGGCCGAGAACTGGTAGCATTCAGTCGTCGGCGTCAAGTCGATTACTCCTAACAAAACTCCAAGAGTGGCCTGACGGGAGAGGAGGATGCTATGCCCGTCGTTCTCTACGAGAAGCGCGACCGGACCATCGTGCTGACGCTCAACCGGCCGGAGGCGATGAACGCCATCAACCAGGAGGTGGCCGCCGAGCTGCGGGAGTCGTTCCTCAAGTTCCGCGACGATGACGAGGCCCGCACGCTCGTCCTCACTGGCAGCGGCAACAAGGCGTTCTCCGCCGGCGCTGACCTGAAGGAGATGAGCCTCCGCCAGCAGCGACACCGCGCCGACATCACTATGTCGACGATGGCAGTTGTCCTTCGCAACATTCAACTTTGGAAGCCAATTATTGCCGCCGTCAATGGCTACTGCCTCGCGGGCGGCCTCGAGCTCGCGCTGGCCTGCGACATTCGCATCGCGTCCGAGAACGCAGCCTTCGCATTGACTGAGGTGACACGCGGCATCATCCCCGGCGATGGAGGAACGCAAGTCCTACCGCGCGTGGTGCCGCCAAGCATCGCCTTGGAGATGATGTTCACGGGGCAGCACATCGACGCCAAGGAAGCTTACCGGATCGGGCTGGTGAGCCACATCGTCCCCCAGGGCGAAGTGCTGAAGGCCGCGCTGGAGTTAGCCGAGCGGATCAATGAAAGTGCTCCGATAGCGGTCCGATTGGTAAAGGAGGCGGCATGGAAGGGTCTCGACCTGCCGCTCATGGACGGGCTGCGAATGGAATCACTCTTCTCGGTCTTCGTTCACACCACCGATGACGCGAAGGAAGGGCCCCTCGCATTCGCTGAGAAGCGAAAGGCCGTCTACAACGGGCGCTAAGGGTAGCTGATAACCTGAATAGAGACGTCGATAACGCCGCTGCTGAGAGGGGCCAGCGATTCGAAGGCGGCCATCGAGAGGTCAAGCGCGTGAGTGAAGCCGCCGCGATCAGTGACACGGACGTTGATGCAGCGGTCCTCGTGGCAAACGTTTAGCCAGGTGCCCAGCGGCCAGCGGTTGGCGGCTGTGGTAGTGGGATCGTAGGGATTGAATTGGTCGCCGTTGGCCATCGTATCTTCCGGGCCGAAGCCATCTACTATCCCGTACCACGTCGCGATTCCGTAGGTGATCCCCGAACTCGTCGAAGCCATCGCCACATAGACCGGTGCAATTTCCTCAGGGGATGCGCCAGGTTCAGGTGTTGGTACTGCTATGGGTGTTGGTCTCGGGACGGTGGGCTGCGCTGCGACCAGGACATTGTCCAGACTGTCGCGTGCGTGTTTGACGTCGAGAGGGTTGTTGCAAGAAGGATCGGTAGCCTCCATCGTCGACTGACAGACGAGAGCATCGTTCCCCAGACCAAGGCGGCTGGTCGCCTGGGCGGCAATAGGCACCAGCGCGATGGATAATCCGAGCACGTAAGCGGCAAGGGGTATGCGAGGGAAGCCGTGGCCGCCGGAGGGCACATCCTTAGGCGCAGAGACGGGCTCGGATATAGCTTCAGCCTCCGGCAGCACTTCGCAAGCCGGTTGCAAGCTGCTCTCAAGCAGTTGTGAGTCCTGCCTCCGCCGCCGCGATGCCAGGGCGAAGACGCCGAACGCCGCCGACATACCCACGAGCAGGAAAGGCAGCGTCGCTCGACGTGAGCGGTTTCCTCTCATCAACTTAGAATCGGCAAGTTGCCCCAGATCCAAGAGTCGAATCTGAGGCGCAAGGCGGAGTCTAGAGGAAAGCTCAGCCTAAATCGGGGCGGACACTATAAGGCAGACCATGGCCACGGCAGAACTGGAAGAGTAAGTCCGTTTGGCAGAAGGCAGTGGGCTCCAGCCGATCTCAGCTTCGAGAAAGCTTCCGGAGGTGCTCCAATTGCCAGTCGCGCTCCGCGGCTATCGAAGCATTTGAGTCAGATAGGTTGGCCCTGAGGACGGCCTGCAAAGCATAGTAAGCAGCGCCGATGCAATGACCGGCGACGTGCGCTGTCGCCACCGCCTAGCCAACAGCGCGAGCAGCCAAGCGAGCTGCGTTATCCTCCCCTACTTCGCGGGCCGCAGCGTGGGCTGCAAGCGAAGCCTTTCGGATCACGGACATTCTGAACACACCCGTATCTATCCATGCCTGAAGCGTCTCGAGGGCGTTTCGGGGGCGGAAACCTTCTGGATACATTCTCTCGAAATATGGGATGACGCGCTCGACGCAATCAATCGCCCAGCGAGCCGGTATCTTATGATCAGTATTCGGCACAAGCTCCACAACGGCTTCGTCCACGCGTGCAGTCGGAGGCCGCGACTTCCCCATGCCTGGATGGTATCACCACTCTGAATATCGATGGATACGGCTCCGACGGATTGTGATCAGCAAAGATGGGCAGAGAGAAGATAAAACGACGGGAGTATGATACTGGCTCCCCGAGCAGGACTCGAACCTGCAACCTAGCGGTTAACAGCCGCCCGCTCTACCGATTGAGCTATCGGGGAGCACCACAAGAAGATTTCCTGGCTGCCGAGCCAGGGCTCGAACCTGGACTAAGGGATCCAAAGTCCCTGGTGCTACCATTACACCACTCGGCAGCGATCCAAGCTATCCCCACACTAATGAAAGCGGGTGCATCCCGCCTCTCACGTGGACAACGCGAATGGTGCCGAAGGCCGGGATCGAACCGGCACGAGGGTTGCCCCTCAACAGTTTTTGAGACTGTCGCGTCTACCTGTTCCGCCACTTCGGCGATTGGAGCGGAAGACGGGATTCGAACCCGCGACCCCCTCCTTGGCAAGGAGGTGCTCTACCGCTGAGCTACTTCCGCCTCCGCTTCCGCCTAATGCCAGCGACATCTCGCGGAGCGACCCTATTATAGACAATCAAGTTCCGCCCGACAAGCAAAGTACGCGGGTCGCGGTAACTAGCGAACCCTGCCGATAGCTCTCAACGGCGCCCTTTTTCGCTCAGAACGCCACTAATCGCGCCCTTGTGCTAAACGATCTGCGGCCCGTAGCTACCAGACAAAGCGAGAAACGGGCTGTCTCAGGAGACTGTGCGACGACTAGGAAGGTGTGAGCCAGACAGTCCCTTGTCCGTCGCTGTCTGCGACCCAGCCGCTGGCGGAACTCGTTTCCACCAGCCACCAGCGATAGCCGTCGGCATCCACCGGACCGTCCCGGATGGTCGCCACATTGCCGTCGAACAGGCAACCGGTTACACGTGCGTATGCTGAAGGGGACTCGCGCACGTTCAGGCAGGAACCGGTGTTAGTTACGGTAGCGGTGCCACCGACGGCAAGACTGGCTTGCCCCCAGCTTATGCCCGGTCGTGGCTGATTGTAGTGCAGCAGTGGCCAGATCTGAGGGTTAGCAACGCCATAGCGCCAGACGGAGACGGCGCCCATGTTCAGTTGATAAGCGCGGGTGAGGAAGCGCACCCAAGCATCGTAGCTGGACGCACCCTGCCCGACCGGATAGATGGGAAGCCGGTAGCCTGAGAACATGGAGTTGGAGACATCGAGCAGAAACTCCGGGCAGATGCCTTCCTGCCCGACTGGACAGCCGTTCGAGTTGAAGTAGTTGATGTTGTCCGGCGTGTTGAAGGTGTCCCAGTAGATCATTGGGGCAATGCCCTGGCTGATCGAAACGAATTCGGCCATCGGGATACGGGGCATAACCCATGGGCGCGGCTCGACGCAGAGATATAGCGTTCCGTTCGGCTGAAGTTGCTGAAACTGCTGCACGAAGAGCTGCGCATTTTGCTCTGAACCCTGCCAGTAACCCGCCCATGGCTCCAGGTCGACGAAGATACTGCGAGCACCCGCATTGATGACGTCGGAGCACATGGAAGCTTCGAGCTGCGGGTTCAGTCCTTGTGCAACCCAGTAGCTGTGGAAGGGAATGCCGTATTTCTCAAAGTAGTTGGCGAGCACCTGTACACGGCCAGGGCCGGTAATGGCCCACTCCGACGTGTCCCATTTCGACATCCAATCGGTACCGTTGTGGGTCTTGAGGATCAGCCCTAGATTGTTCTGCGCCAGAACAGAGGCCATCTTCTCGGGTGGGCCGTCGACGCCGAAGTGCCAGGCCCAGGCCAAGTGGGCCATACCTTGCTCGCGTCCGCGAGTGGGGACCAGCGGATCGGGGTCAGGCGGTTCACAGCTGCTGGCGCCAAGACTTGTGGCGGCAACACCGGCCATGGCTGCCGTCATGACTATGAAGCGGCGCCTGGTAATCCGTTCCCTAAGAAACATCGGCTAACCTCCGGCGGCGGGGCTGTACTGCCGGTGGTCCCACTCCACCCCCTGGCGCCCAATCCCCCTTAGCCGCGCTAAGAGACTAAGCTGCCTTTCCCTGAATGTCAAGTCCCCTTGATGATTCATCCTCATGCGTTTCGTTTTGAACGCGCGGATTTCCTGCTACGGAAGAGGCATGTTCGCGCTTTCTCTACGCGGGGCGCGGTATTTTTCACGCTCCTTCCGCAGGGGAGACGGAGAGGATGAAGGCGGCTGATTGAGGGAGGGCCAGATAGCGACGCACGTGACGGGCGAGGCGGTCAGAAGTAGTCGAGGCAGAATGGCGGACGGTCGAGAGCGAACGCTGCGTTTGCGGCATCCACCGTCTCCGGCCTCGCGACTTCGATGAGTCCGGCTCGGGCCGCTTCCTGGACCGACAGATGCCCTGAGAAGACCGCCGCCAAAACCGTTGCGTCGAGCGTCAGATCTGCTTCGCCGTAGTATCGATCGACGTTCAAAACGTCTCCGGCCGCTTCGACCGACCACGCCCCTTCGTTCCAGGGCAATATTTTGTCTCTGACAGCGATGGTGAAGCGCCGTGCCTCAATCTGAGGCCGGCAGCCTCGCACTCGCAGCGCCGCCGGCACGTCGACAATGCGGAGCATCAGCGAAGACCACGCCTGCACCTCGACCTGGTGCGGATCGTCGAGGAGGTTGAGGAGTGGGTCATCAGGCGGCACCTGCATTTCGATGCGTTCGTGCATGTCGTGCGAGAGGAGATAGTTGATCAGGGCAATATAGGCTTCGCCATCCTGTGTAACCAACTCGCGCACCCACATTCGCGTCTGAGGCCAGGGTCGGTCGGGCGGCTGGCCGGAGCGCGTCGCGTATATGATATAGCCACGCGCACGCCCTTCGCCGTCCTCATAGACTGCTACATCGGGCACCTCACGTTCCCAGCCGAAGATGCGCTTGCGCCACCAATGCTCCGGACGAGCAATGACGCAATTCCGCGACGCAGCGTACTGCTCGTAGAGGGTGTCAAGAAGGGGCCACTGATCGACAGTGACGCGACGAATGCTCCCGGCAGACGGCGGCGGGACGCGAGTCTTTACGGCCTTCGGGCCGAAGGAATAGCGGACGTTTCGAGCGGCGATCTCCCAGCCATAGCGCCGATAGAGCGCAACATGCGGCGTGTAGAGGGCGGAGAGCAGACGGCCGCTGTCGTGCATGTCCATCAACGCGCGCTTGAGCAGGGCGCCGACGTAGCCCTTGCGGCGGTGCTCCGGCAGGCAGGCGACGCCGGCGATTCCAGCCAGCGGCAGTTCGGCGCCATTGATGCGCATAGTCGACAGGATGACGCGGAGGCCGGCGACGAGGCGACCGTCGAGGTAGGCGCCCAGCGGCAGTTCCCAGTCAATGCGCTCTGCCAGCCGCAGTGCCGCGTCATGCACGGTTTCGGGGCGACGGTCCTGGTTGAAGGCGTAGAGGTTGGCGAAGGTGAATTCTTCCAGCTCTTCGCTACTTACCGGCCGTATTTCCAGTTCCACAATGCCGTTCCTTCGGCCACCGACGACCCGAACTAGATGAAGAGGGCCTTGTCGCTTTCGATGACCCAGTTGACGAGATCGAGCATCGAACCGATCTTGGTGCCGTCGATGATCTCATCATCACAGACTCCCCGTTCAGAGCAGCAGACGCGGCAGGCCCGAACGGTTAGTCCCTCGGCGATAGCAGCCTTGAGGAGTTCCTCGCAGTTCGGCATGCCATTGCCAACCGGCATGTCAGGCGGTGCCTGCCCCTTCTTGGCTGCGAAGACTGCGTCTTCCATGAGGAATAGATTTGCCTTATGTCCCTCGTGCAGGGCAACGAGGAGGAAGCGCAGCGCGCTATAGAAGCGCTGCTTGCCGTAGGGGGCATCGGTCAGGGCGACGGTTAGGGATGCCACTGGAACTCCTTCGAATGAGCTTATCAAGTTTCATCATAGCATCAGCGGTTGCGAATCCGCTCAACGCTGCCCGATAGAATAAGGCCGAGGCATTGAAGCCGCGGTCCAGGACGAGAAAGCGGATCTGGCTAGAGCCCTGGAACGTTGCGAGGGCTAGTGTCCGTTGCCGAAGGGCCGGCATCCGGCGAAAGCGGTTTCACCGAAAGTATTGGCGTCGGTTCGCTGCTGCCGGATTGCGGAACAACCTGGACTCGTTTTGGCGCAGGCCGCGGTACAGAGGTGGCACCCGCCATGCGCTCCCGTCCGCAGTAGGCGCAGATGGCCCAGTTAAGGCTCATCGGCCTGCCGCAGTTGGCGCAGGCTTCCTGCAATCGTGTCCGGCAGTGTGGGCAGAAGGCGAAGTCGGGCCGGATGTGCTTCTGGCAAGCGTAGCAGACCTCCTGCTCGTTCATCTCGTGGAGCATCGCCTCGGTCTCCAGGTTTCGGACGTAGGCTTCAGCCAGCGTCTCGTGCGGACGGAGTATGAGGTAAAGAATGAGTCCTGGCAAGTTGAAGACGAGCACCAAGAGAACTGCGACGGCCTGCGAAGCCGAGTCGCTGCCGCGGTCCTTCATGTCACGATACGTCCAGATGGCGGCGCCGAGCCAGAGAATAGCCCAGTAGGAAGCAGCAAGGGCAACGATGAGCATTATCACCTGTTCCCAACTGGAGAACGGTCCCCAAAGAGCCAGCATAGCCTTCATCTCCTACGAATGTGCGAAGGCCGCGACGGCGGCACAGTCCTAGGATTATAGCATGCTGCCGGAAGTCTTGTCATCGCCGAGGATCTTCGTTGAGCGGCAGCGATGCCGGTGCTAGAATGATTCTGCCGCACAGAGGCCCACACATCTCTTCCCTTTGAATAGACCAGCAAGCATGAACGTTCTCGAGGGACTCAATCCGCCTCAGCAAGAGGCCGTGCAGACGACCGAAGGGCCACTGCTGATACTCGCCGGACCCGGCAGCGGCAAGACGCGGGTTATCGCCCACCGCATAGCCTACCTAGTTGCGGAGCGCGGCGTCGACCCGTATCGCGTGCTCGCTGTCACCTTCACTAACAAGGCGGCCCGAGAGATGCGCGACCGCGTCTACGGCCTCATCGGCGAGCGGACGCGGGCGCTGACGCTCGGCACGTTCCATGCCGTGTGCGCGCGCATCCTCCGCATCGACGGCGAGCGGGCAGGTGTCGCCCGCGGCTTCGTCATCTACGACGATGCCGACCAGATGACGGTCATGCGACGCGTCTTGTCCGACGTAGGAATCGACCCGAAGCGCTACCAGCCGCGGGCCGTGCTCGCCGCCATCTCCAAGGCGAAGAGCGAGCTGACGACGCCGGAGGGGTACGCGAAGATGGTCGCCAGTTACTTTGAAGAGATCGTCTCACGAGGCTATGAGCGGTACGAGGCGGCGCTGGAGGCCAACAGCGCCCTAGACTTCGACGACCTGCTGCTGAAGACGGCGCTGCTTTTCCGTCAAAACGAGGACGTTCTGCGGAAGTACCAGGAGCGCTACCTACACGTGCTGATAGACGAGTTCCAGGACACGAACGTCGCACAATACGTACTGGCTCGTCAGTTTGCCGGACTGCATCGCAACATCTGCGTGGTCGGCGACCCCGACCAGTCGATCTACTCCTGGCGCTCCGCCGACCTACGCAACATCCTCAACTTCGAGCGCGATTATCCGGATGCCCGCGTCGTGTACCTGGAGCAGAACTACCGCTCGACCCAGAACATCCTCGATTCCGCGCACTCCGTCATCAGCGTCAATCAGCAGCGCAAGGAGAAGAAGCTGTGGACGGAGAAGGGCCCCGGCGGGCCCATCATCGCGTACGAGGCATACGACGAAGAGGACGAGGCGGAGTTTGTCGCCAACGAGGCGCAGTCGCTGGTGCGCTCGGGCGACTACCATTATGGCGATATCGCCGTCATGTACCGCACGAACGCGCAGTCACGGCCGCTGGAGGAGGTGTTCGTACGCGAGAACCTGCGCTACCGGCTGGTCGGCGGGACGCGCTTCTACGAGCGGCGTGAAGTCAAGGACGTGATTGCCTACCTGCGGCTGATCCACAATCCGTTCGACAGCCTGAGCCTGGTGCGCGTCATCAACGTGCCAGCGCGGGGGATCGGCCAGAGGACGCTGGAGGAGCTACAGCGCTGGTCGAGTGAGATGGGCATTCCTGCCTACTCGGCGCTGCAGCTGGTGGCGGAACAAGAGTCGTCAGGCGACGACGCCGGGCAGCGCCGTCATCCCTTCGCTTCGAGGACCGTCAAGGCGTTGCTGGCATTCCTGGAGCTGCTCAACGACCTCATCACAGAGGCGCCCTCGCTGACGGTCTCCGACCTGCTGACGCGCCTGCTGGAGAGCATCGACTACCGGCAGTATCTGCTATCGGAGTTCGAGGACGGCGAGGACCGCTGGGATAACGTCGAGGAGCTGCGGAACGTTGCCGCCGAGTACGACGAACTGGCGCCCGATGCGTCGCTGCCGACATTCCTGGAGGAAGCGGCCCTCATGACGGACACCGACGACTACGACGAGAAGGTGGACGCGGCGACGCTGATCACGCTGCACGCCGCGAAGGGGCTGGAGTTTCCGGTCGTCTTCATTGTCGGACTGGAGGAAGGGCTGCTGCCGCACATCCGCTCCTTCGATGAGCCATCGCAGATGGAGGAGGAGCGCCGGCTGGCCTACGTCGGCATCACGCGAGCGAAGGAGCGCCTGTACCTTGTGCGGGCGTTCCGGCGACATCATATGGGCATGGCGACGCACAATCCGTCGTCGCGGTTCCTGAAGGACATCCCGCAGGAGCTTGTCGCGCTGCCCGAGTCGCCGGGACAGCAGGCAGCAGCGCCGCGCACGCACATTCGCGCCTTCCACCGACCAACTTCGCCCGAAGGGGAGCCGTTGCCGCCGATGCCATCAGAGGCGGCATTCGCCGCAGGAGACCACGTCCGGCACTCGCGGTTTGGCGAAGGAATCGTCGTGAGCTGCGAGTTCGAGGGATCGGACCAGAAGGTGACGGTGGCGTTCAGGGGCGAAGCGGGGATCAAAAAGCTGCTGCTTTCGTATGCGCCGCTGGAGAAGATAGAGGCGTGACCGACTGAGCGGCGCTCGGTCGCGGCACTTCCTCCCCCGTCGCCCGAGAGCGCGTCTGTCTTCCCACCCACCCGAGATTTGTTTCTCTGGAAGAACAGGGGCACGTCGCCTGTAACCCTTGGAAGAGGGGCATAATCCCCCTCTTCACTCCCCTCCCTTGCCCAGCGTAGAATGTGGCGCATGGACGCAGGGATGACATCGTTCCTTTTCGCGCGGATAACGGCGGACCGGGTGACGAACTGGCTCGTCACGAACGGTCTCCGTATCGTCGCGATCGTTGCGGTTGCCTTCGTCGTGATGATGATCCTTCGCGCTGTTGCGCCGCGCCTCGTGGAAGCGGCGGTGCGAGGACACATGGCGGACCGCCCCGAGGAGGAGACGACGAAGCGCGCAAAGACACTGTCGGGAGCCGTCACACGCACCGCCGACGTTGTTCTGGCAACGATAGCGCTGCTGCTGGTGCTGCCGGAGCTGGGCATAAACATCGGCGCGTTGCTGTTGGGCGTCGGCATCGCAGGCATCGCTATCGGCTTCGGAGCGCAGACTCTGGTCCGCGACGCGCTGAACGGCTTGTTCATCCTGATCGAGAACCAGTACGGCATCGGCGACGTCGTGAGCATCGGCGGTGTCACGGGACGGGTGGAAGAGGTTAACCTGCGCCGGACCGTGCTGCGCGACCTCGATGGTGTGGTGCACAGCGTGCCCAACAGCGAGGTACGGGTGGCGAGCAACTACACGCGTGACTGGTCGGGTGTGAATATGAACGTTACCGTCGCCTACGACGCCGATCTAGACCGGGTAACGGAGCTAATCGACAAGGTGGGCCTGGAACTGGCGACGGACGCTACGTACAAGCAGCTGATCAAGGAAGCGCCGCACGTGGAGCGGGTGGACGCCTTCAAGGACAGCGGCGTATCGCTGAAGGTGCTGGGGGTGACGCGTCCGATGCGTCAGTGGGACGTGATGGGGGAGCTGCGGCGCCGCCTGAAAAAGGCGTTCGACGCCGAGAAGATAGAAATGCGGTGGTAGACGATTGCACTTCTGCGGGATAGGCCCGCAGCCTTCCTCCCGATTTCCCCTATTCTCATGTCTGTCCAAGCGCCGAAGGGAAGCGCAAACGGCAGTCCATGCACATAGCGGCCGTCACGTCCGTTTGAGAACCGAATCGAATAGGCTAGGGGAACGGGAGGACTTGGGTCGTCCCCGAGGTGTCCATGCACTGATAGGACACCGGCCCCGGCGTGTAGGCTATCCAGCGCGCGTCCGGCGACCAAACGTCATCGCGCAGGACACCCGGGAGGAAGGTTGCGGTGCTAACGCCCGTTGCCGACCGCACGACCAGCCCCTCATTCGTTCCGGACTGTGGGTCGGGGCCCACGTACGCGATCTGCGTCCCATCGTCTGAGAAAAACGGTATTTGCGTGGCGCCTTCGATGGTTGAACGAGTCGTGCCGTCGGCGTTGACGAGGAGCAGGTGAGCGGTCGGCTGGCACCAGTCGGCGACAGCGGCGACAACGTCCTCGGTGGATGACCATTCGACGTCCGCGGGCCAGACGCCTGTTATCTGGACGCCCTTACCGGAACCGTCAAGCGGAACGATGAGCGCGCGGAAGCCGTTGCCCGCAGCATCACGTGCAGAAACGAGGGCGTATTTGCCGTCGGGCGAGAGCTTCGGCGCGTCGGGCAGCAATTGGAGGCCGGCCGGCCAAGCGTAGAGCTTCGTCTTGACCCCAGCCGTGGCGTCCGTCGAGTAGAGGCCGTCTGTATCGCCGAACACGATGGACTTGCCGTCGTTCGACCAGCGGGCCGAGAGCGCGCCGGTGCCGGTGTCGATGCTGACAATCGCCGGCTGGGCGCCTGTGGTAGCCACGCCAGAGGGACTGCCCGGCCAGAAGATGCGGGTATCGTCGGGTGACCAGAGCGAATAGCCAATCGCGCCGGTTGATATGTCAGAGACCTGCTTATCGTCCTTCGTCGACCAGATCATCAGGTCGTTATTTGGTCCGGTGACGGCCATGAATTCGCCGGAGTGAGAGAAAGAGACGTTGGACGGAGTTATGGTGTCCGGCAGGCGGTGAAGAGTCTTGGCGGTCAGGTCGAGCAAGAAGAAATCATGGTAGTAGCCGGCGGCGATGAGTTGGGTCGGCGAAATCCACTGATAGCCGGAGAGCCAGGATTCGGGGTCCGTCTTGACTTCGAAGATCTGCCCTGTCGTCGTATCGCCCAGGTAGAGCTTGCCTTCAGCGTTGGCGTCCGGGGCGTCGACCTGCTCCAGGGTGACCGTGCTATCGGCAGGCAACGGCACGACATCTGGCTGATCGATCTTGTTGCTCGTGCTGCTGCTGCCGCAGCCCGCGAAGAAAAGCGTGAGAGCGAGAAAGACGAATCCGATCGCAGACGTGACAAAGACCTTTTTCATGGCAGCCCCTCGAGAGTTTCGCTAACGCATTCCACTTTACGACTTACACATTGTTAGGGAAACCACCAGCCGGGGACATGTCACACTGCATTCACATACGTTCCCGCCGTTACGTCTGTCCAGTCGCCGCGTTTGAATATATGAGGTACGAACGCGCGAGTGACAAAGCCAACAATTCGCTACGAACCGCTCGAGGGAGAACCGCCGTTTCTGCCACGTCGACCGCTGCCGCTATCGCTGGCGCTGGGCACGGCGAGACTGCTGGGAACAGGCCTCCTGGCGCTCCTCCGGCTGGCCGTGACGTCGATTCTGGCGCTGGCGATCGCCGCCCTCTTGCTCGTCGTCGGACTGCACGTCGCGAGCAGCCGGGTGCCCGCCTTGGCCGATGCGAATGACTACTTATCTGGCGTCCTGCACGCGAGCGCAGATTGGATGGGGAGCGAGCCGCAGCTTCAGGACACCACTGACTACTTCAGCGAGGCGTCATCGACGGCCGTGGCGCGAGCAACGCCATCGCCGGGAAGCACGGCGAACCTGGTCGCGATGCTGTCGCAATTGGCGCCGTCGACGTTGCGGGACGTCTACCAGCAAGCTGTCCCAACGCTGCAAAGCTATGACGCGTTCCTGGGGGACGTACAGTCGGCGCTGGAAAACAACAACGACCTCGACGCCTTCTTCACACAGGTCCAGCCGTGGCTACAGGAGGCGGAAAACGAATCGCAGAACACTGCCGGCGGAGAAGAGACCCCTAGCCCTTGATGACCGCCAGCGGCTTCATGCGCGCCACCTTGCGCGAGATTCCCGCCCTGTCCAGCACTTCAACGACGGCCGCCACGTCCTTGTAGGCCTCGCTTGCCTCTTCGGCCAGGAGTGCCCTGTTTCGCACCCTAACGACGATCCCTCGCGCCGCCAGGCCGCCCATTATGTCAACATCCCTGAGCGATCGCCGGGCGGCGCCCCGACTCTGCATCCGGCCCGCGCCGTGGCACGTGGAGCCCCAGGTCTCGGCCATCGCCTGATCGGTGCCCGCGCAAACGTACGAGTAGCGGCCCATGTCGCCGGGCACGAGCACGGGCTGGCCGACTTTTCGGTAGCGCGTCGGCACTTCGGCATGGCCGGGCGGGAAGGCGCGCGTGGCCCCCTTGCGATGGACGCACAGCCGCATCGACTGCCCGCCGAAGCGGTGTTCTTCAACCTTTGCGATATTGTGAGCGACATCATAGAGCTGCGTCATGCCCAGTTCGTCCGCACTGCGACCGAGGACGCGGGCAAAGGCGCCACGGATCCAGTGGGCGATGGCCTGGCGGTTGGCCCACGCGAAGTTGGCGGCGCATGCCATAGCAGCAAGGTAGTCCTTGCCCGGCTTGGAGTCGACCGGCGCGCAGGCGAGCTGGCGGTCGGGAAGCGCAAAGCCGAACTGGCGCGATGCCTTCTCCATTACGGCAAGATAATCCTGGCAGACTTGATGACCGAAGCCGCGCGAGCCGCAGTGGAAGAAGACGACAACGCATCCAACCTCCAGTCCAAAAGCCGACGCCGCCTCTTTGTCGTAGATGGCCTCGATGGCTTCGACCTCGAGGAAGTGATTGCCGGCGCCAAGCGTCCCCAGCTGCTCGCGGCCGCGCTCGCGGGCGTGCTGGCTGACCTTCGATGGGTCGGCACCCGCCAGGCAGCCGCGCGACTCCGTCGTCTCCAGGTCGTCAGGCATACCACAGCCGCGGTCGAGCATCCAGGCCGCGCCGCGCAGCATAACCTCGTCGAGCTCTTTGTTGCTAACGCGAAGCGGGCCGTGGGCGCCGAGGCCAGATGGAACGTCGCGGAAAAGCTGGTCGGCGAGACGGTCGAGGACGGGGCGGATATCCCCTTCTGTCAGATTCGTGCGAAGAAGCCGCGCACCGCAGTTGATATCGAAACCGACGCCGCCGGGCGAGACAACCCCGTCGTCAAGTCGCATCGCGGCCACACCGCCGATGGGGAAGCCGTAACCCCAGTGGATATCGGGCATTGCCATGGAATAGCCGACGATCCCCGGCAAGAAGGCAACGTTCGCCACCTGCTCGACGGCCTGGTCTTCGGCCATCGTCCTCAGGAGGCGCTCGTCGGCGTAAATAAGGCCCGGCACGCGCATGCCTGCTTTGTAGCTGACAGGTAGACGCCAGCGAAAGTCGTCGACCTTCTCCAGCGAGCTTAGCCATCCCTTGACCATTGCGTTCACCTAGATGTCGAGAATGGCGCGGACCTGGAAGCCGCCGTTTTCGGGCGCGACTTGGAGCATGTGGCGGGTCACGGCCTTGATCATGAGTTGCGGGTTATGGCGTTCAAGGTCGAGTGGCTCGCCGAAGGCGCGGCCGACGATGCGTGTGTCGCTGATTTCCTGCACTTCGAAACGGCTGAAGACGAGGTTGTCGACCTCGCTCAGGTAAAGCAGTTCCGCCAACCAGGCGACGAGCAGGCCTTCGAGGTCGTCGGCTTCGACTTCGACCCGGCGCTCCTCGCGTGATTCGACTTTGTCGAGGTCGACCATAAGGGAGAACATTGCTTTAGCGGCGTTGGCGAAGGCTTCAGCGAGGCTGGCGCCATGGGCGACGATCCCGATATCGGCGGTGTGGTCGAAGGTCTCGAAGGGCGGCTGGTCCTTCATCGCCGTGCTCCTCAACCTCAGTATCGCAGCCGCGATCTTGGCCCGTCAATGACCGAGATAGCGACGAGCCGCGGGCAGAATCGCCGCTCTACGCGCTTCACGCTTGGGGCTTGGTTTCACGCCAGAGGGATTCCAGGGCGTCGATGGGGAGGTCTTCGAGGCGCAGCCCGCGCTCGGCTGCGATCGACAGGAGTCTCTCGAAGCGAGTCCGAAAACGGCGGGAGGCCAGCCGTAGCGATTCTTCGGCGTCGAGGCCGAGCTTCCGCGCCAGGCTGACGAGTACGAAGAGGATGTCACCCATCTCCTCGCGCTTCTGCGCCGGCGTATCCGCTTCCGTCAGTTCGCCAGCCTCCTCTGTGAGCTTGTCAAGCACGTCGGCGATCTGGGGCCACTCGAAGCCCGCAGCGACGGCGCGCTCCTGGAGGGCTTGGCTATAGGCGAGAGCGGGCAGCGTCTGAGGAACGTCCTTCAGCAGCGACTCGCCGCCGCGCTCTTGGATCTTGATCGCCTCCCACTTGAGGACGACCTCCTCAGGTGTATCCACCTTCGCCTCGCCGAAGACGTGCGGATGGCGACGCACCAGCTTTGTAGCGATGCCTGCTATGACATCATCTATCGTGAACTCGCCGCTCTCGGAGGCAATTTGAGAATGGAGCAGTATTTGCAGGAGGACGTCGCCCAGCTCTTCCCGCAGCTTGACCGCTTCGCCAGCATCGAGAGCGTCGAGCGTTTCGTACGTTTCCTCCAGGAGATAGCGGCGAAGGCTTTCATGCGTCTGGGCGCGGTCCCACGGGCAGCCATCAGGGGCACGCAGCCGGCGGACGATCTCGCGCAGTCCGTCGAAGGTGTGCAGGTCGATTTCATGATGTTTCTGCGATTCGGTCATAAATCCCCCAAGAAGCAGCGGTTCGATTATAAAAGGCCTGGAAAAGGGTTGACAAGGCTAAAGTGTATACCTAATATTGCGGTAGTACTTGTGACGGGCGGGGCGTGCACAGGCGAGGAAGGTGTGGATTGGCGGTCGTCCGTGCCCTGGCAACTGTGCTCTTTGTCCTCGCTATTCCTGTCGCTCTCATCGGAACCAACGTCCGCTTCCTAGCCAATGAGCAGCGAATCTACACTTACTCCATCGACCACTACAATGCGCCGGCCCGCACCGGCATTGCTCACGACGAGCTAATCCGGGCCACTCACGAGCTTCGCGGCTATTTCAACGATAACACTCAGTACGTTTCAATTCAGGTGAAGCAGGGGACACGCGAGATCTCGCTCTTCAACGAGCGGGAAGTTCTTCACCTTAAGGACGTGAAGGGTGTCTTCCGCTTCGTCAACCATCTCCAGGAAGTGGCGCTTGTATACATTATGGCCTATGTCGTCGGCGTATTCATATGGGCGCGTGAGCGGCCGATGCGAAAGCTGGCGATTGAAACGTTGACCGGGTCGCTGCTGACGATTGGCATTATCGTCTCGCTGGGTTTGGTCGCGATGAGCGGGTTCGACCAGGCCTTCGAGCAGTTCCATCGCATCGCCTTCAACAACAACCTCTGGGAGCTGAACCCGGCGACGGATCATCTGATCCAGATGTTCCCGGACGGCTTCTGGTACGACATCACGATGTTCCTCGGAATCCTCACCCTGGTCGAAGCTGCGGTCATCGGCATTGCGTCGACTGTTCACCTAACGCTAGCGCATCGCGCGGAGAAGCGCGCTCCTCAACCCAGCCAGCAGGGCGCTCAACTCGCCACCTCGGAAGAAGGTTAGTCGAAGGCCTCAAATCCTGTTGGGGAATGGCAGCGAGCGCGTGTCTAACGGCGTGGCTAGAGGCAATTCAGGAGCGCGTATCAGACAGCAATCCTTGGGGAACAGTCGGAACTAAGACGGCGCGGGCGGGGGTGCGATCGACGCTTCAGGCGATGCCGCAGCTCCCGCAATCGCCGGTCGTGCAACTGCTGCAACTGCTGGCCACCGACGATACCTCGCCGTCAGCGCCCTTCGTCAGCGCCGAGAAGACGGAGATGGTGCGTTCGGCGCCCTCATGGCCGCTCGGGCACGAGGCCGGTTCGTCGGAACGGCTCATTGGCCGTAGCACCTCGAACTTGCTTTCGCAGACTGGACAGTAGTACTCGTATAGTGGCATCGCACGACTCCTGCAACGATCGTAGGCCGAACCTCAGACGAAGTCAATCGACTGCTAAGGCCTTCTCAGCACGGCACCGGTACTCGCCGACGTGACCAACGATGCATATCTCGCCAGATAAGGCAGCAGGTCGTCCTGACGCGGCCGCTCCCAGTTCGCGAGCCGTCTTTTGATCTCCTCCGCCGGCAACCGCACATTCATCGTCTTCGCCGGGATGTCGATTTCGATAACGTCGCCCTCTTCGATAACGGCAAACGCGCCACCTTCCATCGCCTCAGGCGAGATGTGGCCGATAGCCGCGCCCTTCGTCGCGCCCGAGAAGCGGCCATCCGTAATCAGCGCAACCTCGGCCTCCAGGCCCGCGCTGACGATCGCAGACGTAGCCCACAGCATCTCGCGCATTCCGGGTCCGCCTTTCGGCCCCTCGTACTTGATAACAACGACCTCACCGGGGTGAATGGCGCCGGAGCCTATGGCGTCGCGGGCGTCCTCTTCGCAATTGAAGACGCGCGCCGGCCCCTCGTGCCGCATCATCTCCGGCTCCACGGCGGACTGCTTGACGACCGCGCCATCCTCGGCTATGTTGCCGTAGAGGAGCGCCAGACCACCTTCAGCATAGTACGGGTCGTCGATCGACCGGATAACGTTCCGGTCCGTAATCTGAGCAACTTCCATCAGTTGACCGACCGTGAAACCGCTCAGCGTCATCGCGTCGAGGTGCAGCAGGCCCTTGCCCGCCAGTTCCTTCATCACACCCTGGATGCCGCCCGCCTCATACAAGTCCTCAACAAAGTGGTTACCGGCGGGACTGAGGTTGCAGAGACGCGGGGTGTTCCGGCTGATACGATCGAACGTAGCCAGGTCCAGCTCCACGCCTGCCTCCTGCGCCAGCGCCATCAAGTGGAGGATTGTGTTCGACGAGCCGCCGATAGCCATGTCAACGGTGATGGCGTTCTCGAATGCCGCGCGCGTCAATATCGACCGGGGCGTCACTCCCGCCTCGTACAGCTCCATGACTCTAATGCCTGCGAACTTCGCCAGCTCACGGCGCCTGCCGTAAACGGCAGGAATAGTACCGTTCCAGGGAAGCGCCAGCCCCAGGGCTTCGGCCATGCAGTTCATGCTGTTCGCAGTGAAGAGGCCAGCACAGGAGCCGCAAGTCGGCGCCGCCCGATTGATGACCTCGAGGAAGTCGCCGGGAGTCATCTCGCCCTTTTGCAGCCGGGGTCCGAACTCTGCAATCTTGCTCACGTCGATCCGCTGTCCACAGAACCGTCCGGGAAGCATCGGCCCCCCGCTGATGATGATCGAAGGCACATTTAGGCGGGCCATCGCCATCATCATTGCCGGTGTGATCTTGTCGCAGTTCGTGACGCAGACCATCGCGTCAAGCGCATGTGCCATCATCATCGCTTCAATGGAGTCGGCGATGAGTTCCCGGCTGGGCAGCGGATAGCACATCCCGCCGTGTCCCTCAGCCCAGCCGTCGCAGATGGCGATGGCAGGGAATTCAAAGGGCGTGCCGCCAGTGGCTATGACGCCTTCCCGGGCCGCCTTCGCGACTTGATCGAGGTGCTCGTGGCCGGGCACCAGCTCATTCTGGGAGTTGATAATGGCAACGAGCGGCTTCTGCATTTCCTGGCTAGTCCTGCCCATCGGTAGGAAAAGGGGCCTGCGCGGCTTAATGACATCGCTTCTCATGCCAGTCCTCCGTCTCACATCTGCGCTCCGGTTATAGACTCAGTCTAACCGTAGCGGGTCTTCCCTGCTACTGGAGCAGGCACGAAAACACGGGATCGGCTACACTAAGGCCTGATCTGCTCTCGCGAGGCAGCAGGATGCGCCACCCGTTCCGGTTGTTCCTGTCGGTTTCTGTACTTGTGCTGCTCCCGGCCTTCGTTCCCTCGTGCGGATCATCACGCAACGAACCCGCTGCCCTCGATCCCGGCTCCCCCGGCCCCTATGCCGTGGGCGTCAGCGAATTCAGCTTCGAACGCGTCTCTTCAACGACGGGCGAGCCGCGCGTCCTCGACACCTTCGTCTGGTATCCAGCCGACGACAGCGCGGACAACGGCGCGATTGACCAGACGGTCGATGGCGTGCGTGATGCAAAGCCCGCGCAGGCCGGGGCTCCCTTCCCGGTTATCATCTGGTCGCACGGCGCCGGCGGCGCTTCGCCCTACGCTCCGACGTACTTCGCTCCTTATCTCGCCTCGCACGGCTTCGTTGTCGTCGCGCCGTCGCATCCGGGAAACCTGAGCGCCGACTGCTTCGCGCCCGGCCAAGCAGGCTGCACGGCTGAAGGCATGGCCGACTCCTACGCCAACCGCCCTGACGACCTGACATTCGCCCTCGACTCGGTACTGAAGCTGAGCGACGATTCCTCGTCGTCCTTCTACCAGCTTCTGGACGGTGGTCGCGTCGGCGTGGCGGGGCATTCCTTCGGCGGGACGGACACGGTGCGCGAGTCGACGACGGCGGAGGGCACGCCTTTCAAGGCGGCGATGGCGATGGCGCCCTGCGTTGGAGCAGTGGTGCCGCCGCCGGACAGAGTCGATATGCCGCTGATGATGCTCGGGGGCGACCTCGACACTCGCTGTCCGGTCCCGGATATGCAAACGTTCTATCAGGGGATCAGCACGACGCTGCCGCATTTTCTGCTCGTCTTCCCGCGGGGAGGCCACAACGCCTACGGTGACGACTGCGCGATTGCCGTGCCACAAATTGGCTGCACCGCCGACAACATCAGTCAGGACGAGGCGCACAAGTTCGTCAACTTCTACGCGACCGCGTTCTTCAAGACGTACGTTGCCGGAGAGGGTGACTACGCCGCCTTCCTGGACCCTGCTGTCAACTCAGGTGAGCAGGAGATACGCTACACCGCGTTTATCCCGTAGGTGCCCGCGGAGGAAGACGTGCAAAGTTAGATCCGCAAATTAGCCCTGAGGGCGCTGCTGCTTCTGCCACTGCTATCGCTTTCGGCCTGCGCTCTGCCGAGAAGCGACAACCCCATCAGTTCGTTGACTCCCGCACGGCCAACTCCGCATTCCGACTCGTCTGCTCTGCCCCCTCTAGTCGGCGTCACCGTCGTTGGCGGCTAGGAATGGTCGAACTTGCCTCTCGGCTCCGAACGCCCAGCGGCTGACCCGAACGTCGAATTCGACGCGTGGCCACACTAGCTGGGGCACTGGAGTCAGTCTTCGCCGTTCTTCGCGTTCTTGCAGATGGCGGAACAGATAGCATCGACAGATAGCGCTCCGGGCCCGGCCATCTCAAGCGTCGCTGCCTCGGCTGCCAGCGCCATCGGGAACTCGTAGCCGCCCTGGCCGAAGAACCCCTTTGGCCAGTGAGCCTTCCAGATAGCCACGGCCATGTTGCCCATCACGGCCAATGCGGCCAGCCGAGTCTTGAACCCGAGGACGATTGCGGCGCCGCCGCACAACTCGGCTATACCGGACGCATAGGCGCCGGCGAACGGATACGGCACTCCCATTCGCTCCAGGCCCGCAGCAAAACCGTGCGGACCGGTGCTCTCGAAGAACGGCGCCCAGTTGGGGCCGAGGGCCTTTGCAAGCCGTTCCGGCGGCAGCTTCCCCGCCCCACCGAAGAGCTTCGGGTAGCCGTGCGCCATTAGCGTCCCGCCCAAATTCACGCGCAACAGCAGAAGACCGATACTACGTAGCATCGTTCACGCCTCCTCCATCCTAGAGTGGCTCTGTCCCTTAGCCTACAGCCCGCAAGTGCAGAAGAGGTGGCAGCGACATTCTCTTCTGTGTCGAAGTCGTGAAAATGGCTAGCTGGCTGGCCCGAACAGCTCTTCCTTCAGCACCTTCTTCTGGACCTTGCCGGTCGGTGTTTTTGGCAGCTCCTGGCGGAAGATCACTTCTCGGGGTAGCTTGAAGTCGGCGAGGCGCTCCGCACAAAAGCCGATGATGTCGTCCGCGGTCAAGGACGCGTTCGATTCAAGCACGACGACAGCGACAACCTGCTCGCCCCAGGTGAGGTCCTTGCGGCCGACAACCGACGCCTCCGCAATCTGTGGGTGAGTGAACAGGACCTCTTCAATCTCGCGCGGGTAAATGTTCTCGCCGCCGCGGATGATCATGTCCTTCTTGCGGTCGACGATGAAGAAGTAGCCGTCATCGTCCACGTAGCCGGTGTCGCCGGTGCGCAGCCAGCCGTCGACGATCGTCTCGGCTGTGGCTTGTGGATTGTTGTAGTAGCCCTTCATGACGTTCGGGCCTTTGATGACGATCTCGCCATACTCGCCGGCCGGCAGCTCATTCATATTGTCGTCAACGATTTTCATCGCCTGGCCGCGGATCGGTAGCCCGATTGATCCAACCTTGCGTGGTGACCAGTACGGGTTCAGCGACGACACACACGTTCCCTCGGTCAGCCCGTAGCCCTCCAGAATGCGCAGTCCGAAGTCGTTCTCGAACCGGTGTATGATCTCGAGCGGCAGCGGCGCTGCGCCGCAGGAAACGAAATCGAGACTACTCACGTCAAGCTCCTTCTTCACAGGCGTTGACAGAAGGATGGCCAACATCGTCGGAACGGAGCTAAACGCCTTCGGCTTGTAGCGGTCAACGTTTTCCCAGAACTCGCTCGGACTGAACCGCTCCCACATTGCGATGCGCCCACCGCTGAGCAACTGGGTCAGGCTATTTCCCTGCGCGTTGACATGGAAGAGAGGCATGATGAGTCCGAGGCGTCCCTCGCCCTGCACCAGTGGAGTCAGGTCCGCGGCAGCCGCAGCGTTGGAGATGTAGTTCGAATGACTGAGCATCGCGCCCTTTGGCCTGCCGGTGGTACCCGACGTGTAGACTATGGCCGCGAGATCATCGCCCGCGACTTCCGTTGGGCCAAGCTCCGCTGAATGCTTCAGAAGGTCGGCGTAGGCAGAGGCGCCGCCGGTTGCACCTTCGAGGCAGAAAACGTGCTTCAGGGCAGGACAGAAGGGTTTGGCATCGTTTATCGTATCGACCATGGAAGCACTAGTGACGACAGCCTCGGCACCGGAATCGCTGAGGACATGTCTGACTTCGTCGCCCTTGAAGAGAGCATTGATCGGCCCAAACACGGCTCCGAGCTTGAGGATGCCGAACCAGACGTAGTAGTAGTCAGGGCAGTTCGGCAGGTAAACGGATACTACGTCCCCCTTCTTCACGCCGATGGATTTGAGCCCGTTCGCAACGCGGTTGACGCGTTCGTTCAGCTCCCGGTAGGTGATCTCCTCGTCGCGCCACATGACGCATGGCTGGTCGGCTCGGTCTTCCAGATTCAATTCGACAAGTTCACGGACATTGGAGGGAAAAGACACGGTATCTCCTACACTAGTTTCACACGGATAGCATCAGTTTACAGACGTAATTTTGCTCTGTCCACAAGGCGTTGAACGATTTAGCCTTTGCTGCTCTTAGTTCCCTGCCGAAGTATGAAAAGGGCTAGCCTTGGCCAGAGCCAAAAAGCTCTTCCTTCAGCGCCTTCTTCTGCACCTTGCCGGTCAGCGTCTTCGGCAGGTCACTGCGGAAGACCACGTCGCGTGGCAGTTTGTAGTCGGCGAGGCGCTCCTTGCAGAAGCCGATGACTTCGTCGATGGTGAGAGAGGCATTAGCTGTAGGCACGATGACGGCGACGACCTGCTCCCCCCACACGACGTCGCTTCGTCCGATGACGGTTGCGTCGGCGATCTGCGGGTGTGTGAAGAGGACCTCTTCGATCTCCCGCGGGTAGATGTTTTCGCCGCCGCGGATGATCATGTCCTTCTTGCGGTCGACGATGAAGACGTAACCGTCCCCGTCCAGGTAGCCCATGTCCCCGGTTCGCAGCCAGCCATCGACGATTGTCTGTGCTGTCGCCTTGGAGTTATTGTAGTACCCCTGCATAACGTTGGGCCCCTTGACCACGATTTCGCCGTACTCGCCAGGCGGCATTTCGCGCATCTCATCGTCGACGATCCTCATCGCCTGGCCGCGGATGGGCAGCCCGATAGAGCCGGCTTTGCGCACGCCCCAGTACGGGTTCAGCGATGACACGCATGTGCCCTCTGTCAGTCCGTAGCCCTCGATGATGCGGAGTCCAAACGCCTCCTCGAAACGGTGCATGACGTCGACCGGCAGCGGCGCCGCGCCGGAGATGACGAAATCCAGACTGCTTATGTCTAGTCCTTCCCCGACAGGAGCACTGAGCAGGATTGATAGCATCGTGGGAACTGAGGAGAAAGTCTTCGGCTTATAACGATCCACAGTCTCCCAAAAGTCGGTCGGGCTGAAGCGTTCCCACATGGCCACGCAGCCGCCCGTTAGGAACTGGGTCAGGCTTGTGACCTGAGCATTGGCATGGAAGAGGGGTAGGACAAGCCCGAGGCGCCCTTCGCCGATGGGAACGGGCACAAGCTCAGCCGAGGCCATGGTGTCCCAGACGTAGTTCCAATGCGAGAGCATCGCGCCCTTGGGCTTGCCCGTCGTGCCGGAAGTGTAGACGATTGCCGCCAAGTCGTCCCGAGCGATCTCGACGGGAGCAAGCTCTGCCGGCTGCTTTAGGAGGTCAGCGTAGGCGGAAGCGCCACCCGCTGCGCCTTCGAGGCAGATGACGTGCTGGAGCGCCGGACAGGAGGGCTTGGCCGCGTTGATCGTATCGATAAGCGTTTGGCTCGTGGCTACTGCGACCGCCCCGGAGTCGCTAAGGACGTGCCGAACCTCGTCTCCTTTGAAGAGCGCGTTGATCGGGCCGAAGACGGCTCCGAGCTTCAGGATTCCAAACCAGACGTAGAAGTAGTCAGGGCAGTTCGGCAGGTAAACAGATACTACATCACCTTTCTTGATACCCATCGCCTTGAGTCCGTTGGCGACCCGATTGATGCGTTCGTTCAACTGACGGTAAGTGATTTCCTCGTCGCGCCAGAGGACACAGGGCTGGTCTGCCCGCTCGTCTTGATACAATTCGATAAGCTCGCGCATGTTGGTTGGAACGGACACGGTTGCCTCCTTTGCCCACTTCTCGGCTGAGCAGCGCCAGTGTACTCCCGAGTCACCGCTTCGTCCACAAAGCAGGGAGCGCGAGTACACGTTGTTCCGTGGGGAGAGGTTCGTCGCCTTTCTCTAGTAGCGGAATGGGGGATTCGCCTAATAGCAGGATTACCCTCAAAGGGCCGAAACTATAGAGACGGAAGGATGATCTATGGCCGCTGATTCCGGACGCCGCCTCAACATGCTCACAAATCTCGGCGCTGGACGACGCCTCCTCGAGCACCTGCGATCAACGTCGTGGCAGACACGTGTCTTCGTGGTTGTCGCGCTCGGGCTCGTTGCCGGCGCGGGAATGCGCTACCGAACCGCAGGCGAGACGGCCGTCGTCGCGGTGTACATTGCCGTCCTCGTCACCTGTGCAGCAACGGACCTTATGTCTTTCCGCGTGCCGAACGTCGTCACCTATCCAGCAGCTCTTTTCGCCTTTCTGGCAGCCGCATTCATGCCTCATGGTGACCTGCGTGAGGCTCTCATTGGTGGAGCGTTGTCAGCCGGCTTCATGCTTATCGTGCTGGTCGTTTCACGCGGCGGAATGGGTCTTGGCGATGTCAAACTGTCTGTGTTCGTTGGACTAGCTTTGGGCTGGCCGCTTGTCGGCGACAGCCTATTCCTGATGGCCCTTGCCGGCGGCGTTGTTGCGGTTGTGCTGCTCGCGACGGGCCTCAGAAGCCGTAAGGACCCGATCCCCTACGCCCCTTTCATTTCCGGAGCGGCTATCGCCGTTATCCTCTGGCAAGGCACGTCGTTCGCGCGATTCTAGCGATACCTCTCAGGGACCGCCTCATCTTCCACGTTCGCCCGACCTCGCGAAATCTGGAGAATGAAGCCCTATCCTCGCCTTTGCTAGAGAGAGACCAAAACTCGCTTCTAATTGCGATCCCTTTCCCCATGTGGTATTTTCAAGGTTGAACTACGAAGAGGGGCTCCCACCCGGCAATAGTCCCGATTCCCCATAACGGCGGACCCACAACGAAGGCTGTCAACGCACAGTCCGGCCATCGCATCTCAAGAAAGGAGGAGGGGGGCAATGAGAATCCTTCAGCTTGCGCCGTTATGGGAAACAGTGCCTCCACCTGCATACGGAGGGACCGAGGCGGTCGTCAGTGTCCTGGTCGAAGAGTTGGTCCGTCGCGGGCACGAGGTGACCCTGTGGGCCTCAGGCGACTCGAAGACCAGCGCCGAACTACGTTCTATCTATCATCGAAGCCTTCGTACCGCATCAGACCTGCCGGATCGTGACTGGTACGCTCTCATGCATGCTGCGGCGTCACTTGTCGACGCTGATTCCTATGACATTATTCATAATCATGTCGGTGAAACGGTAATGGCGATGAGTCACCTGGTCTCAACGCCGATGCTTTCGACGATGCACTGCCTCATTACGCCAGCAACGAAGTTCGTTTGGGACCATTACGAAGGCTGGTACAACACCATCAGCCGATCAGAGAAGCTGACAATGCCGCAAGTGATGAACCGCAACTACGCCGGCACTGTCTACAACGCCATCGACGTCGCCAGCTTCCCGTTTAACGCGAAGAAGGATGATTATCTGCTATTCCTGAGCCGTGTTTCCGTCGACAAGGCGCCGCACCTGGCGGTTGAGGTGGCGAAACGCTTGGGTCGCCGGATTATCCTTGCCGGTAAGGTCGACCCTAATCCCGCGGACACCAACTATTTTAACGAGGTGTTGAAGCCGCTGGTCGATGGCGACCGTGTGCGCTTCCTGGGCGAAGCCGACGCTAAACTAAAGCGAGAACTCTTCAAGAACGCGCACGCGCTCGTGTTGCCCCTTTGCTGGGAAGAGCCCTTTGGCCTGGTAATGGCAGAGGCTATGGCTTGCGGCACACCCGTTGTCGCTTTCAGGCGCGGCGCTGCCGCGGAGCTCGTCGTCCACGGCGAAACAGGATTCCTGGTGGACAACGTAGACGAGATGGTCGACGCGGTCTTGAAGGTAGACCAGATCGATCCGCGGCGCTGCCGCCGTCACGTCGAGGTCAACTTTGGCCCCGAGCGCATGACCGACCGCTACTTGCACCTGTATGAGGAGATAGTTCACCAGGCGGCCCCCAAGCCATCGCTGCTGACGGTCGGGACAGAGGTGCTGGTGCCAGACCGCCACACTGGGACAGCCGTAGCCTGAGAAAGCGTTTGGCTTCTTTCCTTCGTTCGGACCTAGTGCCTGCTATTGCCTCGCGCTAGAATAGATACCGGAATCTCCCGAAGGACGGCAGCGCTTGCCCATCGAAGTCAAACTCCTGGACCACAGCCACGACCCGGTGCGGTCGCTGTACGTTGCCTACCGAACGGCCTATTCTGCCCTCAAGCCGGCGGAGATAGACGCACGCATCGAAGAGGAACGGATCACGCGGCAGCAGATGCTCGACTTCGTCGAGAAGCGGCTGGAAACCGGGCATTCGTCGCCGCTGGAGCAGGTGTGGTTCGAGTTCGCCATCTCGGGAGTGACACGGGCCTTCAGCCATCAGTTCGTACGGCATCGCATCGGTATCAGCTTCGAACAGCAGAGCCAGCGTTATGTCGCGTTCAAGGAAGGCGAGTTCCCGTTCACGCTGCCAGAGTCGGTGCGCGCCGCTGGCCTGGCGGGAAAGATGGAGGATGCCTTCGTCGCATTGGGCCGCCTCTACCAGGAGATGCTGGATGCGGGCGTGCCGGCGGAGGACGCGCGCTTTCTGATCCCTAACGCCGCCCAGACCAACTTCAAGATAACGGTGAACTTCCAGTCGCTGCTGCACATCTGCGACCTGCGCTTGTGCACTCGCGCTCAGTGGGAGTTTCGAAAGGTCGCGTCGCTGATGCGGGCAGAAGTCAACCGGGTAGCACCGGAGCTGGCACGCCATCTGCAGCCGAAGTGCGGCGAGCGCCGGACGGGCTACTGTGACGAGACCTACGAGGACTGGCAGAAGTGCCCCATCGGGCGAAAGCGGCCGCACAAGCGCGACTTATTCGCCCTTTACGACTCCTACCGCAAGGGCAGCCTGTCGCCGCTCAGCGAAGACGAATTCCGCGCCATCGAGGGCGAGCCACCGGTCAGCGAACGCGGCGAGACCTACTGAACCTCTTCTATCGCCACTGGACTCTGTGACGCGCTTCGTGCGCCTCCCTCGCACCGGGACGTGACCGCATTGACATCACGTCACGAATGTCCAGTCGCAGAAGCCACATCGCAACTAATCCGGTGAGTGTGATCCAGAAGATGGAGAAGAGGTGCGTGCCGATAGCATAGCTGGCGGCGAGCGAGCCATTAACGCCGAGAGCGACGAGAACGGCCTGAAGGGCTACCTCGTACGTTCCCAGGTTCCAGGGCGTTAGGGGCAAGGCGACGACGATGTTGGCCGTGATCATGATGACGATGAACTTGTCGAAAGCGAGGTGCAGGTCGAAGGCGAGGCCGAAGAACCAATACATCAGCGCCTCGACGAGCCAGGCAGGGAAGGAGACGGCGATGACACGCAGTGTCCGCCGCGGCTCCCTCATTGCGGCCAAACCCTCGATGAATTCCGGGACGGCGCTTCCGATTGCCTGACGGGTACGGTCGCTGAGGAAGCCTAGCCACGATGAATTCGCAAGATTGCGCGGAGGCCGAATGCGCGACGCGACCAATGCCCCAACGAACGCGAGCGTAACCAGTACCGCCAGACTCAAGGCGAGGCTCGTTGGCAGAATGTCAACTCGCAGGAAGCTCAGAACGATCAGCGTCAAGATAAGGAAGGTGAAGCCGTCGAGGACCGTTTCTGTGACGAATACGGCGGCCGCCAGCTCGGCGCGAGGGATGCCGAAGCGCTGCGCAGGCACCTGTACCCGTATCACATCGCCAATGCGGAAGGGAACGGCGTTGTTCGCCATATTGGAGACAAGATAGATAGCGAAAAGGTCCGGAAGCGGGGCCTCTTCCGTCTCAGCCAGCAGGAGCTGCCAGCGATAGGCGTGAATAAGCTTCGAGGCGCTGAAGCAAAGAAGTGCTGGCACTACCCAGTAGTAATGGACATGAGCGAAGGTCTGGAAGACGCGGATGATATTGACGCGCCAAATGAGAATTCCAATGAAGACGGCGGTGAGCGCGATCTGGAACAACGCGCGGCTGCGGAAACGGCGCAACAAACCCCTGCGCTCCTCCCGTCGAGCTAAGAACAGAATGAGGGCGATCCGAGCACTCCCTCTCGTCGGATGGACGCCCCCGACAACCTCATACTAGCATACGAAAACTCTCTGCTATACTGAGTTCGTGAATGTGAAGGGCAAGGCGGCGATCGTAACGGGCGCTTCTGCGGGCATCGGACTGGCCACGGCGAGATTGCTGACGGAACGCGGAGCGAAGATTGCTCTGGTCGCCCGATCAGTCGACAAGCTGGAGGCGTTAGCAAAGGAACTACCTGGCTCATTCGTGGCGCCGGCAGATATGACAGTCGACGAGGATGTTAAGCGGACGGTGGCAAAGATCCTTGATCGCTATGGCCACGTCGACATCCTCGTCAACGTCGCCGGCCGCGGCTATGACGCCCCGGTAGAACACATCGACATCCAGGTGCTCCACCAGATCTATCAGCTCGACCTCATCGGGCCGCTTGTAGCGACGCAAGCAGTTATCCCCATCATGCGCAATCAAGGCGGCGGCACTATTGTCAACGTAAGTTCTGGAACGTCGCTGATGAACCTGCCGAACATGAGCCCTTACTCCTCACTGAAGAGGGCGCTGAACGCGCTCTCGCTGGCGGCCCGTGAGGAGCTGAAGGACGACAATATCGCCGTCAGCGTCGTCTACCCGTTCATGACCGCGACGGAGTTCGAGGAGAACACGATCAAGGACGGCCACATCCGGTGGGAAGAGGGTGACGAAGAAGAACTCCCACCGCCGGATCCACCGGAGCACATAGCCGGCAAGATTCTGGAAGCGATCGAAACGGGCGCGGCGGAGGTCTATGCCCACGACTGGATGAAGAACTCCAGCTAAGCGCTTCCGTCATTTCACCATTCCGAACATCTTCGCCTTGGCCGTCATCTCCAGAAAGTGGTTCAGGCGACGCTTGAACTCCGCCGGGCGCCCCCTGGCACCCTCAATGAAGGCGATGCGGATAATCTTGTAATGTTCAGGGAACGCTTCGAAGTTCGCCCACGTTTGCGGATCCGCCTGCAGCTCTGCGAGGATATCCGGAGCGATTTCGAGTCTGCTTTCAAGCTCTCCCACCACTGCCATTCCGGCTGGCGTCATCCTCCCGTCAGCAACCAGCCGCCGGATGCGCTCCTTGTTCATCTCTGAGACCGGCCGGCCGGGTGCACGGGGCGTGAACCTTTGAGCGAAGGAATCTTCGTCTACGTTCTTGACCTGCGAGTCGATCCAGCCAAAGCAGAGCGCTTCCTCCACCGCCTCGTCATAGGAGATCCGCGGCTTGCCGGAGGCTTTGCGATGATAGACAAGCCATATCTCCTTCTTCTTGTCATGGTTGCGGGCCAGCCAGTCGCGCCATTCTGTGGAAGTCGCAATGTCAAGGATCTCTCGCGGTTCCACTGGAGCCTAGCGGTCAGCACCGGCTTCGCGGCGTATTTCCTTCAGGATGTCCAAGTTCTGCTTGTCCGGCCCCTGGTTCCCGAAGCCAGGCACTTCGAGGATGAACGGTACGTTGGCAAAGGCAGGATGAGCCATGACGCGTCGAAAGCCCTCGCGACCGATGTGGCCTTCACCGATGTTCTCGTGCCGGTCGCGGACGCCCCCCAGCGGCACCTTCGAGTCATTGGCGTGACAGGCCACGAGCCGGTTAAGGCCGATCTCGCGCTTGAACTCCGCCAGCGTCGCTTCCAGACCGTCTTCCGTGGTGAGGTCGTAGCCCATGGCGTAGGCGTGCTGAGTGTCCAGGCAGACTTTTACCCGCGCGTCGCCGACCTCACGGATTATTGCGCCCAGTTCGCTGAAGTGAGAGCCAACGCTTCCTCCCATACCAGCGCTGTTTTCCAAGATGACCCACGATTCCTTCGGCGTTGCCTTCAGCACGCGGCTGACGGCAGCGGCAACACGTTCCAGCACTACTTCGAAACCGGCGCCTTTGTGGCTGCCAGCATGGACGATGCTCCCCTTGGCGCCGACCCGCGGACACAGCTCCAAGTCAGCGACGAGAGCGCGCTGGCTTTTCTCCACCATGTCCGGATCATCGTTGACGAGGCTGATGAGGTAGATGGCGTGAAAGAAGACGGGGCCGATATGCGCCGCTTTGGCTTTGTCACGGAAGGCCTCGGCTTCGTCGTCCGGGTAGGTGCGCCTTCGCCACATCTGGGGCGGGCCGCCAAAGATCTGGACCGTCTCGGCGCCGATGTCCTGCGCACGGTCAATCGCTTTGTCAAGGCTGCCGGCGGTGGAGACGTGGGCGCCGATCTTCACAATATTGCCCTCACTTCCCCCTGACTGCGGCGGACTTGGCTAGGGCATGCAGCAAAGCCGCCTCGAGGGCATTGACATCCTATCGCAGTGGACTATAATACAGTCGCTGGACCCCCTGAGAATGCCGGGCAATCTCAGGTGATGAGCTTCAACGGGTTGCTATGCAACCCGTTGTGCTATTTCCAACACCCCTTCAAGAACGACTTGTCGATCCGCACCGCTTTGTCGGCGACGTCCCGCAGATGCTGCGAAGACCACGCGTCGCCGAAGAGCGCTACCTCTACGTGGCGTCCGGTATCCTTAACCGCCTGCAACGCGTCCGCGAAATCGTTGTCCCCGCTGACGAGGACTGCAACGTCGTAGAGATCGCGGTAAGCGTGGTCCAGGATATCCGTGGAAATCTTGACGTCGATGCCCTTTTCGTAGGCAGGCTCAGTGGGCCAATTGCGATAGACCAGGCGTCCCAACCTGACTTCCAGATAGGGGATGCGGCGCATCCGGTTGAAGAAGGTCTGCTGGTCCTTGTAGCGTTCCGGCTCCTTGGTGTGGTCGACAGGCGCATTGTAATAGTAAACGCGGACTAGTTGGCGCTTGCCGGCCAGCTTCTTGGTGAAGGCTTCGAAATCAAGGTTTGTGTAGCCATAGATCGACTTCAGAGAATGGTAGACATTGCTACCATCGATGTAGATCGTGACCCTATCGGCCATATGTTACCTCTCATAAAAAAGCTCAATATTATTATATGCTGCCAAGGGGACAGGACGCTATGATTCAGTCGGTCCGTGCCCCGCGCAGGTCCTGCACAATTGTCGTCCAACGAAGGCGACAACTATAATTCTGGATGGCAGAATACGATCGTGAGGTGCGACATGAAGGTACGCGACTTCCGTCAGGTGAATGAGAACGAGGAACTGCCCGGCGTCGGCCTGCGCGTCGTCATCGGCCCGGAGGACGGCGCGCCGAACTTCGTCATGCGTGTGTTCGAGGTGCAGCCGGGAAGCTCCACGCCCTGGCATTCGCACGACTGGGAGCATGAGGTTTTCGTGCTCGCCGGCGAGGGCGAGGTAGTCAGCAGCGAAGGCAAGACGCCTATCAAGGCCAACCGCGTCGTCTTCGTCGCACCGAATGAGATGCACCAGTTCGTGAACAGCGGCTTCGGCGTATTGCGATTCATTTGCGTCATTCCGCGCATGGAGTGAGATGCCAGACGAGCGGGCAGGCAGGCTTGTCCGCCTTCCGACGGATCGCGGCCCCGTAGCCTGCTGCTACCATGAAGGGAAGACCAGCCGCGGCGCTGCCGTCTTCGTCGGTGGAACGGACGGCGGCTTCGACGGCCCGGCGAACGGTATTTATGCCACGCTCGCCCTGGACCTCCTGGCGGAGGGCGTCAGTTCGCTACGGCTCGACTTCCGCCTCCACGTCGCGCCCGGCGATGTCGAGGAGGGGACGCACGACGTACTTGCAGGCGTCGCGTTTCTGAGGAAGAGGAAGGCGGGAAGGATTGGCCTCGTTGGGCATTCCTACGGTGGCGCCGTCGTCATAGACGCTGCTGCCCACTCGCCGGACGTCGACGCAGTTGTCACTCTGAGCACACAGACCGCAGGCACGTCGTTGGTGGCGAAGGTTGCGCCGAGACCGCTGCTCCTCGTCCATGGCGAGCTTGACACACGCCTGCCACCGGAATGCTCGCGCTACGTATACGAACGCGCCAGCGAGCCGAGAGAACTGGTGATCCTCAAGGGCGCCAAGCACAGCCTGCGGCAACGTCGAGCGGAGCTGCGAGTTTTGCTACGTGAGTGGCTGATCGCCCAATTGCACGAAAAGCCGTAGCCGAGGCGAGAAAACCCCGGCTACGAGTGACAGCCTTCGAGCAACGCCTTAGCGGCTCTTGATGCCAGCCGACAGCGCGCGCGAGATGACCAGTCGCTGGATCTCATTCGCGCCTTCGAAGATCTGGAAGATCTTGGCATCGCGCATCCACTTCTCGACGGGGAACTCGTTCACGTAGCCGTAGCCGCCGAGGATCTGCACAGCTTCGACTGCCGTCCGCATCGCTACGTCGGACGGGAAGGCTTTCGCCATGCTGCCCTCGCCGCGCAGGAATGGGACGCCAGTCGCGTTCATCCAGGTCGCGCGCCAGATGAGGAGGCGAGCGGCGTCGAGCTCGATCGCCATGTCGGCCAGCTTGAAGGCGATGGCCTCATTTGCAATTAGCGGGCGGCCAAACTGGATTCGCTCCTTCGAGTAGTCGAGCGCGTACTCGAAGGCGGCGCGGCCGACACCCAGCGCCAAACAGCCGATCATCGGCCGTGTGCGTTCGAGTGCGCCGATTGCACCGAGTGCGCCGCCACCACCACCGGCGCCGGGAGGACCGCCAGGCTCAGGGCCCAGGCGGTTGCGGGCGGGCACGCGGCAGTCCTCGAGGACGACATCGGCGGTCCAAGAGGCGCGAATGCCCATCTTCTTCCAAACCGTGCCCATGGAGAGACCGGGCGTGCCTTTCTCGATTGCGAAGGCGCACAGGCCGCCCCACTTCTTGCTCTTGTCTTCCGTTGCGAAGATGACGTGGACATCGGCGATACCGCCGTTGGTGATGAAGCGCTTGGTTCCGTTCAGAACGTAGTCGTCGCCGTCGCGGACGGCGGTCGTAGAGATGTTGGCGACATCAGAACCGGCTTCTGGCTCTGTCAAGCCGAAAGCGCCCAGCTTGAGCTCGGTCTCAGTGCTTAGGCACTTCGGAACCCATTCCTTCTTCTGCTCGTCGGTAGCCATCGCCATGATGGCCGCCAACGCTAAACCACTGGAGGAGATGGAGATTGCGATGCCGCTGTCTCCCCAGGAAAGCTCCTCGGTGACGACCGGTGAGACGAGCATCGACGCGCCCTGCCCCATCATTCCGGCCGAGAGCCCGAGCTGGTTGGCCTTGAGCATAACGTCGCGCGGGAGTTCCTCATGCTCGTCATAGTAGGCAGCGACAGGCCTGATCTCCTTGAGAGCGAACTCGTGCGCTAGTTGCTGGACCATTCTCTCTTCTTCATTAAGGCCAAAATCGGCCATATCGGACCTCCTTCATGTTCCTTCTAACGGATCGGGATTTTAACACTCGTTCCAGTCTAGCAATAGGAGATGGGCGACTCCGGCAATGTACTGCGCCTGTTCGGGTCCTCATCTTGCTCGCGCTCGACGACGACGCTTATACTCACGTCCGGTAACGCGAATGCAGAGAAGCGTCCTCAGAGTGAAGCGGCTCCGTCCGGGAGCCCGCCTGCCGGAGCGAGCCACCGAAGGTTCTTCCGGCTTCGACCTGTACGCCTGCCTCGATGGCCAACCCGATCTCGTCCTCAGCCGGCAGCCGCAGCGGGTGGGCACGGGCATCGCCATCGAGTTCCCGCGCGGCTTTGACGTCCAGGTCCGCCCCCGCTCAGGTTTGGCCGCGAAGGGCGTCGGCGTCATGTTCGGGACGATCGACAGCGACTACCGCGGCGAGGTGCTAGTGACTATGTACCTCTTCGGCGACCTCGAGGAATACCGCATTGCGAACGGTGATCGAATCGCCCAGCTTGTCGTGACGCGCCTGGGCGAGCTGGAGATGGAAGAGACCGAAAAGCTCACTGATACGACCCGCGGCGCCGCTGGACACGGCTCGACCGGCCAGTGAACAGGCCTCGGTACCCCCTCCCAATACGAGAATCAGCATCCTCCTAGCCCGTTTTCACCCAGTCCCCCGCCCTCTCGCCAGCGGCCATGTTCAACGCTTAAGATGGAAGTAGCGAACAACGTATGCCGGAACAACCCAAACGTCCACTCCTCGAGGTCGACTTCGACCAGACGCCGTTCACCGTCGCCTGGGAGGTTACGCGTGCCTGCGCTTACGCCTGCATCCATTGCCGGGCCGAGGCTCAGCCAAAGCGGGACCCCCGCGAGCTGACCACCGACGAAGGCTGCCGCCTGATTGACGAGCTGGTCGAGGTGGGACGCCCGATCCTTGTCGTCACAGGCGGCGACCCTATGATGCGGCCGGACCTTTTCGACCTCATCCGTTATGCTTCGGGACGTGGTCTGCGCGTTGCCCTTTCGCCCACAGCGACAAAGCTCGTGACGCCGCAGCGACTGCGAGAGGCGCGCGAGGCGGGCGTGGCCCGCATTCAAATGAGCCTCGATGGCTCCCGGCCGGAGGTGCAGGACGCCTTTCGCGGCCGGCCGGGTTCCTTCCAGCGCACCCTCGAGATACTCGACGATATCAGGAGCGCCGGCATCTCGCTGCAAATCGGCACCACCGTCAGTCGCTACAATATCGACGACCTCGAAGCCATAGCCCGCGTCGTTGGTGAGTACGGAGCAGTTATGTGGAGCCTGTTCCTTCTCGTGCCGACAGGCCGCGGGCGCCGCGAGGACATGATATCGGCGGAGGAGCACGAGCGCGTCTTCAACTGGCTCTACGACCTGTCGAAGGCCGCGCCCTTCGACGTGCGCACCACGGCGGCTCAACACTACCGTCGCGTCGTCATTCAACGGCGAAGGCAGGAGGCAGCCGCTGCCTCCGAGAAGGACGTGCTGGTGACCGGCGCCGGCTACAGCTTCGCTGATGGCCTCGGGCAGTCGAACCGCGGCGTGAACGACGGCAACGGCTTCGCCTTCATCAGCCATATCGGAGATGTCTGTCCCAGCGGCTTCCTCCCGCTTCCCGGCGGGAACATCAGGGAGAAGACTTTCGCCGACATCTATCGCAACTCGACGCTCTTCCGCGACCTGCGCGACTACAGCCGTCTCAAGGGCAAGTGCTCGGTCTGCGACTTCCGTGACGTCTGCGGCGGCTCGCGGGCGCGGGCCTACGCCGTCACCGGCGACTACCTCGAATCCGACCCCTACTGCGTCTATCAGCCGGCGAGGGTGAGCGATGCCGGTTGAGTTGGACAAGCGCGACCGGTTGCTGCTGAATAACGTCCAGGGGGACTTCCCTTTGACTTCGCGGCCCTTCCGGGACGTCGGCGAGCGGCTAGGCATGACGGAAGATGAGGTAATCGATCGCATCCGGCGCCTGCTCGACGAGGGCGCGCTGAGCCGGTTCGGCCCGGTGCTGAATACGACGAAACTGGGCGGCGCGCGCACTCTGGCGGCGATGCAGGTGCCGCGGGAGCGGCTGGAAGAGGTGGCGGAATTCGTCAACAGCTTCGACGCCGTCTCTCACAACTATCAGCGCGAGCACGCCTTCAATCTCTGGTTCGTCGTGTCTTCGGAAGAGCCGGCAGAAATAACACGCGTGCTGGCGGCGATTCGGGAGAAAACGGGCCTGCCCATCATGGAATTGCCGGCGCTGGCGGAGTACTTCGTGGAGGTGAAGTTCCACTTCGATGACTGACGGCGCACTTTCTGAGAAAGAGCGACGTATCGTTGTCGCAATTCAGGACGGGCTTCCGCTGGTCCCGAGGCCCTACGAATCGGTGGCACGGTCGCTCGGCACGTCGCAGGCGGAGGTGATTGCCGCCCTGTCCTTGCTGATGGAGCACAGAGTCATCAAGCGGCTAGGCGCTGTGCCAAATCATTATGCTCTGGGCATAGCCGCAAATGGGATGGCGGTCTGGGACGTCCCGGACGGCGTTGTGGACGAGCTGGGGCGCAGGCTGGCTATCCGCCCGGAGGTCACCCATTGCTACCGGCGTCCTCGGCGACCGCCGGAGTGGCGCTACAACCTCTATGCCATGGTACATGGCCGCTCGCGAGCAGAGGTCAAAGCCATTATCGACGAGATCGCGCAGGAAGTAGGGCTCGACAGCTTTCCCCATGACCTGCTTTTTAGCCTTCGGCAGTTCCGCAAACGGGGTACCAGACTCGGTGCAAAACTCCCTTCAGATTGACCTCTCCGGCTTTCTTGCCTCTCGTTGACAGGCTATTGCCGCTGCAATAGGATCATATCGCAAGGAAATAAACTAGCCCGCTGGCCGACCATGTCAGAATTCCTCCGCAGACAGGAGAAAGACATGTATGGCACCCTGGCCCTGACCCCTAAATCGCTTCAGGACTACGTGCCGATTGCCGGTACGGACAAGATCGACGAACTGCTCGAGCTTGCCGCCCCGCTGCGGAACCTCCGTGTCCTGAATCTGAGCGTGACAGGCTTCGGCACGGGGCTGGCCGAACTCCTGCGTTCCTCTTCGCCCCTCTTCTGCGATCTCGGCCTCGACTGGCGCTGGCAGATCGTCCGCGCCGATGAGGAAGCGACTCAGGTCAACAAGATGATGTACCGCGCGTTGGCCGGCGGACGGGTCGAATGGAATAACGCTGCTACGGAGTCGTGGCGGCACTACACGATGATGAACGCGGAACTGCTGAACCAACATTTCGACATCGTCATCATGCACGACCTGCAGCCGGTCGCGATCCGGTCTCACGTCGAGTTCTACGGGGGGGTTAAGTGGCTCCTCCACTTCCACATCGACCTCTTCGATGCACAACAGCAGATTTGGGACCTACTAGCAGACCATGCCGCTCGCTACGACTGCTGGGTATTCGAGGACGAGAGCTTCATCGGAAAGATGGAGGCGCGGGCGCCAATGTACGTTATTCCACCTGCCGTCGACCCTCTGGGGCCGCGCAATATGGACATTTCCGACGATGCGATCTCCGAAATCCTTCAGCGCTACGGCATAGACGTCCAGCGGCCGCTGGTCGCGCAGGTAGCGCCAATAAACGAAGACAGCGACGCATTAGGCGCCCTAGAAGTCTACCGGTTGGCGAAGAAGCAGGCGCCCGAGCTCCAAATGGTCATGCTCGCCACCTCGCAACCCGATGGCGAGGGATCATACGCTTATTTTGAGCGCGTCTTGAATCTGGCGACGGGGTTGCCTGATGTGCACATACTGTCTAACCTAGACGACGTCGGCAACGTCGAGATCAACGTCGTGCAGCGCGCCTCTCGAGCAATCATTCAGCGCGATCTGCACCGCGGTTTTGGTATCTGGTTGTCCGACGCACTGTGGAAGGAGACGCCGGTTCTCGGCGCGCCCCGCGGCGGCATTCCTAAACAGGTCGTCCACGGACGGACGGGGTACCTGGCGACGACCAACGAGGAGTTTGCCGCTTACCTGCTGACGCTGCTCGCCGATTCCGAGAAGGCACGCGCCCTGGGGGCAGCCGGCCGGCAGCACGTCACGGAGAATTTCCTTGTTCTTAGATTCCTGGCAGATTACCTGCGTCTGCTGAAGGAAGTAAGCGAGGCATAATGGCAGTTTGCAGCTAGGGGCACGAAGCCCTGTTCAACGCAGGAGACCCGTACAAGGACGTTTGGGACTGATAAGCGAATTGCAGAAAGAACCGTGAGATTGAGATGTTGAGTTCGATTCCAACCGCCCCAAAGAGCCTCGAAAGCTACCGCTCCCTGATTGGGGACGACGCCACAGACGAAATCCTAGCCCTGGCTGAGCCGCTCCGCGGCGCCCGGGTAATAAACATTAACTCCACGCCCTTCGGCGGCGGCGTATCCGAAATACTGAGTTCATTCGTGCCCCTCATGGCCAACGTGGGTCTGGCTGTTGACTGGCAGGTTATCCGCGCGGGTGACGACTTCTTCCGCGTTACAAAGGGCATGCACAACAGCCTCCAGGGGATGCTTATCGACTGGAAGCCCCAGATGTGGGAGATCTGGCTTGAATATAACCGCGCCAATGCTGAGATGTTCGACGAGGACTTCGACTTCGTCATCATCCACGACCCACAGCCGGCAGCCATTCTCTCATCGCTTATCGAGTTGCGCGGAAGCCGGCCGCCGGGCAAGTGGCTCTGGCGCTGTCACATCGATCTCACGGATGCCCAGGTGCAGGTCTGGGATATGCTGCGCGCTCACGTCTCGCTCTACGACGCCGCAATCTTCACGCTTCGGAACTACATGAAAGACGACCTTCGAGGGCCGATCCCCTTCTTCGTGCCGCCGTCGATCGACCCCTTCAGCGCCAAGAACGCCGATATCCCGCCGGATACCATTGACGCTATCCTGCGCAACCACGAGATCGACCCGGAACGCCCGCTCATCGTCCAGGTGTCGCGCTTCGATCCCTGGAAGGACCCGCTGGGCGTAATCGACGTCTATCGGATCGTCAAGCGCGAGATCCCTGACCTCCAGCTCGTCCTCGTCGCCTCCATGGCCTATGACGACCCGGAGGGCTGGGCCTGGTACGAACGCACAGTGCGCCGGGCCGGCGAGGACATGGATATAAAGGTGCTGACCAACCTGAACGGCGTCGGCAACGTAGAAGTGAACGCCCTCCAGCGGGCGGCGGACGTGATCATCCAGAAGTCGGTGCGGGAGGGCTTCGGCCTCTCTGTCACTGAAGGGCTCTGGAAGGCGCGACCGGTCGTCGCTGGCAACGTGGGCGGCATTCCGCTTCAGATAATCGACGGCGAAAACGGCTACCTCGTCAACACGGCAGAGGAGTGCGCCGGTCGCGTGCTGCACCTGCTGCGCAACCAGGAGAAGGCCGACGAAATGGGGCGCCGCGGTCGCGAGGCGGTCCGGCAGCAGTTCCTGATCACCCGCAACCTGCGCGACTATCTGGCTGTGTTTCGGACGCTCGCCGGAATCGGCCCTTTGACAAGGGAGACAGTGCCGGCGGCCGCAACCGTGACGAACCGACCAATCGTGTAGAGGCGAATCGGCGGACATGATGGCCGCCGGCGTCCTTTATAATGAATCATGGACCGCACCGCCAGTAAGGAGACAGCGATGCGCGACCTCGCGCTGCGCGCACTCGATACGGCCTCGCAACGAGGCGCTTCCTACGCCGACGTCCGCGTTATCGAGCGGCGGGCTGAATCCATCACCGTCCGAAATCAGAATGTCGAAGGGCTGACCACTGAGGAAAGCCTTGGTTTCGGCGTACGCGTAATCGTAGACGGCTACTGGGGCTTCGCGGGCAGCTACCAGATGACAACGGAGGAGGCCGACCGTGTCGCGGCACAGGCCGTCGCCGTTGCGAAGGCTTCGGCGAAGGCCGGCGGCCCAAAGGCGAACATCGGCCCTCCTGAGGTCCACGTCGACAGCTATAGTACCCCCGTCGCCATCGACCCTTTCGCCGTCTCACTGGATGACAAGATCGCCCTTCTCCTGCGCACAAACGAGGTGATGATGAGGGTCAAGAACATCGTCATGACCGATTCCAACGTCTACTATCAGCGAGATAAGAAGACGTTTGCCAGCAGCGAAGGCAGTCTTGTCGAGCAGAATCTTGTGGAGACCGGCTGCGGCATTGAGGCAACGGCGGTCGACGAGGGCGAGGTTCAGCAGCGCTCGTACCCAAATAGCGTGGGACGACATCAGGGCACCGAGGGTTGGGAGTTCGTCGAGCGCCACAATCTCTTCGGGAATGCGCCAAAAGTCGCCGAGACCGCATCGGCATTGCTCACGGCAAAGCCCTGCCCTGTCGGTGTCACGACCATTATCCTCGATGGCAGCCAGCTTGCCCTGCAGGTCCACGAGAGCTGCGGCCACGCTGTCGAACTCGACCGCGTCCTCGGTACCGAGGCGGCATTCGCGGGCACCAGTTTTCTGACGCCTGAGAAGCTGGGGAACTTTCGCTACGGCTCCGAGGCCGTAAGTCTGACGGCAGACGCAAGGATTCCCGGCGGGCTCGGCACGTTCGGCTATGACGACGAGGGCGTTCCGGCGCAGTGCACCCCCATCATTTCGAAGGGCCTGTTCGTTGGCTACCTCACGTCCCGGGAGACCGCGGCGACACTGGGCCAGCGGAGCAACGGCGCTATGCGGGCGGACGGCTTCAACCGAATCCCCCTCATCCGTATGACGAACGTCAGTCTGGAGCCGGGCGAATGGAGTCTCGCCGACCTGGTCGCCGACACCGAAGAAGGCATCTACATGGAGACGAACCGGAGCTGGAGCATCGACCAGCGGCGGCTCAACTTCCAGTTCGGCACGGAGCTGGCTTACGAGATAAAGAACGGCAAGTTCGGCGACATGGTTAAGAATGCGACGTATGCCGGCATTACACCTCAGTTCTGGGGAAGCTGTGACGCCGTCTGCAGTCGCGACCACTGGGTCGTGTGGGGCACGCCGAACTGCGGCAAGGGTCAGCCGGAACAGATAGCGCACACGGGGCACGGCGCCACACCTGCCCGCTTCAGGAACGTTCAAGTCGGCTTGATGAAGTAGGCAACAGGGGGAAGGCATTGGATGCTGCCGGGTGAGGCCAGGCTAAAGGAGATAGCGGACCGGGTCCTGGGGATGAGCCGCGCCGATCAGACGGAAGTGCTTATCTTCGCGAGCGACTCTGCTCTGACGCGCTTCGCGAACAGCTACATCCATCAAAACGTCGAGGACACGAGCGTCGAAGTGAGCGTGCGGGCGGTTATCGGCAAGAAGATCGGCGTGGCCGCAACCAATATCCTCTCCGACGAATCGTTGAGTGCGACAGTGGGAAGAGCGGCGGCGCTCGCGACACACCAGAAGGAGAACGAAGACTTTCAATCGCTACCGGCTCCGCAACCGATCCGCCGACTCGACGCATGGGTGGACCGGACGGCGGCATACGACCCCGACGATCGCGCGTCGGTTGTCGCCACGATTTGCGATGCCGCTCGGGCCGCGAACGTAACGGCGGCCGGCGCTTTTCAGACGTCCGCCTCCGAACTCGCGGTCGCCAACTCCCTCGGCGTCTTCGCTTACCATCGCGAGACCAACGCCGACATCAACGCGACGATCATGTCGTCAGACGGGAGCGGCTACGCGGCCCGCCTTTCGACGGACGCCGGCGACATCGATGGGCGGCCCGTCGCATCGGAGGCGATCGACAAGTGCTTACGGAGCGCGAACCCGGTCTCGCTGGAGCCCGGTGCCTACGACGTCATACTGGAAGACTATGCCACAGTCGACATCCTGGACTATCTCTCGTTGCTCGGTTTTGGCGCCCAGACCTACCAGGAGAAGCGCAGCTTCATGTCGGGGCATCTGGGGGAGAAGGTCGCGGGGGACAACATCTCAATTTGGGACGATGGACTATCGCCGGAAACAATCCCCATGCCCTTCGACTTTGAGGGCGTCCCAAAGCAAAGAGTGGACTTGATCACAGACGGCGTCGCCAAGGGCATGGTCTACGACACGTATTACGGCGGCAAAGAAGGCAAGCCTTCGACGGGACACGCTCTGCCGGCGGGCACAACGTATGGTCCTCTACCGAGCAATCTCTTCCTGAAGCCCGGCGATGTGAGCATCGCGGATATGCTCGCGTCCGTCGAACGCGGCGTCTGGATCAGCCGTTTCTGGTACACGCGCCCGGTCCATCCGCTGAAGGTCATTGTGACGGGCATGACACGCGATGGCACGTTCCTGATCGAAAAAGGAAAGATAACGTCGCCCATCAGGAATTTGCGCTTCACTCAGAGCTATGTTGAGGCGCTCAACCAAGTCGAAGCGATAAGCAAGGAGACGCGGCTACTGCCCGGAATTATCGGCGTAAGCCGCGTCCCGACCCTCAAGATTAAGTCCTGGAACTTCTCCAGCGCCACAGAGTTCTGACGCTGCAACCCCACGATGATATTGGTAACGGGCGGCACAGGGTTCATTGGAAGGCATGTCGTTGCCCGCTTAGCCAAAAACGGCGAAGCGGTGCGCGTGGCAGCCCGCGGCAGTCGCAAGGCGGACCTGCCGAAGGCCGTTGAGCAGGTGCAGGCCGACGTCCTCAGCGGCGAGGGGCTGTTGCAGGCTCTGGCGGGAATCGAGAAGGTTGTCCACCTCGTCGCCGTTATCACGGAGAAAGGCGGGCAGCGTTTCGACGCAGTGATCCGCGGCGGCACTGCCAACCTCGTAAGAGAGGCCGAGCGGGCCCACATCAGGAAGCTCGTCTATGTCAGCGCCATCGGAGCGGCGCCGGACCCCAAGTTCCCCTACTGGAACGCGAAATGGCATGCGGAGCAGGCTGTGATGGGCAGCAGCCTGAACTACACGATTCTCAGGTCATCGCTCGTCTTCGGGCCGGAAGATGACTTCTTCAACCGGCTCAATCGCCTCGTCCATAGCGCGCCCGTGGCGCCGATCGCCGGCAACGGCAAGACGCGCTTTCAGCCGATATGGGTCGAAGACGTGGTCACTTGCGTAGTCGCCTGTCTGCGGGAGGGCACGCACGACCGTGAGACCATCGAGATCGGCGGGTCTGAGTACTACACCTACGACGAGATAATCGACCTCATCCGAACCAAGGCGGGATCGCGAAAGCCGAAGGTGCACATACCGCTCTGGCTGATGCGCCCCACAGCGCGCGTCCTCCAGGCCGTCCTGCCCAGCCCGCCGGTCACCACCGACCAACTCGCCATGCTGGCAAAGGACAATGTCACCGACCTCGACGCCGTCCCTAGGGCATTCGGATTCAGGCCTACGTCCCTTCGAGAGGCGCTCTTCTACGTCCCGCCACCGCCCGGTAATGGAGCGGGTCCGCAATGACCGTGCCGGTCACTATCGCGCATCGGGCCGGCAACATCTATGGACTGCTAGAACGCGCTCTAGCCTCCGGCGTCGATGGCGTGGAGATTGATGTCCGTCTAGACCACGGCCGCTTCGCCGGCCGTCACGATGGCCGCTTGTTCTTCCTCCCTATCTACGGCGGTCGCTGGCACGTCCGCTTCTCTCTCGCGGGCTCCACGTACCTGAACGAAGTGATCCGTCGCCTTGCTGGACGGGCGTCCCTGCTTGTCGACGTCAAGAATACCGAGGCCGCCTCGCTGGAGCTGTTGCTCGACACGCTCAAGGCAAGCAGAGCTATCGCCGGAACCCGGATGTCGGGCTACTGGAACATGATGCGGCTGGCGCATGCGAGCGAGCCCGAACTCAAGGCCTACTACTCGATGAGCAAGCCCGAGGAATTGCGCCGTTTCTGGCAGTTGCAGGAGAAAACGCACGAGGCAACGGGCGTATCCGTGCGGGAACGCTTGCTGAACAAGGCGACCGTGAATAGATTCCTTGCCGAGGATATCGAGATCGCGGCCTGGGATGTCTATGACCTCTCGAGGGCGCGCGAGCTGGCCGTTCAGGGGGTCGCCGCAATCATCAGCAGCGACCTAACGCTCCTGCGCGCCCTCAAAGAGTCATCGTCGGAGTGACAGCCTCCCGTTCCGTTTAGTCCGTTAATCCCTTATCCACAGACATTGCCCGGCGCAGGTCCTGCATCGGTCGCGCCGAAGACGATCCGTATCCTTCCGCTCAACGGGCTGGCGAAAGCGAGATTGCCGTCGCAAGAAATGGCAATGCCAGCAGGAGTTTGAACTCTTGCGTCAGCCGCCTCGCCGCCGTCGCCGGTCGAGCCGCAGGTGTTTGTGCCCGCAACGGCGCTAATCTTGCCATTCTCATCGATCTTGCGGACCTGACAGTACTGCGGCTGGCTCTCCGTGTTGAAGCTGAACTGGGTAATGAACAGGCTACCGCCGTTGTCGAGGGCCATGCCACGCACGTTCGCCAGGTTCGCGTCCGCTGCGTCGCCGCCGTTTCCAGAGGGCGTGCAGTCGCCGGTACCGGCGATTGTGCTAATGGTCCCGCCGGTGTTTACCTTGCGAACGCGGCAATTGCTGACCTCACCGATGAAGACGTTGCCGGCGCTATCTACCACCACACTGCCGGGGTCTCCCAGTCGAGCGGAGGTTGCGGGACCGCCATCGCCGGCGAAAGCGCCGCAACCGAAGCCGGTGCCGCCGGAGCCCGCCACGGTCGTGATAGTGCCGCCGGCCACCTTGCGAATCCGGCAGTTGAAGATGTCGGCGATGTAGAGGTTGTTGTGCACGTCGAATGCCACGCCCGACCAGACGAAGAGGCTGGGCACCGATGCACTGGCAATACCCAGCTCAGCTGATGTCGCCGCACCACCGTCGCCGGCGAAGCCACACGTGCCGTTGCCCGCGACGGTCGTTATCACGTGCGTGCTCAAGTTAACCATGCGAATGCGGCAATTGTCGGTATCAGTTATAGCCAGATTTCCGTGGCCGTCGATGGCCAAGCCGGCCGGGCCGCCGAGCTGGGCGCTGACCGCCGAGCCACCGTCGCCGGAGTAGCCACAGGTGCCGTTGCCGGCAATAACCTTTGTCGTTCCGCCTGGGCTAACTCGCCAAACGCGGCAAGAGTCGCGGTCGCTGAAGTAGAAATTGCCGTCTCCGTCGTAGACTGCTCCGACGGAGAAGCCGACGCCGGAGATCAGGGTGTTGATCGTGCCGGTGAGGGATCCAGGGTGCAAGTCGAACGACTCAACATCCCAGAAACTGGAGAGGTTGGCCACTGTTGCGTTCGGATTATCGTTGTACTGAACGATGCGCGTCGCGTCGATAGATGCGTAACCCGAGGCGGAGACCTGGATGTCGACAGGACCGATTGCCGGAATGGCACCTTTCGCGGAGTCGAAGCTGTACAGACCGCCGACGCCGGTTGTGGTGGTTCCAGTGCGGCCGAAGGAGTCAGTGTAGGTGACGGTTGCTCCCTGAATGCCGACGCCGGTATTAGCATCCCTCACAACGCCCCACATACAGGCGGAGGCAAGTACCGCTAGAACCGGGAGAAGCAGTAGATAGGTGAGTCCCCATTTCTTCATCAACATCGTCTGTCCTCCTTGGAGACCGTTTGATGAAAGCCTCGGTCATCGTGACTGGGGCCGAGGCGCTCCTCGCCGACAAGTCCAATAGTACCACGCTCACGAGGGTTTTTGTTGAAGGAAGGGGTCTAATCTAGTGTGAACTTTCGTCTGCCGGAGATGGCGCTCTCGCTATGACGTGGACGGCATGAGCCTTACATGTAGCCGTGATCTCTTATCCGGCGGCTAGCTCCATATCCTCTAGCGCCACAAAGGCGTATCGGGCCAAGGAAACGGGCGTCTCACTTTCCCAAGAACGGACCGCGAATAGAGGCTATCCGCCGACGCGCGTCCTTATCTCGAAGTGTTCTCGCGAGGGAATTCCGGCAAAGGCATGAGCGTGCTTTGGGAGCGGGCTTCCGGCCAGCCCGATAATATGGAGGTCGGAAACGTCCGTATAGCGCGGCAGCAGCTTCTGTAGCACCAGGCCAGCGAAAGGAGCAAGAGCGTTTGCCACTACCACCGCCAGCACAATGTTGAGAACGCTCATTCGGTTGGTACCCATCAGAATACCGAAGAACACGAGGGCACCCAGCACGCCGGCACTGACGATGGCGGTTACACAACGCCGGTGCACGGCCAATCGCCGCTCCCCAGCGCGCAGGCGTCGCAGCCCTTCCTGTGCGGCGCCCAGGATGATGTCCGGCGGCGCGATGCCCTCGAGAGTGAAGCCATCACCGCGCGCGACACCGTTCAGTCCGCTCGGCCCAAAACGCTTCTCGATGACATTCATCGTGGCGTGCTTCAGCACTTCATTGCGTCGAACCGATTCATCGGTAAAGAGGCCGGCAGCCTGGCGCGGGATAAGGAGGACGCTGGAGAAAGCGCGCACGGTAAAGCCGAACACGATAAGCATCAAAAGGAAAACGATGGTAACCAGAAGAAGCCCGAAGAACAGCAGGATCATCTTTTACCTACCTGTGGCCGCTCCCGCCATGAAGTATAACTCACTACCGTCATGATCGCCAGATGGATTGGCAGCGAGAATAGGTGTCGGGACGGGTGAGCCGCCTATCTTCTCGCTATTCTCCCTCCGCCAGCTCCTGCGACCACCACTGCCATACCAGATAGGATGCGCCCAACAAGACCGATGTGCCGATTACCAAAGCGCTGATCACACCTGAACCTCCTGCTTCAACTGTGGCACATATGTTCTCCTGGTGTCGAATAATAGAACATATGTCCTCTCCTTGTCAAGAGGCACCTCTGCCTTTTTTCGCTTGACGTGTGGAAGCCAGCGATGCTACTAATCGAATAGAGGATCGACATTCGGCTGGAGGCCGTAGTATGAGTCAGGCTAAACGCGTCCCTCTGGAGCTAACATTTCTGGGAGCGGGCAACGCCTTCGCCGGCGACCGCTACTGGAGTTCGTTCGTCCTCAACCGCCGCTACCTCTTCGACGCGCCACCGACGGTCCTGCCGCACCTCAACAAGCTCGGCATTCCGACTCTGGATATCGCTGCTGTCTTCGTCACGCACTTCCACGCCGACCACTTCTTCGGCTTGCCCTTCCTGTACCTCGACTACGAGTACCTCAGCGACCGGACGGAGGATCTGGTAATCGTTGCGCCGCCGAAGGGAGAAGAAACGGTCGAAGAACTGTCGCAACTGGGGTTTGCCGGCCTCACGCGCGGCTCCCGACACTACCGGCGGGTCTATCAGGAGGCCAGTGACGGCGTCCAAGGAAGCGCAGGCGGCCTTCGTTATCGCGCTGTCGCCGTCGAGCAGTCGAGCGAGGGCTCCCTGGACTGCTTCGGATACAAAGTGGAGCTGGAGGGACGGGCGCTGGCCTATACGGGCGACACCATCATGTGCGAGGGAGTGCGCGAGTTGGCGCGCGGCGTCGATGTCCTGGTCATCGACTGCACGTGCTGGGAGGACCCGTGCGAGCACCACATGAGCTTCCGGGAGGTTAGCCGCTTTCGTCGCGAAGTCCCGCCGGAGACGACGTTCGTGCTGACGCATCTCGATGTCGGCGAGGCGCCGGCGACGGAGTTGGAGGGCATGATCGTCGCCGAGGACTTCAAGACTCTTCGCCTTTGATATTGTCGCGCTTTCCGCATTGCAAAGTTTCTAATCGGAATGCGATAATGGTCGTGGAAATAGCTCCGAAAAGCGGTTGCGGATAAGACGAAATTCAGTGTACTTCAATAACATCACTCATTATCGTCCCCGCTCTTAGCTAACCAGCAGAGGATGACTTATGGCTGAAAAAGCGGCGCAAAAGGCGTTTCCCTATCCTGGAACCCCATCTACCAGCGACGGCACCGGGATGATCGTCTGGGTAGAAACGCACGTTAGCCAGGGGGCCTGCGTCTACCCGATCACCCCCTCGAGCGGCATGGGCGAAGGCTACGCCGATGAGGTATCGAACGGGCGCAAGAACCTTTGGGGCGAGACGCTCGCCCTCATAGAGCCGGAGTCGGAGCACAGTTCCGCTTCGGCCTGCGAAGGCTTCGCAGCAGCCGGCGGTCGGGTGACCAACTTCACCTGTGGCCAGGGCCTCATCCTTATGAAGGAAGTCCTCTACACTATCGCTGGCAAGCGCCTGCCCGTCGTGTTCAACATCGGCGCGCGGGCCTTGACGTCACAGTCGCTGAACATCCACTCCGGTCACGACGACGTGATGGGTGTCGCCGACGTCGGTTGGGGCATCCTGTTCGCCCGCAACGCGCAGGAGACCGCCGACCTCGGTCTCATCGCCCGCCGCGCCGCTGAAGATTCGCGGACGCCATTCCTCAACTGCCAGGACGGCTTCCTGACAACGCACACCGTGGAAAGCGTGCTGATGCCGGAGCCGGAGCTCATGGAGCGGTTCGTAGGGAGGCCCTCGGACAAGCTGAGCAGCATCATCGACCCCTACAACCCGATCATGAGCGGCGTTGTTCAGGACATGGATGTCTACATGGTCGGCAAGATCGGCCAGCGCGAGTTCTATGACAAGGTCCCCGCAGCGCTCCAGACGGCGATGGACGAGTACTACGAGCTCACCGGCCGTCGCTACGAGATGGTTATGCCCTACCGACTGGAAGATGCGGAATACGCGCTCGTCGGCATGGGCTCGGCGATGGACACTGCCGTCGCCACCGTCGACTACCTGCGCGAGAAGAAGGGCCTGCCCGTGGGGCTGCTCACGGTGACCGCCTTTCGTCCCTTCCCCGGGCCGCAGATCGTCAAGGCGCTCCGCCACGTGAAGGCGTTCAGCGTCCTCGAGAAGCTCGACGTCCCGCTGGGGCAGTCGAACCCGCTGACCGCCGAGGTGAAGGCCTCCTTCGCTGACGCCATCAGCGGCCACCCCGCCTACGAGCGCATCGACCGCATCCCGACGATTTATTCCGGTTCCGGCGGCCTCGGCAGCCGCGATGTGCGTCCTGGGCACATCGTCGCCATCTTCGAGAACATGCGGAAGGTGGATGGCAAGCGCTTCTTCACGCTGAACGTCAAGCACTCTACGGCGCTGCCGCCGGTCGAAGACCCGGACGTGCGGCCCGCCGGATCGTTCTCCATGCGCGGGCACTCCGTCGGCGGCTACGGCTCGATCACAACCAACAAGATCATCGCCTCCATCTCCTCCGACCTCTTCGGCCTCAAAGCGCAGGCCTACCCCCGCTACGGGGCGGAGAAGAAGGGGCTCCCCACCAGCTACTACCTGACGCTGGCCAAGGACGTCATCCGTCCTCACTGCGAGACGAAGTTCGTCGAGTTCGTCCCCGTCAACGACGTGAACGCCTTCCGCATCGGCAACCCGCTGGCGGGTCTCGCCGAGACCGGCACGGTCTTCATCCAGACAGCGAAGACCGACCCCGCGGAGGTATGGGCCGATATCCCGGAAAACGCCCGCGCCACCATCCGCGCCAAGAACCTGCGCATCCTGGCGCTCGACACGGCCAAGATCGCCGAAGAGGTCGCTTCACGCCCGGACCTCGTCCAGAGGATGCAGGGCATCGTCCTCCTCGGCGTATTCCTCCGTTACACGCCCTTCCTCAAGGACGCGGCCGTCAGCAACGAGGAGCTGTTCAAGGATATCGAGAAGTCACTGCGCAAGTACTTCGGCGGCCGCGGCGAAAGGGTAATTCAGGAGAACCTGGAGTGCGTGCGTCGCGGCTACAGCGAGGTCTTCGAGATACCGGCTGAAGTGAAGAACGCCGAAGCGTCGCGAAAGGCATAAGAAATGAGCAAAGCATCTGAGAAGATGACGAAAGACAGCGGTGTCCCGAGCAAAGAGGCGTTCATGGAAAAGGTGCTGGGCGCCTACCGCCACGGCGCCGGCGCCGACGACCTCCCCTCGGACGCCGAAGCCGCCCGCGCGCTCATCCCGCCGGGGACGGCTGCCGTCCGCGACTTCAGCTATATCGCGCCCGATTTCCCGGCGTTCGAGGCCGATAACTGCGTCGGCTGCATGGAGTGCGTTGCGGCCTGCCCGGACAGCGCCGTGCTGGCGAAGGTGATCGCGAAGTCGGACCCTCGAGAAAGAGCTTGCGGCGGTTGCCGACGCGACCGATCGTGAGCGGCTGCACCGGCGCTTCGCCGAGACGACGAAGTACGCCGGCATCTTCGAGAAGCGCGGCGAAGAAGGCGGCGTGTTCGGCCTCTTCATCGACCCGACGAAGTGCAAGGGCTGCGGCGAATGCGTCGAGGTCTGCGGCACGCACGAGGCGCTATCGATGGTCCGCAAGACACCGGCTGAGGTGGAAGCCTACAAGCGCGAGGTTGCCTTCATGCGCAAGCTGCCGGACACGCCGGCAAAGTATATCAGCGGCAAAGCGCTCGTTGACATGATGCTGGCGGACCGGGCGCAGCTCTACGTGGGCGGCGCCGGTTCTTGCATGGGCTGCGGCGAGGCGACATCGATCCGCATGATGCTAGCAGCGACCGGCTTCGTCCACGGGCCAGAGAACATGGCGATTGTCGCGGCCACCGGCTGCAACAGCGTCTATGCTTCCAGCTATCCGTTCAACCCGTACCTGGTGCCCTGGACGAACTCGCTTTTCGAGAACGCCGTATCTGACGCTATGGGCATCCGCCTGCGCTGGGACCAGATAGGCTGGCAGGATAAGAAACTATGGGCCATCGGCGGCGACGGCGCGATCCTCGACATCGGCTTCGGCACACTCTCGCGCCTCCTGGCAACGGGAATGAACATCAACGTGATGATCATGGACACGCAGGTGTATTCGAACACCGGCGGCCAGGCTTCGACGGCGACGTATACCGGTCAGGACGCGGAGATGGCTCCGTTCGGGAAAGCGATAGCTGGCAAGCAGGAGCGACGCAAGGAAGTGGGCGTCATCGCCATGATGCATCCAGACGTCTACGTGGCGCAGACCATCACCTCCGACATCAACCACTTCTATCGCTCGATTATGGGCGCCAACGAGTTCAAGGGCCCTTCGGTGGTGAGCGTCTACTGCACCTGCCAGCCGGAGCACCAGGTCGCCGACAACATGTCATCGAAGCAGTCGCGGCTGGCGAAAGACTCTCGCACGTTCCCCATCTTCATCTACGACCCGCGGCAGGGCTCCAGCATTCGTGAGCGGCTCAGCCTGCAAGGCAACCCGGCAATGAAGGACGACTGGTACATCAACCCGAAGACCGAGGAGCCGCTGGATTTAATTGCCTTTGCGCGCAGCGAGGGCCGCTTCGCCAAGCAGTTCGACAAGGACGGCAACCCGAGCGAAACGCTGCGAGCGACGCAGGAAGATAGGCTTTCTTACTGGAGATTGTTGCAGGAGCTTGCGGGGATCCGCTAGGGTTATGTAAAATGGAAGGGGAATGTGTCAGCCTGATTGGTGAACAGCACCCCCTGTTGCAACGACGCGGTTTCCCCGCCACCAGCATCGCGTCGAGGCTACCACAGGCCGCACCGTTCTCTCTCGGGTGCGCTTCCCAAGGGCGCACCCTTTTTAATACCGGTTTCCTCCCCATGCGTCAAGTCCAGATTCAAATGTGATCGCACTACATTGCCGTCGTCATTATCCGTCCCCTAGTCCGAGGATGGAGAGGACAACGGCGCAATCTGAGAAATCCGGAAACAGAAAGTCAGGAGAAGCAGTGCGAAGGATTTCAAGATCGGTAAAGCCGCTCGCGACGGCCACCGCTATTGCATTGTTCGCGCGGGCAGCCTCGATATCGTGAACTGTATCTCCAAATACGTAGACGTCCCCGCCTTCCGCCGGTAAGAGCCCCCGTTTCGCTATCCCGATCAGTTCTGCTCTATCTTCGCACGCCTCCCCGAAAACTCCATCCTCGAAGTACTGCCATAAGCCATAGTAGGACAGCTTCAACTCGGCACCGCACCGGAAGTTGCCGGTCGCCAGGCTGAGCCGAACGTCGGCCGTTGAGTGCAGCACCGACAGAAGCTGCCGCACGCCGGGTAGTACCCGCCCGTCCTTTGTCTCGACAAGTGTGTGCTTGAGATGCCAGCAGTAGGCGTCGCGGAACTCCTCAACCATGTCGGGAAACGCCTCGGATGGGATGTCGTGTTTGGCGAGGGCGGCGCGCAGGATTGCCATGTCAATGCGGCCGGCAACTTCCGCGCCGGCGAGCCCGCTCTCCACTTTGTAGAGCTCGGTGAAGGCGAGGTTCATGGCGCGAATGCCCGCGCCGCCCGCGAGCATCAGGGTACCGTCGATATCGAACAGGAGAAGCTTGACCATGGGTCTTGTCCTGATTGTACCTTCGACGAGGCGTGCTAGCCAACGCGTTGACGCCCTTCCACACGGGTGAGAAACTGAATGGATAGGACTGAACGAAGATGATTGCGCTACTCGCGATATTCGGCTCCTCGTTTCTCATCAGCCTTTCCGGCGCTTTGATGCCGGGGCCTCTGTTCACCCTTTCCGTGCGCGAGACGCTGCGCCGCGGCTTCTGGGTCGGCCCATTGCTGGCGACTGGACACGCACTGATTGAGCTGGTACTAGTGGTCGGCCTGGCGTTGGGACTGAGTCAGTTCTTGGGTGAAGGCAAGGGAACGGCGACGATTGCGATGCTGGGCGGCGCGTTCCTCATATGGATGGGCTACGAGATGCTGCGAACGGCCCCGCGACAGGAGTTGCGGCTTGCTCCTAACAAACGGGAATGGGCGCCACAACCGGTGCCAGTGCCGATTCCGATCGAGGACCCACCGTGGGGTGGCATGAGCTATCGGCAGCGCCTCCTGGCAGCCATGCGCGGCAACGACGCGCCGGGCACGACGAACCGTCTTCGCTCGCTTTCGGCACTCCTGGTGCCGGCGGGTGCCCTCGTGAGCGTCGCGAATCCTTATTGGATCATCTGGTGGGCGACGGTAGGCATGGCCTACATCGATAAGGCTCTCGACCACGGAGCTGCCGGCGTCGGCTCATTCTTCACAGCGCATATCCTTTCCGACTTCGCCTGGCTCTCGCTGGTAGCGTTCGCGCTGGTGACGGGCCGGCGGTTGATGAGCACACCCGTGTATCGCGCGATTCTGATGGTCTGCGGCGCGTTCCTCGTAGGACTGGGCAGCTGGTTTATCTACTCTGGCGTCAGCTTCCTCGCCTAATCGCGAGATCGCCCCGAATTCTATTGACGATCCTCTCGCCTTGATCTACGCTGCTTCCGTTCCGGTCGATGCGCACGAGGCGCAGGAAAGGAGCTATACGATGGCGATGGTCATAGACCCGGTCTGCAACATGGAGGTGGACACCGCGGCGCCACCGGCCACTTCAGAGTACCAGGGTACGACGTACTACTTCTGCTCAGAGGGCTGCAAGAAGGACTTCGACGCCGCACCCTGGAAGTTCATGAACGCCGCGGGCCTTGGCGAGGTGATGAAGGCACCGGCGGAGATGCCGATGGGCAGCACCGAGCAGGCATCGCCCGCGGCCAAGAAGTGGTGGGAGTTCTGGAAGTAGACCTCCCCCCTTAGCTCCTTTGCACTCGACATGTTTGAGAGAACGTGCCCCACGTCTTCATAACCCGCGAATTGCCCGGTGACCCAACGCCGCAACTACGTGCGGTCGCCGACGCCGAAGTCTGGCCGGAGGAGGAGCCGCCGTCGCACGAGGTCCTCGTCCAGCACGCAGCGAATGCCGATGCCCTGCTCACGATGCTCGTCGACCCGATCGATGCTGCGGTCCTCGACGCCGGAAAGCGGCTGCGAATGGTCGCCCAGATGGCGGTCGGCTATGACAACATTGATGTAGCCGCGGCGACCGAGCGGGGCATCCTCGTCACGAACACGCCCGGCGTCCTCACCGAGACGACAGCCGACCTCGCGTTCGCGCTCCTCCTGGCAGCGGCCCGTCGCGTCGTCGAGGGTGACCACCTGGCGCGGACCGGCGGCTGGAAGTCGTGGCACCCTTCGTTCCTGCTTGGTCAGGACGTGCACGGCGCGACGCTCGGCATCGTCGGCCTTGGGCAGATCGGGCTGGCCCTCGCCCGACGAGCTCGGGGGTTCAACATGCGCATCCTCTACCACGGCGGACGGCGACACGCCGACGCGGAGAAGGAACTCGGGCTTGCGTACGTCGAACTCGACCGACTGCTACGTGAGTCCGACTTCCTCAGCTTGCACGTGCCGCTGACGCCGGAGACACGTCACCTCATAGGCGAACGCGAGCTGGCGCTGATGAAGCCGACGGCGATTCTCGTGAATGCCGCGCGTGGACCCGTAGTCGACCAGCGAGCACTCTACGAGGCGCTTAAGGAGCGACGCATCGCCGCCGCAGGTTTGGACGTGGCGGAGGTCGAGCCGATGCCACTCGACGACCCGCTGCTGACGCTGGACAATGTAATCGTCACGCCGCACATCGGCAGCGCGAGCGTGGCGACGCGCGCGAAGATGGCAGAGATGGCGGTCGAAAGCATCCTCCAGGCTCTCCGAGGCGATCTGCCTTCGCACTGCGTCAACCCGGAAGCCTTTTCACGTCGCAAATCGCGCTAAAGGGCTGCGAATCGTCCTCCATTTCTGCTATTATTAGCCATTATCTCGCCCTGACAGGGATGTCTAGTGCGCCCTCCCTCCCAAATCGGTAACCTCTGGCTCGCCGACACCCTCTGGAAACTGGGGGCGGTGCAGTTCGGCGACTTCACGCTCGGCCGGACGGCTGTGCACTCGCCCGTCTACCTCAATCTGCGTCTCCTCGTCAGCAATCCCTCCGCCCTCCAGCGTTCGGCGCGCGTCATCCGCGACAAGGTGGCGACGTCGCAACGGATGCTGAACCCGCAGATAGCGCCCTTCGAGCTCGTCGCAGGCGTACCGTTCGGTGGATTGCACCTGGCGACCGCCTTCTCGCTGACAGCGAAGGTGCCACTCATCTACATCCGGCCGCGCGACCTCGACGGCCACCGCATCGAAGGCTTGCACAAACGCGGTCAGACAGTCCTCGTCGTCGACGACCTGATAACGGGCGGTCACACTATCCTCGAGACGGCGGACCGGCTGCGGAGCGAAGGGCTTCTGGTCAAAGACGCGCTCGTCATCGTCGACCGGCAACAGGGCGGAAAGCAGGCGCTGCGGAAGGCGGGCATCAATCTCACCTCGCTGCTGACGTTGCAGGTGATCCTGAATTACCTGATGTCGAGCGGGAGGATCAACGAAGAGTGGTATCGGCGCTCGGTCGAATATTTAGAGGCGAGCCAGCCACGATAGGCGTCGTCGGGCGAAGACAGAAGAGCGGAGGACGATCCTCCGCTCTTTTCGCTGATGAAACGCAGAACCCTACAGCAGACGGCGTATCGGCTTGCGGCCCGGGCGCGGGTCGTAGTTTGTCTTGAACATCTCGAGCTTGTCCCGCTCGATGAGGTACTTGCCGGCGAAGATGAGCGCCGGGACCTTGCGCTGCTTGATGAGACGGCGAAGGCTCTGTGGATGGATGTTGAGTTCGCGGGCGGCTTCTACGAGGTCGAGGTAGTTGTCGAAGGGTTCACTGACCATGCCTATCTCCCGGCTGGTAATATGCTAAAACGCGTCAGTAATTGTACCAGCCTTGTCAAGCAAATGGCCAGCCGTCTCGTCCTGCTCTGGTAGCCTCTCCTTCCTTCAAGCGGGACTGCATCTGTCGTTTCGCCCACAATGCCAGTGCCGTGACGCTAATCATCAAGAATGCCGTCGCGGCCAGAATCAAGTCATTCCAGTGCCACGAGCCTTCAATTCCACCGCCCGTCGGAGGTAGGCTGGCCGACCCAGCGGGTTCCGTTGGGCCCGGCGCCGGCCCTGGCAAGAACGCGAAGTAGACCGTCGACGACCCACCTGCGGTCAGCGTATCCGTTCGCAGCGGCCGGCCGTCTGGGGCAACGTCACCGATGGGATTAGGCATCCACGTAGCCAGCGTGACCGTATAGTCGCCCTCCGGAAGGCCTGTCAACTCATAATGTCCGACACCGATTGGCTTCTGCTCCTGCGGCAACAAAAACAGGAGCCCGGCTTTGGTCGACCGCAAGAACAGCACCTGACAGCAGTCGGACGCTTCGCTGGCATCAAGGGCCCCATTGCCATTGGCGTCGCTGTAGGTCCAGGCTGCCAGGGAGCCTGTTCCGGAGAGGAGGTGCAGCCCGACTTCTAGTCCTTCCACGTCCGACGATTCAAGATCGACTTGCACGTCGGGGAAGCGCATATCAGGAAAGGCCCCGGGAAGATCGAAAGGCTGGGTGGGGAACGTTAGCTCCCAGATGTGCGCCTGTGAAGAGGAGGACGCAGCGATTGGCGCGATGCAGTACTGGCCCTCCGGCAGGCCGCCAAACTCGAAGGCGCCCTGGTCGTCTGATACCACGTCGATCTGGCACTGATACTGGCTGCCCCCGGTAAGCCGCAGTTGCCAGCCGGCAAGAGGCGGCTCGTCAGCGTCCCTTTCTCCATTCTCATTCAAATCGTTCAACAAGATCCCGGAGACCCTGCGATCGCCGGAAGGCGCTACTCCGAGGTCTGCGGTGGTTGTATGTTGTCCGGCGATGTAGAACGAAACGCCGTTGTCGATGCACGGTGTGTCTGCGTCGCGGATGAGGGAGACGCCGTAGTTGGCAACGGGATCAAGGTCGTCGAAGCGATACGAGCCATCGGAAGCGCTTTCCGTCGTTGCCAACTGAATCAAGTCGTCGCTCGTCTCGTTGTATTCGAACAACCCCACGGTGCGACCTGGTGCCAGCGGCTCGCCTGGATCGCGTCCGCCGTTAACATTGGTATCGACGTAAACGGTGCCGGAGATGCTGCCGCTGCTCTGCGCGCGTGCAACAGACCGTGCATTTCCGTAGGCGACAGCGACGACGGCTGTGACCGCGATAATGACTGCCAGCAAACCTTTGGACATCGACCTCCCCCTTATCCGCAGCGTCGCGCCCACCATCGTGCGCCAATTGCCAATCCCATGGCTCCCGCTGCGGCAAGCGCTATGGCAACCGCGAGCGTGCTGCTCCGGCTGTTCTCAGTGCCAGCACCCAAGGGCGGCAGGCCATTCACGACCGGAGCGGTCGGGCCTGGCGTGGGCGCGACCGTTGGCAGCGAAGAGCCCGGCGACGGCGCAATCCCGAAGTCGACATTGGCGCTGGTCCCACCTTCGCCCACGGAAACGAGCCGGAACGCGTAACCGTCTGATCCTGGCGGTGGAGCTATTGGTGCGCCTGGTGATTGCAGAAGCCCGACCCAGTAATCCCCGTGCACAAGACCCTCAAAGGCATACGTGCCGTGCGCGGCAGCAGTAGTGATCCGTGAAACGACGGGGGAATAGCCGGCGCCGATCCGATACATTAGTCCCATCCAGCAGTCGCAGTCGACGAGGGGCTCACTCGAATCGCGAACGCCGTTGGCGTTCTCGTCCACATAGATGTCGCCTGACATCGAACTGCTTCCGTCCATATTTAGCAAGCCGATTGTAATGTTGCCGACTCCTCCCTCCGACACGTCCACTGTCGGCGAAAAGAGAAAAGATGGAAATCCGTCCGCCGACTGAGTCGTTGTCCCGGGGGAATCCGGCAGATAGTCAGGATGAGGCAACCCAGAAGGGCCAGGAGTTGATAAGGTGTATTTGCCGGCGGCAAGATTGTCAAAGCGAAAGGAGCCGTCGGCAGCAGTGTAGGTGACCTGATAGGACTGTTGAAAGCATCCTTGATAGATGTCGCCACCGTCTATCTGCCAGCCCACAACCGGGGGTTCAGCAGGATCCGCAATACCGTCGCGGTTCTGGTCCCACACGACCTTCCCAACGATGCTTCCATTTCGCACCGGTGGCTCGTCGAGGGTGACGAGCAGGAAATTGATGTAGCCGCTATCGGGTGAATCTTCTGTTATGGAAGTGCCATAACTTCCAGAACTGTTTGGCCAAGTAGCAATCCACAACTTTGGCTGGCGATCGCAGGGTACGGAAACAGTGTAGTTGCCGAGAGGCAAGTCATCGAATTTGTACGTTCCGTTATGCTCTGTGCGCGTCTCGCGAGTTACTCCCTTATCGCCCTCTTCGACGTCCTGATTGAGCAGTACGCGCCAGCCAACCAGCCCGGGTTCGTCATCCTCATTCGGGTTGGCATCACGATCGAGGTCACTGATCAAGCGACCCGATATCGACCCCGTTACGAACGTTGCAGGAGCGGCTGACGTTCGGTCCAGGGAAACAACATGATGATTGCGATGAACCCTAAGCACAACACTTGCTTGTGCATCCTTGCCTCCTTGCGCACAGAAGACGCTCGAAAGAACAATCCCGATACTTGGTATAACGCGCGGAGGCCCCGAAAGGTTAACGCTAAGGCGCTCGTTGACCCCAAAATAGCTCTCGCCTTAAGATACTGACGCATCAACCAATCCTAGCAACGGGAGCCGCCCCATGAGCATCACCAGCATTATCGATAGGGCCAAGACTGATAAGCGAAAGCTGCTTACCGAGGTCGAGTCGAAGGACATCCTCGAGGAGGCCGGCATCCCGACGGCGCGGGCCCGCCTCGCCGCCACCGCCGCTCAGGCTGTTAGCGCGGCGAACGAGGTTGGCTTTCCGGTCGCCCTCAAGATCGTCTCGCCCGACATCACCCATAAGAGCGACATCGGCGGCGTCAAGCTCAACCTCGGCTCTGCAGACGAGGTGAAGGCGGCTTTCAAGGAGATCATCGCCGCCGCGAAGAAGGCGCAGCCAGACGCGAAGATCGACGGCGTCTCCGTTCAGAAGATGGCGCGCCCTGGCACCGAGGTCATCATGGGCATGACGCAGGACGCGCAATTCGGTCCCGTGCTGATGTTCGGCCTCGGAGGCATCTTCGTCGAAGTGCTGAAGGATGTCTCGTTCCGCCTTGTGCCGATTACGCCGCGCGACGCCCGTCAGATGATCCAGGAGATCAAGGGCCGTCCGCTGCTGGAAGGCTATCGCGGCCAGGAGCCGGCGGATGTCGACGCGCTAGAGAAGCTGCTGTTGCGTCTCTCCGACTTTATCGAGAAGCACCCGGAGATCGCCGAACTCGACCTGAACCCCATTTTCGCTTACAAGGACGGCGCCGTTGCCGTCGACGCGCGCATCATCCTCTCCTGAGAAGTCGCGCGACTCCTGGACAAACGAGGGGAAGATGCCGTCGTGAGCGAAATCGTTCGCAGGCTAGAGAGAGTACTCAATCCCCGTAGCATTGCCGTCGTCGGCGACAAGCGGGCGATGGGCTATTTCTGGCTGCGGAACATGAGCACCTTCAAAGGCAAGCTCTACTCCGTCCAAATCGACCCCAACGAGATCCCCGGCATCCTCGAGCTCGGCATTTCCAACTACTCCAGTCTTCTGGACATTCCCGATGACATAGACTTCGTGGTCTGCGCTGTGCCGAGACGGGTCGCTCCGCGGATCATCGCCGACTGTGCCGCAAAGAAGGTTGGCGGCGTAACGCTATTCACGTCGGGCTTCGCGGAGACAGGTGAGGCGGAGGGAAAACGCCTCCAGAAGGAGATCGCTAGCACGGCACGGAATGCGGGCCTCGTGCTCATCGGGCCGAACTGCATGGGCGTGTACAATCGGCGGCTCGGCGTCCGTCAGGCGCTGGACCAGCCTGCCGGCGACGAGGGAGACGTCGGCTTCATTTCGCACAGCGGCACCCACGCCATCAACTTCAGCCTTCTGGCCGCGTCGCAGGGCGTCAAGATCAGCAAGTCGGTCAGCGCTGGCAACTCCAGCGTCATAAGGCCCGTCGACTACCTCGAATACATAGCGCAGGACGACGAGACGAAGGTTATCGGCATGTATCTAGAGGGCGTGCAGGAGGGCAAGCGCCTTTTCAAGGTGCTGCGTCGCGTGACGCCGCTCAAGCCGGTCGTCATCTGGAAGGGCGGCGAGTCCGAGGGCGGCCAGCGGGCGATGTTCTCGCACACCGGCAGTCTGGCGACCTCGTCGACAACCTGGCGGGCGGTGGTCAAGCAGTGCGGCGTCATTTCAACCGACGGACTCGACGAGACGGTCGATGTGATGAAGGCGCTGCTGTTCGCGAAGCCAGGAATAGGAACCCGCATGGGGCTGGTAGCGCTAACCGGCGGCCAGTCCGTCGTCATCACGGACGCGTTCGAGCGCGGCGGCCTCGAGGTGCCTCTGCTCAGCAACCGTTCCTACAAGCAGCTCACCGGCTTCTTCAACATCATCGGCGGCAGCTTCCGCAATCCACTCGATGCGGGCGGGACCCTTGGCTTCGGGACGTCGCCGGACAACCTCGACCGGATGCTCCGTATCCTCGACGAAGATGAGAACGTTGACGCCATCGCGATTGAGCTTTCGCTGCGGATGATGGCGCGTCGCACAGAGGAGCAGGGGCCGGTAGACTGGCTGCCCGATATGCTGGCGGCCCACAAGGAGCGCTCGCAGAAGCCCTTCCTGGCAGTAATGCATCCGGGCCATCTGGAGGCGTTCGTCGCCCAGGAGCGCGAGAAGTACATCGAGCGAGGGATACCAACGTTCGCCGGTTTCCAGCAGGCCGCGTCGGCGTTCGCCAAGGTCGTGTCTTACCACCGATTTGTTGCAGGGATAGAATAGAACGTGGACCGCGGCGAGAGCGCGATGAGCTTCCTCGCCAATGCTTTACAAAAGTCGACTCGGCAGTCGACGTCGCAGTAGACACGACAACGGGAGGGATTTCCATGAAGGCCGCCGTCTTCCACGGTCCACGCCAGCCGCTCACGATCGAAGAGGTCGACATTCAGCCCCCTAAGAAGGGTGAAGTTCTCATCAGAATCGCCGCGTCGGGGCTCTGCGCCACCGACCTTCACTTCATGGAGGGTTTCTTCCCATGGCCGGCGCCCGCTATCCTTGGTCATGAAGCTGCTGGCATCGTCGAGGAGGTCGGCGAGGGGGTCACGGCGGTAAAGGCAGGCGACCACGTCATCCTCTCCACCATGCCCTCCTGTGGTGTCTGCCGTTATTGCGTGGCCGGCAAGCCCTATCTATGCACGGAGTCCGGCGGCTCTCAAGCGATGAAAGACGGAACGACCCGCCTCTCACTGAAGAAGGACGGGGTGCCAGTCTTTCACTTCATGGGTGTTTCCTCTTTCGCCGAGTATGCCGTCGTCCGCGAGATCTCGATGGTCAAGGTCCGCGATGACGCGCCCCTGGACAAACTGAGCCTTGTCGGCTGTGGCGTGGTTACCGGCATTGGCGCCGCCACCAACACGGCGCGTGTTTCGCCGGGAAAGAGCGTAGCCGTTTTCGGGTGTGGCGGCGTGGGCCTCAACATCATACAGGGGGCAGCCCTCGTTGGCGCCTGGCCGATTGTTGCCGTGGACACCATCGAACGAAAGCTTGAATTGGCGCGGCAGTTCGGCGCGACACATCTGGTCAACGCGACGAAGACTCACCCCGTCCTGAAGGTCCACGAGATCACCGGCGGCGGCGCCGACTTCGCTTTCGAGGCCGTCGGCGACGTAGACGTGCTCGGCCAGGCGTTCGATTCCATCGACCGCGGCGGCACGGCCGTGATGGTCGGTGTCCCACCGCTCGGCGCAAAATACGAGGTCGCGACGATCAACCTCTTCAATGACAAGACGCTGCGCGGTTGCGCGTATGGTTCCGCCGACTTCCGCCGCGACTTCCCAATGATTGTGAACCTGTACATGGCGAAGAAGATCAAGCTCGATGAGCTAATCACCAGGCCCTATACCCTGGAAGGCATAAACGACGCCTTCGAAGCGATGAAGAAAGGCGAGGTGGCGAGGTCGATCATTACGTTCTAGACTTGCCTCGGCGCCACGCTCTGCGTTTGGAACCGGTCGACAGAAGTGCTGAGTCGATGGCATAGCGACCACAAAACCAGGTAGCCGAACTCATGCCCCGTTCAACCTTCCGCTCGTTCCTCGCCGGCAGACGTCGCGCTCATCGCCTTCATCCTGTCGGTGATCCGGTCCCGGGCGCCTGGCTCATCGTTGGCCTCGGCAACCCAGGGCGCGAATACGCCCATAACCGTCACAACGTCGGCTTCTGGTGCATCAACCGGCTAGCCCGCAGCTATAACGTCGCTTTGAGCAAACGAAGCTCGCTCGTAACTGCTGGAGAAGGGCACGTGGAGGGAAGGGATGTCGTTCTGGCGAAGCCGCGCACCTTCGTCAACGGGAGCGGCGACGCCGTCGCAGCCTTGGTGCGCCGCTACCGCATCCTGCCGGAACATCTTCTCGTAATCTGCGACAGTCTAGATCTGCCGGTGGGCGTCGTCCGTATCCGGGCGCGAGGGAGCCACGGCGGACACAACGGGCTGAAGTCGGTTATCGACAGGCTTGGCGTAAACACCTTCCCGCGCCTCCGCATGGGCATCGGAAGGCCGGTAGTCGCCGGCGAGCCGTCATACGACCCGGGGGTAGTCGCGGAGTACGTCCTGAGCGATCCGCCGCCGGAGGAGCGGCAAACCCTCGACTCAGCAACGGAAAAGGCCGTCGCCGCTGTCGCCTTGATTCTGGAACAGGGCGTTGAAGCGGCGATGAGCAGGTTCAACCGCGAAGGCAGACCAAAAACAGACGGCTAGAGCGCTGGCTTCAGTACGACAGTCTCCGTCTCCGAAGGCAACGCGTCTTTCCTGACCTCTACCTCGCTCCCGTTTAGAACGCGCACGCGCTGCCGCAGCTTCCGGAAGTCCTCTTCAGTCGCGACGGGGAACTTGCTGGCGCGTTCGTTTCGGTAATGCATCGGGATAACGATCTTCGGGCGAAGGCTGTCGACAACACCATTCGCCACAGTCGCATCGATTGTGAAGTTGCCGCCTACCGGTATCAGGAGTACGTCGACCGCACCGATCTCGTCCACAGCTTGACGGGAAAGCTCGTGGCCCAGGTCACCGAGGTGGCAGACGCGTACGCCATCGAGGGTGAAACAGAAAACGGTGTTCGAGCCGCGCTGAGAGCCTGAAGTCTGGTCGTGAGCGGTGGCAACACCCTTAAACTCGATGCCCTTCGCCTTGTGCACCCCAATGCCACGCACCACCTCTGGATTGCCCTTAACGTCGGCGACGTTATTATGGTCATCGTGCTCGTGGCTGACCGTGACTATGTCCGCCTCTTCCGCCGGTGGCTTATAGTCGAGCCCGAAAGCGCCAGTCTTATAGGGATCGGTTATGATGCGGGTCCCGTCGTCGGCGGTGAGGAGAAAGCAGGCGTGTCCCAGCCATTTAACCTTCATTTCAGGCCCCCTTTCTTGGCATGACGCAATAATAGCACATCATTCTGGATTCATTTCGAGCCTCTTGGACATTCAATAGGTTAAGACACTAAAATGTAGCAGTCTTTCGCCAAGAGCGGCTCAAGAGAAAGGACATCCCATGGCCCCCGAAAACAACGAGCCGCCAGGGATGGCAAGCGCCAACTCAGAGAGAACAGCGGAGCTGTTCGACCACTACTACAACCGCCTGTACGACTTCTGCCTGCGCGTGCTCGGTCTGCCAGACGCGGCCGCCGACACAGCCCGCGAGTCGTTCCAGAACGCGCTCTCGTCCCCCGCGGTAGGCGGCCCCTTCGACGTTATCCTTTTCTCCGCAGCGCTCGATGCGCTAGAGCCGCGCCTGATGCTGCGCCATCCCAGCTCCATCGGCAGCAACCCCCTGTTTCATCAGGTCGATGTGGCGCGGCTCGCCGACGCGACGCGAGCAGCCTCGGCGCAGGAGACCGGCGGACTGATCTGGGAGACCATGTCGCGCCTGGACCCGGCGGACTACGTACTGCTGGATCTCCGTTTTCGCCAGAACCTCGACGAAGCCGATCTCGCCCTCATACTGAGGTCGAATGAACGGGCCGTAAGAAACCGGCTTTCCAAGCTTCTCGCCCGTACTGAGCCCGAGCTGTCGTCGCTAATTGTCGGCAGGCGGGGCAGCCGCACCTGCGAGGGTATGCGACGCGCCATGCTGGGTCTGCCGATCGCCGCAACGCGCGAGCAAGTGAGAAAAGCCGTCGAGAAGCACGCTCGTGCGTGCCCAATCTGCACGGCCACACGCGCTGGGCTGACATCGCCATTGTTGGTGCTGGCCGCGTTCTCGCTGGTTACCCCGTCCGCCGCCGACGCGGACGCAGCCCGGAAGAAGCTGCTCGCCGCCGCCTCTGCCTTGCCGGCCTTCGGCGCCTTTGCAGCTGCGCCCGCCCCCGTGTTGCCGGAACCGCTTTCAACTGTGCCCCCTACTCCGCCTCCACCCATCCCGATGCAGTATCAGACGCCAACCAGAATGAGCGGAGGCACAGGAGCGGGTGGAATCGGCGACGTTGGTGGCTATGGCAGCGGCATGGGAGGGGGCCCGCGAATGCCGAGCATCGGCGGCAGCGGCGGTGGACGTCGTTTCGGAGGAATCCAGCTTCCGAGCGGCATGGCGCTGCCCATCCTGGGCGCCGTCGTCGTGCTTGCTCTCGTCGTTGTCGTTATGTTCGGCGCCGGCATATTCGCCGGCGGCGGGGCAAAAGCCACACCCACGCCGACGGCGACGAAGACACCCGTCGCAACGGCTACTGCCGCGCCGACAAAGACGCCTACGGTAGAAGACACACCCACCGAGGAGGCGACGGCGACGCCGGAAGAGGCGACATCAACGCCTGAGCCAGCGACCGTCACGCCCATCTCGCCGACGGACACGCCTGAACCAGCGACGCCAACGGAGACGGCGGAACCGCCGACGCCAACAGAGGTGGGCACACCCCCCTAACATCCAAGAACTCCCCGCATGCCTGACTGACCCCTGAGGCGCGTGCTATACTCGTTTAGGCATGTATGTAATTGGCACCGCCGGGCACGTCGACCACGGCAAATCCGTCCTCGTTAGAGCCCTCACAGGCATCGATCCCGACCGCCTCCAGGAAGAGAAAGACCGGGGAATGACCATCGACCTAGGCTTTGCCTGGCTAAAGCTGCCGGGCGGGCAAGAGGTCAGCATCGTCGACGTACCTGGTCACGAGCGCTTCATCAAGAACATGCTGGCCGGCGTTGGCGGAATCGACATGGCGTTGCTCGTGATCGCCGCCGATGAAGGCGTTATGCCCCAGACACGCGAGCATCTCGCCATTCTCGACCTCCTCCAGCTCAAGAGCGGTGTCCTCGTGCTGACGAAGAGAGACCTCGTCGATGACGACTGGCTTGAAGTCGTCGCGGAGGACGTGAGGCATGCGGTCGGGGGCAGCACGCTGGAAGGCTCCCCCCTCGTCGCGTGCTCCGCGCTGACGGGCGAAGGCCTCGACGATCTAGTGTCCATTATCGAGAAGAAGCTGGCGGAAACGCCGCCGAAGCGCGACATCGGGCGGCCCCGCCTGCCCATAGATCGCGCCTTCACTATTGCCGGCTTCGGAACCGTCGTCACAGGCACGCTGATTGACGGAAGTCTGAGCGTCGGACAGGAGGTCGAGATCGTCCCCGGGAAGCGACGAGCGCGCATACGTGGCCTCCAGACGCACCGCCAAAAGGTTGAACGCGCCCTTCCCGGAACGCGAACCGCCGTCAACCTCTCGGGCGTCTCCCCCGATGAACTGCTGCGCGGCCAGGTGGTCGTCCTGCCGGACTCGCTGCCAGCGACTTCGGCCTTCGACGTCCGTCTTCGCGCCATCCGCGACCTCGCTCGCCCGATACGTCACAACGCCCGGGTATCGTTTCACTGTGGTGCCTCTGAAGTCTGGGGCAAGGTCCGCTTCCTCGACCGCGACGAACTGCGCCCCGGCGAAGAAGGTTGGGCCCAGCTGCGGCTCGATGAGCCGGTGGCAGTGATCAGCGGCGACCTCTTCGTCGTTCGGGACGCCAACGATACGCTGGGCGGTGGACAGGTCGTTGAGCCTTACGGGCAGCGACATCGCCGCCATGACGCGCGCACTCTCGAAGCGCTTTCTTCGCTGCAGGCGGGCACGCCAGAGGAGCGCCTCCTCACCTTGCTCCGTCAGCGAGAGCCGCTGGAGCAGAGCAACCTCCTAGACCAGCTCGACTCGCCACAGGAGGAGTCGCTGAAGCTGCTGGCCCGCCTCGTCGAAAGCGGCGAGGTCGTCGCGCTCGGCGGGGGCCCGTTGGGCGACGGCGCGATGTTGTTCACCCGCGATGCTTTCGCCTCTTTGGGTAACAGAGCCGGCCAGGTCATCTCCGAATACTATCGTGAGCATCCGCTTCGCTTAGTCATGCCCAAGGAGGAGTTGCGAACGCGGTTGAAGCTCTCACCGAAACTGTTCAGCGCCGCGCTCAAACGCTGGTTGGAGGGCGGACTGCTCACTGAGACGGCCACCGGAGCCGGGCTGCCGGGCCGTGAAGTGAAGCTTTCGCCGGCCCAACAGGCCAGCATAAACGTCTTCCTTCACGACCTCGAGGCAAATCCTTTCGCGCCGAAATCAGACAGGCGGCCGGACGATGAACTGCTGGCCTACCTCATCGAAAAGGGCCACGCGGTCGCCCTTGATGACGGCGTCGTCTTCCCGACCGCAGCGTATCGAGAGATGCTGAAGAGGGTGGTCGCTCGTCTGCAGGAGCACGGCAAGGTCACATTGGCCGAGACTCGCGATATGTTTGGCACCAGCCGGAAGTACGCGCAGGCGCTCTTGGAGCACCTCGACGCGGAAAGGGTGACGCAGCGGATCGGCGAAGAGCGCGTGCTGCGGCAGAGGCGCTAGCGGGCAGGCATGTCGCGATGGGCAGGTTTAGTCGAAACTTCTACAGAATGAGCATTTCGCGGTTCCCGACGAGCCCCGGTGAGGCTATTGCGCTTACACGCGCCATCTATTTCAACCGCATCTTCCGGTTTGTGATTGTCGGTGGAAGTTGCGGCGTTGTCCAGCTCGCGGTGCTGCATAGCCTGGTTGCAGGCGGCGGGATGGGCGAACGTGTATCGAACCTGGTCGCTTTCATCATCTCAATGGAGTTGAACTTCGTCTTCAGCCAGTTCTTCACATGGCGTGATCGCTGGTCATCGGGAATCCAGCCTCATAAGTTCCTGGCACGGATGGCCATGTTCAACGTCTCTGCCGCCTCTACGAGCGGCGTCGTGAACCAAGGCGTCTTCAACCTCCTCAACACGTTCATCTGGTACCTACCGGCGGCAGCCATCGGCATTTGCGCCGCCGCGTTCGCCAACTTCCTCCTCAACGATCGCCTGGTGTTCCGTTTGTGGAGCTCTGGCGGCGCATCCGCTAGAATAACGGAACCGTAGACCACGGCCATCAATTGAATCGCTTTCCAAACAAGGCCTGGTAATGCCAGCGATTCCCACCAGCGAAGCCAGTAGCACCCTTACCCGCCGTACGCGAGCGCGATCAGCGCCAGACGTTCGAAGACTGCTCGCCCTTACCGGCCTCACCATAGCTACAGTTGCAGTGCTGTGGTACGGCTTCGTCCAGGGGAACCGAACGAAGTCGGTCATGCCTTCCGGGGCGAAGCTGCTCTGGCTTGTCGTCCCCGCGATGCTTTTTTTCATCCTGGCGACCCGTGTGTCGCCGTTGATCTCCGACCGCAATGGAAGGCTGCCCCGCCTGATCCGGCTGACGAACTCCGTCCCGCTCATCTGGCCCTTGCTGGCGACAGCGTGCATCGCATCGCTGGTCATCGGCCAGGTGGCGAACAGCGAGCCGGCGCCGAATAACTACTGGCCCCTGTTCTTCCTCTGGATCGCGGTCGTTACCGGCGTGGCTCTTTGGGCTGCGACGGCGCTCGGGCTGTGGAAGCTCCGCAGAAAAAACGTCAGGCAGTGGGCGCAATCGCATCGATGGGAACTCCTGGGCGTCGCTGGAATGACGGCGGTCGCGGCCGCCCTGCGAGTGACGAATCTCACGACCATACCGCTTCCCTTCGAGCAGGACGAGGCGGCGCTGGCACACGAGTCAGTCTTCGTTCTAAGCGGGCAGATGAAGAACATGTTCATGTCCGGACTCCAGGGTCACGCGACGATGCAGTTCTTCGCCGAAGCTGCTTACCTGAAGGTCTTCGGGATCAACGTTTTCGCCATCCGGCTGACTACAGCGGTTGTTGGCATACTGACGGTCCCGGTGCTTTATGCGCTCCTTCGTCAGATGTTTGGCAAGGCTATCGCGGTGCTCGGCGCCGTTTTCCTGGTCGGCTACGCGGTACACATCCACTACAGCCGCGTTGGCATGGAGAACATCGCCGACCCGTTCCTGATGGCCGCGTCGCTCTACTTTGCGTGGAGAGCCAGCCGGGATGGAAAGACGGTCGACTTCGTTCTAACGGGACTCGTGCTTGGGCTTGGGTTTTACCTCTCGCCGGCAGCGCGCGTAATTCCCGTCATCGTAGCCGCCCTCTTCGGCTACACCTTCCTGCGCCGGCCTGCCTCCCTGCGCCAGCTACTCCCCGGCGGAGGCGTCCTGGTCCTGGCCTACGGCGCAGCGGCGCTGCCGCTAGCCATCTTCTGGCTAACGCACACCTCGTTCTTCATGGACAGGATCGACGCCGTGGGGATCTATCAGTCGCACTGGATGCAGCAGCAGCAGGCGGCCGGACGCAGCACCTTTGATATCTTTTGGGACCAGACCAGACTCTCCTTCGGGGCGTTCGGCAGATATGCGGATACCAGCATCTTCTATGCGGGACCTGTTCCGCTTGTCGACCACCTGACACTGATCCCATTCCTGGTTGGCATTGGTTACGCAGTCTACAAAGTGTTGGATGCGCGCTACTTCCTGTTGCTGGCGATCTTTCTGGCGGTCGTAGTGACCGGCGGAGTGCTGACGATCCAACCGCCGACGTCACAGAGGCTGCTGGGCACGATCCCGGCAGTCGCCGCCTTCACGGCGATAGGCGTGAAGCTGATCGCAGACCGGGCGGCCAAATTGAGGCCGAGCGCAAGTCCGGTAGTAGCGGGAGTGGCGATAGCGGCGCTTTTCACCGTGAACGTGAACTATTACTTCTTCCAGTACACACACGCCGGCTACTCGAGCGACCTGAACAACCGCGTCGCCGCCCAGGTTGTCGACTACGTGAGGACATTGCCGGGCGATACACGTCTCTTCTGGTATGGTGACCCCCGCATGTACCTCAGTGGCTGGGGCCACCCGGCCATGACCTTCCCCCTACGCGACTGGCCTCGCTTTGACGTTCTAGAAGACGGCAGGGTAGTGTCCGATCCGGTGGAGGATACGTCGGGCAACGCGCCGGCGACGTTCATGTTCCTGCCCCACCGAGAGGGCGAGATCCAGTCCCTCGTCGCCTCGTGTCCTGGAGGCGAACTCCGCACTTTCATTATGCCTGCCGGAAGGCACGGCCTCCAGGGCATCCAGAATGAAGACGTTAGCTTCTGGGCTTATGAAGTGCTAAACCCAAACCACTGCCTTCCGCTGAGCAGCAGCAAATGAATCTCGTCGAGAAGAGCTTGGTCTGAATTTACCCCTCTTCGGGAAGAGGCCGCGCGCGCCCGGGGATGATATGGGTGATTCGCCGGAACAGGCGCGGGATGTCCCCTTCCTCCCAGGTCACCAATATCTGGCTCGCGACGAAGATGGAGCTGTAGGTGCCGGTTATCGTCCCGATGAGCATGACGACGAGGAAGGGTCGTATGGTGACGCCGCCGATGAGCAGCAGCGCAGTGACCGATAGGATGACGGTGAAGGACGTGTTGATCGACCGTCCTAGCGTCTGGAGGATGCTGTTGTTGACGACCTCGTGCAGCGGCAGGTCAGGATAGCGCGAACGGTTCTCGCGGATGCGGTCGAGCACAACGATAGTATCGTGGACGCTAAAGCCGATGACGGTCAGCAGGCCGGTGATGAACATGGTGTTGACTTCCATGTTGAACACCTTGCCGAAGATCGAGTAGGCACCCATGACGAGCACCACGTCGTGCATCGTCGCAATCGTTGCCGCGATTCCGCAGCGAAACGGGTTCGGGATAGAGCGGAACGCCCAGGTGATGTAGAGCAGGATAGCCAGCGAAGCCACCGCGACGGCGATCGTCGCATTTCGCCCGATCTCCCGCGAAACCGTGCCGGACACCGCAGACGATTGCACGGTCCAGGGAATCGGATTGCCAGCGGCGTCGGTTGCGAGGCTGCCGTCGTCCTTCAGCATCGGTCCGTACTTGTTGAACAGCGTCCGCGTTATGGACTGCTGCTCGCCGATGGGCTGCGGACCACCTTCTGGCGTCTGCTCGGCGGAACCTTCAAGGACGGATGTCCTCACGAGGAATCTGTTTTGACCCGTGGACTGCACTCGTGCCTCGGGATGTCCAAGAACGGACATCTCATTGCGCAGGTCGGTCTCGTTGACGGTGTTCTGGAAGCTAACCTCGAACATGCTGCCGCTACTGAACTCGATTCCAGGCTTCAGCGAGGGCGGAATGAGTAGCGAAATCACACCCGGCAGCAGCACCAGGAGCGACAGCAGATAGTACCAATTACGTTTCTGAACGAAGTCGAGCATTAGCTGCCACCCCCTGTGGGAAGGCTCGCTGGCTCGCGGGAGCCGCCATCACCCTTCGTTCCTGTCTGCGAGACCCACAACACGGGCTTTCGCGCCGCCGGGATGCTAACAACGATGCGCAAGAAGGTCCGCGACACCAAGACGGCGGAGAACATGCTTAAAAGAACACCGATTGCCAGCGTGAGCGCAAAGCCTTTAACCAGTGTCGCGCCGAACTGATCGCCGAACCAGTACAGGATGGCGCAGGTGATAAGGGTAGAGACGTTGCTGTCACGGATAGATGACCAGGCGCGGTTGAAACCTTCCTCCATCGCCAGGACCAAACTACGTCCTGTACGAAGTTCTTCTTTCATGCGTTCGAATATCAGGATGTTGGCGTCCACCGCCATGCCGACCGAGAGAACGAAACCCGCGATACCGGAGAGGGTCAGCGTGACGGGGATGAGCTTGAACACTGCTAGGACTATCGTTGCGTAGACGGTGAGGGCCACGCTGGCGATGAGGCCGGGCAGGCGGTAGTACAGGATCATGAAGAGCATGATCACGAGCATGGCGGTCTCGCCGGCAATGACGCTTGCCTGGACAGAGTCGTGGCCGAGCGTAGCGTCGACATCTTCGCTCTGAACGACTTTCAAGGGCACCGGGAAGGAACCGGCGTTCAGCAGCTTGACAAGGTTGGTCGCCTCGTCGGTTGACATGCCGGTGATCTGGCCCTTGTCGCTGATTACGGCTTGAACGGTGGGCGCGTCGATGTGACCCGCGGCAGTCTGGATAGCTTCGCCATCAAGGAAGAACGCGATCGGCTGTTGAAGATCGCGCGTCGTGATCTGCTCGAAGAGATGAGCGCCTACGTCGTTGAACTCGAAAGCGATGACCGGCAAGCCGCTGTTCGGGTCGGCGACAAGTCGGGCGCTCTTGAGGTACTGGCCGGTGAGCGGGACTGTTTGCCCGTCGCTCGTAGTCGCGGTCGCAGTGACCCACTCGGCGTTGTCGAGGTTGGAGAGCGATGTTGAGGGAACGTACTGCTCCTGGCCGTTTACCATGACGGCGATGTTGCCGTTGGCGTCCTTCTTCAGCTCGCGGAACTCCAGCAGAGCGGTCTTGCCAATCTTCTGCATTGCCTCGTCGGCGGTGATGCCGGGGATCTGGATGGCGAGCCTGTTGCCCTGGCGCTGGATCTCGGCCTCGGTCAGGCCGAACTGGTTAATGCGGCGCTCAATGATCTTCGAGGCATTGTTAAGGGCGTCATTGAGATTAACGTTGGGCGCATTGCTGAGGTCTGGTTCCAGGACCAGGCGAGTGCCGCCTTCTAGGTCGAGGCCGAGGGTCATCGCGCGACGCTTGAGCGTGCTGGCTTTGATGTCGGTGCCATCGAATTTGACGAAGGGTATACTTATGCCACGTCCCTGGGGCCAGGGGATGAAGCCAGGAAGATAGTGCCACGGCTCCGAGGGCCACATCGTGATGAGGGAAAAGGCCGCGATGACGACGATGAGCCCTAGCAGTATTCTGTCGAACTTACGGTGCAATGCTTGTAGCTAACTCCCACATGTAGGGGAGGACTTATGTCCTCCCGCTGTGCCCGTCTCCGGGCCCATGCCGGCGTATTCGCGCAGCAACTTACGCTAACAAGTTTACTGATATCACTATAGTTGCGCAAAATCTTACGCGCCACTCGACTCGTTCTTCTCGGCTGGCGATTTGAATTGGTTTCGAAGTCAGCAGGAGGCGGCTTCCGATTCCGGCCGCCGGGGCATCGACGCGAAGAGGCGGCGGGCCGCCGCCAGCGCTTCTTCTCGCGTCGAGACCGTTCCCAGCGCCTGCGCCTCCTCGATCGCGGCAAGCAGTTTCCCCACAGCAGGACCGGGCTCAATACGAAGCTCAGCCATTATGTCGTTGCCGGTGACAAGGCGCGCGGGAGCGGCGGGCTCCTCTTCGAGATAGCGACCGAGGATGTAGTTCATGAAAGCGACGTTGCCCTGCCAGGTCGCGAAGCGAAGTCGCGGGCCCCGGGCCGCCAAGTTGTCGGCGAGCATGAGGAAGAGGATGTCGAGCGCAGCGTCGCCCGTATCGCGGAAGAAGCGGTAGAGGGCCCTTCGAGTTGGCAGACCGCCGCTGCTCATCTGACCGGGCCGCAGGTGCTGTTCGACAATCGTCGAGGCGAAACGCATCTCGGCGCCGCTGAACCGGAAGCGCCGCATGACCTTCGATGCCTTCTGAGCGCCAAGCGCCATGTGCCCTATGAAGCGGATGCGCCCCATCGCGTCCGGCGCCTTCGTCTCGGGCTTGCCGACGTCGTGCAGGAGGCCGGCCAGTTTCAATAGCGCCTTCCGCGGCCGCCCTTCGACGATCTCCTCCACCAAATGCTGGTGCGCTGAAGGTAGCCATTGCAACTGCTGCCATAATTCTCGCCACAGCGACGCCTCGCGCGGCAAGGACGGTTCGCCGTCTGACAGCATGAAATCGAGCGCGACTACGGTCTCCAGCAGGTGCTCGAAGACGTCCCAATAGTGTTCTTTCGGCTGACTGACGCCACGACACGCTGTGACCTCTGGGAGTAGTCGCTCCAGCAGGCCGAGAGCGTCGAGGAGACGCAGGTTTGCGGCAGCCCGATCAGTGGCGAGGATGCGCACCAGTTCGTCGCGCTTCCGCTCCGGCGCAATGGGATCAATGTATGCCGCGTCTCGCTGAATGAGCGCTGCGGTGTCCGCGTCGAGGAGGAAGTCGAGTTCGGCGCAGAGACGGGCGGCGCGGAGCCAGGCGAAGGCCATCGCTTTCGAAGACTGTCTGGCTCACAGACCTGACAATTCGCTCGTTGACATCGTTGAAGCCGGAAAAAGGGTCGATTAGCGGCTGGGGCCCGCGCCGCCCGACGGTCTCGAGAGGCAGGGCCATGGCGTCGATGGTGAAATCGCGCTCTGCCAGGTCGCTCCCGATGTCGCCGCGCAGCCGCGTCACATCTACGTAAGCGACAGGAGCGTGCGCCGGCAGGACGATACGAGTTATGCCCCGCTCTTCATCGAGAGCGAAGCAGGTGCCACCAGCAGCATTTGCGGCCAGCCGGGCCAGGGAAGGCGCGTCGCCGCTGAGAGAGATATCGATATCGCGGACTTCGCGGTCGAGCAGGAGGTCGCGCAGGAAGCCGCCGACTAGATAGCCTTCAGCGTTGTGGTTGCTCCAGACAGCGCGGAGCTTAGACAGAAGGCGGCGGACGGATGGGGAAAGCGAAACGGAAGGCATCTCGCGTTCTCGGACCGGGGTCAGGCTTCGTCTTCGACGACACCGGCCTCTTCTCGAGACCGAATAGGGATAAGTTGGTCGGCGCTTTCCAGGTAGTCGATATACAGGATGCCGTCGAGGTGGTCCAATTCGTGTTCCAACGCTTGCGCGAGCAAATCGTCCTTGGCCCTGACGCGGAAGGGACGGCCTTCGCGGTTCAGCGCCTTGATGGTAACCGAATCCGACCGCATCACTTCGGCGACATACCCGGGAACCGAGAGGCAGCCCTCCTCGAGAAGCCGCTGGCCGCTGCGCCTCACGAACTGCGGGTTGATGAGGACAATAACTTCTTCCTCTTCGGGCAAGTGAATAATAGCCACGCGCTCCGATCTTCCGACCTGAGGCGCAGCGAGCCCGACGCCGTGCGCGTCGTGCAGCGTCTCGATCATGTCGTCGATAAGGCGCTGTAAACGGGCGTCTATCTTGTTGACGGTACGGGTCTTCCGTCGCAGGACGGGGTCGCCGGCGAAGCGGAGTTGCAGGACAGCCAATGAACGCTCCTCGATGAGTCCCTACCTCTATTGTAGCGAACCGATGAGGGGAACGAAAACTCGGCACTACTGGAGCGGACGGATATCGAACTCACCTCGACCAACGCCGGGGCAAAAACCGACCGCGGCGGCACCTGCAAAGGTAATGCTCTTCCCATCCGCCGACCACTGAAGGATATCGCCGATGCCCGTAAAGAGGAGACGTTCAGAACCATCGCGCAGGTCGAGGACCTTCAGCTGCTCTTTCTGGAACGAAGGGTCGACGGTCATGAAGGCAAGGGAATCGCCGTCGGGCGACGGCAAGGCATTGCCGACAGGTCGGCCAGCGAGGGTGAGGCTAATCTGACCTCCCGCACTTACGACGATCAGGCGTTCCTGCTCGACACAAACTGGACCGGGAAGAACGATGTCGTCAGTGCCTGGAATCCAGGCGCGAAAACGGACGCCGGTCATCTGCACGCCAGCCTCTCGGTCGAGGGGAAAGACGAAGGTGGTCTCACCTTCGCTCAGTGCGAGAAACCGCGAGTCGGGTGACCAAGCGAGGGGGGGCGGGAACCACTGCGACGGCGGCAGGTTATTCAGCGTCCCGGAGAGCGACGGCGGGAGCGAAAGAGGACGCGTCTCGCCGGACGTAACATCGAACACGTTTATGCCTTGTCTCCCAGCGAGGGCGACATGGTTGCCGCTCGGAGACCATGCGTAGACTGCGGCTTCGCCTGCGTACCGCAGCTGGTTCGGGTCTCCGGGCCGGACCAGGAAGATCGAGCTTTCCGTGGATAGGCCCCGTATGGTACCGATGATGACCCGCGCGCCATCGGGTGACCAGGCCGCGGACTGCACGACACCGGGTACGTTGAGGCTGATTCGGGAACCGGGACGGTCGAGGAGAACCAGCTCAACGCCGGCGATGGTGGCACCCCAGGAAACCGCAAGATGGCCGTCGGGCGAGACTTCCACTTGAGAAGTGCCGGAGAGAAGCCCGGGCGGCAAATCCCCGGTTGGGTCTATGAGGTATGTCGCTGGATTCTCGTCGGTGTCGCTGGTGACAACCATTCTCCCGTCGGGAAGCCATTTGTCGAGCCGGGTCCTGCCACTGATGAGCGTGATTCCGCCGGTTTGTGAATCGACTATGTAGAGGGCGGAATCGACAAGCTCATCTGGCCAGACTGGCTCAAGGACGAGAGTAGGTGGAACGGGAGTGGCGGTAGGCGCGGGTGGAGTGAGCGCTGTGACGGTCCTCCAAACAGAGATGGCCGTTTCTGTCGCGTCCGGTTCTGACAGGGTTCGCGACGCACGGTCGCAGGAAGACATGACGATAACGGAGAATAGGAGAAGATTCAGCGATAGACGGAATGCAGGCATAGTTGAAGTCTATAGCGGAGACAGGAGGCAGGCCTGACGGGAAGGCTGTGCTTTTCTGACAGGTTTCCTACGGAAAGGACAAGAGGGGCGGAGGTTATTACGGGCGGGTTGTCGTCTTCTCTTTGATGCGCGCCGCCTTGCCTGCCAGACCGCGCAGATAGTACAGGCGAGAACGTCGCACCTTGCCGCGACGTGTCACTTCGATCTTCTCCAGCCGCGGCGACTGCAGCATGAAGGTGCGTTCGATGCCGACGCCGTGCGAAACACGCCGCACCGTCACGTTGGCTCTAGGGCCGCCGCGACGGGAGCGGATGACGACGCCCTGGAACACCTGCGTCCTCTCACGGTCGCCCTCGACAACCTTGGCGCTCACCCGTACGGTATCCCCGACATTGAAGCCGGTGGCATCGGGGTTCTCTCTTGTCTCTACTAATGAATCAGCGTCAACCACAATAACACTCCGTGCCTGATAGGTTAGCAGAAGTCAGACCTTTTCCGCCAGCACCTCCGCAGCCAGGCGTTTCTCCGTATCAGTCAGCGACGCTCGCTCAAGCAGCTCGGGCCGGCGCCGCGCTGTTCGCAATATACTCTGCTGCCTTCGCCACGCCGCTATCTGGGCATGATGGCCGGAAAGCAGGATCCTCCGGGACCGGCCAGCCGCGGAACTCCGCCGGTCGCGTGTACTGCGGGTATTCCAGCAGCCCATGAGCGTGCGACTCCTCCGTCAGCGACTCCTCAGAGCCCAGTGCACCCGGCAACCGCCGCACCACGACGTCGATCAGGACCATCGCGGCTAGCTCCCCTCCGGAAAGCACGTAGTCGCCGATGCTGACTTCATCATCGACCAGGTGCTGGCGGACCCGCTCGTCGACACCCTCGTAGTGACCGCAGATTAGGACGAGGCGTTCGCGCCCTGCCATCTCGTCGCCGATCGCCTGATTGAGGAGGCGGCCCTGAGGCGTCAAGAGCACGACGTGAGCCTTCGCGGGGTGCAGCAAGGAGACTGCTTCGACGGCGGCGAAGAGAGGCTCCGGCTTCATCACCATGCCCGGCCCGCCGCCGAAAGGGTAGTCGTCGACGACGTGATGCTTGCCCTCAGCGTAGTCGCGGACGTTGTGCAGGACGACTTCGACAAGACCGCCTTCGACGGCGCGACCCAGTATGCTGGCCTTCAGCGGGCCCTCGAACATCTCCGGGAAGAGGGTAAGGACGTCGATCCGCATTGCTTTACAAGTGGTCGCCGTAGCGACCGCCAGCCGTCCGGGCGGCGTGCTGCAGCACACGTACCAGGTAGGCGAGGCTCTCTCGGACTGCGCACTCACTGCCAGGCAAATCGATGACGCTGGCGGTCGGAATGCCCAGGCAGATGGTTATCGGCGTCATCGCATGATCAAGCAATGATAGCACGGGCGAGAGAGGCTCGAAAAGTGCGATCTTTTTCCCTGAATTGTGGGAAAAGCCTTGACACGCCGGATTGCTTTCGTGGTAGAATGTGGAAAATTATGGTAAAGGGTGGCAGGATTGCCCCCGAGTAGGGCCATTCAAGGCGGGGAAAATGGTTTTTCGCGGAACATTCGAATATAGCCTCGATAATCGCGGACGCATTCCCATCCCCGCCCGCTATCGCGCCTCCTTTGGCAGCGGCGCCGTCCTCGTCGAAAGCCAGGACGGCTGCGTGGAAGTATACAGCGCCGAAGCTTACGAAAAAGAGGCGGAGTTCCTTATTACCCGGCGTCCAACGCGTAAGAAGGCCCGACGCCTGCGTCGCGGCTTCTTCGGCCGCTCTCTGGATGTCGAACTCGACGGTCAGGGGCGCATTCTTCTCCCTGTGCGGCTGCGGCAGCACGGCGAGCTTGAGGGCGCCGTCCTGATAGTGGGGCGCGGCGAGTGTCTGGAACTCTGGAATCCGCAGCGCTGGGGCGCCGAGCAGAAAGAGATCGACGAGAAGTACGAGGTCGACCTCGAATCGATGGAAGAGGGGCCATGACGATAACCATGGCGATGGCGATACACATTCCCGTAATGGTGCGCGAAGCGATCGACGCCCTGGCCGTGCGACCTGGCGGTCGCTACGTCGACGGGACGGTCGGTGAAGGCGGTCACGCGGAGGCCATTCTCGAAGCTGGCGGACACGTGCTTGGCATTGACCGCGACCGCGAAGCTCTGTCAGTTGCGCGAGAGCGCCTTGCCCCTTATGGCGACGAGGTCTCGCTTGTCGAAGGGAACTACCAGGATATGGCGGGGATCTGCCACGGTCAGGGTTTCGCTCCGGTCGATGGGATCCTGCTGGACCTGGGCATCTCGTCGTTCCAGCTTGAGCAGCCAGGACGCGGTTTCAGCTTCAGTCGCGAGGGCCCTCTGGACATGCGCTTCAGTTCCTCCGACGAACTGACCGCCGCGGATATTGTGAATGGCTATCGAGAGGAAGATCTCGCGGACGTAATCTGGCGTTTCGGTGAGGAACGCAAGAGCCGCCGCATTGCGCGCTTCGTTGTGGAGCAGCGCCCCATTCTCACAACAACTCAGCTCGCCGGAGTCGTCGAGCAGGCCGTGGGCAAGAAGGGCCAAAACGTTACCCACCCCGCCACCAGGACGTTTCTTGCCCTTCGAATAGCGGTAAACTCAGAGCTAGCCCACCTAGCTACCGCGCTGGGAGAGGCCCACGGTCTGCTCGACGGCTCCGGTTCTCGAATGGTAGTTCTCTCCTACCACTCTCTCGAAGACCGCATCGTCAAGGACTTCTTACGCCGCGAGGCCAGCGACTGCATCTGCCCGCCGGGGACTCCCGTTTGCGCATGCGATCACAAGGCCACGTTGCGTTTGGTGACGCGGAAGCCGTTACGGCCTTCGGACCTGGAGGTTCTTATTAACCCGCGATCTCGTAGCGCGCGTCTGCGAGCGGCCGAGAGGCTCTAGCGAGATGCTCCTTGGGGGCAGGACTGACAAGGATGTCCGCATTCGACCGCCTGATTTCGAGACCGCTGCCCAAGCCGTTGCCACGCCTCACTGGCGTGCGCCCGGTGCTTCTGGGCGCGTTCCTCGTTGTCGCCGCCCTAGGGCTATTGCAGGTTATCCAGACTAGCAGCGCCACGACGACCGGCTATAACCTGCAGCGCTTGGAAGACGAACGCTCGGCGACGCAGGCCGAGGTGCATCAGTTGGAAGCCGAAGTGGCGGTACTCACTTCGATCGACCGCATCGACAGCGAGGCGCGTGACCGTCTGGGCATGGTCCCGGCCGACAACACGATGACTCTTTCGGTGGAGAAGCAGGCACCGGGACAGCAACTCGTTCCGTTGCGCTACCTTACCGAGAAGCCCGAAGCGTCGCAGGCTGCGCATTCGACCGCATGGTGGCGGAAGCTGCTCGGCCTGTTGTCTTTCTTCTAGATAATCCTTGAGCCTTCTGCCTTAGCTCGGCGGGCCGGAGGGCAAGACGACTAGCTGGCGAGGAACCTGACATGCCGCAACGAATGGCGCGGGTCTCCTGGCGACTCCTCCTGTTGGGGCTCCTATTTTGCTCCGCAGCAATCTTCATCACCGGACGTCTCGCGGAGCTGCAGATCTTTGGTCACGGGCACTACAAGGTCGAGGCGGAGGATGAGCACACGGGCGTGGAAAAGGTCTATCCGTCTCGTGGCGCCATACTCGATCGAAATGGTTACCCTCTTGCCCTTACGATCGACACTTATGATATCTACATAAACCGTAAAGTATGGCAAGATGAGAAGCTAGCGGAGAGCGGAGCTCAGGCGCTGTCTACCATCCTCGGCAAGCAGCCCGAGGAGATACGCTCTCTGCTGGGAACGGAGACCGACGGCGACGCGCTGATCGGCAGTAACATCAGCTACGACACCGGGAGAAAGATCATCGATATGGGCTTGCCTGGAGTAGAGGCAACGGCAACCATCCTTCGCTTCCATCCCGAGGGCAATCTAGCTTCGGCGCTGCTCGGCTTTATTGGCCACGACGAGACCGGCCTAGCCGGCATCGAGTCTGACTACCAGGACCAGCTGGGCGGCACGCCGGGCACGCTCTACTTCGAGCGCGACAGCATGGGGAATCCCATTCCCTTCGGTTACCGACAACTGACTGAGTCGAAGCCGGCATCTGACGTCAGGCTGACGATCGACCGCTTCGTTCAGGAGGTCTCGGAGCAAGCGCTAGATGAGGCGATCGAGAAGAACGGCGCGACCGGCGGCAGCATTATCGTCATGGACCCGAAGACCGGCGCTATCCTAGCTATGGCTAGCCGGCCCAGCTTCAAGCTCGATGAGCTTAACCTGAATGATGAAACCGAAATGGACCTCTATCGCAATCGCGCCGTCACCGATCTCTATGAGCCGGGCTCGGTCATGAAGGTCGTGACCATGGCGGCAGCCCTGGACTTGGGCCTCGTCTCGCCGGAGACAACATACGTTGATACGGGTGTAGCGACCGTCGGCGGCTACGAGATCAGGAACTGGGACTTGTCCGTTAACGGCACAACGACAATGACGCAACTGCTCCAGAAGAGCTTGAACACCGGTGCGGTCTGGGTCGCAGAGAAGATAGGAGCGGAACGCTTCTACAACTACGTGGAGAACTTCGGATTTGGTGAGGCGACGGGAGTCGGCCTCGGCGGCGAAGCGGACGGAATGGTCCGCACCGAGAATGACCAGGACTGGTATCCAGCCGACCTGGCGACGAATTCTTTCGGCCAAGGAATCAGCGTCACACCTTTACAGATGATCACCGCTATAGCGGCGGTAGCGAACGGGGGCGAACTGATGCGACCCTACATCGTTGCTGACATCGCTGGCCCAAACGGCGATCAAGAGACCCAGCCGCAGGTTGTCCGGCGTGTTATCGCCGAATCGACGGCTCGGACTCTTACAGGCATGCTCACCGACGTGGTCGAAGGCGTAGCCGGGCAATGAGGCACAGATCCCCGGCTATGAGGTGGCCGGGAAGACGGGTACGGCCTACATAACGGTGTCGGGCGGTTATGACCCGGACAAAGTGATCGTGTCCTTCGCCGGCTTCGCACCCGCGAGCGATCCAAAGATCGTGGTCCTTGTGAAGATTGACGAGCCACAGGCCGCTCAGCTTGGCGGAACCGTGGCCGCACCTGTTTTCGCCGAGATAGCCCCGAAGATTCTCGCTTACTTGGGCGTTCCACCCAACGCAGCGGCTGTGAGCCAGGAAAGCGAGAGCGCGCACCCATGATCAGCCCGAAAGAGGTCGTGAAGAACCTGGGGCCTGCCCTCCTTCAGACCGTGGGCGAACGCGCCGGCGCCTTCCGTCACGTCGTCGTCGATTCGCGAGAGGTGCAGCGGAGTGATCTCTTCGTCGCGCTTCCCGGCGAACACGGCAACGGGCACAATTTCGTCGACGACGCACTGCAGCGCGGAGCCGCTGGACTGCTTGTGAACCACCTGCCGGAGTCGTTGCCGGAAGGAGCGGCTGCCTACGTCGTCGAAGACACGCTGGCAGCGCTGCAACTGCTGGCGAAGGGACACCGAGCGAGTCTGCCGATCAAGGTTATCGGCGTGACCGGCAGCGTCGGCAAGACAACGACGAAGGAGATCCTCGCTTCGGTACTCGCGACTAAGTACCGCATCTTGAAGAACGAGGCGAACTATAACAACGAGATCGGTCTGCCGCTCACACTCCTCAAAGCGACGCCGCAGCACGAGCGAGCGATCCTGGAGATGGGCATGTACAAGCCCGGCGAGATCCGGCTTCTTTGCGGGCTGGCGCTGCCGCATGTAGGCGTCGCTATGAACGTGCATCCGGTGCATCTGGAGCGGGCCGGCAGCATTGAGGCGATTGCGGCGGCGAAGGCCGAACTCATCGAGTCGTTGCCAGCGGAAGGCTTCGCCGTTCTCAACGGCGATGATGCACGTGTCAGGGCGATGGCGTTGAAGACGAAGGCGCGTGTCCTCCTTTTCGGCACCTCCGAGGACTGTGACGTGCAGGGCAGCGATCTTGAGAGCAGGGGATTGGAGGGCATTTCCTTTACGATCGTATGCGGCGGCGAGAGCTTGCGTGTGGAAACGCGCCTGCCCGGACGGCACCTGTTGCCAAACGCCCTGGCTGCGGTGACGGTGGCGCTGGTGGAAGGCATGAAGCTGGAGGAAGTGGCGCAGGCTCTCGCCGTCGCCCGAATACCGCTGCGATTGCACATCTATCGCGGCCGGAACGATTCTACCCTCCTTGACGACACTTACAACGCCAGCCCGGCATCCATGTTAGCGGCCCTAGAGCTGTTGGCCGATTTGCCTGGCCGCCGGATAGCCGTCCTCGGAGACATGCGAGAGCTGGGCGCGGAGGAACAGGAGGGACACCGCGTCGTCGGACGCGAGGCGGCACGCGTGGCGCAAGTTATCTACGCGGTCGGCGAGTTGGGACGGCTCATCGGCGAAGAAGCGAAGAGAGCAGGACATCCCGCGGTCAGCCTCTGGCCTTCTAAAGAGGAGGCCGCACGGCAGCTTGCTGAAGAGCTACAGGTCGGCGACGTCGTTTTACTGAAGGCGTCGCGGGCCATGGCATTGGAGACAGTAGTGCCGGAGTTGAAGGCTTAATGGTTTACGCGTTGTTTGTCGGCACCGCGGCGTTCATCGTTTCGGTCGTTGCCGGTCACTGGGTGGTCGGTTTTCTTTCCGAGCGCCGACTGGGCAAGCAGATATCGCGTGATGCGCCGGCTTCACACGCCGTCAAGGCGGGAACGCCGACCATGGGCGGCCTGCTCATCTTCGGCACGGTCTTCCTAGTAACGGCGCCCACGAACCTATTCGACAAGCTATCGATCTTCCTACCGTTGGGGATAATCGTCGCCGCCGGCACGCTCGGTCTTGTCGACGACTTTCTGACGGTCGAGGGTCGCTCCAAGGGACATGCTGGACTCAACCGCCGTCTGAAGACGGGACTCTTGATCTGCCTTGGACTGGCGGCTGCGCTCATCCTCTACTACGGACTCGAGGCGCGAAGCATCAATGTGCCATGGTTGGGCAAGCACGAGATTGGACTCCTCTACATCCCCGTCGCTGTAGGCGTATTCCTGGCAACGACCGGCGGTATCGCCGTGACCGACGGGCTCGATGGGCTGGCCGGTGGAACGACCGCTGTCGCCTTCGCCGTCTACGGTGTCATCGCCTTCCTGCAGGATCAGACGTTCCTGGCGACTTTCAGTCTGACGGTCGTCGGGGCCACGCTCGGCTTCCTCTGGTACAACGCCCACCCGGCGCGCGTCTTCATGGGTGACACAGGCGCACTGGCCTTGGGCTCGACGCTAGCGGTCGTTGCGCTAATGACGGGCTGGTGGCTGATCTTGCCGGTCGTGGGCATCGTCTTCTTCATAGAGGGGCTCTCGACGGTTATCCAGATCGTCTATTTCCGGCTGAGCGGTGGCAAGCGCATCTTCAAGATGACGCCCTTGCATCACCATTTCGAGCTTTCCGGATGGTCGGAACCGCAAATAGTCACAAGATTTTGGTTAATTGGCATGGCCGGAGGGCTTCTAGGTATAGCGTTAGCCTTGACACATTAGTTAAAATGCTATGACGCATAAACAAGACTTTGAGGGCAAGCGGGTGACGGTGGTGGGGCTCGGCATTGAGGGCGTCGACCTGGCGCGCTACTTGGTGGGCAACGGTGCGCTGGTGACAATCAGCGACTCACGTCCGGCGGAGCGGCTATCTGCTCGTCTTCGCGATCTCGACGGGTTGTCTGTCGATCTCTCGCTCGGGAAGAACGATCCTGCGGTCACCGTTGCTGCAGATCGCGTTTTCGTCTCGCAGGGCGTGGCGCTGGACATTCCCGCTCTCACGGCTGCTCGAGAGCACGGCGTCCCCCTAGACTCGATGACGCGCCTCTTCTTCGACCTCTGCCCGGGGCCAATCGTCGGCATCACGGGCAGCAGCGGCAAGACAACGGTCACGAGCCTAGTCGCCGCTGCGTTCGCTGCCGCAGGTAGAGAGCATGTGGTCGGCGGGAACATCGGCGTCGGCCTGCTGTCGTTGCTCGACGAGATAGGACCGCAGACGTGGGTTGTGCTGGAGGTCAGCCACACGCAATTGGAGTTGACGGCGCGAAGCCCGCACGTGGCCTGTGTCCTGAACGTGACGCCCAATCACCTGGACCGCTATTCGTGGGAGAGCTACCTCGACCTCAAGCGGAACATCGTACGTTATCAGACACCGGAAGACATCGCCGTGCTCGGCTACGACAACGAGAACTCCCGCTCATTGGCAACTGAGGTCTCGGGCCGGGTCGTCTTCTTCAGCGACAGCGTAGACCTGCCAGGCCCGGCGGCGCTGCTCCACAACGAGAAAGTCGTCTGGCGAGACGGCGCAAGTGACACGCCGGTCGTTTCGACAAGGGACATACGACTGAGGGGCCGGCACAACGTGTCGAACGTACTTGCAGCCACGGCTGTGGCTTCGGCCTGTGGAATTCCGACCGACGCGATTGGAAGGGCTGTCCGCGAATTCAAGCCGGTGCCGCATCGCCTGGAGTTCGTAGCAGAAATCAACGGAGTCGCCTATTACAACGACAGCATCGCGACGACTCCGGAACGGACTCTCGCCGGAATCCGTTCATTCGAAGAGCCAATCGTCCTGCTGCTTGGCGGGCGGGAAAAACACTTGCCGCTGGACGACATGTTCCGTGAGCTGCGCGGGCGATGCCGAGCGCTCGTGTTCTTCGGGGAGGCAGGGGAGACGCTGGTGGCGGCAGCACGGGCGACGTTCGGCGGGGTTGATGCCGAGAAGCGTCCAGACCTCGTCACAGTCGATACGCTGGAGGACGCCGTGCCCGTCGCCCGCGCCGTGGCGCGACGCGGCGACGTGGTACTGCTTTCCCCAGCCTGCACGAGCTTCGATGCCTATGACAACTTCGAGGAGCGCGGAGAGCACTTCCGTCGCCTCGTTCTCGCAATGACCTTCGTCGAAGGAGGGAGCCGACCATAGCCACGCACGAGAGTACGCGAGTCAGGCCGGGACCGCCCGACGCCGTGATCCTCATCCTGGTCACCATGCTGGTGATCGTGGGGCTGATCGCCGTCTACAGCGCCAGCTTCGCCGTCGGCGAACTCGAATACAACAGCCCTTATTACTTCATTGCCAGACAGGCCATCTGGGCAGTTGTCGGCGCCGGGCTGCTTATCTTCTTCATGCGCACCGACTACCATAAACTTCGGAATCTTAGCCCCCTGCTCATGCTCGCCGCCCTCGTCGGACTAGCCGCAGTGCTGGTCCCCGAACTGGGAGTCAATCGCAATGGGGCGAGTCGCTGGATTTCCTTCGGCCCGCTGCCGCCCGTCGAGCCAAGCGAGTTCGCCAAGCTGGCACTCGTCATCTACGTTTCCGCCTGGCTCTCGGCCAAAAGCCGCGACCTGAGCAGCTTTGCGGCAGGTCTCGTGCCGTTCGTGACGATGGTAGGGCTCGTTGCCGGACTCGTAATGCTCGAACCCGACATGGGGACCACTATTATCGTTGTCTTGACCACGATCACACTCTTCTTCGTTGCCGGCGGCGCCCTGAGCCACTTGCTGGCGCTAACGTCCATCGGCGGCGTGACGACAGCGTTCCTTGTGGTGACTGGCGGTTACCGCGCCGATCGCATTTTCGCCTTCGTCTCACCGGAAGCTGACCCCGCGGGCAAGGGATTCCACATCATCCAACTGCTCATCGCCCTGGGAAGCGGCGGCCTGACCGGATTGGGTGTTGGTGCCAGCAGGCAGAAGTTCTTCTACGTGCCCGGGGCCCACACCGATGGCATTTTCGCGATCATCGGCGAAGAAATGGGGTTCATCGGCGCTGTGGCCGTGCTGCTACTCTTTGCGCTGCTCATCTATCGCGGGGTACGCGTGATGCTCAACGCGCCTGACAACTTCGGCTCGTTGCTCGCCCTCGGCATAACGAGTTGGATCGGCTACCAGACCATCATCAACATCGGCGGAGTAACCCGTTCTTTGCCTCTGACCGGTATCCCCCTGCCCTTCCTGAGCTATGGCGGATCAGCCTTGGCAGCGACGATGGCAGGAATCGGCATCTTGCTGAGCGTTTCGCGCTATTCAAAAGGGTGTTTGGCGGCGAGAGAACTGAACCCAGCCTCTGCCCGGCGAGCGAAACGGCGCATGACGGAGGACACGATTTGAGATTGGCGCTATCAGGTGGAGGGACGGCAGGCCACGTCTATCCCTGCTTGGCCGTCGCGACGGCACTGCGAAAGCGGCTTGCCCAGCACGATGAACCGCTGACGCTCCTTTACCTCGGAATCCGCGGTCGCATGGACGAGCAACTCTTGGGCAGCGAAGGCGTCGACTTTCGTTCCGTGAACGCGAGCGCCTTGCGCGTGCGTTCTCCGCTTCGCTTCGGCAAAGGCCTTGGCGATCTTGTAATTGGCACTGGGCAGGCACGAGGCTACCTTCGCAGCTTCCATCCGCAGGCGGTCTTCGCGACCGGCGGCTACGCCAGTGCTCCCGTCGCTGTCGCTGCCCGCAGCTTGAAGCGGCCGCTCCTCGTCTACCTGCCGGACGTCCGTCCCGGCTGGGCTGTCCGTCTCATGACGCGTCTGGCGACGCGCGTCGCCGCCACGGCCGGGGCCTCTCTCCCCTATCTGCCGAAAGAGAAGACAGCCGTTTCCGGCTACCCTGTCCGGTCTGCCTTCTTCAAGGCAACGAGGGAAGAGGGACAGCGCCGCTTTGGCCTAGATACCGCGGTTAAGACGTTGTTGGTAAGCGGCGGCAGTCTTGGCGCCCAGACCATTAATCAATTCGTTACCGATAACCTGCTGGCGCTGCTAGACTTATGTCAAGTCATCCACGTCTCTGGCCCAGCCGACTTCCATGTCGTGGAGCGCAGAGCGAACACCCTACCAGCAGCGACTCGCCAAAGGTATCACCTCTTCCCATATCTACCGGATATGCCCTGGGCAATGGCTGCCGCCGATCTTGCATTCATGCGCGCCGGCGCCAGCACTCTTGGCGAGTTGCCTCTGTCGGGCTTGCCAGCAGTCGTTGTCCCAGGCACCTTCTCCGATCAGGCAGCGAACGCGGCATATCTGGCCAATCAAGGGGCCGCCGTCGTCCTGCCGGAGAAGCGTCTCGCGGAAGCGGTCAATGTTGTCGAACGGCTGCTCAAGGACGAGCAGCGGCTACAAGCGATGTCGCAGGCCATGCGCTCACTAGCACGGCCCGACGCTGCCGACCGTATCGCATCGATGTTAATGGAAATTGCGGCCTGAGAATGACGAGGACGATGACGAAGGAAGAAGCACAGGCAAAGACGATACCGCAACGAGTCCACCTGGTGGGCATCGGCGGCGTCCACATGTCTGCCATCGCGCGGATCCTCATGACCTGGGGACACACGGTTAGCGGCTCCGATCTGCGCTTCTCGGTCTTCACCGACCGGCTCGTCGCTCAGGGCGCGACCGTTCACCAGGGCCACGACGCGTCGAACGTCGACGACGCTGGCCTGGTCGTGATCACCTCTGCGGCGACAAAGGACAACCCGGAAATACTGGAGGCGCGGAGGCGCGCCATTCCCGTCATTAAACGTGCGGAGATGGTAGCACGCTTGATGGAAGGGCATCGCTCCATCGCCATCGCAGGCACCCACGGCAAGACAACGACGACGGCCCTCGTCTCGTTCATGCTCGTCCAGGCCGGCCTCTCGCCGACCTACCTCGTCGGCGGCGACGTTGTGAATCTACAAACGAACGCCGCGGCTGGTGAGGGTGAGCACGTTGTGGTTGAGGCGGATGAGTTCGATGCCGCCTTCCTGAGTTACACGCCGGACATCGCAGTCGTCACGAACATCGAGCCCGACCACCTCGACATCTACGGCTCTTTCGAGGAGCTGGTCGGTGCCTTCGCTCAGTTCCTCAAGCAAGTGCCGCCGGACGGCTTGATCATCGCCTGCGCCGACGATCCGGCGGTCGCCGAACTCCTCGGTCGTGGCAAAGGCGAAGCGGTTCCGTTGCAAACGCGAAACGTGGAGCTCTACGGTCTGAATGCACCCGTCGACTGGGTGGTAAGTCACCTTGGAAAATCTACCGACGGAGGACAAGAGTTCCTGGTTGGACTGCACGGACGGCCGTACGGCGAATTCCGCATGACCCTTCCTGGCCGACACAACGTCGCGAATGCCTTGGCCGCTATCGCTGTCGGACACCATTCGGGCGTGCCGCTGTCCGCAATGCAGAAGGCGTTGGCCGAGTTTCGTGGCGCGGGACGTCGCTTCGAATTCATCGGAGAGGCCGATGGCATCACGGTGATGGACGACTACGCGCATCATCCGACGGAAGTGCGGGCAACGATTGCGGCGGCGAGAGAGCGTTTCCCGGGACGCCGATTGGTCGGCCTCTTCCAACCACACACCTACAGCCGCACGCTTTACCTGCTGAACGAATTCCGCAGCTGCTTCGAAGGCCTTGACGTGTTGCTGATCCTGGAGACGTACGCTGCCCGCGAGCCTGTTGCGGCAGGCATGAACGCTGAGGACCTGGCGAAGGAAGTGACACGCCCGCAGGCCGGTTTCGTCGCTGACTTCGAGGACGCGGCGAAGCGAGTCCTGGAAATCCTTTGTCCCGGCGATGTGTTCTTCACTCTCGGCGCCGGCGACGTAAACGAGGTTGGGCCGATGGTCCTGGCAGCGGCTGAGCGACCGCGCGTCCAAGAAATAGGGAAGAGATGGAGATCGACAACCACCTACTGGAAGAGATGCAAAGGATGGCCGAAGTGCGGCTCAATGAGCCGCTAAACCGGCACACGACCTTCGGCATAGGCGGTCCAGCCGACGTCTACGCCGTTGCCCAGAGCGCCGAGCAACTTCAGGACCTCGTCATTCTCTGCAACAAGGCACAGGTCCCCTTCTTCATCCTCGGCTCCGGCAGCAACGTTCTCATCAGCGATAAGGGGATCCGCGGCGTGACCATCGAGAACCGTGCGCGCGGTATCGAGGGTCCAAATGGCAGCCAGGAAAGCGTCGCTGTGTTCCACGCGGAGTCGGGCTCGAGCATCGCGGCGCTGGCGCGCTACTTCGGTCGGCGAGGCTTCGGTGGACTGGAATGGGCCGGCGGCATACCCGGCACGGTCGGTGGCGCTGTTGTCTACAACGCTGGCGCCTATGACGGCACCATGGCGGCTGTCCTCAAGCGTGTTCGGATGGTCGGCAAGGACGGCTTCGAGTACGAACTCGGCGTTGACGAACTCGGCCTGGGTTATCGTGAGAGCGCCTTTACCCGAAAGCTCTTCGAGGGCCACGTCATCCTGTCAGCAGACCTCGTACTCCGACCGGCAGATCCAACGGAGCTGGCCCAGCGCCTGGTAGAACTCGACCGCAACCGGCAGGCGTCACAACCGCGCGGACGAAGCGCCGGCTCCATCTTCAAGAACACGCGGGAATATCCTGCCTGGTGGCTGATCGACCAGGTCGGCCTGCGCGGCTATCGCCAAGGCGATGCGGAGATATCGACTAAGCACCCGAACTTCATTCTCAACGTCGGTCATGCGACGTCGGCAGATGTGCTGACGCTCATCAGGCTAGCCCAGCAGAGAGTCGACGAGGAGTTCTCGGTGAAACTGTTGCCGGAGGTGGCGTTCGTGGGAGAAGGCCTGGAATGAAGGCAGAAGACGCCAAACAGCGACTCGGCGTGATCTTCGGGGGACGTTCCGGTGAGCACGAAGTGTCCGTCGTTTCCGCGCAACACGTGATGGCCGCCGTCGACCGCAGCCGCTTTGACGTCGTGCCGATCGGCGTGACGAAGACAGGCGCCTGGCTGACACCTGAAGAAACGCAAACGCAAATGGACGCCCCGGCTCCTCCCTTCAAGAAGACGCTCGGACTCGCCAACGCGGAGGGGCTGCTGGCCAGGCCGGAAGCCCTCTCGGTCCTGTCCGAGATCGATGTCGCCTTCCCGCTCATTCACGGGCCTACCGGCGAGGACGGCACCCTGCAAGGGCTGCTCGAACTGGCGCGCGTCCCCTACGCGGGCGCTGGTGTAGCTGCGAGCGCGACCGGGCTGGACAAAGCCCTCATGAAGGCGCTCCTCCACGATGCCGGTCTGCCCATCGTTGACTGGCTGGTGCTGACGCATTCGCAATGGGAAAGCGGTCAACGGGAGATAACGTCGAACGTCGAGCAGGCACTTTCCTATCCCTGCTTCATCAAGCCGGCGAACGGCGGCAGCAGCGTCGGAATCACAAAGGCGCACTCTCGTGAGGAGCTGGTCAACGGCGTCTTCGAGGCGCTCCGCTTTGACCGCAAGCTGATCATCGAGAAGGGCGTCGACTGCCGCGAGATCGAGTGCGCCGTCCTCGGCAACGACGAGCCGGAGGCGTCGCCGCTCGGCGAGATCAAGTGCGAGCACGAGTTCTATGACTACGAGGCGAAGTATTTCGCCTCTTCGACGACACTCACGATTCCTGCGCCTGTTCCCGGCAACCTGGCCAGCCGCATTCGCGCTATGGCTATCAAAGGTTACCGCGCTATCGACTGCTGCGGCATGTCGCGCGTCGACTTTTTCCTGACACCGTCAGGCGATGTCTTCATCGATGAGATGAACACGATTCCCGGCTTCACACCCGGCAGTATGTACCCGCGGCTCTGGCAAGAAGCGGGACTCTCGTATTCCGACTTGATTACGCGGCTGGTCGAACTCGGCCTGGAGCGATTCGAGGAGAGGGAGCGGTTTGCGCAGGCGTAACTACAAACAGGCCGTGCCCATGAGGCAGGGGCAACGCCGCGAAAGGCCATCTTTCCGGCACCGGTTCGGCCGGCTGCTCTGGCAACTGGGCATTATTTCGCTGATGGTAAGCGTGGCCCTCGTTGCCTGGCTGGTCTACCGTTCGCCGCTGATGCAGATACGCGAGGTCTCGGTAACCGGCACGGAGAGCTTAGATCCGGCCTATGTGGCCGCGCTGTCCGGGCTGCAGGGACAGAGCCTGCTGCAGGTCGACACATCTGCCGCAAGAGACCGTCTCCTGGCCTTGCCCGCCGTGAAGGACGTCTCGATCTCCAAGCAGTGGCCAGGAAAGATGTTGATTCGCGTCGAGGAACGCCATCCGTGGGGCTACTGGCAAATCAAGGACCAACCCTACGTCATTGACGACGACGGAGTGGTACTGGACGACGCCCGGCCCGACGAGAACGCTCCAGTGATATTCGAACTCGACACCGAGCGACGATTGGCGGCCGGTGACCACGTCGATGCCGACGCCGTAATGCTATCGCAAGAGCTAATCGATGAGTCACCGCGAGCTCTGAACGAAAACGTGACAAAGCTGGAATACAGCCAGCATTCCGGCCTGACCGTGACCTTCGACAGCGGACTGCGCGCCATTTTCGGCGACAGCCGCGATCTGGATTACAAGCTGAGTGTCCTGTACGTGCTGCTGGACAAGACGCAGAAGCAGTCGATCACCGTCCACGACGTCGACCTGCGCTTCGGCGAAAACGTTTCGTTCCAGTAGCACAAGGAAGAGAGGGCTCGCAACGCTAGGGAGAGTGCCCTCAGGGAAGGAGGAACGCAAGGTGAGAGCCGAAACCTTCGCCTCAATTGACGTCGGCACTACCAAAGTCTGCACCCTCGTCGCAGAGATCGGCGAAGCGCAGGCGCTACGGGTCCTGGGTGTCGGCGTCTGCCCTGCCCGGGGCTTTAGCCGCGGCATGGTAGACAATATCGCCGAAGCGACACAGTGTATCGCCGACTCAGTCGACAAGGCGGAGCGATCGAGCGGAACCCGCATTATCTCTGCCCACGTCGGCATCACCGGCTCGCACATTCAGTCGCTCAACAACCGCGGGATCGCTGCCATCCCGGACCGCAGCCATCCCATAGGAAGCGACGACATCGAACGCGTGCTGGAGGGCGCGCGGGTCATCAATATCCCTTCAAACCGTGAAGTGCTGCACGCCGTTCCCCGTTACTACGTCGTTGACGGCCAGGACAGCGTGAGTGACCCGTTGGGAATGCACGGGCAGCGCCTGGACGTGGAGACGCACATCGTGACGGCATCCATCAGCGCCATGCAGAACCTGACGAAGTGCATGGAGAGCGCCGGTATCGAAGTCGAGAGCCTGATACTTGAGCCCCTGGCGAGCGGTGAGGCCGTACTGGAAGACGAGGAACGCAAACAAGGAGTCGTGCTCGTCGATATCGGCGGCGGCACAACGGGAATAGCGGTCTATCTCGATGGCAGCGTCTTCCACACCTCCGTCCTTCCCGTCGGCGGCACTCACCTTACCCGAGACCTGGTGGCTGGCCTGCGCTGCCCCTACCTCGTCGCCGAGCAGGCGAAGGCAGCCTATGGCCACGCCATTCCAAGCATGGTCGACCCCGATGAGTCCGTCGAACTCGACTGCTTCGGCTCAGAGCGACAGAAGAGCGTCCCGAGGCGGCGTCTGTGCGAGATCATCCAGGCGCGCTGCGAAGAGATCATGGAGATGGTGATGAGCGAGGTGAAGCGCAACGTCCACGACGACATCCTTTCGGCGGGCGTCGTCCTGGCCGGCGGCACGGCCAAACTGCAGGGCCTGGACATCCTGGCCGAGCAGGTGACCGGCCTGCCAGTGCGCGTCGGCGTTCCCCGCCATCTGCAGGGTCTTTCAGAGACACTTGACGATCCCTCCTACGCGACCAGCGTGGGCCTGCTCCAGTGGGCCCTCAAGGAAAACGGCACGCTCGTAGCCGGCCATCACGCTGGGCCGAGCTTTGCCGTCGGCGGCTGGCTGCGCCGCGTAGGTCAGTGGATGCGCGTGATGATGCCTGAATAGGCCGCAGACTCAAGAAGCGACCAGCGAAAGGAGGCGACTGATGACTACAAGAGAGGACCTGGACAAGCTTCCCCCGATCAAGGTCATGGGTGTCGGCGGCGGTGGCGGCAACGCCCTTAGCCGGATGATGGCGGAGAATATCCGCGGCGTCCAGCTAATTGCCGTCAACACCGACGCTCAGGCCCTCGCCCATACGGACGCCAACCTCAAGATCCGCATCGGCGACCGGCTAACGAAGGGGCTCGGCGTAGGCGGCGACCCCAACAAGGGCCTGCGCGCTGCTGAGGAAAGCCGCGAGGAACTCTTTGACGCCGTCAAGGGCGCCGAGATGGTCTTTATTACGGCGGGCATGGGCGGCGGCACGGGCACCGGCGCGTCCGCCATTGTCGGCGAGGTCTCGCGTGAGGCCGGCGCGTTAACCATCGGCGTCGTGACGAAGCCCTTCACTTTCGAAGGGACGAAGCGCCGCCTTCAGGCCGAAGAAGGCATTGCCCATCTGCGGGACAAAGTGGACACGCTCATCGTCATTCCAAACGACCGCCTCCTTACGGTTTGCACGCCTGACGTGTCAGTTCCCGAAGCCTTCCGAGTCGGCGACGAAGTGCTCCGACAGTCTATCCAGGGAATCTCAGAGATCATCACCGTGCCGGGCGATATCAACCTCGACTTCGCAGACGTGCGCAAGATCATGAGCGAAGCAGGCCAGGCGCTGTTCGCTATCGGGCGGGCCAGCGGCGAGAACCGGGCTGTCGAAGCAGCGCGGGCTGCCATATCAAGCCCGCTTCTGGACATCAGCATCGAGGGCGCCAAGGGCGTTCTGTTCAACATCACGGGCTCACGTAGCATCGGCCTCCACGAGATGAATGCGGCTGCGAAGGTCATCGCCGAAATCGTCGATCCGGACGCCGAGATCATCTTCGGCACGGCGACAGACCCGAACCTCGGCGACGAGATAAAGGTGACCGTTATTGCCACCGGGTTCCAGCCAGCCGAACTGCGGGAGCGCACGATCGAGGAGGTCTTGGGGCAGGGCGAGCGGCTGCGGCCCATGCGCATTCAGACGCTCCAGAATGTCGGCGATACCGACCTGCCGACCTTCCTGCGTCGCACCGTATCGTTGCGGTGAGGCGTTAGAGGGATAGAACTTTAAGAAAGGAGGGGGTTTCTGTCTAGCCGAGCAACCTGAACCCCGGAAGGACCCGGGGGCCTGAAGGCTTCCCGCAAGGGGCGGGAGCCGGTCGCGGTCGGTGATAGGGAGATGCGCCGACCGCGACCCTTTCCCGGGCGGGCATGGTGTCCGAGTACAGACAATTTGACCGGATGATAGCCGCGTGCGGCTCGCACTCCTACGCCGTAACTTGCTGGCCAGACGTTATGTCTGCCCTATCTTTGAATCCAGATGTTTCGCTCTCTGATTCGACCGACATTGACAGAACGTGGGCCACTACTTGACCACAATATATTGCGTTTTGCCTCTTGACAGTCCCTATATGTTGTGCCAAAATCCCCGCATGCGCTGCCCTTATTGCACGTCACAAGACTCGCGCGTGATCGACTCGAGAGAGGCCGATGACGGCATCCGTCGTCGCCGCGAGTGCAACTCCTGCGGGGAACGCTTCACCACCTACGAACGGCCGCAAGTGACCGGCCTCCTTGTCATCAAGAAGGATGGACGCCGTGAGGAGTATACGCGCGAGAAGCTCCTGCTGGGCATACGCAAGGCCTGCGAGAAACGTCCGCTTGCTGCGGGCACCCTCGAAGGCGTCGCCGACGAAATCGAAGCGGTGCTGAACGAACAGGGCCTTGCCGAAGTCTCGAGCCGTAGCATCGGCGAAATGGTCATGGGTCATCTGCGCGAACTTGACCAGATAGCCTACATTCGATTCGCCAGCGTCTACCATCAGTTTGCGGACCTCGACGAGCTCAAGGAGGAGCTTGACGCGTTGCAGGCGGCTGCAACGACCGCGGGGGAGCGGGACGCGCAACCGCCACTAATACCACCAGAGGAGCTGCAGGAGCTTTCCAGGCCTCCAGCCTGGCGGGCCATTCATTTTGGCAAGGACACTGTGAAGGCGCGGTACCGGCAGCGGCGGGCCGTCACGGCGGGCGCCGGCGAGGCGAAAGGAAGCGCCTCTCCGCCAACTCAACGGGACGGCCCTAACTAACAACGGAGGGTGGAGGAAATGGAACCGAATCACGGTCGGCTGCTGAACAGGGACCATGAAGTGCTAGCGACAGGCGTCTTCGACATCAATAGCGAGCGGCAAGAGGTGACATTTCGGCCCCTCGTCGATTGCACCCTGCTGGATAGAGAAACAGGCCCTCTCCTCATGGAGCTCGATGACGGCCGGACGCTGGAGCTAGCCGCCAGGTACCTTCGCTTCCGACTCTACGGCCTGAACGGAGAGCGTCAATCGATTTATCGGCTCCATTTCGCGCTCGAGCCGGAGACGCAGCAACTGCCTGCTACCCGCTAGATACAGAATCGCAACGCGCCGCCAAGCTCAAGGGGCGGCGAGTATTTTAGCCACACGGTAGCCACACAGGTCGCATCGGGAAAGGGAAGAAGGGGAGTTATGACAACGGTCACAGACGTATCAGCGCGTTCGCCCACGGGCCACGGTCTGCCGATTCGCCGCTTCTTCACCACGCCCGGTCGCCATCCCTACAACGAGGTGGATTGGGAGACGCGCACAGCCAGTATCGCCGCCGAGGATGGGAAGACCGTCTTTGAGCAGCCGGATGTCGAGGTGCCGAAGGAGTGGTCTCAGCGGGCGACGAACGTCGTGGCTTCGAAATACTTCCGCGGGCCGCTGACCGCCGGCCTGATCGTCCACCACGAGCTTGGCGAGATAAAGCGCGAGCGCAGCGTCCGTGAGCTAATCGACCGCGTTACCGGCGCGATCACAGCCTGGGGACGCAAGGACGGCTACTTCGTCGATGAAGACGAGGCGGCGGCGTTCGAAGCAGAACTCATCCACATCATTCTTCACCAGAAGGCCACCTTTAACAGTCCCGTCTGGTTCAACGTCGGCGTCGAGGAGCGGCCGCAATGCTCGGCCTGCTTCATCCTCTCCGTCGACGACACCATGGACTCCATTCTCGACTGGTGCCGCACAGAAGGCATGATCTTCAAGGGCGGCTCCGGCTCCGGCGTCAACCTTTCGAAGCTACGCTCCTCGCGCGAAGCGCTTTCGACCGGCGGACTAGCCTCAGGGCCGGTCTCGTTCATGCGAGGCGCCGACGCTATCGCCGGCTCCATCAAGTCGGGCGGCAAGACGCGACGGGCAGCGAAGATGGTTATCCTCAACGCGGACCACCCGGATATCGTCGAGTTCATCGAATGCAAGTCGAAGGAGGAGCGGAAGGCATATGCCCTCGGCGAGGCCGGGTACGACCTATCGCTCGACGGCGAGGCATGGACGTCGATCCAGTTCCAGAATGCGAACAACTCCGTCCGCGTAACCGACGACTTCATGCGCGCCGCCCTGGACGACGAGAAGTGGACGCTAAAGGCGGTCACCACCGGCCAGACTATCGAGACGCTTCAGGCACGCGACCTCCTGCGGAAGCTTTCGGAGGCTGCCTGGCAGTGTGGCGACCCTGGCATGCAGTTCGACACCACGGTCAACGACTGGCACACCTGTCCAGCGAGCGGCCGGATCAACGCGTCAAACCCGTGCTCCGAGTACATGCACCTCGACAACTCCGCTTGCAACCTCGCGTCACTGAACCTGATGAAGTTCGTTGACGAAAAGGGCGAGTTCGATGTCGAGTCCTTCCGGCAGGCGGTGAGCGTTATGATTACGGCGCAGGAGATCATCGTAAGCAACGCCGGTTACCCGACAGACTTGATCGGCGCGAACGCAAACAAGTTTCGCGCTCTCGGCCTTGGCTACGCGAACCTGGGCGCTCTGCTCATGTCGCGCGGCCTCCCTTACGACTCGGATGCTGGCCGGGCATATGCCGGCGCGGTTACGGCTCTCATGACGGGCAGCGCTTACGTCGCCTCGGCGCGCCTCTCCGCTCACATCGGGACATTCGACGAATACGGGAGGAACCGGGAGGCGATGCTTTCGGTGATCGAGAAGCACCGGCAGGCGCTCCAGCGCGTCGATGCCTCGCTCGTGCCGGACGCCCTCTTCAAGGCGGCGGCAGACGCCTGGGACGACGCGCTTTCGCTAGGGACGGAGCACGGCTATCGGAACGCGCAGGTCAGCGTCCTGGCCCCCACCGGCACCATCGCCTTCATGATGGACTGCGACACGACGGGCGTGGAGCCCGACATTGCGCTGGTCAGCTACAAGCGGCTGGTCGGCGGCGGGATGATCAGGATGGTGAACCGCACGGTCCCGCTCGCGCTGAAGACGCTCGGCTACAGTCAGGACGAGATCGAAGAGATCGTGGCTTATGTCGACCAGGATGGAATCATCGAGGGAGCGCCGCACCTGAAGGACGAGCACCTGGCAGTGTTCGACTGCGCGCTGCGGCCGGCGAAGGGGACTCGCTGCATCGCGCCGCTCGGTCACGTACGGATGATGGGCGCCATTCAGCCGTTTATCTCCGGCGCCATCTCCAAGACGGTAAACCTGCCGAATGAATCGACCGTCGACAACGTCATGGAGACGTTCATCGAAGCCTGGCGCCACGGACTGAAAGCGATCGCGATCTACCGCGACGGCTCGAAGCGGATGCAGCCGGTAACGACGACAAAAACCGCCGCGGCTCCGGCCGCCAAGCCGGTACGGCACCGTCTGCCGGACACGCGTCACTCCATCACCCATAAGTTTTCGATCGAGGGCCACGAGGGCTACATCACCGTCGGCACCTATGAGGACGGATCGCCGGGCGAGATCTTCATTACGATGGCAAAAGAAGGCAGCACGATATCGGGCATGATGGACGCCTTCGCCACATCGATCTCGCTGACGCTGCAATACGGCGTGCCGTTGAAGGACCTGGTGAACAAGTTCGGCCACATGCGCTTTGAGCCGGCGGGCATGACGCAAAACCGCGAGATACCGGTCGCGCAGTCGGTCGTCGACTACGTGTTCCGCTGGCTGGGCTCTCAGTTCATGGAGGAGACCGACAAGGCGGAATTGGGCATCCTGACCGAGACCATGCGGGCACGCCTGGAGGCCGACTACGGAAAGCAAGGCGAGTTCGTCATTAAGCCAAATGGCCATAACGGCCAGGACGATGCGCCTGCCTGCATGAACTGCGGCTGGATCATGACGCGCAGCGGGACGTGCTATCGCTGCGAGAACTGCGGGAGCACGAGTGGTTGCTCGTAAGAGGTGAGACCAATGACCACTGACATCGTATCACCCGCCTACTCCTACGTAATGCGCAAGATCAGGCCCTACGTGATCTCGGGCAGGGGAAATGGGCCCGAGGTATTCAAAGCGGTGGAATTAGCCATGCGGCGGGGTGATGCCCACGCCGCCGACCTGCGAAAGGTTTTAGACGATCTCGAGGTCGAGATCAAAGTGAACGGCGATCCGCTGGCATTCAACAGACTGAGACTCGTAGAAAAGCTCCTGACCCTGCTGTAGCGATGGCACGAGTTTGAGCTGCCGGTCCCTTCCCCGCCACCAACCGGGCCGGCAGCGAGAAGTGGAACAGTGGCGTCCCTGTGCCCTCAGGGACGCCACCTCATTGTATGCACGGAAGGATACACTTCATCCCTGCAATGAGTACAATGGCTGCCTCGACTGCCGTGGTAAACTGAATGCGGGGAAAGCGACGCATTGCGCTCTCCCCTTGAGGTGTCAGGATGACATCGACAGCCAAATACAGGGACGTCGCCCTCTCTGACAACGCTCGCCTCGTGCTCGAACGGCGCTACCTCGCCAAAGACGAGCACGGCCGCGTTGTCGAAACGCCGGAGCAGCTCTTCGAGCGCGTCGCCCACAACATCGCCGGCCCGGAGACGGCCTACGGCGATGCCCGACAGGCCGGCATCTGGGAAGAGCGCTTCCGCGATGTGATGACCAGCCTCCGCTTCCTGCCCAATTCGCCGACGCTTGGCAACGCGGGTCAGCCGCTCCAGCAGCTCGCCGCCTGCTTCGTCCTGCCCGTCGAAGACTCGATGGAGGGCATCTTCGGCGCGATCCGGGACATGGCGCTCATCCACAAGAGCGGCGGCGGCACGGGGTTCTTCTTCGGGCGGCTGCGACCGGCCGGCGATATGGTGCGCAGCACGGCTGGACTGGCCAGCGGGCCTGTCTCCTTCATGAAGGTCTTCGACGCCGCGACCGAGGCGATCAAGCAGGGCGGCACACGACGCGGCGCCAACATGGCGATCCTGAACGTCGAGCACCCAGACATCGAAGACTTCATTCGCGTGAAGTCGGATATGGTTACGTTGACGAACTTCAACATCTCAGTGTCCGTCGATGAGCGCTTCATGCAGGCCGTCGAGCGCGACGAGGAATATTCGCTGGTCAATCCGCGGACGGCCCGGACGATGGCCAGACGGCGCGCGCGCAAGGTCTTCCGCGACATCGTCGAGAACGCCTGGGGAAACGGCGATCCAGGCCTCGTCTTCATCGATCGCGTGAACCACGAAAACCCGACGCCCAAGCTTGGCGCCATAGAAGCGACGAACCCCTGTGGCGAGCAACCGCTTCTTCCCTACGAGGCCTGCGACCTGGGTTCGCTGAACCTGTCGCGGTTCGTCAAGAACGGCCAGACGCCGGAGGTTGACTGGGATACGCTGGCAGAGGTCATCCCCGTCTGCGTCCGCTTCCTCGACAATGTCATCGATGCCAACCGTTACCCGATCGCTCAGATCCAGGAGATGACGCTGAAGACGCGCAAGATCGGGCTCGGCGTCATGGGCTGGGCCGACCTTCTCTTTCAACTCCGCCTGCCATACGACTCCGACGAGGCGCTGAAGTTGGGCGAACGGATGATGGCGTTCATCCAGGAGCAGGCGGATGCGGCGTCGGAGGCGCTGGCGGGCGAGCGCGGTGTCTTTCCGGCCTGGGAGGACAGCATATACGCAGCCGGGCGCAAACAGCGGAAACTTCGCAATTCGACGCGAACGACCGTGGCGCCGACAGGAACGCTTTCGATCATCGCCGACTGCTCCGGCGGCATCGAGCCCGCCTTCTCGCTGGCATTCACCCGCCAGCACTTCCTCGACCCGCGCCGGCCTAAGACGCCGACGAAGCTGACGGAGGTGAACAAACACTTCGAGCGGGCGGCAAAAGAGGGCGGATTCTACTCAAAGAAGCTCATTGACACGCTGGCGGCGGGCGCGAGCCTTCGCGACCAGCCGAAGATTCCGGACTGGGCGAAATCGGTCTTCGTCGCCGCGCATGACGTGTCACCGGAGTGGCACGTGCGGATGCAAGCGGCGTTCCAGCGCCACACCGATAACGCCGTGAGCAAGACGATCAACTTCCGGCAGGAAGCGACACTCGACGACGTCGAGCGCGCCTATCTCCTCGCCTACCACGAGGGCTGCAAGGGCATCACCATCTATCGCGACAAGTCGCGGGAGATGCAGGTGCTGTCGCACACGACCGTGAAGGGGCCCGAGCAGCAGGAAGCGATAGCCGCGGAACGATCGCTGGGTGTCGCCGCAGGGCCGCCTCTGCTGCGGCCCGGTCAACCTTATCGCCGGCGACTGCCCGACCAGCTGAACTCGGTCACCCATAAATTCGACGTCGGTGGACAGGAGGGCTACGTAACCGTCGGCCTCTACGATGACGGCAGTCCGGGCGAGGTCTTCGTGACTATTTCGAAAGAGGGGTCGACGATACGCGGGCTGATGGACTCTGTGGCCGTCTTGACATCGCTGGCCCTTCAGTACGGCGTCCCCTTAGAGGACCTGGCGCGCAAGTTCGAGGGCACCCGCTTCGAGCCCTATGGCTTCACGAACAACCCCAACCTGCCGCAGGCGACGTCGCTCGTCGATTACATCTTCCGCTGGCTGGAGCAGCGCTTCGGCGAGGGCAAACGAGCCGAGGCGCGGCCCTCGGGGCGGCGGCAGAAGAAAGGGACGCCCTTGCCGGCGAGCGGCGACATCAGCACGGGCGTAGCCTGTCCCGACTGCGGCTCATTGCTGGTGTTCGCGGAGGGATGCCTGACCTGCCGCAACTGCGGCTACGAGCGCTGCGCCTAGATTCCGATGCGCCGCCGCCCTCGGCAACTCGCGTAGCTACCTCCTAAGCGCTATCATAGACAATGCAAATGTCCCCCGACATCACGAAAGCAACGCCCATAGCGGCAACGAACGTGGCGGAAAACTTGCGAAGGGTCCGCCAGCGGGTCGAGGCTGCCTGCCGTCGTGCCGAACGCTCCTCAGACGAAGTCACAGTTGTCGGCGTCAGCAAAGGCTTCCCGGCGAGCGCGGTTGTCGAAGTATCGCGGGCCGGGCTGCGTGACATGGGCGAGAACCGCGTTCAGGAGGCGGCACCAAAGATGGCGGAAGCGATGTTGAAGGGCGTGCGTCCCCGCTGGCACCTTGTCGGACATCTTCAGACCAACAAGGTCAAGACGGCCCTCAACCTCTTTGATATAATTCACTCGGTAGATTCGCTGCGCCTGGCCGAGGCCATCAGCCGGGCGGCCGCGAAACCAGTTGCTGTTCTATTGGAAGTCAACGTCAGCGGCGAGTCTTCGAAGTACGGCTTGGCACCGGAAGAGGTCAAGCCTGCTCTGGAGAAGGTCCGCGAGTTGCCGAACATCGACGTGCGGGGTCTCATGACCGTGGCGCCGCTCGCCGACAATCCGGAAGAGGCGCGGCCCATCTTCAAGCGGCTGCGTGAACTGGCCCAAGGGCTCGGTCTGCCGCAGCTCTAGATGGGCATGAGCGACGACTTCGAGATCGCGGTCGAAGAGGGCGCAACGATGATAAGGATCGGGCGCGCGATCTTCGGGCCGAGGCGCGAGCTTCAGGAAGAGGCCCGCCCAGAAACGGAGTAATGGGAATGAAGATTGGATTCGTCGGTGGCGGCACGATGGCCGAAGGGATAATCGGCGCTTTGCTGCGAGGCGGCGAAGCCTTGCCGGATGACATTGCCGTCGGTGAGCCGCTACTGGAACGCCGGCAGCATCTCGCCGGAGACTACCGCGTCCAGGTTACGGCCGACAATCGCAAGGCTGTCGCCGAGGCTGACGTAGTCGTGCTTGCCGTCAAGCCGAGCCAGTTTGCTGCGGTCGCGGCGGAATTCAAAGGGTCGTTGCGGTCCGACCAGACCGTCGTCTCGATAATGGCTGGCGTGACACTGGCGAAGCTCCAAGCCGCACTCGACCATAAGGCTGTGGTTCGCGCGATGCCCAATCCGCCGGCACAGGTCGGCGAAGGTGTGTGCGCCTGGATCGCGACGCCGCAAGTCGACGGAGAGTCGCGCGAAGACGTCCGCCGGCTATTGGCGGCGACAGGCAAGGAGATCGCGTTCGAAGAGGAGCGCTTCATCGATATCGCGACCGCCGTCTCAGGAAGCGGCGCCGGCTTTGTCTTCCTGCTCATGGAAGCGTTCATCGACGGCGCCGTCCATCTCGGGTTGCCGCGCGCAACCGCTACCGAGATGGTCGTCCAGACGTTCTTGGGTTCGGCCCAGCTCGTCGAGCAGACCGATCACACGGCAGCCGAGCTGCGCTGTCTCACGACAACGCCTGGCGGGACGACGGCTGAGGGCGTCCTCGTGCTGGAAGAGGCCGGCTTGCGCGCCGCCATCACTGAAGCGCTTATAGCCACGTACGAGAAATCAAAGGCCCTTGGAGGCTAGGAACAGGAAATGAGTATTGTCACGCTAGTCTCGGTGATCTGCAATGTGCTGATCGCCGCCATATTTATCCGGGCTCTTTTGTCGTTCTTCACGAATGATCCGCGCAATCCGATTGTCAATGTCCTCGATCAGGTGACCGAGCCGCTGCTCTCTCCCCTGCGACGCATCGTGCCCCGAGTGGGCATGTTCGACTTGACGCCTCTGGTGGCGATCTTCATCCTTTATGCCATCCAGATACTCGTGGCCAGCTACTACAACGGATAGAAGCCTCTTCGAGTCACCCCAGCTGCGCCCGCACCTCGTTAGCGGTGAGCCCTTCGACAGCGACGACCTTGTTTCGTTGCGTCTGTCCGTGCGCTAGGCGAAGCCGGCTGCTCGGGACGTCGAGGGCGCGGGCGAGCAGGCGCAGCAAAGCCTCGTTGGCTCGCCCCTCGACCGGCGGCGCTGTGACGCGCACGCGCAGCACGTCGCCATCCCAGCCAGCTATCTTGTCCTGGGAAGACCGAGGCGTCAGGCGAACAGAGAGCAAGTATTCGGCCATGCGATTATCCTATCATCGGCTCCGGAATGCAGACAGCTTCCCATTGAAGAAAAGTCGAACATTTTTTCGCAATTCCCTCCGTTTTCTCTTGCGAAGGCCCTATCCCCATGCTATCATTCGCCTGAGAAAGCGATCTGTGAAGTTTCCTTAGCTATTTTTGCCGGAGGTTATCATGGCCGAAGAACCGAAGACCCAAGCGCTGGAGCTTGCCATCGGCCACATCGAAAAGCAGTTTGGTAAGGGCGCTATCATGCGCCTCGGTGAGGCGTCGGCGCACCTCCAGGTCGAGTCCATCCCTACTGGCTCTATCTCCCTCGACTTGGCCCTTGGCGTCGGCGGCATACCCCGCGGCCGGGTGACGGAGATATTTGGACCGGAGTCCGCCGGAAAGTCCACACTCGCCCAGCACATCATCGCCGAAGCGCAGAAGTTGGGCGGGACGGCTGCCTATATCGACGTCGAACATGCGCTTGACCCAACCTACGCAGCGGCCTGCGGAATCAAGATCGAAGACCTCCTCGTCTCGCAGCCGGACACCGGCGAGCAGGCGCTGGAGATAACCGAGGCGCTGGTCCGCTCCAACGCCGTCGATGTCATAATCATCGACAGCGTGGCCGCGCTCGTGCCCCGGGCAGAGATCGAAGGCGAGATGGGCGATTCGCTCCCCGGCCTCCAAGCGCGACTGATGTCACAGGCGATGCGTAAGCTGGCCGCCGCCATCAGCCGCTCACGCACCGCCGTCATCTTCATCAACCAGCTGCGCGAGAAGGTCGGTATTGTCTTCGGCAACCCGGAGGTGACGCCCGGCGGTCGTGCCCTCAAGTTCTACAGCTCCGTCCGCATCGACCTGCGACGGATCGAGAGCCTGAAACAGGGGCAGCAGTTCATCGGTAGCCGCGTGCGGGCAAAAGTCGTGAAGAACAAGGTCGCGCCACCGTTCCGCTCCGCCGAGTTCGACATCATGTTCGTCGGCAAGAACCTGGGCATCAGCCGCGCAGGCGATATCCTGGACCTAGCAGTGGACATGGGCATCGTCAAGAAGCTGGGCGCCTTCTTCAGTTATGGTGAGCAGCGCCTGGGCCAAGGCCGCGAGAACAGCAAGGACTTCCTTGGCGAGAACCCGGACGTGCTCGCAGAGATCGAGCGGAAGATCCGGACGGCGGGCGGCGACGGCGTGCCCGCGCCGATGCTCGAAGCCGAAGACACGCCCGAAACAGAGCCCTAACTTCCTTCGATGATCGTCACCAGCCTGGAGCGGCAGCCGCGGCGAAGGCGGATCAACGTGTTCGTCGACGGACGGTTTGCCCTCTCGCTGACGCTCTCCCTCGTCCAGGAGAAGGGCCTGCACGCCGGCATGACCGTCGACGAGGCGGAACTCGACCGGCTGCGCGCCGAGGACGAACGTCGTGTCGCCTACGAAGCCGCCATCCACCTCCTCTCCTACCGGCCTCGTAGTGAGCGCGAAATGCGGCAGCGGCTGCGGCGCCGCCAGGTGGCGCCGGAAGCAATCGACGAGACGGTCCAGAAGCTGCGTGAGTCACACTACCTCGACGATGCCGCCTTCGCCCAATTCTGGCGCGAGAACCGTCAAGCTCTCAGCCCCCGCAGCGGACGTCTCATCCGTAGCGAACTACTCTCCAAGGGCGTCGACTCAGAGACCGCGACGGTCACGGTCGAAGGCGTCGACGATGAAGACGCCGCCTACCGCGCCGCCTCTAAACACCTCAAGTCAGTACAGGGCGAAGATTTCGACGCCTTCCGGCGACGCCTCGGTGGGTTCCTCACCAGACGTGGCTTCAGCTATAACGTCGTGAGGCGAACGCTCGAGCGTTGCTGGCAGAGATTGGCGGCAGACGATTCACCCACATAAGCTCTTGTTTGAGGCCCCTGCGCGAGTCCGCATGAGGTCATTTTTTCTTGACAGAGGGTATGTTGCAGCCTATCATTAGGGCAGAAGTTCACTTTCTGAACCTTCACAATTTGCCGGTCATGCAATAGGAAAGCGAGGTGACCATGCCCGGAGCCATCGCGATAATCCTCGTGGGGATTCTAGCGCTGGCGGTCGGGGCTCTCGTTGGTTTCAATCTACGGCTTAGGATCAATAAAGCGCAGCTCGCCGCTGCGGAGCGGAGCGCTGCCAGAATCCTTTCGGATGCACAGACAAAACAAAAGGAGATCCTCCTAGAAGCCAAGGAAGAGGCGATACGCACACGCGCCCAGATAGAAACAGAGCTGCGCGAAAGACGCGGCGAGCTTCAGCATTCTGAGCAGCGCCTCACCCAAAAAGAAGAGAGCCTGGATCGCAAGATTGAGGCCCTGGAGCGCCGAACAGAAGCCCTCTCTGAACAGGAGAAGGCACTCGGTACAGTTCGTCAGGAACTCCAGGACCTTCACCAAAAACAAATAGCGGAAATTGAGAGAGTCTCCGGCCTCAGCAGTCAGGAGGCTCGCGAGATCCTTCTTAGCGAGGTCGAGAAAGAGGCACGCACCGACGCCAACCGTCGCCTGAAGTTGGTAGAGGCGGAGGTTAAGGAAGAGGGCGCCGAACGTGCTCGCAAGGTTCTCATAGCCGCTATCCAGCGGCTCAGTACTGACGTTGTCTCCGAATCCACGGTCAGCGTTGTACCCATACCCAGTGACGACATGAAGGGCCGCATCATCGGCCGCGAGGGACGCAATATTCGCGCCCTCGAAGCCGCGACCGGCGTCGATCTGATCATCGACGACACGCCGGACGCCGTCACCCTCTCCGCCTTCGACCCTGTGCGCCGCGAGGTCGCGCGTCTCGCTCTCACCCGCCTGGTGACAGACGGACGCATCCATCCGACGCGCATCGAAGAGGTCGTCGAGAAGGCGCGACAGGAGGTAGACGCCGATATCAAGCTCGCGGGCGAGCAGGCGGCGGTGGACGCCGGTTGCCCTGGACTACATCCGGAGCTGCTGAAGACGCTGGGACGGCTCCGCTACCGGACGAGCTACGGTCAGAACCAGCTCAAGCACGCCATCGAGTGCGCCCATGTATGCGGGATGATCGCGGAAGAGATAGGCGCCGACGTACGCGTTTCTCGCCGCGCCGGACTTCTGCACGATATCGGCAAAGCCGTTGACCACGACGTTGAGGGTACGCATGCACTTATCGGCGCGGACATGTTGCGTCGGTTCGGCATGAGCCCATCCGTGGTGCACGCCGTTGCTGCGCACCATGAAGAGGAAGAGCCGCAATCGGTCGAGGCTGTAATCGTCCAGGTTGCCGACTCCGTCAGCGGCGGCCGGCCGGGCGCAAGGCGCGAGACGCTAGAGCACTACATCAAGCGGATGCAAGCACTGGAAGCAGTCGCGCGCGAGTTCAAGGGCGTCGAGAAGGCCTTCGCCATCCAGGCCGGACGGGAGATCCGCATCATCGTCAAGCCGGAAGAGGTTGACGACCTGGAATCGATGCGCCTGGCCCGCGACATCAGCCGCAAGATCGAGGAGACACTGGAGTACCCCGGTCAGGTTAAGGTGACCGTCGTGAGGGAAACACGGGCTGTGGAGTACGCCCGCTAGCAGGAGAGCGGAGTCAACTAACTAGACGGTTCCGCTTTTCTCGGGGCGAAGCGCCTCCCAATACCAGTGTCCCTGAGGTGAGGTTTGCGAATCCTTTTCGTCGGCGATGCCGTTGGGCGCACCGGACGCCAGGCTGTAGCCGCGCTCCTCCCCGGCCTGCGACGTGAGTTCCAAGTCGACCTTGTCATCGCAAACGGCGAGAACGCAGCGGCCGGACGCGGCATAACTCCTTCCGTCGCCGACGAACTGCTTCGGGCCGGCGTAGACATCATCACGAGCGGTAACCATATTTGGGACCAGAAAGAGATTATCCCTTACCTCGATTCAGCCGCTCCTATCCTGCGGCCGCTCAACTTTCCGCCGGGAGTTCCCGGCCGTGGCATGTTGCAGGAAGGAGCAGTTACCGTCATCAACCTCCAGGGACGCGTCTTCATGACTAACATTGATTGCCCGTTTCGCGTTGCGGACCAGGCTCTCGCCGGGTTGTCAGCCGGCTCCGTCGTGATCGTCGATATTCATGCCGAGGCGACGAGCGAGAGATCGCAATGGGATGGTACCTTGACGGGCGGGTAAGCGCCGTGCTGGGCACGCACACTCATGTTGGAACCGTCGATACACGCGTCCTGCCCCACGGCACTGCGTTCGTCTGTGACGTCGGAATGACCGGCGCCAAAGACTCGGTTATCGGCGACAACATCGACGGCGTCCTTCAGCGCTTCCTGACGTCGATGCCCGTGCGACTCCAGCCGGCAACCGGCCCGGCCGTCCTCAACGCCGTCGTCATCGATATTGATGACGCTACCGGACGCGCCAGGAAGATTGAGCGCGTCGACAGGGAGACCGCCGATGACCAGTAGGGCCGATTTCCACACTCACACGAACGCCTCGGACGGCGTGCTCACTCCCGCCGACCTCGTCCGGTTGGCTGCCACGCGCGGCCTTCGCATCCTGGCCGTCACTGACCATGATTCGACGGAGGGTATTCCAGAGGCGATGGCCGCGGCAGCGGAGCACCCCGGTTTCACGCTTATCCCTGGCGTCGAGATGAGCACCGACATCCCCGGCGACGAGATCCACGTCTTGGGCTACTTCCTTGACTTCGACAACCCGACCTTTCAGGCAACACTGGCCAGGCTGCGGAACGCTCGCCGTGACCGCGGCCGTCAAATGGTGGAGAAGCTGCGGGCAATGGGCATCGACATCCCTTGGGAGCGCGTTCAAGAGCTGGCCGGTGGTGGGTCTGTGGGGAGGCCGCACGTGGCACAGGCACTGATAGAAACCGGACGCGTCGCGAGCTTTCAGGAGGCTTTCGACCGCTACATCGGTAGGAACGGGCCGGCATATGTGGAGCGAGCCAAGCTGACGCCTGAAGAAGCCATTCGGTTGCTAGCGAAGGCCGGGGCGCTGCCCGTACTGGCACATCCGGCGAGCCAATCGAATTTGGACAAGCTGTTATCCGAACTCAAAGCGGCAGGAATGATGGGAATGGAAGTCTACTACCAAGACTATGATGCCGCCACCTGCGAGCGCCTCGCGAAGGCAGCGGAGCGGAACGGGCTGCTGAAGACCGGCGGTACCGACTTCCACGGCTTCGGCGGCGAGCGCGAACGCCTGCCCGGCGATATCCCCCTCTCTGATAAAGTCATCGACGAGTTCATGGCAGCGGGCAGTCGCATCACCTCAAGCCGCGCCTAAACCCATGCAGTGCGCAACCCACCCGTCCGTTGAGACCGAGCTGACCTGCAGCCGTTGCGGGAAGCCGATCTGCCCGCGCTGCCTGGTCCATACGCCGGTTGGCGCGCGCTGCCGTGACTGCGCTCATCTCCGTCGCATTCCGACGTATGACGTCAAGCCTGTCTTCCTCTTGCGGGGCGCGGCTGCCGCGTTCGCCGTTGGCGCCGTTTCTGGCGTGCTTTGGTTTCTGATTTCGCCGCCACACAGGGGAGCGTTTGCATATGCCGCCCTTTTCATTGCGCTCGCTATCGGCTATGCGACGGGTGAGGCGGTCAGTTGGGCGACAAATCGAAAACGAGGACCGGCGCTGCAAGGCATCACAGCCTGCGCTATTGTCTTCGCGTATGTAGTGCGAAATGTGGCGAGTGGCGCCGGAGCGATACCGGCAAACGACGTCTTTGGCTATGTGACAGTTGGCTTAGCGATTGTCGTAGCGATTGGCCGTCTCGCGAGGAGCTAGTGCAAGACGAAGGAGAGGACGATCAGCAACGCGAGCATGCTGACGATGAAGACAGCGATTCGTCGCAGTTCGCGGCCCACATAGCTGAAGTCCATTGGGTTGAGCGCCTTGGCCTTCGGCGTCGGAGCAGGCCTTGGGGCGGTTCTCGCCTGAACGGCGGCCGGTGCCGCGCTAGCCGTAGCTATTGGCGCGCTTACTGGCGCGACACGGGCGCGGGCAGCAAGAGGCGGAGCAACCGGGCGGCGGCGCCCTTTTCGTCTGTCACGATGCTTCCCGGGTTGTCTCAACTTATCGCCCTATCCTCAACAGTCTTCTGTTGGGAATTATACATCGGCCAAATCTGAGGGACAACGAAACGCGCTCAAGCGGGCGGGAACTGGCCCGGGACGACCTCTTCGTGGTCCTCCACAAAGGTATCTCCCTTCCAAACGTAGTAGATGTTCTTGACCTTGGAAGGGAAGTGCGGTTGGTCCCCCACAGAGTAGACCGGCAAGCTCTCAACCAACTGGCGGTTCTTCACGTTCACCCGCACCTCACCGCCAGCCGGGGCATCCGAAAACAGAGCCTTAAGCGTTCCGTCAAGGTAGCCGATGACGATGAAGGCAAGGTCACCCTGAGTACCGCCGGAGGACACAGGCACAACGGCATCATCGAGGCCGTCACCCGTGAGATCCGCATAGATTATCTCTTCCACTACTACCTCGCCGCCGGTCTTCTGCACGAACTCTTTGACCTCGGGCTGCTCTGCGAGGTCGATGTTCTGAAGCTCGGGAAGCGAAGTCGCTTGGACCGGAGGTGTTGCGGGAAGGGGTGTTGACGACCCGCTTCTCTTGCCACTGCAGCCGGCAAGGGCAACGACGATGGCCGGCGCACAAAGAACCGGGAGTAGCCGCGTTAGAAGGTGCATTTCCGGCTCCAAGAAACGGACGGCCCGCCTTCCGTCTTTCGACGAATGCTGCCGCCCTGAGGTGTGTTAGATGGTGCGCCCGGCGGGATTCGAACCCACGGCCTCAGCCTCCGCAGGGCTGCGCTCTATCCAGCTGAGCTACGAGCGCCCGATCTCTATAGTCCGACGGTGAACCTCTCCATCTCCCTGGTAATGGTGCCGAAGGTGGGATTTGAACCCACACGCCCTTGCGGACACTACGCCCTGAACGTAGCGCGTCTGCCATTCCGCCACTTCGGCGGGGCCGCTGAATGGTGGGCGGTACAGGGCTCGAACCTGTGACCTCTTCCGTGTGAAGGAAGCGCTCGTACCAACTGAGCTAACCGCCCTCTCCGATTCAGGATTCTATCGAATAGGAAGGGGCCTGTCAACCAAACTCGGTTCGTCGTAGATTCGACTGGAGGGCGATCGAGGCGTTTCTAGCTGCGGTTAACCGAGGCCCCAAGGTCGACCTGGTAGTTCTGCCACCGCTCTTCGAGGCGCCCGTCACGCAGCGTGTCGAGGAGATAATCCGTAAACTCGCTGCCCTTGACGCCAGTAGCCCGACCGGTGACGAGGATCTTCTTCTCAAAGGTATCACAGATTTCCAGCGCCATCTCCAACTTGCGACCGCGGTCCTCAAAGCCGACATGGTTGAGCAGCATTGCGCCGGCCCTAATTAGGCCGCTGGGGTCCGCGTATTCCACGCGTCCCTCTTCGACCATGCGAGGAGCGCTGCCGTGGATGGCCTCGAACATCGCGTAGTGGCGGCCAATGTTGGCACTCCCGGCCGTACCCACACCACCCTGCAGTTCTGCCGCCTCGTCCGTCAGGATATCACCGTAAAGGTTGGGCAATACGACCACACGGAAGTGGGAGCGCCGCTTTGGATCCACTAGCTTGGCAGGGATTATGTCGATGTACCAGTCGTCCCACTCGATCTCTGGGAACTCGGCCGCGATTGCCTTCGCGGTCTCCAAGAATTTGCCGTCCGTCGTCTTGATAACATTCGCTTTGGTCACGACAGTCACGCGCTCTTTGCCGTGGCGCCGGGCGTACTCGAAGGCCATGCGAATGATCCGCTCACTGCCCTGGCTAGTCACAGCCGTGAAGTCGAATGCAAGGTCGTCGGTCACGTGTATACCGCGGCTGCCCATGACGTAGGCGCCTTCGGTATTCTCGCGGAAAAACGTCCAGTCGATGCCCTGTGCAGGTATCCTAACAGGACGCACGTTCGCGAAGAGATCGAGGGCACGGCGCATGGCAACATTGGCGCTTTCGATGTTGGGCCAAGGATCGCCGGCGCGCGGCGTGGTTGTCGGCGCCTTGAGGATGACATGGCACTGCTTCAGCTCTTCGAGCACGCCGTCGGGGATAGCCTTTAGCTGCGCTGCCCGGTTCTCGATCGTCAGGCCATCGATAACGCGGAAGACGATGTCGCCCTTCTTCGTCTCTGGCGCCAGGAGGAACTCCAAGACTCGCTGCGACTCCCGGGATATGTATGGGCCGATGCCGTCGCCACTGCAAACGCCTATTACCAACGGCTTAATGGTCGAATACTGCGCCCAGCCATTATCGGCCTTCATGCGATCGACGCGCTCCAATTGCTCCTCTACGAGGGCTCCGAAGTGTTCCTTCGCGCGTTCGACTGCCTGTCTGTCCATATCGTTCCTATGCTAGCGCGGCCAGCGGCTGGATTCTCAGGGATAACGTTTCGGGCAGCTGAGGCTGGTGGCAGCGGAGGGATTTGAACCCCCGACCAAGGGCTTATGAGTCCCCTGCTCTACCACTGAGCTACGCTGCCCCGCCTATGCTGAAAAGGCCGCTGTGGAGCAGCCTCTGCCGCGATGATAGCAAACGTCCGTTCAGGGTGTCAAACGAGTTGCAGGTGCGGCGAGATTCTTGTCTGTTACGATTATGTTAATACTCAAGCCGTTTCCGCGGCGGTGGGCACGACTTCTGCCGTACAGAATGCACAGCGATGTGCTGCCGCCGGGATGTCGCTCAAGCACTCGGGACACTTGCGTATCGTGGGGTCTGGCGGAGGCTCTCGCCGCGAACGCGCCAGGTAGGCGTTCAGCGGTACGATCACGACGAAGAAGATCGCCGCCGCTATAAGTAGGAACGTTAGAACCTTGTTGATGAAATCGCCATAAAGGAAGGTGCTGTTATGGATAGTGAATTTCAGTGCCGAGAAGTCCTGCTGTCCGCCGATCGCCGCAATGAGGGGTGTAAGGAAATCCTGCACGAGCGCTGTGATGACCGCGCCGAAGGCGGCGCCAATCACTACAGCCACCGCCAGATCGACGACGTTGCCCCGGAGCAAGAAGGCCTTGAAATCGTTGAGAAGCTTCATCTCGTTTCCTCCTTGGAAGTCCCTTTGATGGGCTCTTGGTGGCATAGGATACTACAAGCAGGCGGTGCCTTGCGCAAGTAGTTAACTCTGCTGGAGCGAGAGTCAGGAAAGCCGCTTCTCGTACCAGGCTACGTCCCAGAAACGGTCGAACTTGCGCCCCACTTCGTGCGTCACGCCCGCCAACGTGAAACCGAACCGCGTATGCAGGGCGACCGATGGCGGATTCGGCATCGCAATCGCCCCTATCGCCACATGCAGGTCCTCGTCCCTTAGCGATTCGAACAGCGTTTCGTAGAGCATTGAACCAATGCCCCGGCTGGCGGCCTCGGGCGCGCAATAGACCGTCGTTTCGATCGTGCCTTCGTAGGCACAACGGGTGCGAAAGCGGAAGCTGCCAGCGTAACCGATGCCAACGCCGCCCTTCTCAGCCACCAGCAACCGGTGCGGCCCGGTCTCCGCAAACTGCGCAAACCATTGTCGCCGTTCTTCCAGCGTTGTCGGTTCCAGGTCGAACGTCACGTGGCTGTTGACCACGTAGTAGTTGTATATCTCCGTCAGACGCGGCAGGTCCTGTTCACCAGCCGGACGAATGGTGACCGCGCTGGTCTCTTCGCTTCTCGACGCTTTCATGCGCCCATTATACTGCCCGTGCCGTTCGACGCGTCCACCTTACGGCCAACAGGCATTGGGTCGATACTAGTACAAGAACGGGATTCAATGATGCCGTTGCCGGAAGGCTTGTGCGTTCCAAAGCTTCCTTGAGCAAATCAGCTTCACTGGCGACAAACCTACTATCGCCGCTGCGACACGTCGGAGCGAAGGTGTGCGTTAGGGCATTCGGCTTCGTTGCCGCGATAACACAGCGCCACATCCGCGTCAAGATCATCGCGCCGTACGTCATCCTCTGCGTCATTCTGGCCATCGTCGGGGCGTATTTGGTGACCCAGCTAGTGGCCGGCTCGTTCCAGGAACGCTTTGACAACCAGTTGGCTGAGGCTGGCCGCGTGGCCGCAGACGCTGTTGTGCGGACCGAGGAGCGGCAGCTTGAAGCAGCGCGTGCGATGGCATTCACGCAAGGTGTGCCGGAGGACGCGAGCGCCCGCGACGCGGCAGGTCTCCAAAATCTGATATCGCCGCTGGCGGGAAACCAAGGCGTAGATCGCACGGAGGTGGTCGATAACCGCGGTAGACTTCTGGCAGATATCGTCGCCGACGACGCCCCTGCCATCGATCCGACGATTTCCCCAAGCGATCCGAGCCAGTGGGGACTTGTGCAACAAGTGCTGAGCGGGAGCGACGCCCTCGGCGACAAATACGCCTCGCTTGTGCAGACGGACCGCGGCTTCTACCTGTTCACCGCGGCACCTCTCACAGTCTGGGGTCAGACCGTCGGCGCCGTGCTTGTGGGAACGCCAATCGAATCAGTCCTCACGGAAGCGAAGTCGCAAGCGCTGGCAGACGTTACATTCTACACCTATGATGGCAAGCTTCTGGCTTCGACTTTTCCCCTCACGAAGACCGCGAATGATGCACCCAGTCTTAACCTCGATCCCTCGCTTGCCGCCGACGTGCTGAATATGAAGGATTCCAGTTTGCGCGACGGCCGCAGCCTCTTCGACCGCAACTATGATTTCGCATATGGCAGATTGACTGTTCGCCAGAGTGTCGTCGGTTTGTACTCTGTTGCCCTGCCAACGAACTTCATCCTTTCAGCCGGCGCGGCGACGCGTTTGAATATGACCATAATGTTCGGCCTCGCCATTTCCGCTGTGCTGGTAATTGGCTATGTTCTGGCCCAGCGCATCACTAACCCAATCCTGAAGCTCGTGCGCGCATCGAGACGCGTCGCAGCCGGCGATTTCAAGACCAGAAGCGGCGTTCGGGCCAGCGATGAAATAGGCCTGCTGGCCCAGTCCTTCGACAAGATGACCGAGGGTCTTCAACGGCGAACTGAACAGTTGCGGCTGCACAACCTGAACACCGTCAAAGCATTCACTTCTGCCATCGACGCTCGCGACCCCTATACGTTGGGCCATTCGGTTCGCGTGGGCCGCCTCTCGAGCATGCTCGCCGAGCAACTTAACCTGTCGGAAGAGGTACGAGAGGCGATCGAACTCGGCGGCTATTTGCACGACATCGGCAAGATCGGCGTTCGCGACGCCGTCCTCCTCAAGCCGGGCCCGTTGACGATGGAGGAACGGACAGGGATCGACGAGCACCCGGTTGTCGGCTGTCGCATTCTTGAGTCACTCGATCTCTCTCGCGATATCCTCGACGTCGTGCGTTCTCATCACGAGCGGCTCGACGGAAGCGGTTATCCGGATGGTCTTGCGGGCGATGACGTTCCTTTGGGTGCCCGCATCGCCGCCATCGCCGACGTCTATGATGCCATGACAAGCCTCCGTCCGTACAAAGCAGCTTTGAGCCCCGAGATGGCGCTGGTCGAACTCAGGGCGCAGGCCGGCAGGCTACTGGACGCCGATGTTGTCGCCGCCTTTGAAACCATCTTGCCTGAGTGGGAGGAGCAGCAGCAGACCGACGCTTCCCTGAGGAGGATGGAAGCCCGTGCCGTGGCCCCGCCGGCGGCCTTGGAACGGCGCAGCAGGATCCGACGATGGGACGAAGAACACGTCGCATGACCAGAAGACTTCTTCCCCTATTGATTGTGCCGCTGGTCATGGGCCTAGCCTGGCTTTCCGCATCGGTGGCGCTCGCCGACTTGAAGTCGGACGTCCTAGCCGCAGATCTGTCCTCCTCGCTGAAAGCCGACTACGGTGCGACGGCAGGCCAGACGACTCTATCGCCCGTCAGCGACAGCATTATCGAGAGCATCGCCAGGGACGAGAGCGCGCGCAATACCTCAGAAATCGTCTTCGCGCCCATCTTCGTGGCCGGGGAAGGCAACCAAGAGCCGCTGCGTACCCCATCCGGCACAATCGAACCGGTGCCTACACCACCGCCTTCAGATATAGAGGCACCGACGTCCACTTCCGCACCCCCTCAACCACACGATTCGGGATCAATACCCAGTCCAGTTCCTCCTCGCGTGCTGACGCCGAGCGCGCAGCCTACTCGCTACAATACCCCGACAGCGGAGCCGCAGCCGACTCAGCCTGGTCAGCCTACTCAGCAACCGCAGCCAACGCCGACGGAGCAGCCAACAGCAAAGCCAAAGCCTACTCAGTCGCAGGCGACGGCGAAGCCCACCGAGGACACTCCCACACCGAAGCCAACCAAAGACAATCCAACTCCGAAACCCAAGCCGACAAAGAAGAACTAACCGCCGACCTGCAGCGCGCAACAATGCCTGGCTCTCGCGTCAACTTGAGAGGCCCTTCCACGCGGCCTACAATGGGTATGGAATGGTTGCGACGAAGGAACCCCTGATCGAACGCGTCAACGCCCTGCCCAACAAGCCGGGCGTCTACATCTTTCGCGATAGCGAAGGACGCGTCATATACGTCGGCAAGGCGGCGGCGCTGCGAAACCGCGTCCGCTCCTACTTCGGCTCGCCGCACAGTATGGAACCAAAAGTCCACTCGCTTTCGCTGGCGATTGCCGACTTCGACTACATCGTAACGAACACAGCCCAGGAGGCGCTTCACCTCGAAGCGACGCTCGTCAAGCGTCATCAGCCGGTCTTCAACGTTCGCCTGAAGGACGACAAGCACTATCCGTATCTCAAGATCGACGTTCAGAACCCTTGGCCGCGCGTCGAGATCACCCGTCGCATCGGAAACGACGGCGCCCGCTACTTCGGTCCCTATGCCAGCGCCAGCTCGGTTCGCCGAACGCTCGACGTCGTCAAGCGGCTGTTTCCCTGGCGTCCCTGCTCGGAGGAGATTACCGGCACGCGGCCCCGACCCTGCCTTGACTTTTTCATCGGGCGCTGCGCCGGGCCCTGCTCCGGTGAATGCTCGAAAGGGGAGTACGACGAGGTAATTCGCGAAGTCATCCTCTTCCTCGAAGGCCGGACCGAAAACGTGCTGAGGGCCCTGCGATCCCAGATGGCGGAGTCCTCGCAGAACATGCAGTACGAGCGAGCAGCCATCCTGCGCGACCAAATTCAGGCCATCGAAAACATCTCGGAGATGCAAGTGACAGCCTACGCACGGCCGACGGACGAGGACGTCTTCGGGCTCGCACGCTCCGACGGCGACGCCGAGGTGCAGGTGCTGTTCATCCGCGGCACGAAAATGATCGGCGGCGACCACTTCCCGCTCGACGGCGCCAAGGACGAGCCGGATGACGGGGTGCTGGACGGCTTCCTCAAGCAGTTCTACGAGTCGGCGACGTACGTGCCGCGCCGCATCTTGCTGCCGCTTGAGGTGCCGGAGAAATCGGAGATTGAGGACTGGCTCTCGGAGAAGCGAGGCAGCCGCGTAAAGCTGAATTCCCCCAAGCGCGGCGCCAAGCGTCGACTGGTGTCAATGGCAACCCAGAACGCCCGCGAGGCCCTGGAGGTGGCGCGGCTCAAATGGTTGACCGACGCGGGCAAGACTCAGCAGGCACTAGAAGAGCTTCAAGAGGAGTTGAACCTGCCGTCCTTGCCCCGCCGTATCGAGTGCTACGACATCTCCGACATTATGGGCATGCACCCGGTTGGCAGCATGGTCGTACTCATAGATGGGCGGCCGCGGCCCACCGAGTACCGCCGTTTCCGCATTAAGACGGTCGAGGGCGCAAATGACGTAGCGATGATGGCGGAGGTACTGGCGCGTCGATTCAAGCGGGCGGCACAGGCAGCCGAGGAGAAAGCGGCGGGTGAGAACGAAGGCTGGGGCGCTCTGCCCGACCTGCTCATCGTCGACGGAGGCAAAGGGCAGCTCAACGTCGCTCTCGATGTGCTTCGCGAGGCCGGCGTGCCGTTCATTCCAGCGGCCGGGCTGGCCAAGCAGCAGGAGGAACTGTTCGTGCAGGACCTGGCGGAGCCAATTGTCCTGCCGCGGACATCACAGGCGCTCTACCTTGTACAGCGCATCCGCGACGAGGCGCATCGTTTCGCCATCACGTACCATCGGAATGTGCGGCAAAAGGCGGGCACGCGGTCGACTCTCGATACCATCCCCGGGATAGGGCCGAAGCGAAAGCGGGCGCTACTGCGCAAGTTCGGGTCAGTGCGGGATATACGACAAGCGAGCGTCGATGATATCGCCGCAACGGTCGGCTTTACGCGGACGCTGGCAGAACGTGTGAAGGAATACCTTTAGCTCTTCGCCCTCTTCTCCCCGTCTTCTTCTTTCAGGGCGAATGGCGTGATGAACTCGATGAATGTCTTCGCGTTGGCGACGGCGTAGGCGTTTGTGTCGTTGTTGAAGTAGGCGTAGACATCCCGGACGTCTTCCGGCAGGTCACGCAGGCGGCCGGCCCAAACGGCAAGCTCACTGTTGCTGTAGGAGCCGTCGTAGAGGCCGTCGGCGCCATGGAAGCGCACGTAGGCGAAGTCGGTGGTCGCTTCAAGGGGCGTTTCCCAGCCAGCCATGTGGAAGGCGCAGAAGCCGACATTATGAATGCGTAGGAGCGAGGACACGTCCGCATTGAACCAGGAGTCGTGACGAAACTCGAACACGTGCCTGACGTCTTGTGGAAGGAGAGAGAGGAACTCGACTAACCTTTCCACGTTCTGGGGCTTGTAGCGAAAGTTCGGTGGAAGCTGGTAGAGGACAGGACCCAACGCATCGCCGAGGAGTCGGGCCCGCCCGAGAAACGTCTCTAGCGGTTCCTCGCAATCGTTCAATCGCTTGACGTGAGTTATGTAGCGGTTGGCCTTGACAGCGAACACGAAGTCTTTCGGCGCCGCCTTCGCCCACTTTCGAAAGGTGTCCTCCGAGGGAAGACGGTAAAAGCTGTTGTTCAGTTCGACGGTTGCAAACTGGCGGCTAAAGAAGTCGAACCACTTGTTGGAAGGAAGGTCCGGAGGATAGAACGGACCACGCCAATGCTTGTACACCCAACCGGATGTGCCGACGCGGTAGTGTGAAGGCATTTTGGATTGACCTCTCCAGGGTTCCCGTTATCCTAAACGGGCGTCCTGAAACGGCCGCCCATCGCATTATATCATTGGTTTGCGCTTGCGCCGTCTCCACTCGTCTGTTTATGTTGTCGTTGGACTAGGCACCCTGGCCTGACGGAAGGTCGTATAGGGGCATGGAAACAGACTCCGCATCTGCCCGCGAAGGCCTGATCGCCTCCTTGCGTAGAGACATCGCCGACGAACGGGTACTGCAAGCTATGCGCCGCGTCCCCCGCGAGGAGTTTGTCCAGGAGGACCTCCGCCGCCTCGCCTATGACGACCGACCTCTCCCTATCGGACACGGCCAGACGATATCGCAGCCGCTGATGGTGGCGACGATGACAGAGGTGCTGCGTCTGAAGGGTAGCGAGAAGGTGCTGGAGATCGGCACCGGCTCCGGCTATCAGACGGCCATCCTGGCAGAGCTGTGCGACCGGGTTGTGACAGTAGAGCGGGTGCCGGAGTTGGCGGAGGCAGCCCAAGAGCGATTCCGCCGCCTGGGGTTTCGAAACGTCGCCGTCCACGTCGCGGGGCCAACGCTCGGCTGGCCGGAAGAGGCACCTTACGAAGCGATCTTGGTCACGGCGGGCGCTCCCCGCATACCGCGCACGCTCGTCGAGCAGCTCGCGGTCGGCGGGCGCTTGGTCATCCCTGTCGGCAGGCGGACAGTTCAACAGTTGGTTTCGGTGACGCGTCAGGACAAAGGGCTCACGGTGCGACGCCACGGGCAATGCCGCTTCGTGCCGCTTATCGGAGAAGAGGCATGGCCGGAGAGCCAGGCGACGGAGTACTGAGACTACAGTTGCCTTGCATAAGTCAATTGCGACGGCGAACGGAGGGCCGTTCAGCAATTCGAACGGCTCGCATTGACCTTGCTGGAAGAGATCTGCGCCCCACGTTACGTCGAGTAGATTTCAGTCGGGTCGCGACAGCACCGCTTCCCTGCGACCTCCAACTGGCGGCTCCTCTTCATGGTCAAAGGGCGCCAAAATGCACCCGTCGGCGCGAAAAATAGCCACAATTTCCTCCCCGCCGTCATGGACAATAATGTCCGCTGTGGTACAATGGGCTTCGCTCCCTCCTCCGACCGACTAGTTCATGAGAGGTGACGGTCATGGACGGCCATGTTGGTCAGTTCCTTCACTATCTATCAGTAGAAAAGGGCTCGTCGGCCAACACCATCGCCGCGTACGGCATCGACTTGTCCCAGTTCTGTAGCTACCTCAACGCCTCGCCGAACGGCAATGCTGAGGCCTTCTGGGACAAAGTAGACCGCGACGCAATCATCGATTATGTCTCCGACCTCAAACGCCGTCGTTACGCGGAGGCCACGGTGGCGCGCAAGATCGCCGCTCTCAAAGCATTCTTTGCCTACATGCACCAAGTCGAGGGCATCGTCAAGCAGAACCCGACTGAGAACGTTGGCTTCCGAGTTCCCAAGTCATTGCCGAAGCCCCTTTCTATCAAGGAAGTCGATGAGCTCCTGGAACAGCCGGCTCGGCGCGCCACGCCCGAGGCCAAGCGTGACAAGGCCATGCTCGAGCTACTCTACGCCACAGGCATGCGGGTCACCGAACTCGTTTCACTCGACATCGTCCACGTGCACATGAGTCCGAGGGCGCCGCACGTCCGCTGCATGGGCAAGGGATCGAAGGAGCGCACAATCCCAATTCACAAGGACGCGCTCGTCGCCGTCCAGGACTACCTCGATGAAGGCCGGCCGCAACTCGTGCGGAACAAGCACGAGCCCGCCCTCTTCGTCAACCGCCGCGGGGACCGCCTGACCCGGCAGGGCTTCTGGCTCATACTCAAGGGGTACGCCAGGATGGCCGCTATCTCGAAGGCTGTTACCCCTCACACTTTGCGCCACAGCTTTGCCACCCATATGCTGAGAGGTGGCGCACCCCTGCGAAACGTGCAGGAGCTTTTGGGTCATGCCAACATGTCGACCACGCAGGTCTACACGAAGCTGACCGATGACATGGTGCGTCAGGTCTACGAGAAGGCGCATCCGCGCGCGAAATAGATGACTTGTCACTGAACAAATTCAAGCGCAGCCGAAGTTTGAGATTCTCGGCTGCGTCTCTTTCTCTGGCCCTCATCGTCCTACTCTCCGGTGTCTCCTGTCGCCGCAGCGCAAGGCAACCGACCACTTCGCCGTCGCCGCCGGCAACTGCCTCGGTCGCGCCGTCGCCGCAACCGGGCGGCCAGACGACGCTCGATCTCGACTCACTGCCTTCGCGCGACCTTCTCGACCTCGCCCGGCGTCTGCAGGGCCTGAAAACGGCGCCGCCTGACCCCGTGAACGCGACACCGCAGAGCCTCGCGGTGGGCGACCGCCACCTCTTCCATCTCCTTATGATGCCTTCGCCGGGTCAGGGAAAGGACGTTCCACCGCAGCCGGTCGACGTTTGGGCGACGCTCGAAGCCGTAACGCCTCATGCCTACTTCTACATTGAGGATGGCCAATCCGTTTCGCAGGATGCCGTCGACAAGGCGGCCCAGAGGTTCGAGGACGACGTTTATCCTGCCGTCACTCAGGCGATGGGGCACGAACTCAGCCCCGGGATCGACAATGACGTCCATATCACCATTTTCAATGGTCAGCTTGAAGGCGCGGCCGGCTACTTCTCAGACCTCGACGAGTACCCGAAAGAGCTTGCGCTGCTTAGCAACGAGCGCGAGATGGTCTACATGGACGTCTCGCTGGACCTTTCCAGCGAGACGTACGCCTTCGTCCTCGGCCACGAGCTCCAGCACCTGATCCACTTCAACGGAAATCGCGACGAGGACCTATGGGTCAACGAAGGCCTCTCTGAAGTTGCGGGCTCCCTTGCCGGCCCGCAAGACACCTATGGAACGACCTTCCTTCAGTCGCCCGACACCCAACTAGACGAATGGGACCCAACCGGCGACAATTACGCCCATTACGGCGCCGCCGGCCTCTTCTTCCGATACCTTGCCCTTCGCAGCGGCGGCTTCGACGATCTGCACAGCCTTATCTTCGAAAGCGACAAGGGCATCACCGGCATCAACGATTACCTCAGCCAGCATGGCGGTTCCAACTTCGACCGCTTTTTCGCCGACTGGTTGGTGGCGAACTACACCGACAATCTCCCGGACTACCTACCCGCCGATGCGCGAGCCTCCGTCGACAGGACGATCGACGGGTCGACCAGTGGTGATGGTACGGTTCACCAGTACGGCGCCGATTACATCGAGGTCGATGAGCCGGGCACGTTCACTTTCGACGGTTCGGAGACCGTGCCTCTGCTCAACGAGCAGCCTCACAGCGGTAGCGGCCAGTGGTGGTCGGCCCGGGCCGACAACATCGACACCACGCTAACGCGGGAAGTCGACCTCAGTGACGTCAGCCAGGCAACGCTCGATTTCTGGACGTGGTTCGACATCGAGAAGTGGTACGACTACGGCTACGTGGAGGTCTCGACCGATGGCGGCGACACGTGGCAGGTCCTGCCCGGCCGTCAGACGACAAACGAGGATCCGGTCGAGCAAGCCTACGGCCCGGGCTACACCGGCGAAAGCGGTGGCTCGTCGCCCCAGTGGGTGAAGGAATCGATCGACCTCAGCGCCTTCGCCGGGCGGAAGGTCCTTCTCCGCTTCGAATACGTCACCGACAGTGGGTTGAACACTTCGGGTTGGGCCATCGATGACATCAGCATCCCGGAGATCGGTTTCTTCGATAATGCGGAGAGCGCCGGCGACTGGATCGCCAACGGCTTCGAACGCATAACCGGCCCGCTGCCTCAGCGCTTCGTCGTGCAGGTCATCGAGACCGGCGCGCAGACTGGGGTTCAGCAAGTCGCCCTTAATGCCAACAACGATGCCACAATCAACCTGCCTGGCCCCGAACAGGGCGTCACAAAGTCCATCGTCGTCGTCGCTGCCACTACTCAGGCGACCAGCGAAGAAGCGTCCTACCACTATTCCTTCACTGCCGCGCCGTAGTCCCGGCAGCCAGAGGCGGCCTCCGCGCAGTGGCAAAGCTTGTCGCCCGTACGGTCAATCTATATGATTGGGTCTGATGATTATCTCTGTCGTAGGAGGCGACCGAGCTTCAGAAGCGGCGCTCGCCCTCGCGGAAGAAGTAGGACGGGAGCTGGCGGATCGCGGATACACTGTCGTCTGCGGCGGACGCAGCGGCGTAATGGAAGCGGTCTGTCGAGGCGCCCGCAGCCGCGGCGGCCACACAATCGGTATCCTGCCGGCGATGGACCGAAGCGGGATGAACGCCTACGTCGAGTTCCCCATCGTCACCGGCCTTGGCTACGCGCGAAACGCCCTCGTCGTACTTTCGGGCGAGGCGATAATCGCCATCGAAGGCTCCTACGGCACACTCTCGGAGACGGCGCTGGCGCTCGCCTATCACAAGCCGGTAGTCTCCCTCGGAAGCTGGTCGTTCAGACGCAAAGGGCACAAGGAGCCGCCCGTGATCCCGGCTACTGACGCCCGTGATGCTGTCGAGAAAGCGATAGCGGCAGCGGAGGCGTCGGCAGACCCCATAGCAGAAGAGGTCCCCGCTCATGGAGATTGAATCGGTCCACGCCCGCGAGATCCTCGACTCCCGCGGCAACCCGACCCTTGAAGTCGAGGCGACTCTCATCGAAGGTTCGGTGGGGCGCGCTGCCGTGCCGTCCGGTGCAAGCACGGGCGTTCACGAGGCGCTAGAACTGCGCGACGGCGACAAAGCGCGCTACGGCGGCAGGGGCGTTCTGAAGGCCGTCGAGAATGTGAACTCCGTCATCTCTCCCGCCATCGAGGGCATGTCGTCGCATGACCAGCGGGGGTTGGATATGGCGATGATCGCCCTTGACGGCACACCCGACAAGTCCAACCTGGGCGCGAACGCCATCCTCGGCGTCTCGCTCGCCGTCGCGCGGGCCGCCGCGTCGTCAGTCATGCTACCGCTCTATCGCTACCTCGGCGGCCCAACGGTCAGCCGCCTGCCGGTCCCGATGTTCAACATCCTCAACGGCGGTCGGCACGCCATGGGGTCGACCGACTTCCAAGAATTCATGGTCATGCCTGTCGGCGCGCCCACTTTCGCCGAAGGCCTGCGCATGGGATCTGAGATCTACGCGGCGCTGAAGAAGGTGCTAGCGGAGCGCCGTCTTTCGACGAACGTGGGTGACGAGGGCGGTTTCGCACCGTCGCTTGGCGGCAACAGCGACGCGGTGGAGGTCGTGCTCGCCGCCATCGAAGCGGCCGGTTACCGGCCCGGCAAGGACGCCGTCATCGCCCTTGACCCGGCTGCAAGCGAGTTCTACGACGTCGACTCGAAACAATACCGGCTGGCCAAGGAAGGCCGCTCTCTGAACGGCGACGAGATGGTGGCCCACTGGCGCGATTGGTGCGCGAAGTATCCGATCGTCAGCATCGAGGACGGACTGGCCGAAGACGACTGGGCCGGCTGGTCCAAGCTGACCGCCCAGGCCGGCAAGAGCGTTCAGCTTGTCGGCGATGACCTCTTCGTGACGAACACGGAGCGGCTAGCTCGGGGTATCAAGGAGAAGGCTGCGAACGCTATCCTGATTAAGCTCAACCAAATCGGCACTCTGACCGAGACGCTCGACGCGGTGGCGATGGCTCATCAGGCTGGCTGGGCAGCGATCATCAGCCACCGCAGCGGCGAGACCGAGGACACGACAATAGCGGACCTTGTCGTCGCGACTGGGGCCGGACAGATCAAGACTGGCGCACCGGCCCGCAGCGAACGAGTCGCGAAGTACAACCGGCTCTTACTCATCGAGCAGGAACTGGGCGGTTCGGCCGAATATGCAGGATGGAGCGCCTTCCGTCTCTCATCGCTAAGACAAAAGGGAAGGTAGCGCCGGATTCGGCGTCGAATCCGGCGCGCCAATTGTTTTCATAATAGGGGAAGAGAGAATGATCGTAACAACCACTCCGAGCATCGAGGGCAGGCCCATTCGTGAGTATCTCGGGATCGTGGTGGGGGAAGCGATACTGGGCGCAAACGCCTTCAAGGACTTCGGCGCTTCGATTCGTGACGTTATCGGCGGGCGCGCCGGAGGTTATGAGAAAGACCTAATCAAGGCGCGCGAAACGGCTCTCGCTGAAATGCAGCAAGAGGCTGAAACGCGGGGCGCAAACGCCGTCCTCGGCGTCGACCTAGATTACGAGACCCTTCGCGGCACGATGCTGATGGTTACGGCCTGCGGCACCGCCGTAAAGATCGACTGAATAGACACCAAGACAACCAAATCAGGAGGAGACAAATGGCGACGAAGATAGGCATCAACGGGTTCGGACGCATCGGCCGGCTCATCACCCGGGCGATATTCGAGTATCACCCCGACGAGCTTCAGGTGGTCGCCGTCAACGACCTGGCGCCGCCAGCCACGAATGCCCACCTGCTAAAACATGACACCAACTACGGGCGCTTCCCGGGAACTGTCGGCGTCGAGGGCAATAACCTGGTCGTCGACGGGCGCATGATACGCGTTTTCTCCGAGCGTGAACCCGGCAAGGTGCCCTGGCAGGAAGTCGGCGCTCAGATCGTCATCGAATCGACCGGCCTCTTCACGGATGCGACCCTCGCGAGAGCCCACCTACACAACGGCGTCAAGAAGGTCATCATCTCCGCTCCGGCGAAGAATGAAGACCTGACGCTTGTCATGGGCATCAACGACGCTGCCTACGATCACGCCAAGCACAACGTCATCTCCAATGCCTCCTGTACGACGAACGGACTGGCGCCTCTGGTCAAGATCCTGCATGGCACTTTCGGGATCAAGCACGGACTCATGACTACGGCCCACGCTTACACAAACGACCAGGTAATCCTGGACACTGTCCACAAGGACCTTCGCCGCGCCCGCGCTGCCGCCCTCAGCATCATCCCAACGACCAGCGGCGCCACGAAGGCTATCGTGGACGTGTTCCCGGAGCTGAAGGGCAAGCTTAACGGCCTGGCGCTGCGCGTGCCGACGCCGACAGTCTCTATCGTCGACTTCACGGCCGATTTGGAACGAACAACCACCGTCGAAGAGGTGAACGCCGCCTTCAAGAAGGCCTCCGAGGGCGACCTCAAGGGCATCTTGGCTTACGAGGAAGATCCGCTCGTCAGCTCAGACTTCAAGGGCAACCCTGCCAGTTCCATCTTCGACCCTGCCCTGACGATGGTCATCGATGGCACGATGGTCAAAGTCATGGCCTGGTACGACAACGAGTGGGGCTATTCGTGCCGGACAGCCAACCTCTGTGCCGTGATGGCCGGCAAAGGCTTGTAGCCGAAGCACTCCGTCTCCGCCTCCAATAGACGCCCTTCGAGAGCGGTGCTTTCGCACGGCTTATTTCTCGTTATGTCTAGTTATCGTTACAGATTCGGCTGGCACACCTGTGACCGTCGCGTTAGAATGTCGATAACTGATTCGAAGACCGCCAGACGAACTCGGCACGTCAATATGTGAGGAGGGCACCGCCCCGTCGGGATGCGGCGGCGTCGCTGTTCAGAGAGTCTGTGAAAGAAGTCGTCGGACAGAAGCCAGATGCTACCGCCGAACGCTCTTCTAAGGTGAGGGAGAAACCGGAATCCTCCCTGCACGCGTTCTTCTCCACGTTCGTTGCAATCTTCCATCTCCTGAAGTTCCTGATCCGCCGTGGCCTAGGCGGGAAGCGTCGGCAACGACCCACTTCCCACGGGTCATCGCCCTTCCGGGCGCGGGTCGACGAAGTCATCGCCGGCAGTCCTGAACGCGCGCCGCAGCCTTATGATCGAGCGCCACCACCGGCGGTTATGCCGAGGTTTCTGAGGAAGTCCCTCTTCGGTGTGCTGCTAGGTCTTGTACTCATCCTCGGCTTCACGTTGCGCTTCTGGGGCGTGAACTGGGACTCCTACACGCACCTCCATCCCGACGAGCGGTTCATCACAATGGTCGAGACCGACCTCCGCATCCCGAACAGCATCGACCAGTATTTCAACAGCGACAATTCGCCGATGAACCCCTACAACACCAACACTGGCGCCAACGGCTACGCGTACGGCACCTTTCCTCTATTTCTGACGAAGGTCAGCGGTGAAGTTCTCGACCACCAGAACTTCTTCCCCCTGAACCTTGTGAAGAGCGGCCTGGCGAAGGCTTTCACCGGGCCAGTAGTCACCTGGAATGACTACGACCACATCGACCTCATCGGCCGGTTGTGGTCGGCAATCTTTGCCACCGGAACCGTCTTGATCGTCTTCCTGACCGGCAAGCTGCTCTACAACCGTCGCGTCGGATTGCTGGCGGCGCTCCTCATGGCGACATCAGTGCTGGATATCCAGCTCGCCCACTTCTTCACGGTCGACTCGTTTCTGACCTTCTTCGTGGCGCTGACCCTCTACTTCTGCATCCGCATCGTCAAGTACGGCCGCTGGAGCGATTTCGCCCTCGCCGGGTTGGGCCTCGGATTCGCGACTGCCTGCAAACTCAGCGGCGCATTCCTGGCTCCGATCATCGTGCTCGCGGCGGTGTGGCGGCTACGGCGGCTGGTTGTTGCTATCCTCTGGCACGCCCCGGAAACGGCCCACTTCGAAGAGAACGATGAGCTGGCACTGATCGCCCGTCCGGCGCTAGGTCTGCTGGCGGCAGCAATCACCGCCTTCGTGGTATTCCGCGTCTCCGAACCCTACGCCTTCAGCGGCCCGCACATCTGGAACATCTGGCCATCGCAGAAGTACCTCGACGACATGCGGAACCTCATCGGCCTGCAGCAGGGCGGGAACGTGCCCTTCAACTGGGAATGGGTTGGAAGGACATCCTATCTCTTCCCACTCCAGAACATGGTGCTCTGGGGCATGGGACTGCCTTTAGGGATCGCCGCCTGCTGCGCTTTCGTCTGGGGCCTATGGCGGCTCTTCTGGCGGCGCGATGCGACAAACCTCCTCCTTCTCGCCTGGATAGCCTTCTACTTCCTGTTCTGGGGGCGACAGTTCAACCTGACAGCCCGCTACTTTCTGCCACTCTATCCCGCGCTTGTCCTGCTCGCTGCTCAGGGGCTCAACGCGCTTTGGCGAATGGCGACTAGCCCGCAGCTCCACGCCTTCCTGCAACGTTTCTCCTTCCACGTCCGGCTCTTGACGCCGATGGTCCTTCGGGTGGGCGTCTTGGGCGTTGTCGGCGGAACAGTGATCTGGGCTCTCGCCTTTACAAACATCTATCGTCAGCCGCTCACACGCGTCGAAGCGTCGGAATGGATGCTCGCCAACCTACCGGAGCAGTCGGTTATTACGCACGAGGTCTGGGACGACTCACTACCAATGAACTTGCGAGGTGAGACGCCAAAGTCGATCGTCGGCTGTCAGTCGCCGGAGGAGTGTACGGCGGCGCCGGGAAGCCAGCCTCCCGATTATTACGTCCTGGACGTCGAGCCGTACGGCTACGACCTCTCGGACCCACGCTCGACACTGCTGGACGACCTCAACAAGGCCGATTACCTCTCCCTCAGCAGTAACCGGCTGTATGCATCGATTCCGAGAGCGCCGGCGAAGTGGCCGGAGACGAGCAAGTTCTACGAGCTCCTCCTCGCCAACAAGCTGCCGGGCTTCCGTCTGCTGAAGACGTTCTCATCCTATCCCACCCTCTTCGGCATCAGCATCGACGACACATCGGCCGAAGGCAACTTCACTGTTTACGACCACCCGAAGGTGCTGCTTTACGAAAAGACCTCCGATTACTCGCCGGAGAAGCTGATGGCAGCCGTGGGCGACGTGTGCACGCAATCCGCCATCTCAGACCTGGCGCCAGCCAACGCCGACCAGAACGCGCTCCTGCTCCGTCCGGCCGATTGCCTGACCCAGCGAACTGGCGGCACCTGGACGTCGCTCTTCAACCCGACGAGTCTCGTGAACCGCTTCCCGGTCGTCACCTGGCTGCTAGCGGTCGAGATAATGGCGCTGGCCGTGCTGCCGCTGGCGTTGTTCCTCTTCCGGTCTCTGCCGGACCGCGGCTACCTGCTGTCGAAGCCCTTGGGGTTGCTGGCTGTCTCTTGGCTTGTCTGGCTGGGCGCGAGCCTAAAGGTTTTTCATTACGAACGGATCACTATCCTCGCAATGTTAGCCTTGGTTGCAATTGCCGGCGTCGTTGTCGCAAGGTTGAACCAACGTGACCTTGTTGCCCATATCCGCCGGCACTGGCAGCGCATTCTGCTCAGCGAAGCGCTGTTCATCGGCGCCTTCCTGGTCTTCTACTGGATACGCACGCTCAATCCTGACCTCTGGCATCCTGCCCGCGGCGGCGAGAAGCCGATGGACTTCGCCTATCTCAACGCCATCATCCGCAGCACCACGATGCCGCCCTATGACCCCTGGTTCGCCGGCGGCTATCTGAACTATTACTACTTCGGCCAGTTCATGACGGCTACGCTAATCAAGCTAACGGGCATCCTGCCGGAGATAGCGTACAACCTGGCCGTGCCGCTCTTCTTTGCGATGACGGCGGGCGCCGCATTCTCGGTCGTCTACAACCTGACAGAGGCAACGCGACGGCGCGTGCGCTGGCGGCCGGGCTTCAAACGAATCGGCGGCAGCGGGCCTTTTGTGGCGGGCATCGTCGGTATTGTGCTCGTGGCCGTCATCGGCAACCTCCAAGGTGTCTACCAGATGGCGGAACGGTTGGGCAAGGTTGCGGGCAACTACCCGGGCCAGGGCACCTTCTTCGTCGGGGGCCTTGTTGGGATGATCAGCGGAGGCTGGAAGGTAATTTACTCCGGCGCGCAGCTAATCCCGTTTAGTTACTGGGATCCCAGCCGTATAATGCCACCGCAGTTGAGCATCACGGAGTTCCCCTTCTTCAGCTTCCTCTTTGCCGACCTGCACGCCCACGTGATGGCGATTCCGTTCGACGTTGCGATCCTTGGTGTTGCCCTGTCCGTCGTCTTGCTGGACAGTAAGGTTGAGCGCGGACGTAGGCTTACGAGCTGGCTGAACGTGGCGGTGCTGGGCCTGCTCATCGGCGCCTTGCGTCCAATCAACTCGTGGGACTACCCACCTTTCCTAGTCATCGGTGCCGTTGCCGTCTTCATCGGTGAGTGGTCGGTAGAGCGACGACTAGACAGAGGCGTTCTTGGAAGGGCGATAGGGAAATGCGTTGTCCTGACGCTCCTCTCGATTGCCTTCTTCTTCCCGTTCTGGCGTGACTATCATCTCTTCTACAAGGGCTTCCACGCCGTCTCTATGAACCAGCAGGACAGGACAACGCCTCTGCACCAGTACTTGGCTCATTTTGGCATTCTACTCTTCGCTTGCAGCGGCCTCATTGCCGTTCTCGGATGGCGCTTCTTCCGCCGGCGGTCCCGTCTGAAGGTCGCGCTCTATGTATCAGCGATCGCGACGATCCTCATTGCTCTCGTGTTGGGGATGGCGATCAGCGGTGAGAGCAAGCACCTGCCCATCACATTCACCGGCCTGTCGGTGAGCGGCTTCCTGGGTGACTTGCTCAGCAACAGGATCCCTGTCGTGGCCTTGGCGATAGCCGGAATCGCCCTGCTGGCCGTCCTTGCCTGGCACGAGCTCCGCGGCCATCGGCCGGATGCGCCGGTACGTCTTTTCCTCTTCACCATGCTGGCAATGGCGCTGGCCCTGAGCGCAATGGTCGACATTATTACGTTGGACGGCGACGTCGAACGGATGAACACAGTCTTCAAGTTCTACGTCCATGTCTGGCTGCTGCTGGCGCTGGTCGGGGCGTTCGGCGTCTGGTACGTCTTCTCCACACTGAATTGGCACGCGCTCGAGCATAAGGCCTCATCGGTGATCAACCTTGTTGACGTGCCGAAGGCCGGGTGGGCGGTCGTCCTGATTGTTCTCGTTGGCGGCGGCCTTATTTATCCCCTCGCGGGCACCGAGGCCAGAGTCGCCAGCTCGGAGCGCTTCCCGCAGTACCATGGACAGACTAACGACGGAATGGACTACATGCAGTACGCCGTCTATGGAGACGAAATGGGCGACATGGCGCTCATGTATGACTACGACGCAATTCAATGGATGCGCCAGAATGTGCAGGGCTCTCCGGTTATCGTTGAGGGCTCGGCGCCGGAGTATCGCTGGAGCGCACGCTTCTCCATCTACACTGGGCTACCGACAGTCATAGGCTGGGGCTGGCACGAGAAACAGCAGCGCGGGGAGTTTAGCGACCTGGTGACCGAGCGCGAGACCGACCTCAGCGACTTCTACTCAAAGCCGGACGTCCAGACGGCCATCGATTTCCTGCGAAAGTACCAGGTGCAGTATGTGATCGTCGGGCAGTTGGAGCGGCTCTACTATCCGAAGGAAGGCATCGACAAGTTCGCGACGATGTCGGGCCGCGAACTGGACCTCGTCTTCCAGAACGACGGCGTGCAGATCTACAAGGTAGTCAACTTGCCGGTCAACTGCCTTCGTCAACCACTGTGACACCATAGCACCGAACCGTCATCACCTTGACGTCCCTCCTCCGCCGACCCTAGAATGAATCTGTAGCCTCATGCTTGAACTCCTTACCGACAAGCTCCAGACCGTATTTCGCCGTCTAAGCAGCCGCGGCGTTGTCAGCGAAAAAGATCTCGACGAAGCTCTACGCGAGGTCCGCATAGCGCTGCTCGAAGCCGACGTCAACTTCAAGGTCGTCCGCGAGTTCATCAACGGCGTCCGCGAGCAGGCCGCCGGCGCTGAGATCCTGGGAAGCCTGACCGGCCCGCAGCAAGTCATCGCCATCGTCCAGCGACAGCTCGTCCATATTCTCGGCGAGACCCACAGCTCGATCCGGATGGCCAGCCAGCCGCCGACGACACTCATGCTCATCGGCCTCAAAGGCGCCGGCAAAACGACGACGGCTGCCAAGCTGGCTCTGCATCTCCGTAAGGGCGGTTCGCGCCCGCTGCTCGTCGCAGCCGACCCGCATCGTGTAGCCGGTGGTGAGCAGCTTCAGTCGCTGGGACGCCAGCTCGATTTGCCGGTGTATTCGGACGGCGCAACGCCGGCCGACATTGCGAAGGGCGCCCGCGAAGAAGCCCACCGCCTGGCCGCGAACGTCCTCGTCGTCGATACGCCGGGTTATATGCAGTTCGCCGGCGGCATGCTGGCGGAGGCAAAAGAGCTGCATGACGCCTTCTCGCCGAACGAAGTCTTGCTCGTTGTCGACGCGATGACCGGCCAAGAAGCCGTGAACGTGGCGCAAGAGTCACACCAGGCGCTGGACGTGAGCGGCTTCATTATCACGAAGATGGACGGTGACGCCCGCGGCGGCGCTGCCCTTTCCATCCGCGCTGTAACGGGGCTGCCCGTGAAGTTCATCGGCACCGGCGAGAAGGTCGATGCCCTCGAAGCGTTCCATCCCGACCGCTTTGCTTCACGCATATTGGGCATGGGTGACATGCTCAGCCTGATCGAAAAGGCGCAGGAGACCGTCGACAAAGAGCAGGCGAAGTCGCTGGAGCGCCGCCTGCGTGCCGGCAGCATGGACCTGAACGACTTCGTCTCCCAGATCCAGCAGGTGAAGAAAATGGGGCCGCTGACCGATATCATCGGCATGATTCCTGGACTAGGCAGCGTGAAGAAGCAGCTTCAGGGCGCGCAGATCGACGACCGGGTGTGGAAGAAGATGGAGGCCATCGTCTACTCGATGACGGCGGAGGAGCGCCACCGGCCGGACGTTATCGACGGCAGCCGTCGCCGCCGGATCGCCCAGGGGAGCGGCACCAGCACTCAAGAAGTGAACCAGTTACTCAAACAGTGGCGCGAGGCAAAGAAGATGATGGAGCAGTTGGCATCCGGTCGCGCTCCGCGGGCGCTTGGCCGGCTTCGCTAGGTCTGCTATTATTCGCATTGTCCTAAATTGCTTGGAGGTGACTAATTGCTGCGAATTCGACTTCGGCGGGTAGGCAAGACAAAGCGCCCCGCTTACAGGATTGTTGTCGCCGACTCGCGGGCTCCCCGGGATGGCGCCTTCGTCGACGCGCTCGGCCTTTATGACCCGCTGACAGACCCGGCAACGGTCAAGATCGACAGCGAGAAGGCAAAGAAGTGGCTCCAGCAGGGCGCTAAACCCTCTGACACCGTTGCCAAACTCATGGCAAGGGAAGGGCTACTCCCCGCGAAGGCCCGCGCCAGCGCGCAATCGGAATAGGCCCGCCCGATGAAGGAACTCATCGAGTACATCGCGAAAGCGATCGTCGACAACCCCGACGAGGTTAGCGTGCGCGAAGAGGAGCACGGCGACATCGTCGTCTACTACCTGGAAGTCGCTGAGAGCGATATGGGCAAAGTCATCGGCAAGCAGGGCCGCATTGCGAACGCGATGCGCGCCCTCCTGAAGGTGGCCGCCACGCGCCGCGGCATCCGCCGCGCCACTCTCGAGATCGGCGAATAGCCGCTCTTCCCTGAAAACTTCCCTAACCTTATGTCAACTCTGACTTCTCCTCAAGACGAAATGCTGCCAGACCACGTTGCAGTCGCGCGCGTGCTCACGCCACATGGCCTACGCGGCGAGATGAAGGTTCAGCCGCTAACAGAGGAGGCAGCACACTTCGCGCCCGGCCGGCGGTTGTGGGCCGGTGAAGCGATGTACGAGGTCGAAGCGTCGCGTTCCCAGAAGGGCCTCGTCCTGCTGAAGCTGCTCGACGTTGCGACCGTCGAGGCGGCAACGGAACTGCGTGGCCGCCTGCTTTCGCTCCCAGAATCGGAACTGGCGCCGCTGCCGGAGGGCGAGTACTACGCGTACCAGCTCGTCGGCCTGGACGTATACGAGGAAAGGGGCGAGCGACTGGGGAGGGTCGTCGGCGTGTTGCCAACAGGCAGCAACGACGTATATGTGGTTGAGGGTGACCGTGGCGAACTCCTATTGCCCGCGGTAGATGACGTGATTGTTGAGGTGAACCTTGCTGGCGGTCGAATGGTGGTCTCGCTCATGGAGGGCATGCTGCCCTAGTGAACGTCCCCTGCGCCACCCTCCCTTTCCTTGACACCCTCTCCGGCGCCAGCCTAAAATCAATTTGCCGCGATTGAAGTGGGGATATAGCTCAACAGGGAGAGCGCGGCGTTCGCATCGCCGAGGTTGGGGGTTCGAGTCCCCCTATCTCCACCAATTCCTTGCCACAAGAGCAGGAGCGTCCTATCTCTATGGCTCCTCGACTCGCGCCCGCCTGCTGGAATAGCGCGCCTCCCCCGACCGATCTTGACTTCGGGGGGCAGGCCAAATCACTCGAAGAGACCCTCAGGACGAGCGAGCCGATCTCTCGAATCCTCGAGAATGCGTCGAGACTGAAGCTCCCGAACTGGTACTTGGGAGCAGGGTGCATCGCGCAGACGGTTTGGAACTTCCAGCACGGCTTTCATCTCACCCACGGCATAAGGGATTGCGACCTCGTCTACTTCGATCCATCGTCGACCTCGTATGAGGCCGAAGAGACGTTGTCCGGAGGGGACAGGCTCTCTTTGCGGATATCCCCTTGAAAGTCGATATCATTAATGAGGCGCGGGTTCATCTCTGGTACGAGGAACGCTTCGGCTAGATGATCGAGCCGTACGAATCTGTGGAAGCGGCCATTGGGAACCTGGCCGACGACGGCAACCAGCGTTGGTGTACGATCCGACGGGGACTACTCTTTTCGCGTTTACGCCCCGTTTGGACTGGACGACCTTCTCGCGATGATAGTCCGGCCGAACAAGACCCTGATCGCCGAGGAGATCTACGCGGCGAAGGTTGACCGCTGGATCAAGCTCTGGCCAAAGCTCACAATCGTTCCCTGGAACCCTTGACCGAAATGCCAAATTCGCAGATGTTGCCCGCGAACGTCCCTCAAGCTCGTCCGCTGCTTAGAGGCTTCTTGCACGCCGGCGCTTGTATCGCGGCTATTGCCGGAATCATCGTCATGCTGCTGCTGGCGCACAACGCGCGCGGCTATGTCGGTGCTTCGATCTTTGGCGCCAGCTTGATCGCCGTCTACGGGGTTAGCGCTCTCTATCACAGGCTTCCATCGGGAAACCGCATGTTTGGCCTCATGCGACGCTTTGACCACGCGATGATTTTCTTTCTCATTGCCGGCACATATACACCGTTCTGCTTGCTGGTCCTCGGGAACGCCTGGGGGATAACTCTTCTCTCCGTAACGGCCTCCATCGCCGGCGTGGGTGCCCTGGCGCGGTTGGCCTGGTTGAATTCACCACGTTGGATCGCTGTGTCGCTCTACCTTTCGGTCGGCTGGGTCGCGCTCGTCGCCATGTCCCAGATATTGCAGAGGCTCGATGTCGTGCCATTGGTGCTGCTGCTGCTCGGAGGGATCGCCTACAGCGCCGGGGGCATTGCTTACGCCCTCAAACGACCGAATCCCTGGCCGAAGGTCTTTGGCTACCACGAAGTCTTCCACTCGCTTACCATCATGGGAAGCGTTTCTCATTTTCTGGCAGTATCGGTCTTCCTGCTGCCTAGGTAGCCCCTGGAGAGGACAGAGAGATGAGACTAGCGAATAAGGTAGCGATCGTTGCTGGAGGCGGTTCCCAAGGGCAAGGCATGGGCAACGGCAAGGCGACAGCGATCCTCTTCGCACAAGAGGGGGCGAAGGTCGTCGTCGCCGATATCAATCTGCAGGCGGCGGAAGAGACTGCCGCGATGATCGCCAGCGCAGGCGGCGAGGCGATGGCCTACCGGGCAGATGTGACGAACGAAGCCGAGGCCCAAGGCCTGATCGAAGCCACCGTCGCCAAGTACGGGAAGGTGGACATCCTCTTCAACAACGTTGGTATCGGCGGGGGCCGACGCGGTCTCAAGGTTTCGGTGGAAGACTGGGACCGCATTATGAACGTAAATCTGAAGAGTGTCCTCTTCATGTGCAAGCACGCTGTCCCGAAAATGATCGAGGCAGGTGGCGGCGCCATCGTCAACAACTCGTCGATGGCAGGATTCTACTCGCACCCACTCTACGCCTACTCTGTGTCGAAGGCGGGAGTAATCGCTCTCACTAAGTGTCTGGCGGCGAGCCTCGCCAAGAACAATATCAGGGTTAATTGCGTCGCACCTGGCTACATGGACACGCCGATGGTCGCCGGGATAATGGACGAAACGAGATTGCAGCTAGTGGAGACGCGTGTCCCGTTGAAGCGCCACGGTACGGGCGAGGAGACAGCTGCGACCGTCTTGTTCCTGGTCTCTTCGGATGCATCCTACATCACGGGTCAGACGATCTGCGTGGACGGCGGCATGTCGGTGAGATAAGTCGTGGATCGCGAGGCGTTTCATATCGCCCCGGGGTTCGCGCTCGGTCTGACGGCCTTCGGCCTGATTGCTCGGAGCATCGCCTGGGCCAACGTTAGCTGGTGAATCGCCTCGACCTGGGCGACCGTGGCGATCGCGTTTGTCAGTATAGCCGCAGCGATGGCGGTTGCGGTATGATCGGCTCGTCGAAGCTTGCGCATGGCATGGACGACGGGTGCCCCCGGAGCTCAGAGGATAGAGCAGCGGTTTCCTAAGTCGGCCTCCCTATGCGCTGTAGCCCCAGCTTCCACAGCCGCAGCGAAACCCCGAAAGTTATCTTGTCTATCGAATGCCGCCAACCCTCTCCTCTAGCGGTCGGTGGCAGTCCTTTGGCCTGGCCACCGACCCGACAGCCCAATATGGTCGCCGTCACCCGGCCCCCCTGACGCGGCGCGTACAACGCGCTATGCCCGCTCTGGCTACTGATGCACCCACTGGACGGAAAACGCTGTTCCGCCCGCTGAAAGCGCCGTGGACACCGCCTTGAATTGACCGGATTTGGTCACCATCGTCATGGGGTCGTTCTGCCACGCTGAGCTGCTAATCGAGCCCGTGACGTTATTGGCTGTAGCGTATGAGCCGGAAAAGTTCACGGTGCCGAAGTTCGCCAACGGAAGCACTCCCCCCTGACCTGAGGGCGCTTCGGCTACCCACTCAGCCGAGCTTCTGGCCGCACGCTTCAGCTTCAGAGGCGGGGTTTTGTAGCTTTGCTTCCCGTCAGTGAGCGTGAGCACAAAGGTCGATCCGGAGTAGCTAACCTCGGCAGTGATCGTGTCGCCAGGCTTGATCGTCAGCGGCAGCTGGACAGGAAAGGCGGGATACATCTCGTACCAAGCATAGTAGACCGCCTTCGAGCCTGAACAGTCGGAGTCGGTGCCTATCTGCTCGACAGTGCTCGAGTTGTATCCGTCGAGTCCTACCCAGAAACTCGCGTACTGGTTCCCCGAGGAGCACGTAGCCTTGGGCTGCGTCCAAGAGCCTCGCGCATCGGTGAATGTAGTTCCACTCTGGAAGGCCGCATACCCAGACCAGTTGAGGCTCTGCGAATGGCTAACCCCCAATCGAGGAGCATTAGAGGAAGGACCTGCTGCCATCCCTCCGTCGGCGACAACGAACGCTGCCAGCAGGGCCACCACGCCCACCATAGTCATAGACGCCAAGCGTCTCATCGTCCCACCTCCTAAGCTAGTCTTCTTACTTTGTAGGGAAACGGCGTGCAAGGAACATGATTGCGGATTCCTGCCTCGTGAAGAAACGATGAAGACGGACCAAAGTAGTTAGTTGTACGCATCGACGGCAAGCATAACATATTGGGTGTCTGCCCCTACAACTATCGTCCCGTAGGAAGCGGACGATCGTGCTTATCGGCATGGCCTGGAACGAACGCTCTGACGGCTTGACAACGTTTCCATGGCGATGTACTTTGCCGCTGCGCAGACAATGTGAACGCTCGCTGCTGCTCACGATGTCGCGTCGGGCTTCATTCAGTTCGGATGGGGAAGTCCGCAGGAAGGCCAGCCGAGGGCATTGCTGGTAGGTGAGTCCATGAGTATATGGGGCGCCCAGTTTGGCAGGCAGGCCCTCTCGGCGTTCGCGAAGGCCGCGCGGCGGGCGATGGTGGCATACTTCCGCTTCATCGAGGCCTTCCTCAACCTGATGGCTGACGCGGGGGTCCGTTTGGGATGGTGGATCTACGTGCTGCTGTTCCTAGCCGTTGCAATTGTTGCCTCCTCCACGCTCGTCCTGACGGAGGAGTTCACGGGCGGCAGCGAACACGGTGTGTCGGTTCTTTTCACGCCACTGCCCGGCACCCCAACTGCAGCCGCAACCGGCACCCCGGCCGCTGCACTGCCGCCCACGGCGACTCCGCCCGCAGTGCCGAGGACGATCACGTTGCGTGGCACCCTTGACGAAAGCGTCTACGAGAGCTCGGAGTTGGGTTCAATCCTCAAGGTGGTTGAGAACTCGATCATGCTGGTCCTGCCAACTGACGGAGGGCCAATCGACGGGAGCGCCCGGATCCGAATCGACAACTTCCCGATCGGGTCGGCCATCGAGCAACTCTACGAGGGCTTCGGAGGGTCGCCGGCTGACTACCCCAACCTCGAGAATTGTATGAGCCTGGTGACACTGCACGCTGACGCCATTTTGGGCACCTACTCACCTCAGAGCTCAAGCATTGAGGGCAGCACTTACTGGGTCGGAGAGGTAGAGGACAGGCCGTGCCTTTCCCCTCTGCCGGGCAACATCACCATGGATGAGGTGGTGCCGCCCGCGGCGGCTACATTCACGGCCACCTTCGACGGTCACCAGGCTGCCGGCGTGTTTTCAGGCGAGTCGGGCCAGCAGAGCTTCCAGGCGACCGTCCAGTAGAGCGCTCGCAAGACGATCGCTCAAGGACCGCGACGGCACCGCTCCTCGGGGGCAGCCTGGTGCGTCAACGAATCGTGCATCAGGCCTGGGCTTACCACACCGCCGGCGGTCCTCTCCCCCCGGACGCGAAGCCAGAGACCGCCCCGCCTGGTCCGATTCGCCGGTGCCTCTCGCTCGGCTCTACACTGACTCGGTGCCCCCGGTAGCTCAGAGGAAAGAGCAGCGGTTTCATAACTCGGCCCCTTTGTGCGCTGTAGCCTTAGATTCTGCGGCCGCAGCGAAACCCCGTAAGTTGTCCTGTCTATCGGACTACGCCTTTTCCTCTAGGGGTCGGCAGTCCTTTGGCCTGACCCCGACCTGGTATTTCACTCTCCCCCCGATCTGCGTGTCAAGGGTCACGATGCTCCGAGCACGCGCCTCTAGCCCGCCTCGACACGCCCCGGATACCGTCTGAAGCCCTCGACAAATACGAAATTCGCCTTTATCGTGGATCACGAATTGCATATCTACTCGACGCGGAGTGGGAGGCATTGCTGAAAGGAGACAAAATGATGGAGAAGCGCCTGCTCGGGAATAGCAACTCGGACGTTTCAGCGATTGGCCTCGATGCGCTGGGCACTGCTGCGGTGTGCGATTCTGTAGGTTTGAGCAGTGCTCCTGCCGCGCCACAGGATAGAGCCCGAGTCTTCTTTACGCCGGATATCAGCGCCAAGGGATTGCTGGAGATCTATTCCAAGATCAACAAAGGCATAACAGGCAAGGTCGGCATCAAGCTGCACACCGGCGAGCCGCACGGTCCTAATATCCTGCCGCGGGAAATGGTGAAAGCCCTGCAGCAGCATGTTTCGGGCAGCAATTTGATGGAAACCAATACCCTGTATGAGGGCAAGAGATTCACGACGGCAGATCATCGTGAGACCCTCAACATCAACGGCTGGGATTTCTGCCCGGTGGACATCATGGACGAGGACGGCGCGGCGATGATCCCCGTCAAAGGCGGGAAGCATTTCAAGGAAATGTCGGTCGGCAAACATATGCTTCATTACGACTCGATGGTGGTGCTGACCCATTTCAAAGGGCACCTCATGGGCGGCTACGGCGGTTCGCTCAAGAATATCGCCATCGGCTGCGTGGACGGGGCCACAGGCAAGAAAATGGTCCACGGGAGCTGGCTGCAAGGCGAACCCTTCATGGAGAACATGGTGGAGTCCGCAAAAGCCACCATCGACCACTTCGGGCAGAGGATCGTGTATATCAACGTGCTCTCCAATATGTCAGTGGACTGCGACTGCATGGGCGTTGGCGCCGCGCCGGTGAAGGCGCGCAACTTGGGCATCCTGGCTTCCACCGATATCCTGGCCGTCGAACGAGCCTCAATCGATATGGTGTATAGCCTGCCCAAAGCGGAGCTTCACGATCTAAAAGAACGCATTGAATCACGCAAGGCCCTAAGACAGCTGTCGTACATGAAGGAGCTGAAAATGGGCGATGATCAATATGAGCTGATCAGGCTTTAGGGCAATAGGGCATTAAGAATGCAGAGGCGTGAGTCAGAAAAGGCGGTCTGAAAGTTGACACCGACATTGTGGCAAGAGCTCTAAAATGGAGGTCGCACGGATATCGTGCCTATCTAGGTTCGCGATAGAATGTCAGAGGTGCCCCCGTAGCTCAGAGGAAAGAGCAGCGGTTTCCTAAACCGCGTGTCGCAGGTTCGAGTCCTGCCGGGGGTACCAGCTTCCGGACGCGAGCGGAGCTGAGCGCCGTCAGTTTGTCTGGGGGTCATGCTTGCGACGCGGAGGGAGGCTCCATGATGGCAGCGCCGCCGTCGCCAGCCCCACCGATCTCGACCTCGGCTGTGTGCGGCTGACGGTCGTCGACGAGCCGGATCGAGGCCTCGTGCTGCTCAACGCCGTCTACGACCACGCGCACTCCATAAGGCGCGCCTCCTTGCCGGACGGTGATCGCGTACGTAGTCTCTCGGTATCGATAGCTGAGGCTGAACGACTGCCAGTCGGCCGGCAGGCAGGGCGTGAAGGACAGCCGATCTACTTCCAAATGAAGGCCGAGCAGCGACTCGACGATCAGCCGGTACATCCAGCCGGCGGCGCCTGTGTACCAGGTCCAGCCGCCTTCGCCCGTACGTGGCGGCAGCGCGTGGACATCGGCGGCCACGATGTACGGCTCGACACGATAGGTCGCGGCCTTCTCTGCCGTCGACGCGTGGTTGAGCGGGCTGATCAGTGAAAGCAACTCCCAGGCGCGGCGGCCGTCGCCCAGCGCCGCGAACGCCATGATCGCCCAGATTGCGGCATGTGTGTACTGGCCCCCGTTCTCCCTCACGCCCGGCGGATAGCCCTTGATGTAGCCGGGGCTAAGGTCGGATTTGTCGAACGGCGGGTCAAGGAGCTGGATGAGAGCGTGATCGCGGCGTACGAGCAGGCGGTCGACGGACTCCATCGCGACGCGAGCGCGCTGCGGCTCGCCGGCGCCGGATATCACAGACCAACTCTGGGGTATAGAGTCGATCCGGCACTCCGGACTGCCGGCAGAGCCAAGTGGCTCGCCGCCGTCGAAATAGGCGCGAAGGTACCAGTCGCCGTCCCAGGCGTGCATCTCTGCCGCCTGGCGGAGTGCCGCCGCCTCCGACTCTGAGCGTTCGGCGACAGCGTCATCGCCGTGGAGACGCGCGACCGCAGCGAACTGCGTAAGCACATGGTGGAGGAAAAACGCCAGCCAGACGCTCTCGCCCTCACCGCCCAGGCCAACCGTATTCATGCCGTCGTTCCAATCGCCGGAGCCGATGAGCGGCAGCCCGTGCCGGCCGAGCCGCGTTCCCCGCTCGATTGCCCTGACGCAGTGCTCGTAGAGGGTGCCCGTCTCCTCCGACCATACGGGCAGGTCGTAGTAAGAGTCCTCGCCCGGGTTGAGCAGCCGCCCCTCGATATAGGCGACGCGCTCATCGAGGACGCCGGTATCGCCCGTCGCGAGGATGTAGCAGGCCGTCGCCAGTGGCAGCCAGAGTAAGTCGTCGGAGCAGCGCGTTCGCACGCCACGCCCTGTCGGCGGGTGCCACCAGTGCTGGACGTCCCCCTCGCGGAACTGGCGAGCCGCACAACGCAGTAGGTGCTCTCGGGCGAGAAGGGGCTGCGCGTGGAGAAGCGCCATGACGTCCTGGAGCTGGTCGCGGAAGCCAAAGGCGCCGCCCGACTGATAGAAACCGGTCCGCGCCCAAAGGCGGCAAGCGATCGTTTGATAGAGGAGCCAGCCATTGGCGAGGATGTTGACAGTTGGCTCCGGCGTCTCGACACGGACTGCGCCAAGGACACGCTCCCAGTGCACCTTGACCGCCTCCAGTGCGGCGTGCGCGGGCCCAGGGCCGCGGAAGCGCTGCACGAGGTCGCGCGCCATCGCCTCGTCGCGCCCGACGCCGAGGACGAAGACGATCTCCCTCTCTTCGCCGTCGGCCAGGTCGATCTGGACCTGAAGCGCCGCACAAGGATCCAGACCGGCACCAACTTGGCCAGATAGACGAACCCTTCTCATTGCCAAGGGCCGGCCTGGTAAGCCGTTGCGGCCGACGAACTCGGCGCGATCACAGGTGACGGTGCAGTGCGGTTCGTCCACGTCGAAGAAAGCGACCCGGCCGGGGAAGTCGCCGTTGAAGGGATTTCGGGCGAAAACGGCGCCGCTCGTCGGGTCGATCTCGGTGACGACGTGGAGGAGTGACTTTGCCCGCTGCTCGCCGAGAACCCACTCGGCGTAGCCCGTCACCGATAGGCGCCGCGCCCGGCCCGACTCGTTGCGAAGCGTAAGCGCCATCAGCTTGACCGATGCATCGAGCGCGACGTACTCGGCCAGCTCGGAGACGACGCCGTCCTCCGCGTGCTCGAAAACAGTGTAGCCGAAGCCGTGGCGACAGGTGTAGGCGGTAGCGCCGCGCGCCGGTAGCGGCGTCGGCGACCAGTAGCGACCGCTCTCTTCGTCGCGAATGTAGAAGGCCTCTCCGCTGGCGTCGGTGACCGGGTCGTTATACCAGGGAGTAAGACGCATCTCGTGTGCGTTCCCGCCCCAAGTGTAGCCACCGCCGCTCTCGGTGATCACGGCGCCAAACTGCGGGTTCGCTAGCACGTTCGCCCAGGGCGCGGGCGTCACCTCGCCGGGCCGCAAGGTGACGACATATTCGCGCCCGTCCGGCGCGAAGCCGCCGAGGCCGTTCGAAAATAGGAGGTCGCGGCTTGGAAGCTCTGCGACGCTCTCGCGCTCGGGTACGACATCATCGGCCGGCGTGAGCGCCGGCACCGCTTGTCCGACGCGGCGGCGGCGCTCAATCTGCTCGGCGAGCGTCCCGGCGCTGTCGACGATCACAATACGGGCAACAGTCTGCTGAAGGATCCTGTCCTCCTCCGACATCTGGTCGACGTGCCGGACGAAGATGCCGCCCGGCCGGTCAATGACGTGCGACTCAGTTCCCGCGGATACGATCCCCATGATCTCCTCGTGCAGTTCCTGTCGGTAGCCGGATGGCTCCTCGTTCCAGATCACAAGGTCGACTGGGAGCCCGGTGAGGCGCCAGTACGCATGCGCCTGGACGAGCTGCCGCACGAGTTCGATCTTGGTTCGGTCACCTACGCGGAGAAGGACGATCGGCAAGTCGCCTGAGATGCCGAAGCCCCAGAGGCCGGACTGCGGACGCCGGTTGCGAGCGAGTACGTTTGCCGGCGCACGTCGGCCTGCGTTGGCGTAGACGATCGAGCTGGCGAGGCGGCCGTAGAGTTGGGCATCGGACTCAGTCGCGTTGAGCTGGCGGAGAACGACCTGCCGGTGCGTCATCGCCAAATCGAAGACGCGGTTGGCCAGGCGGCGGTCATGGTACTTGCCTGCGAGCGCCATGGCCCCTTGGCGTGTCTCGCCTACGCCGGTCACCACGTTCACCCACACCGTCTCATCCGGACCTACGGCGATCTGGCGGCGGACTGAGACAATCGGATCGAGCACGGCGCCCTGGCTGCCGGAAAGGCGGCTGGCGTCGGCCATTGCCTCCGGGTCTGCGAGCGAGCGGCCGCGGCCAATGAAATGCTGCCGGTCCGTCTCGAACGACGTCTCGCCGACGGAGGACGCCGCTCGCGTGTCCATCAAATGGACCATCCAGGGTGTCGGTTCGCCGGGCGAGCGCGGCCGCCGCGAGCAAAGGATTGCGTCGTGAGACGGAACGATCTCCGTCTGAACGAAGAGGTTGCTGAAGGCCGGGTGGGCGGCGTCGGCGGCCGGTGGCGCCATGACTACTTCCGCATAGCTCGTCACCTCGATGGTGCGGCGCGCGCCCGAGCGATTCGTTATCCTGATGCGCCTGATCTCAACGTCGTCCTCCGGTGAGACGGCGATCTCCGTATGCGTGTCGATGTCGCCATCGCGGCGCCGGTACTCGGCGCGCGCCTGAGAGAAGATTGCGTCGTAGGCTTTTGGCGGCCTCAGCGTCGGCTGGTAGGCCGCCGACCAAATTGCGCCGCTCGTCAGGTCGCGCAGGTAGCAGAAGGTGCCGTGGCAATCGCGAGTCGCGTCCTCTTGCCATCGCGTTACCGCGAGGTCGCGCCAACGACTATAGCCACCCCCGGCATTTGTCACCATGACGTTGTAACTGCCATTGGAAAGCAGGTGCACCTCCGGCAAGGCGGAATTGGGGTTGCTGAACACCCGGAGGAGCGCCTGGTACTCGCCTGCGCGTTGCCGCAGCCCGGATGTCTCGGCGGCGTTTGGGTAGAACGGCGCGACCTTCGGCGCACGCTCCTGCAGGAGGCCTTCCGTCGCCTGGAAGATCGGCTCGGAGAGAAAGCGGCGCTGCATCGGCTGCCCGAGGAGCGCATAGGCGAGAGAGAGGAAACTCATACCCTCGTGGTGTGGCATGAACGACCGCACGAGAGCGAACGCTTCACCGCGCGGCAGGCGCGAGGACGTGTAGTCGATCGCCTCGTAGAGACCATAGCGACCCCCCGCACCGAGGTCGGCGAGCCGCTCAAGATTTGCGCACGCCTCTTTCGGCGCGATCATCAGAGCCATCGCCGTCGCGTAGGGCGCGACCACCAGGTCTTCCGCGAGACCTCGCTTGAAGCCGAGCCCAGGCACGCCGAAGGCGCGATACTGGTAGTTGAGGTGGGCGTCCGTAGTATTGTAGCCAGACTCCGATATGCCCCACGGCACGCCCCGTTGCGCGCCGTACTCGATTTGACGACGGACGACGGCCTTATAGGTCCCGTCAAGCAGGGTCCCCCTATATGTTGGCATGACGATAAGCGGCATCAGGTACTCGAACATGGAGCCGCCCCAAGAAAGGAGAGCGGGGTCGGCGCCGGATGTTGTCATGAGGCGGCCAAGCGCGAACCAGTGTTCCTGCGACATGTGTCGTTGCGCGATGCTGACGAAGCTGGCGAGGCGCGCCTCTGAGGCCAGCAAATCATAATAGCTCGGGTCGCGTCGCCGCTCGGCAACGTTGTAACCGATGGCGAACAGATTACGTGAATGGTCCGTCAGCAGGTCCCAGTCCGCATCGGCCAGCCGATAGCAGAGCCCGCCGAGCCGCTCGATGGCTTCCAACCGGTCAGTTGCGCGGATGCTCGCCTCGCTCACCGCGCTGCGAAGATGGACTAGCCACTCGCGCGCAGGTCGACTGCCGTCGGCGGTGAGGGTGGTAAGCTTGGCGTCGAGCGCCGGGATGAGCGCCTCGCTGAAGTCCGCGGTTTCGCGGAGCGTCAGGTTCCCATCGAGCCGGCGGATCACGTCGAGCAGCGCCTCGGGCGCCGTAGTCTCGCGCGTACCGTCGCCGTCGACAAGAGTGTCGGGCGGAGCAGGCAGCGACGCCCACGGCGCTAGATTGTCAAGGTCGCCGAGCCAGTCCTCGCACTGATCTTTGAACGACCGAGCCCACCAATCCGCCTCCGCATCGGGCTCGGGCCCCAAGTCGTCGGCGATGCGCCCAGCCGCCGTCATCAACCGATCAAGGAGTGAGCGGCAGGCGCGGAGGCCGGCGGGAGGGCTAGCCAGCGCGTCGAGCAGGTCTTCGATCTCGTCGAGCATTTCGCGAAGGCCGATCTTACGGTCTGGCGTCTCGGGCGAGCGGGCAGCTTGAACAGCGCCCACCAGGAGGCGGAGCGTGTCGCGGAGGCCGCTGAAAACCTGAGGTGGGAGAGCCCGGCTGTCGGCCAACTCTTGCAGGCCCGGCCTCAGCGTGAGTAGGTGGCCGGCCAGGTTCCCGCTGTCAACAGTGGAAACATAAAGGGGCGCAAGCGGCCGCAGCGTCGTCGTATCGTACCAGTTGTAGAAGTGGCCGCGGATTCGCTCCATCCCCTCCATCGTCTGAAGGGCGCACGTCGTCCGCTCTATCACGCGGCGGCCGGAGATGTAACCAAAGTCGTATGCAGCCATATTGGCGAGGAGTGAGAGTCCCATGTTAGTGGGCGAAGTCCGGTGCGCAATCGCTTCAATCGGTGCCTCCTGATAGCTGTCGGGCGGCAGCCAGTTGTCCTCAGGACCTACGAACGTCTCGAAGAAGCGCCAGGTCTCACGGGCCAGCTTACGCAGGAAGTTCGTTTGCTCGAGCGAGAGGCGGGGCTCACGCCGCTCTATCGGCCGGCTTAGCCACCACGCGATGACCGGCGAGCTGACCCAAATAGCCAGGAGCGGCCCCGCGGGCAGGAGGGCGATGGGCCGCTGTGCCGAGAGGTAGCCCGTCACCGCAACTGCCATAGCCGGCGCCGTCCACATCACTCGGAAGAATTCGACAAGCCGCTTGCTGGCGCTCCGCCGGGCGTCGCTCGACGTCGTCCATTCAAGGAGACCACGCCGCGTGATGAGCATCCGCCACCACGTCTTGAACACGGCGTCCAGGCTGAAGACCGCTTCGTAGGGCAGGACCACCAGGCCGAACGCGCTCTGGGCCATTCGCCTGGCGCCCGACGCGGCGACCGCCCTGAGGTGCAAGCGGATCGGCAGACCCGTTGGCCTGGTAGCGACGTCGCCAAGAAAGGCGAGAAGCGGACCGACAAGGACGATGCCGGCGACAATGCATGTCCAGAACCAGGCCGGCCGAAGAGTTGTCCACCCCAGGAGCAGGAGGAGCACGAGCGCAGCGGGCAGGAGGCTCCGCCGCAGATTGTCGAAGATCTTCCAGCGCGAGAGCGCAGAGAGCGGATTGGGCACCGAACGGCCGCTGGCGTCGGGCGCAAACGGCAACAGCCAACGGGCGATCTGCCAGTCACCCCGGATCCAACGGTGGCGGCGGGTTACATCAGTGCTGAAGCGTGTCGGGTAGCTCTCTTGGAGCTGAACATCAGTGACAAGCGCGGACCGCGCATAGCAGCCTTCCAGCAGGTCGTGGCTCAGGATCAGGTTCTCGGGGAAGCGGCCGCCAAGCACCCGCTCGAAAGCGTCCACGTCGTAGATTCCCTTGCCGGTAAAAGACCCCTCACGAAAAACGTCCTGGTAGACGTCGGACACGGCCCGTGTATAGGGGTCGATGCCGGGCTCACCGCCGAACAGGCGGGCGAATCTTGATCGGTTGACGTTCACCATAGCCGCCGATAGACGTGGTTGCAAGATGCCATAGCCCTCGCATATGCGTCCCTTCGCCTCGTTGTAGCGCGGTCGGTTGAGAGGGTGACTGAGCGTGCCGACGAGGATGCGGGCAGCGTCGCGAGGGAGCTCCGTGTCGGCGTCGAGTGTGATCACGTACTTGACGGTCGGCAGCACCGACCGTTCGCCGACGATCAGCGAGAATCGGCCGTCCTCCGCACCGCGCAGGAGGGCGTTGAGGTCGCTTAGCTTCCCGCGCTTGCGTTCGTGGCCCATCCATACCCGCTCTTGAGGGTTCCAGCGGCGCGGTCGGTGGAAGAGGAAGAAGGCGTCATCGCGGTCGTCTTGGTACTTGCGGTTCAGCGCCTCGATCGCCTCGCGCGCCAGACGGAGCAGTTCCTCGTCCTCTGGCATTACCTCGGCTGGCGCGTCGCGGAAGTCCGTCAGTAGTCCGAAGTAGAGGTTATCGTCGTGGTTCGCTAGGAAGCGTACTTCGAGCGCCCCAAGCAAATCCTCAATTTCCTCTAGTTCGGGGAGGAACGTAGGCACGACGATGAGAGCGCGCAGGTGAGAAGGTATTCCCTCTGAGAAGTCAAGCCGCGGTAGCTTGTCGGGCTCCACGAGGCGAGTGGCCAGGCGGTTCACGACCGCGACGCCGAGCGAGCTGGCGCAAATGAGGACGAGCGCCCCAAGCGGCAGCAGCCCCCAGCTTCGGGTGCCGAAGGCGATGGCCTGCACCAACACCGCGAACGTCACGGTCGCGGCGATCAGCCAGATGGAACCGAGGTAGAGGATTAGGGGTATGCGGCCTGCTGCGCGGTGGAGTCGTTCGAAAGGCGAGAGACGGACCTGAGCGGCGCGCTCGAAGAGCGGGATGCCCCGGTCGATTAGGTAGTAGCCAACGTGGGCCGTCCGATCCTGAGAACCGGCCTGCGTCGATGTGGCCGTGGCCAAGTCCACCGCCTTCTGCGCCACCTCTCGCTCCGAGAGGCCACCTCGGCGGGCTGCGCGTTCGACGACGTGCCGGTAGCGGTCGCGCGTGGCGAAGTCCATCTGACCATAGACGCCGGCCGGGTCCCCGCGAAGCGTGTCCTCAACGACGCTCATCGTCTCGACGAACTCACGCCAGTCGGTGGCATCGAGGAAGCGGAGGCTACCGATACTGTTGCTAATCGAAACCTGGCCTTCCGCCTGCTGCTGGCCCTCGAGCTGGATGAGCCGCTCGATCGTCAGGCTCATCTCGGTGAGCCGTTGCTCCAGCCACGTAAGCGGCATCGCCTGTGCGGGGCCCTGGCCCTGAAGCCGTCGGGCGAGTTCGGCCACGAAGGCACTGGACATCGGCGGCCGGGATCGCGCCATGTCCGCGAGGGTAAGGATCAGGCTCGTCGGTTCCGTTCCCGCCACCTCGATCATCCGATCGGCCCAGTGGTTCGCCTGGTTGCGCGCGAGTCGGTCGGCGGCGATACGAGCCGCGACGCGGCGAAGGTTGTTGATCAGCGCCAGGCGCAGCATGATCGGAATCGCCCAGAGCTCGCCCAACTTTAGCGGCCTGACGGCCTGGTAGGCAGAGACGAAAGCGTTCAGGCTGCCCGCGTCGACGCGCCCGTCTCCGTGGGAGACAAGCTCAAGGGCGATGGCATAGACGACGGGGTGCCCGGCCGAGGTGCCGCCAGCCAGACGGGGGAGTTCCTGGCTGTACCCTTTCGGCAGGTGGCCTCGTGCCGCCCGTATTTGCTCCTCGACAAGGTAGAAGTTGTCGCGCAGCCACTCGGCGGCCGGAGTGACACGAACCTGATCTTCCCCCTCGTCCGTTATAAGCCTGTAGGCATTGAGGAGGACACGCTCGTTCTCATTGAGCTGTGGGAGCAGAAGATCCGGCCTCCGCTTCTCCTCGATGGAGTGCCTCGCCGCAAGCTCCTTCGCGTGCCCCTTGAGCTGCTCGAGGCTGAGCAGCTCGGCGCGCAGCGGCTGGTCACCGCCGCCCGGTGCGGGCTCGACCCGGTGCCTGTGGCGGAGGCCCCAGATAGCCCGGATGGCGCTGCGAAGGCTTCTCCTGCCGTTGTTCAAGCCGGACTGTCCTCTCTGACTTCGGCGAAGCTGCAACTGCAATAATGAAGTGCAGTCCGTTGGGCCGCAAGACGCGACAGTGTTCCGTTGCGTCTTCCCGGCGTCTGGAAGGCGCAGCTGGAGTCGTTCCTCCAGCGCAATAAGAGACCGGGAGAGAGATTAGGGAGGACGGCTGGCCTCACTTCCGTATGAAGCACACTTGGGCGTAAACGGCGACGTACCCGCATCTTGCCCTCGCTACCGTACCACATCGCATGCTGGTCCCGCAGCGATGGCGGGCAGGTCTGACCGGTCATCCCTTGCCGAGCGGGCCTGTCGACTGCGCGCCGCCATTCGTATCTGAAGGAGCTGAAGGTCCCGCGGTACAGGCTCTGACTCTTAATCCGGAAGTCTTCTCAACCGGAGAATCACAAGCACTACTCCGCTGTCAGTCTGAGCCGCCTCCCTCCCCGTTCAAAGCAAAGGCAATACCAAATGCCCTTAGAGTTATGAATGACAACTGTTGGGGGTACCACACCATTCGTTCTGTAACTCTTTCTAGGGGCACCTAGAGGCCATCTCGGCCCATCTCTGCCGCTACGGGCGGCTCTGCTAACTGGCAAATATTCGCCGCGCTACTCCATTCTCGACTTTCAAGCATATCGCTTCACTTTTCTTCCGGATGAACCTTTAGCCGCAGCGGGCTCGCCCGATCCGACTGGTGAAACCTTTGAAGGCAGATCGCTGCCGGTGTAGCTTCCTCTGAGCGGTGCTTTGGCGGTAGTATTCCCCTCACCGGCACGCGAACGCGCTTGCTCTGGGCGGAGAACCATATCCTTAGATTCGCAGCAGTGGGGAGCACTCGCAGGGCGAAGCTACATCCTGGTTGGTCGACCTTCACGGCACCTCCGACAGCCACCGCGCGCGCGAGTCCCCGGCGCCCCTTGCAGGGCATGTTGGCCTATGTACCTTTGCTCGATGGCTATTCTTATCTATCCAACCGGATTTGAAAACCCGTGAGGCGGGGTTCCCATGCCTAGATTTGGTGACCGACATACGTCCACGCAGTTGCCATTAACCCCATCAAGCACAGCGGTGCAGTCGCGGCAAGCAGTCTCAGTACTGGACTCGAAGCTTTAGCCCGCGCCCGCGTAGCTTGCGGTTCTTCCAAAGCGCGTGCCGGCTGGCGTGGTGCTCCCATGATTGGGCTCTGGCCAACAATGGTCTATGATCGTGGCGTTGGTCTTGTGGGTTGACGCAGCAAGCAAACGGTGAAGCTTGAGCAACATGACTATCACGAAGCCCGACCCAACGACTCCCGGTGAATCGAAGATCGAGCCCGTGCGGACCGCCATTATGGGCTGCGGGATGATCGCCCGCGGCTACCACATGTCACTGCAGCACTACTCTGAGATCAAGCTGGTCGGAGCCGCAGACCTGCTACCAGAAAGAGCGGCCGAATTCGGAAGAGACTGGCGGCTGCCGTCATACGCCTCGCCGGAAGAGCTTCTCGCCGATAGCAACGTCGAGCTGGTGCTTAATCTGACAACGGCGACGGAGCATGCCAAGGTCGTCAGGCGCTGCCTTGAGGCGGGGAAGAGTGTCTACACGGAGAAGCCCCTGTCCCATTGCCGTGATGACGCGATGCAGCTTATCGCGCTGGCCAGCGAAAAAGGCCTCCGGCTCGCTTCAGCACCCTCAACATTCATGGGCGAGGCTCAACAGACTGCCTCCAAACTGTTGCGAGAGGGACGGCTGGGAAGGGTCCGCCTCGTCTACGCCGAAGTCAACCACGGCCGCGTCGAAGCCTGGCATCCGGCGCCGCAGCAATTCTACGAATGCGGCCTACTGTTCGATATGGGGCCCTATCCGTTGACAATGCTTGCCAGCATATTCGGACCGGTCAACAGCGTTGAAGTGCTGGAGCGGACGCTGCTTCCGGAGCGCTGCACGCGGGATGGGGCGAAGTTTAGCATACCTAAGCCCGATTTCGTCTTGGCGCTCCTGACCTACGCAAGCGGGCCGCTGGTGAGGCTGACCATCTGCGGCTATGCCGATTCACTCAAGAAGCAGGGCGAAATGGTGGAATTCCACGGCGATGAGGCGTCGCTCTCTCTGTCCCACTCCGGCCGCTTCGACGCGGAGATCGAGCTAGCGCCCTTCAATCAGGGCTATCAGCGCGTGGAACTGCTACAGAAGCCGGAGAACCTGCACCCAATCACGGGCATGGATTACGCGCGCGGCCCGATCGACCTGGCCGTCGCGATGCGTGAAGGGCGCCCGCATAGGGCAAGCGCCGAGATGGCAGGACACATTATCGACGTAATGGAATCGATCGAAGAAGCATCTCGCCGTCATTCTATAGTGGAAGTGAAGTCCGTCTTCTCGCCGCCCGAACCGATGTCCTGGGCATGCTAGAACGGCATCCACGGTTTTGCGTTATGGGCCGGTACTTACCATGCTTTGTGGAAACCACCCACCACTATTGAAGGATGCAAGGCGCTTCGAGCTGAGAGTTCTGCTCCAAATAGTGATTTCAGCAGCACATCCGCAACGAAGCGACTCGAAGCTATTGTCTGCGGCTCCGTCCCGAGCCTGGGGACTCGTGCGCCCAGAGGATTACGAAAGATCAACAATTGTTTGACGTAGCGATTATTGGTGCGGGCGTCACGGGCGCGTCCGTAGGGTGGGCGCTTGCCAAGTACGACCTGCGCGTGGCGGTGATCGAAAAAGAAGCCGACGTGGCCATGGGCACGAGCAAAGCCAACTCAGGGATACTACACGCAGGGTATGGCGCATCGACGGACAGTCTCAAGACCAAGTACAACGTCATGGCCAATCCGATGTTCGATAAGGTGTGCGCGGACCTAAAAGTGCCGTTCCGTCGATGCGGAACATTTGTCGTCGCGGTGCGGGACGGCGAAACGGGCTACCTTAACAACTTGGCAGCGCAGGCGGCGCGAAACAACGTGCCCGTAGAAATCATCACTGATCCCGGACGCATACACGAGATGGAACCAGAGTTGACGAAGAATGTTAAGGGCGTAATGTACGCACCCACCGGTGGTATCGTCAGCCCTTACGAGTTGAACATTCGTCTGTGTGAGTGCGCCGCGATGAACGGGACAATGTTCTTCTTAGAATCGCCCGTCGAGCAGATCGAAACGCGCTCGGATCGCTTCATCATCAAAACAACGCGCGATCACCTGGAGGCTCGTTATGTAGTCAACGCCGCAGGATTGTACTCCGACAAGGTCGAACAGATGGTGGGGTTGAATACCTTCACCATGTCGGCCTGGAAAGGCGAGTACGTCCTGTTGGACAAGAGCGCGATCAGCCTTAATCATGTGTTGTTCCCCATTCCAACGAAGCAAAGCAAGGGCATTCTCGTCGCCCCGACCACCCACGGCAACGTCATCGTTGGCCCGAACAACGTTTTCTCTGAAGACCGCGAAGACGTCGCTACCACGACCAGCGGTATTTGGGAAATCGTCGAAGGCGGTGACAAGTTGGTCCCGAATCTGCCGCTGGGCAAAGCAATCCGAAACTTTGCGGGTCTACGCGCGAAAGCCGATTGCGATGATTTTGTCATTGGTCCGACCAAAGTCCGAGGGTTCTTCAATGCGGCAGGTATTCAATCTCCGGGGTTAAGCTCCTGTCTAGCTATCGGTGTCGATATCGCCGGCATGCTCGGCGAGGCGGGTTTGCCGCTCGAACCGCGGCACGAGTATCGAGGCGAAATTGCCGAGCCATTTCGCCTGCATGCAGCAGCGCCGGATGAACTGGATAAGATCATCAAACAGGATCCGCGAGCAGGCCAGGTGATATGCCGGTGCGAGATGGTGTCGGAAAAGGAGATCGTGGAGGCCATCGAGCGCCCGGTGGGGGCGCGCACTCTTGACGGCATAAAGATGCGTGTTCGGGCCCAGATGGGACGCTGCCAAGGTGGGTTTTGCACTCCCAAGCTTATGAAGATCCTCGCGCGCGAGTTGAGAATACCTGTTGAGCAAGTCACGCTCAAAGGCGGAGACTCTCGTTTGCTATTCGGGCGGACCAAGGATCTTCCGTCGGAGGCTTTGCAGTAATGAAGGAAGTCACTACGGATGTCGCCGTGGTCGGCGGTGGGCCAAGCGGCCTGGCAGCAGCTCTCGAGGCTGCCAAGAACGGCATACGAGTTCTGATATTGGAACGGGATTTCGAGCTCGGCGGCATTTTGCAGCAATGTATTCACAACGGGTTTGGACTCAGATATTTCAAGGAGGAACTTACCGGACCCGAGTACGCACAGCGCTTCATCAATCAACTGGTGGGCACTGACATAGAAGTCCTGTGCGGGACGATGGTTATTGACCTCAAGCCAGATAAGACTATCACCGCCGTCAACAAGAGCGACGGCGTGCTGATGATCAGAAGCCAGGCTGTGGTGTTGGCGTTGGGGTGCCGTGAGCGTAGCCGAGGTGCCATCAACATCCCAGGCGACCGTTGCGCTGGGGTCTTTCCTGCTGGCCTTTCTCAACGCTTCGTAAACGTGGAAGGCTACATGCCCGCTAAATCCGTGGTGATCGTGGGCTCCGGGGATATCGGCATGATCATGGCCCGGCGCCTGACGTTAGAGGGAGCAAGGGTAAACGGGGTAGTAGAGGTGCTTCCCTATGCAGCGGGGTTGATCCGAAATCGCGTCCAGTGTCTCGAAGACTACAATGTCCCCTTGTACTTGTGCCATACGGTCACCCACATTCACGGTAAGGACCGTGTACAAGGAGTCACCATTTCGCAAGTAGACGATAAATGGCGTCCCTTACAAGGTACGAGTCGCTACATCGAGTGCGACACAGTGCTGTTTTCCGTAGGGCTGATTCCGGAGAACGAGCTCTCTCAAAAAGCGGGAGTCGAGCTGTCATCCACAGGAGGGCCCGTGGTCAATGAGCTTTGCGAGACGTCGGTGCCCGGGATTTTCGCGGCCGGCAACGTGCTCCAGGTGCATGATCTAGTGGATTGGGTAACGCTTGAGGCTCAACGCGCAGGCAGCAGCGCAGCACAGTACGTCAAGGACGCGGGCAAGGGCAGGCCAGAGCGGCAACGCATCAACGTCATCCCTGGAGACAACGTAGGATATGTGGTCCCGCAATTCGTGGACTATTTGACGACGGACACAAGAGTCCAGTTTTCATTCCGTCCGAAAGCTCCCGACGAGAACACGCAGGTTCGTATTGAGTCGGGCGGACGCGTACTCGCCAAACGCAACCGGCCACATGTGATCCCGAGCGAGATGATCAACGTGACTACGAGGCCGGACCCGTCGACGATACAGAATAATGAGATTATCGTGCGAATCGTTCCACAGGCGGAAGGGGGCGCAGTGGAATGAGGCAGGAAACTATCACCTGCATAATCTGTCCGAGCGGATGTCAGCTCACCGTCACTGAGCGTCCTGATGGGTCCCTCGAAGTGATAGGCGCTAGCTGCAAGCGGGGCATGGAATATGGCGATCAGGAATACCGCGAACCGAAGCGCATGCTCGTAACCACTATGCGTGTCGATGGGGGAAAGCTTCCGGTAATACCCGTTCGCTCGAACAAAGAACTGCCCAAAGAGCGGATCTTCGACGCGGTTGAGCATGTCAGTCACATTGCCCTCCGGGCTCCCATCAAGATGGGAATGGTAGTTGTGCCGAATCTGCTCAATTTAGGCGTAGACGTAATAGCTTCTAGAGATATAGAGAGCGTTCCCTAGGTGCCTTGTGACCCTGGCTTAGGTCGGTTTCGGCGGCCCGCCAATTGCCGCAATCTCGACTAGTCTTGCCGTTCCAGATTCGTGAGCTGTGTCTAAGTCGGATACGTGGTTCCTCAAGCAAGATGTCACGGGTTCGAATCCGGCCCGCCGCTCCAACGTTTCTATGCGCTTGACCAAGTACAGGCCGGGCGAGGCCCGGCCTGTTTCATGCTGCGGATCACCGAGCCTTCTCTATAAGCCAAAAAGCCATCCATCTTCACTGCCCTGTCACGGGGATTAGACCCGCTGCCTTTGTTGAAGGTGAAGTTGGAATCCTGCCTGGGGTACCACACCATTCGTTTCATAACTCTTTCTACAGGCACCTGGAGAGGCTCTCGGCCAATCTCAGACGCCACTGACTGTTCGCTGACTAGCAACCATTCGGCCCGCTTGAGCGCCCGCAGGTTTTCATTGACACGACATGGGGCCGGAAGTAGCATGCGATTCGCCGGCAGCAGTGCTCCCATTTGCAGGTCTACCAGATCGAAATGGGGAATGCCGGTTGGTTCTGAAGCGTTGATCGTGTCGCACTTTGGCGACACAGAGTTTGCCGAGCTCTACCCGAGATCTGTCTCGACCAGGGCGTAAAGGGGAGGAGACAATGAAGGCAGCAGTCTACTACGAAACGGGCCCTCCCAGCGTCTTCCGATATGAGGACGTACCTGACCCGCAGTGCCACCCGGACGGCGTACTCATCGATGTCAGGGCGGTGAGCATCGAAGGTGGAGACGTCCTCAACCGGGCCGGCGGCCCGATGACATCGAAGCCTCACATAGTAGGTTATCAGTGTGCCGGCATCATCCGAGAGATAGGAGCCAACGTGACGGACCGTTCGGCCGGCCAACGCGTCGTCACAACCTCGGGTCGCGGCTCACATGCTGCGGCTGTGGCGGTGCCGGCGGCCGTCACATGGCTGATCCCGGAGGGGCTTGACCTGGAACGAGCAGCTTGCGTGCCCATCCCGTTCGGCACGGCCGACGATTGCCTTTTCGAGTTCGGTCATCTGAGGGCAGGCGAGACAGTGCTGATTCAGGCCGGCGCGGGCGGCGTCGGACTTGCGGCAATCCAATTGGCGAAGCGGGCAGGCGCCAGGGTGCTGGCCACGGCCTCGACCGACGACAAGCTGGAGCGGCTGACAGAGTTCGGGCTTGACCACGGAATCAACTACTTGACGGACGACTTTGTGGAGGTCTGTCGAAGACTCACGGATGGCAAGGGGGTCGACCTCGCTGTCGATACGGTAGGGGGTAGGGCCCTCGAGGGGACTTTCAAGAGCCTGGCTTACAGAGGAAGGGTAATGAGCGTGGGCCGGGCTGGCCGGACCAACGAAGCTCCGGATTTGGGCTTCCTCGCGCAGGGCAGTCGCTCGCTGACGTGCGTTGCCTTCGGTCTGGAGAGGGCGACGAATCCCGAACGCGTGCTCCCGATGGTGGCGCGGCGCCTAGAAGACGTTGCCAGGGGGTCGCTTCGCGTTGTCATCGACCGCACGTATCCGCTGTCGGAGGCGGAGGCGGCGCACGCATACATTGAGAGCCGGAAGGCCTTTGGTCGGGTGCTTTTGATCCCCTAGGGGACGTCGCAGGACCAACTTATAGTAGGCCAAGCCGCAAACGACCGAGCAATTGAGAGCATCTAGTTGAGAAAGAGAGCTTGGCGATGATCCCAAAGCAAGGGTTCGGGCGCACAGGGCATGAGAGCACACGGACGATCTTCGGCGCCGCCGCGCTGTGGGCAGTCGAGCAAGCGGAGGCCGACCGCACGCTGGACGTTCTGCTTGAGTACGGCGTTAACCACATTGACACCGCCGCCAGCTACGGCGACTCGGAGTTGCGGGTGGGACCCTGGATGGAGCGGCACCGCGGCGACTTCTTCCTGGCCACCAAGACCCTGGAGCGCACCTACGAAGGCGCTCGTGACGAGCTTCACCGCTCGCTGGAGCGGCTGCGCACGGACCACGTAGACCTGCTGCAACTGCACTACCTGGTGGACCCGGCACAATGGGAGATGGCGCTGGGGCCGGGAGGCGCTCTAGAGGCGGCCGTCGAGGCGCGACAGCAGGGCCTGGTGCGGTTCATCGGCGTCACTGGCCACGGCACCAGCGTCGCGGCCATACACCGCCGCAGTCTGGAGCGGTTCCCTTTCGATTCCGTGTTGCTGCCCTGCAATTATCCGCTTATGCAGAACCCGCAATATGCCGCTGACTTCGAGGCGCTCCTGGCCATGTGCCGTGAGCGGGATGTGGCGATCCAGACCATCAAGTCATTGACGGCGGGGCCGTGGCCCGAGGAGCATCAGCGCACGCACACGACCTGGTACCAGCCGCTGGAGGATCAGCAGGACGTGGACCGGGCGGTGCACTGGGTGCTGGGCAAGCCTGGACTCTTCCTGAACACCGCCGGCGATACGCGGCTGCTGCCCAAGGTGCTGGATGCCGCCTCGCGGTTCGAGCGAGTGCCCGGCGAGGACGAGATGCGCGAGATGGCGGCGCGGCGATCGATGCGGCCGCTATTCGTCTAACCGTATGGACCGGAAATGCGAAGCTCTCAGCAGTCAGAGGTATCGATCGCCCGAAGCGCCGCCAGGAAATCGCCGGCGGTGCGATCATCAAACAAGCCCGCTACCTCAAACAAGAATCCGCGCCCACCCAATTCTCGTGCGATCTTTATGGCCCCGTCGGGAGAAACAGACAACTGGCAGAGCTTGCCGGCATCGCGAATCCGTTTGAGAAGCGGCAGCCATTCTTCCGGTGGCGGAGCGCCATCGCCGGGTACCCATTGAATGCCATGCAGGACTTCGAGCGCCAAGAGCAAATCGAGGTGGCGGATTTGCCCGGTCCGTCCAAGTGGTAGAAGCCATGATCGAGGGCACGACAGCAGACCTCTAGGTCCGGCATGACAAAGCGCTCGAACATAACCGGCGATATCATGGCTGCGAAATCGCACTGGAGCATGTAGCAACGCCCGGGAGAGAAGATGGGCGCCCAGCAACTTGTGCCGCGACCTGTTTCTTTGACCATGTTGTGCGTTTCGTCGTAGTAGCCCGTCCAAGCCGTCGTTATCTCCCCGACTAGGCGTTCCACCCGGTCTGGAGCATCGCATAGGTCTATGAGGAGACGCTCACTGGTCCGCAGCGAAGCTAGAACGTCGAGGTTACCGCCTAGATTTGTGTGCCCCACGACCACATCGCTGCCCCATCTATGCACGGCCGTAGTGGTAATGTCACTGACTCTCCGCCACCAGCCGTTGTCGAGGTCATAGGCAATCTTGAGGTCGGGCAGGTCTGTCTCTTGTGGCGGCGAGAACCAGACCGTCGAATCGGTCGGATGGATCGCGGCGCCAAGAAAGCCAGCGAGTATGCCTGGCCCAAAATTCGGCCACCAGCGCGGGAAAGCGTCCCCGAAATAGCGTATGCACGCCAGATGGGGAGTGACACGATCGACGATCTCTTCGGCCGTCATCTCTATGGGGTAGTTCTCGCCAATGAGGTGAAGCGGCGGCAACGGCCTTTCCGAAGGACGGAAGCCGTGCATGACCACGAGCGGCCGCTCGAGATAGCCTTCCCACCATGCCGTCCAGTCGCGACGTATGCGATCCCAGTCTTCTTCAACGAAGGGCACGATTCTGTTGGACGGTCCGCGATTCATTCGGCATCACCGAGGGGCGTCATGCTACTTCGGCCGATTTGAAAAGCCCCGACGCAGACGACGTGTCCAGGGCCAAGTTGCATGCCTCAGATCCTGGCTGAGGACCGTAGCTGTTCCCCACTCAAAGTCCGTCGGGAATTGAATGGCCGCCGTCTCATCCTCCTATCAAGAGTTGTTTGATGTGTGCACCCAGGCTCCATCGCCGGCTCGGACGGCGTAGAAACCGCCGGCGGTTCGACCATCGCGCTCATATAGAAACTGGGCGGCAGCGAGGACGTCTCTACTCTTCGACGCCTCCACAAGAGCAATAGCGCTGCCTCCGAAGCCGGCGCCCACCATCCGGGCACCGAGCGCCCCCGCCCGCATCAACGCATCGACCATCGCGTCCAGTTCCGGACAACTGACCTCGTAATCGTCTCGCAGGCTGCGATGGCTGTCACTGAGCAGCTTGCCGGCGAGCGCCAGGTCGGCCACGCGGAGGGCATCTGCGAAGCGGAGAACGCGCTCGTTCTCACCTATGACGTGCCGCGCCCGTCGATAGAGGATCTCAGGCAAGACCGACTGGCGCCCAGCAAGATCGGCGGACGTGAGGTCGCGGAGCGATTCGACATCACACAACGCGGCGGCCCGCGCGCATTCCGACCGGCGCTCGTTATAGCGGCTATCGGCAAGGGCTCGCCTTATGCCGGTGTCGCCGACGACGATGGCAACATCAGGCGACACCGGGATCATCTTGTAGCTCGCGTCGCGGCAATCTAGAAGCATCGCGTGGCCAGCGATACAGGCGGCGCTCGCCATCTGATCGAGGAGCCCACACATGACGCCCATTCGATTCTCTGCGCGCTGGCAAAGTTTTGCGAGGGCTACTGTATCATCCCACTGCCGGCCGAGCAGTCCCGCGACAAGGGTCGAGGTGCAAACAGTGAAGGCGGCGGAACTCGATAGGCCGGCCTCGACGGGCAAGTCGCTGGAAAAGAAGAGATGGGTTCCCCCCGGTTTCATTCCCGCATCGGACAACTCAGTGAGGATTGCGGCGAGATATCGATGCCAGCGGTGCTTTCCCGATTCGATGCCTATCAGAAAGGACGCGGGGTCGTCCGGAAACTGCGCGCTTGCCGCCTTGACGAGATCGCTGTTGGCCAAGGAGCCGGCGGAGTACACGCCGAGTTGGACAGCGATGGGTAGGACGAAGCCACCGTTGTAGTCCGTGTGCTCGCCGATGAGATTTACGCGACCGGGCGCAAAGGCGATTGCCTGAGGTCTTTCGCCAAAGTACCGTTCGAATCGTTCACTGACGTCCATGTTCATTTCTGAGGCTCCGCGAGCAAGGCGCGGAGTTCGGCTGCTTTCTCTTCCGGATAGCTGTCGTTAATGAAGAGACCAGCGCCCGTTTCGCAGCCCGCGCGATACTTCAACTTGTCGCGACTGCGCCGTGTCGGGCAGAACTCGATGTGTAAATGCGTGCCATCGCCGGCGTGGCCGTTCACCGGCGCCTGGTGGAACAACATCATATATGGGAAGCGTCGCTCGTAGTAGTTCTGATAAGTGAGGAGCACGCGCTTGACGGATGCCATCATCGAGCGGAGTTCCGGCGGCGACAGGTCGCCAAGATGACCGACGCAGCGTTTCGGATAGAGGTGGACCTCGTATGGCCAGCGGGCAGCGAACGGCACAAAGGCCAGCCATTCACTATCGTCGAAGAGAATGCGCCGACCGTCACTTACCTCCTCGTCAAGCAGATGACAGTGCAGGCAGCGGCCTGTCCTGCTCTTGCACAACCGCGCTTGCCGCATCTCCGCGGCTGGTACCGGCGGGACGAGCGGGTAGGCGTAGACCTGGCTATGCGGGTGAGGGATCGTGACACCCATCTCCTCGCCGTGATTCTCGAAGATAAGAACGTACTTCACGCGCTTGTTCTCAAAGAGTTCCAGATAGCGATCGCGCCAAAGGCCGGCGACCTTGCTCAGGTGGTCGAGCTCTATGTCGGTGAAGTCGCGGTCATGATCTGGATGGTAGAGGATGACATCGCAGAATCCCCAGCTTCGCCGCGCACGCCAGAATCTGCCTGGCGCAATGCTTATGTCTGCCGGCGGCGTGCGAAACGACGGAAAGTCGTTGGGATAGAGGTAGACATCGTAGTTGTCCGGCACATGACCGGAGCCCGGACAGAACGGACACCAATTGCTGGGCATTTGAGGGCGGTCCATCCGATGAGTAGCAGTGGCAATCCACTCGCCCCGCAGTCGATCCCAGCGCAACTCGCTCATCGCTCGCCCGCGTTCGAAATGATATCGAAGACAAGACTGCCGCTGCGCCCCATCCGATTCCAACCTGAGCACATCAGCCCAGATACTCTTTGAGTTGACTGGCACTTATCGTGTTGCTCTTGGCGATATCGCGGTAGAGATAGGCGACGGGCCGCGGCACGCGATTCAGCGTCTCCGGCTCCAGCGCCCACATTCCCATGTGGCCCAGGCGCCCAAGTGACCATTCCCACGTCTCGAGCAAGCTCCAGTAGCAGTAGCCGCGCAGGTCAGCGCCATCCTCAACGGCACGGTGAGCTTGCTGGAGATGGAGTATCAGGTGTCGGTTTCTCTCGGAATCGTCGAGCGTGCTAATGCCGTTCTCAGTGATGTAGATTGGACGGCCATACTTGCTGACGCGCATGACCTCCTTGTACAAACCCTCCGGATAATAGCCGTCTTCCGTCCATGGCGACAGGTAAGGGCTGTTTATCTTAGCAGCAGCGGCCTGCATTTCTCGCCGTCGCCGGCTGAGTTCATCAGAACCTGTGAGCAACTGGCTTTCAGAAGGGCGAACTTCATTCTCACTTCGCGTTTGCCTTCTCTCCGCGTGGACCTTCTTTCGGGAGTAGTAGTTCACGCCGATCACGTCCCAGGATCCCTTCAATCCCGGAACTTCCTCTCCGTCGCCCCAGGGTGGGCCCATCATGCCGGTATCCACGGCGGCGAGGATGAATTCGTTCGAAGCGAGGTCGAGCTGCCGGGCCAATTCCCTGTCTTCTGCCGACTCTTCGTTCGCCGGCTCGATGCATTCCAGGTTCTGCACCATCCCTACAAGTGGATTATGACTCGAGGCCTCGTGCACTGCCTGATACATGCGGGCGTGAGCCTTCAGCGCGTGATGGGCGGCAGGTCGGGCAGTCTCCACGCCGCTCTTGAAGGGAGGGATCGTTCCCAGGCCGTACATCAGGACTGAAAGAACCATCGGTTCGTTGAGGGTGAACCATATCGGAACGAGGTCGCCGAGTTCGCGTGATATGAAGGCCGCGTAGCGCGTCACATAGTCCACAATTTCAGGATTGAGCCAGCCGCCCTTTCTGGCAATCCACATGGGATTGGTCCAGTGGAACAGCGTCACGAGAGGCGTCATCCCATACTTGTGCAGCGACTCCAGGACGCGCCGGTAGTGGTCCACCTCGGTATAGTCCCAGCGCCCCTCTTCCGGCTCGATCCGGCTCCACTCGATGGAGAACCGATAGGCATTGTGCCCCAGCTTCGAGGCAAGCTCGAAGTCCTCTTCGAATCGGTTGTAGTGGTCTGCGGCAAGCCCAGACTTTGTTCCGTCGATGATGAACCCCGGATATTCGTACTCCCAATTCCACCAGTCGCAGTTCTTGCAGTTGCCTTCCACCTGATAAGCTGAGGTGGCGGCTCCCCAGAGATAGCCGTTCGGAAAGCGTAGATCCCTGTAATCTGACATTGACTTCTCCTTGTGGGGAAGTGCTGAAGCAAATCGACGCTAGCTGGTATCGCGTTTGACGGCCCGCACTCGAACCTCTCAGTATTTCCACCTCGCGGAGCGCCATCTCGACAGAGGCGTCGAAAGCCGCATTGGTCTCACTCTCGCGGAAGGCCGAGCCCTCTGGTGGCGATGATGTTCCTTTGAATCTCCGACGTGCCGGCCGCAATGGTGATCCCGAGCGAGGCCAGATAGGCACGCGAGAACATTCCCTGGTTCGGCGCTTCGTTCCCATAAAGGCCTCCATACAGTCCGAGGAGCCTGATGCTAGTATTTGCTATTCTTTGCGCAAGTTCAGAAGCAAAGGTCTTCAACATGGATGCCTGGTAGTTGGGGATAAGCCCGCGGCCAAGCATGGACACAATGTTATAGGCCATCATTCGCGCCACCGAGACGCCAATCCAGTTGTCGGCCAGCTCCATCCTGAGGGCAGCGCTGATCTCAGAACCGTTCTCCTTGCCACGTTTCTTTGCGATCTTGATTAGCCGCTCAGCGCCTCGACGAAGCTGGACTATCGCGCCAATCGCCGAGGCCCGTTCGAAGTCCAGGGTTGTTGCGGCGATGTACCAGCCCCTGTTCTCTTCCCCGACGATATTGGTCGCCGGTACACGGACATCCTCGAAGAAGACTTCATTGAACAGTACGTCGCCGGTGATGTCAGGCAGGGGCCTTACTTCGATCCCAGGAGTGCCCATCGGCACCAGAAAGTAGCTTATGCCTTTGTGCTTCGGCACATCCGGGTTCGTCCGGGCAAGCACGAAAATCCAATTGGCGTGGTGAGCGCCGCTTGTCCAGATCTTCTGCCCATTGATCAGAAAGTCGTCACCATCGCGGGCGGCGCGAGTCCGGAGGGCTGCGAGGTCCGACCCGGCCTCAGGTTCGCTGAACCCCTGACAGAACGAGGCCTCGCCCGAGAGTATCTTGGGGAGAAACTCCTTCTTTTGCTCCTCGGTGCCGTGGACCATCAGCGTCGGTCCAACCATCGATATTCCACCCCCGCCCACAGAAGGAGCGTTGGCCTCGGCGAACTCCTCCTGCATGATGAACTGCTGCATCAGCGAGAGGCCAGCTCCGCCATATTCGACCGGCCACGATGGCGCAATCCATCCCTGCTTGACCAACTTGGTCCGCCACACCAAGACATCGGGGTCGTCCCAGCGAGTCTCCTTCAAGCCCAGCTCAAAGTCGTCATTTTGCCTGAGCCGTTCCGGCAACTCTCGTTCCAGGAATGTGCGGACTTTTTGGCGCCAGGCGGCCTCTTCAGGGGTGTCTCGTAGATCCATGATTCACCTCATTTCGCGCGATTCCGGCCATTGCTGGTTGAGCTGAAGACTTGCGCGAAGAACGCGCAGGGAGTACTGTCTCCTAAATAATTGCGGTCATTATTGATCGCTGCCAGGGATAGCGTCTACTGTCGAGCGAGAACGACGTGGGGACTAAGTCAATGAACTCGCGCGAACGAGTTCGAGCGGCGCTGAACCACAGGACGGCTGATCGCGTTCCCGTGGACCTGGGCAGCTCCGGTGTGACCGGCATCTCCGCCTCCACGCTTGCCCACTTCCGCGACGCGCTGGGGTTGGAGCACAGGCCCGTGATGGTTTGGGAGCCCTTCCAGATGCTCGGCGACGTCGAAGCTGACCTCGCCGAGGTAATCGGCGTCGACGTGATGGGCGTCGAAAAGCTGATGACTTCGTTCGGCTTCCCAAACGTCAACTGGCAGCCGTGGCGTTTTCAGGGAGTCGACGTCCTCGTTTCTGAGCGCTTCGTCACAAGCGAGGGCGAAAACGGCGACATCTTTATCCACCCGCAGGGCGACAGAGACATGCCGCCGAGTGGGCGAATGCCGAAAAACGGCTTCTACTTCGACGCAGTTGTTCGTCAAACGCCGCTTGACTGGGACAATCTGGACCCGGAAGTGTGGGTGCGCAGCAGGTTCAGGGTATATCCGGACGTCTATCTGGAATATGTCCGAGGCGAGGTCGACCGCCTTTACGCTGAAACCGACTACTGCCTAGGCGGAGCTGTTCAAGGAGGCGGGCTTGGCGACCTGGCTTCTGTGCCGGCTGTCGGCGCCAAGAATCCGCAAGGAATCTGCGATCCGACCGACTGGTTCCTGGCACACGCCGCCGCTCCCGAGTTCATCAAGAGCGTCAATGATATTCAATCCGAAATCGCCCTGCAGAATCTCGAACTATACCGGCAGGCGGTCGGCAGCAAGATCGACGTTATGGGGATTGGGGGCACGGATTTCGGAACGCAGCACGGCCCAGTCATGTCCCTCAAGACATTCCGTGAACTCTACAAGCCGTATTTCAAGAGAATGAACGATTGGGTCCACGCCAATACGAACTGGAAGACCTTCCTTCACTCTTGCGGAAGCGTCGCCGCCTTCATCGATGATTTCATTGACATGGGCATCGACATCCTTAATCCGGTGCAAACGTCTGCAGACGGTATGGATATGGTGATGCTGAAAGAGAAGTACGGCGATAGGCTGACTTTCTGGGGCGGAGGCGTCGATACGCAGCAGGTGCTGCCCTTTGGCACCCCAGAAGATGTTCGCAACGATGTGAAGCGTCGTCTCGAAGTCTTCGCACCGCGAGGCGGCTACGTCTTCGCCGCCATTCACAATATTCAGCATGGCGTCCCCGCGGAAAACGTTGTCGCAATGTTCGAGGCAGTCCGTGATTTCGGCGGATGCAATTCGCGATGTCAACCGGCTGTAGAGTGCCCGGCGCGCATCAGGGAGGATCGATGACCGAACATGTTTCGCCCGTGAGACGCACCCAGAAGCGGGCAGCTGCTACCAAGGAGCGTTTGCTCGACGCGGCAGCAATAGTCTTCATGGAATCCGGCTACGAACGCGCGACCGTCGCTGACATTGCCCGCCGCGCCGGCGTCACCGTTGGCGCCATCTACTCCAACTTTACAGGCAAGGCGGACATGCTCCTCGAGGTGATGCGCAGGCGTCTGAAATTGCAGAGCGACCAGGTTAGAGCGTACGTGAAGGCCGCACCGGACATCAATCAGGCCGTTCTTGTCCCTCACACGCGACCGCATGACGCCGGACAGGGCCGAGACGCGCGCCCTCCTTCTGGAGACCTTCGCTTCGGCCCGGCGCGATCCGGCGGTCCGCGAAGTGGTGGCCGACCTGATGATGGGGATGGTGCGATTCATGACTTCCCAGATACGGGCGGCACAGCAAGGCGGCCTTGTCGATGACGGCATCCACGCGCCAAGCCTCGCCTGGCTGTATCTATTTCCAGCCGCGGGTGAAGCGTTTGCCGAAGCGGCTGGTCTGGAGCTACCACCGCCGGATGAATGGGGTGCGCTGATGGAGCGCATCACGAAGGCGGTGTCGTCTCCTGCTCTCCGACCAGCGGAGGAAACTGTGTGACGCCGGGTGGCGTTCTCGAAAGCCGTATTCGTAGAGGTATTCACTCAAGGGAGGCCCGAACATGGAAGACAGCAATTACTGGGTGAACAGACAGCGGCGCCGGCTATTTGAAACGCGGATTACAAGGCGCCGGCTCATTCAACTAGGTGCCATGGGTTCAGCAGGGACGTTCCTTCTGGCAACAGGGTGCGGTGGCGGCACTAAACAGGCGGCCCAGGGCACCGGCACGGCAGGCGGCACACCCGTGCCGGGCGGCAAGATAACTATCGCCACCAATGCAGGTGTGACTTCTCTCGATCCGGCCTTTTGGTCGCTCGCGGCAGACAAGATAGTGGACTACAACATCTACGACTGGCCTGCCACGGCGGGGACGGATCGCATCGGGCAATCTGACAGACATTCCGAATCTGGCCGAGTCGTACGAGTGGGTCGACGATACCCACATCACCTTCAAATGGCGCCAGGGCGTCAAGTTCCAGGACGGCACGGATTTCAACTCGGACGCTATACAAGCCTACTACAAACGCGTCCTTGACCCGGCCACGAAGTCACCGCGGGCAGCGGAGTTGAACAGCCTGGATCATGTAGAGAGCCCCGATGCATATACTTCGACCTACGTGCTGAAGACCCCCGATGCGGTAACGATTGAGCTCGCCTTCACTTACTGGACGTCGTGCATTCCTTCACCCGCTGCGACCGACCTCGGCAAATAATCCGATCGGTACAGGGCCGTTCATGTTTAAGAGCCAGCAGCCGGGCGCGTCTTACGAACTGGTTAAGAATCCCAATTACTGGCGTTCGGGAGAGCCCTATCTGGACGGCTACAGTGTCAAGGTCATTCCGGACAACGCCGTGGCGGCCGCAGCGCTGAAGTCGGGAGAGGTCGACGTGGTAGGGTACCTCGATATCCTGGATGATGCCCAGTTCGAGAAGGACCCCGCCTTCAACGTTGCCACCACGGGCGTGAACGCGAAGAAGATCTACATCAATAACAACAAAGGCGCTTACACTGATGAGCGAGTCCGCAAGGCACTGTCCCTAGCCATCGACCGGCAGCCGTTCATAGACCGCTACGCCGGCGAGGGCTTTGCTACCCCTGGACCTTTGATTAAGGGCGGAGCTTTCGCAAACCCTGACGAGCCGGACCCTGTATATGACCCGAACCAGGCAAAACAGCTTTTGTCTGCCGCGGGTTATGGCGACGGCCTGCAAATCGATCCGCTATATACGACTACGGCACAGAATGACCAGACCGATGCTGAGATACTGCAAGCGCAGTGGGCGAAGGTGGGAATCAACGCCAAGGTCGAGTACGTAGCGTTGGGCCAGGCCGGCGTCCGGCTGGCAACCGGGGACTATGAGCTCTGCATGGGGGGCACGTTCGGCGACGGTGATGACTACGAACTGAGGAATGTGTACTACAGCAAGGGTGTCTTCAACGCGGGCACGCTCACCGATCCGCAAATCGACGGATTCATCAATGCGGCCAAGCTCCAGATGGACCCGAACGAACGAAGGAAGACGTACTGGCAGCTCCAGAGCCTCATTATGGACAAGACGATGGCAGTCTTTATTGTGGGCATACCGCAGAAGGTAGTGATGTCAAAGCGCGTCCAGGGCTATACCCGTGACCTGGCAATCAAAGGCCAACCGCGCATGCAGTGGCAATGGCGGGAGCTCTGGGTTAGTTAGGGAGGTACCCCACCGGCTTTAAGGAATCATAATGACCAGCTTCATAATCGGCAGGCTGATGCAGGCTGTCGTCGTGATTCTCCTGCTCACCCTGGTCGTTTTCTCCCTGTTGCGGCTCACGCCCGGCGATCCGATTCTGCAGATCCTGGGTCCGTACGCCGACCGTCAGACGATGGAGGACATGCGGGAGCGTCTCGGTTTCAACCAATCTGTGCCCGAACAGTACGGGACATGGCTTGGCAAAGTCGTCCGGGGTGACCTCGGTGAATCGATCATCACTCGTCAGTCGGTAACCGGCACACTGAAATGGCGTATACCCGTGACGCTACAGATCGCGCTGGGTGCGCTGGCGGTCTCGGTGATTATCGGGCTTCCGGCGGGGATAATCGCCGCTTTGGCGCGTAATCGCTGGCCAGACTATTTCCTCTCGATCTTTGCTGTCGCGGGCATCGCCATGCCCAGTTTCTGGCTGGCGCTCATTCTCATTGTCGTCTTCTCAGTCCACCTAGGATGGCTACCAACAAGCGGCTTCGTCAGCCCAAGGACTGACCTCTGGAGGAGCTTTCAGCTTTCAATCATGCCGTGGTTCGTCGCAGGTCGTGGGTGGCGGGGCAGTGCTGATGCGTCAGACACGGTCCGCTTTGTTAGAAGTGCTCGGGCAGGACTACGTCCGCACAGCGAAGGCGAAGGGCCTCACGGAGCGAATAGTAATTACGAGACACGCTTTGAAGAATGCGATGATCCCGGTGTTCACTATCGCGGGACTAGCGGTGGGAAATCTCCTGGCCGGAACGGTCATTGTGGAGTACGTTTTTGGAATCCCAGGGATGGGCAGACTGCTCGTTGAATCGCTGCTAGCCCATGACTATCCGGTGATTCAAGGGACTGTCCTGGTAATTGGAATCTGTGTCGAGATGTCGACGCTATTTGTCGACATCGCATACGGGTGGTTTGATCCCAGAATCAGGGTCAGATAACTGATGGCAGAAACAGCGGTTGGACAGGAATTCGCCATAACGGCGTCCAGACGGGGGGAAAACCTCTACATTCTGACCAAACTGCTCAAGCGACCAACTGCCGTTGCGGGCTTGATCATCGTTGCGATTGTCGTCTTCATGGCGCTGTTTGCGCCCTGGATTTCGCCCTATGGCCCGCTCGAGCAGCATATCTCCAACGCGTTCCAAATGCCTACCCTCTCCCACCCATTAGGCACCGATAATCTGGGGCGCGACATTCTTACTCGCATTATGTATGGTTCACGGACGTCTCTCGAGATTGGGGTGCTAGCCGTCGGATTGGGTGGGCTGATCGGCGTCGTGCTGGGGATGATTTCGGGGTATTTTCGCGGTTTGATTGAAGTTGGCGTGATGAGAGTGGTGGAAGCCATACTGGCGCTTCCGGGAATGTTGCTGGTGATTGCGCTCTCGACATCGCTGGGGACGGGATTGAAAGCCCTTGTCATTGCCATCGCCGTGGCTTCGGCGCCGCTATTCGCGCGTTTGATCAAGAGGAAGCGTACTGATCACGAAGGAACTGGACTACGTTCAAGCCGCCAGGACGATCGGCGCGAGCAACGTGCGGATAATGCTCTGGCACATATGGCCGAACTGCTTCCAGCCGATCATCGTTCAAGCGACGTTGGGCGTGGGCGTGGCAATCCTCGTAGGAGCGGCCGCCAGCTTCCTAGGAGTGGGCGTGCAGCCACCGACGTCCGATTGGGGGCAGATGATCAGCACTGGCCACCAATACATCTTCACAAACTGGTGGCTATCGGTACCGCCGGGGCTGGCCATCATGTTTACCGTGATGGGGTTCAATCTTCTAGGCGATGGATTAAGGGATGCGCTGGACCCCCGTCTGCGGGGCGTGAATTAGCAACCTGTAGCGGAAGGTGGAGACCGGAAGGGAGCATACACATGGCTTACGAGGATATTCTGACCGAAAGGCGCGAGCGTGTGGGAATCGTGACGCTGCACCGGCCGGATAAGCGCAATGCTCTGGGCGGAAAGATGGGCAGCGAGATCCGCGATGCCGTGGAAACGTTCAACAGCGATCCGGGGATCGGTGCCATCGTCATTACAGGCACGGACCCGGCTTTCTGCGGGGGCGCCGACGTCGGCGATTGGAAACGCGACCTGGATAACGACACCCGGCAGAGCGCCGACGGTCTCGAGCGGGGCACAAACTGGGTCGACTTCTTTTCCGCCTCTAAGCCAATGGTCTGCGCCATCAACGGCCCGTCAATCGGCGCCGGCTTGACGATCACCCTTTCTTGCGATGTCCGTATCGCTTCCGACCGCGCCCGTTTTTCCATGCGTTTCGTCCGAATAGGGCTTATTCCTGAACTGGCAAGCACGAAGCTGCTGCCGATGCTTGTCGGTTTCAGCAGGGCGCTGGAATTGATGCTTTCCGGCAAGACGATCGACGCGCAGGAGGCGGAGCGGATAGGCCTGGTCAGCCGAGTTGTGCCTCACGATCGGCTAATGGACGAGGCGGTGGCCGTGGCGAGTGAAATCGCCTTCAATCCGACGGAGTCTCTGCTCGGAATCAAGAGGCTTACCTGGTCTAGCCTGGTGGAATGCGATCTCCACAAGGTGATGACGAGCGAGGCACAGGAACTGATGGCTGCTGCTTTGAGGCCCAGCTTCAAGGAGGCCGTGAACGCTTTTCTGGAGAAGAGGCAACCCAACTTTCACGCATCCGCCTGAAGTCACAGTTAAACAAGACGCCAACTTAATTCGGCACCGGCGCAGAGGCGAAAAGGAGAACAGAGCATGTACCAAGACCTGGCTGTAGACCTGAGCGAAGCGGAAGTCGCCCTGAAAGAGGCGACACACAAGTTTGCCGCGGAAGTGACGCGCCCGGCCAGCCTCGAACTGGACAAGCTCGCCAGGCCTGAGGACGTGGTCGCCGAAGGGTCGGTATTCTGGGATGTATTTCGACAGTACTATCAGTTGGGGCAGCATCTGGCCGGTTTCCCGGAAGATATCGGCGGCGTCACCGTGAGCCCACTTGGGTCTCATATCATTAATGAAGAGATGGGGTGGGGCTCCGCCGACTTTGCTGTGGGCCTCGGGGTTACCGGCATGCCCTATCGTGGCGCCCTTTTCGTCGCTCAGTTGACGGGCAACCAGCGACTCATCGACGAACTTGTTCTGCCGTTCGCCAACGACAGGGATGCGAAGTACATTGGCTGTTGGGCAATAACCGAAGCCCAGCACGGCACTGACACGCTCATTTCCATCTCGCCCGAATATGCAGCTTCATTGGGGCCTAAGGACGCACATTGCAGGCCGGATGGGAGCGACTGGATAATTAACGGCTCGAAGTCAGCCTGGGTCTCTAACGGCACCATCGCCACCCATGCGCTGGTACACATGGCAGTCGAAGGCACCGACGGTGCTACAAAGGGATGTATCGCCTTCGTCCCGCTCGATCTTCCTGGGGTATCCAGAGGCAAGCCTTTGGACAAGCTCGGGCAGCGCGCTCTCAACCAGGGTGAAATCTACTTCGACAACGTCCGCATTCCTGGCCACTATGTACTGATGCCGCCTGAGCTGTACACGTTCGCCACCGAGCTGATTCTGTCACTCGCCAATGGGGGAATGGGGCCCATGTTTACCGGCGTGGCGCGAGCGGCGTTCGAAGAGGCACTCAACTACTGCAAACAGCGTGTACAGGGCGGCAAGCTTTTGTGCGAGCACCAGCTTGTCCAGCGGAAGCTGTTCGACATGTTCATCAAGGTCGAGTCGGCGCGCTATCTGTCCCGCGCCGTGATGACCTACAACACATCCCAGCAGCTACCCTTGTCGCGGATGGCTGTGGCCACAAAGATTTACTGCACACAGGCGGCTTTCGAAGTGGCCGGTGATGCTCTCCAGCTCTTTGGCGGCATGGGACTCTCGAAGGGAACGCTGGTGGAGAAGCTCTTCCGCGACGCCCGTGCAGCCTTAATAGAAGACGGGGCGAACGATGCGCTTGCCGTTGCGGTCTCTCCGCAACTCGTCGCCAGCTATACATGACGGGTTGAGGAACGCGGTCAACGAAGACGGGTGCCTTGAACTCGTCTTCGGCGGCTACCCGGTCCCGGAAGTGCCAGAACCGAAGTCGCGAATGCTCTCGAAAACAGGAAACACGAAATGAAACCCAGCGACACCATCGAGAGATTTCAAAACTACGTGGGCCACGACATTCTTCTGTCTGAGTGGAAGAAGATAGATCAGGAACACGTTGACACTCACGCTCGCATTACGGGCGATGGGATGTGGCTTCACAATGACGTGGATAGGGCGGTGCGCGGAGGGCCGTTCGGAGACACGATCGTACAGGGCTTCTTCTTGTTGTCTCTTTTTACGAGTTTCTTCGCTGAAGCCAGGTTCCCCGCGGTTCCCTCAGTCAAGTACTACCTGAACTACGGGCTCGACCATGTGCGTTTCCTCCGTCCGGTGCTTGTCGGGTCGCGATTGCGTGCCCGGGCAAAACTGTCGCAGGTGAGGGACAAGGGCGACGGCCGCGCCGTGATCGGAGTGGACATAGTGCTGGAGATCGAGGGCGGCGGCAGTGCACCGGCGTTAAGCGCCGAATGGCTGTTTCTGGCGGTGACCTGATTGCCCGAGCTACCGCGACAGCGGCAGAGCAACGAAAGCGTTTCGACAGAGAACGCCCAACGGAACGACGGAATGAGTGCGGATAGGAGAACGTGATGCCTTCGATTCAATTCCCGAGAGGCTTCCAATGGGGCACCTCCACCTCCGCCCTCCAAATCGAGGGTGCCTGGAACGAGGACGGCAAGGGGGAGTCGATTTGGGATCGCTTTAATCACACGCCCGGGCACGTGAGGGGCGGCGACACAGCAGATGTCGCATGCGACTTCTATCATCGCTACGGAGAAGACGTGGCGTTGATGAAGGAGCTTGGGATGAATGCCTCGCGCTTCAGCATCTCTTGGCCGCGAATCCTCCCTGAAGGCAAAGGGGCCATCAATCAGAAGGGACTCGACTTCTACAGCCGCCTTGTCGACGAGTTGCTGGCAGCTGGCATAGCCCCATTTCCAACGCTCTACCACTGGGATCTCCCACAGGCAATGCAGGACTTGGGCGGCTGGGCGAATCGTGACGTCGCGGAGCGCTTCGCGGACTACTGCGCTACTGTAGTCGACCGCCTGGGCGACCGCGTCCAGCGCTGGATCATTTTCAACGAGCCGTGGATATTCACCGTTTTCGGCTATCTGATGGGCATCAATGCGCCCGGCATTCATGACGCCGACATGACCCTTCGCGCCACGCACGTAGTCAACATCGCGCAGGGGTTAGCCGCGCGCGCCGTCAGGGCGACAGGCAAAGTGGATGCCGTGAGTTCAGCCTTCAGCATGACGTGGGCCAGTCCTGCCAGTGACAGCGAGCAAGACCACGCTGCGGCCGAGCGCATGCACGCCTTCAGCAACGTCTGGTTCGTGGAGCCGGCGCTCAACGGCCGCTACCCCGCCGCCTATTTCGATCGCCTTGACCCACTGCGCCTCGACATCCGGCCTGGCGACATGGAGGTCATTGAGACGCCTCTCGACTTCATTGGCATTAATCTGTATTCACGGGCCGTCATCGCGAACGACGCGAACGACAAAGACCTGGGCGTGCGCCGAATCGAGCTGCCTGACGTCGAGCGGACGGATTTCGGTTGGGAGGTCTGCCCGGAAGCGATCTATCACGTGATCATGCGGATCTGGAACGACTACCACCTGCCCATTTACATCACTGAGAATGGATGCTCCTACGGCGACGCCCCTGACGAGCACGGCATTGTTCGCGACGATAGGCGTATCAGATTCCTGGAGCGATATGTCGGTCAAGTAGGGAAGGCGATCAGAGAGGGCGCTGACGTGCGCGGCTACTATCACTGGAGTTCCACGGATAACTTCGAATGGGCCCAGGGGTACAAACAGCGCTTTGGCCTGATCTACGTGGACTTCGCGACCCAGAAACGAACCGTCAAGCAGAGCGGCTGCTGGTATCGCGACCTTGTTCGATCAAACGGAATGAGTGGCTAGGTCGTTGCCACGTGACGGTGGCGACAGGAGCCGAGAGGTGACCGAATTCGTCCGAGCGGAGGCGGAGTGTCATGGCTGGCGTACTTGAGGGCGTTCGCGTCCTGGACTTCACACAGGGCACCGCCGGTCCTTTTGCCGGCACGCTCCTCGCCGAGCAGGGCGCCGACGTCATAAAGGTGGAGCCGCCGCACGGTGACTATAACCGTGGCCAGCCCGGCTTTTACACCGCCAATCGAAGCAAGCGAGGAATCGTCATCGACCTGACGTCCGAAGAGGGACGGCGAGAGGCACATGCCCTTGCATCGAGAGCAGATGTCGTCTTGGTAGACGGTCTTCAATCGCAAGCCTGCATGCTGGGCATCGATTACGCCGCTCTTTTTGCCCTCAATCCAGCTTTGGTCTACTGCTCTATCCCGCCTTACGGTTCGAGGGGGCCTTACGCCGCTCTCGAGCCTGACGACAACATGATGGCGGCCCTGGGTTGTGTGGATGGAAATCAGTTGTCGTACAGGGAAGGCCCTGTCTTTTTCGTCACGCCTTTTGTCGCCTACGCCACGGCAGTCCTCGTCGCGGGTGCGGTTGCATCGACTCTCTACGAAAGGGCGCACACTGGACGCGGCGATTTCGTCGAAGTCTCCGGGCTCAGCGGCGCTTTCGCCATCAACGCGGCTGGCTTTGTCAACCTGATCGACCTCGGCGTCGACCGGCTGTCTGTGCTGAATTCTGATCCCAAAGGCGCAGCCGCCAATTACCGCGTCTATAAGGCCGCAGACGGTGAGTGGCTTATGGTGGGCGCCCTCACGCCGGCCTTCATGGTCAAGCTGTGCCTCACGATGGGTGCCGAAGATCTGCTCGCCGATCCACGATTCGAGGACTTTCCCTACGCCATCCCCAAAGAAGATGGGCTACAGGTGATCACGCGAAGGCTGGAGGAGGCCTTCGCTTCGAAGACACGACGAGAATGGCTCGACATCCTAAAGGCGGCGGATATCCCGGCCGGCCCTGTGTTGACGCGGAACGACTATCTCAAGAACCCGCAGGTCATTCACAATGGAATGCGCGTTGAAATTGATGATCCTGAGATCGGGCCATCGCTGCAAATCGGCCTACCGCTCACCTTGCACGGCAAGCCGGGAGCGATTCGGGGACCGGCGCCGCTGCTCGGCCAGCACAACCGTGACGTTGCCGCTTCCTGGACCAACTCAGCAGCGCGAAGTCAGGGTGCAGTTGCGCCACACGCTGCCCCTTTGGATGGCATCAAAGTGCTCGACCTCGGAACAACTTATGCCGGCCCATACAGTTGCATGCTCCTCGCCGACCTGGGCGCCGACGTAGCGAAGATTGAACCGCTTGACGGCGACCCGTTCAGGGCAATGGGCGCGGCCTTCATTGGCGTGAACCGGGGGAAGCGGTCGCTCGTCCTCGACCTCAAGAAGGAAGAGGGGCTAGGAACGTTCTACGACCTCGTGCGACAGTCCGACATCGTCGTCGACAACTACCGCGCGGGCGTCACGAAGCGCTTGAAGATCGACTACGATACTTTAAGCGCCATCAACCCGCGCATCATCTGCTGTTCCGTAACGCCTTACGGTTCCTCCGGGCCGATGAGCGATCTCCCTGGATATGATCCGGTCATTGGTGCGCTGTCCGGTTTGCAGCGCGCACAGGGCGGCTACGGCAAAGACGATGAACCTGTCTACCACAATGTCGCAGTCATCGACTTCACGTCGGCACTCATGGCCGCTTACGGTATGTGCGCGGCCCTCTATCATCGTGAACTGACGGGCCGCGGACAGCTCGTTGAGACATGTCTGGCGAACAACGCGATGGTCGTGCAGGCGGCCGAGTTCATGAGGTACAAGGGGCGACCACCTGAGATCGAGGGCGGCCGTGACATCCTTGGCGTCTCAGCGCTTTACAGGATCTATCAGTGCAGCGATGGCTGGCTCTTCCTCTGCGCAAAGACGCACCAGCAGGCGGACGCGGTCATCGTGTTGGCCGACATCTCGAGGGTGACCGACGAACAGGCGCTGAGGGCATCCCGCGATGGACCGCTGGCGAAAGCCGTTGAAGCGTACTTCGCCACGCAGAAGCGGGAGGGTCTGTTGCAGCGCCTCGGGTGGCTCGGGGTCCCCGCTTGCCCCTGCCTGACTCTCGAAGAGCTATTCACCGACCCGCATCTTCAGGCGAATGACCTGTGGTGGTGGTCAGAGCAGGGGTTGCTCGGCCGGTTCCAACAAATCGGCGCACTCGTGAAGTGGAACGAGCATGCGATGCGTTTGGAAAGGCCGGCGCCGATGTTTGCGGCGCACAGCACTGAGGTGCTAGGAGATTTCGGAATCGAGCCCGAGCGAATCGAGCGGCTGGTGCAGGCGGGGATCGTCTTGACCGCAGAAGGCGAGGCACCATCGATCCGGCCGTACGAAACGACGGTCTGAATCTGATAGTGAGCCGAGAGATTCGACTCGCGGGAGGTCGAGCAATGGATGTCCTAGCGGCCGGAAAGGGCGAATTCAAACCGCCCGACCCTGATGGGATGCGCGCATGGGTGCGAGAGCACAAAGTGCGTGCTCCGGTGAACAAGGTGCTAACGGAGCAGGAAGCCATCTCGCGGTTCGTCGAGGACGGCGACTACCTTGCCTATGACATGAACGTCGCCGCCAGGGGTCCCGCTTCGCTCTTCCGTGAAATGATCCGTGAGCGGAAAAGAAACCTCTGGATCGCCGCCAAGTTTAGCTGGGCTGACCCGACTCTGCTGGTAGCCGGCGGCTGCGTCAGTAAGGTGGACGTTGGGTGGATGGAAACCGGTCCGATCATAAACAAAGCTCTCGCCGAAGACCGTTTGAAGTTCATAGAATGGTCCAATGGCGCGCTAACTTACCGGCTGCTCGCCGGCGCCCTTGGCGTCTCGTTCTTGCCCATCCGCTGGCTCGGGGGCACCGACGTCTTTGAGGAATCAGGCGCCAAGCTCGTAGAGGACCCCTACACGGGCAAGCCCGTTGTGCTCGTGCCGGCCCTTAACCCAGATGTCGGTCTTCTCCACGTACATGAATGCGACGTTTACGGCAATGCGCGGATCTACGGCGCCGGTGTCGCACCACGGGAGATCGCCATGGCATCCAAGAAGGTGATCATCTCGACGGAGCGGATCATCAGCAACGAAGAGATCAGGCGGGACCCGCGGCGAACAATGATCCCCTACTACCTCGTGGATGCCGTGGTCCTGGCACCCTTCGGTGGCTATCCGGGAAGCGTGCCCGGTCGCTACGCCGCCGACTTCGAAACCGTCCTTGAGTTTGCGATTTCTCAGGCGAACGGTACGACAGACGAGTATCTTGAGAAGTACGTCTTCAGTGTCGCTTCGCATGAGGAGATGTTAGAGAAGCGTGTTGGAGCGGCGAAACTGATGAGACTGGTCCAGGAAGAGACGCTTCGGGAGGGCTACGAATGACTGAGCTCGCCTTCACCGACCTTGAACAGAACGTCTGCACCGTCGCACACATGATAGAAGAGGACAAGCTTTACTTCGTCCAGATGTCGGGCCCGCCGCTCTTTGCGGTTCTGCTGGCGAAGCGCACACATGCTCCGGGCGTCGGCTTTCTCGTCGAGGAAGGCGCCATAGCGCCGAGCCCCGACTTCCCGCTGCCAGTGATGATGCTGGGTTCCTCTCGATCGCATTACCGCTCGGTCGCCTGGGAGGGGATGAATATCGTAGACGCACACGCTTCTCTCGGCTACACGGACTACGGCATCCTGACAGCCGTTCAGATCGACAAGTTCGGCAACTTCAACTCTACAATGCTGGGTGACGACTACGATCATCCCCTCAGACGGTTCGGCGGACCGGGAGGCGCAAACGAGATCGCGTCTTGTTGCTGGCATACGATAATCATGACCAAGCTCGAAAAGCGGAAGTTCGTCGAGCGCGTGGATTTTATCTCATCCCCCGGTTATCTTGACGGTTCCCCGGGTGCGAGGGAGAGGGCAGGATTGCCCGCAAACACGGGACCATATCGAATCGTCACGGAGCGGGCGATTTTCGGTTTCGATGAGAAGAGCCACCTGATGAGGCTCGACGCGCTGGCGCCCTGGACGACGCTCGACGAAGTCCTCGATCGCATGGACTTCAAGCCTCTCGTCGCCGAGCCGCTGGGGGTGATGGAGATGCCAACGGAAGAGGCCCTGTCGATCATCCGGGCAGAAATCGACCCCGGAGGGTATACCCTGAATCGCGGGGAGTGGCTGATGGTCGACATCTAGGTGGAGGAGAGCGATGTGAGCGACGGAGAAGACCGAGGGCAAAGCGCATGGTGCCTTATCATAAACCGCTCCTCTCCCGCCGTGATTCTCACCTACACCGTTTCCGGCAACAATAGCGAGACACGGTCGAGTCCAATTCTCAGTCGACGTCCGGCGGCCGGCCTCTACGGAACCAGGTTACCGGGCGATATTCGCGCGCTACCACGCCCTCCTGCTTGAACTTCGGATAACCGATGCAGAGTGCAGTCGTGGCCTTCCATGGTGATGCGATGCCCAACTTCTCCGCGAGCGGCGGGACCAGGGACGCGATTGCCGCAAAGCCGCTCCAGCAGACGCCCAGACCAAGCGAGTTGGCTACCAGGTTCATATTCTGTCCGGCAATACCTATGTTTATGCCGCCAGCGCTCACTGCGCGCTCGTCCTCAAGGATGTAAACGACGCAGGGCGCGCCCAAAAGAACGGGGTATTCCCTTTTCGCGATGGCACCCATGCCGCCTTCGGCCAGCCGAGGATCGTAGACCCCTGGCACCCGCGGCTGGCTCATCTCGAAGCCGGCGGCGAGTTGCTTCACCATCTCCTCGTCATGGTACATAGTGAAGATAGTCTTGAGTGCGGCCCACACAGCCTCGTTGATCTCATCCATGAGGACCTTATCGGTGATCACAATGAAGCGCCAGGCTTGGCTATTGCCTGCACTCGGCGCAAAGCGACCGGCTTCGAGGATCCGGCGAATCAGCGTCTCGGGCACGGGCTTGTCTTTGAAATTCCGAGTGCTGCGCCGGTTGAACACAGCTTTCTCCATCGCGTTCCACTCGTCGGGACTGCCCTCAGCATCAAGCGCTTTCAGGGGCGGGCGCGCTGATTCGGCCAGAGGGGCTGTCGTCCAGAACCCCTCTTCGACACGATAGGTCTCAACGATCGAAATCGCGTTTCGCGGGCAAGCGACCTGACAGTTGTAGCAACTGAAGCAGTTGTAATTGTCAACCAGACGCGGCTCCTGTCCCTCGGCCAGCTCCCATGCTCGGAATGGGCAGTTGTCCAAGCACAACTGGCAAGATGAGCCACGCGTGCGCGTGCACTTCTTCGGGTCCGATTTCATCACGCCCATGTGGACGCCTTCCGGGCGAAAGACTGGTTCTACATCTTCCCAAGACATGTCTGTTCTCCTTTTCCCTTCCAAGCAGTCCAGTGCATCGAGCTAGCGGGCTCCACTATCAAGTTACTAGTTTCCCCATCCAGAACTCAAACTTTACTCTGCCGGCGGAAGCAACCTCTGCTGAGACCGTGGCACGTGCTAGAGCAGAAGCAATCGCCCAGACCGGCGATGCCGACGCTGATAGGATCCGAGCAGTTGCGGCTACTGCACAGTCACGGTCGTCGGCACGAGTTCGGAGCGCTGAAGCAGACGCCGCTTGCCGGCAATCTCGAAGCTCCCGCTCAGCCGGATGTCTTCCGATGAGCTCCCCACAAGGACATCGACCTGTCCAGGCTCCACCACGAACTGCATGCATTTGTCGTGGAACGCGAGTTGACCCCGGGCTGGCCGCATGCGCGCTGTTCTGGGGGTTGGCCGCCGCCTTTCTGTTCCTGGGATGGCAGGCCGGGATCGCGCAGTACGCGTTTGCTGCTGGCATCTTGTGCAACGCCTTGGTCACGCTGGCCAACGGCGGCTTCATGCCGGTGGCCTCGCACAGGAAGATGCAGGGGCCAGCGCGCTCTGTCTGGGTGCAGAAGGAGAGTGGGACGCGGCTAACGTTCCTCGCCGACAATTTCGGCAACCGCTTCATACGCTTCAGCATTGGCGACGTGCTGCTGCTCGCGGGGTTCTTTCTCTCGTTTCTCGGTGTCTAGGCAGTACGGCGGAGAATGGCGGAACGTGCAGCCACTTGGCAACGCAGTTCCACCTTGCCTGCCAGACAGCGTAGATGGTCAGCGACAAGGGCGGAGAGAAGGCCGAACGCTTTGCTCAGCCTTCAACAGTATGTCTGTGTTCTGGAGCGGGAATCGGGATTCGACCTCTCAAAGGGCATGGCTCCAGTCGGGGCAGCCATTGGTGGAGACTATGCCTTTCGCATCTCCTCGAGGGCCTCGGCAGCCGCCCGGCTGACGCCTCTATCGCTGTCCTTCAGGGCTGCGGTTAACGGCTCAGCAACGCGTGCGTCGCTGATGTTCCCCAATGCTCTGACGGCAGCCTCGCGCACCTCAGAGTACTTGTCTCCCGACCGCTCGATAAGGGGCTCCACCGCCCGCGCGTCTCCCAGCTTGCCTAGAGCCTCGCAGGCAGCCCAGCGCACGTCCCGGTTCTTGTCCCCCGACCGCTCGATGAGGGGCCCCACCGCCCGCGCGTCTCCCAGCTTGCCTAGAGCCTCGCAGGCAGCCCAGCGCACCACAGACTCTATGTCGCCCAACCGGTCGATAAGGGGCTCCACCGCCCGCACATCTCCCAGGTTGCCCAGAGCCTCGCAGGCAGACTCGCGCCCAACGAAGTCCTTATCGCCCAACCGCTCGATGAGGGGCCCCACCGCCCGCACGTCTCCCAGCTTGCCCAACGCCTTGCAGGCTCTTTTGCGCGAAACTAGGTCAGGCTCCCGCATCTGCGCCAGCCAATACTCCAAGATGCGGTCCTCAGCCATTTCTTAGCTCGCTTGTTGCCAAATCCATGGATGCTCTCTTTCTCAGGCGATGTCGCCCTCGCCGTAGTGAGGACGCTGGCGAGCATGAAGGGGTGCCTAGCCTTCATCGCACAACCCCGACTTTAGCGGGCCTACGCGGACTTGTCATGGTCGGCAGATGTGACCATGCGACGAACCCGCAATTGATGCAGTGGAGCGTCCCATCGCGCTCCCAGCCGTCCAGGGTCACGAAGCCCCCGCAACGGGGAGCTACGGATATTCTCATCGCCGCGATTGTAGAGACGACTGCCGCAGGCGTCAATGTGCTCGGATCGCCGCTTTAGAAGTAGCGAACTCGGGCGGTCTTCGCCCATCAGTCGAAGCCCGACGGGAGCCTTTCGGGCTATCATGTGGTATCGTTGTCGGTGTCAGGTCCGCCCTGGCCCATGGAGGTCGTCAATGATCAAGAAGATCCTGGTACCGCTAGACGGTTCCGACCTAGCAGAGAATGCTCTCCCCTACGCCGAGCAGATTGCCATGAAGACGGGCGCCGAAGTCCTCCTTCTGACGTCAGTGTATCAGGACGACTCCTGGGCGGGCCAGCCAGCGCAGGTCGATCATAGATGGGTGCCCCTCATCCAAACCTATCTGAAGTCCAAGGTCGGGGAGCTTCAGGCCAAAGGTGTCACAGCGACGAATAGCATCGCGTCGGGCCCGGCAGCCGAAGCGATCTTGGCCCGCGTCGCCGACGAGAACGTAGATCTTGTCGCTATGAGTATCCATGGCCGGTCCGGGTTCAAACGCTGGGTTTTCGGAAGCGTTGCCCAGAAGGTCTTCCACGGCACCTATTGCCCCCTTCTGCTGGTCCGACCAACGTCAGCGGCCGCGAAGGCTACGAACATTCCTGCCCTCAAGAAGATCCTTGTACCCCTCGACGGCTCGGAGCAGTCACTGGCAGTTCTCCCGTTCATCGAGGACCTTGGCAGGGCCCTCGACGCTTCGCTGGTCCTGCTCAACGTGGTTATACCCCTAACCACCTACGTCGGCGCCGGATTCATCACTCCAACGGGCGACTTTCTTCACGAGCAGCTCACCTGGTCTCGCCAGTTCCTGGCCGGAATCGTCAAGGAGGTGGAAGGGCGCGGCGTCAGGGCTAGCCCGGTTGTGGTGGTTGGCTCAGGCGCGAACGAGATCGTGCAGGCTGCTCACGATGCTGAGGCTGACCTGATCGCCCTCAGTTCTCATGGCCGCTCTGGGCTGGCTCGATGGGCAATGGGGAGCGTGGCCGAAGGCGTGGTGCACCGGACTACGCTTCCCTGTCTGATTGTGCGGCCGCCGGAGGCCAAGAGGCAGGCGTAGAATCGCGCGTCGCCTCAGCCATGTCCCGGGCACCCATCGTCTGGCAGCGCAGGACGCCACCCTTTCAAGGTGGAAACAATGCCTCGCCTTTTGAAGCCTTCGTCCTCTTGTCCTTCGAGCGAGCTTTCGCGTCTTTCACTTCCTTCTGAAGCTGGGCGTAAGCTGCCCTCCCGTGCTCATACTCACTCGATTAGTGCGCCCGCGATTCCGCACCGAGGGGTGGGTCCGCGTTATGGCCTCCACGCGATGATCTGCCGCCAGAGCCTTCCCACCCGACCGGGCAGATCCATCCGCCAGACAAACCGGAGAGCGACTGCCCAGCCTAACACGACATAGGCGATGATCGCGTATTCCGGCACGCTGAGAACCTGTAATTCGAAGAAGTTGCGTAACGTTGAGACACCCAGGAGCACGCCAAACAGGATCAGCATCCCTGCGGCCAGCATGGTTGGGCGCCAGTCGCCGTTCAAGGGACTGCCGCCTACGAACGTTTCCGTCGGGGGCTGAGCGAACGGAATGAGCAGCAGCCCGCAAAGGATAGTGATAGTCGTCAAGGCGCTCTGTGCCGAAATGACTGCCCCGCTATTCGAAAGGTAGAAATCGTAGATGATCACGCCCACGAAAGCCATCGAGACTGCCGCGGGCACGACGAAGTGGCCGCTGGAGGGAACCAGGTGACGCGGCGTGCGCCCGGGCCGCGCCCAGGCGGCGAGGGCAAACGTGGGAATCCCGACGGTCAAGAACGCCAGCACTCCGTTCTGCCGCGGCGTTATAGGGAAGGCTGCTCCGATGAGCGTGGCCCCGAATATTATCAGGGCGACTGAGAGAGTCCTCGCCAGGAACAGCCGAATGATGTCCATCATCCCGCGCCGGATTCGCTGCCCCTCAAGAAAAGCCTTTGGAAGGGCGCCGAAGGAATCATTGAGCAGCACGACATCGGCCACATTGCTGGACACCTGGCTGCCGCTCCGCATGGCGATTGCGAGGTCTGCTTGCTTGAGCGCCAACACGTCATTGACGCCGTCACCAATCATGGCTACGTAGTGCTTCCGGCGGCGCAGCGCGTGCACGAGGCGTTCCTTTTGCTGCGGCGTGATTCGCCCGAACACCGTTGTCTCTTCCGCCAGCTTCCCGAGTTGGCTCTCGTTCAGTCTATCCAGATCAAACCCGGAAACGGTCCGGAGGTCAGAGGCGAATCCTGCCTGCTTGGCGAGCGCCGCCACCGTATCGGGGTTGTCGCCGGAGATAATCTTGAGTCCGATGTTGGCCTTCGCGAATTCCGAGATGGTCTCCTTTGCCTCCGGACGCAACTCGTCACGCAGGCTGACCAGAGCGAGCGGCTGCAGGCTAGCGGGCAGACGAGGTTCGCCCGACACGCTGTGCAGGCCGGCCCCGTCCGCGGCCATCGCGAAGAGGAGCACCCTGAGGCCGCGCGCCGCCCATTCATCGGCCTGCTGCTGGATGCCGATGCCGTCCCGTAGGGCTGATTGCAGCACCTCCGGTGCTCCGAGCACGTAAACAGCGCCGGGGCCGTCTGCATCAGCCAGGGCTAGTCCGCTCCACTTCCGATCGGACGAAAACTGCACCTCATCGTGCACAGCGCGTGTTTCCCCCGGGCACGCGGCACTGATCGCCGCGATCGTCTGATTGCCTGCCGGCGTGCTCGTCGCAAAATTCCCGAGCAGCGTCTGCACGGTATCTGCATCGGCTGCAAGCGGCTGAATACTCGCCAACTTGAGTTTGTTGGTTGTGAGGGTCCCAGTCTTGTCGAAGCAGAGGATATCGACGTAGCTGGTAGACTCGACGGAGTTTATCCGCTGAATCAGGGCGCCGCTGCCGGCCATGCGAACCACCGCCATTGCATAGGTCACCGTGACCATAAGCGAGAGCCCTTGCGGCACGAGGCTTGCCAACACAGCCGCTGCCTTAAACGCGTCGGATACGGGCAGATCAGGCGATGAACCCTGGTACGAACGCACCACCTGAATAGACAACGCAACGACTAGGACGGCCATCACGCGCAGGACAACCCCTACCTCTCGCTGCAAGGGCGTGTGGACGGTGCGGAACTCTCGGGCCTGGATAGTCAGTTGCTGGGCAAGGCTGTCGGTGCCCACCTTCTGGGCGACGTAGGCGGCACGCCCGGCCATGCAGTAGGTACCAGAATGAACAGGGTCGCCCGCGTTCTTGGGTATCAGATCTGATTCGCCGGTGAGGGGCGATTCATCCACTGTCAGCCCTTTTTCCGACACAACTTCCCCATCGACAACGAACTGATCGCCGGGCTTGACCACGAGGGTATCGCCCAGTACTACTTCCTCCTGGTCTACCGTCCGTGTGCGTCCTTCGCGGATGATTGTCGCAGTAGGCCGTGCTAGGAGGGCGATCTGGTCAAGCTTTTGCTTCGCGCGGGCTTCTTGAAAGACGCCGACGACGATGTTGGCGACGACCAGGCTGGCGGTCATGGCCGCGTCGCCGAATAGGCGCAGGATAGCTAGAGCAACACAGATCACGAACAGTGTGATGTTGATGGGGTTGACGCTGTTTTGGAGGATGATGCGTCGATACGAGCGGCTTGGCCCAGCATGAAGGAAGTTGCCTTGCCCGCGCTCCCGGCGCGCCGCGGCCTCGGCCTCCGTCAGGCCGTGCAAGAGGCTGGCGTTCTCCGCGCCCCGTGCCATCTCAGCCATGCCACGAAATCTTCACTATGCGGCTCCTAGCCGAGGCTGCTCTTTGTTTTGCCAGCAGGGCCATGAAGCCCCTTTGTTCCCAACGCAGGCCTTCCATGAACCCTTCACAGCTTCCCACGCCGGGAAAGCAATACTGTGACCTCATAATACCACCGTCCCCAGAAGCGACAGACGCCAAGGAGGATAGTCCGGGCGTCCGATTTATGGTCAGCGAGTCGCCAGTTTGATAGACGTCCTCGGCTGCAAGAAACCGTACGATCTGATGCCGTAAGCGCCGACAACTGGGTTCCTGGAGCCGACCCCGGGATCGTCATCTGCAGAGGATTGGAACCTGAGGCACCATAACCTGGAGCACGAAATGGAGGCCGACTGGAAATGGAACAAGCTTGACCCTCTTGGGCACAGAGTAGCTGAACTCCTACGAGTAAGGCCGCCATCGCTTCACTAATTGAGTATCTGGCGGCGGCGGCGCAAGCCCAAGAAGAAGACCGGCACCCCGCCTGGAAGTCCCAACAAACCTCATCGAGGCTGGCAACTGAGCAGACGCCACACACCCGGATGCTGTGAGCGGCGGATAATGAGACGCGTCACTGATAAACCACCCCGTCTCGAGGTGCGCGCCGGTATCCCCGATCCGTGATTCGCCCCAAGGACTGCCTCGACCCACCCCTTTTCCTGATCGTTGACCCACAAAGGGGGGTTCGAGAAGATGCTCCTTGAGGATTGGCTGCGCCCAAAACAAGGCCGATATCGAACGCGAAGGTTATGGATGACGACCGTTGCGGGTACCAGCGACACCTCCCGCCCGGGAGGTGTCGCTCCTAGTACCATCCGTACTTCTGCGCGGCCTGGTAAGTCGCCAGAATTCGCTCCGGCGGCACGTTCTCCTGGATATCGTGGTCAGGGCAAAAAACGTAACCGCCGCCGGGCTTCCAAGAGGTCAATAGTCCCTTGACCTCTTCCGTCACCTCGTCCGCCGTCCCATTCGCTAGCGTGGTCTGGCAGCGAACGCCGCCGCCCCAGAAGACGATATCCTTGCCAAATTCGCGCTTCAGCGTGGCGGGGTCCATGCCTTCCGCTGTCGTCTGGACAGGATTGAGAGCGTCAACGCCAGCATCAATGAACTCAGGGATCAACGGCTCCACAGCGCCGCACGAATGCATTAGCACTTTGACGTTGGGGCTGGTCTCGTGGATGAACTTGCACATGCGGGTTAAATACGGCTTGAACAGCTCTCTGAACATCCTGACTGAGATCATGGGTGCGCGCTGCGTGCCGTAGTCATCGCCGAGCAGCACAGCGACTATGTATGGCCCCACCGCCCTCAGGTAGCCAGCGAAGAACGCCTCGAACTCCTCAATGATGCCCGTCATCCACGTGTGGACCATGTCCGGGTCGGCAGCCATCATCATGAAGTACTTGTTGTAGCCAAATGCCTCGAGTCCAACGTGGAAGATGGAAAACCCGTATGTATCGCCAAGCAGCGCGTGGTCTGTATCCTCGTACGCCGTCTTCGCCCACGATGCCAGGACGTCTGCCTCATCGTCGCGCATTCGCATGACGCCACGCGCCCTGAACAGGGAGAGCAACTCCTCCAGCTGCTGGCGGTTCTCAATTGCGGCGAATGGACTAAAGATGCGGTCGAAGTAATGGCCATTCTTAGGCATCCGGAACTGCGTGATGCCGCCAAAGACGAGTTCCAGAGATCCGTCTTCGTTCATGACAGGATTGAAGCGGCCTGGCACCATCGCCGTTGAGCCGTCCTTGAGCTCCCATTCCTTCCAGTCTTTGGTGAGGACGCCATCGACGTGGTAGCGGGGGATCGGCAGAACGTCGCCTCCCATCATCTTCAGGACCTCCCGACCCTCGTCGAGGTCCGGCGCGGCAAGCATGGGGATGGTGTAGCGCATGTAAGTGGGGCTGGTTATTCCCAGGTGCCGCTTCAGCCGGTTGTAGGCGATGACGTTCACACTGGTGTTATAGTTGGACCCGAAGTCGATGGGTACGCGGTCCGGTTCCTGGTGATTGAGTGCGGCCAGCACCCGTTCCCGAGATGTCATTCGATCCTTCATGGGCCCGTCTCCCGCTATCCACGCAGATTGAAAACACGAAGTGCCGGTTATGGCGATCGCCGTGAGAAGCATCATCGACGAGAATGTGACCCCATTGATCGGTAATGTCAACACTCCGGGACAAGGAATTGCGAGTGGGGAATCAAGTTATCAGCAGCGAGTCGCGCTGTTCACACCGCGACGCCCCAACCCGGAACGCGATTCATGCTAGAGCAAGCGCCCGTCGGCGATCTCGAGTACTCTGTCCACATACTCGAGCATACGGCGATCGTGCGTCACCATTACGCCGATCTTGTTGCGCGACTTGACCTCGTCCGCCAGACTCCGCACAACGGCGCTGCCCTGTTCCGAATCCAAGTTCGAGGTTGGCTCGTCCACTAGCACCAGAAGCGGGTCATTCACGAGCGCTCGACCAATAGCCACCCGCTGTCTCTCTCCGCCCGAGAGCTTCCCGGGCAGGTGATGCGAACGTTCCCTGATTCCCAACTCCTGAAGCAGCTGGCGCGCTCTCCTCCGCGCGTCTCCGTTCAGTTTACCGGAAATGGCAGCGATCACCAGCAGGTTCTGCTCGGCGGTCAGGTACGGCACCAGGTTGAAGCCCTGGAAAACGAAGCCCACGCGCTCTCTGCGGAAGCGCGCCCGCTGCGCCTCATTCAGCTGTCCTATGTCAATGTCAGCGACAACAACGCGACCGCGGCTAGGAGGCAGCAGTCCGCCAAGCATCGCCAGAAGGGTCGTCTTGCCAGAGCCGCTCGGTCCGACGACTGCAACGAACTCGCCCGGACGCACGGTGAGAGAGGCGTCACGAACTGCCTCCACCGTCGTTTCGCCTGACCCGTAGATTCTGGCTAGCGATTGCGCGACCAGTCCTCTATCGTCTTCGCTCATCACATCTGGCCTAGTGCGCTCATCGGATTCACTCGAACGACCTGACGGGCCGAGAAGATCGCCCCTAGAAGCGCGGCGACCGTCATGCTGATGCCGCCCGTCAGGAACGCCCCCGCTGTCACTCTCAGGGGAACGTCGGAAGGGATGGCTGCTGCGGTCAACAAAGCCAGTGGAATGCCCAGAGCGACGCCGGCCAGGACGACAACCGCTACCTGCCGGACCAGCTGGCCGAATACCCACCAGTTGGAGGCGCCAACTGCCTTGAATATGGCGATCTCATATGACCGCTGCATCGTCAAAACGAAGAAGAAAGAGCCCATAACAAGAGCTCCGATGACGAAGCCGAAAAGCTCAATCGTCATCACCACCTGTTGTTGCTGTTTGACGCCACCGATCGAGTCTATCGCGGCGCTCTTAGTGATAACACTCGAATTGCTAACCGTTGCTTCCACACGGGCTGCCACATCACTTCCGCCACCTCGAATTAGAATTGCGCTGGCGGCGGGAGCTTCGTTTCCCTGGCCCGGATAACGCATCTCGCGCCACTGGTTGATGTCTACGTAGGCGGCGGGCAGCCCCAGGAACTCTCCGTTCTCAACTTCGCCGACGATCGTGAATTCATAGTCTTTCAGCGCACTCCGCATGATGATGCTATCACCGAGGCCTAAGCCACTGGAGCGAGACAGACTCTTATCGATAAGGATCTCGTTTTGACCGTCGATTGGGCGACCTGAGCTGACAGCCGGCTCGACGACACTTTTTGGCTGGAAACCGAATAAAGCAACTTCTTCACTCCCGGCTCGGCGCTGCGCCGTGGCGACCATGTAGCCGATTGCTCCCGTTTTTTCGGCACCCATCAGCTGAGCAATAGATTGCTCTTGGTCAGCCGTCAATTCACTCCTCAGGAAGCTGTTGTTCGAATCTCCGCTGAAGACAACGAGGTCGACATTGAAGGAATTGACGGCGCCGGACATAGCGGACATCAGACCGCTTCCCAGTGCGCCTATCATTACGAGCAGGTAGACGATAAGGCCCACGATCAGGGTGATGAGCCCGAACTGAAGCTTCTTCCGTCTTATCTCTTGCAGCGCAAGCATCTATCCGTACTGTTCCCGCCTTGCACCCACTCAACGTTCTCTCAATTGTAACCCTTCGTGCTTCCAGCATCCCATAGACGTCCTGGGGAGACACTTACCAGGCAGAAGGCGATCCTTGCGTGTCATTTGGGTCGCTTTTCCCCTAAGCCCCTAAACGCCATAATAGCAGCACAATATGAAAACGAGGGGGCATGAGGCACCGTGACTCAAGAATCGCGTATCAGTGACGAGATGCGGGCCATCATCGGCAAGGAAGGTGAGCCCGCCAAGATGGAGCTCGACAAGACGACAATCCGTTGGTTTGCCCGCGCTGTCGGCTACACCGACCTTGTCTACTACGACGAGGACTATGCAAAGAGCAAAGGGCATCGCGGCATAGTGGCGCCACCCGGCTTTCTAGGGCAGGTCGTCTTTGCTCCCGGGAGCTCGATCAACATAAGGGGATTCCCGCCTATCCCAGGCCTGCGAATCACACGCGCTTTGAACGGCGGAACGGCATTCGAGTACTACGATGAGGAGATCTGCGCCGGCGACGTACTGACACGGGTCACCAAGATCGCCGATCTACAGGAGAGACCAGGGCGAATGGGCAATATGCTTATCGTCGTTGGCGAGTCGAACTACTACAACTCAGATGGCAACCTCGTGGCGACGGAGCGCAACACAGAGCTCTTGTACTAGCACTGGGTAGAGCGCCCCCGGGGAAAGCTGCGGGCATGACTATCAGAAGCACTCGCTGACAACCTCTCATGTCAGTACTTTGAGACGTTCAGTTCCTCCATCTTTCCCGTCACCAGATACGCTACCCGTTCGCAGACGTTCGTCACCCGATCCGCAATGCGTTCCAGGTTATGCGCTACCCAGAGGAGGTGCGTCGCCCGCTCAATCGTACGTGGGTCGTTCAGCATGTACGTGAGCAGCTCGCGATAAACCTGATCGTACAGCGCATCGACCTCGTCGTCGCGGTCCATGGTGGAGCGCGCCAGGCTCGGCGTCGCGACGCTTGAATGCTTCGAGCGCCTCGTGCAGCATCTCACAGGCGACATCCGCCATTCGCGGCAGATCAATGTATGGCTTCAGCGGTGGCTCGTCGGCCAGCATGACGACGATCTTGGCAATCCCTTCCGCGTGGTCTCCCATGCGCTCAAAGTCGACGATCATGTGCAACACGGCGACGATAGTGCGCAGGTCGCCGGCGAGCGGCTGCTGCGTCGCTATCAGCTCCAGGCAGCGCTCCTCGGTGTCGTACCGCTTGCGGTTGATTTTGACATCGTCAGCGATGACCTCCCGGGCGAGGCCGAGGTCGCGGTCCTTCAGCGCCGCAATTGAGCGCTGGATGGCGCTGTCGACCATGTCTGCCATTACCAGCATGTCTTCCTGGACACCGGCCAGGTTATGTTCTAGAAGCGTGCGGGCCATACTCTCGCTCCTTATGATAGTTCGGCCATCTAGCCGAACCGTCCGGTGATATAGTCCTCGGTCCGCTTATCTTTCGGATTGGTGAAGACTTCGCTCGTCGCGCCGAACTCTATCATCTCGCCCGCGCGGTCTTCCGCCATCATCATCACCGCGGTGCAGTCAGCGACGCGGGCAGCCTGCTGCATGTTATGGGTGACGATAACGATTGCATAGGTCGCCGACAGGTCGCGCATAAGATCCTCGATCTTCAGCGTCGCCACGGGGTCGAGCGCGCTGCACGGCTCGTCCATCAATATGACCTCCGGCTCGATCGCCAGCGCCCGCGCGATGCACAGCCGCTGCTGCTGGCCGCCTGAAAGCTCGGTGGCCGGTCGGTTGAGCTTGTCCTTCACCTCGTCCCATAGCGCGGCCTGTCGCAGCCCCTGCTCGACGATCTCCTCCAGATGACTACGCCGCGAGAAGAAGGCTATTCAGTCGCAAGCCGGCGGCGACGTTATCGAAGACGGACATCGTCGGGAACGGGTTCGGCTTCTGGAAGACCATGCCGATACGCCGTCGCACGACGACCGGGTCAACGCCATTGGCATAGATGTCGTTCGAACGCAGGAAGACCTGCCCGGCCACGCGCGCCTTCGGGGCGACCTCGTGCATCCGGTTGAGACAGCGAATTAGCGTCGACTTGCCGCATCCCGAGGGACCGATGACCGCCGTCACCCGTCTCGGCCCAACGAGCAGGTTCACGCCCCTTATCGCCTGGAACGAGCCGTACCAGGCATTGAGGTCGCGCACGACCATGCCCTCTTCCCATGCTTCAGGCTCCGATACAGGGCACGTTTCGCCCTGTTTCTCGGCATCAGTCTGCTCGCGGAGCGTCGCTGGCACGAATTGGAAATCCGTCATCATAGCCATTGTACTATCCTCTCCTCGATAGAAGCAGTCGAGAGGTAAGGCTGATGCAGAATACGACCGTCACGAGCACGAAGGCCGCTGCCCAGGCCTGCTCGTGCTGCGAGTTGTACGGCCCCGTCCCATACTGGTAGATACGGAGTGGAAAGCGCATCGATCGGCTTGCCGAATAGACTGAATGTCATGAACTGGTTGCCAAGCGCGGTGAAGAGCAACGGCGCCGTCTCACCGGCGGCCCGGGCTATCGCTAGAAGGCCACCGGTAATGAGTCCGCGCCGGGCGGCCGGAATGACGATGCTGAGGATCGTCCGCCAGCGCGTCACGCCCAGCGCCAGTGCCGCCTCCCGCTGCGACTGCGGCACCAGCTTCAGCATCTCCTCGCTAGATCGCGCCATGATCGGCAACATGATGATTGCTAGAGCAACTGCCGCCGCTATCGCCGAGAAGTGACCCATCTTCAGCACCAGCCACGAGTAGACAACGATGCCGACGACGATCGAGGGCACGCCGGTCAGCACGTCGGCAGTAAAGCGAACGATGCTTGCCATCCGCGGCCCGGCCATCTCCGCCACAAAGACGCCGGCGCCGAGCCCGACGGGGATTCCGATCGCCGCTGCCATTCCGACGATTATCAATGACCCTACGATAGCATTCGACACGCCGCCGCCCGCTTCGCCGGCAGGCCTTGGCAACTGGGTGAAGAAGCCGAAGTTGATGTAGCTAATGCCCTTGACGAGAACATATCCCAGGATGAGGGCCAGCACGCCAATCGCCGCGAATGCCGCAGCCGAACAGAGGCCCAGCATCACTCTGTTCGTCCACTTCCGTCGTGTGTAAGTTATCGCGCTCATTCCCTGATTGCCTCCGGAGAACGTGCTATCCGCCACACCAACAGCCTGGCGGCGACGTTCACGAGCAAAGTGATGACCAACAGAATGAGCCCCAGTTCCATCAGCGCCGATCGGTACAGGCTGAAGCCTGCATCATTGAACTCGCTTGCGATCTGGCTGGCCGCAGTCGCTCCGGGCGCGAAGATCGAGGCGTGGATGTCGTACGTCTTGCCGATAACCATCGTTACCGCCATAGTTTCACCCAAAGCGCGGCCGAGCCCTAGAAGAACGGCACCAACGAGCCCCGACCGGCAGTACTGAAGCACAGCGCGGCTGATCATCTCCCACTTCGTCGCGCCCAGCGCCAGCATCGCCTCGCGCTGTGTCGACGGCACCGCCAGAAGAGAATCACGTGCGATGGCGGTGATGATCGGCAGTACCATGATCGCGAGGATAATGCCTGCTGCCAGCATTCCGACGCCGAACGGCGGACCGCTGAACAGCGGCAGGAAGCTGAGGTGTCCTCCCAGGAACTTTTCGACGGGGTTTCGAATCCAGGGGATGAGCACGTAGATCCCCCAAAGTCCGAAGATGACGCTTGGGATTGCGGCGAGGCTCTCAACGAGGAAGGACGCGGGATGGCGCAGCCAGGACGGCGCGATTTCGGACAGGTAGATGGCCGCCCCAAGGCTCACGGGAACGGCTAGTACGACGGCGATGAAGGAGCTGACGAGCGTCCCGTAAATGGCCGGCGCGGCGCCGAAAACACGAGTAACGGGGTTCCATGTCGTCGACGTCAAGAAGCCCCAGCCGAAGGCGGTAATAGATTCGTGCGACTGGAAGCAAAGCTGCCAGACCGTCAGCGCGGCGAGCGCAAGCACCGACAACCCGCCCCTCCCCCCCAAAGATCGCGACGACGGCGCGGAACAACGCGTCGCCAAAGTGCCAGGCCCGGGGGATTGCCATCCCCCGGGCGCTTTTAACGTCTGTTCTCGCTTCCATGCGTCGCTCCTAAGGTTGTTGTAGAAGCGGCTGCCCCTGGAAGCTGATAGTCTTGATCTCCGCCTCCGCCTTCTTCACCACGTCACTCGAGAGCGGCGCGTAAAGCAAGGCCTGCGAGAACTGCTGTCCGTCGTGAATAGACCACCAGAGATAGCTGACCAGAGTCTCGCCCTTCGCCTTGTCGGGCTGGTTCACGTAAGCGAGGATCCAGGTGAAACCGACGATCGGGTAGGCATCCGGGTTCGTCGAGTCGGTAATCATCACCTTCGTGTCGTCGGGGATCGTCACGCCGGTCGAGGCGGCAGTCGTCGAGTCCAGGGTCGGCTCAACGTACTTGCCCGACTTGTTCTGCATCGACGCCCAGGCCAGGTTGTTCTGCATCGCATACGCCAGCTCGACGTAACCGATCGCGCCCGGGGTCTGCTTGACCTGCGCCGCAACACCGTCGTTCTTCTCACCGCCGACGTCGCCCGGCCACTGCACGCTTGTCGCGCTGCCGACCTGACTCTGCCATTGTGAGCTCACCTTGCTCAGGTAGTTGGTAAAGATGTAGGTCGTGCCGGAGCTATCGGACCGGTGGACGACCACGATGTCGCTGCTCGGCAGACTGACGCCTGGGTTCAATGCAGTTATCGCGGGGTCGTTCCACGTCTTAATGTTCTTCAGGTAGATGTTTGCCAGGACATCGCCAGTGAGCTTCAGCTGCCCCTGCTGAACGCCGGGCAGATTGACGATGACGGCGACGGCGCCGCTGGTCATCGGGATGTGGAGTATGGGTCCGCCCGCAGCCTCGGCTGCGCTCTGCTGGTCCGCTGTCATGATGCCGTCGGAGGCGCCGAAGTCGACCGTCTTCGCCGTTATCTGCGAAATGCCGGCGCCTGAACCGACCGATTGATAGTTGATCTGGATGCCGCACAGGCTGGCGTACTCAGACGTCCACTTCGAGTAGAGGGGATAGGGGAAACTCCCGCCGGCGCCCGTCAGGCTTGTGGCGGCGCCGCTGGGCGGGCAGACGTCTTGTGAAGACGCCGTCGTTGCTTGCGACGTAGGGGATTTCGGCGAGCTTGTGGGCCCCACGGCCGACCCGTTGCTTCCGCCGCAAGCGGACATCAGGGCCGTGCCGACAATGGCAGTCAGCACAACAGCCGAACCAAGCATAAGTCCTAACTTGCGGTGAGTTTTCTTTCCTGTCGTTGCCGTATTCAACGAATCCTCCTTGCGCTTGTGCTAATGAACGCTCTGGCTCTTAAGCCGGCTCTTTGCATCCGGCGATTTCCGCGTAGTCGATGACATCTGCATAGGTCCTTCGGTCCTTCGGCAAACTCAGGCTCTCGCGGGCGAGGGCCGCCGCCTGCAATCCAACGCGCACGTCGGAGGGACTTGCAGTGCCATTGATGGTTGACAGCAACTCGAACAGCGCACGACTGCGCGCACGCAGCACGCACTCCCGCGCCAGCGCGTAGGCACGCTCAGATTCCTCATCGAGGTGTAGGGATGTCTTCATCGTTTGTCCTCTCTCTCGCGATCGGTAAGGCCGGACTCTCGAAGGGCTGCCGCCGCAAAGGGCAACCATCTGTTTCGGCGTTCCCTCGCCAGACGCCTGGCGAGGGAACGCCATCTCCTGAGGACCGTGTTCAGCGAGCGTAACTTCCCGCCCGCCTTGTCTGCTGACCGAGTCCTTTTGTCCGGCATGACTTCTAGTCATTAATCATCCGACCTCAAGATAACGAGTGGCGATTAACACTGGTTCAACGCTGGTAAACGGGATGTAAACGTTTTGGGGCTGCAACGAGAGTCGAGTGGGGTCGCGGACGAGAATCGTCAAGGCGAACGTTGGGCGGTGGCCTCCCTGGGCTGTTCAAGCTGCTGTAGCGTTCCAGCAGCAGCAATAGACAAGGCGGGCGGCGCGAAAATCGACCCGCCTCTGCGCATCTTTAAACGAATCATTTACCTGTCGTTCATCAACGTTAAACCCGACTTAAAATGTCCCCTTTAGACTCAGAGGTGAGTGAGCTGATTAGACAAGGAGGACAACGTGCAGTTACTCACACGCAACGGGGCGGCGCATGTCGAGGGGCGCAGCTGTCAAGGCAAGGGCCAGCAACCATCCCCTGACGACCGGTACGATCTGCTTCTCCTGGCAGCCCTTCATCACCTGGCGGTTCCGGGCCATCCAGATGAGCCGGTGCTTCTCCGGCGCGACCATCGCGAGCGCTTCGGCCGACGCACGAGGTACTCGACACGGCTGCTGGCAATCGGCGGCTATCTGACCAAATGAGCTGGCGGACGCGAACTCGCGCAACATTCGGAAATGGGCGAACGCCCCTTGTTCGCCCACGGACCCAGGCTGGTAAAGACATCACGTCACTTCGGGTCCTGGGCTTCCCCTTTTTCCGTGTCGCCCCTTCCCGCACAGCGTTCACTTCATCACGTTCGGCAGGAACTATGAGGTCTTTGAAGAAGAATTTGCTGGAAGCGTGAAGGTAAAGGTCGAGCCGTGGCCTTCCTGACTGCGGGCACTGACAGTGCCACCGTGCGCCTCGACCGTGTGCTTGACCACGGCCAAGCCCAATCCGGTACCATGGTCGCCGCGCGCGCGGTCGACCTTGTAGAAGCGCTCAAAGATGCGTGGCAGCTTCTCGGCGGAGATGCCGACGCCCGAGTCTTCGACGTCGACCTGCAGCATTCCGTTGACGTTCTTTGCGGAGACCCGCACGGCGCCGCCATCCGGTGTGAACTTGATCGCGTTGTCGAGGAGGTTGACCACCGCCTGCTCCAGCCGCTGTGCGTCGCCTATGACCGGTGGCAGGCCAGACGCGACATTGAGCGCCAGCGCGAGGCCTTTTCTCTCGGCCTGCGGCCGCATCCGCTCGATCGCGGCTTCCAGCATCTGCCCGACGTCGACCGGCTCTCTTGCCAACGGCGCTTGCCCAGACTCCAACCGCGATAGCTCCAGCAATTCCGTTACCATCTGGACCAGCCGGTCGACCTCAGCATCAGCGCGGGCCAGGAAGTCCTGCGCCACCGCCTTGTCCTCGAGGGCGCCGGACTGCAAGGTTTCGACAACTGACTTAATGGACGCCAGTGGCGTCCGGAGCTCGTGAGAAACGTTGGCGATAAAGTCGCGGCGCGTGTCTTCGAGGCGCTTGGCATCGGTGAAGTCATGAAGGACTACGAGGGCAACCCAGTCGCCGCCACCGCTTATGGGCGCCGCGGAAACCTGGAGAAAACGTCCTTTCGGCCGTTCGATGACCAGGCTGCGCCTCTCGCCCATCTCGCGAGCTTCGTGCAAGGCACGTACGACCGTGTCCTCTGGCATCGTCCAGACAAATGGGTTCCCGACCACCTCTTCCGGCTGTCGGCCCAGCAATGACGCGACGGCCCGGCTGGCGAAGGTTACTCGCCCTTGGCTATCGACGGCGAGGACGGCATCGCTTCCGCTGTCGAGCACGGCGGTAAGGCGGCTGCGTTCCTCAGAGACCGCGTCGACCAGACCCTCCACGCTCTGCGCCATCTGGTTGAAGGCGTCGGCCACCTCGCCGATCTCCCCGGCGGGTCGCGGCTTCACGCGACGCGTAAGGTCGCCCCGGGCGACGCCGCGCGCTGCATTCGCGAGGGCACCCAAGGGACGAACGATGGTGCTGCCAATGATGAGGCTCAGCAGAGCTGCGATGGCACCAGTCACGATGACCGCGATCAGCAGCGAGTGGATGATGCTGGACAGTGTGGCGTCGATCGCGGACAGCGGTCGGGCGACACGCACGACGGCGGCCGGCGAGCCGTTCACGTCAACCCGCTCCGCCACGTAGCTGAAGTTCACGTTCAGAGTCGCGCTGCTACGCGTATTCTGGCCGGAGCCGGACTGCATTGCGGCCTGTACCTCCGGCCGGCTGGCGTGGTTTTCCATTGTTGCCGGGTCAGCCTCGGAGTCGCCGAGGACCGTGCCGTCTGGAGCGATGATGGTTACACGCGTATCGACTCCCGTGCCGAGCTGCTTCGCAAGCGCGTCGAAACGGGATTGAGGCGCGTTCGCTTCGAGGAGGGGACGTACGGAATTGGCGACAATCTGCGCCTCGGAGGCAAGATACGATTCCGTGTTCGAGCGCATGTCGGCGTCGACTTCGTGGATGACCAACAGGCCCAGGGCGCCGAAGGCGGCAATGATCAGGAAGACGTAAGCGGCGATACGAAGCCGGATACTGCCGAGAATGTTAGCCATCGAAGCGGTAGCCCGTTCCGCGGATGGTGACGAGGCGTGTAGGTTTCGCTGGCTCGTCCTCTATCTTCTGACGCAGCCAACTGATGTGAACGTCCACCGTACGCGTGCCGCCGACGAAATCGTACCCCCAGATCTTATCCAAGAGTTGCTCGCGGGTGAAGGCGCGACCGCGGTTCTGGAGGAGGAACGTGAGGAGTTCAAGTTCCTTGGGTTTCAATGGCAATGCTTCGCCATCTCGCGAAGCTTCTCGCCGCCGCAGATCGACGCTCACGTTTCCGGACGACAGGATTTCGAGCTGTTCCGTTCCCGCTTCGGTCCTACGAAGAAGCGCTTTCACCCGCGCCATCAGCTCGCGCATGCTGAAGGGCTTCGTTACGTAGTCGTCAGCGCCGATCTCCAGGCCGACCACGCGATCTACCTCCTCCGTCTTGGCAGTGAGCATGAGGATGGGAACAGCCATCTCCCGCCGGAGCAGACGGCAGACCTCGAAGCCGTCGATGACCGGCAGCATTATGTCGAGGATGATGAGGTCAGGTTTCTCTTCGCGGGCGCGAGCGAGGGCACTTTCGCCGTCGGCGGCAGTAACCACGCCATACCCTTCGCGCTCGAGGTTGTACTTGACGGTCGCTACAAGCGTGTGCTCGTCGTCGACAACGAGGATCTTCTTCACAAACGTTCGTCCAACTCAGGATTATTATACTTTCCCGGCCGGGTACGTGCATTGGAGGAGGCCGGAAGCGATAATGCCCCAAACCTGATCAGGCGAAAACGAATACAGTGTAGCCGCGCCCGACGCTCAACGGCGCGGGGTCATCGACAGGCGCACGCGGCGGAGCAGGAGAAGCACAGACGCAACGACAGCGAAGGCTGCCGTCGCGTATATCGCGCCAAGGCGGAGGACCACCCCATGAAGATGGACAGATGAACTGCGCCGCTCGACTCAAGGCCTTAGAATGGCAGCCTGCTTTGATCAGCCCCCATGTTCAGCTCTTTCGACGCGGTCTCCATATCCTTGTCACCGCGGCCCGACACGCACACGGCGATTGTCGCGTCACTCGTCATCGTCGACGCCAGTCTCGCCGCGTAGGCCACCGCGTGCGCCGACTCCAGCGCCGGGATTATCCCTTCTGTCCGGCTGAGGAGCTGGAACGCCGCCAGCGCCTCCTCGTCAGTCGCAGTGACGTACTGGGCGCGTTTCGACTCCTTGTAGAAGCTGTGCTCCGGCCCGACGCCCGGATAGTCGAGGCCCGCCGAGATACTGTGCGTCGGCTGAATCTGTCCGTCCGCGTCCTGCAACAGATACGAACGACTGCCATGTAGCACCCCCGGCCGGCCGAGAACCAGACTGGCGCAATGAAGGCCACTCTCAAGGCCGCGTCCCGCCGCTTCAACACCGATGAGTCGGACAGAGGCATCGCCGAAGAAGGGGTGGAAGAAGCCCATGGCGTTGCTGCCGCCACCGACGCAGGCTACCAAGCAGTCCGGGAGTCGTCCCAGCTGCAAGAAGCATTGCTCTCGCGTCTCGGCGCCGATGACCGACTGCGCTTCCCGCACGATCAGCGGGTACGGGTGCGGTCCAACCACACTCCCCAGCAAATAGTGCGTCGTCTCCGCGTTCGCCACCCAGTCGCGCATTGCCTCGTTGATGGCGTCCTTCAGGGTCCGGCTACCGCTCTCAACGACCCGCACTTCCGCCCCAAGCAGTCGCATGCGGAAGACGTTCAGCATCTGACGGCGCACGTCCTCCTCGCCCATGTAGACGGCACATTCCAGCCCAAGCATCGCGCAGACGGTCGCAGCCGCCACTCCATGCTGCCCCGCGCCCGTCTCGGCGATGACGCGTCTCTTGCCCATTCGCTGGCAGAGGAGGCCCTGTGCCAGCGCGTTGTTTATCTTGTGAGCGCCCGTGTGCAGCAAGTCCTCGCGCTTGAGGTAGATCTGCGCCCCTCCACAATGTCGGGTCAGGCCTTCGGCGAAGTACAATGGCGTCGGGCGGCCGGCATATTCGCGCAGCAGCGAATCGAGTCGCGCTCGAAAACTGTCGTCGACCCATGCTTCGCAGAACGCCGCCTCCAGTTCCGCCAGCGGCCGCATCAGCACCTCCGGCACGTACTTCCCCCCGAACTCGCCAAACCTCCCGTTTTCATCAGGGTAGAGATTCATATCAATCGCTCCCTTTGCCGCCAGCACGAACTCCCGTATCTTCGCCGCGTCCTTGCGACCCGCCGTCTCAACGCCGCTGCTCACGTCCACCCCCCAGGGCCGAAGCCGTCGCACGGCCTCAGGGACGTTCTTTGGCGTCAGCCCCCCCGCGAGAATAAATGGCATTCGCCAAGCGATCTCCGCCAGCGACTCCCAGTCTCCGAGCCGTCCTCGGCCTCGGCTACCGTCCAGCATGCATAGCACCCCCGGGCCTGATGCCGAGTCGCCCATCTGCGAGTCGACCGCCCAGATGACTGGTCGGCGACTCGTCAGCTCGTCGGCTAGCGGGTTCTTTCCGTGCAGCTGCACCACGTCGATATCGGCACGTTCCGCAACTGATTCGATTTCCGCTGCGGTCTGTCCCTCGAACACGCCAACGAGCAACGGTCGCTTCGCTACAAGCAGCCGTTCCAACTGAGCGGCGCCATTCTCTGCGATGGGTGGCGTCGGAGGACAACGCGACGGGCCCAGCGCCCGGGCGATGTCGCGGGCCGTCTCCACTGAAACGCGCCGCCAGCTCTCAGCGAACACGATGCCGATGAAATCGGCGCCCGCATCCCTGGCCGCCAGCGCCTCCGCTACTGATTGGACGCCGCAAATCTTCACATACGTCATCCAGAAAGCTCCAGTATCTTGGCCCCCGGGTCGTCCGCCGTCACCAGCGCCTCGCCGATCAGTACGGCATCGACACCACAGGCCGCCACCCGTTCGATATCCGTGCGCGTCCGGATGCCGCTCTCGCTAACAACGATGCGGTCGGCGGGGATGAGCGGGCATAGGCGCTCCGTCGTCGCCAGGTCCACTTCGAACGTGCAGAGGTCGCGATTGTTGATGCCGATGATCGCCGCTCCTGTGCTAAGCGTCTGCGCCAGTTCTCGCTCGTCGTGCACCTCCACCAAGCACTCCACACCGACCTCGCGAGCTAGCGCCAGTAAGTCTGCTAACTCGTAAGCCGACATAAGCGCCGCGATGAGGAGAATAGCATCGGCGCCAGCGGCCTTCGACTCCCAAACCTGGTACGGCTCGAACAGGAAGTCTTTGCGCAGCAGCGGCGGCGCGTCGTCCCCGACGGCCAGCTGCAACGACGACTTCGCCTCGGTCAGGTGCTCCAGCCTGCCGCAGAAGTGAGCCTGCTCCGTCAGCACCGAGACCGCCGACGCGCCGTTCTCCGCGTACAGCAACGGTAGGCACGCCCGCTTCACGTCGTCCAGCAGCCGCCCAGCCGAAGGCGACGCCATCTTCACCTCGGCGATCAGGCCGAGGCCCCGCTGCGGCCCTCGCAACGCCTTTAATAGGCTTTGTGATTGCGACTGCCGCAGCCCGGCGACGCGCTCCTGCAACTCCAACAGCGGCGTTTCCTGCTCCACCCGTGCCAGCTCTACTCGCCTCGCCGCGACGATCTCCTGCAAAATGTCCGGTACGTTTTCATTCACACGCATTGCTCACCTCAATGAAGCGTTCAAGTTTGTCGAGCGCCTCACCACTGTCGATCGCTCGCGCCGCCTTGTCGACGCCCTCCCCCACAGCAGGGACCAGGTCGAAAGCCAGCAGCGCCGCCGCCGTGTTCAAGAGCGTGAAGTCGCGTAACGCTCCGGTCTGGCCGCTGAGAACGGAGTGCAGCATCTTCGCGTTTTCCCCTGCGGTGCCGCCGCTCACCGATGATAGCCGATGGGCCGAGAGCCCGGCGTCCGATGGTCTGATCTCGAACCACTGAATGTCGTTCTGCTTCACCTCCCATACCTGCGACGGGCCTGCCGGGCTCAGTTCGTCCAGCCCCCCTTCGCCGTGGACGATGAGCGCATGATAGCAGCCGAGTCGGGCCAGCGCCTGCGCCATCTTCTCCCCCAGCGAGGCCTCGGCCACGCCGAGCACCTGCCTACTGGCGGCCGCCGGATTGCAGAGCGGCCCCAATACGTTGAAGACCGTCCGGATGCCTATCTCTCGCCTGGGGCCTGCCGCAAAGCGCATCGCCGGATGAAAAAGCGGTGCGAACATGAAGCAGAAGCCCGTGACGTCTAGACAGGTCGAAACCCCTTCCGGCGACAGCTCGATCTTTGCTCCCAGTGCTTCGAGCACGTCCGCAGAGCCGCAGCGGCTGCTTATCGCCCGGTTACCGTGCTTGGCGACTCTGGCGCCAGCGGCCGCCGCAACGAATGCCGCCGCCGTGCTGACGTTGAACGTGCCGCTGGCGTCGCCGCCGGTGCCGCAGGTGTCGAGCAAAGCGCCCTTGCTGTCGACGCGACACGCCTTCGCCCGCATGACGCGCGCCATTCCGGCTATCTCGTCAACCGTCTCACCCTTGAGTCTGAGAGCCGTCAGGAATGCCGCCAGTTGCGCCGGCGTCGCCTCGCCCGACATGATCTCCTCCATCACGCAGGCCGCTTCCTCCTCCGACAGGTCACGAGCTGCCACCGCCGCCGAAATCGCATCTCGTATCATCGTGACACCTCCAGGAAGTTGCGCAGCAGGTCCTTTCCTGCCGGCGTTAGAATCGATTCCGGATGGAACTGCACGCCATCGACGGCCAGCTCCCGGTGCCGCAGCCCCATGATGAGGCCGCTTCCCGTCCAGGCGCTGACCTCCAGCCATGAGGGCAGGCGCTCTCGGCGAACCGCCAAGGAGTGATAGCGGGTCGCCGGGAATGGATTGGGCAGGCCGCGAAAGACGCCGCTCCCATCGTGGTAGATATCTGACTGCTTGCCGTGCACGATCTCGCCCGCGCCGTCGACCACGGCCCCGAACGCCTCGCCGATGCACTGGTGCCCGAGGCAGACCCCAAGTATCGGTATGATGCCGGCAAACCGGCGCACGACATCGACACTGATGCCCGCCCTCTTCGGCGTGCACGGCCCCGGTGATATGACGATCCGCTCCGGCGCCATCATCTGGATTTCATCGAGCGTCATTGCGTCGTTGCGAACTACATGCGGCTCCGCGCCCATCTCGGCGAGGTACTGGTAGAGGTTGAACGTGAAGCTGTCGTAGTTGTTGATGAGCAAGAGCATCTCAGTAGCCCCGCACGGTCTTGCCGTCCGGCACGCCGACCGGCTGCGAGCGCGCCACCTTGTCCTCAGCCTGCTCTATCGCCCGAAGCAACGCGCCTGCCTTATTCAGCGTCTCCTCGTACTCGCGCTCCGGCAGACTGTCGTAGACGATCCCCGCGCCGACCTGGAGGTGAGCGACACCGTCCTTCATGACGATTGTGCGAATCGTGATCGCCGTGTCCAGGTTGCCGGCCAGCCCGAAGTAGCCGACCGCGCCAGCGTACGGCCCGCGCTTGTCTGGCTCCAGCTCCGCGATGACCTCCATCGCCCGGATCTTCGGCGCGCCGGACACCGTGCCCGCGGGAAAGCAGGCGCGCAGCGCGTCCAGACAGCTTAGCCCTTCGCGTAACCGCCCCGACACGTGCGACACCAGGTGCATGACGTGCGAATACCGCTCCACCTCCATGCAACGGTCCACCTGGACGCTGCCCGGCTTGGCCACGCGGCCAATGTCGTTCCTCCCCAGGTCCAGCAGCATCGTGTGCTCAGCGCGCTCCTTCTCGTCGGCGCGCAACTCGGCCTCCAGCGCCGCATCCTCCGCCGCATCGACGCCGCGCCGTCGCGTGCCAGCTATCGGGTGGGTCCTCACGATGCCGTCCTCCACGCGCACCAGCATCTCCGGCGACGAGCCAACGATATGCACATCGCCAAGGCGGAGGTAATACATGTACGGCGATGGGTTGATGGCCCGGAGGGCGCGATAGACCTCGAACGGGCAGGCGTCCGTCCGTCGCGACAGCCGCTGCGAAAGCACGATCTGGATGGCGTCGCCGGCGATGATGTATTCTCTGGCGCGCTCGACGGAGCGGAGGAAATCGTCGCGGCTCACGTTCGAGGACACTTCTCGCCCTGACTGGCTCGTCTCCGACCTCGATTCGAAGGCGGGCAGACGCAGCGGCCGCGACAGGCGCTCGACCAGCTCATCGACGCGCCGGGTAGCCTGGCGGTAAGCAGAGTCTACGTCGCCGTCGAGGCGGGCGTGGCTAACGACCTTAATCTTGTGTTGAAGGTGGTCGAAGACCAGGAGGGTGTCGGTAAACATGAAGACGGCCTCCGGCATCGCCAGGGGATCGCCAGCAGGCGAAGGCAGGCGCTCGAAGTGGCGCGCAGCCTCATACGCCAGGTAGCCGACGGCGCCTCCGTGGAATCGCGGCAGGCCAGGCACGGACACAACACTGAAGCGCCCAAGTTCCTCTTCGATTTCGCGGAGCGGGTCGATCGCCGCGCCCGAAGGGCTGGCCAGGACACGATACGGCTCCGTCCCAATGAAACTGTACCGCCCCAAGTGCTCGCCGCCCTCGACGCTTTCCAGCAGAAACGAGTGCTGTCCGCGGGCGACTTTCAGATAGGCGGAGACGGGCGTTTCCAGGTCCGCCGTAACTTCGCAAAAGACGGGTAGCAGGTTGCCTTGTCCGGCTAGCGCGCGCGCCTCCTCCAGGCTCGGGCGGTATTCCGCGTGTTCCATGTTCAGACCCTCGCAAGCAAACAAAAACCCCTCGCCACAGGGGCGAGGGGCTATCTCGCGGTGCCACCCTAGTTGCCGAAGGCGCGGCTCCGGCATCTCTTGTCAGGTACGATCCACCCAAGGGCGGACTTATACCCTGGGCTCTGCTAACGGTGCCCTCTCCGGCATCCCCTACTATCCACCAGTGGCGGTTTCGGGGTTGCGGCTCCCAGGTCCATTCCTATCGCTGCGCCGACGCCGGATTCCACCTGCCCCGGCTCTCTGCGGTTGCCCCTGGCAACACAGCCTCGCTTAGCGACGTACTAGTCCTGTTCTTCGCCGATGCCTATTCGGTTTACGCTACTGTAACAGCGCTCAAAACAGGTGTCAAGCTGGCCGCGAGCTTTCGCCACGATAAGAAACAAGCGTTCGCACGTATTGTCTCAGTCGAGATTCAACATCGCTCGCCCGCGACGAGTCGATGACATCGACAATGGCGCTGCCCACGACAACGGCGTCCGCACTCCTCTGCAGCGACCGCAAGTGCTCCGGTCGGGACACGCCGAATCCCACGGCGAGCGGCAGCGACGTATGGCGACGTACCCGGGCGAGGAAATCGGGCAAGGCGTCCGGAAGCTCGGCTCTCGCGCCCGTCACGCCGGCAACACTCACGCAGTAGAGGAAGCCTGACGCTTCCGCCGTAATGCGCTTGATCCGCTCGTCGTCCGAGGTCGGCGCAACCAGCAGGATGTTGTCGATTCCGCTCACCCGGCAACGCTCCCGCAACTCCGTACCCTCTTCCGGCGGCATGTCAACGACGATCAAGCCATCGACGCCGCTTGCCGCTGCCTTTCTGACGAACGCTTCTTCACCATATGCAAGAACAGGGTTGGCGTAGGTCATGAGGATAACGGGGACTTCCTCATCGTCGCGTCGAATCTCAGCCACGACGTCGAAGCAACGCGAAACGGTCATGCCGGCTTCGAGAGCGCGGAATGAGGCTTTCTGGATGGTCGCGCCGTCGGCGACGGGGTCGCTGAAGGGCACACCGAGTTCGATGATGTCGGCACCACCCTCGACAAGTGCCCGGACGATCGCGGGACTAGATTGCGCGTCCGGGAAGCCGCAGGTGACATAGGCGACGAGGCCGAGCCTACCTTCCGTCCCCACTCGAGACATTGTCTCGCTAATGCGCGTCATGCCGTGTAGTATACGGCGCGGGGTCGAGCAACCGCGATCACCGCGGCAAGCCTCGCAGCAAGCTCACTCTGAACGGCGCGGCAGCGCGGCGTTGGGCGAAGCCTTGGGCTTGTCCCCATCGCCCCAGTCGGCCGTCCCCGCCGGTGAAAGTTGGAAATTGCGGCCGTGTAGAAGGTTCGGCTGGCCCGGCGTCTAAGATGCTCGCGCAGTGAGTCCCGACCAGTGAACGAAACCCAACCCTTCCTCTCTGGCTGTCGCGGCGAGCCGCTCCATCAGCTCTTCTGATATCAGTTCTTTCCCCTCCAGCTTCCACACCATATCCAGCCGCTCGTATTTCGCCGCACAGGTGTTGTTGAAGGCCAGGATGTCGTACCTTTCAACGGTCGGAAGATTGTCGTGTATGAAACGAGCGATCTTGCCGACGTTCTCGACGGTGTCCGTGTATCCCGGAACTATAGGCGTACGCACCCACATCGGCTTCCCGAGATTGGAAATCCGGCGAGCGTTCTCAAGCACGATATCGAGAGGGAATCCCGTATACTCCCGATGCTTCTCCGCATCCATTATCTTGAGGTCATACAGGACCAGGTCGGCCAGGTTTACGAGAGGCTCGAGCGTCCTCCATTTCGCGGCGCCGCAGGTATCCAGCGCCAAATGTATGCCTTCCTGCTTAAGAGCCTTCATCAGCTCAAGGCAGAATCGGGCCTGCAGCGAGACCTCACCACCAGAGAGCGTAACACCACCGCCCGACTTCTCGTAGAAAACTTTGTCTCGCACAGCCATCGCCACCAGCTCATCAACCGTGTAGGTCTTGCCCATCACCTCCAGGGCTGCAGAAGGACACACCGAAACGCAGTCGCCGCAGGCATCACAGAGGGCGCGATCGATGCTCATTTTGCCGGGAGTTGGCTTCAGAGCCCCTTTGGGACAGACCTTAAGGCACTCTGCCGCGCCAATGCAGCGAGTCTCGTACCAGACCAACTGCGGAGAGGGCGAGAGCCCTTCCGGATTGTGGCACCAGGCGCAATGCAGGGGACAGCCCTTCATGAAGATAGTCGTCCGTATGCCCGGGCCGTCCTCCGTGGAATCGAACTGGATGTTGAAGATGGTCCCTGTTACGCGGGACGCCGCAGACTGCAACTCCATTGTCTGCGCGCTCGATGTTCGCCCGTAATCTCTTTGCATACCTATCCCCTTTGGACGTTAAACTCGATCATTGCCGTAATGTCGGCCCCCAGCAGCTTCTATCTCTTCACCGACCTATGTCATTGGCGGTCTTGCCGTGAAAGGGTATCCCGACAAATACGGTCCGGCTTACCGACGACCGCTCGATACCAATCGTGAAGCGACGGTCTTGATCGTCTTGGCTCCGACGAGGAGCTCATCCTCATCGATCTTGATGAACGTGTAGCGAAGGGTCTCTTCCAACCCCTTCGCAGCGCGTAAGCACGCAGACTGCCCTTCAGTGCTCCGATACGAGCGCGTGTATCTGGCCCGCTCAGCATCGGCCTCGTACGGACTGGATGGCAGCTTCTCCCGCAGCCTCCCGATTCGGCCTGAATAGGCAACTTCTGGTTTCACCGTCGCAATCATCGCAAGCCCCTTTCGGTGAGCATAGCCACCGATCGAAAAGCAATACCCACCGCTGTTACCAGTTTGGATGAGGCATTCGTACCTGTCAATCAGCTTCCGAGTTTCGCTGAGGCGAAGTTTCGCGGTTACGCCGAACCGACGTGTGGAGTCAAAGAGGGTTGTCAACACGAGCCGGATAGATTCCGTAGGCCCGTTCATTATGTTATTCTCTGGTTGCTACTAGCCAACAGGTCATGAGCCCGGAGGAACACATGCCTCTTGAAGAATGGGCAACGCTCTACACGGCTTTCGCCATAATGCACAAGGAATGCGATCGGGCGCTGGCGGTCCGCGGTATCACGGTCCCGCAGGCGTCGGTGATCGGGCTCCTCGGCGTGGCAGGACGGCCGCTTTCGGTCACGCGGCTTGCCCGGATGCTGTCTCAGGAGAGCCAGAGCGCGACCAGCCTCATTGACCGCATGTGTACCGCCGGACTGGTAGAACGGCTTAGGGATCCGGGGGACCGGCGCGTGGTTCTTGTCCAGCTCACGCCTAAGGGCGAGGAGATGCGCCAGATTCTGCAAGCGACCGCGCCCGCCTTCACGGACGAGATGTTCGGCGTCCTATCGATTGAGGACCGGGCCACCCTTAAGGATCTTCTTCAGAAGTTCGTCCAATACAACATGCGGCGCCTTCGCTGAGACCGGTTGATTCGGCCTGGTCAGAAACAGACTGAAGCCCCGAACGGAACGGGGCTTCAGTTCTGATTCATTCAGCACGCGGTGATACGTTTTCTCGTCCGCGGCCTCGCCATGATGCCGCTAGACCTCGAACTCGGTCCTGGCGATGATGTCGTTCTGAAGCGACTTCGACAGGTCGACAAAGCGGTACGAGTAGCCGGAAACCTTGACCATCAGGTCGGGGTAATTCTCCGGGTGCTGCTGCGCATCTACCAGAGTTTCCCTGCTCATCGGGTTGAACTGGACCTGCCTGCCGCCGAGAGCAAAGTAGCCCTCCAGCAACGAAGCGAACTTCTCGAGGCCTTCATCGCTCTTGATCGTCAACGGGTTCAGGTTCATGTTGACGGCCGTGCCCGAGGACAACGGCGGGGCCGATACCTTCGCTGCGGAGTGGAGCATGGCGGTCATACCCTTGACTTCTGTGCCGTTGGCAGACGACATTCCGTTGGAGACAGGCTCGCCGGCCTTTCTCCCGTCCGGAGTGGCCCCCATTGCTTGACCCTCTGCGATCTGGGAGCCGGCAGCGGATATCAGAAGCGCCCGGTAAGGGCCGCCGTCCATCGCGCGGCGGTGCTTTCGCGCTCCCTTGTTCAGGGTTTCCGCAACCCACAGGGCTATCTCGTCAGCCTTCGGGTCGTCATTGCCGTACTTCGGGGCCTTGTGGAGCAACTGCTGCCTGAGCTCCTCGGCATCCTCGAAGTTGTTGTTCAGGTGGTTGACGAGCTCCTCCATCGTGACGAGCTTCTCATCGAAGACAGCCCACTGGACAGCAGCCAGGGAATTCGTGACCGTCGCAATTCCCTGACAGGAGACAGAGGCATGGTTGTAACGGGCACCGCCCTGGGTGTTGTCGAGACCGGACTCCACGCAACCCTCGATTGTGCAGGACAGCATCGGTGTTGGGAATGACTCCGCAAAAACCCTGTCCTTCGCGTCTGTCAGCCTGCACATGACGTCGATGGAGTTGGCGAGCTGATCGGCGTAGGCCTTCTTCACATCTTCAAAGGTCTTGAATGTGGAAGGATGCGGCGTCTTAACGCCTATCTCTTTCCACTCGACAGGGTGCTCTCCTGAATCCGTTTGCAGATACAGATAGGAGTGAGGATTCATGCGCGCGCGGCCTTCATTCAAAGCCATCTCCAGCGGCCGCACGAAGTGGGCCACGCTTCCCGAGGTATAGCCGTTGTTGTTGCCGGCGGACGTTAGTTCAACGCAGCCGACAACGGCATAGTCGCGGGCGTCTTCCAGTGAGTAGCCGTCGACCATGAGGTCTCTGATGCAGACGGCGTCGTTGTAGAAGGCGACGCCGGCGGTCGCGCGGTGAACTGCGCAGGCATTGAGCAGGAACTGGCGCGGTGCCTTGTCGGAGATTCGCACGGCCAACCCGTTGCGTAGACCTTTCATACGTGTGTAGGACTCGAGCATCAGGAACGAGATGTCGTTGGTGCCGTCTTCGCCGTCCCGCTTCAGGCCGCCGATGGTGATGTTGTTAGGGCCGAAGCCCATGAACGTGGAAACCTTGATGAAGTACTCGTCCAGGGTTTCCAGCGCCTCTGCGCGGTCGATCAGGCCGGCCTCCAGGTCCTTCTTATAGTAGGGGTAGAGGTACTGGTCGACCCGGCCGGGGGCGAAGATAGAGTCTTCGCCGTAACTGATCGCGGTGGCGACCTGGGCCATCCAAACGGCTTGCACGGCGTCCTTCAAGGTAGTCGGCGGCTCCGCCGGCACGCGGCGACAGCGAGCGGCAATCTCAAGCAGCTCAGCCTTCCGCTCCGGGCCGGCTCGCTCCGCCTGCGCTTGGGCGAGGCGGGCGTAGCGCTCGGAGAATTCGCACGCGGCGTTGGTCACGACCTGCACGGACTCCAGAAAATCCTTCCGCTGCTCGTAGCGGTCGTCTCCCGGGCGGAGCTTGGCAAGCCGGTCGGCAGCCTGCCTGCCGATGCCCCGGAAGCCCATACCCAGGACCTTCTTCATTCCAACCGTGACGTGGCCCTGCATGTCGCCGACGGCCGCCACGTGAGGGCTCGGATCAGCTTCGGGAACCAAGCCTTCCTCGATCCAGCGTGCCACCATGCGAGCGTGAGCGTCTTTCCCTCGCCAATAGGGCAGAATCTCGTCCCTCAGTTCCGCGACCTCTTCGTCCGGCATCTCAAGGATGGGTTTCATAAATTCTGCCGCATCAGGGTCGAGGTTCTCGATGAACTTGATATCCTCGACGCTCTTGCCGTGGAAGGGTATTCCGAGGTAGACCGCCCGGCTTAGGGATGACCTTTCGATGCCAATCGGGCCAGCGATAGTCTTGGCGGATTTTGCTCCGACCAGAAGTTCATCGTCGTCGATCTTGATGGTCATATTGCGGAGAGTCTCTTCAAGCCCTCTCGCAGCGCGCATGCAGGCGCCTTGGCCTTCGGTCTTCTTGTAAGACCAGGTGTAGTACCTGGCTCGCTCAATGTCTGCCTCGTTAAGGCTCGCAAGCAGCTTCCCGCGCAGCCTTCCGATTCGGTCTGAATAGGCAACCTCTGGTTTTACCGCAGTAGTCATCGTAAGTCCCTTTCGTTAAGCATCGCCCCGGACGAGAAGCAATACCCGCTTCGACTCCTAGTTTGAATGGGGCATTCGTACCTGTCAAGCAGTGTCAGAGTTACTCTGACGCGATATTTACTGGTTACGCCGAACTGGCATGTGGACTCGAGGGTCTTTGACACGAGACCGGATAGATGCAGGCCCGTTCATTAGTTATCCTCTCTGTCGCTACCAGGCCTCAGGTCACGAGTCTGGAGGAACGCATGCCTATTGAAGAATGGGCGACGCTCTACACGGCTTTCGCCATAACGCACAAGGAATGCGACCGGGCGCTGGCGGTGCCCGACATCGGCGTCAGGGTTCCGCAAGTATCAGTGATTGGGCTACTCGGCGTGGCGGAGCGACCGGCTTGCCCGCATGCTGACCCAGGAGAGCCAGAGCGCAACCACCCTTGTCGATCGAATGTGTGCCGTCGAACTGGTAGAGCGGGTTAGGGATCCGGGGGACCGCCGCGTGGTACTGGTCCAACTCACCCGCAACGGCGACGAATTATATGAGATCCTGAAGGCGACAGCGCCGGCGTTTGCGGACGAGATGTTCGGCGTCCTATCGCCCGAAGATCGGGCGAGTCTTAACGACCTGCTTCACAAGTTCGTCCAACGCAACTTGCAGCGCCTTCGCTGAAGCCGGCGGCCTGGTTAGAAACAGACTGAAGCCCCGCGCGGAGCGGGGCTTCAGTTGTGATTGATTCACCCGGTGGTGTTGCGTTCTCCTCAATCCTGCTCTTGATATCACCCTTGCATCAGAGATCAGGTGCACCTTGCTTACTTCGCAACCTCGCTGTTGAGCGGTGGCCCGGGTTGCTCCGTTGCGCCTGCAGGCGGCGTCGGGACTTTGCAGTTCGTCGTCGATTCGTAGCTGATCGGGTCACCGAAGATCACGAATTTTATCGTCGCCGGCGAGACCGAGTTGTCGACCTCCACCCTCTCCAAGACTCCCCCCTCAATAAAGGCGTGATCCGTGGGACTGGTGCTCTCCGTGATCAAGCCAATGTCGGACTTGTAGCGGCAAACTGACTGCGCGGCCTGGACCAGCGATTGGCGCGTGAGGTCCGGCCCTGCCTCCTTGAGCAGTTGGACAAATCCCTCGGCAACCGTGTAGCCCGCCATCTGTATGTTTGTCCACGGCTGGTCAGGTGCGTATTGAGCCTCTATTGCTTTTCTGGCTGCGATTCCAGGAACATCCGTCTGCCAGGATTGGTAGCTGAGGCCGTCGCTCACTATACCTGCCATGTTGTCCGCGCCCGCCAGCGCGGCAAGGCCTTCGCCGGCGTTCGCGCCGCTAATGATCATCGGGGCGTCCCAGCTTAGTGTCTCGCGCACCGTCTTGATCATGGAGGCGCATTGTACAACGCCACCAAAGAAGATAAGGACGTCGGCGTTGTCAGTCTTGAGACGTTGCACCTGCGCAGTCACGTCCCCCTGCGCAGGGTCGAAGTATTGGGTGGTGGTGGTAAGGTCTGAATTGAGTTCGCTAAGGCGGTCTTTGATACCCGCCTCGCCCTGTTTTCCAGTCGTATCGTTTTGGGCGAGGATGCCGATCTTCTTGCCGGGATAGGTACTGTTGAGATAGTCAGCGAATACCTTGCCTTCGGTGTGGTAATCGGCGCCGGCTGTGAAAAGGTAGGGGTGAACCGGATCTACGAGGGCCCTGTCGCCGCTAAGGGCGAAAATGTCAGGAACGCCGTTCTCTTCAAGGTAGACCTGAATAGCGCTTTCGACCGTGTCCCCGACACTCCCCAGCATCGCAAATATCTGCTGGTTCTCAACCAGGTCACGGGCTGCGTCCGTGGCAACCGGCCCCGTCAACTGGCTGTCTTCGGGAACCAGGTTGATTTTGCGACCGTATACCCCGCCGTTGGCGTTTATGTAGTCGAAGTAGGCCTGCATGGACTTCTGGAGAGGGATCCCCGCTATTGCCCCGAGGCCGGTCAGTGGCAGAAGGGAGCCGACCTTTATCGAAGTGTCCGTGACACCCGTCGTGTTGCCCGGAGGCGCCGACGCCGTCGGGCCGCCGGTCCCGCTGTTGCCTGACGAGCAGGATGACACCAGGACAGCAAAGGCCCCTAGCGCCAGGACCAAGAGGATGATTCCAAGGAATGATTGTCTCTTTCTCACGAACGTCCTCCCTTTTTTTGACAAGAATACCCCGTTAAGTTTAGCGACAGTGTGAACCCACTCTGTCACTGTGTCAAACAGTCTCAGAGTTACGCGTATACAGGATTACTGCTACACCTCCTTCAGAAGTGCGCCGGGCACAACATGGAGCGACTTCGGTGCCGCCGCAGGAAATCGATGCGGCTGTTGTCGTCTTCAACCACTCGTCGACTACTGCCGTGGCAGCCCTAACCCCCTCTGAGCAATGATGTTTCGCTGAATCTCAGACGTGCCCGCCGCAATCGTCGACCCGAGTGTCGCGAGATAGCTTCGAGAGATGCGCCCCTTCTCCGGCGCATTATCTCCGTATAGTCCCCCGTAGAGCCCGAGCACGCTTACCCCCGTCCTGGCGATGCGCTGTCCCAGTTCCGAAGCAAACATCTTTAGCATTGAAGCCTGATAGTTGGGAATGAGGCCTCGATTAAGCATGGAGATGACCTGGTAGGCCATCATCCGCGCAACTTGGACTTCAATCAGCCGGTCAACCAGTTCAAATCTTAGTGAAGGGTTCCGAGTAAGCGGGCTATTGGGAGTGCCTTGCTTTGCCAGACGGATAAGCCGTTCCACGCCCTGTCGCAGGGCAACCACGCCGCTCGTCGACCCTGCTCTTTCGAAGTCGAGCGTCGTTGCCGCAATATACCAGCCGCGATTCTCCTCGCCTACCATGTTCTTTGCCGGCACCCGGACGTTGTCAAAGAAGACCTCATTGAACAGCACATCGTTGCTGATGTCCGGCAATTCTCTAACATCGATGCCCGGCGTTGCCATTTCGAGGAGGAAGTAGGTGATGCCCTTGTGTTTCGGTACCTCCGGATCGGTCCGCGTAAGGATGAACATCCAGTTCGCGTGGTGCGCGTTGCTCGTCCAAATCTTCTGGCCGTTAATCACGTACTCATCGCCGTCGCGAACGGCACGAGTTCTCAGGGATGCTAGATCCGAGCCGGCCTCAGGTTCGCTAAAACCCTGGCAGAAGAACGTCTCACCGGACAAGATGGCCGGAAGGAACTTCTTCTTCTGCTCCTCGGTCCCATGCACAATCAAACTCGGGCCAACCATCGAGATACCCATGCCTCCGACCGGTGGCGCCTGTGCCTCCGCCATTTCCTCACCCAGGATGAATTGCTGCATCAACGTCATCCCAGCGCCGCCGTACTCCTTCGGCCAGGAAGGTGCGATCCATCCTCGTTCCACCAAGCGCCGCCGCCAGACCTGCATATCCGGATCGTCCCAAAGCCCTGCCGCTTCCCGCCCTTCGAGCGGCTCATCTTTGAACGGCTGTGGCAGTTCCTTGTCAATGAAGGTCCGGACTTCGTGACGCCAAGACGCATCTTCCGGCGTATCTCTCAGGTCCATGATTCCCCCCTCGTTTTCATTCGCGAAAGTGATATGAAATAAGTCGGCTACTGCTGATACAGCGGCGACGATCCCTTCATGAGCCTGGTCATCATCAACATCTCGGCGATGCGACGGCCTTCGTTATCATCGAGATAAGACTCGAACCACACGTACTCGGTCTTGGGAGTCTCGCCTAGCGCCACCACATGTCCGCCGGCCTTATAGGTTACGCCTGCCAGGACCGGGCCGTTGATGTTGCGCAATTCGGTGGCACCCCATAGTCCCACTACGGGCGTTTTTCGGAAGCTCTGAAGGTACTTGGCCGCGGGCTCGTTCAGCGCCCAGGCCATGGCCGCCGGCATGACGACGGCGCCTCCCCACGGCGATTCGCCCTCATACCAGGGAAGGGGATCCGTAATGATCTGGAGCCGGCTGGCCATCGTCTCGTCCGGCACGCTAATGTCCATCTCTTCAAAGACGTCTCCTACCGAAGCATCCGCAAGAATGCGCAACTCGCCCGGGGGAAAGCGCGTGAAGTCTCGCGCCAGGAGCGCCGACTGCTCCGCTGGGTTGCCTACAGCGGCGGTTCCGGCGCCAATCTTGTTTCCATCCGGCCGCTCGGCCCAAGCGCGAACCTGTACGTCCGTCGCACCCGCCGTTGGCGCTTCGACGACTGCCCGCACTTCTTCGCGGTCTTTTGTCGGGTCGAGGAAGTAGATGGAAATGTTCCCACGTTCGAACCAGCGTGGGCCAAAGGCTTTGAGCAGAAGCGGTGGGAAGAGCTCGAGGTGGACTGTCCCGGCAACGGTGCCGCCGCGCAGACCCAAACGCTGAGCGGTCGAGTCTTCGTGGATGCTGTCCTTCGATTGCTGGTACTGATTGACCGGCCGCCGCCATCGACCGATGAGTAGTCCTTCGCGCTCCTCGATTTCATCCAGAACGCCCTTCAGGTCAGTAGCCATTTCTCGCTTCCCTTCAACTGCTGAGCTGTCGCTCGGCGCTCGATCTTACAGGCGGCGGCAGTATCGCACCTGTCCCCGTCAAGATCAAGCAGGATCCGAGTAGACGATCCTGCGGATGGGGAATAGAATGGGCCGGCAATCGCCGAGGCAGCCAGCTCTCACCAGAGGAGGGAAGAATGGACACCCAACCGGTTCTCACAGAAACACAGGGACGAGTCGGTATCCTCAAACTCAACCGGCCCGAAAGAAGAAACGCCATAAATGACGAGATGAGGACGGCCATCCGAGAAGCTGTTGAGGGCTTCAACGCCGACCCCAAGATCGGTGCAATCGTCTTCACTGGCACTGACCCGGCCTTTTGCGGCGGCGCGGACGTGGGCGACTGGAAACGGGGCATAGACGACGGCACAGTTGGCCAGCCCAGCGGACCGAGCTCCCGGGGCATGTCGTGGATGAAGATGTTTGCCTACGGCAAGCCGGTTGTCTGCGCGATTAACGGCGCCTCGATTGGCATGGGTTTCACCATCACGCTCTCCGCCGACGCCCGCATCGCATCTGATCGTGCAACGTTCTCCATCCGCTTTATCCGCATGGCGATGGTGCCCGAACTCGCCAGCACCAAGCTCCTGCCGCTTATCGTTGGCTTCAACCGGGCGCTCGAACTCATGCTCACAGGCAAGACAATAGACGCCCAGGAAGCGGAACGCATCGGCCTCGTGAACCGCACAGTGCCTCACGAGAAGCTGATGGACGAGACGGTAGGCATGGCAGCCGAGATGGCCGCCAATCCAAGCGATTTGTTGCAGGTAATCAAGCGGATGACCTGGGAGCACCTGGCAGAAGGCGACATCGCCAAGATAATGGAAACCGAAGGCTCCGAGCTACGCGCGGCTCTTCAGCGGCCGCCGTTCAGAGAAGCAGTCAACGCCTTCATGGAGAAGCGGCAGCCCGACTTCCATCGAGGCGCCTAGCCGGAATTCAGAGGGAAAGCAGTCTCAGAAGATGCTTCCGCCGAGTAGCGTCGTCGCTGACTATTTCTTCAACACTTCGTACAAGCGAGCGACGTTGATCCGCGGCAACTGACGTGACAGCCCTTCGATCCCCCCTTCCAGAGAGTATGGGTCGATGTCCGTCAGCTTGTCCTGGGCTTCCTGCATGGTCAGTCCCTCTTGAATAGCCCTCGTCACCGCATCTATCCACGACTGGATAATAGACCTCATTTCCGGGATGTAGCTCCGGTCGCAGACGCTACCGTGGCCGGGAACGAGCACATCAGCGTCAAGCTCCTCGAGTATCTTCAGTGATTCCAGCCATTCGAAGGGCACGGCTTGCTGCAGGAAGGCCTGCACGCGACAGAATACGTTGTCCGAGGTGAAGACAACTCGTTCCTCTGGGATGAAAACGGCCGCCTGATAAGGAGTGTGGCCCGGCATGTTGATGAGTTCGAAGGTGTGGTCGCCGACGTGGAGCGTCATTCGCTGGGAGAAAGTGATCGTCGGCACGCGGAAGGTGAAGTCCTTCAACTCAGAAGCCATCTCTGGAAACGCTTGGGTCAGCCGTTCCTTGGCCCCTTCCAGGTCGGCGGCGGCGGCGGCGATTGCCTGTCTCGTCCCCTCGTGTGCGACCACTGTCCCGCCGAAGAAGCAATTGCCTGTGAAGTGGTCGGCGTGCGGCTCTGTGTTTATCAGGTAGCGCACTTTCCCGTACCCTGCGATTAAGTCCCGCCAGCCTAGCGCATCCGCAGGCATCTGAGGGGTATCAATCATCACCACTCCCTCGCTGGTGATGACGAAGCCCGGATTACATCCCCGAAAGCCAGTCTCGGCATAGACGTTCTTGCTGATTCGTTCCATTTGACTCTCCTGGCGTTCTGAGAACTCCCAACAGGAGTTCAGTCCCAAGCTAGATCTAGCCGTTCGTAGTCGAGCCAAAGTGCACGTCGCTTCGGGACTCTTAGGCTTTCGCCTGCACCAGATTCCCGCGAAAGACGCCGTTCAGGATGAGGGGCGACAATGTCGCCAATCATTCCTCCCACAGCACGTCGCCGCAGAGATCGGGCGCGTGCTCGCGTAAGGCAAAGACGGCATACTCCCTCTTCGCCTCCTCAATCGTCGTGCTGTCGCCGTGACCCGGATGAACGATTGTCTGCTCGGGAAGGGTGAACAGCCGCTCGACGATGGACCGGATCTCCTGCTGGAGGTCTTGCGGGCCGTCGCTGTGACCGGGCCCGCCCGGGAAGAGCGCGTCACCGGCAATGAGAACGCTGCCGGTCAGCAGACAGATGCTGCCGGGCGTGTGGCCCGGCGTGTGGATGACGCGAATGCGACCTCCACCCAACGCGATCTCTTCGCCGTCCGCCAGCGTGCCGTCCACCTTTGCTGCATGAGCTTCGCGGTCCGCCGCATGACAGTACAGAGGGGCACCGGTAATCGACTTGAGAGCATCGACGCTGGCCCAGTGGTCGCCATGACCGTGCGTGATGATGATGCGCGAGACGCGGACATCTCCGGCAGCCTCCAAAACCCTCTCGCCTTCGGGCGGGGCATCAACGACTATCGCTTCGCGACCAGCCCTGTCAAGGATAAGGTAGGCGTTGTTTCCGAACGGGCCCAAAGGCCCAACTTTGACGACTTCTAGCTCTTCGGAAGACAAAGTCCCGGACTCCATTTTTCGTCTATTCTGCAGCGATTGACTTGAAGCGGCGAACTGCCTCGAGATGCTGATCAGGACTCATTCTCAGGCCCATGGTGTCGAAGGTCACATGCGTCGCTCCCAATTCCCGCCAGCCGGAGAGCATCTCCTTCCGCCGATCTTCATCTGTATTAGCCAACCTGATCCGGCCTTCGATGCCGAACTGCTCCGGCCGGCGGCCCGCCTCCCGAAGATAGCCGCGCAGCCGTTCGATCTCCGCCGCGCCCTGCGGACCCGGCTCGAACTGCGGGAACCAGCCGTTGGCGATACGAGCGGCGCGTCTGATCGCCGGCTCCGCCATTGCCCCCATCCAGATAGGAATCGGACGCTGGGCCGGCAGCGGATTGATTCCCGCGTCGCTTACGGTATGATACCTGCCGTCGAAGGTAATCAGGTCGTTCGTCCAAAGCTGACGCAACAGCGCCACTTGCTCTTCCATACGTCGCGCCCGATTACCGAACTCTGCGCCGAGCGCCTCATACTCGACCGTGTTGAAGCCGATGCCGACGCCCAGCCGTAACCTTCCTCCAGTCAGCACGTCGACCTCCGCCGCCTGCTTTGCGACAAGCGCCGTCTGCCGCTGGGGCAGGACAAGGATGCCCGTCACAAGCTCCAGTTTCTTGGTCACGGCAGCCAGGAAGCCGAACAGGACAAAAGGTTCGTGAAAGGCGAGACGATTGGTGTACGGCGGATTGAGATTCAGCGCTCTTACCCGTTCGCGCGAGGCGCCGAGCACGTGCTCGTAGACCAGCAGATGGTCGTAGCCGAGTTCCTCCACCGCCTGCGCGTAGTCGCGGATGATCGACGGGTCATTCCCGATTTCGACCTGAGGAAAGACGACGCCCAGTTTCACGGCATACCCTCCAGCTTACGTAAGCCTGTGTGATAGAATGACAGACCTTGAGGCTTGGACTCAAGAGCATACTCCGACCATTGTCGGAGCGATAGACGGCATCCTCCGCTAGACAGGAAGAGAAGCGAGAAGCGATGAGTGAAGCTGTACTGTCTGACCTTCGCGTTATCGAGTTCTCAGACGGCATCGCGGGCGCTTTCTGCGGGAAACTCTTAGCTGAACGCGGCGCCGAGGTCATAAAGGTCGAGCCTCCTACTGGCGACCCTTCTCGCGCCACCAGCCCCTTTCCATCTCAAGCCAATTTGGAGGCGAGCGCCCTCTTCCTACACCTGAATACATCGAAGAAGAGCGTGATAATAGACGTCTCCACCGAAGAGGGTCGAGGTCAGCTTCGACGCCTCATCAACGGCGCCGACGTTTTTATCGAAGGCATGCCCCCCGGCCGCATGCCCGCCCTCGACCTCGGCTACGATGACTTCGCGCCAGGCCATCCGGCGTTAATCTACGTCTCGATCACGCCCTACGGCCAGACAGGCCCCTACCGCGACTACAGGGGCAATGCCATGACCGCGATCGCGATGAGTGGCGTGATGTCGGTGACGGGCTGGCCCGACCGCGAACCGCTGGCTACGGGGGTCGACCTGGCCCACTACTTCGGCGGCGTGCAGGCGTGGCTCGCCGTTCTTGCCGCCGTTGCTTATCGGGACCGTTGGGGTCCCGGCCAGTATGTCGACGTCTCAGAAATGGAGTCGATGGCCACGGCCGACGAATCAACGCAGGTCGCCTATGGATTCATGGGCGCCATTCGTCGCCGGTACTACTCGCGACATCTCTGGGGCTATCCCCAGGACCCACTTCCCTGCAAAGACGGCCACGTCTTCGTCCATCCCGGGCCGCAAGGATTCCCTTCGCCACTGCGAGAAGGATTCGAGGAAGGTATCTCCGGTCTCGCCCTTCTTCTCGGCGACCCAGACCTCGATGAGAATCCACTGTTCAGGACTCGCTGGGAGCGCTGGTTCCGCTGGCAGGAGTTGAACGACATCCTGCAACCCTTCCTACTGTCGCAGACTGCCGATGAGATAGTGCCGGTCGCGCAGGCGCTGCGTATGCCTTTTGCGCCGTTCCTTAATGTCGCGCAACTCCTGCAAAACGAACATCTGGCGGCCCGGGAGTTCTTCCGCGAGATCGAGCATCCGGTTGCCGGCACGCTCAGGCATACCGGCGAACTCTTTCGCATGAGCCGCTCGCCGTCCCATGTCGAGCGGGCACCACTCCTGGGCGAGCACAACGATCTCCTGCAAGACCCTCAGCGAGAACAGCGGACGCGAGCTAGCGGAAAGGAAGCACTTGAAGAGAATGCCCTTCCGCTTAAAGGAATCCGCGTGCTCGATCTTACGCAGGTCTGGGCGGGTCCCACCTGCACGGCTGTTCTCGCCGCCCTCGGTGCCGACGTCATCAAGATCGAGGGGCTTTCGCGACAGGACGTGGCCCACACGCTTCTCATCAGCGACAACATCCCTGTTGAACCCTGGAACGGCGGCCCCTACTTCCAGAGCCATGCCGCGGACAAACGAGGCGTGACAGTCGATCTGCTCCAGCAAGAGGGCATCGACCTCTTCAAGCGGCTGCTGCCCACTGCCGACGTCGTCGTCGAAGCCTTTTCAGCGAGGGTCATGCGCAACTTCGACCTCACTTACGACATCCTTCGTCAGATCAACCCCGGCCTCATCATGGTCTCCATGTCGGGCTTCGGCCAGAATGGACCCTATTGCGACTACGCCGCCTATGGAATGGGACTGGAGTCGGTCTGCGGCGTGGGCTCCGTCACCGGCTACCGGGACGGCACAATCGTCCGGACCAGCGTCTCACACACCGACCCCTTTAGCGGCTTCGCTGCTGCCGGCGCGGTCCTCCTCGCGCTGCGGCATCGCCAGCGGACAGGCGAGGGGCAGTACGTCGACCTCTCGGAGCACGAACTGGGAGTGACGCTCGTTGGTCCGGAGATACTGGGCTATCAAATGAACGGAAGGATTCCCGGGCCGCGCAGCAACCGGCGAGACGGCGTCATTCAGGGGTGCTATCGCTGCGCGGGCAAGGATGACTGGCTCGTCCTCACCATTGCCGACGACGAGGAGTGGCGGGCCTTCTGTCGCCTAGCGGGGTACGAAGAATGGGATGCCGACCCCCGCTTTCGGTCGCAGGCCGCACGCTTGGCCAATCACGACCTGGTGGACGGGCTGATCGAAGAGTGGACCTCCCGACAGCCGCAGATTGAGGCTTTTCATCGGCTGCAAGAGGCCGGCGTGACGGCCGCGCCCGTCCTCAACGGCAAACAGATGCTTCTCGACCCTCACTTCCGCGCCCGTGGTCACCGCGACCTCGTAGATCACGGCCACCTGGGGCCGCGACTCATCCCGCGGCATCTGACGCCTCACTTCAGTCGCATCGATTATCACCCGAAGAGGCGCGCGCCTTGCCTCGGAGAGCATAATCACGAGGTCCTGCGCGAGCTTGCCGGCCTCTCAGACGATGAAATGGCAGGCCTAGAAAGGCGCCAGGTGATCGGCAACGTGCCCATTCTGCAGCTCACGGGGGACGACCTCATGGCCTACTATACGGAAACGCTCACATTCCCTCTGGAGCGGATGGTTGAGCAGGGCTCGTTGCGCGCCGTTGAACCCGACTACCTGGAGCAACTGGGCCTCCCCGGTCCGCCCAAAGAGGCCCTCCAGCCCGTCTTCACTCCGGCATGATCGAGTAGACTAAGCTTGATCGATGCGATGAGCCACCAGAACCAACGTGACACTTGGTTGCGAACGGACGATGCCGTCCTCCTTAAGGAGTGCCGCGAGGAACATTATAAGGCGAGCGGCCCTGGGGGACAGCGCCGCAACAAAGTGGTGACGGCCATCCGCCTTCGCCATCCGCCGACCGGCATCATCGTCCAGGCGGAGGAGTCGCGCTACCTGGAGCAGAACCGCGCCCGGGCCCTCCGGCGCCTCCGCGATCGCATCGCCCTGGAGCTACGGGCGCCATTCGACCTCGCTTCGCCGCCGCTGGTGCCTGAGCTGGAAGCGCAGAAGACCGCCAATGGGGGACTGTCGATTAACCCGACGAATCCAATCTATCCGGTAGTCGTAGCCGCTCTGCTCGACGCCCTCGAAGCCGCAGACGGCAGCTACGCGAAGGCCGCGCACGCTCTTGGAATCACGACGAGCCAGCTCCTCCGCTTCTTACGCTCGGACCCTGCCATCCAACGAATCCTCTCTGTCCACCCTCCTCAGAACGATCCATCGAAGCTGTGAATTCGGGAGAATACTTTCCTGGTCGGCAGATAGGCTTCCGATAGGACGGGAGAACGAAAAGCAAGGAGGCTTCGTCCTGTCCCCTCGCGCCCTCGATCTCAGCCTGCCCATGGCTCTTCTTTGTCTTTGCCCTGCGATTATGGGGGAAACGTGCCTGGCCTGTAGTCCTCTACCCGGTGGCCGTCTTCTTCTCAGTGGTCTACCTCGGAGACCACTATGTCGCGGATGTCATCGGGGGTGTCCTCTACGCGAGCGCCGCCGACGGTCTCGTCTGTGGACCCTTGGGCGAACGCATTGCACGACTGCGCTAGTTGCCTCAGGCGCGTTCCTCGGCGGTAGCGCCACCAATTGTGGCGAGTAGCCTCAAATCGTAGCTCGTGATACCGGCAGCACCCAACGCCGTTACGCGCGCAGCCTCCGCTTTGCTATCCACCGGCCAGCAGATGACCTCGACTCCCTTAGCGGCGAGGAATTGCGACGTCGCCTCGTCGAAGAACCTAGCGCGAAGAGAGACGCCGCCAATTCCATCGCCGTTTTCGATGCGCCGCACGAAGGCCCGCCAGCGCCGCTTGTCGGCAACAGAGTAGTAGAGCTTCAAGTCAGGGAATTCGGAGCGCACAGCGTCGAGAAGCGGCCAGTCACCGCAAAGGCGGACGTCTGTTCCTTGTCGCAACTCACGCAATGCCTTGACCAGCAGTTCCACGAAACGACGGCGGTTGGTGGGCAGAAGCGGCAGCTTGAGGTCAAGCAGAAGGCCGCACTTCCCTACAACAATGCCCGGAAGGTCAACCAGCGGGAAAGAGCCGCCATCGAGGCCCGGCCGGGAATGCAGCAGGAAAGCCCAGGAGCGTTGCAGGATTCCACTTCGCGCCTGTTTACCGAGCAGAAACCATGGGAATAACAACCGACGATCGTGGGCGAGCCACAAGCCGCCGCGTCGCAGCCTCACGTCCGCTTCGATGACATCGACGCCGCTCTCGAGGGCGAGCTGCACTAGTCGCCGGCTGTTACCGTAGGCGTGGGCAATGCGCAGAGGCGCCCCGGGCGGAGCAGCGGTCATGAGCTACGTGTTGGAGCGTAGGGTTGAGTGGGATTCAGGAACAGGCGGCAGATCACGGCCGCCATCTCCAGCGCAATCCTCAGTGATGCCTTCGACTCGCCAGCCTTTCGATCCTCGAACGTAATCGGCACTTCGACGAGCGAGAACCCCAGGCGCCAGGCAAGGTTGTTCATCTCCACTTGAAAGGCGAAACCGCTGGAATGGACGGAATCGAGAGGTACGCTTCCGAGGACATAGCGGCTCCAGCACTTGAAGCCACCGGTCACATCGCGCACGGGGATGCCGACCAGAATCCGCGTCGCCCGATTGGAGACCTGACTCATGAGGATCCGCCGAAGCGGCCAGCCGGGGGTCGAGCCGCCGACAACGTAGCGTGAACCAATAACGACGGAATTTGGCATCGCGGCAGCGCCCAGGCGACGAAGGTCATCAGGGTCGTGTGAAAAATCGCTATCCATCTGGTAGATCAGGTCGGCGCCCAGCTCTAGCGCCCTCTTGAAGCCAGCGACGTAGGCGGTGCCGATGCCCATCTTTCCTTCGCGGTGCATCACGTGCACACGCGGCTCGCCGGCGGCGATGGCATCGACGATGTCGCCCGTGCCGTCTGGGGAGGAGTCGTCGACCACCAGCGTCTCATAGTCGGGACCCAGCGAGAGTATGTGTTCCAACAAGCGGGAAATATTGGCGCTCTCGTTGTAAGTTGGGACGACGACGATCCGTTTCGACGGCCTTCCGTCGCTCCAGTTGCTGCCAGCATCGAGGACGGGAATCGGCGGAGGGCCAGCGCGCCAGATCCAGGTCGCACTGACGCCGAAGTTGATGAGGGAAGCAACGCCGATGGCTACAAGGTTGGCGGCCAAGTAGTAGACGTTGCCGACAGTGGTCAATATCAGGAAAAGCGCCAGGTTGACGCCGGCGGCCAGACCTGCGGCCCCGTGGAAGGCGAGCGCCCTTGCCCACCAAGGTCGCATGGTTCTGCCCGAGCCAAACGTCCAGACGTCGTTGAGGAGAAAGTTGGTACAGATAGATGTTTCAACGGCCAGCACGTCCGCCAGCACCGACGTCATCCCGAAGTGGCCGACCAGCAGCCACAAGACTCCCATGTTCACGCCGATGCCGCTGCCGCCTACGAAAAGGAAGCGAACAGGCGGCGGCAGGGGAAGCGTGTCGAGAAATCGCCATCCGGCCATAAGCGCTCGCCTCATGGCGTTTGATCTCCCATGACCAGCGGCGCCGAAGGTTGGCTCGAACCGGCCTGATCGGCGCGCAGATAGAAGTCAGCATAGTCGACGCGACCATAATACTGGTAGTGGGCACCGAGGTAGTCTTTAAGCGGCTGCGGTGGCCCCGATTCGCATCCCTGGAAATCGTGGGCGCTCCAGTCGCACTCGTACGTGAGGAGGATGAGCTTTGGCTGGCGCGTCTTCAGAGCGTTCAGGACCTCGTCCATCATCGTCGGGTCGATGCCATAGGCGCGTTCTTGCACCCAGCGGCTGGCGGGTTTGCGGTTGGCCAGGAAGTAGATGTCGCTCTGGCGTCCGAATTCATAAACGTAGTCGTCGGGTCCCGTGAGGGAATCGACTTTGTCCGCGATGGCCTGCGCATCTACCGAACGGTATGCGTAGTCGCGGTAAGTGTATTGGATGACGAAACGGTCAGTCGAAGTCGGGTGAGCGTACAAGAATCCCGAAACGCTAACCGAGACGACTGCGCAGGCTAGAGCACCGTACCCCAACCGACGCTGTCCGGCTCGCCACGCGTCGTAGACAACGTCGAAGCCGACGGCCCCAAGAATCGCGGCGGAGGGCACCAGGCCGACGTTGTAGTGGGCAGACATCTTCCCCATGAACTGGGCGGCAATCTCGGAGAACAGGGCAAAGGTGAGGATGAGTCCTGCGGTGCGGTCGTGCCTTCGCAAGAGACGTATGACGCCGAGCACCGCCAGCATCCACAGCACCAATCCACCCAGGAGCGACGGTGGATCGAGAAGGAGGGTCGGAATGATCTTCAAGTATATCGGATTGTCGCCCGAAAAGATGATGTTGAACTTCACGGTCGCGTAGAAGAAGTCGTACAGGGCGCCGTTGACCGCGAAGTAGGCGACGAATGGTAAGAGCCCAACAATCGAACCCATCGCCAGCATCAGCATCGATCGTATGTGTTGCGGCCGCTCCTGCCGGTTTCGCGCCGCCAACACGACGAGCCAAAGGCCGTAGCCGGTGAGCGGTCCTATGGCCGCTTGCTTTGTAAGAACGGCCACTGCCGTAAGCAGGCCAGCGAGGGCAAACCAGAGCTGCCGTCCGCCGGTGCTTCCGCGGACAAAGGCCCAGAAGCCAGCGGCAAGTGGACAGAGCATCAGAATCTCGGCGTTGGCGTTCGCCTGCAGGAAGGGGTTTCCGAAGGCGACGCCGAAGAAGAGCGCCGCCAGGAGCGCCTTGCGGTTCCCGAGCAGGATCCGTGTTGAGTCCCAGATGAAGGGCACGGCGGCGGCGGTCCCCAGCGCTGCCAGCAGTCGCGGCGCGACGACTCCTTGGCCCAGCAACTTGAAGGCCGCTATGTACCAGAGGAAGAGCATCGGCCCCTTGTTGTCCCACAGGTCGCGGTAGGGCACCGCTCCCTGCATCCAGCCGCGGGCGATGACGCCGTACAGTCCCTGGTCCCGTTCGAAGGGAGCGTTGAAGAGCGGCATGAGGAGGAGCACCGGCAGCGCCGACACGGCAATCAGGAAGGCCGCAAAGAAGAGCTTTCTTCGACGCTTCGAACCCGGGAAAGGATCTACCGCCGCAGACAGTCGCGACATCTCTTTCTCCCCGATTATCGCCGCTTCAGGTTCGTCTGTCACAGCTTAAAGAACCGGACATGGCAGGCTAATGTGCGAATGCACCGTTTTTTACACGGTACTATTGGACTCGCCCGACCTGTGACGGGCGGATAAGCGTTCTCCGCAAGCCGCTCCGATTATCCCCTATTGTATACCACACCACGCCGTCTTGCTCGAATCTGCGGCAGATAGAGTGTTTGACATGGGGAAAGAAAACCTATCGGATGATCTCGTCGACGGTGCCGAAGGAGTAGCCGTTAGCGCGGAGGGCATCGATGATGCGCGGCAAGGCGAGGGCGTCGGCGGAGTTCGAAGCAACGTGCATGATATAGATGGCGCCCGGCTTGGCTTCGGCCATGCTCGTCTGCACGATCTGGTCAACAGTTGCGCCACGATATCCCTTCGTATCAGCATTCCACATTACTACGTAACCGTAGCCCGCGGCCCCCACATCGCAGAGGGCCGAGGCGTCCATATCGCCGTAGGGCGGGCGGAAGTAAGGACTCGGGCTTATGTTGGCAATGCTTTGAATCGCCTGATCGGCTGCTTGCGCTTCCCAGACGCGTTGAGCGCCGTTCAGGGGCGCCTTCTTCGTCGAAACGCCGGTGAACGAGGCGTGGTCCATGGAATGGTTTATCACCTGGTGCCCTGCGGTGACGATCGCCTGCAGCAGGCCGGGGTTAGCCTGCGCCCAGCCGCCAGTCACGGCGAAGGTTGCGCGCACTCCCTTGCCGGCCAGCGTATCGAGTATCTGCCGTGTGTAGCCGGCCGTCGATTCCACATCGAAGGTCAGCGCGACCATCATCTTCGCTGTGTTGCCGTGGTAGATGAGGCCGGCGCCGTTGGGGCAAGCGGTAGGCGGCGGAGGCGGCGGGAGGGGCGTCGACGTCGGCGGAACGGGAGTGGCCGTCGGAGTTGGCGAGGGTGTTGCTGTCGGCGTCGATGTTGCTGTCGCCGTCGCCGTCACCGTAGGCGCCGACATCATTGCGCTGATTGGGCCGCAGCCAGAGGCCGCAAGCGCCGATAGCGCCAAGGCGCTCAAGAGGCCCAACGTCGTTCGCATCGTGTTCCACAGCTCAGCATCAGATTGCGGAGGTTCTTCCTTCTGTCAATCTAGACGGAAGCGTCCGAGGCAGCTTGACGCTTTGCCGTCACATTCCCTGCGATTACCCTACACCGTGGGGGCTATCGCCATGGATGCACCAAAGACGGGCCGAACGCGGTAGAATTGACCTTGGAGAGGAATCGTGAGCCGGATCGTCGACCTAGTGGCGCTGCTCGACGTAGACAACACCCTGCTGGATAACGACCTCGTGCTGAAGCGTCTCCATCGCGAGATGGCGGGCGTGTTGCCGGAGGGCCTGGCGAACCGTTTCTGGCAGATCTACCAGCAGGTGCGCGCGGAGACGGACCTGGTTGACTTCCCGCGCACGATCGAACGCTTCGGCCGCGTCTGTCCGAACCCTGACTGCATGGGCGAAGTGCACTCGATCCTCTACAACTTCTCTTTCCGCGAATGTCTCTTTCCAGACAGCCTGAAGGTCATTGAGCACCTGTCGTCCTTCGCTACACCGATCATCCTTTCCGACGGCGACCAGTTCTTCCAGCGATACAAGATACGGGCCTCAGGCCTCGAAGAAGCGGTCGGCGGGCGCGTCCTCATCTACGTCCATAAAGAAGAAAACGTCGATGACCTGCGGCGCAACTATCCTGCCACGCACTATGTCCTTGTCGACGATAAGCCGCGCATCCACGTGGCGATGAAGCAAGAGATGAGCGCAGAGTTGACAACTGTCATGGTGATGCAGGGCAAGTACGCCCGCGAGCTGAGCGACGAAGACAGGCCTTTCCTGGACGTCATCATCGCGGGCATAGGCGAACTGATGCACATGACCGCGCGCGACCTGACAGCCGCGAAGGCGGCGGTGTGAGAAGCAGAAAGAGAGGACTATGATGGGCGCAAAGACAGTTTCTACCGACGGCAACCCGAGCCGCCAGCCGCAAGCTCCCTCGGAAGAACGCCTGAACGCTGTCGACGCCTTCTGGCGCGCCGCGAACTACCTCTCGGCCGGTCAGATCTACCTGCTGACCAATCCCCTTCTCCGCCAGCCGCTCACGGTGGACGACATCAAGCCTCGGCTGCTCGGCCATTGGGGCACTGATCCGGGCCTCAATCTCATCTACGCCCACCTTAACCGGCTCATTCAGGACACCGATGCAAAGATGATCTACGTCGCCGGCCCCGGGCACGGCGGGCCGGCCATGCGCGCCAACGTCTACCTCGAAGGTACGATGACTGAGATCTACCCATATCTCACGCTCGATATTCCCGGCCTGGCCCGGTTCATGCGCGAGTTCTCCTGGCCCGGCGGCGTTCCCAGTCACGTCAGCCCGCCGACGCCCGGTTCGATTCATGAGGGTGGTGAGCTCGGCTATGCCATTGCCCATGCCTTCGGAGCCGCGTTCGACAATCCGGACCTGATCGTCGCCTGTGTTGTCGGCGACGGCGAAGCGGAGACGGGCCCAGCGGCCGCGAGCTGGCAGTCGAACAAGTTCTTGAACCCTATTCGCGACGGCGCCGTCCTCCTCATTCTCCACCTGAACGGCTACAAGATCGCTGGCCCAACCGTCTTCGGCCGGAGGCCCGATGAGGAGATCGAGCAGTACTTCCGCGGCTGCGGCTACGAGCCCCGCTTCGTCGAAGGCGACGATCCGCCGCAAGTGCACCGCGCCGTTTGGGAGGCATTCAACTGGGCGTACTCGCGCATCCGCAAGATCCAGGAGGACGCCCGACGGGAAGGCGCGCTAGGGCCGCCCCGCTGGCCCCTGGTCGTCCTGCGAACGCTCAAAGGCTGGACCGGGCCGAAAGTCGTCGACGGCGTGCAGATCGAGGGCACTTTCCGCGCTCATCAGGTACCGCTGGAAGACGTAGTTCAGAATCCGGAGCACCTGCGAATGCTCGACCAGTGGCTGCGTAGCTACCGGCCGGAGGAGCTATTCGACGCCACGGGCCGTCCCGCGGACGAAGTTACAAGCAGCGTGCCGCGGCCGGAGCGACGGATGGGCGCCAGTCCTCATGCCAACGGCGGCTTGCTTATGAAAGACCTGGAACTGCCGGACTACGTGCGCTACACGGTCGACGTGCCATCGCCGGGAGCGGCTGACGCGGAGGCAACCCGTGAGCTGGGCAAGTACCTCCGCGACATCTTCCGCGCCAACCAAGAAGCCGCCAACTTCCGCATAGTGTGCCCGGACGAGACGAGTTCGAACCGACTCGATCATGTCTTTGAGGTCACAGGCCGGATGTACCTGGGCAAGGAACTGAGCGGCGACGCCAACCTTTCGCCCGATGGGCGCGTGATGGAGGTGCTGAGCGAGCACATGTGCGAGGGGTGGCTGGAGGGCTATCTACTGACCGGCCGACACGGCCTCTTTCCCTGCTACGAAGCCTTCTCGCAGATCATCGACTCAATGGCCGGACAACACGCCAAGTGGCTGAAAATGGCGGCGGAACTGCCCTGGAGGAAGCCCGTGGCTTCGCTGAACTACCTGCTGACCTCCCTTGCGTGGCGGCAGGATCACAACGGTTACAGCCACCAGGGGCCCGGCTTCATCGAGAACTTGTTAGAGAAGAAGAGTTCGGTCGTTCGCATCTATCTCCCGCCCGATGCCAACTGCCTCCTTTCCGTCACTGACCACTGCCTGCGAAGCCGTAATTATGTCAACCTCATCATCGCCGGCAAGCAGGTCGAACCACAGTGGCTGGACATGGCGGCTGCTCAACACCACTGCGCGAGGGGCGCTTCGACCTGGCACTGGGCGAGTAACGACGGCGGGAGCCCGGATGTCGTCCTCGCCGCCGCCGGCGATACGCCGACTCTCGAGACGCTGGCCGCTGCCTGGCTGTTGCGCCACGAGATGCCGGAGTTGCGGCTCAGAGTGGTGAACGTCGTCGATCTTTTCACCCTCATCCCACACGGCGACCATCCGCATGGCTTCGACAAGGAGTCGTTCGTGGAGCTATTCACGGAAACGGCTCCTGTGGTCTTCGCCTTCCACGGCTATCCGCGCGTCATCCACGAGCTCACCTACCGGCGCCCGAACCCGGAGCGCTTCCACGTCCACGGCTACATCGAAGAGGGCACGACGACGACGCCGTTTGACATGACTGTCCTCAACCACCTCAGCCGTTATCACCTAGCCATTGAAGCGCTGCACAGGGCGTCCCGAATGCAGTCGCAGGCCGGCGAGCTAATCCGTCGCTTTGAAGCCAGGCTGGAGAAGCACAAGACTTACATTCGCGAGCACGGCGAGGACATGCCGGAGGTGCGCGACTGGCGCTGGACCAACAAATGACGTTCGCCGATGAATTGCGCGTCCTAGCCATCAACGCCGGCTCGTCAAGTCTGAAGTCGGCCGTCTACCGGCTCGTCGGAGACGAGGAGACCTTGGAGTTGTCCGCGAAGCTGGAACGCATTGGACAGGCACAGAGTCCCTTTCAGATTCAGGACCAGGGTGGCACAACGTTGCACTCGGAGGAGACGCACGTCGTTGACCACGCCGCCGCGATCGCGAAGCTTCTTCACTGGATCAACGAGCGATATGGCGAAGTTGACCTCGACGCGGCAGCGCACCGCATTGTGTACGGCGGCGCGAAGTACGTACGACCTGAACGCGTGGCGTCGGAACTGCTGCACGATCTCGAAGCGATGATTCCGCTCGATCCGGACCACCTTCCGCAGGAGATTGCCGCCATCCGCGCCGTCGCCCGCTTCCGGCCGTCGCTGCTACAAGTGGCTTCATTCGACTCCGCGTTTCATCGCCACATGCCTAAGGTCGCTCAGACCTATGCTATTCCCAGGAATCTGACTGACGAGGGCATAATCCGCTACGGCTTCCACGGCATCTCTTACGAGTACATCCTTCAGGAGTTGCGACGCGAGGCCGGTCACGTGGCGGCGAACGGACGCGTGATCATCGCCCACCTGGGGAACGGCGCCAGCATGGCCGCGCTACTTAGAGCCCGCTGCGTCGACACGACCATGGGCTTCACTCCGGCTGCTGGACTGGCCATGAGCACACGCACCGGCGACATCGACCCAGGTATCCTCCTGTACCTGGCAAGCGAGAAGGGGTTCGACGCCGCGCGGCTCAACGACCTCGTGAACCGCCAATCGGGGCTTCTGGGCGTGTCAGGCACAAGCGCCGACATGCAGGAGTTGCTGGCCCGCGAGCGCGATGACCCGAATGCGGCGCAGGCCGTTGCTCTCTTCTGCTATGTCGCCAAGAAGTTCGTGGGCGCCTACGTTGCGGTCCTCGGCGGTCTCGATACGCTCATCTTCACAGCGGGTATCGGCGAGAATGCCCCGCGAGTCCGCGAGCTCATCTGCCAGGGACTCGAGCAGTTCGGCATAAACCTCGATGCCGCGCGTAACCAGGCAAACGCGTCCATCATCTCCGCCGATGACAGTCCTGTCACTGTCCGTGTCATGGCGACGAACGAGGAACTGATGCTGGCGAGGCACGCCCGAGAGGTTGTCGAACGGAGCAACTCTATTCCGACATCTCCCGCTTGACGCGCCTCAATCCGTGCGATAGCCTGAGCATAGGGAGTCGAGGTATGGAAAGCGAATCAGACTACATGCTCCGCGGCAGCACCGATGGTCTCCTCCTTTTCCTCATCAACGAGGAGGAGGTGACCTACGGCTATCAGATCATCAAGGAGATAGAGAGGCGAAGCCAGGGCTATCTCCGCTTCAAAGAAGGCACTATTTACCCCGCGCTTCATAAGCTAGAAAACCAGGGACTCATCTCCGGTGAATGGATAGAACTTCCGAACGGGCAGCAGCGCCGCTGCTATCGCATCACCGACAAAGGCAAGAATGCGCTTGACGAACGACTGAAGGCTTGGGAAGGCTTCTCAACCGCCCTGAACCTCATATTCAAGCCGTCGCAAGCGTGAACGCAGGCGGGGCAAGAGGATGTTGCCAGAGGTTGGGTACTATCTGCGTGAAGTTCACGGTCTCCTTCACCTGGATCCTCGCACGAAGAAAGTAATCCTGGCGGAGCTTCGCACCTACTTCCAGGAGAAGATACAGGAGTTACGCGCCGAGGGCCTCTCCGAACGCGAGGCGACGCGCGTTGCTATTGAGTGTTGCGGCAGGCCGAAGATCATCGCGCGTCGCACGTATGAGGCCTACAGCCATGGCACCCTTCCTGAGGCAGCGTGCGCTTCTCTGCCGCACCTGATCATCGCCTTCCTGTTCACCAGCCACTTGTGGTCGCACCCGGCCTGCTCACTTCCGGCAATGACCGTCATCGTCGGTGTGACTATCTTCGCCTGGTGGAACGGACGCCCAAGCTGGCTCTACCCGTGGATAGGCTATTCGCTGCTGCTGATGTTGATTTGCGGCTGGGTCAGCAAGCCGATTCTCGGGCAACCGTTCTCGTTTGCCCTTCACGGCGGGCCAATGCCAGACTTCCCACTCTTCTTCCTCGTGCTGGCGTTCGCCCTCCTGTCCATCTCCATCGTCGGCGTCACCACGATCCGCGTTGCCTGGCGCGACTGGATACTCGCATCTCTGATGTTGGTCCCGCTCCCGCTGTTCGGTGGATGGCTGGCAAGCATCAACGGCATGCAGGGCTTCCTCCAGGGACCGGGCGCCGCGTTGCACCAGCTCGACAGCGAAATGGCGCTCGCCCTAGTCGCGCTGGCTGTGACCTCTGCGGGCTTTGTCCTAGTGCGACAGCGCGTCCTCAAGATTGGCGGGCTGGCAGCGGTTGGCACGCTTTCCTCAGCAACAGTAGCCCACAACGTCTGGGGCGAGCAGGGCCTGTTCGGCTTGCTGTTTGCGTCGTTCGTGTTGCTCTTCCTCATCCTCAGCCCCGCCCTCCTCCGCGTCCTCTTCAACGAGGAAGAGCCTCTGCCGGCGGCGGAAATCCGCTCCCCTTGACAAGTCAAGGGTGTCTGCATCGCACCAAGCGGCAAGCTGGCGTTGCGCCACGTCGAAGAGAACCGGCCGCGGGCCCCAGTAGTGCCAAAGAGGCCAGAGCCAAAGGCCCTCCGTTGCCTTCGATGGTCGTGATCCCGTTGACCCAGGACGGCTCCATCGACTGTGAGGTCGACGAAGACGAAGCTATTCGGACAATTCGGCTTGGCTGCTCGGCGAGGTAATCTGGAGGAGAGTGGTTCTACGAAATGCGGCCTATGTTGGCATCGTGGAACTTTTGAAGGATTTCTCGAAGAGTCACTCGCTCGTCCTTCTCTAGCACCTGGAACAATTCGTCTTCTAGCTGACACCCCGGTTCCCGGATCGTCTCCACTAGTTGCTTCCCCTTCTTCGTCAGGGTGACAAGAGTCTTGCGACGGTCCTTAGGGTCCTTGACTCGCTCCACCAGGCCGCGTTCGGTTAGCCGGTCGACCATGGTCGTGACGCTTGGCGTCTCCAGGAGGAGACGGCGCGCAACCTCGGTGATCATGATCGGCTTCCCTGCTTCGCGGAGGATGACCAGGACCGGCGCCTGGGAAACGGTCAAACCCCAGGGTGCCAGCGCCCTATCCGACACCTTTCGCACGATGGCAGAGACGGCGTAGATTAGCCTGCCGTCTTCCATTGTTCTTCTTTCGCCCGGCGTCCTCGTCTTGTATTCCATACCCGTCCTGCCTAACGGCAAACCAAACTGAGGGTGCTTCCGATATCGTATAGTACTCTGAATGTTGGCTTGGCTGTCAACCCATTGAGACTATCGCATGACTCCGTCTGTCTGGAGTCGCGAAATCTCTTCCTCGCTAAGGCCAAGGAGCTGGCGGAACACGTAGTCGTTGTGTTCGCCGAGGAGCGGGGCACGGCGCGTCTCGACGCCGGGATCGGACATAATCCAGGGCGCACCGTGGTACAAGCGCGGCCCGACTTCTGGATGATCGACTTTCACGAAGGCGCCTCTCGCCGCCAGATGCGGATCCGCCATGAGGTCGTCGGCGTTGCGTGAGGGCGCTGCTGCCACACCTGCCTCTGCCAGCAGGTTGACGACAAAGTCGCGGTCGCGAAGGCGCGTCCAGGCCGCGATGATCTCGTCGAGCGCCGCTTCGTTGCGCTTCCGCGAGGCATTATCGATGAAGCGCCGGTCTTTCGCCAGTTCCGGTTGCCCGATAACCTCGGCCAGCGACGCGAACTCCTCGTCCGTCTCCACCGCGATGGCCAACCAGCGGTCGACACCCCAGGCCGGATAGACATTGTGCGGAGCGAGTATCGGGTCGGCATTGCCGATGCGTCCCTGGCTGCGTCCGTTCATCTCGTAGTCGAGCAGCACTTCGCCGAGGAGCGAACTCACGCCCTCGCACTGAGAGTAGTCTATGAACTGACCCTCGCCCGTCGCCTCGCGATGATGTAACGCAGCGATGACGGCGAAGGCACTGGCGGTAGCATTCACCAGATCGACGTCACCGTAGGTCGCGCTCGGTGGTCCATCCGGATAGCCGGTGATGTAGGACGCGCCGCCGACGGCATGATGGACGGTCGCGTAACCGGCATACTGGCTTTCGGGGCCGGTTGCGCCGCGAGCGCTGGAAGAAAGCATGATAAGCGCCGGATTGACTTTGCTGAGCTCCTCGTACCCGAGACCCAGCCGGTCCATGATGCCCGGGCGCATGTTCTCGAAAACGACGTCGCTCATCGCCACTAACCGCTTCACCAGATCGACTCCCTCGGGCTTGTCGAGGTTCACCGTGGCACCGAGCTTGTTCATGTTTATCCCACCGAAGCCGACTCCCTGATTCAAGGGCACCTCGTGTGGAGCGGGCGCGAATAGGGGCCAGACAATGACTCGTCGCATGACGTCCATCCGTCCGGCGCTCTCTATCTTGATGACTTCGGCGCCAAGGATCGCCAGGAGCATCGTCGCGTAGGGGCCGGCCCAGACCCAGGTAAAGTCGAGCACTCGCACGCCGCGAAGGGGGCCGCCGCCGTCTGATTCGGCGCTCATCGTTCGCGCGCCTCCCACACAGCCTTCTCCCGGCACAGGCGGACCGTCTCCTGCGGTGCAAGCCCCAGAACGTCCTGAAGAACTTCGCGACTGTGCTGCCCAAGGAGCGGCGCCGGCCGCCGCACTTTCGGCGGCGAAGCGGGCATCTTGTACGGCCAGCCGGCGTAACGCGCCTTCCCGGCCTCCGGATGCTCGACCTCGACGAAGTAGTTGCGCGCCGCGTGCTGCCGCCAGTTCATGACCTCCTCGGCGCTGTACACGGAGCCGATAGCAAAACCTTTCGCGGCGCCCTCGTGATGCACGTACTCCTTCTTCTGCGTAATCGCCCATTCGGCTATCTGCGGTGCTATTTCCATTAGGTGTCCGGCCCGGTAGTACATCGTGTCCCACTCCGGGCCTGATGCCCATTCTGGGTTGCCCATCAGCTCCACCAGACCGCGCCAGTGGTGATTTTCCATTAGAAGTGCTACGACGTAGCCGTCGCTACATTCCAAACGCCCCAGGGCCGGAGGCCGATCCGGAACACGGCTCCAGGTCGCACGATCGTAGGTGACAGAAGCGACGTTCGTGCGCACCAGCCCGAGGATTGCCTCTTGCTCAGAGACATCGATGAAGCGTCCACCGTCGCCGTTGGCGCGTTTCCCATAGAGGGCGCCCGCAATCGCGGTCGCAGCGGTCAGTCCAGCCGTATAGCCGGTCGGATAGCCGCCCGCTTTGATAGGCGCTCGCTCGATGTTCTCCGATCGCGTAGGCAGGAGATTGCCCAGGCCACCGGCGTGGAATGAGGTCAACTCGCCGCCCTTGACCTTCGCACGAGGGCCCCTGCGGCCATATGGCGTCATCGAGGCGAAGATGAGGCCGCCGTTTTCCTTTTGTAGCTCGTTCCAGCCGAAGCCCAGCGACTCCAGCCTGCCCGGCACGTGGTTGTCGATCAGCACGTCCGCCCAGTAGATGAGGCGACGGAACGTCTCGAGGCCCTCCGGGTGATCGACGTCGAGGGCAATGCTGCGTTTGTTGGTATTCAGGTAGAGGAAGAGGGCGCTCTTCTCCGGATGCGGCACATCCCCGGGGAATGGGCCGCGCTGCCGGGCTGAGTCGCCCAGCGGTGGCTCCTCGATCTTGACCACGTCGGCGCCCATGTCGGCAAAGAGCTTGCCGCAGTACGGTCCGGAGACCATCGTCGCATATTCAACGATCTTTACGCCTTCGAATGCGCCGCTGGTCGCCACATTCCCCTCCGAAAGTAGATGGGCGAATCATACATTGATTGAGTCGAAGAGCGCTAGACCTTTACGTACACTGGAAGGAACCGCTTCAGGGATTGCGCAGAGGGATGGCTTGACCCTTCGAAATGGCATCGAGATAGGCGTCGAAGTCGCAGCGGCCGGTGCCGTGGGGAAGCGGTGCGGCCAACGCCTTATCGATGGCCGCCGCAAAGGCGGCCGCGATTAGGGCATGGCCGACATCCCCGGGATGGTAGTTGTCACCCTCGCAGGTCGGCGTTGGGAAGCAGTGCTGCCCGGGCCGCGATATCGCATCCGGATTGCTGTCGGTATACGCCCAGAGGTCTGCCACTACCACGCCTCTCTTCGTGGCCTCCTCGCGAATGATCTGGCTGTAGAGCGCCATCTCCTCGTAGCGCGGGTCACCGACAGGCCAGTTAAGCCAGGGGATGGTCCCGACGATCACGTGGGCGCCCGTTCCCCCAAGACAGTCCAGCATCGCGCCATATACCTCCCGGAACTCTGATGGATTTAAGGACTCCCAGTGCACTCCGAGCTCGACAAAAACCCATTCGCGATGCTGCGACGCAATCTTCCGAGCGTTTACGAGGTCGGAATAGGGGTCAAAAGACCATGTAACGTCGTTGGTCGGGTCAATGCCGCGTCTTTCCAGTTCGTTGTGGACCAGCCAGACGTACATCTTCTCCGGTGTGGAGGCGAATGCTCCCTCAGTCACGCTATCTCCCAGAAAAGCGACCGGCGGGAAAGGCGTAGCGGTCGGGGTGCCCGACGCCGGACTGGTGTCGGCGACTGAGCTAACCGGAAAGGCATGCTCCTTCGGCATCAGGAGAAGCGCTGCTAGGGTGAGGACGAGTACGAGGGCCTGCCGCATTCCACCTCAGGCGCCGCGATAAGGGACGGCGCGACCCAATCGTATTCTCGATTCCGCTTCCGATCAACCACACCAGGGGAACGGCTTTGCAAGGGGCGGCCGGGGCATTATGATGAGATTAGGATGATTGTTCTCTGTTTCGGCAACCGCGCTATTCCCGACGATGCCACGGCCGTCGAGCTGGGCGAATCGCTGGACTTGCCAGGCGTCACCTTTATCCCCAGTTCGTCACCTGAAGAGATGGTCGATTACCTCGAGGAAGATCTCTACCTGATGGACGTCGCGCAGGGCATAGGCGAAGTGACGCTGATAACCGACCCCGACCTGTTCCTACCGCCGCCGCATGTGACCGCTCACGACCTGGACCCGGCGGTCTTCCTGAAGCTCATACAGCGGCTCTACGGCGTCAGCGTGCCTGTCATCGCCCTGCCGATGGGTCTGGACCGCCAGATCATCCGCGAGCAACTCCTGCGCCTTCTCACTGCTTTGCCCAAGAGGATGCACGCGCGCCGGAACGGCGGCAGCGCTACCTAGCCACACAACAACAGCAGCCGCCGCTCCAGGCCCTCTGCACTGTTCACATTCCAAAAGATGCGGTCTTCGGCGTGGAACCACGCTGTCTTCTCCTTCTCGAAAAGAAAAGCCCGCCTCATCGAAATGACGAGACGGGCCAGTCTTGGCTTCTAAGTCTAGATTTCTTCGATTCGCAGGAAGTGGGCCGCGCAGGAGAGACAGGGGTCATACGACCGAATGAGCTTCTCCATCGAGTCCGCCATCTCTGCCCGGGGCATGTCCTTCACTGACGGCAGCATCAGCCGCAGGTCGTCGTTGATGCTCCGAAGGTTCTGCGCCGTCGGCGTGATGATGTTGGCGTGAGTGATGTGACCAGTATCGTCCAGCTCGTACTCGTGCCAGAGCGTCCCACGCGGCACCTCGACTGTTCCCACACCACGGCAAGCATGCGCTTTGATCTCCTGGAGCGGCTCCTTGCGCGGCTTTACTTTCCCCAGCATCTCGATGGTCTGGTCCAGGGCAGCAACAAGCTCAACAGCCTGCGACACGTTGTTGTAGTAAGGGTTGTCCACGTTGCTCATGAGCTTCCCAGCCTTCGCGAGCTGCTGAGCTTCCGGTGAAAGCTGGTTGAAGTTGTTGTTGACGCGCGAGAGAGCGCCTACCATATAGCTGTGCCCCTCACGGACGACGAAGTTCGCCGTCATATCGGGCTCGTGGTACTCCTGGACGAACTTCAGGTAGTCTTCCCGCTTGAACTCGTGGTCTGCGCTCTTTAGCGTCCCCTTTAGCGAGACGTACTCCTTCTCGTTGTGCAGAGAGAAGTGTTCCGCACCGTGGTGGAAGTCCGGATACGGTAGGCTGTTGAAGAGTTCAGCAGTAGCGACAGCGCCGGGCCGCAAGGTCTCAAGTCGAGCGCGGAGCTCGTCGAACTTCGCCTGCTCAGGGTAGTGAAGCCAGCCACCCACGGTACAGGACTCCGGGTGCATGTCCCGTCCACCGATTGTCCTCACCATGTCGTTGCCGGCCTTCATAAGGGCAACGGCCATCTTCACCGCATCCGGCTTGTCAGCCGCTATGGCGACGGCGTTCGGCTTACCCAAATAGTCCGGCAGGGCGAGGAAGTAGAGGTGCGCTGCATGGCTGCGAATGCGCTCGCCCATGGTGAGGAGAACGCGCAGGTCGTGCGTCTGCTCGCTAGGCTCAACGCCCAGGGCGTTTTCCATTGCCGTTACGCTGGCCACAACGTGGCCGCAACTGCAAATGCCTCATATGCGGCTCGTAAGCCAGTAGGCCTCATCGTAGCGGCGCCCAACGACTAGCCCCTCAAAGTAGCGGCTGCCCTCGACGTCTCGCAGGTGGCAGTCTTCGATCTTGCCGTCGACTATCTTCAGTTCGAGGACGGCATGACCCTCGATCTTAGTGATTTCGTCTAACGTCAGGTTCGTAGTCGTCATTCGGCCTACCCCGCTGTAGCTTCTAGCTCAGGAATCTTCAGACCAACGAAAGTCCGCATTCGTTCGAGGATGAAATCACGCGTGAAACCCTTGCCCTCGAGCATCTTTATCTCGGCGTCGAGGTTCGCATCCTTTGTCTGCCCCCGACAACCCCAACACTCGAGGCCGGCGTTGACACAAATCGCGAAGCAGCCGCCAGTCGTAACCGCGCCCAGGCATGGCTTGTTGAACTCAAGCAGGCATTGGTTGTTGTTGCGACGGCATTCGACGCAGACCGGCATGGTGTACGGGCGGTAGCCCTTGCCAATGACGATGTTCTTGATGACTTCAAGGATCTCGCGCCGGTTTGGCGGGCAGCCCGGGATTGTCGCGTCAACCGTAACGAAGGCGTCGATAGGCATCGGCTGCATGTCCGCGATGTCTTCTGTCTTCGGGAATTGGAGACGCTTCAGGTTCTCCGGGGGCGCCCACTTACGATAAGCGGGGATGTTGCCACTCTGGGCACACGTACCGAGCGCTACCAACACCTTCGTCCGGGCGCGGAGTTCCTTCAGGAACTCCGCGTCGCGCGGCGAGGCGACCATCCCTTCCAAGAGACAGATGTCAAGCTCCGGCTTCTCCGCGGCCGGATCGGAGACGAAGCGGTATTCGACCACGTCAACTAGGTTGAAGATGTCGAGCACTTCGTCTTCGTTGAAAGCAACGGAGAGCACGCAGCCGTTACAGCCGGTAATGTCCAGAACGCCAACCTTCAGTTTCTCGCTCACGACGTGTGCTCCTTCAGTTCATCCCATCGGAACACCGGGCCGTCCTTGCACGTGAACCTGGAACCGATCATGCAGTGACAGCAGGTTCCGGTGGCGCAGTACATCAGGCGCTCTTCGGAGACGTAGACGCTGGTTTCGGGGATGCCCTTGTCAACCAGCGCCTGTCCGGAGAGCTTCATCATGATCGGCGGGCCGCAGAGAATCGCAACGGTATCGCCCTTCGGCAGCTCGGTTATCTTGATGAGGTCGCTAACGAAGCCTTCGGTGGCATCGTAGCAGGTGCCTTCCTTGAGGGTGTCGAGCGAGACGAAGAGGCTCATGTCCTTCTGCCACTGCGCGACCCAGTCCTCAAAGATGACTTCCTGGGCGTTGCGGTAGCCGACGAAGGAGTAGACCTTATTGTACTTGCTGCGGTTCTTCTCCATGTAATCGAACACCCCCTTGACGGACGCGACGCCGCAGCCGCCGGCAACAACGATCAGGTTCTTGCCTTCGGCTTCCTTCAAGGGATAGCCTTTGCCGTAGGGGCCGCGGATGAAGACGGTGTCGCCGACCTTAACCCGACCTAGGGCACGGGTGACGCTCCCGACCTCGCGAATGTGGAGCATCAGGTAGTCGCGGTCCCAGGATGCGATAGAGATAGGCGCTTCGCCGATTCCCAGCAGCGAGATCTGGACGAACTGACCGGGCACGTTCTTGAACGGTATATCGAGGACGAGCCGGAAGTTGTCCTTGGTCTCGCGCAGGTTCTGGAGCACCTTCACAGGCTGTGGCAGGTAAACGTTTGCTTCTGTCATTGCGCCACCATCCGGTTAACGATGCTTACCCAGTCGATGCGTGTCGGGCAGTTAGAGATGCAGCGTCCACAGCCGACGCACATCGTCGTGCCGTAGCGCTCGCGGTAGTACTCAATCTGGTGGTAGATGCGGAACCGGAAGCGCTCGCTGCGACCCTCGCGGAAGAAGAGGTCACCGGCGACGCGGCTGAACTCCTTTAACTGACAGCTCGACCAGTTCCGTACGCGCTTTCCCTTTGTCGTGTCTGAGGACTCGACGCTGTCACTGATCTCGTGACAGTAGCATGTCGGACAGGTCGCGGTGCAGGCAGCGCAACTCAAGCACCACTTCACCCCCGTCTCCCATCCGGGATTCCCGTATAGGGGCGCGATGTTCGTGGTCTTGAGGTTGTCGGTGCCCGGCGTCTCCTTGTCCGCGGCCGCCATGGCCTCGTCGGTCGGCTTGAGGACGCCGGCAAGCTGTTTCGCCAGGTTCTCGCCGCCGTCCGTCCGCGCCTCGACGAGGTAGTAGTCTCCGCGCTCCGCGAGCCACAGATCGTGGTAGTCCTTGAGGCCCATGCTGCCGCAGAATGCGTACTGGTTGCACGGCTGGGCGCAGTGCAGGCCGATGAACAGCGTGTTCTTGCGCCGGGCCGCATAGTACGGGTTCTGCGGCTCCTCCAAGTAGACCCGGTCCTGATGGTTCACGGCGTTCAGGTCGCAGCGTCGCACACCGAAGAATACGCGAGGTTCAATCTCCGGTAGCTTCACCGTTATCTGGTCTCCCGCGAACGTGAACAGGGTCTCTTCATTTGGGAAGAAGAACTGCTTTAGCGGAAGATAAGTGTTCTCACTGAGGTCAAGTTCTTCCGCACTCTTGACCTCTTGGTAGCGTATCGCGTCCGTGCGTACGGGAGCGAGGACGTGATAGCGCCCGGCCATTGAGACGATGAAGTTGTTCAGGTCGGCTTTTTGTAGTTTGTACATTCTGTCACTATCCCCCGAGTCTTTGTATCACAGAAGGCGCAATAGCACAACCGAATTGGAGGTCATGTTTCCCCAGACATGACTATTTCTTCAAGGCTGGCCGGACCTTGCCTGCAGCAGCGACAACTCCGACTCCAGCAACTGGATCTGCCGATCCTGGATGGCTATGAGTTGCTCCCACTGTTTTTCCCGCAGATCATCGAGCTTCTGATGGAGTTGCTCGATCTCGATCTCAGCCTTCAGGTTGACCTCGTAATCGTTTTCGGCTCGCAGCCGGTCGCGGTCCTCCTCCCGGTTCTGGCTCATCATGATGACCGGCGCCTGGATGGCCGCCAGCATTGACAGCACGAGGTTGAGCAGTATGTAGGGGTACTTGTCCCAATGGTGTATCAGGGCGACGGTGTTCAGCAGCACCCAGGCGCCAAGCACGACGCCGAAAGTGATGATGAAGTGCCAGCTCCCGGCGACATCCGCCAGCTTATCCGAAAGCCGCTGGCCAAAGGTCAGACGTTCATCGTGGGCCAAGGCGACGTTAGTGCTGACCTTCTCGTGGCGTTTCGCCTTCTCCCGCAGCCGTGCCTCCGTCTCTGCCGCCCGCTTGTGGTGATGCGCGGCCTCCTGCTCGCTGAGTGTCGTTGCCATTCCCTAGCCTCCTGAGCGCCAAATCGCTGCGCGTATCGCTTCTCCCGATTAACGACCGTAGCACCGACAGCGGACGGGCGTCAACGAAAGCACTTGTGAGCGCCAACTCGCCAGCCTACAATCGTCCCAGGGTCAAAGGAGGTGCAACGTGCCACCAAAATCGTATTATCTCGTTGACCGCAACCTGCAGCGCGACCTCGACGACGCCGCTATCGGAAACGCATTGAAGTCGCGACAGGGCCTGCTCTGGGTCGACTTCGCTGCACCGACGCAAGAGGACGGGCGCTTCCTGGAGTCGACTTTCGGGTTCCACCATTTGGCGGTCGAGGGCTCTCTCAGCAGACGTCTCGATGTGGTGGTTCATGTCGCGCGGCTGGATCCGCGTGATGCCACGCCGTGTTGCTCACGTGCCACGTTTCGGCGTCGACCCGAGCGCGCTCCTGGGGCACCTGCACTTTCCTGCCTTCGACCCTACGCTCGCCGCCCAAGAAGACGGGGCGAGGGTTGACGACCAGCCTCAATCGGCGCTATAGCGGTGACAGCTAAGCCACCAAGGAAAGGGGAAGGCAATGGAACTGGAAACCGTCGAGTACAAGACGCGCGGCAAGGTCGGTTATATTGCCATGAACCGGCCGGACAAGCGGAATGCCCTCAACTACCAGCTTCTCGACGACCTCGACGCCGCCTTCGAGTTCGCGAAGGCCGACGACTCCGTGAATGTCATTGTCCTCAAGGGCAACGGACCGTCGTTCTGTTCCGGCTACGACCTCGGCGGCAGCTATTACACCAGCATCCCGCGGGGTGCCGATCACTGGGACATGAAGAACGCCCTTTTGACGCTCCGCGACAACATCACGGCCCGCTACCTTCGGATCTGGAACTTCCCCAAGCCGACGATAGCGCAGGTCCACGGCCACTGCCTTGCGGCTGGCTGCTACCTCCAGATGGTCTGCGACATCAGCGTCGCCGCTGAGAACGCGCTGTTCGGGCATCCAGCGCAGCGTTGGGGCGGCGTCAGCAGTATGCCGCTGTGGCAGATACTGATGGGCAGCAAGCACGCCCGCTACATGCTCTTCACCGGCCGCAGCGTTAGTGGGATCGATGCCGAGCGCTGGGGACTGGTCAGCCTCGCCGTGCCGCTGGAGGAGTTGGAGGCGACGGTCGACAAGCTTGCCGACGAGGTGGCGGAGGTGCCACCACACGGCATGCTCCAAAACAAAGAGGCGCTGAACACCGACCTGCAAATAATGGGAGTCGACGCGATGTTCCGCTTCCACAGCCATCACAACGCGCTGGACCGGATTGTCGGTCCGGCGGTCGGCTTCGGCGAAAGCGCGAATAAGGCACCTTACTGAGCGAATCCTGCTCGACATGGCTGAGAGAAAGCTCACGTGTACCGCCGACGCACCATTCCATATGGTATATTGAGATTACGGCTGGCTGGCGGCGCAACCCCAGCCTGAGCGGATAGCAGGACGTTCCGCCGGAGCACAAGGACGTGTTCGATACCGTAACCTCCGCCCGCGCCCTTATGGGCATGGCCCTCGGATTTCACATCATCTTCGCTACCATCGGCATCGGACTGCCGCCGCTGCTTTTCGCCGCCGAGGGACTCTACCTCCGCACCGGCAAGGAGATGTACCGGGCGATGGCCAAACGCTGGGCCGTCGTCACGGGTGTGCTCTTCGCCGTCGGCGCCGTTTCCGGCACCATCCTATCCTTTTCCTTTGGCCTTCTCTGGCCAAGCTGGACCGCCTTCGCCGGCGGCATCATCGGCCTTCCGTTCTTCCTGGAGGGCTTCGCCTTCTTCACCGAGGCCATCTTCTTAGGTCTCTACCTCTACGGCTGGGACAAGCTCTCCCCAAAGGCGCACTGGCTCTGCACGATACCGATCGCCGTGGCCGCCCTGGGGTCGGCGTTCTTCATCATCAGCGTCAACTCCTGGATGAACCAGCCGACGGGGTTCGATATCGTCAACGGGGTGGCGACGAACGTGAACCCGACGGCCGCCATGCTGACGAACCACGCTTTCCCTTACGAGTTCACGCACGGCGCCCTCGCGGCTTACATCGCCATGGGCTTCGCCATCGCCGGTGTCTACGCCCTCGCGATGCTGCGCGGCGACCGTTCCGAATACAACAAGAAGGCGCTGACGTTCGGCCTCGTCCTGGCGGCCATCTTCGCGCCACTGCAGGTCGTCTCGGGTGACCTCAGCGCGCGTCAGGTGGCGCACGATCAGCAGGAGAAGTTCGCCGCCATGGAGGGCCAGTTCACGACTGAACGGGGTGCGCCGCTCCGCATCGGCGGCATCCCGTTCCCCAACGACCACGAGACGAAGTTCGCCATCGAGATCCCGAAGCTAGCCAGCTTCCTGGCCTTCGAGAACTTCAACGCTGAGATCAAGGGCTACGATAGCTTCCCGGCGGACGACGTGCCGAACATCTTCCTCGCCCATTTTCCCTTCCAGATAATGGTCGCGCTTGGCTTCATCTTCGTCGGCGTCGCGGTATTGTTCTGGGGACACGCCTGGTGGAAGAAGAGGATCGACCCGCCGAGGCAACTGCTCGCACTCGTGGCCTTAATGGGCGTTCTCGGGTTCTTCGCCATCGAGGCCGGCTGGTTCGTGACCGAATTCGGCCGCCAGCCCTGGGTGATCTATCACATCATGAAGACGTCCGGCGCGTCGACCCCGCGCGAAGGCATCTGGATCCTGCTCGTGATATTCGGTTTCGTCTACTTGGCGCTGGCTATCGGACTGGCCGGCGTCCTGTTGCTCCAGCAGCGCGGCCGATTCCCGTGGTTCCGAGGCAAACGGCTGGGAGACCAAAGTGACTCTGGATAAGATAGCAGCGATACTGGCGTTGACCGGCATCATGGCCTACGCGATTTTCGGCGGCGCCGATTTCGGCGGCGGCATCTGGTCGGCAGTGGCGAGCGGCCCGCGCGCCGGGCAGCAGCGCAACGCCCTCTACAAGGCCATCGGCCCGGTGTGGGAGACGAATAACGTCTGGCTCATTCTCATCGTGGTCGTTCTGCTGATGGCGTTCCCGAAGGCCATGGGCGACCTGTTCACCGCGCTTATCTTCCCGCTATCCGCTGGGCTCATCGGCATCGTATTCCGGGGCGCCGGCTTCGCCTTCCGCAACTACTCGCGCGAATCGGGAGGAACAACGGCGCCGTGGCACGGCGTCCTGTTCTCCGTGGCCAGCGTCATCACGCCGTTTGCCTTCGGCGTAGCCTTGGGCGCGACGGCTGGCGGCGAGATTGAGCTCAAAAATGGCGTGGTCATCGGCAGTATCTTCACGTATTGGATGCATTGGGTACCGCTGCTGTTCGGTGTGACCGCGGTCGCCGTCTGCTCCTACCTGACGATGAGTTACATGACGACACGTTCGACCGGCGACCTGTGCGAGGACTTTCGCGCCCGCGGCCTGCTAGCGGGTGTCACCGTCGCGCTGCTGGCGATCGTGACGCTCGCGGTATCCTACTGGGATGCGCGCGACTTCTGGAACCTCTGGCAGCGACCGGCGCCGCTGGCGATGTCGGGTGTGGCGCTGCTGGCCGGACTGGGGTCGCTGGTCGTGCTGTGGCGCCGCTGGTACATGCTGGCGCCCGCGGCGACAGGCGGCGCAATGGCGTTGCTGGTCGCGGCGTGGGGCGTAATCCAGTACCCGTACTTCATCGTGCCGAGCGAGAAGATCTTCGATGTTGCGTCGAACCAGGCGATGATCAGAGACGCGCTGGTCGGCCTGCTCTGCGGCGCCGTGATACTGATACCGTCATTGCTGCTGCTGTACCTGAGCTTCGTCGCCGAGAGCGCCGAGGAGGCCGAGGAATCGGCGGAGCAGGCGAAAGGCGAGGCGTAGGCGCTTTCGCAGCCAAGCTGCTAGAATGTAGGAGGGCTGGTTCCCGAGGGCCAGCCCTTTTCGGTGTTATGTCATGAATCTGAGCGGACTGCTGCCCCTAATCGAAGAAGCGCTCGACAGCGAGCGAGTTTCCCGACTACTCGAGCCCTCCGGCTCTCTGACCGTCGGCGTGCCCGACGGCGCCAAGGCGGCGCTCATCGCGCTCCTTACGCAAAGGACGAAGGCGGCGCTTGTCGTCGTCACCGCGAGGGCCAACCGTGCGAACGCGCTCGTCGAAGAACTGGCCGCCTGGTTGGGCAGCGACGAGAGGGTCCACCTTTTCCCGCGACGCGACGCTCTCCCCTACGAGCGCATCCCTCCCGATGCCGACGCGGTCCGCGACCGTCTGCGCGTCCTGGCGCTCCTTTCGGGACGCTACGAAGTTCCTCCGATAATCGTCACGCCCGTCCAGGCGCTGGCCGAAACGACATTTTCGCCGGACGACATGACGTGCCGTTTGGAAACGCTTTCGTCGGGAGGCAATTTGGCGCCGGAGCCGTTCCTGCGGCGGCTGGCCGAGCGCGGCTACCAGTTCTCGCCGCTGGTCGACGCCCCGGGCCAGGCTGGCCGTCGCGGCGGCATCATCGACGTCTTTCCGCCGGAAAAAGAGCTGCCGGTGCGCGTTGAGCTGTTGGGGCAGCGCATCGAGAGCCTCCGATTGTTCAGTCCGGCCTCGCAACGCACAGTCCGCCTGATCGAATCGGTCGTCATTGGGCCGGCGCGGGAGATGCTCCTGCCGCGACCCGATGCGACCGACCTCTTGTCGAAGCTCGACTTCGACGACTGCAAACCGCAGGTTGCGGCGCGATATCGCGACGAGCTTGACCTGCTGGCGAAGGGCGAAAGCTTCCCGGACGACGTTTTCTACGTGCCCTTCCTGACCTGCTGTAGCCTGCTCGATTTCCTGGCACCCCATTCTTTGCTGGTTCTCGACGAGCTGGCGGACATCGCGACGGCGGAAGAAGAGCACGACCAGCAGGTCATCGAGATCCGCGACGAGATGATCGACGCGTTGCGAACTGCCGCGCAACCTGCCCTTCCCGCAGAAGGCCTGGCCCGACCTTCGCGAGGCGCTGATGGCGCACCGACCCTTGGTCGACCTGTCGCGCTGGGCAACCGGCGAAGGCGACGAGAACTCCCTTCGGTTGCCGTTCGGCGCCGTTTCGGCCTACGGCGGCCGGCTCCTAGAGCTGGCGAACGACCTGGCCGGCGTATCTGAGCGAAGGCAAACGACGGTCGTAGTGTCGCAGCAGGCGGCCCGGATAGCGGAGGTGCTGAACGAGCACGATGTCTTCACGACGCCACTGCCCGCTGTCGAATCGGCATTGCCGGCGGGCGCCCTGGCGGTAGTTCAAGGCTCGCTCCCCGACGGCTGGAGTATCCGCAGCGATAGCAGATTCCTCACGCTGCTCACCGACGCCGAACTCTTCGGTTTTGTGAAGCAGCGTCGCTTCGCGCGGCCGCCGGCGGGGCGACGCATTGACTTCCTTGCCGACCTCTCGCCCGGCGACTTCGTCGTCCACATTGAGCACGGGATCGGCAAGTTCGTCGGACTGACCCACCTTACTTCCGAGGGCAACCAGGAACGCGAATACCTGGAGTTGCGCTACGCCGAGGGCGACCGCCTCTTCGTGCCGACCGACCAGGTCGACCGCGTCAGCCGCTATGTCGGGCCGGGGGACCAGCATCCCACTCTGACACGCTTGGGGACGCAGGAGTGGCGTCGCGCGAAGGAACGGGTCCAGCGCGCCGTACGGCATCTTGCACGGGAGCTGTTGGGGCTGTACGCGGCACGACAGGTATTGGAGGGGCATGCCTTCACGAGGGATACCCCTTGGCAGCAGGAACTGGAGGCATCGTTCCCCTATGTCGAGACGCCGGACCAGGCAATCGCGATGCACGAGGTGAAAGAGGACATGCAGAGCATCCGCCCAATGGACCGGCTTGTCTGCGGTGACGTGGGCTATGGCAAGACGGAGATCGCCATCCGAGGGGCGTTCAAGACGGTCATGGAGGGCATGCAGGTCGCCATGCTCGTGCCGACGACTGTGCTCGCTCAACAGCACTACCAGACGTTCTGCGAGCGGCTCTCCGGCTTCCCGGTGCGCGTCGAGATGCTGTCGCGCTTCCGCTCTGACCGCGAGCAACGCGACGTAGTGCGTGATCTGGAGGCCGGGTTGGTTGACATCGTTATCGGCACCCATCGACTGCTTCAGCGAGACGTCAACTTCCGCAACCTCGGTCTCGTGATTATCGACGAGGAGCAACGCTTCGGCGTCGCGCATAAGGAGCGATTGAAGCACATGCGCCAGCAGGTCGACGTGCTGACGCTTTCTGCGACACCCATCCCACGTACGCTTCACATGGCGCTCGGTGGCATTCGAGATATGTCGGTGATGGATACGCCACCGGAGGACCGGCTGCCCATCAAGACCTACGTCTCGGAGTTCGACGACCACATCGCCCGCGAGGCGATACTGCGGGAGCTGGAGCGAAGGGGGCAGGTCTACTTCGTCCACAACCGCGTCTACAACATCGAGGCAATGGCGGAGCGGGTGCGAAAGCTTGTCCCCGAGGCTGAAATCGCAGTCGGCCATGGGCAGATGCCCGAGGATCAGTTGGAGCGCGTCATGCTGGATTTCGCCCGCGGCGCCATCGACGTGCTGGTCTGCACGACGATCATCGAGTCGGGGCTCGACATCCCAAACGTAAACACCATCATCATCAACCAGGCCGATCGCTTGGGGCTGGCGCAGCTCTACCAGCTTCGCGGCCGCGTCGGTCGGGGCGCCAGTCGCGCCTATGCCTATCTCTTCTACGACCGCCACCATTCCTTGACAGAGCCGGCGCAGAAGCGTCTTCAAGCGATCTTCGAGGCGACCGAGCTTGGCGCCGGGTTCCAGATAGCCCTTCGTGACCTAGAGATACGCGGCGCCGGTAACCTGCTGGGCGCGGAGCAAAGCGGCCACATCGGCGCCGTGGGCTTCGACCTCTACACACGCCTGCTGGCTGATGCCGTCGACGAGTTGAAGGCATTGCAGCGGGGCGAAAAACCGCCAGTGCCTTCGACGGCGCTGCCGCCGCTGGCCATTGACCTACCGCTGGTCGCGCACATCCCGGAGAGCTACGCGCCGGATCTCAACCTTCGCCTGGCACTCTATCAGCGGATGACTCATGTGCAACATCCCCACGAAGCCGACGACATGGCTCAAGAGCTGCGCGACCGCTTCGGGCCATTGCCGGAGCCGGTGAAGACGCTGCTGTACGTCGTCAGAGTACGGGCGCTGGCGCGAGAGGCAGGCGTGCAGTCGGTGCAGACAGAGGACGGCCAGATTGTGCTTAGAATGACGCGGGGACGGCGATTGCCCCAGGAGCGTCTGCAGCGCGAACTGACGGAGGCTGTCTGGATAGGCCCCACCTCCGTTCGCTTGAGTCAGGCCCGGCTGCAAGACGGCTGGCGCGACGCGCTCTTGCGGGTCATGTCCACTCTAGCAGCTTTGACCCCATAGAGGCGTGGTCTTCGATCTCACCCGATCTTCACGTTCGGCCCGCGCGACTTCATGGCCTCCGCACGCTTCGGAACTACGATATCCTGTCCAGGGACGGCATGCTCCCCAAACGACAAGGGCGCCGCGCAGACAGCAAAGGCGCGGAGGTGAGAGTGATGAAGCGACTAGCAGACCTGCCTATAGAGCAGGAAGAGAGCGAAACGGACGTGGAGTACACCGCACGAGTGCGGGAGTTGACGTACCAGCCGTCGACCCCGTCCTCAATTCAGCAGAGAGCAAGATCGTCGATCAGGAACATCGGCGAGCAGATCTCCGAGGGGCAGGGGCAAGTCGGCAACGCGGCCTCGTCTGCCGTCCAACATACTTCGGAGTTCTTCCGAGAGCATAACTCAGACGAAATCCTGCGGGACGTGCAGGGCTATGCGCGGAGGCACCCCTATCAGACGGTCGGTGGTGCTGTGGTCACGGGTCTCGTCATCGGGCGGCTGCTGAAGTAGACGACGCGTAGGTAGCGCGGATTAGTGGAAGGGCCCGGTCCTCTCAAGAAGGGCCGGGCCTCGTGATGCGAAAATCGCACGCTGCAGAGACTATCGCATAAACGATGCGCCTAACGCATTGCTTCTGCATAGCCGATGTGCCACTGTCCCGAACTGCTCCTCGCCGAATACCACAGACGCAGCAGCCCGGTCGCGGCATCATACACAAGCGTCGACCGGTAGATCCGCTCGTCGTCCCAAGCGGTGCTCGGGCTCAGCATTGGTACGCTCCCCGGAACCCATCTGATGCCGTCCCGGCTCGTCGCCCCGACCAGACGGGCGCCGGCGGCCGGCGAATCGACGATCAGCATCAGGAACTCGCCGTTAACGTTCACTACGTCCAGATGCCACGGTACGGGTGTGACGTCCTGAGCATCGAGAGCAGACCAAGTCACGCCGTCCCTGCTAGTTGCGTGAGCCACACCGCTTGGACCACCTGCGAGCCACATCTGGAAGGCCCCGTCGACGTATACAACAGCCGGCGACAGGTAGAGCGGGTCGACGTCCAAGTTCCAGCTCATGACGGTCTGCGGCGCGCTCCACGTCACGCCGTCGGATGAAGTAACGAGGCGAACACTATTGGTGTTCTGGTTACCACAACGGTCAATACGCAACTGCTCTGTATAGTAGACGTAGAGTTCGTCGTTGCGTGGGTCATAAACGATGTCCGGGTCGCTATTGTGGTCGCAGGCTGGCGCCGAAACAATTGGGTTCGTGAGGCCACCCGGCACCAGCCACGTTAAGCCGTCATCAGAAAAGAGGATGCTCGGATTTTCGTAGCTATCCTTACCGTAGGGATAAGGTGTCATAGCCATCCAGTACTTGTGGCCACGCCAGCCCTTAGGAAAGTAAGCGACGTCCGGATGGACGGCCTGACCCGACTCCTCGTAAGTCGGAATGTCGAGGGGAGCGGCTGAATTTAGGAATATCGGCGGCGACCAAGGAGTCGGCGAGGGGGTAATTGTGGGCGCAGACGTAGGCGCCGACGAGGGAGTTACCGAAACAAACGTCGGAGGCCCGCCGAAGGCCGCCTTCTGACCCACGCCGCAGCCGAGGAAGGTAACGCTCAAGACTATGCAGAGCGCCCCTGCGGCCCGCGCTCCCCGCACTCGCACCTGGAATGTCCCCCCTGCCGCTTGTCTGTTTTCCCAAGGATGGCCAGCCAGCGCGCTTGTGTCAAGGGGTGGTGAGCCGTTCCAGTGCCGCCTCGGATTTGACACCCTGAAGCCGCTCGCGCTAGAATGCCTGCGCTGCGGCCTCGGCTCTGCGGGACTGTCGACGACAAATGGGGGACTGGTGGAAAGCGCTCCGTCGACAAAGATCGGACGTATCTCGCTGCCTCAGGGTGGACGAATCCCCCTGGTGGCAGCCGTCTACGCCCTCGGCGTTGCCCTCTTCCTGACGCTGGAGCCAACGCGCACGCTTTGGCTCGTCATCACCACTCTTTTCGTTGCCCTCGGCACCGACGGCATTATTCGCTCCTACGGTCACGGCGCATTTCGCGCGCCGCTCGATACCGCGCCTCACCTCGTCGTACCGGTGGTTCTTAGCTTCGCCGTTGGCTTCTTCCTCCAAGAGACCGTGAGCGGTTACTGGAATGTCCCGGCCGCTCTAGTGGCCGGCGGCCTCATGGCAGGAATCCTCTTCGGGGAATGCCTCTGCATAGATATCGAAAACCCGCTCTACGGCACCGGCCGCTTCCTCCTCAACATCGCGACTTACCTGGGCGCCTTCGCTTTATACGCCGTAATGTACAGCTACGGGATCGGTCTGGTTGCGGCCGGGGTCAGCAGCGGACTCGTGAGTGCCGTGCTCGCCGCCGAGATCCTCCGCGAGACGGAGCTTATGCCGCCGCCTGTCGGCGAGAAAACCTTGCGTTCCCTGGGCTTCGCCGCGGCGATCGGACTAATCATCGCTGAGGTGCGGTGGTCCCTCTACTTTGTCCCCCTGGAAGGCTTCCTAGCAGCCGTCTTTCTGCTCCTCTTCTTCTACGTCGCGACCGGTGTCGCGCAACATCATCTGACCGGCCACCTGACGCGGGTCATCGTCCGCGAGTACGCGCTGGTCGCGACGCTGGGCCTACTGATGGTCATTCTCGGAAGGGCGCTTGGCGGCGGCTAGGCCCGCCTTCCCGAAGCTCGTTTTGTTGACAGGAGGCTTTTCGCGCCTCTACAATGATTCAGCCGGAGGTCCGGCGGGTGAGCGGCCCCGTGGTGTAGCGGACTAACATGCCACCCTGTCACGGTGGAGATCGGGGGTTCGAATCCCCTCGGGGTCGCCAGTACATATGTTCTATGCCCTTCTTACGCAAGCCCAAGGCACCGTCAGACTGTGGGGCACCTGTGCGTCCTCATTGGCCGGGCGCCGCATTGACTTCCGCTACCAGAGCCATGAAGCGCCCTAGTGTCTCCATCCGTTCTGCAAACGTCTCACCCGCCGGACTGGCGCCGATTGTCGTGACCCCTGCGTCGCGGTAGACCCGAATGCGCTCGCGCACCATCTCGTCGGTTCCCAGCAGGTTCGTCTTGAGGACAAAGTCGTCCGGTATGAGTTCCGCCGCCTGTTCGCGTTTTCGATCCAGCCAGAGGGCCTGCACCCGGTCGACGAGATCCCCGTAACCCTGACGGGCATACGCCTCCTTATAGAAGTTGTGATCCTTCGAACCCATCGCCCCGATCTCGAAGGCGAATCCCGGCTTGCGCGGCGCAATCAGCCGGTCTAGGTCATCGCCGAAAGCGACGACGCCCCCCGCATGCCGCGCGATGTCTTCAAACGACCGCCCCGCGCGCTCGGTCCCGCGGCGAATGGGGTCGAAGAAGACCTCAGCATGGTCGGGCATGAACGACGATGCGAGCCATCCGTCCGCAATCTCGCCGGTCATCTCGAGGCTCTTCGGCCCAAGTGTGGCCAGATAGATCGGGACTGTTGCTGGTGGGGCGCCCATACGTAGCGCTCTCCCTTCCCCGCCCGGCAGTGGCAGTGTGTAGACCTTGCCTTCGTAGGTAACGCGCTCCCCGCCGGCGGCCATCCGGACGATCTCTACGATTTCTCGAAGCCGTTGGACCGGCCGCTCGAAAGGGATGCCATGCCAGCCCTCGATGACCTGCGGCCCGCTGATCCCGAGCCCGAGGATGAACCGGCCACCGGAGAGCGATTGCATCGCCAGCGCCGTCATGGCGACGGCTGCGGGAGTTCGCGTGCCCGCCTGCATGATGCCCGTCCCCAGCTTGATCGTGCTCGTCTTGCCCGCGACATACGCGAGTGGCGTGACCGCGTCGAATCCCCACGCTTCCGACGACCACACGCTATCGACCCCCAGCCGTTCGGCCTCCAGCACCCAGCTGACCGCCTCGTCCCACCCGTCTCTTCCCGGCCCGAATCCAACCGCTACGTTTAGCACCCGTTGTCCTCCCTTCAGCCGCTGAACGCCGCCGCGACGCTCTGCAACTGCCGCAGGTGGTCGAGATCGTGCACCCGCATGAACAGCAGCCATTCGCGCCAGTTGAGATCCCCGAACATCCGGTGGTTGATCTTCACGCCCAGGTGCTCGTCGCCCCTCGCCTGCAACACCCGGCCTAGGAGCTCTTCGCGTCGTTTGCGATAGACCTCATAGTACTGTTCCCCAGTCGTCAGGTCGCCGCGAGTCTTTCCGCTAATGGTGTCGCCTGAGCTCTGCGGCAACTGGCCGCTGTCGAGGATGCCAGCGATGGACGTCGCGCCATGCTCGTTCATCTCGACGATGTGGTTCCACACCTCTGCCGCCGACCATTCGCCCTCGGCCGGGCGGTCGTTGAAGCGATCGGCGGGAACGATTGTCGCTGCCTCCCGCAGCGGTGCTGTGTCGGTACGAACCTTCTCCACGAGGTCGGGTATTGAGAGCTTGTTCGCCTGCACGATGAGGTAGGAACGGATACGTTCGAATTCGTTCTGCGGCTGTGTCATCTTGCTCTCCCACTTTCGATAACGCGCAGCCTCGGCTGCTATCGCTCAAGGCGCTCTTTCAGTTAGCACCAGTCACCAGCCCGTCACATATAATATAACGAACGGGTGCAGTTGGGCGCCCTGTCGTGTCGGTTAACCTTCATCACAGGCAGCAATGAGACCAGGCGCCTCAGCAGACGAAAGCAACCGCGCCGGTCTCAATGAGTCTGAGCGCAAACGGCGGTAGTGGCTGGGGGCCCCGAATCCCCTCGGGGTCGCCAAGAAGAGAGCACGGAACCGCACACGGCGTGCGGTTCTTTCAATGCCTACGGCGGGCAGAATACGGCGTTAATCCAGCGCCTTCCGGCAGTTCGGACAGCCTGAGCTCATTCCAAGGTCAACCTGACAGAGTCCGCAGAACCACTTCTTGCAATCACTGCACCACAGGAGCACATAGGGGCCGCCGAACGCCCTGATGCCTCTCTTCCTTATCTCCTGAAGCTCATTGACGATGTCTTTCCTTTTTTCCGGCCGCACTTCCCGCACTTGTCCGACTCGTTGATCTTCGGAGGCATTCCTGATGCTCCTTCCCTTGGCTTCCAGGCAAGCGCCCGATTGTGCCAATTGTAGCCTTGCCGCCTGCGGCCAACAACTGTTCGTCCTCTCAGCGACCCCAGCCAGCGTCGCCTGGGGAATAGCAAGAGGAGCTTCCGCAGTGACGGGAACTACTCTAAGAAACAGGATCGTTTTGCTGGCTTCTACTTCACCACGATCGTAAGGTCGAACGCCTTGTCCGCCTTCGCGCCGCCCTCCCACGGCTGGCCGTATTCAAGATGGAGCTTGCTGGTGCCGGACGCCTCTGCCCTGAAGCGCCATTCCTCGCTGCCACCGGCTCCGACTAACGGCTCGCCACCGCCCGCCGGCGGCTCGACGTACTGGTGGTCGAGCAGTCCGACGACCGACTCGTCCGAGTTGCTCTTGAGCTGCCACGCGTAGCCGGTCGTGGCGTTTGAGTCCAGCGTTATCTTGATAACGTCGCCCACCGTGGCTTCAACCTGTTTCCCCGACTGTGAGTAGTCGACCGCCAACTCCATCCCACCGTTCTCGCTGTCGCCTCTGGTCGCCGAGCCACACCCAATGGCAACGCTTGCGCTCAAGACCACTAGGCCAACGATGACCAGCATCTCCTTCTTCACGGTTGGTTCTCCTTGTCGTCTTTGAAGTCTCCCTCTTCGGCTACAAAGACGCGGGGCCACCTCGATTTGTTCCAGCCGAAACTCCTTCGCACACAATATCACCGCTCAAAGGAGACGAGAAGGAGGAAAGCGATAGACCAGTCGGCCATGGGGTGATGGACAGGATCAAGTGAAATTAAGAGCTGCCGGTTACGCACGGTGGGGCGACTCGTCTGAATCAGCGACGACGACAATATCGATGTCTTTCGTCTCCCGCATTAGACGCGTGACCAGCGAACCGCGCATGATCTCCTCCCAGCGCGTAGGCGCCGACTGACCCATCACAATCATCGTCGTCTTGTGTTCGTTCACGTAGCGAATGATTTCGTCGCCTACCGAGTCAGCTTGCAATTCGATGACCTCCCCGCCCAGGCTCCGCACTAGGCCGAAGACATCCCTGAGGAGCGCTTCCTTGTTTGTCGGACTGGTCGGAGTATGGACATGCAGGCCAACGAGATCACCCTCCAACCGTCGCGCCAGCCGGTAGCCGCGTCGCACAAGCTTGAACGCAAGCTCGCGGGCACAGATCGCGACCACCACCCTGTCCCGCACCGCCGCCAGCGAAATCCCCTTCGGCGAGGGCGTGAGCGCCTGGAGCTGCTCGTCCACGTCCTGCGCCGTCTGACGCAACGCCAGCTCCCGCAGCGCAACGATATTCCCTTTCTTGAAAAAGCTCCCCAACGCTTGGGGAATGCTTTGGCTGTGGTAGATGTCGCCGCGTTTGAGCCGGTTGATCACCGCCTCCGGCGTCAGGTCGACTAGCTCGATTTCCTCCGCCGAATCGATTACCCGATCAGGCACGGTCTCGCGGACGCGGACGCCGGTTATCTCGAAGACAGCATCGTTCAGACTCTCCAGGTGCTGGACGTTGACAGTGGTTATGATGTTGATGCCGGCGTCACGCAGTTCCTCGATGCTCTGCCAGCGCTTCTCATGTTTGGCGCCGGGGACGTTCGTGTGCGCCAGTTCGTCGACAAGGACCCATTCTGGCCTTCGCCTGAGCACGGCGTCGGTGTCAAGCTCGTGAAACGTCTTCCCGCGATATTCAATGTTTTTAAGCGGCACCCACTCCAGGCCTTCCATCAACTCCGCGGTGGCAGGCCGGCCGTGTGGTTCGATGAGGCCGATGACTACGTCTTCGCCCCGCGAAACGCGGCGGTGCGCCTCCGCCAGCATGCGATACGTCTTCCCGACGCCGGGCACGGCGCCCAGGAAGACCTTCAGCTTGCCGCGGGCACCCGCCCTCCGTTCGGCCGAAAGAAGCTCCTCGTCGACCATCTACTGCTCGCCTTGAGCTCTGTCCAACGCTAGGTTCAGCTCCAATGCGTTCACCCGCTTCTCGCCGAGAAAGCCTAGGTCGCGTCCCGCCGTGTTCTCAGCAACAAGCTGGCGAACTTCGTCCTCGCTCATGTTGCGCGCCGCGGCCACGCGGGCGACCTGTGCGTCAGCGTTCGCCGGCGTGATGTCGGGGTCGAGGCCGCTGCCAGAAGCCGTCACCATGTCGACCGGCACCTTGCCCATTGTCAGCCCTGGGTTCTCAGCTAGGACAGCCGTGACCGAATCCCTAACCCTGTTGATCAGAGTAGCACTCGTCGGGCCGAGGTTCGACCCGCCGGAGTCCATAGCATCGTAGCCGCTGCCGGCGGCAGATGGCCGTGAATGGAAGTATTGGGGACCGCTGAACTGCTGTCCGATGTACTTCGAACCAACATCCTGGCCGTCCTGCTTGATGAGGCTGCCACTAGACTTGGAAGGGAAGGCGACGTGCGCAAAACTGGTGATCGCCAGCGGATAGAGGATGCCGGTGATAACCAGCGTCACTATCGCGAACCGTACTGCAATGAGCGCACTTCTCAACATCTCTTCATCCTCAGGCGGTCAAGCGCAGCGCTACGAGCAGGAGGTCGATGAGCTTCAGTCCAATGAACGGCGCGATGATCCCACCGAGGCCGTACACCAACAAGTTTCGGCGCAGCAGCGCAGCGGCGCCGAGAGGCCGGTAGGCAACGCCTCGCAGTGCTAGCGGGATCAGCACGACTATGATGAAGGCGTTGAATATGATCGCTGACAGGATGGCGCTGTGCGGCGAGTGCAAATGCATTATGTTCAGTTTGTCTAGGTCAGGATAAGCCGCGGCAAAGATGGCAGGGATGATCGCGAAGTACTTTGCCAGGTCGTTGGCTATGCTAAAGGTGGTCAGGGCGCCGCGCGTCATCAGAAGCTGCTTCCCGATCTCGACAATCTCAATCAGTTTCGTCGGATTGGAATCGAGGTCGACCATGTTGCCGGCCTCTTTTGCCGCCATCGTGCCGGTGTTCATTGCCACGCCGACATCCGCCTGAGCGAGCGCCGGCGCGTCGTTCGTCCCATCCCCGGTCATCGCGACCAACTTGCCACCAGACTGCTCCTCCCGGATCAAGTCCATCTTCTTCTCAGGTGTGGCTTGCGCCAGATAATCGTCGACACCAGCCTCTGCGGCTATGGCCGCAGCGGTTAGCGGGTTGTCGCCGGTTATCATGACCGTGCGAATGCCCATCTGACGCAGTTGCTGAAAGCGGTCCTTAATACCACCCTTGACGATGTCCTTCAGGTGAATGACGCCGATGACATCCTTATCGCGTGCAACCGCCAGAGGCGTGCCACCGGAGCGGGCGACGTTGTCGGCGATGAGCGGCAAGGCCGCCGGAATCTCGCCGCCCTGGCTTCTGATCCAGTCGCTCACGGCGTCCACCGCGCCCTTGCGGATCTGCTGGCCATTCCAGTTGATGCCGCTCATCCGGGTTTGCGCCGAGAAGGGCACGAAGACAGCCTCGGAATCAGAGATGTTGCGCTCGCGGAAGCCGAACTCCTTCGCCAGCACAACGATGCTGCGTCCCTCCGGCGTTTCATCGCTTAAAGACGCAAGTTGGGCGACGTCGGCAACGTCATTCTCCGCATGCTCGCCGATAGCGATGAACTCGGTTGCCTGCCGGTTGCCGAGAGTGATGGTGCCGGTCTTGTCGAGCAGGAGCGTGTTGACGTCGCCCGCCGCTTCGACGGCACGGCCTGACATCGCTAGGACGTTTCGCTGCACAAGCCTGTCCATGCCCGCTATACCGATGGCTGAGAGCAGCCCGCCGATCGTCGTCGGCATCAGGCAGACGAGAAGAGCAAGTAGCACCGTCACCGACACAGTGGCGTTGGAGTAGATAGCGTAGGCCTCAAGCGTCATGACGACAACTATGAAGAGGAAAGTCAGACCCGCTAGCAGGATGTCAAGCGCTATCTCGTTCGGCGTCTTCTGGCGTGCGGCGCCTTCGACGAGAGCGATCATGTGGTCGAGGAACGTCTGCCCCGGCTCGGACGAGATGCGCACCTTGATCTCGTCGGAGAGGACGCGCGTGCCCCCGGTAACGGCGCTGCGGTCGCCGCCGCTCTCGCGAATGACAGGCGCCGATTCACCCGTGATCGCAGATTCATCGACAGAAGCGATCCCTTCAATGACTTCGCCGTCGCTGGGGATTATCTCGTCGGCACGCACAACCACGACGTCGCCGCGGTGAAGCTGACTTGCTGGAACGACTTCCGTCCGCCCATCGACCAGCCTGTTCGCCATCGTCTCTGTCTTCATGCGGCGCAGCGTGTCCGCCTGGGCCTTGCCGCGGCCTTCGGCGACAGCCTCGGCCAAATTGGCGAAGAGCACGGTGAACCAGAGGAATAGCGTGATGCCGCCGATGAAGCCGGCATCGCTGCCCCCCCTTACCAGGACACGGGCGAAGTAGTACGTGGAGATCGCAGCGCCGATCTCCGTCACGAACATGACCGGATTGTGCATCATCTGCCGCGGCCGCAACTTGAACACCGCTTGCACGGTTCCTTGGCGGAGGAGTTGGTGGAGGGGCACGGTCTGGCGACGACGCCGCGCTGACTCCGTCGACGGAATGACCTGCCGGTCGGTTACTCCACTTGTCTGGCTGCGTAGCTCGGTCATATCAGAAAAGCACACCCCTGTGCATCAGGAACTGCTCAACGATCGGTCCCAACGAATAGGCGGGGAAGAACGTTAGGGCAATGACGATGACGATCGCGCCCGCCAGCAAAATGATGAATAGGCTGCTAGTCGTCGGGAAGGTGCCGCTCGACTCCGGTACCGGGATTTTTTTGACCATCGAACCTGCAATTGCCATGACAGGCACAATGAAGAGAAAGCGCCCGATCAGCATCGCGAAAGCAAGCGTCACGTTGTAGAAAGCGGTGTTGGCGTTCAGGCCGGCAAAGGCGCTGCCGTTGTTGCCCGTTGCGGAGGTGGCCGCGTAGAGCATTTCGGAGAGGCCGTGCGGCCCCAGGTTAAGCCGGCCATCGAGGCCCGCCTTCGATGTCGCGAAAAGGGCGCTGAAGCCAACGATACTGACTTCGAGGACGAGGATCGCCAGCATGATCATCTTCATCTCCCGGGCCTCGATCTTCTTACCCAGGTACTCCGGCGTACGCCCAACCATCAGGCCGGCGATGAACACCGCTAGCAAGGCAAACACAAGCATTCCCATCAGCCCGGTGCCGACGCCTCCGAACACAATCTCGCCCATCGCGATATTCATCATGGCGGCTCCGCCGGCGAGAGGGGTCAGGCTATCGTGGGCGTTGTTAACGGCGCCAGTGGATGTGTCGGTTGTCGCGTTAGAGAACATCACCGAACCAACAGGCCCGAAGCGCACCTCCTTGCCCTCCATGTTCCCGCCCGATTGCGTCGAGGTAACGGATTGGTCCACCCCGGCCTTCCCGAAGTTGGGGTTGCCGCTCTGCTCGCTCCAGACCATCACTCCTAGCGTGATAAGGAACAGCGCCATCATCGCCGTAAAGATGGCCCACCCCTGGAGCTGGTTGCGCGCGAAGCGGCCAAAAGTGTAGGTGAGGCCGGCGGGAATCGAAAGGATCGCCAGCACCTCGACAAAGTTGGTCAGCGGTGTTGGGTTCTCGAAGGGGTGAGCGGAGTTCGCATTGAAGAAGCCGCCGCCGTTCGTGCCAAGTTCCTTGATTGCCTCCTGCGACGCTACCGGCCCTCTAGCTATCGTCTGCGTCGCGCCTTCCAGAGTGTGGGCGATGGCAGGCCCGCCGAGAGTCTGCACGACTCCGAAGCCCATGAGGAACACGGCCAGGACAATCGCTATCGGCAGCAGTACCCAGAGTATCGAACGGGTAAGGTCGACCCAGAAGTTGCCGACGGCATTGCCAGAGCGGCGAGTCAGACCACGGATAAGTGCCATCGCCACGCACAATCCGGTCGCCGCTGAGGCAAAGTTCTGCCAGGTGAAGCCGGCCATCTGCGAGAAGTAGCTGGCAGCCGTTTCCGGAACGTAGGACTGCCAGTTAGTGTTCGTCACAAAGCTTACCGCCTCACTAAACGCGAGGTCGGATCGCATCCCGGGAACATCGACGGGATTCCAGGGGAAGAAGTGCTGGAGCCGCAAGATGCCGTAGAGGATAGCGATCCCCAAGGCGTTGAACAGCAGCATATTGATTGTGTAGCGTGTCCAACGCATCTCGAAGTTGGGGTCGACGCCGGTGAGGGAGTAGATTGTCTTCTCGACGGGACGAAGGACAGGGTCGAGCGGCGTCCGCTCGCCGGAGAACACGCGCCCCATATAGCCGCCGAGAAGCGGCGTGATTGCGATTACGAGCGCTACGAGAGCGACGAGTTGCAGTATCGCGAACGCCGGCACTACAGCTTCTCAGGCCGTATGAGAGCGTAGAGAAGATAGATAAGAACGAAGAAGGCAATAATGCCTACAATGAGATAGTCCCAGTTCACAGGCCTTCCCTGCCCTATAGCCGGTCGGCGATGAAGACTGCCGTAATCGCGATCACCAAGAACACTACTAGTGTAGCAAGAAAGACAACGTCCGTCATGGTTTGCTCCCCCGGCTATTATTCAGCCGCGCCATTGCGGCTTCGCTTCAAATGAATGTGCCGTCCGTTCCGACTCAGACGCACGATTACCGTCATCGAAGTGGTCCTAACGTCGGCATCCATGCCGTACTCTTCCGCCAAATGCGCCGCCATTCGGGCGCCCAGACGAGCGCCTTCATTGTCGTCGAAGGAACGCGAGACGGTGAGGCTCTCGACAACAGACGGGTGCGTCAGCAGGAGCGTCTCGCAGCCTTCCCGAACGAGGCCGAGAAATGCCTTCCGGACGTATCGTGAGTCCGGCCTCGCCGGGATCCTTCTTTTGAATGGCGTCTGAGCCATCGCGCTCGACCTTCTCTCCTACTTCGCCGACTGCATTGTCGCGCCGGAGGCATCAACAGCGGCTCAATAACGGCAGTCCTCTGCTCAATAGGGAATCAATATTAGAGAGTTCAGCGCGGGGCGATGGCAGAACCTAAGACAGTGGCTCGCTGACCAGACGGTAGCCGACACCCGGCTCGCTGAGCAGATGGCGTGGCTTCTGGGGGTCCTTCTCGATCTTCCGTCGCAGTCGCGCGACGTAGACGTGCAAATAGTGTGCCTCGCTGCCGTACTCTGGCCCCCACACAGCGCGCAATAGCATTCGATCGGTGAGCACCTTATCCGGCTGGCTGACGAACGTCTTTAGCAGTTCATATTCGGTGGGAGTGAGGCGCACCTCGTTGTCGCCGACACAAACGCGGCGTCGCTCGATGTCTACCTTCAGGTCGCCGGCTTGGAATACCGCCGCCGTTCCGGCGGGGACGCCCGCGGCATGTCGAAGAGCGACACGGACTCTCGCTAGTAGCTCCTCGACACCGAACGGCTTGGTCAAATAGTCGTCCGCGCCCAGATCCAGCGCTTCGACCTTGTCGCGTTCGGCGCCGCGCACAGAAAGGACAACTATGGGAGTTATAGACTGCTCCCGTACGTAGCGAATCACGTCCGTGCCGTCAATATCTGGCAACCCGAGGTCGAGCAGAATAAGGTCTGGATGATAGCGGGAGAACCGTTCAAGGGCCTGCTCACCGGTCTCCGCGGTCTGGACGTCGAAGCCATGACGCATCAGATTCGTCTTTAGCGCCCGCTGGATCCCCGGATCGTCTTCGACCACGAGGATTCGCGCACCATCGCTAGCGGTCATGCTAAGCGCTCTCCTCTGTCAGTTCTGACGGTTTCATCCGCGTGCTCCTGGCCGGCTGGCAGGATCGGCAGCGCGAAGATGAAGCGATTGCCGCCGCCATCGCGATTCTCGGCCCAGATGCGGCCGCCGTGCGCCTCGATCAGCCCCTTCGCAACTGCCAATCCTAGGCCCATCCCTTTTGGACGCGCCTCCGCCTTCCGGACACGGTAGAAGCGATCGAAGAGGCGCGGCAACTCCTGAGCGCCAATGTCGCGCCCACGATCGGCAACTTCCACTCGCAACTCCGTACCAACTTGCTGGGCTGAAATGCGTATTTCCGTGCCGGCGGGAGCGTACTTCGTTGCGTTTTCGATCAGATTGACGAAGACATCGCCGATCTCCACATAGTCGAGGAGCACAGGCGGCAGCCCTTCCGGCACGTCGAGAACGACGTTGTGTCGCGCGGTCACAGGTCTCAGCCGGCCAAGCACGTCGTCGATCAGGCCCGCCATGTCGTGCCAGTCCTTGTCTGGCCGCAACGCTCCGGCCTCGATACGTGACAGGTCGAGCAGGTTGCTCACCAAGCGATCCAGGTATTCAGCGTCCTCTTCGATCGAGCGTGCGAACTCGCGTCGCTCGCCATCCGTCCAGGCAACATCTTCCTGGAGGAGGCTGCCGGCAGAAGCGATTATGGACGCCAATGGTGTCTTGAGATCATGTGATACGGCGTTCAGGAGGGCTGTCTTCAGATCGTCGGTTCGCTGAAGGACCTCCGCCTCAATTGCCACCTCGCGTAGACGGACCCGCTCGATCGTCGTCCCCAGTTGGCTGGCGACGGCGAGGAGGAGACGGTCATCTGCAGAACTGAGCTGTCTCGCCCCCGGCCCGCGGACCAACAGCAGGCTCCCGATCTGCCGCTCTTGCAGATAGATCGGCACCCGGTGCAACCTCTCATTCCCGCCAGTCTGTGGGAACACCTGTGCGCTCGGCGGTACGATTCTGATCCAGCGTCCGAGAGGACCCGATCTGCCAGCTGAGGCCTGAGTGAGTATCTGCCCTGGCGGCGGATTCGCCAGACGCGCGATCCGAATGGCTTCCACTCCACCTACTTCGGCCTGAACCGCAAGGGGCGCGTCCGGTCCGAAGCTGATCACTACCGCAGCAAGTTCCAATTCCTCACGCAAACGCTCAGCGACGGCCTTCAGTGCCTCATGGAAGGCGGGCATCTGCAACAACCGCACAACGTCGAAGAGTACGACCGCTTCTCGACGGCGGCGCTCCGCTTCCCGCGCTCGACGGCGCAGCGCCGCACCAAGCTCCCCCGTTATGATACCTGTTACAAGCAGCGCGGAGAGCGCCAACCACTCCTCCGTGCCAGCCACGCTGAACCGGTGCGTCGGGCGAACGAAGAAGAAGTCAAAGGCGAGGAAAGAAGCGAGCGACGCGAAGACCGCCGTCACGCTGCCAAAAACGATGGCCGCCACCAGCACAGCCAGCAGGTAAAGGATGGAGATGTTGCCGACATTGGCAAAGGTCCGGATCAACCCGATCAGTCCGGTCACAAGCGCGATCAGCGCCAGGACAACCGGGTAGCCTGTCCAGGGCTGCTGCAGTAGAGAGCGAAGCAGTCGCATGATTCCTCATAGGAAGTATAACGCCACGATTTGACGGTACGAAAGCGTCGATCGGCCCCAGGCCCGCCCCTCAACATTAGGGGATTCCCCTAATTGACGCCCTGATCCCTGCGAATGAGAATTGGATTCGGTGAGCGGGAAAAGGAGAGAGCCTTGCGTATCGACGTTTTTGGTCACGACCAGAGCGCCGGGCCTGCGCTTAGATGTCCCTATCTCTTCGCTTCTACTGAAGATGGCGAGCACAATTGCTCACTCGCCAATCCTCGGTTTTGGCGCCCAAGCGCCGACATGCGAGCCAACGCCTGCCAGACGGCGAAGTTCGTCAGCTGCCCTCGCTTTGCCGCAGCGGCTGAGTCGCCCGTTCGGAGCCATGGAGACGGCCTCCGTCGGCGTGAGGCAGACCGCAGCTTGAGTTGGATCGGCATGACGGCGGTAGCCTGCGTGATCGGGGGTATCATTGGTGCCCTCGCCTTCGTGCTTCTTCCCGGTTCGCAAAGCTCCGCGAACACCGCTTATCAGTCGGAGGTCGCGGGCGTGTCTGTTACGGCGACGCCTCAGCCTGTCAAGCTGACTAGCGGTGTGCTCGGCAGCGAATTGAGCAAGGTGGAAGACTCGTCAAAGACGCCGGCGGCGCCTACTCCGACCGCTCGCCCTACCGTTCCAACGGAAACCCAAACCAGTGCCACTTCGGAGCCAGCCACACTAGCCACCACAACTTCTGGTCCGCAGACCACCGCAGCTGCCGGCGATCCCGCAGGCCCTTACGACACAACGCATGTGGTCCAGGACGGCGAGACGCTTTGGGATATCGCGGCGGCCTACGGCGTTGACTTAGCCGAACTGGCGACGCGCAATGGGCTGCCAGTTGATGCCCTGGTCATGACCGGCGATGTCCTCATTATTCCCGGAACCGCGCCGACGCCTTCAACTGAAGATGTCTCCAACAATCCGGCGGCCCCGAAAGTAGCCCTATCATCCGGCGGTGTGGCCGATGCTAATGAGAGACTCCACGTAGTCGAAGCCGGTGAGACGTTGTGGGACATCGCCGCCGCCTATGATGTCGATCTGGCCGCGCTTGCGTCCCGCAACGGCCTACCCGTCGACGCTCTCATCATGGCCGGCGACACCCTCGTCATCCCCGGAACCACGCCGACGCCCGCAGTCGAGGACGTAGTTGACGAGCCGACTGTTCCAGAAGTGGTCCCCTCATGTGCCAGTGTGGCCCATTCGGGCGAAAAGCTGCACGTGGTCAAGGAGGGCGAGACTCTGTGGGGCATCGCAGCCGACTACGACGTCGACGCAACGGACCTCGCCGAACGTAATTGTCTCCCCATTAACGCCCTGTTGATGATGGGCAATACTCTCGTCATCCCAGCCGCTTCGTGAGGGTCGATAAACCGGAAAGCCGGAGAAGCCGAGAGAACTGCTCGCAGTCGACGTTGGAAACGCGGCCCGCTCTCTGACCGCGCCCGTTTGCCCTTCTGGCGAGGCGTCACAGGCTAACCCGTCTTCCCCGGGTGAACCCGGCTCCTTGAGTTCATTGCACCATCGAGGAAGCTCCGTAAGGGGCGGACATTGCTGTCCGCCCCTTGGAGAGTCTTTGTTTGCCCGCGCTACGGAGTCTCGACGTAGGGCGCGTCCTTGCCTATTTTCGGCTGCTGGTCAAATCCAGCAGGCGGTGTCGCCGGAGTGCAATCCTTTGTCGACTCGAAGCTAACCGGGTCGCCCGACGTCTGCCACTTACCATTCACCACCGTGTTGAGGATCAGGGTCTCGCTTATCCTGTGATCCGTCGGGCTCGTCGACTGAGTACTCCAGGTGGCGCAGGACGAGCAGTTCACGTTGCACATCTTCTCTGCGGCATCCAGGAACGATTGGCGGCTCAAGTCTTTGCCGGCCATCTCCAGGTCCCACACGGTGGCCTCGGCCATAGCCATACCATATTCTTCGAAGTCGGTTAGAGAACCGCTGGCGCCATTCTGGAACTTGTCCCAAATCTTCTCGAATTTCTGGATTCCTGGATCTTCCGTGTTGTACACCTGCTCACCGAAAGTGTCGCTGACGACGCCCTCGGCGTTCTGAGCTCCGCACAGAGCGATGAAGATATCGCTCACGTCGATTGCACTCACCATGATAGGAACGTCCCATCTCAGAGTCTGGCGGGCCGTCTGGACCAGGTTGGCAGATTGGGGAGGAATCCCGAAGACAGCCACGACATCAGCGCCGGCGCTCTTTAGGCGTTGCGTCTGGGCGGAAACGTCTGACTGCACGACGTCATATTTCTCGACGTCCACTATTTCGACGCCGCTGCCTTCCAATCCCTGTCGCAGGCCCTTCTCCCCTTCCACTCCCAGTGAATCGCTTTGCTCAAGGATACCCAATTTGCCATTGGGATAAGTCTTGGCGATGTACTGGCCGAGGAAGGTACCATCTATGATATACGTAGGGTTCCCGGCGAAGCGATTGTGCGCAACCGGATCGGACCACAATTCGAGGCCAGTCGAGAGATACATGTCCGGGATGCCCCTATCTTGAAGATACTGATAGACGGCCTTGTGCGTCTCTTCGCCCAAGCCGCTGATGATGCCGAAGACGTGTTGTTGCTCAACCAGGTTCCGCACCACCTCTACCGTATCGGCGGGGCTGTAGTGGTCGTCACCGATGATGAAGTTGATCTTGCGACCATATACGCCGCCCTGAGCGTTGATATAGTCAAAGTAAGCCTTCATTCCATAGGCGATGGGAGCGTAGGCGGCCGCCGGGTTGCCGCTCAGAGGATAATGGGTACCCAGTTTGATCTCGGTGTCACTGACCCCGGTCGTATCCGGCGTGCCCGCCGGCTGCGTCGCTGTCGTCCCTGTTTTGGTGCCACCGCCGCATGCCGTTGCCATGAGAATGATAACCGCAAACGCGACGCCGAATGTGCTCCAGGCTAGCTTCTTCGTCCCTGACACTGTCTCCCCCTTTTGAATCAGAATCCGCCAATCGGAATCCCGCCGCCTCCGGATGGACGCAATACTACACCCGCAGAGCGGCGAGTGCATCCTTCGGAAAGCGTTTGTTTACTGGGGCGTTGACTCGAAGCTTACGGGTTCACCGAAGGACACCCACTGGCCGTTCTGGACACGATCGTACATCTCGATCTCCAGCGGGCGGTGGTCTGTGGGGCTGAGACTCATGGGCACCATACAGGCAGAGCACGTCCAGTTGCGGATGGATTCGAGCGCGCTGATGAGGCTGTCCCGCGTGAGGTTGCGGCCCGCTCTCCTCAGCCCTTCGACGGTCAACTCGGCCATTCCCTGTCCATAGAGTGTGTAGTTACTCGGCTCAACTCCGCCGCCGTACTTCTTCATTATCTCGATGTGCTGCTGGATGCCGGGCTGGTCGGTCTCGTTGATCTGGTGACCCATGACAATGCTGACGATTCCCTCGGCGTTCGGCGCGCCCGCGAGGTCGAGGAAGGTCTGGCTGACATCGATGCCGCTGACGAGGATAGGCACGTCCCAATTCAGGGTCTCGCGCGCCGCCTTGACGAGGCTGGCAGCCTGAGGCGGAATGGCGAAAGCGATGACAACTTCCGCGCCGGCGTTCCGCAGCCGCTCCGTCTGCGCCGTAGCGTCGAAGTTGATGGGTTCGTAAGTCTCCTTCGCGACGACGGTCACGTTGCTGCCTTCCAGGGCCATGTCGAGGCCCTTCTCACTGTCGGTGCCCATCTCGTCGTTCTGGAGGAGAAGGCCGACCTTCTTGCCCGGATAGTTGTCCGCCACATACTTTCCCAACATGCGCCCTTCAGTCACGAAGTCGACGCTCCCGGCGAAGCGCGTTCTGACGACGGGTTCGGACCACTTAAGGAGGCCAGAGGTGATGAAAAGGTCGGGAACGCCGTTTTCTTCCAAGTACTTGTACACAGCGCTGTGCGTCGCCTCGCCGAGGCCGAGCACAATAGCGAAGACTTTGTCCTGCTCCACAAGCTGGCGCACGACTTCGACAGTGTCGGCAGGGTTGTAGTGGTCATCGTCGATGATGAAGGTGATCTTCCGGCCGTTCACGCCGCCCTGGTCGTTGATGTAGTCGAAGTAGGCGCGCATGCCATAGGCGATTGGCGCAAAGGCCGCGGCCGGCGACTGACTGAGGGCAAAGTGCGTGCCGAGCTTGATTTCGGTATCGCTGACGCCGGGGACGTCCTTCGACGGGCTGCCTGAACCACTCCCCGTGCAGCCGGCGACGACTAGCGCCGCCAGCAGGGAGATCCCCAGGACTGCCCAGGTGATACGTCTCATGGCTCGACCATTCTAGTCGTCATCTCCGCCGCACGCTAGAGGCCCGGAGAATGGCCGGTCCTCCATGTGCTGGATCTCCGTTGAGGAATTAAGAACCACGCCGGCGAGAGAATATCTCCTCTCGCGCCGGCGTGGTGTCGTAGACTCTGACTCTTCGCGCGGTTCTTACCAGATAGGCGGCTCCCACTTGCCATGTCGCGCGGGTCCCCGCTTTGCCGTTGCATTGGCCAGCCGCGCCAGTGCCGGTCGCCTTCACGAAGACCTTGGCCTCGTTCCAGTCGTGGTCTACCGGAAAGAAGTCCCTCGGCGTGAGCACCGCTCCGTTGCTCCACCTACAAACCGCAACACAGAATCTGAGGTATCGCGCCGGCGTTAGAAATAGAGTTCCATCGCCGGCGCAATCCTCAAGTCCCTTATGGCCCCGGCGTCAAAGAGGCGCTTACGCCCTGGGGTGCCCACCCCGGTTGTGCCGTCGCGTCAGCCGGCTGAGTTGGCGCGGTGCAGCTCGTTGTCGTCTCCAAGTCGATGATGTCGCCGAACGGCACCCACTTGAAGTCGGCGCCGGTACCGGTCGCCTTCACGAACACCTCGGCCTCGTTCCAGTCGTGGTCTGTCGGCGACAGGCTCTTAGATGTCCACACTGATCCATTGTCCCACTTGCAGATCGACTCCGCGGCCTTCAAGAAGCTGGTCCGGGTGAGGTCCGGTCCCGCCTGGATCAGAATCGCCGTCATCGCCTGCGCAAGGGTGTACGCAGAGAAGGCAACGCTGTTGATCTGCGCGTCAGGCGCGTACTTACTTCATGTTGTCCCGGAATTGCACGACCCCCGGAATGCTTGTCTCGGTAGCCTGCGGGCCGAAGGAGACGGTGATCGCACCCTGGATGTTGTCGTAGCCGGCCAGCGCGCCCATGATCTCAGCCGCGTTGACGCCCGTCATGAAGAACGGTACGTCCCAACTGAGAGTCGTTCGAGAGGAACTGATTGCGCTTGCTGCCTGCCCAGGCTGGGCGTAGATCGCGATGACCTGGGCGCCGTCAGCCTTCAGGCGCTGCATCTGGGCAGTAACGTCGGTAACGGTGGCGTCGTAGTACTGGGTCGTGGTCTCAGAATTCGAGCCGGCGTCCTGTAGACCCTGCTTAACACCTGCTTCGCCCGATTTCCCGAACTCGTCGTTCTGGGCGAGGATTCCGACCTTCTGACCCTTGTAGTTCTCGCCGATGTACTTGCCGATGATGTCGCCCTCTTTGGTGTAGTCGACAAGCCAGCGGTAGCGCTGGTAGGAGATGGGGTTGACGGTATCGCTCTCAGACGCCTGCACGAGCATGTCCGGGATGCCCTTCTCCTGTAAGTAGGGCATAACGGCCAGCTCAACTTCGATGCCAATCGTGCCCATCTCGGCGAAGATGCCGTCTTGCTCGACCTGCTGCCTCACCGTCTCGGTTCCCGCCGGAGCCGAGTATTGGCTGTCGCCGACATCCAGGTTGATCTTCCGGCCGTAGATACCGCCGTTGTCGTTAACGTAGTCAAACCAGACCTTCATGGCGGCTTCTTCCGGCACGCCCCAGGCTGTCGCCGACGTGTTGCTCAAAGGGAGAAGCGTGCCGATCTTTATCGAGGTGTCGGTGACGCCGATGGTGTCTCCGACCCCGGCGCCTGGAACCGGAGTTGGAAACGCTCCCGTTCCTCCCGAAGGGGTCCCTCCGCCGCCTCCGCTACTTCCTCCACCACAAGCGGCGAACGATAATCCGAAGACCATGAGGGCCGCGACTGTGAGGAGGACTAGTCGATTGAACTTGTACATCCTGTACCTCCGTCTTTCTTTCTTGCCGTCGGTCGAATTGGCGGGCGGATTGCTCCGCTACGCCTACCCCGGTAATTATTGCGGCGCTTTTCTGGTTCTGGCTGGTCTCAGGAACGCGCCGACTGTGACACGGGTACGCCTGTACTCTGCCGGAGGTTTAGTTCTTGCGAATAGGTTGAAGCCTCTCGCCTCAGTCGGTTGATGCTTCTGCCTCGTTCTCGCGTGAGCGTGAAGCGATTCTGCCGATAAGGACGGCAATCCTGCCTTTCTGGGGCTTGCCAGGACGTGCTTCCTTCTTTTTCCGGAGGTTACCCGCCACTCCGTGCGGAGTGTTGATGATCGCCAAAATGAGGAGGGCCCCGAACAGGGCACCGCGGGTGGCATCGATACCTATCTTGTCGCCGTAGGGGATGTGGTTGAAAACGCGGTTGAAAATGAGGTTTGTTACGTCAAGCTGTGCGGCCATGAAAAACCCAGCGAAAATGGCGCCGGCAACAGAGGCGAGACCGCCGAGGACGATCATCACGACAAACGTCAGAGAGAAGGAAATGTCGAACGACGTGGGGCCCAGGTAAGACATCTGGAAGAGGTAGAGGGCCCCGCCGGTGCCGGCATACAGCGCCGAGAGGCCGAAAGCGGTCATCTTATAGAGCGATACGTTTATTCCCATTTGGGATGCTCCGATTTCGGAGTCCCGCAGAGCAATAAATCCGCGGCCTATTCGGCTGCGCGTTATGCTCCAAGCTATCGCGGTCAAAATCACTGCCGTACCCATGCAGATGTAGTAGACCCACTGGTCCGTGTCCATGTTCAGCGCCTGATGCAGACTCGTCGGCACCCTCGGCGTGGCCAAGCGGATGCCGCTGACGCCGCCGGTCTGCGCCGCGATGAAGTGATGACCGGCAATAACCAGGTCGTACTTGAGGATCTGCGGCAAGACGATAATGAGGGCAAGAGTCGCTATGGCCAGATAGGGTCCGGAGAGCCGCAGCGCCGGAATGCCGATGAGGAACCCCAGCAGACCAGTTAGGAGAGCAGCGCTCAGGATTGCCACAGAAACTGGCATCCCCAAGTTCTTCATGAATATCGCTGCAACGTAAGCGCCAACGGTAACGAAGGCCGCATGACCAAGCGTGATCTGCCCGGTGTACCCGATCAGCAAGTTCAGACCGAGGAAAATCACCGCCCAGATCGCAAAGCGGCTCGCCTCAAAGGTCCTGAAGTCCGACAGGAAAGAACTGAAGAAAGGCAAACGGTACAGGTATGGAAAGACCACGAGGAGCGCCAGCAGGGCAATCAACCCCAAGACCCTGGGACGGAGCAGGGAACGAATCACAGGCTGACCGAAGGCAGGCCGAACTATGGAGCGAACCATTTACACCCTCTGTATTGCCTTTCTGCCGAATATCCCCCGCGGGCGAACTAGCAGAATAGCGATAATGACAAAGAAGGCCACAGTAATGTCGATGTCGGAACCGATATAGGTACCGGCTAAGTTCTGAACGACACCCATCGTGAGTCCACCAACGATGGCGCCCGCGGGACTGTCGAGCCCGCCAAGGACAGCGGCCGCTAGAGCGAAGAGGAGCGCGCCCGCCATCATGCTGGGCGAGAGGAAGAGCGTTGGCGCAAGGAAGATGCCGGCCACGGCGCCAACCATCGCCGAAAGTGCCCAGCCCAGCATCAGCATGCGGCCAATACGGATGCCGACGAGAGAGCCGGCAACCCTATTCTGGGCGGTTGCGCGCATAGCGAGGCCTAATCGAGTGCGGTTGAAGAACAGGTAGATGAGCGCCATTATCAGCAGCGACGCACAAAGCACGCCGACGTTTGTGCGGCTGACATCGGCTGGACCAATACTGAGGGGGGCGCCCTTGAAGATACTCGGCGTCGGGAAAGGTTTTGGTTCGCCCTGCCATATGCGGAGGGCAAGGCTTTCGAGGACGAGCATTAGACCGACTGTGACGATGATGGGATTGAGGACAGGGCCTGTTTCCACCGGTCGGACCGCCAGGAACTCGATGATCGCCCCGAACGCAAACGCGATCATGATGGCAAGGACGAAAGCGAGCCAGAACTGCGGATGCCAGTTCCAGATGGACCAGGCAATGAATGTCATGAACATCGCCATGTCACCTTGGGCGAAGTTCACGACGCCGGTAGAACGGTAGATGAGGACGAGGGCCAGGGCAATGATAGCGTAGAGACTGCCCGTCGAGAGCCCAGTCGCAACCTGCTGGATAAACTGATCCATGTCAGATCACCTTCGAGAACGCCGGATATCTGGCTCTTGCGCGTCTTGCGTTCTGCTTAACGGCCGCCTTGCAGACGCCCTTGAACCGTGGTCAAGGCCAAGACGTTTCTGCTCCCGACGTAACACGAAGTGTACTACCTACTTTCCCTTAGGACAACAATCTGCGGACAAATTGCCGGAAGTCAACGTCAGGCGGCAGGATACCACCCTGATACGCTTAGGTAAAGGGCCGGCATAAAGATTTCCTAAGATTTCCGGCGGCATCGCGGCTTCTGACGCCAATCGGTGCGCCCATCTTCGGAAATAAGCGATTCTCCCTATCCCCAGCCCGCTCTCGATCGCGGAGAATCGCAGTACGGCAAGGGGCCGCTACATCGTTGGCCGACGCAACGTCTGGTCAATCTGGCAAGGAACGCCGGGATGACAAGCTTCGTCAAGACTGAATCTGCTTCGCAAGGCGTCGCAAAGGTTCGCGAGCACCTGAGGGTGAGGCGATGGGAGCTTCTTCTCCTCGCGCTTGTTTTGGCCTTGGCAGCGATATTGCGCTTCTGGGACTTGGGGAGCCGCGCTTTTCATGGCGACGAGGCCATCAATGCCGGCTTCGCCTGGCAGCTTGCCGACGGCCGCGGCTATATCCACAATCCCCTGACTCACGGCCCGTTCCAGTTCCTAGGCACAGCATTCGTATTTGTCCTGTTCGGCGATAGCGACTATACTGCCCGCCTGCTCCCCGCACTCTTCGGCACGGCTCTGGTAGCTCTGCCGTTCTTCCTGCGCGACTATCTCGGGCGAGCAAGCACCGTTGCGACGACCCTCCTGCTGGCTGTCTCACCCACTCTCCTCTATTTCAGCCGTTTTGCGCGCGAGGATATCTACTTCGCCTTCTTCACCCTGGCGATGTTCATCTGCGTGTGGCGCTTCCTGCAACAGGCTCGCCGTCTCTACCTCTATCTCTTCGCCGCACTGCTGGCATTCAGCTTTGCAACCAAGGAGACCGCCTATATTGTGGTCGCCATGCTGCTCGTCTACCTGGACGTGCTGACAGCGCAGGATTTGACTCGGCAGGCCCTAAACGAAGAGATTGTCGTCGAGCAGGAGGAGGAAAGTGCGAAAAGCCACTATGCGGTCCTCGGAGTACGCGAAAACGCCTCCTCAAAAGCCGTGCGGCGCGCCTACAAGAGGATTTCCAAAGAACGGAAGGGCGCGGCTCCAGGGAATATCGACCAAGCCTTCGACGTTCTATCCCATCCGGCTAAACGCCAGATATACGACCGGCAGCTCGCGCGAGCGGCGAGGCAAGATGATGCACAGGCCCATCAGGCGAACGGGCTTGGTCGCCTCAGCGTGCGGGCCGCGCTACTCGTGTTCGCGCCACTGCTCGTCGCGCTTTGGCCGCTGATCGGCTCGATCCGGCAGCGGCTCCGGCTCCAGGCTTTCCCCCGCGCAGGTCACTTACTGATGTTGACAGCCTGTCTTTCCTTGCCGCTCTTCGGCCCCGCAATCGAGAAGCTGCCTTTTGTCGGGGACCTGGGCGGGGGAGCCGGCGAAGTGGCGGTTATGCACGTCACGGTATTGACACTGCTTGCCGTCGCATTTGTACTGGGGATAGTCTGGCGCCCGCGCGTCTGGATGCTATCGGCCGCTATCTTCTGGGCTATATTCATTTTCTTCTTCACGTCGTTCTTCACCAATGTGAATGGATTCTGGACCGGTACCTGGGGGTCGCTCGACTACTGGCTTAGTCAGCAGCAAGTCCATTTGGGTGACCAGCCTTCCTACTACTACTTCATGCTCTTGCCGGTCTACGAGCTGTTGCCGTTGGTCTTTGCGACCGGTGCGGTTCTCTTCTGCGCCTTGAAAAGCGATAAGCTGCACAAGCTGCTCGCTCTCGCCGCAATGGCAATCGTGATTGTCCTCGCTATTGCCGGGGCGCAGCTTCCAGTGATTGGGCCCTTTCGGACGGAAGTCGGATTCGGAATCGTCATCGCGACTGGGCTAACGCTTCCCATTGACGCCCTCAATCGCCTTCTCCTCTACTGGACACTCGCCGCGCTCTTTGCTTATACAGTGGCCGGCGAGAAGATGCCTTGGCTGAACGTACATATCGCGGTGCCGCTTTCGGTTCTGGCGGGGCGCTCCATCGGGAGTCTGCTCGCCGGCTTGGAGTTGCGTGTGGACTTTTCTCCGCTGCGGCGCTGGCTGCCCGTAGCGGCGGCCTGTCTGACATCAGCTGCGGCAGTAGGCGCCTTTGCGATAGGTGGCATGCAAGGACACATCGCTGTTGCGGGTTATCTGCTCATGGCGGTCGCGTTGCTGATAGTCGCCCGGTCAGCGTGGTCTCTCAACCCGCGAACCAGGATGCGCATGGCCGGAATAACACTTGCCTCGATGCTTCTCGTATTCACCGTTCGGGCATCCGTCCTTTCCAGTTGGGGGCACCCTGGTCTGCTGAACAACACAAGCACTCTCGCTTCACGCGACAGAGGCGACACCCCGGTCGAGATGCTGGACTATGTGCCGTCATCGCCGGACGTGCCCATTGTCCGCGATGCGATTGACAAACTGGCAGCCGCATCAGGAGAGGGAAACCACCTGCCGATAGTCATCGACGCACGAGACGACTACGCTTGGCCGTGGGCGTGGTATCTGCGCAAGTACGACAATCTGACGATCCAGGACCTGGATCCCGGATACCACCCGCCGGCAGGCAGCGTCGTACTATCGAGTTGGCAGGACACTACGAACTTGACGATAGACCCTAGCCTCTTCACAGAAGGCGTACGCTATCATCAGCGTTGGTGGTTCCCAACAAGCTATTCGGGCTTCACCTCGCGCCAGGTCTTGGGCGACCTCTTGAAGCCCAGTTCGTGGCAGGTCTGGGGTAATTACATCCTAGACAGGAAGCTTTCGGAAGGCATACCGGCGCTGGATGGCGTAGTGTACTTCCCCCGCGAAGTGCAGTACAGCGAAGTCCTGGCGGCCAGCTTGCACAGGCCGTGAATTGGCCCTTGACAAGAAGGCTTCCGCGCCCTCTATTTTCCAAACATAAGTACTTGCAATATCGCTCTCCATGTCTTAGGCTGTCGTGGTCTAAACATAATGGGCTGCCGTTCGGCCCTCGGAGCTTGATGGGGTAGGCCGATGACCGGACTGCGCTGGCGTTTCGCCAAGGAGGTCACCGTGCCGTTCGAAGACAAGACCCTCATCTGTCAGGGCTGTGGAGCAGAGTTTGTATTTTCGGCAGCGGAGCAGGAGTTCTTCGCCAGCAGGTCCTTTACGGAACCTAAACGTTGTCCGTCATGTCGAGCGGCCCGGCGAAACGAGCGCGCGGCAGGTGGGAGTTCGATGCGAACTCGTGTGATGTATCCGGCAACATGCGCATCATGCGGGAAGGAAACGCAGGTCCCCTTCGAACCGAAGGAGGGACGGCCGGTGTATTGTCGCGACTGCTACATGATGCGGACTCCGGAGAATCCGCGGCAGCAGCTGTAGAATCGGGCCCAACGCACAATAGGGGCGCACTTGCGTGTGCCCCTACATGATCAACAGTGTTGTGGTTGGAGGAGTCCTGCTCGCTGCTAGTCGATGACGCCCTCTCGCCGCAGACGCTCCATCTCCGGCGCCCCCAGCCCCAGCACTTGCCCGAAGACGTACGCGTTGTGCTCCCCCAAACGAGGGGCTCGGTGAATCTTGGCCGCGCAGTTCGACGTTTTCCAAGGGAGACCCAACACATCATGGCGGCCGCCTTCCGGATGCTCCACCTCGACGAAGGCACCCCTTTCGCGTAGGTGCGGATCGCGAAACAAGTCTTGGGCATCACGCGAAGGGGCGGCCGCGACACCGGCAGCGGCGAGGAGGCTCGCCGCATAGTCACGATCCTGCTGTCGTGTCCAGCCGGCGACGATCTCATCCAGCTCCAGCTCGTTCTGCTTTCGAATAGCAGCCGTGGCGAAGCGAGCGTCATCTGCGAGCCAGGGATTTCCAATTACCCGGCAAAGGGCCCGGAACTCCTCATCTGTTGTGACCGCTATTGCCAGCCAACGATCGATCCCCCAGCACGGGTAGACGTTGTGCGGCGCCATGAAGTCGTCGCTGTTCCCTTTTCGACCCGGTACATGTCCGGTCATCTGAGGCTCTAGTAGCACCTCGCCGATAAGCGAAGTCACGGCCTCGCACTGCGAATAGTCGATGAATTGCCCTTCACCAGTGACGTCGCGGTAGCGCAATGCAGCGACGATGGCGAAGGCGCTAGTCGTAGCGTTCATCAGGTCGACGTCGCCTAAGGCGTAGCCGGGCGGGCCATCGGGATAACCCGAGATATAGGAAGCACCGCCGATGGCGTGGTTGACAGCCGCGTATCCGGCATACTGGCTCTCCGGCCCCGTCGCGCCGCGCGCGCTCGATGACAGCATGATGATCGCCGGGTTGACCTTTTGAAGGTCTTCATAGCCGAAGCCCATCCGGGCCATCGCACCCGGCCGCATGTTCTCCACAACCACGTCGCTGACAGCTACGAGTTGCTTCAGCAACGCTTTCCCCTCCGGCTTCGAGAAATTCAGGGTCACGCCGAGTTTGTTGAGGTTGGCCGAGAGGAACATCATAGAACCATCGGTCGAAAGGGCGGTCGGCTCTGCGTCGGCCAGCGGCCAGATGACGTAGCGACGGAAGAAGTCGAGACGATCGCGGCTTTCGACCTTAATGACCTCGGCGCCGAGCATCGCCAGGAACATGCAGGCGCAAGGGCCTGCCCACACCCACGTCATATCCACGACGCGAACTCCTTCGAGTGGCAGCCTGCCTGGTCCGCTGGCATTCACGACGTCGTTCCCCTCCAAACCGTGCCTGATGCAATTAGTGAATCGACCTCCATGTCTGAGTACGCCGCTTCGCGCAGCACTTCGCGACTGTGCTCCCCCAGCAACGGCGCCGGCCTCCGGATGCGCGGAGACGAGGCCGACATCTTATACGGCCAGCCCGGGCACTTGAGCTTGCCCGCCTGCGGATGCCCGACTTCGACGAAGTAGTCTCGCGCTGCATACTGACGCGAGTTCAGCACCTCCTCGGCGTTGTAAACCGTTCCGACAGCGAAGCCCTTCGCGGCGCCCTTACGGTGCAGTTCCTCTTTCTTTTGCCCCTTCACCCATTCGTCGATCTTGTGGCCGATCTCGAACAAGTGGCCGCAGCGATACTCGTAGTTGTTCCATTCCGCGCCCGCAGCCCACTCTGGATAGCCCATAAGCTCGACGAGGGCGCGCCAGTGGTGGTCTTCGACGACGTGGGAAACGACGTAGCCGTCGCTGGTCTCCATCCGTCCAAAGAACGGCGGCCGATCCGGTACGCGGTTCCAGGTCACGCGCTGGTAGACCGTTTGAACCAGGAAGCCCCGGACGAGCGAGACAATCGCCTCCTGCTCCGAGACGTCGATAAGGCAACCCTCGCCTTCGCCGCGTCCGAAGAGGGCGGCAGCAGTCGCAAGACCGGCGGTGAGGCCTGCGTGATAGCCGGTAGGGTATCCACCCGCCTTGACGGGTGGACGGCTGGCATCGACTGAACGCGGCGGCATCAGCGTGCCGAGGCCGCCCGCATGATAGCCCGTCATCTCAGTGCCTCTATGGTTGGCGCGAGGGCCCGTGCGTCCATACGGTGTGATGGAGGTGAGGATAAGACGAGGGTTACGCTCGTGCAGCGTCTCCCAGTCGAGACCGAGCGCGTCGAGCAGGGCGGGGGAATGATTGTCGATGAGAACGTCCGCAGAGTCGAGGAAGCGCGTGAACAATTCTCTGCCGTTGGGCTTCGACGTGTCGACGGCAAGGCTGCGCTTGTTCGCGTTCAGGTAAAGGAAGAGGCCACTTCGCTCTGGATGCGGCTCGCCATTCAAGAAAGGACCGCGCTGCCGCGCCGGGTCCCCGTCGGGCGGCTGCTCAACCTTGATGACGTCGGCAGCCATGTCCGCGAGGAGCTTGCCGCAATAAGGGCCGGAGACCATCTCTGCGAACTCGACGACTCTGACGCCGTCGAACGCTCCCGTCACCATCGCCGCTTCCCTTCTAATGTGAAATTGAGCGAATCATACAATGGAGGCAGAATGAGCGCCAACGAGAGGGAATAAAGAGAGCCAAACGCCGTGCGCCCCGTTCCGTTACTCCGAGGACGGCACGAGGGCGATGCCACGATGGAACGCTTCCAGGTTCATGGTCAGGCGGTCCGGCTGCAGGCTCTCGCGCAACTCGGCCTCGAACGGCTCAGCGTCCAGCGGCATCAGTCCGCTCCCAACCAGCGCGCCCATCATGACAATATTCGCCAGGATGGGCGGTCCCAGCTCGAGAGCAATGTCCGTTGCATCGACGACCCATGACTGTGACGATAGGTCCTTGAGCGTCGCAGCCACTTCGTCCCGCGTCGGATACCTGGCGCCGAAGCTGCTAACCGCCTGCGGGAAGACCGGCCGCGAGTTCGTAATGACCGCGACCTCTGGATTTCCAAACTGAGCGATGACCCTCAGCGTCTCTAGCGGCTCCAACCCAACGATCACATCCGCCTGCCCCTCGCCGATCAGCGGCCCATACTGCATCTTCCGGGATACCCGTAGGTGGCTCATCACCGCGCCACCTCGTTGCGAAGCGCCATACGTTTCGCCGATCGTGGCATGAAAGCCGCTGCGCACCAGCACCTTGCCGACGAGCTGCGAAAGCAACACGTTGCCTTGCCCGCCGACGCCGGTGATAATTATGTTAAGTGGCTCCTTGCCAGCACTCAGCTTCTCCACTCAGGCTTCCTCCCGGATTATTGCACCTGCAGGACAGATGTCCGCGCAAACGCCGCATCCTGCGCAAAGGACGCTATCGATACCCGCTACGCCGCTTGTCGCATCCCAGGTGAGCGCTGGACATTGAAAGACACGACTACACAGCCGCGAGCAACCACAGTTTTCGCCCAGACAGCGCCCTGTGTCGATGCTCATCTTGTACGCCGGCGCCTCTTTGCGGGACCGGACCAGCGCGCACTCCCGCTTCACGACAAGCACGCGCACGCCGCCCTCGTCGCGAATGAGGTCAAGAATCTTATCCGTCGTGCCCGCCAGGTCGAACGGGTCGGTCTCTTCGACGCGAACGCCGAGCGCCCGGCAAAGCGTCCGTATATCCACGACCGGCGCTTCTTCGCCAATCGCATTGCGGCCCGTGCCGGGGTGCGGCTGGAAGCCCGTCATGGCCGTGGCGCTGTTGTCGAGGACGAGGAGCGTGAAGTTCGCGCGGTTATAGATACCGCTGATGACCGCCGGAATGGTCGCATGGTAGAAGGTGGAGTCACCGCAAACCGCGATCACGGGCTGAGTCATCCCGAACTCGGCCAGCTTGCCAAACCCGCACGCCATGCCCGTGCCAGAGCCCATCGCCTGCATCGTCTTGATCTGCTGATAGCCCGCCGGTCCCACGGCCATCGAGTAGCAGCCTATATCGCCGCTGACAAAGCCGTTGCGTCCGTCAAGCTTGATAGCGTTCTTGATTGCCCAGAACGTCGCGCGATGCGGACAGCCAGCGCAGAAGCCTACCATACGGCCGTGCGTGAACTCGCCCGTCAGGGCGAGGGCCTTCTGTGAGTACTGCGGTTGGACTGAACGGTATTCGACGTCCAGGATCTTCGCCAGTGCGGCGGTGACGACGTCGGGGTTGATCTCGCCGGCGATGGGAATATGCCCGCTGCGCTTCCCATAGAATCGGATTGGCCCGACACTTGCGGGATCTTCCCCAACCATCTCCTTCAAGTTTCCCTCCAGGAACGGGTCGATCTCCTCGACGACCAGCACCTCTTGCGCTTCTGTCAAGTGCTCTCGGACCAGCTTCTCAGGAAGCGGCCAGGTCGTGCCTAGCTTCAGGATGCCGACGCTCTGCTCTAGCCCCAGCGTCTTCACGGCCTCGAGCGAGTAGAACCAGCCGCTGCCGGACGTCACGATGAGCAGATCCGCTTTCTCTGGCCCTTCGTACCAGTTGAACGGCGAGGTCTCAAACAGCTCCCGCGCCCGCTTCATCTTCTGATTCGCCAGCCGGTGCTTGAACGGCGCCGGCATGGATGTGAACTCGATCGGATTCGTTGGCTCGAACTTCGCCTCACGCAGCGGCTGAACGCGTTCGCCGATCTCGACATCCCCGCGGGCGTGGGACGTACGTGTGACGCCGCGGATGAGCACCAGGCTCTTCAGCTCTTCGGAAAGCCCATAGGCCCAGCGAGTCATGTCCTTCTCTTCCTGGAACGTGCCCGGCTCCAGCAGGGGCAAACAGGCCCACTTGGCCACGATCCGCGAGTCCTCCTCTTCGGTGCTCGAGAGCGCCCCCGGATCATCGCAGGTGACGAGCACGATCCCCGCTTTGGTGCCCGTAAGCGCCAGGCCCATCAGGTAGTCGAGGACCACGTTGAGCCCGTTGTGCTTCATGGCTGCTATGGAACGGACGCCGGAGAAAGCAGCAGCGGCCGCGGCCTCAAGAGCGACCTTCTCGTTGACGGACCACTCGACGTAGATGCCGGCATCCTTCGCCACCTCTGCCAATGAGCCGATGATTTCGGACGAAGGGTTGCCGGGGTAGGCGCTGGCGAAGCCGACACCGGCTTCCAGGGCACCCCGGGCTATCGCCTCATTCCCCATGAGGAGTTGGGTCGTGCCCCTCTCAAATGTCGCCAGGTTCGCCATGTCGAATGCCCCCTAGTCCGCCCACAGCCGCGCGCGCATCTCTGCCCTCAACTCCAAGTAAAGGAGGTCATCGTCATTTCCCGTACTCTGCCGGATGTTCGCCAGTGCCCGCCTGCGTTTTCCCAAAGAAGCGCCCTCCAGGTGATTCAGGTTCTCGTCAGGAAGGGCATCGGCCTCGATGACGGCGGCTTTGCGTGCTGCTTCGACCAATTCCTGACCTCGTTCACTGCGCACGACAAGCGTGTTCCAACCTTCGATGCCCTCTGCGTTGCCGACTGAAATGTCCGCGAACTCCGCCGTCATGTCGAGGCAGACATTGCAGGAGGGCCGGATGAAGCGGCGCACCTCGTCGAGCGGGAAGGAGACAGGCTCAGAGCCAACGAAGACCTGGAAGACGTTGGCGGGAGGCGGCGGCACGTCGAACTTCGTGATTCGGTTCGGCGGGGTTTTCTCAGAGAGGAGGTGGGTGAACCCTTCGAAGTCGAGCGCCCAGGTGCAGAAGAGCCCGATCACAAGGGACAGCTTCTCCACATTGTTGCGGTCCTCTAGCGTCGAAGCCCGCATCTTAGCCAGCGCCAGTGCCTGGCATGGCGTGGCGACAACGCCGATGCTTCGCACCTCTTCGCGGCGCACCCCTCGATTGAAGGCCGCGAGCGTCGGCGCCGCGACGTAGTTAGATAGACCGTACGACGGCACCTCCTCAGCTTTGCGGACAAGTACACCCGACGGCAGCAGCGAAGTATCGCTTTTCGTTAGGACAGCCGCGTCGATGAAGTCGCGGTCGATCGCGAAGGCCACCAGCGCGCTCACAGTGCCGCCGTACTGAGCTTTCGAGCGAACGTCCTCGCGGGTAGCGCGAGTCATCAGCACCTGCCCAACTCTGCCGACAGCCGATACGTCGAAAGGTGCCCCGAAAGCTGCTTTGCTAACGACATCGAGGTCGGTCGAGGTTCGCGGACAGAAAGCGTGACAACGTCCGCGTTCGACGACGCAGTCGTCGAGGGCAACCATGTGGCCTCTGTGCGCCACGAGATAGGGGCACATGCCGGAGCAAGCGCCACAGAGTGCGCACAGTCCACGATCGATGACGTCGGCGCGAAGCTGTTGCTGGCCCTTGATTTCCTGAATCATTTGTTACCCATTGCCGTCACGGCGCTCTATTTCGATGATACTCGCTCAAGGGCTGATGGCAAAATGGGAAACGCGGGCGGGGGCACTACATGACGCCGTACTGGGCCGTGCCATCCGGGTAGACTGCCACGCGCGCGCCATCCGGATGGAACCCGCGCAGGTGCGACATCACCTCCGGCCAGTCCTTTGTCCAGATGACCGACGCTGGATCGACGAACAAGTCAGTGCATGTCATGTCGGGCTGTGGATTGAGCACGATGAGCTTGAATTGCGGCGGCATTGTGCCTCTTGCGGCATATTGGCGCCCTCCGTACTCCTTCCCGAAACGACGCAGCAAGTAGTGGACGATCTGACCTTCTGGACAGTCGATGACAGCGACAATCGTTCCGCCGGATGGGCTAACGGAGCGAAGCGCGATTAGAAGGGATATGGCCGCTTCCCCGGCCTTGGCGAACGCGTTTGTAACGACAACCTCGGCTCCGGTGACGAGCTTCGTCGCGTAGATCTCCTTCGCCAACTTCACCCCTTCGTGATATGCCAGAACCGGATCACCGACCATAAGGTCGGTTACGTCACAGCGGCCGTTGAACAGGGCATTAATGTTGAAGTCCAACCCTACGAGGCGTACGGCATCTTCGGTCTCCTGCCGCATGGGGTTCTCATCCCAGTTGCCCATCCCCACCGTATTCGGCGGGCTTCCCATGATTCGCTTATGGAAGCGGTCGACGCTTTCGATGTGGGAGATGCCGGGCAGGATCAGCTTCCCGCCGCCGCCGAAACCGGCCTGCGGATGCGGCAGAATACAACCGATGCCTATTTTCAGGTCGCAGCTCATGACCTCGCGGTTGACCGAAAGCGGCGTGCCGAGCGTCGTGGCGCCAACAGAGACGCAGTTGTCATAGGGGTTGTGCGGGAAGACGAAGAAGCGTTCCAGTATCTCTGGGCCAAGCTTCGCGCGTAAAGCCTTGTTGTCGTGAGCACCGTGCGTCCCCGAGGCGATCACGAACCTCACCTGCTGATCAGCGATTCCCGCTTCCCGCAGTTCCTCCAGCACTAGCGGCGCGATGCGATAGACGGGAGTCGGCCGCGTGATATCGTCGAAGATGATGACGACCTCGTTTTTCCCTTGCGCCAGTTCTCGTATTCGCGGCGCGCCGATTGGATCCGCGAATGCTGCGCGCATTTCGTCGTCGGTCATGGCCGCTCGTCCCCAACCATGGGAAGGACAGAAGTGGACATCCCATGCGTCCGGGAAATCGATCTTGCGCTCACCGCCGCCATCCCATATTAGTTTGGGCATGGTTAGCTTCATCTTCGCCCCTCGTATTTACGGGTTCAATTGCCACTATACACGCGGCTTCGGGGAGAGTGAAGGAGGCCGGCGGCGCTGCTGGACACAAACTCGGGCCGTGTGTAGAATGCGCCAAGGTGCGCGCGCCAGGGGGTGGTGCGCCGTTGTCTAGCGGGGAGCAACGCGCTTATGTCGTCGAATTCAGTTCGTCGCTGTACGTCTTCTTATCTGTCTCGCCCGCTTGTCGTATTCGCCGCCTTTATCACTGTCCCCTTGATCGCTATCCTGTCGATTTCCTGTACGGTACAGGAGCAGATGGAGCTGAGTCTGGCGGTCGGTATCAATCAGATGCGCACCGATGCGGGCCTGCCGCCGCTGACTGTTGATCCGGCTCTGTCGGCAATTGCCCGCGCCCGAGCCGAAGACATGGCAACTCTCAACTACTTCAGCCACGACCCTCCGGATGACTGCGACTCGCGCTGCATGATGTTGAGGGCGGGCCTCTCCGTAGGCTGGAGCGGTGAGGTGATTGGCTGGAATGACTTCCCGGCCGACCGGTCGGCAAGCGTGATGTTATCTACGTGGCGGGGTAGCGCCGAGCACTACTCTGTCATCACCGACAAGTGTTTTGTGCGGATGGGAACGGGCGCTGCAATCGGCAATGACGGCAAGATCTACGACGTAGCTGTGTTCGAGGGTTGGCCCCCCGGCTGCTAGTTGCAGGGAAGGCGAGGACGATGTTCTGCCCCAACTGCGGCGTCGAGACGGCCGACAGCGCTTCGTTCTGTCGAAAATGCGGCACCCGACTTCGTGAGGACGTTCCCGCACCACAAGCAGCTCCCCAGCAGGCTGCGCCCCAACGCCCGGCTGTGATGCAGCAGGCGGCGCCTGCACAAACGATCAGACACCCGCTCACCTTCAAGCCGCTCCAGCCGATCGCCGCAACAGGCGTCGTGGTTGGTTCGGCGCTGGCGGTCATAGGCGCACTCGTACCGTGGATCGACATCGAGGGTCATACGGGCAACGGGTTCGACATCGGCTATCTTACCGATTCCACAGGCGGCGGCAACGATGGTCTGCTGATCCTTCTACTGGGGCTTGCCGCCGGCGCTCTCGCCGTCCACTACTTCATGGCGAAGAACCCGCTTCTCAGCCTAGGCAGCCTTGTGCTGGGACTAGCAGCGGCAGGTGTGGCCGGCTACAACTTCATCAAGGTCTACGCCGACCTGAACGACCTCTGCGGCAGTGACTGCAGCCCGACCTCCTACATCAGCTATGGGCTGTACATGGCTTTCTTCGGCGGTCTTGTTGCTGCCGGCGCTGCCTTCCTCGGGCTCAAGCGGGAAACGAAGCCGTAGCTGCCATCAAGCGAGGCGGTACCTGTAGAGGTTGTCTGAGAAGTCGCGCGCGATGTGGCCGGTAATGACACCGTGCTCCAGGTGCGCCAGCGTCTCCCGCACAGCTGCGCCCTGCATCGCGAAGTCGAAGTCGCGGAAATCCCCTGTCACCCACGTCACACGATGCGCGACCTCGTAGGCCGTCAGCGGCCCCGACTCAAGCGCTTCGAGCACCTCCCGCATTCGGGCGAGGTGGTGCAGCTCGATCTGCTCGATGCGCGCCCGCAGGTTCTCGAAGGGGAACTCATGCGCGGGGTAAGCCATACGAACATCAAGCGGCTTCAGCGCTTCGAGTGAGCGGAGGAAGTCGCCGAGGGGGTCGCTGCCGGGCTGGCCGTTGTAGCTGAGGTGCGGCGTGATAACGGGGAGAACGTGGTCGCCGCTAAGGAGGAGCCAGCGATCGCGTTCATAGAGGCAGACGTGGCCGGCGGAATGCCCCGGCGTCCAGATGACTTCCCATCGGAAGCCTTTGCCTTCCAGTACTTCGCCGCCGTGCAGTATTCGATCCGGCCGGGCTCTGCCGACGAACTGGCTGATAAGCTGCCCCGGCACAGGGATGTCGCCGATCTCCTCAACGGGAACGCCGTGCATCCCCAGGAACTGCTGCATATCGCGGATGGCGCGGGCGGGATCGGTGAGGAACGGCTGGATGGCCTCCCAATCGGCTTCGTGGAGGAGGACTTCGGCGCCGGAGGCTTCCTTCACCTGCGCGGCGAGACCGAAGTGGTCGTGGTGGACATGGGTGATGAGGAGGCGGCGGATGTCGGGGAAGGCGACGCCTATCGCGTTGAGCTGGGCGCCGAGGGCGTCGAAGGCTTCGTCACTGGGCCAACCGGGATCGACGAGCGTGTAGCCGCCGTCGCTGGGGAAGAGGTAGGCGAGAACGTATTCGAGCGGGCCGGGCATGGGGACTTTTAGCTGATGTAGCCCGGGCTCGACCTCCATGTCATGCCACTTTCCAGTCCGGCTTTAACCGGCGGATTCCGCCTTCAGGTCCGACTCCACCATCATGTCGACCAGACCCTCAAAGCTAACGCTGGGGATCCAGCCGAGCTTCGTGTGGGCCTTCGTGGAATCGGCGCAGAGGTGGTCGACCTCCGCCGGGCGGATGAACTTGGGGTCGCTCTTGACGTAGTCACGCCAGTTGAGGCCGAGGCGAGCGAAGGTCAGCTCGGCGAACTCGCTTATCTTGTGGCAGCCGCCACTGCCGATGACGTAGTCGTCGGCCTCGGAGGCCTGGAGCATCATGTGCATGGCCCGGACATAGTCGCCGGCGTAGCCCCAGTCGCGCTCGGCGTCGAGGGTCCCCAGCAGAAGCTCGTGCTGCTTGCCGAGCTTGATGCGCACGGCGGCCTGGGTGATCTTCCGGGTGACGAACTCAGGGCCGCGTCGTGGCGACTCGTGGTTGAAGAGGATGCCGGAGCAGGCGAAGATCCCGTAGCTCTCGCGGTAGTTGACCGTGATGTAGTGGCCGTAGACCTTGGCGACGCCGTAGGGGCTGCGCGGCCGGAAGGCGGTCTGCTCGTTCTGGGGGGTTTCGAGGACGCGCCCGAACATCTCGCTGCTGGAGGCCTGGTAGAACTTGATGCCGCCGGCGCCGCCACTTCGCGAGGGAGTCGCGCCGGTGACGATGCGGATGGCTTCGAGGACGCGGAGGACGCCGAGGCCGGTGATCTCGCCGGTGAGCTCGGGCTGGTTCCAGGAGAGGGGGACGAAGCTGACGGCGGCGAGGTTGTAGACCTCGTCGGGCTGGACCTTCTGGATGGCGCCGATGAGGGAGGTCTGATCGAGGAGGTCGCCGAGCTCGATCTCGACGTCGGGGAGGGCGGCCTCGACGACGAGGCGCTTCGGGTTATTCTGGCCGCGGATGAGGCCGTAGACCTGGTAGCCCTGGGTCAGCAGGTGGTCGGCGAGGTAGTAGCCGTCCTGGCCGGTGATGCCGGTGATGAGCGCTGTTGGCACGGGCAACCTCCTTGGTCGCCAGTGGCGACTCTCCGAATCGCCCTAGGGCGATTCTCCGACGCGTTCGGCGTCGGTCATATTCTAGCGGGGACGGTTCAAGGTGTCGAGGCCAGGTTCAGGCAGGTTAATTGACCATTTGAATTCAACTGTTTTTCGCGATGTCCGAATCTGGTCTGACGCGAGGAGAAGGGAAACGGCGGTCAGCGGCGAAAGATGAAAGGGCGTTCACGAGAGTCAGGATAGCAGAACGGCGGCGGAAGTCTAAGTCGTTCGCGGCACCGGGGTCAGCGGATGCAAGGTCGCATGCCATGGCCCGAAGGCCGTTCGTTGCCGAACCAATGCGTGCTGTGGTAGACTCGGCCGCGAAGCCACTGCCCGTGGGAATGATTCCACCTGAGCCCTACGCAGTCCCCGCCGATGCGCCGCTCAGAGACGAGACGGAACGCGAGACATGAGGGACTCACGCATAGACGGCAAACCCTCACTTCGTGCGGTGATCGTCGAGCAAGGGAAGATCCTCGACTACATCGACGGCGTGACCCAGCGCCAGGAGACCCCCGAGGAATACGTCCGCCAAGAAATCGCCAAGTCGCTCGTGCGCGAGTACAGGTACGCTAAGCGCGATATAGCTGTCGAATTCAGCATCAGGCTCGGCAGCAGGAAACCTCGCGTCGACCTATGTGTTTTCCCTGAGGGGGAGGAACACCAACAGCAGCACATTTTCTCAATAATCGAGTGCAAGGCACAGTCGATACCGTCCTCTCACCGCAAAGAGGGCGTCGGGCAGCTCAAGAGTTACCTCGCTGCGTGCCCGAACGCCGTGTACGGGATGTGGACAAACGGGCTGGAGCGCCATTGCTATCGTCGTTCAGAAACACGGGGCCGCATCGAATACGACGAGATTCCCGACATACCCGCATTCGGCCAAACCTATGATGAGGCTGAACGGCCGCGGGTGGATCAGCTGAAGCCAGCAACTTCGGACGCCCTCCTTTTCGCCTTTCGGCGATGCCATAACTACATCGCCGGGAATCAAGGACTACAGAAGCCGGAGGCTTTCTGGGAGCTGCTGAAGCTGATATTCTGCAAGATTCACGACGAGCGCAATTCCTACGAATTGGAATTCTATGCCGCTGCGAACGAACGTCACGGGCCCAATGGACCGCTCAGGGTCAAGACGCGCCTTGACCGGCTCTTCTCAGCCGTGAAGGCCGACTACGGTAGCATCTTCAAGCCCAACGACGCTATTGAGCTCGAACCCAAAGTGCTTGCATACCTCGTCTCACAACTCCAGATGTACTCGCTTCTCGAGAGCGACGTAGACGTGAAAGGCCGAGCCTACGAGGAGATTGTCGGGGCTAATCTTCGCGGTGACAGGGGGGAATTCTTCACGCCCAGAAACATATGTAAGATGGCCGTCGCCATGCTGGACCCCGGAGAGAAGGACCTCGTCCTGGATCCTGCCTGCGGCACGGGTGGTTTCCTTATCACCGCTATGAACCACGTCATCCAGAAGATAGCGGAGGCCGAGCAGGGACGAGGCGGCACCGAGAGTCGCATCGAAAACGCCAGGCGCGACCGAGTTCAAAGATTCGCATTGAACCAAATCGTAGGGCTCGATCTTAACCCCAACCTGGTCAAGGCCGCCAAGATGAACATGGTCATGAACAATGATGGCGCTGGGGGCCTTTATCAGGCCAATTCGCTCACCCCACCAGCAAGCTGGAGCGACGAGCTACGCGGGCGTCGACTTCCCGGCGAAGTAGATATCCTTTTCACGAACCCACCGTTCGGCTCAAAGATACCCATCGACGACCCCGCAATTCTGGAGCAATACGACCTCGGTCACGCATGGTCATATGACGAACAGTCAGATTCGTGGAACATGACCGAAGCCCTGCAGAAATCGCAACCACCAGAAATCCTCTTCGTGGAGCGGTGCGTCGCGTTTCTGAAACCTGGCACTGGACAGATGGCCATTGTCCTGCCGGACGGCATTCTGGGGTCACCCGGCCTGGGCTACGTTCGCGAATGGATTCTCAGAAACTGCCGGCTCTTGGCGAGCGTCGATCTTCACGCAGACACGTTCCAACCACACGTGTCAGTGCAAACCAGTGTCCTCTTGCTCCAACGGAAGGCCGTCGAGTTAGTGAATCTGGAGCAAGCTGCTGGTCAAATGAGCGACTACGAAGTCTTTATGGCGTTGGGTAACCACATCGGCCACGACAAGCGAGGCAATGTCACTTATGTGCGTGATCCGGAAGGCAACGAGCTTGTCGAACAGGCGGAGGAACTCGTGAAGGAATTCGACGAAGGAACAAGCGTGTATCGCCGCCAGCAGACCCAGCGGAAGGTCGTGGACGACAATACACAGCAGATCGCCTAAGCATTTCGCACATGGGTTCTCGAGCAAGACTGAGCAGGCCCCCACTCGCATTCCCTGAGAACTGGCCTCTTCATGAGGTTCAGTGGACTTCCATTCCTGCCGACGTGTTACGGACCGAGGACAGGCGCCTCGAGGCAGAGACCTATCTCTGCGAGGGATATGGCATTAGACTGGCGGTCGAATCGCATTCGAAGGGCTGGACTCGACTGGGTGATGTCGCCAGCGTATGGCAACCATCAAGGCTGAAGGGCGTACAGGTGAGCCCGGAGCACGGGGTGCCCTTTTTGTCAGCGTCGCAGGTCTTCGAGACCCGCGCGTTTCCCCGCAAATGGCTGGCCGTCGCCAGGACTCCAAACGTTGAACAGCGCTTCGTCTCCATTGGGACCATCTTGGTCTCCTGTTCGGGACATGTTGGCCGGGCCACGTTGGCCTTCTCGGCGCACGTCAACGCCATCATCACTCACGACCTTCTACGAGTTGAGCCGAACCGGACGGACATGAAAGGGTGGCTTTACTTTTACCTGCGCGCGCCCAGAGTCCGCGCAATGATGGCGGGCGCGCGGTATGGCGACATCATCAAGCATTTGGAGCCCAGCCACATTGATCGGGTCCCTGTGTTAGCCGTCAACGACGGCCTTCGGCGACGCTTCAATGAGAGCGCGGAAAGAATTGTGTATCTGCGCGACAGCGCCTACGCCGCTACGCTTGAGGCTGAACGCCGCTTCGATGCAGCGATGGGGCCACTGGAATCAGCTTCTCCGTCGGAGGCAGGATTTGTCGTTGACGCGAGTAGCACTCTTTTCGGCGGACGGCGACGGTTTGACGCGGCGAGATACAATCCGCGGGCAGCCGCAATCGAACGGCATTTCGCTGCGTCCGGCCGCGATTTCGTGCGGTTGCGTGATGCTGGATACCGAGCATGGCTGCCGACGCGGTTTCGCCGCATCCCCGCCGACGCAGGGACTGCGCTCATCGATAGTTCGGACATATTCGAGATCAACCCCGACCTCGACAAGAGAATCGCCAACGTCAACTGCGGCGATTCTTACAATGGTCGCGTCGAGCCGGGATGGCTATTGCTCGCCCGCTCGGGCCAAGTTTACGGGTTGAACGGGAGCTTGGCCCTCGCCCACGAGGGACACGTCGGAAAGATTGTATCCGATCATATCATCCGGATTGCATCGGTTGGCTGTCCTCTCCTGCCCGCAGGCTATTTGCTCACGGCTTTGTCCCACCCCACCTTCGGCCGTCCTCTCATGAAGGCTCTTCCTTATGGTTCTAGTGTGCCCGAGATTGACGTTACCGATCTGCAAGAGCTGAACATCCCTCGCCTTGGTGCAGTGGAAGAGCGGCAAATTGCTGATCTGGCCGAACGAAGCGCTAAGCTCTACGCGGAAGCTGATCTGATGGAGACTGAAGCGGCGAGTGAAGCGGACCGAGCGGTTGCGGAGTTCATGATGCCGCGAACGGAGTAAGAAGGCGGAGGGAGGGGAGTCGGGTGACATCGAAGCGATTGCCGTTTCTCGTCGGTCGCGGCGCTCCTGTCTTGAGGGGCAGTGTCGTGGTTTGACAGGGGAACCGATTATTGCTGGGGTAAGCCGAAGCGACGCTTCGCGGTGCAAACGTACGGTGGCATGACACGGATCAAGCGTCGCCGCGTGGCAAGTAGGGTGCGCGAGGACCCTACAGGCCGAACATGCGGCGGGCGTTGCCGGAGGGGAAGAGAGCCTTCGCCTCGGCGTCCAGTTCCAGGGCGTCGAGGCGTTCGAGGGCGCGGGCGGGGGTGACCATCGGGTAGCTGGCGGCGGACATGACCTTGAGCCGTCTGTTGCCGCGCAACTTCTTGTAGATCAGGAACCGGAAGACACTTTCCTCTTGCGTCGTATCTTCTCAGTAGCGGCCATCAGTTCGGGCGTGGCTATGTTCGGGGGACGCTGGTAGGTGTGGTCGCGGACTATTCTGCCATTCTCGAACCAGAGGAAAGCCATGAAGCCCGTATCGAATGTCTCGCCGGTCTTGCTCGTTATGACCGTCCTGACCTCTACGGCGATCACGTTACCCTTGACGATCTTGTTCAGCAACGTCATCTCGCGGTGCCGGACGGCATCGTCGTAGGCGATTTCGACGTCGCGCCAGTCCTGCTTGCTCTCGCCAATCAACGACCAGGAAAGGCTCTGCAAGGGCGTCAAGACTTCGCACGTCTCGGCGTACAGGTCATCGACCATCTTGCCCGCCAGGCCCGGCGTGTTCCAGCAGCGTATCCACTCACGTAGCACGGCCAGATTGCGCTTCTCTTCATCGGTATATTCGTCGCCCGAGTGGTTTTCGGCCTTCATGGCTGCATCTTCTCCTTCGTCCGGGTGGGAGTGCCGTCTCCGATTGCGAGCCTGAACATACGGCGCCGCGCCGGGGCCGTCAACACAGTGGGTGATCATCGGGCAGTTTGGTGACAAGGCGCGAGGTCGGGGATAAGCGGCCGCCCGCCGTGGCTGCGGTTTGCAGTCGTTTGGCGGGCGACAAACTCGATTGTTACAGGTTAGCGGCTCGTCTTCGTCTGTCCTACTTGACGACCACCCGCACCCTGCCGATGTTCGGGATACGGGCGAATTTGGCCTTGAAATCACCGTGCCGGTGTGACGAAGCCCGAAGCACCGGGAAGTAGGTGCCGGGCTTGGAGAAGGCATAAGTGGCCTTGACGGTCATTCGAGAGAAGGAGTTGTTGGAGAAGTCGAGGTTCTCCGCGACCGGGAAGTCGCCCGCGCCTTCGAAGTCCCACTCCGCTCCCACTATCGTGCCGGTTCCGGGCGGCACTTCGATTAGGCCCACGAACTCGACGGGCTCGCCGACTGCGACTTCGGCCCGCACGCCGCCGTTGGCCGTCAAGTTGACCACCGGCTGAAAGCCGTTGCGCTCGGCGGCCGCCAGCGGGACGACCACCTGGCCGTCGTCCATCTTGTACGCCGTGCCCGGCGGAGGCTGGAGTCCCTTCTCGACCCAGTCGCTCAGGTCGCGCAACGCCTGGTGCAGAACACCAACGTAGCTGATGGCCCGGGTTGTCGCGACCGGCCGCGGGTCGCTCGGCGCGGCCCAGGGCGCTGTGTGCATGGCGTGGTCGACAAAATACAGTCTGAAGTTGTCTTCGAAGCCTGGCCCCAGCGCTTCCTTGACGCGCGAGCGGTACCAGTCTGCCTGCCAGGGGTTGGCGGACTCGTCCATCAAGCAGTCGACCACGATCATCTTGCCAGCAAAGCGGCCGGTCTGAATGGCGCCGCCGCCGGACGGGGCGGCACGGAACCCCAGGATCTCTGGCCGCTGGGGATAGACCGGCTTGCCCGCCGCCTTGAACTGGTCCCAGATGTAGTACTCGTCCCCCGGCGGCACCTGGTGCCGGTGATAGGTCTGCACAGCGAGATACACCGAGTTGTCGATCATCACTTCATCGCCGGCTTTAATGGCGGCCAGCGCCCTGAAGTGCATCTCGCCGAAGCCGACCATCAGCAGGTCGCCGACAGCCCCGCTTATGTAGAAGACGTGCCCCTTGCCCTCGCCGCTCAGCAGGTGCAAGCCGGCTCCCTGGAGATTCCCTTCCGGCACGCTCTCGATCTGGATCGCCGCCGGCATGTCTATCCCTCTCTCGGCCAGTCTCGCCGACATCGACACTGACAAGCCCATCTTGACGGCCTCACTGGCCATAACGACCTTGCTGATCTTCGTCTTGTGCTGAATCCTGGCCCGCTTGAGGGACTCCGTTGGATTGGCGCCCAGGTAGCCCGGGACCTTCCAGAAGTCCTCGAAATAGCCGGGATCCCATTTGACCAGGTTATCGACGAGGCCAGCGAAGACGCCCGTGTAACCAAGGGCGATTCTTTGCACGTTGAACCAGGCCCGCGGCGGGAATCCCAGGCGGGTAACCTCAGCCAGGGCTTCGCGCTCCTCGTTGTTCAGGCCCTCATACATGTCGCCGCTGCCGCCGGGCTCGAGCGCGTCGACGATGGCGGGGAACTTGTCGCGCAGTACCCGCATGGCATGGGCCTGCGCAGTGAAACAGTTAGGGATGGCTAAGGGCGACGGCACAACGAACGGCAGGGCGCCGTCCCAGATGTTGAGGGCGCTCTCAAAACAGGCAATAGTCTTGTAAGAGCCGCCGCTGCCGCCGAAGACGTAGCCGTAGGGGCGATGCGGGCCGTACATGTCGGCGGCCACGACACGCGAGTACCTAGCCGTGGCGGCGCTGGCCCGATACTGGATGGTGGGGTCCTCGCCGGGGAACATCGTTATCCGGCCCTGGTTCGACTCCACAAAGTAGGCCCCCGCATCAATAGTGAACTCTACGGAGTCGGGTATCATGAAGCCGGCCATCGCCGGCTCGAAGGCAGCCTTCTCCATGCCCGAGACTGCCATCAGGTGCTGATAAAAACGCCCTTCGTAGATCTCTGGGGGCGGGAAGTAAAAGGAGAACTTGCAGTCGGTGCCTTCGAAGCCGCCGTGGACGTAGCGATGGCGGACCGGTTCGTCGCGCCACTCGTCCTCGTCGATATACGGCGTCTTGTACGTGGGGTCCCTTGAGCCAGCGGGAAAAGCCATAGAGCCAACTTTATCCATTCTACATAACCTCCTTGCTCATCCTCATATTGGGGCTTGGCTGACCTCCTGGCATCCGCCAGTCCCAGGGGCCACGCCAAGCCAACTCAAGCCCACTTTGGCTCCGGCGTCTTCGTTCGTCAAGCAGTGTGCGAGTTCGGCGTGTATGAGCACAATCCGATACGAAGCGGCGAAGTCGTGCAGCACCGGCGCGACTCGCCTCGGCGAGCGGCGTGAAGAACGTCGAGGCCTCGAGGGCGCTGGCGGCTAGAGGCCGAAAACATGGCGGGCGTTGCCGGAGAGGAAGAGGTCCTTCGCCTCGTCGTCGAGTTGGAGGGCGTCGAGGCGTTCGAGGGCGTGGGCGGCAGCTATGCCGATGCCCTCCGACGATATGTCGCGCGCCTGTGCCTCCAGCCGCCGTTACCCGTCCTACGTGACGACCACGCGCACCCTACCGAGGTTCTGGACCCGGGTATGCTCGGTCTTGAAGTTGCCTTGCCGCTGCGAGCCAGCCCGTAGCGCCGGGAAGTAGGTGCCGGGCTTGGAGAAGGCATAGGTGGTCTTCAGGGCCAGGCAAGAGAACGACGAATTGGTGTCGTCGAGCTTCTCAGCGAGCGGGTAGTCGCCGGCGCCCTCGAAGTCCCACTCGGCGGAGACTATCGTACCGGCTCCCGGTGGCACCTCGATGACCGCCGTGAACTCGACGGCCTCGCCGACCGCTACGTCGGCCCGCACGCCGCCGTTGGCTTTCAGCTCGACGACCGGCTGGATGCCCTTGCGCTCGGAGGCCGTCGGCGGCACGTGCACCTGGCCGTCCACGACCTTGTAGGTAGTGCTGGGAGGAGGCGCCAGTCCCTTCTCGACCCAGGCGGCCACGTCGCGCAGCGCTTGCCGCACGACGCCGGAGTAGTCGATGAAGCGGGTTGTCGCCGCCGGAGGGCGATCGCCCGTCATGGTCCTCGGTGACGTATGCATGCCATAATCGACGAACCAGAGCCGGTAGTTGTCGTCGAGACGTGGGCCCAGCGCAGCCTGCACGAGACTGCGGTACCAGTCCGCTTGCCAGGGGTAGGCGGCCTCGTCCATCAAGCACTCAACCACGATCATCTTCCCCGCGAACCGGCCGGTCTGGAGAGCGCCCATGGCGTACCGGGCGAAGCTTGGGCCCACTAGCGAGGGTCGCTGCGGATACATCGGTTTGCCGTCGACCATGAACTGGTTCCAGACGTAGAAGTCAGGCGACGGGACCTGGTGGCGGTGGTAGGTCTGGGCAGCGAGATACGTGCCATTGTCGATCAGGACCTCGTCGCCGGCCTTTATATTGACCAGTTCTTGGACGTCCGCCTCGCCAAAGCCAACCATCACTAGGTCGCCGACCACTCCGGAGACGTAGAGTACATGCCCGGCGGCCGCGCCGCTCGTCAAGGTCAGACTGTTCCCCTGGAGGTTCCCTTCCGGCATTTTCTCGAACTTGATTGCCGCCGGCATCTCCCCCGCGGCGTCGGCCAATCTTGCCGACATCGATACCATCGTGCCCAGTGAGGTAACCTCCTTGGACTTCAGCACCTGACTGATCTTCGCTTTGTGCTCGACCCGGGCGCGCAAGAGGGACGCGGGAGGGTTCTGGCCGAGGTAGCCCGGAACGGTCCAGAAGTCCTTGAAATACTCGGGGTCCCACTGGAGCACTTTGTCAATGAATATGGCCAAGACCCCCGTGTAGCCAAGGGCGATCCTTTCCGAGGCGAACCACGCGCGCGGCGGGAACCCCATGCGGGTCACCTCGGCGAGCGCTTCACGCTCCTCGCGCATTCAGGCCGGCGTACATGTCGCCGCTGCCGCCGGGCTCTAGCGCGTCAACGATGGCGGGGAACTTTTCGCCCAGCACCCGCATAGCATGGCCCATCACTGTGAACATGTAGGGGATGCTCATGGTCGATCCCTGAACGAACGGCACCGCGCCGTCCCAGACGCCGGGACAGTTCTCCAGGCAGGTGAAGGTCTTGTAGGCTCCGCCGCTGCCGCCATAAGCATAGCCGTAAGGGCGGTGCGCGCCGTACATCTCGGCAGCCAGTACCCGCGAATACCTGGCTACCGCGGCGCTGGCCCGATAGCCGGTGATGGTGGTGTCGTCGCCCGGGAACATGGCATTGTCCGGCCCTGGTTCGACTCCACGAGGTAGGCGCCGCTCTCCACGGCGAAGGGAATCGGGTCAGCGAGTGTCGTGGCCGGTGGTTGCACAATGCCAGCAGTCTCTATGCCCGAAACCGGGATGAGCATGTGGAAGAAACGTCCTTCATAGTGCTCGGGCGGCGGGAAGTAGAAGGAGAACCGACATTCGGTGTCCTTAAAGCCGCCGTGGACGTAGCGATGGCGGACCGGCTCGTCGCGCCACTCATCGATGTCCACGTACGGCGTTTCAAACATGGGGTCACTTGATCCAGCGGGAAAAACCATCGTGTTCACATTATCCATTCTTCTCAGTCCCCCCTCTGTATTGTCTCGACGAGCGTGCCCATGGCTCTACACGGCGTCAGTTGTCCTACTTGACGACCACGCGCACTCTTCCGAGGTTCTGGATGCGGGTATGCTGAGTCTTGAAGTTGCCTTGCCGCTGCGAGCCGGCCCGAAGCGCCGGGAAGTAGGTGCCGGGCTTCGAGAAGGCATAGGTGGTCTTCAGGGTCAAGCGAGAGAACGACGAATTGGTATCGTCGAACTTCTCCGACGACCGGATAGTCGCCGGCGCCCTCGAAGTCCCATTCGGCGGCCACTATCGTGCCGGCGCCCGCGGGCACTTCGATGACGGCAGTAAACTCGATCGCCTCACCAACCGAGACATCGGCACGCACGCCACCGTTCGCTTTCAGCTCGACGACCGGCTGAATGCCCTTGCGTTCCGCGGCAGTCGGCGGCACGTGCACTTGACCGTCCACAATCTTGTAGGCAGTGCTCGCTGGAGGCTCCAATCCCTTTTCGACCCAGGCGCACAGGTCGCGCAGCGCTTGCCGCACGACGCCGGAGTAGTCGATTATGCGGGTTGACGCCACCGGCCGGGGGTCGCCCGGCGACACCGTCGGTCCAGTGTGCATGGCATGGTCGACGAACCAGAGCCGGTAGTTATCGTCAATGAGCGGCCCCAGCGCCGCCTGCACGAGGCTGCGGTACCAGTCTGCCTGCCAGGGGAAGGCGCCCTCGTCCATCAAGCACTGAACCACGATCATCTTCCCTGCGAACCGACCGGTCTGGAGAGCGCCCATGGCGTAGCGGGCGAATCGCGGACCTAGCAGCGCGGTTCGCTGCGGATACACCGGCTCACCGTCGACCAGGAACTGGTCCCAGGCGTGGTAGTCAGGCGACGGGATCTGGTGGCGGTGATAGGTCTGGGCGGCCAGATACGGCCCGTTGTCGAGCAGCGCTTCGTCGCCGGCCTTCATATTGACCAGTTCCCGGAAGTTCGTCGGGCCAAAGCCAACCATCACCAGGTCACCGATCACACCGGAGATGTAGAGCACGTGCCCGGCGGCTGCGCCGCTCGTTAAAGTCAGAGTGTTCCCCTGAAGATTCCCGTCCGGCATCTTCTCGAGCTTGATTGCGGCGGGCATCTCTCCCGCGCTGTCGGCCAATCTCGCCGGCATCGATACCATCGTGCCCAGTGAGGCAGCCTCCTTGGTCTTTACCACCTGACTGAGCTTCACCTTGTGCTGGACTCGGGCGCGCAATAGGGACTCGGGAGGGTTCTGGCCGAGGTAGCCCGCAACCGCCCAGAAGTCCTCGAAGTACTCGGGGTCCCACTGGAGCACCTTGTCCATGAACATAGCCAAGATCCCCGTGTAGGCAAGCGCGATTATTCCGGATTTGAACCACGCCCGCGGCGGGAACCCCAGTCGGGTAACCTCGGCAAGCGCTTCACGCTCCTCGGTATTCAGGCCGGCGTACATGTCGCCGCTGCCGCCGGGCTCCAGCGCGTCGACGATGGCGGGGAACTTGTCGCGCAGCACCCGGACGGCATGGCCCTGGAGTGTCAAATTGCAGGGCAAGCTCATGTTTGTGGGGTGGACGAACGGCACCCCACCGTCCCAGACGCCGGGGCAGTTCTCCAGACAAGTGAAGGTCTTGTAGGCTCCGCCGCTGCCGCCGTAGGCATAGCCGTAGGAGCGGTGCGAACCATACATCTCGGCGGCCAGCATCGCGAGTACCTGGCCGCTGCGGCGCTGGCCCGATAGCCGGTGATGGTGGTGTCATCGCCGGGGAACATGGCCGTCCGGCCCTGGTTCGACTCCACGAGGTAGGCGCCGCTCTCCATGGCGAAAGGAATCGGGTCAGCCAGTGTTGTGGCCGCTGGTGCATTAATCGCAGCAGTCTCTATCCCCGTAACCGGCAAGAAGAAGTGAAAGAACCTTCCTTCGTAGCGTTCTGCCGGCGGGAAGTAGAAAGAGAACCGGCATTCCGTGTCTTTGAAGCCCGCCATGGACGTAGCGATGGCGGACCGGTTCGTCGCGCCACTCGTCGACGTCGATATACGGCGTTTCGAACATCGGGTCACTTGATCCAGCGGGAAAACCCATGGTGCTCATCTTATCCATTCTAGGATCCTCTCTAAGCGCGCAGGTCAGGGTTTTATGGTCGTTGGGCGGCTCAGTGGCCTTGGCCGCCCAACGACAGAAACGGGAACCACACGACCCGGAGGTATCCCCTTGTTGAGTTAGCTCCCCATATTCGGACCCGGCTGGTCCTTGCCACCCGTCGGCATCTTCGGGACCGAGCAATCCGGAGTCGATTCGAAGCTGATCATGTCGCCAAAGGGCGTGAAGACCACCCCCTCAGTGACGCTCGAGTCAAGCGACGCCTTCGTCAGGATCTCGGCTTCAACCAGGCTGTGGTCCGTTGGGCTGGTGCTTTCCTCCGGTTGAGTTGGGTCAACCTGGTATTTGCAGATATGCTCTGCGGCCGCCTCAAAGGACTCGCGAGTGAGGTCCGGCCCGGCCAGCTTCAGAATGCCGACGAAAGTGTAGGCAGAAAGCATCCCGGCGGGTGCTAGTCCATCCCAGCTTCCGGCTGGGGCATTGGATGCGTACTTGTCGAAGATTGGTTTCATCTCTTTGGAGAACGGAAGGTCGACGTAGGACGTTGTCTTTGCCAGGGTAGCGCTTAGCATGCCATCCATGTTCGCCGCCCCGGCGAGCGGAGCGATCATTTGAGCGCCGGCGCCCTCGTTCATGGCCATTGGGACGTCCCAACTGAGAGTCTGGCGAACCGTCTTTATCATGTTCGCGGCCGGCAGGGCCCCACCAAAGAACATGAGGAAGTCAATGTTCTCCGTCTCCAGGCGCTGCACCTGGGAGGTGACATCTGTGACGGTTGGGTCGTAGTACTCGGTGGTTGTCGTGACGTCGGCCTTTTCGTTTTCGAGTTCCTCCTTAATGCCCGCCTCTCCCTCTTTTCCAACGGCATCATTCTCAGCCAGGATGCCCAACTTCTTGCCGCCTAGATTCTCGGAGAAGTATTTCCCCCATATCTTCCCTTCAGTTTCGTAGGTAACCTGAGAAACGAAGCGGTTCTTTTGGACCGGGTCCACGAACTCCTTGGCCCCGGCGAGCAAGAACGTGTCGGGAATGTTCTGGTCGTCGAGCATCTGTTTGACGGCGCCGTCGACGTCGTCCCCGAGGTTCCCAATGAAGGCGAATACCTTGTCCTGGTCGATGAGCGAACGGGCTGCTTCTGAGGCAGCCGGCCCGCTGTACTGGCTGTCACCGATGACGAGGTTGATCTTGCGACCATAAATGCCACCCTGATCATTGATGTAGTCGAAGTAGGCCTTCATGCCCGCTCCAAAACCGCCTCCGTACAGGGCGGCGACGCCGGTAAGCGGAAGAAGGCTGCCAAGCTTGATCGACGTGTCGGTGATGCCGGTCGTGTCGCCCGGCGTCGTCGTTGCCCCGCCGCCCTCGTCGCTTGATCCGCAAGAAATGACGAAGACTGCGAATACCGCCAACGCCAAGACGCTGAGGATAATCAGCGGCTTTCTGCTTGCCGCCGCGGCGGCCTTTGAGTGAACCTGGACTCTGCTAGTCGTAGACACTGTTACAACCTCCATCGCGTGGTGTGTATGCTCCCGCCTTCGGTCCGTCCCGATCGACGCGGGCTTAGTTTCGCCTCGACATTTTCGTCCGTCAATTAAAGTGTGAGTCTGGCGTTTCCGATACAGTGCCAGTGGGGCTTTCGGCGAGTCTGGAACCCCGGCCGTTTCGGGTATATTATTCTCCTGGCGCAACCGAACAGTGGGGAATCTCTTTGGAGGAAGGCATGTCTATTGATGAGGCGGGAGTGCTGTGGGCGGCCTCCATGATCTTGCGCAAAGAAGCGAAACGTGGCATCGCAGTTCCCGGGTTGACGCTGCCGCAGGCGTCGCTGCTCGGGATACTCGGCGGAGCTGGGCAGCCGCTGACGGCTACTGAGATCAGCAGAAGGCTGCTGCAAGAGAGTCCAGGCACAACGATGCTCGTCGATAGGATGTGCGCCAGGAAATTGGTCGAACGTGTGAAGGACCCGCGAACCGGCACGTGGTATTGATCCGGTTGACAGAGGAAGGCGCGCGAGCCTCTAAGATCCTCCTGGCAGGCATGCCGCCCTTCACCGACGAGATGTTCGGCGTGCTATCGTCTGAAGAGCGGGCAATCCTCAGAAAGCTGCTTCTGAAATTCGTCGAGCAGAATATCAAGCGCTATGGCTAACGTGGGAAGCCAACGCCCCGTCCGCAGCCGTGTTGTCGTGCCGTCACGGCCGTGGATCACGGATATGGCGGCCAGAGGCGAACGCTACAGGCCGAACACGCGACGGGCGTTACCAGAGAGGAAGAACTCCTTCGCTTCGGCGTCCAGCGCCAGCGCGTCGAGGCCTTCGAGGGCGTGGGCAGGCGTGATCATCGGGTAGTTGCTTCCCTGAAGTTGTTTGACAGGGAAACCGATTATTGCTATATATACGTCTGCATCGAAAGAGAGAAAAGTCCCCTGTTCGAAGCGGAGGCTAAGCGTGGAATGGAATAACTACCGGGAGCGGTCTCAAATGTACGGAGTGGCGATCTGCGCTGCCAGCGGCATCGCCGCCGTAGTGTTCCTTATCGGCGTGCTGCGCAAGAGCTACTGGGCCCTGGCGATGCCCGTCATTATGGGCTTCATGGGCGCCCTCTACGTCGCCTTCTGGATCGGCCGCGCCCTGGTCACGACGCCGCTAGAGCCGCCTACGCAGGAATAGAGCGGCTTTCGCCCGCCTTCACCTTCTCCAGCACTTCCTCGTATAGCGCTACCGTCTTTCGGGCTGTCTCCCGCCAGGTGAAGCGTTCCACCATCCGCTTGCGTCCGGCGGCGCCCATCTTCGCGCGCAGGTCAGCATCGGACATGAGACGGCGAATGCCATCCGCGAGCGCCTGCGCGTTGCCCGGCGGCGCCAGCCAGCCCGTTTCTCCGTCAGCGACGACCTCGGGCAGGGCCCCGGCGGTCGTCGAAACGACGGCCGTGCCGCAGGCCTGCGCCTCCGCGGCGGGCAGGCCGAACCCCTCGTAAACGGACGGCGAGACGAGGATCTGGGCCGAGTTGTAGAGCCGGACAAGCTCCTCCGTCGAGACGTGGCCGGTGAACTTGACGCGTCCCTGAAGCCCCCAGCGCTTCACAAGGCCGGGGACAAGCTGGAGCTCTTCGCGCGGCCGGTCGACGAAGGTGAGGTTGAAGTCGAGCTCGCGATGGAGGATATGCAGGGCCTCGACGAGGAAGCGCGCGCCCTTGTTGCGGTCCTCAGAGTTGCCGACGAACAGGATGCGGTTCGGCTCCTTCTCGACATCGGGCAGCGGGCGGAAGGTGTCCGTGTCGACGCCGTCGTGGATGACCTCGATGTGCGAAGCGGGAACGCCGAACACGCGCTGGATGGACTGGGAGGAGTGCTGCGAGCCGGTAATGATGCGGTCGACGCGCTTCATGACGACGTTCTGCATGAAGAAAGGGTAGAAGATTATCCAGCGCACCTTCTCGCGCAGGGTCTTCGCCTGCGTTACGGCGTTGTGACGGTCGAGGGCCAGCGGGTGGTGGATGTTCGCGACGACGGGCAGGCCTTTCGCGCGGATCAGGAGAACGCCGTAGCCGAGGGTCTGGACGTCGTGGACGATGTCGAAGGCGCGCTCCGGCTGTAGCTCCCGCAGGCGGTCGAAAGCGCGGATGCTGAAGGCAGACATGCCGGAGAACATGCCGTAGCGGGTGGTGACCAGCTCGTAGAAGTTGAGCGGCTTGAAGAACTCGGCCGGATGGCGGCTGTGGAAGAACTCGGGGTCGACGGTGCCGAGGACTTCGAAGAGGTTGAAGTTGGCGATGCGGTCGATGCTGACGTTCGGCGCGGTCTCCGGATAGGGTGGGCCGCCAAGGACGTGCACCTCGTGGCCCAGATCGGCCACCTCTTTCGTCACGTTATAGAGGTAGACACCCTGGCCACCGGAATGCATCTTCCCCTGGTGGAGCAGAAAACAGACCCTCATGTCCTCTTCCTCGCTGCCGATTCCCGGCAGACCTCCTCGTACGCCTGCGACATCTTTTCCGCCGTCCGCCGCCAGGTGAAGTTCTTCAGAACGCGCTCGCGGCCGGCCTGACCCATGCGACGGCAGAGGTCCGGGTCGGAGAGCAGCGTCTTCAGCGCTTCGCTCAGGGCCTGCGAATCCGCGGGCGGCACCAGAATGCCGGTGACGCCGTCTTCGATGATCTCAGAGAGGGCGCCGGCGCGGGTCGCCACGACGGGAATGCCGCAGGCCATGGCCTCGACGGCAGGCAAGCCGAAGCCTTCGTGCAGGGACGGCGAGACGAGGATCTGGTTCTGATTATACAGTCGCGCCAATCCTTCAATCGGGACACGCGGCAGTATCTGAATGTTGTTATAGAGACGGTACTTCTTCATCAGACGCTGGACGAGCTTGAGATGCGGCGGCGGCCGGTGGTCGATGAAGGTCGTCTGGAAAGGGACGCGATGCCGCAGCAGGTGCAGGGCTTCGAGGAGGTAAAGGGCGCCCTTGTTGCGGTCCTCGGAGTCGCCGACGAAGAGGAGGCTGTTCGGCTGCTTCTCGACCTCGTCCATGGGGCGAAACATGTCGGTGTCGGCGCCGTAGTGGATGACCTGTATCCTGCCCGGCGGCGTGTGCAGGAGGCCCTGGATCGTCGCGGCCGAGTTGTCGGAGCAGGTGATGATGCGGTCGAGACGGCGGGCCGTGTAGTCCTGCATGACCCAGGGAAACCAGAGCCAGGCGAGGGCCTGACGGCGCAGGCCTTTGACCTGGATGAGGCGGTTGTGCCGGTCGATGTTCAGCGGATGATGGATGCTGGCGACGACGGGCAGGCCTTTCGCCTTCATGAGAAGGATGCCGTAGCTCAGGGTCTGGTTGTCGTGAACGAGGTCGAAAGGCTGTTCCTGCGCCAGTTCGTGCAGCTTGTAATAGGCGCGCATGCTGAAGGTGAAGAGCAGCGAGCCGAGGGAGAGGCGAGTCGACATCATCTCGTACATGTTGACGGGATGGAAGAAGAGGAGCGGGTTCGTCCGGAAGCGGTACTCGTCGATGTCGGCCATGAAGTCCCAGATACGGAAGGTCTTCAGGCCGTGGAAGTGGACGGCCGGGTCGGCTTCCGGGAAGGGGCGGCCGGCGATGATGTGGACTTCGTGGCCAAGGCGAGCGAGCTCGCGGGTCATATAGTAGGTGAAGACGCCCTGGCCGCCGGACGAGGGGTTGCCCTGATAGACTGTGAACGCTATTCGCACTGGGCTGCCTCCCGCGTCTTCCTGGCGTAGAAGACAGCGCTCTTGGGCAGGATGCGATTGCCGATGCCTTCGAGTCGCATCAGGAGGTGCGAGCCTTCCGCCGACCGACCATGGATGAAATCCCGCCAGGCCGCCGACAGCCGCCAGCGGGCGTCGCCCCGGCGCGAGCCAAACCACAGCAGCCAATAAGGCGTCTCCAACGAGTGCAAGTAGCGCCGCGCGTACACCTCGAATCCGTGTGATCGCAACAACCGCTCCATTTGGCCACGGTGATAGAGACGGACATGCTCGCCGGGTGACACGTTGTGGAATGCGGCGGCGCGCCAGACCAGCCACTCCGATCGTCCGTCGGGCACGCTGACGGCGATGGCGCCGCCGGGCCTAACGACGCGCGCCAGCTCCGCCGCGAGGACCGAGTCGTCCGGGACGTGCTCAAAGACTTCGGTGCAGATGACGCGGTCGATGGACCGGTCTGCGAAGGGCAGGTGGAGAGCATCGCCTTGCACAACTGTGCCGCTGGCGCGGAGCTTGCCTTCCGTGCCCAGGCAGAAGCCGAGGAACTTCGTCGCCTTGAGTTCCCAAAGGGCGCGGTCGAGGCCGATGACCGTGCAGCGATGAAGGCAAGCCGTCAGGACGTGACGGCCGCTGCCACAGCCGACGTCGAGCAGGCGCTCGCCGTCGCGCAGGCCGAGGAGATCGAGACTGACGGTGTCCATGCGAGCGCGGGCGCCGTTGCCGTCGGTCTGCTGGTAGCGATAGGCCGACGGACGCGGCGGCCGGGGCATCGACGCGCGGAGCCGGCGAAGGCCCTCCCTGTCGATGGATTCGTCAGTCTGGCTTTCGAGCATAGAAGATACGGTCTTTGCCCAGAACGGGATTAAGAAACGCCTCGAAGTACTCAAGGGGCCGCAAGCGATGGCGGTACTGCCATTGAATCAGTCTTGAAACGTTCTTCGTGACGAAAGCGTCTTTCTTCTTGTCGAAGGTGCAGCAGACAAGCCAGTAGAGGCCCTGAATTGTGTGGCGCAACCGTTGCGCATAGATATTGAGACCGGCTGCGGTCAAAGCCGTTTCCATTTCGCCGGGCTTGTAGAGGCGAACGTGACCACCGCGTGAATGCCAGTAGCGCCAGGATATGGTCCAGAAGAAGATCTCCGGCCAGTAGTTGGGGATGCTGACGGCAATGAGGCCGCCGGGTTTCAATACGCGCACAAGCTCCCCGATCACGGCTGAATCGTCGGGAACGTGCTCCAGCACCTCCGTGCAGACGACCTTGTCGAACATGGCATCGCGGAAAGGCATGTGCTGGGCATCGACGACCATGAGGTCGGCGCGGCCGACGATCTCATGATGGCGGGTCTGGTGGTCTATCAGGTTCCAGGCGTCCTTGACGTTGGCCGGGCTGACGTCGACGCCGACAGCGCGACAAGGGAAGCGGCAGGCCTCGCTCGTGTGGCGTCCCTCGCCGCAGCCGACATCGAGCACCCAGTCGCCCGGGTTAATCGGAAGATGACGGCGGTAATCGACGGAGACGATGTTGTCGGGCGTAGCTACTTCCTCCGTTCAGCGATTGCGCGCTCGTAGACCTGGACGACCTCTTCGGCGTTCTTGCGCCAGTTGAACTGCTCGATGATGCTCTGCCGCGCAGCCGTGCCAAGACGCTTTCGGAGGTCAGCGTCGCCCAGGAGCATGCGCATGGCTTCGGCGAGAGCCGGGCCGTCAGCGGGAGGCACCAGCCAGCCGGTGCGGCCGTGGTCGATGAACTCCGGGAAGGCGGGCGCGGTGGAGGCGATCACAGCCTTCTCACAGGCCATGCCTTCGGCGGCGGGCAGGCCGAAGCCTTCGTAGAGGGACGGCGAGATGAGGATAGAGGCCCGGTTGTAGTACTCGAGCAGCTCCTGGTTCGAGACGCGACCGACGAAGGTGACCTGGGTGCTGAGGCCGTACTTCCGGACCAGATTCCGGCGCCAGCTTCAGGCTCTTCTTGTCGTTATCGACGAGGATGAGGTTGAAGGGCACGCCCTGCTCTTTGAGGATGTGCAGGGCCTCGAAGACGTAGATGGCGCCCTTGTTGCGGTCCTCGGAGTTAGTGTTGAAGAGGATGGTGTTCGGCACTTCCTGAATGTCCGGCAAGGGACGGAAGCGGTCGGCATCGATGCCGTTGTAGACGCAGGTCATTAGATCGAGCGGGACGTGAAACATGCGATGAACGGCGCGGGTGGTGTTCTGGGAGACGGTGATTATCCGGTCCATGCGACGGGCCGTGAACTCCTGCATGATCCAGGGGAACCACAGGTAGCGGCGGGCCATTTCGTAGATGGAGCGGGCTTGAAGGACGCTGTTTTGCAGGTCGACGGAGAGCGGGTGGTGGATCGTCGCGACGAGCGGCAGGCCGAGGCCCTTCAAAAAGAGGAGCGGATAGCTCAGAGTCTGGTTGTCGTGGACGATGTCGAAGCGCGTCTCCGGCATCAACTCCTTGATCTTGATGTAAGCGCGCATGCTGAAGGTGAGGAGCAGCGACGAGATGGCAATGCGGGTCGAGTAGAACTCGTAGAAGTTGACGGGGTGGAAGTGAGAGAGCGGATGGCGATGGTGCAGGAACTCGCCGCGATTGTGATAGAGGGCCCAGTAGCTCTCGGTCGGGACGTTGTGGCAGATGACCGAATCGTCAGTCTCAGGGTAAGGCGGCCCGGCAATGACGTGGACTTCGTGGCCGAGCCGGGCAAGTTCTCGCGTCAGGTAGTAGGTATAGATCCCCTGCCCGCCGGAGAACATATTGCCCTGGTACATGATGAAGGCGATCTTCATGGTCTGCTCCTGGGCCGCGCGCCGCCGAAGAGAACCCTGCCAGGGTTGGGGCGCGGAGAAGCCGTATCCCGTATCTTACAGGAGCAGGCGGCAGGGAGTCTAGCTTGACGCTTTCTCGTCGTTCGAAGCTGTGTCCAGCTGACCCGCGAGGGCGCGCACGTACTGGAGCTCCAGGTAGGCGCGGTCGGCGAGGGCATCGTCCCCGCTGAGGATGAGGCCGGCGATGTGCTGACGGAAGGCGTTGGCGGCGGCGGTTTTCCTGGTTTCTTCGTCCATTTTCGTTTCGTCCTTTCCAGGGAGGTCGATGCGCGCGATGGCGTCCCAGAGCCGGCGGCAGTCGTTCTCGATATGCTCGAAGCTCCACCAGGAGAGCATCGTCGCGCCGCGTTCGATGGCGGCGTTCGACCAGCGGATCAGCTCGTCGGGCGTGACCGAGCCGTAGGCGCCGCCGATGGGAGCGAGGGGAATGTCGAGAAGCCCTTCGGCGGCGAAGGCGTCGTAGCAGAGGGCGATGGCGCGTTCCGGCGAGACCTGCATGGCGTTGTGCAAGGCACGCACCGAACGCCATCCCCTTGCGCGCCGTCCTATTCGGAGGTATCACGCCCGTCGAATCAGGAAGGAGGCAACTATGAACGCAACCGAAACGAAGACCCGAACAGCCGCCCGCGTCTATGACCGCCGCCCATTGACGGCCAAGACCGTGCGCACGCTCTTGGCGGCTCCGGACAAACGCCGCGCGATAGGAAAACGGGATGCGGCGCTCTTGGCCGTGCTGGTTGGCGGGGGCCTGCGCCAGTCGGAAGCGTGTCGACTGGTCGTGGACAACATCGCCTTTGACGGCGGCCGGTGCCGGGTGACCTGCCGAACGAGCAAGAAGAAGGCGGCGGACTTCCGGACGGTCACGCTGTTCCCGCAAGCGGGCAAACTAGTCCGCGACTGGCTCGAATACTCGCAACCGCGCTGGTACGTCTTCCCCGGCCAACATGGGGAATGCCTTAGCACGCGGGCGTGCCGCCAGATCGTCAAAGCTTGGCTCCGAGAGGTCGGCGCTGGCTGGGCGCGGACGCATTCGCTGCGAAAGACGGCCGGTGCGCTGATCACCCGGCAGACGGGCAACATCTACCTGACCAGCAAAGTCTTGGGTCATTCGAACATAATCGTCACGGCCCGCGCCTACAGTGAATACTCCCTGCGTGATGGTGACGCGGCCGCCGACGCGATGGCTGCAGCGATCAGTCCGCGCGCCTACAGGAAGGGGGCCCGATGATGCAGGTCGAATATATCCCATTGGAAGACGCGCCGGAGATTTGGGAGGATGCCGACGCCCGCGTCATCGCCCAGAGCCTGGACGGATTGCGGGTGATCGTGCTCGACGCCGAATGCGCGCTCTTCATCGTTCGGGGCGACATGCTGCTCGCGCGGTTCGAGCTTGGCGAGTTTAGCGAAGTCGACGGCGCTCAGTTGGCCGAGGACGTCGACGCCTATCTGCGGGAGGACGCGTAGCAAGAATCTTGAAAATAGTTCGCTCGACGACATCCGCTTTTTCAGGTTCGAAATGGAGAAAGCGGATGTCCTGCGTATACCCTATCTCGAAGTTAGCGACCGAGTTGTAGGGTGTTACAGATTCGGCCTTTTTCGCATTGATATAAGTAGAGAACAAAATTAGAGCGAAAGGGCGGTGAGCACCATGACGGACAACGAGATGACCGAGGACGAGATGGACGAAGCCTGCTTCGACGCCACTATGGACGTCTTTATGGAGGCCACGTGGTGGACGGAGCCGGGCTTCAAGGCGCTGGAGACCGAGGTCGCGAGGCTGGTCGATGAGTATAGCCTAGAGATGGTGCGGGGTGCCTTCATCGGCCACCAAGTGTATGCCCTCGACCAAGCGCTAGCGATGCAACGCCTGCTGAACGGCTGTCTGGTCGACTTGGCCGGGCTATGCGATGTTCACCGGGCGGAACGGCTGGCCAGTCAGAACTAGGCCCCGGCTTAGACCGTTACCATTCCGGAGCCAGATTCGTTATAGATAGTGAGAAGAGAATAATTCGGGCATCTAGGCGAAGCGGCCCACAACTCGAAACCTGATAGCCGCAGCAGGACAAAGGCCAGCTTCGCCGCCCGCCCGACCTGCCGCGGCTATCTGTATAAGCGGAGATGAAGGACATGGTCAAGACTAACCCGCCGCGGTTAGACCGCACGATCTTCGAGACCTCCCGTGAACAGGAGTACTTCACGGAGGCCGACCTTCGCATCCAGACCGGCCAAGCACCGGAAGATTGGCCGCTCCACATCATCAAGGAACTCGTCGACAACGGGCTGGATGCCTGCGAAAACGCTGACGTCGCCCCAGAGATCAATATCGACGTGCAGAACGACAGCGAAGGCTTGCTGCTCTCGGTAGCGGACAACGGCCCCGGTCTGGCTCCGGAGGACGTGGCGAAGATCACGAACTTCATGACGCGCACCAGCGACAAGGCCGCCTACGTCTCGCCGACCCGCGGCGCTCAGGGCAACGCCCTCAAGTGCGTGCTGGCCATCCCCTACGTCCTCTCGACCGCCGATCCGAAGAAGGGAACGATCCGTATCCGCAGTCTGGGCCGCAGCCATGTGATTACTGTTGGGATGGATTCGCTGGCGCAGAAGCCTATCATCCCCATCCAGACAGAGAACGGGGACTTTTCGAAGACTGAGATCACCGTGTGGCTCGATTATGCTTGCATAAACGGGCTGCTAGAAATGGACGATTTTTACAATTCCGTCTGTGGCCTCATTCAAAGGTACGCCCTGTTCAACCCCCACGCCCGCCTCCACCTCGCGCTGCCAGATGGTGAGATCCTGTATGAAGCTCGTGACCCGGCATGGCGAAAGTGGAAGCCCAGCGATCCGACCAGCCCTTGGTGGTACACGGCCGACGACCTGCACCAGCTCATGAAAGCGCACATCATACAGGCCGAGAACGGAGACGGCCGCGACCTGCCGCTTGGGGAGTTCGTGGGCCAATTCCACGGCCTCAAGGGATCCGCCAAGCAGAAACGCGTCACCCGCCAGCTACCGCAGAAACGTCTGTCAGACTTCGTGGTAGATCGCGCCCTCGACCGTCGCGCCGTCGAGCGCCTGCTGGTCGAGATGAGAGTAGAATCCCGCCCGGTGCAACCGGCCAAACTCGGCATCATTGGAAAAGACCTTCTGCTCTCGGCGCTGACGGACTGGTATGACGACCTCCAGCCGGAAACCTTTAGCTACAACAAGTCTCTCGACTATGAAAAGGACGGACGGCCTTACGTCCTCGAATTTGCCTCCGTCTGGCGGAGACCGGGGCCCGGCCTTGAGAAGTATTTCGGCGTCAACTTCGCGCAGTATGACAAGGATCCGTTCGCCGATACGTATCTGCAATATTCGGACTCCCGTGACGCTTTCTATGGCAAGGGGCTCGACGCTTTCTGGGCTCAGTTCAGGGTTAAGCAGCATCATCCCCTGATCGTCGTCGTCCATTTGGCGCAGCCGAGTCCTCACTATGGCAGCCGGGGCAAGGACAGGCTGCAGGTTGGAGAATAATCATGGGTATCGCTGAAGACCTAGCAAAGTTCTCGACACGACAATTCAGCCCCCATCTCAAGGAGATGAAGCGCGCGGAGAGGGCATACCGCGAGCCGGTCTACAATCGCGTCCGGGAATACAAGATCACGATCAAGGATGTCGTCTTCTGGCATCTGCCGGAAGCCATCGCCGCCGTGTCCTCCAACGGGAAATACCAATTCCTGCAACGGCAACTGTACTATCAGATGCGACCCATCGTACAGCGCGAACTCGGCAAGAACCTAGAGTCGGGAACCTTCAGCAACCTGATCAATGAGTATCAGGAGAACGAGGGCGAGATACCGGGTCTGTGTTTCGATGCGCGTGGCAACTTCATCTCGCCGCATCGGGGCAGCGTCGTTCCACTGGGCACGACCGCCGTCCAGAACTATAGCGTCCCGACTGACGAGTTTCAGGCCATCCTCTACATCGAGAAGGAGGGCTTCCGGGAGATACTGCTTCCCCTGCATTTCCCTCAGCGCTTCGATATCGCTGTAGCGTTCGGGAAGGGCTACGGAACGCGCGCCGCAAAGACGCTGCTGGACGACGCAAGCAGTCAAGGAATCAAGCTTCTGGTCTGCCACGACTGCGATGTGGACGGCTATGGCATCTCCCTGACACTGCAACAAGAGACAGGCACGTTCGACCGTGGACTGGAAATCGTGGACGTCGGTCTAACGGTGGCTCAAGCCACCAAGATGGGGCTTGAGACGGAGGTCGCCCCGCGCCGCAAGAGAGACGTATCTTGGCGAGTATCGAACTCCCTGACGCCGGAAGAGACAGACTTCTTAATCCGCCGGCGGCTCCGCTGCGAACTCAACGCCATGACGACGGAACAGTTCATCGAGTTCTTGGAAGGGAAGCTGATAGAGAACGGGCTGGGGGAGAAGCTGATCCCCGACAAAGACACGATAGCCGAGACCTTCGGGCAGGAGAGTGCGAAGGTATTACAGGATGCCAGCCGTGACATAGCCGCGGCAGCCGTTGCCGAGATACTCGGCACAACCATCGAGGACTTGGCGGCTGGCGTCTTTGAGAAAGACCTGCGCGCTGGCCAGAATCCCCCCGACAGTTTCTTTGCCCGGATGAAGAAACAACTCAACGACGACGACCAGTATCGGGAGATCTGGTGGCGAGCCTACGTCGCGCAACAGGCCACCAAGCGGGCTGGGCGGTTCGCAGACGGACGGCGCGCCAGCATTATCGAGAGACTGACCGAAGAGCTAAGGAATCGTGGGCAGGTGGGCTGAGGGGATGGCTGCTGACCCTATTTGGGGATTTTAGGGAATCACCTAACGTTATGTCTTATGTCTTAGATGATTAGAACAGATTGGAGAGATAAGAAATTAGAATTAGGCGAGTCCCTAAAGTCCCCAAAAGGGGTCAAGATAGCGGGGCAGGATGACTAAGCCTACAGGCCAGCCTAAAGGCCGCCCAGCCCAAGTGGTGCTCCCCGGCCCCGGCCTGCAGCCGGGCCCGCTGGATTGGGGTAGCTGGGGCAAGCTCCCCGATGACCAGCGCGCCGTCTACGCCGCCCTCCGCGAGGCCGCCCTCAGTACCCGGCGTGCGGGCAAGCGTGTTCTGCTAGAGGCTATCGGCCGCTTCCGCGCCGTTGCGCTCGACGAGCCGTGGTCAGGCAAGGCGGTCGGGCATCGAAGCCTGCTGCCGCCCATCTTCATCGACCTCGAATCCCTAGGCTTTATCGAATGCGCCGATTGGGGCCAATTGCTGCCCATGCGGGTAATCGTCCTGCCGCTCCGCCAGCCTACCCGCGTGGAGGCGTCCATGCTAGAGCTAGAGGAGACGCGAAAGGCCGTCCGCAGGCAGGAGGTCGCCGAATTCATGACGTGGTGGAGCGCGGAGTTTGCCCGGCGCAAGGAGGCTCCCTATCGAGTCCTGCGGGGTCGGGATCAGCATACGGTCAAGCTGCTGCTGGACAATCATGACCTCTATGACCTCGACCTGCTGAAGCGGTATGCGATCCACTTCTTCCGGATGTTTGACTCCCCGTTCACAATCGCATCCTTCTCAGACCGAATAAACGAGATTGCGGCCAGCTTCACCGAGATGAAGGCGCGGATGCTTTGACGCCCCGCCCCCGCAGCCGGATTTGTAAAAACCGGCCGTTTCTAGCAGCGCCCGTATGCAAGCATAATCCCCGCCGCCTAGGTTCGCACACGGCCGCACACGTTCGCCAACGTCGCCCGTATCGCCGCCGGGCCGGGTAGGTTTCCGGCCGTTCTATCGTGTGCCGCTTGACTTGCAAAGAGTAGCCGCTATCCGTAAGATTGATGTAGAGGTGGAAGGCTAATGACAGAATCTACACCCCGACCGACGCCGGTGCAGCTTCGCCGCATGCGAAGGCTGGCAGATATATCGCAAGCGGCCCTCGCTCGGCAGCTAGGCGTTTCCCGCCCGCGCGTTGCCCAACTCGAAGCACGGGCCAAATGCCCGCCGGGGGCCGCAGATCGTTATCTCAGGGCGCTGGTAGCGTTGCAGGCGGAGGGGAGAGCCCGCAATGAGTAAGCACAACGACGCCGAAAAGAACCTCGCCGAATTGAAGGCCCTGAACGACGCCCTTGCCGCATCGACTATCACCGATAAGCAGATCCGCCGCTGGGCCGAAAGGCTAGAGAACATCGTGACTGGTTGCAGAGATTTCGGCAAGAGATGGATGCGCTCACTTCCGGCGCGGGGCAGCCCGGAGCTTGCGGACTTGGAGATGGACTGGGCACGAATGGCCAACGAGATGCAGAAAGTCTACACAGAGGCATATGTCGCAGCACGCACACCGGCCGACTTTCTCAAACTCGACCTTTCCCTGTTTGGGGAGCCACTGGATCGAGCAGGCGCGGCCCTGCTACAGCTCTTCCAACTGCCCCTAGCCCTTCGCACCCAGCGCACCGTGCCCGAACGCCAACGCCCGGAGCCGTATGATCTGGCCCCTAGCGTGCGTCAGGCAATCATCGATGCAGCCAGCAAGCCAGAGAAGAAACCCATAGAGGGAGAGCAATAACCCCCGTTGATGACCAAGATGCTCTTCATAGGAAACGTGCCCCTAGACGGCGAGCAGGCCCTGCGCGAATACCTGCGCCAGTTTGGCCCCCATCGACGCCTGAAGACCGCGCGGGGGACGACGGCACCGTGGGCAATCCTATACACCGCTACCTATGACGCCGCAGAGAAGATTCTGGCCTCTCCCGACCCCATCATCGCTGGCACCGCCCGCGTCCGCATCACCGCGGCCAATCCCGTTCCAGAGACGCAAATCGTGCTGACCTCCGTCCCTTATGAATCGACCGATGAGGATCTTTACTGGCTCTGCCAGCCTTACGGCCCTATTGAACAAGTCCGGAAGGCAAGGACGGATGATGGCAGAACCGGCACATGGTTCATCGCCTACGAGACAGCCGCGCAAGCAGTCGCCGCGCTAGAAGGGCTGAATGGTCGGCAGGTTGGAGACCGGACGATATGCGCGCGGCAATACGAAGAAGAACGCGGGAGGGATAAATCATGATGAGGATCATAGTAGAGCAGAGGAGGGCACGAGCCCCAGCACTTTAACAGGGATACACACCAATGCTACGTAAGGGATGGGCGACGATCACCCTAGACGATGTGGTCTACCGTAGGTGCTTCAGGTGCAACCTACTGAAGCCGTTGGACGTAGGGTTCCCTCGCAACAGGTCTCGCCGTGACGGTAGGGATAGGCTTTGTAGTGCCTGCCGTCGAGACTACTCACTACGGATGCTGAGGACTAGGGAACGGCGACGGTTCTCGTTTTCCTAGAGGGCACCGGGCATCGCCGCAGGTTAGCGTTCGGATAGGTGTGGTGAAAGAGACGGCGCGCCGAGCGCGCGCCTCCTCCCGCCCAGCGCCCACAGTGCCCACTGACCCGCCTCCCGCGCCTTCGGCAACGTCGGATGCGCTGCAGACAGGTACGAATTCGCTGGCGAACGGAACGCCTACAAGAGACGAAGCAGGCAAAATACCATAGCAGGGGAAGCGACAGTTAGGCGGTCTACCTGCCGCCTACATTGGCCGCACCGACCCGGCACCCATAGCCTACCGATGGCCCCCTGGATCGATTTCTATGTTTCCTTTACGAAGGATTCTGCAGGTTGGGCCCGGATCACGGACGGCTCAGGTAGGCGAAGGCATTGTCCTCTCGGCCCGCATAACCCTGAAAGGAGGAGATTAGCATAATGACAAGCCGCACCGGCCCCTTAGAGGAGAGCGAATAATGCCAACGAAAACTAAGACTAATCCGCTGGAGGAAGCCCTCCTGCAGAAGAAGGCTGCCTTAGAGGGGCAGATCGCATTGTGCGATCAGGACATATCCGAGCAGGAGAAGGTGAGCGCTACCCGGCTACTACGCGCTCCGGACAACCAGCGGCTGGTCGAATCAGCGGCCCAGCCTTTGGTACTCCTCCGGGAGAAGAGGGCCATTCTCGTCCGGGCGGTCGCCCAGTTGGAGGCGAAAATCGCCACTGCGGGCGGGAAATACGATGCATATCTGGCCAGTTTGGGGCCCCTAGAGGCTGCAATTTCGGCTCGTGATGATCAGCGCCGGGCAGTTGAGCAGGTATTTCAGACGCTCTATGACGGCCTTATGTCCCTCCGTGAGGCCAACGAAACGGCTTATTTGCGGCTCCGGGAGGCGGCTAAAGCCTATAAGGGCGCGGGCGGCGCAGGCGTGCCGGGGCTGACGAGGCCAGGGTTTCCGGCGCTAAGATTCGAATCTCCCATCGTGGCCGCGCTTCGCCGCGACACGCCATTCGGGGAGATCATAATGGTCGGGGATAACAGCGGCCGCGGCTTGATGCCGTTCCGGCCCGATGACGTCGAGGAATAGAAACATGGAAGAGATATCGTCACTGTCAATTCTGAGAACTTTGAATGCCCTTTACGACATTCCGTTCGGCGCGACGAGCAAGTCCGGCGCGGATCTGGTCATCGAGCGATTCAAAGCGACACCGCCCGGCCGTCGCCTGCTGATTATGAAGTCCCTGATGAGGGATAAGTCAGTCCCCCGTTTTGAGATACTCGGCACGCTCAACAAAGCCACCGGCAACAGCGAGCGCCCTATCATATCTGGGGTCGCATCGAGTACACGCCTTGACCTCGACTCGGATATGTTCTCTGAGGCCGCGCTCCAAGACATGCTCGCCCTGAAGGGCAACCTTTCGTTCCTTAATCACGACTTCCGGCTCCCGGAATCCGCGCTAGGAATGATCACCGACACGAGCGTCTCCAAGGGCCAAGTCAGCAAGCTCAACGTGACCATCGCGGTTGCGAAGGAGAATCCAAGAGCCCTTCAAAGTTGGCAGATGATCGCCAGCGGTGTCCGGGCCGGGCTCTCCGTTGGGGTGATCGTGCTTGAATCGCACCCGATAGACATACCCGGCAGCAAGCAGAAGGGGCTCAGCATCGACCGCGTTATGCCATTAGAGTGCAGTCTCGTCGGGCTGCCCAGCCAGTGGACTGACGCATGGGCTACGTCCGCCTCGAAAGCTATCAAAGCATTGCATCGGCGGCGTTCCTAGCTGCCGCGTTCTCCTTCAAAAGGGTGCAACGGGCCGGAACGCAATATCGTCTCCTCTGAAAAAGGGCTTTGCTTCCGGCCAGCGCCCATACCAATCAAATAGCCTCCATTGCACCCGGCTTCGGCCGGGGCAGAGTCCCTGACCCGAAGCCGGGCAGCGTCGGTAGTGGAACCTCCAGCGTTGCCCGGCCGAAGGGCCCCCAATAGCAAAGGCGCTAGGCTTCATTACGGCCAAATGCGCGGCGCTCGCGTGCGCTAATCGTTGCCCACCCCTATCCGTGTGTACCATCCCTCCGTTTTCGCGGCCTGTCGGCCAACACGTCGCGCCACACGCGCCAACGTCGCGCCGCCCTCAGCGATATCTGTTGAAAAAAGATGTTAACGGCCGTTGACCACGTGCTGGTTCAGAGCAATCATCCGAGTCCAGCACGTATAAGACATATCACGAAAAGGAGGACAAGATGTTCGAAATCACCAAGACGTTCAGGTTCCAGTACAAGGTCGACGCGCCGGATGCAGAGACGGCGCTCAAGATCAACGTGCCCAGCGACGCCACTGCAACGGTGATCCGCCAAAGGGCCCGCGACCTTGACAAGCAGCCCGGCGTCGGCCGCCCAGCGCTGAAAGACCGGGAGCTACGCCCCGGCCGCAAGCTGGTCGCCCGCTACAAGAAGGTCGAATGGATCGCCGAAGTGCAGGCTGACCGACAGATCGCGCTGCGCAAGAAGGGCGGCAGCCACGCCGACACGTTCACAACGCTGGCGAGGGCCGCCATGCACATCGTCGACGGCAAGGCTGTGAACGCTTGGGCGCTGTTCAGGGATGCCCCGGCTGCGAAGGAGAAGCCCGCGGCCAGCCCGCCGAAGCCGGAGGCAGATGCGGCGGAGAACGAGAGTTGACCAAGACGCTAGGAGCCGCATAGAGCGCCTGCCCCCATTTCTGGGGGCAGGCATTTCTTAGTCTCACCAAATCCTTGACGCACCTTCGCCGCTATGCTCCAATACCTTCAGACTCTGAGGAGGTAGCCGACGAACATGCTGCTCGATGAAGTAACGAAGGACGTTACCTCTTCCGTGGACAAGCAGAACGAACTCGGAGTCCAGATAACCGACCTCAACGACGTGCCAGAGACAGGGCCCACAAATGGCGGCTTGTGGTACAAGATCGAGAACGTCGTCGCCGTCTTCGCGGACATGAAGAAGTCGACCGACCTGAATACCCGGACTGTGCCAAAGACAGCGGCGCGTGCCTATGCCTACTTCGTGAACTCGATGGCCGTCATTTCTTACCGCCTTGGGGCCAAGTATGTGGATGTCCAAGGCGATGCAGTATTCGCCCTCTTCAGCGGACAGGATTCCCTATTTCACGCGACCGCATGCGCAATTACGATGCGCACTCTGACGGATACCTTGATAGCCGGGCGCTTGTCCAAGGACTGTGGTACTGAGTGGTCGCTCGCCGTCGGCGTTGGAATAGACTGCAAAACCGTTCTCGTTCGGCGGCTTGGTCTGCGGGGCGCGAAGGTCAATGAGGTCTGGGCAGGAAAGCCCGTCAACACGGCGGCCAAGCTAAGCTCATTTACGAACGCAAATGAAGTCCTCGTGTCGAGCCGCGTGTTCGACCAGTACAAGGCCGCGAAGAGCCTCCGCCAGCGCGCCATCATCTGGTCGTGTGGCTGCGGGATAGAAGGCATCGGAGACGGATTGGACGCAGCAGCAGGAACGACCCGCAACCTCTGGAACGAGGAGCCGGTGCCTGCCGACAAGGGGTTCGACTTCGAGACGATGTACCGTCTCCAGTCGAAATGGTGCCCACGTCACGGGCCGGAGTTCTGCGAGGTCATCTACACGGGGAAGCGACCTTGAGCGACAGCCTACGCCTGCAATCCCATTACCAGACGTTGGAGCGAGTCATCGGCTTCACTCGCGTTGCTGACACGAAGGCCGCACCTCTACTCGTCCTCCAGACGGCGGTCGCCGGCCTCATTATCGCGCAGGTGCCATCCTTCCATGCTATCTTCAAGAACGGCCTGCACGGTGCCGAGGCTATCGCCGTCGCCGTGTTGCTTGGGGTCTACGTGCTGTCCGCCATACTGGGATGGGCTTTCGCAGCACTAGTCTACGTGCCTCGATGCCCGCCCGCGAAAGGATCCCTGATCTACTTCGAGGACATTGCCAAGATGGATTATGACGCCTTTCGGGCCAACAGCGTTTTGCTGGATCCCGCCGGGATCGAAGAACAACTGCTCGATCAAATACACCGAGTATCAAAGATCGCAAGCTGGAAATTCTGCCTCGTCCGCAACTCCTTTATCTCTTCGGCCGCGTCACTGGCATTCGCTGGGGCGCTGCTGGGGTTGGCACTATCTTAAGCCATAGACGCCGCCCTCAGAGCCCGCGCAGGCGCAAATGATAAGCTGACTATCTGTTTACACCCGTTTTTTTACGTGCTACACTAGCGCCCGTTGAGGCGTCCACGACGCCATTCGCGGATCTCGAGGGGAAGGATGTCCTGCCATGAGCCCGGGCGCGGAGGCAAACAGAGGCATCCAGCGTCACGTCAGCAAGATCGTAAAGGGGGATTGTCTCACCCTGCTCCGCCGACTGCCAGATGAGTGCGTTAGCCTGATCGTTACTTCCCCACCATATGCCGACAACCGGAAGAGCACCTACGCGGGCGTCCCTATCGGCCGCTACGTCGAGTGGTTCTTGCCCCGGTCGGCGGAGTTCAAGCGAGTCCTTCGTCCGGACGGTTCCTTTGTACTCAACATCAAGGAACGCGCCGTCGACGGCGAACGTGGCACCTACGTCCTTCAGCTCATCCTCGCCCTCAGAGAGCAAGGCTGGCGCTGGACAGAAGAGTACATCTGGCACAAGAAGAATTGCTACCCCGGCAAATGGCCCAACCGCTTTCGCGACGCGTGGGAGCGTTGTCTGCATTTCACCAAGAATCGGCACTTCAAGATGTACCAAGAAGCCGTGATGAAGGAGATGGGCGACTGGGCGGAGACGCGTCTTCGTAATCTCAGCGCGACCGACCGCATCCGTGACGAGTCGAGGGTCGAAAGCGGTTTCGGGAAGAACGTCTCGAACTGGCTCGGCCGCGACCGCGTCTACCCGACGAACGTCCTACACATGGCGACCGAGTGCTCCAATCGTAACCACAGCGCCGCATTTCCGGAAGCCCTGCCCGCTTGGTTCATCAAGCTGTTCACCCAACCCGGCGACCTGGTGCTCGATCCGTTCATCGGCTCAGGGACGACGGCGCTCGCGTGCATCGACCTCGACAGGAACTTCATAGGAATGGAGTTGCAGTCGCACTACGTTAAGGAAGCCCGCGCTGCGGTTCGTGCCCGAAGCACGGCGCGTCGAGCGTCTCCGAAGACAGGGAGGTCGAATGGACACCGTCGAACTGGAGAAGCTAATCGCTGAGTCCCTGCGCAGTTTCTACGACCGCAGGCTGCAGGCCCTCTCCAAGATTCGTCTCCGGTCTTTCTTGCGTCGCAAGAATCCCTACATTTTCCGCGCCAGAGCGACAGAGAAAGCGTCCGAACTGGTCGAAAGTCTGTTGGTTGCCCATCTCTACGCGTCCGACGAGACGATCTTCGGCGACGCCTTCTTTGAGCCGATTGCGAAGATAGCTTCGGGGGGAGTGGTATCGCCAGCGCCAGGTCTCGACTTCGCGATAGAGACCGATACTCGCTACCTCGCCGTCGCTATGAAGTCCGGCCCTAACGTCTTCAACGCCAGTCAGAAGCGTCGCCAGTCTGATGAGTTCAACGAACTTCGCGCGCGGCTGCAGAAGCTCAACAAGGCATTCGACCCGTTGCTGGGGCACGCCTACGGGAGATACAAGACTGAGCCCGCCAAGAGCCGCACCTACCGAGATCGCTCTGGCCAAGCCTTCTGGACTGAGGCCACGGGGGATCCGGACTTCTATTTGAAGCTAATTCGCTTGATGAAGGACGAGCCCCTTCATAGATGCGACGAGTTCACTACCGCGTGGGATGCGCTCGTGAACAGACTAACGTTAGAATTCATCTCCGACTTCTGCTTTGAGGACGGCCGCATCGACTGGGACAAACTGGTTCGCTTTGTTAGCGCCGAAGAGCCTCCGAAGCTTCCGCCCATCAAACGCGCCCGAACATAGCTCGCTGAAACGCCGACTTCCTCTTCTGTCCTGCTAAACGTCTATGGCCGACTCGTTCCCATCGCCCCCGAAGTTCCGAATATCGCGACGATGCTTTGCCGCCAATGTAGAAGAAAGACGGGAAATTGGCAGCAATTCGCTTGACCGTTGCGACGACGGAGGTACGATGGCGGAAGTTGGCGCATGTGCGTGCCTTTACAATCCATAGGGAGGCCAAATCGTGAAAGCCGCGATACTTGCCCGAAGCAGCGAACTCGACCGTGAGGGCGACCGCGTCGACGCCCAAGTTGACGAGTGCGCGGCATGGGCCGCGGGCCACGGCTACACCGTAGAACCTGGCCACGTCTTCACCGAGGTTGATATATCCGGTCGGCTCGACCCGGAATTGCGTGGTGCGCTCCAACAAGCATGGAGCTTACTGGCAACTGGGGCGGTCGATGCGATCATCGTCCGCGACTACTCGCGTCTTGGCCGCCGCTTAGACACCGCCCAACTCGTCCAGAATTCGCGTGCTCACGGGCGGGGGATCATATTCGTCCGGGTGCCCGCGACGGACGACAAACTGGGCCAGATGATCACTGACGGAGCGTTCGGCTTGATCTCTGCTGTGGAGGCCTTGGTCATCTTCGACCGCACCAGCCGTGGCCGAAAACGTGTCATGGAAAGAGGGCAGTTGGGGAGCGGCGGCATTCCCTCTTACCTTTGCTGGAGCAAGGAGCTAGGGTACTCGCTGAACGAGAAAACGGCGGATCACATCCGGCGAGCGATCTATGCATATGAAGCCGGTGAGCCCGTCCTCAAGATTCTCAGCGACGGACTCATGGCTCGGCCTGCCTTCTACAGTTTCATAGACAACCCCGCCCTTGCCGGACGGCGCTACTGCTGGCCTGTTGACGCGAATCCCAGCGGCGAACGCAAGGGCTGGAAGAATATGCGGCAAGTAGCGCGCCGCAAGATCATCCGCGAGATGGCTGGCAAGACCATCGACGAGGCTGATGCTATCGCCCGTGACGCCGGAATGATCGTGCAGGAAGTCCCGGCCTTAATCCCTTGGGAACGATGGCAGGGCATTATCAAGCTGAAGGCGCAACGTCGGGCAACGCCGCCCGCCCATCAGACTATGGGGCTGCCGTTGCAGGGGCGAATGACTTGCGCTCTCTGCGGCAGCACCTACGTTGTCAGCCCGACCGTAGCTGGAAAGCGCCTCTATATTCAATGCTCGCGTCGCCTGAAAGCCCGCAGCATCGATATTGGTCGAACGCGATGCCTGGCGTCGCCGCGCTTTCGTTATGAGCGCGTCGAGCAAGCGGTTGCTCAGCAGATAGCGGAGTGGGTTACGAATCCGGACGCGATCCGGGAGGCGGCCGAGCAATACCTATCCGGGCTCGACGCGGACATCGCTCGGCTAGAGATTGCGGTCGGCCCGGTAGCGGAGGAGTTGAAACGCGCTAGAGAGAGGCGAGCCCGCTACGCTAAGCTCTGGGGCGATGGTGACATTACCGACGCGGACTGGCAGAAGGAGCGCGAGCATTGCCAGCGCGAAATCACACGACTAGAAGCGCAGGCGGAGGGCGTCGAGGATTCCCGTTTGGAACTGGAGTTCGTCAAGCAACGTGCGTCAGAAATCAGAACGCTCTTGGCAGGAGGCCCCTTCTTCAGCAGCCCGGAGGCTAGGCTACTCGGGCAATTACAGCAGCACTTGGTAGAAAAGAAACTGACCGCAGGTGACCGAGCGACAGTGGCCAAAGCGCTAGAACGCTATAACGTCAACCTAGAGATAGGGCGCGAAGGGATCCGGATGCGGGCGGCGATCTTGCCTGACCCCGTCGAAATAAGTGGCGTTGCGTTAAAGCCTTCTGGTAGGCCTGCGGCATGACGGCCTGGCAGTAGCGGTTGAAGACGCGATAGGGCAGGGCGCGATGGTAGTCGGGCTGAGGGAGCGGCGCGTAGAGAAGCGGGAATCCGGAACCGGCGACGGCACGGACAGCGGCAAGGTAGCGTTCCGCGGTTGCGGCGGGGTCGGACGGCTGGCGCTCGTACTCGGCTTCAACATCGATGACATAGGCATCTGGGCCGCGATAGGACGGCGACGAGCGCTCGCTGATAAAGCGGCAGGCGACGGCGGCCTCTTCAGTCGCGGTGTACTTGAGGTCGCCGTAGATGACAGCAGGGGTGTCGCAGCCGTAGACATAGCCCCAAAGTCCGGCGAGGAGGCCTTCCGCCTGCAGCGCCTGGACAATCTCCCAGACCGGACGGCCCTGGTCGAAGGGATGGCCGCCGTCGTCGCTCTTGACGAAGGCGCCGCGGCAACCGGCGTCGCTGAGGCGTCGGGCGACCCCGACGGGGTCGCCGTTGAGGCAGCGGCGCCAGTTCCAGACCCAAATCCATTTGCCGGAGAGCATGCACGGAGTGTAGCGGAATCGCGGGCGATCTCCGAGGGGGAAGTGGCAGTCGGGGCCTCCTTGACCCATCATCGTGAGTTGCCGACCTACCGGGGTCGGTTTACAATAAGCCTCAACTCGCCCTTCTTTGCAGATAGGAGTCGCACCAGCATGGCGGAATTGCCGTTCAACCTGAAGGGGCTGATCCTCAGCGGTGGCCAGGGAAGCCGGCTGCGTCCCTTCACCTATACCGGCGCGAAGCAGCTTGTGCCGATCGCTAACAAACCGATCCTCTTCTATGCCATCGAGAACCTCGTCGAGTGCGGCGTACGCGACATCGGCATCGTCGTCGGCGACACGAAGGAGCAGGTGAAGGCGGCGGTCGGCGACGGCAGCCGGTTCGGCGTGCGAGTGACCTACATCGAGCAGGACGCGCCGCGCGGGATCGCGCATGCGGTCAAGATCGCGCAATCCTTCCTCGGCAGTGACCCGTTCGTCCTCTTTCTCGGCGACAACTTCCTGCGCGAGGGCATTCGCCCATTTGTCGACCGGTTCTGCTGCCGGGAGCCGAGGCCGGCGAGCCAGATACTGCTCTATCCGGTCAAGAACCCGCAGGACTTCGGCGTGGCAGAGCTGTGCGACGACGGCCGTCTGCTGCGGGTCGTCGAGAAGCCGAAGGAGCCGCAGTCGAACCTGGCGGTGATCGGGATCTACTTGTTCGACCGGACCGTCTTCGATGCGGTGAACGCCATCAAGCCGTCGGCCCGCGGCGAGCTGGAGATTACCGATACGATCCAGTACCTCGTCGACAACGGGCACGAGGTGCGCTGCGACGTCGCCAAGGGCGTCTGGATCGACACCGGCAAGATGGGCGACATCCTCGACGCTAACCGGGCGATCCTGGAACACATCGAACCGTCAAACGCGGGCAAGGTCGACGAGGCGTCGAAGGTGGAGGGACGCGTGGTATTGCAGGAGGGCTGCGAGATCGTCAATAGCACGATCCGGGGGCCGACGATAATCGGCGAGAGGACGCGGATCGTCAACTCGTACGTGGGGCCGTTCACCTCGATCTACTACGAGTGCCTCGTCCGCGACGCGGAAATAGAGCAGAGCGTAGTGATGGAGAACACAGTGATCGATGGCGTCGAGGCACGGATCCAGGACAGCTTGATCGGCCGGAACGTCGACCTGCGGGGAGCCGACGGCAAGCCACGAAGCTGCAGGCTGGTGCTCGGCGACTTCAGCCAGGTCCGGATTCCCTAGCGAGGCGAGCGTGCAGAAAGTACTGGTCACCGGCGGCGCAGGATTCATCGGCAGTCACTTCGTCCGGCACCTGCTAACCCAGCACAACGACTATGAAGTCGTCAACCTCGACAAGCTGACCTACGCCGGCAACCTCGAGAACCTGCTCGATATCGAAAGCGGCCCGCTTGGGAAGCGCTACCGCTTCGTGAAGGGTGACATCTGCGACGTCGAACTCGTCGGTAAGCTTGTCGGCGAGGTCGACGCGGTCGTCAACTTCGCCGCCGAGAGCCACGTCGACCGGTCGCTGCTGGAGCCGGCGCCGTTCATCCAGACCGACGTCCACGGCACTTATTGCCTGCTGTCGGCGGTGGCGGAGGCCGGCGGACGGATTCGAGCGAGTGCTTCACATCTCGACGGATGAAGTCTACGGCGAGGTGCCGGCGCCGCGCCGTTCGAAAGAGGATGACCCGCTGCACCCACGGAGCCCGTATTCAGCGAGCAAGGCGGGCGGCGACATGCAGTGCATAGCCTTCATCGAGACCCACCGCCTGCCGGTGGTCATCGCGCGGCCGAGTAACAACATCGGGCCGAACCAGTATCCGGAGAAGATGGCGCCGCTCTTCATTAGCAACGCCATGGACGACCAGCCGCTGCCTGTTTACGGCGACGGGCAGCAGGTGCGCGATTGGCTGTTCGTGAAGGACAACTGCGAGGCGCTGGACCTGCTGCTGCACAAGGGCAGGTCGGGCGAGGTCTACAACGTAGGCGCGGGCAACGAGCGGCCAAACATGGAGGTCATCGAAGGGATCCTCGACCTGCTCGGCAAGCCGCGCAGCCTGATCCGGTTCGTCGAGGACAGGCCGGGGCACGACCGCCGGTACGCCTTGGACTTCGAGAAGATACGCTCGCTCGGCTGGTCGCCGCGGCATGACTTCGACGCCTGCCTGGAGGAGACTGTGCGCTGGTACGTCGACAACCGGGCGTGGTGGGAGAAGATCAAGTCGGGCTCGTTCAAAACGTACTACGAGAAGCAGTACGGCGCGCGGCTCGCCTCAGCCAGCAGCGCCCCACCCGCTTAGCCTCCGAGAATGCGCATCTTCGTTACGGGCAATCGTGGCCAGTTGGGGCGCGAGTTGATGCTCTCATTCGTAGGGCACGACGTCATGGGCGCTGACCTTCCGGCGCTGGACGTTGCAGATACCGACACCATCCACCGCACCGTCGAATCCTTCCATCCGGACATCATCATTCATGCGGCTGCGCTCACCGATACCCGACTTTGCGAGGACGACCCCGAACTGGCGAATCGAGTCAACGGCATCGGGACGCGGAATGTCGCTCAGGTTTGCCGCGAAACAGATGCCGCGCTGGCTTACGTCAGCACCAATGAGGTGTTCGACGGGCTGAGCGGTAAGGGTTATGTCGAGTCGGACAAACCGAACCCGATCAACGCCTACGGTCGCTCGAAGCTGGCGGGCGAGGAGGAGGCGCGAAGGCTGGTCGAGAAGCTCTACATCGTACGGACGGCCTGGCTGTACGGCGGCGGCGAGCACGACTTCCCGTCGAAGGTCCTGTCCCTGGCGTCGACGCAGGCGAAGCTGACGATGGTGACGGATGAGATGGCAACGCCGACGCTGGCATGGGACCTGGCGGAGGCGATCGCGCAACTCGTCGAGACGAAAACCTATGGGACCTATCACTTCACGAATGCCGGCGAGTGTTCTCGCTTTGACTGGGCGCGGGAGGTGCTGCGGCTTGCAGGTCGAACGGAGGTGGCCGTCAGGCCATCGACGCTGGCCGCGTTCAAGCCATACCCACCGAAGCCTCCATATACGGTCTTGCGGAACGAGGCCGGCGCGAAGCTGGGCGTCAGGCTGCGGGCGTGGCCGGAGGCGTTAGCGGAGCGGTTTGAGGGGTAGAGGGGGAGTATCGTCGTCCTCTTCGATTCGAACGCCGCTGGGGCGGGACGTGGGAAAAAGAACGTCTTCTTTTGGATCCACGTCGAGACGCCGCTGACAGCACGGCCTCTTGATTCAGCCAGCCAAGTTCTCTAAGAGCACCCCGGGAGTGCAGCGCCCTCTTCCTTTTACGCAAAGCTGGGGCGGGACGTGGGAAGAAAGAGCATCTTCTTCCGGATCCGCCGGGCGCTACAGCTCTAGCTTCCCGGAATGGTAATATGTCCACCTGACGATGCAGCAACGATCGGACCCCCGGCAGCCCTCTGTGGGCATCGTTGTCGTCAATTACAACGGCGCCGCATTCGTCCAGCGCTTCGCGGAGTCGCTGGCGGCCGTCGACTACGGCAGTCGACACGTCGTCATCGTCGATAACGGTTCGTCCGACGGCTCCGACGCCGCTCTCCAGCAACTCCTGCCAGACGCCGTCTTGCTGCGCGCGAGCGAAAACGGGGGCACAGCGGGCGGCAACAACCTCGGAATCCGCTACTGCCTCGACCATGGCTTCGACTGGGTCCTCATTCTGAACAACGATACAGTGCTCACGCCCGATTTCCTCTCGAAACTCATCGCCTTCTCGGACAAGCGCTCAATTGCCATCCCTAAAATCCTCTACTACGACGACCCGCGACTTATCAGCACCCATGCCGGCGGCTTCGACTGGCACTTCGGATTATTCCGAAACACCTTTCACGGCAAACCCGACGGTCCTGCCACGAACCGCGTCCGTGACCTTCAGACCGCCAGCTTCTGCTGCGCGCTCGTTCCATCAGACGCGTTTCGCGAAGCCGGCCTCCTCGATGAGGGCTTCTTCATGTACTATGAAGAGACGGATTGGCTTCGTCGCGCGCTCGCTGCCGGCTTCCGCCTCCGCTACGACCCGGATGCCGTCGTCTACCACATGGAGAGCGCGTCCAGCGGCGGCGGCTGGATGACCCCCTTCAAGCACTATTACGCCACCCGCAACCGGCTCTACCTCGTGCGGAAGAACTCGTCGTCGCGCCTCTGGTTCGCCGCCTTCACTGCCTATTTCCTTTCGACGCGACTGGCCTACTTGATCCGGTACGCCTTCAAGCGCAACTGGCGGATGGCGAAAGCGCTCGCATTAGGCGTGCTAGACTACTACCGCGGCCGGATGGGACGGACGCTGGAAGTGGGAGACTTTCGCTGATGCGAATCGCCTTCGACGCAACCTCCATCCCCCGACTGATGGCAGGCGCCGGCGTCTACACCGATAACCTCATTCGCGGTCTCGCCCGCGTCGACGACGAGAACGAGTACGTCGTCTTCGCCAAGACGGATGCTTTCGACGGCCTAGCCCGCGAGCATTCTTCGTTCCGCGTTGTTCGCGGCGGCGGGAAATCGCACGCCACGCGGCTGGTCTGGGAACAGCTCGTCCTGCCCGCCCAGCTTCGGGCACAGCACATCGACGTACTTCATTCGCCGCACCACACAACGCCCATGATCGTCGCCGGATGCCGTCGCGTGGTGACCTTTCACGATTTGACGTTCTTCATCCTGCCCGAGCGCTACCCGCGGCGACGCCTCGCCTACTTCCGCTCCGTGAGTTGGGCCTCGGCGAAGGCCGCAAGGATGCTCATCTGCCCTTCAAAGGCTGTCCAGAACGACATCGTGCGGATCCTGCACACGCCGCCCGAGAAGGTGCGCACCATAGCCGAAGCCGCGGCGCCCGCCTTCCGCATAATCGAGGACAAGACGGTGCTCGACCGCCTGCGCTACGACCACCTGTTGCCGGAGCGGTACATCCTCAGCGTCGGCAGCCTGGAGCCGGGAAAGAACCGTACGACGCTCCTGAAGGCGTTCGCGGACGTGCGAGGGCGGGGCGTCGAGCAGAAGCTGGTCGTAACGGGCCAGCGCGCGTGGAAATACGGCGAGGATTTTCGTCTGGCAGAAGAACTGGGTCTGAAGGGCCAGGTCGTCTTCACCGGCTACGTCGCGCCCGAGGAGATGCCCGCCCTCTACAACGCCGCCGACCTCTTCGTCTTCCCGTCACTTTACGAAGGCTTCGGGCTGCCCGTTCTGGAGGCGATGGCCTGCGGCGTGCCCGTCGTCACCTCAAACGTGTCGTCGATCCCGGAAGTCGCCGGCGATGCCGCCCTCCTGGTCGACCCGCGCGACGCGAAGGCCCTCGCCGATGCGATAGAGCACGCGCTGAGGGACGGCGACGTCCACTCGATGCTGCGGCAACGCGGCCTGGAGCGGGCGGCGACCTTTAGCTGGGAGAAAGCGGCCCGCGAGACCATTGCCGTTTACGAAGAGGCACTGAGGACGGGCTGACTTGGACATCTCTATCATCATCGTCAGCTACAACGGACGCGAGCACCTTCGCCGGACTCTGGCTTCGCTCCAGGCTCACAAGCCGGAGGCGGAGAGCGAGGTCATTGTCGTCGACAACGACTCTCGCGACGGCAGCGCGGACATGGTCGCCTCGGAATTCCCGAACGTCCGCTTGCTACGGATGCCGCGCAACCTTGGCTTTGCAGCGGGGGCCAACGAAGGCGCGAAGGGGGCGACAGGCGAAGCGATCGTGCTTCTCAATCCAGATACTGAAGTCGAGACTGACCCGTTTGGGCCCATGCTGGCATACCTCCGTCAGCATCCGGACACCGGCATCGTCGCGCCGCGGTTGCTCAACCCGGACGGCTCGCTCCAGCTTTCCTGTCGCAGCTTCCCGAGCTTCTCGACTGCGCTTTTCAATCGCTACTCCCTACTGACGCGTCTCTTCCCGCGAAACCGCTATTCCAGGCAATACCTCCTGAGTGGCTGGCAGCACGACAGCGTCCGCGACGTCGATTGGGTCTCCGGAGCCTGTCTGATGATCCGACGCTCGCTGTTTGAGCGAATCGGGCTCCTGGACGAGGGCTATTTCATGTACATCGAGGACGTCGACCTCAGCCAGCGCGTGCATCGGGCGGGCTACGAAGTCGTGTACCTGCCGCAAGCATCGGTCGTCCACCATATCGGGCAGAGCAGCCGGACGCTGGCGAGCCGCAGCATCCTCGCGCGACACCGCAGCATGTGGCACTACTACAAGAAGTACCTGCGAAAGAACGCCCTAATGGATCTGGGGGTTGGGCTGGGGGTCGTCGCGCGCTGCGCATACCTGCTGACGGCGAACCAAGCCAAAAGGTTGCTGCCAGCGGGCACAAAGGGCGAAGACTAGCTTTGCTGCTTGGAGTCGCCCGGATCGAGCGGCGGGCTCTCCCCTTCGGATTGGAACGTCAGGCGACGCCGCAGCCAGACGATGACGTGGCTGTTCCACAACGTCACCAGATATCCCAGCTTCGCCAGCAGCAGGGTCAGTATGACCACATAGCCCAAGAGGATACCAATTTCGACGCCCAGGATGTCCAGACCGTGCATGGCTATCGCGCCACCCGAGAAGAGCAAGCTCATTCCATAGATGACCAGCAGCAGCCCGCGCGGACCGAAACCGGCGTTTTCCAGGCGGTTGTGGATGTGATCGGCGTCGCGGCCGAAGGGATGCCGGCGGTCGAGCGTTCGACGGACGGCGGCGAGCACGGTGTCGAGGATGGGGAACCCCAACGCAACGACCGGCACGGCGAAGAAGAACGCCTCAGTCACGCCTGTCGCCGCGCGAATCGATAGCGAGCCGAGCAAGAAGCCGATCAGCAGGGCACCGGAATCACCGAGGTAGCTCGTAGCCGGCGGCAGATTGAACGGGATGAAGCCGAGTCCGGCGCCCGCCATCGCGACCAGGAAGATGGCGACGGTCGGATGTTGTGAGTCGGCGGCTATGTAGGCTAGCGCCACAGCGGCCAGCACGGAGACGCCAGTCGCCACGCCATCGCGGCCGTCGATGAGGTTGATGGCGTTGGTAAAGAAGACTATCCAGAGCACCGTCACGACCGGCGCCATGAAGCCCAGGCTTATCTCCGGCCCCCAGGGTAGCGCGGCCTTATCGATGCTGTAGCCGGCAGCATAAACGGCCGACGCAGCAGCCACCTGAACGAGGAGTTTGGGCTTGTAACCCAGCGCCTTCCAGTCATCCACGAGGCCGACAGCGAAGACGAGAGCGGCCGCTGCCAGGAAACCCAGGAAATCGCCGGACTTGGGCGAGAAGAACTCCGACGCCTTCGCAGACAGGGCAGAGGCGACGAACGGCGTGACGGCGAACGCTACGAAGACGGCGACGCCACCCCAGCAGGGCCGCTGCCCGGCGCCGCGGTCGACCTTGAAGACACCGGGCACACGCATCCGGTGCGAGTAGGCTTCCAGGGCAATCGCTGTTGCCAGCGCGATTCCGGCCGCCAGCAGCAGCGTGAGAAGATAGACGTTCACGTCGCTCCGCGCTCCCTGACGCGTTCCCTATCTTACCACCTACTAGGCAACTTCTCTATGTCGCGAAGGCTATTCGCTTGAAGCGCCTCTTGATATGCTGCGAACGCAGGCCCTTCAAGGACGAGAGGTCAGAATGAAAGTCCATGCCGTCCTCTTCGACCTCGGCGATACGCTCTGGGACGTCGACTATTCAGGGGAGGCGCAGGCGTACAGGATACTTCGCCGCCGCTTGAAAGAGGAGACCGGCCTTCCCATTCCCCCCGCTGAGAAGTTGCGGGATGCCGTCGCGGCTGTGTTTCTTCAGGAAACGAAGGCGTGGCAAAAAGGCAACCTCAAGCAGGTGCCCACCGACGACGTGTACCGACAGGCGCTGCAATCGCTTGGGCTGAACATTCCGGCCAGCAGCCTCACCCGGCTCGCTGAAAACGTCCTTTCGCGCAGCATCGTTTACGGCGTGGATCCTGAGACTCCGGACATCCTGCGGGCGCTCAAGGAGCGAGGCCTGGCCATCGGAGCAGTGTCGAACACGTACCAGTCGAGCCGATCGCTGGAACGGAGCCTGAGGAAATACGGGCTAACGCGGTACATCGGCGCGCTGGTCGTATCGTCGGAGGTCGGCTGGCAGAAGCCGCACCCGGCGATCTTCGAGGAGGCGCTGAGGCGGCTAGGCGCGCAGGCGACCGAGACCGTATTCGTCGGCGACAACCCGTGGGCGGACGTTGAAGGCCCCCACGCTCTTGGCATGAAGGCCGTGCTGTCCCATCAGTACCGGCAGGAGGATCCGGGCGCTTCAAAGCCGGACCTGATTGTCAAGCGGTTGGCGGAGGTGGTCGATTACGTCGACCGGCTGAACGACGAATCCTCAGGCCCCGCGTTCGTAGACCAGCTTGCCGTCGACGAAGGTCATCTTCACTTCGAGGTCGGGCGACAGGACGACGAGATCGGCGTCGTAGCCGGACGCCACCTTCCCCTTCCGGTCCGCCACGCCGATGACCGAGGCGGGGTTAAGGGTAGCCATCTTCATCGCCTCTGCGGGAGCGGCCAGCCCCAATTCGACGATATTCCGGACCATCGCGTCGAGGGGCAGGGCGCTGCCGGCGAACGTCCCATCAGCGAGCCGCGCGATGCCGTCTTTCACGGCGACCGGCTTGCCCCCTAGCGCAAACGCCCCGTCGCCCATTCCGGCGACGGGGATGCCGTCCGAGACGAGCACTGTCTTGTCGACGCCTTTCAGACGGAGGAGCATCTCTATTGCGGCGGGATGAACGTGGACGGCATCGGCTATTAGCTCGCAGGTCACTTCACGCGCGGTCAGGGCGGCGACGACGCAGCCGGGCTCACGATGGTGGAACGGCCGCATGGCGTTGAAACAGTGGGTGACGTGCCGGACGCCGAGGCGAAAGGCGTTAAACGCCTCATCGTAAGTAGCGTCGCTGTGGCCCAGGGCGACCGCGACGCCGGCCTCGGCGGCTTCGGCGACAACCGAAGCAGCGCCCGGCAGCTCCGGCGCAATCGTCATGATGCGCAGATTTCCTTTCGCGGCCAGCAGGTATTCGCGCAGTTCGGTCACATCAGCCGGGCGCAAGGCGCCGCTATCGAGCGCACCGCATCGCAACGGGTTCAGAAACGGCCCTTCGAGGTTCAGGCCAAGCGGTCGCGCACCGTCGACATCGTCGAATGCGGCGACTGTCAAGTCGATAATGTCGAGCATCCGCCGTTTTTCGTCTGGGACGAGCGTAGGCAGAAAGCCGGTGATTCCCCTCGTCGTGGCCCAGCGCGAATAGTTGCGAAGCGCTTTCGCGTCGCCGTCGATTAGCGAGAAGCCGCCACCACCGTGAACGTGCAGGTCGATGAGGCCGGGTGCAACGATCCTCCCGGCCAAGTCGCGAATTCTAGCGCTCTCAGGCCGGACCCGCTTTCCGGCTTGCACGATCCTTCCGCCCTCGATCACGACCGTCGCGTCATCGACTTCTTCTTCCGGTGTGATCAGGCGGACATGAGTGAGAGCGAGAGGGACTTCAGACATTGCTCGACGGCGCGTTACCAGGTGCGGTAACGGTTGGCGATGGGTAGGCGGCGGTCGCGGCCAAAGGCGCGCGGCGTAATCTTGACGCCGGGCGGCGCCTGCCGGCGCTTGTACTCGTTGCGGTCGACCATCGCCATTACCCGCTTGACGGTCGCCTCGTCGAAGCCCGCGGCAAGAAGGTCGGCGAGGCCTTTGTCCTCTTCGACGTACGCCTGGAGAATGGGGTCGAGCACGTCGTAGGGCGGCAGGGTGTCTGTGTCCGCCTGGTCGGGACGCAGTTCCGCCGAGGGCACCTTCTCCATCACGGACTTCGGGATCACCGGCTTTTCACCGAGCGAGTTGCGGTACTCCGCCAGCTTGTAGACCAGCGTCTTTGGCACGTCCTTGATGACGGCGAAACCGCCCGCCATGTCGCCGTAGAGGGTCGCATAGCCGGTCGCCATCTCGCTCTTGTTGCCGGTGGTCAGCACCAGCCAGCCGAACTTGTTCGACAGCCCCATGAGGATGTTGCCACGGATGCGCGTCTGGAGGTTCTCCTCCGCAATCCCGAACTTAGTCCCCGCGAACGGCTCCGAAAGCATGTGCAGGTAGGCTTCGAACGCTTCCTCGATGGGGATGGTCATAAGCTGGATGCCGAGGGTTTGAGCCAGGTCTTCAGCATCGCTGCGACTGCCCGGCGACGAGAAGCGCGACGGCATTGCGACGCCGACGACGTTTTCAGCGCCGAGGGCGTCGACGGCTATTACGGCAACAAGGCTGGAATCGACGCCGCCAGAAAGGCCGATGAGGACCTTAGCAAAGCCGTTCTTGATCACGTAGTCGCGTGTCCCGACGACGAGCGCGGTGTAGACTTCCGCGACGCCTTCCAGCGGCTTCACATCGTGCGGAGGGAGCGGCGGCTTTTCAGCGACGAGCGGCCTGCCGGAAACGTGGACCTTCTCGGGCATCGCGCCAATGAAGGAGGGACGCTCTTTGCGACGTCGCGGCGCGTGGAGCCGGGCCTGCATGATCCGGTCCAGGTTGATGTCGCAGACCAGGAGGTCCTCTTCGAATGAGCGGGCGCGGGCGATGATCTCGCCCTCGGGCCCGACGATCATGCTGTTGCCGTCGAAAACCAGCTCGTCCTGCCCACCAACAAGATTGGTGTAGCAGAGGACAGCGGCGGCGTCGCTGGCGCGAGTGGAAAGCATTCTCTCGCGGAAGAAGCGCTTGTCGGCCTGGAAGGGCGAGGCGTTGATATTGACGATCACCTGGGCACCGCCGTAAGCCTGCGCCTGCGCCGGCCCTTCCGGGTACCAGATGTCCTCACAGACGTTGACGCCGACACCGACGCCCGCCGATCTCGTAGACGGCAACGCGGTTGCCCGGCCGGAAGTAGCGGTCCTCATCGAAGACGCCGTAGTTGGGCAGGAACTGCTTGCGGTAGACATCGACCAGGTGGCCGTCGTGAATGATCGCCGCAGCGTTGTAGATATCTTCCTCGGCGTCGACGAAGCCGACGACGAGGGTGATGCCGGAGCTTCCCTTGACCACCTTGTCGAGGGCGTCGAGGTTGTCGCGGACAAACTGCGGACGGAGGAGGAGGTCTTCCGGCGGGTAGCCGGGCACGGCAAGCTCGGGGAAGGTCAACAGGTCGACGGCCAGCGAACGGGCATCTTCGACACACGCCAGTATCTTGGCGACGTTCCCATTCAAGTCACCGACGATCACGTTGATCTGGGCGAGGCCGACGCGCAGGCCCGGCATATCCCTCTCTCCGACCCGTCCTTTTCATGAGATTAGCGTTTCGGGATAAACGCGGTCAAGGATGGCTCCCAATTGGTCGCTCGTCAAGATTGACGTATGATTTCTTTTGGCATACTCTCTTAATTGATAGCATGTCGCAGTTTTGGGAAATGGACACCACATCTGACATATGCCCTCATTGTCGATGAATACGGAGACGTTCCATGATCAACGCGCGAACCAGAAGGTGGTGGGCCGTGGGTGCCCTCGCCCTTGCCCTCCTAATGGCGGGGCTCGATGTTACCGTCCTCAGCCTGGCTCTGCCGATCCTCGCGACCGACCTTCACGCCTCGACGACTCAGCTCCAGTGGATCGTTGATGCATATACTCTCGTTGTCGCGGCGGCGCTCCTGCCGGGTGGCCTGCTAGGTGACCGGCTCGGCCGTAAGAGAGTACTACTGGCATCACTGCTTCTGTTCGGGGCCGCTTCGCTGGCTTGCGCGTACGCTCCCTCGGCAAGCGCGCTGATTGCGGCACGCGCGGTGTCGGGACTCGGCGCGGCGTTCATCTTGCCGCTCTCCCTCTCAATGATGCCGGTGCTTTTCACGGAGGAAGAGCGGAGGAGAGCGGTGATCGTCTTGATGGCTACCACCGTCGTAGCATATCCGATAGGGCCGATACTGGGCGGCTGGTTGCTCACGCATTTCTGGTGGGGCTCCGTCTTCCTGATAAACGTGCCGGTGGCCGTCCTCGCATTCATAGCGGTTGCAGCGCTGCTGCCGGAATCGCGTAGCGCAGAGCGCCCCCGCCTCGACGTTCCGGGCGTGGCAATCTCCAGTATCGGACTGGCCGGCCTTACATACGGGGTGATTGAGACCGGCGAGAAGGGATGGGGCGACGCTTCGACGGTGTCAGCGATGATCTTGGGGGCACTCGTGCTAGTAGCGTTCGTTTTTTGGGAACGGCACATTTCACGCGCTCAGGGAGGGCAACCGCTCGTGGATCTGACGCTGTTCCGGTCGCCCGGCTTCACGTGGGGCACCCTCCTGGCAACGATGGTCTCGTTCGCTATGTTCGGGTTGCTGTTCACCGTTCCGCAATACTTTCAGGAGGTGGAAGGCGTGAACGCTATGGGCGCTGGCATCCGCTTGCTACCGATGATCGCCGGGCTGGTGGTGGGCGCGGGGGCATCGGACCGGCTGGCGCGTCTCACGGGCGCCAAAGCCGTTGTTGCACTGGGGTTCGCCCTGATGGCTACCGGTCTTTTGCTTGGCTCCAAGACCACCACCGCGAGTGGCGACGGGCTGGCCGCCGCCTGGATCGCCATCATGGGGGCCGGCCTTGGCTTTGCGCTGCCGGCAGCGATGAACGCGGCCCTCGACGCGCTGACTGCCGAGCGGAGCGGTGTCGGCTCAGCGCTCATCCTGGCCCTACGAACGACCGGGGGCGCGATCGGAGTGGCGGTGCTGGGGACGGTGCTCAACTCGACGTACCACAGCCGCCTCAACCTGACGAGCGTGTCGCCCGCGGCAGCTGATGCGGCCCGTCAGAGCGTCTCCGCCGGTGTGGAGGTCGCCCGCCAGATTGGCTCGGCAGCGCTGCTCGAATCCGTTCGAGGCGCGTTTGTGCACGGGATGGACGTCATGCTGGTGATCTGCGCCGGTCTGGCGATAGTCAGCGCCGCGCTGACACTGGCCTTCTTGCCCTCGCGGGCGTCTGCGATCAGGCAAGGCAAAGAAGCTCGATTGGAGGACGAATATGCGTCCAATGACTGAAGAGGCTACCGGACTGCGGGAGCGCAAGAAGGCGAAGACGCGCGCCGCAATTCAACAGGAAGCCTTGCGGCTGTTCCACGAGCGAGGCTACCAGGCTACGACCGTCGAGGAGATATGTGAGGCCGCGGAGGTATCGCCGAGTACGTTCTTCCGCTATTTTCCGACCAAAGAAGATGTCGTTGTGTTCGACGTACTGGACCCTGTCATGATCGGCGCGTTCAGAGCGCAGCCTTCTGAGTTGAATGCAATAGAGGCGTTGCGGCGTGCCTTGCGCGAGGTGCTCGGGCAAGTTCCGGCCGAGGAGCTAGGGCGACAGAGACAGCGCGCCGAGTTGTTCCGTTCTATCCCTCAGTTGCGGGCTGCCGTCCTCGGCGAATTCGCGCGATCGCTTGATCTGGTGGCGGAACTGATTGGAGAGCGAGTGGTAAGGCCGGCGGATGATTTCGAGGTGCGCAACCTAGCGGGTGCTATTGCCGGCGTGGTGCTGGCGGCAATGCTCCTTCTTGACAAGGATCCGGCCGCCGATGTCTTTGCACTGGTGGATAGGGGATTCGCCCATCTGGAAGCCGGGCTTCCGCTCCACTGATAGGGTCAGACGGCGTATCGGCGACGATGGCGGCGGTCACGGCGACGATGAGGAGGCTCAAGAAGAGAGGCCTCTCGAACCGCGACTCTTCTCCCTCTCTGAGGTAGATTGCCGGCAGCATCCAGAAGACCGATAGACAACGATATAGATGATTACGTCACGCGAGAGGACGGAGGCGGAACCTGCACGACGTTCTTCAGGAGCACTCCAGGGCAATCAGGCAGAGAGCAGAGACAGACGCAATTTTCACTTCGTCACTGAGCGTTGCCACGCTTCTGATCACGCTCATGTTCGCCCTCCTCGACTATTCTCTGGCTACTATTCGGAGGGAGTATAGACCGCTAGCTGCGGGCGCCGACGGGGACGTAGGCTCGGTTATCGTGGCCTTCGTAGATCTGGGTTGGACGGAAGATGCGGTTGTCAGACAATTGCTCCGCCCAGTGAGCGACCCAGCCGGCGACGCGCGAGACGGCAAAGACCGGTGTGAAGAGGTCGATAGGAATCCCCATCAGGTCGTAGACGATGCCGCTGTAGAAGTCGACGTTCGGCCAGATCCCGCGAGGCCCGAGCAACTCCATCGATACCTTCTCCACCTCGACGGCGATATCGTAAAGGGGCGTGCAGCCGAACCTGCCGAATAGAGGCTCGCAGAGGCCCTTGAGGATGGTCGCTCGGGGGTCCATCGTCTTGTATTCGCGGTGACCCATTCCGAAGATGACCTGCTTGCGCTCGATCTTCTCTTCGATAGCCTCCCTGGCGTTTTCCACACTGCCGATCTCCTGAAGCATCCGCAGGACGCGCTCGTTGGCGCCGCCGTGCAGCGGGCCGCTAAGGGAAGCGATGGCCGCGGCAACGGTGCTGTAGGGGTCGGCAAGGGTGGAACAAGCGACCATGGAAGTGAACGTCGAGGCGTTCACGGTGTGTTCGACGTGTAGGATCAGGCAGACATCGAAGATCTTCTCTACCAGTGGGTCGGGAAGCTCTCCATTGATCATGTAGAGGAAGTTCGCCGAATGGCTCAAGTCGTCCAGCGGCGGGATCGGGTCTCGCCCCTGGCGGACGTTTTGGAAGGCAGCCAGGATCGTCGGCACCTGCGCGATGAGGCGGACGGTGGCCTGATGGTTGATCTCGTCGTCGTCGGTATTACGCGGGTGGAAGAGGCCCATCGCGGCGACGCCGGTCTGTAGCGCCGACATCGGGTGCGCCGTCTTCGGGAAGAGCTTGATTATGTCGAGGATCGTCGGCTCGACGGAACGATGGGCGGCCAGTTCTTCCTTGAAGGCTTCGAGTTGGCGCCGGGTCGGCAGGTCGCCTTTGAGGACGAGATAAGCCGTCTCCTCGTAGGTGCTGTGTTCGGCGAGGTCCTGGATTGTGTAGCCGCGCAGTTTTAGGATACCGCGATGGCCGTCGATATCGCTGATTTTCGACCTGGTGACAGGAACGCCCGCCAATCCGGGTATGAAGTTGTGCTCGATTTGCGTCGTCATGATTGTTCCCCTAAGCACACGGCGGATGACAGACCCATCACCCTTTTCTCTTTGAATGTGAATAGTATCACATGCGTCCTATGAATGCCAGAGGGCGCCTGAAGCTGGGCGGACTAGGCGCCTATCTTCTCGATCCGAAAGCGGAGTGAACCGGCAGGAGCGGCAACCTCCACCTCTTCGCCCTCTCCCCGACTTAGAAGCGCTCGTCCCATGGGCGAATCTATGGATATCTTGCCCTCGGCAGCGTTGACTTCGCGCGGGCTAACGACCGTGTACTTCATGGCGGCGCCGGACTTGAGGCTCCGCAGGTGGACGGTGCTCCCCAGTTCGACCTCCGACCTCGGTTCGGTGGCCTTCTCAACGACCACGGAGTTGTGCAGCGCGGACTCGATGTCCCGGATCCGCGACTCCAGGTGGCCCTGCTGGTCGCGAAGAGCGTCGAGCGGGGCGTTTTCGCGAAAATCCTTGTCGGACATGGCGCGTTGAAGCTCAGCGGCCAGGAGGGGCCGGCGCGATTTCAATTCTTCTAGTTCGCTTTCAAGACCAGCGATGCCTTCGCGCGTCAGAGCTTCCGGCGCACGCTGGACAAGGCGGCGCGGCGTCTTGATGGCCTTCGCAGCCTTCGGCGGCCTGATCTGGACGGCCATGTTGGTGGCAGTGAAGCCTTTCTTCTTGGCGAAGGCGAGAAAGGAGCGGACGGGCTCCAGTTTCCGCGCGGCATCGGTGAGGCTGACGCCAAGACTATCGGGGTACTTGGAGACTTCATGGCTGTTCAGCTCTGAGAGGCGTCGTTCGGTGCCGTACCAGCGCACGAAGCGGTGCACTTCCGGCTGGGCGTCCTTGCGGTCGTCGGGAGGCAGGCCAGCAAGGAAGATTTCCGCCGCTTCCCGTAGAGTGGGTGTGTTTTCTGAAATCGGCGCTACCCCCTTCTGAATCGATTTTAGGGACGGTTCGGGAGGGTGTCAAATTAACACAACCTTGGCTCTGTGCGCTCGCCTCCGGCGAGCGCACGGGGGCCGTTCGCCACAGCGAACGCCCCAACAAGACGCCGAGGCACAAGCCTCGGCCACCTTCATCCGGACCGGTCGGCCCGATCAAGTGGCACGCCTGTCCATGCTATAATCGCGACCGGTTGGAGCCTCCCGTGTCCGAACTCCTTGCCCACAGCGCTCGCGAACTCGGTTTCGACCTGACCGAAGCTCAACTGCGCCTCTTCGAGCGTTACGCCTCCTTCTTACTGTCGGCCGGACGCAACGCGGGCGCCACCGCCATCGCCACAAAAGAGCGTGTTGAGCAGCGGCATTTCGTCGAGTCCCTGGCCCTTGCAAAAGCCCTGCTCGCGGCCGGCATCCTCGACGAAGCCCATGACTTGAAGGTCATCGACGTCGGTACCGGCGGCGGCTTGCCCGGCCTGCCGGTCAAGATCCTCCTGCCGAAACTGCGGCTCACTCTCCTCGATACCCGCGAGCGCGTGACCGCCTTTCTGCGCGACCTCCTCTGTTCCCTCGATATCCAGGGCGTCGAGGTCGTCGCTATGAGGGCGGAGGATGCGGGCCGAGAAAAGACCTACCGCGAGGCCTTTGACGTCGTTCTGGCGAGAGCGCTGGCGCCCCTGCCTGTGCTGCTCGAGTTGACGCTGCCTTTTCTCCGGGTTGGCGGGCATCTCGCCGCACCGAAAGGCAGCGGCGCACTACGCGAGATCGCGGAGTCCGAGTACGCTCTGGAGGTCCTCCGCGGCGTTGTTGTTTCTACAGAGCCGATGAATGCGCCCGGAGGCGTCCACACCCAGCGGCTCGTCTTGATTCGAAAGAACGCGCCCACCCCCGCCCGTTATCCGCGACGGGCGGGAATTCCCAAAAAACGCCGGCTCTAGCCTTTACAAGCAATTACCACTGTGATATGACAGGTCAAGATTGAACCCCCTGTTCTTGTTGATGAGGGGTTCTGCTTTGATCCATGCCATCGAAAAGGCTGCGGAAAGGAGGCCGCAACCGGCTAGGTTCTACAGCATGACTTGAACGGGTAGCGCGCGTCGAAAGACGCGAAAGCTCGAAAGGCGGGGAGAACAATGAATGTTACCCTTTCTGAATCGGATATGCAGGGCCTTCTGAAGAGGCTGATGCGACTGGCGCGCCTCGACACCACGGTTTTCGACGAGGTGCGACTCGATGCCTCAGCTACTGTTCCCTGCGTCATTGTGGCAGTCGCTTCGATCTTCCTGGCCGGATTCGGCGGCTGGTTGTGGTGGGCGATGCAGGACTTTGGCGACAAGGGCAAGGTCCTACTGCAATCGTTCATCCTGGGCAGCATCTTTGCGATAGCGCTGTGGGTGGCCTGGCTACTCATCGTCTATGTGCTGCTGACCCAAGTCTTCCGGGCACAGGCAGACATTCAGCAGTTGTTGCGGGTAATGGGCTTGGCCGCCGCGCCGCTGGCGCTGTCGGTGCTCATGTTCATTCCCGGGATCGACTTCGGAATCGGCCTGGCATCGCTTGCGCTATTCTTCGGCCTAACGACGATCGCCATTCAGTCAGCGACGAACGCTTCCGCCGGCGCGGTCCTGGCCGCCAACGGCGCGGGCTTCTTAGTATGGGCCATCGTCTTAGGATTCCTTGTCACCGATAACAGTTTCTTTGCGCCGGGCTTCTTCTTGATGAACGCGGCGAACGAGGCGCTGGCCAACGTCGCCAACTTCAAGATAAGCATTAGCTAAAACGGTGATCTTGCACTGCAGTCCCCGCTTGCGTGGGGGCTAAGGAAAGAAGAATCTTGCGGCCAACGGTGAGGCGGCGGCCTCGTCAGGCCACCGCTCCCGCTTCCCTGAGCGCGGCGATCTCCGTCGCGCTCAGTCCTATCTCCGAAAGCACCTCGTCGCTGTGCTGGCCCGGCCGCGGCGCCGTCGAGCGTAGCTGCCCCGGCGTTTCCGACAGCTTCGTCGCCACGCCTACCTGTGGCAGTTTCCCGAAGGTCGAGTGTTCCACCTCGATGAACATTCCTCGTTGACGGTTGTGCTGATCCGCTACCGCTTCGTCGATGGACAGAACAGGGGCAACACAGGCATCGATGTCCTTGAACAGGGCCGTCCACTCGTCCCCCGTCTTCGTGAGGAATCGGGCGCGGAAGCGGTCGAAAAGCTCGCTCCGGCGCGACGAATCGTGCTGGAATGGGGCCAGATCATCGCAGTCGAGGGCGTGGCAGAGGTTGGCGAAGAAGTGCGGCTCCAAGGCGCCGACGCTCATCCAGGCACCGTCGCTGGTCTGGTAGACGTTGTAGTAGGGAAAGCCGCCAGTGAGCATCCCTTCGCCGCGACGGTTCAGCTCGCCGCTCGCGAAGTACTGCGAGAGGGCGACCGCTAGCAGGTAGAGGACGCCGTCGGACATGGCGATGTCGAGGAACTGGCCCCGACCGGTCTTCGCACGCGCAAGCAGGGCGGCGAGGATGGCGTAGGCCGCGTGCAATCCGCCGGCGGCGTAGTCGGCGATGACGTTCAGCGGGATGCCCGGCGGCTGGTCTTTCCAGCCAATCATGTCCAGCATGCCGGTGAGAGCGATGTAGTTGATGTCATGGCCGACGCGGCTGGCGTAGGGGCCGTGCTGCCCGAAGCCGGACAGGGAGCAGTAGACAAGTCGAGGATTGACCGTGCGCAGGGTCTCGTAATCGGCGCCGAGTCTTTTGACGACGCCGGGCCGGAAGCCTTCGAGGACAACGTCCGCCGTCTTCGCCAGGAGATAGAAGACGTCGCGGGCCGCTTCATTCCTCAGGTCGAGGATGATGCTGCGCTTGTTGCGTCCGAGGGCATTGTAAGCGCGGGCGCGTTCGAGGGAATCGGGATCGATCACCTGGTCGGGGCTGAGCGCGCCATGCAGGGCCTCGGGCGGGGCTTCCACGACAATGACGTCGGCGCCGAGGTCGCCCAGGAGCATCGTGCAGAAGGGGCCCGGCGCCAGGCGGGACAGATCCAGGACGCGGACGCCTTCGAGTGCCATCATGGAGGGCCTCCGGTAGCTTGGTGTGCGAGGCGATGATCAGGCAGAGGCGCGGCGGCTGTCAAGCTCGGGCGCCTGACGTGCGCGTCCCGAACCAGCCCTTTACCCGCGAACCTCTACAGCACACGGCCCGCTCGCCTCATCACCACAAAGCGCCGCATAGCCGCTCTCGCTCGTGTCTAGCCTCGCTGCGCCACAACCGGGACAGCTATCGACCCTCACCATGTCCAGGCACGTTCCTGTCGGCCCGCAGACCGTCAGATGGGCGCCACAGGGCCATCGACCGCTGTTGGCCGGACCCACGGCAAGAATCGAACTGTCGCCACTGGAATAGACTCCTCCACATCCCAGAGGCGATCCATTGTACGATTCTCCATAGCTCGTGACACTGAAGCTCTCCGAGGCAGGGTCCGGCGCGCGGGCTTCCTGAAATAAAGGTTCGGTATCGACTGCGGCCGGACTAGGTTCAGCAGTGCTTCCCTGTCCCGATCCGGGTCCGTCAATACCGGCGCCTCGCCGTCCCGCGATCACTGCCTCTTGACAAAGGCATCGACCACCGATGAAGGGTGCAGCGGCAGACGAAAGGCTTCCAAGCTCGCTGTCCGAACAGAGCCGGCCAGGAGCAATCCGAGCGCTATCAGCGCCAAGCCCGCCGCCGCTACCCATTGTTCCATTAGCGTACCCCCTTTCAAATACCCCGCTCGCCGTCAGAATTACCACGAGGGCGGCGAGGCATAGCCGCCCTATCTGTTCGTCCTTTCAGAATGTCTCACAGTATTCCTCCTTCTTGCGACTAGCATGGCCAGCAATCTCTAACCCCGTATCGTCCGGGGCATGGCAATACCCAGAAAGGGTTATGGGGCAGGCCTTCGATTCGATGCCTTTGGCGTTCTTGTTCGCGAATGCGAGCCGTGGGACCGGCTCTGGTTTCTCGTTCAGCCGAACTCGCTTCGCGACGCCGCGAACTTCCCCGGCAGACAATATAACATAATAAGGCACTTTTACGCCTACCCCCTCATCGACTGCAGGGGAAGAAGCCTGTCAGCGGTCAGCAGCAAATCGGGGCTTGAATCCGATCCGCGAGACCGCTAGACTTAGAGGGGCGGTTTGCTGGTCCTTTTTTGAGGTGGGGCTGTAGCTCAATCGGGAGAGCGATTGCCTGGCAGGCAATAGGTAGGGGGTTCGAATCCCCCCAGCTCCACCAGATTCATATCTGCGGAAGTGCGGCGAACGGAGCAGCCCTCCGTCCCTCTCAGGACGGGGGGTTTTTCGATTCCAGGAGGTAGGGATGAACTCCGGTGACCAGATAGCTATCTTCCTGCGGGCCTTGCTGGCGGCCGGGCTCGGCGCCTTCGTCGGTATAGAACGCGAGTTGCGCGGTTATCCGGCAGGCGTCCGGACGATGGCGCTCGTCGCGATGGGTTCGGCGCTATTCACCGACATATCGCTCATCACGAGCACGCAAGACCGAATCGCGGCAGGAATCGTCACAGGCGTTGGCTTTCTGGGCGCGGGCGTCATCTTCCGCGAAGGGTACACGATAAAGGGCATCACGACCGCGGCTACTGTCTGGGCGGCGGCGGCAATCGGCATGGCCGTCGGCCGCCGGCTTTACCTGGCAGCAGGCCTGGGTGCGCTGCTCATCTTCGTCCTGCTAGAGGCGCGCCTCGTGATACAGCCGCTCGACGACTTTCTGCGCGCGCGCGTCCCCTGGCTGATCGCGCACGAGCCCGATGATTTTGTTAAGAGGGACGACTTCAAGAGGAACAACGATGACCGACGATAGGTACAATCCGCCGGAGATCGAGAAGAAGTGGCAGGCCCGCTGGGACGCCGACGCGCTCTATCGCACGCCGGACGACGATCCACGGCCAAAGTGGTACGCGCTTACCATGTTCCCCTACACCTCCGGCGACCTGCACATCGGTCACTGGTACGCCATGGCGCCATCGGACGTGCAGGCGCGGTACAAGCGGATGCGCGGTTACAACGTTCTCTTCCCCATGGGCTTCGACTCGTTTGGCCTGCCGGCAGAGAACGCGGCGATAAAGCTCAAGATCCATCCGTACGAGTGGACGGCACGGAACATCGTCAACATGCGGCGGCAGCTGAAATCGATGGGGGCAATCTTCGACTGGTCGCGAGAGGTCGTGACCTCGGATCCGGAATACTACAAGTGGACGCAGTGGTGGTTCCTTCAGTTCTACAAGAACGGGCTGACCTACCGGTCGATGGCACCGGCGAACTGGTGCCCGTCCTGTCAGACGGTGCTGGCGAACGAGCAAGTGCTGCCGGACGGGACGTGCGAGCGCTGCCATACGCCGGTGACGCGGCGGAACCTGGCGCAGTGGTTCTTCCGGATCACGCGTTACGCCGACGACCTACTCGACTTCAGCGACGTCGAGTGGCCGGAGCGAATCGTGACGATGCAGCGCAATTGGATCGGGCGCAGCGAGGGCACGATGGTGGCGTTCGGGCTGGAGGCGGCAGAGGTGGAAAACAACCAAATAAGCGTTTTCACGACGCGTCCCGATACCGTCTACGGCGTCACCTTCATGGTCATGGCGCCGGAACACCCGCTCGTCCCGCACATCACGACGGAAGAGCACCGCGCCGAGGTGAACGACTACATCGAACAGAGCCGGCGGGCGACGGAGATTGAACGGCTTTCGACGGAGCGGGAGAAGACGGGCGTCTTCACGGGCGCCTACTGCACCAACTTGCTGAACGGCGAGAAGGTGCCGATCCTCCTCGCCGACTACGTGCTGCTCACGTACGGGACGGGTATCGTCATGGGTGTGCCGGCGCACGACGAACGCGACTTCGCCTTCGCGAAGAAGTACGACATCCCGATTCGCGTCGTCATCGCCCCGCCGGACTGGGATGGACAGCCGATTTCGGAGGCCTACCTCGACCCGGGCGTGATGGTGAACTCGGGGCCGTTCGACGGGACGCCGAACGAACAGGGCAAGGCAGCGGTCACGAAGTACCTTCAGGAGCGCAACTGGGGCGGCCCGACGGTCAACTATCGGATTCGGGACTGGCTGCTGTCGCGGCAGAGGTACTGGGGCGCACCGATACCCATCATATACTGCGAGGAGCACGGCGAGGTGCCGGTCCCGGAGAGCGACTTGCCGGTGCTGCTGCCGCCGGATGCGGAATTCAAGCCGACGGGCGAGTCGCCGCTGGCCCGCCACCAGGGATTCGTTAACACGACGTGCCCAATTTGCGGGAAGCCGGCGAAGCGCGAGACGGACACGATGGACACGTTCGTCTGTTCGAGCTGGTACATGTACCGCTATGTCGACCCGCACAATCCAGAACGAGTCATGTCGAAGCGACTGGCCGAGAAGTGGCTGCCGGTCGACCAGTACACGGGCGGCGCCGAGCATGCCGTGATGCACTTGCTGTACTCACGCTTCTTCGCTCGGGCGGCGCGCGACCTGGGCGTTGTCGACTTCCGGGAGCCGTTCACACGCCTCTACAACCAGGGAACGATCATCGCGGGCAAGGCGAAGATGAGCAAGTCGCGCGGGAACGTCGTCGCGCCGGACGAGTATGTGTCGCGGCAGGGCGCCGACGCGGTGCGCGTCTATCTGATGTTCATCGGGCCGTGGGACCAGGGCGGCGAATGGGATGATTCCGGCCTCGCGGGCATGTCGCGCTGGCTAAACCGCGTCTGGAATCTAGTGCTGACTCCCGCAGGGACGACGAAGCAGGCGCCCGAGGAGCAGGTCAGGGAGCTGCGCCGAATGACGCACAAGACGATCCGTCGCGTAACTGAAGACATGGAGAGGTTCCGCTTCAACACGATGGTCGCGGCGCTGATGGAGTACACGAATTTCCTGACGCGGCTCAAGGAAGCCGGCCCGGTCGACGCGGACGGCTGGCGGGAGGCGATGCGTTCCCTGGTCCTGCTGCTGGCGCCGTCGACGCCACACCTTGCCGAGGAGTTGTGGGAGCGCACGGGGAACAAGTACAGCGTCCACAATCAGCGCTGGCCGGATTGGGAGCCGGAGCTGGCGGCGGCGGAAGAGATCACGCTCGTCGTGCAGGTGAACGGGAAGGTGCGCGACCGCATCCTGGTGCCGGTGGACGTGAGCGAGGGGCAGGCGAAGGAGATCGCGCTGTCGAGCGAGCGGGTGAGGTCGCACGTGGCAGGGAAAGAGACGCTTCGGGTGATCTACGTGCCGGGGCGGCTGGTGAACGTCGTCGTGCGGTAGAAGCGATCTGAGATTACGTGGGGCGCCCGGTCAAGGGCGCCCCGGTGCGTGAGCCTTCGGCGAACGCACCAACGGGACGATGTCATCCTCTTCCGCGATAGCCCTACTAGGGCGGGACGTGGGAAGAGAAGCGTCTTCTTGCGAGTGCGATAGCCGGACAACGCTGCTATTGGGAACGAAAAGGCCGGGTAAGCCCCGGCCACTTTGTACCCTACTGACGCTCTAGATCTTCAGCGCGCCCGCTCCTGCGCCTTTTCCTCCATACTGTCGATGCCGGCGCGCACGCTACCCAGGAACGCCGCTAGCTGCGACTCCAGCTTGTGCAGGATTTCCAGTGCGTAGCGGTCCGCCTCCTCCATCTGTTGCGCCGCCACAGTCTCCGCCGCTCCGAAACGCGCCCGAATGTGCTCTTCCGTCTCCCGCAGCATCGATTCCGCCTGCTCCTCCGCCTGACGCAACACCTCGGCGGACTTCTCTTCCGCCGCCTTCACTAACTCGCTATCCGTGAGGCGAAACTCCACCTCCTGCTGAGTCTTCGCGACCAGCAGTTGCGACTCTTCCCGCGCCCTCAGCAGCACGTCGTCCTTCTGCGCCAGAACTTCCTGAGCCTGTCGCAGTTCCATTGGCGCGGCGACCCGCATTTGATCAATAAGGTCGAGCAGGCGGCGTCGGTCAACAGCAACGCGGCCGCCGATTGGGAGCTTCTTACCCTCCGCGATCAACTCTTCCAAACGGTCGATCAGAAAGAGGATGTCGATGGTTTAGCCTCCCTGCTACGAAGATTTCGCCATGCCGAAGAGCTTGTCCTCAAGAGCCCGGGCGACATGCGGGGGGACGAATTCGGCAACATCGTGTCCCAGACGGGCTACCTCACGGATTCGGGAACCGCTGATGAATAGAGACTCCAGGCTAGCCATCAGGTAGACCGACTCGATCTCCGGCGCCATCTTCTTGTTCATCAGAGCCATGTCGAACTCCGTCTCGAAGCCCGTCATTGCGCGGATCCCCCTGACAATCACCGTCGCACCTTGCTCGCGGGCGAAGGCGACTGTTAGACCGCGGAACGGCTCGACGGTCACACCCGGCAGGTCCCTCACCGCCTGGCGGAATAGCGCCACCCGCTCGTGCGTACAGAAGAGAACGTCGTTGTCGTCCATGTCATAGACGGCAACGACGACGCGGTCAAACATACCGGCAGCGCGGCGGACGATGTCGAGATGGCCGTTTGTCACCGGGTCGAAACGGCCGGGGTACATGGCGGTAACCACTAGTCTCCTCCAGAGCGATAGATCGAGATGATTGTGTCTCCGTGCCGTCGGCTCATCACCAACGAGAGCGGGCCAATTGCCTGCGGCGGTACCTTCCTCTTCGAGTGCTCAAGCAAAATGACCGTCTCCGGCACCGTCAGCGAGGAATCCGCGACCTTTTGAAGCGTCTCGCCAGACTCCTCGTCAGCATAGGGCGGGTCGGCCAAGATGAGGCTATACTTGCCCGTCAATTTCGTCAAGGCCCTCTCCGCAGGCAGGCAGAAAACCGCCGCTTTCTCGCGGAAGCCCGTCAATTCAAGATTCTCGTGGATGATTCTGCAGGCGCGATAATCCTTCTCGAGGAAATCGCACCAGCCGGCACCCCGGCTCAATGCTTCGATGCCCAGGGCTCCGGTTCCGGCATAGAGGTCGAGCACAGAGAGAGATCGGCATTCATGGACTGAAGGATGTCGAACATAGCGCCGCGAACCAGGTCAGACGTGGCGCGAAGGCCTCGCTCGCCTCCGCCCTTCAGATGATGCCCTCGCGCTGTGCCGGCGATTACGCGCAGGCCCGCCATTATGCCTCCAGTGAACGAAAGGGGTTCGATGCTTGAGCGTCGGCTAGGGCTGGACAGTCAACTGGATCTGCTGTCCGAAGCGCCTCAGGCCATCGCTAACGATGACCGCGATGTTGTAGGTGCCGGGCTCGGTGGGCGCTACCCACGTGACAACGCCCTCCGCGCCGCTCTCCAGATTGCCGCCGTCTGCTTGCCAGCTAGGCACGAAAAGAGAGCCATTTGGTTTGACGAGCGACACGTTTCCTGTCTCCAGGAACTCGCTGATCACGGGCCAGAGATCCTCTCCGCCGACAGAGTCGGAAACATCCTCGATAGCGATGCCCCCTAATCCAAAGCGGTTCCGACCAGATCAAGCTTGAAGGCAATGCTGAAGGCGTTCTCTATCCAGACAGTACGGGCGCCGCCCAATCCTGGATAAGTAAAGGAGACCGCCTCCGCACCGTCGTCCCAGGCGATTCCGGAAGCGCCATCCGCCTTGTCGATATTCTCTCCTTTGATAACCACGGCTTCCTCGCCGCTGATCCCGCTTGTCTTGTCGGCGGTGAGCGAGCTAGCAATCGCCATGGCCTCGAGCAGCGTCAGCGAACGAATTCCTTCGCCGCCCTTCTCGACGCCTAGCGGATTGATGCGAAGGATGAGCTTCGCGGGCGCAATCTTAGCATCATCGATAAGGTGCTGTAGCGCTGCTTGCGTATGGTCATAGTAGAGCGAAGGATCGCTCTCCGGGGCGAGTTCGATAAAGTCCGCGACCGGCGACAAACGCGCCCAGTCGTAAGCGCCGTCATCCCACACGTTCCCTTGTTCTGTAGGAAGCGGCGCTGTAAGAGTCAGGAGCAAACGCCGACGATGCAGTTGCTCGGCGAGATTCGAAATGAAGTCGCTAAATGCGTCCTTGCGCAACGGGTCCAGCGAACCGTAGTCGATCTCTACGCCGTCGTAGTGGCCGGACTCGACCATGGCGAGTATGGCGTTGATATGCTCGTCGCGCAGGTCAGTGGACGACATGATCGCGTCGACCGCGGCTGCGTCATCACTGCTGACAACGCGAATCGCAGGTCGGACCGGAAGGCCCTGGGGTACAGCAGCAGACGTGGGCTCGCCGGATAGAGAGCCGTCGCTGTTCGGCGTGAAGTCGACGGGGTCGAGGACGGAAAGGGCCGACGCCGCATCGGGGCTCATCTGCATTCCGGCAGGCAGGTAGCCGATGAGTTGTCGCGCGGAATCCGTTCGTCGCACGGCGACGATATTCTTCGGGATGTCCGTTAGCTCCGCCTCGACGGCGCTACCGTCGGGAGCGAGCGTCCCGTCAGCCAGTCGTTTCCAGGTCTGTCCGTCAAGGGTGTAGACGGAGATGTTTCGACCATCGGTTGGCGGATTTGGTATCTGAAGAGTCACGACAGCGGGCAATTCGACGTTACCGGAAGTCGTGATGTCGTAGAAGCGGCTTATAGCCTGGACATTCGGGGGAAGGGTAGGCATGTCTTTTCTAGCTGTGGTCTTTACGGCAGAGTTGCCGCTTACCCCGCCACCACCTCCGCTACCGCCACCTCCGCCGCGGCCGAGCAGCGAAATGGGCGGGAGCAGGAGCACCAGGATGAGGATGCCCAGGGCCACGATGCCAAGCGCGACCAAGCCGCCCCTGCCGACCTCGACCGGTTGCCGCGTGGATTGGGGGCGCAGCAAGTCATCGAAGGGGCCACGCTGTCCAGGCGAATGGCCTCCCCGAGGCGTCGGCTGTCTCATCCTTCTGTTCCCTCTCGAGCCGTTGGCGTCACCAGCACCGTCATCTGATTGTCTCCTCTTTGAACCAACAGCGCGACCGGCTGTCCGGGCTGAAGGCGGCCAAGGGCGTTCAAGAACGGCATCTCTTGACTCAACTCAATATCGCCTATTTTCAGTATTATGTCACCCTCCCTGATGCCAGCATCGCCGGCAGGCGTACCCGTTGAGACTCGCACGACAAGGGCGCCATGGTCAACCGGCAACTGCCCGAGCGTCGCCACGTCGGGACCAATGTCTTGATGGGCAATGCCCAAATAGGCGCGCGGATAGCTTCCCTTGTCGACGATGGCTTGAGCAATCGGCTGTGCTATTTTGCTCGAGATGGCGAACGCAATACCTTCGACAACTTCGCCCGACTCTGTGCTGCGGATCACGCTTGTGTTCAATCCAACGAGTTCCCCTTCGGCATTGATGAGAGCGCCGCCGCTGTTCCCATGATTCACGGCGGCATCCGTCTGAATCAGGTCTTCCATCACAACACCCTCGCCGCTCCAGGTCCGGTGCGAGCCGCTCACTACGCCGACCGTGACAGAGTCACGGAATTCGTTAAGAGCGCTGCCGATGGCGACTACCCTCTGCCCAAGCTTAAGAGCGTCCGAGTCTCCCCAGGCAAGGGCGGGAAGCGCTTCGATCCCTGGATCGATTTTGACAACCGCCAGGTCGGTGAAGGGATCGTCGGAGCTTACGAGGGTGGCCGGAAACTGGCGCCCGTCATGGAGAACGACGGTAATCTCCGCGGCGTCACGGACTACGTGGTCGTTCGTTACGATGAAACCACGGCTATCGATGATAACGCCGGAGCCGGCAGCAGTTGCCTCTGTTCCCGGAGCCGTCATGCCGGCGCTGTCCAGCTTGTTGAGGATCGTCACGACGCAAGGCACCGCCTTTTGCACCGCGTCAGTTACGGCAGAGTCTTCTTCGAGTGTTACGTCTTGTTCGACTATCGTCGCGGCCTGGGAAGAAGAAGTGCCTTCATCGCTGAGGAAATGGGCGACGAGCGCGCCAGCCAGACCGCCGGCTACTCCGCAGAGCAGTCCGATGGCGACGATCCAAACAAGCAGCCGGGGAGGACGTTCGCGCTCCATGCAGTCGCTTCTCGGGCGCCAGTTCTGACGCTTAGGGGTTGACGAGATATTCTAGCACGGGCATCTTGGGGGTCTCAACCGCGGCCGGGCAGCGCCACGCTATCTTCGACCGGGACGCAGCTAGGGCGGGAAGTGGGATGAGAGACTTCGGCTTCGAACAGCGGCCGGGGAACACGAGGATACTAGCAAAGCTGACTACTCAGCGGCCCAAGCACCCGTCACAAACGATCACAGACGGAGAGGCCTATCGTCGCGAATGCCGTTGGAATTGCGTGAATCCCGGCCTTGAGTCTTCACGAGGAAAGCTTTACAAAGGTTTCGCCTTCTCCTATAATTGCATCCGACATCGGAACTGATATTGACTGAGGGCACCACTCTCAGTCTCTTTTTTCAAATCCCGTCCAGGAGCGAAAGATGCCCGACAAGCCAGTGCCTTTGACGAGAGAGGGTCTGGCGAAGCTGGAGAAGGAACTCGAACGCCTGCGAACGGTGCGTCGCCAAGAGGTCGCCGAACGCATCCACGCAGCCAAAGAGCTTGCCAGCACCCAGAACAACGCCGAATACGAAGATGCCAAGAACGAGCAGGCCTTCGTAGAGGGACGCATCCTTACGCTCGAGAAGATCATCCAGAACGCCGAGATAATCGACGAAGAGGAAGCCCACCGCTCCAAGAAGGTCCAGCTCGGCTCTAACGTCACCGTGCTCACAGCCAAGGGCACCAAAGAGACGTACACAATTGTCGGCAGCGCCGAGGCGGAGCCCAAGGAAGGTCGCATCAGCAACGAGTCGCCCGTCGGACGCGCGCTCATCGGCAAGGGCGTCGGCGATGCCGTCCACGTAGAGGCCCCGGCCGGCCCAATCAGGCTCACCGTCACCGGCATATCCTGACCAATTCGTCGAGATAACGGTCTGGCGGGCGGAGTTATGGGCCGCCCGCCTCTTGTATGTAGACTTCGGAGTCATCGATGACCCTTCGTGACGAAGAGAGCTTCGAGCTTCGAAAGCAGAAGTTGGGCCGGCTGCGCGCCAGCGGTGTCGACCCGTATCCGCCGCGTTTCCGTCGAACGCACACATCCGCTGAGGCGCTCCAAGCGTATGCCGAACGGGAAAAGAGCGGCGCCGAAGGCGATTCGCCCTCAGTGACCGTCGCGGGCCGCATGACCGCCCTGCGCAACATGGGGAAAGCGACCTTCATTGATTTGCACGACGGCGACGGCAAGATCCAGGTTTACCTCAAGAGCAACGTCATCGGCGAAAAGGCCTACGCAACCCTGAACGACCTCGATCTCGGCGACTTCCTCGGCGTTACGGGCAGCCTCTTTCGCACCCGAGCCGGCGAGGTGACCGTTCAGGCCGCCGAATATACGGTTTTGGCGAAGTCGCTTCAGCCGCTGCCCGAGAAGTTCCACGGCCTCGTCGACACCGAGACCCGCTACCGCCAGCGCTACCTCGACCTCATCGCCAACGAGGACGTGCGCCAGCTCTTCGCCCTGCGCAGCGCGCATCATCGACGCCATGCGTCGCTTCATGGTCGGACGCGGATTCATGGAGGTCGAGACGCCGATCCTCATGCCCGAGGCGGGCGGCGCCGCGGCCAACCCCTTCGTCACTCACCATGACGCGCTCGACCGCGACCTCTACCTGCGCATCGCCATGGAGCTGCACCTGAAGCGGCTCATCGTTGGCGGCTACGACAGGGTCTTCGAGATCGGACGCGTCTTCCGCAACGAGGGGATTTCGACGAAGCACAACCCAGAGTTCACCATGATGGAGTCGTATGAGGCGTACGCCGACTACAACGACGTAGCGTCGATGGTCGAACAGCTCGTCTCCTCAGTCGCCCAGGAGACGCTGGGTACAACCCTTGTCCCCTTTGAGGACGGGACCATCGAACTGGCGCCGCCCTGGCGACGGCTCACCGTCTACGACGCCCTCAAGGAATACGCCGGCGTCGACCTCGAGCACTACCGTCGCGACGAGCCGGGCTTGAGGGCGCTAATTCGCCAGATGAACATCGAGGTCGCGCCTGATGCAAGCTGGGCGAAGCTCGTCGACGAACTCCTGTCCAGTGCCGTCGAGCCAAAGCTCATCCAGCCGACTTTCCTCATGGACTATCCAGCGCCGCTTTCGCCGCTGGCGAAGCGGAAGCCGGATAACCCGGACATCGTCGAGCGGTTCGAGCCGTTCGCTGCCGGGCTGGAACTGGGGAACGCCTATACGGAGCTGAACGACCCCCTCGACCAGCGACAGCGCTTCGAGGAGCAGGCGCGCCGGAAGCGGGCGGGCGAGGCCGAAGTAGAGATGCTAGACGAAGACTTCCTGCTCGCCCTCGAGCACGGCATGCCTCCCTGCGGCGGCCTGGGCATCGGAATCGACAGGCTGGTCATGCTTATAAGCGGGCGCCGTTCCATCCGCGAAGTCATCCTCTTCCCGCAGCTGCGGAGCAAGTAGCGTGGCCGGCTTTCGCGCGGTCATCTTCGACATGGACGGCGTGCTGGCGGACAGCGAGCCGCTCTACCTCCAGGGCATCAACGAAGTCCTCAGCGAATATGGCCTGGCGATAACGGAAGAGGACCACAACGAACTCCTGGGCGCCGCAGTGAAGCCGACCTGGGACTTCGTCTTCGAGAAATACTCGCCACCGGCCAGCTTCGACGAGTGTGTCGACCGCTACGACAAAACGATGGAACGGCTGCTCAGCAACCCGAGGTCATCGCTTCCTGGCGTACCGGAGTTGCTTGCCGAGTTGAAACGTCGAGGAATACCGTGCGCGCTGGCGTCCTCGTCGTGGCCGAACTGGGTGAAGGCGCTGCTGGAATCGACGGGGCTGACCGACTGCTTTGACATCATGGTCTCGAGCACGGCAGTTGAAAACGGCAAGCCCGCGCCTGATATCTTCCTGCACACCGCGAAGCTACTCGGCGTCGAGCCCTCTCAGTGCATCGTCCTAGAGGACAGTCGCGCAGGCGTGCTGGCAGCGAAGGCCGCCGGGATGTACACGATCCAGGTCCGTGCGGCCTCAACTGCGTTGCCGCCGTTGCCGGAAGCCGACCTCGTCCTCAACAGCTTGTCGGACTTCCCGTTCTCGCTGCTTGATTCGTAGTTCATCCAGGCAAGATGCTCGACCCGCGCGGGAAGCTCGACGCGCCGTCGCGCGACTGCTAGAATCGCCTGTTGATGGAGAAACACTTCACCGTGACCGGCTTCATCGTCCACGGCGACAAGACGCTCCTCCTCTGGCACCAGCACATGCAGGGCTGGGCGCCTCCCGGCGGTCATATCGAGGCGAACGAAGACCCGCAGGAGGCCGTCCTGCGCGAGATCCACGAGGAGACCGGCCTGGAGGTGTGCCCTTTTCCGGCCGAACAGACGCTCGACCTTGAATACCCGCGCGAGCTGTCGCCGCCGGTAACGATCCAGGTCGAAGACAGCTTCGAGCCGAGCAGTAAGCACCAGCACATCGATCTCATATATTTCTGCGCGCTGCTCGGTGAGCCGCCGTCGCTGCCGGACGACGAACGCCGTCTAAGGTGGGTCAGCGAGGGGCAACTTCAGCGGAACGAGGCTTTACCGGTTGGCGATGGGCGCAGCGCCAAAGTGCCGGAGGATGTGCGCCTGCTGGGGCTGGCGGCGATAGCGAAGAGTCGCGAGGAGAAGCAGTGACAAACCCCCTCGGGAACTCGATGTCCGCGCTTCGCTGGTTGTACACAGTCGCGGCGGGCTTCGCCGTAATCAGGGGCGTGCAGACACTGGCGGTGAATGCCAACGGCGAGGTGGATATTCCGTGGAACGGCAACTTGCTCGTGTTCGTTGTCTTCATGAGCGTGCTAATTCGTTTCAGTCACGGGGCAATTAGGCATTTCTACAGCTCGTATGAGGAGAGAAATGAGGGTGAGACCTGGCTTTGGCACGAGCCGCTTGTGGACTTCTTCGGCCTTTTCGCAGAAGCTTGCCTTTTTCTGCTCATGGCCTTCTCGCTCCGCAATCATCAGCAGTTCACTGTCTTCTACTTTTGGCTGCTCGCATTTGACACCCTATGGCTCTGCCTTCTTCCCGTGAAAACGGACCGCCCTACCGAAACTGGCTCGTGGCGAACACTTTCCTTTTCGCTGTCACCGTCCCATTCTTCGTATGCAGAGGAAGTCTTGACAAGGTGCTGCTTCCTGATCTCCTTGGGGCCACGGCAATTCACCATATTCTGGATTATGTTTCTCCCGGCAATTGGAGCTACTATTTCCCGGGAGTCGCCCGCCCAGGTCTAGTGGTTTGGGTCGAACAGCGGCTTGGCTCGACTTTCCTTTCCTTCGGCAATCTTCTCTGGGCGGTGATAGCCCTGTGTATTGGAGGCATTACCCTCAAACCGCTGCGAGCCCGTTTCATGACCAAAGAGGAGATATGAGTGCACCAGGAGGACAGAGCAGATTCACTGTGTATCTAGCGGCTCCCCTCTTCACTGAAGGTGAACGAAGGTGGAATCAACATATTAAGGACACATTGGAACGAGCGGTGGGCGTCGAAATCTTCTCACCTTGGGAGAAATGTACAGGCATCGAAGACGCAGGGGAGATATTCAATGTGAACTCGACGGGTCTCGAGAACGCCGATATCTTGGTGGCTGTTCTCGATGGCGCTCAGGTAGACGATGGGACGGCTTGGGAAATGGGCCGCTTTTTCGAACTTAAGGGCCCCCGTTGGATAATTGGCTTCCTAAGCGACCTGAGGCAGAGAAACGATGTAGGACAACCCGTAAATGTGATGATTGCGAAGTCCGTAAGATGCATCGTGAAAGATCTCGATGACTTGATTCATGCCGTTGGCCAAGCAGTGAAGGAACTCGGGTAGACAATGCTAAACCTCCAGTTCGTCCGCGAGCACCCGGAAGCCGTCCGCAAGGCGCTGCGAGACCGTTCGCTCGACGAGCGCGGCCTCGATGAACTTCTAAGCCTCGACGAGGAGCGTCGTAGGCTGCTCTCGAGAGTCGAGACTCTGAAGGCTGAACGAAATGTCATTGGTAGGTCCACTGGATCAGCCCCTGTAGAAGAAAGACCGCAACTGATAGAGCAAGGTAGAATCCTTTCGGCGCTAATCGGTGAGTCTGATCCCCGCATCAAGGCGATCGACGACCAGGTGCGCGGCCTGCTGCTGGACCTGCCGAACATCCCGCATCCCGACGCGCCGGTCGGCGAGGACGAAGAGCAGAACGTCATCGTCCGCGAAGAGGGCAAGCCGCCGACATTCGACTTCGAGCCGCGGCCGCACTGGGACATCGGCGAACGCTCGGCATCATCGACTTCGAGCGCGGCGTGAAGATGTCCGGCTCGCGCTTCTACGTTCTGAGGGGCGCCGGCGCGCGCCTGCAGCGCGCGCTCATCGCCTGGATGCTCGACCTGCACACCCGCGAGCACGGCTACACGGAGGTCTACCCGCCCTTCATGGTCAAAGAGGAGTGTCTGCTGGGGCGCCGGGCAACTGCCGAAGTTCGCGCGACAACCTCTACCACGACGTCGAGGACGACCTGTGGCTCGTGCCGACCGCCGAGGTGCCGCTCACCAACCTGCATCGCGACGAGATCCTCGAGCCGGGCGTCCTGCCGCTCAACTACGTCGCCTACACGCCCTGCTTCCGCCGCGAGAAGATGTGCGCGGGCCGCGACGTGCGCGGCATCAAGCGCGGCCACCAGTTCGACAAGGTCGAGATGTACAAGTTCGTGCACGCCGGAGATCGTCGGACGAGGAGCTGGAGCAGCCTGCCGGCCGACGCCGAGGCGGTGTGCTCGCGGGCTGGGCCTTCCGCTACCGCGTCGTGCAGCTCTGCACCGGCGACCTCGGCTTCGTGGCCGCCAAGAAGTACGACATCGAGGTGTGGGCGGCCGGCTGCAGCGAATGGCTGGAGGTCAGCTCCTGCAGCAACTGCGGCGACTTCCAGGCGCGCCGCGCGAACATCCGCTTCCGCCCGCGACGGGGAGCGAAGGCGGAGTTCGTGCACACGCTCAACGGCTCCGGCCTGGCGCTGCCGCGCACGCTCATCGCGGTGCTGGAGAACTACCAGCAGAGGGACGGCTCAGTTGTCGTGACCCGGAGGCGCTGAGGCCGTACATGGGGGGAATTGAGCTTATTTCTCCTCGCCCTTTCCCTCAAGGTGGCGAGCGTAGCTGAAACGATGGTTCTTGCCGAAGCCGCAGACCTTGCTCTGTAGCTGGCCGGCCAGGTCATCCAGGGCGCGAAGCAGGTCACCAATGTCGGCCCGCGTCGACCAGCCCTTGTCCAAAACCTGAACTAGCCAATCCAGGATTTGGGCCGAGTCGTTGCATCTCTCAAGATCGACCTCATACCAGCGGCCGTTTTTTCCCTGATACTCCAGTGTCAGGTTGTGGGCGTGATAAACCCACTTGCCCCACTTGGTGCCATCCTTCGGCTTCGGCGCCGGCTTGGCCAGGTCGGCGCCAGTCGACACCGTTAAGTCTCGTGGCATGGTATCCCCCTTTCTTCTTGAGTGGATGCGGATATTGGCCTTCCCTGCTGTGCCCAAGGCGGGAGTTGATCCTCTTGCGGCCTCCTCCGGTGAGATTTGCTGAGGATAGGGTAGAGCGCCCACCGATCCTCTCCGCCGTCGGGCGGGGCCGTTCGTGGCGTGCTTTCTCATCATAGCGAGGCACAGAAGCCCCTACAAGTCTGTCTTTCGGCGACAACCCCATTGAATGTTAAAATGTTAGCGGGGAACGGGGCTTACATGCGCATCCTCGCCGTCGACACTGGCAGCGGCACTCACGACATACTGCTGCTCGATACGTCGGACCGCCTCGAGAACAGCGTCAAGATGGTGGTGCCCAGCCCAACCCTTCGCGTCGCCAACGCCATCGCAAAGGCCACGGAGCAGCGTTCGAAAATCCTCTTCACGGGCGTGACGATGGGCGGCGGACAAACGGAGAGGGGCAGCTTCCCCAACTGCCCCTCAGGAGGATTCCCTGCTCTCTTGTCGAAATCCTTCGACGAAGACAATGATAGCTTCGGCATCTGCCGTTGGGAGTAGGGGATTACCCTGATCTCTTTTCAGTAGAGCCCCTATTCTTTATGTCCTATTGCTACAGTATTTTCTGGCATTTATACTATAAGTGGCCTGTGGAGTACAATATAGATGGTCAAAGGAACCGGCGAGCCGGGCCGTTTCCACAGGTGCAGCCGGAGGAAGAGGTGTTGTTGTGGGTAGGCTGATTCTCAGAAGGAGAACCGGCGAGAGCCTGACGATAGGCGATGATATTAACGTCCAGGTCGTCTCAGCGCACGGAAGCGGGCGCGAGGCGTGCACTGTCAGGTTCAGGATCGGTGAGGAGTTAACGGTTGACGTTACTAAGGAAGGCAGGCACATAAAGTTCATGATCGAGGCGCCGGAGTCGCTGGTCATCCTGCGGGATGAGCTTACGCGAAGGAGCGTCGAAGACATGAACGGGCCCGCCGAGTCGCGCGCCGTTCCCCATCACAACCCAGTCGCTAGTTAGCCCTGGCTACCCAAGTACGCGCTGAATGCCCTCGTCGAGACACGAGGGCATTTTGCTGTTCGTTTGACCGCGCAGAATTCGCTCGCCTATACTCCTGCCCGGAGGGGTGGCCGAGTGGTTTAAGGCGGCGGTCTTGAAAACCGCTTCGGGCTTGTCCCGACGGGGGTTCGAATCCCTCCCCCTCCGCCACTCTTGAATCTAAGTCGGGCCGATACTGGCCAACGTGAAGGGAGCGTTTCTCCTTCGCTCCCATGACTGCTGGTCGAGCCGAGAGTATACTTCTTCCCAAACATGGCAAAGCTGCCGAGTTGAAAGGAGACAGTCCCATGGAATCAGGAGACCTTTACGGGACGTTAGCGTTCCTCAAGGATAAGGTCGGGCTCTCGGAGGTCTACGAGGTTACGCGCTTCCTCGGCCTTCGCAAGACGCAGCAGGGTGTCGAACAGAAAGTCAATGTCGAGATTTTGGACGCTGGCCCCGACGTCGATCCCGGGCTCCGGTATCACGCTAGCGCTTTTGTCGAAGGGAAGGAGGCCAGCGGCACCACTGGGGAGACCCTGCTCGAAGCCGTATTGAACGTGCCCTGGCAGGAACTGGATTCGTAGCCGCAGCTGGCCAGCGATTCAACGTGTCGCCTACGACGACAGTTGAAGTTCTCAGTACCCGACCGTTCCTGTTCGTATGGAGTGGCTAGTGCAACCATTCTGCAACAATATTCTCACACGGACAGTTTCACACATTGCTGTGCCGGTCTAATCGGGACGGTTGCCGGCGTTGGAGAGGCAAAGCAGCGGCGCCTAGGGCAGTTGGCGCCTACGAGCGTGCCAGGCGTGGATTCAACTGAAACACTATTTCACGTAGAGCAGGGCAACGACCCCGGCCACATAGAGAAGAATCGCGAGTATTGAGTCGATGCCGAGCCTGAAATAGCACCGTTTTGGTCTTGCAAGAAAAGCGATGCCGTAGACAGCCATCATAGCTATGGCCAACAGGACAAACAGAATGTCCTGGTTGCCCGCAAACGCGAGAACCGGCTTTCTAGCAATCAAATCAGCCACGAAAAATATCACTATCATGAAGGCGTTGCCGCCGAGAATATCGCTGATTGCGAGCTGATTATCACCGATGAATATCGACTCAAGACCGGTGCTGATCTCTGGAAGCGAAGTCACAAAGGCAAGCACCGTCGCAGCAAAGATGCCGCTGTTGATTCCAAGCCTTCCAGCAGCATCGCTACCCGTTTCCTCCAGCAGGATGCCAGCGGCAAGAGTGGCGGCAGCGGCAACGAGGAAGACGGCGGCAACGTAAATCGTGGGCCTGTTGGCGTACAAAGGATGGTTTTCAACCTTCCGCCGTTCCTTGTGTTTTCGGCCTGGAGACGCGTCTGCCGCAACCGCCGAAAGGCGTGGGTGCTCTCTAGCCTTGTCAATTAGAAACAAGCCCAAAAGCCAAGCGATGACTATCAGGATTGAGGCGGGGCTCAGATGGAAGATCGTCTCAGACGACGCCGGGAGCAAGATTCCTACCAAGGCGAGGGCAGTAATGATAATGGCGAAAACGGTCTCGATGTACAGAACAACCGAACCAGCCAGATACGACAGCGGCCTCTTGTCTCCTACGGCAAGATCAAACAGGACGATGACCAGAGTTTGAATCGAGATGCCGCCAATCAGATTGCCAATTATTATCGGAATATGCCCCTGGATTGCAGCGGTTGAAACAGATTGCGAGTTCCGGAAGGCTGCCGGCAATTCCCAGGAGGATAAGGCCACCAAGTGCGTCACCAATTCCGAAGCGGGTATCCAGTGTGTCGGTGGTCTTCGCAAGGGCGATACCGGCATACCACGTGACGCCGGCAGACGCGAGGAAGATTGCTATGACAAGAGGAAAGGGCATCTTGCCACTACACTACATGAGGCTACCTACGGCTGTAAAAGACCTTCCGCCGGAGACCCTCCGGCAATTTGCCCGTGACACTGACTACAGGATTCTACCGAGCGCCAGGTAATCTTGGCAAGCTCTATCTCTCAAGTCCGCTGGGCCGCTGCGTTCACCATCGCGGCTGTTGCTTCTCCACTGACCACGGCGAACAGCGGAGCTGTGGTCCGGTTGCTGCCACGAAACTGGATCCCGTCGGTGAATACGCCCAAGTTGATGGGCTTCGAGTGTATCTTTCGAAGTGCGCGTGCTAGACTAGCCACGCTAAAAGCACCGACCAGTTCAGTGGGCCGGTCGCCGCCACGGCATTTGCAACGAAGGGGGCCAGAACAATGACAACATCTGATGCGTACGAAGCTCTCGCCGGGAAGCTCGGCTTCCCCGGCTCCGCGCTCCTCCACTCTATCCTGGAGGACCTGATGACCCCGAAAGAGGCCGCTATGGCCGAGGCCCTTCCCGGCACCGTCGCCGAGATCGCCGAGAAGGTCGGCGTTTCAGAAGCGGAGGCCCGCAAGGGCCTGGACAACCTCTTCTTCAAAGGCGTCATCTACCCGAGGGGTGACTTCAACAACCGGGACTACTTCCGCTTCACCCGCAGCATCATGCAAATGCACGACGCTACTCTTGGGAGTTCCAAGATCGATATCCATCGGGATCGCGACTTCTGTCAGAAGTGGCATGATTTTTCCAAGCAGGAAATGTACCCGTATTGGAGCGCGTTGATTAAGGACGCGACCGCCCGGAGGAGCCGAATCGTTCCCGCGCGTAAGTCGCTAGAGGGGCTCTCGGATGTCTTGCCTTGTGAGGACTACCATGAGCTGCTTCGCGCCCAGGAAGTCATCGCGGTCGTGCCTTGCTCCTGCCGGACTCGCTCAGCCGCAGCCGGCGAGCCCTGCGCTCACAGCGACGAAACAGCGACCTGGCACTGTCTCCAGTTCGGACGCGGGGCGGAATATGTCATCGCCCGCGGCTGCGGGAATCAGTTGACGGTCGAGGAGGCCATCGACGTCTGCGACAAGATCGAAGATGACGGCCTTCTTCATCGTTGGGCGAACAAGACCGGCATGACCGGCGTCAATACGAGTTGTAACTGTTGCCGTGATTGCTGTGAAGAAATGGTATCGCAGGAACTCGCCGGGATAGCAGTGGGCAGCCGCTGGGAGAAGAGCCGGTATGACGCCTACGTCGCCGATCTTGAATCCTGCAACGGTTGCGGCGACTGCGTGGACCGCTGCCAGTTCGATGCCGTGACGTTGTACCAGGACGCGGCCGGTGACACGAAGGCCGCAATTGAAGCCGAGCAATGTTTCGGATGCGGCGCCTGCGTGGTGAGCTGCCCCTTCGAGTCGCTACGGATGCGAGCCGTCCGCCCGCCGGAGCACATCCCGGAGGTCGTGCCAGGAGCCGGCGCGCTGTAAGTATTGCGGTCTTGACGCATCATATCGATGGTTCATGCCTTGACAGAGAGCGCCTTGCCCGCCACAATCACAGCAAGGCGGCGGCGCTTAAGCCCGCAGCTTCTTGGCTGGCAACTGCGTTGTTTTCCTGCCCTACCGCTTGAGTGGAGCAGGAATCGTCTGAGATAGGACGCCCGAATGGGCGTCACCAGGGAAACCCAACCTGCGCTGATCGGTACTGCAACGGGGGAGTGAGGTAGCGGTGGATCGAGGCACCAAGCGGCTCGCAACCCTTGGCTTCCTCGCCGCGTTGCTTGCGACCGTAGCGGCATTCACAGTATTTCATAACCTTCTCGTCGCTGCTGCCATACTTCCCGATTCACGTCCTGCCGCCGAATTGGCGCCCTCACCCGAGGCGGCCTTCATGGCGGCGCCACCTTCAGCAACGCCGCTTGCCGCGCCCCTCGCCGGACCTCAGTCGCTGCCGCCGCCGCCGCCGCTGCCGCCGGGACCCGCCAACCCCAAGCTGGCCGACCAATTGAGCAGGCTAAAGGGCGTCGCTCTTGGTCTGGCTCAGAGGGGACTGCCGCAAGGCGTCAACCTGCCGAATTCCCTGCCCGACGATTTGAAAGCGCTCGTAAACGCCAAAATGATGCGCCTGGACGCCAACGGCGACGTGCAGGTCTACGTGCACACCTCCAGCGTTGATAAGTCCTTGCTCGATGCGCTGAAGGCAGACGGCTTTGTCTTCGAGCTCAAATCAGACGATGGCAAGATAGCCCAGGGATGGGTTCCGCCGACGGCGCTCGACGCCGTTTCGGCAATTGATGGCGTCTTGTCGGTTGGTTTGCCGAACTATCCATTCCTCCAGGCCGGTTCCGTAACGACGCAAGGCGATGCCATCATCAGGGCAAACCTAGTCCGTTCGACCTATGGCGTCACCGGCGCCGGCGTGAGGGTCGGCGTCATCTCCGACGGCGTCTATGGCTACACGGCTTCTCAATCCACCGGCGACCTGCCTGCCAGCATCAATATCACAACGTGCAATGAGGGACTGCCCGGCAACAGCAACCCGGCCGCCAGCACCGCCGGCGCCGAAGGCACGGCGATGATGGAGATCGTCCACGACATCGCGCCGGATGCTCAGTTGTGGTTCGGCTACTTCGGTGGTGTGTCGGGCACGGACGTGCAGTTCAACAACGCGGTGAACTGCCTCGCCGCCCACACAGACGTGGTCGTTGATGACATCGGCTGGTTCAACGATGGCCCCTACGATGGCACGAGCCCCGTATCCGCCAACACCTCCGCGGCGCTGAATAACACGTCGAATCCGATCAGAGAGTACTCTACGGCGGTGGGAAACGAGGCCTCCTCACACTACCAGGAGTTGTTCTCGGACTACGGCGGATCATACTCGGGTTACAACAAGTTCCAGGCGACTGCCAATACCACCGATGCTCAGAACATCGGGCCTTACCCCCTAGACTACCTGTACCTCGGGGCCGGGGGCTCCGTCACGGTGACGCTCGAGTGGGACGATCCCTGGGGCGGGTCAACCAACGACTACGACCTCTACCTCTATAGACTGAGCGGCCGGAACCTTCTGCAAGTGGCGTCCAGCACCAGTCGCCAGGGCGCGCAGTACCCGTACCCGGTGGAATCACTCGCGTATCAGACTAGCACGGCGGGCTATTTCTACATCGGGATAAAGAAGTTCTCGGGCAGCGCGCGGACGCTCGACATGTTCGCGTTGGTGAACTATGCTGGCTTGTTCCCGAACAACACTTTCCTCAACTTCAACACCGCGGGGAGCAGCGTCCCCAACCAGTCGGACGCGGGCGGCGGCGTGATCTCCTCCGGCGCAGTTCCCGCTTCGAATCCGAGCACGATCGAGTATTACAGCAGCCAGGGCCCGACGAATGACGGCCGGACAAAGCCCGACGTGACCGGCATCGACGGCGTGTCGGTCACCGGCGACGGCGGCTTCGGCAGCCCGTTCTACGGTACGTCGGCAACGGGCCCGCACGTGGCGGGAGAAGCCGCGCTGCTCCTTCAGTGCCGGCCGGACTTGCTAGCCGGCAACGGCGGGGACCCGGCTACCGAAAGGACGGCGCTGCGAAACTACATCCTGAACAACGCCGTCGACCTCGGGGCCGCGGGTGCGGACAACGTGTACGGCGCGGGGCGCATCGATGCCTATGCCGCCGCGGTCGCCGAGGGTTGCGTCGCCGTGCCTCCCACGGCAACGCCCACATCAACATCGACTGCTACGCCTACTGCTACACGCACGCCGACGAGAACTGCCACGCCAACGGCGACCAGGACCCCCACTGCTACCAGCACGCCGACGAGGACGGCCACGCCCACGGCAACAGCAACGTCGACGAGGACCCCTACTGCCACATACACGCCCCTGGCGACGGCCACGCCCACAGCGACTCCGACGTCAACTAACACGCCCGGACCGACGGCAACGCCGACGGACACGCCGACGCCGACAGCAACGCCCACGAGCACCCCCGTACCGACGGCAACGCCGACCGCCACGCCCACGGCAACGCCAACGTCGACCAACACGCCCGGGCCAACTTCGACGCCGACGTCAACCAATACGCCGACCACCACGCCGACCACGACCCTAACCCCGACGATCACGGTCACGCCTTCCTGTACGGGCACGGCGACGGTCATCGTGGGCTCAGGTAACGTCGCTCCCAACGGTCAGATAACCCTCCGCCTGGAGGCAGATGGCGTTTGTTCGCCGGGCCTGGGCCAGTACAGTGTGACTGTCAATAGCATCGGGGTTGGGGTAGTGCAGCCTGTAAGCTGTGTAGCCAACCCCGGCGGCCTAATGGACAGCGGCACCTGCAATATCAGCCTTGCGGGGACCTACGTTAAGTTCTACACGGTCTCGGTAAGCGGGTCGCGGAGCTCGGCAGGCGCGACTGGCAATGTGCCGCTTGCCGATATCACCTACAAGGCGGTCGGTACCGCCGGGTCATCGGCGACGTTGTACGTTAGCACCAGCACCCTCAACTACTCGTCAGGTGGGGCCATACCGTACGTCAATGTGAACGGCAGCATCACCGTAGCCTCCGGGCCTACACCAACTCCTACGGTTACTCCTTCGCCGACACCAACGAGGACGCCCACGCCCGTGCCGACGGCAACACCGACGGCGACACCAACGTCGACCAATACGCCGGGGCCAAGTCCGACCACGACCCCAACCCCGACGATTACGGTCACGCCTTCCTGTACGGGCACGGCAACGGTCATCATGGGGTCGGGCAACGTCGTTGCCGGCGGTCAGATAACGCTTCGTTTGCAGGCGGACGGCGTTTGCTCGCCGGGCCTGGGCCAGTACAGTGTGACTGTCACTAGCATTGGGGTTGGGGTAGTGCAGCCTGTAAGCTGTGTTGCCAACCCCGGCGGCGTAATGGGCAGCGGCACCTGCAATATCAGCCTTGCGGGGACCTACGTTAAGTTCTACACGGTCTCGGTAAGCGGGTCGCGCAACTCGGCGGGCGCGACTGGCAATGTGCCGCTTGCCGATATCACCTACAAGGCGGTCGGTACCGCCGGGTCATCGGCGACGCTGTACGTTAGCACCAGCACGCTCAACTACTCGTCAGGTGGGGCCATACCGAACGTCACTGTGGGCGGCAGCATATCGATTATTACGGGCGTGCCAGGCGATGCGAACGGGGACGGCATTGTTAGCATGGCCGACGCGATGTTGATAGCGCGGTGCGCAGCGGGCCTGACAAGCTGCAACGCCATCAATTTCGTGACCTCCGATGTCGACTGCTCAGGCACGGTCGGAATGCCGGACGCGGTCTTGGTGGTCAAGCGTGTCGCAAAGTTGATCGACCGCTTCGCTTGCGGCTAATTTCGTCCGCTTCAGTTCTCGCTTTCTCTGCCAACGGGAAGGGCAGAGGATTCTCCGGCCGTGTTCTAATTCCCTAAGAATCCCTCGTCTGCTATTCTCCGAGGTGGCGGCCCGTCCTGAACATTCGGATGTGGGCGTGCCGATCGTCGCCTTCCCTATTGAGCATGACGCGGCAGATTGAACTACGTTTCGCCTTCTAGACAGGATGCCATGAAGACAATTGGCCTCATCGGTGGGATGAGCTGGGTGTCCTCGGCCGAGTACTACCGTCTTATAAACGAGCGGGTCAAAGAGAAGTTGGGCGGCCTCCACTCGGCGAAGAATGTCATGCTCTCCGTCGACTTCGACGAACTGGAAGCGTTGCAGCGCGCGGAGGACTGGGGCGAAATGACCCGCATGATGATCGACGCCGCTCAGAGGCTGGAAACGGCGCGAGCCGGCCTGATCGTCATCTGCGCGAATACGATGCACAAGGTCGCGGACGATGTGCAGAAGGCCGTCGGCATACCCTTGATTCACATCGTCGACGCCACGGGCGGGAGGATCAGGGCGGCCGGCATGACGAGGGTGGGGCTACTGGGGACCCGCTTCACGATGGAGGACGACTTCTACCGGGGCAGGCTGGCCGAGAAGTATGGCCTCGACGTTTTGATCCCCGATGAAGACGAACGTCGTCTAGTCCATGCCGTAATCTACGAGGAGCTGTGTCTGGAGGACGTCCGCCAGGAATCGAAGAAGAGATTCGTGGAGATAATCGACAGGCTATCCTCTCGCGGCGCCGAGGGTGTTATTCTTGGGTGTACCGAGATCCCCCTGCTCATCAAGCAGGCTGACGTTGACGTCCCGCTCTTCGAGACAACGAGGATTCACGCGGAAGCGGCCGTCGATTATGCTCTCGCCGATTGAAGCGTAGCAAAGGCAGGAGGCCATGAAGGTCCACGAATACCAGGCAAAGCGCATTCTGGCCGAGTACGGCGTCCCGGTGCCGAAGGGTAGTGTTGCCACCTCGCCCGCGGAAGCGCGCCGGGTTGCGGAAGAGCTGGGAGTGCCGGTGGTCATCAAGGCGCAGGTGCACGCCGGCGGACGCGGCAAGGGCGGCGGCATCGCGTTGGCCGATACGCCGCAGCAGGCGGAAGAGGCGGCATCGCGCATTATCGGCATGCGGCTGGTAACTCCGCAGACGGGCGCGGAAGGGCGCCTGGTGCGAACCGTTCTCGTCGAGGAGCAGATCAAGCCGGAGCGCGAACTGTACTTGAGCGTCGTCATCGACAACGCGGCGGGCTGCCCGGTCGTCATGGCGACCGCCGCGGGTGGGATGGAGATTGAGGAGGTGGCCGCAAAGTCGCCGGAAGCGATCCGGAGGGTGTTAGTCAACCCTGCCATCGGGCTTCAGGCGTTTCAGGCGCGACAGCTCGCTTTCGCCCTCGACCTCGGCGGCGATCTCTTGCGACCGACCGTCCAACTCATGTCGGGTCTTTACAAAGCGTTCATCGCCTGCGACTGCTCCCTAGCGGAGATTAACCCGCTGGCCGTTACATCCGACCGTCGCGTCCTGGCGCTCGACGCTAAGCTCAACTTCGATGACAACGCCCTCTTTCGCCATCCGGACATCGCCGCCCTGCGCGACAAAGGCGAGGAGGACCCGCTAGAGGTGCAGGCGCAGGAGTTGGGCATCAACAATTATGTAAAGCTCAGCGGCAACATCGGTTGCGTCGTCAACGGCGCCGGATTGGCGATGTCGACGATGGATGCCATCAAGCTGGCAGGCGGCGACCCGGCGAACTTCCTCGACATCGGCACTGTCAATGACGTCGGGCGAGTGGTCAACGCCTTCAAGATACTGACCGCTGACCCGAACGTGAAGGCCATCCTGATAAACATCTTCGGCGGCATGGCGCGGGTTGACGTCATTGCGCAGGGAGTGGTCGACGCGCGGCGGGAGATGAAGATCGACGTGCCGGTTGTCGTGCGGCTGGCGGGAACGAACGTCGAAGACGGCGAGCGTATCCTCTCCGACGCCGGAGAGGCGGAACTAATTCGCGCGAAGGACCTGGGCGAAGCGGCTGCCAAGGCAGTCGCGGCTGCCGGAAGATAGAAGAAGGAACTGGTATGTCGATTCTCGTCGATTCCAATACACGCGTGGTTGTGCAGGGGATAACCGGACGCGAGGGCAGCTTCCAGACACGTCGCTGCATTGAATACGGGACGAAGGTGGTTGCCGGCGTCACACCCGGACGCGGCGGCGAGACGGCTGAAGGCGCGCCTGTCTTCAACACTATGCGCGAGGCCGTCGACGCGACCGGCGCGAACTGCAGCCTCATCTTCGTGCCCGCTCCCGGCGCTGCCGACGCCATCCTCGAGGCGAAGGACGCGGGCATTCCCGTCATCGTCTGCATCACCGAGGGCGTGCCGACGCTCGACATGGTGACGGTGAAGGACCAGCTTCGCGGCAGCGGAATCCGTCTCATCGGTCCGAACTGCCCCGGCGTCATCACTCCCGGACAGTGCAAAGTCGGCATCATGCCGGGCGATGTCTTCCTGCCCGGCCACGTCGGCGTCGTCTCGCGCAGCGGCACGCTTGTCTACGAGGCCGTCGCCCAATTGACCGCTGTCGGCATCGGCCAGTCGACGTGCGTGGGCATCGGCGGCGACCCCATCGTGGGCATGAGCCTGAAGGACGTGCTGACACTCTTCCAGGCCGACGACGGGACTTCAGCGGTCGTCCTGATCGGCGAGATCGGCGGCAGCTTCGAGCAGGAGGCAGCGGAGTTTATCAAGACGAAGATGACGAAGCCGGTCGTCGCCTTCATCGCCGGCAGCACGGCGCCCCCCGGCCGGCGCATGGGACACGCGGGTGCGATAATCGCCGGCGACACGGGCACGGCGCAGGCGAAAAAGGAAGCGCTTGCCGCCGCTGGCGTCACGATCTGCGACAGCCCGGCCGAGATCGGCTCAACGGCTCAACGCGTGCTGCGTGAACGCGGCCTGATCTAGAGAATCGACGAGGAGGGATCTGAAGTGAATCCGAGAGAAGAAATGGCAGCCGCATTCGTCGGTCATCTTCAGCGAAAGGAGTTCGCCGACGCGGAGCCGATGCTCAGCGGGAACGTGACGCTGAAGGTGCCGCAGGTGCCGGCACCCATCCAGGGCCGCGACGCAATCATGATGGCGATGAAAATGGCGGCTGACAGCGGCCAGGGCCTGAACTGGGTCGGATTCAAGAAGCCGGTTGAGCAAGCCGATGGCTCCATCCGCATGCAGGGACGGGCGCCAAGGGGAGCGCTTTGGCTGATTGCGTTCATCCTGCGGAAGGCGCGGAAGGTGACGGTCACACTGCGCTTCGGCGAAGGTGACCTCATCGAAGCGATGGATATCCTGATCTAGTCGAGAGTTCCGGCTAGATGACCGTCGGCCGGCGCGAGGAGAACGTGTAGAGCTTGGCCGGACGGTGCGCCCCCAGCACAATCGTCCGCTCGGTCGGCTTGAGGATGCCTAAGGCCAGCATCCTCTTCCGGAAGTTCCGCTTGTCGACTCTTTTCCCCGATATCGATTCATACACTCGTTGAAGCTGGCTGAGGGTGAAGTACTGCGGCAACAGGCTATAGGCGACGTTCGTGTACTCCATCTTCGAACGGAGGCGGCCAAGGGCGTACTCCAGGACAGCGTCGTTCTTGAAGGCGAGGCGCGGCAGTTCGTTGACGGCGAACCAGGCGGTCGGCCACTCCTCGCGCTCCGGCAGGTTGACGCTGTCGTGGTCGACGAGGGCAAAGTAGCCGATGGCGACTGCGCCGCCGGCGGCAGAATCATCCAGTTCGCCGAAGGTATAGAGCTGCTCCAGATAGACGTCGCGGACGCCCGTCTCTTCGACCAGTTTGCGGGCCGCCGCGTCGTCCAGCGTCTCGTTGGGGCCCAGGCGGCCGCCGGGGATGGCCCACCAGCCCTTGTAGGGCTCGACGCCGCGACGGATCAGCAGCACCTCGAGGGCGTCGTCGACGACGGTGAAGATGACGACGAAGACGGCAACGATGGGCGGACGGTCATCTATCTCAGTCACCGGCAACGCTCCCCTGGAGCGACCACGGGCCCGCGCGTTCGATCTGGACACGGACAACATGACCAGGAAGGCAGTCGCCGCCGAAGTGGACGAGCTTGTCGCCGCGCGTCCGTCCCATCCACCTGCCCTTAACCTCCTCCTCAACGAGCACCTCCTGAATGCTGCCGACCACCGCAGCATTGATCTCGCCGGCGATGCCCTTCTGAAGCGTTTCGACAACCTGAAGGCGCGCGCGCTTCGCCTCTTTCGGAACGTCGTCGGGCATCTGGCGGGCGGCGATTGTTCCAGGCCGCGGCGAGTAGGCGGCGACGTGGACCTTGTCGAAGCGCAGGCGCTCCAGGAGGTCATGGGTGCGCTGGAACTGGGCGTCGGTCTCGCCGCAAAAGCCGACGATGACGTCGGTGGAAATGGCGACGCCGGGGACGCGCCTTCGAATGCCCTCGACCACCTCGATATACTGCTCCGCCGTGTAGCCGCGACGCATTCGCTCGAGCACCTCGTTATCGCCCGACTGTAGCGGCAGACTTAGGCATTCGCAGACCTTCGGCAGGGCTGCGACGGCGTCGACGATGCTTTCCGTGACGTCGCTCGGATAGGAAGTGAGAAAGCGGATGCGTTCGAGGCCGTCGATGGAGTGCAGCTCGCGCATGAGGTCGGCAAGGTCGGACGCATCTGGCAGGTCCCGCCCGTACGCCTCGACCGACTGTCCAAGCAGCGTCACTTCGCGGACGCCGCCCTCGACCAGATGCTCGACTTCAGCGCGAACGTCGGCAGGCGAACGGCTGCGCTCCCGCCCGCGGCGGTACGGCACGATGCAGTAGGAGCAGAACTTGTTGCAGCCGTAGACAACCGGGACGAAGGCGGTCGGACCGTCGACGCCCGCGAAAACGGCCTCCCAGAATCCTTCCGACGCACAGCTGTCCGCACCGGCTCCGGCGACGATGTCAGCGAAGGCTTGTGGCGGGGTGAAGGCGTCGACGTACGGGAAGCGTTGTCGCAGGTTTTCAACTCGCGGGCCGACCATGCAACCAGTAAGGACGACCTTGAGGTCTGGCCGCCGGGCTTTCAATCGCTTGGCGTCGCCCAGCTTGCTCGCGGCCCGTTGCTCGGCGTGCTCACGCACCGCACAGGTGTTGACAACCAGCAGGTCGGCGTCTTCCGGCGCGTCGGCGGGCTCGTGACCGAGGCGGTCGAGTCCTGCGGCGAGCTTCGCGGAGTCCGCCTTGTTCATTTGGCAGCCGAAGGTCCAGATGTAGTAGCGCATGGCGAACGTCTATATCTTAACGGTTAGAGGATGGTCGTTGTAGGGAGCGAAGGGCCGGCGCCAGATGCAGCGGTGCGTCGGAGTCAGCGATGTGTCGCCATGCTACTCTGAACCGCCGGCTTCTCTCGATCCGGTCTGCCTGTTGAGCCAGTCCCGGATTGTGTCCAGGAGCGACGGCTCGATTGGCCTCTTTATCTCCGCCTTGTAGTTGGAGATGCTGGCCTCACCCGTCTCGACCCTCAGCATGTGCGTCATGTCCTGAATGACGTGACTCTCGAAGGGAGCTTTCACGAACTCCGCCATTCGCTGCAGGTCGGCTGGATCGACCTGGATGTCCTTAGAACCGGTTATCGCCAGCACCGGCACCGCTACTCGTGACAGATCCTCGGTTGGGTCATATGCCGTGAACTCGCGGAACCATTTGGCCGGTATCTTCGACACAAGCTGGATCCTGATCGAGTCCTTCTTCGACCGCTTGATCTTCTCGATGTACTTCTGCTGACTCTTCAGGACGTCGATACGCAATAGTTTGATGACCCAGCGACTGAAGCCCTTGATTCCTTTGGCTACCTGTACCGCCTGCCACTTCAACACCGCTTCGCCCGACTGAGCGGGACCCGCCAAAAGGACTATTCCCGCCACCTGCGTTCCAGTACCGGCCAGCCTGGCTGAAATAAGGGAACCTTCGCTATGGCCGAGCAAGAAGACCTCTTGTGAGAGAACGTCCTCCCGCCGCCTGAGGTAGTCGAGGGCCGCTCCCGCGTCTTCGACGCGATCGTAGAAGCCGGTCGTCCAGTAATCGCCCTGGCTCTGTCCAACGCCTCTCTTGTCGTATCTGAGAGACGCGAAGCCATTCTCCGCCAGGTACTGAGAAATGTCGTACAGCGCATTTAGACGTATTCTCTTGTGGTTTTCGTTCCGATCAACCTGACCGGAACCGGCGATCAGCAAGACGGCCGGGAATCGACCTTCCGGGCCCGGCGAAGCGATGGTACCGGCAAGTTCTACCTTGCCTGACCTGAACCGAACTTCCTGTTCTTGAATCATGTCTACCTTCTGATGCTCTCGCGGGAACTTGAGCCGGGGGCGGAATTCGACGGCAGATAAGCTGGCTGGCGGAGGGAATGGGATTCGAACCCATGACCCCAGTTTCCCAGGGTAACCGCTTAGCAGGCGGCCGCACTAGACCACTATGCGATCCCTCCGCGAGGATGATGTTAGCATGGGGCGGGAAGCCTTTCAAGTTCGGCGTGGGCGGTCAGAAGCGCGGAAAACCGACCATCAGGCTCGCCAGAGTTGGATGTTCTACCGTGAAGCGCAGTTCCAGCAGGTACAGGATCTTCCCCACATCCTCCAACGCCCCGAGCGGCGACTCTTTCCCTTCGAGCGCCAGAACGAACTCCTCTCTCAGGTCCTTGAGGTAGTCCGCCGACGAACTGGTGTCGAGTTCTTCCTCTAGATAGCTGATGATCTGTTCGTATTCCCCCTTGTCCAGCCAGATGCCGCGACATTCGGAGCAGATCTCAACTGAGATTTGTGAATCGCCGTAACGCACGGTCGTCATCGGCGTGCCGTCTTTGGGACAGGCGCCATTCCGCTGCTGTCGAGCCCGAAACTTGCCGATGTCCCGCCACAGGTCGACGTTTAGCCATCGATAGTCCGCGCCCTCTTCTCGCTTCCGCAGGATTCGCAACTCATTGCTGTCGAACCACATGCCCTGGCAGCGGGGACAGCGATCGATTCGAACGCCTCCGACCTCAACGCCTTCTAGCTCCGCTTGATCGTTTGGGCACTTCATCGCCATCTCCAATCTAGCCTCTTCCCGCCATCTTTACGTCGGCGCGTAGAGTTGTCAAGTGGGAAAGGCCGCATGCCTTGCTCCATTGCTTCTCTGGGCGATAGCGGGTATAACCAAGGGTGACCGTTGTAAAGATGTTCACAATCAAACATAGAGGGGAGCTTGTGCAAGATGTCAGACGTTGGAATGCCAGAGGAGTGGCGAGACGTCATTAAGGGTCTCATAAGCGGCGTCCTCGGGTTCGTCGACAGTGACGTCGTGCCGGCAGAGGAGCAGTACAAGGATATTCTCCATGACGAGCGAAAGCTCTTCGGCGAAGACGGCCTGCTCGTTCCTGAAATCCGCAAGGTGCGCGACGACATCCGGCGAAAATCGGCTCAGGCGGGCTTCTATGCTGCAACCGCGCCGGAAAGCATTGGCGGCGGCGGTCTGCCCTGGGTTACCCAGCCCTACCTGCTGGAAGCGCTTTATCGAAAGTACGGCCCCGGACGAGTGCTGATTGGCTGGGCTAACGGTTTCCTGACATCGCCCCTAATGGCCAGCTTCGTCGACGGCCCGTCGCACCTGTTCATCCAGGCGCCGCAAGCCGTACGCGACGAGGTATTGCCGCAAGTCCTCGCTGGCGAGAAGACAGTCTGCTTCGGCGTCACCGAGCCGGGCGCGGGCTCCGACTTGTGGGGTCTGAAGACCAAAGCGAAGCGCGACGGCGACGACTGGATCATCAACGGCTCCAAGCAGTGGATTACCAACGCTCCTTACTGCGACTACCCGGCCGTCTTCGCAATCACCGACGAGGATGCATTCAACGCGCACAAGGGCGGCCTTAGCTGCTTCATGCTCGACGCTACCAGCCCCGGCTTCACAAAGGACCGGCCGGAGCGCATCATTGGCCATCTCTCCAGCGACTGCGGCGGCTTCACGATGGACGAAGTCCGCGCTCGCAATGACTGGATGATCGGCAGTCTCGGCGGCGCCTTCCAGATCGCCATGTTCGGCATCTCCGAGGGACGCATGGGCATGGCGGGCTCCTGCCTCGGTCTCGGCGAATGGGCGCTCGACCGCTCGCTGGAGTACGCGAAGGACCGCAAGACCTTCGGCGTGCCGCTGGCGGAGCACGAAGCGCTCCAGTTCATGATGGCCGACATGGCGATGGAGATTTTCGCGACGAAGTGCGTTCTGGTTCAGACGTCACGAATGCTCGACGCTGGCGAAATCCCGGTGAAGGAGATCTGCATCTCCAAGGCAATCGCGATCGAGATGTGCCAGCGGGCCTACGATAATGCTATCCAGATTCACGGCGGCATCGGCCTCTCCAGCGAGCTTCCGCTCGAGGAGGGCTTCCGCATCGCTCGCACGGCTCGAATTCCAGACGGAACATCTGAGATCCAGCGCCGCACCATCTTCCGCCAGATCGCCCGGGGCGACTCGGCGTTCTAGGCCAGCCTGATAGAATAGACACGTAGCCGGCAGTCGCTTGGCAGGGCTGCCGGCTACTTTCATCCTTGGACGCGGGCCTGCTCCCGTTACGCTGAGCCGATTTCGCCTATCATGGACGTAGAGCGATATGACGCCAGAAGCACACTGGCAATTCGTCGTCATTTCCCATAGTCACTGGGACCGGGAGTGGTACGTCCCCTTCCAGACCTACCGCATTCGCCTGGTACGACTAATTGACCGTGTCCTTGAGCTACTGACCGCGGATTCCGGCTACCGGCACTTCATGACGGACGGCCAGACTGTCCTCCTGGATGACTACCTGCACGTCCGCCCAGACCGGCGAAAGCTTATCAAGCGCCTCGTGCAGGAAGGGCGGCTGATTGTCGGGCCGTGGTTCGTTGCGCCCGACGAGTTTCTGCCCGGGGGCGAGGCGCTAATCCGCAACTTGCAGCGGGGAATGCAGCTGGCGCGGCAGTTCGGCGAGCCCATGCTCGTTGGCTACTCACCGGACGCTTTCGGCCACATCGCTCACCTTCCAGCCATAGTGCGAGGCATGGGAATAGATTCGGCTGTACTATGGCGCGGCCTGCCGGACGACATTCGAAAATCGGAGTTCACCTGGCAGTCGCCCGACGGCAACGAGGTGCTTGCGCTTCACATGCCGCTCGGCTACGCCGCCGCCTGGCCCCTAGCGGGCAATCAGCAGGAAATGGAAGAACTGCTCTCCCGGCTACGTCGCGAGGTGGTTGCGCGCGCGACGACCCGGTACATCGCCGTCATGAACGGGACCGACCATGCGCCGCCGCAGCCAGACCTGGCGGCCTTGATAGACCAGGCGAACGCTCTGGTTTCCGACGGCGAATTCGTCCACGGGACACTGCCACAGCTAATAGCGTCGATAAAATCGGAGATCGAGGAGCGGCAGGTCCGGCTACAGAAGTATCGCGGCGAGATGCGGAATAGCCGGCGCGCTCACGTGCTTCCGGGCTCTATCTCGGCACGCATGTGGGTAAAGCAGCGCAATCAGCGTTGCGAAGACCTGCTCGTCGGCTGGCTCGAGCCACTTGCGGCCTGGCACGAGTTACTGCGGGTGCGCCTGGGTAGCGACTGGCAGGAACCGCCGCTTCCCTGGGGGCCTTACACGGGCTACCCGACGGCAGAAGCTTCGCTAGCGGGACTCGTGAAAGAGGCATGGCGACAGTTGCTGCTCAACCAGTCGCACGACCCTATCTACGGCTCCGGCGTGGACGAAGTCTATGTTGACGTCACCGAACGCTTCAACTCCTGTGAGCAGATAGCCGGCGACCTGGTACAGAGGCTGTTGACCGACATCGCCGCGCAGACAGACACCGGTGAACAGAAAGGCGTCGTCGTCTTCAACCCGCTTGCCGGCCCTCGCAGCGATTTCGTGACCTTCGACTGGCCCGCCAATCACGAGGAGAAGGTACCGCTCGCATTGGTCGACCCGCAAGGAAGGCGGCATTCCTGCCAGCTAATCGCGCTGCCGCCGCCGAGCGTGCCCGAGTTCTCGCCGCCGCAGTTCGTGAGGGCAGGCTTCCTCGCGACGGACGTTCCCGGCCACGGCTACAAGGCGTATCTGGTTGCCGAAGGCAGGGGGGCGGAGTCTCATCCGCCGACGAGCGAAGGCGTGATCGAGAATGAGTTCTTCGTCGTCTCCGTCGACGCGAAAGGCGGCACCGTCACCCTCCTCGACAAGCGCGACGGGCGCGTGCTTCGCGGGCTCAACCGGCTGGTCGACGACGGCGAGCGCGGCGACGAATACAACCACTCGACCCCGGCGCTAGACCGAGCCATCGATTGCCCGTCCGGTGCTCCTGAAGTCAGCATCGTTGAAAACGCGCCCGCGCGATGGACTCTCCAGATCGATTCCGTCTACGCCCTGCCGGCCGGGCTGAGCCGGGACAGACATGGGAGGTCGCGGCGGGTAGCAAGGTGCGAGGCCCGCTGCCAGGTCTCCCTGTACGCCGGCGTCCCGCGCGTCGACTTCCGCCTGGAATTCGACAACAAGGCGCGCGATCACCGCCTTCGGGCGCACTTCCCGACCGGCATCGAGAGCGGCATCACCTACGCAGAGCAGCACTTCGGCGTCGTGACGCGGCCGATCGCCATTCCCACCGCGGACGGAACGTGGCTGGAGCAGCCTGTGGGGGCGTACCCGCAGAAGACGTTCGTCGACGTGAACGACGGCCGGCAGGGGTTGCTGCTGGCCAATCGCGGCCTCCCGGAGTACGAGGCACTGCCCGGTCCCGAAGGCGTGACGCTGGCGCTGACGTTGCTGCGTTGCGTCGGCTGGCTGTCGCGGCCGGACCTGCCGGACCGCCGGGGCCCGGCCGGGCCGACGCTCGAAACACCGGGAGCGCAGTGCCCGGGTCGCCACGTGTTCGAATACGCAATCGTGCCGCACGGGGGCGGCTGGGAGAATGCATTCGAGGAGGCGCATCGCTTCGCACGTCCAATGCGGTCGGCGACGGCTTCCGGCTCCCGCGCGCTTCCGGTGACCGCCAGCCTGGTCGAGACCTCAACACCGCGGCTCGTCGTCTCGGCAGTGAAGATGGCAGAGGACGGCCGGGGAGTCGTCGTGCGAGTCTACAATATCGGCGACAGAGCGGTCAGGGGACGCGTGAGGTTCGGCGAGTCGCACGGACGCGTGGAGTTCGTGAACCTCAACGAGGAACCACTGTCGGAGGCGACGGTAGAGCGCGGCTGGATTTCGCTGCGGGCGAAGCGCAACGAGATCGTCAGCCTGCTATTCCACAGGTAGCGCCTGACGGCGGAGAAGCGCTCATCCCCTCTTCGGCGGGGTGATGCCCCCGACGCGGGCCATGTCCACGTAACGCGCCCCGTAGAACGAATCCTTCGGCGCCACCTCCTCGATGCGGCGAAGGTCCTCCGGCGTCAAGGTTATATCGGCCGCCGCCACGTTCTCCTCCAGGTAGCGTCGCCGCTTGGTCCCCGGGATCGGAACCACGTCGTCGCCGCGTGAAAGCACCCAGGCGAGCGCCAGCTGGGCGGGCGTCACTCCCTTCTCAGTCGCGATCTCTCTCACCCGGTCCACCAGCTCTAGATTGCGCTGGAAGTTCTCACCCTGAAAGCGAGGCAACGTACGGCGGAAGTCGTTGGGCGCCAGGTCATCCATGCTGCGAACCTCGCCGGTCAGGAAGCCGCGCCCAAGCGGACTGAAGGGGACAATGCCGATTCCTAGCTCGCGCACTGTCGGCACCACTTCATCCTCCAGGTCGCGTGTCCACAGGGACCACTCGTTTTGGATAGCGCTGAGCGGGGCGGTCGCATGCGCTCGCCTTATCGTCTCCGGCGCCACTTCGGACACGCCGATGTACCGCGCCTTGCCGGCCGCAACCAGTTCCGACATCGCTCCGATCGTGTCTTCAATGGGTGTGCGAGGGTCGGCGCGGTGCAGGTAGTAGAGGTCGATATAGTCGGTGCCAAGGCGGCGTAGCGAGCCTTCGCAGGCCTCCCGGACGTACTCCGGGTCGGCGCGAAGGCCGCGATAGGTGGGATCGTCGGTGCGGACGATGCCGAATTTTGTTGCCAGCACGATTTCGTGCCGGTGGCCGGCGATAGCGCGCCCGACCAGCATTTCGTTGGCGTGGCGACCGTACATGTCGGCGGTATCGAAGAAGGTGACGCCGAGTTCGATGGCGCGACGGATGGTCGCCAGCGACTCCTGCTCATCGGCCGGCCCGTAGGTGTTGGCCATGGTCATGCAGCCCAGTCCCACCGCCGAGACAACCAAGCCCTGTTTGCCTAAGCGACGTGATTCCATTGAAACCCTCCTTAGCTCCACCGGACAACGGGGTTCACGCCCCCTCCTGACGCCGCCATTTCGTCGGATTTGGCTTAGTTCCTCTTGGGCGGGGTGATCCCGCGAACGTACGTCATGTCGGCGTAGCGCTCCCCAGCGAAGGCTCCTCGCGGCGCTACCTGCCCGATCCGGCGGAGGTCCTCCGCGGTCAGCCTGATTTCGAGAGCAGCAACGTTCTCTTCGAGGTAGCGACGCCGCTTCGTCCCCGGGATCGGAACCACGTCGTCGCCGCGGGAAAGCACCCAGGCCAGCGCCAGTTGGGCCGGCGTCACGCCTTTCTCGGTTGCGATCTCACGCACACGGTCAACGAGTTCGAAGTTGCGCCGGAAGTTCTCGCCTTGGAAACGGGGCGAGTTGCGCCGGAAGTCGTCGGGCGCGAAGTCGTCCGGGCTGCGCACTTCCCCCGTCAGAAACCCCCGGCCCAAAGGACTGTAAGCGACGATCCCTATCCGCAGCTCTCGCGCCGTCGGCACAACCTCGTCCTCCAGGTCGCGGCTCCACAGCGACCACTCGTTCTGAATAGCGGTGACGGGAGCAACAGCAGCGGCACGACGTATCGTTTCCGGCGCCGTTTCCGAGAGGCCGATGTGTCGCACTTTGCCCGCCGCGACGAGATCCGCCATGGCTCCGACCGTGTCTTCGATGGGCGTCCGAGGGTCGGCGCGATGGAGGTAGTAGAGGTCGATGTAGTCGGTGCCGAGGCGTCGCAGGGAGCCTTCGCAGGACTGCCGCACGTACTCTGGGTCGGCACGGAGGCCCCGGTAAGCGGGGTCATCGGTTCGCACGATGCCAAATTTCGTCGCGAGGACGATCTCGTGCCGGTGTCCGGCGATAGCGCGCCCGACCAGTTCCTCGTTCTTGAACGGGCCGTACATATCCGCGGTGTCGATGAAGGTTACGCCGATCTCGATGGCACGGCGAATTGTGGCCATCGATTCCTCGTCGTCCGTCGGGCCATAGAACTCGGACATACCCATGCAGCCCAGTCCCATGGCCGAGACAACGAGACCTTGTTTTCCTAAGCGCCGCATTTCCATTGAAACCCTCCTTGGCTCCGCCGAGCGGTGACGTTTATGGCTATTGTAGCGAATTGCCGACAACGGCGTGAGGGGCTGTTGTTCTGCCAATTCACGGATGCTAAGCTATCTTACGGACGAAGAATCGAGAGGCAGAAATGGACCTTGGACCTTTGGAGATCATCGTAATCCTGGCTGTGGTCGTCATGATCTTCGGCGTCGGCAAGCTGCCGCAGGTCGGCGGAGCCCTCGGAAAAAGCATCCGGGAGTTCCGTAAGGCATCAAGCGAAGAGGACGACGAGGACGCACGGAAGATCGAGCAGCAGTCAGCGACAACGCCGGCGGCGCAGGCCGCCTCCCAGTGGAACGCCTTCTGCACGCAGTGCGGAACACGTGCAGATCCCGGCCTTCGCTTTTGCACGGCCTGCGGGCATTCCTTGGCCACCGCTCCAACTGAAGAGACTCATGGCACCTCGCTGGGAACCGAAGAGCAGACATCTTCAGCTCTACCTCCGCGAAATGCCTTCTGCGCACAGTGCGGCGCCCCCGTCGCTGCTAGCCTTCGATTCTGCACCGCCTGCGGCCAGCAGTTATAGCAGGTTTCCTGTCACACCTGCTTGCTCCAAGAGGACGCCTCCTTCTACCTGGGGCCAGAGCATTCGCAAAGAACAGCTATTATCTCTGCGCGCACCATGCCAGCCGCACCTCACGCTGGTCGCCACCCCCAGTGACGGTGAAGTCGTTTTGCCTTCGGATGAGGAGGAGAAGCTCACAGGCGATCACGGACAGGAGCGCGTTGGTCAGAAAGGGCGCTCTGATCAGCTTCTTCATGGCCGGCTCTTCCCCTGCGATAGCCGGTGAGCACGGCGGGGCAGGCTCGAGGCAACAGAGCGGCCACCCCGCCATGCAATCTTTGACCTAGGGAGTGGCAGCGTACCAGAGGTTCAGTAACCCCTGTCCGTTCGCCTGCCCCGGCTGGGTGTCGTTGACAAACGTGTACAGTGGCATCCCGTTGTACGTGACCTGCATCGATCCGTCCGGCAGCGTGAAAGTGCCCAACTGGCCCGGCAGTCCCGCCGGAGCGACGACAGACCCCGTGACCGTCAACGGTGGCCAGTTCGGAGCGATGTTTGCCGGCACCGAGCTCTGGTTGCTGTTGGGAATGTCGTCTTTGTACGTATAGAGCGTGAACCCGGCAGGGTTCGTCAGGACACTGCCGATTGAGGCTACCTGCCCGATCTCCACTGTCGGCGTCGTCGCGCTGGGCGTGCCCGTTGTCGCCGCGGTTGCCGTAGCCTTCACCGCCGCTGTCGGCGTGGCGGGCGGCTTGGTGGCCGTTGCGGCGGGCTTGGCCTGAGCCGTCGCCGTCTTGTCAGCGCTACTCTTGCCGCCGCCACATCCAGCCGCCAACATTGCCCCAACGGTCGCGACTATGGCAATTGTCGCGAGGTATCCACGTGCCCGTCGTTTGCCCTCATTCATCGCTTCCTCCTCCTCTGTCAGACCATCCCACCTCTCGGCGGCGGTGGCGCTATGGGTTCGGCCAAGACCCGAGCGTCGCCGTCAGGTCCATCTTGTTGTTGCCGCGAACGATGTGGAGCGTCACGTTGTCACCCGGCGCCTTGTTTTGGTCGATGTAGTTGATCAGGTCGTCGGAGCTGTTGATCGTCGTGCTGTCGGCTCCGACTATCACGTCGCCGCCTTTCGGGACCAGCAGCGGGTTCGCGCCCGTGCCGGCAGCAATCAGACCTGCCTGGTCAGCCGGCCCTCCAGTGTCCACCGCAACGACGTAGGCGCCCGCCGTCACAGAAAGCCCCAGTGTCTTGGCAACAGCCTGCGTGACGGTAATTGTACCGACGCCAAGACGCGGGTGAATGATAGTCTTTCCGGCGAGCATGTCGGGGATGTGGTCTTTTGCGTCGTTGATCTGGATCACGTAGCCGATGCCGACGAAGACATCTTGCCCGCTGGGGTTCTCCAGCGCGGTGTTGATTCCAATCACGTTGCCGCTGAGGTCAACCAATGGCCCGCCGGAGTTACCCGGGTTGATCGCGGCATCCGTCTGAAGCAGCTCCACCAAGGGTTTGCTGTTCTGAGTGGGAAGACTGCGGTCGCGGCCGCTGATTATGCCCTCCGTGACGGTCTCCTGAAGGCCAAACGGGTTGCCGATGGCGATAACCGATTGTCCAATGCCAACCTTGCTGGAGTCGCCGAGATTTGCGACGGTTAAACTGATGCCGGAGAAATCGCCCTTAACAACGGCCAGGTCATCCGCAGGATCAGTTCCAACGACATTGGCGCCGACAGCGGCTTCGTCGGAGAGCGTCACCGTAAGATCACTGGCTCCCTGTATGACGTGATAGTTCGTCAGAATATCGCCGTTGGAGTCGATGACGATACCCGAGCCGAGCACTTCCGCTTGTTGGCCCTGAACAGTTGTTATGCCGGTTATCTGGACCACAGCGGGGCTCACCTTGTTGTACACGTCGGGCGTCGAGCCCTCATTGCCGTTCGACGACGTTGAGGATGGAGGGGTCGTGGCGCCCGGCGTGGCCGACCCGCTCGATTGGTTCTTGGTCGAGCTTGAGGAACAGGCAGCCAGCATCGCCCCCATCAACAGCACGCCGACCCCCACCCACGCCACCATGTGAAGACGCCTCTTATCTCGCTGATATTCGAGCATTCCCTTCTCCCTTTCTGTGTCGCGCGGACGGCTTAGGACCCACTGCCACAAAGCCTTAGCTCCGTAATACTGGAACCTCGTGCGAGAGGCGTGATCACGCCGGTTCAGGATGTGAAAGAATGATGAAGGTTCGGGAACGCGTAAGGGGAATCCGGGCGCGGAAGCCGGCTATGGAATCGGCAGATACTTCCGCGAAGACTGTTCCACGTCAATCCGCAGGGCAAGGAGAACGCAGGCCACCATGCCCCAGTAGCCACAAACCAGGCTCAGCTCTACGATCTCTCCCTCGCTGAGGTGGTTGCGCGCGGCCTCGAAGACGGCGTCCGTGACATCACACTTGACTGAGGCTTCAGCGTAGTCGAGGACAGCGCGCTCCGCGTCCTTGAATTCCGGAGCATTCCGCCAATCGCGCAGGGCGGCTATCTGTGCGTCCTTCACGCCCGCTCGCTTGGCAATCGGAACGTGATGCGCCCACTCATAGTCAGTGCCGGTGAGTTGGGCGATACGCAGGATGGCGAGCTCACGCAGGTGGGGCGGAAGCTGGCCATGCGCCAGCAGGGAATCGCCAAGACGGAGGAAGTTGCGCAGCGAATTCGGGCTACGGGCTATAGCCCTGTGAATGTTCAGCGTCTCCCTTCCGCGCTGATCCATATGCGCCAGCACCTCGCGGGCATCCCCGATTGCTTGTGACGTTGTGGCATAGCTTACACGGGCCATGTTGCCTCCTGGTTCCGAAGGGATGGTCGGAATGGACCCTTAGTCGACCGCGCCGGGTATGTGTTCCGGGGCTCGGACGGCGCGCATCTTGAGAGAGCCGTAGGGACAGCCTACAACACAAACGCCGCAACCGAAACACTTCTCAGCATCGATTGCTGCTTTGAGGTCGCCGGAATCGTCATGATACATGCTGATCGCATCGAATGGGCAGCGCTCCAGGCAGTCCTGGCAACCGCTGCACGATTCGAGGTCGTCGACATAAACCTGGTAGCGGCTCTTCTCCCACCAGTCCGCCACGGGCATTCCCGCGACGTCGAGCGAGACATACTCCTCGCAGCAGTCGCGACAGCAGTTGCAGCTCGTGTTCACGCCGGTGATGGTCGCGTTGTTCGCCCAGCGATGAATCAGGCCGTCCTCTTCTATCTGGTCACAGAGGGAGATGGCCTGCTCGAGGGTCAGCTGACGTCCGGAGCCGCGACTTATGACGTAGCGGGCACCGCGTCCGAACTGGAGGCAGTGCCATGTCTCCACCTCGCTGGTGTGGGCGCACTGCTCGCCGACGGATGTCGTGCGGGTGCGGCAGGAGCAAGGCACGACGGCGATGACTTCCTGGGCGCGCAACATCTCGTGGAAGTCTTCGCAGGGCAGGATACCGGTCAGCCCCTCAAGCGACTTTCTGGCGGGCACGACACGGCTGATGCGGACCGAGACGGTCTTGAACATGGCGCCGAGCCGCGGATACATCTCCTCCCGACAGAAGTCGTGCCATTTCTGGCAGAAGGCGCGGTCACGTTCGACGTCAATGGCGGAGCTCCCAAGCGTAGCGTCATGAAGCTGCATGATATGGCGTGCGAGGCGGTAGTAGTCTCGGTCGTCAAAATCGCCCTTGGGGTAAATAACGCCCTTATAGTAAAGCTCGTCGAGGTTCTTCCGGACGTCCGCTTCGGGCACTTCGGCCTTCTGTGCTACCTCGCTCACGGAACCGGGAAGCGCTTCGACGAGGCGGGCCTGGTGAGGCGACATCAGGTCTTCAAGGATGGAGCGCAGGAGCACGGAGCCCGGGAAGCCAAGCTTTCCGGCGAGGGCGTCGTAAGCGTCGGATGTTGTCATAGCGGTTGTCCCCGCAGCCTTTCAGAATACCGATAGTCTAGCACGGGTTTTGGGAAAAGAGACAGGCGGACGTTATCCTTTGCTGGACAACACGACCTTCTCAGGGGTAAGAAAACGCGAGGCGCGGCGACATCCAACCCCGATGAGGATTATCAGGGCAAGGTAGATGGGCGTGTAGTAGTCAACAGTCGATTGCACGTAATAGGTAATGAGTGTAATCCCGATCCACGCCCCAACCAGTATGACTCCGAAAGCCGCGTTTCCGGCTCGAGGGTTGGTGATTATCATTTGCAGATAGGTTGTCAGCAGCACGACCATGAAGACAAGCACCGGGATAACGATCAGAGCGGTCGCTATCGCGGCAGCGTCGGGCATGACGAACCCACCCGCCTTAGGGATCACCAGGATAAAGGTGGTTCCAAGAAGTACTATCAGGACATCCGTCAGCCCCACTACCATGCCGACCACGCTCAATGCCAGTGACTTGGCGATCCAGATTTGTCGGACACTCAGAGGCGTCACCATCAGCGGCTCCAGGTTCCGCCCGGTCTTCTCCAACGTCAGATTGACCGAGCCAACCTGGAGGCTGTTGACCAGGCCGTAGAGCAACGGCCAGATGTAGAGGGTCGTATTCAAATAGATTCGCGTAGCATCATGGATGGCTTGCGAAGTCGCGCCTTGATTGGTGAGGCCGTCGATAATCTTTCTGTAGGCGAGGAAATAGGAGGAAGATGCCGCGAGCATTATCAGGGCAAAGAGGTACGTGGTGCGACTGCGCACTATTTTGCGCATGTCATTTCGGGCGACGACCCAAATGCGGTCCATCCTACACGCCCTCGGCTTCTTTCATAATCGCTGTGTAGACTTCTTCCAGCGAGGCCTCCTGCCTCTTGACCTGCTCTATCCTTGCTCCGCACGAGTCCAGCATGTGAACGACGTCCGCTACGGCTATCGTCTCGTTCAGAGATAGATTCAGGACGCTGCCATTCTGGGATTGAACGATCACGCCGGCCAACTTCCTCAGTTCTTCCATTGCGCCTTCGGGGACGGGCCCGTCCGTCTCGATAGTGACTGCGCCGTGGCCCATCTGTCGCTCGATCTCGGCCAGCCCGCCCGAAAGCCTTATCTCCCCGTTGTGAATCAGAGCGACCCGGGTGCAGATGCGCTGAATTTCGTCGAGGTTATGGGAACTGAGGAATATCGTCTTGCCCGCGCCCAGTGCCATGTTCAGCAAAGTTTGCCTGATCTCGATCTGACCGGTTGGGTCAACTCCGGCCGTGGGCTCGTCCAGGACCAGCAACTCGGGGTCGTGAAGCAACGTTCGAGCCAAAGCGAGTCTCTGACGCATCCCTTTGGAATACGTGCCCACCTGGTCTGCGGCTCGCCCGGACAGACCGGCCAGCTCCAGGTTCTCAGCAATTTTCCGTGGGGCATCAGATAACCCGTAGATCCTGGCGTAGTAAGCAAGGTTGTCGAAGGCGGTCATGTCGTTGTAGAGACCGTCGACTTCCAGGACGAAGCCTATTCTCCGGCGCGTCTCTCCGTCGCGAGGGTTACCACCGAGGATGGCGACGGCGCCGGACGTTGGCTGAAGTAATCCAAGCGCAATCCTGATAGTTGTGGTCTTGCCGGCGCCGTTGGGTCCAAGAAAACCGAAGATGTCTCCCTGGTTGACGACGAGGTTTATATCCCTAAGGATCTCGCGCTGGCCGATCCGCTTGAAGACGTGGTCAAAGACTATGACGTCACTCACGTTGCCGGGAAAGACTCGCATTCTAGTGGCTTCGGACTGATCATAAGGCATTGCGGCAGATACAGTCAGCCGCGGCGGGCTCGCTGAGAGCAAATAGGCCGGCCGGCCGGTTTGAGCGCTGCGGCTATTAGTACGTGCCGACGTTCTCGAAGATACGCCGCGGGTTCTCGCGGGTCATCATATCGATCTGCGACTGCGGGACGCCGGCAGCAAGCAGGGCAGGGATGATATTGTTTACGACGTTGAGGTAATCCCAGTTCCCCCTGTAGATCTTCATAAGCTCCGGCTTAACGTTGTCCATGTACACTGATGTATCGTGCGAGAGGACCATTCGCTCGGCGTAACCCATCTGGCACAGCTTCGCAACCGTAGCCGTTCTCTTCTCATCGGGCAAAATGACTTGGAGGCCGAAGCGGTCCATGCCGATGTACGAGCCGGCGTCAAGGAGCTTTGTCAGATACTCCAGGTCGTCCGTGTCGCCGCTGTGGCCGATGATAACGCGCTTCAGGTCGACACCCTCTTCGGCAAAGACGCGCTGCTGATCCAGGCCCCGTTGGTGGGCGACGTTGGTGTGAGTCGATATTGGAACACCGGTCCGCAAATGGGCCTGCGCAACCGCGCGCAGCACCTTGTCGACATCAGGAGTGACTCCTGGGGCGTCGGTGGCGCACTTGAGGATGGCAGCCTTTACGCCCGTTCCTTGAATGCCCTCCGTGATGTCGGCGACGAAGAGGTCGGCTATTTCCTGCGGGTTGCGGGTCATGAAGTAAGTCGGCAGCGACTCGAAGGTGTAGAGGCCGGTGGCGACGATCACTTGGATCCCCGCCTTCTCGACAATAGGCAGCAGTGGCGGGATGTCTCGACCCGTGCCGTACACCGTCAGGTCAACGATGGTGTCTACGCCCTTTGCCTTAGCGTCCGCAAGGACGCTCACCGCCTCGTCCGTCGAGGGCTGCTCATCCCGTATGCTGGGGAACACTCGGGAGAGGCCCTCCGACACGACGAAGATGTGCTCGTGCATTAGGGTAAAGCCGAGGTCGGCCGTGCTAATTGGACCACCCATCGTCTCGACAAAATGGCCCTTTGCACTGCTCTTGGAACCGGGAACGGAAACGGCCGACTCGTCTTTCATGGAACCCCCCAATCTCAATGCTCTGCGAAGTGAGTTCTAGTAGGCGATAGTGGTCTCGAAGATACGGCGCGGGTTCTCGTGCGTCAAGAGATCGACCTGTGCCCGGCTTACCCCGGGATCGAGCGAAGCGGGATTGATATCCTCGTACATGAGGGTAAAGCTGAGACGATCACCGCCTACCGGTCCGGCCATCGTCTCAACGGAAGGCTCACCGGCTGCGGCCTTCTCTAGCGTCGTTTTCGTTAAGTAAACTTCCCTCTTATGTCGTCAGAGGCCGCCTGCCCCGCCATCAGGAGGTTTGCAGGCGGCCCCGCTCTTCCGATCTGGTCAGTCCTTCGGCTGGATGCCAGCGTAGTTCAGCGCGAGATCGCGATACTGCTTCAAGGGCGACTCGGCCAGGATCATCATGCGCTGCGCCGCCATCGACCCCTCAGCGTGGACAGTCGTCACTTCCATGTGGGCGCTATCAGCGGAGGCAACCATGTTGTGCGTCATCTGCAGCACGCGCATGCGCTCCTCGGTCGTGTACTTGGCAGATGCTCCAAGGTAGTGCTCCAGGTAGTCGTGAATGTCCGGGTTCTGCCAGTCGAGATATGTCGGCATCGTGGTGATAATGCCTCCGGCGATGTCCTGGATTATCCTCATGATCTCGTGGTAGTTCTTGGCGAAATGGAGCTTCGCCATGTTCGTGATGAGCGGGTTGGGAACGCAGATCTCACCGTAATACACCGGCGACTTGATGGCAGCGGTCCCCAGCGCCTTCAGCGTCTCGACGTAGGCGATGACCTCTGATAGCTTGTCGCGGATGTGCGGCACCCTTTCCAACCCATTCACTTCGGCGACGGCCAGGGCGATGCCGGCCATTATCTCCACCGACGGAATCTTGTAAGACACCGCGGTGAATCGGTGATAGGTGGCGAAGGTGTAGGAGAGGAGCATCGAGTACTGCCACTCGCGGCAGAGGAAGACACGGTCCCAGGGGACCAGCACGTTGTCGAAGACGATCATCGCCTCGATCAGGCCGCGAGTCGGGCGCTCGGATGGGTATTCGGCCGGGGAGCGTTCGCCGTGGCCGGGCCGGCAGATGAGGTGCACGCCCTCCGTCGCCACGGGAATGGCGAAGGAGACGGCGTAGTCGGCCTCGTTCTCGCGCATCTGGCGGGTCGGCACGACGAGCAATTCGTTGGCGGCGGGCGCGCCGGTTATGTGTATCTTGGCGCCCTTAACGATGATGCCGTCTTTATTCTGGTCGACGACGTGCACGTAGTAGTCAGGGTGGGCTTGCGCCGCGGGCACCTTGCTGCGGTCGCCCTTCACGTCTGTGACGGCGCCGCAGAGCATGAGGTCGTTGGCACGCAGATGCTCCAGGTAGGCGCGGGCTCGTTCCTTGTACTCGAGCTTGCCCATCTGGTCGGCAGTGGCCATGATGGCGTTGAGGCAGTCAGTGCCGATATCCTTTCCAAATGGCAAGCCGCCGGTGAGCCGGATTGACTGCTGGATCATCTGCATGCGCTTGTCAATGTCGTCAGGCGTCTTGGGTGTGGTGAAGTAGCGGCTTATGGGCTCGCCGGTCTCCGGGTGAGCCGCGACGAAGAGGTCGTGAACGGCCGGGTCTTTGGACTCCGTGAGGACGAAGTCGCCCGCGGCGGTTTCGGTACCGATCTTGAGGATCGGGTGGGTCGTCACGTCTTCGACCTTCTCGCCGAACATGTAGACGCTGCGGCCGTCCTTCAGACTCTGCTTGTATTCTTCGGGAGTTCGGATTGCCATCTCGGTACTCTCCTTTGCAGTGGATAATCGCGGAAACGGCGACGGATGGAGCCGGCGCCCCGTGCGCTTCCGATGGGCATCAAGATAGTCCTTGCCCCTGTGCGTGGTCAAGAAGCGCCAGAGACGGGCGAAGGGCCGGTACGGCGCGCCGGCTCGCCTGCCGGAACCGCGAGAGAAGGCATTTCTTCCCACATCCCACCCGAGAACCGTCACGATGCAAGAGGACGTCATGCACCCTCGATCGCGCCAGAACGAGGGGGTGTAGAACTCGGAGCGAACTATTGGCGAATCAGCTTCGTTAGAGTAATAATTGGGGAAGCATGAACGAACCCTCCCAACGCATACTGACCTACGAACTGCCGCCAATCCGGCCGCCCAGCGAGGCCCGTTCCCTCCTCGTCCGCGTTATGCGAGGCTGCCCCTGGAACTACTGCACCTTCTGCGGCGTCTACAAAGACCTGCCGCGCAAGGGCATGCTCCGCAGCATCGACGAGGTCAAGGGCGATATCGACGCCCTTCGCGCCGCCATGGACGAGATGCGTAAACTGCGTCCTGTCGTCGAGCCGCAGACCGCCTTTCTCGCCGACTCCAACGCCGTCATCACCAAGACAAACGACCTCGTCGATATCATCGGTTACCTGCTTGAGGCCTTCCCCTCTGTCGAGCGGGTAACCTCTTATGCGCGAGCGAAAACCATACTGAAGAAAGATGCCGCCGACTTGCGGAAGCTCCGTGACGCCGGGTTGAGCCGCCTTCACATGGGACTCGAGAGCGGCGACGACGAGGTGCTGGCGCGCGTCCGGAAGGGCGCGACTTCACGGGAGATGATCGAGGCGGGCAGGAAGGCGATGGATTGCGGCTTTGAGCTGTCGGAGTACGTCATGCCGGGCCTCGGCGGTCGCGACCTGACCGAACAGCACGCAGCAAACACCGCGGCCGTCCTCAATGCGACCAATCCAACCTTCACGCGCGTCCGGCCGCTCATGCTGACGCCCGGCACGCCCCTTTACGAACAATACAGGCAGGGAGGCTTCGCGCCGATGGGTACCTACGAGATGCTGGAGGAGGCACGGCGCCTGGTCGACGGGCTGGAGATGACGGGCAACATCTGTTTCGACCACTACCTGAACGGGCCCTTTTTCCGGCAGGATTGGGAAGGCTACAAGCTCCCCGAAGAGAAGCAAGACCTCCTGTCGCTGTTGGACGACGTCCTGATGTCGCCTCGCGCCGGCGGCGCCTGGCTGACTTCGAGGCCGGTGATCGGCGATAGGATGTAACCGAACCGCTCTTGGGAATGGCGGCAACGACGCCGGTGGGCGGCGTCAGTGGCAAAGCGAAGGACCGCTGTGCGAAACGCAGTCTATAGTCTTCTCGTGCTAACGTGGGCCGTTAGCGTATCCGTTCCCGGCAGCGAGAACGCCGGCCATAGCACGGTCGAACAGACGTGCAGCGCCACCAATCTCGGCGCCGCTGACGTCACGTTCACCTGGCCGGCTGCTCCCGGCGCCCGCGAAGTATGGCTCGACCTCTCGTTGTACTCCGTCGGCTTCGATGCGGGCGCGTTCGCCGACGCTGGCCCCTTCGACGCCACGACAACTTCCTACACCTGGAGCGGCCTCCAGCCCAGCACGCTCTACTACTATCGCGTCAACGCCCTCTACGACGGCGGTTGGCATTCGCTCAAAGTTGGAAGCTTCGTGTCCGGCCAATGCGGCCAGCCCGCCGAAGCCGTGCAATTGATGTCGCAACAGTGCAGCAGCGACTTCCCCGGCATGGTATCGGTGACCTTCTCCTGGTCGCCAGCTTTGCTGCCCGGAGGCCCCCAGTTCCTCGATCTCAGCCTGTACAACACCGGTTTCGCCGACGCCACTTTCGTCGGCAAGGGACCGCTGCCGCCGAGCCAGTCGTCGGTGACGTGGGACGCTTTGATTCCCTCGTCGACCTACTACTGGCGCGTGAACACCCAGGGCTACGACGGCTGGCACGACAGTCCGACCTGGAGCTTCGGCACCCTCGCGTGCGGCACCACCGGCCAGTTCGGCGTCCAGCCAAACGCCGACCTTCTTCAACTGCGTGATCGGCTGTCGAAGGCTATTGCCGATTCCGGCTTCAACGTTGCGGTCGCGGCGATCGACCTCCAGACCGGCGAGTCCGTGGCCGTCAAGGGCGACGACCCCAGGCAAGCGGGCTGCACCGTAAACTGGTTCGTACTGCTATCGAACGTGCTTGACCTCCAGAACGGCAGCTTTCCGGAAAGCAACGTTGGCGACCTGATTGCGCGCACAATCTGGGGCAGCAATCCATTCACCGCACATGAATTGCTTCTGAAGACAGGTGGCGGCAGTGTTCAAAACGGCGTTTTCAAGGTAAACGAGTTGCTAGCCAGAATGGGCTTGCACAACACGATCTTCGATCACCCGCCCGGCTACGAGGGGGATTACCTCGAGTACTCTCTGCGCGGCTCAGCGAATCTGATCACCGCAAACGATGCAATCCAGGCCTTGGCCCAGTTCTATGACGGCAGCGTTGTCAATCTGCGATGGCGTGATTACCTGATGGAGAAGATGGTCAACGTGAAGCCCGGCCTCCAGTACCTGATACCCGCCGGCGTCGGCGACGCCACCGTATCGCACAAGAACGGCTTCAGTTGGGTGCAAAGCGGTTGGATCGACAACGACATCGGCATCGTCACTTTTGACACGAGCAGCGGCGAGCACGCCTACGCAATTGTCATCTACATCGAGGACATTCCGACCGAATATGCCGACATCCCCATCGGCCAGACGGTGTCGCGGCTCATTTGGGAGTACTTCTCGGCCCACTATCATTAGACCGACGGATGAACTTGGAGGCGACCTCGTGTCACGGATGAGACTTCTAACGGCACGGCGACGCCCCAAGCACAGCCTCTGCCGACTACGTTCATCCGGTAACTGTCAATCGCTTGTCTATTCGCTGGAAGTACCCGGATAATTGGCCTGGCCGATATGCCATGGCGCAGGCCTGTCAGGGAGGACGCATGAAGAGCTTCACGCACTACCTCTGGTTCAACACCCGCCAGCGCCACGACCTCATCAACATCACGAACGACGTCGAAGCGACCGTCAGGGAATCAGGCGTTCAGGAGGGGCTCTGCCTCGTCAGCGCCATGCACATCACGGCCGCCATCTGGGTGAACGACAACGAATCAGGGCTCTGGCAAGACCTCTGGGAATGGGTCGAGCGCCTGGCGCCGAAGAGGCCCGACTACCGGCATCACCAGACGGGCGAGGACAACGGCGATGCCCACCTCAAGCGAACGCTTGTCGGACAGCAGGTCGTGCTGCCGATAACGTCGGGTCGGCTCGACCTAGGGCCGTGGGAGCAGGTGTTTTACGCGGAGTTCGATGGCCAGCGACGGAAGCGCGTGATCGTGAAGATAATCGGCGAGTAGGAGGATAAGGATGATCTATCTGGAAGAGACTTTGACGCTGGAGCCTGCGAGCCCAGAGACACTGGACACCTTCGTCGCCCTGGCTCAAGAGAAGCTGCTGCCGCTGGAACGCATGGGCTTCCGGCTGGCGGCCGCCTGGTACAACGACATCGAGTCGTTCTGCACGGTGATCCAAGTGCTCGAGTTCGAGAACATGGCCGCCTTCGGGGGGTTCCGCGCCCGAACGGAGCAGGCGGAGCCCTGGCTGGAATACCAGGCGCGGCTGGAGGAGTTGGCGCCGAACCGCCGGAGCCGGCTGATGGAGCCGCTTGGATCCATTACGCCCGAGCGACTGCACGACGCCTGGAAGGAGACGGCGGAGAAGCCGGTCGGGGCCTATACGCTGGCGATTATGGACATCGCTCCCGGCAAGATGGAGAGCCTTAAGGCAGCAATGTCGGCCAGTGCGGCCACTATGCCCATGGTGGCGCAATGGAAGACGATCGTCGGCAGGCAGAACGAGGTGACGGACGTTTGGAAGGGGCCGATGCGCCTTGACGGCTACAAGCCATCGAACGAGGGGGCGAACCGCTTCTGGCGGGCTGTCCGGCAGAATGCCCCCAGGGAACGGCTGATACCGGTCTTCCCGCTGCCCTACTCGCCGCTAAAGTAACCAGCGTGCGAGTCAGCGCCCCTGGAACTCGTACTGCTGGCCCTTGAGGAAGGCCTTCATGGCCGATCGCGCGTCCTCAGTGCGAAGAGAGCGCATGAACGCTTCGAATTCCACCTGGAGCCCGTCGTCGAGCGGCAAGTCGAGCCCCTGATAGACGCAACGCTTGATGAGGCCCTGGGCGGCAGTTGCACCGCGGGCCAGCCTTTCCGCAAGAGCCATGGCCGCGGGCATGAGCTCGGACGAAGGGACCGCCTTGTGCACGAGGCCGATGCGCTCCGCTTCCTCCGCACGAACGGTTCTGCCCAGCAGCATCATCTCCAGCGCCCTCCCCTTGCCGATCAACCGGGGCAGGCGCTGAGTGCCGCCGCCTCCAGGGATAATCCCTACGTTCACCTCAGGTTGTCCGATTCGGAAGTCGCCGATCGCCATGAGGCGGAGGTCGCAGGCGAGAGCGAATTCGCAACCACCGCCTCCGCACTGACCGTTAATAGCCGCGATGACGGGCTTAGGGAGGTCCTGGAGGCGTCGCTCCATGCGGTGGAGCGGCACGTGCGATGCTTTCGGAGGCCCCGACGGCGTTTCGCTGTTCGACATCGAAGCCAACGCCGAGACGTCGAAGTAGGTGATGAAGATGCCTTCGACGCCGCCGGTGAAGACAATGACCCGAACCGAGTCGTCGCCTTCGATATCCTGAACGAAGGCGTCGATTTCGCGGACCATGCGGTCGTTCATCAGGTTCTGAGGCGGGTTGTAGATGGTGCAGACAGCGATCTTCCCCTCTTTCCGGACCTGAATTTGTTCGTATTCCATCTCATCAAACTCCAGTCGGTCTGATCGGCGGTGGGCCTCGATAAAAACGCCTACTGCGTCCGGCACACGTTCTCCAGACGGCCGATCCTCTCGATTTCGACCGCGATGCGGTCGCCATCCTTCAGGAAAACGGGCGGTTTGCGGAAGACGCCGACGCCGTGCGGCGTGCCTGTCATGATCACGTCGCCGGGAAGCAGCGTGAAGGCACGGCTGGCGAAAGCGATCAGATAGCGGACGCTGAATATCATCTCGCTCGTCCGCGAGTCCTGCACCACTTCACCGTTCAGCAACGCCCGGATCGATAGCGCCTGCGGGTCGGGAATCTCGTCCGGTGTGACGAGCCAGGGGCCCAGCGGACAGAAAGTATCGAGACTCTTCCCGCGCACCCACTGGTGATCGCCGAACTGGAGGTCGCGGGCGCTGACGTCGTTGCCACAGGTGTAGCCGGCCACGAAGGACAGGGCATCGTCCTCGCTCACTTTCCGTGCCGTCCTGCCGATAACGACGGCCAGCTCCACCTCGTAGTCCACCTGATGCGTCAGTTCCGGGTCCCAGGTGATCGTGTCGCCTGCGCCGACAACGGAGGTCGGGAACTTGGCGAAGATGATCGGGCTTTCTGGGATGGGCGAACCTTGCTCGCGCGCATGGTCGCGATAGTTGAGGCCAATGGCGATGATTTTCGACGGATTAGGCACCGGTGCCAACAGCTTCAGACCGTCCACGCGATGAAGCAGCCCGCGTTCGATGAGGTTCTCCACCTTTCCCTTGGCGATGTCGTCGCCGATGGACATCAGGAGGCGCCGGGTAGCGTCCAGTGCCGGTTGGCCCAGCCCGAGGAAATCGACAACGTCCAGGTTGAGTCCGAAGTCGACCAGCCCGGTTTGTCGGGCTGCCTTCAGGTCGACGACGTAATCGCCGGCGAGCAGGCCAAGACACCGGTCGCCATTCCATTCAAACGTTGGCAGTCTCATCAGTTCGTCCAATCTTTATCTGCTTTTCACGCCACTATGGACCCAAATCACATTCGCTTCACAACCTCCCTTTAGCCTAAGTCACGAGGTGCGAAATGACAACCAGAGTCTCTAGCCGTGAATACGCAGGCCCCTTCGGCTATCTCAGACTTGTTGCCCTCCTGTTCGATCCCGGCACTCGGGTGGCGACCCTATTTCCTGTGATTCCCCGCTTCCAATCGGGTTGACTAACAGCGCAAACCTGCTAGAATTGGTAGTAAGACGATAGACTTCCTGCCTTCCACAAAGGCTAGCGAATTGAAAGTATCCACCAAGGGTAGATACGGCACGAGGGCGATGCTGGATATCGCTTTGCACTCGGAAGAGGGCCGCGTCCACTTGAAAGACGTCGCCGAACGGCAGGAGGTATCTAGGAAGTACCTCGAGCAGCTCGTGGCTCGGCTCGAGGCGGATGGTCTCCTAAGGACGGTTCGTGGCGTTGGTGGCGGAGTCGCCCTCGCACGGCCACCGTCCGAGGTCACGGTCCTCGACATTCTGCATACCCTGGAGGGGCCCCTGGCGCCTGTCGAGTGTGTCGATCGTCCGGAGGTATGTCCTCGCTCCGGAAACTGCGGCGCGCGCGACCTCTGGGCGGAGTTGAGTGGGGTAATAGCTGGGTTCCTAAGGGCAGTCACCCTCGAGGATCTCTGCGAGCGTCAAAAGGGGAAGGATGAACCCGCCGCTCTCACGTACTACATCTGAGCAGAAAGGAGAGATGCATGAAAAAGGCCTTAGTGTTGGTTGGGGGGGTGGTGGCCTGGGCCGTCGTGGCTGCGACGGCGATCCTCGTTGCGTTCAACATGGGCGGAAAGAATCAGGTTCTCATGTTCCTCCCGATCCTCGCGGTGGTAGTGGCCGCCTGGTTTATCGGGGAGTTGGTGACCCAGCGTGTGTTCCCGGGGCATGAGAGGGGGGTGTGATGGCCTTCCTAGAGCGAGCATTTGCGAAGCGCGACTTGCGCGACCCGGGCTTTATCCAGGCTATCTTCAGCAACACATGGCTGGCCCCCTTGTGGCTGGCGGCGCGACTGTACCTGGGCTACCAGTGGCTGATCGCCGGCTCTCACAAGGTATGGGGCGCGAACCGCTGGATCTTTGTGAGTGGCGGGGACCAGGCGCTCAAGAAGTACTGGCAGAACGCCATCACCATACCTCAAACGGGAAAACCGGCCATATCCTATGACTGGTATCGCCATTTCCTGACCTTCATGCTGAACCACGAGTGGTACAGGTGGTTCTCGTGGGTCATCGCTCTCGGTGAGACCACGGCCGGAGTTCTGCTCATCATTGGCGCGTTCGCGGGGCTTGCTGCCTTGGTCGGCGCCTTTATGAACTTCAACTACCTGCTCGCCGGTTCGGCGGCCACCAACCCGGTGCTGTTTGTGATCGCCCTGCTGATCCTCTTGGGCTGGAAGGTAGCGGGTTGGATCGGCGTGGACCGCTGGCTTCTGCCGGCCCTCGGCACGCCGTGGCAGCCTGGCCCTGTCTTTCGGGCGGGTGCGCCTTTGGAGTAAGCCATCCGGCCCTCTAGTTTTCATGGACGAGTACCTGGTTTATATCCTCTTGTTTGGGCTGCTGGGCGCCCTGGGAGCGGGATGGATGCTGGGTTTGGATCGCCATGTCGAGCGCATTTCCTGGGTCCGGCGGCACCGCCTCGTCACGCTGCTGCTAGGCTAAGACGAACGAGGGGATTCTGAGGGGCCGGCAAACGCCGGCCCCTTTCCTTTTCGGCGAATCGTTATCCGTTCGCCCCAAGTGAAGTAGAATGCAGCAGAACCAACGCACGAATACCGCCGCGAGAAGGAGAAAACGATGGAACAGAGGCTTTCGGGAAGGACTGCTTTGATTACCGGGGCCGGTTCTGGGATAGGCGCTGCATCCGCTGAACGGCTCGCCGCCGAGGGGGCGAAGCTCGCGCTCGTCGATATCGATATCGCAGCTGCGGAAAAGGTTGCGGACGGTGTCAAGAAAGCCGGCGGCGAGGCGATCGCGCTGGTTGCCGACGTAACACAATCAGACCAGGTCAATGCCGTTTTCGAGGAAACGTTGCGGCAGTACAAGCGGCTCGACGTGCTTTTCGCCAACGCCGGGATCATGCCGTCCCTGGTACCGGTTGGGGATTGCCCTGAGGAGTCATGGCGAAGGGTCCTGGACGTTAACTTAACGGGGGTTTTCCTCTGCGTGAAGGCCGCGCTGCCGGTTATGCAAAAGCAGAAGAGGGGCGTCATCCTTGCCACTTCGAGCATGGCGGGGGTGGCCCCGAGTTCGACAGGAATTGAGTACAACGTTGCGAAGACCGGCGTCATTATGCTGATCAAGCATCTCGCTTATGCCTACGGACGCTACGGCATTCGCGCGGTCGCTATCTGCCCCGGCTGGGTAGATACGCCGCTTCTGAAAAGCGTTTACGATGCCTTTGGCCGGCCGGTCCGCACGAGTCTGCAAAACGCGTCTCCGCTCGGGCGCATGGCGAACCCGATGGATGTCGCGGCATCGGTCGCATTCCTGGCAAGCGACGAAGCGTCGTTCATCTCAGGCAACGCGTTCCTAATCGACGGGGCGACGACAGCCGGAACTCCGGTCCCGAGTGGCCCTATAGTGCGCGGATACCTGGCGCTGCGCTCAGGGATCAGGCGATTGCAGGGAAAGCCGTCTGGAAAGCTCATTCCCTGATCTCAATCCTTGGCTCGACTGCGGGTAAGGCTCAAGTCTCTTTCAGAATTGGCCAGATTGGCGACTGTTATAATAGGTGCAGGGGCTAATCATTGATGGACCGACTGTACAGAAGCTCGACGCAGCGGATGTTGGGCGGGGTATGCGGCGGGCTCGGTGAGTACTTCACAATTGACCCGACGCTCGTACGCATCGTTTATATCCTGGTGACGGTGGCGACTGGCCTCCTCCTCGGGATCGCTCTCTACATCGTGCTCTGGCTGATCGTGCCGAGCGAGGCGTCGGTCGGAAAGAGCGTGCGGGAATCGCTGCGCGAGAACGTCGGCGACATGGCACAATCGGCGAGAAACATAAGCGGCGAGGTGCAGGCGACCTTCCAGCGCAACTCGGCCGAGGGTGCCCGCCGGGTCGACCCCGCTGTCCTTGCGGGCCTGCTCCTGGTCATCATCGGCGTGCTGTTCCTGCTCGGAAACCTGGACCTGCTGGCCTGGCTGCACTGGGCGCGATTCTGGCCGCTGATACTGATTCTCATCGGCCTCGTCCTGCTGCTCCGACGGCAGCCGCGTCCTTGATTGCAAAGCGTCGCGTGATTAGCTATCCTTTCTAGGTCACATCTGCTAACCCGCTAATGAAAGCCGGGACTGGAAGGTCTCGGCTGCGGTATTTCTTCAACGGGAGGAAAGGTGCGAAACACGTTCCTAACGACACTCGATGAGCGACCGCTCCTCTGCGACGGCGCTATGGGCACGCTTCTGCACGAGCGGGGCGTGCCGGCCGATGCATGCCTGGAGGCAGTGACACTGGAAGAGCCGTCGCTACTGCTTCAGGTCCACAGCGACTACATAGAAGCGGGCGCCGACATCATAGAGACAAACACGTTCGGCGCCAATAGCGTGAGGCTTGGCAATTTCGGGCTGGCTGACCGCTTGCAGGAGATAAACCGTCTGGCCGTCGAGATCGCCCAGCGCGCCACTTCCCAGACCACCCGTCCCGTCTACATCGCCGGCGCCATGGGACCGCTTGACGTCGGACTGCCCGGCGGCGAAGGCATGACGCTGAAGAAGGCTCACCTTGTATTCCACGAGCAGGCGGAGGCGTTGATAGAGGCGGGCGTAGACCTGATAGCCATCGAGACCTTCGCGACACTTGCGGAGGCGAAGGAGGCGTTGCACGCCGTTCGCGAGTGCGGCGATCTGCCGGTGATGGTCCAACTCACGTTCCAACGCGACGGCCGTACGTGGGCCGGCGAAGACCCTGGCGAGGCGGCTCTCGCCCTGCGAGACCTGGGCGCGAACATTATCGGCGTCAATTGCGTTCCCGGCCCGCAGTTCGCGCTTGACATCGTCAAGCAGCTTGCCGCCGCCAAACCGGCGAAGCTTTCCGCCCAGCCGAACGCCGGACAGCCGCAGGTGCGTCAGCAGGCGATTGTCTACCCCGGAACACCGCAGTCATTCGGCGAGTACGCACTCCGCTTCGTCGAGGCTGGAGCGTCGATCGTCGGCGGATGCTGCGGAACGACGCCGGAGCACACCGCGGCCATGAACCAGGCACTGTCCGGCCAGGGCGCTACTGCGACATCCACGAAGGTGCGGCGACGCCCTGTTATCGTTGAACACGGAGCGCCTGCCGGCCCGGAACCGGCGACGCTGCGGGAGAAGCTCGCCGCGGGCCGCTTCGTCGTCACCGTGGAAGTTGATCCTCCGCGTGGGCTAAACGCCAAACCCATCCTCGAAGGAGCAAAACTGTTGAAGGACGCGGGCGTCGACTGCCTGAACGTCGGCGACAGCCCCATGGCGCGGACGCACATGAGCGCGGTCTCGATGTCGGTCATGCTGCGTCAACAGGTCGGTGCCGAGCCAATCGTCCATTTCGTCACCCGCGACCGCAATCTGATCGCGCTTGAAGGCGACCTCCTGGGCGCGCACGTCCTCGGCCTGCGCAACATCCTCTGCCTGCGTGGCGACCCGCCGCGGGGGCCCGGCTACCAGCGGGCGATAGGCGTTTGGGACGTCGGCTCTATCGGCCTTATCCGCGTTCTCAAGGGGATGAACGAAGGCGTCGACGCATCGGGAAACAGCATCGGTCAGCCGGCTTCGTTCTTCGTAGGCGCTGCCGCGAACCCGATGGCGCCGGTCGACATGGAGATGAAGGTGACGCGACGGAAGCTGGAGGCCGGCGCGGATTTCCTGCTCACGCAGCCGGTCTTCGACGTCGAAGCCGCGGCCGATTTCTTCGAAGCCGTCAAACGCCTCAAGATTCCGGTCATCCTCGGAATCATGCCGCTGTACAGCCACCGCCACGCCGAGTTCATTCACCATGAGCTGGCGGGCGTGGCGCTGCCCGACGCCGTGCGCGAGCGGATGCGCCTGGCGGGCGAGAACGGCCTGGCGGAGGGCATGGCGATAGCGCGTGAGTTGCTGGAGCAGGTGCGGGACAAGGTGGCGGGCGTATGCCTGATGCCGTCGTTTGGCCGCTTTGACGTGGCTGCGGACCTGGCAGCGTCAATCCAACGATAGTCGTTGGTGTGGAGCGCGCTTGTTTGCGCCTCCTCCGGCCGTTCGCTATCCTTTGATGGCGACAGGCAACCGGCCTTCGCACACGGAGCTACTCATCCCGATAAGGGGGACCGGCATGACAAACAAACAAGACGCATCTGAATCGTTGATGCTGAACGTGCAGCGCGCCGAGAAGATGGCCGCCAACCTCTCGGAGGCTGACCTCGCGAAGCCCGTCTACAGCGGCCCCGACTGGACCGTCAAAGACGTCTTCGCGCACCTGGCGTCGATGGGCGGCTCACCGATGTTCTTCATCGGCATGGCGCAGCGGGCCATGTCCAGCAGTGGCGGGGGCGGAGCCTCCGGGCCAGGCTTCGACGTAAACGCCTTCAACAATCAGCAGGTCGAGTCGCGTCGAGACAAGACCATTTTCGAGCTGTTGGCGGAGTTCCGGCAGGGCCACGAAAAAGGCGTCGAAGCTCTCGCGTCGACGCCCGACGACGTGCTCTCGTTCCAGATGCCGAACCCGTTCGCGGGCGGAATGAGCTGCGCGCTCGACATGATCGCCGGCTCCTGCGGCGACCACGAGGCGCAGCACCTGATGGACATTTCGCAGATCCTTCGAGGGTAGCGACCTAGACTGACGCGAGAACCGCCTCGCGCTCCTGCCGGGGGTCCCAGAGCGATATCTGGTAGTTCTCTGATTCGTCCGGCAAGTGGAGAAGCTGCGACGCCATCACGCCCCGCCCGCCGTGATAGCGGCCGTCGAGCAGCAGGAAGTGCCGCGCCCGCTTCGTCACGACTCCCAGCGTCTGCAACTCCGATAGCTCCCGCAACCGCTGCCCGCGCCGCAAGCTGACTATGCGTCGAGCGCTCAGGGGGCCGACACCGGGAATCTGCAATAGCTCCTGATAGGCCGCCCTGTTCACCTCTTTCGGGAAATTCTCCGGATGCCGCAACGCCCACACCAGCTTGGGGTCGGCGGCGAGCGGGAGGTTGCCGAAGTCGTCGAATAGCAGCTCGTCGAGCGGAACCGGGTAGCCGCGAAGCAGCCAGTCGGACTGGTAGAGGCGATGCTCGCGGGCCGGAGGAGCAGGCGGCGCCAGTTCTTCGCCACAGACCGGCTGATAGGCGCTGTAGTAGACGCGTCGCATCTTCATGTGGCCGTAGAGCCAGCGAGAGCGTTGAAGTATCTCCCGGTCCGACTCACCGGCCGCGCCGACAACAAGCTGAGTCGTCTGTCCCGCCTTCAGCAGGTGCGGCAGCTTGTTCTCGATTAGCCGGACCGCCTCCATCGCCGCGACGGCATTCGTCGCCACCGACTTCTTCGGAGCGATACGGGCCAGGTGCTCAGGCGTCGGCGCCTCCAGGTTTATCGACAGCCTGTCGACGAGGCCGGCTGCGACCTCGATGAGATGCGGAGGAACGCCGGGCATCATCTTCAGGTGGATGTAGCCCTTGAAGCCCTCGCGCTGCCGCAGGATGGAGACAGCGTCGAGCATGCGTTCCTCGACCTTCCCCGCATCGCCGGCAACGCCGGAAGTGAGGAAGAGGCCGTCCGCCGTGCCGCGACGGTACAGCTCCATGAACGTCGCAACAAGCTCCTCGGGCGTGTAGGAGCTGCGCTGGACGTTTCGGTGGCAGTTGATGGCGCAGTAGCGACAGTCGAACTGGCAGACGTTCGTCATGAGGACGCGCAGCAGCGGGATGCGCCCCTTGCCGGGGACGGCGGCGCGATAGATGCCCGGGAATGGTCGCTCGCGGGGCGCACGGACCTGGGGAATGCCGCACGAACCGGCGCTACAGGCATCGCGGTCGGCGACCAACTGCCCGGCGCCCAGAAGCTGGAGTTTGTCGATCGCTTCCATCGTCGCCATCCTATCGTAAGAACAGGCGTTCGTCAAGGCGGGGTGTGGGAACGGCCAGAGCGCTGGCAACGCAAGCCCAAAACAAATGTAGGGGAGGACTTTAGTCCTCCCGCAATTCCGGCTTCTCGTGCCGCCGTCTGCCCGTCTGGGTTCGCCACCCCTTCCGCCCCACCGCGCAGCCTCCTCCTGCCCCGAAGACGCTCAGGGGCACATCCCCTGAAACCCCTGTCAGAAGGGGTTAAACCCCTTTGAAACTCCCCTGCAACGCGATCCGGCGATTCCCCGCTTCGCTCGGATGCCACCCCGCGTTGTCTTCTCCCAAGCGTCTTGAGTACTTAGGCAAAAGACTGTCGCTGCCCCAGATTAGTGCGTAGGTGTATAATTCGGCCGGAGAGTTCGGCGAGTCAGCCAAATGGACACGAGCGAGCACTTCAAACTGTTCGTGGAGCGCGCGGGCGAACTGAGAAACACCCGCCTCGTCCAGTCCGGCGGGCCGAGAATGAGCCTATCGATGAAATGGAACCACGAGGACGAACTGCTCAGAATCGAATCGACGAAGCCCAATGAGGATGATCTTAAGGCTTTTCTCCTCACGTTTCGTCAATTCTTCATGGATCGAGACCCGGTGTTCTTGGGCCGGATTTTCAGTCTTCTGCAGCAATGGATGACAGATGATCATCTCAAGGGAGAGGTGGTCAAGGCGCGCGAGCACTGGAAGGCTTGCATCAAGGGCGCTGGAATTGAGGTCGCGGTTGACGACGTCCGCATGACGCCGGAACACGTGACGAAGGTAATGATCAATGGCCTGTGCTTCCATAATGACCAGAGATATCGCAAATAGCTAAAGACAATGCTGCCCCTCACTAGGGCCGTTGTTGACTCCGTATTCTTCGATTTCCTCGGCGATGCTACGGGCATCATCTTTTACCTCAGAAATGTTGTCGCTCATTGCATAGAACACGACCTCTTCAAAGATGCCTCACCGTAGGAGGGTGTTTCAAGCAATGACGCCTTGCTGCCAAATCGAATTCCCCGAAGGAGTCCATAATGTCACGTTATTTGGTTCGCTGCTCGGTCAACACGCCCAGTTGCATCCTCCCCATTGCTGACTACGCCAATACCAAGAACCAGTTGCAGTATGAGTTTCGCTACCTAGCTGAGGTAGTCCGGGTCAGCGTGAGAGATGAGTATGAAGTCGAACGCAATCTGCCACATCATCTTGGGTTAATCGCAGATGTGGAATGCGATGCGGAGGGAGTGGAGTCGGCAGAGATAAAAGGCATCGATTACGCCGACATGATCTTCACGTGGATATCCCTCGTAACGGCCTCGTTTGTTGGCGTTCCAAAACGGGGTTTTGTCTACGACATCACATCGGGGGTTTCAGAGCGTGATTTCGCTCTGCGCATTCCGATGAAGTATAGCGATCGGGTTGTCGAGAGAGTCATTCCACCAGTTCAAATGGATCAGATCTTTCAAGCCTATTGCAAACCAAGGCCCGAAGAGGAGCCACCGCAAAGGCAGGCGCGGGTGTCGGAGATTCTTGCCCGCGCGAGCATGTGGATGCGTAAAGGATTCGGCGAAAACAGCGTCATCGACGGCTTCCTCTTCTTCTGGACGGCACTTGAGGCACTTGATGAACTGCTGCCGAAAGGGAGACGGGCGCTTCCTCCCGAATGTCCTGCATGTCACTTCGCCATCCAAAAGTGTCCAGAGTGTGGAAAGACTCTGCCAATGCAGGCGTCGGCCTCGCCGCTATTCGGTGTCGAGGCCCTTTTCAAGAGGAACGATTCCGCTGCTGACTTCCCTAGGTTGAAGACGCTGCGCAATAAGATCGTTCATGGGGAGAAGCGACTTTCCGGGTCGGGTGGGCTTATTGAGCAGGCCCGTAAAGATATTGAAGTAGCGCGCCGCATGGCGATAGCAGGATTGCAGGAAGCGTACGCTACTCAGGGGCTACCGGAAGAGTGGGCGAGCGTGATTCAGGGCTTGGAGTCTATCAGTGAGAGCTACGAAAAGCAGACTCCTCTCAGAGGCCGCGTGACCGGAATCAAGGAGTTTGATTCGGACGGCGATAGAATTGCGCCGGAAGTGGAAATCACCGATTCTCCTACCAGCGTCGGAACCGGTAACCTCTTGATCAAGAGGAAGAATTTCAGGTGGGTGGGTACGCCTGAATTGGGCGCGTAATGGTGCAAAGCTGAGGGAGGCGCAGCATGGAATGGCGGTCAAGCGCGAAGTGGCTGGAGACGAGGGGCACCACGCAGGATGAGATTAGGGAATTCGGAAGGCTCTATCCTCGCGGCTGCGAAATGACCCTTGACAAGGCGCTCAGTTGCGACCAGAGCCGCGTTTTGGACGTCGTGAGGATCGGGTGCGAACTCATGCTACCGGAGAGGCGACCGTCCTTTGCCTTCTATACACTCATTCAGCGGGAGCAGCCCATTGCAGAACTCTTGAGAACGGCTCAACTCGGTGATCTCGCGAAGACAGTTGAGGACGTTAACTGGGCCGACGGGAGGGAGTGTGCCAACGTTCTTCTGCCTGTCTTTAATGAGGCCTACGCAATCGGCGAAGAGCAAGCGGGGACGTACTTGGGAACAATCGCTCAAATCTGCGTGATCCACATTGGTAACGCCACTAACGATGCTCAGACAGCGTTTGCTAGCGTTATTGCGCACCATCACGCGAAGGAAACTGCTGAGCAATCGGTTCGAGCCGCTGGCCTCCCCCCGCACATTGCCGTACCCGGTGAGAACAGCGCCGGCGTTGACTTCGCCTTACAAGCCGGGCTAAACGCGGTCGAGACTGCTATGGCAGTAGCGTACGTCGCAGAAGAAAGCGTGGCAGACGTCCTCCTTAAGTGCTGCTTGGCGTCTCGCGGGAGCGACTATCAGGCTTATATCCATGCGTACGCCGCTCTAGCAGACGCACCGAGCGCGGAAACCAAGGCTGCAGCGTTGCGACTTCTTGTGAAAACACGGAGCGAGCAGGTCAAGTGGATATGGGCTACCTTGCAGGACGACTTTGGGTAGGCTGGCGTCCGTCTCACAGCGTTTAACCATGCTGCTCACGAAGAAGCACGCAAGCGCTTCCCCGAGTGTCACATCCCCATAGGAGATACGCCCGACCATCGCCTACAATCCCTCTGCTATGCCTGCAGGGGGGAGACGTCCCGGCGCCGGTGCGCCCAAAGGCAACCTTAACGCCATCAAGACCGGGCGCTACTCGCCCCGGCTCGAGGCCGCCTTTCGTATCGCCATGACCCACGACGACATCCGCCCTATCTTCCTTGCCCTCATCGAAAAGCGGCGGCGCGAGAACACCCTCTTCCACGCCCTCGTCTTCGCCACCGCCAAAGTCGTCCTGAACAACCGCAATCGCATCACTCCCGCCCTCGTCCGGCACATCCAGCAGCACGTCGATCAGCTTTTCAACCCCGAATCCCTTCTCGACGGAGCCGGGCAAGATTGAACATCTCAACGTGTCAGACTCCCAACGGGCCGCGTCCCGCGAAGTCGAAGGTCCTTCAGACCGAAGATCCGCCTCAGGCGGGCCGCTTCAGCCGCACTCACCTACATCAAACGGTCACCTCCTCATAGCGGGTTCTCGTTGCGGAGGAGTCTTAGAGGCCTGCCCGCCTCAGGAGGGGGGTGAAATCCCCTCTAACTGGGGGTTCGGGGGGCTGTGCCCCCGACCGTTCCGGGGCGGCGCGCGGGAAGCGGAGCCTTCTCGCCCCCTCCAGAGACCGGGGGACAAAAAACGAATAAAAAAACGATTGAAGTCAATCAAACAATCAGACCTGCCCGCCGAAGGCGCGGACCGGCTGGCCCGTCTTGCGCGACGGGCCGGAAACGCGGCATAACGGGTAGGACATCCCATTCACCAACGAGGAGACGTCCATGAAGCGCGAAGAGGCATGGGGGCTGCTATGCGAATATACCAAGAGCGATAGCCTGCGGAAGCACGGCCTCGCCGTCGAAGCCGCGATGCGCCACTACGCCCGCAAGTTCGGCGACGACGAGGAGAAGTGGGCGGTCGTCGGCCTCCTGCACGATTTCGACTACGAGATCCATCCCACGCTCGACAAGCATCCCCAGGAGGGCGCGAAGATCCTGCGGGAGCGCGGCGTGCCGGAGGATGTCATTCGGGCAGCGCTTAGCCACGCGGAGCATACCGGCCTGGCGCGCGAATCAATGATGGAGAAGACGCTCTTCGGAGTCGACGAGCTCTCGGGCTTCATCATCGCCGTGGCGCTGGTGCGGCCCAGCAAGAGCATCCTCGACGTCGAGCCCTCGTCGGTCCGGAAGAAGATGAAAGACAAGGCGTTCGCGCGCGCCGTAAACCGCGAGGACATCGTCAAGGGCGCGGAGGCTATGGGCGTCGACCTGAACGAGCACATCGCCGAGGTGACGGAGGCATTGAAAGGGATCGCCGACGAGTTGGGCCTCCGGGGAACGTCGTCTTAGCCGCCGATAAGCTCCGACTTTCGTCCCACCGTCAATAACCCACCAGTCGCCACCAGGAAGATAACCGTCATGATGACAGCGGAAGTCGCGCACCACACACACACGGCGTCGATAACGAAGAGTTCCACGTACGTCAGGTAGACCGAGTAGCCGAATCCGGCGAGGCTCATTCCCCAGATCGTCAGCAGCGGCCAGACGTCAAAGCGGTTGCCGAAGCGCAGCCAGAACACGGAGGCGGCTGTGAGCGCGACGTACCCCAGGAGCCCGAAGAAGGCCACGGGAATCCCATGAATCCACGCGTAGCTGCTGTCGGCGACTTGAGCGCAACTGCTGAAGCCGGCGCAGACTATCGGCTTGTCGAACCAGTGGACATAGGTGAGATAGCCGGCGACGCCTATCCCGGCCAACGACAGCGCGCCGAAGAGAGCGGCCAGAACGCGCGCCGGAGTTTCGGAGTAGACCGCGACGTCGTCGTCCGCCTCCACCTGGGCCTCACTCATTGGGTGGCGGCAAGGATGGGATCGATTGCCGCCTTGAAGGGCGCGACCGGGTTGGTGGGCTGCACGCCCATCACCTTCGTCTGACCAGTGTACGGCACCTGCAGATTCGGCAGCTCGCTGGTCTTAACAAAGAAGAAGGTCGGGGTCGACTGAATGCCGGCGTTCAGAGCATCGTTCGTCTCGTTAACGATCTGGTCCTTGTATTTCCCTGAATCCAACACGCTGTTGAACGCCTTGGTGTCGAGGCCCAATGCCGACGCGTAGGCCTTTAGATCTGAGGTGCTGAAACCGCGACTCTGGTTGGCGAAGACCAAGTCATAGTACTCCCAGAAACGGCCCTGCTCTCCCGCAGCCATCGCCGCTTCCGATGCGTTCAGCAGATCGCCTTGAACCGCCAGCGGGCGGAACTCGATACGCAGCTTGCCGGTGTCGACGTAGTCCTTCTCAAGCGTGGGCGCCACCTTGGAAGCGAAATCGGCGCAGTGAGGGCAGTCGAATTTGAAATATTCGATCATCGTAACCGGCGCGCTGTCGGAGCCGACGGTCGCGCCGTTTTGAGGCACCGAATGCGTCGGCCCCGGAGTAGCGGCGGCGCCAAGATTGGAACTGGAACCGTTGTTGTTACCACCGGTATTGGCAAAAGCGATGACGAGCGCGACGGCAAGAACAGCAATACCCCCAACGATGGCCACTGGTATCCAAGGGCGCGGGGGCCGAGCGGAGGCACGCTTCTTCTTTGACGTTTTTGGTGGCATTCGTTATCTCCCTATCGTCTAGTGTGCCGCCCGCGAACCGCACGATCAAGCGGTTGGCCGGTCGCAGGCCAAACGGTCTAAGTCGCGCCGACTGAAGGCATGTTCGCCAACAGGAAATCGGTCAATACGCGCGCCGATTCCTCGGGCTGCTCCTCCAGTACCAAATGGCCGGCTCCTTCGATGACCTCCATTCGCGAATTGGGAATAAGCGCCATCAAGCGCCCGCCGTGGGATATGGGCAGCCAGCGGTCGGCGGCGCCCCAGAGGATCAGAGTCGGCTGAGTTATGGCCGCAAGGTCGAGCGGCGGGTCCTTGTGCCGGTCGACCATCATTGCGCCCAGTGCCCGCAGGTGACCTCGTACTCGCGTCGGCGCCAGATAGCCCTCTACGATCTCGGGAGTGACGAAGGACGGGTCGTAGCAGGCGCTGCGAAGGGACATGCGCCGAAAACGCTTGTTTTGCACCGTGAACACGGCAACCACCGGCAACAACGGGCGCACCAATCGCGAGCTGCGTAGCCCGCGTCGCATTTCGGTGTCAGCGGCGCTCGACACGAGGATGAGACGATCGACTCGATCAGGGAACTGGAGCGCCAGGTGCATGGCCACGGCGCCGCCTAGGGAGTGGCCGAGCACGGATGCCCTCTCTATCCCCAGTGCATCCAGGAAGCCGGCCACGAGACGGGCTTGCGCGCTCAAAGAATAATCGCGGTGAGGCGGCCTCTCAGAGTAGCCAAAACCCATCAGGTCGAGCGCGATGACACGGAAGTGCGAAGTTAGATACGGCGTCAGCATCCGAAAACCGAATGTGGAGCCGTTCAGTCCGTGCAGCAGCAGCAGCGGTGGACCGCTGCCTGCTTCGACATAGTGAAGCCGGACGCCGTCGACATCGATGCTGTGACCGGCCGGCGCCGCGGCCGCTAAGTCGGTGTCTTCCCAACGCCGCACAGCCCGTTTGGAATAGCTCCAAGCGGTCCCCAGTGTCACGGCGGCAACAAGGAATAGGCGCTTCCGCGATGCCACGCGTATCCCTCCAAGAAAGATTATCCGGCAGAGGTTTGCCGGGGCCGGCGAACGGCCTTCAGTATATCATCGTGAACGCGGATTGCAGTAGCCGCGCCATCGCGGGAACTGTCAGGCGGGATCTTCCGTCGCTGAAGTCGCTGCTTGCCGGTCCAGCTCCAAGAGTTCTGCTGGCCGCCGCAGACCCGCCAGCAGCCCGCGTCGAGGCGAGAAGACAAGCGCCACGACGAAGAGGAGCGTGGCCACCAGCACTATCGCCGCGCCCGATGCCACCGACGCGTAATACGAGACATAGAGCCCGATCACCGAAGACGCCAAGCCGATCAACGCCCCAACGATCATGATCAGGTGCAGCCGGCGGACCAGCAGCGCAGCCGTCGCAGCCGGCGTTACGAGCATCGCCACTACCAGAACAATGCCGACGGCCTTCAGCGCTACCACGTCCGCCACCGCGATCAGGGCCAGGAGGCCGTAGTGCAGCAGTCCCACTGGAATGCCGGATGCGGCCGCCATGTCGGGGTCGAAGGCGAAGAACAGCAATTCCTTGTAGAAGATTGCCACAACCGCGATTATCACTCCCGCCATTACACCGATGACCAGCAGGTCGCGCCAGCCGACGCCGAGCACGTTGCCGAAGACGAAACTGAACAAATCGACGGTGTAGTTGGTCTGACGACTGATAATGACGATGCCCAATGCGAAGGCGCCTACGAACAGGATTCCGATGGCCGTGTCTAGGCTGATGCGCGCACGCCGCCCCACGTAGCCGATGGCCATCGCCGTAGCTATCGCAGCGATCATGGCACCGACATAGACGCTTCCGGCCAGCACGAACGCGATCGCGACTCCGGCGAAAGACGCGTGAGCCAGAGCGTCGCCGATGAACGCCAGCCCCTTCAACACGACGAAGGAACCGATCACGGCGCTGACGACACTAACCATCGCGACCGCAAGCAACGCCCGCTGCATGAAGGCGTACTGAAAGGGATCGGACAGCCAGGCCCAGATCTCATTCATGGCCATAATGGTCCAGGTAGAACGTCCCTTCAAGCGGGAGTGAAATCAGATGGCTTTCAAAGGCCTGATCCAGCAACTCCTTCGTGAACACCTTATCCGGTGCCCCATACGCCACTTTGCGACGGTTCATCAGCAACGCCAGGTCGAAACAGCAGCTCACACAGGAAAGGTCGTGCGTGGCGACGATGAGAGTCTTGCCGTCGTCGCGCAACTCCTCGAACAAAGCCAGCAATTCGTGCTGGATCGTCGCGTCCAAGCCGGCCATCGGCTCGTCGAGAAGGAGAACGTCCGGCTCCTGCGCCAGCGCCCGGGCGATGAGGGCGCGGCGCTGCTGTCCTCCCGAAAGTTCGCCGATCTGCCGGTTTGCCAGGTCCACCAAACGAACGCGCTCCAGACACTTCTGGACGATCTCTCGGTCTCTCGACGCCGGCCAGCGCAAGGGCCCCAGGCGGCCGAACCGTCCCATTGTGACCACTTCTCGAACCGTCACCGGGAACTCCCAATCAACGAGGTCCATCTGCGGCGTGTAGCCTACGGCCTTTCGCATATAGCGCGATTCCCGCCCAAACACACGCACCTGCCCACGCCAGACCTTGTGCATCCCAAGGATCACCTTGATGAGCGTTGACTTGCCGGACCCGTTCGGCCCCACCAGGCCGACGATCGTAGCGCGCGGCACCTCGAAGTCGATGCCCTGCAGCGCGGTTCGATTGCCGTAGCCAGCCCACACGCCTTCGACGACTACTGCAACACCATCACCGGAGACCTGCGCGTCGATTTTATTGCGGTGGAGTGTCATGGCGAGCCAAGCCCCGCTACCAGTTGCTGCGCGTCGAACTGGATCAGCTCAACGTACGAATGAACGTTGCCGGCGTAGGCGTCGCTCAGCAGTTGCCTCACCTTGACGCCCGCTTCACTGGCGACCGTGTCCAGAAGCTGAGGGTTGAATTCGGGTTCGGCAAAGATCGTTGGAACGTTCTGAGCACGAATCTCGTCGGCGAGATTAGCCAGGTCCTGGGCACTCGCTTCCTTTCCCTCGGATTGCAGCACGAAACCGACGATCTGGAGTCCGTACCGTTGCGCCAGATAAGGATACGCATCGTGAAAAGTGACGAGCTTGCGCCGCTCCGGCGGTATTGTCTGAATCGCTGCGGCGGTGTCCTTGTCCAGCGTATCTAGCTCCGCAAGATAGTTGGCCGCGTTCGCCTGGTACACGTCGGCGCCATCCGGGTCCGCAGCAATGAGACCGTCTCTTATGCTCTCAACATAGTGCATCCCATTCTGGACATTGAGCCACATGTGGGGATTGTTTGCTTCGCCTTCCGCCGCATTGCCGGCGAGGGCTGGGAGTCCATCCGTCATTTGAATGATGGGGACGCCGTTGCCGACATTGTTGTAGATAAGGTCATGAAGCGTCTGCTCCAGCCCAAGCCCGTTGATGAAAACGATCTTCGCCTTCGCAACCTTCACGACCTGCGAAGGCACTGGCTCATAGGTATGCGGGTCGGCATCCGCCGGAATGAGGGCCGTGACCTGAACACGATCGCCGCCCACGTTCTGAATGAGGTCGGCGAAGAGGCTCAGGCTTGTAACGACCTGGATCTTTCCCGTCGAGCCGTTTCCACCACTGCTTCCTCCACAGGACACCACCGACCCGACTAACATCGAGGTAACGAGCGCTGAAGCAGCGAGAGCGAGAGCGGCAGATCGAGCCCGGACCGCAGAACAGAACATCACAACCTCTCTAGTTGGCACCGCTTGAAACGCGGCAGACAGGACAAAGGCCGTAAAGCTCCAGCCGGTGCCCCTGAATCTCGTACCTGGTCCGCACGGCGACGCTCTCCGATAACCCATCCAGGTCGCAATCCGAGAAATCTTCGACGCTGCCGCAACCTGTGCAGACGAGGTGATGGTGGTGGTCCGGGACACTCAATCGATAGCGCACGTTGCCGTCCTCAAGCCGGACGCGGCATACCACGCGCAGTTCGACGAGTAGTTTCACTGCGCGAAAGACCGTCGCTCTCCCGATGCCGGGAGCGAGGCTGACGATATCGGCGACACTGAAAAGGCCGTCGGCGCCAAGGATGGTCTCGATAACTCGGCGCCGTCCCGGCGTTAATCGATACCCCTTCGCCGAGAGCAGAGAAGTGATGCTGCTGGCCTTCGTTGTGTCCATCTTGATACCTTGTCTCACTTTCAAACTAATGGACTCCCGATCGTTTGTCAAGCTCACACGAATGATGACCTGAACAAGAGACATCGAATCGGTCTGTTCAGGCGGCAGACATCGGCTCGTTTAGCGCAATTCTCACCTTGCTTACGTTCACTTGCCTCGGTTAAGCTAAGAATAGGAGCATCTCATAGAGCCGAGAAGGAATCGCTCGTGTTGGAACTGAAGAAGGGCCAGCTTGACCGCAAGGCCCGCCTGAAGCTGCCGCCTCAGCCCGTTGAAAAGCGGCCGGCCGGGGTGCGCGTGAAGGACTGGCGTGAAACGTACATCCCCTGGGATGCCGAAACGGCGCGCCGGGAGGCAATGCGCTGCATCCGTTGCCCCGCTGCACCCTGCACCAAAGCCTGCCCTCTCGGCAACGACATCCCAGGCTACCTCGCCCTGCTCGAGGACGGTGACGTCGAAGGAGCAACCCGCAGGCTCCACGAGACCAGCCCTATGGCGGAGGTCTGCTCCCGCCTGTGCCCTCAAGAGCGACTCTGCGAGGGAAGTTGCGTCATCGCCAAGACCTCGCGCGCCGTGGCTATTGGCCGCATTGAGGCGTTCGTCTCCGATTATCAGCGGCAACGCGGATTTTCGATTCCAGACCTGCCGCCGCCTACCGGCAAGAAAGTGGCAATTATCGGCGCCGGACCTGCCGGCCTGACGGTCGCCGAAGAGCTGGCGAAAAAGGGCCACACCTGCAGGGTCTTCGATGTCTGGCCCGAACCCGGCGGCCTTCTCCTCTACGGCATACCAAGCTTCAAGCTGGAGAAGGACATCGTCGACGAGAGGGTGACCTTTCTTCAGAAACTGGGCGTCGACTTCCGCCTCGATGTCAGACTCGGCGCTGAAGTGACGCTGGAGGGTCTACTGGCCGGCGGCTTCGATGCTGTCTTCCTGGGATTCGGTGCCACAAAAGAGACTCGGCTAGAGCTGCCCGGTGAGGGGTTGGACGGCGGCTACGAGGTCGCCGGCAGCGATCTCGAAGGCGTCTACTGGGCCATGGACTTTCTGGTGCGCGCCAACGTGCCGCCGGAGAAGCTGCCGGAACACTTACGACGGCCGGTCGAGGTGGGGAAGCGCGTGGCTGTCATCGGCGGCGGCGACACCGCTATGGACTGCCTTCGCACGGCCATCCGGCTTGGCGCCGAAGAAGTGACCTGCATTTACCGGCGGACAGAGACAGAGATGCCGGGCCGCGCCGACGAGCGAAAGAACGCCCGCGACGAAGGGGTGCAGTTCCACTTCCTGGCCGCGCCTGTGCGGCTGCTCGGAGATGCTGGCAAACACGTGCGCAAGATAGAGTGCCGCCGCATGGAGCTGGGAGAACCGGACGAAAGCGGAAGGCGGCGTCCGGTCCCTGTTGAGCACTCCGAGTTCCTCGTAGACGCCGACACCGTAGTCTTCGCCCTCGGTTTCGAAGTGGATGATAGTTCGAACGGGCTCAAACGCGACGAACGCGGGCGCGTCAGCACCGACCCGGCGACCGGCGTTACCAGTAATCCGGCCATTTTCGCCGGAGGTGACTGTGCCCGCGGCGCGAGCCTGGTTGTCGACGCCGTCGCCGACGGGCTTCTGGCCGCTGAAGGCATACATCGCTATCTAACGGAGCAGGGCGGCTAGCCGGAGAGCAAGCCGCCATTTCTGATAAACTCCTTATAGCGCAGGATTCCAAGAGGAGGTGGCCGCGATGGCAGAAATCGTGCCGGGCAAGGAAGCTCCTGACTTCACGCTCCCAGATGAAAACGGCGACAAGGTGCGCCTCTTCGATCAGCGCGGCAAGCCGGTGGTGCTGGTGTTCCTGCCGGCAGCGTTCTCGCCCGTCTGCACCGACGAAATGTGCGCCTACCGCGACGACTATTCGGACTTTGAGGCGAAGGGCGCGCGCGTCTTCAGCATCAGCGTCGATAGCCGTTGGGCACTCAAGGCTTGGAAAGACGCGATGGGCTTCAAGCATACCCTTCTTTCCGACACAAAGGGAGACGTGGCACGTCTCTATGGCTGCTGGAACGAGGATCTGCGTCTGGCGGAGCGGCTCACTGTCGTATTGGACAAGGATGGCATCATCCGCTACACGACTCGCAGCGAGATCTCGAAGCCGCGCGACCACCGCGAAGCCCTTGCCGCCATCGGTTAGAACGACCGCGAACAGGAGAGCGTATGGAAGAAGAAGACAGTCCACATTACTGCTTCGGTTGCAGCAACCGTAATCCCATCGGACTGCATCTTTCCTTTCAAATGGAGGACGGCGAGGTAAGGGCGCCCTTTACACCCCAGGCCGAGCATCAGGGGTGGCCCGGTTTCATGCACGGCGGCCTCGCCGCCACAATGCTCGATGAAGCGATGGGCTGGGTGACGATGAGCCATGGCATCTGGGCCGTCACAGGCAAGATAAACGTCCGCTACCGAGAGCCCATCCCCCTTTTCCAGCCGGTAACCGTCGTCGGACTGATCGAAAAGAACCGCGGGAAGTGGACCCTCGTGCGCGCCGAAATCCGCTCGCCGGAGGGCGAAGTGCTGTCCGAGGCGGACGCCATCTTCATGCGTGTCTCCGGCGACCGCCAGCTCGAACTGGAAGAGATCTATCGCGGCATGACGCTGGAAGACGTCGCCAGGCCGCGCTGACAGGCGAGGGGCAGTGGGGCGGATCATCCTGTATACGGGCAAGGGGGGTGTCGGCAAGACCACTGTGTCTGCTGCGACGGCCGTTCGCGCCGCCGAAATGGGACATCGCACCGTCGTTCTCAGCACCGATGCCGCACACAGCCTTGCCGATTCCTTCGACGTCCCGCTCGGCCCGGAGCCGACACAGGTCGGCGAGAACTTGTGGGCCCAGGAAAGCGACGTCTACTTCAATATCAAGAACTGGTGGGGCATCGTCCAGGAATGGCTCACGGCGCTCCTCGTCTGGCAGGGCATGCGCGAAATGGAGGCGGAGGAGATAGCGGTCCTGCCGGGCATGGAGGAACTGGCCAGCCTCCTCTGGATCACACGCAACTACGAGAGCGGCAAGTTCGACGTTGTCATCGTCGACTGCGCGCCTACGGGCCAGGCGTTGATGCTGCTCGCCTTTCCGGAAGCGGCGCGCTGGTGGATGGACAAGGTGCTGCCGGTGGAGCGCCGCGTTGCCCGCATTGCCGGCCCGGTCGTTCGCGGGCTGACCGGCATGCCCGTCCCCGACAAGCCGATCTTCGACGCGGCGGAAGAGCTGGCCGGCCGCTTGGCCGAATTGCACGACCTGCTTTCCGATCCGCAAACATCCACCGTTCGCATCGTCGTCAATCCGGAGAAGATGGTCATCAAGGAGGCACAACGGAATTTCACCTACCTCAACCTCTACGGCTACGTCACTGACGCGGTGGTCTTAAATCGAGTCCTGCCGCCGGCCGTCTCCGGCAGCTACTTCGCCCGCTGGCAAACCGCCCAACAGCGCTACCAACGTCAGATCGAGGAACACTTCTCGCCGCTGCCGGTGCTCAAGGCACCGCTCCTGGAACGCGAGGTCGTGGGCATCGCGGGCCTGCGCGAAATGGCCGAGCACCTCTTTGGCGAAGAGGACCCGACGCGCATCTACTATCACGCCATCGCCCAGGAGGTGCGCGCGAACGAGGGCGAGTACGTACTTAGCCTCGCCATGCCCTTTGTCGAACGAGAGGACGTGTCGCTTGCCCAGCGCGGCGACGAGCTGTCGATAAAGGTGGGGACCTACAAGCGCCAGGTGCTGCTGCCGAGGGTGCTCACGGGCCGCCGGGCCAAGTCCGCCAAGATGGAAGGTGAGCGCCTGACCATCGCCTTCGCCCGCGAGGAATAGAAGCCTGCAGCCAAGGCTCGCGCGCTACGCGGGCACCGAGGCCGGCCCTTACCGATAGGCGAATCGGATCACTTTAGAAGCCAGCCGCCGTCTTCAAAGCCGCCCTCATTCGTCGGACAGAGCAGCAACGACTCGCCGGCGCGCCTGATCGTGTAGTGGAGGTGCGGGGCATCGCTGTAGCCGCTATCGCCGCTGTAGCCGATGATGTCGCCGCGCTTCACCGTCCAGCGCGCCACCGGCGTGAACACGCGAAAATCGCGTATCGGGGCGAAGAGCGTCCCATAGTCGGAATGCGGCCCAAAGCCTTCGAGGAAAGCTGCCGCCTGTACCGCGCCGATGGTCAGTGCGGGATCAAGATGGCCGTAGTCGGTTACGAAGCCGTCATTCTCCACTTCCAGGAATACGCCTTTGCCGCCGCTAACGCCTCCGAACGGCGCCACGATTGCCTGCGGACGCTCCGGGTTGCCCATATAGGGCCCGCGACCGACGCCGTAGTAATCGAAAGCGTTGCTTACCGTGACGATATTCAGCGTGGCCGTGCCATCCATCGTCGCCTGGACAGGCGTGCCGAGCGGAACGTACCAATCTACCGCCGGCTGGCCCTCGTACTCAACGTGCGTCCGGCAGTCCCAGCCGCTGTTGTTCGCGAGGTCCTGATCGTCCGACGTCTGGTCGTCGCGAGTGTATGACAGGGCATCCGGTCCGGCGCCCCAGTCTACATTTCTTTCCGGCGACTTGCCAACGACCAGTCCCAACTTGGTCGACGGGTCAATGGGAAAGCCCAGCGGCTCCGCGGCGTCGACCGCCGGTCGTGGACTTGCAGTCGGGGAGGGCATTGGCGAGGGAGTCGCGGTTTGAACCGGAGCCGGCGACGAAGGCACCGCGACCGGCGTTGCCCTTGTCGACTTGCAGGCAGCCGCGTTCGCAGCAGCCATTACGAAGACTGCCAGGAGAATCGCCCATCGACTCTTCATGATTATGTCGAGAATAGCGCGCGGAACATCCTGGGGCAAAGCCGCGACACCAGGACGTGTTGCTAGGCGGCCAGGTCCATTTCGTCCTGCTCGTCCTGCTGCTGCTCGCTGAGAGCGGACGCCGCCAGTACCGAAAGCCCGGCAAGAATGAAGGGCACGCTCACAGCAAGTATTGCGATCGTCGCATTCTGCTCGGCGGCTACGCCGACGCACGCAGCCAAAGCAATGCCCGTCGCCACCAGCATTCCGCCCGCAATCCAGTCGCTGAACCAGGCCGCCACAGCAGCCACGGCGCCCAACGCCAGAATGGCCATGAGGACTACATGTGCTGAAGTCGGCGAGTCAAGCCGGCTACGACTGAACAGCGCCGCGCACAACGCCACGGACGCCGCCGCGAGCACGCGTCCAAGACGGTGCAGTATTCTCGACGGCCAGGGTTCCCGTGACATTGAGGTCTCCCGCGTTAAACCTGCCGTGGCCGGCAGCGTTATGCCCGACAAATGAGGGTCTTACTGTTATATCGGACGTTCGGCGCGAGAAGTGTACCGGGACGCGCTGCGGCGTCGTGCTCGCTCCATCTTCGAGAGCTGGGACAGCGCCTTCCGAGTGTCAGAGGCGACGCGGGCGCGGTCGCAATTGCGCAGGCGGTATTTGAAGAGCCAGTAGGTGAAGGCCTTCAGCTCACTGTAGGAGATGGAATCCGACGGCGGAAGGCCGCGTTCTTCGCGGAAACGATCCAGAAGCTCCCGACGCCCCTTGCCGTAGACGCGCTGCGAGACCTCCTCGTCCGCGGCCAAGATGTGTGTGCTGAACTGGGCAAAGCGCTCCTTGTGCAGCTCCTCCTCGACCGCCAGTTGCAGCGCCTCCTCGACAGTTATGCCGTAAAGGTAGTTGAGGTGCGCCGTGTGCTTGGCCGTACCGATGGCCTTCTTGAACTCGTCGGGGTCGAGGTCGAGCGGCGGCTGGCCACGAAAGAGCAACGCCTCCCGTTCTTCCGCCGAAACAATTCCGTCAAGCGATTCAACAAGACGCTCCGCCAGGAGTAACCAGTCGAAAGCCTCGCCATCGAGGAGATAGCAGTAGCGCCTCTCGCCGATGGTCTCTTCCGGCAGTTGCCACATGGCTATGGCTTCTAAGAGCGCGGGGAACCAGTGGACACCGCCAGCCACGGCCTCCTGCAAATGAGCTAGCGCCTCTTCACAGGGCGGCGATCCTGCGTTGCTGTTCGATATCGCTTCCTCGTTGACCACTATATCGTCCTGCCGCAACACTTCTTGTACTTCTTGCCGCTTCCGCACGGGCAGGGGTCGTTGCGACCGATCTTCTGCGCTCCGACGGGACGTCTCGCAGCTTCCATGCCTGCTCCGCGACGTTGTGCTGCCTGCGCTGCCGTCTTCGTCGCCCCTTCGGTCGACGCGGTCTCTGCGCCTCTGCCGGCGGCGACACCGACTGGCTCCGGTGGCGGAGGCGGCGCCGTCTGGAGCTGGACGTGGTAGATGGAATGGGTTATCTGGCGCCGGATATTCTCCAGCAGCTGGTCCCACATGTCGTGGGCTTCGCGCTTGTAGGCAACGAGTGGGTCCTGCTGGCCGTAAGCCGCCAGGCCAATTCCCTGACGCATCTCATCCATCGCCGTCAGGTGCTCGATCCAAAGACGATCGATGACACGGAGCATAACGAGCCGTTCCAGGACTCGCATCGCCTCCTCGCCCATCTCGGTCTCCCGGCGGGCATACACCTCCTCGGAAGCCGTGAGCACGGCGTCAATCAGGTCTTCGCGGGAGAGGCCTTCCAGCTTCTTGGCCGTCAGCGAAGGCGGCAGGTCGAAGATGGTAGCGACTTCCTTGAGGAACTCATCGACGAGCCAGCCCTCTTCCCCCCGGCCCGGCAGCAAGGTATCCGTCAGGCCGCACACCTCTTCGCGCACCATGTCCAGGATGTTGGTGCGCAGGTCCGCGCCCTCCAGTATCTTGCGCCGCTCGTTGTAGATGACGTCACGGTGCATGTTCATTACGTCGTCGTATTCGACCACGTTTTTGCGGATGTCGAAGTTGTAGCCCTCTACCTTCGTCTGAGCGGTCTCGATGGCCTTGCTCACCATGCCGCTTTCGATGGGCGTGTCCTCGTCCATGCCCAGGCTTCCCATCATGCGCGGCAGCCAGTCGGGGGCGAAGCGCTTCATGATGTCGTCCTCGAAGGAGACGTAGAAGCGCGAGCTTCCGGGGTCGCCCTGACGTCCAGCACGGCCACGGAGCTGATTGTCGATGCGTCGCGCCTCGTGGCGTTCGGTGCCGATGATGTGCAGACCGCCGGCTTCGATGACCTTGTTGTGCTCGTCCTGCCACTCCGCCTGATCGCGTCCCTCGGTCTTGCCGCCGAGGATGATGTCGGTGCCGCGGCCGGCCATGTTGGTGGAGATGGTGACGGTCCCGTAGCGCCCGGCCTGGGCGATGATGCCCGCCTCGCGCTCATGGTACTTCGCGTTCAGGACCTGGTGGGGAATGCCCTTGCGCTTCAGTATATCGGAGAGGTACTCCGATTTCTCGATGGACACGGTGCCGACGAGCAAGGGCTGGCCGGTCTTATGCCGCTCCTCGATCTCTCTGGCGACGGCGCGGAACTTCGCCTCCTCGTTGCGGTAGACAAAGTCCGCATACTCGCGGCGGATCATCTCCTGGTTTGTCGGGATCATGACGACATCCAGGCGGTAGATCTTGAAGAACTCATCGCGCTCGGTCCAGGCGGTACCCGTCATGCCCGCCAGCTTGCCATAGAGGCGGAAGTAGTTCTGGAGGGTGATCGTCGCGTAGGTTATCGACTCTTGCTGAATCTTGACGCCCTCTTTGGCCTCCACGGCCTGGTGCAGGCCATCCGACCAGCGGCGCCCGAACATCAGACGTCCCGTGAAGTCGTCGACGATGACGACCTCGCCGTCCTTGATCACGTAGTCGCGGTCGCGTTTGTAGAGGATCTCCGCCTTGAGCGCCGCCTCCATATAGCGGGTGAGGCGGTAGTTCTGCGGATCGTAGATGTTCTTGACGCCGAGCCACTGCTCCAGCTTGCCCACGCCTTCCTCGGTGAGGTTGACGGCCTTGTGCTTCAACTCGACCGTGAAGTCGACGTCCTCGGCGAGCCGTGGGACGAGACGGGCGAAGGCGTAGTACGTCTGCGTGTTCTCCTGCGATGGCCCGCTGATGATAAGCGGCGTCCGTGCTTCGTCGACGAGGATGTTGTCGACCTCGTCGACGATGGCATAGTGAAGCTCGCGTTGGACTGTGTAGTCGAGGTCGGCGGCCATGTTGTCGCGCAGATAGTCGAAGCCGAACTCGTTGTTGGTGCCGTAGGTGATGTCGGCGGCGTAGGCCTGGCGACGCGGCACCGGCGTGATGTTCTCGAGGTTCTGCACGTCGCTGACCTTCTGAGCGCTGTAGAGGAAGGCCGACTCATGCTGGAGACAACCAACGCTCAGGCCTAGGCTGTCGTAGATGGGGCCCATCCACTGGGTGTCGCGCTTGGCCAGATAGTCGTTGACGGTCACGAGGTGCGCGCCGTGGCCTTCAAGGGCGTTTAGGTAAAGCGGCAGCGTGGCGACGAGAGTCTTGCCCTCGCCGGTCTTCATCTCCGCTATCTTGCCCTGGTGAAGGACGACGCCGCCGATGAGCTGGACATCAAAGTGGCGCATCCCAATCCTCCGCCAAGAAGCTTCCCGCACAACGGCGAAGGCTTCCGGCAGGATGTCGTCCATGCTTTCCCCGTCGACCAGACGCTTGCGGAACTCATCCGTCTTGGCGCGCAGCTCGGCGTCAGTCAGGGCCTGAATGGCCGGCTCGAGGTTGTTGATCCTGGCGACAAACGGGCGCACTTTCTTGACTACGCTCTCGTTGCTCTCGCCGAATATGCTAAACATGGGGTCTTCTCGTTCTGTCAGCTCTCTGTCTGGAACAGGGCGCCGACTGACTGTCCTGTATGAATGCAGCGGATAGCCTCGCCCAGCAGGGGCGCGACCGTCAGCGTGTGTATCTTCTCGAGTTGCTTCTCAGGCGGCTGTGGCAGCGTGTCTGTGATGACGATCTGCTCCAAAGGGCTCTCGCGCAGGCGTTCGATCGCGGGGCCAGAGAAGCAGCCGTGCACGGCCGCCGCCATGACGCCGGTGACGCCATTTTCCAGCAGCAATGCGACCGCCGCCGCAAGCGTCGAGCCGCGGTCTATCTCGTCATCGACGATAAGCGCCTTGCGCCCTTCGACATCGCCGATGATCTGAAGGGCCTCGGCGTGCTGGATGTTGCCGGAGCGTCTCTTCTCGATAATGGCCAGCGGCGCGTTCAGCTTGGCGCCTACGTTTCGAGCATCCTTAGCCCGCGCCAGGTCCGGCGCCACGACTACAAGGTCGTCATGGTCCTGGCCCTTGAAGTAATCGCCAAGGCTGGGGAACGCGGTCAGCTCATCGACCGGGATGCGGAAGAAACCTTGAATCTGGGACGCGTGCAGGTCGATCGTAAGGACGCGGTCGGCGCCGGCCGTCGTTATCAAGTCGGCGATCAGGCGCGCCGTTATCGGAATGCGCGGCTGGTCCTTCTTGTCGCTCCGGCCGTAAGCGAAATACGGAATCACGGCAGTGATCCGTCCGGCAGAGGCGCGACGGAAGGCGTCGATCATTATCAGCAGCTCCATCAGCCGCGTGTTAACGGGCGAGGCTATGGGCTGGATGATGAAGACATCGCGTTCGCGCACGTTCTCGCAAATGCGGACAAAGATGTTCTCGTTGCTGAAGGCGAATACCTCGCATTCGCCGAGGGGCACCTCCAGATGCCGGCAGATGTTGAGCGCCAACTCCGGGTGCGCATTGCCGCTGAAGATGCTCATCTCGCGAAACACTGGCTTCCCTCCTTATCTCTTCTCTTGTCTCGGTCCGGTTCGCTGAGACCACTCCCAGGTTGCTGCCAGCAAAAGGCCGAGCCAGGATCCGTTGACGAAAGCACCGGTCCCGCCCCGGCCGTGGCCCGAAAGCGTTTGCCTGGTAGACGCTAAGATCATAGCACAGCTAGGTAGCCTCAGCAACGCGTGCAGATACGGAAAACCGCCTCTACACGCCCCTATAATGAACCTCCAGCGCCTTACGTTCCAGGCGTCGTTCCATCTAGTAGCGGGGATCGAGGCGCAGGGGTATAAATCACAAAAAGCATCGAAAGCAGGTCTAACTTGACAAGACGGGAACGCGGCGCTAACGTTTATGTGAAGGTACTACGTCCATGGAAAACACCCGCCAGACCATACTCGAGATCCTCCGCCGTCGCAAGCACGCGACTGTTGAGGAGCTCACGACCGAGCTAGGCCTCGCCGCCGCGACTGTCCGCCGCCATCTCGACATCCTGATGCGCGACAACTACATTAGCGTCACCCAGAAGCGCCGCGAGATCGGCCGGCCACACTATGTCTTCGCACTCACCGACGCGGGCGAGGAACTTTTCCCGCGCAGCTACGTCCAGCTAACAAATCGCATGATCGACGAACTCGTGTCACTCGACCGGAACGACACGAAGGGGAAGAACGGTGTTGCCCTGGCTGGGGTCCTGTTCGAGAAAATGGCCGACCGGGTCGCCGACACCTACGCCGGGCGCATCTCCGGCAAGACGATTCCCGACCGTCTGAACGAGGTCACAAAGGTCTTGGCCGGCGAGGGCATGTTTTTCGAGTGGCGCAAGACCGACGAAGGCTACCTGCTGCTTGGCCAGGGCTGCCCGTGTCCGCGCATTGCCGACATTCATAGCGAAGTCTGCGTCCACGACCAGCGCCTCCTTTCACGCCTGCTCAAAGCCGAGGTGAAGCCCTCCGGCATGGCCCAGGAAGGCAGCGCCTGCGCCTACCTGGTCCGCGAGCGCTAAAACTCATCGTTTCATCTGGCCTTTTCCCGGATCGTCGCTATAATGATGGCGGAGCGGTCCGCGCAATGAAGAGACCACGTCTCGGCTTCCTCTCGTCTCACGGCGGCAGCAATATGCAGGCGATAATCGATGCCTGCAAAGAGGGGCGTTTGCACGCGGAGCCGGCGGTCGTCATCAGCAACAACTCAGAGTCGACCTCGCTCGAACGCGCCCGCCAGGAAGGCATTCCAGGCTATCACCTCAGCAGCGGGACGCATCCCGATCCTGCGGACCTCGACACCGCCATTACCCGTACTCTCGAGAAGCATGGCGTGGACCTCGTTATCCTCGCCGGCTACATGAAGCTCCTGGGCCCGCAGACGCTGGCCCGCTATCGCGGCCGCATCCTGAACATTCATCCGGCGCTATTGCCGAAGTTCGGCGGTAAGGGCCTCTTCGGCAAGAAGGTGCATGAGGCGGTGCTGGCGGCCGGCGAACAGGTAACGGGCGTGACGATCCATCTGGTCGACGAGCGCTACGACGCCGGGCCGATCATCGCTCAGCGCCAGGTGCCAGTAATGCCGGGCGACGACGCAGACACCCTGGCAGCGCGGGTGCTGGAGACGGAGCACGTGCTGTACGCGGAGACGATCGAGCGTATTGTCCAGGGAGACATAGACCTCGACGCACTGGCCCGCTAGTTGACCTTCACGCCGAGGTTGGAAAGCCTCGCCTGCGTGTCTCTACGGTCCCGGCTTCTCTGCATAAACCACGATGCTCTTGGGATAGACGCGGTTCCCTGCCTCGTCGAGGACGTGATAGAGCAGCGAGTACGGCTCCGCATTTGAACGCTCCCGCCAGCGATTCAGTCGCTCGACGGCCCAGGGCTTCATGTAGGGGCAAGAATCGAACAGGAACAACAGCGACCAGTACACCGCCTCCACCGAATTCCGCTCCCGCCGCGCGTACACCCTGAGGCCCGCTTCTTCCACAGCTCTGCCAAGGCTTCGCTGCGTATAGATGCGACGGTGGCCGAACGGGTCTTCGCGGTAGAGGCTGTAAAAGCGTCTTGCGATGAGTTCGGGTAGTGCGTCCGGCACGCTCACCACCAGCCGTCCGCCCGGTCTCAACACCCGCGTCAGTTCCCGCAGCATCAGGCGCGAATCGGCCGCGTGCTCCAGCGTCTCCGTGCAGGTGACAAAGTCGAACCAGGCGTCGGCGAAGGGGATGCGCCCACCGTCGCCGAGAAGCAGCGACGCCACGGGATCAGCGGCGAGATGATGCCGCGCTGAAAGCAGGTCGCGGCGGAGAATGTCGATGCCGAAGACCCGACAGCCCCGTCCTTGCAGCCTCAGCAGCAGCCTTCCGACGCCGCAGCCGACGTCCAGAACGCGGGCGCCTCGCTGTACGCCCAGCAGGTCGAGATCGACGACCTCGAGGCGTCGGAGGACGTTTGTGGAGACGTAGCGGCGTTTTGACACAGCGCTGCGAATCTAGCAGGCGCAGAGACGTGCGGTCAACTGTCACATTTTATGTATTGGCGAAGGCAAAGCAAATGTGTTAGAGTCTTATCCGATGATCAGGCGGAGGCGGATCCGTCGGCGCAACAGGCTGCGTCTTGCCGTGCTTTCGCTCACGGCGATATTCGCATCCGTTCTTATTTTCCGCTGCTTCATCCCATCTTCTTCCGAAAGCTCATCCAAATGCGGCGGCAGCGAGTGCGCGGCAGAGGTCGCCGGCGTCTCGCTCACGGTCACGCCCGCCTCGCCGCCGCAGGTGTCGTTTCAAGGCACGACGCCCCCGCCTTCGATATCGGCCGCCTCCGCGGTGGTGGTAGAAGACTCTTGTGGCGAAGTCCTCTTCGCCAAGGACCCTCATCGCCGGCTGCCTCCGGCCAGCATTACCAAGATCGTCACTGCGATCATCGCTGTTGAAACGACGCAGCCGGACGACATCGTCAACGTCAACGTGGACAACTTCTTCGCCGGCGACGGCACCGTCATGGGCCTTCAGACCGGCATGCAGATGTCGATGCGCGATCTCCTTTACGGCCTGCTCTTGCCTTCCGGCAACGACGCCGCCATTGCCATCGCGCGATACGTCGCCGGCGACGTGCCGTCCTTCGTCGAACGGATGAACGCGAAGGTACGCGAACTTGGCTTGCAGGACACCAATTTTACTAACCCGCACGGCCTCGACGCCGCCGGCCACTACTCGTCGGCTTACGACATGGCGATGATCGGACGGTACGCGATGAAGGACCCGCTAATCGCCGAGATCGTGAAGACGCCGAGCTATACGCCGAACTGGGACGGCGGCGAGCTATGGAATGGCAACCTGCTCCTCTGGCAGTACCCTGGTGCCGACGGCATAAAAACAGGTTGGACCGACAATGCGGGGCAGACGATGGTCGCGACGGCTCAGCGCGACGGCCGGCGCTTGATCGTCGCGATCATGGATAGCCAGGACCGCTACACGGACGCCGAACAGTTGCTCGACTGGGGCTTCGAGTACTTAGCGACAACGCCTGTTGAAAGCTGTGACGCGGTTTCGGGAGGAGCCGGTCAGTAGAGGACTTCCTCGGCCGTCAGTCGCTCGATCTCCTCTTTCGACATTCCAAGCAACTCGCCGAGCACGTAATCGTTGTGCTGGCCGAGGAGGGGGCCGGGCCGAAGGATGCGGGCCGGCGTCTTCGACAGCTTCCAGGGCGGGCCGAGGACGTGTCGTTTTCCAAGCAAGGGGTGCTCCACCTCTTCGATGATGCCGCGCTGCTGCACATGCGGGTCCTTCACTATCTCCTCGCCGCCGTAGACTGGCATCGCCGCGACGCCGGCAGGCTGTAGCAACTCCATGACCTCGAGGTGCGAGCGCTCCTTCGTCCAGTCTTCGATGATCTCGTCCAATGCGTCCTGGTTTTCCCAGCGCGTGAACTCATCGACGAAGCGCCCGTCTTTCAGCCGCTCGTCGCCGACAACGCCGCAGAACGCCCGCCACTCCGTCTCGTTGCCGATAGCTATCGACACCCACTTGTCTTCTCGACAGCGATAGACTCCGTGCGGCGCCATTGCTCGGTCACGATTGCCGGAGCGCTCCTGGACGCGGCCATTCATCGTGTAGTCCATGAAGGCGTCACCCATAAGGAAGCTGACGGCTTCGGCCGAAGAGAGGTCGATGTACTGCCCCTCGCCCGTCATCTTTCGATGATACAGGGCTGCCAGCACGGCGAATGCGCCCGTGCTCCCGACGCGCAAATCGATAGTGCCCATCAGTGGCGCCGGCCTGCCGCCAATGCGGCCTGTGATGTAGGCCATGCCGCCCATGGCTGCGAAAGTCGGCGCATAGCCTGTCGCGAACCGCTCCGGCCCCGTCGCGCCTACGGCTGATGACGAGAGCATGACGATGTCGGGCTTTATCTTCTTCAGGTCTTCATAGCCGAGGCCTAACCGGTCCAGGACGCCGGGCCGCATGTTCTCCGTGACGACGTCGCTGACCTTGGTCAGCGAGCGCGCGATATCGATAGCCTCCGGCTTGCTAAGGTTCAACGTGACGCTCAGCTTGTTCAAATTAAGCGTGTTGAAGATGAACGAAGCATCGGGGCCGGTCATGCTTGGCCCCGCGACCAGCGACCGCAGCCGCGAATGGTCCAGGCGGCGGCGGCTCTCGACCTTCAGAACCTCGGCGCCGAGCAGGGCGAGCAAGAGCGTCGCCTGCGGGCCGGCCCAGGCCCAAGTGAAGTCGAGAACCCGCACGCCTTCGAGGGGAAGCCGCTTTTCGCTCATCTAGATAACACCGTCTGTTCGCAGCCGCGCCAGGTCCTCTTTCGAGTAGCCCAGCCGCCCGCAGTAGATTTCTTCATTGTGCTCACCCAGCGACGGCGCCGCCCGCTCCGCCTGCCACGGTGTCGCGGAGAATTTGTAGCCGGCTGTTGGGTAGTAGAACTTCCCTGCGACCGAATGCTCGATCTCCTGAAAGAAGTCGCGCTGCCGCGCCTGCTGCCAGTTGAACACTTCCATCGTCGACCGCACGGGGCCGAGGGGCACGCTGTGTTCCTGGCAGATGTCGTATATCTCATCCTTCGTGAACTGCATGGCCCAAGCTTCCACCTTCGGCTGGATGTCGTCGTGGTATCTGGCGCGGCCCATCTCTGTGGCGTACTCTTCGTTGGAAGCCCACTCGGGGCTCCCCATCGCCTTGACTAGGCCGACCCACTGGTGGTCTTGCGGCAACGTCACGATCACAAAGCCGTCCTTGCACTGCATGAGCCCGCCGATTTGCTGTCCAAATCGTCCAATGATGTCCTCGCCGTCAGCGAAGCGGCACATGTCAACGCGCTCCAGGCCAAGCAAGCCGTCCTGCTTCGAGACGTCGACATACTGTCCCTCGCCGGTCAGCATTCGCCCGAAGAGCGCCGCGAGGACGGCGATGCCGGCATTAAGGCCGCTGTCGTATTCGCCGGCGAAGCCGCCGGGCGGAACGGGTTCGCGGTCCGGCTCGTCGAAGCGGGCGACGAAGAACTGCGTGGTGTGGGCGCTCACGTGGTGGAGGTTTAGCGTATAGCAGTGGTTGCGCGCGTACGGGCCGTACTGGCCGAAGGGAGTGACCGACACCATAACCAGGCCTGGATTGATAGCGGCGAGCGAGTCGTAGTCAAGGCCCAGCTCAGCCATTCGGCCGGGTGCCTGGTCCTCGATCAGAGCGTCGACATCCTTGACAAGCCCGAGGAAGATTTCCTTTCCCGTCGGCATCGAAGGATCGAGCGTTATCCCCAGCTTGTTGGTGTTCAGGTAGAGGAAGAGGCCGCTCTTATCCGGGTCCGGCGCATCGCCCGCGAAGGGGCCGCGATGCCGTGCCCGGTCACCGACCAGGGGCTGCTCGATCTTAATCGACTCGGCCCCCAGGTCGGCCAGTAGCTTGCCGCAATAGGGCCCCGCGACCATGTCGCAGTACTCAAGTACCCTGAGGCCGCTCAGTGCTCCGTTTGTCATGCCCATTTCTCGGAGAGGAATTCGATTGCAGACCTAACCTAGCATAGATTGCATTTCAACGAAATCGGCAGTTCCCCGCAGTTTTCGTGCCGTCTGCCGCCCACTTCTGGTTTGACTTTATTCTCGGTCATCACCTACGGTTCAGTCGTCGGAGCGGACTTACGATAATTCAGCAAATGACCAGCCCTCATCCTCTCGACTATCTCTTCCATCCGCGTTCGGTCGCCGTTGTCGGCGTGTCGGGCAAGGCGCGCGACTGGGGCGGCGGCAACATGTTCCTGGCCGGACTCCAGAAGTACGGCTTCCCGGGGCCGCTCTACCCGATAAATCCGAACGCTGAGGAGGTCCTGGGCTTGCCCTGCTATCCGTCTCTGTCGTCGGTTCCCGGGCCGGTTGACCACGTTATCTCGAGCATCCCTGCCGAAGGCGTCCTGCCGCTGATGGACGACGCAGCCAAGAAGGGAGTCCATTCCATCCACTTCTTCACCGCCGGCTTTCGGGAGACGGGCGAGGAAGACCGCGTTGAACTCGAGCGCCAGGTACTGGCGAAGGCGAAAGCAGCGGGGATTCGTTTAGTGGGCCCCAACTGTATGGGCCTCTACTGTCCGGCCTCCGGCATCACCTTCGGCGGCGAGTTCCCCAAAGAGCCTGGAAACGTCGCCTTCATCTCACAGAGCGGCCTCAATGCCGAGGACCTCGTGCGAAGCGCGACGCTGCGCGGCCTCCGCTTCAGCAAAGTCATCAGCTACGGCAATGCCAGCGACCTCGACGAGAGCGATTTCTTTGAGTACTGCACGGCGGACCCGGAAACAGAGATTATTCTCTCGTACATCGAAGGAGTGAAGGACGGACGGCGCTTCAAGAACGCCCTTCGTGCCGCCGCTGCTGCAAAGCCCGTCGTCATTCTCAAAGGAGGGCTGACAACCGCCGGTGATCGCGCCGCCCAGTCACACACGGGCAGCCTCGCGGGCTCGCCACAGGTCTGGGATGCGCTGTACCAACAGACAGGGGCCGTCTGTGTGGAATCGCTCGAAGAGTTGGTGGACATGGGGGTGGCGTTCCGCTTCCTCAAGCCGCCGAAGGGCAACGGCGTCGCCATCATCGTCGTTGGCGGAGGTTCCAGTGTGCTGGCCGCGGATGCCGCCGAACGCGCGGGACTTAAGATGCCGGCACTATCGGAAGAGGTGCAGGCGCAGCTCCGACCCTTCACGCCACTGGCCGGCACCAGCATTCGCAATCCCCTCGACACCGTCGCCCTCGAAGACCCGGAGGGCCTACACATGACCGTAGAGATCGTCGGGCAAGCGCCGGGCATCGATAGCATCCTCATCCTGCCGCGGCTCGACTGGCTCCTCCACCGTTCGCCGGACATGGAGGGAATGGTGCGAGGAACGGCCGAGAAGATGAGGCAGAGTGCCGAGAAGAGTCCGGTGCCGGTGGCGCTGGCGCTGCGGCTTTCGGAAAACGCTCAGATCATGGCCGCGTTCGAGATATTCTACAGCTGCTGCACGGAGATGGGACTCCCCGTCTTCCCCGACTTCGATCGCGCGCTCAACGCCATGTCGAAGTACGTCCGCTGGCGCGAAGCTCAGGAAGAGATGGCTTCCGCTTAGCCCCAAGGCATCGCGCCGCCAAGGCCCTGAGGTTCCTGCTTCTCCGGGAGATCGACGCCACTGGTCTGCGCACCCAACCTGACAGCCCTCACGAACTGCTGCACGAGATAGGGGTCGAACTGCGTGCCCGCCCGGTGAACGATTTCGTCGAGAGCGTCCAGCGGCTCGCGCGCCTGCCGGTAAGGTGAGTTGAGGATCATCGCCGTGTAGGCATCGGCGATAGACATGATACGTGCAGAGAGCGGTGTCTGGTCAGCGTGCTTGCCCTTCAGATAGCCATCGCCGTCCCAGCGTTCGTGGTGAAACAGCACCGTCTCCAGCACCAGGTCGTGCAACCAGTGGGGCGAGGCGCGAAGGATAGTCCAATCCCGCAACAGGTCGTAGCCAATGGACACATGCGAGCGCAGGATAAGAAGCTCTGCCTCGTTCAGCGGCCCTTCCTTCGTCAGCAGGTTCGGCGGCAAAGCGATCTTGCCCAGGTCGTAGACGTGGCCGGCGACCCACAGCGCGCCGACTTCGTCGGCCGACAGTTGGACTCGGCGGGCGAGAGCAAGTGCGTGCTGGGCCGCGAGCTGAGAGTGGATGCCCGAGTAGCTGTCGCGTGTATCCAGGTCCAGCTCCCACTGTCCGATCAGCGCCTTTATCTGGTCGCGCGTACGCCGAGGCCAGACGGCGGACAGCGTGTCGATGATACGCGAGTCGTCGGAAGCGTAGCGGTCTGCCAGCTTGGCATTGTTGCCGTAGCCGAATCTGAACAAAGCTAGTCCCCTGAGTTAGTAACGGACGAATTCGGCAACTCTTTAGGCAAGGAGCCATTCAAAATGCGTCGAACAAACCTTGACGCGTCTCTGAATCGGACGCACAATCATCCCAATTGGCTAGGTCGAAGTGAAACAGCGGAGACTGGAGAAGTGAGGCACCATGGATGACGTTGCGTCCCTCGATGCCACCGCACAGGCGGAACTCGTCAGGCGAAGGGAAGTCAAACCGATAGAGCTGGTGGAAGGAGCCATCAAGCGCATCGAGCGCGTCAATCCCCAGCTAAACGCCGTCATCACGCCCATGTTCAATTTGGCGCGAAAGGCAGCGAACGGCCCCCTACCGGACGGCCTTTTCACCGGCGTGCCGTTTCTCCTTAAAGACCTTACCGCGACTTACGCTGGGGTTCCTATGGCCTCGGGTTCCGCCTTCGCCAAGGACTTCGTGCCCGATCACGATAGCGAGCTCGTGCTGCGTCACAAGCGGGCCGGACTGGTCATCCTGGGCAAGACGAACACGCCAGAGTTCGGTCTCCTGCCGACGACCGAGCCGCACGCCTTCGGGCCCACGCGCAACCCGTGGAACACGGACCACAGCAGTGGCGGCTCCAGCGGCGGGTCAGCGGCGGCCGTTGCCTCAGGCATGGTGCCGTTCGCGCACGGCAATGACGGCGGCGGCTCCATCCGTATCCCTGCCTCCTGCTGCGGCCTGTTTGGGCTGAAGCCGACGCGCGCCCGTAATCCGCTCGGCCCTGACCTCGGCGACGACATGGGCGGTCTGGTCGTCGAGCACGGTCTGACGCGTTCCGTCCGGGACAGCGCTGCCCTTCTCGACGCCACTTGCGGCCCTGACCTCGGCGACCCCTATTTCGCACCGCCGCGACAGAGACCTTACCTTGAAGAAGTCGGTGCCGATCCGGGGAGGCTGCGCATCGCCTTTACGAGGTCGGCGGGCGAAGACTCGACCGTGCATCCGGACTGCGTCGCAGCCGTTGAGGACGCCGCAAAGCTCTGTGAGAGCCTCGGACACCATGTGGAAGAGACACCCGTCGACTTGAGCACTCCCACCTCAAACCAGGCCTTCGGCGTCCTGTTCTCGGCCGGCGATATTTCCACCATGGATCGCGTTGCGCTGCTCCTGGGCAGAGAACCGACCCGGAACGACGTAGAGCCGCTGACCTGGGCGCTAGCCGCAGCAGCACGGGGAAACACGGCACCGCAGCTCCTGCTGGCGATTACCACTCTCCAGCAGTTCTCGCGCCAAATCGCGCACTTTATGCTCGATTACGACGTAATCTTGACGCCGACGCTGGCGGAGCCGCCGTTGCCGCTGGGCGCGCTGGAGTCGCCTCCCGACAACCCTCTCTACGGCATCATCCGGGCGGGGGCGTATGTGCCGTTCACGCCCCTCTGCAACATCACCGGTCAGCCGGCAATGTCCGTGCCGCTTTACTGGAACGTCGATGGTCTTCCTATTGGCAGTCATTTCGTCGGCCGGTTCGGCGACGAGGCTACATTGTTCCGTCTGGCAGCCCAACTCGAAGCGGCGCGGCCGTGGGCACACCGTCATCCGCCTGTCTGGGCAGGGTCATGAAGAGGACGCGAGTCTGCGACCTCCTGGGAATCGAATACCCGATCATCCAGGGCGGCATGGCCTGGGTCTCCGGTGGCGAACTGGCCGCGGCTGTCTCCGAGGCCGGCGGGCTGGGCACCATCGGCAGAACTGCCGGTTGGGATGGCCGGGGCGACTGGGCGGACAACCTCCGGAATCAGATCCACATTGCCAGAGAGCGTACCAGCAAGCCCTTCGCCGTCAACGTCGTCGTCCTTGACCCGCGGGTCCGCGACATAGCCGACCTGCTGATCGAGGAGAAGGTGCCGATAGTTACCACCTCGGCGGGCAACCCGGCGATGCTTACTTCTTACCTCAAGGAAAACGGCGTCAAGGTGATACACGTTGTCGCGTCCGTGCGGCACGCCCGCGGTGCCGAGAAGGCGGGCGTCGACGCGGTGGCCGCGGAAGGCTATGAGGCAGGAGGTCACAACGGAGTCGACGAGCTTCCGACCTTCGTGCTGGTGCCGCAAGTGGTCGACGCCGTAGGCGTGCCCGTCATCGCGGCCGGCGGCATCGCCGATGCGCGGGGCTTCGTTGCCGCCATGGCCTTGGGCGCGGAAGCGGTGCAGATTGGGACGCGCTTCATCGCCACGGCGGAGTGCTGCGCCCACCCCTCCTTCAAGCAAGCGGTCCTCGATGCCCTCGACACGAGCACCGTGATCACGGGTCGCACGATTGGCCCGACGCGCGGCATCAAGAATGTCTTTACTGAGAAGCTGACGGAGATGGAATTGAGCGGTGTCTCGCCCGAGAAGCTGGAGGAGTTCATCGGCATGGGACGCTCGCCCAACGGCCAGCTCCGTGGCGATTTGGAGGAAGGCGAACTCTATTGTGGCGCCATTGCCGGCATGGTGCGACAGGTCGTGCCGGCGGGCGACGTGGTACGCGGCATCATCCAGGGCGCCGACGCGGTGCTCAACACGCTGAGGTAGGCCCTTGATGAGTTACCATAGAAACTGACGCCGAAGGGTAGAGGAACCGCCCTCGGCAACGCGCCGCACGTCGATGTCGGAACAGCTCATTCGCGTATGGATGCTTCGGGAACGCACACGGGATGGCAGCCGCTGGAACTTGCCGCAGCGGCGCGGCTCGATTCGCCGGCGGTACTGCAACAGTTAGGGAGCTCCGAGAACGGCCTGAGCGCGGCTGAGGCGGCGCTTCGCCTGGGAGCCGTCGGCCCTAACGCGATCCGTAGCCACGGCGCGAGCGCTCTCGACGTGCTGCTCCGCCAGGTCAAGAGCCCGCTGCTTGTTCTGCTTGTTGCAGCGGCGGCCATATCGCTCTTCGTCGGCGAGCGAACCGACTCCCTGATTATCTTTGCCATCATGGCCCTCAGTGTAGGACTCGGGTTCTTCAACGAGTATCGGGCCGCTCGCGCTGTAGAAGCGCTGCACTCCCGCGTTCGTCATGACGCCCTCACGTTCCGCGACGGCAAGGCCATCCAGGTCAGTGTCACGGCGCTCGTGCCCGGTGACGTCGTCAGTCTCGCCGTCGGCGACGTGGTGCCGGCAGACCTGCGTCTCCTGGAGGCCAAGGACCTGACCTGTGACGAGGCGATGCTGACAGGTGAGGCGACAGCGGCGGAGAAGAACACCGCTCCTGCGCCTTCTTCCGAATCGCCCCTCGACCTGCCGTCGTGCGCATTCATGGGCACTGTAGTGCGCACTGGCGCCGGCCGCGGAGTTGTAGTGCAAACGGGCAAAGGCACCGCCTTCGGTAGCATCGCCGTCCGTCTGGGCGAGGCGCAGGACCAGACCGGCTTCCAGCTCGGCCTCCGCGATTTCTCCCTCCTGCTCGTGAAGGTCACGGCCGTCCTGGCCGTGTCCATATTCGTCATCAATGCTGCACTGCAGCGGTCGCTTCTCGATTCGCTGCTCTTCGCCCTCGCCATCGCGATAGGGCTAACCCCGCAGCTCCTGCCTGCCATCGTTACCGTCAGCCTTGCGACCGGGGCCCGTCATATGGCCCGCAAGTCGGTGATTGTCAAGCGGCTCGTGAGCATCGAGGACCTGGGGAATATGGAGGTGCTATTCACCGACAAGACAGGCACCCTCACTGAAGGCGAGATCACTTTTTCGGCAGCCCTCGATCCCGCCGGCAACGGGTCTGATGAGACGTTGCTTCTCGGGCTTCTCTGCAACTCGGCGGTCCTGGAAGGCGCCGTCGTCGTTGGGGGGAACCAACTTGACCGCGCCCTGTGGGACGCACCGCACGCCAATAACGCTGGCGCATCGGACTTCGTTCGTCTGGCCGAGGCGCCCTTTGACTACGACCGCCAGCGGATGTCGGTGCTGGTGCGAGGCAAGGATGGCGCCAGCCGCTTGATCACAAAGGGGGCGCCCGAGTCGGTGCTTGCTCTCTGCCACGATGTGCCGCAGAGCGTGCGCGACCTGCTGAATGCCCAGTTCGACGCCGGCAGCCGGACCATTGCGGTGGCGACTCGCGACGCGGGCGGCCTCTCGACCATCGGCCCTCAGGACGAGCACGACCTCTCGTTCGCCGGCTTCCTCACCTTTGTCGACCGGGCGAAGCCCGACGCCGGCGCTTCCGTCGAACGGCTCAACAAGTTGGGCATCACCGTTAAGATCGTCACCGGAGACAACGACCGCGTCGCGACGAAGCTCTGCGCCGACCTAGGTATCCCCGTCGCTGGCACTCTCACCGGCACGCACCTGGACGCCCTCAGCGAAAAAGAGCTGGTGGCCGCCTTGTCTTCGACGACGATCTTCGCCCGGGTAACGCCCGAACAGAAGTCGCGGATCATCCGGGCCCAGCGGACACTCGCCGCCGATGTCGGCTTTCTCGGGGATGGGGTGAACGACGCGGTCGCGCTGCACGACGCCGATGTCGGCATCTCTGTGGATTCCGGTGCCGACGTGGCCAAAGACGCCGCCGACATCGTGCTCCTGGACAAGGACCTGGGCATCCTCGCGAACGGCGTTGTCGAGGGCAGGCGCGTGTTCTCCAACACCATCAAATACGTGCTAATGGGGACGTCGTCCAACTTCGGCAACATGTTTAGCGCGGCCGGAGCCTCGTTCTTTCTGTCCTTCCTACCCATGCTGCCGTTTCAGATACTCCTCAACAACCTCCTGTACGACGTCAGCGAGATGACGATCCCGACGGACAACGTCGACGAGGAGCTACTGGAGCACCCGGCACACTGGGACACCGGATTCATCCGCAGATTCATGATCTTCTTCGGCCCAATCAGCTCGGCCTACGATTTCATCACTTTTGGGGTCATGTTGTGGGTCTTTCACGCCGGTGAGACGCTGTTTCACTCCGCATGGTTCGTCGAGTCGCTCGCCACGCAGACGCTGGTGATCTTCATCATTCGCACCAGGCGCATTCCCTTCTTCCGCAGTCGCCCGAGTACCCCTTTGCTGGCGACGACGCTAGCCTGCGCCGTCGTTGGTCTGGTACTGCCGTTCTCGCCGCTGGCGGGCGTGCTGGGGTTCACGGCGCTGCCGATAGGCTTCCTGGGGATTCTCGTGCTGATGATCATGACCTATTTGGGTCTAGTCGAGGCTGGGAAGACGCGGTTCTTCCGACCTGTCCGCGCTGAGCACCCGCTTGCCCGGCCCCGTGAGCGTCGCCTGCGGCGAATTCAGCGGACCGCGGCCCGTTGGAGTCATATCCGGCCGGTGAGGGCTGCCGCGACACCGTCTCGCTCTCCTCGGTCTTGAGATTCCGGCGGCTGGTGTCTGCCCGCGCAATAGCGGGAAGCTTCCGCTGAGGTCTCAACGCATGGCATCGCCAGGGATTCTTACGCAGATCTGACGGGATTTTCCGAGAATCGCGAAGAACCCTCGCGATATGCGTTTCTATTGACCGAGGGAGCCCGAATCAGTGAGCGCCCGGGTACCAAAAGGTTGGAGTGGGAGGCTCGGGGGTATGCGTGGGGCGGTTGGGATTTGGAGTCGACGTCGGCGGTGTCACGACAATGGCTCTCGGAGTTGGAGTTGTCGTGCCGCCATGCTTTGTGGGAGCAGGTGTGACCGAAGCCGTCGCTTCGCTGGTAGGAGTTCCTTCGACGGTGGCCGTGGGCGTGAGCGTCGGCGTCCTTGTCGGCGCGCGCGTTATGGTAGCCAGCATCGTTGGATGAGCAGTCGAAACGATCGGCGAGCCCGAGCTCTTGCCCGGAAGAGAGAACGAAGACATCACTACCAGCAGCATGGCGCCACCGACAAGAAGCAAGGCGCAGAGCAACATTATGTAATTGCGCCCGCTCCATCGCGATGCCCCTGAGAAAGTCTTGCGGATGCCTCCACGGCCCGCTCCACCACCAGTCCCCGCCAATCCAGACTGCGACGAATAGGAAGGCGGCCCCGCCTGCGACCATATCCCGGACAGGTTCCCCCAAATGTGCTCCTGAAGCCCTGCCGGTGCCGGTACGGCTGCGAAGGCGCCGAATACTGCCAGCGGCGCCATGAGCGTGCGTTTTGTCTCTGTGCACAAATCGCACTTCCGGACGTGACGCTCTACCGTCTTCCGCATCTCCAGGGTGACGGGTGGAATGGCGAACAGCTCCACCATCCGACGCAAGATCTCGCAGCGCCTGCTGCCGCGCCGGATCAACAGGTACGAACCGATCGCTTCTTCCAGCGATCGCCTCAATCGATGGAGCAGGGTGTAGGCGCTGCCGCTACTCACGCCCAGCACCTCCGCGATCTCGGCGCTCTCGAGCCCCTGACGGACGTGCAGGTCAAGCACTGTGTAGGTCCGCTTGTCGAGGCTGGCCGCAGCCTCCCAGACGAGAAGAGATGTCTCTTGCATCTCCGCCGCTTCCTCTGGGTTGGCCAAACGGTCGCTGTCGACCTGACTGAAGATGGGGTCGGTCTCCGGCTGCTCCTCTTCGGACCAGGCCGGCGAGGGCTCGACAAAGCGCTTCTCCCTTTCGAGCCGGTTCAGCGCCTGGTGATGGGCGATAGAGAACAGCCAGCCCTTGAAAGCGCCTGCATTCGAAAGCGAGCCGAGGCTCTCCATGGCCTTCAGGAACGTGTCTTGTGCCACGTCCGCGGCTTCGTCGGCGTTGCGCATGGTGCGATAGAGAAAGTCGTAGACAGAGGGAAAATAGCGATTGTAGAGGCCGCCGAACGCTTCGCTTTCGCCGCTTAGAGCGCGAGCAACTAACTCGCTGTCGCTTGATGTCGGTGACACCATTGCCGTTGTCCGCGCCGATCCGGTTGCCGAGCAAGTGTACCATTCATCGGCCTTCCTCTGCCAGTTAGACAACCGAGAGCGCCGGTTCTTACAACCGCAAGCGAGGACGCTTGACAGAACCGATAGCCAAGCCTAGCATGCGGGCGATTGGTACGCGTCTCTCGTGAGCACATGGAGGTGCAACATGTTGAACGTCCGCCGTTCTCTCCTCCTCCTTCTCCTTCTCGGGATACTGGGAATCGCTTCTCAGACTGTCGCCATCGCCGCCCCTTCCGGCTGGACGACCCTGGACGTCGATGGCGTAACGGCCCGCATCTACCGTGACGAATGGGGCATTCCCCACATCTTCGCGCCGACCAACAAGGCGCTCTTCGAGGCGTACGGCTACACCGTCGCCGAAGACAGACTCGTCCAGCTGGAGGAAGACCGCCGGGCAGCGCGCGGCACGCTGGCGGAGGTGTTCGGCTCCAGTTACGTCGAGGCAGACGAAGTCGCCAGGCGCGACGGCTACACCGACGCGGAACTCGACGCCCAGTTCGCAAGCATCAACGCCGAGGACCAGGAGATCGTCAACGCGTACGTCGACGGCATCAATCGTTACATAACCGACGTCGTTCTCGCCGACCCCGGTGATAAGCTCCCCTACGAGTTCAAAGTGGCGGGCTTCACGCCGGCGCCCTGGACCAACCGCGACGTCATCGCATTCAGCGCTTTTATGGTGCGCCGGTTCGGCGAGATTGGCGGCGACGAGCTGAAAAACCAGGCCCTGCTCGACGACCTCGTCGCCGCGCACGGCCTCACTGAAGGCTGGGCGATCTTCAACGACCTCACTTGGGTCAACGACGCGGACTCGCCGGTCACCGTATCGCCCGTCGGCGCTCCGGAGACTCCCGGCCTCGGGTCGCTGGCAGCGCAGCAGGCGCAACTGGCCGTCTCGGGCGCAGACACGGACATGACTGCTGCGGCGCAGCTCGATAACGCCAAGCGGCTGTGGGCATCGCTCGGCGTTCCGGTCAAGCTCGGCAGCTACGCCTGGGCTATCGCGCCTTCCAAGAGCGCGAACGGCTCGGCCATGTTGTTCGGCGGCCCGCAGATGGGCTTCGATACCCCGCCGGTCATCCACGAAGTGCAGCTCAAGGGCGGCGACGGCTTCGACGTAATGGGCATGGGCTTCGCCGGCGCACCGGGCGTGCTTATCGGCCGCAACGAGGATATCGCCTGGACGTCGACAACGGCGACCGGCGACAACGTGGACACCTACGCTGAGACGCTATGCGGCCCAACATCGTACATGTTCAACGGTTACTGCACGCCGATGCAGGTTCGCGAGGAGACCATCAACGTCCGCAACACGGTGCCGGAGACGTACACTGTGATGCGCACCGTTCACGGCCCGGTTATCGAAATCGACACCGCGAAGGGTGTCGCCTATAGCCAGAAGCGCGCCCACTGGATGCAGGAATTCACTTCGGGGATTCCTGCCTTCCTCGGGTTTGACCGAGCCCACAGCGTCGCCGACTTCACTGCCGCGGCAAAGCTCATCGTGACGTCGCACAACTTCCTCTACGCTGACAAGCAGGGGAACATTGCCTACTGGCAAGCGGGCCAGGTGCCGGTCCGACCCGCCGGCTACGACCCGCGGCTGCCCCTGCCGGGCACGGGCGAGGCGGAGTGGCCGGGCGGAATCCTGCCAATGCCGGTTTCGGTCAATCCGTCCTCGGGCTGGCTGGCGAACTGGAACAACAAGCCGGTCGCCTGGTACCCCAATCCGGACAACTCCTTCTTCGGCAAGCAGAACCGCATACTGGAAGTCCAGCAACGCCTCTTTGGCCCGCAACTGATCTCGCTTCAGGACATGTTCGACATTCCGAAGGACATTGCGCGGGTCCCGGCGCAGGGGCGCGACTCCAGGTATATCCTGCCGTACCTTTTGAACACCCTGCCGGCTACGCAGTCGACCAATCCGCTGGTGCCGCAGGCCGTGTCGCTGTTGCAGGAATGGGACCAGAACGTCGTGGCGGATGCGATAACGAGCACCCAGGACGAAATTCCATACATCATCTACTGGGTGTGGAAAGATAAGTTGATCCATGACGTCTTCGACGATGAGTTAGGTGCGAATGTCGACAAGGTCGACGCCAACGTGCTCCTGCATGTGCTCGACGGAGCCAACTCGAAGGTGCCGCCGCACCTCGACTACTTCAACGGCGTCGACCGCAGCACGGTGATGGTCCGCAGCTTGGAGGAGGCGCTCGATTCGCTGACCTATCTCTTTGGGACATCCGATATGTCGCAGTGGTTGGTGCCGCGAGGCGAGACAGTCTTCAAGACGCTGCTCGGCACCGAGGTAGGGCGAATCCCGCTGTCGAATCGCTCGACATACGGGCAGGTGGTTGTTCTGAACCAGGCCGGTGTCACCGGCTACAGCATCATCCCGCTGGGGCAGAGCGGCTTCATATCGCCGACTGGCGAACTTGACCAGCACTTCCGCGACCAGCTAGACCTGTACCGCAACTTCGAACAGAAGCCGATGCACTTCTACAAGAACGAGAATCTACAGGAATAGCTAGGAAAGGCGCCTGAACATACGCTCCCGCCGGTCGAAGGGTTCAGTCCCCTCGACCGGCGGGAGACAAATTCCTTTCCCGCATTAGCGGCCACAGCCGGGCGCTAGCAGCCCGCCGCCCATCCCTCGAATACCGCCACGTCGTAGAATCGCCCGTCCGCAGCCTCAGCCACACCAGTCCCCATGCGGGTGAAGCAGGGATTGGTAATGATTGCGAAGTGCTCAGGACTATCGTGCCAGAGCTTGACCGTGATATCCACGGTCTTGTCCTGAGAGTAGTCGTTCCAGGCAATGACCTCGCCTGACCAGCCCACCGAGAGGCCGTCCGCTATCATCAGACAGCGATAATCACAGCCGTCCGGCGGCTGGTGACTGAAGTAGTCCTTCGTTGCCATGTCCTGTGCCCGATAACGCGCCACCTGTGAGAGGCTGGCGTCGACCGGTAGCGGGGGCAGCCCATTGTCCGCCCGCATCTGGTTGAGCCCCAGCGCCAGGTTGGTCTCCATCACCTGCTCTTCCGTGCACCCAGTCGCGGTCACCAAGAATGCGCCGGCGAGCACGCCGACGGCCACAAAGGGCAGAAGGCGAAGTCGCCCTGCCCTGAGATTGAATGCCCTTCGAAGGAAAGATGCCATGAATATCCTCATCTGCCGTGTAAGTAACCCCAGCTTCGATTTGATCATCGGCATGAAGACGATTCTAAGAACCGGTTCCCAACGCAGGGATTGACGCTTTCCCGTTCCGGCGCCTAGCATTCGCCAGTGGCCGCGGATGCCGTTCGAGAGAGGAGAAGTGTTATGAACGCAGCGGGGAAGACGGCGATTGTGACGGGATCAGCCGTCGGCGCGGGACGGGCGACGGCGCTGGAGCTGGCGAAGCGCGGCGCCAACGTCGTCGTCAACTACTCGCGGTCAGAGGCGGAAGCTCGCCAGACCCTGGCCGACGTCCAAGCCCTGGGCGTGCAGGCGCTCCTTGTCCGAGCTGACGTCTCTCGCGACGAGGAGACCAAGGCCCTGGTAGCCCGGACGGTGGAGCGCTTCGGCGGCCTCGACATTCTCATCAACAACGCGGCGATTACCCACTTCGTCGCCTTCCCGGACCTGGAGGCGATGACAGAGGAGAAGTGGGACCACATTCTGGCGGTGAACGTGAAGGGCCTGTTCTTCTGCTCGCGCGCCGCCGTCCGGGCGATGCAGCGAAGCGGCGAGGGCTGCATCGTCAATATTGGCTCGACGGCGGGAGTGCGCGGCATCGGCAGCTCCATCGCCTACTGCGCGGCGAAGGCGGCGGTGATCAACATGACTATGACCTTCGCCGGTGCGTTCGCGCCCGAGATAAGGGTCAACTGCGTCGCGCCGGGATTCATCGACACCCGCTGGCACCTGGCTCGAACAGGCGAGGCCGCTTATGAGCCGTATCGTGATGCCGTTGCGAGCGCAACGCCGCTAAGGCGCGTCTGCCGGCCGGAAGACGTGGCGCAGGCGGTGATGGGCTTCGTCGAAGCCGACATGGTGACAGGCCAGACGCTCGTCGTCGATGGCGGAATGACGATGCACGTGTGATTCGGTTGACCAAAGACCAGGGGCTGATGTTATAATCGCGGCGCTGGTAGCATTTCTGGAAATCCGCTTGGTCTTAATCGAATACCTGTTTGCGCTTTTGGCCGCAATGCCACGCACACGGAAGGCTGCGAGGCAACGAGGCTGAGGCGATAACGCTGGAGCAACCCGGTTTCCGGCGGCCTCACGGACGCGGCGACCGACGGGTTGCTCTAGCACAGAAGACAGCCGGGGCAAGGAAAGCCTCGGCTATGTCTTTGTTTGAAGCGGCCATGATCGCGACAATGGGCTCAGGGCGACTCGTCGCGCCTCTCCAAACAAGCCCACCAGCGCCAAGGTGGAGTCTAGGCAACGATTACGTTATATTGAGTGACCAGAAACCCGTTATCTCGCTTCAGGGCTTGGTATTATGTCCACTCAGAATGGCACCCTGCTTGACGTTCAGACCGTCACCAAGAGCTTCGAGGGCCTTCGCGCCGTCAACGAATGCTCCCTTCAGGTCCGCAAGGGCACCATCACGGGGCTCATCGGACCGAACGGTGCCGGCAAGACCACCCTGTTCAATATCATCACCGGTTTCCTGACACCGACCTCCGGCCGCATTCTGTTCGCCGGCAACCGCATCGATGGTTTGCCGCCGCACCGAGTCTTCGCCCGAGGCATCGTTCGCACCTTTCAGATCCCCCGTGAGCTCAAGCAGATGACCGTGCTCGAAAACCTGATGCTCGTGCCCGCAGGGCAGTCCGGCGAGAAGCTGTGGAACCCATGGCTTCTGCCCTTCCGAGTACGCAACGAGGAGCGCAAAATCCGCGACAAGGCACTGGAAGTGCTGGAATTCGTCAATCTCTGGCACCTGCGCAATGAGTACGCCGCTGCCATTTCGTCCGGTCAGAAGAAGCTGTTAGAGCTCGCCCGTACCCTCATGTGCGACCCTCAGCTAATCCTCCTCGACGAACCGGGCGCCGGCGTCAACCCAACCCTTATGAAGAGTCTGGCGCTGCTCGTCGAGCGTCTGCGCGATGAGTCGGGAATCACGTTCTTCCTTATCGAACACGACATGGACCTGGTCGCTCGCCTCTGCAATCCAGTCGTGGTTATGAGCAGCGGCGAGAAGATCGCCGAGGGCACGCCGGAAGAGGTAGTGCACGACGAGCGCGTCCTCGAGGCCTATCTGGGAGGGCAGTATCGGTGAGCGTCCTCCTGGAAGCCGACGGCATTGTCACCGGCTACGGCGAAGTCGACATCCTGCACGGCGTCTCCCTGCTCGTCGAGGAAGGCGAGATCATCGCCGTAATCGGGCCGAACGGCGCCGGCAAATCGACTCTGCTTAAGTCGGTCTTCGGGCTGCTCAAGCTGAGGAAGGGCAAGCTGCTCCTCGACGGCGCCGATGCTACCGGGCTGTCGCCTCAAAAGATGGTGCGTCGCGGGGTCTCCTATGTCCCTCAGAGCGAGAACGTCTTCCCATCGCTCACCATTCTCGAGAACCTCGAGATGGGAGCCTTCGTCAACGGCGGCAATGGCTTCAGGCAGCGCGCCTCCGAAGTCTTCGATCTCTTCCCGGCCCTTGCGGAGAGGCCGCACGCCAAGGCGGGCAAGCTCTCCGGCGGTCAACGACAAATGCTTGCCCTGGCGCGCGCGCTCATGCTTCAGCCCAAGTTGCTGCTCCTCGACGAGCCAACCGCCAGCCTCTCCCCGAAGATGGTCGGCGACATCTTCGCGAAGATTCACGACATCAACCAGAAAGGCGTGGCGATCCTCATCGTCGAGCAGAACGCCCGCGAAGCCTTGAAACTATGTCATCGCGGCTACATCCTCGTGATGGGGCGAAACGCGATGGAAGACACGAGTCAGAACCTGCTAAACAGCGAAGAGGTGGGCAGGCTGTACCTGGGAGGATAGCCCGAACAAATGGCGGAACTGATAGTCGTCGGTCTCATCATAAGCAGCATCATCGCGTTAGGGGCGATAGGCTTGACGCTGATCTATGGCATCCTCAAGTTCGCCAACTTCGCCCACGGCGACCTGATGACTGTCGGCGCTTACATTGCCTTCCTGGCGCTCGCCGGTGGCGGTCACATCGGCCCGCTGTCCTTCGGCTACGGGATGATACCGGCAATCCTAGCTGCAATGGTCGCTGTTGCCGCAATATCAGTCCTGATCGACCGCTTTATCTACCGGCCGCTGCGGCATCGCGACGCGAACCTGGTCATCCTGGCCATGGCGTCCCTGGGTATGGCCATTATCGTCCGAGGCGCCGTTTATCTGGGATGGGGCCCCAATCAGCGATTCTACGTTCTGGGCGCTCAGCAAGCTCACACCTTCCCCTTCGGCATAACTCTGAAAGCCGACCAGTTCTTCATCGCTGCCGTCGCAATCGTGTCCGTCGTCTTTGTCTACTTGCTGCTTTATCGGACAACGCTGGGAAAGGCTATGCGCGCCACCGCCGATAACATGGACCTCGCCCGTGTAGCTGGAATCGACACAGAACGCGTAGTCATCGCAACCTGGGCCATCGGCGGCGGGCTGGCCGGACTCGCCGGCGTCCTTCTCGGCATACAGTCACATCTCATGCCTGAGATGGGCTTCGATTTCATCCTGCCGCTTTTTGCCGCGTCCATACTTGGCGGCGTTGGCAGCCCGCAGGGGGCCCTTGTCGGGGCGCTCATTGTCGGTGTGTCCCAGGAGGTGTCGACGGAATGGATTTCGCCCGCCTACAAGCCGGCGATTGCCTTTGTCATCCTATTCGCCATTCTGCTCGTCAGGCCGCGAGGCATATTTGGGGCGAAGGTCTAACCATGAGCGGCTTCTTCACCGACTTCGCTAATCCTTCCTACCTTGCCAGTTTTCTTATTCTGGTGATGATCTACAGCGTCTTTGCCATCGGTCTTAACGTGCACTGGGGCTACACCGGCATCTTCAACTTCGGTGTTGCCGGCTTCTTTGCCGTCGGCGCCTACACCTTCGCGATAATAACGGAGGAGCCGGCGAGCGGCGGCTACGTCACCTACATCGGTGGGCTGAGCCTACCCTACCCCGTCGGTCTGATTGGCGCCGGCGTCGCCTGCGCCATCCTGGCTTTCATCATCGGCATTCCGACACTGCGCCTGCGTGAAGACTACCTTGCTATCGCCTCAATCGGCGTGGCGGAAACTATTCGGCGTGTCTTCGTCAACGAGATGTGGTTGGTAAACGGTACGCGCGGCATGATCGGCATCCCCCAGCCGCTCCACAGTCTGGTTTCGCCGGAGAACTACAGGTACGTTTATCTGGGGATTGTCGCGCTCATTTTGCTGCTCGTCTACCTCGCCGTCGAGCGGGGCATTCGCTCGCCCTGGGGGCGTGTTCTCCGCGCCATCCGGGAAGACGAGACGACCGCCGCGGCGAGCGGCAAGAACATCTTCGCATTCAAGATGCAGGCCTTCATGCTCGGCGCCTTTATCATGGGATTAGGCGGCGCCATGTACGCCAGCTACGTTCGCGCCATCACACCGGACACCTTCGTGCCAATGTTCGGTACGTTCCTCATCTGGGTCATGCTTATTGTCGGCGGCAGCGGCAACAACAAGGGCGCCATTTTGGGGGCGCTTGCCGTGTGGCTCATCTGGGACCGCACCGGCGCCCTGGTCAGCAACGCCAACGACCCACGAGTGTTTTACTTGCGTAACCTGCTCATAGGCGTGCTGGTTGTCGCAGTGCTGCTGCTGAGACCAAAGGGCCTCTGGGGCGAAGAGAAACGCGTTTCGGTATTCGCCGGAAAGGAGCCAGAGCGACCCAGAGCCAAGCCGGAAGAGGAGCCGGTCGAGGCAGTCCCGGTTGCCCCAGCGAAGATAGAAGAGGCTGGCGAAGGCAGCGGCTAAGTCTAGAGCCAACGCGGATGAAAGAGAATGCGGCCCGAGTTTCCTCGGGCCGCATCTTGTTTTTGGAGTGTCAGCGGTTAGTCGCCCAACGTTACCGGTTCGGTCCGGACAGTAGCGATGCCGCTTGGATCCGCGGTGGTGTACTTCCAGATCTGGATGAAACCGGACGGCAGATCGCCGTTCTTGTCCCAACCAGCGAATCCGGAAGCGCCCTGGTAGTTGATTGCCTTCCCCTGGCGAATCAGCTCCAGCGCCCGCTTGATGCCCGCGGCACCGGAGGAAACCTTCTCGCCGCTGGGGTCGTTCAACGTTCGCATAGCGTCGCGGATCGCCGTCGGGTCAGTCGACTGGGCCTTCTCCGCGCCCAGCGCGACCATGATAACCGCATCGTACGACTCTGCGATGTACGGAAGAGGCGGAAGCTGGCCGTATGCCGCGACGAACTCGTCCTGCCAAGCTTGCGGGATCGCCGCTGCGGCAGCGACTGTCCCCTCCATGCCCTCGAGCTTATCAGCGCCCACTGCTTTGATGATGTCCGTCGACTTAGTACCGTCGCAGAAGAGGACGTTCTTGAGCAGGTTGTTTTCGAAGCCCTCCTTCAAGTAGACCTCCGCGCTCTCCGGGTAACTGAGGGCCGCGACTGCATCCGGGCTGCCCGCTGTCGCCTTCTGCAGCTCCGCCAGGTAGGATGCCTGCGTCTGCTCGTGCGGGACTTCGGCGGTTACGGTGCCGCCCTCTGCCTCGAACGACTTCTTGAAGTTGTCGGAAAGGCCCTGCCCGTAGGCGTTGTTTACATAGAGGGTTGCCACCTTCTTGTAGCCGAGCTCCCAAGCCAACTTGCCAAGGATCAGCCCCTGAGCAGCGTCAGAGAGAGTGGTCCGAAAGAGGAAATCGTCGTCCTGCACTGTCGTCAGGGCCGGCGAAGTTGAGGCGGGAGAAATCTGGATAACCTTGTCGGGTACGGTAACGGCCTCGGCAACTGCCAGGGTGACGCCACTGGACAGCGAACCTATTAACGCCGACACCTTGTCGCTCTCCACGAGCTGGCGGGCCGCGTCAACAGCCACAGTCGGCGAAGTCTGCGAGTCGGCCTGCTTGAGGACGATGTCCTGGCCCATAACGCCTCCGGCATCGTCGATATCTTTGGCCGCGAGTTGAGCGCCATTCAACATTGCAGGTCCGAACTCGGCCAAGTCGCCTGTGAAGTCGAACAGAATGCCGACCTTCAGTTGACCCTTCGCCGCTGACGTGGCGCCGCCTGAGGGAGTGGTCCCCTGGTTCTTGTTGCCACCTCCGCCGCAAGACAGGGAAAGTAAGCCGAAGATGGCGACCACAACCGTTAGAACCAGCCAGAACCGCGCCCGATGCGCCGTGGCTCGTATATCATGCTTCACGTTCTCTATCCTCCTTCTGATTTGAGACCCCGCTGGATATGCGCTGACTGCCGGCCGGCCGAGCGGCAAACGGCGCTAAGTAAAACGGATTCTAATCACAGCGCCCAATCTCAGTCAAGCAAGAATGCGGGTCAACCGGCAAAAGGATAACCGGCGACCCATTGCCGGTATTGACAGTGCCGCCACGTCTGCGCATATTCTGTTCCAGGAACAGACCGTTTTGCCGCAAAGCGATTAGCCGGGAGAAGACGCGATGAGCGAAAAATGGCCCTTGCCGCCGGAAATCGACCTCGAAAGACTCCGTTTCGACCCTGCCGGAGGCACTGTCGTGCGCCAGCCAGTGGGCACCGGCTACGGCTTCTGGGCCGGCGGCGCCAAGGTGTCGTTCGACGAGCAAAGCGGCAAGTTCGTCCTCTTCTACCGGCAGCGGACGCCGCTCGAGAAGGGTCGCGGTGGCTTTTGTGCCGTTGCCGTGAGCGACGACGGTGTCGACTTCGCGGACGTGTGGACTGCGACCAAAGACCAGCTTGCGGCAACATCCATCGAGGTCGGCCACTGTCTACGCGACCCCTCTGGTGAATGGCGTCTCTACCTCAGCTATGAGCTAACAAGAGAGAACGCGCACTGGCGCATCGACGTTCTCCGCGGCAAGACACTTGAAGGCCTGGATACACAGGGAAGACGCACGGTCCTTGAAGCGTTCGTCTACGGACTGAGGTCGGTCAAGGACCCGGTGGTGTACTTGAGGGACGGGAAGTACTGGCTCTACCTCGCGGCGCCACATCGACGCGCTCCCTGGCAGCCGGGCGAGAACCTGCGTGTGCTTCCCTGGGAAGCGACGCTCCTGGGCGTCTCCGATGACGGCCTTTACTTCCCGGAGCTTCAGAACGTCTTCGAAGCGCCGGGCATCGATAGATGGGACGGCACACGGGCCCGCATAAACTCCCTGATACCAATTAGCGGCGGTTACCTGGCGCTCTACGACGGTGCCCGCACCTACTACGACACCTACGAGGAATGGTGCGGCCTGGCCTGGACGGCGGACGGCGTCAAGTTCGAGCGAGTGCCGCTGGACGAGCCATGGGTCCGTTCGCCTTACGGTTGTGTGCGTTATGTCTACGGGCTGCGAGTCGGCGACGAAGTCTTCTACTACTACGAGTACACGCGCGAAGACCTTTCCCACGACCTGAGGGTGGCGAAGGTGCACCTCTAGGGGTACTTCGCTGCGAAGTAACGCCAGACGAGGCCAGAGACCTACTGCCCAAGCGGCGCGTCAGCGTATTCCCGCGCTACGTACTGGCTGTAGAAGGCCATGGCCTAGGCTCCGGGCCGGCTGTCGTATCGAATACGACGATGCCGATAAGCCGCCTAACCTTCAGACAGCTCTACGTCGGGTAGCCGAGCCGCCGGTGGAGGCGCGCCAATCGGTGCTGAAGGGCTTCCTCCGAGAATTCGTCGTCGGGACGGAAGCCTCTCGCTTCACGCGCTTCTGCGAGCGCTAGCGCCTGGCGCGTCAACGATTCCGCCTCGCCGAAGCGCCGTTGCTGGTGCTCTTTGAGCTTCGCCAGCGCGACGAGCGCTTCCAGCCGGTGCTCGGCCACTTGATGACGTTCGATGACGCAGCGCAGCATCGTTTCCATATCCAGCCAGCGGGCATTGCGACGGTAGAGCCGCATCAAGGCTCGGACACTGTGCATCCAGTCTTCCTCGTCGTCGCCATTCGATAAGGCCGACTCATAGAGAGACGTCGCCTCCGGCAAATGACCTTCCACTTCTTCCCAGCGGGCCAACGCGAGGCAATCGGCGGTATCGCGCGTACCTCCGCCAGCGACGACGCTGGCTAGATGGGCCAGCAGCGTGACCATCGACAGGATGTCAAGCGCGTTGTGGCGAAAAACGGCTTCCAGCGGCGCGGCGCGCCCGAAGCGCAAATAGTCGAAGTAAAGCGAGGGAATGAGCCAACCGGGCACGTCGTCCTCACGCTCGAGGCCGAGGAGCGCCGTCTCGAGATGCGCCAGACGGCAAGACGGCAGTCGCCGTCGATAGAGGCGACGCGCCGGATAGAGCAGGTCGAGGTGCGGCAGATCGGCGGGTGGCCGCAGACGGTTGAGGGTAAAGCGCGTCTCCAGGAGCGGCAGGTCGAAACAGCGGCCGTTGAAGGTGACCACGGCTGCCGCGGACGAAAACGTTTCGAGCGTCGCCGCCAGCATCGCCTCTTCGCCGGACGGCCCGGCGAGAAAGAGCTGCCGCACGAGGAAGGTATCGCCTTCGAAGCCGCCGAAGCCGACGAGGAAGGCGAGGGTACCGGTGCCGCCGGCCAAGCCGGTTGTTTCGACGTCGACGAAGAGGGTGCGGGCTATGTCTTCATTCTTAAGGCCGGAGGCCAGGCGACTGATGGTCTGGGATTCGATTGCCAGCGCCTCGCCCAGGGCGCGATGGCCGTGATAGTGCTCCAGGCGCCAGCGCCGTTCGCTCAAGTAAACGTCGCCGAGAGCTGTCTCGACGCACTGGAGGTCGACGTCGGGCAAAACATCCCAGTCGCGCGAAACGACAGGAGGAGAGGACGCATCTAGTGTCAGGCCTGCCGCCCGCAACCGTTCACGCAGGTCCATTCGTCAGACGCTCCAACAGGACTATTGCGCTGCTCTTGCTATCAGGACCGCTTTCGATGCCTGGGCCGACGCAGGATGGGCAGCCGTCCGCGCAGGGGCAGGTCTTCGCGAGGTCAAGGGCCGAACGGAGGAGGGTCGAATGGGCGTTGTAGAGGGCGCGCGCGAGGCCGACGCCGCCGGGATTGCGCTCGTATAGGTAGACTGTCGGCCGGCGCGTCGAAGGGGCGCGTACCTGGGCAACGGCCTGGAGATCCTTCGCGTCGCACATCAGAAACAGTGGCGCGATGCCCGCGAGCAGGTTCGCGACCCCGGAAAGGCCGGCTTGCAGTTCCGCCGGGCTCAGCCCCTGCGCCGTCGCTTCCTCCAGCGATAGCCAGTAGGCGGTCGTGTGCATGTCCTCCTGCGGCAGGTTAATCTTGCCCCAGCCCACGTTCTCCAGCGTATCCAGCTTGATCTTCTTGAAAATCGTCGCCAGATAGGTGACAGCAACGTCGCCGTGATTACGGCAGCATGCGCCCTCCGGCTTCTCTTCGCTCGTCTCCAGCACTTTGAGGTCGACGGCGAGGTTGGCGTCCGTGTAGTAGTCGACCTCGACGGGCCGGACGAAGGCGGTCTTCTCCTTCCAGTCGAGGCGATCGACGTGGTACTGACGGCCGCCGTGCATGTAGATGGCATCGTCGTGGACGAGCAGCGGCGCCGACGCCCGGTCTACTTCGCCGATGACCCGGGCATGCGCGCCCTCCTCAACGATGACGAAGTTATCGATGGACGCGCTGCGGAGACTGATCGCTTCCGCCGGGTAGGCCTCGGTCATCCAGTGGTAGCGGCCATTGGCGGCGTGCAGGACGCCTTCCTCGTTCAACAACTCAAGTAGCTCGCCGGTCTCAGCGCCGAACTCCTCGCCCTTCTGGAACGGCAGCTCGAAGGCGGCGCACTTCAGGTGACTGATGCGAATGATAAGGTTGTCGGCGTCGATGAAGCCGGATTCGGGCGACGTTTCGAATAGATACTCGGGGTGTCTGGCGACATACTGGTTGAGCGGCGACGAATTCGCCACCAGCACGGCGAAGGACGTCTGATCGCCGCGTCCCGCGCGTCCCATCTGCTGCCAAGCGCTGGCAAGCGTTCCCGGATAGCCAAGCAGCACCGCTGCGTCGAGTCCGCCGATGTCGATGCCAAGCTCAAGGGCATTGGTGGCAGCAACGGCGCGGACGCGTCCGCTGCGCAGTCCCGCCTCGATGGCGCGGCGTTCGCGGGGGAGATAGCCGCCACGATAGCCCTCGATTGACGTCTCGCCGGGCTTCGAAGGCAGCGCGTCGCGCAGGTGACGGACCAGGATCTCGACCGTCAGCCGGCTCGGCGCGAAGATGATGGTCTGGACACCTTGTCTGACGAGGCGCGAAGCGAGCGCTTGCGCTGACTTCAAAGCGGAACGTCGAATACCGAGTTCACGGTTGATGACGGGCGGGTTGTAGATGGCGACAGTCTTCGCCGCTTTCGGCGCCCCGCTGCGGTCGACGACGGTGACGGGAGCGCCTATCAGCCGCTCTGCGAGATCGCCCGGATTGGCGATCGTCGCCGAACAGCAGATGAAAACGGGGTCGGAGCCATAGAAGCGACAGATGCGTCGAAGACGCCGGATGACGTTGGCGACGTGGCTACCGAAGACGCCGCGGTACTGGTGCAGCTCGTCGATGACGACGTAGTGAAGGTTCTCGAACAGCTTCAGCCACTTGGTATGGTGCGGCAGAATGCCGGTATGCAGCATATCGGGGTTAGTAACGACGATGTGCCCGGCGGCGCGAACGGAACGCCGGGCATCGGCCGGGGTATCGCCGTCGTAGGTGAACGTCTTGATGTCGCAGCCGAGGGCGGTGATCAGGCCATGGAGTTCGTCGAGTTGGTCTTGCGCGAGGGCCTTTGTCGGGAAGAGATAGAGGGCACGCGCCTCGGCATCGTCGAGTAATGTCTGGAGGACCGGCAGGTTGTAGCAGAGAGTCTTGCCGGAAGCGGTGGGCGTGACGACGGCGACGTTCCGCCCTGCCAGCACCGCGTCGACGGCAGCCGCCTGATGACTATAGAGCTGCTCGATGCCGCGACCTCGCAGGACATCCTTCAAGCCGACATCGAGTCCATCGGGAAACCTGCAGAGCACAGCCGGCTGCGCGGGCAGAACGCGCCAGTCGGCGAAGTTCCCGGCGAGTTCAGCGTCGGAGCGAATGTCCTGGATGACCTGCGCAAGCGACACCGGCTACTCCAAGCACATTTGTTCGTAGTCGTGCATCAGTATAGATGCGATGGGCTTGCCCGTCAACGGGAGGCGTGCAAGTCGCATCATGTCTTGCCCCGGCGCTATAATTGCCTCCGTGATCTCGTTTCGACCTCGCATCGCCCTTCTACTCATCCCCATCCTTGCTGTGGCAGGCTGTGGTGGCGGCAAGAGCGGCGCGCCTTCTCCGTCTCCGTCGTCGTCGTCTGCCGAAGGGCAAGTCGAGCTACTCGGTTCTTTCCCCCACGCCGGCAACGCTTGGACTGAGGGCCTCCTCGTCAGCGACGGCGTCCTGTGGGAGAGCACCGGCCTGACCGGCAAATCCCAGGTGCGCGGCCTCGACCTTCAGACCGGCGACGTCCTCTGGTCCGTCCCCAACCCCCAGGGCTTCTTCGGCGAAGGCCTTGTGCGCGCCTTCGACAAGACCTACCTCCTGACATACAAGGAAGGCCAGGCTTACCTCTTTGACCGCAACGCGCCCCAGCCCTACACACTCTTCGCCCAGTACGAGGGTGAAGGCTGGGGCCTCACCGCAAACGATACCTACCTCATCAACTCCAACGGCAGCGATACCCTCTTCTATCGCGACCCGCAGACCTTCGGCATCGTCAAGGAGTTTCACATTCAGTTCAATGGCGAGCCCGTCGAACGCCTCAACGAGCTTGAATACGATGGCACGTACATCTGGGCCAACCAGTGGCAGACGTCCTACATCTACCGCATCCGCGCCGATGACCCATCGCAGGTCACGCGCTATACTCTGCCGCCCGAGTTCTGTCCCGAAGGCACACCGAATGGTATCGCCTGGGACCCATCACAAAGCCTCTTCTACCTTACAGGGCAGACGTGCAAGCTGATTTGGAAGGCGCGTTTCGACTAATCGCACACTTGAAATGCAAATCCAGATATGAGACAGTGAAGCAAGAGTCAGGGGTCGAGTGACGTCGCGCTATGAAGCGCGACTGTTGGTAGAAGGACAAGGGAATGTCTTTCCTCGGGCTAATACCCCACAACGTGCTCGCCCGCAAAGTGCGGTCCGGCCTGACTGCCCTCGCCGTCGCCATTGCGATCATGATGGTCGTGGCTATGGGCGTCCTCACTTACAGCCTTAAGCAGACCGCTATCTCCGTTCTCCAGGTCGGCAAGGCCGACTTCACCGTCGCGCAGAAAGGCGTCTCCGACGTGCTCAATAGCAACCTTGACCAGCAACAGGTCGCCGCTGTCGAATCGTACCCCCAGATTCAAGCGGCAGTCGGCGTGCTCGTGGCCGGCGTCAGCTTCAACGGTAACCCCTTCTTCCTGGAGCTCGGACTTCCACCTGAGCAGCTTGCGCCCTTTGGCGTCCAGATCCTGGAAGGACGCACCTACACCGCCGACGCCACGAACGAGATTATCCTCGGCTTTCGCACCGCCCAGGACCTCCACAAGACCGTCGGCGACCAGGTGACGATAGATACGATCACTTTCAACATCGTCGGCATCTACAGCGTCGGCAACGCCTTCGCCGATAGCGCTTCCATAGTGCCACTGCTCTGGCTTCAGGGACGGCAGCGCCTGAACGGCCTCGTGACGCTCCTCTTCGTCCAGACAAAACCGGGTACCGACATTCCGGGACTTATGGCGCAGATCTCACACGATCACCCCGAGCTTGCCTGCGTGCAGACCGCCTCCCAGTTCGGCCTGGTCGACAGGAACCTGACCCTCATTAGTGCGGCGGACGCTGGCGTTTCCGTGCTGGCGCTGTTCATGGGCGCAATCGGCGTCATGAACACAACCCTCATGTCCGTCTTCGAACGTACGCGGGAATTCGGAGTGCTGCGCGCCGTGGGGTGGTCAAGGGGGCGAATCGTCATCATGGTGATGGGCGAAGCGTTGTTCATCGCCCTTGCCGGCGCCGTAATCGGGACCGGCATGGGGTTTGCCGCCGTGCAGGTGATAAAGCAGTTGCCCGACGTGGTGGGCTTCTTCCACCCCGTCTATCCAGCGTCGGTGTTCGGACAGGCGCTCGGCGTCGCCGTCGGCATGGCTTTCCTCGGCGTCATCTATCCGGCAGCGCGCGCCGCTCTCCTTCAGCCGCTGGAGGCGCTCCGACATGAGTAGCGGGAACGGCGACCGCCAGGGGCCAGCCATCCAGGTCATCGACGTGGTCAAGGTCTTCGACAACATGGTCCGCGCCCTCGACGGCGTGAACCTGACAATTGACTACGGCGAGTTTGTGGCGCTGATGGGCCCTTCGGGTTGCGGGAAGTCGACTCTCCTGCATCTGCTGGCCGCGCTGGATCGTCCCACCGCGGGCCGGATCATCGTCAACGATCGCGACCTAACCTCCGCTGGCAACGACCGCTATCGCCGCGAGGAGATAGGCCTCGTTTTCCAGCTCCATAACCTGCTGCCGCACCTGAATGCCCTCGGGAACGTCCAAATCCCGATGTTTGGCACGAGCAAGAACCACGACGAGCGGCTGAAACGGGCCAGGGAGCTTCTCTCCGAGATGGACTTGCAGCGGAAAGAGAAGATGACGCCGCCGCGCCTCTCCGGCGGCGAGCGTCAGCGGTTGGCGATTGCGCGGGCGCTGGCAAATGCCCCATCAATCATCCTGGCCGACGAACCGACCGGCAACCTCGACTCGGCAGCCGTCGATCGCCTGCTAACGCTGTTTCGCGGTATCCGCGATGAGCACAATGTGACGATTCTCCTGGCGACTCACGACACCCACGTCGCGTCCGCCGCTGATCGCATCGTCCACATGAAAGATGGGCGGATCGTGGAGAGTCCGCAGTCAGAGAGCCAGCCAACGAGCATCTCCGGCGCTTGATCAGGCGGTCTTGGTCTCCGCCGCTTTCTGAAGCCCCAGTTCCTCAATCGCTATGTCCCGCATCCGGAACTTCTGCACCTTGCCCGTGACCGTCATCGGGAACTCGTCGACGAACTTCCAGTAGCGCGGAATCTTGAAGGTGGCTATCTTGCCCCGGCAGTACTCGGTCATCTCCTCGGCCGTCAGTCGCGCCCCTTCCATGGGCCGGATCCAGGCCATCGTCTCCTCGCCATAGCGCTCGCTCGGCACGCCGATAACCTGCACGTCCGCGACAGAGGGATGCTGGAAGAGGAACTCCTCTATCTCACGCGGGTAGATGTTCTCGCCGCCACGGATAATCATGTCTTTGATGCGCCCGACGATATTGAGGTAGCCCTCGTCGTCCATCGTCGCCAGGTCGCCCGTGTGCATCCAACGCGCCTCGTCGATCACCTCGTGCGTCGCCTCAGGATTGTTCCAGTAGCCCAGCATGACGCTGTAACCGCGCGTGCACAGCTCTCCGGCAACGCCGCGAGGCACGATCTGACCCGTCAAAGGGTCGATGATCTTGATCTCAACGTGAGGGTGCACCCGCCCAACGGTCGCCACGCGCTTGTCGAAGGGGTCGTCGGTCGCGGTCTGGGTAGAGACAGGGGACGTCTCCGTCATGCCGTAGCAGATGGTCACCTCCGGCATGTGCATCTCCGACTGCACCCTCTTCATAACCTCCAGTGGACAGGGCGAGCCGGCCATGATGCCGGTGCGCAAGGTGGAGAAGTCGAACCGCGCGAAGTCCGGGTGGTTCAGTTCGCCGATGAACATGGTCGGAACGCCGTATAGCGCCGTGCACTTTTCTTCCTGCACGGCCTGCATCGCCTCCAGCGCATCGTATGTCTCACCCGGCACGATGATGCAGGCGCCGTGCGTAATCACCGCCATGTTGCCCAGGACCGCGCCGAAGCAGTGGTAGAACGGCACCGGAATGCAGGAGCGGTCGTTCTCCGTATAGCGCATCGTCTCGCCGATGAAGAAGCCATTGTTGAGGATGCCATGGTGCGAGAGCGTTGCGCCCTTGGGGAAGCCCGTAGTGCCGGACGTGTATTGAATGTTTACCGGGTCGTCGAACTGAAGCGTCGATTCGCGTTCCGCCAGGTCGCTCTCCGGCACCTTGTCGCCGTCTTCCAGCAGCTTCTGCCAGCCTTCTTCCAGGACGATCGACTCCTTGAGAGCCGGACAGTGGCTCGCGACCTCCCTTAGCATCGGCACGTACTGCGTCTGCCGGAACGCGCGCGATAGAATGAGAAGCCGGACGCCGGACTGTTTGAGCGCGTACTCCAGCTCCGACGTCCTATAAGCGGGATTCACGGTGACGAGAATCGCCCCGGCTCGAGCGGCCGCGAACTGGATGACGACCCATTCGTACCGGTTCGGCGACCAGATGCCGATGCGGTCGCCCTTCTGAACGCCTCGCGCCATCAGTCCACGAGCGGCCCGCGACGTCTGTTCCCAAAGCTCTCGGTACGTCGCCCGATAGTCCTGATGTCGCACGACCAGCGCCGGTCGGTCGCCGAAGCGTTCGACTGTATCGAGCAGCGCCTCGCCGAGCGTTCGCCCGAGCAACGGGACCGCGCTCGCGCCGTTTGAATAGGAAAGCACCTTCATTCAAGAACCTCCAACAGGCGGTCGTACGTCTCGATCTTGTGGAGCGGCGACGGTGATGTCAAGCGACGCCCTGTCTCGACCAGCGGCAGCGACCGACGTATATTGGAGGCGATGAAGCGCCTGGTCTTCCTCGCCTGCGCGATCGCTCTTGCCATGCTACCGGCTGCCGCCTTTGCTCAGGGTAACGATCACGGCGGCTTCGTCGTTCGTGTTAACGGGCCGTTCACGCTGAGCGTAGGCGATTCCGTGAACTCCGTAGTCGTTATCAAAGGCGATGGGCTGATCGGCGGCACCGTTCACGGCACGCTCCTCGTCATCGACGGCAACGCCGACGTCGCCGGAAGGGTCGAGGGAAACGTCACGGTTATTAGGGGCGATGTGACTCTCGAGGGCGGCTCTTTCGTCAACCGAGTGACGGTCATCAACGGCAGCGTAACACGCGAGAGCGGCGCGACCGTCGAACACGGCATCAACAGCCACGGACTGGGCTTCTTCCCGGCCCTTTTCTTCTGGCTTTTCTGGATCGGCATGACCATCGCCGTCGTCATAGCCGGACTGGTCTTCGCCGCCATTGCCGGTCGACAGCTCGCGACAGCGAGCGAGATGATGACCGAGCAACTTGCCTACAGCATTCTGGGCGCTCTAGCCGCATGGATCGGCATACCGTTCATTGCCGGAATGGTCTTCCTTACCGTGGTTGGCATACCCTTCGCGCTAGCTCTGCTGTTCGTCGTCCTACCGTTGCTGTGGCTGCTGGGCTACCTCGTCGCGGGCACCAGGTTAGGAATGCTCCTCTTCCGGCTGGCGGGCCGACGGACGCCGAGCCGTCTCTACATTCCCGTGACGATGGGGCTGGTCCTGCTCCAGATTGTCGTCCTGCTGCCGTTCCTGGGCTGGGCGGTCGGCCTGATAGCGGGAGTCTGGGGGTCGGGCGCTCTGGCGTTGACGGCCTTCCGCGCCTGGCGAATGCCTGATGCCCGGCAGCCTTCGCTTCCTGCCACCACGGACTAGTGCTCGAAGGTCAGCGACTCCGCCTCGTCAAGAAGGTTCGCGCCCGGCACGCCACCGGCTACATAGCTGTGCACCGAACACGGTAGCGGTTTCTCGCCCGCCTGAAGAATGTCGCCGTTCGCCTCTGCGCGCTGGCGCCAGGCGGTGTCGACTAGCTGCAGAGGCTCGGCCGTCTCGATCTCATCGCGGCTCATCCCCAGGTGCTCCGCCCACAGGCTAACGCGGAGTGACTTTGCCAGATCGGCGTCGCGGACGGCGACGTTCATCTCGCTGTCAGTGATCAGACCACGATTGTTCAGGTTCGCGGAACCGACCGTCAGCCACTCGTCGTCGATGACAGCGACCTTGGCGTGGACGTAGATCGGGCGGTAATGGAAGGCACGCGTGCCGGCGCTCGGGCCGGAGGCATAGATGCTGTAGACGGAAAGGATGCCCCGACCTTTGTCTACCTTCCTCAACGCCTCGACGTGCTGGTCGTTGTCCCATTTGCCGCTGGTCGCCCGCGCCGGCAGCACGATAACGATGCGGAAAGACTTCGGGTCGCGGCTTTCAATCAGGCCCTGGAAGACGTCCATAACGTGCGGCGACCAGAGGTACTGGTTCTCGGCATAAATGAACCGCTGGGCGCGGCTGAACGCTTCGATGTACATGTGATAGATGCCGTATTCGCCGTTGTGCGCGAAATCGTAGACGTGGTGGGGAATCGTCCGGATCGTCTGCGCCGGCAACTGCCAGGCTTCGTCGAAGGCAGGGTCGCGATGCGGCAGATTCCCATCGCCGGTAATCGCCTGCCAGCGCTGCCGGAAGTTGTTCTCCACATCTGCGACCACTTCGCCTTCCAGCCTCAGCATCGCGTCGTGCCAGTTGACGCCATCGCGCAGGGGATGGTCGCGCTGGTCCCAGCGGTCGCCCTGGTAAGTCGTCAGGTCCATTCCGCCGACGAATGCCACCTGCCCATCGACGACGACGGCCTTTTGATGATGGCAGTGGCTGAAGTGGGAGGAGTTGTCCAGCCGGCAGATAAGGTCACCGCGCGACTCTTTTTCGATCGTCCGGAGCACTTCATGGGTTGTGGCGTGCGTCGGTTGGAGCAGGAAGGGCGCGCCTTCCCAGATTAGGATGCGAACGGGCGCGCGCTGCGCGACTTCGTTCAGTACGGAAAGCAGTCGCGTGTTCAAGACGTCTTCAGGTGTGCGACGGCTTAAGGGGATGTGCGGCGTAAGGCACCAACCGGCGATGTAGACGTATGACCTGGCGTTCCTCAACGCTTCAAGGAGGTCGCTGAAGTACGTCTCGCCGTCGATGCAAGGCGTAATGCTATTGTGCATCCGCGGCGGCGTTCCCCCCGGATACCAGCGCGAGTCGTCGCCCCACCACGTTTGTTTTGCGCGCTGCCGCTGCTCCTCGCTCACCTCGCCATGGCGAAGGGCGCGTCGGTGTCGTCGATGAATAGCTCGTCCGAGAAGCGGCCCTATCAACCGTTCCGCTGTAGCTGCTGAGCTGTTGATGAAGGACATCCCTGACCTCCTCCTCGATTCCCGGCTTCTCCTTCATTGTAACGTGGCTGCAGGCGGCCATGTGATTTCGACCCCCATTCTCTACTAAATCAACCAATGCTATCGTGAACGAAGCGGCGGGCTCAGAATGCCGCTGCGCCGGTACAATAAGAACCAATGACGTCCCGTCAATGAGCCGCGAAAACAACAGTCGATAGCGTCGAGCCATAAGGAGGTCGTGAAATGAAGGCCGCCGTCCTCTACAAAGAGAACACTCCGCTGGTGGTCGAGGATGTCCATCTCGATGACCCTAAGCAGGGCGAGGTGCTGGTCAAGGTGGCGGCGGCCGGCGTCTGCCACAGCGACCTCAGCTTCATGGAGGGGCGCTGGAAGGTGCAGATGCCGCGGGTCATGGGCCACGAGGGCGCCGGCATCGTCGAAAAAGTTGGTGAAGGCGTTACCTCGGTCAAGCCGGGCGACCACGTCGTCTTCTCCTGGGTCGGCTCCTGCGGCTACTGCCGAAACTGCGCCCGCGGCAAGACCTACATTTGCTCGAACACGCCCCTGACGGTGATGCCCGACGGCACCTCGCGTTTCAGGAAGGGCGACACTGTTCTTTACCATTCGACGGGCATCTCGTCGTTCTCCGAATACACGGTTGTCCACCAGATGTCGATTGTGAAGATCCGCGACGACGTGCCGCTCGACCGGGCGGCGCTGGTGAGTTGCGGTGTCCTCACCGGTGTGAGCGCAGTGTTCAATGCCGCGAAGGTGGAACTGGGCAGCACGGTCGCCGTGTTCGGCTGCGGCGGCGTGGGCCTGAACGTTATCCAGGGCGCGAAGATGGCCGGCGCGACGAAGATCATCGGCGTGGACAGGCTCGACAACAAGCTGGAGATGGCGAAGGCGTTCGGTGCCACCCACACGATCAATGCCGCCAACGAGGACCCGGTCCAGAAGATCAAGGAACTAACGGACATCGGCGTCGACTACGCCTTCGAGGTCATCGGCATACCGGAGGTCGTCGTCCAGGCGTATGATTCGACCGAATCAACCGGCATGACGATCATGCTGGGCATGCCGCCGCTGCGGGCGCCGCTGACGGTCAACACGCTAGGCCTGTTCCTTGGCAAAACGATCAAGGGTGCCTACTTCGGCTCGTCGCACTTTCGGATTGAGATGCCGGCGCTCATCGACCTCTACATGGAGGGCCGGCTTAAGCTGGACGAACTGATCTCGCGCGAGTACCCGCTGGAGCAGATTAACGACGCCTTCGACGCATTGAAGCGCGGCGAGGTTGCCCGCAGCATCATCAAGTTCTAGTCGTCCATCAAAAATGACGGGGAGGTCGTTCCATGAAGGCTGCAGTGCTTTATGAGCAGAAGAAGCCGCTCGTAGTCGACGAGATAGAAATCGAAGAACCGCACGCCGGCGAAGTGCTGGTCAGGATGGCCGCTGCCGGCGTTTGCCACAGCGACCTTCACGTTCTCGATGGCCTCTGGCCGGCACCCCTGCCGCTCGTAATGGGCCACGAAGGGGCCGGCATCGTCGAACGCGTGGGTGCGGGCGTGACGCTGGTTGCCCCCGGCGACCACGTCATCTTCTCCTGGGCGCCCTCCTGCGGCGTCTGCCGCAACTGCGTCGCCGGGCGGCCCTATCTCTGCGCGGCCGGCCCCGTCATGACGATGAAGGACGGCACAACGCGCTTCTACAAGGGCGACCAGCGCATGTACCATCAGACCGCCGTTTCTGCCTTCTCCGAATACAGCGTCACCCATGAGACGGCGCTGGTGAAGATCCGCGACGACATGCCCCTCGAGAAGGCTGCACTCATCGGCTGCGGCGTCATGACCGGGTTCGGCGCAGTCATGAATACGGCGAAGGTGTCGATAGGCAGCAGCGTGGCCGTCTTCGGCTGCGGCGGTGTCGGCCTCAGCGTCATCCAGGCGGCGAGCATGGCGGGCGCATACCCGATCATCGCCATCGACGTGCTGGACAAGAAGCTGGAGATGGCGAAGCGCCTGGGCGCGAGCCACTTCATCAATTCGACGAACGAGGATGTCGCCCAGCGCGTCATGGAGATAAACGGCCGCGGCGTCGACTTCGCGTTCGAGGCGATCGGCATTCCGGAGGTCGTCTCGAAGGCGTTCGATATAACGGACCCGGCGGGCACGACGCTGATGGTCGGGATGCCGCCGGCGGGTGTCATGGTGCCGGTTAACAGCGTGGGCCTCCTCTTCGGCAAGACCTTGAAAGGCGCCTATTATGGCTCCACACGCTTCCGCATCGATATGCCGATGCTCGTCGACCTTTATATGGCGGGCAAGCTGAATCTGGACGAGATGGTGACGAAGACCTATCCGCTGTCTCAAATCAATGACGCTGTCGAGGCGCTTCGTCGGGGCGAAGTGGCCCGAAGCGTAATCAAGTTCTAGCGGAAAGACCTGAAGAGTCGCCGCAGTCCAGCCTTTGCGACCTCCACGATACTCTTCGAGATTCTCCCGCTGCTGCCCCTTCGCGAATAGGGCGATATAATTCAAGGGCGGCATCTTTTGGTGCCCCGGAGGAATGCGTGGCTCCAGCCATCGAGCTCAAGTCCGTCTTCAAGGACTACGGACGCGTCCGCGCCCTTCGCGGCATCGACCTCACCATCGAGGCCGGCCAGATCTTCGGCTTCCTCGGCCCGAACGGTGCCGGCAAGACCACGACCATCCGCATCCTCCTCGACCTCATCCGGCCCACGTCCGGAACCGCTCGCGTCCTTGGCCTCGACAGCCGGCGCGACTCGGTCGAGGTGCGCCGCCGCTGCGGCTACCTGCCGGGCGACCTCCGCATGTACGAAGGCCTCCACGGCAGCGCCTTCCTTGACCTGATCGACTCGTTCCGGCCCCGGAAACGAGACCCCCGCTACCGCCAGGAGTTGTTGGAGCGTCTGGAGCTTGACGCGTCCCTGTCGATTCGCGCTCTCTCGAAGGGCAACAAGCAGAAGCTGGGCCTGGTGCAGGCGTTGATGCACCGGCCGGACGTCCTGATCCTCGACGAACCCACGAGCGGCCTGGACCCGCTGATCCAGCAGGAAGTGGCGAAGCTTCTGGAGGAGGCGGTCGCGGACGGACGGACTGTCTTCTTCTCCTCACACGTCTTGCCGGAAGTGGAGCGGCTGAGCCACGCCGTCGCCATTATCCGCGAGGGCCGGGTCGTCGCTGTTGAGGACATCGCGAAGCTGAAGTCACGCGCCGTGCACGTCATCGAGGTAACGTTCGCCGAACCGCCGCCGCTCGACCTGTTCGCCCTCCCAGGCGTCCGCGAGCTGCATCGTGACGGCGTCACTGTTCGCGTTCAAGCGCTCGATGGCATAGATGCGGCAATCAAGGCAATCGCCGCCCACCGCGTCATTGACCTGCGAACCGAGCAACCGAGCCTGGAAGACTTCTTCCTCGCCCACTACGCCGCGCCGGAAGAGCCGGTTGAAGAGAAGGATGCATCACCAATTGAACGTCGTTAGCAAGACCCTGCGCGACCAGAAGTGGCAGATCGTCGGCTTCGGCGTCGCCTTCTTCATCATGGCCGCGCTCATCATCTTCATCTGGCCGTCTTATCGGGTCACAGTCCAAAGCATCCAGCTCCCCGAAGCGATCCAGGCCCTGCTGGGCAGCAACCTGGCATATTCGACGCCGCCCGGCTTCCTCAGCGCCGAATACTTTAGCTGGATCCCAATCCTCCTGATCGTCTACACGATCATTCAGGGCACAGGCGCCATCGCCGGCGAAGAGGGCAGCGGGACGATCGACCTCCTGATGTCACAGCCAATAACTCGAGCCAACATGGCGATTCAAAAGACGGTCGCTATTACTATCGGCGCGGCGTTGATTGCTGGCTTCGGCTTGCTGGGCTTCCTTCTCTCGGTGCCGTTCGTCGACATCAATCTGTCGCTTAAGGGGTGCGCCATGGCCTCCGCCAACATGCTGCCGATAGCGCTCCTCTACTACGCGCTCTCGCTCTGGTTCGGCTCCGTGCTGCCCAACCGTACTTACGCTGCGGGAGCGGCAACCGGCTTGACGACCGCCGGCTATTTCCTAAACACTATCGCCACCGCCGTTCACAGCCTCTCCTGGCTGAAGTACGCCTCCCCCTTCTACTACTACGGAGCGGGCCAGCCGCTGGTTAGCGGCTTCGATTGGCCGCATGTAGGACTGCTCCTCGGGATTGCTGCCTTATTCGTCGCGCTTACCGTCCGCTCCTTTTCGCGACGCGACATCACTATCGGCGGCGCCTCGAACCTGCGGCTAAGGGACATCTTTAGCCGCGTCGTCGGCTAGACCGTCGCGCCGTAGCTGGTCACTTAGCCAGGCCAAATAGCCGGCGCTACCATTCGCAACTTCGAAGGCAAGCACTTCTGGTACGTCGTAAGGGTGGGCCTCGATTATGGCCGCTTCGACCTCCGAATACAGGCGTCGCTCCGTCTTCGCCAGGCAAAGCCACTCCGTCACCCGCTGCACCTTTCCCTGCCACCAGTACGTGCTCTCGATCGTGTCGACAATCTGCACGCATGCCGCCAGGCGCTGGTCAATGAGGACCTCTGCGATGTTGACCGCATCGTCACGAGACGGCGTTGTCGTGGTCACCTGAATGTAATCGGTCATGCATGCCCCCTCTCCCGCAGTCTCTGCCCGTTTGTCACTAATATAGCCTAAGAGCGAAGCCGTTTGCGATGGCGTATAATTGCCCCAGGAGGGGGAACCCATGCCGGCCAAAGACCCGCCCCAGAGTCCTTCAGAGAAGATGGCCTCACACGAGATCAAGCTGGGCGACTTGGAATGCCCTCGCTGCAAGAAGACCTTCACGATGAGCTACTGGCGCGGCAAGCAGCTTGTCCAGGCCCGCTGCCTGAGCTGCGACCTCAAGTGGCCCCGGCCGGACGTGGTATAGCGACGATCTCATCGCGTCTGTGGCTTCCGGCGACGACTCTCAACGCAGGCCCTGAAGCGCCGATTCAGCTACTTTCGTTTGCTCATACAATCACCGACTTGTAGAATCACACCCTAAGTTCTTATCGGAGAGGTACGGTCATGCAGTTGACGATCCCCGCCACCCTTGACGAGAGCGCTGATAGATTCGAGCGCAAGACCGCCTTCCAGATCAAAGAGGGCCGGGAGTTCAAGAAGCTGACCTTCGGCGAGCTACGCCGGCAGGCCCGTAACTTCGGCTCCGCGCTCCTGGCGATGGGTCTGAACCGCGGCGACAGGGTGGGTATCGTCTGTGAGAACAGCCTGGAGTGGGTCATCGGCTATCTGGGGATCTCTTACGCCGGCGGCATAGGCGTTCCCGTCTACTACGATCTGAAGTCGCAGGAGATCGATGAGGCGCTCCGGCGCCCCGACGTCCGCTTCGCCATCGTCTCCGACAAGGTCCTGCCGAAGCTCGGCGACCACCTGGAGACGCTTATCATCGTTGGGCCCGGCGCCGAAGCGAGGGCGGCCACCGGCGGTAGCCTCTTTCGCCGCGCCCACGCCCGCGTCATTCCCTTCGAGGATGTCTTCTCCCTCGCCACCGCCGAAAGCGACGCCGCCCTGTCTTCAGTCGTCGTCGAACCCGACGACCTTGCCTCCATCGTCTACACCTCTGGCACGACCGGCGGCGCTAAGGGTGTCATGCTGCGACACCGCAACTTCATGTCGAACGTCGAGGCCGTGCCAAAGGCTTTCGTTGTCGGGCCGAGCGATAGTCTGCTGCTGGTGCTGCCGCTGCATCACTCTTATCCGTTCACCGTCGAGTTCCTGGTGCCGATGGCGGTCGGCGCTGCGGTCACGATTGAGAACGACCTGGTGCGCATCCGAGACCGGCTGGCCGAGGTGAAGCCCACCGTATTCGCCGGCGTGCCCGCGCTGTTCGACATCATGTACCGCGCCATCCGCAGCCAGGCCGAGGCTCAGGGCCGCGGGGCGACGTTCGAGAAAGGGCTGGGCCTCGTCCGCCGGGTGAAGCAGCGCACGGGCATGAACATCGGCCCCATCGTATTTCGCGAGGTACACCAGCGCCTGGGCGGCAAGCTGCGATTCACGGCTAGCGGCGGCGCGGCTCTTAATCCCGATACCGCCCTTGCCTTCCACCTGATCGGCATCCCCGTGCTCCAGGGCTGGGGCCTGACCGAGGCTTCGCCGATCATCGCCGCGCAACGCTGGTCTCCCCGGCGCTTCCGCTTTTCGAACTACTACGAGCGCCAAATCGGCACGGTCGGCAGGCCGCTTCCGGGCGTCGAGGTCGACCTCATCGACGTGCCGGAGAAGGGCATCCACGTCAAGCTGCACGGCGAGGGCGAGCTAATAGCGCGCGGCCCCAACGTCATGAAGGGCTACTGGAGGGCGGAGGCCGAGACGAAGGCAGCCATGATCGACGAATGGTTCCGGACAGGCGACGTCGGCCGCATGGACAAGGATGGCAACGTCTACATCACCGGCCGCAGCAAGTACGTCATCGTGCTGGAGTCCGGCGAGAAAGTGCATCCCGACGAGGTGGAAGACCGGCTTCAGCGGAGCACAGTCATCGAGGACGTGTGCGTGGTCACCCGTAAGACGCGCGACAAGACGCAGATGTGCGCGATTGTCTACCCCAACTATGCGGCGGTGCGCGAGCGATTGGCCCCGGTAGACCACGAGATTGACGAGCGGGCACTGCGAGAGCTTGTTGAGTCGGAGGTCAACGCCCAGGAGGAAGCCCTGGCGCCTTACAAACGCACCACCTGCCTCATGCTCACCGACGCGCCGCTGCCGAAGACGGCCTTGCGCAAGGTCGCCCGCGAGCAGCTAGCCGACGACTACTCGTTCGATCTGAAGCGCTGGCAGGAGAACGCCTCGTCCGGTCTGTAAGCCCTGCCCCAACGCTCGATCGCCACCTTCATCCGGGAGACGCCCTTCCTCCTCCTGCCGGCACGATTAATTCCTTTTCTCTTAATAACGCATGTACTGCTTTTTGGTTAACGAAAGGGGTCGAAAAACAAGAAATTTCCCGCTGCCAGCCATTGACAAGCCCCTGCCGTGGGCGTAATTTAAGGTTGCCCCAAGTGGCGGATCCGCGGTCTACCGGCGGACGAAACCGGGGAAACCGAGGCAAAGGCCCCAAACCTGAGTCGAGGCGATAACCGGCGGAGGATGAAACCGAAACACGGAGAGGTTACTTGGGGCTTTTCTGTGTCTGTCGCTTCGTGCCGGCGGCCCTGGCCTGCTCTTCCATCCAGCCCGGCTTCAACGTCGCGATGAACCCCAGATTCCTGTACAGCTGCCCGTAATCCAGCCCATAGCCGATCACGTACTCGTCCGGTATCTCGAAGCCGACGTAGTCCAGCGGCAGATCGACCAGGCGCCGAGCCCGCTTGTCTAGCAGCGCGCAGACCTTCAGCGTCGCCGGGTTACGCGCCCGGAGGTAGGTCAGCAGATGGTTCAGCGTCATGCCCGTGTCGATGATGTCCTCGACAAGGATCACGTCGCGTCCCTCGATGCTCTCGTCCAGGTCCTTCAGGATGCGGACGTAGCCGCCGTTCACGTTGTCGAATGAGGAGATGGCCATGAAATCGATGGCGACGGGCAGCGAAACCTGGCGCATCAGGTCGGCCATGAAGCAGGCCACTCCCTTCAGCACGCCGATGAGGACGGGCGCGCGGCCCGCATAGTCCTTCGTTATTTGGGCGCCCAGTTCTTTCACGCGACGTCGTAGCTGCGGCGCGCTCACCAGCACGCGGTGAATGCCCTCGATGCTTCGCGGCGAAGGCGGCCCGAAACCGTACTTCGCCAGCAGGTGGAGGTAATCGCGTTTATTCAGCAGTTTGACATCGACGCCGGGGTAGAGCTGGCGCAGCGTCCGCAGCTTGCGATGCTTCTCCGTCATCAAGTCCTGCCGGAGCGTCGTCAACTCGATATAGGTGTTGATGTCCGGCAGGTAGAAGTCAGGCGTGAACGCTTCTACGACCTTGTCGCCATCTGTTCGCAGAGGAAAAGTATGAGGCTCGTACTGCCAGGTGATGCCGTAGAAGTCGAGGATGCGAGCGAACTCCTCCTCGCTCTCATGGGCGAAGCGGACGGGCGCAACTTCGACGGCCTCGGGCTGCTGCTCCACGGCACCGGCAGGTTCGTTTTCCAACGTTTGTATGCCTCTCGCTTCAACGCTACGCCCTTCATTTGCGATGTTCAAGGGCGCTTGCTTCCGTTTGATTCTTCGCCCTGCCCCTGCTAGTCTTAGGGGAAAGGCGCCACAACAAGAGGGAGTTGGACCCATCGTAATCGCGCGCTACCGCCGTTCCTGGGAGCTTCTGTACCTTCTCACTGCCCGGGAACTGAAGCTCAAGTATCAAGATACGGTCCTCGGCTTCGTCTGGTCGGTCATAAAGCCGTTGCTGCTGGGGCTTGTTCTCTACGCTATCTTTAGCCACGTGGCGAAGGTGAAGACCGACATCCCCTACCAGCTCGTCCTGATACCGGCGCTCTTCCCCTGGTCGTGGTTCCAGACGTCCGCTCTTATGGCCACACCGGCCATCGCCAACAACGGGAACCTGATCAAGAAGGTCCACTTCCCCCGCTACGTACTTCCCTTCGCGACCGTCGCCAACAACATGGTGCACTTCCTGCTCACCATACCAATCATCATGATCATCGTTCTCGCTTCCGGACGGCATCCGAACTACACGTGGCTCATTGGCGTCCCCCTGCTTACCCTTCTGGAGCTCCTGTTACTGCTCGGGACCGTCCTCATCGTCTCGGCGATCGATGTGTTTTTCCGGGACCTGGAGCACTTGCTCGACGTCTTCTTGAACCTGGGCTTCTACATGTCGCCTATCATTTACCCGCTTAGCGCCCTTGGACGCTACCAGAACCTAGCGCGCATCAACCCCATGGCGTCGTTGATCGAAGCCTGGCGCAACATGTTCGCCCGCAATCAGCTGCCGACGCTCGATCTCTGGCCTTGCATCCTCTGGGCTCTGGCCTTAGTCGTGGTTGGAAGCTTCCTCTTTGGGCGTCTCGAGAAGAACTTCGCCGATGTTCTCTGACGATACTGCCATCGAGCTGGAGGGAATCTCCAAGCGCTATTACCTGCGCTCCAGCGGGCCGCAAGACCTTAAGACGGCGCTCCTCCACATACCGTCCCTCTTCGCGCGCGACAGCAGCCGAAGGGCGTTCTGGGCGCTGGACGAGGTCTCCTTCTCAGTCAAGCGAGGCGAGAGTATCGGCATCGTGGGGCCAAACGGCTCCGGCAAGAGCACGCTCCTCAAAGATCATGGCCGACCTGGCTCGCCCGACTCGCGGCACGATCAACGTCAGCGGACGCATTTCCGCCCTCCTCGAGTTGGGCGCCGGGTTCCATCCCCAGATTACGGGGCGCGAGAACGCCATCCTCAACGCAGTCCTCCTCGGCCTGAGCCGCAAGGAGGCGGAGGAAGCGCTGCCGGATATCATCGCCTTCTCCGAACTCGGCGATTTCATCGACGAGCCGATGCGCACTTACTCCTCCGGCATGTACATCCGCCTCGGCTTCTCGGTCGCCGTCCACGTCCACGCCGACGTCCTTCTCGTCGACGAAGTGCTGGCCGTGGGCGATGCTGAGTTCCAGCAGAAGTGCTTCGACCACATCAACAAGCTGCGCGCTGAGGGTGTCACCATCGTCCTCGTCTCGCACGACCTGGGCGCCGTTACGCGGTTCTGCGAACGGGCCATCCTACTCCATCACGGGCAGGTGCAGGTCGAGGGGGAGTCGCAGCCCGTCATTCACGAGTACCTCTTGAGGATTGCCGCCGTATTGGGGCATGCAGTATCATCCTAGCTACTGGAGGCGACGGGATGATTTCGATAGCCATTGACGGCTCCCGCAGGCAGCCGGGAGCCATTCGGATTAGCCATGAGCCGGGCGCGGGCGTGGCTATACTCGCCGACCTGGAACGCGGCTTGCCGTTCAAGGACGAGAGCGTCGAGGAAGTCTACCTCGACCACAGCCTGGACGACACGCGCGACTTCCTGGGCGCCATGCAGGAGATATGGCGTATCTGCCAGCCAGGCGCCCTCGTGCACGTCTGGCTGCCGCACGCTTCCTCGATGTGGGCGAGCACGCGGAATCCGGCCCAGACGCGGGCCTTCACTATCGAGACCTTCGAGTACTTCGACCCGGAACGCAACCCGGAACATCCGCCGAGCGCCACCTTCGAGATAGAGCAGGCGAAACTCTACCTCACGACGCTTCGTCTTGGCCAACGCCCGCGGCTGACCGGCGGCCTTGTTTCGTCCGTCATCGAGAGCCTGGCGAACCACAACCGCGGCAGCCAGTACCGCTTTGAGCGCTGGTTGGGCTCGGCTATCGGCTTCGAGGAGTTCTACGTCCTCCTGACGGTCGTCAAAGCGCCGGCCTGGGCCGAGTAAGGCCACAGACGTACCTCATGCGCAAGAGGCAGCGATGAGCGACAACGTCTGGAACGACATCCGCTCCGACTACGACGCCTACTACAACTCCGGCTTCACCTGGCTGCCCGACCCGAAGAAGGGCGAGCTGCGACGTCGCTGGGAGCGCATGGACACAATTGTCCTGCGCGGCGCCTGGCCGGCGGTCATCTGCTTTCGTGTCAAGAAGTGGGCCTGGCGTAAGGGAATTCCTCTGCTGCCCTTCCTCTGCGACAGCCTGGCCCGCCTGTTCTGGGGCGTCATTATCGCCGATCACGTGAGAATAGGGCGCGGACTTTGTCTGGCGCACGGCTACGTCGTCATCGACGGCGGCACGACGATTGGGAAGAACTGCTCCATCAACCCGTATGTCACCATCGGCCTCAGCAACAGCAGCAAGATAGGCTTCAGCCTGCTCGGCCCGACTCTGGGCGACAACGTCTACGTCGGCACGGGAGCCAAGATACTGGGGCCGGTGAAGATCGGCGACAACGTGAAGATAGGGGCCAACGCCGTCGTCATCACCGACATCCCGGCCGGACACACGGCCGTCGGGGCGCCCGCGCGAACCATCCCGCAAAGACCCTTGCCGCGCACCCGGAAGATCGGAAGGAATGAGACTTAAGGCGTCCCGTGTTTGAGAACGTCCGAGAGGATTTCCAAGTGTACGCCCAATTGACCGGCGTGAAGCGCGGCAAGGGCTTACTCGGCCTCTCCTGGGTGTTCGACGTTCGTCGCTTCATCGCCGCGCTCTGGATGTTCCCCTTCTCGGCCGTCCTCATTTATCGCTTCAAACACTGGCTCCACGAACAAGGCGTCCCGATACTGCCGCGCCTCTTCGAGTGGATAAACATCGCGATATGGCAGGTGCAGATCGCGGACAACGCGACCATTGGCCCCGGCCTCTGCATCTCTCACGGGCAAGTCATCATCGCCGGCGAGGTGAAGATAGGCCGGCATTGCACCTTCAACCCGTTCTCCGGCTGCGGCCTCGTCCACAAACGGAAGGTGAATCATCCGTGGGACGGACTCATCGGCCCTACCTTGGGTGATAACGTATTCGTCGGCGTGGGCGCGCGCCTCATGGGGCCGATAACCATCGGGGACAACGTGCGGATCGGCGCCAATTCCATCGTCATCCACGACATCCCGAAGGACGCCGTGATCATCGGCATCCCGGCCAAGCCAATCGACATCGACAACCCAGAACAAAGAGCGCTGGTGGAGGACGTTCTCGACTAATGCTGCGCAGGCTGTGGGACCGGCTGCGGAAGACAGCCGCATTTGGTCGAGACCAGCCATCGCTCCAACGCTGCGCGCGCTCTGATACTGCGCTATACTGAGGGCCGGCTGAACGTCAGGGAGGAACCGGCGTGATCGAAGGCGTCGAGATCAAGGAACTGGTCACCCACAGCGATGACCGCGGCTTCTTTCGGGAGATCGTCCGCGCCACAGACGGCATCGCCAGTGAGGGTTGGGCGCAGGTCAGCCACTCCCTCATGTACCCCGGCGTCGTGAAGGCCTGGCACTTCCACCCGCATCAGATCGACTGGTGGTACGTTGTTGCCGGCGACCTCAAAGTGGCACTTTACGACTTGCGGGAAGCGTCGCCGACGAGACGTGAGTTGCAGGAGGTGTTCCTCGGCGACCACTATCCGGCGCGATTGCTGAAGATACCCGCCGGCGTCGCCCACGGCTGCAAGGCACTAGGCGGACTGACCCATCTGGTCTATCTGACTTCGAGCACCTATGACGTTAACGAAGAGGGACGCATCCCTCACGACGACCCAACCATCGGCTACGATTGGCTGGCGCCCCCGCCGATAACCTAGCATCCGTAGAGACGAATGAGATTCAGCCCGTCTGAGTGGGCTTCCAGCCGACGCCGCGCTCCGGCGGCGAGTCGATCACGTCCTTCTCCCGCTTCGATTCAGCGAGCGCCGACTCCGCCGCCTCTACCAGCTCGTCGCGCGTCCCCCCGTCCTCAGGATAGGAAACGATGGCAACACAGGCTGTGACAGGTTCGGGCGGACCATCGCCGCCGAACACGGTCACCTGTCCTATCTGAGCGATGAGCTTGCTTGTCATGGCCACAGCGGTCGCGCGGTTGCTCTCCGGCAGGATAAGGCCGAACTCGTCATTTCCGTACCGCACGGCAATCTCCGGCTCGGTCAGCGACGAAGAAATGGTCATGGCGACGGAGCGAAGGAGCTTGTCGCCCATCGATGGCCCGTAGCCCTCGTTGAAGGCGGTGAAGCCGTCAATATCCAGCAAGACGACGGACAGCGGCCGGCTGTAGCGGTCGGCGCGTACGATCTCCTGGGCCAGCGTGTCCTTGAAATAGCGCTTGTTGCGCAGCCAGGTGACCTCGTCGACCTCGCTGAAGCGGCCGTTCTCCTCCTGGTCGAGGCTCGCCTTCAGGGCCAGCGTGCAATGACCGGCCAGCAACTCCAGTATCTCAACGTCGATGTCCTCATGGTCGAACATGAACGTTATCAGTCCCAGGGGCTCGCCGTTCATGACCAGGGGCACCAGCGCCAGCTTCTTGATGTCCAACTTCTTCTGGCCGCTCTCGCAGACTTGGCGCCCCAGCACGTCCTCGGCCAGATCCCGGATAGACGTGCCGATGACGACTTCGCCGCCTTCCAGGATTATCCGGCGCGTGCTGCGAAGGTAGAGCGGAAACTCCAGCTGCGTCATCTCCGCCTCAAAGGCGAGCGACGCCTGGTCGAGACGCGGGTCCGTTGAACCCTCCAGCGGCTTTGCGTGGAGGACGCCGCGACGCTTGTCGAGCAGGAGCGGGTAGACCACCTTCGCCCCGCTAATGCCGGGTGCCCGTTCGAGGAAGAGCGCTAGGATTTCGGTACTGGTGCCGGCGCTGTGCAGGAGCAGCGTCAGGATGCCCAACTCTCGGAGCCGCGACGCTTGGCGCTGCAAGCCAGCGACGTCGGGATTCTCGTCCTCGGTTGGTCGCTGCCCCGTCTTGTCGTCCTTGCGCTGCGACTCCCCGAGGAGCCACTTGCCGATGCCCGATCTTACCGCACCGCCGCCCGTCTTCCCTTGCTGCTGCACCTTGACCTCCGAAGTCCGAAACCTTTGAGGAGCTCAGTCCCCCATCTGCACCAACATGACGTTCGATTCGTGCAGCACGACACTGCAGTTTCGCTTTAGAACCTTCTTGACCACGTTCTCCAGCTCCGAAGGCTGTATTTCCTCCATCGCCTCCAGCGAGAGTGAAGCCACGCCGCCGACGTAGTTCAATAGCAAGAGGTTTCGCACTGCGGGCAGACCGGCCAGTGCGCGATGCAACTGCACCAGTTGGACAGGGCCCTGCCTGTCCTCAATCGTAACCCTGTAGGCATATAGCGCCGGCGTATCGTCCGGGACGAGCGTGACAGGTTTTGCGGCGTGCCGAGTTGGGCCTGGCTGCGCTGTCCAAGCAGCCTCCGGTTCGTCGTGCCGCGGCGACCCATCCTTCACCGGAGGCTTCCGGCGCTGAAGCGACCAATCGCGCTCCGCCGGGTCCTCTCGCTGCGGGAGCAGGGTCGGCCCTGGCGGCGGCGCCTCGATTTCCCCCTCATAGCTCACGAGGATGTCGTTGAGGGCGGGTGGGTCCGGCCGGCGCTGGGGCCGGTCGTCGAAGCGCTCCACCAGTTCTTCCAGTCCCTCGATGCTTCGAAGAACCGGCGCCATCTGCTGGATCGTTGCGCGCAAGAAACGAATTGCGTCTGCGGCTTCGTTGACGCTGCGTTCGACCGAGCGGAGCGCCTCCGTCCAGGCTGCGATAGCTTCCGGCGTTGCCGTCGCCGCCGGCGGCTCATTCGCGGCGGGAATCTCACCGACAAGCTGCGGCTGCCCTGGCTCCTCGACAGCGACGGTCTCGATGGGTGTGTCAGCCGGGCCGGCCATGTTCATCGCCACTACGTCATCTTGTTCCGGCTCGGCTGGTTCGGGCCCTGGAACGGGTCCCGCTTGCGCAGGTGCCTCTGCGACTGCCGCGACGGCGGTTGGCCGCTCTGCCGGTTCGACCGCAGCTTTCGGCTCGACCTGAGCTTGAACTACTTCGTTCGGAGTAGCGGGCGATTCCTCAGTACGTTGGGAGGCCTGAGCGGCCTCAGCGAGCATGGCTGCGCGCAGCACCCGTTCGATCGGCGCCTCGTACTCGTCGTCGTCAGATGGCGGAAGCTCGGCTGTCATATCCACTTGAGACGCAGCCCTACCGGTGGCGCAAAGGCGTCACAACACAAAGGCGTCCCTCAGTATTCATCGGCATGTCGCTGTGGCGTCAGTATGGCGACCGTCTCTGGACTAGCAGATGCGCCTTCGGGTAGCATTCGCCTGTCGACGAATCCGGGTCTTGCGCCCGCAGAAAGGAAATCGGTATGAAGGCGATTGTCTTCGAAGAGCACGGAGGGCCGGAGGTCCTCAAGTACACCGACGTGCCGGAGCCGCAGGTTTCCCCGAACGAGGTCCTGCTCAAGATCCGTGCTTCCGGCGTTAACTACAACGATATCTGGGCCAGGCAGGGGCTTCCCGGCGTGCAGATCATCATGCCGCACATCTCTGGCAGCGATGCTGCCGGCGAAGTCGTAGAAGTCGGCAGCGAAGTCACGAACGTTAAGGTCGGCGACGAGGTCGTGGTTTTCAGCAGCTTCAGTTGCGGCACCTGCGACGCCTGCGCCCGCGGCGAAGTCTTCTTCTGCCGTCAGTTCAAGATATGGGGCTTCCAGACCGGGCCACTGGACGGCGCCCACGCGGACTACGCGAAAGTTCCCGCGTTCAACGTCGTTCCCAAGCCCAAGGCCCTGGGCTGGGAGCAGGCCGCGTCGATGCCGCTCGTTCTCTTCACCGCCTGGCGCATGCTGGTGACCCGCGCGAAGATCAAGCCCGGCGACTTCGTCCTGATTTGGGGCGCCGGCGGCGGCCTCGGCACGATGGCCGTCCAGATCTGCAAGCTCTTCAACGCCAAGGCCATCGCGGTTGCCAACAGCGACGACAAGCTTCAGATCGCCTCCGAGCTTGGCGCAGCCTACACCATCAATCGCGGCAAACAGGACGTCAACGAGGAGATACGCAAGATCACCAACCGCCGCGGCGTCGACGTCGTATTCGAGCACGTCGGCGAGGCGACCTGGGAGACCAGCGTTCGCTCCCTCAAATGGGGCGGCACACTGGTAGTCTGCGGCGCGACCAGTGGTTTCGAGGCGAAGACGGATATCCGCCTCCTCTGGAACAAGCAACTTAACTTCCTCGGTTCACACATGGCGAACAAGGGGGAATTCCTCGACGCCTGGCGCTTCGTGGAAAGCGGCGAGATCAAGCCCGTCGTGTTCATCGCCCTGCCGTTGAGCGAGGCCGCGCTGGCTCAGAGGACCGTCGAAGAGGGCCAGGTTATCGGCAAAGTAGTGCTTACGCGGTAGCCGCATGGAAGAGACAGCTCGCATCAAGGTCCTGCTGGCCGTCGATCTGGCACCGAAGTTGCTGAACGACGTTCGCAGCGTTGATCAGCGGCTGGATGTAAGCGTCCTCGAGGGTAACATGATGCCGCTCTTCCTGGGGCAACGGGCCGAAGAAGGGTCGCCTGTCCAGCAGCGTTTCGCCGCCCTAGTCGCGGCGGCCGAGGTCCTCTACGGCTTTATGGTCTCCACGGAGCAGGCGCATCGCACCCTGGCTGCCGCGCCGAACCTGCGCTGGTTTCAATCGACGAGCGCGGGCGTCGACGAGCTCATCGGCGCCGGCTTCGGCGAGAGGAGCGTGGCCATCACGACGTCGAGCGGAGTCCATGCGACGCCCATCGCCGAGTTCGTGTTGCATCTGATGCTCATGTTCGCCAAGGAGGCGAGAAAGTCTCTGAAAGCCCAGAGCCAGAAACGCTGGCGGCGCTTCACGCCTTCAGAACTGAAGGATGCTACCGTCGGCGTCGTCGGACTGGGCCATATCGGTTCAGAGATCGCGCGCTTGGCAAAGAGCTTCGGCTGCCGCGTGCTGGCGGTGGACAGAACGCGCGAGGAGGCAAGTGTCGTCGACGAACTCCTGACGCTGGCCGACTTGCCGCGCCTGCTCGCGGCGAGCGACTTCGTCATCCTTTCGCTGCCGCTCTCCACAGAAACGCGCCACCTGATCGGCGAGGCGGAGCTTCGCGCGATGAAGCGGTCTGCCGTCCTCATCAACATCTGCCGCGGCGCCGTCATCGACGAGGCGGCGTTGGTCAGGGCGTTGCGAGAGGGATGGATCGCCGGCGCCGGTCTCGACGTATTCGAGCGCGAGCCACTGCCGCCGGAGAGCGAACTCTGGGGCATGGAAAACGTCATTATCAGCGCTCACGTCAGCGGCGGGACGGAGCACTACTTCGAGAGAGCGGTGCCCATCTTCTGCGAGAACCTGCGCCGCTATCTCGACGGCCGGCCCCTGCTCAACCTAATCGACCCCGAACGCGGCTTCTGATACCGGCGCGGAGAGATTCGGGGCCTCAGTCGAAGTGTGGCTCTCTGGAACCTGCCGAATGGACGCCCGGACCAGATTCAGGCGGAGGCGGCGCTCGCGTCGTCTAGCAGGGTCAGTTCTTCGGGAGTAAGACGCAGGTCCGCCGCCGGCAGGCTCTCAGCAAGCTGCTGTGGCCTGTTGGCGCCGACGATCGGCGCGGCGATAGCCGGTTTCGCCAGCAGCCAGGCGAGGGCGACAGCCGCAAGTGTTGTCTCCCGCGCCGCCGCTATTTCATCGAGAGCGTTGATCACGCGCCAGCCGGACTCGTTGGCGTAATGCTGCGACGATTCGGCACGCCTGCTTTCCGGCAAAGGCTGGCCCGCTCTGTATTTGCCGGTCAGAAAGCCTCCCTGCAAGGGCATATACGGGATGACGCCTATCCCTTCGCGACGGCAAACCGCGTCGAGCGCCCCTTCAAACTCGCTCCGATGCACAAGGTTATAGCGTGGTTGCAAGGATACGACTCGGGGCAATCCATGCGCGGCGGCTTCGTTTAGAGCTTCTTCGACCAGGGGAGCCGTATAGTTGGACAGACCGATATAGCGCACTTTGCCGGACTTTGTCAGCTTGTCGAAAGCGCGCAATGTCTCCTCAATCGGCGTCGAAGCGTCTGGAAAGTGGCACTGGTAAAGATCGATGGTGTCGATCTGCAGCCGGCGGAGGCTCTCCTCAACGGCCCGGAGGATGTGCGCGCGCCCCAGGCCCTCGCCGTCAGGCCCTTCCCATCTGCGCCCTCGCACCTTTGTGGCCACAACGATGTCACCGCGATTCCCGCGCGCCTTCAGCCAGCGCCCGACGACGCTTTCCGAGACGCCACCCGGGTTTCCCGGCACCCACTGGCTGTAAACGTCCGCCGTGTCGAGGAAGTTGCCGCCGGCCTCACGGAACGCATCCATGATGGCGAAAGAGATAGCCTCATCCGCCGTATGGCCGAACGTCATGGTGCCAAGACACAGCGGAGAAACCTGGAGGTCAGTACGGCCAAAAGCGCGTCGGTTCATGCGCCCATTCTACCAGAGAGTCAACCTTGGAATCTGCTGTTGAGAAAGCGGCCCCCGCCTAGTTTGCAGGCATTCCCATTGTGGTGATAGCATCTGGGGGCGCGAATAGACTGAGAAACACCTATCCAGGTTCAACAAAGCAAGGAGAGTATGATGGTCCAGCTAACCCAGGAGATGAAGGATTTCGTAGCGCGGCCCGATGTGGCAAAAGTACTGGCCACCATCAGCCCCGATGGTTACCCTAACATCGGGCCTAAGGGCACGATACGTGTCTACGACGATGGCAGCCTCGCTTATCTCGAAATGATCGGCAAGCACCACTTTGAGAACCTCAAGAGCAACTCCCGGGCCGCGATCGCGTGCGTCGACCTTGCCGGCCGCCAGGGTTATCGGTTCGTGGGCGATGCCGAGCTGCATGAGTCAGGCGAAGTATTCGACAAGCTCACGGAGCCATTCCCGGCCGACCACAAGCCGAAGGCCGTTGTCGTCATGAAGGTCGCCCGCGTCTACGCGCTCGGCGGCGCCCAGGTCGGGAATCAGATACTGTAGCATTCGGGGGATCGGCACATGAAGCTCCTACGTACACCGGAGGACAGGTTCCGGAATCTGCCCGGCTTCCCGTTTGCCCCTCATTACGTTGAGATAAACGGCGCCCGCGTCCATTACATCGACGAGGGCGCCGGCGAGCCCGTGTTGATGCTGCACGGCGAGCCCAGCTGGAGTTATCTCTATCGAAAGATGGTTCCGCCGCTTGTAGAGGCGGGTTATCGCGCGGTGGCGCCCGACTTCATCGGTTTCGGGCGCTCCGACAAGTACGCGGAGCTGGAAGCCTACTCGTATCAGATGCATGTAGACACCCTCTGGTCTTTCATCCAGAAGCTCGACCTCACTAACATCACCTTCGTCATGCAGGACTGGGGCGGGCTAATCGGGCTGCGCGTTGCCGCCGAGCACCCCGAGCGGGTTGCCCGGCTCGTCATCATGAACACGGGCCTTCCCACCGGCGAATTCGGTCCTATGCCGCCCGACGACGCAGCCGCTCCTGACAACGCCTTCTTCCGCTGGCGACACCGCTCTCGAGAGACCGTCGACTTGCCCATCGGGCAGCTCCTCCAGGAATCGACCGTCACACAACTGCATCCCGAAGTCGTCGCGGCCTACGATGCGCCCTTCCCCGACGTCACCTACAAAGCGGGAGCGCGCGCCTGGCCGTCGCTCGTGCCCATGTTCTCAGACATGCCAGCAGTCGAGGAGAACAAGAGAGCGTGGGAGGTGTTCGAGACCTGGCAAAAGCCGACCCTCGTCATGTTCTCCGACGGAGATCCGATAACCGGCGGCGGCGATCGTAGGTTCCGCCGTCGCATCCCCGCTGCAGCCCGCGAACCGGAGATCACGATTCACGGCGCCGGCCATTTCCTTCAGGAGGACAAGGGCGAAGAGATAGCGGAGAACGTAATCGCCTTCATGCGCAGAAACTCGCTGCCGGCGTAGACAACAGCCCTCCCAGAGCATCGCCTCCGAGGCGCTAAAGCGGCCTCTGTATTATCATGTCCTTGCATTCGAGATGAGACGAAAGGAGACAAGAAATGCGAGAAGCTGTTATCTGCAATCCTGTGCGCACCCCCGTCGGACGTTACGGCGGCGCTCTGCGCGACGTAGACCCCGAGACCCTGGCCTCGATAATCGTCGAGGCTGTGCTTGAGCGTTCGAAGATTGACCCCGCCGTCATCGACGACAGCGTGTTCGGCCACAGCTATCCCAACGGCGAGACTCCCGCGATGGGACGCCTGGCGGTTCTGCACGCCGGCCTGCCCGTCGAAGTCCCCGGCTTCCAGCTCGACCGGCGTTGCGGCTCCGGCCTCCAGGCTGTCTGCATCGCGGCGATGGAGGTGCAGACGGGCGCCGCAGACGTCGTCCTCGCCGGCGGCGTCGAGAGCATGAGTCAGGCAGAGTTCTACGTGAACGGCATTCGCTGGGGTCCGAACCGGGGCAATCAGCCGCTGCTCGACCGCCTCGACCGCGGCCGCATCACCGCTGGCACCTTCCGCTACCCCGTGGAAGGCGGAATGATCGAGACCGCGGAGAACCTGCGGCGTCAGTACAATATCCCACGACAGGAGCAGGACGAATATTCGCTCCGATCGCACCAGCGGGCCTGTGCCGCCTGGGATGAAGGCCGCTTCGCCGCCGAGACCGTCCCCGTCTCGGTGCCACAGAAGAGGGGCGATCCTGTCCTCTTCGCCCGCGACGAACACCCTCGCGCCGACACGACGCTCGAGAAGCTGGCAGCGCTCCGTCCAATCCGCATCAAGATCGACCCTGATTCCACCGTGACAGCCGGGAACGCCAGCGGCGAGAACGATGCGGCGGCGGCCTGCCTCGTCACCTACCCTGAAAAGGCAGCCGAACTGGGCCTGAAGCCAATGGGAAAGCTGCTATCGTGGGCGGCCGCGGGCGTCCATCCCGCCTACATGGGCATCGGCCCTGTGCCGGCGACGAATAAGGCGCTCGCGCACGCCGGGCTGACGCTGAAGGACATGGAGCTTATCGAGCTCAACGAGGCTTTTGCAGCCCAGGTGCTCGCCGTCACCCGCGAGTGGGGATTTACGGAGAAGGACTTCGAACGCACTAACGTGAACGGCTCCGGCATCTCCATCGGCCACCCAATCGCCGCGACCGGCGTGCGCATACTGGCGACGCTGCTCCACGAGATGAAGCGACGCGGCGCTCGCTATGGTCTGGAGACGATGTGCTGCGGTGGTGGTCAGGGGATGGCGGCGGTAATCGAGCGGCTCGGCTAGCTGCGCCGGGCTTCTCGCTCCTGAAGGTAGCGCACGTAAGTGCTTAGCGTCTTCACGGCCCTCTCGACCGTCGGATAGACGGCTACGCCCCGCGCTCCAAAGACGTCACGCGCTGCAACCGAGGCGTTGAGACGCTCCTCATCGCGCAATTCCGGCTCGTCGATGACGACCGCTACCGCCTTTCCGTTATCCGTGCCCAGCCTGCGAATGGTGTCGGCGTAGTCCGGCGGTATTTCTTTGAAACCCATCCGCCGAAGGAGGCGCTCCACGGTGAGATTGATGAGGACCAGGTCGAAGGTCGGGTCAGCGGCCATCATCTGAAGAATGTTCAGCTCATTAAAGTCACCGTTGAACCCGATGATCGAGCCGTCAATTGGGTTGCCGACCCAGTCCCAGGCATGCGGCACCTTCTCCCGCATGACGTCTCGGACTGACTGAGGCATCGGAGAAAGAACAAATCCTGCTTCATTACAGAGGTCTGCCAGTTCGACGGTTCCGCCGCCCGCGCCTCCGAGCACAGCGGCGCGCCGACCCTTCGCCGGCCCGGCACAGCGGAAAGCCACCAGCATATCGATCAGCTCGTTGAGACTGCCAACCTCCAGTGCTCCCGCCTGCTTAACAGCGATCTCCCAGATGTCGCGCTGACCGGCCAAAGAAGCTGTGTGGGAAGCAGCAGCGGTGTGCCCGGCAGGCGTGCGGCCGCCCTTGAGCACGACGACCGGCTTTCGCTCTGCCGCGTAGCGCAGCGCCTCGAAGAAACGCCTGCCGTCACGCAACCCCTCTATGTAAGCGGCGATGATTTCGGTATCAGGGTCATCAGCGAAGTGGTGGATGAAATCGACTTCGTTCAGGTCGATGGCATTGCCGTAGCTGATGATCTTGCTGAAGCGCAGGCCGCGCGAACGTCCCCGTCCGGCGACTCGAAAGGCGTGCGAGCCGCTCTGGCTAAGAAAGCCGATGTTCCCCGGGCTGTCTCTCAGTTCCGTATCGAACGTGATGCGCTGTTTCGGATAGTAGACGCCCATGCAGTTTGGCCCGATGACCCGAATTCCCGCTTCCTTCGTCCGGCGCCGCAGCTCCTGCTCCGCTTCTGCCGCGTCGGCGCGGCCGGTCTCACTGAAACGCGCCGTGAAGAAGTGAATGAGCTTCGTGTGCTTCGCCTTCGCGCCCTCGACCAGGTCGAAGACCGCGGCGGCCGGCACGGCCGAGATCACGAAGTCGACGTCGCCGGGGATGTCTTCCAGACGCGGATATGCCTTGAGGCCGAAAAGCTCATCGAGCCGGGGGTTTACAGGATACAGCGGGCCGGGGAAGCCGAACTTCACGAGGCCATCGACGTATTCGTAGCCACGGCTGTTGCTGCTAGCTGATGCCCCAACAACAGCGATGCTGCGAGGACGGAAAAGCGGTTCTAAGTCTTCGAAAGCCTGTGCCATTTGTTTTCTCAGGTATCTGGAGGCATTGTATTCGCTAAAGCGTTTGGAATGAAGCTCCCCCCTTCACCTCACGTTAAGTGCGATAATGAGGACAGTAGGGACGCTGCAAGGAGGCGAAGGATGGCTGCTACCCTGATTGCTCTCGTCGGCGGCGAGGAGTTCCAAACCCAGGCTGCGGACGTCGACAGGTACGTCATTCAGCGCCTGGCGAAACCCAACATCAAAGTCGCGGTCCTGCCGACAGCCGCCGCTCCGGAGAACGCTCCCCTAGCCGCCAGACATGGCGTTGATCATTTCCGCGGCCTCGGCGTCGAAGCGAAAGGCGTAATGGTCGTCGACAAAGCGTCGGCGAATGACGAGCGGCTGGCAAGGGAACTCGAAGACGTCGACTTCGTCTACATTGCCGGCGGCGAGCCTGTCTATCTCCTAGACGCCCTGCGCGACTCGCTCGTCTGGCGGCGGCTTCGCGCGGCTGTCGACGAGGGATGCGCCCTTGCCGGTTCCAGTGCCGGAGCCATGATCCTCGGCGAGACGATGTATTACCGTCGTCAGTGGTTCGACGCGCTCGGATTGGTGCCGGACGTCTGCGTGCTGCCGCACTTCGAGCAGTGGGGCGCGAAAGTGCTGCCGGAGTTGCTCGAATCTTCCATTGAGCGAAACCTGACGCTGCTCGGTATAGACGGTGCGACCGGCTGCGTCGGTTGGGAGCGAGAGTGGGAGGTTGTTGGTCCAGGCGCGGTGACGGTAATCCGAAAGGGCAATCCCGAGGTCTTCCGAAAGGGCGACCGCATTCAATTGTAGGGGTTACAGGTCGTACGGTGTCTCCGGCTCAACGATTGTGACCTTGCGCCCCAACTCGTCCCGAATCGCCGCCGCCAGCGTTTCCAGGCCCTTCGGCTCCCCGTGAATAAGCAGCACCTGCGCCGTGCCGCTTCCGCGTAGCCAGTCGACGATGCCGTCCTTGTCGGCATGGGCGCTAAGGCCGTTGATCGTGTAGACACGTGCCCGCACGGCGATCTCCTCGCCCATTATCTTGACCGATTTCGCCCCGTCGACAATCGCCCGTCCCGGCGTGCCTATTGCCTGATAGCCGACGAAGATGACCGAGGAGTCTTCGCGCCAGAGGTTGTGCCTCAGGTGGTGCAAAATGCGTCCGCCGTTCGCCATGCCGCTACCGGCGATGATAACGCTCCCCGAAGCCCAGGTATTGATGGCGCGGGAGTCCTCGACGCTCGGTGTGAACTCGACGCCCGGGAACTCGAAGGGGTCTTCACCTTTGTCGAGGCTGGCAAGAAGGCTCGGATTGAGATCACGTAGGTGCCGTTCGTACGCCTCAGTGATGCTGATGGCAAGCGGACTGTCGAGGAAGATGCGGCAATTCTGCGGCACTTCGCCGGCATCCCACATCTGGTGCAGATAGAACAGCACGTCCTGCGAGCGCTCCAATGCAAACGACGGAATAACGACGTTCCCGCCGCGTTTCAGCGCATCTTTGATCGCCCCTTCGAACTCCTGCCGCGACTCTTCCGGCGGACGGTGAGGGCGATCGCCGTAGGTCGCTTCGCTGAAGACGGCTGCGCACGGCGGACAAGCTTCCGGATCTGGCATGACCGGGCGACCGCGGTAGCCGAGGTCGCCGCTGAAGATGACGCTTTTGCCACTGCCGTTTCCGCCCTCTTTGAGCTCGGCGAAGGCAGAGCCGAGCACGTGACCGGCATTCCGCAGGGTCACCGTCAGGCCATCGCCGAGCGAGGTTGGCGTGTCGTAGGGGACCGGCAGCGCGAACTGGTCAACCGCCAGCAGCGCATCATTGACCGCGAACGGCGGCGGCGGAATTTCCTCGCCGCGACGTATCGCCTTCCGCTTGCGCCAGCCGTATTCCTCGTACATCACGTGTGCCGCGTCCATCAGGATCAGGCGACCTATTTCCCGCGTCTCGATCGTCGCATAGATCGCTCCCTTGAAACCGGCCCGGACGAGGAGCGGCAGGCGGCCTATGTGGTCAAGATGTCCGTGTGTAAGGACGACGGCGTCGATGCTTCGCGGGTCGAAGGGGAACGGCTCCATGCTGCGGGAATAGGAGTGGTCGCCCCCCTGGAACTGCCCGCAATCGACGATAATGCGCTTTCCACCGGTTTCAACCAGATGGCAGGAGCCGGTCACCTCCATGGCAGCGCCGTATGAAGTCACGCGCATTGATCATTCCTTTCCAGTCCTGCTCAGGAGGGAGCAGTCAGCGGTGCCCGCTTCTCGCGGCTACGCGCCTTCGCCCGGTACCAGCGTTCGATCCGGCTGACCACTTCGCCGGGGTCGTCGACAACTTCGAAGAGATTTACGTCCTGCGGATCGATGTAGGCCCTTGCCGCCGTTTCATCGCGAAGCCAGTCCAGCATCCCCTGCCAGTAGTCGCCGCACAAGAGGAACACAGGGAACGGCCGGATCTTGTGTGTGTGGATGAGGGTTATAGTCTCGAACAGTTCATCCAGGGTGCCGAAGCCACCGGGCAGCAGCACAAAGGCGGTTGCGTATTTGACGAGCATCACCTTCCGGACGAAGAAGTGATGGAAGTCGATCGTTATGTTGTGGTACTGGTTCGAGGGCTGCTCTCTCGGTAGGGCGATGGTCAGTCCAACCGACGTCCCACCGGCCTGGAAAGCGCCCTTGTTCGCCGCTTCCATGATGCCGGGGCCGCCGCCCGTGATCACTGCGTAGCCCGCCTGCGCCAGGCGCCGTCCCAGTGACTCCGCCATCTGGTACAGCGGGTCGTCAGGAAGGGTTCGCGCGGAGCCGTAGACGGTCACCGCAGGCGTGAGTCCGGCGAGAGTGTCGAAGCCCTCAATGAACTCGGACATGATGCGAAACATGCGCCAGGCTTCTTCCTTGCGCATCTCGTTGATGACATACTTGTCTTGCTGGTTAGTCATCTCCATCTCCCAGCGACGTGTTCGGCGGAGGCCAGGAATACAGTAGCACGGCGTCGCGAGTAGCGCCAACGCGGGGCCGGCTGCCGCTTTCGCAAGAGGGCGCCCTTTGTCCCACGTCCCACCCTAGCAACGTGAATTGCGGGAGACGGCGTCCCCATTCCAGCGTCTTCATCTTCAAAGGATTTCGAGGAGATCGAGAAGTCCTTGGATGCAAGGCCCAGGCCAGCGCTCCGCTCCTCGCGGCGGAGTCTCCCCTTCCGCTACGAGCAGACGAATAGCGTAGAGGCCGCAGACCTTCGCTGCCTCCAGCTCTCCGTCCGCGTTGTCCGCGACGTAGATGCATCGCTCAGGCGCCGTCTCGACTCCACGACACGCCAGCTCGAACACCTCCGCTTGAGGTTTCGCCATGTGGACGTTGGACGAGAACACGGCGTCATCGAACAGTGGACAGAAATCCATCTCCTGCCAGACTACGGGCACCTCCGGCGTGCAGTTGCTGAGCAGGCCCAGCTTGAAGCCCATCCCGCGTAGACGCCGCAGCAGCTCCAGCGCGCCTTCCTTCGGGATCAGGTTGCGACGTGTGTAGTCAAGCCTGATGTCAGCGGCCTGCTCCGTCTGCTCGGGGCTCACGAAAACGCCGAGCGTGCGGCAGACCTCTTCGATGTTCGCTTCGACTGAAGGGTAGGCGCCGACGGTACGTGCTGGCGCAGTACGAGCCCATTCGCGGAGGAAGTCGTCGACGGGCGCCCCGAGCACCTGAGCGACGAAGCGGTTCATCTCGTCGCCCCAGGGACGGTTGTAGACAAGCGTGCCAAAGAGATCAAAGATGACGGCGTCGAAGCGGCGATCCTTCACCCTAATGACCTCAGTACCGTCTGCGACGCGTTTGCTTCAACGGCCGGCCGCCGCCGTCTCGAACAGGCGACGCGGCGCGCGCACAGTAATCCCTTCGATCTGCTCTTCGTTCAGGCCATTCTCGCGCAGCCAGGGCAAGACCCGCGTCGGCACCCAGCCGTACGTCGTCGGGTCGCGACGAGGCGGGCCGCCCCAGAAGCCGTACGCGCCGTGGTCGTGAGAGAGGCACACCTGTTCGCCGTAACCGGCTTCAACGACAGCCTTCGCGATTCCCGAGCGAACGACCCAATGCGGCGGGAGGCCCGCGAAGTAGCGGTCCATTCCCAGCACCGCGCCGCGCGAGGCGAGGCCCAGCAAATACTCCAGGTCCTCCGTGTCGTTGCAATGACCGATGTAGGCGGCGCCCGGGGTCAGCCCTTCTGCAGCGAAGATGTCGAGCAGCGGCTCACCGAAGCGAGCGCTCGCCAGGGTATGGCAGGAAATCGGCACGCCCGTCTTCTTCGACGCCCTGGCCGCGCCGCGGGCAATCGGCTCGAAACGCCCCTTCCGCATCTCTTCCGGCAACGCTTCCTCATCCCATGCGATTTTGATGACGCCCGCATGCACGCCAGTTCCCTCGATTCCGTCTTCGATCTCGCGGACGAATAGCTCCGCAAAGGCGTCAGCGTCAAAACTCCAGAGTGGCGCCGGCAGCCACCGATAGACACCGGTAGCTACGATGATATTCACGTCCGACTTCTCGGCCACTTCGCGCACCAGCTCGATTTGGCGACCCAGGTCGACGGGCGTGACGTCGAGAATCGTGTCTATGCCGTATTCCTTTGCCTGCGCCAGCGCCTCAATCGACCACTCAACCGCGTCCTTCCGATTGAAGAACGGGTAGTGCTCGATGCCGCCGGAACCAGCGATGATATGTTCGTGGGGCAGCGTCCACCCGAGCCGCGAGCTGTCGATCGGACCCTTAACGGTGTAGACAATACTCATGGCGTTGCTCCTGTCTCCTCGAGCGTATCGGCCGCGGCCTGCTCACGGAGCAGCTTCTCCTGCTGGCACTGGAAATCGCGTGCGGCGAAGATGGCAGCCAGACATTTGTTGCACCGGATGCATTTTACGGGCGCGCGGTCCCCGCTCCGCCAGCGGGCGACAAGCTCGGGCTCCCGGATGAGCGGCCGAGCGAGCGAGATCATGTCCGCGTCGCCGGAAGCAATGACGTTCTCCGCTGTCTCGATCCTGCTGAAACCACCGACAACCATCGTCGGGATGCCGCCCGCCTTCTTCGCGGCTGCCGCTTCAGGTCGGAAGTACAGCGATTCCGGATCGTCGGGCTGAGCGGGGCGCGAGGAGGAGCCGCCCTGTCCCATGCTTATCTCGACCGCCGAAAGCCCCTCGGCGACCATCGCCTTCAACGCTTCAAGGCCTTCTGCGAGAGTCAGGCCCCCTTCGGGTTCCACAAGACCGTACTTGGCGAAGACAGGAAAGTCTTCACCAGCGGCCTTGCGAACGGCGCGAATCGTCTCGGTATGAAAACGACGCCGATTCTTCGCCGTACCGCCCCAGCCGTCCGTTCGCCGGTTCGATAAAGGTGAGAGGAACTGGCTGCCCAGATAGCCGTGCGCGAAGTGGAGCTGAACTACGTCGAACCCCGCCTTGCGCGCACGGACGGCGGCAGCCGCGAAATCAGCGATAGTCTGCTCGATCTCCTCGCCCGTCATCGAGCGCTGCGGCCAGCGCGGGTCATCAAGTGCGGAGGGACAGAGGGCAACGCGGTCGGTCCGGCCGAGGATTCGACGGTTATTGCCTGCGTGCGCGATCTGGGCAGCGATGCGAGCGCCGTTAGCGTGCGCAACTTCGACCAGACGTCGCAGCCCCGCTATGTGACGGTCCTCGGCTATCCCGTACTGTCCAATCGCCGCCTTTCCGACATCCGAAACGTAGGCGTAGCCGGTCATGATCAGTCCGAGGCCGCCTTTTGCGAGCCTCTCAAAGATGCGGACAGAGTTGTCCGTGACCAGGCCATCGTCGGTCGCACTCGCGTCCCAGGTAGCCGAGCGCATGAAGCGGTTGCGCATCTCCACGCCAGCGATAGTGAAGGAATCAAACGGTGATGGCATCGGGCGATCCTTTTCTCCTTGTGCTTCAACGGTTACGTGACTCATCGTGGATCGCTGTCTGCGAATGCGTCAAGCCGAGCCGGAGGCAAGAAGCGGGTTGCCGGACAAGTGGCGCTCGTCAAAGCTGGCCGGGAGCGACCGTGTTGATCTAATCGATGAAGGCCGAGGAAATCAACTGCTTTAGCTGGCCACGGAAGTTGAACGTCCCCGACGGCATTAGCTGCGTCAGGAAGATGACGACGAGATCCTCAACCGGATCGATCCAGAAGATCGTGCTTGCCGCACCACCCCAATAGTATTCTCCAATCGACCCTCCGCCCGTAAGAGTGGGGTCCAGAGTCACCGCAAACCCGAGGCCAAATCCCACACCCTCGCTGGCGGTCTCGCTGTAGGCAGCGACGCTGAGCTGCGTCAGGTCCTTGCCCTCCGGCAAGTGGTTCGTCCTCATCAGGTCAACCGTCTTCCGGCCCAGGATGCGATGACCGTCCAACTCGCCGCCGTTCAGCAGCATCTGGCAGAACCGCCAGTAGTCTCGTGCTGTCGACACCAAACCACCGCCGCCAGAGGGATAGGGAGGCTCGTGCAAATAGCTGCTGTTCGACGGATCGTCGATTAGCGTGAGACGCTTGTCCGGACCCCGCTGGTAGTTCGCGGCGAACCGATCGACTTTTTCGGGTGGCACACTGAAGCCCGTATCGACCATTCCCAGCGGCTCGAGAATGCGTTCCCGCAAGAACTGATCAAATGATTGACCCGAGAGAACCTCTACAAGGTAGCCAAGCACATCCGTCGAAACAGAGTAATTCCACGCGGTCCCTGGCGAGAACTCCAACGGGACGTCCGCGAGGAGTTCGACAAATTCCTTGAGACTATTCGCGCGCGGTCCGCGATCGGCTCCAATAAGAGCGCCGCCGACGCCCTTCTGCCGGTACGCCGCGTCGACGTTCGTCCGGTTCATGAAGGCATAGGTGAGGCCGGACTGGTGCGTCATGAGGTCGCGAACGGACATCGGTCGCTCGACCGGCGTCGTCAGGAAGTCTGGATATGTCCCCGCCTGGTAAACGCGAAGTCCCCGCCACTCCGGTATGAAACGGTGGACCGGTCCGTAAGCTGCCAGCGGCCCTCCTCCCATAGCATCATCAGTGCGACAGAGGTGATCGGCTTCGTCATCGAGTAGATGCGAAAGATCGTGTTTTCCCGCATCGGTTTCGCGCGCTCCAAGTCCATGAAGCCCACAGGTGAGACGTACGCTAGTTCGCCCCTTCTCGCGACCAACGTCAGCGCCCCGGCTATCTTTCGCGGCTGAATATACTGGCGCTCCAGGTGACTATCAATCCGGGCCAAGCGTTCATGATCCAGGCCGGTTCGCTGTGCAGTAGACATCTGCTACCCCCTTCGGAACTAGACGGTGGCGTGACTCATGGTGCACCAAGGCACGGGAACAGGCAAGAAGCGGGTAGCTCCTAAGCCGGCCTCTGCCTGACAATTGGAGAAGGCGATTCCAAAGAGCTTTGCCTGCTATACTCGAACGGAGTCCCTTTGCATACACGCGCACTTGTCATCCTCATCGCGCTCGGTTGCGTTTGGGGCGCGTCTTTCCTGTTCATCAAGGTGATCGTGGGAGAGACGTCGCCGCTGACGCTTGTCGCCATGCGGCTAACGCTCGGGGCGTTGCCGCTGCTCCCCCTCATCGCCTTCAAGCGGCCCCGGATCGTCGACGCGAGATGGATTCTGCCCCGGACGCTGGTCACGGCCATCTTCGCGACCGCCCTCCCTTTCTTCCTCATCTCGACGGGCGAGCAGCACATACAAAGCGGCGTCGCGGCCGTCCTGAACTCAACAACGAGGTGCTACCCCCTAGGTCGATAGCGTCCGGCAGGATCGCCGCGGTCATCCGGATCCCGTCCGGCCCTAGCAATAGCCGAACGTCGAAGCGCTCCAACGCCTTGCGCAGGGCTTCGCGCTGGCCCGCCGCGACGGTCTTACCGATGAATTCGTGGAGCCGGGTCAGTAGCCGGGCGTCGCTGCTGGTGGCGAAGTTGCCTTTGAGAAGTTGCCGGATTTCGTCGGCTCGGCCCTTCACGAACGCTAGCTCTTGCCGCGTCTCCTCCGTCCCTTCGGCCTGCTCCTCAAGGCGGCGGATCTCGCGGTCTAGCCGGTCGCGTTCCTTGTGCCACTCGGCCTCTGTGCTTTCACCCTCTAACCACGATTGGTGGTAGCGGCCGCGCCGGGCCCGTAGCTTTTCGATCTGGTTGGCGGTTGGGCCTAGCGCCGTCTCAAGGCGCGCCGTGTCCGCGTCTAGGCCCTCAAGGTAGCTTTCTGCGGCTTGCCGCACGGCATCCGGGCTGCTAATCCACTCGGCGATTTGCTTGGCGACAGCGGCCTCTAGAGGCTCATAGCGAAAGCGCGGGGCGTCGCAGCGGGCCCGCTTGAGGTCTATCGAATGCGACTTTTTCCTCCTGACGCATTCGACGTATGTCCGCTGGCGATCCGTCGACACCGCGGCGATGTAGGCGCTGCCGCAGACCGTGCATCGCATCCGACTTTGAAGGGGGAGCCCCAGCGTCGTGCGGGCCGGGTGAACGACCCGGTTGCGGGCCTTTTGCCGGAGCAGGCGCTGCCAGCGATGCCATGGGATTAGCTCAGGCACTTCCTGTACGAGCAGGCCGTTCTCGCGCGCCAATGCGTCGGCCTCGTCGACGGTCTTTCCGTACATACCGCGCAGGATCTGGTAGCGTTCGTGGGTTCGTTGATTCTTCCAAGCCCTGCCCAGATCCGGGTTGGGGTTGTCATCGAGGGGCCAGATGTAGCGCCGCCCGGCGATGATCGGCTGGTTGAGGATCGCGTAAAAGGCGACGCGCGGAATGCCCGCCTCAGCCGCGATCTCGGTTACGCTCTTGCCCGCCTCGTAGTCGTCCAGCATTCTTCGGATCGGGGCGGCCTTTTCTTCGTCTAGGCGAAAGCCCCCGGTCTTGGTATAGCTCATATAGGGCGGGATGCCTCCGCAGCCGAGCCCGCCCCGCTGCATAGATTCTCGCCTGCCCCTAGCCGTCCGGCCAAAGACGATAAGCGGCTCCAGCGCCGAAATCATCCCCCATGCGCCCATAGTGATCAGCCGCCCCATCTTGTCCTCCGGGGCGGGCGTCTGCACCAGTATGATGCCCTTTCCGTAGGCCCTCGCGTTCTCTAGAAGTTGCGCGGTATCGAGCCGCCCTCCGAGCCGGGTATAGTCGCGGACGATAATGGCGTCGACCGCGCGGGTCTCTAGGAGCGTCCATGCCTGCTGGAGCGCGCCGCGCAAGGCCGGGTCAAGGCGGCGGCTAACGTTCTCTTCGGCGAATACGTGGGCCGGGTTGACCGTGTAGCCATTGGCCTCGGCGTAGGCCCGGCATGCGGCTACTTGCGAATCGATCCGATCATCTTTCGGATCGGAAGAGCTGCACCGGGCTAGAATCGCTGCCTTAATCGTGTTCCTCCTGCCTGTAGTTTCGGCGGCATCGTGGAGTTCTTTGGGCTCCAATAGCATCCGTCGCGACCCACAATACGCTAGTTCGCGCCGATGTCAAGCCGGGATTAGGGCCAATTTCCCATCTTGCTTCTACATTGGCGACAAAGCGCCGTGCGGAGAAACTCGGTATCTGGGGCAGAGAACGGCCCGGCGCTAGGCAACCTATCGGTGCATTATTGCACATATAATGGCCCCTTTTGCCTTGACGCGCTTCTACCGCAGACGCAAAATAGCGCTGGCACCGCCTATGAGCACCTTCACCATCGCTATCGAGAAGCGGTTCCTCGAGACGGCGGGGCGGCACAATACGGAGGTATAGTGCTAGACAGCGAGTGGAGACGGAGTTACCTGACACCGGAAGAGTTGAAGGAGAAAGAGAAGCGGTCTGGGGGGAAGACGAAGCCAGACCGTACCCCAACCCAACGTGAACGTCAGCGGCAGCGCGTCCTCGAGGATGAGGTCGCCGACATAGCCAAGAGACTAGCGGTTAGCCCCGAAAGAGCTTCTGATAAGCCGACGCAGTCAAAAGGGGCGTTTGAGTTGAGGGAGAGGGCTCCCGTCCTGGAAGCAGCAGGACGGGTTGGCGTTTCGGTCGGCGATCTCGCGGGGCACATGCGTCTGAGTCGACAGCGCGTCTACCAACTCGCGAACGGGTCTCTGCGAAAAGCTGAGCGCGTCCGCGTCGCTGTCACCGAGATCCTGAAGGAGCGCGGACAGCAGACGGTGCCGGTGCCGGTGCGGGAGCGTATAGCCTTGGCACAGTCGGAGCCGCCCCGTGCAGCTAAGGGTGTCCGCCTCATCGATGCCATCGCCGCGCGCCTGCGAGCCGTACAGGCATCGGGGAGCCGGAAGAGCATCCCGGTCGTCGAGTCGTCGCTGGGAGTCTTCGCGGCCTACGTCGGTGACGTAACGGTAGAAGAAGCGGCCTCCCGCGCCGTCGAGTTCCTTTCCGAACGTGAAGAACACACCAAGCGCAATACCTTTGGCGCGTATGTCACCCACGTGCGCGTTTTGTTCCGTCTGTGCGTCGAACGGGGCTGGCTGGAACGCAATCCGCTGGAAGGAGTGCTAACGCCGCGACGCGAGGTCCCGGTGAGGCAGCCGCTAACGGACGAGGAGATATCCGCGTTGCTGGAGGCTGCCAACCATTGGGACCGGGCGATGATCACACTGATCCTAGGCTCCGGCATGACGATTGGGGAGCTCGAGAGACTGCGCTGGAGCGACGTCCACGATGACTACATCGTCGTCCACGGCAGGAGCGGAAAGCCGCGGGCTCTCGCGCCCGGCCGGGCGGCAATGGCGATCCTATACAATCTCCCGCGCAAGGGTGAGCGCGTTTTCCCGTTCACGGACGACCACATCCGGTATATGATGCCGAGCTTGTCCCACCGTTCAGGCATTGGCGTTCACGCGCGCCAACTGAGGGACACGTTTGCGTATCGCTTCCTGGCGGCCACGGACTCAGTCGAGATGCTGTCGGAGATCCTCGGGCACAAGAACCTAGACTCGGCGGCCATGTTGTACCTTCAGCGCCGTCGCCGAGGGCGCGGTCTGGCTGCGCAGAGGCGTTACAACCCGGCGGATGCGTTCTTCGACATGCGGCAGGGACGCCACGAAGGAGATTAGGCGGGCGAACCAGCACGACGGGCTGGACATTGTGCCAATCAGCGTGAAAGAGCTTCTAGCGCACGAGCGGGTGGCGACGTAGGCCGAGTAGGGCGCATCCCCAGCGTCGGACGGGAAGGAGGGGATTGTGAAAAGGGAGATGAAGGTTACACTCAAGACCGATAACGGCTTCCTGCGGCGTGAGTGCCCCTCGTGCAGGAGAGAGTTCAAATGGTTCCACACCGAGGTGTCGCCGTATCCGAAGGTGGGGCTATATCACTGCCCGTACTGTGGAAGTCAGGCTGATAATTGGCTCACCGACGCCCAGCGACGATACATCAAGAAGATCGTGGGCAACGAGGCAACAACGGAAATCCAGCAGTCGCTGAAGAAGGTTACGGGCCGATCAGGGGGGATGTTAAAGATGACGGTAACCCATTCGCCTTCCGGCCCGCCGGCGCGCCCAATCGCACCTTCTGAACCCGCAGATATGCGGGAAGCAAAGCCCCCTTGCCACCCTCTTGAGCCAATCAAGATCGCCGAGGGCTGGAACGAGGCGGTGCATTGTCTGGTGTGTGGCGAGAAGTTCAAGCCGTGGCATTCCTTCAGAAGGACGTCCAGCGAGTAACATGGAGTACTTCATGGCGAAGCGAAAGCGCGAGGATGACCCAGCAAAGAGGGCAGAGCGAGAAGCTCGTAATTACGCCCGCGGGGAAGAGAAATTCCTCGGACGCCCTATTAAGCCGGAAAGGCGAGAAAACTACCGCCGGGCGAGGGAAGAGTATTATCGCCGCCGGGAGAAGTAAGACATGCCGGACTGGGCAATCGTCCTAGCGGCAGCCTTCGGAGGCGGGCTGGCGGGCGCAGTGCTCCAGCCTGTCGTGAGCTACGGCATGGAACGGCTTCGTAGGGGTGAGGAAATCCGTAAGAGCCGCGAGCGGAGTCTACGGCGGATGATTAATCACGCTATCGCCGAAGGACGAGAATGCGCCATGCTGTCGTTCTTAATCGAGGAGGGGCTCAAGCACTGCGCGCCCCTCACGCCGGAGCAGATAGGCGCGAAGTTGAACGAAGCCGAAGGTCGACTGACCTGGAAGGACATGCCGTGGCAACCGGATAGAATCAAAGACCCCGCCCTCCGGCAGTTGGCGCTCGAATAGCACCTAACGCGGACTCGCTTGCAACTGATGTTCTACCGCCCAGAACCCGACGTGAAGCAAGCAGTAGAGTGGGCCGAGCGCCTTGAAGAACTTGAGATGAAGATCACCGCCCGCATGGACGAACTCAACTGGCCCGAAGTGGACGACTGACGGCGACGCAACGACGGAGATCAAGCGGGCGAATCAGCAGGACGGGCTGGACATTGTGCCAATCAGCGTGAAAGAGCTTCTAGCGCACGAGCGCGTAGCGACGTAGCCAAACTGTCCTGTGTCAAAACTCGCGACACGTCGAGTCATGGTCATTCTGCGGGCGGTCTATCGCTACTTGCTTCTGTGTCTCCGCCCCCGAAGTGGATAACTAGACGCGGGCCGTCCGCCGGTTGATTTCCGCCTCAATAATCATTTCGGCTTCGGATTGCAGGTCGTCGAAACGCACGCTTTCTGCATCGCCGGTGTCCACGTCCACGGGATGGCCGCCCCCATCAATGCACCAGAGCCCGCCGCGCTTCGAGCCAATGAGATCATCATCCTTTGGCGCGCGATGCCTCGGCATGACCGTTCCGAACACCGAGATTGATGGGGCTGGTTTGTAGTAAAGCCTCACGCCGTGCTGCGCGCAGATCGCTCGACCGATGGGAGCTTCGGAACCCCAGTAGTAACCGACGTGAACCCACCTGACGCCTTTGTACTCGACCGAGGCTGGATCCAAGGGGCTGGCTTTTGGCGAAGGACTGCCAGCTACCCACAACCATAGAAGCCCCACGACCAGACCGACGAGTCCGAACCAAGGGGAGATGAGAACTCCAGTCACTCCGGGCCATTGCCCCGCAACAAACGCCGCGTCACTCCAGAGGCTAACGAGGCCGCGCACGAATACGGCGGCAGACCAAACGAGCACTATCCATCCTGGAATCGCCTTCCGTCGGGCGTACGTACGCCAGCGAACAGTCGTAGAATGACGGAGTCGATCAATCACGGATGACACGGCCCGATTTTACCATGTCTTGTGCTGTGTCGGATTGCCCGCTGCTTAGGACGCTAGTCTGGCGCAGCTTCGGGTTCGACGGGGCGGAACGGCAATCGGCGGAGAGCGAAGTCGAGCCGTCCACTCAGAGCGGCGACGCCTAAGATAATCAGTGCTGCCCCGAGCACGACGTTTACGCCCAGCTTCTCGTCGAGAACGAGCCAGCCAAGGAAGAGGCCGATTATCGGCGGCAGATAAGTGACTGCTGAGACCAGCACACCGATGTGAGACATCAGCCAGTAGTAGGCGACGTAAGCGATTCCCGTTCCCAAGCAGCCGAGCGTAATCCAGCAGAGCCAAGCCTTCAGTCCTACGTCGAGATTCGGACTACCTTTCGCGACAGCCAACGCCAGCGGCCACATGACTAGCGCGCCCAGAGAGAGCTGGAGCATCGCCACGAGTACAGGGTCTTCCTTAGAAAGTGTCGCTCGCGCAAACACCAGCGCCGCGCCATAGGAGAGCGCCGCCACCAGGACCGCTAGCTCTCCGAGGAAGCTACTGTCGGTCAGGTGCACGAGGTCGGGACTGCTCAAGATAAGAACGCCGCCAAAGCCGATGGCGAGTCCGACCATGGCGCCGCGCCTGAGCCGTTCGTGCGGCAGGAACATTGCGGTGAAAACAGCCGTCCACAAAGGCATTGTCGAGTTAAGTACTGCTGCGATCCCGGAGGCAATGTGCTGCTCTCCTGTCGAGATGAGGAAGAAGGGAAAGGCGGTCGCGAAGATCGCCGTGACCAGTGTGCGTGGCAGAATCCATTTCGGGTCGACGATACGGGGTCGCTTGAAAGCGACGAGAGGAATCAGCGGCAACGCGCCGAGGGTCAGGCGCATCGCGACAAGCGTCAGCGGCGACGTCTCTCCTACGATCACCTTGATGAACAGGAAAGACGCGCCCCATGTGCAGCCAAGCGCGACGAGGATGATAAGTGCGCGTGTGTGCAAAGGAACTCCGTTTGAGTATAGCACTGAAGCGATTTCAGATGGATGGTGGGTTGGGGCCGGGCCCGCGTAACAAACCGCCACGTGTGGGCCCACGTGTCGGCCACAGGGCCGAGAAACCGGAGGGGTGGTACGTGGATAGGGGATGACCTACTGAGGCCCCGCGTTCCGAGACAGGCCCTCTACAGGATTCACCCTTTCAGCGCCCCTGGTTGGTCCCCTCTCTTCTCTGTGCTTCACGGGTCTTGGCGCAGCGGCGCGGCCTGGCCCTTACCCTCTGCGCCGCGTGATCTCCTCACGCACTTGTTCAATCGCTGGTCCGAGATTCTCCAGAGGCTCCTCGCGTGGGTGAGGCGTCTGCACGAACAGGAAGCGGCAGGCGGCAACGGGCCGGCCCAGCGTCTCGGCGAGCGCAAGGGCATACGCGGCGCCCTGCAGACGGTAGCGTTGGAGAGCAGCGCCCAACTCAGCCTCGCTCGGGACGCGGTCGGTCTTGTAGTCGACGATGACGAGTCCTTCCGGCGTCTCGTAGAGCAGATCGATGAACCCCTCAACGAGAGCTCCATCGACCGGCGCAGCGACGTAGACTTCCCGCCAGTAGCGGCCAGAGGCGACCGCCTCCTTCACAGTTGGAGATTCCAGCGCCGCTCTCACGGCTCCCTCAATCTCTGCGGCGCGGTCCGAGATGCCCTCTGCTGCTGCCTGGGCGGCTGCCGCGCCCGCGAGCCCTTCGCCCGTTGCCAGGTCGATGCTCTGAAGAACAGCGTGAACGGCCCTTCCCATCGATGTGCCAGCGCGTCCCCGCCGCCACGGCGGGATCTCCTCCACCGGAGCGTCCTTCTTCAAGTTCGGGTCTTCAGACGCGGCGAGTTCGCGGGAGATAGCCGTTGCAGCGTAGACAGGCGCCCGCGAGAGTGAGGCGATGCGTGACTCACGTTCCGCGAGCCAATGCGCTCTCTGTTCAGGACTATCATCGAATTCGTACGAGCGCCCGTCCGACGGCGGTTGGGGAGGCAAGAAGGTAATCTCAGCCTTCGTCCACAGAGCCGGGATGCCTTCGCAGAGCGTTCCCAGGGTCGACGCCGCACACTGTGTCCCACTCTTGTGGTGGAGACTGACCACGAGGTGATCGCGGGCACGGGTGGCGGCAACGTAAAGGAGACGCACTTTCTCGTACTCGTCCATCCGCTGTTCGACAGCGGCGAGCTGCTCAAATCCTGACGTTTGAAAGCGGGCATTCTCAGAACCCAGCTGGACTTCCGGCCGCCCGTCAGATTCCCAGAGCACCGTCGGGCCGGGCCTGCTACCGCGTGAAGTCGAATTAAGGCTTGCCAGGATGACGATCGGGAATTCGAGCCCCTTGGCGGCGTGGACGGTCAGGATGCGTACGGCGTCGTCGTCCGCCTCCGGCACGACGGTCTCGACGACGCGCATCCCCTCCTCAGCCTGCAATTCAGCCCACTCGACAAACTGACGCAGCGTTGCACCACCCGCCTCGGCAAAGGCGCGCGACTGATCGAGGACTAATCGCAGCCGCTGCCAGCGCTCTCGGGGCCGTCCGTGGGCGAAGGCCAGTTCAAACAGTCTTCGCTCCCGGATCACCGCCTCGACAACCTCGTTCAGCGGCCGCCACCAGCGCCGGTTGTGAAGCTCGCTCAGGGCAACCATCGCCGAAACGACAGGGTGGTCGGTTCCGAGGGCAGTCGGCGGCTGTTGCCGATAATCCCAGCGGCCGCCTGCCTGGGAGTAGCGGAGGAGGTCGTCGTCTGCGCAGGCGAAGGCGGGGGTCCGGAGCGCGGCTACAAGCGCAACCTCGTCCGTCGGGTCGTCGATCGACCGCAGTATCGTCAAGAGGTCGCGTACCTCTTGCGTATCGTAGAGAAGGTCCTGGCTCTCAACACGGCAAGGGATTCCCGCTTCGTCCAGGGCCCGTTCGAGCGACGGCAGACTGGTGCGGGTCGGCAACAGGATGGCGATATCAGCGTAGCGGGCAGGCCGGACTTCCCGCGCTCCCTGCTCGTTCTGCCCGGTGACCGACCAGCCTTCGGCGTGTGCCTGCCCGATGACGGCGGCGATTTCCTGCGCCTCTCGCCGGCGTATCACGGTGATGTTCTCGTCGCTTGGCTCGCCGACAACGCGCACAGTGGGGGACTTGCCATCGGCCTCCCAGCTGCAAGTCAGGGCTACGTAAGGGGCCTGCCCCTCGGCGTCACCCTCTCCAATAAGGGAGCCGAAGACCGCGTTCACCCAGTCGATGACTGATGGGCAGGACCGAAAGTTCTGGGTAAGGTAGATGGTACGGTCCGAGAACTTCTCCTGCACCCGCCTGTAAAGGGTGATGTCCGCACGCCGGAAACGGTAGATGGACTGTTTCGGATCGCCGACGAAGAAGAGGCGGCCCTCCTCAACCTCCGCCTCGCGCCAATCAGACGGCGCACTCTCGCTATCGCCGCAGGCGAGGAGAACCGCCAGTTCGATCTGAATGGGGTCCGTGTCTTGAAACTCGTCGATGAGCAGGTGAGAGAACTGCGCCCGCAACGCGTGGCGCACCGACGGGTGGTGGCGCAGGAGGTCGCGGGCCAGAACTAGAAGGTCGTGGAACTCCAGCTGCCCCTCACGCTGACGCTCCTCGGCGTAGGAGAGAACGAAACCGCGCAGCTCGACAAGAAGCGCCTCCAGGACGGCTGCGCGTTGCTCGTCGAGAAGCGCCTGGCGCGACTCCTGCACCTCGGCCAGCATTGTGCGGATCTCATCAGGCGTGATTCCTTGCCAACTGGTCTTCCTTCCCTTTGTGTGGCTGAGCTTGCGTGGCTCGGCCAGTACTCGCAATGCATCCAGCTGGTCTTCTGCCTCTTGCAGACGCGCTCGGTAGGCTTTAGTCCATTCGAGGTGCTGGTAGAGGTAGTCACTCGAGTCGACACAGCAAGCCTGGACCCCGCAGGCCTCTTCCAAAGCAGCGAGAACGGCCCGCTTATCAACTGGCGGCAACGCCGGCGCAGCCAAGTCGGCATCCTCAACTCGGTCCCAGTTCCTGTGCAGGGCGAGCGCCAGCGTGCGCAACTGACCAAGATCGAGCGCCAGGACGTAGGCACGCACCAGCACTTCCTCCAGGGCCGCGTTCTGCAGCAGGCTATCCAGGTAGTCGCGCCAGCGCTCCTCGAAGGCGATTGATGAAACGACCTCGTCTTGCACGCTCACCGAGGGGGGAAGCCCGGCCTCCAGCGGGTAGGCGCTCAGTATCCTCTGGGCGAAGCCATGTAGCGTCTCAATGGCCGCGGCGTCGATCTCGCCTATCGCTTCCCTGATTCGGGCCGTTTCGTCATCTGGCAGTTCCCCGCCGCGCGCCGCCTTCTCCATCTCCTCGCGCACGCGGTCACGCAGTTCGGCCGCAGCCTTCTCGGTGAAGGTGATCGCCGCGATGCGCCTCATCTCTGCCCGGCCCGTCGCCACCAGCCTCAAGATGCGTTCGACAAGTGATGAGGTCTTGCCCGTCCCCGCACCCGCTTCGACGAACAGAGTGCTGTCAAGGTCGGTCAGGATGCGATCTCGTTGCACCTGATCGAAGGGCTGGGAGGAGACAGCTTCAGCCATCAGTCGTTGCCCTCCGCCATCTGAAGATAGGCACCGAGCTCAGGTGCGCTGCGCTTGCGCTCCCACAGGCGATCGCGTTGCCTTGCGCACATCGTGTCATAGGGGCAGTAGCGACAGCTTTCGAAGTTGTCGAAGCGCTGCTGCCCCGGATGAGACGGAAAGAGACCAGCGCCAATGCCATCAAGAATGACGCCGAGGACCTCTCGGAAACGGGCCATGACCTCGTCATCGACAGGGTATCCCACGCGTTCGTACGACTGCTGCTCTGTGGCGAACCAGTAGTAGGCGTCGGCCGGCAGGTCGCCGTAGGCGCTGCCGGCGGCAACCGCGTAAAGCGGTAGCTGTAGCAGCTGGCCACGGTTGACCGGGTCCTTACGGAGCTCGCGGTAGGGGTACGAAGAGCCGCTCTTGTAATCGATGACGACCAAGCGCGAGCGATCCGGCGCCCTGTCCACACGGTCGATCTTGCCGCGCAATGCGATCAGCCGGCCGTCCTCCAACTCGACCCGCGCCGCCGGTTTCGAACCCGGCTCCCCAAGTCCAAAAGAGACTTCGACATCGAGGGGCAGCACGCCCAGCTCAGCTCTCATCTCCTCATCTGCGGCCAGGAAGCCGTCGAGGTCACGCAGTATGCGTGCCCGTTCCAGCCTCCATAGCAGGGGGCTGCCGGTGAGGCCCTCAGCCTCTGCCTCATCACAGCACTCCTCGCCGATCCGGTGCAGGAGAGCCCGAGCCTCGTCGCTCCACGACTCGGTGGGTGACCCCGGAGACGGAGCGTCACGCAGGAAGCGCTCCAGCGCCCTGTGAATCACCGTCCCCCGGTCAGCGGCACTGATCGTCAGCGTGTCCTCCGGCCGCTCCGTCTCAGCTACTCGGAGAACGCTACCCAGGAAGTAGCGGAACGGGCAGGTCGACCAGTTCTGGAGGGCGCTCGCCGAGGCCGGCCGTTCCGCGGATGGCACGGCTGCCAGGCCTTGCCCGACCGAGCCATCCCAGCGCGTAAACCGCTCCGATTGCCGCTCCATGTCGGCCTCCAGGCCGCCGTGAAGGGTCAGATCGGTCTCGATCAGATAGTGGCCAAAAAGACGGTGCCCCGCCTGGCGCCAGTGGAGGATGCTGCGAAGGTCATACTCTTGAGGCGAGCCCGGCTCGGGGCCGCCAGCAATAGCCGACTGGAAAGATGGAACCACCGTGAGCCAGGGGCGTGCCGACGGATTGAGAAGGTCCGAGCTGTACACGGGTTTGCCTTCCAGTCGCGAGGCCTCCTGCAGGAGCCAGGGGGCAGGCATCTTGCCGCGCTGGCCGCGCATGTCGGCTCGCGGAAAGAGGAGAATTCGCTCCTTGGCGGAGGCGAGAGCAGCGAGATAGTCGCGCCGCTCTTCGTCGAGACGGGCGGTGCGCAGGGGTACCTCCTCCCCCGACTCCAACCGCTCACGGTCCGGGATGAGGGGGTCGTCCCGCCCGCGCGGCGGTAGCAGCCCTTCGCTCATGCCGAGGACGAACGCTGTGTCGAACTCGCAGCCCCTGGCGTCAGCGAGGCGGCCAATGAACACGCCTTCGCCAAAGCGACCTGCGCGCCCTGCCGACGCCTCCAGGTCCCTCTCCAGGGCCCGGCGAAATGTCGGTTCGTCGATCTGTGGCCGCAGAGCGGCGAGCTCGCCCAGCGCCTCCAGTCCCGCCATCACAGAGCGGTGCGCCTCAATCTCCTCCTCGGGCCAGTCGCGGCGGTGACCTTCGCCACCCAGGTAGCGTTCGATCAGTCCGCGTGCGCAGGCAGCAAAGCCCGGCCAGGTGGGCGGGCCGGAATAGGCGAGGTCCGCGACCAGTCCGTCAATGAAGCGGGCAAGGCGCTCCGCGTGGTCGACCTCAGAGTCGATGTAGCGGAGTCTCCCCTCGCTGACGTCTTCTCGCTCCTCCAGGTTCTCTCGCTCACTGCGAAGTGAACTCACGTAGCGAGCGAGACGTTCGCGCCACTGTTCACCACCGCGAACGACGCCAGCGGAGCGCGAAAGGAGGTCCCAGCGCTGGGCGGGAGCGGGATGGCCGTCTCGTTCCTCCAGTACCGGCGCACCGCACAGCCAATCAGCCAGAACTTCGCGGCGGAAGCCCGACTCGCGAACTCGGAAGAGGCCAAGTAGCGTTCGGCCGGTTACGGTCTGCGCCAGCGTGCGCACGCCAGGTCCGTTAAAGGGGACGCCGGCCGCCCCGAACTGCTCCTGGGCCAGGAGCGCATAGGGCTGCGCCGCCCGGTAGAGGACGGCGGTGCGGTGAAGCGGCGTGCCGGCAGCGAGCCGTTCCGAGATCAGGCGCAGCGCCGTTCGTACCTCCTCTTCCGCGTCCGTCACGAGGACGATCCGGGAGTCTCCGTCACGTTCAGCCGTCTTCTCCTCCGTAGCCTGCCCGAGCTGAACCGCAAGGTGGGTCGCGATCTGGCGCGCAGCGTCGTCGATGCTGTCCTCCCCGCTTAGACCAAGGATCGCCGAGAGACGGCCTTCCCCGGCGAGGGCCTCCGCTAGCGCGCTCTCACCGGGAGACAGACGTCGCGGGAGAAACAGGATAACGTGCCCGATGTCCCTCAGGGCGAGCGGCGCCGCGGCAACTGCCCCGGCGGCCGCGAACGCCAGGTCTTCTTCGTCGTAGTAGGCCGCAGTTCGGCGCCGAAAATCGCGGTACAGGCGCACAACGTCTGCGGCGCGGGCATTCTGCGCAGCGATAAGGTCCAGCGATCTGTCGGGGGCGCGCCTCAGTTCACGGAACGTTGCCTCGAGACTGCGCTCGGTCGAGGTGTGCTCACGTACCGTAGCGAAGATGCCGGGCTCGGCCGCAAGGGCCGCACGGACTGCCTCGGCGCGCACCGGCGACGTCAGCGGGCGCTTCCCGGCTGACGCAAGGGTGGGCGAACCCAGCAATTCCGCCACGCGCGAGAAGACGATGAAGCCGACGTTGACGAGGCCGCCCTGTGATGCACCCAGGCGTCTCCTCAAGGAAAGGCCGGCATAGTTGGAGGGAACGGCGACTGTCACGGGTTGCAGCGGGTCGCTGCCCTTCGTGGCGGAAACGGCCTCCTGGAGAGCGCCGGTTGCCGACGGTCCGAAAGAAACGAGACGGAGGAGAGACACAGAGATCCTCTCGTGGTGTGTGGCCGGTTACGATGAAGAATACTCGGGTTGATCGGCGCTGCCAAGTCCGGTATCGCTAACGCGACACGAGGTCGTGCTGGCGCGAGCCCTTATCTCCGAGACACCGAGTTGCCACGTTGGGTACGACACTTCCGATCACATGAAAGGCCGCCTCTCGTCAATTGCGCTTCTTACTCGTCCCATCGCACGTCCCAGGCTCAGGCCAGCCAACGGAGCAATTACCCTCGTTGCACTTTCCTTAAACACCTGGAACACGATATCCGCATACGTCGTGCTTCCAAGGGCGATTACCGTCGCGAAGCGATGCAAGTCTTTGTCCCGTGCTTGTCTTCGAAGCTCTTCGCGAGTGATCGGGCCCGTCTCCGGCAGGCTGAAGGTCACGTCATAGTTCTCCGGTATGATGAATTCGGGCTCGACAAAGCCATACTTGGCTGAGAGTATCAGCCAGACATCGGCAAACCTCTCGGCGTACTCCCTATTGACCTTGAAGGGCGCTCCTTGATACACGTCTCTGGCCGCCGTCGGACCCGCGTTCGGGGTCCACGTCCCAGATCTTCCTTCGTCCGCAGGGAACCACAACCAACGTCTCGCTCATGTGTCTACCTCCAGTCCGGATGCCGATACGCGCACGAGTCCCTCGGCGCAATAGAGACGGGCGACGCACTCTCCCTCCACTGGGCAGCCAGCAGGGCCTCGCCTACGACAGCCGTACCTGCTCAGGTGCCACAGGGGCTCATCAATGTCTAGGGGTATCAAACGCGAGCCCTCCAGTCCCTTAGCCCATGCCGTCTCAACAAGAGGTCTCACCTGATCGAGCGTCCCCCGGATAGTCCCCTTCAACACAGCCGTTGAGAAAGTGGCGCGAGCGACGTGGACATCCATTGGAATGGGTACCTTCCGCATATTGGCAAAGGGCACTCCAACGTTGTCCCTGAACATTCGTACCCATAGGGCTGATATCTTCGGTCCTCTCAGGAACGGGAATCCCTCTTCCCTCCGCACCATCGTCAGCGCGGTCATCGCATCATAGCGAGCTGCTTCCACAAGGTTGAGAGGATCGCCAGCCCATTTTCGGGCGAGAGTGATTGAGACAGTGCGCCAAATCCTGCCGTCCTGATCGCGACGGAGCGCCACTCCGGAATTGCGGAGATCCTGGGCTACAATCGCGGGGGCTGCTCTAGTTACCTCCTCAGGCCTGAACAGATAACGAGTGCCCTCGTTTTCGTATGCCCGCCGGCTCGCGGCCCAAAGCGCCTCCGCGTCTCGCATGTAGTCGATGCTCACGGTCAGTGTGATGAAGAGGCGATGCTCGCGCGAACCCTTTTCGACACCTGCCGGTAGGATATCCTCCGGCATGGTTGTGTAACCGAAGACGCCTTCCGCAGACTCATTGAAGGCCTTGTAGAGAAGCTCGGCGACCTCTTGCGCTCTCACCGGGTCGGAGACAATGCTCATGTTCCCAACGACAATTGCCCTTGGCTACCGCCCGTCGTCGCTCTCCCGAGAATGGCGGCAAAATACCCGAAAGTCGCATTTCTCACACGATTTCGCATTCCCCGTAGGATCGAACCGCCCGGCTCTGATCCCCTCTACCCATGCGCTCAGTCGCTGTCGGAAAGACAGAATCTGTTCCTCGTCCTGATCGACCTCAATCCGACCTCCCGTGTTTGAATCTAGGTCATGGATGACCAGCTGTACCGGATTCAAGCCCAACCTCCGGCATGCCTCTGCATAGAGGCGCAACTGATTCTGATGCAAATCGCTCGGAGGCCGGTTCTCCGTTGTCTTAAAGTCGATCAGCACGACATCTCCCCGCCCATCGTCGGGAGCGCGCAGCAACAGATCAATTCGTCCCAGAATGCGAGCTCCGGAGGTCGGCACTTCGAAGCGCATCTCTGGCTGTATCGTATCCGCCAACTCATCAGCGTGGGAGGATAAGTACTTGGTCAGGCGCCTCCTCGCTGACGAGAAAAGCTTCTGGAGGGGAATAGGGCCTGCGAATGGCAGATAGAAGTCGCTTAGGACGTCCTCAAGATCGGCGGCAGACAAGCTGCGGCCGCTGGCCGCACGGCGGGCAAGCTCGGCGATCGCATGATGCAGGAACTTCCCGAAACCCAGCTCACGGGCCAATGGCGGCCGAAACCCGCAGATCTCCCGCAGCCAGTAGCCGACCCCACACTCGTCATATGCCGACAGGCTGCCAAACCCGACTTCCAGCGTTCCCTCTTCCCCGCCAGCCAAAGGGACTGCAGTCGGCAGAACGGAGCCAAAGGGAGACGCCAGCGAGTTCAGCAGGGGCGCTATCTGACGCAAGAAAGGAGATGGTTTTGCCCGTGCTACCGGGTGCTGGTTGAAATAGCTCAGGATCAGCAGTTCACGCGCCCTCGTGAGAGCAACGTAGAAAAGCCTCTTCTCGTCCTCTTCTCTACCTTCATAGCGCGCCCTGTCGAACATGTCGTCGGGCATATACCATCGCTGTGACTGGCCGGTCAGCGAAGAAGGGAAGCGACCCTCGATGAGCGACGGCAGGAACACGATGGGGAACTCCAATCCTTTTGCCTGGTGAACGGTCATGATGTGAACAGCATCAACATCTTCAACTGGACCCTCAGGCTGTTCTTCTGCTGCCCGGCCGCCAAATTCCTCGAGATAACTGCGGAGTCGCCCCAGGTATATTTCTCCAGAGGTGGCCAACATCAGCCGAGCCGAAGGGGCAGTATCCGCTGCGGCCGCGGGTCCTTCCGGGTCGATCACCCTATCTTCTGCCCCCTCCTCCCCCTCTGCTCCGGCGGCGTGGGCCAAGGCAGTTGCCGGAATCGCTCGTCGCGCGGCGTGGTCGAAATCGGCCAAGATTTGCGACATACGACCCAGCCCCATATCGCGGCGAGCTGCCCCCTCGTCGTCCGGGAACGAAAGCACACGTAAGATCTCGTTATAGAGAGCGACGATGTCCCAGACGCCCTGGCTGCGCACGGCGCCCCCCATCTGCTCCAGTTGGCTAACCACCGAATCGGCAGCTCGCTGTGAGCGCCCCGTGAGCTCCACGATGTCCGCCGCCAGTCCCTGCGGCGTGACCGTTTCGATTGTCCTCTCGCCTCCCGGATACCACGATCCGCCGGCCCACCAGACGAAGATGCCGGCGATCAATGCCATCTCAGGTCTCGTCAGAATCGACAGACGTCCCACGACATGGTACCGAACATGGTGATCCCGCAGCACCATGACAAACGGAGACGCGGATGTTCGGACTGAGCGGAACAGTATCGCGATGTCTCCGTATCGGTGTCCGGCGAGGGCCAGGCGCTCAATACGAGCGACGACCATCTTGGCCTCAGCCTCCGCGTCTCCCTCGACCGGCAAGAACTCAATGCAGGGGTCGATGTCTGCCCTTGCCGCGCGGATCTCTTTTGTCAGGCGTTCCTGAAGCCCTTCTGCCACGGCCTTGGATAGGTGAACGATGTGAGACTTGCTGCGACGATTCTCACCCAGGGTGACCTGGCTCCCCTCATAGCGCTTGAGGAAGCTGAGGCAAAGGTTGACGTCACCACCACGCCATTGATAGATAGCCTGGTCATCGTCTCCGACCACGGTTAGCGTGGCCCCCATCTGCAGCAGTGCCCTGAGGATCTCATCCTGGGCCGGGTTCAAGTCCTGGTACTCATCAATCAGGACGTGCTTGATCCGGCCCTCGAGCGACGTCCGCAGGCGACCGTCTCCTCTCAGCTGGTCACATACCCGGTCGATCATCAAGCTAAACGGGATCAGCCGCATCCCATCGAGGAGTTGCTCATAGCGACGCAACACTGCGGCGAACTCAGGCGCGCGCATCTCCAGCTGACCTCGGTCGATTCGCTCGTTGTACACTACCTCGGCACTGCGCAGGAATGCGCTTATGGCCGGACCCGTCGCAACTTTGTCTGTCCTCGACGTCTCCGAGAGCAGGTTGACTATGCCTAGCCGACGGGCAACGCGAAGAAGGAGTGCCCACTCGCGCTCTTCCGAAAGAGGATCATAGGCCTCGTACTGCCCAGTTTCCTGCAAGAGCCTAAGACAATAGGAGTGGATGGTCCCAACGAATAGCCCGCGAGCAGTGGGTGGAAGATCAATGAACGAGGAGTCAGACTCGCTAGCTCGGCGCTCGATCCGTGTCTTGAGCTCCGCCGCCGCCTTGTCAGTGAAAGTGAATGCGACGATAGCCGCCGGATCTTCCCCTTCGACCAGCAGGCGGGCAACACGGCGCGCCACCACCTCGGTCTTGCCCGACCCGGCACATGCCAGGATCTGGAGAATCCTAGCCGGGGACTGAACGGCTGTCTGCTGGGGTTGGCTGAGTATCACGCCACTGCCGGCATTTCAAACGCAGCTGGATCGACCTTGAACTTGCTCACCAACTCATCAAAGACTTCAGAGTCCTCGATTTCCGCTCTCTGCTGGCCCCGATATCTGTCGCGCTCCCGCAGAATGGCCTTGGCGCGCTCGACCCAGCCCGCCGCGATGCGCTCCGGTACCGTTCGCCCCGCCAGCTTTGCTGGCGTAGCCTTGGCCAAGCCTTCGAGGGAGCCAATGCCGCGTTCATCGTGGAGAAAGCGGCAGCGGGCGCGGCCAAGCTGAGGAAACCGCAGCGCCGCCAAGGGCAAAATGTCAGGCTTCACACCGTAGACAAGACAGCCACGCGCCTGGCGAGCTGCCTCTGCCACATCCGACCGACCTAGTGCACCGGCGACCCCTCCGTACAGGACCGCCACCCGCGCCAGATCATCGAGCCCATTTTCAAAGTCGCCTCGGTACTTCTCGGGAAGCGCGATGTCTTTAACGTCAACCTCATCGAGCCAGTCAGCCAAAGCCGTCAGCCACCGGGCGCGTTTCTTCTCTTCACTAAAGTAGTCTTCGGCAACCCACAGGCCAACATCGCGATATGTCGCCCCCTCGCCAACGCCGCCGACGCGTTGTTCAGCCTGCCGAACCAGGAGAAGGTCGAGGCCTGTCGCTATGGCCACTTCTCCAGTCGGCGTTGCCCGCCAGCCAGATCCTGCCCTCTCGATCAGATGCCAACTATGGAGAACCTCAACCGCACAGGAAAGACGGGTGCCGATGTCGAGCGTAGGGCCAAAGAAGTGAGCACAGACGTAAAGACAGCGGCTCCGCACCTCCTCCCCAAACTTTCGTGCGAAGAGGATCTCGTGTATCGCCATGGCGATGTGTTTGCAGACGTCGCGTCGCCGCCATTGACTAGCGGCAGGACAATCGCACTCCGGACCGGCGGTCGTGAGTCGAAAGACATAGTTCTTGCCGCTTGACCCCCTGACTATCCCTTCGACTCCATCTGCTATCGACTCCGCATACTCAACGGACATGTCGGCCGTCACGCGCCGATAGGAGGGGATATCCTCCATCAGGTCTTCCTCAAGTGGGCGATCGAAACGGATCTCAACGGGAGCGCTGTCGTACCAGAATGTGCGCCGTGTCACGTCCGCGATGTCCTCGATCCTTGCTTCACCCCACTCAACGACCACCGCGAGAACAAACCGCATCATGGCCTCGAAGGAGTTGGGCAACTGGCTTTCGACCGCCGCCCCTTGCCCCTTCCGGATGTCCGCTACAAGTTGTTCCACCGTTTCCCGGTCAATCTTCAGTTCATTGGCCACCAGCGCGACGCCGCGTCCGCTCTTGACCTGATGCGGCCGTCCGGCCCTGCCCAACATGTTGAGCACTTCACCACTAGGGAGGAGGACCTGGCGTGGACGTCCACGAGGAAACTCGGTCCTGTGGACGTCCCTCACGACCACCAGCCCGGCGGGAAGGTTGACTCCGGCCGCGAGCGTGGGGGTGCTGGCGATTACCTTCAGATGCCGATCTCGAAATGCCGCCTCGAGCGCTGCCCGGACGGCTCGCGGCAGCCCGGCATGATGAAACGCAACACCTTCGGCCACTAGTTCGGCGAGGTGATCTAGACTCTCATCCTCATGCAGGATTGCATCGGCCGTGGTCTGCAGAGCGCTGCGGTCGGCGCCTCGCACAGCGCCACTGACCGATTCAGCCAAGTCCCTGGCAGTCCGCTCAGCGCCGCCTCGAGAGTTGCAGAAGATGATGGCTTGCTCACCAGATTGAGCTGCCTTCGCTGCTTCCTCGGTCGCACGCGCCTTGGGATCATCAACCTTCTGGCAGTCGAATTCGACTGGCACCGCCCTGTCCTCTGGTCCACCTCGCAAGAGCGGAACCTCGAGCCATGCTGCCAGCTCCTTGCCATTCTCAATCACCGCCGATAGAGCACAGATCCCAGCCAGCGACTGGCGCGTCAGCAACCGAGCCACAAGAGCCTCGACGGCTGCCCCACGCGTAACGTCTGAGAGAAGATGGAACTCGTCTGCGACCAGTACGCCCGGCCGGAAGTCTGGCCGACGGCTGAGGGCAGCAAATGTCTCGTAGGTGGCAACTAGTACGTCAGTCTCTTGCGGGCGGACAGGGTCGGTATGATCGCCGCTTGCCACCCTGATCCGCAGCCCGTCGAGGTCATGGAGGTGATCCTCCAGCGCATCGAACATCTCGCTGGCGAGAGCGCGGTACGGGACGAGGTAGGTGTGCGTTCCTGAGACGCGGCGCAGGATAGCGGAGCGAATTACTTCCCGCCCAATATAGCTCTTCCCGGTCGCCGTCGGGGCGACGATAACGGCGCTCTTCCCCTCGAAAAGGCCAGCCTTCCGTGCGCGCTCGTAAAGCGGAAACTCAAGAGACGTCATACTCTCTTTCTCCCTGATGCCTGTCATACAGGAGAGGGACGTGGAGGTATCGAGGGCGCGATAAGTCGTTAACCTATTATACGGAGCCTGTCAATCGCCAGTTCTGACCTGAGGCTCTCTCAGGCCGCACCTGAACCCCGCCGATTCGGCAGAGCATCTGCCTCCGAAGCAAAGGGTCGGTGCAGCATCTGTCTCCAAAGCAGAGGACCAGTTCAAGGAAGCGAGGCAGTTACCGGCGCCTGCCTCTCAGCACACCGCCCCTTTGGTCATTTCCCGATATCGGTTATCGAGACTATCAGTTGACGTCCGTTCGCCCAAGCCTTAGATTAAGGCCGCTTCCCCCCATCGAGTGCCTGCACAAGCATCTATGCAGGCACTCCGGACAGGTAGAGCAACTAGTTCTCAGCATAGCCATGTCTTTGGTTCGTGAGTCGTAGGTCGATATCTCATGGCATTGACTCATCCTACCGTTCCAAGCATCTCGTCGGCCTGGTGTGATCCATTTCCGGGCGATTCGATTGCTTGTAGCTGTGGCAGGTCCGGCGAGCCTCATGCGCCGCTTGCCGAGCTGTTATCGATTACGAGGAAGAACGGCTCGGGACGCTGTCCCTGGCACCTTGGAATTCTTAATGAATCATGCGATGCGCAAATCGCTGAAGCCGCCTGTCTAGTCGCGGACTCGACGATGCGTTGGCGTTGTCGTGGTGCCCTTGGCGACTATCGTCTGTGGAGAGAGGCAGTAAATTCCGGAAATGCGCTTTCTGGTCGTGACAAAGAGAAGGTCTTGCCATTTGTCCAAACCCTCTTCGGCGACCGTCAAAATCCCAAGCCTGAGGAGCATTCGCGCGGCTGGGTGGCTCAGTTCATATGGTTTCGCTTAGCTGCGGAGATGCACACCCATCCGGAACGGGTTCTTCTATCACTGGAAGGTCCTAATTTCCACGCGACTGAGCCCGGCGGAGATGGGCTGGCCATTTGGCGCCGTACCCAAGACAATGTGCTGACGTTCTGCTTATGGGAAATCAAAAGTCATGTCGGGGTCGCCCCGATGAGTAACGCCGTGTCGCGCGCGTACAAGCAGCTGGATGCTCGCGCGACGGAGTATTTGGCGAAATTTACTGCAATACAAACGGTGGCCAGAGACGATCCACAGATTGATGATCTGTGCGCCAATCTCGTCGACCTATGGATTAACAACAGTTTCCAATCAGGTGCCGGTGTCGGCGTGGCGACCCATGCCCCGCTAGCGCCCTCTCGTTGCTTTTCCACGATGCACAAACACTTCCCGGCTCTTAGCAGCCCCGGACAGTTAGAAGGTGTTGTCGCCGCGATCGCCGATTTCGGCGTCTTCACGCGGAACGTGCGGGAGCGAATATGGATCGCGCTTTAAGGCTGGAAGACCTTCAGGAAGCTCTCGGCACTCATCCTGAATCTCAAAGACTCCCCACGGCCGAGCAATTGCAGCGGCTGTTAGGGGATACAGAAGTCGAACTCTTCCTCAACCGCCAAGTTGTTCCTGACGATTTGCTGAACACCGCATGGTATCTCCATGGAGTGGCTAGTGCTGATTCAGCCCTAGCAGACTACACAGTCGGACGCCAGCGTCGAGCATTTGCGGTTAGCGCACACGTCTTCGATCTCGCGAGCATATCGGTTGACCGATCTACGTTGGATCGGCTCCGATTGGCCTTCGCTGCCGAAGTGGGTTATCACCGGAGTGAAGCTCAGCCCAATGCCATGGCGGTCGCCCGAAGACTCGATCCTCTAATCCGCGCAGATGCCGATCTTCTCGAACATTGGCCTACGCTTGCCATCGAAGCCGGCGTCCTGCTGTTAGGAGTGGGGCCAGCTCGAGTACGCAGTCGATTACGTGTATGGAGACATCAGCTTATCTCATTGGCCAACACCGTCGACGTTGATCTCACGAATACTATGTTTGGCCCCACCTTCTGCGTAGTAGATGGTGTGGATGCACTCATGTCGTTCCTCGTGCGCGGCGACCGAGAACGCCTAGATCGTGCTCGTGAGCGATTCGCTATGGCCGTCATGGTACCGGAAGGGCGATGGGATCGAGACGCGCGATGGGTTGCGGCACATCTACGGTTTCTCGCTGATGAGATGAATGCCGGTAGCCTGTGGACTCTCCTGCCGCCAGAGACGCCTGGCATAGTAAAGCAGGCTTTCACGTTGACTGGCCCGCCCGTGCTCACGCTCTGGCAGCCCCAACGCGAACTGCTGACCAATATTACCGATCCCAACATACCAGCGGAGAGTACCGAGTCAGAAGCAGGCCGAAGCGCCCTCGACCCATCGGTTCGTCGCCTGGTGTTGTCCGTGCCAACTAGCAGCGGGAAGACTCTCGCGGCTCAACTGCTAATGGTTTCTCATCTTGCGACGACATCCACAGGTGTTTGCTACGTCACTCCTTTACGGAGTCTGGGGAGGGAGGTGCGCCGCTCACTTGGGCGTCGTCTTCGCGTTATCGCCAAGGAAGTCAGCCGCGAGGAACCAGACTTCGGACTCTCCGAAGAGATGGCAATGACATTAAGTGAGATCGGCGGCGATTCTACGATCACGACTGCCGCAGATGAGGCAGAACAACCTGATGTAGCGGTCATGACCCCTGAACGGCTTGCATTCGCGCTGCATGAGGACCCGAGGGCAGTACTCGACCGGTTTGGTCTGTTTGTCTTTGACGAAGCTCAGTTGATTCGCGAGCCCTCTCGAGGATTCCTAACTGAGTCAATGTTGGCGTTTCTCCACTGGCGCACCCATGAGACCAATCATCGCATTGTGCTGCTTTCGGCTGCGATGGGCAACGCAGGGGAGCTCGTAGGCTGGCTCAGGGTGGAAGGCGGGGCGTATTTATTGAAGTCCGAATGGAGAGGGCCGCGAAGACTTCATGCGATCTTCTCCACCGAGATCGATTGGCAAAATCCGACCAGTGAGACTGTAGCGGCGCGAGGCGGTCAAGCTCATCTGACCCGGCGCCTCACCTACCCCACATATGGGGTGGTGCGACTGCGCCCAGCCGAGCACCAGCCAGTGCAAGTCCGAACGACAGCGGCAATTGGGGAGATTTCCTTCCGGGCCACGGCCAACGGGATCCGAGAAAGACACCGAGAACAGAGCCATAGCACACCTTTCTACAAGATGCTTTCCGATATAGCAGCCTATGTCTCCCATGCTGGCCCGGTACTTGTGATTCGTTCTACGCGCCGGGAAGCAGTCAGTATGGCAGAGGCTATCGCGGCGAGAATGCCAGACCGTCCGTCCTCTTATCACTTGGCGGAACTAGCGAGGTCGCGGCTCGGCAGCGAGCATCAACTCGTTTCTTTCCTGCGGAGGGGTGTAGCTTACCACCATGCCGGACTCCCAGCGGAATTGCAGGAGGCTATTGAAGATGGGATTCGTGACGACTCACTGCGATTCGTTGTAGCCACCAGTACCCTTACGGAAGGCGTCAATCTCCCAGTTCGAACTGTCGTCTTGGCAGCTATACCCTACGAAGGACAGCCCCACGAGCAACAGCTTGTCGGCGGACGCCTCATCAATGCCATGGGACGCGCCGGCCGGGCCACGAGGGAGAGCGAGGGCTGGATCATACTAGCTCGCCCGGCGGAGCCACAGCCCGCCGATTTTGATTTGCTCGAGCCCGATGAAGCTGACCTCGAGGTGCGTTCCAGGCTTGCTGACGAATCTGCCCTAGAAGCGCTCGCCCTCTTTGAAGATGCGGTACGCGCTGGTGAGGACGCTATCGTCGCGGCCAACGGCGTCATAGCCGACTTCGTCAGCTATGTCTGGTTCGTTCTCGCCGCAGAAGAGGAATTGGGACGGGTCGGGAATGCGGCAGAGCCGATGAGCGCATTCGCCGCGACGCTTGCCTACGCACAGCTCGACGTCGAGACTCGCCGGCGCTTTGAGCAACTGATCAACGTCACTCATGATGCTTACACAGCATGCACTCCCGAGCGTCGTCGTAGATGGGCGAAGGTCGGCTCTTCTATCGCAAGTGCCAGAATGCTGGACGACTTGGTCGACGAGATCGCCGCGGCTGTGACCGCATTGCCCTCCGCCGATGCTGATACCCTGGTTGACCCCTTCTCTGCCTTAGATTTCCTGGAACAACTCCACGCGTTCGACCGTATTCTGCAACTTCGCGAAATCCCTCGCCCGTGGGTCTTTCATGAAACCGAGAGCGCACAATCCCCGCTGGTTGAACTCAGACCAGTGGCACTCCTTCAGCACTGGTTGCGGGGCGAGACGCTTCCCGAGATGGCAGATTCCTTGCTAAGCGGCATTTTGGACCGGTCGCTGCGGATAGAGCGACTGGTGGATGCCATCAGCGATTTCTGCGAACACTACTTTTCCTGGACAGTTCGAGCGCTGTTAGGGCAGGCAAATATCCGCCTGAGCGAGCGCGAGGAAGGCGACGAACGTTTGATGTGCCCCGAACTACCGGCCTTCATTCACTACGGTGTTGCGACCCCCGAAGCAGTCGGACTCCTTACTTCAGGGATCCGATCGCGTGGCCTTGCGAACACCATATCCAGGGAGGCAGAGAGCCAGCAAATAGATGCGGCTAGTCTGCGCGACTGGCTCGGCCGAATGGGACTTCCGGGTTGGAGGAGCGGTTTTGGCGCGACGGCCGCTGACCTCCTTGACTTGCTGGAGTATTGTCGAACGCCTGGTTCAAACGAGCTCAGGCGATTACTGGCTGAAGGAATCGTAACAATCCCCGTGAATTTAATGGACAGGCCGCGACCGCACGAAGAGGGTCTCGACAGAGAGAGAGGTGAGTCAATCGACAATATCGTCGAGGCCAGTGCGGATGCTAGAACCCAAGATGATGGCCTTCCTGTCTTCGTACAGCCAATCGCTGGCCTTGGATTGCCAGCGCCTCTGGGCGTCTTCTTTCCCGAGTCGGCGGAACCAGCAGCCGGTATTCCGGCATCGCTTCATACCGAGGTCCAAGCCATTCTCGATACGGGGCTCGATGTTGATTACTATCTCAACGGAACCCACTTGACTGCGCGCCTCGTTGAACCTGGATGAAAGGCGATCGTGAGACGCTGACGTGTGCACAATCCTGCGAACTCTCACAGACGCGAAACCCATTCCTACCCTCGTATCCCACCGTTTACAAACGCTTGACAAACTCCGTCATGGCAAAGCGGAGATCTAGGTGAACCCCGTCACCTCTCTGCTTAGAAAACAGATGCTCCACCAGTAGGGCGCAAAGAAGGCCGGGCTCCACGCCCGGCTTCATATCTAATGCAACCCTAGAAAAGGTTGGAGCGGGAAACGGGACTCGAACCCGCGGCCCTCGGCCTGGGAATGATGCGCACGCATTAACGGTACTTCAGCGCCTGGCAGGTACGAAACTCCGAGAATTTGCCCTTGCCAGTTGGCCTCAAGCAGCTTCTCCCGCCGCCGCCAATATAGCCAATTTCCAGTTCATCCTCCAGACGAGCCGCTAGACGAATCACCCCCGTGGTGCTGAATCCAAAGCACGACGCTGTTGGGCTCAACTTCGAATGGCGCCGGCTGAGGAAGGCCCTCTTGCCCGAGACCCAGCACGTACTTCATGGCGGCAATGACGACTTCTGTCATTAGACCCATGTCTCGTGCCACAATGTCGCGAAGTTCCTCTCCATACTTCGCTCCGTGCACAATCCTCGCCCGTGTCCTAGCAAGTCGATCAAGCAGGCTTGCCTTCTTGTGGAGGATATCAGTCAGGACAAAGAGAATGCCTTCCCGTGCTGCCTTCGCGATTCCCGTGTTCTTACCGCATTCTCGGCAGATGTGTGTCGATACGTTTTCTGGCTTGATCACTGGCGACAACAACTCTAAGACAATATAGCGGGCCAGAAAGTTGTCCTCCCAATTGTCAGCCAACATTGCCTTCCGATGCCATCTCAACGCCGCTTTCACACGCTCATCCTCCGGCGGGGTCAGGAGTTTGTGTGGAGGAAATGGCTCGTCAGGCCGGAACGTTTGACCAAATACGCCAATCGTCTGCTCGACTTCTTGGCCTTCCTTTGCCAGGGCGTCCAGCGTGAGATTGACAATCTTCTGGCGGCTCACGAGAGAACAAGGCCGCTGGACAAGAAATGTGACGAGATCAAGAGTGCCGTCAACAAGGCTCAAGCTTTTTTGCAGGGCTACGGGAGGCTGGTCGGCTTCAACAATGACCTCCAGCCCATAGCGCGGCTCAGCCTCAGCTCCAACGGAGCTCCCCTCGGTTCCTTTAGCTTGGGGCTGCTGTGGGATGAACCTGATAGTATCCGGTCCCCAAGAGAGCGAGAAGGAAGCAACCCTCGAATTGGCGGGAGCGTTCTCTTCAGACGGCGGCAATACTGGAATAGAAGCTTCGGCCGTTAGGAGCCATTTGTCCATGGTTTCCTCCTGATGCTACAAACAGCCCTTCATTCGGGTGTCCGCGACCGAGGTTCGTCTTCCGTCTCCGCGTCCGAGGGGAAGGAGGATCAGACTCTCTCCTCCTCTAGATGCGCCTCAGACGACCGTTGTTCGTCCGAGCCGGGCAAGCAACGCCGACGCCGATTCGTACTCACGGCCCTCGCGACGGGCGAGCTCGGCCTCAGTGGGGACGAGTTCGCCGCGAAACGCCTTCGCCAGGATCGAGTGCGTCAGTTTGTCCGCTTGCAAGGTGGCCGCGGCGACCCGCGTTTCGATGGCGTCCGCCAGCCTAAACAGCGCCTCCACCCGGCGAACAATCTCGTGTCGCTCTTCAGTGGGAGGCAGTGGTATGGGGTAACCCGTCACCGCCCCGGTCGAGATTCGCTGATGTCCAGCGCTCGACCTGGATTCAACAGTTATGAACTGACGAAGAACGGGGCTGCGGAAGCACAACTCGCAATATTCGGCGCACCTCGGCTCAATCAGCTTTGCGCAGAACAATCTATCTGGATACTGGATGCGCCTACCGTCTAGCTCGCGAACTAGCGCGCAGTTCGCTACATACTGCAGACTCCCACTCAAGCGGGTGAAGAGCATGTCTCCGTCGGAAACGTAGTTCTCCGGATTCCTGCTCTGCTCAGCAGACAGGAATCTTGCATCCATCAAGTCGACAATGCCCGGCCGCACGCTGCTTGATCTGAGAATGGGGAAGTCGGTCCGCTCGTCCACGGGGACTTCAGTTGATCCGCTCCTGATCGACGCGATGAGGACGTCGAAGGGTATCCATGCCCAACTGTCTGGCACTTCAGGCAACAGGCTTGGGCCTAATTCCACAACTTCGGGCCGATGCGCGCGTCCTCTTGTATGCGACTGAACCTTGCGCACCCTTTCTATTCGCTCCAAGAAAAGCGCCACCGGTTCAACATCCCGGTGATCCTCTCGCCAATCCACTGTCAGGCCGCCGGAACAGGCGGCAGCGAGAATGGTTTGGCGGAAACGATGCACAATTGACTCCACTCGCCGCAGCCTATCGTCAACGGCCTTGATACGCGGCAGCAAGGCCTCCACCTTCGCCACAATTCGCTCTTGCTCAGCTGTGGGGGCAATAGGGACGGCTGTGCCTCGCGCAAAGCTCTGATTGAAGCCGCCCTGCGCTGAGCCGCGGAAGTTTTCGAGGAGGCGCCGTTGGCCTTGGTCTGACCATAAGAAATGAAACAGGAACTCAGATCGTGCCCATGGCTTTGGCTGACACCGAAATACGTGCTCGTTGACCACTGCCGGGTCGTAGGGGAAGTTGTCTCGAACAAGCGCCACTTTGCCCGTGGTCGCGCCATCCTTCACAACGAGAATATCGCCCGGGTTGATGTGCCCCCTCCTCATTTGCCTGAAGAACTCGTAAGGGACGAACTTGACGTTGTCGAATCGGAAGCCACCCTCGTCGTTGAGGTGTTCTCCGCCAATACTAGGGACACCATCCACAATCCCCCGCACGCCGCCCTTCGGCCGGGCCCCCGACTCCAGCGACTGCAGGGCCTGATTTAGCCTCGCCTCAGCCCAGCCTTCGGGCATGTCCTCGGCCGCTGGTGGTGCAACGCATCCTGCCTCTCTCGCGTCGGCATTAGTCACTGTGTCCCCTCGGACAAAGCCGTCACCTCATTCACGCCGCTCTCTAGCATCGACAGCACCGCGCTGAGCTCCTCGACGGCCGACTCCAGTTCGGCGATGGCGTCCGCGGCCAGTTCCTCAGGCTCCGCCAGCTCGTCAGCGTCGTCCAGGGACTCGTCCTTCAGCCACTTCAGGCTGTCGATTCTTGAAGTCGCGGGAGCGTACCTCACCTATGGGGACACAGCGCCAGCGGTCGTGCGGAGAGTCGCCGGGGTCTCGCCTGCCGCGACCGTTGGGGTTGTCGCCGAAGCAATGCTCGAAATCCGCGAAGTGCTCGGGCGTCAGGGGGCGGTCCTTCTTCGTGATGCGCGGAACGTTGGTACGGCCATCGTAGATCCATACGTTCTCTGTCGGGCGGCCCTTGGTGAAGAAGATGACGTTGGTCTTGGTACCCGGGCTGTAGGGCATGAACGTCCCGTTGGCGAGCCTCAGGACAGTGTGAAGGGCGCAGTCCTCCGTGAGTATCTTGAACACCTCTCCGGCCTGGTCGGCGAACAGGCAGTTGTCTGGGACGACGACCGCGGCGCGACCTCCGGGCTTAAGGATCGTCATCACGTGCTGCACGAAGTTGAGCTGCTTATTGCTGGTGCCGATGACAAAGTCGTCTCGGTCCGGCGCCTGGTTCGCACCCCTGGTGCCGAACGGCGGATTGGTGAGTACTACATCGTGCCGCCGGCCGTCGAAAGCCTCATAAATGGAGTCCCCCAGCGCTATCTCCGGTTCCAGGCCGTGGAGGTAAAGGTTCATAAGAGCCAGCCGGCGGGGCCTCTGCACCAGGTCCTTCCCGAAGTAGGTGCCGCGGCGCACGCGCTGCGCCACCTCTCGATCTAGTGCGCCCCCTCCGGTTTGCTCCATCAGCCACTCGTAAGCGACGACGAGGAAGCCTCCAGTGCCGCAGGCGGGGTCGCAAACAGTGAACTCACGGTGAACGCGAGGGTCGGGTTTCATGCAGCGAACGATGGTCTGGATGAGGATACGCGGCGTGAAATACTGGCCGGCACCCTTCTTGCCCTCGCTCGCCGCCTTCTCCAGCAGCCCTTCGAAGGCTGCGGCCTTCACATCGACATTTAGGGCCGTCCACTCTGTTTCATCAACGAGGCCGACCAGTCGTTTGAGGTTCACCGGATTGTTGAAACGTGACTGAGCGCCGGCGAAAATGTCGCCCAGGAGCCCCCGCTGTTGACCCAAGGTACGGAGAACATCGACGTAATGATCGGCCAAGTCGGTACCCGAACGCGCCTCCAGTGATGGCCAATCGCAACGCTCCGGCAGTTTGATTCCCCGCTCATCGGCCATCTTGAGGAAGAGCAAGTAGGTGAGTTGCTCGATGTAGTCGCCGTAGTCGATACCATCGTGGCGGAGCGTGTGGCAGAAGCCCCATAGTTTCTGAACGACGTCTGTCATGCCGCCACCGCCTCATTAAGCTCGCTTAGCAGCGCCTCTAACCGTCCATCGAATGCTTTATCCGCCTGCTTCCATCCGCCGGCACGCTCAAACACGGGCATCTCCTCGAAGTCGCGGCGGTCTATCGATAGATTCTCTATGAGGTGGGATTGAATTCTGTCAAGCCACTGGCGCTGGTCCAGGCTCAGATCTCGTCCAGCGGTCACTTTTGCGACCGCCAAACGGACCCGTTCCTCCGCGGTGAAGAGCGGAGATGCCTCACTCGCCGTATGCTTAATCATCGAAATGATATCCACCAATGCCTTGTGATAGCAGGCCTCGTGGGCCTTTTGCAGGTTCTTCTCCGTAAAACGCTCCGGGGTAGATGTCAGCGTCTGGCGCAGCTCTCGAAGAGCGCCAGTTGACCAGCCCTGCGGGCGATTGAGCAGAATCCCTATGGCTTCAATCTGCGCCGGGTTCTCCCTCACGAACCATGCGAAGAGAGTCAAATAGTCCTCAGGTTTGTACTCATTCCCGCCGCCTCGGATCATGACTTCAGAACTCACGGCGTCTTTGGTATCGTAGGCGATCACAAAGTCCCGCTTGGGTCGAGGGTAATTCACCAGCAAATCCTGAAACTCTTGGCTGCGAAGCAGCTTCATGGTCTCGGTGAAGTCATCTCGAAGGAAACGGGGTAACTGCGCAGCCAGGCGGCCGACGTCGCCGTCGGCAATGTGCCCTGCAAACAGGTCACGGGCGTCCCCCGACATCTCCTTGTTGACGCGTTGCAGCCGGCGAATGAGACAGCGGACGTTGTAGGCCCGATCTCGGTTCTGCCAGATGTCGTCGATGATTTCGTGGATCGTCCGGCTTGGCTTGTCTGGTGGCTCAATTGTCATCTCTGTGGAGTTGCGGAAGTACTCGACAAGAGTGCCATCGAAGCAATCGAAAACTGTGAAGTGTGACTTATCTGGGAATCTGTCTCCCTTGCGGGTCCCCCGCCCCAGCATCTGCACGAACAAGATGCGTGACTTGACGAAGCGCAAGAACACGATGAACTCGAGATCACGGATATCGACGCCGGTGCTAAGAAGATCGACGGTGACCACGATCGCCGGCTCAGGTCTGTTGCGAAACTCGCGGATTCTTTGAAGAGGCCGGTCTACCTTACCCGTAATCTTTTGCACGAACGAATCCCCGCGGCCGAAGACCTCGCGCGCCACATCCACCAGCTGGTCCGCGTGCGAGGTATGGCCTAGGTCGTTAACTGCGAAGATCAGTGTCTTTGGGAACCGTCCGTATCGCTCCTCATGCTCCAGCGCGTACATTTTCAGCTCTTCAATGATCTTCCGGTTAGAGTCGGGAGCAGTAACGTCCAGCTCCACTTGCGACGCATCGAACTCACGCTCGTCCTCCAACAGGTCGAGTTGCTGCGCTCCGGTGGCCGTGTCGACAAGCCCCACCTGCTCGCCCCCTTTGAGAAAGATCCCATTAATACGTACGGGGGACTTTATTTTCACCAGATCCCAGTCGACGAGATAGCCTTCTTGCACCGCGCGTTCATACCCATAGCGGTAAACAATGTCGTGGAAGTAACTGGTCGTGTGTGCCGCTGGCGTCGCAGTGAGCCCCAACGTGATGGCATCGAAGTGATCGAGCGTGTTGCGCCAGACCGAAAGTTCCTGGGCCGTATATCCACGGTGGCACTCGTCCGCGATCACGAAATCAAAGGCGTGAATCGGGATATTGATCCTGTGGGCCTCCGCGTCGTCCTCTTCCAGTGGCTCGTCAGGCCGAAATGGAACAGCCCCGCGGCCGAAGAGGTTGATGGCCATCCGTTGGATTGTTGACACGTAGACGAATGCAGCTCCAGAGGGCGGATCGGTCAGGTACGTCTCGGGTAGAACAGTCGGGTCGAACTTGCTGTCCTCCATGTCCCCAAGTTGGAAGCGCTGGCTGTAGAGCTCGTATATCTGGTGAAACTTCCTCCCCGGCTCCGCCTCGAATGACTGAAATTCGCGAACCGCTTGGGCCGCAAGAGCGCGCCGGTCAACTAAGAAGAGGATCCGCTTAGCAACGCCTGACTTGATTAGGCGATAAGCTTCATTCACCATTGTGAAGGTCTTGCCCGTGCCGGTCGCCATGGCGACAAGCATGCGCCGCTTCCGCTCGCGGATGGCGCGTTCTATTTCGGCATTGGCTTCCACTTGGTACGGCCTGAGCCATGGATGGTCGTTCGCTAGTGTCGCGAGCCGGTCACAAGCGCTATCGAAGTCTCGTTTAAGCTGCTCTTCCAGAGCGCCGGGCGTATGGAAGCCCTTCAGCCGACGCGACCGGTTCAGTGGGTGGCGAATGTCGTGGAACCAGATCACTTCGCCATTGGTGGAATACAGGAACGGAACCCGGAAGCCGCCGAAGTTGAACGGGCTGTCAGTCACGCCCTTGGAGTATCGCTCCGCCTGCGTGAGGACGTTTTGCGGACCAAGTGTGAGCTTCTTCGCCTCAACGATGCCAAGGATTCGACCCTTAGACGTCAGGGCATAATCCGCTGGCCCGTTCTCGGTCGGATACTCCTCGATCGCGGTCCTGTCATAGGACTCCAGCGGTTTGGCTGGATCAAAAGGTGCTACCTGCCAGCCCGCCGCCCGCAGCACCGGGTCGACCCGTTGCTTTCTCGTCTGCCACTCGGGTTCTTCGTTCATGGGAGCCACGCATCAGCCTCGGCGCCCCAATTATGCCACAAAGAAACAAAACGAGCGCTGACCCGCTGGAGCTTCTAGCCTTCGCGGGCGTCGAGGGTTTCCAGCAGAAACGCACAGAGGGTGGCAGCGGCGCCTACCACTAGGCGAGCGTGGCGAGGGTCAACCGTTCGCAGTTCCTCCCGGCCGTGCCCGGTACCATAGAGGTTCCGGAGCTCCGCGATGCCCCCAACAACTTGGCCGAGGCCCGCGACGACTTGCCTCATTGAGCCTGCACCCCTTGTGTCGCCAGAGATGTTATTGATCGACAGGTTGAGGCACTTCATGGCCTCCTTGACGAGCTTCGGAAGGGTAGTGTACTGGTTTGGATCGATGGAGTAGTGGCTGAGTACGAGCTTCGCGACGGTCTCAACCAGTTCCTTTGCTGAGCCGATGGCCTGCGCTGGGTCGGATTCAACGCTCTCCTCGATCCGGCGTATGTGGTCACGGAGTGTCGAAGCATCAACGGTCTCGCATGCCTGCTCAACCTTAGCAAGGTCGATGAGTCCTGCGGATAGGAGACGGCCATCCTTGTGAACGAGGTTGTCCCGCTTCAGGAGGTTGGTGAGCTTCCGGTATTGCTGGGAGTCCGGCTCGAGTTCAGCCAAGATGTCTTCATAGGCGCGGAGCACCTTGCGAACATCCAGGGATGATGACCAATCGACCCCGGCGTAGTACTGCTCAACCAGGGAACGTCGCTCGCCGGCTGGCAGTCGTTCCTCAGGAATGTCGACTCGTGGTATGTCAGCCGCGTCAAAGAGATCGCCTATTGTGCGCAGGGTCCAGCCGACGAGATGCTCGCGGAAGCCCACACGGGTCTGTTTGGAGATTAGGTCCATGGATCTCTATCTGCAGCGGGCAACACCAAAGGCTCAGTCCTCGGACCGAGCCTTCGAAATCCGACGGTTGGAGCGGGAAACGGGACTCGAACCCGCGACCCTCTGCTTGGGAAGAATAGCCTCTTAGAGGCCGAGCCCGTTTTCAAGATATCTTATCTGTTGCTTAAGATTTCTGTTCTCCCGACCAGTGCGATCTGCGCCTAAGAGAAGCAGTACAGTTATGGCCAAGAGGTACAGTACGGGCCAATCATGGTTGGCGATGAATACGGCTGCCCAGACATAGATGACGACGGCGAATATGATAAAGAAGACTAGGGTGGCTACCCACCTCATGGCTTCTCCCCTTTCTCCATTAGATCGGGCGAGGGGGTCGGCGGGTGCCATGTGTATCTAATGGGATACCCAGCGTTGCGGTAGCACTCGGGTACGCGCTTGTTGATGTAGAGGTCTTTGATGTCATCGGGCGCCTCGCGGCCAACGAACCCAAATCTGCCAGGAATGGGAGCATCCTTGCGCTTAGGAAAATTCTTTTTGGTTGCGTCGAGCCAGCGACAATCAACGTAGGCACCTCTGATAATCCCGCGGGCGGTGGCGAGAACAACTTCGGCTTTCTTAGCTTCCGATCTGCTGATGCTCCAAGCGAAGCGGACAGCTTCGTAGGTATTGCCTTGTGGTGAGTAGGTTTTGTTGATATTGATCAGCAAGGCTTTGTGCTTGAAATCCGCTTTCTCGGCCAAGTAGTGGCGGATGATCTCTGTCGCGTGTGACGCAGCATGGTCAGAGGCGACCCCGGGAATCTTATTAGTGAGGCCTGGATAAGCGTCAATGAGTGCGGCTTCAACCTCCTTAGCGGTACTGTCGTCCATTCCGTGACGGTGGATGACGTGGGCAACTTCGAAGCCAGCATGTCGTATTTCGCGGATAAGTCCCATTTTGTTGTCGAGCGTTCCGGTCTCGAGGTTGGGTTCGCCACGCACATGTGAGAACACGCGGTTACCCCGGCCCTTGCCTACATAGAAAGTGTGACCGTTGCGCGGGTCGATCAGTCTATATACATAGGCCTCGAGTTTGCCTATGACCTCCTCTGGGAATGATTGCGGATCTCGAAGATTACTGTTCGTGCTCATGAGGCTGTGCCCGATGCCCACCCAGGTAGGTAACATGTCGTCGCTGGGGCGTTCTTGTTGACGAAGTGGTAGGACATTTGGCTTTCACATCGGAAGTATCGGCGTGAACAGCACAGCTCTGAAGTTGGTGAGGGTGGTGAGGGTTGACGATGCTTCCGTGTTGAGAAGATTGAGGGGGCCTGTGTTTGGGGACTGCCGCGCCAGTGTGTTATAGCAACGGTGGTTTCAGGGTGGAGAATAGCTGACAAGTGTGTTCAATGCGCATGGGATTGGCAAGTCTGGCGGTCAGCGCGGCGGTTGGGCTGCTTGGGAAGCAAAGGACCAACCTCCCGTGTTGACCATCATCGATCCCGCGAAGGCAGTCTGGCCAGCGGTGAGCGGAACCCTACGTTCTAGACCGCGAAGATGACTTCGCCGGGAGATGGAGTTGAGCCCGGTTCCTGGCAGTGAATGCCAACGGAGCTGACGACAAGCTGGCGGGAGTGTCCACTCGCCGCCATAGTAATCGCCCCTGTTTGCGCCTCTATTGCCGGCTGGTGTAGCACTTGTCCTCCCTTGGCTCACAGCGTCATTGTCCCGCGTTGGCGTGCCATGCAGCACCGCGCGGCGCTATATCGGGAGACTGTCGCGATACTCCGTCTAATTCCGTATGTGGCAGCCACGCGCGACGGCCCCCTTTGCCGCCAAGAGGTCCAAAGGGGGCCCCAAAAGTGCGACCGGGGGCCGCCCTCTGCGGAGCATACATAGCCCGGCGAGTACGGCCAAGTAGCGGCCAAGTAGCGGCCAAGTAGGGCCGCTTAAGCTAGCCATTTTCAATCCCCATAGCTGCTCGACGCGCACAAAGTGCTGAACCCGCGCGTCCCCCGTCGGCCCGTCCGCGTCTGAATCGTACCTGCTCGCCTGCATCCGTGCGGTCTGCGGCGCGCTGGCCCCGGTAGGGGCGTCCAAAAGGCGGAGCCGAGCGAGCGATGGCACGCTTCTGTCCGATGGTGCGCTGAGTCTTCGTATACGGCACTGTCCTCTCGCAATCCATAGGAAGCGCCGGCTAGTACCGCTCGACCGTCGCCGGGGCGACGTCCTTCTCGGTTTCAATCTGGGAGATCCGGGAGCGATGCAAGCCCATCTCGGCCGCCACGTCGATCACCCGGACATCGGCCAGCAGGCGGGCCCTCTTTAGGTCTTTACCGCCCGTTCCGCATCTCCTTCCTCATCAATGTTGGCGGGCTTGCGGGGCAAGTCAAACGTACAGAGATGGTCTTTATGAGATGAGGGTAGCCCCGGGGGGGGAGGATACTAGGCCCGGCGGCGTTTCGCGGCGTGTTGGGCACCGTGTGGCGGTAGGTGCGAAGCTAGGGGCTATCTGGCGGGGGCGGGCACTGGTTCCTCGTCGAACTTCGTAGCTTCGAGTCCCCAGCTTGTCCAGTCTGACCCACGACCGCCGCGTCCAAAGACGTCGAGATATGGGCCGGGAGATGCCTCTTCGACGATCTCGTAAAACTCGCTCGGCTTGCGGCTGTGCTCCCGGCGCAGGCCCTTGAAGTGGCTGCGGATGGCGACGTGCTTTAACGGCAGACTGCCAAAGCCTCCGAAGAGGACGAACTCGGTCATCGGCCTGAAGCTCATGTTGGGGTTCCCGCCCAGCGGCTTCCCTTCGGCGTCGACCTTCTCCCATGACAGCAGCCGCGATTTGTACGTCACGCCCCAAGCCTCGAACAGCTTGAATGCCTCCGCCAACATCGAATGGGTTGTCCAGAGGTAAATATGGCACCCGCTCTTCTCGGCGCATTGCTCTAGGATTTCGCCGACCTTGGCCTCGATCTCCGGCAGCGTCATCAGAGGGTATGCCAGCAGCGGATATTCCCCTTCGCTCGGATGCATCTTGTCTACGGGCCACGGCGGGTCGATCACGATGGTTCGGTAGTGCCCGGTTGGGGGCGGCACGTCGTGGACTTGCTCAAGTTGCTGAAGGCGGCAGAGCTCTTTGTAGGGCCCGTCGACCTTGCCGTCTCTGTCCATCTTCGCGATGATCTCGGGCTGCGCATCGCGCGCATCCCACGCCGCCTTGATTTTCCGCATGGTAGTCGGCTTGATGCTTATCCGCGCGCATGCTCTGTCGAAGGCCTTCCCCGAGGAAGCTTCGTCCAAGTTGGACGGAGCTTCACCCGAACCTCCACGGCGGCCGCCCCCGCGCTGGCGTTCGCGCGCTGCAATCTTCTCTTCTTCCAGATAGCGCTCGTGGATGCGAGCCAGCTCGCTAGGCGTGAATTCCTTTCGGACGGTATTCTCCTCCACCTCGGCGTTCGCGAGGTAGTTCGGGTCGATTTCCATGATGGCGCGAAACCGGGCGCGAGGCGCAACGTGGGCGGGAATCCTCTCCCAGCCGAGCGACTTGCAGGCCAGCCAGCGCCGATACCCCGCATAGCCGGCGCCGTCTGGCGTGACGAGAATGGGCTGGAGGAGTCCGGCGCGATTGATCGATTCCGTAAGGAGGGGCATGTCGCCGAGATCCTTACGAACCCTATCTGCCTCTGCCCACTTGATCTTGTCGATGACGACGTCTACTACCGGAATATTCCATAACTCGCGGTCTCTAAGGAGTTCGACATAGTCGTGATGAACTCTGGCCATATCTGTCTTTCCGTATGACACGTTGATCACCTTGCCTTCCTATCGATCCGAATCTATATCCCCTCCGGCGTAGGCGCTACCCTATGGCGGCGGACGCGTTGGCGCTTCGGCGGCGCAGCGGAGGCTACGTCATTATGTCTCTGTTTCCGTAGCTCCAGCAGCGCCGCCAGTAGCTGCTTCTCGGTCAGCCCTAAGCGGGCGGCGAAGTAATCGCTGTCCACGGTCATTATGAGCCCCCGTTCCTCTAGCTCCTGATATGCCACCAGTAGCTCCTTCTCGGTCAGCCCTAGGCGGGCGGCGAAGTAGTAGGTGTCCACGGTCTGGCCGGGATGCTGGCGGAGGGCGAGGTAGAGGGCTTGAGCGGCGGGGGATAGCTCCCACTGCCACCAGCTACGCCATAAGAGTTCCTTTCGACCAGAGAGATAGGGGGTCAGCGGTTCAGCGTGCCGAACCTCTAGATTCCCCATCCTCGTCATCCTTCAGAAAAGGAGAACGTGCGCCGCCCGTGCGCCGCCGCAGTTTGCGGCGGGGCCGGTTGCGGCCACGTCTAATAATTCTCTCTTCGTCACACTAGTCTCTTAATTGATCGACACCCGATCACGGTAGCCAGTTACACCGTGATCGACACCCGATCACCCCGATTAGCACCCGATCACGGTAGGCCCTCATTTCTTGGCCTGCCGCGCGTCTAGCCAGCGTTGGAACTCCGGCGGCCAGTAAAGCCCGAGGCGCTCATCGGGATCCTCCGCGGCCTCTAACCCGGTCGGCCGAAAGATGTGCTTTCGCATCTTGTCATTTATGCGCAATTCGTAGGTCTGCGCCTCCAGCCCGTTCTTGCCGATCCGGATCTTCCGCGGTTCCCTTTGAAGGAAGCCCCATTCGAGCAGGCGGTGTAGCCGGTTGATGACCGTTGCTACGGGCCAGCCGATCCCGGTCGCTATCGTCCGGGCAGACAGTACCTTGGACTTTTCGTAAAAGCCGAAGGTTTGCCGGTAGATATACTGGAAGACAAGGTAGGAGCCGCGGCATTCGTGCTCCAGAATGGGCATGTAGTTATCGAGGAGATCCTGCGGGATCGCCCGGTAGCCGCGCCGGATCTGGTGCGGGGCGTATCGTTCCTTGTCCGCTTCAGTCGCCATAGCTCCTCGCTAAATATACAGACCGCCCGCTAGGTCGGGCAGGCGGTGCGGCAAGCCTTTGTCCCAGCGGGCGGTCTGTATGCTCTTGTTGGGCCGCCGCACCTAGCGCCCGTTGTACCTTCGTCACTAACTATAACGATTCTGACCCCGGAAACTGTACGCCTTATGGGGCGCGGGAGGACGGGGCCGGGGAGCCTATGCTGCCCGAAATAAGCAGCCCCTTGACGCGCCCAGCGGACGCCCCTACAATCGCCGCATGAGAACGCCCGCTGCTATCTCTTGAAGGTGAACCATGCGCAAGATGTTCATGATGGCGATTCTGAGCGCGACGGTCGCGCTGGCGGCGTGCGGCGGCAAGGCGACGGTGCAACAACCGACTTCCCTTCCCGCTGAGCACCCCACGGAGGCCGTGGCGACCATACCGCCCGCCAACACCGAAGCGCCTACTCCGGAGCCGACTGTAACAGAAGCGCCAGCAGTTGCCGCACTTGCCCTCCTCTCTAGCAATTGCCTGAATGACCAGGCTAGAGGCAGTTGCAAAGGAAAGGTTAAGAATATCGGCACCACCACCTTCAAGGACTTGAATGTGAATGTCGCTTGGATCGATTCCTCTGGGCAGCAGGTTGAGATGGATCATCAGTGGACTCAGGAAGGTTATACGGGACCGGATGCCATGAGAGCAGTTCTCAACCCCGGGGAGGAATGGAACTGGGAAGTGGAAGTGAACGCCAATGACACTGTCACCCTGGGTCTTGCGGAGCCTCGTTTCGAGTTCTGTGAACTCCAAGGGCAGTGTGTTGAGAACGTTCAGGATGATAGACCGCAATAATATCATCCTCGCGCTTCCAACTGCGGCTCGACGGCGTCCAGCCCAACTCTACCGTCGCCGTCTTAGAAACTGCCGGTTTACGCGGTCGCTTCGTAGCTCCGCACGATTTCGCCGTTTCTGACGACGTAGAGTTCGCACTCCTCATCGCGGGCGATTACCTGAACGCCGTTCGACTCGCAGATTAGGACGTTCTCCTCCCAGTCCGTGCTCCACTCAGGCGGGAGGCTGTCTAGCGGCAGATCTTCGTCGCGGTCATCGCGCGGCCGTCTTCCTGTAGGGGCGTGAGGCAAAGGCCCCGGTTAGCGCCAGCGATGCGGCATCCGCATCTGAAGAATCCCAAGCCCCATAGTAGCGCTGCGTCGTTCTGCAGTCTGAATGTCCGCAAAGCTTGGCCGCTATAAACACGCTGCGCGAAGTCCTGATGACCTCGGTCGCAAACGAATGACGCAAATCATGTGTTCGCAGATCGCCGCGGCCAATCGCCTTCAGATACCCTTTGACCGCCCGGCGCGCGGCGCTGGTCGAAAGGTGCTCATGGTGGCGACCTTCGAACAGGTAGAACCGGGGCTCGGCCGAAGCGATGTAATCCCGGAGCAGCTTGGCGGCCAGCGGGAACAGCGTCACGACGCGTGACGGCGGCGGGGATCCGGGCCGAACCTTCTGCTTGCTCGTGCGCGTCCGAATTCTCGTATATGGGCCTTCTACCTCGACCTCATCAATCTTCAGACGCACGGCCTCGCCTACCCGCAGACCCCCGGCAAGCAGCACTGCGAGCAACGCGGCATCGCGTTTTCCGAGCCGTCGCCTTTTATCAGGCTGGGTTAACAGGATTTTCCACTCTCGCCGCTTCAGCGTGGCGATTTCGGCTTGGGCCCGTTCGGTTCGTGTAGTGGTTGCGTTCATCCTGATTCCTCCTTTTCGCCGTCCGTTGTTATACCTCTGCTATACCGCCGCCAGCAAGCCGGTCGGGATGGCCGCCCGTAGCGGAATCGCGGTTGTACTTCGTCGCGGCGTTTCTGAACTCCACTATGCCCCTCTGGACCGCGGTCTTCACGGCCCTCTTTCTGCCACACGAGCGGCTTCGCCGCGGCGCCGTGCTCGGACTCGCAATCGGCTTCGGCGGCGTGCTGGTGCTCAGCAGCCCGGACCTGGCGCACCTCACCGACAGCAGCTTCCTTGGAGAGCTCGCAGTCCTTGCGGCGGCGCTCTCTTACGGCGCGGCCCTCGTTTTCGCTCGCGGGACGCTGGCGAAAGAGGACGCCATACTGGTCGCGACGCTACAGGTCGTGCTTGGCGCGCTGGTCATGTGGCCGCTGGCGATCGCGGCTTCCGGCGGCAGTCCAAACCTCGACGTCGGACTCAAAGCGTGGCTTTGCTGGATTACGCTGGGGTGTCTGGGCACGGGAATCGCCTACGTCGCTTACTACTGGCTTATGTCGCACATCGGGGTGCTGGTCTCGGCCGTCACTTACTTCCCGCCGATAATCGGACTCTTCCTCGGCTGGCTCGTCCTCGACGAGAAGCTGGGAGTCAACGTGATCGCAGGCGCGGCGCTGATCATCCTCGGCGTTGCGGCGCTGAGCGGCCGGCTGGACTTCGCGTTCCGGCGGTTTCTCAGGAGAGCCGCAGAGCAGGAACCCGCAACGGACTAGATCTTCCGCTCGCAGTTCCCGGAATGGAAGAACACTCTAGAAGCCACGTCTGCTGCCGCCTCCGCGAGAAACCGACTGTTGTCCCACGTCCCACCCCAGAGACGTTCCTCCGCAAGAGAAACAGAACATCCCCGGCCCATAGGAAAGTCGAGCTAAATGAACGGCGAGGTCGCTCGCCGGAACGTGGTTCCGGGGCCGTTCGGGAAAGCCGAACGGCCCCATTTCGCGCTTGTAGAGCCCTCGATGCCGACGTAAGATGGGGGCAAATCGCAGAACTCAGGGAGAAGTTACATGCACGGCAATCAGGCCACCTTCGAAGTCGCGCCCCAGGCCGAAAAACGTAATCGTTTGACCGTCGGCTTCCGCATCATACTAGCTATACCGCATGCCCTGCTCATCGGCGGGCCCGGCTTCGGGATCGGCACCGGCGGCGAGCGGACCGGCGTCCTCGGGCTGGTTGCGAATATCTGCGCCTTCATCAACTGGTTCATCATCGTCTTCACCGGCAAGGCTAATGCCGACCTGTTCAACCTTGAGCAATTCTACCTGCGGTGGCGCGCCCGCGCCCTCGCCTACGAGGTTCTGTTGCGTGACGAATATCCCCCGTTCGGTGACGCCGACTATCCGGTGACCACGACGTTCCCGTCGGTGGTGGAGGGACGCAACCGCTGGACTGTGGGGTTCCGCTTCATCCTTATCATTCCCCAGCTCTTCGTGCTCTTCTTCGTCCTCATCGCCTGGGGAGTCACCGCGATAATCGGCTGGTTCGCGATCCTGTTCACCGGCAGGTACCCCGACGGACTGTGGAAGTTCGGCGAAGGCGTCACGCGCTGGATGCTGCGGGTGGAGTCCTACTGGCTGCTCTTGCACGACGATTACCCGCCGTTCAGCCTCGAGTAGTTCCTATTCGATTCCCAGCTTATAGGCCAGTGCCTCGTTTGAAGGCTCGACGACGAAGGAGCCATCCGGGAAGATAATCGTTGGGATGCTTTCCATGCCCGCATTCCATTGTCGCACGACCGCCATCTCGTCCGGGCGCTCCACTAGGTCGATCCATTCGAACTCGACCTGACGCTCCTCAAGGAACTTCCGCGTCCGCCGGCAATCCGGGCACCACATCGCGCCATAGACCTTGATCTTCTCTTCCATCTCCGCCTCCTCCTGTCAGTCTAACGCGCGTCCGAGCCCGTTCTCAAGGCCGCATACCTGAAGGCGCGCTGGACTGAGATGCAGTAGAATCGCATCGATATGGCTCAGGCGAGGGATAGCCGAAACCTTCTCCGCGACATTCGCTTTCCGCCGGGGACGCAGCTCAAACGTTACCTCCTGCTGAACGCCTACGGCGGCCCGCTTTCCGCCCTCTTCGGCGGCGTCAACACAATAATCGCGCCTTACGCCGTCGAGCGCCTGGTGCCGTCGAGCGAGAAGAACACCTACCTTGGCCTTCTCCTCTTCTTCGGCCTCGCCGTGGCGATGGTCATCCAGCCACTTGCCGGTTCTGCCAGCGACAACTTTGGCTCGCGTTTTGGGCGGCGCAGACCCTTCATTCTCGGCTCCGCCATGCTCGACGGCGTCTGCATAATCCTTTTCGGGCTCGCCTTCAACTTCTGGATGGCCTTCGTGGCTTATGGGCTCTTGCAGGTCGTTTCGAATTTCGGTCAGGCAGCCTATCAGGCGCTCGTCCCCGATTTCGCTCCCGCCGAAGAGCGGGGCGCTGCTTCCGGCGCCAAGCAGGCAATGGAGGTCGGAGGGACGGTTGTCGGCCTCGCCGTCGCTGGCCTGTTCACAAGCATAAACGTTGTCTGGGGCGCCTACGCCATAATCATCGTTCTCCTGCTTGCCGGTGGCATAACCGTCTTCCGCCGCCTGAACGACCCACCCGTCGAAGGAGTGCCCCTTTTGAAGGGCATTCGCGGAGCCAACTTCCGCACCTTCGTCTACGACGTGCGCGGCAACCCTCGCTTCACACGGGTCCTCCTCACCCGCTTTCTTTTCTTCGTCGGGTTCGGTTCCGTCCAGCGGTTCCTGAGAAATATGCTCGCCGATGTCTTTCATCTGTCGAGCCCCGGCGCTTGGGCCGCCGGCATCCTCATTCTGGCGACAGTCATCGGCATTGCCGGCGCCCTGCTGGCCGGGAGCGCCGTCGACCGGCTGGGTCGAAGACGCGTGGCCCAGTTCGCCTGCGTCGTCGCGGCGATTTACCTGCTTCCCATCGGCTTCTTCCCGAACCTCTACCTGGTGTTCATCCTCGGCGCCGTGCTCGGACTCGCCGGCGGAGCCTTCGCGGCTGCTACCTGGGCCTCCCTCGCCGACGAGATGCCGAAGGGCGAGAGCGCACGCTATTACGGCATCGCCAACTATGCCACGGCAGGGTCGGGGGCCGTCGGCGCGGGCCTCTTTGGCGTCACTATCGATGCCCTTAATGCCTGGAAGTACATCGCCGGCTATCGCGCCCTGATCTTCATCTCCTCGGCGCTACTGATTATCGCCATGCCGGTTCTGCCCCGCGAACGGCAAGCAAACAGAGAGCCGCCCATTCGTCCCGATGCGACACCCTGAACGGATGGGCGGCCGAGGCCTGAAGGTCTCTCATCGCAGCCTAAACCGCGATGTTAATTTCGCACCTTCTGTTGCCTTGGAACTCACATCCTCCAAACCCCTATTACAGGCTACCAGGTGCCCGTGAGGGAATCGTGAAGATGAACCCGGACCGAATGAGAGAGGCATGAAGGCGTTCTCGTCAGGACGGGAATGTGCCGCCTTCTCTGAGCGAGGCTTCGATTTGTGAAGAATAAACGCCCCAGTACTCCCTTGGCAGCAGCCGGCCTATCGCCACCATCGTCTGCTCGCGCACCAGGCGGTCTTGTTCCTCTCGCGATTTCTCACGGGGCAACGAAGGGCGGAATAGCGCGCCCAGCCTCAGCACCAGAGCATCGCCTTCTTCGAAGACAGCGAGAGGATAAAGCGGAAAGCCTCGTTGGGAGAGGATCGACAGGAAGAGGCCACTGCCTGCCGGCGGCTCAATCAGCCGTCCCGGCCCTCCGGCTTCCGGCGTAATCGCCATCGGCGCCGCCGCCAGTTTTCCCAGCACGCGTCGCAGCGACGAGGCCCTCGCGAACACCAGCTTCTCTCGCCGGGGCAGCACAACATGGCCGTAGATCCGCTCGACCCGGCTGAACGACCACCGCGTGACCCAGACAGGCACCGGAATGGGGCCAACGCGGGCGTCATACCATTCGGCTGTCAGCAGCCAGCCAAGCTCCGGCCGGCCCGGTCTCTGTCGCGCCACCTCGGCGCTGACGGCCATGGCGCAATGATAGGGATGGAGTCCCGGCCGGTTGAAATGGTTCATGACGATCACAAACGTCGAGTCGCTCGGCAATTGGTCGAAGCCTTCATAGCGGCGCGGGTAGGGGTTATTGCGCATCACCAGCCAGGAGTCGTGCGCGAAGGAGCGATGGCGACCCAGCAAGAGGTCGAATGCAAAGGGAATTCGCGGTAGCAGGGGGAACTCGTACTTGTGTTGCTTGCCCTCGGCAGCCACCGACAACGTCCTTCTCAGCTTCGGCTTCCGCCCAACACGAGAACAGAAGCTTGCTTCTCGTGGTATCATACACTCAGGATGGAGAATCTGTCGTAATTCCGCGTCTCTCAAGACTTCCCGAATAGAGGACCGTTTCCCATGACTGATCTTCGCCGCCCGGAGAGTCTACCTCAAATCCTGCAGCGTCGCTTCGACTTCATCATCTTCGATTGGGATGGGACAGCGGTGCCCGACCGTTTCACAGCGGTACCTGAACTCAACCGAGCGCTCGAGGGTCTCCTCAATCAGGGCGCCTGGCTCTCGCCGGTGACCGGCACGAAGGTCGAGAACCTGGAGGAGCACTCCCTCGCCCTGCTTTCGCCCGATGCGCGCGCCCGCAATCTCGTCGTCTGTACGAATCGAGGCTCCGAGGTCTGGGCGTACGACCCGGATGGATCGCGCCGAAAGGTCTGGGAGCGCGTTTCGACCGAGGAAGAGGAGCGCCAACTCAGTGCCGCCACAGAAGAGCTTCAGCGCCAGCTGCTCGGGCGCGGGCTCGAGACGCAGATCATTTATAATCGCCTGAACCGTCGCAAACTCGACCTCATTCCTTTGCCGGAATGGAGCGATCCGCCCAAGGCTCGCATCGCCGACCTCATCGCCGCCACGCGCGCGCGCGTCCAGGCCGCCGGCTTCGCTGCGATCGCCGACGTGATGGATCTTGCCGGCGACATCGCCCGCCAGGCCGGCCTTCAAAACCCACGCATCACCAGCGACGGCAAATACGTCGAGGTGGGCCTCACAGACAAAGGCGATTCCGTCGTCTGGCTGCTGGAGAATGTCGCCCAACCAAACGGCATCGTCAACGAGAGCATTCTTATCGCCGGCGACGAGTTCGGCGACGTCGGCGGCTTCTCCGGCAGCGACGCCCGAATGCTTGTGCCGGAGGCTGCAAACGCCGCCTTCGCATCCGTCGGCCCCGAGCCGGGAGGCGTGCCTGATCCGGTTCTTGGGCTCGGCGGCGGCCCTCAAAGATTTGTGGAGATCCTGGAATGGCAGTTGAAGCTTCGCGTGAGCTGATGGAGCGGGAAGAGGCGACCTGGACGATCGTCTCCGAGGGTTTCGATCCGCTGAATGAGCGCGGCGCGGAGGCAGTTTTCGCCGTCGCCAACGGCCACTTCGGCGTCCGCGCGTCGCTTGAGGAAGGGAATCCGGCGTCAAACCCGATGGTCATCGTCGCCGGCATCTACATGCCGACGACCCTGCCGGCCGGCCAGACGCTGCTCACGCTCCACGACCCTTCGACGCTCTTTGTCACCGCTGACGGCGTCAGTTTCAGCATGTCAACCGTGCGGACCAACTCGCACCTACGCCGACTGGACCTGCGAAACGGGCTCTTGCGACGAGACTGGACGTTCAGCGACCGCCACGGACACGTCTGGCGCTGGCAATCACTTCGAGCAGCCTCGGCAGTCCGGCCCGAACTCTACCTCTACCGGCTCGTCCTAACCCTCGAAGAGAGCAATGAGCCGCTGCAAGCGACTATCACCATGCCGAACGTCGCGGCGCCAAGCCGCCGCCGCCTTCGCCCCCAGGACCCGGCCCAGTCCCTCGCCGATGACGCTGGGCGCGTGGACACTGATGTCTTCCTCCAGGGCCAGCCCGGCTCCATTGATAATATGTCAGTGACCGCAGCGGCGCGTGTCGGTGAGCGGGTCGTCCTGGATATGGTCAGCCGGATTGTGCCGGAGGAATTTCCCGAGCGTCCCAAGGACGAAGCGTCCTTTCAGGCACTGCTCGAAGAACACCAGCGGACTTGGCAACAGCGCTGGGACATCGCGGACATGAAGATCGAGGGCGACAACACGCTCCAGCAGGCGGTGCGATTCGCCACCTACCATTTGCTGTCCTCCGCTACCGTCAACGAAGGTCGCTCTTCCATCGGCCCGCGCGACCTGTCTGGTATTGCCTACCACGGCCACGTGTTCTGGGATACGGAACTGTTTATCCTGCCGTTCCTTTCGTTTACCTGGCCCGAATCCGCTCGTTCCTGCCTCCTCTATCGCTACCGAACGCTCGACGCCGCCCGCCGTCGCGCGAAGACATACGGCTACGAGGGTGCGATGTACGCCTGGGAGTCGACGGACACGGGCGAGGACCGGACACCGGACTTCGTGTCCCTGCCGGACGGCTCCACAGTGCGGGTGCTGAACGGCGAGCAGGAGAATCACATATCCGGCGCCGTGCCCTACGCCATCGTCTCGTACTGGCGGGCCAGTGGCGACGACGACTTCATGCTCCGCTACGGTGCGGAGATGCTGATCGAATGCGCCCGCTTCTGGCGCAGCCGTGTCTCACCTTCCAACCACTACTACTCTATCCGCAACGTCATCGGACCTGACGAGTACCATGACAACGTCAGCGACAACGCCTACACCAATGCCCTGGCACGCTGGACGCTCCTGCAGGCGGAATCCTACGTCTCGACGCTTCGTAAGTCGCAGCCGGAGGCAGCGGAAAAGCTGCTGCAGCGGCTAAACATTAAGCCGGACGAGCCTGCCGCCTGGCGCCAGGTCGGCGAGCTAATGCGGCGCAGCACCTTCCTGAAAGACGAGGTGGTTGAGCAATTCGATGGCTTCTTCAGCTACGAGCCGGTCGACGTCGCGTCCTACCTGCGAGCCGGCGTGCCACTCGACATCGCCGTCGGTCACGATGCCGTCCAACACATGCGGGCCGTCAAGCAGGCGGATGTGCTCATGGCGCTCCGGCTTTTCCCCGAATGGTGGACAGAGGCCGCGGCGCGAAAGAACCTCGCCTACTACGAGCCTATTACCGCCCATACCAGTTCGCTGAGCCCACCGATGCATGCCATCGTCGCCGCTTGGCTGCGTGACGACGACCTGTGCCGCAAATATCTGGAGCAGTCGATGTCTATCGACCTCCAGCCGCCGTACCGGGGTGCCGCCGGTGGAGTCAGGCTAGCCTCTCAGGGCGCCCTGCGGCAGGTCATGGTCTTTGGCCTCGCCGGCTTCAAGTTTAGCGATATCGGCATTGGCTTCGACCCGTCCCTTCCGGGCTCGGTCGAAAGCCTCGAGTTCTCTCACCTCTGGCAGCGAAGGCGGTTCGATGTCCGCATTCGCCGGGACAACCGGTTCGAAATCAAGATCGAAGGTGCTCCCTGCCCTGTTCGCGTGAACATGGAGGAACGAGTAGTGCAGCCGGGCCAATGGCATTCGTTCTCATTCGACCCAGCCGTCACTTTCTGGTCGGCTACCGGCAGAAAGGGAGATTCCGATGCTTCCGGGTAATGGTCCCATACTGGTTCCCCTGGACGGTTCGCTGGCGGCGGAAAAACCGCTTAGGGTGGCGGAGGCAATTGCCGATTTAGACGGCAACGAGATCTGCGTGCTACACGTCTCTTCACGACCAATGACAATACCCGAGATGGTCGAGATGGTCGGGTTACCGGACGAATGGCTGACACGCGTAGTCGTGATGAACGCCGTCGGCGAGCCCGCTGAATCCATCTGCCGGGTCGCAGCGGAGATAGACGCCCACGCGATATTTCTCTCGACCCATGGCGTCGGCGGCAACCTCGACACCCCAGTCGGTCACGTCACATTGCACGTCCTGCAGGAGCCGCCATGTCCAGTCTACGTGCTGCGCTCCGCCCTCGATGCCGGCACCCAGGTCCATCGGCTGCGCCATCTCCGTCGCATCGTGGTGCCGTTGGATGGCAATTTCGAATCGGTGTGTTCGGTGAGAGAAGCGTGCGCACTGGCGTCGCAATCGAACGCCCGGCTGCTTATGCTGCACATCGTCGATAGCCGGCCGGAGACGGCACCCGCGCCTGCCTCGCCGGTCTTCCTCGACTCTCCGCGCTACGAGCTCGAAGCCTGGCAAGACGAGTTCGTCCGCAGCAGCTTTGCCGTCATCGGCAGGCCCCAACTCACCAACATGGTCGTCGCCCTGCGCGTCGGCGACCCCGGCGAAGAGATCATCCGCTACGCGGCCGATTCCGACTGCGACCTTTTGATAGCCGCCTGGAAGGGCCACCTCTCGCCCGGAAGGGCACAGGTCATCCAGAGGCTGCTGGAAAACGCCACCTACCCGTTGCTCTTCCTCGTCGACCAGAAGCCTGAGGCGAAGACGGCCGTAGAAGAACGTCCGGTCATCGAGGCGACGGGCAGAATACGGCGCGCCCAACAAGGACTAGCGAACGGAGGAATCAGCGATGTTGACCCCGAATATGGAAGAGAGACTAAACAATCAGCTTAACGCCGAGCTATATTCCGCCTACCTCTACCTCTCGATGTCGGCCTACTTCGAGTCGTCCGATCTCGACGGCTTTGCGAACTGGATGCGCGTGCAGGCGAGAGAAGAGCTGATGCACGCGATGAAGTTCTTTGACTTCGTCAACAGCCGTGACGGGCGCGTTACGCTCAAGCCTATCGAAGGTCCGGCGACGGACTGGCAGTCGGCCACGACTGCCTTCGAGGAGGTTTACCGGCACGAGCAAAAGGTCACGGGACTCATCAACGCCCTTTCCACCGCCGCCGTTCAGGAATCGGACCACGCCACGCAGACCTTCCTCCAGTGGTTTGTGAACGAGCAAGTGGAGGAAGAGGAGTCGGCGAACCGGATTCTCAGGAATCTGAAGCTGATCGGCAGTGATGGCACAGGCCTGCTGATGCTCGATCGCGAGCTGGCGCAACGCGTCTTCGTGCCGCCGCCGGCGGAGGGCGGGACAGGCGCGGCGGGCTAGTTGACAGGCTTGGGCCTGAGGGCTTCCACTTCCAGCCGTACCATCCGGACGAGGACCATCCCTTCATCGTCCGCCGGGTGCGACTCTATGTATCTCTCGACCACGTCTGAAACGAACTTGCCGCGTTCCGCTTCGGGCACTCGTTGCGTATAGGGAAGCCAGGTAGTGCGTATCCATGCAGCAAGACCCTCCCCGCCCGGCTGCACCATGCCCCGCTCGAGCAGCTCCACTCGAAGCGGCATTAGACCGGCATCCCGAAGCCATGGGATGTACTCCTCCGGACCATAGAAGCCGTAGGCTGTGAAGGGGTCGGTGAAGTAGCGACTCCACGCACTGTCGACGATGAGAGCCTCGATAGTCATCTGAACGTCCTCTGCATTCCCGCGTCCCCCCATCTGAAGAAGCAGACGGCCGCCCGGTTTCAGGGCCCGTCCTATGCCGGCGAGCACCGGCCGGTGGTCGATGACCCAGTGCAACGTCGCATTGGAGAAGACGACGTCAAACTCCTCGACAAACTGAAGTTCCCTCGCGTCGCAGACGCGAAAGGAAGCGTTGCCGGAGACACACCGCTGTCCTTCAGCATATTCGATCATCTCTCTAGAGCTGTCGATGCCGACTACATTCCCTCCGGGCAGCAGACCAGCGATCTCGCGGGTCACCTTCCCGTCGCCGCAGCCGATGTCCAGCACCGACTCATCGCCCTCGAGATGAAGCTTGGCGACGAGTTCCCTCGCCCACGTCTGCTGCGCCTTCGAGTTGCGACTGTAGTCTTCGGCGTCCCATTTGACCATGATGCTCCGATCCTATCAGAGTCGCCGCCGACGATGTAATGCCACCGCTCCAAGCCTTGCCTCTACGAATTCCGCCCCTTATTCTAAGCCTAGAGCGTCCTCGGCCCGGGACTCCGCTTTGCTGGACCGGCAGAGTCCCACCTTCGCCGAGGCGTTTCGTCACGCCCAGCAGAGCGCAAACCCATGACAAACGAAGACACAGGCAACCTCGCGAAGGCCTACAATCCCGCCGCCGTCGAAGAGGAGCTATACCGTTTCTGGGAGGCGGCCGGCTTCTTTACGCCCGCAATCGATCCAGCGAAGCCACCCTTCACCATCATCATGCCGCCGCCCAACGTCTCCGGCGACCTCCACCTCGGCAGCGTCCTATTCGTCACCCTGGAAGACATCCTCACCCGCTGGCACCGAATGCGGCAGGAGCCGACCCTCTGGTTGCCGGGACAGGACCACGCCGCCATAGCGACTCAGAACGTCGTCGAGCGAGAGCTGTCCCAGGAAGGTAAGAGCCGCCACGACATCGGACGCGAGGCCTTCGCAAGGCGGGCCCGCGAGTGGATGGAGACCTACCGCGGAAACATCCGCGACCAGCTCAAGCGTCTCGGCGCCTCATGCGACTGGACCCGCGAATGCTTCACGCTGGACGCCAGCCCGGCGAAAGCGGTTCGAACCACCTTCGTCAACCTCTACAACGAGGGCCTCATCTACCGCGGCGAGCGCATTATCAACTGGTGCCCGCGCTGCCAGACCGCCATCTCCGACCTTGAGGTCGAGCATCATGAGGCGCAGGACCACCTCTGGTACGTCCGCTATCCGCTCCTCGACGACGCCGGCAACCCGAGCGGCGAATACATCACTATTGCGACCACGCGGCCCGAGACCATCGTCGCCGACGTCGCCGTTGCCGTGAACCCGGACGACGAGCGCTACAAGAACGTCGTCGGGCGCACCGCCCTGCTGCCGGTTATGAATCGCCGCATTCCCGTCATCGCCGACGAGGCCGTTGACCCCTCTTTCGGCACGGGCGCCCTCAAGATCACGCCCGGCCACGACCCGGTCGACTTCGAGGTCGGCCAGCGACACAATCTGGAAGCCATCAGCGCCATCAACCTCGACGCAACCATGAGCGACGCCGCCGGCCCCTACAAGGGCATGGACCGCTTCGACTGCCGGCAGGCCATTGAGGCGGACCTGGAGAAGGGCGGCTTCCTGGTGAAGGTCGAGCCGTACACGCACAGCGTCGGGCACTGCCAGCGCTGCCACACCCTCGTCGAGCCGATCATCAGCAAGCAGTGGTTCCTGCGCATGGACCCCCTGGCCAAGCCCGCTGTCGACGTCGTCAACGTCGGCCGAATTCGCTTCGTTCCCGAGCGTTTCAAGAAGATCTACCTGAACTGGATGGAGAACATCCGCGACTGGTGCATCTCGCGGCAGCTCTGGCTGGGCCATCCGATACCCGTCTGGTACTGCCACGATTGCGAAGGCCTCACCGTCACCGTGCTCGACCCTGACGTCTGCCAGCACTGCGGCTCCCGCAACATCGAACGCGATCCCGACGTCCTCGACACCTGGTTCTCGTCCGCCCTCTGGACGCACTCCACTCTGGGCTGGCCGGACGCCACCGAAGACCTCAAGTACTTCTACCCGACCTCCGTTATGGAGACCGGCTACGATATCATCTTCTTCTGGGTCGCCCGCATGATAATGATGGGCCTCTACAACATGAAGGAGGTCCCCTTCCACACGGTCTACTTGCACGGCCTCGTGCGCGACGAACGCGGCGAGAAGATCAGCAAGTCAAAGATCACGACCAAGCATCACATTCCCAGCCCGCTCGAAGCCATCGAGACTTACGGCGCCGACGCCCTCCGCTACGCCCTCGCCACCGGCGGCACGCCCGGCAACGACATGCGCATCTCAGAGCAGCGTCTGGAGGCCGGGCGCAACTTCGCCAACAAGCTCTGGAACGCCTGCCGCTTCGTCATCGGCCGCCTCGAAGGACACAAAGTCGAACGGCCTTCAATCGAAGCACGCGAGTCGATGGCGCTGGAAGACCGCTGGATAATGTCGCGCCTCAACGGCGTCGTCGACAGCGTCGACAGGCTGCTGACCGACTTCCAGCTCGGCGAGGCCGGCCGCCAGGCGCACGACTTCCTCTGGGGCGAGTACTGCGACTGGTACCTGGAGATGGCGAAGGTCCGCCTCCAGCGCGGCGACGACTCACCGCTGCCCGTCCTGGCGCACGTCCTCGACCAGTCGTTGCGCCTGCTGCACCTCTTCATGCCCTTCGTCACCGAGGCCGCCTGGCGCGCCCTATCGCCGCACCTCGCCGACCGCGACGCCGAAGCCCTGATCGTCGCGCCCTTCCCGAAAGTCGATGCCCGCTGGCTCGACACCGAATCGGAGGCGAAGGTTGAGGCGGTAGTCGACGCCATTCGCGCTATCCGCAACATCCGCGCGGAGAAGGGCGTGGAGCCCGCCCGCTTTGTGGAAGCCTACGTCGTCGGCGAAGGCGACGTCCAGGATGCGCTGGAAGCGAGTCGCGAAGCTATGGAGTCACTGGCCCGGACCCGGCCCTTGCGGATCGTCGGGACGCCGGCGGAAGCGCCAAGCGAGGGGGTCGTCACCGCCGTCCTCCACGACGCACAGGTCGTCCTGCCGATGTCCGGTTTGTTCGATGTCGAAGCCGAGCGCCAACGCCTGAACAAGCAGCTATCCGAGTCGGAAGCGGAGGTCGAGCGCCTTCGGACGCGTCTCTCCAACGAGCAGTTCACAACGCGCGCCCCCGAACCCGTCGTCGCCCGCGAACGTGAGAAACTGGAGGCCGCTCGTTCCCGCTCCGAAGGCCTTCGCCGCAGCGTCCAGGAACTGGGCTAATCCGCGCAGCGCGGGCAAGACGCTCGACCCACGCGGCCTAACGCCAAAGGTCGGACACGGAACCTTCCCGTTGGCCCCAAATTGACCCATACATTGCCTATTGATAGCATTTTGGTGTAGGTTGCCTTCACTTCTCGCATCTATGACGGAGTTCTCTTGCAGACCCTCCTGAATAACTACGCGGCCGTTCTTTTGGCCGTTGGTATTGGCGTCGGCATGGTTCTGGCTGCCCTCATCGCGGCTAGGATCCTCGCGCCTTTTGCCAAATCCAGGGCCAAGGCTACCCCTTACGAATGCGGCATGCTCCCCATCGGACGTGTGCGCGTTCAGATGAACGTCCGTTACTACCTCTACGCCATCCTCTTCCTCATCTTCGACGCCGAAGCCGTCTTCCTCTTCCCCTGGGCCGTCAGCCTCGTCGGCCTCGGCAAGGCCGCCTTCTTCGAGATGGCCCTCTTTCTCGGCATCCTTGTTGGAGGGCTCATCTACGCCTGGAAGAAGGGAGCCCTTGAGTGGCGCTAGACGACCGAGGCGAGGCAACCCGCCCCATGACAAGCCTTGAACGCGAGGCCGAGCGTCTGCGTCCTATCGAACGTGAGGATGCCCACGCCTTCTATCGCGAAGTCCTTCCCGGAATCATCCAGGCGCCCGCCGACTATCTACTGGCCATGGCCCGCAAATCGTCGCTCTGGCCCATGACCTTCGGGCTTGCCTGCTGCGCCATCGAAATGATGTCGGCCTTCATGTCGCACCACGATCTCGACCGGTTCGGCATTGTGCCCTGGGCTTCGCCGCGGCAATCGGACGTCATGATCGTCGCCGGTACCGTGACGAAGAAGATGGCCCCAGCCGTCAAGCTCCTCTACGAGCAGATGCCGAACCCCAAGTGGGTCGTCGCCATGGGCTCCTGCGCGACGAACGGCGGCCCCTACACCCGCTACGACCGCGTTGTGCAGGGCGTCGACAAGCTCATTCCCGTCGACGTCTACGTCCCCGGTTGCCCGCCGCGGCCCGAGGCGCTCATAGACGGCTTCATTGCCCTCCAGGAGAAGATCATGCGCGACAGGGGGTCTATCGGATGACATCGCCGCATGAGGGGCCACAGGAGGCGCCGATTGTACCGCCCGAGCCCGGCACCATCTTTGACGTCTTCCGGGAAGTCCTTCCGGACGTTGAGTTCACCGCGACGCAAGGCGCCGGCGACGTCATCCTCATCGTCGCCCGCGACGACGTCCCGCGCGTTCTCCGGGCGGCGAAGGATGACCCGCGCCTCAATCTCAAGTACCTCCGCTGCCTGCTCGGCGTCGACCACATGGAAGGCGGGCTGGAGGTCGTCTATCAGCTCTACTCCTTCACCCATGGCCACGGTGTGACCATCAAGACGCGCCTGCCGCTCGACGATCCACGCGTCGCCTCGGCCGCATCTATCTGGAAGGGCGCCGACTGGCTGGAGCGGGAGACGGCGGAGATGTTCGGCATAACGTTCGAGGGGCATCCGAACCCGGTGCCGCTCCTCCTGCCGGACGACATGACAGACCACCATCCGCTGCGCAAGGACAACCCCTTCGCGCAGATCGAGGAATGGCAGGGGTCGCTTCTCGGCGACGAGGCGGCGAAAGTTGGACACATACCCGCCGGCTACGAGAGCATCGCCGGCCCGGGCGGCGAAGAGGACGGCGGTTGATGACGACAGAAGTCGACCGCGAGCTCGAAACACTCGACATCACTATCAACGTGGGGCCGCAGCACCCGGCGACCCACGGCGTCTTCCGCATGGTCCTCACCGTCAGCGGCGAAAAGGTCGTCGACGTTGTGCCGCACATCGGCTACATGCACCGCGGCGCCGAGAAGCTGTCGGAGGCCATCGACTACCGGCAGGGGCTGATCTACCAGGACCGCACGGAGTACCTCGCCCAGTTCAACGCCGAGATGTGCTATTGCCAGGCGGTCGAGAAGCTGGCCGGGCTCGAAGTGCCGGAGCGGGCCGAGTACATTCGCGTTATCCTTACCGAGCTCAACCGCATAACCAGCCACTACATGTTCGTCGGCGCCTTCGCCACCGACATCGGCGTCTACGGCACCGCCTTCACCTACGCCTTCCGCGAGCGCGAATACATCCAGCAGATATTCGAAGAGGTCACCGGCGACCGCATGATGTACGGCTACTTCCGCCCGGGCGGCGTCGTCTGGGACGTGACCGACGACTTCAAGGACCGCGTCCGCTGGGTCTGCAAGCAGACACGCGTCGGAATCGACGATATCGACCGCCTCCTGACGAAGAACGAGGTCTTCCTGACGCGCTGCCTCGACATCGGCGTCATTTCCAAGGAAGACGCTATCGACTACGGCCTGTCCGGCCCCATGTTGCGGGCCTGCGGCGTCCCCTTCGACCTCCGTCGCGCCGAGCCTTACTCCATCTACGACCGCTTCGACTTCGACATCCCGACCGGCACCCGTGGCGACGTTTACGACCGCTACCTCGTCCGCATGGAGGAGATGCGACAGTCGGTGCGCATCGTCGAGCAGGCGATCGAGCAGATGCCCGACGGCCCGATCATGCCCGAGAAGGCGCCGCGCCGCCTGCGTCTGCCGCCCGGCGAGGTCTACATGCGTACCGAGAACCCCCGCGGCGAGTACGGCATCTATCTCGTCTCCAAGGGCGGCGAGAAGCCCTACCGGCTGAAGATCCGCTCCTCCTGCCTGAGCAACCTGACCGCCTTGAAGCAGATGGTCGTCGGACACTACGTCGCCGACGCCGTGGTCATCCTCGGTTCCGTCGACATCGTCTTGGGTGAGGTGGACCGTTGAGCGGCCTCGAATCGTTCTTCGACAACGTCTGGGTCGACGCCTTCTGGCGGCTCCTCGCCGTCCTCGGGCTGATGGTGCTTGTCGTGCTGGCCCTTACTTATGTCGAGCGGAAGTTCATCGGCCGCATTCAGATGCGTCTCGGCCCGATGCGTACCGGCCCCTTCGGCATCATGCAGCCCATCGCCGACATGGTGAAGGTCCTGCTGAAGGAAGACCTCCGTCCCGCCACCGCCGACCGCGTCGCCTTCGAGCTGGCGCCCTTCCTCGCCTTCGTGCCCGTCTTTCTGACGCTCCTCGCTCTACCCTTCACCGCGAAATGGAGCGTCCGCATCCTGGACTTGGGGCTGCTCTATTTCATCGCCGTGTCCGGCCTCCCCGTGCTCGGCTACGTCTTCGCCGGCTGGGCCTCCGACAGCAAGTACGGCCTCATCGGCGCCCTCCGAACGGCCGCCCAGCTCATCAGCTACGAGGTGCCGCTGGTCCTCGCCGTCCTCGCCCTGGCGATGCTTGCCGGCTCGCTGAATCTGGCCCAGATCGTCACCGACCAGGGGCGTGTCCCGTTCATTGTCTGGCAACCCCTTGGCTTCTTCCTCTTCATGGCGGCCGCTGTCTCCGACCTGACACGACGCCCCTTCGACATTGCGGCCGCCGAGTCGGAGGTCGCGGGCGGGCCCTGGATTGAGTTCAGCGGCATTCGCTGGAGCATCCTTTACGCCCTCACCGAGTACACGAACATGTTCGCGCTCTGCGTTCTGGGCTCGCTCATCTTCCTCGGCGGCTGGGACTGGCCGCTCGGGCTCAAGTACGGCTGGTGGTGGCAGCTAGTCCTCATCTTCGCCAAGACCATGACCCTGATCCTCGTCGTCATGTGGGTGAACGCGACCTTCCCGCGAGTTCGCATCGACCAGCTAATGTCGCTCTGCTGGAAGCTGCTCCTGCCGCTGGCGTTTGCGCAGATCTTCCTCAACGGCCTCATCCTGGTCTACGGCTGGCCCGACTGGACGTTCCTGGTGACCTCCGGCCTGGCGCTGGCGGTTGCCGGCTACATTGTCTACTCGGTCCTTCCCGTCGGCGCGCCGTCGCGCATAGTCGTGAGAAGCAACGCCTGATGTTGGGAGTGCTTCGCAGCCTGGGCGAAACCCTGCGAACGATGGCCCGCAAGCCGGTCACCGTCCAGTATCCGACCGTCCGGCACGCGATACCGGAGCGCAGTCGCGGCTATCCGCTTCTCCTCTGGGATGCGGACACCGGCGAGCCGTTTTGCACCGGCTGCCACGCTTGCGAGCGCGCCTGCCCAACGGAATGCATTTCGGTCATCATGAAGGACAACCCGCTTGCCGCCGAGGGGAAGAGCAAGCGACGCAAGATCGTCGACCAGTTCCTGCTCGACTACGGGCGCTGCATCCGCTGCCGCATCTGCGTCGAGACGTGTAACTTCAGCGCCATCGCCATGAATAACGACTGGGACGGCCATGAGATGTCGCGCTACGACCGCGCCGACCTCGTGATGGACCTCGACCAGTTGCTGGTGAAATCGAAGGCGGGCGAGTTCACGCCCTGGGTGGCGCCATGACCGTAACCGAAGCCATCTTCTATTTCATCGCCGCCGCGACAGTGATGGGCGCCCTCGGCGTCGTCATGAGCGGACGCGTCGCTTACGCCGCCATCTCGCTCATCTTCACCTTGCTGGCCGTCGCCGCGCTATACATCCTGCTGGCGAGCGAATTCCTGGCCCTGGTGCAGGTGCTCCTGTACGCCGGCGGCGTCGCCGTGTTGCTGCTGTTCGCACTCATGCTGACCCGCGCCCGCGAACTTTCAGCTGGCCTCGACGGCTCTCAGAAGCCCCTGGCTGCCCTCGCCGGAATGAGTCTCATGGGCGTCCTCATAAGCATGGTCTTCCTGACTACCTGGCCGCGACGGGCCAGCGAGCCCGCGGTCGTGAGCATCAACGCCATCGGTGACCGGCTCTTCCGCGACTTCGCGCTCCCGTTCGAGGTCGCCTCGCTCGTCCTGCTGGTCGCCCTTATCGGCGCAATAGTCCTGGCGCGCTCGGAAGAGGAGGAAGAGGAATGATCCGCCTCGAAGCCTTCCTCGTCCTCAGCGCCATCCTGTTCTCCCTGGGCGTCTACGGAGTCCTCGTCCGAAGACACGCCGTGTTGATCCTGATGTCGGTGGAATTGATGCTTAACGCCGCCAGTATCAACATGGTCGCCTTCGCCACGTACACGTCGGCGACCCTGTTCACGGGCATAATCTTCGCTATCTTCATCATCACCGTCGCCGCCGCGGAGGTCGGACTGGCGCTGGCGATAGTCCTGCGCATCTTCCGCAACCGCAAGACTGCAAACGTCGATGAGGTGCATCAGCTCAAGTGGTAACGATGATCCAGCATCGAGGGGCACACTAGATGGGCATGGAGCAGGCCTGGCTGATTCCTGCCGTGCCGGCAGCCGCCGCGGCAATTCTCATACTCTTCGGCAAATACCTGCCGCGCAAGGGCGACTGGCTCTCCGTGCTCGCCATCACCGCCTCGTTTGTGCTCTTTTTCTTCGTCCTCCACGACCTGACGACAGCTCTGGCGCGCGGCGGCGACTTTACGCCCGTCCACTCCGGCCGCCAGTGGCTCCACATCGGCAGCTTCCAGTTGCGTCTCGGCTTCGAGGTCGACCAGCTGGCCGCCGTGATGCTGGCCGTCGTCAGCTTCATCAGCCTCATGGTGCAAGTCTACTCGCTCGGCTACATGAAGGGCGACAAGCGCTACGGCTGGTACTTCGCCGTTCAGTCGATGTTTGCCGCCGCGATGCTCACGCTCGTCCTCGCCGACAACTTCCTGCTCCTCTACTTCGCCTGGGAAGGGGTCGGTCTCTGCTCGTTCCTGCTCATCGGTCACTACCACGAGCGGCGCTCGGCGGCCGAGGCGGCGAAGAAGGCATTCGTCACAACGCGTCTCGGCGATGTGGGACTCCTGATCGGCGTCATTCTGCTCTACCGTTCCGTCGGCACCTTCGACATGCAGACGATCTTCAACGCCGCCCGCGCCGGCCAGATTGACCATGCCTATTTGACGGCCGCGGTGCTGCTCATCCTGCTCGGTGCGATGGGCAAGTCGGCCCAGTTCCCCTTCCACGTCTGGCTTCCGGACGCCATGGAAGGCCCAACGCCCGTCAGCGCCCTCATCCACGCCGCAACGATGGTTGTCGCCGGCGTCTACCTCGTCGCCCGGGCCATGCCGCTGTTCCAGGAGGTCAATGGAACGCTGATCGCCGTGACCGCGGTCGGTCTGATCACGACCCTGATGTCCGCGACAATGGGGTTGGTGATGACAGACATCAAGCGCGTCGTCGCCTACTCGACGCTCAATAGCCTCGGCCTCATGTTCATAGCCCTCGGTGCCGGCTCCGTGACCGTCGCGCTGCTCTACGTATTCACCCACGCCTTCTTCAAGGCGCTCCTCTTCCTCTCGTCCGGCTCCGTCTACCACGCAACGGACGAACTCGAGGTGACGCAGATGGGCGGCCTGGCGAAGAAGATGCCCTTAACCGCGACCGTCTTCACGCTGGGCGCCATGTCTATGGCCGGTCTCTTCCCGCTCGCGGGCTTCTGGAACAAAGACGAGCTCCTGCTCGCGACCTTCCAGCACCATAACATCTTCATCTACCTCGCCGTGCTGGCCAGCGTGCTGATAACCGCGCTCTACATGACAAGACTCGTCTTGCTGGTCTTCACCGGCAAGCCGCGCAATGAGCACGTCTACGAGCACGCCCACGAGCCGGATCCTTTCATGAAGTGGCCGCTGGTCCTGCTGGGCATTCTGACAGTGTTCGCTGGGTTCGTCGTCTTCACCGGCGTAGGAAAGCTGATGGGCTTTCCAGGCGGCTTCGGCCAGTTCCTGTTCACCAACGAGCCCGAGGCATTCACGGTGAACGTCGGCGTGACCGCGTCGTCGATTGCCCTCGTCCTGATAGGCATTGCCGGCGGCTTCTACTTCTGGAGCGGCACGGCCGAAAGGGCAAAGGCCGTCGGACAGGCGTTGCCGCAGGTCTACACGCTTCTGCGCAACAAGTTCTACGTAGACGACGCCTACCAGTGGGTCATCGACCGCGTTGTGCTCGTGGTTGCGCGCATCGTCGCCTGGTATGACCGCGTAATCGTGAACGACACCGGCGTGAACGGCTCGGCCGACGCGACGCGCTTCAGCGGATTCCTGCTGAAGTTCCATGAGACCGGCGTCATGCCGAACTACGCCTTGGCGATGACCGCCGGCGTCGTCGTTCTGGCCATCATAGCTTTCGTCGTGGGCACGTAGGGAGGAAGGCAGAGTGCCGCACAACTACCTGCTCCTGCCGCTGATAGTCCTGCCGCTGGCGACCTCGCTGGTCCTGCTGGCGGTACCTTCGCGGCACGCCAACGTCGTCCGCTACATCGCCGTGACGTCGGCGGCGGCTATGCTCGGGATAGCCCTCTATGTCTTCTTCGCTTACCAGTTCGGCGATAGCGACGCCGTCATCCAGTTCGAAGGTCGCTGGCCCTGGCTGGAGAACGTTGCCTTCCTGGGTGCGAACGGCATAACGCTTCACCTGGGCGTCGACGGCATCTCTGCGCCGATGGTGCTGCTGAACGGCGTCGTTGCCTTCACCGGCGTACTCATCTCCTGGAAGATCACCAACCGAACAAAGGACTTCTTCGTCTTGTTCTTCGCGCTGGTCGCCGGCGTTTTCGGCACCTTCATCTCGCTCGACCTCTTCTTCTTTTTCTTCTTCTACGAGCTCGCCGTGCTTCCCATGTTCCTGCTCATCGCCGTCTGGGGCTCCAGCAGCCGTTTCCCGACCTTCGTCCGGACGAAGGAATACGGCGCGATGAAGCTGACTCTCTACCTGGTCGCCGCCAGCGTGCTCATCTTCATAGGCATCTTCGCCGTCTTCGTGAAGGCGAACATCGGCACCTTCGACCTGCCGGCGCTCTATAACGTCCAGTTCTCCGAAGGCTTCCAGAAGGCCGTTTTCCCGGTCTTCCTCATCGGTTGCGGCGTGCTTGCCGGCCTCTGGCCCTTCCACACCTGGTCGCCCGATGGCCATGTGGCAGCGCCGACGGCCGTGAGCATGCTCCACGCCGGCGTCCTGATGAAGCTAGGCGCCTTCGGTATCATCCGGCTCGGCATCCAGCTACTGCCGCAGGGGGCGCAGTTCTGGATGCCCGGCGTAATGGTCCTCGCGACGACGAACGTGATCTACGGCGCCGTCTCAGCAATGGCCCAGAAGGACTTCAAGTACATGGTGGGTTACTCCAGCGTCAGCCACATGGGCTACGTGCTGATGGGCCTGGCGACCCTGAACCCGATCGGGATCAACGGCGCCGTGCTCCAGATGTTCTCTCATGGCATTATGACGGCCCTCATGTTCGCTATGGTGGGCGCCATCTACGACCAGGCGCACGTCCGCGACATGTCGCTCTTCGGCGGCCTGGCGAACAAGATGCCTCGTTTCACCGCCTTCTTCGCCGTCGCCGGATTGGCTTCGCTGGGTCTGCCCGGCCTGTCAGGCTTCGTCGCCGAGTTCCACATCTTCGTCGGAACGTTCCAGACCTATCCGTTCTTCGGTGCCATGGCCATTTTCGGCGCGGCACTAACGGCGGCCTATATCCTGCGCATGCTCGCGATGGCCTTCTTCGGGCCGTTCAACGAACGCTGGTCTCACCTCGTCGAGATGACGCGCTTTGAGCAGGCGGCAGGCGCCGTGCTCATCTTCTTCCTGTTGTTCATGGGCTCCTGGCCGGCTCCCTTCGTTGACCGGATCTCGCATACGGTTCTTACCTTCGGGGCGCTCAAGTGAACGTAGACTACTCGCTGCTGATTCCGGAGTACCTGCTGGCCGCCCTGGCCGGGATCGTCATCGCCCTCGGCCTGTACGACACGCGACGCTCCCGCACCTATCTGCCGTACGTCTCAGCAGGCGGACTGGCGGGCATCCTCGTTGTGTCGCTGTTCTATATCAATAAGGGGCCGCTTAGCTTCGCCGGCATGGTGGAGATCGACAACTACACGGTGTTCTTCCGCGTCTTATTCATCTCGATCACCGCCGTCATCTGCCTGGCCTCAGCCCACTTCGTGCGCGAGCATCTGCGCCACGCCGGCGAGTACTATGGCCTGCTGATCCTGTCGACCATCGGCGCTATCTACATGGCCGCCGCCCGCGACCTGATAGCCGCCTATATCTCGTTGGAGCTCCTGAGCTTCAGCCTCTACATCCTCGTTTCTTTCGCGAAGATGGACGCCAAGTCGAATGAGGGTGGCCTGAAGTACATGGTGCTCGGCGCCTTCTCGTCGGCGCTGTTCCTGTACGGCCTCAGCCTTATCTACGGCGTTACCGGCTCTACGTCCTACGCCGACATTAACGCCTCGCTTAGCGGCGGCGTCAGCAGCTTCGGCATCGCGATGCTGATGGGGCTGGTGCTGGTGATCGCCGGCATCGGCTTCAAAGTATCGGCCGTGCCCTTCCACATGTGGGCACCCGACGCCTATGAAGGCGCTCCCTTGCCAATAACAGCCTATCTCTCCGCTGCATCGAAAGCGGCTGGCGTGGCCCTGCTGCTCCGTCTTTTCACGGAGGCCTTCCTGCCGGTGCTTTCCGACTGGCGATGGATGATTGCGGCCCTGGCGGCGGCGAGCATGACTCTCGGCAACCTCGTCGCGATCCAGCAGCACAACATTAAGCGCTTGCTTGCCTACTCCAGCATCGGACAGGCCGGATTCATGCTCATGGGCATCGCCGCGCTGTCGGAGTCAGCGGCGAGCACACTCGTCCTCCACCTGACCGGCTATGTCATCACCAACCTGGCGGCATTCGTCGTCATCATTGCCTTCTACAACGCCAGCGGAAAGGACGAGATAGCCGACTACCGAGGTCTCGCAGAACGCGCCCCCTTCTTGGCGCTCTCGCTCACTGCCGCGCTCTTCTCGCTGGCTGGGATGCCGCTGTTCGCCGGCTTTGCGACGAAGTTCCTGCTGTTTCAGGCCGTCGCCAAAGAAGGCCTGCTCTGGCTGGCCGCCCTGGCTGTTATCAACAGCCTGATATCCCTCTACTACTACCTGCTGATCATCAAGCAGATGTACGTCGGCGAGCCAGACGAAAAGGTGCGCCTGCGCGTCCCCGTCGTCGTCAATAGCGTTATCCTCGCGCTGGTCGTCGGCGTGTTCGTAGTGGGGCTGTATCCGCGGCCGCTGTTCTCGGCGACTGACAACGCCGTCCACGCTGTCTTCCAGACCTCGACTACGCAGGTCCACCAAACGTCGCCCGCGACCCCGGTCCCTCTGACGCAGCGCTAACTCTTCGCGGCCACGCGGAACACATAGCCGCGCTGCTGCCGCGCCGGCAAGCAAGCGACATTTGTCCCACGTCCCGCCCCAGGATCGTCGGGATGCAAGCAAACGAAAGTGTCCCCCAGAACAAGGTTGCCGAGCCCGAAGGGCTCGGCGTCTTGTGCGGCGCACTTTGTGCGCCGCACCCGCGGCCGCCTTCGGCGGCCGCCCGAAGCCAACCTTCGCATACAAAGAGGCCGGCAACTTCCATCGCCGGCCTCCTCTGGTTGCTGACTTCGAACTATAGAATCGGCAGGTAGCGCCGCAACTCGTAGTCCGTGATCTGCGTCCGGTACTGGTCCCACTCGATCCTCTTGTTGGCGATGAGCATGTCGAACACGTGGTCACCGAGGGCCCGTCGCAGGAGGTCGCTTGTCTCCGCCACCTCAATCGCCTCGATCAGGCTGCCCGGCAGGACCTTGATGCCGCGCTTCGTTCGCTCCGCCGCCGACATCTCGAAGACGTTCTCCTCCGTCGGCTCCCCTAGGGGATATTCTTTCTCGATGCCCTCCAGGCCCGCGGCCAGCATGGCTGAAAACGCCAGGTAGGGGTTGCAGGCCGGGTCAGGCGAACGGTACTCAATGCGCGTAGCCGCCTCTTTGCCCGGCTTGTATTCCGGGATGCGGATCATGTCGGCGCGGTTCCGTCGGGCCCAGGTGATGTAGCAGGGAGCCTCGTAGCCGGGCACAAGCCGCTTGTACGAGTTTACCCACTGGTTCGTTACCAGCGTGATCTCCCGCGAGTGCTTCAGCAGCCCCGCCGTGTAAGACTTTCCCAGCGGCGACAGGTAATAGGGATCGTTGGCGTCGAAGAAGGCGTTCCGGTCGCCCTTGAATAGCGACTGGTGCACGTGCATGCCGGACCCGTTCTGTCCGCCGATGGGCTTCGGCATGAAGGTGGCATAGACGCCGTGGGCCAGCGCAACCTCCTTGACGACGAGGCGGTAGGTCATCGCCGCGTCCGCCATCGACAGCGCGTCGGTGTAGCGGAGATCAATCTCGTGCTGGCTGGGCGCCACCTCATGGTGCGAGTACTCGACCCCGATGCCCATCTCTTCGAGGATGAGAATAGTGTCGCGCCGGAGGTCCGTCGCCACGTCCAGTGGTGTCAGGTCGAAATAACCGCCCTGGTCCAGCGGCTCGGGAGCGTCGACGCTGCGGAAGTAGAAATACTCAAGCTCGGGGCCGACGTAGAACGTAAAGCCAAGGTCAGCCGCGCGCTTGATGTTTCGCCTCAGGACGAAACGCGGGTCGCCCTCGAAAGGGGTGCCGTCCGGGCGATAGATATCGCAGAACATCCGCGCCGTCCCTTGTTCTCTCGGTCGCCAGGGGATGATGGTGAAGGTCGAGGGATCGGGCATCGCCACCATGTCGCTCTCGTCGATACGGGCGAACCCTTCGATGGATGACCCGTCAAAGCCCATGCCTTCGTTGAGCGCGCCTTCGAGTTCGTCGATCATGATGGCGAAGCTCTTCAGCGACCCCAGGATGTCAGTGAACCACAGGCGCACGAATCTTACGCCCTGGTCTTTGCAGGTCCGGAGCACGTATTGCTTGTCTTTGCCTTCGTTCATCACTACTCCTATTCTCAATCTTGCGACCCTTCGGAAGAACGGAGGGTCACGCCAACAAATTAACGCCTGCGGCCGCCTCAGTAAAGGCCGCCCCAGGAGGCGATCCTGTTGCCGAAATCAGTGCTGGTTTCCTGCTTATGGCTGACTTCGCTCCCGTCTTGTTGTCGCTATAGACCCCCTTCCCGTCCTTGTCCAGACTTTGGATCGATCATGTCTTTTCGCGGCGTTCCGTGCCCGGTAACGTGATTTCTGGATGCAACGGACTTTTGCCAGTTGGGGCCGTCGGCTTCGACTTCGCCGCTGCGCTGTCCATCCCCGGCACCGTCAACTGCGAGACTTGGAGCACGCTGAGTGAGCCGAAGCCGTAGGCGCGTTCGCCGTGCTGCGACATGTCCAGCCCGATCTTCTCCTCCTCCTCGGAGACCCTGAGTCCAAAGACAAGGTCCAGGACGCGCAAGATCACAAAGGTCGCGACCAGCGAGTAGCCCAGGGTCACGCCGACTGCGAGCGCCTGTATGCCCAGTTGTCCCGCGTTTCCGTGGACCAGCCCATTTGCGCCCGCCGCGTTCACAGCGACGGTAGCGAAGAGTCCGGCGGCTATCGTGCCCCAGGCGCCGCCGAGACCGTGCACGCCCACGACGTCGAGAGTGTCGTCGAGATGGAGGCGGTGCCGCAACTGCACGGCGAGGTAGCAAAATGTGCCCGCACCGATTCCGATGACGATAGCGGGGGCGACATCGACGAAGCCGGACGCGGGCGTAATCGCGGCGAGACCTGCGACGGCGCCGGCGCCCACGCCCAGGACGCTGGCCTTGCCGGTCTGCCACCAACTGAGGCCAAGCCAGGCTAGTGCGGCCGACACGGCAGAGACGTGAGTGACGACGAAAGCGTTGACGGCCAGCCCGTTCGCCGCGAGGGCACTGCCGGCATTGAAGCCAAACCAGCCGAACCACAATAGTCCAACCCCGAGCATCATCATCGAAATGTCATGCGGCTCCAACGCTTCTTTGCCGTACTCCAGGCGCCGTCCGTACATGATGGCCGCAACGAGGGCAGCGATCCCTGCATTCACGTGCACCACCGTTCCGCCGGCAAAGTCCAGCGCGCCCATTTCCTTCAGCCAGCCGCCGCTTGCCCAGACCCAGTGGGCGATGGGCGCGTAGACCAAGAGCGACCAGGCAGCCATGAAGACAAGGAAGGTGCCGAATTTCGCCCTCTCGGCAAAGGCGCCGGTGATGAGAGCAGGGGTGATCACGGCGAACATCATCTGGAAGACCATGAACGCTTGGTGCGGTATCGTCGGACCATAGTCGGGGTTCGGCGCTTGCCCGACATGCCGGAGGAACCCCCAGTCGAGCCCGCCGATCAGCCCCCAGTGGTCCGGCCCGAAGGCCAGGCTGTAGCCGACCACCACCCATAGCAGGCTGACTATGGCGATCACCACAAAGCTGTGCATGATCGTGCCCAGGACGTTCTTCTCGCGCACCAGGCCACCGTAGAAGAAGGCCAGGCCGGGCGTCATGAGCATGACCAGGGCCGCCGCCACTAAGACCCAGGCTGTGTCGCCAGCGTTGATAGCCCCTGTTGGCACGACCCTTCCTCCTACTCCCAAGCGTACCGGTGCTCCGAGTGTAGAAGGGCCACGTTACAGCCATGTTACGGGCCGATGAACCCACGGTTACGAAGGCAGAAATCACACCCCTCCTGCCGCCGCGGCACATGCCGCTGCGGAATGCTTAACCATCTCGACGGCATGGAAGCCGCCGTTAGGCCTAGGCATACATCTGCCTCATTTACTCGGCAAACGCCCGCTTTCAGGCCTCTCCTGTGCCCCAACCGGCGTCGTTTCCTTGTGCCTGTCCGGACTCGGCACGGTCAGTTCAGCGACCCTAAGAACGCTGAGGCTTGGCAAGGCATACGCCCGTTCGCCGTGCTGCGAGACGTCCAGCCCGATCTTCTCCTCCTCTTCCGAGACCCGGAGTCCTATGACGACGTCCAGCACGCGCAGGATCAAGAACGTCGCAACAAGCGAATAGGCGATCGTCGCGCCAACTGCTGCCGCTTGCGCACCCAACTGTCCGGGATTGCCGTGAATGAGGCCGTTAGCGCCTGCCGAGTTCACCGCGACGGTCGCGAAGATGCCGGTCGCCAGCGCGCCCCAGGCGCCGCCGACGCCGTGCACACCGACCACGTCAAGGGCGTCGTCAAGGTGCAGGCGGTGACGCAACTGGACGGCGAAGTAACAGAATGTGCCTGCGCCGATCCCGATGACTATCGCCGGGCCCGCGTCCACGAAGCCGGAAGCCGGCGTAATCGCCACCAGCCCGGCCACGGCGCCCGCCCCCACGCCCACCACGCTCGCCTTTCCCGTCTGCCACCAGCTTATGAGCAGCCAGGTGAGGGCGCCCGCGGCTGCGGCGACGTGCGTGACAACCAGAGCATTGACAGCCACCCCGTTCGCCGCGAGGGCGCTGCCCGCGTTGAAGCCAAACCAGCCGAACCAGAGAAGCCCAACCCCGAGCATCATCATCGAGATGTCATGCGGCTCGATCGCTTCTTTGCCGTACTCCAGCCGCCGTCCGTACATGATTGCGGCGACAAGGGCGGCGATTCCCGCATTCACATGCACCACGGTCCCGCCGGCGAAGTCCAGCGCGCCCAGATTGCGAAGCCAACCGCCCGGCGCCCATACCCAATGCGCTATCGGTGCGTACACCAAAAGCGACCAGGCGGCCATGAAGATGACGAATGAGCTGAAGCGGGCCCTCTCCGCGAGAGCGCCCGTGATAAGCGCCGGCGTGATAATCGCGAACATCATCTGGAAGGCCATGAACGCCTGGTGCGGGACGGTCGACGAGTAAGCGGGGTTCGGCGTCTGTCCGACGTGCCGGAGGAACGCCCAGTCGAGCCCGCCGATCAGCCCCCAGTGGTCCGGCCCGAAGGCGAGGCTGTAGCCGACCACCACCCATAGCAGGCTGACTATGGCGATCACCACAAAACTGTGCATGATCGTGCCCAGGACGTTCTTCTCGCGCACCAGGCCACCGTAGAAGAAGGCCAGGCCAGGCGTCATGAGCATGACCAGGGCCGCCGCCACTAAGACCCAGGCTGTGTCGCCGGCGTTGATGGGGGTCGCGGGCATTACCGTTCTCCTTAACTCTTTGCCTTGAGTCTAGGAGACAGGCATTGCGGGGATGTTACGGCGGAATTAAGTTCGCGTAGACCGGTGCAATCGGGGGATCAGGGTGAGGCGTGAAAGCGGTAGCCGACGCTTCGCACGGTTTCGATGAAGGTGAAGCCGGCTCGTTCAACCTTGCTGCGAATACGGCGGATGTGGACGTCAACCGTCCGCGCGCCGCCGAAGTAGTCGTAGCCCCAGACCTTGTCGAGCAGCGCCTCACGGGAATAGACGCGGTCCGGGTGCGTCGCCAGGAAGCGCAACAGCTCGTACTCCTTGAACGTCAGCTCCACCTGCACGCCATCGACATATACGCGGTAACCAGCTGTGTCGATAGCCAGCGCTCCCTGCCGCAGGACTTCGTCCGACTCAGCAGGGCCAGGCTCCTTAAGCAGGCGTCGAAGCCGCGCCTCCAACTCGCGCGGCCGAAGCGGATAGAAGGCGAGGTCGTCCGCAGGAAAGTCGATCTTGCCATCCAGCGCTTCTTCGGACAGGACGGCGAGCACCGGCGGCTTCTCGGCAGCGCTCTCCCTCAGGAGTGAAAGACCGCCCATTTCGGTCGAGGATCCGGCGCACACAATCAACGCCGCGACCTGCGCGTCGACCGCATCGCTCGCATCCAACGAAGCCTTCGCCTCGACTTGATAGCCGCCCGCGACGGCCTCTCGCGCTATCTCCTGCGCGCACTCCCCCTCGCCGACAACGAGTATCGTCCGCATGTCGTCCTATCCGCCCTGTCGCTCCCTCAGATTAGTATCCCAGTATAGCAGGGGCAAAACGCTAGCCCCTCTCCAGGCTTTGCCGCGCCGAAGTCAAATCCATGACGATGCCTCGCCCCAAAGCGGACACGTCGGACGCCGCCAGCACGAGACGGAAGCCCTCAGCCACGCGGTCCGCCACCGTCGCCGCCGACGAGTGGACGCCCGCAACAATGTTGTGCCGTTTGCACGCTTCCACAACCTTCTTTCGCGCCTCTGCGTAGACCGGCTCGTCGCTGTCCGGCCGCGGCGGCAGGCCCAGGGCCAGACTCAGGTCCATCGGCCCGATGTAAACAGCGTCGACACCCGGAACCGAAAGGATATCGTCCAGGTTGTCCAGGGCCGGCGCGGTCTCGATCATCGGTATGCAGCAGACGTACTCCCCCGCCTTCGTCACGTAGTCGGCGCCCGCAGATACGACAGCCCGTGTCGGCCCAAAGCTTCGCATCCCTGCCGGCGGATAACGGCAGGCCGCTGCCGCCTTCTCGGCATCCGCCACCGTCTCGATCATGGGGACGATGACGGAGCAAGCGCCGGCGTCGAGCATCTTCATGATCACGCCGGGATCGTTCCATGGCACGCGCACAACCGGCGCCGCGGCAGTCGTCGAGATGGCTTGGAGCATCGACAGAGCCCGCTGATAGTCGATCAGACCGTGCTGCATGTCGATGCACAGCCAGTCGAAGCCCATCCGCGCGATCATCTCGGCGCAGAACGGGTCCGGGATCGAAAGCCAGCAACCAAGGGCGGGCTTGTCTTCCTTCCAGAGCTGACGCAGCCGGTTCTCAATCATCTCACTTCTCCTCTTCACGGGCCGAGGTCGTTGTCCCATTCATCCCCCCTGAAAGGCGGAATGTCAAGGGGTCTTGACAAACCAGCGAGCATGTCGATAGTATTAGATGTAGCGAGATATATCGCGATACTAAAGGAGGAAATAAGAAATGCGAAGACCCTGGTTTGATCCCGAACGCTTCCACGAACGCGTCTTTGAAAGAGGCGACCTCAAGTACGTCATCCTGCAGCTCCTCAGCGAGCGGCCGGCCCACGGCTACGAGGTCATCCGCGCCCTGGAGGAGCGCTTCGGCGGCATGTATACCCCCAGCGCCGGCGCCGTCTACCCCACACTCCAGATGCTGGAGGACATGGGCTACGCCACTTCGGCGCAGCAGGACGGCCGTCGCGTCTACTCTATCACCGATGAGGGGCGAACCTTCCTCGACCAGCAGAAAGAGACCGTCGAAGGTATCCGCAAGCGCGCCGGCTCCTGGTGGGACCCGCAACTGAAAACCCAGTTCCGCGAACTGCACCACGACATGCGCGACTTCGTCCACTCGATCGCCGGACGCGGCAGGCGCTACATGAGCCCCGAGACCATCCGCCAGGTCCGCGACGTTCTCGGCCGCGCCCGCAAGGAAATCGAAGAAATACTCCGCGAACAAAAGCCGGAGGAGGAAAAAGAGAAGGACAAAAGCGAGTAACCGGTTATAATAGATTCAATGCTTTCAGTCGAAGTCTCAGACCTCCACAAGAACTTCGGTTCCCTGGCCGCCGTCGACGGCGTCAGCTTTGAGATAGAAGAGGGTGAGGTCTTCGGCTTCCTGGGCCCAAACGGCGCCGGGAAGACGACGACCATCAACATTCTCTGCACCCTGCTGAGCCCAACGTCCGGTCATGCGAAGGTGGCCGGCTACGATGTCGAGACGCATCGGAACGAGGTCCGTCAATCCATAGGCCTCGTCTTCCAGGACCCCAGCCTCGATGACCAGCTCACCGCTATCGAGAACCTTCGCTTCCACGCCTACGTCTACAACGTGCCCGGCCACCTCCGCGAGAAGCGCATCGAAGAGGTTCTACACGTCGTCGAGCTATGGGACCGGCGGAAGGCGGTCGTCAAGACCTACTCCGGCGGCATGAAGCGGCGGCTGGAGATCGCCCGCGGCCTGCTCCATCACCCGCGCGTCCTCTTCCTCGACGAGCCGACCATCGGCCTCGACCCGCAGACGCGCGAGCACATCTGGAACTACATCCTGAAGCTCCAGCGCACCCACCACATAACCATCTTCATGACCACCCATTACATGGAAGAGGCAGAGCACTGCCAGCGCATCGGCGTCATCGACTACGGCCACCTCCAGGCGCTGGACACGCCGGACGCGCTGAAGCGGATGGTCGGTGCCGACATCGTCACGCTGCGAACGCCGGACAACGACAAGGCCGTCGTCGAGATCCGCGAGAAGTTCGGCCTGGAGGTGCAGAGCCAGGACGGCCGCCTCCGGCTCGAAGTGCCCAACGGCGCTGAGTTCATTCCGCGCGTCGTCTGCGACCTCGCAGTTCCCGTCGAATCGGTAGACCTGCACCGGCCGACCCTCGACGACGTTTTCTTGAAGCTCACCGGCCACGTTATCCGTGAGGATGAGGCCGACCCCCTGGCGATGCTGCGCATGCGCGGTCGCATGTGGGGCGGAGGAGGAAGGCGCTAATGGCAACCCTGGCTCCAACTATGGACGTGACTCCCGGCCGCGGCCTCCAGGCCAACCTGCGCGGCGTCTACATCATCTGGTACCGCGACGTCCTCCGCTATTCCCGCGACCGCGCCCGCATTATCGCCTCAATGGGACAACCCCTTCTTTTCCTCATCGTCTTCGGCGCCGGCCTTGGCGCCTCGCTGGGCGCGGGCGTCACGCAGCAACTCGGGAACGTCTCTTATATCCGCTTCCTCTATCCCGGCATCATCGCGATGGCGGTGCTCTTCACCTCGATTTTCAGCGCCATCTCCATCGTCTGGGATCGCGAGTTCGGCTTCCTGCGCGAGCTGCTCGTCGCGCCCGTCAGCCGCGCCTCCGTCGTCCTGGGGAAGGCCCTCGGCGGCAGCACCATAGCGATGCTCCAGGGCGCTATCTTGCTGGTCCTGGCGCCTATCCTCGGCGTCGGCCTCAACCCCTTCAACACCCTGGAGCTGCTCGCCCTCATGTTCCTGACCGCCTTCGCGATCTCGTCGATGGGCATCCTCATCGCGTCACGGCTCCAGACGATGGAGTCCTTCCAGATGATCATCAACTTCTTCGTGATGCCCATGTTCTTCCTGAGCGGCGCCTTCTTCCCCCTGCGCGGCCTGCCGGGCTGGATGGCCGTGCTGACGCGCGTCGACCCCGTAGCCTACGGCGTCGACCCCATGCGACGCGCCCTGCTCGGCTCCGTGCTGGCGCCGGGCATAAAGATCGGCAGCTACCATCTTGGAACCTGGGCCGACGTCGCCATCCTCGCCGTCTTCGCCGCCGTCGTTCTGTCGCTGGCCATGCGCTCCTTCGAGTCGCAGGAATAGAGCTTCCCCGCATCGTCTTTTTCCGCTAAGAGTCGGTTGGACTATAACGTTCTTTCTAGTGAAGGCATCTTCTGATCTGGAGGAGCGCGATGAAAAAGCCGTCTCCGTTTGTGCTCGTGGCCCTCTCCGTCGGACTGTTTGCAGCTGTCACCAACATCACCAGAGCCGCGACGCCTACACCCACCGCGACACCCGGATTGACAGCGACCCCTTCGCTCCAACAGGTCGCGCGGTTCCACGGCGAATCATGGGGCGACAGCCAGCTATCAAGGGGAACCATCGTCGCCAAGATTGGCAGCGTCGTTTGCGGCACAGGAGGTCCCATCCCAATTGCAGATGCGCCGCTGAAGTATCAAGTCGATGTTGTCTCCACCAGCATCACGCCAGGCTGCGGCAGCGGAGCCCTGATCACGTTCTTGATCGACGGTCGGCAGGCTGCGCAGACAGCGATATGGCATGCGGGCACGGATACACAACTGAACCTTATCGTGGGCGTTGCCTTCTCCCTGTTCTCAGGCAGCACACCTGTGACCTGCATGAGCCCGAGGCGGTCGTTCCCTCATAAACGGAGCATCGTGTGGCACCGAGGAGTTTAATGAAGCACTCCCGCCGCCCTGCATTGGTCAGCTCGTCGGCTACACTGACATCGCTTACTCTGCGCAACAGAAAGCAGGCTGTGGCGTCGAAGGCGCGCCCATCACGTTCAAGTTTCTCGATGCTCAGGGGAACGTCGTTGCGGTCGCGAACGAGACAGGTACATGCATGCGTGGATGGCGTGTCTGGGCCGCAGCAGCTAAACCTGACCTTCGGTAGCAGCAGCGGCGCCGGTTTGCCAAACACCGGCACCGGCGGCACTTCCACCGGGGGGCCTCTCTGGGCCGGCCTTCCGCTTTTGCTGGCTTCCCTGGGCTTTGTCGCGACCGCCTTCCGCGTCCCCTCCGCCACTACTGGAGCACCGAGCTTTGGCGGACCTGCCTGAACGGTGTAAGATGGCGCTGTCATGGAGCCTCTTGTCCAGTACGCCGATGCGGAGCGTGGCCTGAACATTGCTTTCTGGAAACTGGAGAAGGTACGCGCATGGCGTGCGCGGCCGTGATACTCGCCACGCGGACGTTCCTCCGCTGGGGCACCCATGAATCCTAACTGGACGCTATCAGATCCACGCGCCTGGCAGCGGAGGCCTCGTGCCGTCGGATACGTCAGGCAGGATTTCGAGGAGATGGGCAAGAAGCGGACGCCGCCCCACGTTCAGGAGGCACATATCTCCTCCTTCGCTGAGGCCCACAAATGGCAGCTTCAGAGCATCCACGAGGACATGAGCTGGGCCAGCGACGGTCTCAATAGACCGGGGCTTGTCGCCCTGCTATCGGACCCTGCCTTTGATATCCTGATCGTTGACCGCGTTGACCGGCTCGCCCCCAACAAGAGCAAGCTCGACTTCTTGCTCGCTCTCCTCGCGGAGCAGGGCGTCACGTGCGTTGCCGCGACCTGGTCCTCGGAACCACTTGCTCAGCACATGCGTCACTGGTACCGAGGCAAGGGCAACCCCGTTTATGCCCAGCTCGAGGCCGAGAAGGCGAGAGCATAACAGGTATCTCGTCGGTGCATCCTCCTTACGATGTATACATATGTATACACTATGAGCCAGAGGCGCTAGACGTGCATCGTATCGAAGCGCTTGAGATCGACGACCAGGTTCTGGACAAGATCGAGACGGCGCACGGTGTCACGTTTGATGAAGCGGAAGAGGCCTGCTATTCGCTTCTTCGCCATGTGCGTCGAGGCCGCGAGGGTCTATACAAGGTATTCAGTCGGACGGAAGCCGGACGCTACCTGCTGGTTGTCCTGGCGGATCGAGGCGGAGGCGTTTGGAGAATCGTCACCGCGCGACAGATGACTGGCCAGGACGCCGGCTCTATCGACGTGAGACAGGAGACCAACGTGAGTGACGTGAAAGCAGAGATTAGAGTCGAGGAGGGCGACGCCTGGCGCGAGACCGACGAGGTCGTGAAGGTCGAGGTGAAGCGTCCGCTCGACAAAGTCATCCCCGTCCGCTTACCTTCAGACACGTGGGAGGAACTGCGACGCGAGGCCCACGAATTGGGCGTCGGTCCCACGACTCTCGCCCGCATGTGGATCCTAGAGAAGCTGCGCCAGGTGAGACTGTCAAGGAAGTCAGCTTAAGGGCCAAGGAGGGCGGGATGCGAATTGCCGCAGTACTGATGGCTCCCCCCATACTCTTGCTGGCGTCTACGCATACGTCTGCGAATGCCGCAACGCCCACGCCCACGCCCACTCCTACCGCAGCACCGACCGCATCGGCCTCCTCCTTCGCCACTGCGCGCCCCTCGCTTGCCACGCGCTCGTTCCAGTCGCAGGAGTAGAGCTTCTCCACATCATCTTTTTCCGCTAAGCGTTAACTTTTCGACGAATAAAGCGTTCTTATAAACGAAGCAATCGCATCCCCTGGAGGAGCTATGATGCCCAGACTAGGTCATCTTTCAGCAATCGTTGTCGGAATGGCTTCGTTTGTTCTCTCGATCACCGCAGCAACTGCCGCAACTCCACCCAGTCAAACCCCGCCAAACATCCCTCACCTGATCAACTCAACCTTTAGGGGCAGTTGCTGGCTCAACGCCCAACTCTGCCAGGGACAGACGATGACGGCCAGGGTGGGTGACACAGTCTGTGCGACCGACTCGAATCCCGTCGTCCCCACGGACGGGCAAATCGGCTGCTCTTTACGCTGAGAGTGCCGTCTGCCGAGGTGGTGCCCGGTTGTGGGACCGAAGGAGCCCAGGTCACCTTCTTCGTAGGAGACCAGCAGGCAGTCGAGACCGCTGCTTGGCACGCGGCGCTCAGCAATTTATGTTTTTCGTCGCCGGCAATCCTTTCGCCCGCTTCGACGGCTCTTTGTCGAAACAACCGTCTCCCGGTTCACAGCTGGTGCCTTTTGTCGGCGCGACACGATGCGGTTTTGGCTACTGGGGTCCGGCTGGATACGAGGCCGACGTTCTCTCCCCCAGTCAGCAACCTGGCTGCGGGACGGAAGAGCCCAGGTCACCTTCAAGATTCTTGACGCGCGAGGAAACGTCTTCGCAGTCGCAAATGAGACGGGTACCTGGCACGCCTGGGACGGCATCAACGAGCCGCCGCCGCTCAACCTGACCTTCGGTACCAGCGCCGAAGCGGCGCCGGTTTGCCAAACACCGGCGACGGCTCACCCGAAGGCCTTCCCTGGGCGAGCCTGCCCTCCGCTCGCTCTCGGCCTCGCGCCCGCCCCGCGCGCGCGGCACGCCGCGCGCACACACCGCCGGCGACAACGCAGACGTATGCCTCGTCGCCACGCTGCGCTCCACGCCGCTGCCCTCAATGCAGCTACGCCACACCCACTTCTAGCTGCGCCCCTGCTCCGCTTCTTCGGAGCAGCGTGGCAACGCACCTGTAGACAGGACGTTGCTGCCAAGATCGGAAGTACCACTTGCGCGCTTGAAAAGGCGCCTTTCATAACCCCTCCTGACACAAATGCTCCTGTGTACAGCTTGTCCGTTCCTTCGGAAGACGCAGTGCCTGGTTGCGGGCACGACGGGGCGCTCATCACTTTCTTCGTTGGCACTCAACAAGCCCCGCAAACAGCCGTCTGGCACGCTGGAGAAGATGAGCATATCGACCTCATAATTGGTCCCTCCTTCGCCCTGTTCACGGGCGCGCCTGGTTCCGCAAGACTCCCCGCTGGGGAAGTCATTGTTCCCTATGTAGGAAACGTTCAATGCGGATATGCGTCGCTGAATAACACACGGACAATTACGGGCGGTGGTGTATTCCACCGACCAGCAAGCGAGCTGTGGCACCGGAGGCAACTCGGTCACCTTCAAACTTCTCGACGCCCAAGGCAACGTTGTTGCCGTCGCTAACCAGACGGGAGTCTGGCATGCTTGGGATGGCGTTTCAGCACCGCAGCAACTCAACCTGACCTTTGCGCCGGTCGGCGGCAGCGGCGCCAGTTTGCCAAACACCGGCGACGGCTCGCCCGAAGCCTCTCTCTTGACCGGCCTCGCCCTCCTGCTGGGTTCTCTGAGGCCGTCACCGTCTCCGGCCTCGCCTTTAGCAGCCGGGCGACGAAGTACTGAGCATCGCCGCGCGAAAACACAGCCACAAGGAGGTCGTCACATGACGGCTACGCGAGAGATCCGGACGCTATGTGCCTCGCAGTCGCCGTCGCAGCTTCAATCTCAATCGCTGCCGCCGCGCATGCAGCCACACCGACGCCTACTCTCACGCAACAGCCCGCCGCAACCCCAACAACGCCACCGACCCCCACTTCCCAACAACTGGCAACCTTTACGGGCACAGCCTGGCTTAATGCCCACACTTCGCTTGGCCCCATCGTGGGAAGATCGGTGGACTCGTCTGCAGCGAGCCCTCGTCGCGGGTTTCGGCCCCGACAGCAATGTTCCCGTGTACTCACTACAGGTGGTATCCGATGAGATCGTACCCGGGTGCGGTAAAGAGGGAGCCGTCGTCGATTTCCTCGTTGATCAATCTGCTGCGCAAACGGCCATATGGCACGCCGGCGGCACGCAGTTCCTCAATCTAGTTGCGGGACGCTGCCTTCGCTCGCTTCGGCGGGAAACTCGGGCCCAATAGGGTGCCTACCGCCGAAGCGGTTATACCTTACATCGGGAATACCGCGTGTGGCTACGCGCTGCTAGCTCCCACCGGCGATGGGTATGGGGCTATCGTGTATTCAAATGCGCAACAGGCCAGTTGCGGAGCGGAGGGATCGCAAGTTGCGTTCAAGCTCCTCGATGCACAAGGGAATATCTCGCCGTCGCCAACGAGACGGGCGTGTAGCATGCTTGGGATGGCGTGTCTGATCCGCAGCAGCTCAATCTGACGTTCGCGCCGGTCGGCGGCAGCGGCGCAGGCCTGCCGAGCGTCGGCACCGGCACTGCCTCCTCCGGGAGTGTTGCGTGGGCCAGTCTCGCCCTCCTGCTCGGCACTTTGGGCTTTGTCGCGACCGCCTTCGGCCTCGCCCTTCGCCGCCGAATGCCAACACACTAACGAGGTGACGCGAAGCCCTCAGACTTCCCTACCGCTTCTGCTATCGTGCGGATGCCGAGGGATATTGCCGTGCCTTTTCGTGTCCTCTTCTCGCCGCCCCTCGTACTCCGTCTCTTCGTGTGGAAGGACCGGAGGAGACGCGAAAAAACATTGAATTCAACCAGACAATCAAACCTCTCCTCACCCTGCGCGCCTCATCCCGCCTCTTCTTGCCAGTCCCCTCCGATTCCGCTAACATACCCCTGAAGCCTGCGCACAGGAGTATCCCCCGATGAAAGACTATAAGACAGAGGACGTACGTAACGTTGTCCTCATCGGCCACGGCGGCACCGGCAAGACCACCCTCGCCGAGGCCATGCTCTTCACCTCCGGCGCCATCAACCGCCTCGGCTCCGTCGAAGACGGCACCACAACCTCCGACTTCGACCCCGACGAGGCCAAGCGCACCATCAGCATCAGCCTCTCCCTCCTGCCCTGCGAGTGGCAGAACCGGAAGCTGAACGTCATCGACGCCCCTGGCTACGCTGACTTCGTCGGCGAGATGAAGGCCGCCATTCGCGCCGCCGACGCCGCCCTCGTCCTCGTCGACGCCTCATCCGGCGTCGAAGTCGGCACCGAGCACTGCTGGGCCTTCGCCGACGAGGCCGACCTCCCGCGCGCCGTCCTCATCGACCGCATGGACCGTGAGAACGCCGACTTCGCCCAGGCCTTCTCCCAGGTGCAGTCGCGCTTCGGCAAGAAGTGCGTCGCCGTCCAGGTGCCTATCGGCGCCCAAAGCACCTTCACCGGCGTCGTCGACATCCTTGCTGGCAAAGCCTACTCCGGCGACAAAGCGACCGAAGGCGCCGTTCCCGACGCCCTCTCCGACCAGGCCGCCCGCTACCGCGAGCAGCTCGTCGAAGCCGTCGCCGAGACCGACGACGAGCTCCTGACGAAGTACCTCGACGGCACGGAGCTCTCCGACGAAGAGCTAACGCGCGGCCTGCGGGTTGGGAATCGCATCCGGCGCCATCGTCCCCGTGCTCACCGGCGCCGCCGCGAAGAATATCGGCACCGCGCCGCTTCTCAACACCATCGCCAGCTACTTCCCTTCGCCCAAGGAGCGCCCGCCCGCCAGGGCCAAGAACGCTTCCACCAAGCAGGAAGAGGAGGTCAAAGCCGATGCCTCCGGCCCGCTGGCGGCTCTCGTCTTCAAGACCGCCGCCGACCCCTACGTCGGCAAGCTGACCTACCTGCGCGTCTACTCCGGCACCCTGAAGGGCGATTCGACGGCCTGGAACTCGAACAAGGCGACCGCCGAGCGCATCGGCCAGCTCTTCGTCTTGCGTGGGAAAACGCAGGAGCCCGTCGCGCAACTGGCCGCCGGTGACATCGGCGCCCTGGCCAAGCTCGCGGAGACCTCGACCGGCGATACTCTGGCGACGAAGGAGCGGCCGCTCATCCTGCCGCCTATCACCTTCCCGACGCCCGCCTTCAGCGCCGCCGTCCATCCCAGGACGAAGGCCGACCTCGACAAGATGGGCAGCGCCCTCACCCGTATCGTCGAGGAAGACCCGACCTTGCGCGTCCATCGTGACGCCGACACCAACGAGACGATTCTCTCCGGCCTTGGTGAGCCGCACCTGGAGGTGACCGTCGAGAAGGTGCAGCGCAAGTTCGGCGTCGGCCTTGAGCTGACTACCCCGAAGGTGCCATACAAGGAGACCATCACCGCGCCCGCAACCTCAGAGTACACGCACAAGAAGCAGACCGGCGGTCACGGTCAGTACGCCCGCGTTGCCATCAAGCTCGAACCCCTGCCTCGTGGCAGCGGCTTTCAGTTCGAGGATAAGATCGTCGGCGGCGTCGTGCCCAAGACCTACATCCCGGCCGTCGAGAAGGGCGTGTCGGAGGCGATGCAGGAGGGCGTGATCGCCCGCTACCCGCTGGTCGACGTGAAGGTCACACTGTTCGACGGCAAGGAGCACCCGGTCGACTCATCGGAAATGGCGTTCAAGATCGCCGGCTCAGCCGCTCTGAAGCAGGGAGTGAACCAGGGCAAGCCCATCCTCGTCGAGCCGATCATGAACTTGCGCGTCACCGTCCCCGAGGCGAACACGGGCGACGCCATGGGCGACCTCAATAGCAAGCGCGCCAAGGTGCTGGGGATAACGCCGCAGGACGGCTACAGCGTCATCGAGGCGCAGGTGCCGTTGGCGGAAGTGCAGCGCTACGCGACGGACCTGCGGTCGATCACTCAGGGCCGCGGCCACTACACCCTGGAGTTCGATCACTACGAAGAGGTGCCGGCTCACCTGGCCCAGAAGATCATCGACAAGGCGAAAGAGGACGCGAAGGCGTCGTAGCCGCCCTCTCCTCCCTAACAAACACAAAGCCGGGGCCTTTCAGCCTCGGCTCGCCGTATCCAGCCGCTCACACGCCGTCGCTATACGCCCGTGTCGTCCTCCACGTCGCCCTCGCCCTCTGACCAATCGCCCGGCTTGGCCTCCCACATCGACTTGTAGTTCTCGCCTTTTAGGGCGCGGTCTACCTCTTCCTTCTCCAGTTTCGTCAGCGTCTCCAGCGAAGCCTCGCAGTCGCGGACAGTGTCCGGAAAGCCCAGGTTGATGAACCGGGTGACGACATGGTCCCACATTCCCAGCCCGACAAGGCTGGAAACGTACTTCGGCCAGGGAATGAGCGTCAGGCTTTCCGGTCGCGGGAAGCGGGGTCGCAGGCGGCGTAGCGAGCGGAAACGCTCTTCGGCCGTGCCCACCATTTCGACGATCTTCACCATCGGCGCGTCTACGGCGCTGGAGCGAGCGTCGATGATGAGCGTTTTGCGGAGGAGCGGGAAGTAGAGGGCAACGACATCCGCGGTGTCGAGGGAGTTCGCCATCTCCTTGAGATCAACCTGGAAATCGAAGTCCACGTCTATCGCCCCGCAACCGACCTTCAGTCGCGCTTGTCGCTGTCAACGATCCGCAGGAACCGATGCTTTCCTACGCGGACGACAGCTCCAGGGTGAAGAACAATATCAAAGCTCTCGATGGGTTGACCATCCACATCAATAGCTCCCTGCCGAAGCAGCCTTCGCCCTTCACTTCGGCTGGGGATGAGCTTTGCAACCAGCAGTGCCCTGAGGAGGCCCAAACGCTTGACCTGCTCCAAAGGCAGTCTGTTTTCCACCGTCACAGCGGGTGCTAGCACTTCCGCAGTGGCAGTAGCGGTCACAGCGCTCACCTTCGCGTCTTTCCTCTGGAACGTGCGCTCGAACGACTCCTCCGCTTTCCCTGCCGCTTCCGGGCCGTGGATTTCGCTGGTGATCTCCCACGCCAGGCGCTTCTTCACGTCCATCGGGTTCACCGACCGCTCCGCCAGCTTGCGCCGTATCTCCTCGATCTCCTCTTCCGGCACGTCCGTCACCAGCGTGAAGTAGTCGATCATCACGTCGTCCGGCAGCGACATCACCTTCCCGTACATCTCCTCCGGCGGGTCGTTGAGGGCGATGTAGTTCCCCTGGCTCTTCGACATCCGCAGCCGGCCATCGATGCCGACCAGAATCGGCATGCAGATGGCGATTTGCGGCCGCTGGCCATAGACTCCCTGGAGGGTGCGGCCGGCCATGAGGTTGAAGATCTGCTCGGTGGCGCCCACCTGTGCATCGGTCTGGAGGGCGACAGCGTCGTAGGCCTGCATGAAGGCGTAGAAGAACTCGTGCATGTAGATAGGGTCACCGCGCTCGCGTCGTAGGGCAAAGTTGTCGCGCTGCAGGAACTGCCCGACGGTGAAGTTGGACGCGATCTTTATCAGCTCCTCGAACGTCAGCTTGCTTAGCCACTCGGCGTTGTTGCGAACGACCGTGCGCTCGCGGTCGAGTATCTTGAACGCCTGCTCGGCGTAGGTGCGCCCGTTCGCCTCGATCTCTTCGAGCGTGAGCATCGGGCGCGCGCTGTCCTTGTCGCTGGGGTCGCCGACGAGCGCCGTGAAGCCGCCGATGAGCAGGACGGCTTCGTGACCGAGCTGCTGGAACTGGCGCAGCTTCCGCATCGGTACGGTGTGGCCCAACGTCAGGTCCGGCGCCGTCGGGTCGATGCCGAGGTAGACGCGCAGGGGCCGTCCTTCGCTCAGCCGCTCCCGCAGCTCGCCCTCCATCGCGTGCGCTACCCCTTCATCGCCGTAAACGACGCCGCGCATGAGGAGCCTTACCTGTTCATCGACGGATAGCATAGCAGTCTTCTCTGTGAGGTTAAACCTGTTTGCCCGCGAAGTAGCGGCGGGCATCCACCACGTCTCGGCGGATCTGTTCGCTCAGCGTCTCCACGCTATCAAAGCGGACCTCGCCGCGCAGACGCTTGAGCACGTCGACCCGCATTTCTTTCTCGTACAGGTCGCCGTCAAAGTCCATTATATGCACCTCGACCGTGCGTTCACCATTATCGAACGTCGGCCGGCGGCCGATGTTAGTGACGGAGGGGTATCCCTGACCCTCAACTCGAGCCTGCGTCACATACACACCAAACGGCGGCAGCGCCAACCCGGTATCGATGGCAACGTTCGCAGTCGGAAAGCCCAGCACGTGGCCGCGCTCGACGCCTCGAACGACAGGCCCGTGCAACGAGAATGGCCTCCCGAGCAAATGGTTCACGGTTTCGACATCGCCGGCATCGAGCGCCGTGCGGATCGACGTTGAGCTGACGGCGATGCCGTCTTCGACTAGCGGCGGCACCCGTTCAACCTCGAACCCGATCTCCTTGCCGATCTCCGTCAGCGCCGTCGCATCGCCCTGCCGTCCCCGACCCAGCGCGAAGTCGGGCCCAATGAGCAGGAAGCGCATCCGAAGCAGGTCGCGCAACGCCTTGACGAATTCGTCCGCCGAGAGCCGCGCGATCTCCGGCGTGAACGTCAGCGGCAGCGCGAAGTCGACGCCGCTCTCTCGCAGCAATCGGACGCGTTCTTCCAGGCTCGACAGGTAGACGATCTCCGCCCGCGGGTTAAGGACGAGCGCCGGATGGGGATGCAGCGTGATGACCCCGGCGGCCAACCGGCGCTCCTCAGCACGTTGTCGAAGGGCGTTCAGAAGATGCAAATGTCCGCGGTGAACGCCATCGAACACGCCGATGGTGACCGCCGTGTCCCGATCTAGACCGGCAACCACAAGCTCCCGCAGTAGCGAAGCCGCGTCGCTCATCGCTGCCTCGAACGGGCCACCGCGAGCGCTGCCCGCAGATTTGCTTCCGGCGTCTGCGGCGAGATGGAGCAGCCGGGCGCCAGCAAAAAACGGCGGCCGGACGTCTCCGACAGCGCCGCCTCGGCTTCCGCCGTCACCTCTCCAGCCGTCCGTTCGCTCACGGTGCTGACGGCGACGCCTCCCATCACTGCCTTATCGCTCTTCTCTAGAATTGAGGCCAGAGATGGATTTCCAGACTCGTTCGCCGCCCAGTTGAAGGCTGCGACCGGGTAGTCGAGCATCGATTCCAGCATGTTGTGCTTCCGGCAGACATGAAGAACGTTCAACGGCGCTTCCGAAACGGCCGAAAGCACGCGTAGGTCGTAAGGCCGGCCGAACTCGGCGTACTGCTCCTGCGTCGCCGCGTCATAAGTCGCCCATTCAACGGTGGCGAAGAAGATGCCATCGGCTCCGGCGTCAAGGCTGGCCTTGCCATAGTCCGCCAGCGTCTGCGTCACAACGTCGAGCGCGCTATGCAACGCCTCGCTCGCTTCGCGCATCAATCGCCGGATGAATCCCAGATCACCGTTTGCCAGCCGAGCAACGACCGCCAGCGGCGAGAAGATGGTCTGGATGAAAGGCGCGTCTCCGGTCAGCTTTTCGCCGATAAGCCGCAGCGCCGCCAGTTGCTCGCCGAACGGCCCCTCGTGGACATCTACCGGCGCCAGCCTATCCAGGTCGCGCGCGGTCTTCAATACGTAGTCGACGTTCACCGGGCCATGTAGCGCATCGCCTGATGGCTCGTAGCGACTACCCCAAGCTTCGGCATAGTAACTGGCTCGCGGATTGACTTTGACGAAGTCCCAGTCAAACCGGAGGTAGCGTTCCAGCGTCGCCTCGGCCAGATCAGACGGCGACCATTCACGAAGGTAACCGTGGCTCCAAAAGGAGACGGGAACATGGTCAACATCATCGCCGGCAAGCGCTGCCGTTACTCGCTCTCGCTTCGTCATCTCAGCCACAGCATACTCCGGCAAGACGCGGCCGTTTCGGCAGTAAAAGAAAGAGGGGTGGTCCCCTCCGTGGCCAGCGTCTTTAGCCTCGACGATAGTAGCATCCGCTAGGAAGGCGATCAAGGCGCAGGCGCTCGACAGGCAGGCAGCAGGTCATGGAGACGCTGGCGGCTTAAGCCGGACAAGGCGATACCGTGCCGTCCGCCTCATCATGGTCCATGCGAGCATGAATGTCCGCTTCGGGCGATCTTCTGTTAAGGCGATTATTCATTTTGCTTCTTCTCTTCATGAATTCTTCACCGATCACCGCTCGATAATCACGGGCGTTGCATGACGTTTTCCGATGATTATTAGAGGTTGCAAAGCAGGCAGGCATGTGACAATGGCACGGGAAAAGACGAAACACCGTAGGGTTCTGCTCGTTGAAGACGATGACGGCATTGTGAGGATGTTGCGCCTGTCGCTGAGAAGCAATGGCTTCGAAACGGTGCGTGTGGAGTCCGGTCGAGAGGCGCTCAAGGCCATGGATGAAACGAACTATGACGCCGTTATTCTGGATCTATGTTTGCCCGACGGCCGCGGCGGCGATGTCCTTCGCCATCTTCAGTCGACAGCGCACCGGACACCCTGGATCGTCATGTCCGCCCTCGACGAAGAGGATGCCGAGAAGCGCTTCGGTCCCTTACAGAGCCCATTCCTGGCAAAGCCTTTTGATCTATGGGACCTGATCCGTCTTCTCGACCGTCTTGTAGGCAGGAGCCCGGAGGGTCAGGTCAACGTCGCAAAGGCAGCGTCCTAACCCCAGACGTCTCCGCAGCCATCTTCACGTTTTCTTCATGACGCTGATGCATTGCTTCACATGGCATACATGACGGTCCGTTAAACTCAACGAGAAGTCAGCGGCAGGTGGCAAGTCAACCCCAGTGGAGGATTCGGGTGCTGAGCGTGCGACCGGGGCCAGGCGCCGACAACCACTTCTCGACGGGACAGGACGCAGCCCGCGTTCATGAGCCGGAGGAGCGATTGCCGCTGACGATTCTCCTCGGAAAGTACTGCGAACGGCTTCGCCGGCAAAAGGGCAAAACCCAGGCGCAGATAGCGCGGGATTGCTGGTTGGCTGATAGCTACGTCTCCCGCCTGCTTTCCGGGGACCGCCTTAATCCGAGCAGGGATGCTCTCGTCCTGCTGGGTTGTTGGGGCCTTGAGCTTAGCGTCGACGAGATGGACGAATTGCTCATCGCCGCCGATTACAAGCCGCTGGTGCTGCCAGCGAGCATCCGTTAGGCACTTCAGAAGGGAACGGGGCGAGCCGGCTGATCCCGGAACGTCAAGGAGAGTCGCGCTGGCAAACCTAGGGAGAGCGGGCACGAGAGGGAGCTAAGTGCCCGAGTTGCCGGGACTGGCCGGTTCGCCTTCGAATAACGAGTTGGGAGGGTCGAGAGGGGGATCTCTCGACCTTTCCCTTCCCAAGGCTGGCCCGCAGGGGCTAGACACAGAAAGCAGCGGAACAATGCCTCGATCGATATGGAGCGGGGTGATCAGCTTCGGGATGGTCAGCATTCCTGTCAACCTGTTTCCGGCCACGCAGGACAAAGACGTCTCTTTCCATCTCTTGCATGAGGAGTGCGGCACGCGCGTCAAGCAAGTGCGCTGGTGCCCCTATCATGAGCGAGCCGTTGATTGGGACGAGACGGTGCGGGGCTTCGAATATGGCAAAAACGAGTACGTTGTCCTCACCGACGGGGACTTCGAAAAGCTCCCTCTGCCGAGCAAACACACCGTCGAGCTGACCGCCTTCGTCGATGCCGACGAGATAGACCCCATCTACTATGAGAAGAGCTACTACCTGGCCCCTCGCGAAGAAGGCGCCAAGGCCTACGGCCTCCTGATGAAGGTGCTCGAAGACAAGAAGCTCGTCGGCATGGCGAAGATCGCGATTCGCAACAAAGAGCAGCTCTGCGTCCTCCGTCCCCAAGACAGTACCCTCGTGCTGGAGACGCTCTACTATCCCGACGAAATTCGGGTCGAGAAGGGCATCGAGATGTCAACCGCGCAGGTCAGCGACCGAGAAATGCAGATGGCAACCGCCCTTGTCGATGTGCTGTCCGACCACTTCGATCCAACGCGGTACCACGACGAGTACCGTCAGGCACTGATGGAACTTATCGACGCGAAGCGCAAGGGTCAGGAGGTGGTGGCGCCGCCCGCCCCGGCCGGGAAGGTGGTCGACCTTATGGCCGCGTTGCGCCAGAGCGTGGAGGCGGCGAAGCAACGGCGTCCGGAGGAACCGCCGAGCCGCGAAACGGCACGTCAGCGCCGCAAAGCAAGTTAAGGCTTCGGGTGACAAGCAGGGATGCTCGACGAATACGCTAAAAAGCGGCGTCTGGAGAAGACCTCTGAACCGGCGCCCCGCGCCCGGCGGTCAAGTGGGCCCCTTCGCTTCGTCATCCACAAGCACGACGCCCGACGCCTCCATTATGACCTTCGTCTGGAGGTTGACGGCGCATTCAAATCATGGGCCGTTCCGAAAGGGCCGTCGTTGAACCCGAACGACAAGCACCTGGCTGTAATGGTCGAAGACCATCCGCTGGACTACGGCAACTTCGAAGGCGTGATCCCGGAAGGCGAGTACGGCGCCGGCGAGGTGATCATCTGGGATCATGGCAGCTACGCGCCGGAAGAAGAAGGACGCCGGACGTTCCAGCGCGGCGAAGGCGAGGAGCTGATGCGTCGCGGTCTATCTGAAGGCAAAATAGGCTTTGTCCTCGACGGCGAGAAGCTGAGAGGATCCTGGACGCTCGTAAAGTCGAAGCGCGGCGAGAAGGACTGGCTCCTCATCAAGCACCGCGATGATACGCCGATTCGCGACGTCCTGAAGGAGGACCGGTCGGTCGTTTCGGGGCTGACGGTGGAGGACCTACGGGAAGGCGCGCGTCCGTCGCAGATGCCGGCAGAATCCCACTCCGTCGCCGATCTTCGGGGAGCCCGCAGGGCGCCATTTCCCAACACCGTCGCGCCTATGCTCGCGACGCTAGCCGAAAAGCCGTTTTCGCATCCGGATTGGGTGTTCGAGCCAAAGCTGGACGGACTGCGGGCCATTACCCTGATCGACAACGGCAAGTCGAAGCTTATCTCGCGGGGCGGCAGGGACGTGACGCGGACCTATCCGTCCCTTGGTGAGGAACTAACCGGCCAGCCCGGCCAGATGGTCCTCGATGGGGAAGTCGTCGCGCCGGACGGAGAAGGGCGGCCTTCGTTTCAGAGGCTTCAACAACGGATGAACCTCCAGAAAGAGCCTGACATCCGCCGCGCCGACGCGCAGATACCCGTCCTGTACTATGTCTTCGACCTCCTTTATAGCGACGGTTACGACCTCCGTGCCGTGCCCTTCGAGCAACGTCGAAGGCAGCTCGAACGAACGCTAGTGACCAGCGACCGCGTGCGACTCATCGACCAGTTCCCGGAAGAGGGTGAGGCCGCTTACGAGGCGGCTGTGGAACACGGCCTGGAGGGCGTGATGGCCAAGCGCCGCGACAGCCAGTATCGTTCCGGCGAGCGCTCGCGGCTCTGGCTCAAAGTGAAGGCGACCCTGAGCGACGAGTTCACGATAGGCGGCTTCAGCCAAGGCACCGGCGCCCGCGACGACACCTTCGGCGCGCTCATCCTCGGCCAGTACGACAAGGACGGGAAACTACGCCACGCCGGCCACGTCGGCACCGGCTTCGACGACCGTTTGCTCAAGGAGTTGCGAAGGCAGCTGGATGGACTGCGGACTGAACGGTCGCCCTTCAGCGGCGAAGTCAGCGGCCGCACCGAAGCGACATGGGTGAAGCCAGAACTGGTGGCCGAAGTCAAGTTCGCTGAGCGGACCGGCGACGGCCGCCTGCGCGCGCCGGTGTTCGTGCGCCTCCGCGAGGACAAGCCGGCAAGGGAGACAGAGCGCGTGGCAGTCGTTTCCACACCCTCAGAAGGCAAAAAACATCGCGACGACGACCCTCCGGGCCCGAAAGCAGCCAAGGGCAAGAAGGCGATCGAAGACGTTCTCGAGCAGCTTTCGGCGGCGAAGGACAAGCTGAGGTTGAACGTCGAAGGCCATCGCATAGAGCTCAGCAATCTCGACAAGGTCTTCTGGCCGGCCCAGGGAAAGCAGCGCGATCTGACCAAGCTAGACCTCCTGGTCTACCTGACAAAGGTTTCGCCCTGGCTCCTACCACATATCAAGGACCGGCCGCTGACCCTCAAGCGCTACCCGGACGGCATCTACGGCGAGAGCTTCTTTCAGAAGCACTGGGCGGATCCTTTGCCGCCTTTCGTCGATACCGTGCTGCTGTTTTCGGACACGGAGGGCGACCGGGAGTACCTCCTCTGCAACAACCTGCCGACGCTCCTCTGGCTTGGCCAGATCGCCGACATAGAACTACATACCTGGTACTCACGAGTCGACCCGGAACCGGATGGAAAGCACCTGACGACGAAGTTCTCCGGCTCCTTGGAGAACATACGCGGTTCCGCGCTCAACTACCCGGACTACATCGTTTTCGACTTGGACCCTATCTCTATTCAGGTAAAGAGAAGGAGGGCGACGAGCCGGAGCTAAATCGCGCCGCCTTCGCGAAGACACGGGAGGTTGCGTACTGGCTGCGAGAGGCAGTGATGTCGCTTTCGCTGACGCCGTTCGTCAAGACCTCGGGCCGAACCGGACTGCACATCTACGTGCCCATTCTCCGCCACTTTGACTACGACACCGTGCGCGCCGCAGCCGGAGCCGTCGGCGGCTATCTGATACGGCAGCACCCGCAGGACATCACGATGGAGTGGTCGGTGCGCAAGCGCAAGGGAAAGGTCTTCTTCGATCATAACCAGAACTCGCGCGGCAAGACTCTGGCTTCCGCCTATTCGCCGCGGCCTTCGCCGGACGCAAGCGTGGCCGTGCCGCTGTCGTGGGAGGAACTCGCAAGCGTCTACCCGACGGATTTCACGATTATCAACGTCCCGGACCGCCTCGCCAGGACTGGCGATCCGTGGAAAGAAATACTGAAAGCGAAGCACGACCTCGGCCGCTTGCTGGCCGAGAAGCCAGAGGCCGCCGTTGCCGAGCGGCACGGCTAGCCAGCGTAGGGCAACAATTTCGAAAAGGAGGACAATATGCCGGAATTCGTCGACCCCTTCCGAGGAATGGTTTCGGAGCGGAGCCTCACACTGGGTGAACTAATCCGGGCCATCAGGCTAGACGTAGCAGCGGAAGAAGAGGCAACGCACATCTACACTGCCCAAGCTGAGGCAACGGACAATCCCTTCGTAAAACGGGTGTTGCTGGACATCGCGAGAGAGGAGCGGGTGCACTCGGGCGAATTCCTGCGGCTGCTCAGCATCCTTACCGAAGGCGAGGAAGATACCACCCACGCTGAGGGGGCACAGGAGGTCAACGAAATGGCGGCCGCGGAAGGGATGCCGCAGACCGACGCCGTCGAGAATCAGATGACTATCGGCTCGTTGAAGGAGTAACGAGCGCAAGCGCAACTACGCTTAAGGAGGAGCCTGATGAACGACAGATACCTGCTTAGAGACGACGCTCCCATTGAGCCGGAAACCTGGAAGGTCATGGACGCCGCGATGGTCGAGGCCGCCAGAAGCGTCCTGGTCGCCCGACGCATATTGTCCATCGAAGGCCCCTACGGGTTCGGCCTGAAGTCCGTGCCGCTTGAAGACATAGAGATCGAAGAAGACGTATATGCCAGTTCTTCGATCCCCTTGTCCCACATCGCCACGCCGTTCTCGCTCAGCAAACGCGACCTCGCGGCCTATGAACGGGACGGCCTGCCGCTGAACCTGAATCCGCTCATCGACGCTGCGATCCGCGCCGCTCAGCACGAGGATAAGGTTCTCTTACAGGGATGTCCGCCGCCGCTGCCCGGCTTCCTCTGCTACGAGGGCATCAATACACATGCCCTGGCCGCTTGGGATGATCTCGGCACCGCTGCCGGCGACATCATCACCGGCGTCACGATCCTCGACAACGCGGGCTTCCACGGACCCTACGCCCTTGTCCTATCGCCCACGCGCTATGACCAGCTTTACCGCCGCCACCCGATCGGCGCCTTTAGCGAGTTGGAGCAGGTGCAGACGATAGCGACGGAAGGCGTATTCAAGGCACCGGTATTGGAGACCGGAGGTCTCATAATCAATACCGGTCGTATTTACGCCTCGATCGCCCTCGGACAGGACATGACGATCGCCTTTATCGGTCCGACGAAGGAGATGCTGGACTTCGCGATCGTGGAAACCCTGGCTCCGATAGTCCGACGTCCCGGCGCGATCTGCTCTCTGACAGAGGAGCAACCACGAACTGCCGCGCGGCAAGAACGTACACGACGGCCTGCGTCGTCGCCCTAAGCAACGTCATCTCTCGCTGCGAACGCGCAGGCGCATTCGGGGCCGCTCTTGCCGAGCGGCCCCTCTTCATATCCCTGCCTTCCACAGCAGAACAGCAGAGCTTCAATGGTTGTAATTCCCTATAGGCGGGAAGTACATCGGCGTCGGCACCTCCGGGATCGCCTGTGTCGGTTGTGGCACAGGCGTCGCGGCCGCAGGGGGCGATGTGGGCACCTGCGGAACGCCATTCGTCGTCGCCCGAGGCGTTGAAACAGAACTGCCCGACGCATTCGTCGAATATGATCCACCGTATCGCCCCAGATACTCCATCGCCAGGTAACGCTTCCAGCCCTGAATCTGGTTTGGAATGCAGGTGGAGCAAACGTTCGCGGAGACCAACCCGTTGAGTTCCTCTCCGCCCCAGTGGTTCGTCGCCTCAATCGCCAGCGCATCCGAGGCGAAGAGGCCGGTGACGCTCGGACACTTCACTCCCGGAGTCACCGGTATGCCGCTGGGGACGCAGACCGTCGCTCGCACCAGTCCAGGCGGCTGGACGAAGTTCGTCGGCGTCTTGCCTTCCAGCGCCGCCAGCATCACATCGTGCCAGAGCGGCGCGGCGATAGTCGTGCTGTACATGTGCTGCATGCGGCTGTTATCGCTATTGCCAATCCAGACCCCTACCGCCACGTCATTCGTGTAGCCGACGGACCAGGTGTCGTCCGTATAGTGCATCGCCGCATCGGCCGGGTTGACGTTCTCGAACGGCTCGCTCGTGCCGGACTTCACTGCCGCCTGCCAGCCGGGAATGTTCAGAACGCTGCCGGTTCCAAATGTCAGTGATCTGTCGTCATCGTTTGAGAGAATGCTGCTGATCATGTAGGCGTATTCTGGCTTGATGACAGGCTGAGTCTGCGAGACTGTATTGTCGATGAGCACCTTGCCAGTTGAGTCGGTTGCCTTCAGGACACAAATCGGGTCCAGTCTGCGGCTCCCCTCCGGCAACGAAAGGATAGTCGGCGCGCCGGCCATCGTGCCGCCGTTTGCGAAAACGCTGTAGGCATATGTCAGGTCAATGAGCTTCACATCCCCGCCGCCAAGCGTGACGTCAGGTCCAAGGTTCGTATCGAGAGTGGTAATACCCATCGCCCTCGCTGTCTGGATCATGTTGTTCGCGCCCACCCAGAGGATCGTCTTGAACGCGGACACGTTGAGAGAGTTCCCCAATGCCACTCGGGCGGGAATCACACCGTACGTTTGGCCATTGCTGGGGTTGGTTGGGCTGAACGTCTTGCCGTCAAGGTCTACGTAGTTGATAGGAGTGTCGATAATTGGCCAGTCTGGACTCCACCCCTGCATGAAGGCCGTCACGTAGGTAAAAGGCTTCAACGCCGAGCCCGGCGATCGCACCGCCAGAGCGTTGTTCACCTCCCCGTCGATGTCATCCCGGAAATAGTCGCGGCTGCCGACCATGGCGAGTATCTGCCCCGTTTTTGGGTCAATGACAATGACCGAGCCGTTGTGCGCGTTTGTGTACGACTCGTTCTCGCTCAGGTGCTGCTCCAGCAACTGCTGCGCCTTGTTGTTGAGGTTGAGATCCAGCGTCGTCTGCACGACGAGTCCGCCGTGCAGCAGCGCGTCCTCGCCCAGGGTCGCCCGGATGTAGTCAGCGACGTACATTACGAAATGAGGCGCCTCAAACGGCATCAGCGACGGATTGAACTGGAGGTCAGCGAACTTGGTCCAATCGGCCTCCGTCTGCGTGATGAAGCCGTGCTTCACCATCAGGTCCAGCACCTCTATCTGCCGGTCCTTTGCCGCCGCGAAATTGGTTATCGGGTCATAGCGCGACGGCGATTGCGGCAGGCCGGCCAGGAACGCTGCCTGCGCCAGGTTGAGGTCCGACGCCGGGATGCTGAAATAGCGCTCCGAAGCCTCCTCTATCCCCGTGTACACGCTACCGTAGGGGATGATGTTCAGGTACCATTCGAGGATCTGATCCTTGCTATACTGGCGCGTCAGTTCCAGCGCGATCGCCATCTCCCGCGCCTTGCGGCTAACCGTTCGCTCGCCGCGCTCCGCTTGTGTGAAGTACAGCTGCTTTGCAAGTTGCTGCGTTATCGAGCTACCGCCCGTTCCTTCCATCAGGTCGTGGCCCGGCGCCAGGTTCTCCCAGACAGCCCTCGCCAGTCCGCGTATGCTGATTCCCGGATTGGAGTAGAAGTCCGGGTCTTCCACGGCGATCGTCGCCTTCTGAATCCACGGGGACGTGTCCTGCAACGAGACCCATTCCTGGAAGCCGTGCTTGTCATCGAGGAACTGATAGAGGAGGTTGCCGTTCCGGTCGAGGATGCGTGCCCCGCCACCGTTCAGAGCAATCGCCTCGTCCGGCGGAATGATACTCCCCGCCACGCTGTTGTAATAATGAAAGAACATCCCGCCCAAGGCGACGATGATCGGCGCGATCAACAGCGGCGCCACGGCGAAGAGGATCATGACCCGCGGCGGCGAATACGATCTCAGCGACAGATGACTTCGAAAGCGCCTGTAGCGCCGGACGTGGAACTGCCGCCACTTCTTCTCCTCCGGGCCCACTTCAAAAGGAGGCCGAATGGCGGGCTCCGCTTCGGGACGAAGAGCATGAAACGGTCGGCTCTGAGGCATCCTTGACTCTCTAGGGTTGAAAGGGTCCCGGGGCGCGCTTTATGTCTTTTATGTCTAATAAGAAGAGAATACGGGCGGACCGTGCAGACGGCGTGAAGACCGGCGCGGCTTCCGTGAGAGAAGCGTGAAGGACAACTCGAATCTCGAGGGCTGAGGGGAGATCTGCAGGGCGGGACCGTTGCCGGCGTTTTCCTTCACAAAGTCTTCACAAATACGCCAGCGTTATTCACAATTCGGCCATATAGCCGTCCTACCCTAAGAAATGAGGTCGAACGAACTTCTCTCCTCTTCCCGAGAGATTGGATACTGGATGACATCCGAGAAGCCAGACCCCGCTCGCCGCAACGTGCTCATTGTTGAGGACGATCCGGCCGTGGCAAGGATTTTGCGAGTCTGCCTTCATCGGGCCGGATTCAACACTTCTGTGGTAGAGACCGGCCGTGGGGCGCTCGAGAAGATGGACCAGAGTCAGCCGGACGCCGTTCTCTTGGACCTTGGGCTACCCGATGGTCTGGGCGGCGCCGTGCTCCGCCGTCTCCAGGCCGCGCGCGACGGCTATCCCGTCTGGCTGATTCTCTCCGCCCTCGATGAGGACGAAGCCACGCGGCGCTATGGGCCGCTCAACGGCATTTTTGTCCCCAAGCCTTTCGACCCCTGGGACCTCATAAGAAGGCTGAAAGACCTTCTGGACCACCGGCCCGACGCCGGGCCAGCATAACCCATTCTCCTAGCGATTACTTGACGCAAGTGTTAGTATTATGTGCAGAATTTTCATCCCCGATGATCGGATAGGGGTGGCGACTCACTCATCATTTTCACGTTTCTGTGAAAACGCACGACGCATAGATCGGGGCGTTGAACTGGGCACAAACCCTGCGAATCGCGGGAGCAGGGACACATGGTTGGTAGAACGTCGCTTCAATTGCCGCTGCGTCTCCTGAACGACTCGGCGCATCTCCTCGAATCGCTGGATGACCCGCAGGCGCGCGAGCGGCGTGTGCTGGAGCTCCTCAACCGCGTCGTGCCCTATGACGAGTGCGTGCTGCTGAAAGCGCAGGACGGCGAGCGGGAGCTGGTCGTCGTCCCGGAGACCACCAAGAAGAACGTCGCTGCCCTCGAGTTGGCGACGGTCTCCTGCCTCGCCATGATCACCGACCCGTCCTTCGCCGGCTTCTCCGGCAAACCCGCTCCTCCTCTGGCCGCCGTCGTTCCCTGGCGCTCCTACCTCGGCCTGCCTCTGATCGGCAACGACAAGATAATCGGACTCCTCTTCGTCGGCGCCAACGAGGAGGTCTCCTACGACGAGACCGACTTGGGTCTACTTTCGGTCATCGCCGGCCAGCTCTCCGCCTATATGACCTCCGTCTGGTTGCACCAGCAGCAGATGGCGAAGGCGGAAGAGCTTCGAACGTCGCAGGCTTATGCCCGGCGTCTCTTCGACTCCAACCTGATCGGCATCCTCGAGGCCGAAGGCGACAACATCGTCGACGCCAATGGTGCCTTCCTCCGCATCATCGGCTATGAGCGGGCCGATCTTAGCGGCGGCCTCAACTGGCGGGCAATGACGCCCCCTGAATATACCCACCTTGATGAACGCGCCCTCAGAGAGCTGGAGACCGCCGGTGAAGCCGTCGCCTATGAGAAGGAGTACATTCGCAAGGACGGCGTTCGCGTGCCCATCCTCATCGGCGCTGCGGCCACTCAACAGGCGCCCTTGCGCTGGGTCTGCTTCGTCGTCGACCTGACGGAGCGCAGACGCGTCGAAGAGGAGCTGGAGCGGACGCGCAGCGAGTTCCTGGGCGAGGTCAGCCACGAGCTGAAGACGCCGCTGACCGCTATAAAGGGATCCACGTCGATGGCCCTCACGTCCGGAACGCCGCCGTCCGACGCCGAGGCGCGCGAGCTCTTCACCGTGATCGATGAACAGGCGGAGCGTCTGCGCGAGCTCATCGGCAACCTGCTCGACATGACGCGCATCGAGGCCGGTTCCCTGTCCGTAAACCCGCAACCCGAACGGCTCTCGAAGGTAATCGAGGAAGCCGTGTCGACGTTCGACCGGAGCGCTTTCGGCCACCCGGTGAAGGTCGTCATGCCGCCGTCGCTACCACCCGTCTACGCCGATCGCCGGCGCGTGGTCCAAGTCGTGATGAACCTGCTTACTAACGCGGCGAAGGCGTCGCCTCCTGAGACGCCGATAGCCATCACCGCTCAGCCCAACGACAATCAGGTGATAGTGCAGGTGCGCGACCAGGGACGCGGCATCGCCGCAGACAAGCTTCCGCTGCTCTTCAAGAAGTTCACGCAGGTCCATGAAAGCGGTGGCCGCGGAACGGGGCTGGGGCTTGTCATCTGCAAGGGAATAATCGAAGCTCACGGAGGTCACATTTGGGCCGATAGCCCCGGCGAAGGCGAAGGAGCGACCGTGAGCTTCACGCTTCCCGTCGCCTCCGGCGATCGCACGTAGCGGCCTGTTTTGCCGTGCGATGACGTGAGTGCTAACCTGATACAGGTGGTGTTGTTCTGCTACGTATAGTAATAGTAGGTGAATGAGCGCCGCATCCGCTTGAGCCTTCAACAAAGTGCCCCTAGACGGCGCAGATAGAGAAAAATGGCCAAAAAAACAACGACAGAACAAACTGAAAAGGCTGGAGCGCACCGCCCTGTCTTGCGACCGATCCCTACCCGCAACAGCCTTGACGACGACATAGAGACAGCAGCGGGCCTCTTCCGGATCCTCTTCAACGAGTCGCCCATCGGCATTGAGATATACGATGGGAAGGGTAACCTGCTGGACGCCAACAAGGCCTGCCTCGACATATTCGGCGTGTCGAAAGTTGACGACGTGCGCGGCTTTAAGCTGTTCGACGACCCCAACGTGTCCAAGCAGGCGAAGGCTGCGCTCCGGCGCGGCGAGAGAGTATCCTACGAAGCCCCGTTCCACTTTGAGAAGGTGAAGGCGGCCGGCCTCTACCCTACAAACCGTTCCGGCGCCATCCAGCTCAATGTCGTCCTTGCGCCGCTCGGCGCTAAGCGCGACGGCGGCATGAAGGGCTACCTCGCGCAGGTGCAGGAGACCACGCGCCTCTCGCGCGCCGAAGAGGCGGAGAGGGGCTTGATTGAAGAAGTGGGACGTGGCAAGGAGCAGATCGCCCACCTCGGCACCAGCCTGCGCGCCGAGCCCGACCTCCTCGAAGTCATCATGGAGAACACGCGCGCCCATCTCGCCTATCTCGACGCCGACTTCGACTTCGTCAAGGTGAACACCACCTACGCGGAAGGCTCCGGCCATTCCGTCGAGAGCCTCATCGGCAAGAACCATTTCGACCTCTTCCCCGACGCGGAGAACCAGGTGATCTTCGAGAAGGTCAGGAACACCGGCAAACCCGTTGAGTTCCGCGCCAAGCCCTTCCAGTTCGCGGACCAGCCGCAAAGGGGCATTACCTACTGGGACTGGACTCTCATTCCCACCAAGGACGTCCGCGGCCGCGTTCAAGGGCTCGTCCTCTCGATGCTGGACGTAACAGACCGCGTTCGCGCCGAACAGGCAGTCCGCGAGAGCGAGAAGCGGTACCGGCAGCTGGTCGAAAGCCTGCAGGAGGGCGTCTGGGCCATCGACGAAGAAGGCTTCACAACGTTCGTTAACCCGCGCATGGCGGAAATGCTGGGCTACCGCATCGAAGACATGATGGGCAAGCACATAAGCTCCTTCATCACCGAGGAAGACCTCCCCTCCGCTCTGGAGCATCTGGAACTGCGCAAGAAGGGTGTCGCCGAGCACCTTGACCTCGAACTGCGGCGCCGCGACGGCACCGTCATTCACGTAGCCATAGAATCGTCGCCGCTGTTCACGGACCAGGGCAAGTACATGGGCGCCCTGGCCGGCGTCGTCGACGTCACCCACGAGCGGGCCATCCAGGAGCAGTTGCGCGACAGCGAGGGCCGCTTCCGGCTGCTGGCGGAGAACGCCACGGACGGCATCTACCGCTTCCGCTTGGACCCGCCCGGCTACGAGTACGTCAGTCCCGCCATGACTGCGCTCTTTGGGTACGAGCGCGAGGAGTGGCTGGCTGACCCCGATCTCGACCATAAGATCGTCCATCCGGACGACCAGGCGTTGATCGATAGGATGCGCGTCCCCTCCGGGACGCTCACCGGGCCGGTTATGCTTCGCTGTCACAATCGCGCCGGTACGCCCATGTGGATTGAACATCACAACGCGCCTATATGGGACGAAAACGGCAACGTCGTCGCCATCCAGGGCATCGTCCGCGACGTGACGGAACGCGTGCAGTCGATGGAGGAGATCGAGCGGCTGCGCAGCGACTTCCTGGGCATGGTCACGCACGAACTCAAGACGCCGCTGGCCGCTATCAAGGGCTCTGCCGCAACCGCTCTCGGCAGCTCACGCCCCCTCGACCACGAGGAGGTGCGCGAGATGTTCCAGATCATCGACGAACAGGCGGACCGCATGCGCGACCTGGCGGACAACCTGCTTGACATGAGCCGCATCGAAGCCGGCTCCCTCTCCGTCAAGGCGGAGCCGCTGGACCTGCGCGCGGCAATCGAAGAGGCCCGCTCTATCTTTACCCGCAGCGGGCGGCCTCAACGCGTCGAGGTGGAGATGCCGGAAACGATGCCGCAGGTCAATGCCGACCGTCGCCGCCTCGTCCAGGTTCTGACGAACCTTCTCAACAACGCCGCGAAGTTCTCGACGGCAACTGCGCCAATCAAAATCAGCGTTGTCCACGATGCCCTTCTCGCGACGGTACGCATCAAGGACACGGGTCAGGGCATCGCGCCCGAGAAGCTGCCCCTGCTCTTCCAGAAGTTCTCGCAGGTCAACGACTCGAAGGCCGCGCGGGCTAGCGGCGCCGGACTTGGTCTCGCCATTTGCAAGGGCATAGTCGAAGCTCACGGCGGCCGTATCTGGGCCGAAAGCGAAGGCGAAGGAAAGGGTGCCACGTTCGTCTTCACCCTGCCTCTTGCCGCCGAAACAGAGGTGGAGGCGCCTCCCGCTGCGACCGGGCCGACAACTACCGCCGGCATTCGGAAGAGCGCGCGGCCGCGCGTCCTGGCCGTAGACGACGAGCTTCCTGTGCTGCGTTACCTTCAGCACTCGCTCGATGAGGCCGGATACCAGTGCGTCGTCACCAGCGATCCATCGCAGGTAGTGAAGTTCATGGAGCTGCAGCAGCCCGACCTCGTGCTTCTTGACCTGCGGCTGCCCGGCGTTAGCGGCTTCGACCTGCTCGCTCGCATCCGCGAGTTCTCCGGCGCGCCGGTTATCTTCCTCACCGCCAGCGACAGCAGCGAGGATACTGTTCGCGCGCTTAAGCTCGGCGCCGACGACTATGTGACCAAGCCCTTCGCGCCCTCGGAGCTGCTGGCGCGCATCGAAGCGGCGCTACGCCGGCGCTCACTGCCTGGCATGAGCGAAGCACGGGCCCCGTTCAAGGTGAAGGACCTGGAGATCAACTTCGCGGAACGGCGCGTCATCCTCGCGGGCAAGGAGATCTCCCTTTCCGCCACCGAATACAAGCTGCTCTACGAGCTGGCGACTCACTCCGGCCTCGTGCTGACCTTCGACCAGATCCTGCAGCGAGTCTGGGGCGCCGAGTACGCCGGCGAGACCGAGCTAGTGCGCTCGTTCATCCGCAACCTGCGCCGCAAGCTCAACGACGACGCCAAGCAGCCGACCTACATTCTCACAGAGCGGCAAATAGGCTATCGGATGGTCAAGGAGTAGCCCTCCTTCATCCCTCGACAAGGCAGAGGCGTTCGGATTCTCCAGACGCCTCTTTTCTTTCGCTTCCATCCGGCTGTCTTCTCGGCGTCCTTCTTACGCCCGAAGGCCCCGTTCTCCCTGCGTCACGCATGACTCTTATGTCTCGTTCCACCCATATTCACACTTCCTGCATGTAATTGCCTCTTGCGTTCATACGGAACGCATGGGGCAGCAGTTAATATGCAGGGTGATTTGACCCCGTCTTAGACGAATCGTCGCGGCCAAGTGAGGGAATGGAGGTTGAAGTGGTGGTAGTCCCGAAGGGACTTGGAGTGGTGGACGAAAGGAATCGCATGATGATGTGGTTGAAATCGTGCCCGCGCTGCCGAGGCGATTTAATCCTCGACTCCGACTACTACGGGCACTTTGTATCGTGCATCCAGTGTGGTGCGTCGCTGGACAAGACGCAGCACGATGCCCTTCAGCAGCGGCTGTTCGCCGAAACGGCGCCAGAGCTGCCGAAGACGCCTGAACCACGGGAGAGGAATGTGGAAAGGGTTGCCTAGGTGGCGGAGATGAACCGGAGACAAGCGAGCCGCGTCCAGCTGGAAACAGGGTCGACGTCAAGAACCACAAGCGGTGATCCTATACGAACGGTCAGAGAAGACCTGCTGCGGATGGCCGTGTCACTGGTGAAGACCGACCCGTCCACACTGGAACCGGTGGACTTCATGAGCGAGCTGGCCCTCACATTCGAAGCGCTTTCGGATGGAATGAAACGCCCCGGCACTTCCATCGGGCGGCCGCTGGCAGCGGCAGCGTCGTGGAAGGCTTAAGAAACGGGCCATGACGATTCCTTCGAGGGCGACCACCGCTGGTCAAAGGCCAGCTAGACCTCGCAGCGTCAGACTGGGGAATGGGATGGAAAGGACCAGCACAGTGTCCATCTACTTGAGGCCCGGGCTCACCCTCGCCCCCGTGGCGAGAACGTCGCAGCAACCGCTCTTGATCGTGAGCAATCGCGGGCCGGCGGAGTACTACCACGACGACATGGGCCGTCTGCGAAGGCGTCGCGTCAGTGGCGGTGTCGCTACGGCCTTGACTGCGATTTCGAATTCGACACCGGTGAGTTGGGTTGCCAGCGCCACCTGCGCCGCCGAGCGCGAAGTGGCAGCGAACGGCGCTATCCTCAACATCAATGACGGCCTTCAGCTGCGCCTCGTTGCCGCACGGGAAGAGGTCTACGACCTCTTCTACGGCACTTTTTGTAACCCCGTCCTGTGGTTCCTGCAGCACTCGATTTGGGACCGCCTGAGCAGGCCCGACATTCGCACTGAGGCCCTGCATGCCTGGGAGCACGGCTACTTGCCCGTGAACCAGGCCGTCGCCGAAGCAGTTGCCACCGAGCTCAGGAGCACGCGCAATTGCGGCCCGGTCATGCTCCATGACTATCACCTCTATGCGGCGCCGCTGTTCATTCGAAATCTCTGCCCGAACGCGTCTTTGCAGCACTTCATCCATGTTCCGTGGCCAAGCCTGGAGGCATGGCAGGAACTGCCACGTCAGATCGTCGACTCCATTTGCGAGGGACTGCTCGCCAACGACAGCGTCGTCTTCCAGACGGAGAAGTGGGCGCAGGACTTCCTTCTCACGTGCTGGGCCCTCTTCCCGGCGGCACGCATCGACTTCACGGACAGCATTGTGACCTATCGCGGTCATCACACCAGGGTTTCCGCCAACCCCATTTCCGTCGACGTCTTCGACCTGCGGAGCCAGCTCTCCCTGCCCGAGGCGCGGCCCTACTTCTCAAAGTTGCTGGCGGAAACGGGCGAGAGGACAATCGTCCGGGTCGACCGGGTCGACCCCAGCAAGAACGTGGCGGCTGGCTTCCAGGCGTTCGACGTCTTGCTCCAGCATCATCCAGAGTGGGCCGGAAGAGCGCGAATGCTCGCCTTCCTGATTCCGTCGCGCGAATCGATCCCCGAATACCGAGCCTACGCCGAGGAAACACTCGCCCTCGTCGACGAGATAAACGACCGGCATCGCAAAGGCGACTGGACGCCCATAAAGGTCTACTACCAGCACGACCGGTTGCAGGCGCTGGTAGCCCTCAGCCTCTACGACGTGCTCATGGTCAACCCCCTCATCGATGGCATGAACCTGGTATCCAAGGAGGGGCCCGTGTTGAACCGGCGCGACGGTGTCCTCGTGCTTTCCGAAGCCGCAGGCTCGTACGAGGAATTGCGGGAGGGAGCCGTCTCGCTCCGCCCGGAAGACGTCGACGACACGGCTCGCGCCCTCTTCTCGGCGTTGACAATGAGTGACACTGAGCGCCACGAACGGGCGTCGCTACTGCGGCGCGCCGTCCTGCGACACGATATCGGTCGCTGGTTGCAGGTACAGCTCCAGGACCTGGCGGCAATCGACGACATAAAGCCAACGCCGGCCGCGGCTTGAGCTGGCAGGGAAGCCCTCCACTTGCTCTTGCCGTTGCCGTAAAGGAGGAAAACTAAATGACAAAGCCGACATTGAATGCAGGACTCACAAGGTGCCCACGCTGTCAGGGCAACCTCGGGCTGGAGTACGACCCACCTGGCAGTTGGGACGTAGTCTGTCTGCAGTGCGGGTTCCGGCGCGTCGCCGTAGCGCAACGGCGGCCTGTCAGCCGTACTGATCTGTTCGAAGCTGAGGTCGCCGGCGACGCCAAAGCCGCCTGAGCCGTTCCCGTCCCATCGACGGGCCGTCATCCGGTGGTCGCGGCCGCCTGACATCCGCTGTGTTTGACCTGGGGGCGCGCCAGAGAGGTGCGTGGATGCCCTCGAAACAGGACGAACTGCAATGGCACGAGGAAGCCTGTCGAGACTTCCGCTCGCTCGTCGACGGGATCGACCCGCAGCGGTTCGAGGAAAAATGGCTTGATGGCCGCTGGGGCGTGCGCGAAATCGTCGCCCACCTGACCGGCTGGCATCAGCAACTCTCGATGGGCCTCGAGCGAATGGCGCGCGGGGAGCGTCCTACGCCCGAAGGCGTCGATTGGACCGATGTGCAGCACTGGAACGACATCTTCGCTGCCGGAGCCCAGGGGAAAGACAAGGCCCAGATACTTCAGGAGTTCGACGAAGCCGTCGCCCGCTTCCGTCAGATCGGAGCACAGTTGCCGGACGATCGCTTCGGCCCTGACAAGACGGCCAACGGCATTTTCCGGCGGGCCGGCTCCGGCCACTTTCCTACTCATGCAGCCATGATCAGGGACTGGCTCGCTCGGCGGGCAGCCGCCTGAGACAAACAACGTCTATCGTTTGCCGGCAAGACGCCGGCGCCTAGAAGGAGGGAAGCTCTTGATGTACCAGGCGAAGGACTACAGTCACCTCATCGGCATGGACGGATTCAGCGAGACGTTGCTGAGGAACCACTTCACTCTCTATCAGGGCTACGTCACCAACACGAACAAGCTGCGCGATGAATTGGCCCAGATGGCCAAGGATGGAAAGCAGGCCTCCCCCGAGTTCGCGGAACTGAAGCGTCGTTTCGGCTTCGAGTGGGACGGCATGCGCCTCCACGAATACTACTTCGAGAATCTCGGCGGCAAGGGCGACCTGGCACAGTCGGAGAAGCTGGCGAACGCCGTCAAGCCGGATTTCGGCGGCTACGACGCCTGGCTGGCCGACTTCAAGGCCACCGGCGCCATGCGCGGTGTCGGCTGGGCTATCCTCTATCGCGATAACCAGTCCGGCGCCTTCATCAACGAGTGGATCAACGAGCACCAGAACAACCACCTCGCCGGCTGCACGCCGATCCTCGTCCTCGACGTCTTCGAGCACGCCTTCCTGGCCGACTACGGGCTGAAGCGCGCCGATTACGTCGAGGCCTTCTTCCGTAGCGTGAAGCGCGAGGTGGTGGAAAGCCGCCTGTAGACACGGGCGCTATCAGCGAGGGCGAAGAAGGAAGGGGAGGACTGACGTGAGGAGATCAATCGTACACTTCGAGATCGCCGCCGACGATGTCGAGAAGCTGGCCGGCTTTTATCGCGGGGTCTTCGACTGGAAGATCGAAAAGGCCGGCGAAGAGGGCATGGAGTACTGGCTCATCGACACCGGCGAAGGCGAGGACGGTCCCAACGGCGGCATGATGAAGAAGACAATGCCGTCATCGGGCATTCTGGACTACTTCGGAGTGGAATCAGTCGAGGAGTACTCGAAGAAGGTGACGTCCAGGGGCGGCCAGGTCTTGGAAGGCAAGCGCGCCGTGCCGAAGATGGGCTGGTTCGCTATCTGCCGGGACCCCGAGGGCAACGTCTTCGCGCTCTGGGAGATGGACACGAACGCCGCCTGAGCGACGTGTCGATGAAATGATAATAGGCGCCAGGCCGGCGGCGAGAGGCTTTAGCCTCTGGCTACTCTCGCCGCTCGCTTGCGCGCCCTTCTGGTTGCTTTTGCCTTCGCCAGGCGCCTCACCTCCGATTTGGAAATGAAGTGGCGCCTCTTCTTTATCTCCCTGAGCACCCCGTTTCGCTGCATCGTCTGCCGGAAGCGCGAAAGGAGGTGCTCTTGCGATTCTCCTTCTCTAAGCTCTACGAACAAATACTATCCCCTTTTTACTCCACGATTAGCTGACGCGCCGGCTGCCCGCCGGCGTCGTCAACAATTACCCTACGTGCGGTTCCTAGAACCGGGTGCGACTGGGCGATCGGCGAGAGAAGCAGTCGAAGCAGTAGACCGGCCGGTCCCCCCTCGGTTCGAACGGGACCTCTGTGGGCTGGCCGCAGTCGGCGCAAACTGCCGGATACATCTGGCGTCGCGCTCCGCCGGAGAAGCTTGCGCCGCCGCTTCGGCCGCCGCCCCGCTCGGCCTTCCGCGCCGCTCGACACGCCGGACAGCGCTTCGGCTCATTGGTAAAGCCGCGGCTGGCGTGGTACTCCTGATCCTCTGCCGAGAACGTAAAGTCAGCGCCGCAATCGACGCACGTTAGGGTTCTGTCGGTGTATGGCACTCGACGACCTCCTTGGTTCAACTTCCTTGTCATCGAGTGCGGAGCGAATCGAGGGATTCTGCGCGGCCACTGAAGACGCGGAAAGCCTAACAATCGGAGCTATTTTATCACGCAGTTATTGAATTTACAACTAGAGTCGGCAGAGGTCGCGCCGCTCGCAATAATCACAGGAGGATCCTTCAGCGGGCGTCAGCACGTCGTCGCCCAATGCCACCGCAAAGGCGATGCTCTTGAACGGACTCAACACGCCCGATTCCTTCGCCCCGACGCCGATTTCGCTTGCCCTAACCAACTCTGCGACCAGGCGCTGCCCGGACATCGGCCAGTGACTTGTTCCTGGATTCAGTGGAATGCTCGCCTTCGTGCCCCTGGCCTTCGCCATCTCCTCGATGATCTCATAGCCAACCTCGCCTGCCTTGCCCAGCATCAACGAGCCCGCAGCGTCCAGGGCAAAGGCGACCGGGTAATCGCCAGCGTTCCCTAGCGCGACAACGCGCTCCTCCAGCGCACGTCCGATGGTAAAGACCATGAGAACCACTTCCGGCGCGCGTCCGAACAGCGACGCAACGACCCGGCTTTCCAGCGCCTGTCCCTCGCCGACGATGAGACGATCGGGTTCCACGGCCGTCACCCGGAGCACTTCGTAGGCGATAGCAGGCCGCGCGAGCGCCTTCGCTTCCTCGACAGCCCTATCCACAACCTCGATCCAGGCGTCCTGGCAGCCTCTCCCGCCGCTGCTGGATCAGACGACGTACCTCTTCTGCGTCGAGTTCTACCGCGAAATCTTTGAACACCGTCAAATGTACCGCTCCCCCACCGACACTGATCATAATCTAGACGCCGTCCTTGGAGCGGTCAATCGCGCTAGGCATTCCCTTTTCCCGGCAACAAGACTAAAATACTCTGCAGGCGTTGAGGTTCTAAGGGGCAAAGATGACAACATTTGAGAACCGCCCGCTTCAAATCCGGCAAAAACCGAACTTCGACAACCTGCGCCGGACGCTCCTCCGGCAGGGGCCGCCTGGGCCGGTTCCCTTCGCGGAACTCTTCGCCGACCCCGGGACAATGGAGTTGGTCCTGGACCAGAAGTTTCCCGTCGACTTGCGGGCAATGGTCCGGGGGCCGTCAGAAGAAGACCCGGAGCCAGCGTTGGACCGCCTCCTGAAGGGCAAGCAAGTCGTCGACATGATCTTGCGCTTCTGCCTGGAGACCGGCTACGACTACGTCTACATGTATCCCGGCATCGATTTCCCGCGCGACAACTACAACCTTGCCGAAGACACCGCGAGTCAGAAGAACTGGATCGCCGGACAGCGCGTCTGGCAGAATGAGGAAACCGGCCCCATACAGACCTGGGCCGACTTCGAGGCCTACCCCTGGCCAACGCCGGAAACTATCGATTATGCCGGCGTCCAGTACCTCGACGCCGTCATGCCGCCCGGCATGAAGGTCTGCGTCGACCTCCCGGGCGTTCTGGAGAATGCCTCCTGGCTGATGGGATTCCAGTCCTTCTCCTATGCCCTCTTCGATCAGCTCGATTTGGTGAAGGCGATCATTCAGAAGGTGGGCGAAGCCGTCATCGCAGCAGTCGAGCATACGGCGAGGTTCGAAAACGTCGGCATGTTCTTCCTCGGCGACGACATGGGCTTCTATTCCGGCACGCTTGTCTCACCCGCAATCCTGCGCGAGCACATCTTCCCCTACCATCGCCGTCTCGTCAGTGCTGCCCATGCCTACGACAAGCCCGTCCTCCTCCACTCCTGTGGAAACCTCGAGAAGATCATGGATGACATCATCGACATTGGTTTCGACGCCAAGCAGTCGTTCGAGGACAAGATAATGCCCGTCGAGGAAGTCTACCGGCGCTGGGGCGAACGCATCGCCATCGTCGGCGGCATCGACATGGATATTATGGCCAGAGGCAGCGTGGAGGACGTGCGGCGCCGGACGCGTCAGGTGCTGGAGGTCTGCGGCGTCGCCGGAACCGGCTACTGCCTGGGAACCGGCAACACGGTCGCCAACTACATACCGAAAGACAACTACCTCGCCATGCTCGACGAAGGCCGCCGTTGGAACCGCGAGCGCTTCGGCGTGGAGTAGAAAGCCGTTCCCATGGTTGACCGGGTGACCTCAGTAACGCAGGAACCGAAATACGCCAAGATCATCGAGAACTGGCAGGCGTTCTGGTCGCTGCAAGACATCGGTCGGCCGCTATGGCTGATACCGTCAGAGCCTGTGCTCACAGCCGCCACCCTGTTAATCGAGCCCCTGCCCAAGCTCTTCACCGATAAGGTGACGCAGCTACAGACTTCGCTGAACATCCTCAACTGGCGCGAGATGCTTAATATCGACGATGATTTTGTGCCGCACCTCGAACCGTATGGCGGCGTCTCCGTCTTCGCTTCGGCCTTCGGCTGCGAAGTCGAGTTCTTCGAGCACACGCTCCCCTGGGCGCATGCGGTCATCAAGGCGAACGACCCGCCGGAGAAGGTCTACGAGTTGCCAACACCCAAGCCCACTGACGGCCAGCTCGGCCAGATGCTCGAGTTCACAGAGTACTTCGTCGAGCAAACAAAGGGCCGCTATCCCATTGCCATGACCGACCTCCAGGGGCCGCTGGACACCGCCTACCTCGTCTGGGATTCCAGTGCCTTCATGCTCGCTATGTATACCAATCCCAAAGAGGTGCACCACCTCATGCGCCTCGTCACCGACCTGATCGTCAAATACGTGAGGGAGCAGAAGGCGCGCTCGCCGGAATTCATTCCCTGCCACTATCCGCCGCTTTACCTGCCGGACGGCCAGGGCCTTCAGATCAGCGACGACGGACTCGCAGTCATTAGCGCCAAGCTCTACCGGGAGTTCTGCCTTCCTTATGTCAATGAGCTATCGGAGGAATTCGGAGGGATTTCGATCCACTCTTGCGGCAACTTCGTTCATCAGTTCGATAACCTGGAAAAGGTCCATAACCTGCGCGGCTTGAATTTCGGCGCCTCCGAGACGTCGTTTGACGCGGTCTGGGAGCGGTTCAACGACAAGACCGCTATCATCCCTCACATGGGCCTCAACAACGCCAGCGGCGAGATCCACTTCGCGAACAACCAGGAGTTCATAGAGCACGTTCTCCAGACAAAGACGCACAATCGGGGCTTCGGCATCATCGCCATGCCGGCGCCGGAGGACCATGTCGACAAGACCGGCGGCATAGACGCGTTTGCGGAGCGTTGTCGTCAGGCTGTCCTCCGCTACGCCTGACCAATCTCCAATCCCACCTACCGACAACCGCCCTGCATGAAGCCCTCGTAGATCGCGCGGTGCTTCTCCGACGGCATCTCGATGTCATCCGGCTGCGGGTACTGTCGGGCAATGAAGCCGCCGCTGAAGCATCCCATCGCCTTCGCCATCTCCTCTGCCTCGCGTCGCGCCTCGTCCGCCGTCACCTCTGGCCGGGAAGACCACTGGATGTCGACGCAGTTCCAGAAACAGATCTTGCCGCCGAACTCGTCTGCTAGGCGCTGCACGCCCATCAAACGCGGCTGATCGATCTGCAAAACGTCCGCGCCGACGTCTATCAGGTCGGGGATTATGTCCCAGATGACGCCGCAACTGTGGAGTATGTAATGCATGCCTCGCTCGTGGCAAGCTGCGACAATGCGCCCATAACGCGGCTTGAAGACTTCGCGAAATTGCGCCGGCCTGATCTGGAGCCCCGTTTGAAGCCCCCAGTCGTCCCACGACATGAAGGCATGCACGTTGCCGGTCTCCGCATAGCCCTGCACGAGTTCGATCGTCATGTCGGTCAGGCGGTCCAGCAGCCTTTCGAACTGCTGCTTGTCCGTGTAGACGGCAGTCATCAAGCTCTCGAAGCCCATCAACGACCGCAGCCGTTCGTAGAGGTTTATCGGGTCGGCGCCGACGACATACTTCCCTGCCTTGCCCGCCGTCTCCGTCACGGCTTTCATAAGTCCCCATGTCTCCGATGAAATGACCTCAGGATAATGGTAGTCCGCCAGTGCCGACAGGTCGGCCAGCGGCGATACCTCCGCGTGCCCCCAAAGCCTGCCGGAACCGCGCCAGCCGACGCCCCATTCGTCGAACATCATCTCGCCTTTGGGGATCTGCCTCACACCGGCCGCTCCAGAAGGCGCCAGGACGGCCAGCTCGAAGAAATCGGACTCTAAGGGGTTGACAAAGCTGTAGGGGATTCGCGGCGGGTTCTCGAACTCAATCGCCCTGCGGACAATCTCGCGGCTCGTGTGGCCTTCCGGCGCCGGTGTCGGGCGCAGATACGCCGCAAGCAGGTCCAGCCCGTTTTCGCTCGTCACGCGCCCCCCGGTTATCTGCCGGCCCGCCCCCAGCTCTGTGCGAAGGGGTCGATGATATCGCGCACAGCCTCGCCGACAAGGTTGGCGCCCAGTATCGTGAGGCTTATCGCGAGGCCCGGGAAGATGGCCAGCCACGGCGCCTGCTGGAAGTAAGAGCGCGCATTTCCGCTCATGTCGGCGCCCCAGGACGGGTTGGGCACCGGCACGCCCAGGCCGAGGAAGCTGAGGGCCGCTTCCGCCAGGACCATCGCTCCCAGGCTCAGACTCGCCAGGATCGCAGCCAGCGGCAACGCCGAGGGCAAGATATGGACGAACAGAATACGCCTGTTCGTGGCGCCGAGAGCGCGCGCCGCCTCGATGTACGGCTGCTCCTTTTCAGAGAGGACAATGGACCGCACAAGCCGCGACATGATCGGTATGGCCCCTATGCCGAGTATGAAGATGACGTTCCTTATTGAGGCGCCCACTGCCGCCACCAGTATTATCAACAAGATCAGGGAAGGGAAGGACATCACGACTTCGGTGGCCCGCTGCACGACGTAGTCTACCCAGCCGCCGAAGTAAGCGGATATCACACCAACCATCGTGCCGCCTATAGCGGCAATCGCGGTGGCAGCGAATCCGATTCCCAGGGATATGCGTGCCCCGTAGACGACCCTCGAGAACACGTCGCGGCCCAGCTTGTCGGTGCCGAAGGGATGAGTGGGGCTGGGTTTCTCGAAGGCCTTGAACTCAATCGACTGAGGGCTATAGGGTACCAGGAAGGGCCCAATGATGGCGGTCAGGATAAGAAAGCCCAGTATTATAGCGCCTATCGTGCCCATCAGCCGCCGCTGAACCCGCCTCAACAGCCCGACGTGATACGTGGGAATCTCACTAAACGATTCCAGCGCCATTGCTTCGCTACGCATGCGATTCCCCCGTGAACCGGACGCGTGGATCGAGCCACGCGTAAGCGAGGTCAATGAACAAGAAAAGCACCATAACCACGACGCCAACGATGAGAGCCATCGCCTGAATCGCCGGGTAATCTCTGGAGAGAGCAGATTCAAGCAGGAAACGCCCCAGCCCATTCAGGTTGAAGACCTGCTCGATAATGACGGTGCCGCCGAGAAGGCCGACGGCTTCCATTCCAAGAACGGTGATGATCGGCATCATGACGTTGCCGAGGGCATGACGCCGGATGACCACCGATTCGGATAATCCCTTCGCTCGCGCGGTACGCAGAAAGTCCTGACCGAGCACCCCCAGGATGGAGCCGCGAACGATTCGCGCCAGCCCGCAGCCGGAGGCGAAGCCAAGCACCAGCGCCGGCGGGCCATATTCTCGCAGGTTATCCCAGGGGTCCTGGAAGAAGCTGACATTAGCGAATGGCGGCGCATACGAGAACCAGATCGAAGGAAGCAGAATTACCAGCGTCGCGACCCAGAAAGTGGGCACTGACATTCCCAGAATGCTGACGCCGCGCAGCATGGAATCAAGGAAACGGCCCCGGTTCATCGCGGAAAGGATGCCGATCGACAACCCCAGCGTGGCGGAAACCAGCATTGTCATAATCAGCAGCTGAGCCGTGACCGGGAGACGAGAGGCGATCTCGTCTGCCACTGGCTGGTCATGGAGCAGAGACTCGCCGAGATCGAGGTGGGAGATGTCGCGCAACCAGACTACGTATTGCTCCACCAGCGGCTTGTCTATTCCGTATTGGTGCTCCAGCTGCGCGACCTGCTCCGGTGTCGCGTTTTGCCCTGCCTTCATCTGGGCGATGTTGCCGGGCATGATGCGCGCAGAAACGAATACAAGGATCGAGACGCCGAATAGAATCGGCACCATAGCGACTAGCCTGCGGATGATATAGCCCTGCATATTTCCCTTGCCGGATCAGTCGACCCGGAATCGCGCCGCAGCGGCTGCCGCAGCCCGCACGTTCTCGGGCGGCGTGCCGAAGGGCACGGCATCACCGCTGCCGAGGATAAACCCGCGACGGTCCGGCTCCATCCGCGTCAAGAGGGTGTCAACATATGAGTCTACTTCAGCAGTTGTGCCTCGAGCAAAGAGAGTAGGGTCTACGCCTCCCATGACAATGAACTGCTTCGCCCACGTCTTTCGCGCCTCGACGATATCCATGTCGCCTGTCGGCAACGGCGTCACGTCCGACATGCCCGCGTGGTGCGCCTCACTGAAGTCATCGGCGAAGGCGGTCAGGCGGCCGCACCAGTGGGTCATCAGCTTCTTGTCGCCGCCGCCCTCGCGCAGCGCCGCCTGGTACTCGTTGACGAAGCGCCGGTCATAGCGACGGTACATCGGCCGCGAGGTCGTCGTCGACGACAGATTGTCGTGGACGAAGTAGACCTCCGCCGGCAACTCTGCCATCGCCTTCCACATCCGCAGATGAAGGTCGTGACACGCCTCCAGCATCTCGTTCATCTCGTCAGGGTAGTCCGCGAGGAGATAGACCAGGCGCTCGAGGCCAACGTCGAAGTTGATCATCTGCTGCAGAGGCGACGTCGGGCCGAGCACGCAGACCAGACCGCGCTCGCCGACCTTCGCCGTCATTTCGTCGAAGTAGTCGGGCCAGAGCTTGAAGCTGGTATGCTCGACCACATACTGGAACGTCTTGATGTCTTCCCGCGTCCGGATCCGGTTCTCCAGCACCCAGGGGATGTAAGGGCTCTCCGGCCGGTACTGCAGCTTCCAGCGAAGTTGGCCGACAGGCGTCTCCGTTACCTGGACTATCGCGCCGTCTTCGCCGTACAGCCTCTGCTCGATACCCGGCGGCGGGTCCTCCGGCCAGAAGGCCCCGATCCAGATCGGCGTGTTTACTTTCAGAGGATGAGCGCGAATTAGAATCTGTCCTGTTAGTTCGTACTGAAGGTCTTCCACGCTCATCCCTTTCAATTCGTCAGCAAGAGAGGCCTGGAAATAGCCCTCGACCAACGGTGTGAAGGGAACGCAATCGCAGGTTTGCCGGCGGAATGCCGCCAGTAATCGCTCGCGGGGCGTCATTTCTGTGCTGCTCATCTCGCCTACTGCGGCGATCCTATCACAGGGCAGTTTCTTGGGGAATGGGAATCGCTCACTCCTTGATGTGTATTCGCCAAGAATCTGCATGAATTGACCGGCATCGACGAGCCGGTCTCGTGACTCATGCGGAACCCAGATTTCACGCGGACACAGGAGGCTTCATATAATGCGCGAAATGGCGTTGCTTTCTTCAATTGATGTCGATATGCTTGACGCATCATGAACTATCAGCTAGGCTGAGTTTCCTGCTCATGCCCGTCCCGCCGGCTCTTCCTGCCCAGCATGACGAGCAAACGCTAGAGGAGAGATGAATGAACCTCGACGACTTGAAACAGCGGGTTATCGAAGGCGATGCCCCCGGCGCCGCCGCCCTGACGCAGGAGGCGCTGGATTCAGGGATGCCTGCCCACGTGGCTCTCAATGAGGCGCTTATCCCAGCCATGACCGTCGTCGGCGACCTGTTCGAGAAGAACGAGTACTTCGTACCGGAACTCCTCTTGGCCGCTCGCGCCATGTATAGCGCCCTCGATCTGCTTCGTCCCAAGTTGGCGGAGGGCGACTACGAGCCCGCCGGCAAAGCCGTCGTCGGAACGGTCCAGGGCGACCTGCACGATATCGGCAAGAAGCTCGTAATGATCATGCTCGAAGGCAACGGCTTCCAGGTGACCGACTTGGGGACCGATGTTTCGCCTGAGAAGTTCCTTGAGGCCGTGAAGGAGAGCGGCTCCAAACTGGTGGGTCTCTCCGCTCTCCTGACAACCACGCTGCCGGCGATGGAGAAGACGGTGCGTGTTCTGAAAGACATCGACCCCTCCATAATGATTATGGTCGGTGGCGCGCCCGTCACACAGGCCTTCGCCGACAGCATCGGCGCCGACGGTTACGGCCGCGACGCCAGCGCCGCCGTCAACCTCGCGCGCCAACTGCTCGGGAATGCCTAACGAGGGGAAACGCAGGCCTCTTCACGTAGCGCTCGAGGGATTGGGCCTCGAGTTTCAAGTCGCCCCTGGTACTTCTCTGCTCGACGCCGTCCGTTCCGCCGGCCTCGCGCTCGACTCTGAATGCGGCGGCCGCGGCACTTGCGGCGAATGCCGGGTCCGCTTTCTCGAAGGAACGCCGCCGCCGACGGTCGAAGACGCCGCTCAGATACCTCAGAACGATCTCGACGAAGGCTGGCGGCTGGCCTGCCAGACCTTCCTCCGTACCGATTGCCGCATAGCCATTCCAAGCCGCGTCGCGCACGCCCGCCGGCCCAAGATCCGCATCCTGACTGAAGCCGCGGCCCGAACAGTTACTGAGCGGCCGGTCCTTAGTGGCTATGGTATCGCCGTCGACGTCGGCACAACCACCGTCGCCTGCTACCTGATGGACCTGGCGAAGGGGCTTCAGATCGGCGTAGCTTCGTTTGCCAACCCCCAGTCCGCGTTTGGCCCCGACGTGATCTCTCGCATAACCTACGCTCATCGGGGCGAAGCCGAGCTGCGGGAGTTGCAGCGACGCTTGATCTCCAACCTGGAGAAGAACTTTGCCGCGCTTTGCAAGGGCGCGCGCATCGCTGCTGCCGACATCTCTCGGCTCGTCGCCGTCGGCAACATGACGATGATGCACCTGCTGCGAGGCATCGACCCCTGGCCGCTGGGCGTCGCGCCCTACGAGCCCGTCTTCCTGGAAGTCCCGCCGTTTCCGGCCCGCGAACTCGGCTTCAAACGCTTCGGCGGCGCGGAAATGCACATCCTGCCGGGCGTCGGCGGCCACGTTGGCTCCGACATCGTTGCCGGCGTCATGGGCCTCGACCTGGCGCGCCGCCCTGGCGTCTCGTTGTTCATGGACCTCGGCACCAACGGTGAAGTCGTCCTCTGTTCGAAGAAGGTAATGGCGGGCGCCTCCTGCGCGGCCGGTCCGGCCTTCGAGGGCGTGCACATCCACTCCGGCATGCCCGCCTTCCCCGGGGCGATCGAGCGCGTCGACGAAGAAGATGGCCATCTCCAGATCGACACAATCGCCGATGCGCCGCCTCAGGGCCTCTGCGGTTCCGGCCTAATCGATGCTGTTGCTTTACTGCTCCGCGAGCGGCTTCTCCTGACCTCCGGACGCCTCGTCGCTCCGGGCCAGACACCACCAGGCCTGGCCGACGACATTCGGCATCGCGTTGAAGAGGATGGAACTGAACGCCACTTCCTGCTCTCGCGAAACGGTGCCGGAGAGGATGTGATCATCACGCAGCACGACATTCGGGAGGTACAACTGGCAAAGGCGCCGGTCCGCGCGACCATCGACCTCCTGCTGGCCGCTGCGAGTCTCAGGCCGGAGTCGATCGACGACGTATTCGTCGCCGGCGGCTTCGGCAGTTCCGTTCGCAGCGAGAGTCTGCTCGCCCTGGGCTTGGTGCCTCAGGAAGTCCGGGGCCGAATTCACTCCGTCGGAAACACTGCCGGCTTCGGCGCCAAACTCGCGCTGGTCTATCCAGGGCGTCTACAGGAGGCGCAGCGCCTGGCGCGGCAGATCCGTCACGTCGACCTCGTCTTGCGTGAGGATTTCCGGCAGGCGTTCGCGGCGCACATCCCCTTCCCCGCGCCTGAAGCCGCGGAATAGGTCTTAGCGCAGCTCGATCTGGAAGCGGTCACGGAAACGCGTCAGCAGGTCGAGCACGGGCCGCCCGACCGCCACAATGAGAACTACGTTCGCCAGCGCCCGCCAGACGTCCCACCCCGCCGAAGTCAGCAGGTAGAACGACCAGTAGTGCTTGAGCGTCTCGCCCAGCCCCAGGCCCGGCTGCCAGGAGATGCTCTCGCCCGAAGCCATGAACGGCCAGAACCATAGGTTCATCACGGCGCCGAACAGGAATCCCCAAGCGACGCCAAAGCCGCACAGGCATGCCAGTTCCAGCATGCGACGGCGTCGCAGCCGCTCGCGAAAGATGCCCAACCAGCCTGCCGTCATTCCGACCCAGCCGGCGCAGAAGACCTGGAACGGCATCCACGGTCCAAAGCCGCCGATGGCGAAGGTCGAGACAAACAGCGCTCCCGCTCCCAGCAGAAAGCCGAAGCGGGGCCCGAACATGTATCCCCCTAGGATGACCGCGAAGAAGAATGCAGTGGCGCCCGCCGGAAGCGTCGGGATACGCAGTACCGCCGCCAGCATCATCAGTGTCGCCAGCGCGGAGGCCGTCTTGGCGTTCATCCCCTGGCCGCTTAATTCCAGCACGAAAAGGAGCAGCGTCAACGCCAGCACCAGACCGAAGAAGAGGGGTGCGTCTTCCGCGTGCGGGTTCCCCATCGTCTGCGAGCGCGACGCGCCGGAGAGGAACAGCGGATAAAAGAACGCGACCAGTCCGATGAGACTGATCAGCGCCAGCGTCAGCGCCGACGACAGCCCAAGCGACGGCGACCGCAGGCGCGGCCCGGCTTGAAATCGAGGACGTGGCAGGCTTGCCTCTCTAGCCACGCGACCTCCTCCTCGCCAGCACAACGGCGGTCCCCAGCAGTCCGATACCGATGACACCAAAGGCTGGGAGTTGCCACGGGAAGCCCGATCCGGCATCTTCCTCTGCTTTCGATTCCCCTCCGCTGGCGGCGGTCGGGCTTCGGCTTGCGATGGGCGTCGGCACCGAGACCGAAGCGGCAGGCGAGGGCGTCTCGACCGGCGCTTCAACGACCTGCGCTGTCGGCGGGGCCTCAGTCGCAGAAGGAAGGGGCGGGACGATCGTTGCCGGCTCCACTTCGGGACAAACGTCTTCGAAAGTCATCGCATTCGGCGGAGAAGCCGCGCCAGCGACGCCCAGCCCCCAGGTCCAGCCGTCCACGTCGCCGTCACTTACCTTGCGCCGCGCCGCACCCACTGGGGAATAGGTCCACTGACCACCATCGAGTGTGAAGTAAGCCCAGTAGCGACAGGTTGCGCCGTGGCACTGACACCAGCAGTCGTTTGGGTCGCCACAACCGACGCCGTCAATGCTGCAAACGGCCGTGCCCAGCCCGCTGCCCTCACTGACAACGGCAAGGCCGGACCGACTCAACAGATCGGCGCCCGTTATCCCCGGCTGGTCGAACTCGACGCACCTCGTTTCGGTTACATTCTCGTAGCTGACGACGATACCCGCCCGGTTCGGCCCATCGGCACGCGCGAGACCCTCCCCAAAGGCAGAAACGATGACGACAGCCAGCGCGACCGCCACGAACCGCGTCATCGCTCGCCCGCCTCTCCAAGCACGTCCTCGACCTTCAGATAGCGCCCGCCGAACAGCTTGTTGACCTGTGTGCTGAACGTCACCGACTCCGTCAGAATGTCGCGCGCCTGCCCCTCGGCCACAACGCGTCCCTCGGCCAGCAACACGACCCTTTGCGCACAGCTCGCCACGAGCTCAACGTCGTGACTGGCGAGGACGACAGCGCAACCCTGGTTACAGCGACGCCGCAGGTTCGCAGTCAATAGTTCCTTCGTCTCGTAATCCATCCCGCGCGTCGGCTCGTCAAGGAGGATGACTGGCGGCCGGCCCACCAGCATTGCCGCCAGCGCCGCCCGCTGCCTCTCGCCGGCGCTCAGATCGCGCGGGTGCGTCCGACGGAGCGCTCGCAGTTTCCACTCGTCTAGCGCCTCTTCGACCGATCCCAACCGTCCGGTGCCCCGAAGGGTGTCCGCTATCTCGGCTTCGACGCTGTCGCGGAAAAGGATCGACGCTGGGTCCTGCGGCACGAACGCGGTCTGACGGCACAGCACCTCGGTGCTCGTTTCGCAGACGTCCAGATCGAGGAGACGCAGCCTCCCTTTTCGCGGTGGCGCCAGACCAACCAGGGCGCGCAGAAGGCTAGTCTTGCCGGCGCCGTTGCGGCCCATTAGAGCGAGGATCTCGCCCGGCCACGCGGTCAGCGAAACGTCTTTCAACACGTCCCCGTCGCCGTACGTCAGGCACAGGCCCTCCACCTGCGCTGACTCCGCGCCAGTCGAGGGTCTTGCGCCGTTGAGGTGAACGGGGCGAAGCGTGACGTTCCTGGCGAAACGCTTCCCTTCTCTCACTGTTAGCGGTAACGGCGACCATTCGAGCGCCCGTCCGATTCGCGCCAGCGGTGGCGCCAACGACAGTCGCGCCATCGCCTCCCGCACGGGGGACGAGGATATGGAACCGTCGCCCGGGACGTAGAGCACCCTGTCTACGTGCTGCACAACGCGCTCCAGTCGGTGCTCGGCGATGACGACCGTCAGGCCGAGGTCATTGTTGAGACGCTGGACGGCCGTGAGTACCTCCTCGGCCGCCTGCGGATCGAGTTGCGAGGTCGGTTCGTCGAGGAGGAGCGCCTTAGGCTGCATCGTCAGCACAGCCCCGATCGCCACGCGCTGCAACTCGCCGCCGGACAGGGTATCAAGCCGGCGACGCCGCAGGTGGGCGATGCCAAGGACGTCGAGCACCTCTTCGACTCGCTTTCGCATCGTTAGCGGCTCGATGCCCATGTTCTCCATGCCGAACGCCAGCTCGTCCTCAACCACATCGGCCACGAACTGGCTCTCCGGGTCCTGGAAGACCATGCCGGCCACGCGGGCGAGGTCGCGCGGCTGGTGCTCGAGCGTATCGAGTCCGCCTGTCGTCACGTGACCGCTGAAGCGCCCGCCGTGGAAGTGCGGGACAAGCCCGTTGAGGCAGCGGAGGAAGGTTGACTTCCCACCGCCGGACGGCCCGACGACAAGTACAGCCTCGCCCTCTTGAATCGAGACCGTGACACCGTTGAGTACCGGTCGCTCCGCGTGCGGATAGGCAAAGGTAAGTCCTCTGACCTCAATCATCGCCCGCCTCCTCGAAGGAGTGGCGCGTCAGATAAGGTACGGGCGCGAGCAGGAGCAGGAACGCAACCACGGCCAGCGGATGCAACTCCGGCATTGTCGCGACCGGATAGGGGTAATAAGCGACGTCGCCAACGCTCCCGGCCCGCATGACTAACAGCAGCGCGAGCGACACGAGCGAGGAGCCGAGCACGAGAATCGACGCATGGCTGAGCGGGTCATGAGCGTAGCGGGTCGTGTCGACACCATCCCCGCGCAGATGAAGGGCGAGGATCACCGCGACGGCGGCTGCCGCAATCAGCGCCAGGGCTGACAGCGCGCCCTCATACAGATAAAGGCCAACGCCCGCCGCCGCCAAACCAACGGCGGCGAGGACTAGGGCCTTCGTCCAAACGCCGGTCGCATAGTCCAACGACGTCGAGCCGAAGCCCCGCGCCTCCAGCGTTTCCGCCCGCTGGATCGACCGCTCTAGCGCTCCCGCCAGCACAGGCACCACGAAGGCGCTGGAGTCGCGCAGGCTTCGCATGCGCCGGCCCCGCAATCGTTGCGCCTCAATGATCGCACGGCCCTGGACAAGCGCCTGTGGCAGCAGCAACACGGCCACGGTCGCGACGACTCCGACCTGGCGGAGAGCCGCGGGCGCGCGGCGCAGCAGCCGGTAGTGGTCGACGCCGACGTTGAACGCCGCCGCGAACATCAGCAGCGCTACGAGCCTCAGAGCGCGGCTCGTAGCGTACAACGTCGCCTCCGCCGTGATTCGACCACCCAGCGTCACGCCGCCGAGCCAGCCCGGAAACGATAGACGCGGCAGGTCGACCAAACCGGTCGCGCCGCTGCTGCCTGTAAGCACGTTGAAGGGGATGCTCAACAGCGCGAAGAAGAGCCCGATCTTGACGATCAGACCGTAGGCGCGCCTCCGCCCTCCGCCCGGCAGCGACTCGTATACGACAAGCCCTGTCAGGCAAGCAGTTGCCAGATAGAAGGGGTTCGAGGTCACGAAGACGGCCACCGAGGCGGCGACCAACCACGTCAGCCACGCCTCGGCCTGCAGCGTCGACCTGGCGGCCGCTGTCCTGGCTATCGAAATCGACCTGGCCGCTTCGCTCCTCGCCACAACGCTACTCCTGGGACACCTTCCGTCGCATCGTCAAGCCGCCGACGCCCCCAACAATTCCCCCCAACGTCAGCAGGAAGACCGCGATAGGCAAACCTCCGCCATCGCCACCACGACCCTCTCCTGTCGAGGCCAGCGCGAGCGGCCGGACAGTCGCGGTAGGCACAGGCGTGACGGTCGGCAAAGGGCTTGTCGTCGGCATCGCGACGGGAGTAATAGGCGCCATCCTGACCGGCGGAAGCAAGATCGGTTGCAGCAGGAGTGCCGGCACCGCCTGATATGTGGCGTAGGCGTTGTCTTCGCCTGCGTACGTGAAGGCGCCCGTCGCGCCGTCCTGAAGGCCGAGCAGCGCCTGTACCGGCGTTCGACCGTTCGGCTTCTCCCAGCGTCCGCTCGCATCGACATCCTCGCCGGCAACGGTCAGCGCCTGCACGACGACCGCCGTTGAGTTCGCGTCGGATTCGCCGGGAGCCACGTATGGGAAGCCGCCATCCGCGTTCTGCGAGGCGGCGAAGTAGTCGAGAGCGCTGCGAATGGAAGCGTCGGCCGGACTAACCCCGGCAGCTATCAGCGCTTGGATGGCGATAGCGGTGCTGTTCGTATCGCAGCCGAAGCCGACGGCGAACTCCCAACAGCCAGCCGGCAGTTCGTCGCCCCTGAGGACGGAGACGTCGGCCTCGCTGATGGCGTGGCCGAGGCTTCGCTGCGCGAGGATGTAGAGGGCCTGGTCGAGCGTTTGCTCGCCGTAACGGTGTGCCGCGGCGTCGTACTTCGACTGCATTGTGGCGACGAAGTCCTGGCCGGCGAAGTGATGCGGGTCCTCTCCGATGATGACGAGCACCGCCACAAGCTTTGCAGCTTGTCCCGGAGTCGCAGCAGCGTAATCCGCTGCCTGCGTCTCCAGGAAGTCGATCGGCGACTTGCCGCTCCTCTGGACAGCATCCACGTCGACGCCAGCGTCCTCAAACGCAATCACGGCGTCGAGGGTTGCGCTTACCGTCGAATCTGTCCCGAAGTCGGGGAAGCCACCGTCGCCGTTCTGAAGCCCCCGAACGTAGTCGATAGCATGGTCTGCAGCAGTCGTCTGGGGTGTTGCGGCCTGAGCCACCGGCGCGCCGGCGAGCACACAGGTGAGTGCCAGGAAGAAAGCGAGAGTCTTCAGGGACACGATGAATCCTTTCACTAGTGTTGAAGGAATTGAGGGCGCAAAAAGGCCCCGGAGAGTATCCGAGGCTGCGTCAAGTAGGAGCGCTCATATTATATCCGTCCCCCTTTCAAGCGAAGGTGCTCGGATCGAACAGGGGCGGGTATCCTGGCTTGTCGGTCAGCGCCGACTTACAGTTGCGCGACAGCGCCGGACTCTCACCGGCTTCCCCCGACCCTCGTCGGCCCCTATACGGCTGTTAACGTCAATGTAGCAGCGTCGCCGCCCACCCGTCAACCGGCTCTTCCGCTGGACAGGGAAAGCCGCGGCTCCCACGATCCGTCGTCAGCCGCGGCCAGATCGGCTAAGGATGCAAGAGCAGCGCAAGTGACTGGATGATCGCGCGCCGCATCTTTTCCGTCATCCTTCAAGGCCGGCACTCTTATAACGCGCGAACCGATCAAAAGGTTAACGCCTGAGCGCCCGATCTTGCTATTTTCTCATCCGCTAACGATGCCCGTCGCCTGCAAGACAGCGATCACTCCGTAGACAGCCGTCAGCACGGTCAGCGCTCCTGAACACCTTCCCCTCTGTGCTATGCTTTGAGTGCTTACCCGCAGCCGCCGACCTAGCGGATTCGCACAGGAGGATTTCATGGACATCGCTGCAGCAAAGGCCCACACGCCGACTCTCGTTCGACACGCTGAAGGCCATGCGAGGGTGCACGGGAGCGGCTTCTGGGGGCGATTCAACACCCTGGTAGCCGTCAGCATCACGAAAGGCGTAGGCTCAATGTGGTGCGCTTACGCTTTCGCAGCCTTGGCTCTCATCTCACTGCCCTCAGCCATCCGGTCAGGTAGCCAGGTCACCTTGGTTTCCTGGATAAGCCAGACGTTCCTCCAGCTGGTCTTGCTGTCAGTGATTATGGTGGGCCAGAACGTCTTGGCTGCCGCCTCCGACGCCAGGGCCGAGGCCGATCACGAGACGCTGATGGCCATGCACACGCTGGAGACGGCGATGGACGATTTGCTTGAAAAGAATACCGATCTCACAACCCAGGTGCACAACCTGTCGCAGGAGATAAGGTCAGCGGTCCTTAAAGGCTAGTTCTTTCCGTACGACTGCTTGTCAGCATCGTCGACTTCCGCCTGTGGCAACGGGAGACGGGAGGCTGGCGCGCCGACGCTGACTGCTAGCCCTACCCCCAGTGCTCCCGCTGCGCGTTGTTTTGCCACCCGACAGCATCTGGCGAAAGCTGGTAGAGGGCACCCCTGGGGAAAGGAGCCAAAGCATTTGATCCTCGACAGGGACTGAGTACTCAGGACAGGGGCTGATCCCCTGACAAGCGCGACGCTCCTGTAGCTCAGTAGGACACCGCGGCGGTTTCCTAAAACGCTCAAATACGCCAAGAAGTTGACGGCGCAAAGCTCAATCACGCTATTTTCTTTAGCCGCCCACCACGCCTGCTGCCTGCAACAGCGCGATAATCGCATAGACAGCGGTCAGCACGATCAGCGCTCCCGTCACCGTCCAGGCCGCGACGTTCCAGCCGGGCGAGTTCGTCCAGCGTCCCATGATCCGCGAATCGTTCAGCACCTTCAGCATTAGAATCAGGATGACCGGCAGCAGCACCGCGCCGACAACGTTCGGGATCAGCAGCAGGATCAGGATCGGCAGGCCCGGAATAAGCACGGCCGCCGCGCCGACCACCAGCAGCCCACCGAACAGCCCGAAGAAAACGGGCGCCTCACGCAAAGGCTGGTTGATGCTCCGCTCCCAACCGAATGCGCCGCAGATGGCATAGGCCGTGGTCAGAGGCAGCACGGCCGCAGCCAGCAGCGATGCGTTCAACAAGCCGATGCCGAACAGGTTCGCGGCAAAGCTTCCCGCCAGCGGCCGCAGCGACTGCGCGACCTCCTCCACGGTCCCCGAAGGCTCGCCGTGTGCGAACAGCGTCGCCGCCGTCGTCACGATGATGAAGAAGGCGATCGTCCCCGAAGCGGCAGCACCGATGAATACGTCCAGCCGCTCCAGCTTGAACTCGCGCTCCCCCAGTCCCTTGTCGACGACTGTCGACTGCAAGTAGAACTGCTGCCAGGGCGTGATCGTCGTCCCAATTACGCCGATAAGCACGGACAAGTACGCCAGGTTCACGTGGATGTGCGGCACAACGGAGTTCGTCGCTACCGCGCCCCAGTCGGGCTTCGCCAGAAAACCGGTGATGATGTAGGCGAGTGAGACGAGCGAGAACGTCAGCAGCACCTTCTCGACCCGGCGGTAGGATCCCCACACGACCACCCCGAACACCAGCAGCGCCGCCAGCGGGACCGCTATGTAGCGCGAGATGCCGAATATCTCCGACGCCCCCGCGATACCGGCAAACTCGGCGATGATCGTGGCGATGTTCGCGACCAGCAGGATAAGCAGCGCAAACGACGTGATCCTTACGCCAAAACGCTCGCGAATGACCTCGCCCAGCCCCTTGCCCGTGACGGAGCCCATTCGCGCCGCCATCTCGCCGACAACCGCCAGCGCGATGACCGCCAGGAGCAGCGTCCAGAGGAGACTGTAACCGAAGCGCGAGCCCGCAACCGCGTAGCCGGCGATGCCCGTTGAATCATCATCGACGATGCCGGTGATTAGTCCCGGGCCCATCACGGCCAGGAACAGGGCAACCCGGCGCCATGGCCCCAAGCGCCGAAATGCCGCCAGTCCGCCTATTAGCGGCTTCCCAATCCATCGCGGCCGGATGACGTTGTTCATCGTCCATCTTTCGCGTAGCTATCCCGTCATGCGGCGCGGCTGATTCTGCCAGGCCCGCGGCGTCACCAGGTCGATGACGTCATCAACCGTCACCATGCCCTTCAGGTGCCCGTGCTGATCGACAACCGGAACGGCGAGCAGGTTGTAATGGATCAACTTCCGTGCCACCTCCTCCTTTGAGTCATCGAGACGGACAAAAGCTACGTCCTCTCGCATGCAGTCCGCGATTAGCGCCTCAGGCTGGGCCACTACCAGGTCCCGCAGAGAGAGCACGCCGCGCAGCCGGCCCCCGCTGTCCACCACGTACAGGTAGTAAATCTCGTCCTCCGGCGGCGCCGCCCGGCGCAGGTCTTCAACCACTCGCCCGGCAGTCTCCATCTCGGCGACGCCGAACAAGCGGTTGTTCATCAGCCCTCCCGCCGTGTCGTCCTCGTAGATCAGCAGCGAGCGCACCTCCTGCGCCGTGTGCGGCTCCATCAGGCGCATCAGCTCGCCGGCGCGCTCCTCGTGAATGTCGCCCAGGATGTCTGCTGCCTCGTCCGGCGCCATCTCCTCCAGGACATCCGCCGCTTCCTCCGGTTCCATCGCCTTCACGACCGCCGCCTGGTGTTCGTCTGTCAGCTCCGCCAGGGCGTCCGCCGCTATCTCGTCATCCAGCGCCTCCAGCACGTCGGCGGCTTCGCCGGGCGACATCTGGCTGATAATGGCGCCGATGTCGGCTGGCGGCATTCGACGGAGCCTTTGGAACGGCACCTTCAGCCGTATCTCGTCGACGGCCGGCCCTATGTCCACCTGCTCCCAATCGATGAGGCGGGGCCGCGCCCGTGCCACCAGCCGCGCCAGCCATTCGACGCCGAGGCGCCGCGCCAGGCCGGCTAGGCTGTTGTCCACGCCTGCCAGCCGCAGATCGCCGTTGATGGGCGTCAGGGACAGGTCGTTCACCCGCACCAGCTTCACACCGTGCGTATCGACGATCTGCTTGTCCAGCAGGTCGCGCCCGAGCCAGATCATGTCGTCGGTAGGAGCCGGAAACGACTCCAGCCGCACGCGACTTCGCAGGACGGCGCCTCGGGGCGTCACGGAAGCGACGTACAGCCACGGAATGGCGTACAAATGCCCCCTATCGCCGACGACGATAGCGTTAAGCGGCGGGTAAGGGATGTCAGTAGCGATCAACAGGTCGCGAAGAATGCCGACGCGCGCGCCGTCGGCGTCGACGGTTGGGCGTCCGAGTACCTGGCTGAGGAAAGGCATGAAAAACCACCTCCCCAAGAAACTTCCCAAGAGGTGGTTCGCCGCGGAGGAGCCGCGGCCCGCGCCGGCCTGCCCGCAGGCAAGCCCCTAGCGCCTTAGCTGCGACTCATCGGCAGTGAATCGCCTCCTCGATCTTCCGTTTGGCGGCTACAATCGCCGCCGTCGTCGGTGTCCATCTCTAACGTTAATGCCTCTTGCCGCGCTCAACACCCGACCACCTGCAGTCAGCGCGGCTTTTGCCCGTTCGATAATACCTTCGTTTTCCTTAGGCCGTCAACCCGTGCATTCGCGAAACACTTGACCAATGGCCAGACTGCTGGCATCCTGTTAGCGAATTCCCACCTTTTCACAATTGAGCAGGTTTCGCTCCTCAGAAGGAAGAAAAGATGATCGTCAAAAGCTACTGGCCAAGCCTCGCCCCCTACGAAGAGATTCCGGTCTATGATTTCCTCCGTCGCTCCGCCGAAGCCGCTCCCGATAAGGTATCCGTTATAGGGCAAGATGGCGCCACGCGCACTTTCGCTCGCATCTGGAGCGACGCTCGCAAGGTCGCCCGTCTGCTCCAGGACGACGGCGTGAAGAAGGGCGACATGGTGGGCATCTTCGCACCGAATCACATCGATTACCCGGCCGTCTTCTTTGGCATCCAGCTCACCGGCGCCATCCCCACAACCCTCAACCCGCTGTACACGCCGCACGAGATCGAGCACCAACTCGCCGACTCTGGCGCCGTCGACCTCTTCGCCTTCTCGCTCATGCAACCCGCGGCCGAGGCGGCCAAGAAGAACCTGCCGAAGCTCCGCAACATCTACACCTTCGACAAGCTTCCCGAGGTCATCGAAGGCGTCTCCGAGGACTACACGCCCGTCGCTATTAATCCGAAGGAGGACGTCGCGGCGCTGCCCTACTCCAGCGGCACGACGGGCCTGCCCAAGGGCGTCATGCTCACCCATTACAACCTCGCCTGCAACGTCAGGCAGGGATTCGCCACCCGCGATGTGAGCGGCATGCTCGACCTCTGGACGCTGCCCCTGTTCCACAGCTACGGAATGTCTGTGCTCATGGCTAGTTGCATGGCGCGCTCCGGAACCAGCGTCGTCATGATGCGCTTCGACGTCGAGGAGCTGATGCGGCTCATCCAGACCTACAAGATAACCGACCTCTACCTGGCGCCGCCGGCCATCCTGGCAATGGTCAACCTGCCCGATCCCTCTCGCTGGGACACCTCATCCCTGAAGATGATCGGCTCCGGCGCGGCGCCGCTGGCGCCGGAGCTCGCCGAACGCGCGAAGAAGATGTACCACGTCATCGTCTCGCAGGGGTACGGCATGACGGAGACCAGCCCCACGGTCAATACGCAGCCTCTCGACCGGATAAAGATCGAAACCGTCGGGCCGCCCTACCCGGACACGATCGAGAAGATCGTCAAGATCGGCACGGAGGAAGAGTTGCCGCTGGGCGAGATCGGCGAGCTCATGGTCAAGGGCCCGCAGGTTATGAAGGGCTACTGGAACAACGAGGCGGAGACCAAGGCCTGCCTCACCGCCCGATGGCTGGCTCCACACCGGCGACGTTGCCCGCTTCGACGAGGACGGCTACCTGACCTCATCGAGCGCATGAAGGAGATGATCAAGTACAAGGGCTACCAGGTCGCGCCCGCAGAGCTCGAGGCGCTCCTCTACGAGCATCCGGCGGTCCTTGACGCTGCGGTTATCCCGAAGCCTGACTTGGAAGGCGGCGAAATACCCAAGGCCTGCGTCGTCCTCAAGCCAGGGGCGGACGCATCAGCCCAAGACCTGATGACGTTCATCGCCGGCAAGGTGGCCCCTTACAAGAAGATCCGCGAGGTCGAGTTCCTCCAGGAGATTCCGAAGACGCTCTCCGGCAAGATTCTGCGTCGCGACCTCATTCAGCGAGAAAGGGAAAAGATCGTCAAGTAGAATCGTCTGCCGGCCCGGTTAATCAGAGGAAGGGGCGCGCGAATGATCGTCAAGAGCTACTGGCCCGACGCAGGCCTCCTACGAGGAAATACCGCTTCCCGACCTCATCATGCGGTCCGCCGTCGAACAGGGCGACAAGACCGCGCTGGTAGACGTGAAGGGCGCTACCCGCACCTACAGCCGCTTCCTGAGCGACATCAAGAAGGTGGCGCACCTGCTGCAGGATCACGGTGTCGAGAAGGGCGACAAAGTCGGCATCTTCGCGCCCAACCAGATCGACTACCCGGCCGTCTTCTACGGCTCACTCCTCGCCGGCGCGACCGTAACCACCCTCAACCCGCTCTATACCGCACACGAGATCGCGACTCAACTAAACGACGCCGGCGCCGTCGCCCTCTTCGCCCACACACCGATGCGCGCTGCCGTCGACGAGGCGCGACCCGACATGCCGCGTCTCCGCGACGTCTTCCCCATCGACGAACTGCCCGCCCTGCTCGAAGGCGTCCCCGAGTACTTCCGTAAGGTCTCCATCAACCCCAAGGAAGACATAGCCGTCCTGCCCTACTCCAGCGGCACGACCGGCCTGCCCAAGGGCGTCATGCTCACCCACCACAATATCGTCAGCAACGTCGGCCAGGGCATCGCGACCCGCTTCTTCGCCGAGAACCTGATCGGCCTCTGGACGCTGCCGCTCTTCCACATCTACGGCATGACCGTCCTCATGAGCGCCGGCCTCACCCGTGGCGGCATGGGCGTCATAATGCCCCGCTTCGACGTCGAGCAGATGCTGGAACTGATTCAGCAGCACCACATCACCGACCTCTACCTGGCGCCGCCGGCCATCCTGGCGATGATCAACGCCAGGCCCGAGCGCTTCGACACGTCGTCCCTGCGCGTCATAAGCTCCGGCGCCGCGCCCCTGCCGCTCGAAGTCGGCGAGACGGCCCACCGGCTGTTCGGATGCACCGTCTCTCAAGGCTACGGCATGACCGAGACCAGCCCGACGACCAACACCAACCCGTTCGATCGAGTCAAGCTGGACACGGTCGGCCCGCCGGTGCCGGATACTGTGGAGCGGATCGTCAAGATTGGCACTGAGGAAGACCTGCCGATGGGCGAGGTCGGCGAGCTGATGGTCCAGGGCCCGCAGGTCATGAAAGGCTACTGGAACAACGAGAAGGAGACCAAGGCCTGTCTCACGCCCGACCGCTGGCTTCACACCGGCGACGTGGGCCGCTTCGACGACGAGGGCTATCTCATCCTCATCGAGCGCATGAAGGAGATGATCAAGTACAAGGGCTATCAGGTCGCCCCCGCTGAGCTGGAGGCTTTACTGCACGAGCACCCGTCCGTCATGGATGCTGCTGTTATCCCCAAGGCGGACCCCGAGGGCGGCGAAATACCGAAGGCCTGCGTCATCCTCCACGAGGGCGTCGAGCCGTCCGATGCGACGGCGAAGGAGCTGATGGCGTTCATCGCCGGCAAGGTGGCCCCGTATAAGAAGATCCGCGAGGTCGAGTTCATGGAGACGATCCCGAAGACGGCCTCCGGCAAGATCCTCCGCCGCGACCTCATTCAGCGCGAAAGGGAACGCCAGCAGGCGAAACCCTGAGCCGAAGATTCCGTTTCGCTAGTAGGGGGCGCATGCTGGTGCGCCCCCTAGTTCTCACCTCAGGGCAACGCCTTCCCTAATGCGGCGCCGACCACCAGCTATTTCCACCGCGCCTTCGACGAAAGAGGCCCCTCGCGCGCATTCCCGGAATCGAAATCGCCGCCCTCCGCTGGCAGAGATTCCTCAACACAGTTCGCCCTCCTACCGAGCTATCAGCCGATGGAGCAATAAGCTTCAGGTGACTGCAGCACGGGATAGCTAAAGAGAGTCGTCTTCTTGCCGACCCACAAGACCGGTTCCCGCTTGCTCTCTAGCGCTCCTGTTTGCCTGACTAGAATCTCCGAGATTAGTGACCCCGGTTCGCGCCGCGGCGTCGTCGCTTGGGAGGTCGGCCTGGCCCGCGAAGGCGCCGCTCTTCTGCCAGGTCAGCCTCCAGACGATCCAGCGCGACCTCCACCAGATGCCGACTTAATACGCGCTGCACACCGCGCTCCCAGCGACTGACGGTTATGCCCTTTACTCCGAGCCGGGCGGCAAGATCGTCCTGGGTCAGTTTGTACTCGCGCCGGATTTCGCGAACTCGGGTAGACAGTGGGACATCGCCTTCTTGTAGCGTAGGCATTCTCGCTCAGAATCCTGGCCGCATACTTGACATGCCTAGTCGTAACGCCTATAATACAGCTAGGGAAATATGATATTGTCGAGCGCTAAGGCCTCTAACTCTGACATCGATAAGGGGGCGGGATGTTCGTAGATACTAGATCGAACTGCGAGATCTGTGGTACCTCCCGCAACCTGGAGGTCCATCACATTGAGCCACGCCGCATGGGAGGTTCGAGCCGTCCCGAGATCGAAGACGCGTCCAACAAGGCCGTCCTCTGCCGTTCCTGCCATACCCAGGTCACCGAACAACGGTGGCGTCTGGAACGCACGGAGAGTCAGCTGGCGGTGACGGAGCCCGAAACCGGCAACGTTGTCGCAAGGCGCCTCTTCAACCCCGAGTTCAAGCCGTCGGAGTACTTCCACGAGCTCAACCTCCTGGAGCTTCGGCTCGATGCCCTCGTTCAGGGCATACCATACCTCAGCGACGAGCAGCTTGTCGACCTCTTTCTCTACCTTCGTGGCTTCGACCAGCGCGCCTGGAAGGCGCAGGCGGCGATCCTCTGGGAGGCCAAGCGACGCAGCGTCTACGGGGACCGGGCCTGGGAGGCGATGGGCTCAACCTTTGGCATCGGCTGGCGGCAGGCCTACAACCTGGCAAAGGTCTGGCAGGTCTTCTTCCTGGAAGGGGAGGGTGAACTTTGCAATCGATTGCAAAACTGCTCCCTCCAGGAAGTGACCTGGTACATCGTCGCCTCCCAGACCAGCGACCCTAACTTCTGGCTCGGCTATGCCGAGGACCAGAAGGCCCAGAGACCTTCCTATTCCATTGGTGACTTCAAGGCAGACGTTGCCGCGGCCAGCGGAGCAGTCGAGGACGAAGTGCTGCAGAAAGCGAGCCCCTGTCCCTGGTTACAGATGTACTGCACGAAGCTGGGGGAGACAGTGTCGGCGGAGACCTGCCGCGGGTGCAATCGGTATTGAGGACTTTCCTGAAGAGAGGAGAAGCCAATGTACGAGACACGATTTGAGGCCAAGCTGGCCGAGTTCGCAAAGGGCAAGAGGCTGAGGAGATTTCGAGGCACGATCCGGAACCCCAAGGACAGAACCTGTGATGCCTGCGGCTCGGCCCTGCCCAACCTGTTGTGGGGGCTGCGGGACGTGGAGAACGAGCGGGACTACTTCGTGGGAAGCAACTGCCTGGCCGGCCTCGCCCGCATGCTGATAATCGAGAGACCTTTCGTGCGGTCGAACATCGACCTGGCCTACGAGCGGGCAAGGCTAAACCGGGTGCCTGGCACCGGCTTGGGTTTACCCAAGCCCCTCGAGCAGGCCGGCTAAGCAGGCTACAGAACGATGGAACCCTCTGAACTGGAAAGACGGGCCGAAGAGCGAGCCCTGCCGGAGCGGGTCCGGGTCGTCAAGCTGGCAGGGACCAAGCGCTATCTGGCCCGCAGCCGCACGGTTGAGCCAGGCTCATATTTCGAATTGTACGTCAGCCCCTGGGGCCACATTCGCTGCAGCTGTGCCGCCTTCGATTATCGAGGCATCTGTAAGCACGTTGCAGCCTTGAAGATGAGGCTGGCGAGAGAGAAGCAAAGACATGAAGCTGTATGAACTGACCGACAATTACCTCTCTGTTCTCGAAGAGCTCAGCGAACCGTCCGAAGACGGCGACGACGAAGCCCGCTACCGCAACCTGCTAAGCGGGCTGGGGGACGCCTTTGACGAGAAGGTGTTGAGCATCGGCAAGATCATCCGCTCTATGGAAGCTGACACTACGGTGCTGACGGCAGAGGTGGACAGGCTGCAGGGCCGGAAGCGGCATCTCGCCGGCCGCATCGACTGGCTGAAACGCTATCTGCTTGGCGAGATGGAAGCAGCTGGGCGAGAGAAGGTCAAGGGGCCGACGCTGACGGTATCCCTGGCCAAAGCGCCTCTGTCTTGTGATGTCATCTCTACCGATGATGTGCCGGCAGAGTTCCAGCGAACCAGGATCGAAGTCGATCGCTCTCGCATCCTGGGGCACTTCCGTGAGACCGGTGAAGTCCTGCCGGGAGTCATCATCGCCCTAGACCGGCGGTATGTTCGAATCTCCTAGACTTGAGCCAACCAACCGCGCAACCGCCCCCACCCCCCTAAAACCACTGCATATGCAGTGGTTCATCGTAAGGGAGGCAACTTAGGCGCCAAAAGCGCCTTGGCCGGATCGGTGAATCTCCGCAAAGTATGTTTGGCTGGGGATTCTCACGGGCATTTTTCTCGGCCCCGCCTTCTGAAGAAATGACGTAGGGGTGCGTGGCGGAGCACCCCTACGTCAACTATCAGACTTGCTTCTCAGGTTTTACCTGACTCGAATTCGCTTCCTTGCCAGCACCGCGCTGAACCCGATTAGCAGTGCCAGCACTCCCAGGCCCATGCCAATGGCGATCCAGTTCGGGCCACCACTGCTGTCCGGGCCACCCGTACCTGTCACAGGCGGGGAAACCAGCGGTTGCGGCTGAGCCGTCGGATACACCGGCGGCAGCGGCGGTCGCGGCGTGAAGGTCGGCAGCGGCGTGCTGGTCGGGCTCGGCGTAGCGGTTGGCGTAGCCGTCGGGTTTGCTATTCTCGTCGTCCTCGTTGCGCACACGGGGGTCGTCGCTGGAGCAGTGACGACTTCATCCGGTGAACCGGTCACGCAGACCTCGTTGCGAACGTGGTCGCCGCTGTTGAGAGAGTCGTCCGTAGTGGCGACCAACTGGAGTTCAATCGAGTCGCCCGGCTTTAGCACGTCAGTATCTCGTGGCGTCCACAGAACGTCATCATTGCTACACGAGTCGTCGATGTCACTCTGCGTGAAGTGAAGGGAATCGCGGTCCGTCACCGACGCGCTGCTACAAGTCAGGTCGGTATTGGTCAAGTCGTCCTCCACCGAGATTCCCGTACAGCCACCCACGGTCTCGTTGGAGTCGTTGGAGACCGTGATCGTGTAAGTGATGTCGTCGCCCGGCGCGACTGTGGAGCTGTCCGCGTCCTTGGTGATGCTCAGCTCGCAGTCGTTGACGACGTCAACGGAGACGGCGGACCCACTATTGACGGTCACAGTTGCGCCATCGGGATCAGTTGAACCCGTCCCGGTGTCGGCCGTGGCTGTCGCTTGGTTCTTAATGGTGTCGCCGTCCGCAGCGTCAGTCGTAAGGTTAGCCTTTATCGTCAGTGTGGCAGACGTGCTCACGGCCAGCGCGCCCACGTTCCAATTCACCGTATTGTCGGTACATGTGGCCGTCGTGCCTGCGCTAGGCGTCAAGGTGCCGCACGTCGTGAGGGAATCCAGCACGTCCGTCACGGCGACAAGACTGCAATCCGCAACGTTCCCGTTCGTGATCGTGAGGGTCCACGTTATGCCTGGACCCTACCGAAACGTAGTCGCTCGGTTCGGCGGTCTTTGTCAGAGTCAGCGCACACCCGTTTGTGGCGCTTGCGGTCGGTGCCCGGCTGCCGGTAAGCAGCAGCGCGACCGCTGCCATAACGACGGCAAGGCCGATCGTTCCAGCCGCCGCCAAACCCCACGCAATTCTCTTTTTCATTCTGAGCCTCCTTCTCAGTTCCGCTTTGCGGACTCCCTTCCTATTAATCGGTCAACTTTACTTGATTCTGGTAGATTCAAAGCAGGGCAACAATTAGGGATTACCCTGATAGGGGTGCGGGAAGACCCTGACAAAAGTCAGATCCGGCAAAATTGAGGCTGGTCGAGGGCAATTAGCGGGGATAAGTAAGGGCGTCCGTCTCTCACGGACGCCCCTGTTCCAGATTCAAGAGGTTGTTGTCAGGCGCCTAGCGTATCCGCTTCTTCGCCAGCGCCGCTCCGGATACGAGCAGCAGACACATGCCGCCCAGCCCCAGGCCGACCGGCAGCCATGGCGAGCTTCCCCCCTGAGAACCCGTGCCCGTCTTCGGCGCTGTGAGCGTGCCCTGCGGCGTCGCTTGCGGCGGCGGCTGGACGATGATCACGATCGGCGTCTGGGGAGTCGCCGTCGGCTGCGCCGTTGGCGTCGGCGTCGCCGTCGCCTCGCAGTGCCGCTCGTGACGAACCTCTACGCTTTCGGAAGCGCACGCGGAATTCGCTGTCTCCTGTGCGCCGGAATTGGCGACACAGGCCGTGTTATCAATGTTGTCTTCATCGTCCCAGTTATGGTCCGCCCATTCGTTCTCGAGACCGGCATCCAGCCTGAGATCGATCTCGCCGTTCTGGACAAGCACGCCGCTGCACTTCCATTCTGCCAGGCTGTCCGTACAGGCGTACACCTCACAGGTCACACCCGCCCAATTGCTCACTTGAACGACCGAAGCGTCATCGCACCCAAGGATGTCCCCATCGCTCTGCAAATTGTCGGTAATCACGGGGTTCGTGCAGGCGGATCCGGTGTTCGTAACCGTGATGTCGTAGTCCAAGTTTCCGTCCCAGTCGTTCCACTTTCCCTCGTCGGCCGAACATTCGCGGTCCCAGTCAACCTCGTCGCGGTTCGCTTCCTTGCTGATCTGGAGATCGCACGCGCCAACGTTCAGAGTCACGGTGTTGCTCGTGGCGGGACTCTCTTCGTCTCCTCCCACCTGGCTTGCGGTGTTCGAGATGGTGGACGGAGGCTGGTCGCTCACCCTCACCGTCAACGTAAACGTAAACGTCCCGGTTGTGATGATATCCGGCCAGGTCACCTTACCCGTACCCGAATCATAAGTACCGCCTCCGCTGGCGCTGACAAAGCTTGTTCCGGTAGGAACCGCGTCCGAAACCGTTACGAATTCGCAGTCTGCGCCCGTCACGGTGGCTACTATGGTGTATGTTATCTGCTGGCCCGGCGCTACCGTGGTGTCGGGATCGGCTGTCTTCACGAGCGTCACGCTACACACATATGCCGCGCTTGCCGTGGGCGTCTTGCCGGCGGTCATCGTCACCAGCAACAACACCGCCGCCATGACAACGGCGAGCCCGACTGTTCCGGACAGCACCCAATACCGGGAAATCCGTTTCTTCATGCTGAGTCTCCTTCTCAAACTAATGCGCCTGAGGGGATGCCATCCGTGGCAGCGTTGAGGAGTGCTGGCTCATTCTGTGACATGGAAGGACGCTTGTCAAGCTGCCGGCGACTATCGGCAGTCAAGATAGCGCCACACGAGTCTCTGCCTGCTGACACAAAGAGAGGCGGGTTAACCCCCGCCTCTCTTGCTGATTGAGGCTTTCGGCCCTAGCACGTGGGCTACGGCCGTCCGTTACGTTGGGTACGTGCCTACCGTATTCGCTTCCTCGCCAGCGCCGCGCCGGACACCACCAGCAGGCACACGCCGCCCACGCCCAGGCCTAGCGCCAGCCACGGCGAGCTACTGCCGTTCGCTCCACTCCCGGTCGGCGGCGCCACAATCGTCCCCAGCGGCTTTGCCGTCGGAGGCGACGGCGGCGGCACGAACGGCGTTGATGTGGGCTTCGGGGTTGCCGTTGCCGTCACCGTGGGCGTGGGCGTGTGATGGGGCCTCCGGCAGACTGTGTCCTCGTCACACGTTCCGTTAACGAGCACGTTATCCTGCAGGCCTGCGCTTGTCAGTGCTCCCTCAGCGCAAGCCCTATTCGTTACGCAGTTCTCGTCGGTGTTGTCAGTTGCGACCAGCGAAAGCACAACCTCATCCCCGGGACTCAATGTTCCGATGGCTTCGACGCCGACCTCCTGGCCACCTCTCCCCGCGATACAGTCCGGCAGGGCGAACTCGAAATCGGGCGGGCTTGAAACCACGTCCGCCCCGTCGCAGATTAGGCTCTCCGGCAACTGGTCAACAACCTCGAATGCCTCGCAGTCTTGTTGGCCTATGTTAGTAACGGTTATCGTGTACTCGATTACGTTGTCCCCCGTAAGCGGGTCAGTGCCGGTTCCAGGCAGGACAAAGGTGTTTCCCTCACTCTCCGTGCGCGAGCCTTCTTTGTCGACCTGAAGGTCACAGACAGTGCCCCCGTCCGTCGCCTGCACCGACGCAACCACCGGCCGGCCCGGCGAGAAGGATGATAGGAGAACTGCTACCACTACCAGCGCCAGCCCCGCTACCGCCGGCAACAGGCAATAAAAAAGCGTCCTTTTTCTCATGCTGACCTCCCTTTCAGTAAGTGGCTATGGGAACGCCTTCCCATTGCGGTTAGTACTGCTTGATATGCATGGATATTAGAAGGCGGAAGACACGCCGTCAAGACCATCGTCCCCGATTAGATTGCTTCGCCCAAGTGGTGTCAACACGAAGAAGAGAGGCGGGAACATTCCCGCCTCTCTCATTGGCTACATTCGGAGGACTTATAGCCGTCCCCCCTCAGGTCTTTGCAGCCCTAGCGGATCCGCTTCCTCGCCAGCGCCGCGCCGGACACGACCAGCAGGCACACGCCGCCCAGTCCCAGTCCTAGCGCCAGCCACGGCGAGCTGCCGCCGTTCGCTCCACTCCCGGTCGGCGGCGCCACAATCGTCGCCAGCGGCTTTGCCGTCGGAGGCGGCGGTGGCACGAACGGCGTTGACGTCGGCGGAATCGGTGTGTTCGTCACCGTCGGCGTGGGCGTCGTGGGCGTGCGAGGGTGCCTCCGGCACACCGTGGTCTGGTCGCAGGTCCCGTTCACGAGCGGGGAATCAAAGCCTTCCTCGGCGCAAGCCTTATTCGTTACGCAATCCTCGTCGGTGTTGTCCCTGGCGACAAGGGCGAGTACAACCTCCTCGCCGGGAGCCAACTCGGCTAGGATGAAGGAGACCTGCTCACCACCGTTCCCTTCGGTCGCGCCGGGTTGCTTGCCACAGCCCTCGACGCCGATGAAGGAGTGGGCGGGGTCTGAAACTACTCCCGCATCCTCGCAGGTCAGGCCCTCCGGTAATTGGTCAACGACCTCGTTCGACCCGCTGCCGCAGGTTACCTGGCCGACGCTTGTGACGGCTATGGTGAACTCGATTTCATTGTCCTCCCCGACCTGGCCGGCGCTGCCTCTAGTTTCACTCTGGAACGGGATGTCAACCCCGCGCTGGCCCTCTTTATCTACCTGAAGCTGGCAGCCGTTGGTCTCTCGCGCCTGTGCCGACGCCACGACCCGGCCGCCCGGCGACGCGGACGACAGCAGCACCGCCACCACTATCAGCGCCAGCCCCGCCACTGCCGGCAATAGGCAGTACAAGAACGTCCTTTTCCTCATGCTGACCTCCCTTTCAGTAGTGGCTATGGAAACGCCTTTCCATTGCGGCTAGTACTGCTTGATATGCATGGATATTAGAAGGCGGAAGACACGACGTCAAGACCATCGTCCCCGATTAGATTGCTTCGCCCAAGTGGTGTCAACATGAAGAAGAGAGGCGGGAACATTCCCGCCTCTCTCATCGGTTACGTTCGGAGGACTTGTACCCGTCCTCCCTCAGGTCCTAGCAGCCCTAGCGGACCCGCTTCCTCGCCAGAGCCGCGCCGGACACCACCAGCAGACACACGCCGCCCAGTCCCAGTCCAAGCGCCAGCCACGGCGAGCTGCCGCCGTTCGCTCCACTCCCTGTCGGCGGAGCGGAAATCGTCGCCAGCGGCTTTGCTGTGGGAGGCGCAGGCGGCGGCACATACGGCGTTGCAGTCGGCGTAGGCGGCAGCGGCGTATTCGTTGGCGCTACCGTCGGCGTGGCCGTCTCGCGCCTGCGTTCGCAAGTTCGCACCTCGTCGCAGTTCCCGCTGTCAACCCGGTCCGCCACGATTCCGGTCGAATCGAATGCCCCTTCTTCCACGCACGCCCTGTTCTCTACGCACTCCCCGGGCCGTTGGTCGACGTTGGCGACCAACGCCAGCTCGACCTCTCCGCCAGGGGGGAGCGTATCCTCGGTGGAGAATGTGACGGTCCCGCCATGGTCATCTCCTGTGACGCCGCTAAACTCCTTTTCGACCTTGCAGCCCTCGATCTCGAAACTGCCGTAATCGATGGAGCCGCCTACCACGAACGCGTCCTCGCACTCAAGATCGTCTCCCAGGAAGTCCGTAACCAAGATCCCGTCACAGCCTTTCTCGTCGACCGGATCATCCTCGGCAAGGTTCCTGACCGTGATCAAGTAGGCGATGTCGTCGTCGTCGTTAATATCTGCCTTCTCAGCCCTGACGAGTATGTCGCGCTCGTCGACCTGCTCCTTGTGGATTTGCAGATCACACAGGTTGTTGATGTTTTGCGCCTGCGCCGACGGCACGATCCGCCCGCCCGGCGACGCAGATGATAGCAGGACCGCTACGGCTATCATCGCCAGCCCCGCCACTGCCGGCAATAGCCAATACAAGGATGTCCTTTTCCTCATTCTGACCTCCATTTCAGTCACTGACTATGGGAATGCCTTTCCATTGCGGTTAGTACTGCTTGATATGCATGGATATTAGAAGGCGGAAGACACGCCGTCAAGACCATCGTCCCCGATTAGATTGCTTCGCCTAAGTGCTGTCAACATGAAAAAGAGAGGCGGGAACATTCCCGCCTCTCTCATCGGTTACGTTCGGAGGACTTGTTGCCATCCTCCCTCAGGTCTCTTAAGTCCCTAGCGGATCCGCTTCCTCGCCAGCGCCGCGCCGGACACTACCAGCAGGCACACGCCGCCCAATCCCAGTCCAAGCGCCAGCCACGGCGAGCCGCCGTTCGCTCCACTCCCTGTCGGCGGAGCGGTAATCGTCGCCAGCGGCTTTGCCGTCGGAAGCGGCGGCGGCGGCACGTACACTGTTGCCGTCGGCGTCGGCGGGACCGGCGTGTTCGTCACCGTCGGCGTGGGCGTGTTAGATTCCCTTCGCGGCTTGCAGGCAGTCACCTCGTCGCAGTTCCCTTCTTTGACAACCGAATCCGTCTGAATCACCGCCCCGGCCCCGAATGCCACTAATCCCACGCACGCCCGGTTGTCGACGCAGCGGTCGTCGAATTCCCGGTCGGTCCGCGCGACGAGCGACAGCACTACCTCATCGTCGTTGTGAAGAGTGCCCACGCCCTCGAAGAGGACTTCCTCGCCCTCTTGGCCATCGACGGGGGCTGACTCCAAATCGAAGCCTTTGCCACAATCGATGTTCCACTTCAGGCCGGCTGATTCTTCCACGTACGCATGCTCGCAGTGGAGGCCCGGTTCCAGGAAGTCGACGACCCCGACGCCCTCGCAACCCAGGTCATCAGTGGCGTCGTCGCTCCTGACCGTAATAGTGAAGTCGGCCTCGTCGCCGTTGAAGTCGCCGGTTTTGTGGATCTGGAGATCGCACAGGTTGTTGCCTAACGCCTGCGCCGACGGCACCATCCGCCCGCCCGGCGACGCGGACGACAGAAAGATCGCGGTCGCTATCAGGGCGAGCCCGCCGGCGATAGGCAACGCCCAGAACCATGTCCTTTTCTTCATGCTGACCTCCCTTTCAGTCGGCGGCTATGGGAATCCCCTCCCATTGCGGCCAATTCCGTTTGAGATGCCTGGATATTAGAGGGTGCTACACGCGATGTCAAGACCCTCGTCCCCGATTAGATTGCTTCGCCCAGGTGCTGTCAACATGAAAAAGAGAGGCGGGAGCATTCCCGCCTCTCTCATCGGTTACGTTCGGAGGACTTGTTGCCGTCCTCCCTCAGGTCTTAGCGGCCCTAGCGGATCCGCTTCCGTGCCAGCGCCGCGCCGGACACTACCAGCAGACAGGCGCCACCCAGGCCCAGGCCTATCGCCAGCCACGGCGAGCCGCCACTGCTGCCCGCGCCCGTGCCGGTCGATGGTACGACCACTGGCTTCTTGGCTGCCGTCGGCGCCGGTGGCGGCACATACGGCGTCGGTACCACTAACACGTACGGCGTCGAGGTCGCAATCGGCGTGAAGGTCGCCGTTGGCGTGGCAGTGGCCGCAGTGCCGATAGTGATCTTGACGTGATCACAAACTGACACAGGGGTAGGGGTCGCACCACTCGTCTCAGAATCCGATACAACACACGCCTCGTTCGTGATCGTCCTGCCGTCGGCGAGGGTGTCGTCCGTCGTCAGCGACAGGGTCAAGATCGCTTCGTTTCCGTCGTTCTTTGTGAGAGTCTTAGGGCTGTCCCATGTCACCTCGGTGGTGCTGCTTCTGCACGAGCTGACGTCGACAGAGGTTATATTCGAGTTGCTGCTGACGTCGGCGCTAGCGCACGTCATGTGGTTCGGTATCACGTCCGTGACCGTAAAGCCGACACAGTTGCTGCTGCCATCGTTGGTCACGGTGATCGTGTAGTCCGCGTTGTCACCAGCGGCCACCGTTGAGTTGTCGACCTCCTTCGTGATGCTCAGGTCGCAAGCAGTCTGGGCGCTCACACTCGACACGCCGGGACTCCTGACCGACGACGATGACAGCAGCACCGCCACTGCAACCATGCCGACACCCGCTACCACGGGCAAGGTCCAGAGTAATCTCTTCATGTACAACCTCCTTGTTTTACTAATCCGCCACCGCCGATTGTTCCCTTCGTCCGCCCGCATGGGCCAATCAATTCTCCTATACGAGCGAGCGTTCTGTCAATAGGGGGACATGTTAAATGATGGATAAAGAAGGGAGGCGGGGTTTCTTCCGCCTCCCTTTCCGTCAGGATTGTTGCCCGACCTGTTCAGGTCCGCCTAGTGCAGGCGCTTCTTCACTATCGCTCCACCGGATATCGCCACCAGGGCGAGCCCACCGATTCCCAGTCCAATCGGCAGCGCCCACGAAGTCCCACCGCTCCCGGAGCCCGTGCCCGAAGGCGGCGCTTTCAGCGCCGGCAACGGCGCCGCGGTCGGCACCGGCACCGGTGTCGTCGGGACAATGATGATGACCGGCGTCGGCGCTGGTGGGATCGGCGTCGAGGTTGCCGTTGGCGTTGCTGTTGCTTCTTCTTCGATTCTGGTCCGCCTGGTCGCGCAGACCTGACCCACCTCTTGGTCGTCTTCCGTGGACCTGCGAGCGGTCACGCACGCCTCGTTGGTGACGTGGTCGCCGGAGTTGAGGTCCGCGTCTGTCTGGGCGTCCAACTCGAGGTTGATGCTGTCACCCGGGTCCAGCACGCCGCTGGTGGACTGCCACTCGACGTTGTTGTCGGTACAAGAGTTGTCGATGTCGTCCTGATCGAAGTTCAGACCGTCCCCGTCATTGACCGAGGCGCTCACGCAGGTGAGGTTGGTGTCGTTCAGGTCGTCGGTGACGTCGATGTCCCTGCAACTCGCGTCGCCCGTGTTGGTGACGGTGATGTCGTAGTCGATCTCGTCGCCGGCGTTCACCTCATCGTTGTCGGCGTCCTTGGTGATCGACAGTTCGCATGCCTCCACCGTTACGCTGGCGGTTATGTCGGTAGCGTCACCTACGTCCGCGTCCTCGCCCGCCGTAGCAGACGCGCTGTTCGTGATCACGTAACCGTTATCGGCTGTGTCCGAAACGTCTACGTGTAGAGTGAGCGTCCAGGTGCCGCCCGTCATGTCCAGGTTCGCCCACGTCACCGTGCCGCCTGAGTGGGTAGCCGTGACGTTTCCGCCTGAGGCGCTAACGAAGGTCGTGTTGCCGCCTAGCGTATCGGTCACCGTTGCGTCGTCGCAGTCTTCCGTGCTACCCGTGCTGCTGAGCGTCAACGTGTACGTTATCGTGCCGCCTGGCGCAACCGTGTCCGAAGGGTTCGCTGTCTTTGTCAGAGTCAAGACGCAACCCTCTTGCGCGCTTGCGGTCGGGGTTCGGCCGCCATCCGTCACCACCAGCAACATGACTGCGGCCACAATAAAGGCGCTCCCCGCGATCGCGGGCAACGCCCACCAGGACATCCTCTTCTTCATCCCGAGCCTCCTTCTCAACCAATCCGCTCGTGGCGGACTCCCGTCCGTTGGGCAACCACCCTCCTGGGCCTGCTAGATATAATTGTCAAAGCTCGGGAAACGCTTGTCAAGGGTAGACGCATCGTGTGCGAGGCGTTTGAACGCGGTTTGCAGGCGGAATGTTACACTTTGGAAACGAATCCCGCCCGGCGCGGACAAAGTAGGGGCGCACGTTCATGCGCCCCTACACTTCATCGATTTACCGTGAGAAGGCTAGCCCATCAACCGATAGGCTCTCCTCACCCTATGTTGTTGTCAGCGCCTAGCGCGCCCGCTTCTTCGCCAGCGCCGTGCCGGATAGCGCGATCAGGCAGAGCCCGCCCAGTCCCAGGCCAATCGGCAGCGCCCAGGAAGTGCTGCTGCCCTCCGGGCCCGTGCCCGTCGGCGGCGCGGCCAGCGTCGGCAGTGGCGCCGCGGCTGGCACCGTCGGCACCGGTGCTGGAACAATGATGACGATCGGCGTCTGGACCGGCGCCGGCGTCGCCACTGGCGTCTCTATCTCCACCGTCTCCTTGTCGCAGTCCCGAGACTCGCGCCCGACGACCTCGCTCTGTGCGGCGAACTTGTCAACCGTCACCAGTTGGCCCCTGGTGGAGCCGTAGACGCACGCCGTGTTGTCGACGTCGTCACCGTTGGCAAGGCCGCTGTCGGTCTCGGCGACTAGCTGGACCTCGATCCGGTCGTGCCGGTCCATTACGCCGTGGCAGTGCCACATCACGTCGCCGCTCGAGCAGCCGCTGGGGTCGCAATCGAGACCGGAGTCATCGACGACTGTCGCGTCCTGGCAAGTAAGGTCGCTCTCCAGATTGTCAGTGATGACCGGGTTGACGCAGTCCCCAGGGCCCTCGTTATGCACCGTGATGTCGTAGGTGACATCGTCCCCCGCGAAGACTGTGTCGTCCTCGGCTACCTTTTCGATGCTCAGGTTGCACTCGGGCGGTGGAGGCACCCGCACCCTCACAGTCGCGCTGCCGGGGAAGTTGTTGTTCGGTTCTCCGCTCGGCGTCGCGGTGTTCGTGATCTCAGTGCCGTCCGGAACGTGATCGTCCACCCTCACGGTTAGCGTGAGTTCCCACGGCGTCCCCCCGATCGACGCAGATCCCCAGGTGACCGAGGTTACCGGAGAGCCATGGGTGACGGTCGGCGGCCCATTGACGGTTGTAGCGTCAACGAAAGTGGTGTTCGCCGGGATATTGTCCGTAATCGTTGCGTCAGCACACTCTTCCACGCCAGCCGTCGCGGTGACCGTTATGGTATACGTTATATCCTGGCCCGGGAGCACCGTCGGCGACGGGTCGGCCACCTTCGTCACCGTCACGGTACAGCCTTCTGCGTCCGCGCTCGCGGCTGGGGTTTTGCCGGCGGTCATCGTCACCAGCAGCAGGACCGCCGCCATTACAAGGGCGAGGCCGGCCGCGCCGGGCAACGCCCAATACCAGGAAAGCCTCTTCATGTTGAGTCTCCTTCTCAGCTAGTCCGCTGCGGCGGATACCATCCTTGGGGAGCGGTCAGTTGCGGTGCAACTGTCTGAATTCTGTGACATCGACAGCGCTTTGTCAATAGTCTTGTCTGTCGGGGGCGAACAACTTTGATACAAAGTGAGACAGTAGATATTCCCGCCTCTCCCACAATGCGAAGAGCGTCTTCTACCGGACGGGGATGCCCGGCGCTGGGAATGCCGCGCAGAACTCCCGCACCTCGTTTCGCACCCGTTCCAGCGTCGCCTCGTCGTCCGTCTTCGCGATAACCTCATCCATCCAGGCGACGATCCGCCGCATCTCCGCCTCCTTCATCCCCCGCGACGTCACGGCCGGGCTGCCGATCCGGATGCCGCTCGGGCTGAACGGCTTCCGCGAGTCGTACGGCACGGTATTGGCGTTGACAACGATCCCGGCCCGGTCCAGCGCCTTCGACGCCTTCTTGCCGGTAACACCCTTGTTCGTCAGGTCGATGACTATCAGGTGGTTATCCGTGCCACCCGTCACCAGGTCGAAGCCGCGCTCCAGCAGTTCGCCCGCCATCGCCTTGGCGTTGCGGACCACCTGCGCGCCATATTCCTTGAACTCCGGCGACGCCGCCTCCTTCAGCGCAACGGCGATAGCGGCGGTCGTGTGGTCGTGCGGGCCGCCCTGAAGCGCCGGAAACACCGCGCGGTCGACGGCCGAGGCGAACTTCTCCCGACACATAATCATTGCGCCCCGAGGGCCGCGCAGCGTCTTGTGCGACGTTGTGGTTATCACGTCGGCGTAGGGGACGGGACTCGGGTGAACGCCGGCGACGACGAGGCCTGCGATGTGGGCAATGTCGGCCAGGAGGTACGCATCGACTTCCCTAGCGATTTCGCCGAAGGCCTTGAAATCGAACTGCCGTGGATAAGCCGTCGCCCCGCAGACGATGATCTTCGGTCGCGCCTCCTTCGCCTGGGCGCGCAGGGCGTCGTAGTCGATAAGCTGCGTCTCGCGGTCGACGGCGTACTGCACCGAGTTGTAGAACCGCGCCGAGAAGTTGACATTCCAGCCGTGCGTCAGGTGCCCCCCGTGCGACATGCTGAGCCCCATGATCGTGTCGCCGGGCTCCAGGAGCGCATAGTAGGCCGCCATGTTCGCCGGCGAGCCCGAGTAAGGCTGGACGTTCGCGTGGTCGACTCCGAACAGGCTCTGCGCGCGGGAGATCGCCAGCTCTTCGAGGATGTCGACGTAGCGCTGTCCTTCGTAATAGCGCTTGCCGGCGTAGCCCTCCGAGTACTTGTTCGTCAGGACCAATCCCAGCGCCTCGATCACCGCCGTCGAAGCGTAGTTCTCCGATGGAATCAGGCGCAGCGTCTCGAACTCGTAGCGTTCCTCGGCCTGGATCAGGTCATAGACTTCGGGGTCGGTCTGCTGAAGCTCCGGCAAGTCAAACCTCCTGCGGGGAATCGTCTGGACACCTCGGAGTGTAGAAGGCGGATGGAGATGATGCAACCGCTGGAACCGGCAGAAGGTCTGCTGCGATGGGGGTGTTTGCCGCTGCCTTCGTCACCCTTGCGTCGGCGGCTGCGACGGTCCGTGACCGTGCCTGCCGCGTCCCCCACGACGCCTTCGCCGGCGGCGTTGCGCGGCATCGTCCCCATTCGTCGACGCCTCAGGCCCGTTTGTCCTCTCGACCGGCGCGCCTTCCATCGGCGGCTGCGGCGCCATCTCGGTCTTCACCAGCTCCGCCGGTCGCACCGCCGTCCCGTACTGGGCGCGCAGCTCCTCCATTGGCATCTCGACGACGTTCATCGTATCTGACATCCGCAGCGACACCGTCTGCTTGAGGACGTGCACGCCGATAAGCTTCGCCTCGCCCGCCGGCGTCGAAAGCATCTGGCCGATCTTCGGCAGCTTGCCGCGCAGCTCGCGGTACTGCTCGTGTTCATAGGCCAGGCAACAGAGAAGCCGCCCGCAAACCCCCGATATCTTCGAAGGGTTCAGCGGCACGTCTTGCTCCTTCGCCATTCGGATTGAGATCGAAGGGAAAGCCGTCAACCACGAGCGACAGCACAGCGCATAGCCGCAGGGCCCCATATCGCCGGCCAGCTTCGCGCGGTCGCGGTCGCCGACCTGCAGCAGTTGCACCCGTTTGTTCAGCGCCGAGGATACGTCGCGGACCAGCGAGCGGAAGTCGACCCGCTGCTGCGCCGTGAAGTAGAGGGTCACATGCGACCCTTCGAGGTTCGAGTCGGCGCCGACGATGTGCATGTCGAGGCCGTGCTCTTCGGCCTTCTTGCGCGCCAGCCGGACGTCCTCATGCACCTCTTCACTCAGGGAATCCGCCTTCTCCGTGTCCTCCGTTGTGGCGATGCGCAGGACGGGCTCGAGCGGCTCCTCAATCTCCTCCGCTACCACCTGCTCCGGCGCGATTACAACCCGCCCCACTGACGTCCCGTGCGGCGTCTGCACGACGACCACTTCGCCGGTCTGCAGCTCCAAGTCCTTGGCGTCGAAGTAGAATACGCGCCCGGCGCCCTTGAAGCGGACGCCCGTAACACGACGCCTGGTCGCTGTTTCTTCAGTCATACTGGCGGCTCCCGCTGCCCGCTGCTCGCAACAGGCGACGCGGCATCGGGAAGCCGTTTCTCCTTTCTCGGTACCGGCAACTGGAGCAGAAGCACTTCCAATGCCAGTTGGGCGTTTACATTGTCCATCAGGTAGGCGCGCGTCGTCCTCAACGCCGTAAGGAACGACACGATATCTTCTATCCTATATTTTCCAGCTACAAGGGCCAGTCTGTCCAGGCTGCCCGCGTTGGTGACCGTTTCCGGCCGCCCGCTGGCGACCAGAAGGATGTCGCGCCACCACTCCTGCCACAGCTCAAGCACGTTCAGCACGTTCTCTCTGTCGCGAGAGAAACGATGGCCTAGCTCGTTGGCATAGGCGAAGCGTTCGTCACGGCCGGCTGCCGTGAGCCGGTAGGCGTCCTCCAGCACAGCCTCGCGCGCCGGCAGGAACGTCTCGTCTTCCCAAGCCATCACCGCCCAGCCCAGACGCCCGCCGCTCTGACGTGCCAGGAGTGCCGCATCCTCCGGCGGCACCTCCCACGTCTCCTGAAGCGCCTTCGCCACCGCTTCCGGCCGCATCGTGCTGAAGGGGACGAGCCGGCAGCGAGACCGAACCGTGGGCAGCAGCGCCTCTTCCCGGCTCGTCACCAGGATGAGCACCAGCGATGGTACCGGCTCCTCCAGCGTCTTCAGCAGCGCATTCGACGATTCGACGTTCAGGGCGTCCGCCGGGTCGATTATGGCGACGCGGTACTGTCCCTCAAACGGCGCCCGGCTGGCGATGCGCTTCAGCCGCCGCACCTGGCAGATCCGTATCTCCTTCGATCCGTCCGTCGAGTGGTCGCGATGCTCGGGGCCGGACTCCTCGCACAGCCCGCCGATGCCGATGACTTCGATGTCCGGGTGCTTCCCCTCTTCGATCAGGTGGCACTGCTTGCAGCGGTGACAGGGCGGGTCTTCGCCGTGACAATTCAGCGCCTGCGCGAACTCAAGCGCCGCCGTCGCCTTTCCGACCTGCGGCGGCCCGGCGAACAGATAGGCATGCGAGATGCGATCTTCGATCAAAGCGCGACTGAGGACGGCGACCGCCCGCTCCTGCCCAATCGTCCGCCACACGTTAGACCTCGAAACGAAGCAGGTCGTCGTAGGTCTCGCGCCGTCGCACCAGCCGCGCCTTCCCGTCGGCCACGAAGACGACCGCCGGGCGCGGGGAAGCGTTGAAATTGCTCGCCAGAGGCAGTTGATAGGCGCCGGCCACCGGGATCGCCAGGACGTCTTCCGCCCACAGCTTCGGCAGCTCAGCGTCACGCACGAGGATGTCACCCGACTCGCAGTACTTGCCTGCAATTGTCACACGCTCCCGCGGCCCTTGCTCATCGAGCCGGTTGGCGGCCAGCGCCTCGTACTCAGCGCCGTAGAGGGCCGGTCGAACGTTGTCCGCCATGCCGCCGTCGACGGCCACGTACGTTCGAACGCCGGGAATCTCCTTCCGCGCGCCGACGCTGTACAGCGCCACTCCCGCGCGGGCGACCAGCGACCTTCCCGGCTCGACGACAAGTCGCGGTAGCGGTAGGCCGCGCGCCTCGCAAGCCTCCCTGAGAGTTAGGACGACAGCATCCGCGTAGTCGCGACGCGAAGGCGCCGGGGCGTCGCGCAGGTACTGAACGGCGAAGCCGCCGCCGAGGCTGACCTCCGCGACTTCCTGTCGGCCGCGAACGTGCGCCGCGAACTCAATGAGCGTCAGGCATGCTTGCTGAAATGGCTCGATATCGAAGATCTGCGATCCGATATGGGCGTGCAGGCCGGCAAACTCCAGGGCCGGCGACGCCGCGATCCTCTCGACCGCCTCTTCTGCCTGTCCGGTCGCTATCGGCACCCCGAACTTGGAGTCGAGAGCGCCGGTCGTGATGTGCCGGTGCGTGTGCGGGTCGACGCTCGGTGAGACTCGCAGCAGTACCCGCTGGCGTTTCCCCATAGCGACCGTGATCTCGTTAAGGAGCACGATTTCCCGGAAGTTGTCGACGACGACGTGGCCCACGCCCGCCGTCAAGGCCTCGCGCAACTCTTGCGGCGACTTGTTGTTGCCGTGGACGTAGACGCGCTCTATTGGGAAGCCCGCCGCGCGGGCTATCGCCAGCTCGCCGCCGGAAGCGACGTCGAGCCCCAGTCCCTCCTCAGCGAAGAGAGAGGCCACGGCCCGCCCCAGGTAGGCTTTCGCGGCATAGACCACCGTCGTCTCCGGATAGGACGATCGAAACGCTGCCACCCACTCCCGGGCGCCCTCTCGCAGTTCGACCTCGTCGAAAACGTAGAGTGGCGTGCCGAACTCCCGCGTCAGATCGACCGCGTCGCAGCCGCCGAGCGTCAGATGTCCCTGAGCCGTGGCGCCGGCGGTGCGCGGCAAAATGGGCGCGAACGCGGGATCGAGAGGCATTTTCGAATCCTGAGGGAGCGATTTCTGTCCTGATTATACGGTTCGAAAAGGGCACGGTCTAGGGAATCAGGGGGCAACGGCAGGGAACCAGGCTTTCTCGCGAGGAGAGAAGAAAGGCTGAGGGATTGTCCCTCAGAATAGTCTACTTCGCACCTGTCTCCACAAGCCAGCACACATACTCTTCTCCTTCTTGGCGTAGTGACACGCGGCCTTCGTCTCGCAGCTTGTAGAGATGCGACAGCACTTGCCCGGCGGCCATCCGCTCCAGGCGTGGGTCCAGCTCCGGATAGATCGCCCGCACCATCTCCCGCGGCGTTCTCTTCCCTTCCCGTAGAAGCGCCAGCACCTGTTCCTCGCGTTCGTGACGGTGCTCAATCAACTCTTGCAGCTTGCGTTCCGGCTGATGCACCAGTGGCCCATGTCCCGGGCAGATCAGCCTGACGTTCAGCGCCTTCATTCGCTTCAGCGACTCCACGTACTGCCTCATATCACCATCTGGTGGCGGAGGAATAGCCGTCGTGCCGAGGCCGAGGACATTGTCGCCGCTGAATAGAACGCCCTCCTCCTCAAGGAGGACCGCCAAGTGTCCCGCACTATGGCCGGGAGTGAGGATGACGCGCAACGTCAGCCGTCCGGCCTTCAGCGTGTCGCCGTCCGTCAGCGGCCGGTCGACGCTGATCTTCGCCGCCTCGCGCCGGAAAAGCCGCGCCTGCTCGGAGCTATCCCGTGCCGGACGCGACAGCGTCTCCCGCAGCAGCCGCTCCTCCTCTGGATGCATCGCGATTCGTGCCTTTGTCGCCTCTTGTAGTCGGCTGGCCCCGCCGGCGTGGTCGTAATGATGATGGGTAATGACGATAAGCTCGACGCGCGGGTCACCGATGCTCTTCAGATAGTCCAGGCGGCTCCCAACAGAGGCGTCATCCGGCAGGCCGGCGTCGATCAAGACGGCTTCCCCCGAGTCGACGACCGCAAACACATTCGGCGAATAAGCGCCCGTGTACTGACTGACGTTTACGCGGAGGACGTGGACGCTTTCGCTTGCCCGCACGGCTTCACCTCGCTGCTCATTGTAACCCGAGGTAAACAATCCAGGCGAAACGGCATCGATCGGAATTGAAGAAGGCTAAGCGGCCTGTTCGCAGCAGACCCTGTTGCCGCCGGCGGCCTTCGCCTCGTACAAAGCTACGTCCGCGTCGGCGACGAGTTGGAAGAGGTTCTCCTCGCGCGCGATCTGCGCCATGCCCAGGCTCACGTTCACACTAAGAAACTTGCCTTCCGGCAGACGGAACGGCTGCTGTTCAACCTTTCGGCGGAACCGATCGGCGAACTCCCACGCGGCGTCTAAGCCCGACTCCGGTAGCACGAAGAGGAACTCGTCGCCACCGTAGCGACCGACCACGTCGCCCTTTCGGCAGCTTTGCCTGGCCAGTCGGGCCAGCTGTATCAGGACTTCGTCGCCCGCTTCATGACCGTATTCGTCGTTCAACGCCTTAAACCTGTCGACGTCCATGACCCCGACGCTCAACTCCCCTCCGTACCGGACCACCCGCGCGCGCTCCGCCTCGATGACTTCCTCCACGTACCGGCGGTTAGGGATGCCGGTAAGGGCGTCGGTGCGCGCCATGCGGTGTTCGATCCGCGTGTTTGCCTCAAGGCGCTGCGTGTAGTCCTCCAACTGCTCGCGTGAGGCGGTAAGGGCACCGTACATGCGCATCGCCTTCAGGCCCACCGCCAGCTCTGCCGCCATCCCATTCAGGAACTCTATCTCTTCAGGCGGGAAGGAGTGCGGACGGTAACTGGCGAACGATATCGCGGCCAGCGGCTCGTCCTCGAAGTAAACGGGCACCATCGTACCGGAAACAACCATGATCCACTTGAAGAAATCGAGGACCTCCTGACTGTTGCGTGAATCGTTTTGCAGGTCCGGTGAGGGCATTTGCTCGCGCAATTTGATGGCCTCGATGAACATCTGGTCAAAACGTCTGTCCGTTGCGTTCAACCAGCTATTCCCCAGCGCGGTGTCTCGCCAGCGCGACAAGCCCATTGTCCGCGCGCCCAGCGCCTGCGTCGCCTCGTCCCAGAGGGCGATCGTCACCAGCTCAAAACCACTGAAACTCGACATAGCAGCGGCGATGTCCGTGAGCACCTCAAGGGGGTCATTCGTTCGCGCCAAAACCTCGGCCCCGTTCACCAGCGCCGTGGCCTGCTGGCGTTTTCGCTCCGCTCGCTCCCCGTTCAGCATCCGCTCAAGGAATACCACCAACGCTGGCCGCGCCGCTTCGAGCAGCCGGAGACATCGCTCGCCCGCCCTCTCTCGCTGCCGGCGGCGTACGATCACCATCTCGGCCACGCCTTCGCGAATCGGCAACCGCAGCGCTACGTAGGACTGGTCCTGGGCTGCCGACGCCGGCGCAAAGTCGCCCACTCGTCGCGATTCGATGGCAAAGGCCACCGGCACTCCCAGCGTCTGCGCTTGCTGCTGCACGATCCAGAGCCCGTGCTTGCCCGTTCCCGGGTCGTTCCCGCACGCCGAGTCACCGCAAGTCAACCAGTCCATGTTGTCGGCATAGACAAAGCATGCTTGCTCAAGACCCAGCCCTTCTTTTAGACAGTCAGCTAGGTGAACAAGCCCCGTCCTGTTTGCCGGCTCATTCACCGCAATTGAGGCGAGTTCACGCAGCACGCCCAAGTCGCGACTTGCTTCTTTGACCGGTCCCCTCCTCATCTTGTCTGCTATCCTAGGCGGCACGCTTGATCGCGCCGATGGAGACGACAGTGTTGCGGCCCTTTGCCTTCGCCTCGTATAACGCCTGGTCGGCTCGCCTAATCAGCGCCGACGGCTTCTCCTTACCTTCCGAGAATAACTCAGTCACCCCCGCGCTGGCTGTCATTGTCACATTGATGTTCGCGGAAAGCGCGAAAATGCGATTCGCCACCTCATCGCGCAAGCGCTCGGCAAGCATTACGGCGGCCCCCAGGCCCGCTTTCGACAAAACGAAAACGAACTCATCGCCGCCGTACCGCCCGACTGTGTCGCTGCGGCGGCAAGCGCGTCGCGCCACGTCTGCCAGCTGGATCAGCGCTTCGTCGCCGGCCTTGTGGCCATACGTATCGTTCACGTGCTTGAAGAAGTCCACGTCTAGCAGGACAACCGAGAGGGGCGCCCCGTAGCGCGCCGCCCGCGAACACTCACCCTTCATGACCTCGTCGATGTACCGCCGGTTGGGGATACCGGTTAGAGCATCCGTCCTCGCCAATCGGTGCTGCACCCGCATGCTTTCCTGTAGCTCGTCGGCGTACCGCTTCAACTGCTTCTCCGATTCAGCCAGAGACTTATACATATCGAGCGCACCGAGGGCCACCGCGAGTTGCATCGCAAAGCCGTTCAACACTTCCATTTCTCTCGAGTGAAATGAGCGCGGCCACAGGGAGGCAACCCTCAGCACTCCGAGGAAACGGTCCCCGAAAGTGATAGGAAGTTGCGCAGCGGAACGAATGCCGGCACGGCGGAAGAACTCCCTTCCGTATTCCGGTATCCTCTCGTCAGCCTGCAAGTCACCGAAAAGCAACGGTTCGCGTTCCTCCATTGCCGCGCGCAGGATAGTTTTGGGATAGGTTCGTTGCGCGGCCTGCTGCTTCCAGTACCGCCCCAGGAGAGTATCCGCGTGCGGTCTTCGGTTGAGCACCCTCGCACCGAACGTTGAAACGCGGGTGTCATAAACGTCTATCGTTACCCAGTCGAACCCGCTGCTGTCGGCGATAGTGGTTGCAAGGTCTTGGAGCACTGGCTCGATGTTCTCGGCCCGTGTCAGAAGCTCACCTGCGTTGGCCAGCGCTATTATCTGCTCTTTCTGCTTCGCTACCCGCTCGGCAGCCAAGGCGTGGTTCAGGATCAACTCCATTGAAGGCCCCGCCGCCTCCAGGAAATCGCGCACTGGACCGTACGGCATACCCGCTCCCGGCTTCCGCCTCGCTATCAGCATTTCACCGCTGTCTTCGTTACCTGGCGCCGGGAAGGCAAGATAGCTGCAATCCCCCGCCTGGGTGGCATCCGCGACGTGGGTCACCCGCTTTCCTTCGATATCGAAGGCTACCGGCCCGCCCGCTCTTTCGATCTCACGGGCAAGAAGCCACAGGCCCGTCTGGCTCGTGATCATCTCGCCGTCCCAGCCAGAATCGCCACAAACCGCGAGATCCTTAGCTCCCGGATAGATCAGACAGACATGCTCGACGTCCAGGCCCGCCCGCAAGATGTCCGCCACCTCGACGAGACGCTCTGAGCCGGCAGCGGCAACAGAAATCGCCGCCAGCCGGTGAAGCAGTGAGACCTTGTCTGGCAAAGTGCACCCCTGGGGGCATGCCTGCGGCATTCCCCTTACACTTAGTTTCGGCAGGCGACTAACCAGCCAAGAGAGACAAAACGGCCCGAATCAAAGCTCGCTTGAAAGCTGGCGCCGTTCGCCAATAGAATGACCTTATGGGGCAGGAGAGCGACCACCAACTGACTACCCTCGCCAACGGCCTGCGCGTGCTGACGGCCTCCATGCCTTCCACTCGCTCTGTCAGCGTAAGCGTCTACCTCGGTGCCGGCTCTCGATATGAGAAGCCTGATGAGGCAGGCCTTTCCCACATGGCGGAACACCTCTGTTTCAAGGGAACGGAACGCCGGCCGACCTCCCGGGAGATCTCGCAGATTGTCGACAGCGTGGGAGGCAGCCTCAACGCCGCCACCGACCGGGAGCTGACGGTCTACTACGGCAAAGTGGCGCGGCCGCACCTGGAACTCGTCCTCGATGTCCTGGGCGACATGGTGCGTCATCCGCTGCTGGCGCCGGATGAGATGGAGAAGGAGCGCGGCGTCGTCCTCGAGGAACTGGCTGCGGTCGTCGACTCGCCGCCGCAACTAGCCGACGTCCTCATTGACCGCACGCTCTGGCCCGACCAGCCGCTCGGTCGCGACGTGGCGGGAACTGTGGAGACGGTCTCCGCCCTGACCCGCGACATGGTGCGCGATTATGTGGCGCGGCAGTATGTCGCCAACAACTGTGTCCTCAGCATCGCCGGCGACGTCTCAAAAGACGAGGTGCTGTCGCTCGTCGCGCACGAGATGGGCGACTGGGATAGGGGCACACCTGCCGGCTGGTATCCAGCAGTGGGCGGAGGGCCGGGGCCACGCGTGGCTCTGACTTTCAAGAAGACGGAGCAGGCGCATATCTGCCTCGCGGTGCCGGGCGTCCCCATCGACCATCCGGACCGTTCCGCCCTCGACCTCCTCAGCGTGCTCCTGGGCGAGGGGATGAGCAGCCGCCTGTTCCTGGAGCTACGGGAGCGGCTTGGTCTTTGCTACGACATCCACAGCTATACCAGCCACTATCAGGACACAGGCTCTTTGACAGTCTATGCGGCCGTCGACCCGAAGAACGCGACGAAGGCGCTCCGGGCGCTCATGCCCGAGTTACGCCGCATGCGGGAAGGCGTGCCGGACGACGAGCTGGCGCGGGCGAAGGAGCTCTCCAAGGGCCGGCTGCTGTTGCGGATGGAGGACACGCGTAGCGTCTCCGGCTGGAACGGCGCGCAGGAGCTGATCACAGGGAACGTACAAACAGTCGACGAAGTTGTGGAGAGAATCGACCACCTGACGGCCGACGATCTCCGCCGCGTCGTGGAGCGATACCTGGTCCGCGAGGCCCTTCATCTGGCGGTTGTGGGGCCTTTTCGGAACGAAGACCGTTTCCTGTCGCTCCTCGACCTGTGAACGCGGCGCAAGCGGGACACAACGAAGGGCCGCTCGGGAAGTCGAGCGGCCCCGCGATGCGTTTACTTCTTCGTTAATACTCGGGCGGCGGCATCGGCGGCATAGCCGCCGGCGGTTCTGGGATATCGCTGATCAGCGACTCCGTCGTCAGCACCATCGCGCCGATCGACGCCGCGTTCTCCAGCGCCGAACGCACCACCTTCAGCGGGTCGACGATACCGCGCTCGTACATGTTGACGTATTCGTCGGTTACCGCGTCCCAGCCGAGGTTCGGGTCCTTCGACTTGCGGACAGCGTCCACCACGACCGAGCCCTCACGGCCCGCGTTCTCCGCGATGAGCGACATCGGTGCCTCGACCGCCTTGATCAGGATCCCGGCGCCCGTGCGCTCGTCGCCCGCCAGACCGGCCTGTAGATCCTCCAGCGCCTTCTGACAGCGTAGGAGGGCGACGCCGCCGCCGGGAACGATACCCTCTTCGACAGCCGCGCGGGTTGCCGAAAGCGCATCCTCCACGCGCAGCTTCTTCTCCTTCAGCTCGACCTCTGTAGCGGCGCCGACCTTGACGACGGCAACGCCGCCGGCCAGCTTCGCCAGCCGCTCCTGCAGCTTCTCGCGGTCGAACTCCGAAGTGGTCTCGTCAATCTGAGCCTTGATCTGCTTGATCCGCGCCTGGATGGCCTCGTCGCTGCCGTGGCCCTCGATGATCGTCGTCTCTTCTTTGTTCGAAACGACGCGACGCGCCCGGCCCAAATCTGCCACCTGCGCGTTCTCCAGTTTGCGGCCCATGTCTTCAGTGATGAAGGTGCCGCCGGTGAGGATAGCAATGTCTTCCAGGACCGCCTTGCGCCGCTCGCCGAAGGCCGGCGCCTTCACGACCAGCGGGCTGATGGTGCCACGCAGCTTGTTCACGACCAGCGTGGCCAGTGCCTCGCCGTCGCAGTCATCGCAGATGATGACCAGGTCCTTGGTCACCTGAAGCGTCTTCTCGAGCACCGGCAGGATGTCGGCGATAGCCGAGATCTTCTTATCGGTTACCAGGATGTACGGGTCATCGAGGGCGGCTTCCATCCGCTCGGCGTTAGTAACGAAATAGGGCGAGACGTAGCCGCGGTCGAGCTGCATCCCGTCGACGAACTCCGTCTCCATGTGCAGCCCCTTGGACTCTTCGACCGTGATAACGCCGTCCTTGCCGACCTTCTCCATGACGTCGGCGATCAGGTCGCCCACCTCTTTGTCGATGGCGGCGATGGCGGCGACCTGACTGATCTGTTCCTTGCCCGCTACCGGTTGCGCCGATTCGCGCAGCGCCTTTACCGCCGCCTCCACGCCCTTCTCGAGGCCCCGCTTCAGCGACATCGGGTTGGCGCCGGCCGCGACGTTCTTCAGCCCCTCGCGGACGATAGCCTGCGCCAGGACGGTCGCCGTTGTCGTACCGTCGCCGGCCACGTCGTTCGTTTTGGAAGCGACCTCCCGCGCGAGCTGGGCGCCCATATTGTTAAAGGGCTCCGGTAGCTCTATCTCCTTGGCGATCGTCACGCCGTCGTTGGCGATGACCGGCGGCCCGAACTTCTTAGCGAGGACGACGGTGCGGCCGCGCGGCCCCAGCGTCACCTTAAGGGCATCCGCCAGAGCGTCGACGCCTTCCTTGAGCGCGCGCCGCGCTTCCTCATCGAAAACTAACTGTTTCGCCATTCAAACATTCCTTTCGCGCTTCCGCTCGTGGCAAGTGACAGGCGGAGGCGGATGCTACTTCGTCTGTACCTTGCAGAGCACGTCCTTCTCAGACAGGACGATGTACTCTTCTTGGTCGATCTTGACCTCCTGGCCACTGTACTTCGCGTAGAGGACGCGGTCCCCGACCTTGAGGTCCATCGGAATGCGCTTGCCGTCCTCGTCCAGACGCCCCGGTCCGACGGCCAGGATCTCGCCCTGCTGCGGCTTCTCCTTGGCGGTGTCCGGGATGACGATGCCGCTAGCCAGCACCTCTTCCTGGACGACGGGCTTAATGACCAGCTTGTCCGCTAAGGGAATCAGTTTAGTTGCCAACCTTTTGGTCCTCCTTCTTTGCGGATTGGGAGTTTAGTCTGCGACAGCGGGAAGCGCCGCTCTCTCTTTTCGCGCCCGCCATCGGCGGGCAGGGTTAGCACTCTCGGAGAGAGAGTGCTAAAAGACATATTAGCGCAGTCTGCCGGGCGATGCAATAACCATTTGCCCCATTGTCAGACCCATCTTTCTATTGTCCGAGCGGGCGCTCCAAATCTATCTGCGCCTTCCTTCAACCGGTTCCTACGGCGGTACCCGCTTCCTGGAACGCATCCTCCGGCCACCCCATGCGGACACCAGCGAAGGCGCCTGCCGTCAGCAAGGCCGCCTCTACCTCTACAACCACTACTGCACTGCCGGCGAGTGCACCATCTGCCCGCTCTCCAGCGGTGAGAGCGTCCAGACCTAGAATTCTCTGCCCTCGTGTGACGCGGCGGTCCCTGTCCCGGTCACGCCGCTGCGCCTGCGCCCCCTGCCGCGAAAAGTCATCGAGGAACACCTGGCAGACGCGGAGAGCGGAACGGAACGGCGGCAGTCTAGGAGCAGGGAAGGCCGAGGCCGCTAAGGATGTCCTGGTCCAGCCGGGCGCGCTCGCCTCGAATGAAACGGAAGTAGCCACAGGCCGCAACCATCGCCGCGTTGTCGGTACAGAGGATCGGCGGCGGCAGACGCACCGGCACCGGTGCCCGCCTCGATAGCGTCTCTCGCAACAGCCCGTTCGAAGCTACGCCGCCTGAGACGACGATCTCCATGACCCGCTCTTCGCGGGCGGCGCGCACTGTCTTGGCGACGAGCGTTTCGACCGCCGCCTGCTGGAACGCCGCCGCTAACTCCGCCCGCGGCACGTCCTTGCCGTATTCGCGCGCCAGGCGAAGAACGGCTGTCTTCAGGCCGCTGAAACTGAAATCGTAGGTGCCGCGCAGGACAGCCCGCGGCAGGCGCTCGCTGATCTGCCTGGGAACCGCGACTCCACTCGCCGCCTTCTCGACCGCCGGGCCGCCCGGGAAGCCGAGGTCGAGCAGCCGCGCCACCTTGTCGAACGCCTCGCCGGCGGCGTCGTCGCGGGTCCGGCCGAGGAGGCGGTAGCGGCCGTGGTCCTCCATAACCAGCAGGTCGCTGTGTCCGCCGGAGACGATCAGCGCGAGGAGCGGGAAGCGCGGCGGCGCGTCCGACTCACCCAACCAGTTCGCATAAATGTGCGCCTCCAGGTGGCTGACGCCCACCAGCGGCAGGTCGCAAGCAAAGCCGATCGCCTTCGCCGTGTTCAGACCCACCAGTAGCGACCCCGAAAGCCCGGGCCCCACGGTGACGGCGACGGCCGCAAGATCCTTCCAGTCGCAACCCGCCTCAGTCAGCGCCTCTTCGACGACCGGCAGCAGGCTCTCCAAATGCCGCCTTGACGCCACCTCCGGCACAACGCCCCCGTAGCGCGCGTGAACGCTCACCTGAGAGGCGATCACGTTTGAGAGAATTCGCCTTCCATCTTCGACGACCGCAGCTGCCGATTCGTCGCAGGAGGTCTCAATGCCGAGGATCTTCATGGGGCGGCGTCGGCAGTCGGGGTGGCGGCCGGTGGCGGCTTCGCGCTCGGAAGGTCGGCGACAAACAGCGTGTCGCCGTTGAGGATGAAGATCTGAGCGGCAACCTCGTCGACGGCTATAGCCTGTGGAGCCGTCAACTGGCTGCTCACGTACTGACCCTCGAAACGACCGTCCGGGCTAAAGAGGACCAGCCGCTTATTGCCACGGTCGACGACCATCAGGTCGCCGTTGCTAAGCGGAAGAAGCGACGCCGGCGACGTCAGCGGCCGGTCTATCCCCTCCATGTCGAACGGCACCTGCTGACCCGCAGAGAAGCGAAGGATATTGCCGCTACCGGTGAGAACGTAGATGTCGCCGCTGACCGCCACATCGACCGCCCCCACCAGGTTATCGTTCGATAGCACCTGCTCCGGTGCAGTAGTCAGACTCCCGTCAACCGCCGGGTAGAGCCACAACTTGCCGCTCTTCCCATCCAGAACGTAGAGGCCGTCCGCGTTCGCAAAGACGCCGTCCAGAGATTGCCATGCATCGCTGCCCTCCAGGCCGAGCTGCGTCGGGCCGTTAGCCGAGTTCAACGCGAAGAGATGCCTGTCGCTATCGATAACGAGGAGGCTACCGCCGTTGATATCCGGTAGCCAGGCGATCTGGACCGGATTCCCGACCTCCGTCGCGTCAACCTTGTCGCCCTGACGCAGCACTTCCTGTGCCTGGCCTCCGTAGCCAATGAGCGGCAACGAAACGACTCGCCCCTCTTTGCTATCCAGCAGCAGGGCGGCGTTTCCCCCGACGAGAAGCTGTTCCAGCGAGAGATCACCGGTCAGTTGCGTTTTCAGATCAGCGATCGGGTGCAGGTTCGTCAGCTCCTGGACGCCGTTCATCGCCGCCAGCGCGGCCGCGACGTTGTCCGCCAGCCCTTTCAGATCACTGTCGTCGGAGCGTATGTCGTCCGCCTCCGCGATCTGGCTGTTTGCCGCGTCCAGCAGGCGCCGCTTCTCCGACTGGTCGGTCGTGCTGAGAGCCGCGCTATAGTCTGACTTTGCTGTCGCAAGCAGGGAATCGAACTTCTCTGTCTGGTTCCCTTGCATCGCTTGCGGCACCGCCCACCAGGCGAACAGCGCCGCGAGGCCTACCAGGATGATGACCGGCAGCACCCAGAAGGGGACCCTCTCGCCGACCTTCGTCACCGGGTTCGGCGTCCCGTGCCGGGCGCTTGGCTGTTTGCCGCGCAGTCGCACGATATCGCGCAGTTCGGGCGCTGGGGCGGTTACGGGGACGGGCTCCAACTCCAGCAGGCCGAGCGTCGAGCGCACATCCTCCACGTAGTCGTCTTTTTCGGCCGCGGGAGCCAGCGGCGGCGCGTACGACGGCATGTCTACCGGCTTGTCCCTTACCTCCGGGGGCAGGATCCAGTCCAAGAGTGATTGCTGCACCGGCGCCACGGGGGCGAACTCCTGCGGCGCCGGCTCCACCGCTTCAGGCTGGGGCTCCGGTTCTGCTGGCTCGACCTCATCCGCGGCGGGCGGCGGCCCAACGGGCACCTGTGGTTGCTCGAAACTCTCCATCGCAAAGCCGGCGTCCGCCTGGGAGGGCACGACCGCTTCGGGAACGGACACCGTCTCAGCGGACAGGTCCGTTCTCGCCAGCGTCTCGCTGAGGTCCGCTTCTTCAAAGCAACTGAGCAGGAAAACAGAGAAGTTCGGCTGGTCGCGGGCGATGAGATAGAGTTCGGATAAGATCTGCTCGGCGTCCTTCGTGAGCAGCGCCGACAGTTGTGGCTCGTCGACGATCTCGTCCAGGGACGGCGAGGCAACGAGCAGCAGGTCGCCCGGCCCCAGCTCATAGCGCCGGAGTTGCGGCCGCAGTTCCTCGCCCAGGCCAAGGACAGCCGTGGCACGGGAATCGTCGGGCACGACCCGGATGAACGCGGCGCCGCGCCGGTAGTACGCGAGGCTTGGCCCCGCCTGCGCCAGATAAGCCAGCGGACCGCGCACGACGAGACAGCTCAGGCCCGCCCCGACCTGGTGTTCGCGCAGGCTGCGCCGGTTCCAGTCGCGCAGGTTGTCGTGCGCAGCGCTTATCGCCTTGGTGAGAGCGCCCGTAAGGGAGAGGTCCAGCCGTTCGAACAGGTGGCCCACTACCGCGACGAGTTGGCCGCAGAACTCCTCGCTGCCGGGCAGCACTGGCTGGACAAGTACGTAGAGGTCGATCGGCTCTTCGCCCGAGGGATAAAGGCCGAACTTCCCTTGCCAGGGACCGGCCTCCAGTGCCTGCCCCTGTACGATCCCAAATTGCCCAACCCACGTCCGCACGGCCATCGCAAGAATTATACCATCCACTCCTCGTTGGACAAGGCGCACGGCTCCCGTGTATCCCGATCCCGCCCGATGCTATAATCGATTCCGAATCGTATCACGGCTGCGAGGTGCTCCGATCGACGAAAAAGACCTTCGTGCCCTCCTCGATTCCGTCGCCGCCGGTGCCACGGACGTGGAAAGCGCTCTCGAGCGTCTCCGTCACCTGCCCTACGAGGACCTGGGCTTCGCAAAGGTTGACCATCATCGCTCCCTGCGTGCCGCCCTGCCCGAGGTCGTGCTTGGCCAGGGAAAGACACCAGAGCAGATCGTCGCCATCGCCCAGAGCCTTGTCGAACGCTCCGGCCGCCTGCTTGTTACCCGCATCGACGCCGAAGCCTTCCGGCAGCTCCGAGAACACATGCCCGACGTTGTCTACCACGAGGTCGCTCGCGCCGCGACGCTCGACCGGCATCCGCCGGAAGCCTTGCTTTCCGGTATCTGCCTCATTTGCGCCGGCACCGCCGACCTGCCCGTAGCCGAGGAAGCGGCCGTCACAGCAGAGCTAATGGGCCATCGCGTCGACCGCGTCTACGACGTCGGTGTGGCCGGCCTCCACCGCCTGCTCGACCACCTGCCGCAGCTCGGCGAAGCCCGGGTGCTGATCGTCGTCGCAGGCATGGAAGGTGCCCTCCCCAGCGTCGTTTCCGGGCTCATAGCGGCGCCGGTCATCGCCGTGCCCACGTCCATCGGCTATGGCGCGAGCTTCCAGGGCATCGCGCCCCTGCTGACGATGCTCAATAGCTGCGCCCCCGGCGTCGCCGTCGTGAATATCGACAACGGCTTCGGCGCCGGCTACCTGGCCGCCGTCATCAACCGCCTCGCTGAGGGCAATGATCACAGGAGCGGCTGTTGACGCGCATAGCCTATCTCGACTGCTTCTCCGGCATTAGCGGTGACATGCTGCTCGGCGCGATGGTCGACGCCGGCCTCCCGCTCGCAGCCTTGGAGCAGGAGCTGGCCGGGCTCAATGTTGCCGGCTTCGCCCTTCGCGTCGAGAAGACCCAGCGCGCCAACCTCGCGGCCACAAAGCTCACTGTCGACCTCGACGAAACCGCGCCCTCTTATCCGCACCTGTCCAACCTCCTCGACGCCGTCGAAGGCAGCGACCTCGAACCTGTCGACAAAGCGAACGCGTTGGCCGTCTTCCGCCGCCTCGCCGAGGCTGAGGCGCAGGCGCACGGCGTCGACGTTGAATCCCTCGTCCTTCACGAATTGGGCTCGTTGGACACCCTCGTCGACGTTGTCGGAGCCATCGTTGGCCTGAGGTTGCTCGGCGTCGAGCAGCTCTTCGCGTCGCCCCTGCCGCTCGGACGCGGCGAAGTGCAGGGCGCGCACGGCTTGTTGCCCGTTCCCGCTCCCGCGACACTCGCCCTTCTCGCCGCCGCCGGGGTGCCTGTCTCTGAGGTCGACGTCGCGGCTGAACTGGTGACACCGACCGGCGCCGCCCTCGTCGCGGCCCTGGCGCGTTTCCAGCGTCCTCCGATGCGACTCGAAAGGGTAGGCTGTGGCGCCGGCAGCCGCAATCCACCCAGCCGTCCGAACGTCCTCCGCTTGTGGCTCGGCGAGGAGCTTCCAGCTTCCCGCAAGGCCGTTCTGCTCGTCGAAACGAACATCGACGACATGAGCGGGGAGTTGCTCGGTTATGTCCAGGAGCGCCTCTTTGCCGCCGGCGCCGCCGACGTCTGGTTCACGCCCATCTTCATGAAGAAGAACCGCCCCGCAACTATGCTGTCACTGCTCTGCGCCGTCGAAGCGGAGGAGAGCGTCGTGCGTGTGCTGCTGGAGGAGACATCAACCCTGGGCGTGCGTGTGCGTGAGGTGCGGCGGCACGAGGCGGAGCGAGAGGCTTTCGAGTTCACGTCGAGTCTGGGGACAGTCGCCGTGAAGGTGAAGCGCCTGCCCGACAGAAAGACCCAAGTCGCCCCCGAGTACGAGGCCTGCCGCCGTCTCGCTCTCGACACCGGCCTGCCCCTGGCCGAGGTCTACCGCGTCGTAGAAGCAGAAGCCCGGGCCCGGCTCGATCTTCGCTAAACCACGGAACGCCATCTCAGGCGCCCCTTCTTCTAACCCAGAGCTTCAGGAGCCGAACCAGAGGTAGAGGTTCGTCTTCTCGAAGTCCACCTCCGCGACAATCCAGGCGGCTTCCTTTCCGTTGTCCTTCGTCCAGACCGCCATGGCATCCTGCTGCGCCGAGCCGTCGTCGCGGGAAGACCACGCGGCCGTCCAGCCGGTCATGCGGCTCATGTACCAGTCGAACACCTGCTGCGGCGAATCGACCGTGTCATAGACCGCCAGATCGACCTTAGTGTAGGCTTTCACGTCGACCCCACTGGGCCCGACGGGCGGAGCCGTGGCCGTGCCCGAAAGCTCGCCGCCTGACGTTTCAGCGCCGGAATTAGGCTCCTCAATCGCCTCCGGATAAACGGGCACCTCGCCGAGGAACGTCCCTATCGAGTGATCATCGTTGAGCCCTGTGCCCGCATTTTCGCCGGTCGACCTGCCGCCGCCGCACCCTACGAGAGCCGACGCCGCAAGCAGCGCCAGCGCCGTCAGAAGACAGCCGAACCCCTTCACATCCGTCCTCCCCTCACGTTTCTACTTCGGTCAAAGAGGAAGGACACCCATGGGGCGTCCTTCCCGTTTCATCGCCTGCGTTGCGGCCGGCGCGCCTACTGCGTGCCTACCCAGATTCCCAGATTCGTCACGTCTCCGCTCGTCCCGACTGTCAGCCAGGCGACAGTGGCGTCGTTGTCCTTGCTCCAGAGGGCGTAGGCGCCGTAGTCGCCGCCGGAGCCGCCCGCGAATGACTCCTTCAGGTCCCAGCCGTCCATGTGGTCCTTGTACCAGTTGTAGACGTCTTCGGGGTTGTCATTCGACTCATACATGGCGTACTGCATGTTTGTATACTTCGAGGTGTCGAGGTCGCTGCTTGGGATAATGCCGGCATCTGAACCGGTCCACTGGCCGCTCGTGATCTCCGTAGCGCCCGGGTAGATCGGAACGCTTGCCAACGCGTTACCGGAGCTTCCGCTGGGCTTCGCAGTCGCCTCCTCCGCTGGCGTCGCTTCTTGCTGCTGGTTCTGGTCTTGCCCGTTGTCCTGTTGCTGCGTGGTCGGCTGAACCTGGTTGTTACTCGACTTCCCGCCACCGCCGCAGGCAACGAGCGCCGCACCGAGCGCCAGCATCAACGCAATCAAAACGTATAGAACGTACTTCTTCAATGAACACCTCCTTGTGTTACTTCCCCGCCGTCTACTGCATTATGGCGGCGATATGCGACGCAGTCAATCGACATGCGATCAGACCAAAGTCGATGACTACGACGGTCCGAAACCCAGACTTTGTTCCTTGAGGCTGAAATAGCGGCCCTGCCCGATTATCACGTGGTCCAGCACCTCGATGTCGAGCAGCTTGCCCGCATCCGCCGCCTGGTTAGTCATAGCGATGTCGTCGCTCGAGGGCGTTGCGTCGCCGGAAGGATGGTTGTGAACCAGGACGAGGGCCGGACAGTTTTGCCGTACCGCCTCCCGGAAGAGCTCCCCGACCCGGATAAGCGAGCTGTTGACACTGCCCCGGTAGACCTCCGGCATCGCGAGCACCTGGTTCCGCTGGTTAAGGAGGACAACCCGCATCTGCTCCTGCTCCAGCAATCCCATCTCCGTTAGCAGCAGGTTCGCGATGTCCTCCGGCGAACGCACGATGACCCGCTCCTCCGGCTGAGTCGAAGACAGCCGCCTTCCCAGCTCCAGCGCTGCCTTCAGTTGGGCCGCCTTCGCCTCGCCCAGCCCCTTCTCACCGCACAGGCCACGGAAGCTGACCCTCGCCAGCCCGACCAGGCCACGATGGGTTGAAAGAAGGCGCGTCGCCACCGATAGCGCGCTCTCGTGCTGAGCGCCGGTGTGCAGGATTATCGCCAGCAGCTCGGCGTTCGATAAGGAGCTGGCCCCGTAGTCGCGCAGCCGCTCCCGCGGCCGTTCTGATGTTGGAAGGTCGCGAATGAGCGCATAGTATTCGGCCCTTTCGGCTAGTACATTCGAGACCGCTCTTGCCTTTTCCATGCTAAGCTCCCGGCCGAGAATCGCTGCGACCGATCCGTCTGACCTCGACGACGGCGGCAGTGTGCGGAAAGTGAGTAACGGCGACCATGTCACCCTGTTCGACCGCAATGTAAATTAGCTGCGGCACTTTGAAGATGTGCCTGTTCACATAGAGGTAGTAGGCCGGAAACAGGAAGAACTCGGCGCGCCGCCATTTGCGGAAGACCGGCCCTTCAATCGTCTTCGGAGACGACGCGAGGTCGCGGAGTGACTGCACGCTCTGGTAACCGGCGACAAACACGAGGATGGTCAGAATCACAACGAGAAAGATGTTTCCGCCGCCGCCCGCTGACACCGTGGCAATGAGAGCGGCTATCCACGCAGCGGCAGCAAGAACAAGAATGGGCGTGTAGATGACGGCGTCGCGGATGAGGCGGTGTCTCGCGGCGGAAATCCCTTCCTTCAAGCGGACCCCTCGCCTACTTCGGGATTGTCAGCACCTGACCCGGCTGAAGAACTGGGTTCGAGGGGTCAATCCCATTGGCCTCCGCCAACCTGTTTGCGTAGTCGCCCAGCGCCTCGCCGGCCGGCTGAAACTGAGCGGCGATGCCGTAGAGAGTGTCTCCCTCCTGAACAGTGTACTGGCCGGTGCTTGGCGTCGCTGTTCCAGACACCGGCGTCGCTGCGCCGCTGGGCGTTCCGACAGGCGTTTCCGCCGGCGTAGCCGAGCCGCTAGGCGTGCCGCCAGGCGTTTCCGCCGGCGTCGCTTGGGCAGCCCCGGTCGGAGTCCGTCCCGGAGCCGGTGTCACGTTTGACACTGCCGCAGCCGTCGGCTCAACAACTTTGATGCTCGACTGGCCGCTCTCCTGAGGTGGCTTGAGGAGAAGGAAGAGCGCCACGACCGTGCCGAGCAGGAGCGCCAGCAGCGAGCCACGATACAGGAGGAATGACGGTAGCGCCCCGGAAGGCTTCAGGCATTCGGCGCAGAACTCGTCGCCGTGCTCATCGCAATAGAGCCTGCCGCAGCGCCGGCACTCGGTTGTCGCATCGTTGGCGCACTTATAGCATTTCATGCACCGGAACTATAGCAGCTTTGTCACAGAACCGCCAGTCGTCAGAAGACAAAGTCGCCGCAAAAAGCGACGTGCGCCCTACTTCATTTCAACCGTGCCGCCAGCATCCTTCAGCTTGCTGACCGCCGTCTCAGCCTCCTGCTTGCTCACGCCCTCTTTGACGTTGACAGGCGCGCTCTCAACCAGGTCCTTCGCCTCCTTGAGACCAAGGGTGGTCACTTCGCGGACGGCCTTGATGACGTTGATCTTGTTCGGCCCCATGTCCTTCAGAACAACGGTGAACTCGGTCTGCTCTTCTACCTCTTCGGCGGGGGCGGCGGCCGGAGCGGGCCCCGCGGCAGCGGCGGGAGCCATCGCCATCGCGACAGGCGCCGCGGCGGTCACGCCGAACTCCTCCTCGATGCGCTTGTTCAGGTCGCGCAGCTCGAGGATCGTCATTTCCTTGATCAGGTCGAACGCCGCATCGACGCGGTCCCCGTCCTTCTTCGCTGCTGTCTTTGCTGCTGGCATAGCTGATTCTCCTTTCGAAGTAATGACCGTTGAAATGCGTCGATTAGGCCTGGGCCTCCAACTGCTTCGAACGCGCTTCCAGGAGGCCCTGGAACTGAGTAAGGCTCGAGTTGAGGAGCATCCCTGTAGGCTGGGCCAGGGCGCTGGAAAGAAGCTGCGCCAGGCGGTAGAGCGGCGAGCGCAGCGCTCCCGCGATCTGCCCCGCAAGGACCGGGCGCGGCGGCAGCGTCGCCAATTCGCTGACTTCGCGCCCCGATATGAGCCGTCCTTCGACGAAGGCTCGACGCATCGTGAACGCGTTCCTCGCCGATATCGCGTAATCGCTTACAGCCTTCGCCACTTCCACCGCATCCCCGTACCCGAAAGCAATCGCCGTGGGCCCTTCGCCCAACTCCGCGACTTCCGGCTTCCCGGCCGCCTTGGCCGCGAGGCGCAGGAGCGTGTTCTTGATGACCCGCACCTCGACGCCCTTCGCGCGCAGTTGACGGCGCAGCTCATTCATTTCCGCCACTCGCAGCCCCTGATAGGCGGCGGCGATGGCGATGCTCGCCCTTGCCAACTGCCCGGTCATCTCCTCGACGATCTGTAGCTTCTTTGGTGCCGGCATCTCATACCTCCGGACGATGAAAATGGCCCTTGTCGTCACAGACAAGAGCCAGAAACCCGGCGCGGCTCGCCGGAATCGTTCTCGCTCGCCTCGGCGGGTATCGATTATCCCTTGTGGGGCCCGCTGTCTGTGGCGTGCATCCTATTCTATTCGACGAGAAGCGCCGGCGCAAACCAGCACCTCTCTACGCGCAGGACGGGCAGCTTGCCCGCCCACCCTTCTTGATTAACTAGTGCTCAAACCAAGCGTCGAGCCCGGCTCCAGCTTGATGCCCGGACCCATCGTCGTCGTCAGCGTCATACTGCGAACGAATTGCCCTTTGGCGCCCGCTGGCCGCGCCTTCACGATCGTCTCGATGATCGCCGCCAGGTTTTCCAGCAGCTTCTCCTCATCGAAGCCCACCTTGCCTATCGGCACGTGGATAATCGCGCTGCGGTCCAGGCGGTACTCCACGCGTCCTTGCCGGGCATCGCGAACAGCACGCGCGATATCCTGTTCTTCGACGACCGTGCCGGAACGCGGGTTCGGCATAAGGCCCCGAGGGCCGAGGACGCGCCCAAGGCGTCCAACCTTGCCCATCAGCTCGCGCTGCGCTAGCGCGACGTCGAAGTCGGTCCAGCCACCTTCGATCTTCTTTATCAGGTCATCTCCGCCTACCGTATCCGCGCCCGCTTCCTGGGCTGCCCTCGCCGCTTCGCCCTCAGCGAAGACCAGGACGCGTACGGTCTTGCCCAGGCCGTGCGGTAGCAGCACAGAACCGCGCAATTGCTGGTCGGCGTGACGGACGTCGAGGCCGGTACGAACATGCAGCTCTACCGTTTCGTCGAAGCGAGCGTGCGCCGCCTTCTTGGCGAGGGCGATAGCCTCCGCCGGTGGATACGTGGCCTGCCTATCGACGAGCGAGAGGGCTTCCTGGTGCTTCTTTCCGACCTTCGCGCTAACCACTAGTTGACCTCTATTCCCATACTGCGGGCTGTTCCCTCGACCATGTGCATCGCCGCTTCTACGTCGGTCGTGTTCAGGTCCCGTAGCTTGATCCGGGCAATCTCGCGGATCTTGTCGCGCGATAATTCGCCCACCTTCTCACGTTTCTGCGTCGGGCTGCCCTTCGGAACGCCCAGCGCCTTCTTTAACAGCTCAGACACCGGCGGCGTCTTCAGGACGTAGGTGAACGAGCGGTCTTCGAAGACCGTTATCTCCACCGGCACAATCGTGCCCGCTTGCGAAGCCGTCTTCTCATTGTAGTCCTTGCAAAACGCCATGATGTTGACGCCATGCTGGCCTAGGGCCGGCCCTACCGGCGGCGCCGGATTGGCCTTGCCGGCCTCGATCTGCAGCTTGACGATGGCCCTTACCTTCTTCGCCATCCTAGAGCCTCTCTACCTGTAGGAAGTCCAACTCCACCGGCGTCTCGCGGCCGAAGAAGGAGACCAGCACGCGCACGCGGCCCTTCTCCAGGTTGATCTCGTCCACCTGACCGACGAAGTCCATGAACGGCCCGTCGATGACCCGCACGCTCTGGCCGACTGTAAAGCCAACCTTCACACGCGGCTCCTCGGCGCGCATCTGGCGCAGGATCTTCCGGACTTCGGCGACATCGAGCGGCGTCGGCTTAACGCCGGAGCCAACAAAACCGGTGACGCCGGGCGTGTTCCGCACTACGAACCAGGCGCGGCTGGAATCCGCGTCGTCGTCGCGCAGTTCGATCATCTGGACCAAGACGTAGCCGGGGAACACCTTCTTTTCCACAGTCCGGCGCTGGCCGTCTCGGATCTCGATCTCTTCCTCAGTCGGCACTATGACCTGGAAGATGAGGTCCTTGGCGTCCATGGACTCAATGCGGTGTTCCAGGTTCGCCCTGACCTTGTTCTCGTAACCCGAATAGGTGTGAATGACGTACCAGGCGCGTCCCTCTACCGGGGCGGCTATGTCCTCTTCCGCAACCGGCGCTTCAGTGGTCTCGCTTGGTATTTCTTGTTCCGCTACTGCGGACTTCTTTTTCCTGGGCACTAACCTATCCTTACCGCGACTAACGCAAGATTGTGTTTGTCATGATCCAGTTGAAGAAGATGTCCACCAATCCAAGCATCCCGCCGACCGCTATGGCCACGACGAGCACAAGGATAGTAAGGTTTGTGGTTTCGCGACGAGTAGGCCAGGTCACCTTGCGCAACTCGTTGATGACGTCTTCGGCCCAGCGGGGCAAGAACGCCCGCCAGCCGCGACGAGTACGAGTTGGCGCGCCCCCCTTTGGTGGCCGGGGAGCCTTTATCTGTGCGGCCTTCTTCGGCGGCTTGCTTAGGACAGGATGCCGCCTAAGCGCTCGACTCATAATGCTCGCCTCCCACGCCCTTCGCCCCGGACCACGCCAGACAGATCAGCATCGACTACCTTACCTCCCGGTGTGGGCGATGAACGCGGCAGCGCGGGCAATACTTGCGCAGCTCAATGCGTTCGGAGTCGTTGCGCCGGTTCTTCTCCGTAACGTAGTTCCGTTCTCGACACTCTGAGCAGGCCAGAGTGATTATTACTCGCTCTTCTTTCTTAGCCATTCAACTTACCTGGGGCTGAGACGGCCCCTGCTCTATTCTATTATCTTCGTTACCACGCCCGCGCCGACAGTGCGGCCACCTTCGCGGATGGCAAAGCGCAGTTGCTCTTCCAGCGCGATCGGCTCAATGAGCTTGATCTTCATGTCGACGTTGTCGCCGGGCATTACCATTTCGACGCCCTCCGGCAGCTCACAGCTTCCGGTTACGTCCGTCGTGCGGAGGTAGAACTGCGGCCGGTAGCCTTGGAAGAACGGCGTGTGCCTGCCGCCCTCTTCCTTCGACAGCACGTATACCGTGCCCTCGAAGTAAGTGTGAGGCTTGATGCTTCCGGGCGCAGCGATGACCTGGCCACGGGCCACGTCCTCACGCTCGATGCCACGCAGGAGGAGGCCGACGTTGTCGCCGGGCTCCGCGTAGTCCAGCGTCTTGCGGAACATCTCGACCCCTGTGACGACGGTCTTTCGCGTCTCGCCCAGCCCGACGATCTCAATCTCATCGCCGGTCTTGACCAGTCCGCGCTCCACACGGCCGGTGACGACAGTGCCGCGTCCCTTGATACCGAACACGTCTTCGATAGGCATCAGGAACGGCCGGTCACGCGCGCGTTCCGGCAGTGGGATGTAATTATCGAGGGCGTCCATGAGTTTCCAAATGGGGGCGAACTCAGGCGCGTTCGGGTCCTTACTTGCCGACTCCATAGCCTGGAGAGCAGAACCGCGGATGATCGGAATTTCATCGCCGGGGAAGTGATAGCTGGTCAGAAGTTCTCGCAACTCCAGCTCGACGAGGTCGAGGAGTTCCGGGTCGTCCATCTGGTCAATCTTGTTGAGGAAGACGACCATGGCTGGCACTTCGACCTGGTAGGCCAGGAGGACGTGCTCGCGCGTCTGCGGCATCGGCCCCTCAGGCGCGGCGACCACGAGGATAGCGCCGTCCATCTGTGCGGCGCCGGTGATCATGTTCTTGATGTAGTCGGCATGGCCTGGGCAGTCGATGTGCGCGTAGTGTCGCTTCTCGGTCTCGTATTCGACGTGCTGTACCTGGATGGTGATGCCGCGGGCGCGCTCTTCTGGAGCATTGTCGATGCTCCAGAAGTCGCGATACTCGGCTAAGCCCTTGAGCGACAACGCTTTTGTGATCGCCGAAAGTAGGGTGGTCTTGCCATGGTCTACGTGACCAATGGTGCCGACGTTCACGTGAGGCTTCGTCCGCTGGAACTTCTTCTTGGCCATGTCGTCAAATTCCTCCTAGAAATGGAGCCCACACTCGGACTCGAACCGAGGACCCCGTTCTTACCAAGAACGTGCTCTACCTGCTGAGCTATGTGGGCATCCGAACTATCGGTGGCAGGCTTATCCCTGCCTTGGCGCCTGCTGCCCCGGCTGCGGGCCGAGACGCAATGCAGGCAGACGGTCCGGTGCTTCAATCTTTGGTTCCCGACTCGCCGCCGGCGAACGGGGCTAGGCCTTGGGTGGTGGAGGGGGCAGGATTCGAACCTGCGTAGCCTGTTAAGGCAGCGATTTTACAGACCGCCGGTATTAGCCGCTCACCCACCCCTCCGGATTGCCGAATTGGAGCCCGAGGGGGGATTCGAACCCACCAACCTACCGATTACAAGTCGGTTGCGCTACCATTGCGCCACTCGGGCTCGCTTTCCTTCGCCCGTGGGCCCGATCCCTTTCAGGCATAACAAAAGTAGGCCCCCGACAATCGGGGCTCTTAGCATAGGTAAGTATAGGGATTGGATCAGGCAAAGTCAACTGGGTTGGAATACACAAGAAAGGCACTTCCGCGGCTGTCCGGACTCGAATAGCGGCAAGAGGCGAGTCCTCAGCTCTGCCGCCTGCGCTGCCGGAAGGCGCTAAGTATCCCTCCGCCGCCAGACGGTACCCTCCCGGCTGTCCTCCAACACGATCCCCAGCCCCTCCAACCGGCTTCGGATGTCGTCTGCCAGCGCGAAGTGCTTCGCCTGACGCAACTCCTCGCGTACGACTATCAGCAGGTCAATGATCTCAGCCGCTCCGCCGTCCTTGTTTGGAACCGCCACAAGCTGCGCTCGAACAGAATCGGAAAGGCCGCCGCTATTGCTCAGTTGCTCTGCAAGGTCCCGCAGCGGTGCGACCTCGATCGTCGTCTCGTCCTCGGCCAGCGTCAGGCCGAAGATGCCTGCCAGCTCTAGCAGAACCGACTGCGCCGCTTCGATGCTTCGGCCCTCGTCGCGCGCCCGGTTGATGTCCCTTGCCAGGTCGAAGAGCGCCGCTGCCGCCTGCGCCGTGTTCAGATCGTTCTCCATCGCGTCTATGAAGCGCTCACGGAAGGGCATCGCGTCCAGCGGATTTCCCTCGCCCGTCGACGTCGCATGGGCCGCCGTGCGAAGTCTTTCGACGCCCCGACGCGCTGCCGTCAGCGGCTCATCTCCATAAGTAAGCGGGCTGCGATAGTTGGAGCTGAGGATGAACAGCCGCAGCGTATCGGCGCCGTGCTGTTCCAGCGCGTCCGTGATCGAGACCAGATTACCCAGCGAACGCGTCATCTTCTCCTCACCGCCGGTCAGCCGCACGAGGCCGTTGTGTACCCAAAACCGGACAAACGGTGTCTTCCCCAGGTAGCTCTCCGACTGCGCCAGCTCGTTTTCGTGATGCGGGAAAATGAGGTCTTGGCCGCCGCCGTGAATGTCCAACGTCTCCCCCAGGTAGCGCAGCGACATCACGGAGCACTCGATGTGCCAGCCCGGCCGCCCCCTTCCCCACGGACTCTCCCATGACGGCTCGCCCGGCTTCGACGCCTTCCACAGGGCAAAGTCCATCGGGTGCTCTTTCCGCTCGTCGACCTCGATGCGCGCACCTGCCTGGAGGTCGTCCAGCGAGCGCCCCGACAGTTTCCCGTAGTCGTCGTCGCTCGTGACACGGAAGTACACGTCCCCGTCCACCGGGTAGGCGTTCCCTTTGGCGATCAGCCCCTGGATCATCTCGATCATGCCGGTTATCTCGTGGGTTGCCAGAGGATACACGTCCGCCCGCTGGATGTGCAGATTGTCCATGTCGACGAAAAACCGCCCCACGAACTGCGTGGCCAGTTCATCCGTCGTCACGTTCAGCGCCTGCGCCCGCGCGATGATCTTGTCCTCGATGTCCGTAAAGTTCTGGACATGGCGTACCGGGTAGCCCTTGTGCTTCAAGTAGCGCTTCAACGTGTCGAAGACCACATAGCTCATCGCATGTCCCACGTGGCATGGCGCGTACAGGTTGGGCCCGCAGACGTACATCTTCACCGTGTCGCCCGCCGGGACGAACTCGTCCACCTTCCGTGTCAGCGTGTTATACAGCTTCATGCCTCGCGGTCCTCGCTAGCGTTAGTCTGGATTGATGATGCTCCTCGCGCTCCATCCTTCGACTTCACCCGCTCCTCCAGGCGCGACACCCTGTCCTCCAACTCCTGAAGCCGGTCCCACTCCGGGTCCGGCAATCGCACCGTAGTCTCTTCGCCCGGCTCCTGGAAAGCAACAATATGCCCCGGCACACCGACGACGGTCGCGTTGGCCGGCACGTTCGTTACGACGACAGAGCCGGCGCCGATCCGAGCGTTCTCACCAATGTTAATCGCCCCTATGAGCTCTGCGCCCGCGCCGACTACAACGTTATCCCCCAGCGTCGGATGCCGCTTCTCGTGACGCATACTGGTGCCTCCGAGCGTTACGCCCTGGTAGAGGTGGCAGTCATCGCCGATCTCCGCCGTTTCGCCGATCACAACGCCCATGCCGTGGTCGATGAAGAGGCGTTCACCGATCCTGGCGCCGGGGTGAATCTCGATGCCCGTCAGAAAGCGGCCCACGTGTGAGATGAGCCGTGGCACCACGGGCACGCGTCTCTCGTACAGGGCATGCGACAAGCGATGCAACTCGCGGGCGTGGAAACCCGGGTAAGCCAGTATGACTTCCAGGTTGCTCGTCGCCGCCGGGTCTTTGCGACGGGCGGCGCGAACATCATCAAGGATGCCGTTCAGAACGTTCATTGTCCCCTCCAGGGCTCAGCAGACAATCCTCAGCAGGCAGATCAGACAGTCTCGGGCGTCGCCACGCGACACCCGCCACTACAGTCGCAGCGACGAGTCCTCTCCCGAGAGAAGGGCTTCACCAGCGCGCAGGGATCGCGCGAGATACGGAGGAGATCAGAGGAATTCACTTCTAGCTTTACTCTATCAATGCGATGGCCATCGCGGCAATCCCTTCGCCCCTGCCGATCGCCCCTAGCCCTTCATGGGTGGTCGCCTTAACGCTCACACGCCCTTCGTCGACTTCCAAGACCTCCGCAATCGCCTTACGTATCGTCGGCAGATGCGGAAGCAGACGCGGTCTCTCCGCAATCACGGTCGCGTCGACGTTACCGATCTGGTAGCCCTTCTCCCGCAACAGCTCTCGCGCCCGGCGCAGCAACTCCCGGCTATCGACGTCCTTGTATGCCGGGTCACCCGGCGGAAAATGTTGACCGATGTCGCCCAGACCGGCCGCTCCCAGGAGTGAATCTATGATGGCGTGCAGCAAAGCGTCTGCATCGCTGTGGCCCTTCAGGCCCGGAGACCCTTCAACGCGCACGCCGCCCAGAAAGAGCGGCCGCGTTGGGTCGAAAGCGTGAATATCGTAGCCGATGCCGATCCGCATGTCAGGCCCGATGCCACCTCAGGAGCATCTGCGCCAGTATCAGGTCGTCCGGCGTCGTCACCTTAATGTTGTGATACGAGCCGTTGAAGACCTTCACCCGGTGCCCCAGCCTCTCGACGAGAGCAGCGTCGTCGGGCGCGTGAATGCCGTTTGCCTGTTGGTGCGCCTCCATTATCAGGTTGTAGCGGAAGACTTGCGGAGTTTGGATCAGCCAGAGGCCGCGGCGATCGAGGCTCTTCTCCACCATGTGTCTGTCGTCCACCAGCTTCAGACTGTCGAGCAACGGGACAGCGCAGGTGGCGGCCCCGGTCTCACGGGCGGCCGCCAGCCCCTGCTCAACGAGGCGCGGCGTAACCAGCGGACGCGCGCCGTCGTGGACAATCACCCACTCGCAAGGGCCTAGCGCTTCCAGGCCGGCCTCTACCGACTCCTGGCGATCTTCGCCGCCAAAGCAGATGTTCGTCACCTTGCCGAAATGCGCCCCCTTCACCAACGACATCCCTAGTCGCTGGCGATCGGCGGCAAGGACGAGAACGATCTTATCGACGACCTCGGAGAACTGGAACACAGCAATCGTGTGGGCAAGCAACGGGCGGCCGTTTAGCGACACCCATATCTTGTCGCCGCCGTCGCCCATGCGCAGGCTCTTGCCGGCGCCGACGATTATCGCACCGACTTCGCCGCCCCTCCTTTTGGAGCGGCTGTCCCTCCTCTCGTCCAGATCATCCAGCAAGGCTAACCGTTACCCTTCGGCTGAGCGAAGATCATCCTGCCCGCAACCGTCTGCAGGACACGCGTGACGACGATGTCGATCTCGTCGTTCAGGTAGCGTCTGCCACCCTCGACCACTACCATCGTACCATCGTCCAGAAAACCGACACCCTGACCCGCCTCTTTGCCTTCCTGTATGACGCGGATCCCCATCTCCTCGCCCGGCAGGACGACCGATTTCACTGCGTTCGCAAGCTGGTTTATGTTCAGCACACGCACGCCTTCGAGTTCCGCCACCCTGTTCAAATTAAAGTCGTTCGTTATGATCGGGCAGCTCAGTGTCGAGGCCATCCTGACCAGCTTGCTGTCTACCTCCTGCACATCTTCATAATCATTATCCGTGATCTCTATCGGTACGGGCGACTCTTTCTGAAGGCGGTTCAGAATATCGAGACCGCGACGTCCCCTATTCCGACGAAGCGTGTCAGCGGAATCGGCAATGTGTCGCAACTCATCTAGAACGAAACGAGGCAGAACAAGCGACCCCTGAATGAAGCCGGCTTCGGAGATATCCGCTATTCGGCCATCAATTATCGCACTCGTATCCACGATGAAGCGCTGTCCGTTGCTCCAACCGGCATACCCGCGCCTGGACCCGTTGCCGCCAGCGAGCACCGCAAAGCGGTCATCAAAGACAGCCGCCAGTTCACCAGCGCGGCTCCCCAGGACCATGGCGCCCATACCGCCGGCTATGGCGGCGGCACAAAGCGGCGCGATCCAGTCAGCGGGGTCCGGCAGGCGCGAGAGAGCCGGCACCAACAGGGCGGATATGACGAGTCCGCCGGTGAGACCCAGGCCTCCCATGCCTATCTGGAACAGCGAAAGACGCCTCAGCCTTCGCCTTAACCGTGAGACGGGCCGCGAGAAGATGAGAGAGAAGATTCCTGCTACCAACGCAACTCCAATCACCAGCAGCGTCAAGGATAGTCCGATTTCCAGAGAGCCCGTCTCTTTCACCGTCGCCATCCGGCCCAGCCGGACGCCGCCGGCGCCGAGGAGAAGAGCGCCCGCACCGCGAGGCATGAGTCCTTTCATATTGATCGCTCCTCTTGAAGAAAACGAGAAAAGGAGCGCACCTCTGTACGCTCCTCACGAAAAAGGCAGCTATTTCAGCGCTTGAGAAAGCTCGAGTCGATTGGGGCGCGAGCATAATACTGCGGCCCCCCTTGAACACCTCTCGTGGATTTCATGATACCAGCCAGTATCAAAGCCTGTAAAGGGAAACATTGGATCTTACGCGAAGATATGCTGGATCAGCGTCAGACCGGCAAGGCCCGCTGACGCGATTGCGATGTCCCTCAGTGCCTTTCCCAGGCAGACGGCGACGAAGAACTTCCAGAGCGGCATCTTGACAGCGCCCGCGATCATTCCGGCGGCGTCGAAGATCGGGTTCGGTATTGCCGCGAAGAGGAACATAATGACGGAGCCGTTCTTATGCATCCACTGCCGCAGGGTCCGATAGAAGGGACGGTCGCGGATGACGGCGCTGCCGCCGTAGCCGGCGGCATAGCCCGTCAGTTCGCCCAGCGTCTGGGCCACGGCCGAGACGACCCCAACGACGATCGGCGCTGGCACGTCAAGAACCGGGTGCAGCACGGCGCCGCCACCGAAGACCACGGCGATGCTCGGCGTCGGCAGGAAGAGGGATGCTGAGCCGATCAGACTGACGAGAAAGACGCCGGCGTAACCGTAGGTCCGCAACTGGGCGACGTTGACGTCGAAGTAGAAGAAGGCGAAAGCAAAGGCCGTTACGAGGAGGACAGAGAAGGTGAGAAGAGCGAAATCCGCCCGCCAGACGAGGAGTCTTCCCTCTCTGGTCAGGGCAAGCTCTGGCTCAACGAGGGCCGTCTCCTCGGCGGATTCGGTCATGCTCTTCCATGGGCTTCCAGCTAGATCGTCTCGAGCCTACCGTTCGGCCGCTTGCGAAGTCAAGCCCGCGCGTCGCCGCTGGGTTCAAATTGCGGGCCTCGCTTGGCATTCGTTATCATGGATCCATCCTGCACATCCGGAGGTCATTCCCCAGTGAACATCGGGTCGGTCCTCGGAAAGGTGACACGTCCCGCCCGTTACACCGGCGGCGAGTGGAACGCGATTACCAAGGACTGGCGGAAGACGCCTCTTCGTGTCGCCCTTGCCTATCCAGACCTATACGACATCGGCATGTCGAACCTGGGCCTCGCCATCCTCTACGACATCTTGAACTCGCAGCCCGATGTCCTGGCCGAACGTGTCTTCGCGCCCTGGCCCGACATGGAGCGTGAGCTACGCGTGGCAGACCTGCCGTTATTCAGCCTTGAGACACGGCATCCCCTTTCGGAGTTCGACGTCATAGGCTTCTCACTCGGTTACGAGCTGACCTACACGAATGTCCTCACAATGCTGGACCTCGCCGGCCTGCCCCTGCTGGCCGAGGAGCGCGCCGAAGGCCAGCCGCTGGTCATTGCAGGCGGAACCGCAGCGCTTAATCCGGAGCCCCTGTCTGCCTTCATCGACGCCTTCGTGCTGGGCGATGGCGAAGAGGTCGTGCTCGACGTCATCGAGGTGGTGCGCCGAGCGAAAGCGGCCGGGAACAATGACCGACGTAGCCTGCTGGCAGAACTGGCTGCAGTCGCGGGCGTCTACGTCCCCAGCCTTTACGATATCGATTACAACGGCGACGGAACAATCACGCAGGTCCGGCCGCGTGAAGGGGCTCCTTCTCGAGTGCGTCGCCGCTTTGTCGAGCGTCTCACGCCTTCGCCGCTGCGGCCAATCGTGCCCTTAACCCAGACCGTTCACGACCGCGCAGCTGTCGAAGTGCAGCGCGGCTGTGTCCGTGGTTGCCGCTTCTGTCAGGCAGGCATCGTCTACCGGCCGCGACGCGAGAGGCCCGCCGGCGATGTCCTTGAAGCGTCGAAGGCGGTCCTGGCAGCGACCGGCTACGATGAGCTTTCTCTCCTCTCTTTGAGCACCGCCGACCACTCGGAGAATCGGTCCCATGGTAGAGGCGCTGCGACGTGATTTCGGCGAAAGACTTTCGATCGGCCTGCCGAGCCTGCGCGTTGACAGCTTCTCTGTCCGGCTCGCCGCCGCCGCTTCGGGCCCGGGACGACGCAACATCACCTTCGCTCCGGAAGCGGGCTCCCAGCGGCTACGCAACGTCATAAACAAGCCAACCACGGACGAGGACATGCTCGCCGCGGCAGAGACGGCCTTTGCCCATGGCTGGACGAACCTGAAACTCTACTTCATGGTGGGCCTGCCCACAGAGACTCTCGACGACATTCAGGGCATCATCGACCTCGCGGCGGCGGTGCGAGAATTGGGCCGGCGCCGACGCGAAGGACGGAACGGCAAGCGGGGCCAGGTGAAGGTAAGCACGTCAATCTTCATTCCCAAGCCGCACACGCCCTTCCAGTGGGCCGGGCAGGCCTCCGCTGAGGAGTTGCACGAGCGTCACGAACATCTGCGCCGCGGACTCAAGCACCTGGGCATCGGCTTCTCCTGGAACGACAATAGACAGAGCTTGCTTGAGGCGGTGCTCTCGCGCGGCGACCGTCGCTTGTCCCCTGTCATCCAGCGCGCCTGGCTGCTCGGCGCCCGCTTCGACGCCTGGAACGAGTTGTTCGACTGGCCCGCTTGGCAGACGGCACTCTCAGAGGCGGGCCTCGACGGCGCCTTCTACGCCTGCCGTCAGCGGGACGAGTTCGAAACGCTGCCCTGGTCGCACATTGACAGCGGCGTCAGCGAGGCCTTCCTCCGGGGCGAATGGCGGAAGGCGCTTTTGGGCGAGACAACACCGGACTGCCGTCAGAGCGATTGCACCGTCTGCGGCTTGCAGGCGTATTCATCGGTCTGTGCCGGAAACCTCGCCCAAAAGACGGTTGCAAGAAAGGGTCTTTCTTCCCACGTCCCACCCTAGCACCGTCTCTCTGCAAGAGAACGTTTCCATCCCTGGGGCCGTTCGGGAAAGCCGAACGGCCCTCTTCTCCGAGACAAGAAGAAAGCCCCAATCTCTTGGGGCTTTCCTGATATCTAGAGCGGTTGCTCTTATTCTTCTTCTTCCGGTTCCGGCTCTATCGCCTCCGCTTCTGCGAGATTCTCGAGAACGACCTCTCCGACATCCTCGTCCTCGTCCGGCTCGGCGAAGTAGGTCTGCGGAATGTCCGGACGCCGCAGCGTCTCGTCTTCCGCCACCGGCTCGACGATCCCCGAGTCCAGTGGCTCCGACATCAGCGTTTCCAGCTCCAGCTCCCGGTTCTCCTCGTCCTCGTCCTCCTCGCCCATGGCTATCGCCAGTTCCGAGGGCACGCCTTCGACGCCTTCCAGCCCGGGCAGGAAGAACTGCCTGACCGGCTCCGGCGGCAGCTCTATCTGCGCCCTTGCCGGGATCAGCTTGCCGATGATGACGTTTTCCTTCAGGCCCAGCAGCCGGTCCGTCATGCCGCTGATCGCCGCCTCGGTGAGCACTCGCGTCGTCTCCTGGAAGGAGGCCGCCGCGAGGAAGCTCTCCGTGCTCAGCGACGCCTTCGTGACGCCGAGGAGTATCGGCACCGCCGTTGCCGGCTCGCCGCCCTCCGCCAGCACCTTGGCGTTCGCCTCCTCATAGCGGAAGCGGTCGACCAGTTCGCCTGGCAGGAAGCCGGTATCGCCCGGCGTGTCCACCCGCACCTTCCGAAGCATCTGTCGAATGATGACTTCGATGTGCTTGTCGTTAATGTTAACGCCCTGAGACCGGTATACCTTCTGCACCTCTTCGACGAGGTAGCTTTGCACCGCCTCCGGGCCGATGATCCGGAGCACATCCTGTGGGTTCAGCGAGCCCTCAGTCAGCTTCTGACCGGCGTGCACCGTCTCCCCATTGTCAACGAGGACGCGCGCCATGGCCGCCACCGGGTACTCGCGCTCTTCCTTCTCTTCATAGACCAGGGAGAGCTTGTTGCCTTTCTCGATGTTCACCTGGCCGGCGATTCTCGCAACGACCTCCGGCACCACGGCCACCTCTTCGGCGACAGGCGCCTCCTCCGCTGTTGCCTCGACCGGCTCGGCCTCTTGCGCCTTCTTGGACCTCCGCTTAGGGGACTTCGGCGCCTCCGCCTCTACTCGCGCCAGGACTGCACCCTGGTCGACCCAGTCGCCGTTCTCCACGAGCAGCTTTACGCCCTTAGGCAGGTCGTAGTGGTCGCTGTAGAACTCGGAGCTCGTCACCTTGATCCAGCGCGCCTCGCCGTCCTGAACGGTCTCGGACACGCCGTCGATCTCAGAGATGATGGCATGCGCCTTCGGAATGCGCGCTTCGAACAATTCCTCCACCCGAGGAAGACCGCTAGTGATGTCGACGCCCGCCACGCCTCCGGTGTGGAAGGTCCTCATCGTGAGCTGCGTGCCCGGCTCGCCGATGCTCTGCGCGGCGACGATGCCGACCGCCTCGTTCATCTCCACGAGACTGCCACGCGCCAGATTGCGGCCGTAGCAGCGCTTGCAAATCCCCAGGCGCGCCTGACAGGTCAGCGCCGACCGCACGTGCACGCGTTCGATGCCGGCGGCCATGATCCGCGCCGCCTTCTCTTCATCGATCTCCTCGTCACGCTCGACGATGAGTTCGCCCGTCTTCGGGTCGGCCACATCGGTCGCGACGTAGCGGCCCACAATGCGCTCGCTCAGCGTTTCCAGCACACCCTTGTCCGACGGCTCGCTCAGCCAGATGCCGCTCTGCGTGTCGCAGTCCTCCTCCAGGACAATCACGTCCTGCGCCACGTCGATGAGACGTCGCGTCAGGTAGCCGCTGTCTGCCGTTCGGAGAGCCGTGTCCGCCAAACCCTTGCGGGCGCCGTGCGTGGAGATGAAGTACTCCAGCACGCTCAAGCCTTCACGGAAGCTGCTGCGAATCGGCAGGTCGATGATACGACCCGACGGGTCGCTCATCAGCCCACGCATGCCCGCCATCTGACGGATCTGCGTAATGTTACCCTTGGCGCCGCTCGACGCCATCAGGTAGACAGAGCCGTAACGATCCAGGCTGTTCTGAATTGCCGCCTGCACCTTGTCGGTCGTTTCGTTCCAGATGGAGACGGAAGCGTTGTAACGCTCCTGCTCCGTAATGAGGCCCATCGAGTACTGATCGTCGATCTCGGCGATTTGAGCGTCGGCTTCCTCCAGGAGCGCTGCCTTCTCTACAGGCGTCTTGATGTCGTTGATAGCGATTGTCGCGCCCGAGCGAGTGCAGAAGGTGAAGCCGACGTGCTTGATGTTGTCGACGACTTCCGCTGTGCCCTCGCTGCCCAGCTTCTGGTGACACTCCGAGACCAGCGACTTCAAGCCTTTGCGGTCCATCACCTCGTTGTGGAACGGCAACTCCCGCGGCAGCACCTCGTCGAAGATGATGCGCCCGATATTCGTTTCCACGAACTCGCCGTTTGTTCGCGGGTCTCGCACCTTGATCCGCGCCTGGAGGTCTATCAGTCCCAGGTCATAGGCCAGCGTGGCGTCCTGGAAGCTGCCGTACACTCCTTTCGGCGGAATGCCTTCACGGTATTCGCCGTGGACGCCCGGCTTAATCATAGTCATGTAGAAGCAGCCGAGGACGATGTCCAGTGTCGGCGCCACCGTCGGCTCACCGCTTGAAGGCAGAAGCAGATTGTGCGTCGAAAGCATCACCTGGCGCGCCTCGGCGACTGCCTCCCGTGAAAGTGGCACGTGGACGGCCATCTGGTCGCCGTCGAAGTCAGCATTGAAGGCCGCGCAAACCAGCGGATGGATCTGGATCGCGCTTCCGTCCACGAGCACCGGCTCGAAGGCCTGGATGCCCAGGCGGTGCAGCGTCGGCGCGCGGTTCAGGAGGACCGGACGGCTCTTGATGACCTCGTCCAGCACGTCCCAGACCTCGGGCCGGCCGCGTTCGACGATCCGCTTCGCGCTCTTAATGTTGTGCGCCATGCCCTTGCTCACAAGGCTGTGCATGATGAAGGGCTTGAACAGTTCCAGTGCCATCCGCTTTGGCAGGCCGCACTGGTGCAGCTTCAGGTTCGGGCCGACAACGATGACCGAACGTCCCGAGTAGTCGACACGCTTGCCCAGCAGGTTCTGCCGGAAGCGCCCCTGCTTGCCCTTCAACATGTCGGATAGGGACTTCAGCTTGTGGTTCCCCTGGCCGGACACAGCGCGTCCGCGGCGGCCGTTGTCGATGAGCGAGTCGACCGCCTCCTGGAGCATGCGCTTTTCGTTCCGGATGATGATCTCCGGCGCGCCCAGGTCCAGCAGCCTCTTCAGTCGGTTGTTTCGGTTGATGACGCGACGGTACAGGTCGTTCAGGTCGCTCGTGGCGAAGCGTCCGCCGTCGAGCTGGACCATCGGCCGCAGGTCAGGCGGCAGCACCGGCAAGACGGTGAACACCATCCATTCCGGCTTGTTGCCGCTCTTTCGCAGCGCCTCGACGACCCGCAGCCGCTTGACTGCCTTCTTGCGTCGCTGCCCGCTGCTCGATTGCGTCTCAATCTGCATCCGTTCCGCAAGCTTGTCCAGGTCCAGGCGCTGCAGCATCGTGAAAACGGCCTCTGCGCCCATGCCGGCGCTAAAAACGTCGCCGACCTTTTCCTGTAGCTCGCGGTACTTTGCGTCTGTCAGCAGAGTGATGCGGTCGTGCGCGATCGGGTCCTTGATGTCGTCAAGGTCGACCATCTTCTCGCGATAGGAGTTTGCGACACTCTCGCGCTCCTCCTGCATCTTCTTGCGCAACGGCTCCATCGCGGCCGTGGCAGAAGCCTGCTTCTCTTCGATTGCTGCGTCGGCTGTCACCTGCGCATCCGCGCGCTTCTCTCCCACTTCGGTTTCCAGCGCCGCAACGTGCTCGCCGGCTAGCTGCTTCAAGCTCTCCAGGGCTTCCGGCTTGATAGCCTCGCCCTTCGTAATGAGCTGATGGTCGCCGAACTTCACGTCCTTCGTCGCCGACTTGCCGACGCGCCCCCTCAGGTATGCCTCCAGGTCCGACGCCTCTTTCATGATCGCGTCGACCTGCTTGGGGAATTCCTCTTCCAGGCGAAGCAGCGTCTCGTCACGCTCCGTTTGCAGGGCAGCGACCGCCTCGTCCCGCGCCAGCTCAATCTCCGTTATCTGCTCAACGTACGGCTTCTCGCGCTCCAGCGACTCCTTCTCCATGTCCTCATGCAGTCGCTCAATCGCTCGCTCCTTCGCCGGCTCGTCGACGAAAGTGATGATATGTTGTGCGAAGTAGAGGACGCGTTCCAGGCTTCGCGGCGAGATATCCAGCAGAAGGCCCAGGCGGCTTGGCGTGCCTTTGACGAACCAGATATGGCTCACCGGCGAGGCAAGCTCAATGTGCCCCATCCGCTCGCGCCGCACCTTGCTCCGCGCGACCTCGACGCCGCACTTGTCGCAGATGATCCCCTTGTAGCGTACGCGCTTGTACTTGCCGCAATAGCACTCAAAGTCCTTCGTAGGACCAAAAATCTTCTCGCAGAAAAGCCCGTCTTTCTCAGGTTTTAGCGTCCGGTAGTTGATAGTCTCCGGCTTCAGTACCTCCCCATACGACCACGATCGGATCTGCTCCGGCGATGCCAAGGCAATTCGTACAGCGTTAAAATCATTAACTTCCAGCACTTAGCAAGTCCTCCCCTTCGAACCCTGACAGGTTGATGCCCAATTCCGGCACCTCGGCCTGCTCCTCGACGAAGGTAACCCTCTCTTCATCCTCATTCAGAACTTCCACCGCCAGACCCAGACTCTGAAGCTCCTTCACCAGTACCTTGAAGGACTCCGGCACGCCCGGCTCCAGCACGTTCTCTCCCTTGACTATCGACTCATACGTCTTCACGCGCCCGACAACGTCGTCGCTCTTTACTGTCAGCATTTCCTGCAGGATGTGCGCCGCGCCGTAGGCCTCCAGCGCCCATACCTCCATTTCACCGAACCGCTGGCCGCCGAACTGCGCCTTGCCGCCCAACGGCTGCTGCGTGATAAGCGAGTAAGGGCCCGTGGAGCGGGCGTGGATCTTGTCCTCCACCAGGTGGACCAGCTTCATCATGTAGATGTAGCCGACCGTTACCGGCTGGTTGAACGGATCGCCCGTCCGGCCGTCGTACAGCGTCTGCATGCCGAAGATCGGCGGCGCAATGTTCTTCGTTCGCAGCACCTGCTCAGCCCTCTGCGTCAGCGTCTCCAGCGGCAGGCCCCGGACCTTTTCCTCGCCCGCCTCTTCCAGCCACAATTCCAGGCAGGCGCGCTTGGCCACCCCCACCTTCTCGTCGTCCATGACGTCCCGGGCCACGTATCCGTTCTCCTGCAGCCACGGCTCTAGCTTCTCCAGGTCGACCTTCGTTCCGTAGGGAGCCCGGTCACCGTTGTGACTCTCAGACTCCGCCCGAATTGCGTTAGCCTTGATCGCCAGCCAGCTTCGGGCCAGCGCGTCCTCGATCCGCTTGTCGTCGGCGCCGTCGAACACCGGCGTCACAGCGCGGAAACCAAGCGTCTCCGCCGCCCAGCCAAGGTGCGTCTCCAGCACCTGACCGACGTTCATGCGGCTCGGAACGCCGACCGGGTTAAGTATGATGTCGATAGGCGTGCCGTCCTCCAGGTAGGGCATGTCCTCCACCGGCAGAATCCGGGCGATGACTCCCTTGTTGCCGTGGCGGCCGGCCATCTTATCGCCTTCCATGATCTTGCGACGCTGCGCGATGGCTACCCGGACCAGGCGGCTTACGCCCGCCGGCAACTCGTCGTGGTCATCGCGCGAGAACACCTTGACGTCGATGACCTTGCCCTTCTCTCCGTGCGGCACCCGCAGGGACGTGTCTTTCACGTCCCGCGCCTTGTCGCCGAAGATGGCCCGCAGCAGCTTCTCTTCTGCCGTCAGCTCCGTCTCGCCTTTAGGCGTGATCTTGCCGACGAGGATGTCGCCCGGGTCAACCTCAGCGCCGACGGAGATGATGCCCTCCTCATCGAGGTTCCGCAGGCTCTCCTCACCGACGTTCGGGATGTCGCGCGTTATCTCCTCCGGGCCCAGCTTCGTGTCGCGGGCCTCGGTCTCATGCTTTTCGATATGGATGGACGTGAATTTGTCGTCCTGCACTACCCGCTCCGAGATGACGATCGCGTCCTCGAAGTTGTAGCCCTCCCAGCTCATGAAGGCGCAGAGCACGCTTTGTCCCAGCGCCAGTTCGCCGCCGTCCGTCGAGGAGCTGTCCGCCAGAGGCATTCCGTTTGTCACGCGTTGGCCCTTGCTGACGATGGGACGCTGGCTGATGCACGTACCCTGGTTAGAGCGCACGAACTTGGTGAGCGGGTAAGTCTTCTCCTCGCCCGAGTCGTAATGCACTCGGATCTGACGCGCGTTCACGCTCAGCACCTCGCCCTCGCCTTCAGCGCAGACCACCTGACCGGAGTCCTGCGCCGTTTGCGCCTCCATCCCCGTGGCTACCAGCGGCGCCTCCGGACAGAGCAGGGGCACGGCTTGACGCTGCATGTTGGAGCCCATCAGCGCGCGCGGTGCATCGTCGTGCTCCAGGAACGGGATAAGCGACGTGGCGACGCTCAGGATCTGCTTCGGAGAAACGTCCATGAAATCGACGTTCTCCGGCACCTCCATGTGGAAGCGGTCGCCGATACGCACCTCAACCTTCTCCTCAAGGAAGTGGTTTTCGTCGTCCAGGATCGCGTTGGCCTGTGCTACGACGTACTTCTCCTCTTCATCCGCAGATAGATAGACGATTTCGTTCGACACAAATGGCTGGATCGCGATAGTCGCCGGCGCCAGCGCGCCCAGCTTCTTGGCCAGGGCAGGAGTTATGCTTTCGACCCTTCGCAGCGACTTCCTTTCCCTTCGCGCCCTTCGGCGGTATCCGTATCATCTTGCCGATGAGTTCCGGCGAGTCGGCCGGCAGCGACTTGACCACCTTCCGGTACGGCGTCTCAATGAAGCCGAACTGGTTAATGACCGAGTACGTCGCTAGGCTGCCGATAAGCCCGATGTTCGGGCCTTCCGGCGTCTCAATCGGACAGATGCGACCGTAGTGGCTGTGGTGGACGTCGCGGACGTCGAAGCCGGCGCGGTCTCGCGAGAGCCCGCCCGGGCCCAGAGCCGAGAGCCGGCGCTTGTGCGTCAACTCCGCCAGCGGGTTCGTCTGGTCCATGAACTGCGATAGCTGCGACCCGCCAAAGAACTCCTTCATCGCCGCCACGACCGGACGGATGTTGATGAGGGCGCTGGGAGTCGCCTGGTCAGGGTCGGTAATCGTCATGCGCTCGCGGACCACTCGCTCCATGCGCAGGAGGCCGATGCGGAACTGGTTCTGGATCAGCTCGCCGACGGCACGGACGCGCCGGTTGCCCAGGTGGTCGATGTCGTCCGAGTGGCCCTGGCCGTTCGTCATCCGGATCATCTCCCCGACGATCGCTCGAAGGTCTTCCGGCGTAAGAACGCGCAGCGCTTGCGGCACCTGAAGCTCTAGCCGCTTGTCGACTTTGTAGCGTCCGACACGGCCCAGGTCATACCGACGTGGATTGAAGAACAGCGAGTTTACAAGACCGCGCGCGTTTTCCAGCGTCGGCGGGTCGCCCGGGCGTAGACGGCGATAGAAGTCGAGTAGTGCTTCCTGCTTGTTACTCGCCGATTCCCGTTCAAGAGTCGATTGGATGTAGTGATGGTCGGGGTTTATATCGATGTCCTCGAACAGAGCGAGGATCTGGTCGTTCAAGCCGAGCTGTTGCTCGTCCGTGACCCCGTCTTCCGTGTAGATCGCGCGCAGGAGAGTAGTTATCGGTATCTTGCGCTTCCGGTCGACCTTTACGGAGATGACGTCCTTGTTGCTAACCTCGAACTCCAGCCAAGCGCCGCGGTTCGGGATGAGCTTTGCGGCGCAAAGGTCGCGCCCGCTGCTCGGGTCGCTCTCCAGCGTGAAGTACACGCCTGGCGACCGCACAAGCTGCGAAACGACAACGCGCTCGGCGCCGTTGATAATGAAAGTGCCCTGATTCGTCATCAGAGGAAAATCACCCATGAACAGGAGTTGCTCTTTGACCTCGCCTGTCTCCTTAACAGTGAGGGAGACCCAGACGCGCAAGGGCGCCGCGAAGGTTACGTCGCGCTCCCGGCACTCTAGCTCCGAATACTTCGGCTCGCCGAACTCGTAGTCGCCAAAGCGAAGCTCCATGCGGGTGCCCGTGAAGTCTTGCACGGGCGATATCTCGTCGAACAGCTCCCGCAGGCCTTCATCCTGAAACCAGCGAAACGAGTCCAGTTGCACCTGGACCAGGTTCGGCATGTCCAAGACGTGCGCGATGCGAGCATACGATTTCTCAATGCGGGGGGCACGGTTACCCGCACGGACTATTTCCCTGGAGATTGTCATACTATTCTTCTCCTCAAGAGCAGTTGAGTCCGCTAATCTCTTGTGGTCAAAAGACGGAAACTACCATTGATCCTTTTGTGGGGGATTCGGTGATAAAAGGGGGTCTTCTGTCTATGTGCAACCACGAATAAGTATACCAGAGCCAGAAGCGCCACGTCAACCAATAAATATATAGTGTTTTCCCCGATATTGCAACATCCAGGTTCGTAACCAGCCTGATTGGTCGAGGCTTCCCCCACCTGCTAAAATCGGCAAGTCGAGGCAAACATGGCCAAGGAAAACGTTCAGAAAAAGAACTCCCTTGTCATCGTCTATACCGGCGATGGCAAGGGAAAGACCACCGCGGCGCTTGGAATAATGATGCGCGCCCGTGGCCGCGGCATGCGCGTGCTTATGCTTTCCTTCGTCAAGTCGGTGAACGGCGACTATGGCGAGCAACACTCCGCGGAGAGGCTCGGCGCCGAGTTCGCCGCGGTCGGGCGGGGCTTTACCTGGCAGTCCGACGACCTCGAAAAGGACAAGGCGATGGCCCTCTTCGGCTGGCAGCGCGCCAAACGAGAAATCAGTTCCGGCTTCTGGGACGTCGTCATCCTGGACGAGATCACCTATCCGCTCGAATTCGAATGGGTCTCCCTCGATGAGCTGCTCGCCGTTCTCCAGAATCGACCTGACATGGTTCACGTCGTCATCACAGGGCGAAAGGCTCCTCAGCGTCTGATCGAGTCGGCCGACCTGGTGACGGAGATGCGGGAGGTGAAGCACCCGTTCCAGCAGGACTTGCCGGCAATTCCCGGCATCGACTACTAGCTACGCCGCCAGCGTATGCCTCCGACGCTCTTCCAGCGCTTCCAGGAACGCCTCCACCAGGTCCGGGTCCAGTTGATGTCCTGCTTCATTGCTCAGCGCCTGGATGGCGTCCTCCTCAGACAACGCCTTCCTGTAGGGACGCTCCGTCGACAATGCATCGAACACGTCCGCCACCGCGACGATCCTCGCGCCTAGCGGAATAGCAGCCCCTCGCAGCCCCTCCGGATAGCCTTTCCCGTCGAACCGCTCATGATGGTAGTAGATCATGGGGATCAGTGCCTCGAGGAACCCTGCTCGCTTGCAAAGCTCGCTGCCGTGGTACGGATGCATCCGCACCTGCTCAACCTCCTCTGGCGTCAAACGGCCCGGTTTGACGAGAATCCGGTCCGAGACTGCCAGCATGCCCACGTCGTGCAGGGCCGCTCCATAGCGAATCGCGCGCACTTCCGCTTCGGGCAGATGCAGGCTCCTCGCGATCATTTCCGCGTATTCCGCTACGCGCGATACATGGCCCATCGTGTACGCGGCTCTGCCCTCGATGGCATCCGCGAGGGTTAGAATAGTATCGAAAGTGACTTCTTCGATGACCTGATGCTGCCGCGCCTTCTGAATGGCCAGCGATGCCTGCTTCGCCAGACGGTCCATCCGTTCGAGGTCCGCTGCGACGAAATGCCGCTGATGCCGCCAAACGCCGCAAACCACGCCGAATGGCTCATCGCCCTCCATCAGCGGCGCCGCGATACCCGATCCCCCCGGCGCTCCAGCTGCCCGCTCACTATCCTCCGGGTCACAGACTGATGCCCGCTCCCTGATCGCTCGCCACGGAAGAGAATGTCCGATCCGCAACCTCTTTACCGCCTCCGCCATCTTGATCGCAGAATCGCCGTGAAGCCCGCTTAGCGCCTTGACGCCGAGCGCGTTGGAGAAAGGTTGCAGATAGATTACCAGCCCCAGCTCAGCGCTTACGGCTGTACAGATGATCTCCGCGATAGTGTCCAGTATTGCCTCTTCGCCCTGCCCTGCGGAAACGACGGCGTCGAGATGGGACAGGGCGCCGATCTCAGCCAGAGCTTCGGTCTCGCTGTTGTGCGCTTCGGTCAGGCGGCGCAGTTCGTCTTGCGCCCCGCGTGCCGCCTCCTCCAGACTGGCGTTTCGCCTCGTCAGTTCATCACGCCGTCGGCGAAGCTTCAGAAGGCTTGCCATAAGTTGCAGATCGACAACGCCAAGAAGCGCGAAGCCGGCCGCTCCAACGTAAATACTCCACGGCAGAGAAAAGACATGTTGCGGTAGACCGCTCCCGCCGCTCCAGGACATGAAACGGCTGGCGAGCAGGGCAAGCAGGCTCGCGAGGCAAACGATAATCAGCGCAGCCTGAGTCAGACGCGTCTTCACTGCGATACGCTCTCCTAGCTTCGCTATCTATATCTTCGGAGGCGGAAAGCTGTTCTACAGAGGGCCACTTCAAACAATATGAAGCGACGGACCCTCCGGTCCGTCGCCCCACGAAAGAAAGACAGAAGCTTTTGCTTCCTAAGAGGTCGGCCAGGCATCCAATGTCACGTCTATGTCCTTCTTGTCGCTGCCACGGACTATGTGCAAAGTGATCTTGTCGCCCGGCTGCTTGGAGTCCACGTAGCTCGCCAGGTCCTCGAAAGTGTTGGTCGTTGTGTTGTCGATGCCCGTAATCACGTCGCCGCCCGAAGGAGGCGTGAGCGAATTCGACGAGGTACTCTCAGCGCCTTGTACGCCGGCCTGGCCTGCCGGTCCACTCGCATCGACGGTGACGACGTACACGCCCTGACTAACCGACAGGTTCAGCTCCTTAGCAAGGTTCGCCGTAATCGTCTCGCCGGAGATGCCGAGGCGCGCATGCGTAACCGTCGCGCCGCTCATCAACTCCGATAGCTCCTGCTTGGCGATGTTGATCGGAATCGCATAGCCGATGCCGGAGAACGTGTCCGTTCCCGATGGGTTCTCTATAGCCGTGTTGATGCCGATGACCTGGCCGTTCAGGTCTACGAGCGGCCCGCCTGAGTTGCCCGGGTTAATGGCGGCATCGGTCTGAAGGAGTTCGCGCAACGGCCGGCTCTGCTGCTCGGAGAGCGTCCTATCCATGCCGCTGATGATGCCTTCGGTCACGGTTCCGTCCAGTCCAAACGGATTGCCGATCGCGATAACCGATTCACCGACCCTGATCTGGTCGGAGTCGCCCAGGCTGGCCGTAGAAAGGGTGATGCCTGACGGAAAGTCGGCCTTGATCACTGCCAGGTCGCCCGCCGGGTCCGTCCCTACGACGTTGGCGTCAGCGCTCGACTGGTCACCGAGTGTCACTTCCAATTGACTGGAATTCTCGACGACGTGGTAGTTGGTTAAGATGTCGCCGCTCTTGTCCAGGATGATGCCGGAGCCCAACCCCTCACTCTGCTGAGTGCCGAACGCCGTCCGCGTCGTGCTCACGCTGGTAATGCGCACGACCGATGGGCGAACGCTATCGTAGAGATCGGGGATAGAGCTTTCATTGCCCGATGTCGTTGTAGTCGATGGCGTCGACTGGGCCTGCGCCGTCGGCGATGGGCTCTGCTGGGCATCCGTTTTGTCGGACGTGCAGGCCACCATCGTCGAGGCGAACAGCGCAACGAGCGCCACGACCACTAATCCCACCACGTAGACCGGGACGCGCACGTATCTGGACATTTATTATCCTCCTTGGTAGACCGCCCTTGCGGCGGTCTACGTAGATTCTCTGACGTAACACTTAGATTATTGACGTATCAAGTTTAGAAAAGTGTTGAGGAATTGTTACATTTCGGGGACTAGGAGTGTCTACGGTACTCGTAACGCGGTCGAAGCGATTGCTCCAGCTTGATGCTCACCTCTTCAACCAGCGCGGACGCCAGCCGTGACGTCAGCAACGAACGTAGATTGCGCTTTGGCTTAACGTAGCGCACCTTGCGCGGCGTCTTGCCAAGCTCCGCCGCCATGTCGATAGCGGAGTCCAGGTCGCCCAGTTCGTCCAGCAGCTTCATCTCCTTGGCGCGCTCCGCCGTGAAAACCTCTCCGGTCGCTATGGCGCGCACATCCTCCGTCGGCAGATTGCGCCCCTCGGCGACAACACGGATGAACATCTCGTAGAATTCGTCCAGGAGCTCCTGCTCCTTCTGCTTCTCCTCTTCCGTAGGCTCGCGGAACGCCGACCACATGTCCTTCAGCCGGCCCGCCTTCGTGACCGACATCTGCACCCCGACCCTGCCTAGCAGGTCGTAGACCAGCGGCCGCGTGGAGATAACGCCAATGGACCCAACGATCGCTGTCGGCAGCGCCACTATCTTCGTCGCCGCGCAGCTGACCATATAGCCCCCGGACGCTCCCGTGCCGCGGATGAAAGCGATGACCGGCTTCTTCGCCGCCAGCTTGCTGACCGACCGGTGCAAGTAGTCCGAGCCCGCCACCGTCCCGCCTGGCGAGTCGATATCGATGACGACCGAGCGGATGTTCTCGTTCTCGCGCAGTGCCTGCAGCAGGCGGATGTTCTCTACCGTTCGCTGCGTCGAACCGATAACGCCGAACATCTCCATGACCGCAATCCTGGGCGAAGAAAAGAGTGACATATTTCCTCCAAGCCGGTGCTTCTTGCTTCTAGCCTATCAAACGCCGCTCCCCTTGTCACTTCTCTTGCTGTGCGTCCCCGCGTCACTCCGAGGTGCAGGAGGCGTGCGGCGCCGGAAGCTTTCTACGGCGCTACTGTGGCGGTTGGACCACTACACTGTTGACGTTGCTGATCTGCCAGTCGGTTTCGGCCGTGGATAGCGCCTCGCCCTTGGGGAAGTTGACACTAATCTGAGCCTTGACGGGCCAGCCGCCATCGTCGGCACGCCAGATGTCGATTGTGCCGGAATCGACCTCGATGCCGAAGAACGTGGTGAGTACGCCCTTGGTGTCTGAGCTTAGGTTGGTGCTCTGGAGGTGATGGGAAGCGACGCCGCTTACGTTCTCTTCGCCCAAGTCGTTGGCCTGGCTGGTCAGCTGATCGATGGGCAGCAGGTTCCAGAAGTCCTTTGGCTGCGTGCCGGAGATGTCGCCTTCAGCAGTGCTGATGTCGGTGGCAACCCACTGGTTTTCAGTAGAGCTGTTCCTCTCCCATGCCTGGTTTCCGATGATGATTACAGATTCGATGGGCTGGTTGGAGTCGCTCGCGAAGGCGTCCACGGCAATTCGGCCCGGCGCCTGGATAGAGCCTTTAATCTCTACATACGGCTGTCCGTCGGCAAGCAATTTCACGTCGTAGTTGTAGCTACTGAGGCTCGCGAAGGGATCGGGAATGCCTGCTTCCGCAGTCTGAACGGCTTCGGGCGAGACAGTTTCGATAGCGGGAGGCGTTGGAGTCTTCTGACCTCCGCCGCCCCCACAGGAGACCAGCACGGTAGCCAGAAGAAAGGGCAAAATCGGCAGCAAACGCATTCGAACCTCCATCATCTATTTCGTGCTTCGCGGACCGCGATCAGCCTCCGCGAATACGCTCCAGATAGGCTAGACGGTCGGTCACGGAGGTCTCGGGTGCCGCTTTGCGCCCAGCCCGCCCCCCAAGACGAGTCCCGTCTACGTTACCCTCATGGTAGCATCTTTTGCTCGACATGCGGCGTTGAAAAGCGGATTAAGGTCGGACTCGGGCCGGTTGCCGCGTGCGAGTAGCCACGGTAGGCTACAGCCGCCATGCAGAGCTACGGGCAGCAAGCCGCTCCCAGGCGTCTGAACGTCCTCCTCTTCAGTAGATATCCCTAAATTGAACTGTAATGGTCTGACGTGGGAGGCACGTGAACGAGAGCAGTCAGACAGTGAAGGAAGCGTGGAGAATGGAGCAGTCGCGACGGTCGTTGAGCCGGGCTGTTCGCACGCCCGCGCAAGTGGAGCGAGAATCATCCCGTCACGTGATCGTTCTCACGTGGACAGTTCCCCACACTCACGTAATGGTCTAGAAGAGGAGTTACTGCGGAGTCTTGATTCTGGACGAGCCTTAAGGTCCCACCGAAGCCGGACCAGGTGACGGGTGTTCCGATAGGACCACAGGCTGGCGCGGCGACTGTGAGAAGTCGAAGTCCTGAAGCAAGTCACCGAGTTGCGAGGCATTCTCACGAACGTCAGGGCGAGGGTCGGCGCGACCGTCCGTTGCCGGGTCGATGCGCTGACCGCCGAGAAACAAGTCCTCGATCAACTTGGCGTAGGCATCGAAGCTGAGCGTCTGGTGGTCGATGTAACCCTTCTTCGCGTACGGGCTGATGACCAGCCCGGGCACCCGTAAGCCATAGCCGTTCTCGTCGACTTTCGGTGGCACGACGTGATCGTAGAAGCCGCCCCAGTCGTCCCAGGCAAGGAATATGGCTGTAGTGTCCCAGTCGGGGCCTTGCATTATGGCGTTGATCAGGCCGGTCACGTAGGCCTGGCCGTCACTGACGAGTGCCGGCGGATGTTCGCTGGTCTTGTCGTTTGGGGTAATCCAGGAAACAGCGGGCAGCGTCCCGTTCTGGGCCGCCTGATAAAAGTTGTCGAGCGTTTGAATGTTGCCTAGCTGGCCGTCCTCTCGCACGGTGTCGAACCACGGCAGCGGGTTCCAGATTCCCGGCGTGCCCGCACTCTGGGCCTTCGGGATACAGGCCATCTCGTCGTCCTCACAATCAGGCTCAGTCCCTTGTGCAACGTAGTAGGCCCAGCTCACGTTCGCGTTGTGGAGCAGATAGGTCAGGTCTGTCCAAGCATAGTCAGGCCGCTGCACGGTTCCGTTCGGGTTAAGAAGGTTGCCGATGCGAAAGTCCGGCGGGTCTGCCGGCGCCTGGAGCGCGTTTACACAACTGGAAGGGTCGTCAGCCTTACTGCACTTCGCCGACCATTCCGAGACCATGAACAGGTGCGCCGGCAAGCTCCAAGAGGCGTTAGGCTCGAACATGGCGTCCTGGAGGACGAACTGCTCGGCGTAAGTCCAGTAGTTGGGAATTTCCCGCGCGTCATGATAGCCCATCACGTCGGGTTCCCCGGTGCCAATGGCGCAGGCCGGGTTGTTGGGCGTGAGTTGGCATGCCACGGACCTGGCCTTGAGCTCCGTGGCGATGAAGCCATCCATTTTGCCACTGTCGATGTCTGCGACCGCCGCGGGGGCGCCGTGCGGGCCGCCGGCGTTCTTGTCGTTGGGGTCATGAAACGGCTGCATGCACTGGCCGGTGCGCGGATCGGGGACGCAGACTGTTGGAGTACCGTTTGCCATGGGGATTCCATTGGCTCCAGGAAAGGTGCCGAAGTAGGAGTCGAAGGACCGGTTCTCCTGCATGATGACGACGATATGCTTGATCTTGTCCTGCGCTTGCGCCAGCGCCTGAGTCTGGGAAGCGGTTGGCGTCGGCCCGTTTCCGGCGGAGCCGGAGCATGCAGCGAGCCAGAGACAGAGCCCAATCGCTGGAATCGCCTTCAATCGCGAAAGCATCCCGTCTATTCCTTCCGTTCAGTCCTGATCAAACACGGAGGGTGCTAGGAAGGTAAAACCCTTCTCTTTATACAGGAAGACGGGTGATAGCCGCGTGATCCGGCAATCAGTTCAGGTGAAGAACCAGTGAAGATAACGCTGCAATCTGGATCTTGCGGCGCAGAGCGGGCTGATGCAGACATCTGTGGGTGAGGCAAGAAAAGGGCCTCACGCCACTTGACCCTGGTTCCGCGGCCAGGAAGATGACCGTTCTCACCTGCACAGTTTCACACATGCCGGTGGGAGTGGGCCGAGCCGCTCGCAAGTAACCGGTTTCCCCTTTTCTCCGTCAGATTAACGACACCTTGACACAAACACGGTGCGATCCCCTCCACCGATCCCTCAGTCGGTCTATTAAGCGGAAGATAGCGAACCCAACACCCAATTTCCGGCTCAACAGAGTCTCAACGTGCCGAACTGCCGCAGCCGAATCGTCTACTGAGGCCTGCGCCGCCATCCATTCGCCCGTTACCTTTCCAAACCTCTGACAGGGCGCGATCTTAACCTGCGGGTTGTTGCGAATCCGTTTAATCTTGCCCGAGTCACCGACCGTCCAGATATACAACGCATCACCTTCCTCGGCAAACCAAACGGGGGTCTTCACACCGATGCCATTCTTGCGAAATGTCTCAAGACTCAAAAACTCTTGATTCTTGAATTGCTTCAAATCCGTCTCCTGCATTTTGTGCCCCTCAGCTACCTAGCGAGCGCCATCTAAGCGGTTTTCCGCCTGGGTGATGCGGCTTCTGTTGCGATTGCAGGCATAGCACCGGTGGGAGTATCACATGCTGTGATATTGGAGGCAAACGGCCTGGCAAGCGCAAAAACGGCACCGTAGCACGTTTGCACCTGCCGACGCGCTCTGCCAGGGCGCGACTTCACTTGACACGTTGCTGTTCTCAAGTGGACAGTTTCACACACTCTCGTGCCAGTTTAACCGGGAAGCTGTTGCCCACCCATTATGGGCCTTGGGAGCAGCGCTCAGGTCTGCCAGTGTAGCTCGCAAAGCCGCGCAGGGTTCTCGAAGTCGCGTCGCGCCCTTGTTTTACTGGTAGGGATGCCCGCCAGCGGACTCGTTCACCCGGAGCAGTTAGCCTAGGATCGTGCCTCGTAGAAAGCGTGCGGGGGGTGAGGCAGGTCTAACCGCCGGAAGCGCGTGAACCCTGCCGCGGTCACGAGTTCGCGCATGGCCGGCTCGGGGAGGCCGAGAGTTCCGAGCCCAGCACCGCCTGGTTCAGACAGCCCCGAGGACATGCAGACGAGAACGGATATTGCGTACAACTGGGCCGCCAGTGGATTCCTCAGATTCTCCTTAAAGGTTGGCGCGGTGTTGAAATCGATAATGAACCAAGTGCCATCGGGGCTGACCGCCGCGCGGATGGCGGCCGCCACCTCCCCGGGTCGCGTCATGTCATGGAGACAGTCGAATGTAGTGACCAGGTCAAAGCTTGCGTCCGCCGGGAGGGGCTCCAGCGCCACGTTGTGAAAGGCAACGTTCGACTGTCCGGCTTCGTTCCGGTTGGCTTCGGCGCGGAGCAACGCATACTCCGAGATCTCATAGCCGTGGAATTCGGACGAGGGGAAGGCCCTAGCCATCTCAATGAGGGCAATGCCGGTGCCACATCCCACGTCGGCGACCCGCCCGCCCGCCCTCAGCGTGTCCACCACCCCGTCGAGCATCGGCAACGCTGTGGAGACGAGCTCCTGATGGTACCAGTTGCGCAGTGTCTGCTCGTACGCATTGGCCATCTCGGGGCCACCGTCATCCCAGGTCAGGCCGAGGCCGGTGCGGAAGGCCTCCGGCAGTCGCTGCGCTCCATCCATGCTCAGCGGCAAGGAATAGAAGCTGGGGCCCAGGAACAGCGCGTGGTCCTCCTCGGCGAGGAGAAGCGTGGCCGCCGGCGAGAGTTCGAACCGATAATCGTCGTGATAGTAGACCACGCCAGCCGCGGCCTGTCCTCGCAGCCACTCGCGTAGCCACCGTTCGTGGAGTCCGGTGTGACCGGCGAGTTCATCGCTGGTGGCGGGCCCAGCATCCTTGAGCGCCCGGTACAGCCCGAGTCTGAGCCCGACGAGAATCATAATGGATACGTGGGCCCCGACCATCAGCCCCACCAGGCGTTCAATTGACGCTCGGCCCTCATCGGGGACCGGCGCCTGGCCCGTTGTCATGAGGTGCCTCCCCTCAACGCGCAATCCACAGCGGCCCTACCTAGGTAATTGACATCTTCCGTGAATGGATAGAAGGTATGCGGCGCTACCAGTTTCGGCAAACCGCATCACGACTACTCCCTCCAGTGGAGCTCGTACAGCCGGACCGGCTTGTCAAGTCCCTTCAGGACAGCTTCCCCTCGATCGGAGAACGCGAAGCCTTTTCCAGCGGCAAGCTCCTGCACAACGTTAGAGGCTAGTATCTGGCAGGGCTGGGCGTGTGCACACAAGCGGGCTGCCATGATGACCGCCGTCCCGAACAGGTCCGCGTCCTCCGCTATCGGCTCCCCCGCGTTCAGCCCGATGCGGACCCGTATGGGAGTCTCGGGGTTCTCATCACTGTAGGAGGCGAAGGCCTTCTGGACAGCAACAGCGCACTCCAGTGCCCGTGTCGCCGAAGAAAACGACGCCATGAAGCCGTCGCCCATCGCTTTTAGCTCCGTGCCGCCGTGCGCCCGCAGCGCCTCCCGCGTGATGCGCTCGTGGTTTCGCATCACCTCCCGCGCCCTTGCGTCGCCGAGCCTCTGGGTCAGCGCGGTGGAGCCCTCCACATCCGTAAACAGGACAGTGCAGAGGCCGGCCGGTGCGAGTTGCTCGGCTCCCGCTGGGGCGGGCTCGCCGTATCCCAGAAACTCGTCTATGGCAGCCAGCACCGCCTCCTCGTCGCCTATCCACTGCGTGAGTGATGCCCCCTCCAGAAGGGCGAGACGGGCATCCGGGATTGCGGAGGCAAGACCTTTCGCGAACTCCACGCCGGGAGCCGCCGCGACCTGGCGGCGCTGGAGTATCAAGGTAGGCGACCTCACCTGCGAAAGCACGGTCGTGACATCAAACTGCGCAAGCGCTCTATAGATGGCCCGCGCCGTTTCTGGCGTGGTGCATTCCCGGAAGTAGGCAGCGGCGCGGTGCGCTTCCTCACCCGCCGACCACCCCAACGACGCATGCGCCAGTGCCTCCGTGAATAGCTCCCAGTCCCCCTGTAGCAGTGCCTGAAATGCCTTGGTACGGGCTCCCGGGCCGCGGCTCGACGCCCCCCAGGGACACCACACCACAAGCTGCGATATGGCCTCCGGGTGGCGGGCCGCATAGGCGATGGCGACCGGCCCTGCGTCGATAGGGCCACTCAGAACAAATCTCTGCACGCCTAGGCGTTCCACCACCGCCTGCAGGTCCAGCATATGGGCGTCGACGGAGTAGTCGGCCACATCGCGGTCCGAAAGGCCCGACCCTCTCCCGTCGTAGCGCACCAGCTTCCGCTTCTCCGCCAGCCGCTTGTAATAGCGGCAGCACGCGGGATCCTGCCACTCCAATTGGAGGTGGCTGAACGGAAGGTTAGGCATCTCCACGAAGGGCACGCCTTCCCCCAGCGTCCAGAAGGCGATGCTCACGCCGTCGGCGGTCTTGGCGTACTGGATACGCGGCTCCATGGCGGCCCTATCCTACGCTATCGAGTGCGCTCCCACGAACTAGATCTCCCGCAACATCGCCTCTGCTGTTCCATGGTGACACTCGCACCCCTGCTGCGTTCTCCGAGACGCTGGAAGGCGCGGATTCCGAAGGGGGCACCGAATGCGACAAGTATATCGCTGCCCAAGCGATTGTCAAGGATGCGTACAAGCCGCGCGCAGAATGGAGGGTGTTGTCTGCCAACGTCAACGAATTCGCCCTGACCTGAGGCTGTTCTCTCGGTGCAGGCTCTATTGCTAATGGTGCCACAAACTCCTTCGACTTTCCGCCCGCCTCTGCTATCCTCGTCTCAGCTCCCGACCGGCCTCTTGGCTCGCCAGGCTGGCGCCGGCCGGCGCTTTATGCGCGACCCCGGCAGATTCGCTTCCTCCTCAATCAGATTCAGAAGACCCGTTGAAAAACAATTGAAATCAAACGGTCAATTAAACCTCGACTAGCCCACTCCCCGCTCGTTGCCCAACCTCCCGCCAGATGGTACGATCCCGCCATCTGACATGCCTCCCTCTAAAGTGCTCCTGCGCGTGCCCGCCACGTCGGCCAACCTTGGGCCCGGCTTCGACTGCCTCGGCCTCGCTCTCGACCTCTGGTCGGAAGCGACCCTGAGCTTCGCTGCCGCGCCCGTCGACCCGCCTTCAGACCCCCTCGAACGAATGGGTCTCGATGCCGCCCGTGCCTTCTACCAGACAGCCGCCATCCCCACGCCAGGCAATCTCACCTTCGAGTGGCGAAGCGGCTTTGCCGTCGCCCGCGGCCTCGGCGCCAGCGCGGCCGTCCGTGCCGCCGCCCTCGTCGGCGCCAACGCCCTTGCCGGCAATCCTCTCAACGTCGAGTCACTCCTATCGCTCGGCGCTTCCCTCGAGCACCACGCCGACAACATCACGCCCGCGCTCCTCGGCGGCCTCCAGGTGGCCGTCTGGGAAGGTGCTGCCGTCTCCCACGCCTCGGTCACTCTGCCGTCGAAGCTGAAGGTTGTCCTGTTCGTCCCCGACCTTACGATGGCGACCAAGGAAAGCCGGCGTCTGCTCGCTCCCGAAGTCCCGCGCGGCGATGCCGTCTACAACGTCGGCCACGCCTCTCTCCTCGTTGCCGCCTTGGCGTCGCGCCGCTTCGACCTGCTGGCCGAAGCCTGCAACGACCGCCTCCACCAGCCCGCGCGTTCTCAGCTCCTGCCGGCCCTGTTCCCCGTCGTCGACGCCGCCAAGTCCGCCGGTGCCCTCTGCGCTTATCTCTCCGGCAGCGGCTCGACCATTGCCGGTTGGACGATGGAGAATGAAAGGGCAATCGCGCAGGCCATGCTGGAGGCTGCTCGCGCAGCAGACACTCCGGGCGAGACGATAATCACGGCGCCTAGCACGAAGGGCGCCCATGTGGTGGCGACGGAATAGGTAAGAAGATGGGAATCATCGTTCAGAAGTATGGCGGGAGCTCTCTCGCCGACGCCCAGAAGATAAAGAACGTCGCCGCTCGCATCGCCCGCCGCGAGGAGCAGGGCAGCCAGATGGTCGTCGTCGTCTCCGCCATGGGCAAGACCACCGACAACCTCATCGACCTCGCTCATCAGTTGAGCGATTCGCCGGAAGACCGCGAGATGGACGTCCTCATGTCCACCGGCGAAACCGTCTCCAGCACGCTCATGGTCATGGCCTTGCATTCACTGGGCCACGACGCCATCAGCCTCAGCGGTGGCCAGGCGGGCATCCGGACGGATAAGGTGCACCGCAAGGCCCGCATCATGTCCATCAACCCTAAGCGTGTGCATGCCGAGCTCGACCACGGACGTGTCGTCATCGTCGCGGGCTTCCAGGGCCTGACCCAAGACGCCAATGCTGACATCACGACCCTCGGCCGCGGCGGCTCCGACACTACTGCCGTCGCCCTGGCCGCAGCGCTGGGCGCCGATGCATGCGAGATCTACACTGATGTCGAGGGCGTCTTCACGGCCGACCCGCGCCTCGTTCCCGAGGCCCGCAAGCTCAATGAGATCAGCTACGATGAGATGTTGGAGCTTGCGAGCGTCGGCGCGAAAGTGATGCACTCGCGAGCCGTCGAAGTCGGTGGCGTCTACAACATGCCAATTATCGTCGCTTCCAGCTTCAAGGAGGAAAGCGGCACCCTTATTCACGGAGGTGTCACAGTGGAGCAGTACAAGAAGGTGCGAGGCATAGCCCACGACCTGGACGTCGCCAAGGTGACGGTCCGGCACGTACCGGACCAGCCCGGAATTGCGGCGGCCATCTTCGAGCCGCTCACCGACGCACACATATCCGTCGACACCATCGTCCAGAACGCCAGCGAAGAGAAGCTGACCGACCTTACCTTCACCGTTACCCAGACCGACCTGACTAAGGCGCTTTCAGTCATCGAACCGAAAGCGATGGAGATCGGCGCCCGGGAGGTCGTCAGCGACGCCAAGCTGGGCAAAGTGAGCATCGTCGGCACGGGCATGCAGAGTGCCCCCGGCTACGCCTCTCGCATGTTCCGCACGCTTTCGGACGCGGGCATCAACATCGACATGATCTCAACGAGCGAGATCCGAATCACCTGCATAGTCGAAGAGGCGCGCGTCAAGGACGCGGTCAAGGCCCTCCACAAAGCCTTCGCCCTCGACACGCCGGAATAGTCTAGTCTCCGAACAATGCAAAAGGAGCGTCTCCCGACGCCCCTCGTTGTTGTCGATTACTGTCAGCCGACCTATTGCTCGTAATCCATCCAGGCCGGTCGCTCCAAGTTCACCGCCTCGACACCCGCTAACTCCGGCACCTCTTCGGCGAGGATGCGCTCGATGCCTAGCCTGAGTGTCATCGTCGCCATCGGGCAACCGCCACAGGCGCCCGTCAGTTCCACGCGCGCGACCTTCTCGGTCGTAATGTCAACGAGATTGACATCGCCGCCATGGGCCTGTAGCGATGGCCGGACGGCCTCTAGCACCTCTTCAACGCGTGCTCTCAGTTCGTATTCAGTCATCATCTCGATTCCCTTCCTCACTTCAAGCGTAGCATGACGCCTCCGAGGAGGTCAACGCGCCGGGTTCTGGCGACATTTCTAACGACAAGGGTCGGGATTGGACATAATTGCCCCCCTTATGGCGGTGCCCGGCGGTATAATGGCCACTGCCAGCTATGTTCTCCCACCTGCACGTCCACACTGAGTTCAGCCTCCTCGACGGCCTCGCGCGCGTAGACGATCTCATGGCACGTGCCCGCGAACTCGGACAGGAGGCGATCGCCCTAACTGACCACGGCAATCTCTACGCCGCGATCGACTTCTACAAGGGGGCTCGAAGCGCCGGCGTCAAGCCAATCATCGGCGTGGAGGCTTACATCGCTCCCGGCCCTCGCTTCAGCCGTGAGCCAAAGGACAAGCACTCTTACCACCTGACCCTCCTTTGCCGGAACATGACGGGCTATCGCAATCTGTTGACCCTGGTCACGAAGGCCAATCTCGAGGGGTACTATTATAAGCCGCGAATGGACCGCGACCTTCTCCGGGAGCACAGCGAGGGCCTAATTGCGCTCTCCGGCTGCCGAACCGGCGAGGTGCAGGAACTGCTTCTAGCCGGCCGCTACGACGAAGCCGTGGAGGCGGCGCGCTGGCACTACGACACGTTTGACGACTACTATCTCGAAATCCAGGACCACAATATGCCGGACCTGGTCGAGGTCAACCAGCGCCTGGTCGAGATGTCGCGTCAGACCGGCATCCCGCTCGTCGCCACGAACGACGTCCACTACGTCCGTCAGCCCGACGCGGCGACCCAGGATATCCTTCTCTGCATCGGCACCAACTCGTCCGTCCTGGACGAGAGGCGCATGCGGATGCCCGACGACTCCTACTATCTGAAGTCAGAGCAAGAGATGCGAGACCTCTTCCCTGAAACGGTGGACGCCATCGACAACAGCGTCCTGATTGCCGAAAAGTGCGACCTCGACCTTCGCTTCGGCGACCTTCACCTGCCACAGGCCGACGTGCCTGCGGGCCAGTCGGCCGACGAATACCTGGCGGAGTTGTGCCACCGAGGGCTTGCGGAACGCTACCCGCCGGACGCCGAGGACCCACAGCGCCGCCTGGAATACGAACTTCGCGTCGTCCGAGAGACAGGCTTCGCCAACTATATGCTCGTCGTGCGCGACTTCGCCCTCTTCGCCCGCGGACAGGGCATCGCCATGGGCGTGCGAGGTAGCGCCGCTGCCAGCATCATCCTCTATTGCCTCGGCATCACCGAAATTGACCCGCTCGCTCACCGGCTCGTCTTTGAGCGCTTCCTGAATGTCGAGCGCCATGAGATGCCGGATATCGACATGGACTTCGCGGACGACCGCCGCGATGAGGTGATCCGCTACGTCGCCGAGAAGTACGGCTACGACCACGTCGCCCAGATCATCACCTTCGGGACCATGGGCGCCAAAGCTGCGATCCGCGATGTCGGCCGCGCTCTGGGAATGACGTACGCAGAAGTCGACCGCGTCGCCCGGCTCGTCCCCAACGCTCTGCACATGACGATTGACCGAGCTCTCTCCGAGAGCGGCGAACTGCGCAGCGCCTACGACCTCGACGACCACGTCCGGCGACTTGTAGATACGGCGCGAAGGTTGGAAGGCATCGCTCGCCATGCCAGCACGCACGCGGCAGGCGTCGTCATCTCCGGGGAACCGCTAGTAGAGCACCTGCCACTCCAACGTCCCAGTCGCGGTGCTAGGGCAGGCGAGGCGACCAACGGCGAGGAAAGCGCCATCCCTATGACGCAGTTCGCGATGGAGCAGGTGGCGGAAATCGGCCTGCTGAAGATGGACTTCCTTGGCCTAGTAAACCTGACGATCCTCGACCAGGCCGTCGGCATCGTGCGCGAGACGCGGGGCATCGATCTAGATATCAAGGACCTCCCCGATGGCGACGCTAAGACTTATGACATGCTTTCGAAGGGGGAGACGTTCGGCGTCTTCCAGCTTGAGAGTCCGGGCATGCGACGCTACATCCAGGAGTTACGTCCCGCGTCGATAGCAGACCTGGCGGCGATGGTCGCGCTGTACCGTCCGGGCCCGATGCAGCACATCCCCACCTTCTGCGCGGCCAAGCATGGACAGGCACAGATCCGACATCCACACAAAGACCTGGCGGATATCCTGAACGAGACCTACGGCGTCATCGTCTACCAGGACCAGGTGCTGCTCATCGCCCAGAAGTTCGCGGGCTATACCCTCGGCGAAGCCGACATCATGCGCAAGGCGATGGGGAAGAAGATAACGTCGATAATGGCGGCGGAGAAGGAACGCTTCATCGCCGGCGCTCTGGCCCGCGGCTACGACGACGCGGACGCACGGCAGGTCTTTGACCTCATCGAGCCGTTTGCCGGCTATGCCTTCAACAAAGCGCACGCTGTCTCCTACGCCACCATCGCCTATCAAACCGCCTACCTCAAAGCCAACTTCCCTGCTGAATACATGACCGCCGTCCTGCGTTTGGCCTCAAGCCATCCGACCGGCGCCCAGGAACGCATCGCCGCTGCCGTAGCCGAGTGCGCGAAGCTGGGCATCACAGTGTTGCCGCCGGACATCAACCACAGCGGCGTCAACTTCCGGATCGAACGAACCGGTGAGGGTCAGGCCGTAATTCGTTTCGGATTGGCAGTCATCAAGAACGTGGGCTCTGCCGCCGTCGAAGGCATCATCAGTGCCCGCGAAGAGAAGGGTGAGTTCGCCTCGATAGAGGATCTTTGCCGTCGCGCCGGGCTGCGCAACCTGAACAAGCGGGCGCTGGAGAGCATGATCAAGGCCGGCGCTCTCAATTGTCTGGGCGACAGGGCAACCCTCCTCGCAAATATGGACCGCATCATCTCGCTTGCCCAGCGAGAGCAACGCCTGCGCGAGTCGGGTCAGACTACGATGTTCGACCTGTTCGGCGAGAGCGTCAGTGCGCCGCTGCCGAGCCTCGAGCTGGAGCCAGCAGTGGGATCGCGTTCAGAGATGCTTGCCTGGGAGAAGGAGATGCTGGGCGTTTACGTGTCGGAGCACCCCTTTGCCGGCGCCGCGGCCGCCCTCTCACAGCATGTAACGGCCGTCTGCAATGAGGTAACGCTGGAGCTTGCCGGTCGCGAAGTCGTCCTCGCCGGGATGGTTGCTGCGACTCGCAATCTCCTGACCCGCGAGGGGAAGACTTTCTGCGCTGCGACCATCGAGGATCTTTCCGGGAGCGTCGAGGTGACAGTCTGGCCGGACCTCTTCGAGCAGACACGCGATCTGTGGGACGAAGGCAACATCCTCATCCTCCTGGCACGCGTCCGGGAACGCGGCGAGCGACTTCAGGTGAGCGCCCAGCAAGTCGCCATTTACCAAGCCGGCGGGCCCGGCAGCGAGCCCTTCCTGATGCCGGAATGGGTGAGCAAGGACTGGAAGACAGGCGAACGCAGAAATGCGGGGCCGCAGCGATGGGACAGCGCGGCGCTGCAAGCGGCGACAAATCACCGGCAGCGGCTGCTGATCGCTGTCCAGGAAACGCCGGACGAGGACGCGGACCGCTCGAGGCTGTCGGAGCTGATGGCGACGCTCATCGACTTCCCGGGCGGCGATGAGATGCGCCTCATCGTCCAGATGCGCGATGGGCAGAAGGTGGAGATGGACCTGCCGACGGCCCGCGCCTGCGACGACTTATGCGGCCGCATCGCACAATTGCTCGGCCAATGGGGCAAAGCGCGGCTTGAGGGCATCGCCGTTCAAGGGCATCCTTCAAGCATCTAGATCAAAGCCATATGCCGTTTCGCGCATAAGGGTTACTATTGCGTCGAAAGCAGCGATGGGTTATAAAGCTGCTTGCGTGAAGTTTCGAACAAACCCAAACATAGGAGGGATCAAATGGGTGACAGACTGAAGGGAAGGGTGGCGATCGTGACGGGGGCGGGTGGAGGGATTGGCCGCGGCGAGGCGCTAGCCCTGGCATCAGAAGGCGCGCTTGTCGTCATTAACGACGTCGGAGCGGCCGTGGACGGCAGCGGCGGCAACGCGACACCCGCCGAGCAGGTCGTGCAGGAGATCAAGACGATGGGCAGCCAGGCCGTCGCGAACCACGACAACATCGTCGAGACGGAGACCGGCGAGAAGCTCGTCAAGCTGGCGCTCGACAACTGGGGACGGCTGGACATCGTCATTAATAACGCCGGTATTCTCCGCGACCGCATGATCTTCAACATGGCGCCCGAGGACTGGGACGCGGTCATCGCCGTCCACCTGCGGGGCCACTTCAACGTCGCGAGGCCTGCCTGCGCCTACTGGCGCCAGGAGCGTAAGGGCGGCGTCATCGTGAACACCTCGTCGACGTCCGGGCTCGGCAACCCGGGCCAGACGAACTACGCTGCGGCCAAGGAAGGCATCGTCGGCTTCACCCGCACGCTGGCCCGCGAGATGGGCCGCTACGGCGTGCGCGCCAACGCTATTCGTCCGCAGGCCGCGACCCGCATGACCCTTAGCCCCGATATGCGCGCTCGGTTCGAGCGTGCCGGCGAGGCAGGCCTGAAGGCGCTGGCGGAGATGGAGAAGCAGGTGCCTGAGCAGGTCGGCCCGATGGTCGCCTGGTTGTGCACCGACGAGGCCGCGAACGTGAATGGCCGCAACTTCCTGGTGCGCGCCGGCTTCATCGGCCTCTACTCCGAGCCTGAGATCGTCGCCTCAGTCGAGACCGACAAGGCGTGGACGGTCGACGTTGTGTCACAGATGGTCCCAGGAAAGGTGACGAAAGGTCTGGTCAACGAGTGGCCAGCGCAACCGCCGAAGGAATAAGGCCGAGACAGCAGTAAACGTCTCGATTGGAAGTGGGCGGTGTCTTTGCTGCCCACTTCTCATTCTCCTATTCCGGGCTTAGAACCGCGGTGGAGAGTAGCCGTGAAGTTGGTAGGTGTGGTCGAGGCGCCAAACGAAATGACGGCAGCGATGTGGTCGGAGCTTCTTCGAAACAATGGCATCCCTGCAGAGCCAAAACTGGCCGGTTCCGGAAACTACGGTGGTTTTCTCCTGGGACCACTCGCAACCAGCGAGTGTTGGGTGATGGTGCGCGAGGAAGATGCCGAGAGGGCGAAAGACATACTTGAGCCCATCCTTAAGAAGGAACGTCGCCCACATGGAGGCCGTCGAGAGTAGTCAAAGGCGCCCTATTCTATCAGCAGTCGGGAAACGTGCATCTGCGTTTGCCAGCCTCGAAAAGCGGCAACTATAATTGACGGGTGCGAATCCGGAATCTTCATCCCTGGAACGTAACCACAGCCGAAGCGCACGATATTCAAAATCGCCTGGCACCGCTGATAATTAAGGAAGGCGCGCCGGAGCACGTCCGTCTCGTCGCCGCTGCCGATATCTCGGTGCAACGGGAACAGCGGTTCGCACGCGGCGCCGTCGTCGTCGTCAGCTATCCGGAGATGGATCTGGTTGAGCAGTCAGTCGTCGAAGGAGAGCCGTCCTTCCCTTACATACCCGGCCTGCTCACCTTCCGCGAGGCGCCGATACTCCTGCGGGCCTTCGAGCAGCTCCGCTCTCAACCGGACCTGCTACTCGTCGATGGACAAGGTTACGCGCATCCGCGACGCTTTGGCATCGCCTGTCACCTCGGATTGCTGCTCGACCTGCCGACTATCGGCTGCGCCAAGTCGCGGCTCTGCGGCCGACATGAGCCGCCCGGCCACAGCGCGGGAAGCCGCTCTCCGTTGCTGGATGGAGAAGAAGTGATCGGTTCCGTTCTCCGGACGCGCGATACCGTCGCGCCGATCTTCATCTCGGTCGGTCACCGAATCAGTCTGGACGAAGCGGTGGAATGGGCGCTGCGCTGCTGTCGTGGTCGTCGATTGCCGGAACCGGCGCGGGCGGCACATATGGCAGCCGGCGGACACTTGGAAGATTGGCAGGGCGCCGCCAAGAGACAACGAGGCGAGAAAACAGTACGATTAGGTTCGAGGTAAGCGATGCAGGAGACAAGCGAACGGCTCGACGACCTAGAACGGCGCATCAACCACATCATGGTGCGTCTTTGACGTAGCCGCGCTCGAAAAGGAAATCCAGCGGATCGAAGAGGAGTCGGCCCATCCCGGCTTCTGGGACGATTCGGCAGGAGCGCAATCGGCGATGCGACGGGCGTCGCAGGCGCGAGAGACGGTTTCGACCTGGCGAGAAATAGAACGGGCCGTGCGTGACCTGCGCGAACTGGCGGACCTCGCCGACAACGATGAGGCGATGGCCGCGGAACTGGAAGCCGAGACGCGGGCCCTCAGCGATCGCCTCGACAAGCTGGAGTTCGAGCTTTCTTTCTCCGGCCCCTACGACCGTCGTAGCGCCATCGTCGCGATTCATGCCGGCGCCGGTGGGACGGAGTCGCAGGATTGGGCCGAGATGCTCCTTCGAATGTACCTCCGCTGGGCAGAACGACGCGGGTATCAGACCGACCTGATCGAGTTAATGTCGGGCGACGAAGCGGGCATCAAGAGCGCGACGCTAGAGATCGACGGACGCTACGCCTTCGGTCGGCTGCGGAGCGAACGCGGCGTCCACCGCCTCGTCCGTCTTTCTCCCTTCGACGCCGACCATGCCCGTCACACATCCTTCGCTCTCATCGAGGTCATGCCGCAGGCGGAAGCCGACACGGATATCACGATCAATCCGGAAGACCTGCGCGTGGACGTCTTTCGAGCCAGTGGCCACGGCGGCCAGAACGTCCAGAAGAATGCCACGGCCGTCCGTATTACTCACGTTCCTACCGGCATCGTTGCCACTTGCCAGAACGAGCGCTCACAATACCGCAACCGCGAGTCGGCCATGCGCGTACTGGAGGCGCGACTGCTCGAACGGGAGCTTGAGCGTCAGGCGGAGGAGCAGGCACAGATCAAGGGCGAACACGTGAGCGCGGGGTGGGGAAACCAGATCCGCAGTTACGTGCTACACCCCTACAAAATGGTGAAAGACCATCGAACCGACTTCGAGACCAGCGATCCGGATGCGGTCCTCGATGGCGACCTCGACCCGTTCATGGAGGCTTATCTGAAGATGACGATGGGAGGGGATGGGCATTGAAGCGACTTCTAGCGTCGATAGCCGCAGCCGTGGCGCTAAGCGTCTTCGTCGTCATGCCATTGGGAACGGCTCATGCCCAGAGCGGCATCACCGTCGACTCCGCGGACGCCAAGAACGACTTCCCGAACGGCATCGACTTCTCGCTCTCCTTTCATGGCGACATCGATCTCAGTCAGCTCAAGGTCACCTTTCGTTACACCATTCCGCCCGAGGGTGCCAGCACTTACGAGGAGCCGGAGTGCAACGGCGGAGAGAGTGTCCAGTGTACATACGACCTCAAGAGCGGCCCCGACCTCTTCCTCGTCCCGGGCGCGAACGTCAACTACTACTGGCAGATAGATGACGCGTCGGGCAACAGCATGAAGACGCCGGCCGCCACCTTCGTCTACGAGGACACGCGCTTCGACTGGAAGAGCATGACACAGAACAACCTGACACTCTGGTACTACGCTGGCAGCGAGTCGAGCGCGCGCTCGCTCCTACAGACAGGCATCGATGGACTGCAAAACATGGAACACCTGCTGAACACACAGGTCAGCTTCCCCGTTAAGGTCTTCCTCTACGATTCCGCTCAAGATATGCAGCCGGCAGCCGCTTCAAGTTCGGAGTCGCCGGAGGAGGGGGTGGTCACGCTGGGCGAAGTGGTCTTCTCCGACACAGCCGTTGTGGCTCGCGACGAAAGGCCGGCCGACGTTATGCGCCATGAAATAGCTCACATAGTAATTGGACAGGCGGTGAAAGGGCCTTTCAGCAGGTTGCCGGCCTGGCTTGACGAAGGGACCGCAGTCTACGCGCAGTCGGAGCCGCTGTCGAGCGAGCTGGACGCGTTGAACGAGGCAATCAAGAAGGACCAAGTGCTCTCGCTCCAAGGAATGAGTTCCGCCAGCATCGGTCAGAGCAGCGTCAACGTAAGCCTGTTCTACGGCCAGTCCTGGAGCGTCGTTTCGTTCCTCGTCGAAACCTACGGTACCGACAAGTTCGCGAGCCTCTTCGCGACCTTCAAGGCAGGAAGCACTGTCGACAAGGCGCTGGAGCAAGTTTACGGCTTCGACCTAAACGGGTTGGAGAACGCCTGGCGCGAGAGCGTTGGCCTGCAGGCTAAGGAGCCGACCGGACAGCAAGAACAGACGACCCCGCTCCTGCAACTGACACCTTTCGAAGGAAGCGGAGGCGGACCGAACGAGCAGGCGGCGAGCGGTTTTCCGATCATCCTTATTGCCGGCGGTGCTGCCGGCGCCGTTATCGTCGTCGTGGCCGGGTCGTTCCTTGTCGCGAGGCGGCGCCGCTAGAGGCTTCAGCGCTGAGTTGAAGCCGACCCCCTGCCTTCCGTCGCACTTCTACCGGCAAGTATTTCCGTGGCACCGTAATCGGCGGGACGGTAGTGGAAGACGATGTTATTACCGATCTCCGCATCGGGGACGTAGTAGAAGTTGTAGCCCTGGTCGCGGAAGGCCTGAAACTGATCGAATTTCAGCAGCCATACGTAGTGGACGTCCTTCTCTATGTCGACGGCTTCGCCCCTGTCCGTGAGCATGCTTATCGCGCTGTGGTCCCGCTCCAGGATACCCAAATCTAGATGGTCCTTGTTTCGCATCGCAAACATGGGATAGATGGTGCCGGTGAAGACAACGGAATGCGGCGGAATGTCGACGGCCGCCAGGTCGTTGGCATAGGCGCGCTCAGACTTGAGAGTGTCGAGGTCGGCAAGCATCATGCCGCGACCGATCTGGGCGCTCGTGAAAGTCTCCTTGCTGACTGCCGTATCCCCGGGCGAAGTCACGTCGACGAATCCAGCAATGACGACCAGCAGGGCGACGCCGACAAGCACGTTTCGATGAAAGTAGCGCCCCATCAGGAAGAAGCCGAAGGGGAACAGCGGTATCAGGTAAGCGACCTCGTGCGGCAGACGCGCAAAGGCTGCGAAGACGAGGACAGGCACCGCAACCCACAACGCGATCTGACTGTCGGCGAGGAAGTCATGCGGAAATTGCTTCAGTCTCCGCAGGGAGACGGCGATACCTGCCAGAACGGCGACTGCGCCCAGTAGCCCGAGTGTGTCCTTGCCCAAGGACTTCAGGACCTCACTGAACGGAATCCTGGCGTCGTAAAAGTTGAACATGCCGATGCCGTAAGTCGCCAGCACGGGCGAGTAGGCGATGAGCGTGGTCACGCAGGTAGCGGCCAGGAACGGTACGGCAGCGCGCAATCGTTTGTCGCGCCAGAGCCAAAAGATGAAGGCAAATGTCACAAGGAAGCCTGTCATCCGAAAGCCGATTGCCATCCCCATGAAGATGCCGGCGAGCAGCGACCGTTGGCGGATCAATGCCAGGTATGTCGCGAGAATGAAGGTCAGCTCCCACATGTAGTCCATGGTGGTGACGCTGTTGATCCAAAGGAGCGGCGTGAAGGCAAAAGCTGCCGTGAGGACGCCCTTCGCGGGCAGCTTGAACTCCTTCACCAGGCAAGCGAAGAGGTAAACGCCCACCAGCGACGCGACGACCGTTGAAAGGTTCGTCCAAACCCAGCCCCCTCGGATCAAGGGTACTGTGACGAATTCCTCAAGAGGAAAGCCGGGCAACCTCGAGGGCAGGTATTCGGCGTGGGACAGCAGGTGGTCGGCGGAAAGAGCAACGCGCCAGGCATCCGGGTCAGTGCCGTAACCGATGTTAATCCAAGGGATACGACTGGCCACGTAGGCGACGGCAAAGGCGGCGAAGGCAAGCGGACGCGTGAAGTCGAACTCGATGGCGCGCTCGATCATCTCACTGAATCGGATTCTCCCTGCCGCCGTCGCTTCAGCTTCCACTCGCGCTCCTCACCATCACGGTAGTATCAAGCCCCCTTGCGAGCGCGCCTCACGCTCCTGTCTCGACTCCAGCGGCGTCGATGGTCCAGGCGGCCCGGGAGGTCTTAGCGCCTTGCCCTGGGCGACCTGTTCGATCTGCGACATGAGGGCCGTCTCGTCGAGAGCGCCCACAAGCACGGCGCGGTCTCCAACGATTGTAGTCGGTACGGCGCGAATGCCAAAGCGCTCGGCCAGCCGTGGGAACTCGCTTATCTCGACGACATCGGCGCTGACGTGAACGCTCTCCAGCGCTAGCCTCGTAAGGTGTCGCGTCATCGGCGGACAGTGAGGACAAGCGGGCGTGACGAAGAGCTGAACACGCACGGTCTCGCGTAGGCGGCGCAATCGACGAAGGATTTCGGTGCTTAGGTCCACTTTCCCTCGTGACGATTCGACGATGCTCTCGATCAGCGGCACAAGTTGGTTGCCGACGGGAAAACCGAAGAAACGCAGCGGCCGGTTCAAGGCGCCCCTGAGAACGATCCCGGGCACCTTGTCGATGCCCAGGCGCGCCGCCTCCTTCGTCGACTCCGCGAACTCACGGACGTCGAGCGTGATCTTGTCGGAAAGGGAGGCGATCTCCCTGAGGAGCGTCTGCGTTTCCTCGCAGTAGGCGCACTCCTCGCGACCAGGGATGAAGATGCGTAATCGACGCTGAGTGAAATAGTCGATGCGAACGCCGCCGGTGAGTTCGCGGGCGAACCGCGTTCGCAGGTATTCCTGATCTCTGAGTGGTATCACGATAGGTTCCGCTCTTCTCTAAACAGCGCTTCGCCCGCTGTCGCGCTCACGCTGGAGCTCCACAGCCCTCCCCCTGACCACCCACAGTCGTTGTAACACGGTCAGGTTCGCGGCGACGGCCAGTATCCAGAGCGCTATTCGCACGATGCTGAAGATCAGCCCGACGCCCAGCACTATGACCCGTTCCGGCCGGGTGAACAGCCCTTCGCGCAATTCCAGCCCGGCGGCCTCCGCCCTCGCCCTCAGATAGCTGACCAAAATCGAGCCGACAGCCGCGGCAAACGTCAGCGTGACCTCTTCGCGCTTGCCCTGACTAGCCAGCCGGAACAGCAGCCCTCCGAGAACCGCCGCTTCCGAAAGCCGGTCGAAGAGGGAGTCGAATATGCCGCCAAACACAGTCACCTGGCCGCTCGCCCGCGCAACCATGCCGTCGAACAGGTCGAGGCCTGCCGCAACAACCATCAGAATTCCGCCGGCCAGGAACTGTCCTCGCGCGACGAGCACGGCAGCGCCGATTGCGCCGACAAGCCCGAGGACCGTAATCATGTTGGGTGTAATGCCCGTCCGAGCAATCGTCCTGCCCAGTGGCTCCGTCAGGCGCTTCGGCAGGTTATGCGGCAGAAGCGTGAACAAAGGTCCTCCCTGCTAAGCGCCGCTATTCTGTCTCAGGGCCGGTCTTGCTCTCGTACTGAAGCTGTTCGTAGTAGCTGAGCACTCGCTGCGACACCCTTTCCCAGCGGAACTGCTCCGCCCGCAGGCGGCCGTTCTCGGCCATCTGCCTTCGCCGCTCGGGGTCCGCCAGTAGTTCGATGATGGCGGCGGCCAGCGAATGCGAGTCCTTCGGCGTGACCAAGAGCCCTTCTACACCGTGCGTCACGACACTCGCATAACCCTCGATGTTGCTCGCGACCAGCGGGCGGCCGGCGGCCATCGCCTCCAGGAGAACGATGCCCTGGCTTTCGTTGCCCGTTGCCGGCGCCGCGACAACGTCGGCCGTGTGATGGTAGCGCGCCAGTTCGTCGTAGGTCACGTAGCCGACGAACTCAACGTCCTCCAGCCCTCGTTCAGCGACCCAGCGATGATAGCCGCGGGCGGCGCGCGTCGGCGGCCCGACGACGATGAGCCGCGCTTCCGGTATCTCCTCCTTCACCTCGACGAAGGCCTGCAGGAGGTACTTTACGCCCTTGCGCTTCTCCAGCCGGCCGACAAAGAGGACGTTTGGCCGGCCGTCGGCGAACTGTGGCATCGGCTCCCGTTCAGCCTCAAAGTGCTCGACGTCAACGCCATTGGGAATGATGTTGTAGTAGCCTGGAAAATAGCGGCTCACCAAGTGCATGGCCGGCACTGAGACGGCGATCTTGCCATGCAGCCGTCTGAACCAGCGCTTGAGAACGTGCCGACCGTAGAGGTACCAGCGGTTGCCGCCTTCTTTCGCAGCGTGGAAAGTCGCCACATTGATGGCGTCGGAGAGGCGGATGGCGTGCAGCGGCAGGAAGGGCGCGAAGGGCTCGTGGACGTGCACGATATCGAAATGCTCCTCCTGAAAAACCCTTTTCACCTTCGGCGCCAAGCGCAGCGAGAGAGTGACGCGGGCAACGGAGCCGCTAGCCGGAAGGCCGACGGCCATTCCGACGGGGATGACCCGTTGCTCCGGCTTATGTAACAACGGCCGCGACGATGGTGCGATGATCCGGACCTCATGGCCGAGACGCAGGAAGTTGTCGCGCAAGTGCTCGATGTGGTTATTGACGCCACCAGGCACCGCAAAGTCGTATGGAGACACGAGGGCTATCTTCATCGCTTCGGCCGCCAGACGAAGCTCTTGATCGTGGGCCACCAGCCTTCGGCCTTTGGAGTGACAACTAGGCCGCGCCACTGCTGCCGGAGGAACTTGCCGTAGCCGATTGTCGCGACGGAAGGATACCTGCCGTTTTCTCCTGAGGTCGTTCCGGCCAGGATAGCGCGACGAAGGTCTTCAGCACCGCTGCCCTCGAAGACGGTATAAGCGCTGCCGACCGCCGGCAGGAAGTGGGCATCGCTGCCGCCGACCTCGGGCAAATGGTAGCGCTCCCGGTTCAGTCGCTGCGCCGTCTTCAGCTTCACCCGAGAGCCCGGAGCGACGTTCGCAGTCTGAATGCCATCAAAATACACGCCACTGCCGCGCCGCCGCTGCACCTCCAGCATAGAATGATGCCCGATGCTGCGGGTCAGCCAGTTCAACGGGTGCGGTATGATGCAGAGACCTCCTTGCCTGTGTACCGCCTCCAGCGTTTCCATTAGCGGCCGCAGGCTTGCCACCGGCTCTTCCAGGAAGAGGGCAAGCAGATGGCCCTGCAACGTCGTCACCTCTTCGCCGGGTATCACCTCGACGCGGTAGTTTCCCCGTGCCGAGACTTCGCGGGCCAGGTGCCCTCCCTTCAGATCGTCGTGATCTGTGATGGCGACAACGGTGAGGTCCGTATTTCGTTGGGCATAGTCTAGTATCTCCGATACCGTTCCCATGCCGTCGCCACAGGCGCTATGCACATGAAGGTCCGCCTTGCCCAAATGTCACCACCGGTTCTAGTAGATGTCGGGGCTATTGTAGCACCGAGGGGGCATCACGCCGCTAGTGCGCCTCCGCCGTCACGCGCTCCCAGAGCGACGAGACCTCTTCCCGCAATTGCGCGTGCTCTGAACGTACGAGGTCCGGGTCGCTTTCGAGAAGACGCGAGGCCTCCCTACGGGCTAGCTCGATCAGCGCCACATCGGATAGCTGCGCCACCTTCAAGTCCGGCAGGCCGCTCTGTCGGGTGCCGAAGAACTCGCCGGGGCCGCGCAGCCGCAGGTCGGCCTCCGCCAACTCGAAGCCGTCCTGCGTTCGCTCAACGACTTGAAGCCGTTCCCGGGCGTCAGGCGCGGAGCTGTCGGACAAGAGCAGACAGAAGCTTTGGACGTCGCTCCTGCCTACCCGACCGCGAAGCTGGTGTAGCTGCGCCAGCCCGAAGCGCTCCGCACCCTCGACCATCATGACTGTGGCGTTTGGGATATCCACGCCAACCTCAACGACTGCGGTAGAGACGAGGATGTCCAGGCGCCGGTCCCGGAAGTCATGCATCACGCTCTCTTTCTTCGTCGCGGCGAGGCGGCCATGGAGCAGGCCCAGTCTCATATCCGGGAAGACTTCTCGACTCAGGCGTTCGTACTCCTGCGTTACGGCGCGCGCCGTAAGCGTCTCCGACTCCTCGATTAGCGGGCAGATGATGAACGCCTGATATGCCTGCCGCACCTGTTTCCGCACGAACTCGTATGCTGCGTCGCGCTCGCCCCGCGGCACCCAGCGCGTCTTCACGGGCTTCCGCCCCGGCGGCATCTCGTCGATGACTGAGACGTCGAGATCGCCGTAGACGGTAAGGGTGAGCGTGCGGGGAATCGGCGTCGCGGTCATGACGAGGACGTGCGGGTTGCGTCCCTTCTCGCGGAGCGCTGCCCGCTGCATAACGCCGAAGCGGTGCTGCTCGTCGACAACCGCGATACCGAGGCGACGGAAGTCCACCCCCTCCTGGATCACGGCATGGGTCCCGACGACGATATCAACTTGGCCGGCGGCTATCTGCTCCCGCAACTCTCGCTTGACCGAGGCTGGCAAGCTTCCCGTGAGCAACGCGATGGTCAGCGGCTTCGAGAGATAGGCAGGCCTGACCGTTGCGATGGAAGCGGTCCGCTCGCTGCAAGAGAAAGCTGGCAGAGCGTACGGAAGTGCTGCTCAGCCAGGATTTCCGTCGGCGCCATCATCGCCCCCTGGGCGCCTGATACCGTTGCCGCGAGCAGTGCCGCCGCCGCGATGACCGTCTTGCCGCTGCCCACGTCGCCCTGGAGCAGCCGGCCCATCGGCCGCTCACGCGATAGATCAGCGAGGGTTTGCGACATCGCCCGTTGCTGGGCGCCCGTTAGCGCGAAGGGCAGCGACTCGACATAGCCGCGCTGAATGTCCTCCCGCAGGCGAAGCGGCTGCGCCAGGCCACGCTCGCGCCACTCTCGCTTCCGTTCCAGCACGCCAACCTGAATGAGCAACAGTTCATCGAAAGCCAAGCGGCGACGCGCAGCCTTCAGGGCATCCCAGCCGTCCGGGAAGTGCATTTGCCTTACAGCCGCCACTCGTGACAGCATCCGGTTTCGCGAAAGCATCTCCGGCGGCAGAAGCTCCGGCAGTGCCGGCAAATAGATGTCGAGTGCTTGCTTCACAATCCGTCGGACCGTGCGACCGGCAAGACCGGCGGTCGTATGATAGACGGGTACGAGGCGTCCCGTGTGTAGCAATTCCTCCGACTCCAGCGGTTCGTATTCCGGGTTCTCCAGGGTCTTCTGCCCCTTGTAGAGCATCACCTTGCCCGCCAAGACAACGCGCTCGTTCGTTCGGAGTTGCTGGGCAATGTACGGTTGATTGAACCAGACAACGCGCATCGTTCCCGTTTCATCGCCGATGAGCGCCTGCGTGCCGCGGAGACGTCGTCCAATAGGCGTGTCCTCAGCGCTCCAAACCGTGCCGATGACGGTCTGCTCTTCGCCTACGACGAGCTCAGAGATGGGGCGGATGCTGGCGAAGTCGTTATATCGACGGGGGAAGAAGAAGAGCAGGTCTTGGATTGTCGTGATTCCAATGCGTCCCAGCCTGCCGGCTAGCGCCGTGCTCACGCCCTTCAGCGCGGTCACCCGCTTGGCTAGAGATGACGGCGCTTCCGCCGTCTGAATGGACTCACTTTCCGGCTGTCGTTTCGGACGAAAAGCCGCGGTGCGAGCCTTTTGGACTGTCGGAGCAGCCGTAGGGCGTTCGACGGCGCCAGCGAGGACCCGGAGAGACTGTGTCAGCCAGCGGCGGCGCTCTTCCGGCGACAGCGAAGCGTAGCCGCGCGTCGGCAAGGCCATTATCGACTGCATAATCGGCGAACTGGGGCCAAGGTTATCGCGCTGGATAAGGTTCTTGAGGAAGCGGTCCAGCCCTCCGACGACCGCTGTGTCCGCGTAGCCCTTGCGTCGCTCTAGCTCTAGGATCTTACGCAGTTGGGCTTCTGGCAGGTTCAAGCTTTCGCGTTCTCTCCCTCGACCACCGTCATAGCTACAATGCCAGGCCCTCCATGAGCACCGAGCGCGGGGCCAATGCGCACGATCTGAATCGGTACGTCTGGGAGAAGCTCGCGCGTCCCGTCTGCCAGCATCTCGGCATCCTCCGGCGAAATGGCGTGCATGATCCCAACTTGCTCGATCGCCGGATGCGCCATTGCCATGTCGAACATGCGCTTGATAGCTGCCGGTCTCGTCCTAGCCCGCCCTACCGCATGCACGTCGACTTTCACTGAAATCACGCCTTTTACGTGCAACAGGCTGCCAAGCAGGGCTTCGGCACGGCTGAGCCGTCCGCCCCGGCGCGCGTACTCCAGCGTGTCAAGCATCGCCAGTGTGTGCTGCCGGGCTGCAACGGACTTGGCCACAGCTATCACCTCTTTGACGCCCGCCCCCGCCTTCGCAGCTTTTGCCGCAGCGATGACAGGGAAGCCCAGGCCCAACGACGTGCCTTCAGAGTCGACAATTTCGATCGGGCAGGATCCGCCAAGGGACTCTCGTGCCATCTCCGCCGCTGCCACCGTCCCTGATAGCTTGCCACCGATGTGAATCGAGACAATGGCGTCCGCCTGATCCTTGAGCGTCTGGTATGTCTCCTGGAAGGAACCGACCGAGGGTTGTGACGTGCTTGGATGCACCGGGCTAGTGGCGAGCTTCTCGAAGAACTGGTCGGTTGTCATATCTACCTGGTCCCGGTAGACCTCTTCGCCAAAGAGGACGCAGAGCGGGACGACCGTTACGCCCAGTGCTTCGGCAAGGTCAGGTGGCAGGTCGGCAGAGCTATCCGTCACGATGCGGACGCTCATCGCACTGCCCCCAACGGAACGTGGTCACTCCAGAGAGACGATGTACCCGTAATAAGGTTGGCCGCCATAGACAATGTCCACCTGGAGGGAAGGATACTCTCCACAGATTTCCTCCGCCAGTGCCTTCGCATCATGCTTGGTGGACTGGGCGCCGTAGTAGAGGGTAACAAGAGAGGTCTCGTCATCGACGAGGCGTCTAATTGACTCATGCACGGCAGCCTGCGGCGAGTCTTCCGCTACCGCCAGCTTGCCATCGAGAAGGGCTATGTCCTGCCCGACACGGACACGCAGCCCATCGACGCTTGTGCTCCGGATGGCTTTTGTGACCTCTGCCGTCTTCACGGCCGTGCGGGCGTCTTCCATCAGGGCAACGTTTTCATCGGCGCCTTGCGCTGGATTGAGCGCGAGCAACGCGGCCATGCCCTGCGGAACCGAAACCGTCTTGACGACGCACACATGCTTGCGGCTGTGCTTGGCGGCCTGCTGCGCGCCAATCACTACGTTTTTGTTGTTTGGAAGGACGATGACCTCTTCCTGTGGACAGGACGCTATCGCTTCAAGGATCTGCTTGGTGCTCGGGTTCATCGTCGAGCCACCGGGCACGACCGCCGTAGCGCCGAGGCTGCGGAACACGTCCTCGAGCCCGCGCCCGGGGACGACGACAACCGTTCCCACGACGCCGATATCCGGTTCGTAGCCGAATGCCTGCACCTTCGCTACAAACTCCTCCGCCTGAGCCGCGATGTTGTCGACCTTGATCTGCGTCACCTCGCCGAGCGTCTGGCAGTGCTCTATCGCCGTCTGCGGCTCCGAGGTGTGGAGGTGCACCCTCAGTAGGGATTCGTCCCCCACTACGAGGACGGAGTCTCCCAGCTCCAGCATCCGCTCTAGCGTCGTGCCAGCGTTGAGCTTCTTGCCGCCGACGAGGAACTCGGTGCAGAAGCCGTACCTGGTCTCGCCACCGTCGTGAAGGGCGGCGGTGGTCCGGGCCCACACCTTTTCCGGCTCCTCGATAGTCAGCGGCGCCAGCGAGGCGAGGTCACCGCGGAGATAGCGCAACGCCCCCTCGAGCATGATGTACAGGCCCTGTCCCCCCGCATCTACCACGCCCGCTTCGCGTAACGCCGGAAGCAAGGTCGGAGTCTTCGCGACGGCTTCCTTCGCAGCGCCTACGGCCGCGGCGAGCACGACCTTGAGATTGCCCCGAATCTTCTCCGACCGTTCGCGGGCGGCAGCGGCAACGGCGCGCATGACAGTCAGGATAGTGCCCTCGACGGGGTGGCTCACCGCACGGTCGGCGTTCGCCGCAGCTTTATCAAGAGCAGAGACGAAGTCCTGGCTGTCGAACCGTTCCTTCTCCGACAGGCTCTCCGCGAAGCCGCGCAGAATCTGCGAGAGGATGACACCAGAATTGCCGCGGGCGCCCATCAGTGCGCCCTTCGCCATTGCGCCGGTCACGACGTTCACAGCTTCGCTGCCGCTTTCGTACGCTTCGTCCATCGTCGCGCGCATGGTTAGATACATGTTCGTGCCGGTGTCGCCATCCGGCACAGGGAAGACGTTGATGGAGTTGATGGCCTGGGCGTTTCGTTCCAGCCAGGTCGTGGCGGCGGCGAACATCTCGCGCAACTCGCCGCCTGAGTAGGTTTCTGTACGACGACGACGCTTTCCCGCTGTGACCACAGCACGACTTTCCGAATCAGCGTTAGTCAAAGGGAACTTGCCTCCAGCCATCGTGGGTGATAGGATCGTATTCGGATTCTAACAAGACCAACTCACCCCGTAAAGGATTTCCCATGGCTGGCAAGTGTGATATCTGTGGCAAAACTACGGTTTTCGGCCGCAACATCCGCCACCGGCACGCCGGCAGGTGGGAGCGAAAAGCGCCCGTCACGAGCAGGGTGTTTCGTCCCAACGTTCATAAGCAGACCGTCTACCTCGACGGCCGGCCGATCAAGCTGAACGTCTGTACCCGCTGCCTGCGCACACAGTCCAAGTCGAAAGCCTAACCTCGCTCGTGGCCGACACCGGGTCTTGGCCACTTCTGTGTCTCACTCACTCCACTTCAATGCGCGTTCTGCGCCTTCGCGCAGTCGCCTGACACACTCCTCAACGCTCGCTTTCGCATTGAATATCGCTGTCCCGGCCACGAGTACGCGCGCGCCGGCTTCGACACTCCGCGGCGCGGTCTCTGGCGAAATGCCCCCATCGACCTCCAACTCCGCAGCAAGCTTCGACTGATCGAGAAGCGCCCGCAAGCGCCGGAGCTTGGGGAGAACGCCTTCGATGAAGCCTTGACCACCGAAGCCGGGATCGACGCTCATGACCAGCACCAAGTCGACATCGGCCAGCACATCTTCGACCACCGAGAGGGACGTTCCCGGGTTTAGCGCCACTCCGGCCCTCACGCCGAGGCGACGGACCGATTCGATTGTGCGGTGAAGCTGAAGAGTGGCTTCGGGATGTACTGTCAGGATAGACGCGCCGGCCTTCGCGAATGACTCGATGATTCGCTCAGGCTCCTCGATCATCAGGTGAACGTCTAGCGGCAGCTTCGTTTCCTGACGGACGGCTTCGACGACAACCGGACCGATGGTGATGTTCGGAACGAAGTGCCCGTCCATGACGTCCACGTGGATATAGTCGGCGCCGGCCGCCTCCGCCTCGCGGACTTGTTCCCCCAAGCGTAGGTAGTCGGCCGAGAGGATGGAGGGAGCAATCTTGATGGCGCTACTCATCACTCGTCTCTTGGCCGGCGACCCGCTGCCGCGCCTTCTTCAGTTCTTCGGTCACCCGCCGCGGCGCCGTACCGCCGGGGAGATCGCGCGCCCGGAGCGACGCTTCTACATCCAAGGCGAGGATGTCCTCGGCAAATAGCGATGAGTGGCGTTGGTACTCCTTCAACGTCAGCTCTGATAGCTCCTTGCCCTGTTCCGATGCATAGCGCACAAGCTTGCCGACGACCTGATGGGCGTGGCGGAATGGCAAGCCCTTTCGGACCAGATAGTCTGCGACGTCGGTAGCCAGAGTGTAGCCAGCCGTCGCTACCGAGCGCATTCGCTCCTCGTTAAACCGGATCGCCGGCAACATTTCCGTCAGGACGAGCAGCGTCAGCAGCAAGCTTTCCGCTGTCTCGAATAGGGGCGCCTTGTCTTCCTGCAGGTCGCGGTTATACGAGAGCGGCAGGCCCTTGAGAACCGTCAGAAAACCAACGAGGTTGCCGAGGATGCGACCGGTGCGGCCGCGCGCCAGCTCGGCGACGTCGGGGTTCTTCTTCTGCGGCATTATGCTGGAGCCAGTCGCGAAGGCGTCATCGATCTCGACAAAGCCGAACTCGGCGCTCGACCACAGGACGATCTCCTCGGCCAGCCGCGAAATGTGGACGGCGCTGATGGCGGCGCAGGCAAGGAATTCGGCAACGAAGTCCCGGTCCGAGACGGCATCGATACTGTTGCGGCTCATCGAGCCGAATCCCAGCTCTTTGGCGACGGAAGCACGGTCGAGCGGATAGGGCACGCCAGCCAACGCACCACTACCCAGCGGCAGGACATCGGTTCGGACGTAGCAACCGGCGAAGCGTCCGAAGTCGCGCTCCAGCATCTCGACGTAAGCCAGCAGGTGGTGGGCCAGCAGCACCGGCTGCGCCTTTTGGAGATGGGTGTAGCCGGGCATGACAGCGGTGGCGTTCCGCTCCGCCGCGTCCAGCAGCGCCGACTGAAAGTCGCGAATTGCGTTGCTAAGGTGGGTGATTGCCTCCATCGCGTAGAGCCGGAGGTCTGTGGCCACCTGATCGTTGCGGGAGCGGGCCGTGTGCAAACGGCCGGCGGTCTCGTCTCCGATCTTCTGGGCAAGGCGCGTCTCGATGTTGGTGTGGATGTCCTCCAGTGACGGATCGAATTCGAACTCGCCGCGCTCTATTTCGCGCTCGATCTCCAGCAGGCCGCGAACGATGGCTTGGGCGTCCGCCCGGGGGATGATTCGCTGCCGGCCCAGCATTCGGGCATGAGCAATGGAGGCGCGAACGTCGTAGGTGTAGAGCGTGGCATCGACGTCCAGGGAACTGGTGTAAGCGTCGACCAACGGGTGCGTCTTCTTCGCGAAGCGGCCGCTCCACGGCTTTCCGCCCTCTCTGCGACGCGGAGTCTTTGCGTCAGGCATTCCACCGCTCCTTCGGCAGAGGTGTCAGATCAGGCCCATTGTCGCCGATGCAGGCGCTTCTGCCAAGCGACAGCTTAGCCGGCGCCGAACAGTGGCAGCGACGTCAGTTCCCAGAGGTCCTCAATGGTGAAGTCCGGCGTCATGAGCGGCTGCCGCGCCTCGCCGTCCTCCGCCGTCGCCATGTCGCGCTCCGGGTCGCCTCGGGCCGCCGCGTGGTTCCGCTTCCAGACCGCCGTCATTCCGAGTGACCGAGCGCCCGCAACATCGGCCCGAAGGGAGTCGCCGACCATCACCGAATCTGACGGGCTGACACCCAGGGCGTCCAGCGCATGCCTGAAGATCCGCGGGTGCGGCTTCAAGTAGCCGACTTCACACGAGATTGAGAGGACTTCGAAGAGGTCGAGGACGCCGTGATGTTGAAGTTCTTCGCGGAAGAAGTCGCCGCCGAGGCCGCGGTTCGTCACGGAGCCAATGCGATAGCCGCGCTCCTTTAGCCAGGCCAGCGTCTCTACGACTCCCGGATATAACTGACGGCCGAGAAAAATGCCGCCCAGATTCCAGGTGTCCCAAAGCTCGCGCGCCTGGGCGTCAGTTATCAGGAGCCCCTTCTCGGCAGCAACCGCCTTGGCGAGGGCGGGATAATCGGGACTGGACAGGTCGCCCCAATATGCGCCATCAGTCGCCTTCTCGATCGCGGCTCGGATGTCGCGTCCGAGGAAGAAGAACTCCCCTTCCGGCTCGATGCCCCATAATCGGAGCAGGTTCGAAATGCGGTGAACGGTCTCGCCTCGGATGACTTCGACCGGCGGCATTTGAGGAAAATGCCACAGGGTATCGCCAAGGTCGAATAGGACTGCCTGGATCATGAGCGTATCCGCCGTCCACCTGGAAGCGCAGCGCGGTTATCGATTACTTCGCGATCAGACCGCACTCCTGGAGAAGCCGCCGTTCAGCGCCCTCCGACATGAATAGCTGGCCTGATAGGTAGAGGACGGGTGGGACGTGTCCTTCCTCAATGCACTGCTCGATGAGATGTCTGCCAGCGACGGCCAGGATTGTCTCCCTTTCTTCGTCAGAGAGCTCTCGCTTGCCTAGCTCTCCTGCCAGGATATGCTCGATCTGACTTGTAGTCAGCACCTCCACCTGGCGAGCATTCTCACCCTGGTACACAATCTCGAACTTCCCCATGTGGCAGTCGGGGTCCTTCTCGGTGCAGCCTTGGAAGCTCACAGTCCAACCCGACATTTCCCAGGTCATCTTCGTCACCTCGCCGAGCGGCCAAGCAGTGACACGCCTTCCCTTTTATCGTATCACATCGCTTCGAAGGCAGGCTTCCGCCTGCAGGGGACTGTAGGACTTGCGATAGTGCGCCGGCGGTCTCGTCTCGTCGCTTCCGGAACTACTGGTCCGGGCTCGCGATGCGAAGCGGCTCGCCCGGCTCCGCCAGCAATTGCGCCTTCGCCTGAACACGCACTGGTAGACCCCAGATCTTGATGAAGCCGACAGCCGCGCTCTGGTCATAAACATCGCCCTTGTCGTAGGTGGCGAGGGAGACATCGTACAGGCTCTTCGGCGAGCGGCGGCCGACCGGAACCGCGCGCCCCTTGTGCAGTCGCATTCGCACCGTCCCGGTAACATAGCGTTGGGAGCTCTGGACGAAGGCTGCAAGGTCCTGATGATAGGCGGTGAACCAGAGGCCGTTATAGATGAGATCAGCGTACTCCTGAGCGATACGCGACTTCATTCTGATCTGTGGCTTTGAGAGTGTAAGGTGCTCCAGCGCTTCGTGCGCAGCCAGCAGGACGTAGGCGGCGGGCGCCTCGTAGATCTCGCGCGACTTGATTCCGACAAGCCGGTCCTCGACGAGATCGACCCGTCCAATGCCGTGCTCGCCGGCCAGGAAGTTGAGCCGCTTCACGAGAGTCACGCCGTCGATCTCCTCGCCGTCGAGCGAGATGGGCATGCCGCGCTGAAAGCCGATTTCAACGTAGGAAGGCTCCTCCGGCGCGTCCTTCACCGACCGCGTCAGCTCGTAGATGTCCTCCGGCGGCTCCTGCCATGGGTCCTCCAGGATGCCGCATTCGATGCTGCGGCCCCAGAGGTTTTCATCCGTCGAGTATGGGCTTTCTTTCGTGACAGGAATGGGGATGTTGTGCTTCGCCGCATAGGCCATCTCGTCTTCGCGCGTCTTCATGTCCCATTCGCGCACGGGCGCGACGATCTGGAGGTCGGGCGCCAGGGCCTGGGTGCTGACGTCGAAGCGCACCTGGTCGTTGCCTTTGCCCGTAGAGCCATGGGCGACGGCGGTTGCATCCTCTTCGCGCGCGACGTCAACCATCAGCTTGACGATGAGGGGGCGTCCCAGAGCTGTCGCCAGCGGGTACTGCCCCTGGTAGACGGCGCCGGCAGCAAGAGCGGGAAACGCGAAGTAGCGGATGAAGTCGTCCTTCCCGTCGCGCCAGACGGCCTTGGCGGCACCAGCGGCGAGGGCGCGTTCATGCAGGGCGTCGAAGTCCTTCTCCGTGCCCATATCGATGTGCAGGGCGATGACGTCGTAGCCGCGCTCCTCTTTCAGCCATCGGATCGCGACGCAGGTATCGAGGCCTCCAGAGTATGCAAGCACTATCTTCTTAGGCATTTCTCCTCCAGTCGTTGTCGATTCTCTCTAGCCCTCGACGTCATGTCTGACTACACGTCCTCGGAGGCGCCGTCCTCTTTGCTCACCCAATCGCGCTCGAACGTCCGCTTCGACGCCTTCGCGAGCTCGTTGCCTTCGGAAAGGACGCGCTCCAGGATGCTGAGCCCCTTCTCCAGTTCGTCGTCGCTCACGGTCAGCGGAGGCGAGAGGCGCAGGACGTTGGGCCGCACGTTGTTGACGATCAGCCCGCCTTCAAGACAGGCCAGCGCCACCTCTTCCGCGATGTCGCGGCGGACCTCGAGCCCCCAGAGCAGGCCCTTGCCGCGGACGGCGCTGACGAAGTCGAACCGGTCCTCCAGCTCGAACAGTTTGCGCCCCAGCAGATCGCCAGCACGCGTTGCCTTCGCGCAGACGTCTTCTTCCAGAATGTACTTGACGACGGCATGGGCAACGTGAGTGGCTAGCGGGTTGCCGCCGAAGGTTGTGCCGTGGTCGCCGGGGACGAAGACAGCGCAATGCTCCTTCGCCAGGACTGCGCCTATCGGGAACCCGTCGCCAAGGCCCTTGGCCAGCGCGATGACGTCCGGTTCGATGCCAAAGTGGTTGTACGCAAACAACTCACCGGTACGTCCAATGCCGGTCTGAACCTCGTCGAGGATGAGCAGCAGGTTCTCTTTGTCGCACCAGGCGCGGACCCGCGGGAAGTAGTCGTCGTCGGGCACGATGATGCCGCCTTCGCCTTGGATGGGCTCCAGCAGCAGGGCGCACGTCTTCTCGGAAGTTGCTCCTTCGATAGCCACGGCATCGTTGTAGGGGACGTGACGGAAGCCCTCGGGAAGCGGCGTGAAAGGCGCCTTGTAGCGCTCGGTGCCGCCGGCAGTGATGGTCGCCAGCGTGCGGCCGTGGAAGGAGTTATCGGCAGAGATGACCTCATAGGCGCCCGCACGCTGTTCCTTCCCCCACTTGCGCGCGAGCTTAATCGACGCCTCGACGGCCTCGGCGCCGCTGTTGCAAAAAAAGGCGCGGTCGAAGCAGGAGTTTTCAATGAGGAGCTGGGCAAGCTCCAACTGCGGCGTCGTATAGACGATGTTCGAGTAGTGCATTAGCTTCGCCGCCTGCTCCCGTATCGCCTCCACTACGACGGGATGGCAGTGGCCGAGGCTGACGACGACATGTCCCCCGAAGAAATCGAGGTACTCCTTGCCGTTAACGTCCCACAGGCGCGTCCCCTCGCCTCGCGCGAGCGTCACCGGCAGGCGCTTGTAGGTTTTCATCATGTACTTGTCTGCGATCTCTTGCCAGTCGGTCATCTCAACCTCGTTCTAGCCGATGCGGGTCCCCGCCACGCGTCCGTCAATAGCCGAACGGAGCGATCCCCGCTGTCTTCCGTCGACGATCACAGCTTCGCACCCTGCTGCAGCGGCCTTCAGACAGGATTCGACCTTCGGCAACATGCCGTGCGATATCGTCCCGTCGTTTAGCAGCTTCTCGACGTCGGAGCCGTCCAGGCGTTCCAGTGTCTTGCCGCCAGCGTCGAGCACGCCCGGAACGTCAGTCAGGAACACGAGTAGGTCTCCTTTCAGGGCCACAGCGACCTCGCCCGCCACGGTGTCGGCATTTATGTTAAGCAGTTGCGGCCCCTCGACACCAATCGACGCGATGACGGGCAGGTAGCCGGCTTTGAGCAGCGACGACAAAAGCTTAACATCTATGCGCTCGATCTCACCCACAAAGCCGAGAACAGGCTGTCGCCGGGCGACGATGCAAGCGCCATCGGCTCCGCTCAGACCTACTGAACGCCCGCCGCCGGCGTTAATGCCGGCGACAAGCTGCTTGTTCACGAGCCCGGCCAGCACGGCGACGACAACGGGCAGAGCATCCTCGCCTGTCTCGCGCACGCCGTCGACGAAGCGTGATTCGACGCCGTGGACCGCGAGCCAGCGGCTGACCATCTCGCCGCCGCCATGAACGACGATGATGTGATCTCCCTCGCGCTGCAAGGCGACAATATCGTCGAGTGCAGCATCGCGGCTCTCCCAGGTAGAACCGCCCACCTTTACGACGATAGTCTTGGTCAAGCCGGTCCCCTAAGTCGTGTATTGGCTGTTAATGCGAACGTATTCTTCGGTCAAATCGCAGCCCCAAGCGACCGCGTGTCCGTTGCCCGAGCCGAGGTCTATGTGAATTCGCACTTTGTCGCTCTTCGTAGCCGTTCTCAGGGCCTCTTCATCGTACGCCAGGGGGTGCCCTCCCTGGAAGACGCACAGGTCCTGCCAGAACAGCGCTATCGAATCCTCCCGGACGGCAGCTCCGCTGCGGGCTACTGCGGCCAACACGCGCCCCCAGTTAGGGTCATTGCCGTAGACAGCCGACTTCACGAGCGACGAGCCGGCAACGGTCCGAGCGGCGATTCGAGCATCGTCCATGTTCTTCGCACCATCAACCTCCACCTCGACAAGCTTCGTCGCGCCCTCAGCATCCCGGGCCATGTCCTTCGCCAGGTCAATGCAGACGTCGCCGATCGCCCCCCGAAACCGCTCGCCGCCTTCGGTACCTTCCTGAACCATCGGGCCACCGGCAGCGCCGTTCGCCATGACGAGAAGCGTGTCGTTGGGGCTGCTGTCCCCGTCGACGGTGAGCATGTGGAACGAGGCATCGGCGGCCTCGCGCAAAGTCTTCTCGAGGAAGGCGCGCTCGACCAGAGCATCGGTCGTCAAGAAGGCGAGCATGGTCGCCAGGTTGGGGTGGATCATGCCGGACCCTTTGGCACAGCCGCCGATCCGGCACTCGTGTCCGTCCGCGTCGAACTTGGTCGACGCCTGCTTGGGGACGGTGTCGGTTGTCATTATGGCTCGTGCGAAAGCCTCACCGCCGTCCCGGCTGATAATGATCCTCGGGATAGCGTCGCGGATCTTGTCGATTGGCAATCGATGGCCTGTTACGCCGGTGCTCGCAACCAGTACGTCGCTATCACCCAATCGAAGCTCGCTTGCGGAACCAACGACATTACGAGAATCACGGATGTGGCTTGCGGCCAGACGAATCATCTCCTCAGAGTCCCGGTAACCTTCAGCACCGGTGTAAGCGTTCGCGCAACCCGCATTGACGATGACCGCTTGCGCCTTCCCGTCGGCGAGGTTCCGGCGCGACAGTACAATAGGCGCTGCCACAATGGCGCTGCTTGTGAACAGGCCTGCCGCCACACACGGCGCTTCAGAGAAGAGCAGCGCCAGATCATCGTGTCCGGAACGCGTTCGCAGCCCAGCTTCGACGGCTCCCGCCAGGAAGCCAAGCGGCGCCGTCACGCCTCCGTTCATCATCGCATCCAATCCGTTAAGAAAACGCTGAGAAATGGAGAGGAGGACGCTAGTCCTCCGATTCTTGCCCCCTAGGCACCGCTCGAGCCGTTAGGGATACAACCCCAGCCCTTCGAGGCCGGCCGTCTCTTCAAACCCCAGCATCAGGTTCATGCTCTGGACGGCCTGCCCGGCAGCACCCTTCACAAGGTTGTCAATACAGCTCACGACGACCAGCCGTCCGGTCCGCGCGTCGACTGTCGGACAGACAGCGCAGAAGTTGCTCCCGCGCACGTGCTTCGTCTGAGGCGGGGCGTCGACGACCCGGATAAACGGCTCATCCTTATAGAATTCGCGATAGACGTCGCGCACGCCCTTCTCGCCGGCATCCAGCCCCTTCTTTGATAGGGAAGCATAACCTGTGGTCAAGATACCGCGCACCATCGGCAGCAGGTGTGGCACGAACAGAACCGAGCATGGTTCGCCGGCGAGGAGCGATAGCTCCTGCGCCATCTCCGGCATGTGACGGTGTCCCGCCAGCGCGTATGGCGAGATGCCTTCGCCCGCTTCCGAGAGCATCGTCGTCAACGTCGGCGAACGGCCGGCGCCGGAAGTGCCCGACTTGCTGTCGACGATGACGTTCTTCTCAATCAGGCCTTCCTTGACGGCCGGCGCCAGCGCCAAGATCGCGCCCGTCGGATAGCAGCCCGGCGAAGCGACGAGACTGGCCGCAGCGATCTCCCGCCTGTGCAGCTCCGGCAGCCCGTAGACCGCATTCTTGAGCAATTCCGGCCGCGGGTGCTTTACCTGGTACCAACTTTCGTACTCCGCGACGTCACGGAGCCGGAAGTCAGCGCTGAGGTCGATGATTTTCTTGCCACGGTCGATCCAGGGCAGAAGCAACTGCGCTGCGACGCGATGCGGAAGCGCCGCCAGCACGACATCGACATCGTCGAGCTGCTCTTTGACGACGAGATCCATAGGGTACAGGTGCGGGAAGAATTCGCCGAGCCGATGGCCTACGCCTTCAGCGCCGGAGACCGACGTCACCACAACGTTTGGGTGGCAATAAAGTATGCGCGCAAGCTCAGATCCTGCGTATCCCGTCGCACCCAGTATTCCTACAGAAGTCAACGCGTCGCTCCGATTTGAGAACGTGCCCTCGCGAATTCGAAACCTAAGTATACCGTTGGGCGACGCCGCTCGGCAAGGAAGAAGTGGGCGACGGCCGAACGGGACATTTCGTCAGCTCTAGGGCGTCGCCTTACGGCCCGGCCGCCGCGTCGATCTCAGGATGAAAGACTCTCGCAGACGGACAGCCATGCCGCAGGTTGCAAGCCGGGCAGCGGGGCCTCCGCGCCACGCAGGTGCGACGTCCGTGCAGAATGAGGTACAGGTGAAACGGGTACACCTCTTCCGGCCGTAGTCGTGGCTCCCACATCGCCTGCGCCTGCGTCGCCGACGCACCGGGCGGCGCTAGGCCCAACCGACGCAGCACACGGTGCACATGCGTGTCGACCGGAAACGCCGGCCGCCCCAACGAGAACAGCAATACAACCGCGGAGGTCTTCGGGCCGACACCGGGAAGCGACGTCAGCCATGCCTCCGCCTCGTCGAGCGGCATCTCTTTGAGGAACGACAGATTGAATGACCCGCGACGCCTCAGCACCTCCGCCAGCATCGCCTTCAACCGCAGCGATTTCGTTGGCGCCAGGCCGCCGGGCCAGATCGCGTCCTCGACCCGCGACGCCGGCGCTTCGACGACTGACTGCCAGGTCGGGAAAGCGCGCTTCAGGTGGGCGAAAGCTCGATCCGAGTTCACGTCCGACGTATTTTGCGAGAGCACGCCGAGCACCAGTTCGTCGAGCGGGTCGCGACGCGGCCTTTCCGGTAGCTCGCCGTACTGCGCCCCCAGCAGGTCGATGACTTCATTCGGCGTCAGCGGTTCCACGTCTTCTCTCTCGCCCGATTGTATCACCCTCTCCTTCCTGTCAATCCCACACACCTCGTTGTATAATCGCATCGAAGCGATGCAGGATGCGGCTGCTTCCACCCCAGTCGCGCGAAAGGAGCAACGATGTCGCGAGAAGAGGTCCGCCTGACCGCCCTCGCCTCCTGCGCCGGCTGAGCGGGCAAGGCGGGCATCGCCCTCCTGGCGCAGGTCCTGCGCCCCCTGTCCGAAACCTTCCGTCCCGAGGAGTACCCTAACCTGCTCCTCGGATTGGACGGCCTCGACGATGCGGCTGTCTATCGCGTTAGCGACGACCTCGCTGTCGTCCTCACACTCGACTTCTTCCCGCCCGTCGTCGACGACCCCTTCACGTACGGCGCCATTGCCGCGGCCAACGCGATGAGCGACATCTATGCGATGGGCGCCGAAGTCCTCCTTGCCTTGAACGTTGTCGGCTTTCCCGAGGACCTCTCTCCCGCAATTCTGGCGGAGATCCTCCGAGGTGGTGCAACTAAGGTCGCCGAGGGGGGCGGCGTCATCGCCGGCGGCCACACCATATATGATGCCGAACCGAAATACGGGCTCTGCGTCATGGGAGCCGTCGACCCGAACCGCGTCGTCACCCGCGGCGGCGCTCGAGCGGGTGACCTCCTCTACCTGACGAAGCCTCTGGGCACGGCTATCATCCTCACCGCCAACGAGCGCGACCAAGCCGATCCAGCACACGTCAAAGCAGCGATCGACAGCATGCTGCAGCTCAACCGTCATCCCTCGCATATAGCATGCGCTGCCGGCGTGGATGGTATGTGCGACGTAACCGGTTTCGGTCTGATTGGTCACGGCGCCGAGATGGCAAAGGCTAGCAACGTGGTCCTTCGGATTGAAGCCGGCCGCCTTCCGCTCTTGCCCGGTGCGATTGAGTATGCTCGACGAGGCTTCGGCACCGGCGGCGGCGCACGCAATCGCGAAGCCCTCGAGGACAGCGTCGAAATCGACGGCCAAATCGACGAGGCGATGAAGCAGGTGTTGTTCGACCCGCAGACCTCCGGCGGCCTCCTCATCGCCCTGCCGAGTGAACGCGGGCCGGAGTTGGAACGTCGCATGGCCGGCGACGGGCTGGGTTGCTGGCGCATCGGTGAAGTCACTGAGGGTTCGGGAGTGAAGGTGACGCCATGAGACGAATATGCGCGGCCATAATCGTTTCAGGTCTCACCGCCGTTCTGGCGGCAGCTTGCGGTGGCGGCGGCAAATCCACGTCCACGAGCACTCTGCTGCCGGCGAGTTCGGTGCTGCCCCAGGCTATCCAGGCCTTCGACTCCCTGCAAACGTTCCACTTCACGCTCACCCATCAAAACGGCACCACGCCGATACCCAACGGTCTGCAACTCGTCTCTGCCGACGGCGACGTCATTGTTCCCGACCACCTCTATGCCAGTATCACGGCGAAGGCTGGCAACCAGACGGTGATGGTCCAGGTCATCGGAATCGGCAGTCAGGGCTGGATAACTAACCCCTTCAATCGCCAGTGGCAGCCGCTTCCGAACGGGACGACCATAAGCGACTTCTTCGACCCCACGCAGGGCGTCAAAGCCGTTATCGGCTCGCTCCAAAACGCGGAAGTCGTTGGACAGGAGAAAGTGGACGGCGTCGACACGTGGCATGTGACAGGGACTATTCCGTCAGACGCGTTGACCGCCGCGGTACCCGTCGCGAAACCCGGCTACACGGTTGGCATTGAGGTGTGGATCGGCCTAAGCGACTCCCTTATCCGCCGGGTCTATCTCGAAGGGCCTATCGAACCCGACGAAGCGAACAACATCGTCCGGCAACTCACACTTTCGAACTTCGGCGAACAGGTCGCAGTTACGCCACCGCCACAATGACCGCTGACAGTGAGAGCGCCGCGCTGACTCGCCGCCCGATTGCTCGGGCAGTTCCTTTCTCACCGAACTGGTTGCTCATCGCCGTCGGCTTTGCCGTCTTCCTCGGCGCGCTCGACCAGACGGTCGTGGTCACGTTGCTGGAACCGATCCTGAACGGCGTCAACGTTCCCATCGACCAGTTCTACCGCGCCGCCTGGATCGTGAACGGCTACATCCTTGGCTACGTCGTCGCCATGCCGCTTATGGGGCGCATCGCCGACGTCTACGGCCACAGCCGAGTCTTTCTGACGGCGCTTGCGATCTTCTTGGTTGGATCGCTCTGGGTCTCCGCTTGCCACGGCCTGACACTCCTCATCATCGCCCGAGCAGTTCAGGCGCTAGGCGCGGGCGCGCTGGTCCCCGTCTCGATGGCCATCGTCGCTCAGCACGTGCCGCCAGAACGCCGCGCCATGAGCTTCGGCCTGCTGGGCGCCGCGGCTGAGGGCGGCGGACTACTGGGGCCGCTCTGGGGCGGCAGCCTTGTTGAGCTGATTGGCTGGCGCGGCCACTTCTGGCTGAACGTGCCGCTGGCCCTTCCGGTCGCTTTCGTCGTCCTGCGCTACTCGCACGACGAGCCGCGACGGAGGGTGCCGGTCGACTATCTCGGTGGCCTCCTGCTGGCCGGCGCTCTGACAACTCTGGCTATCGCCCTCACTCAAGACCCCGTCGCCGCGCGGCCGCTCTGGGTGAACGTCGTGCTCTACGCCTCGACTGCTGGTTTCGCTGCCGCCTTCGTCTGGCGCGAACACCTGACGAAGACACCCATGCTGGCGCTTTCGCTCTTCCGCTCGGTCGTGTTCGCGGCGGGCAACTTCACGCACATGCTGATGGGAGGTGGCTTGATCGTGGCGATGGTGTCAGTGCCGGTGTTCACTATCGCCATCCTGAAGGGAAGCTATTTCCTCGGAGGCCTCAACCTCATGCGACTAACGGTGATGCTGCCCGTAGGCGCCGTGACGGGCGGCTATCTGGCGGGCCGGATCGGCCATAACCGGACGGCAGCGATTGGGATGGCTACAAGCGGCGCCGGCTTCTTCTTGATGCACTTCTGGACAGCCAGCGTTCATGACCCCTGGTTCACGCTGAACCTGATGCTCACCGGCCTCGGCTTCGGGCTGGTCATCGCGCCGATAAGCGCCGCCGTCGTCAACTCGGTGGCGGAGGGTGAGCGGGCGACGGCATCGGCGCTGCTGACGGTGATGCGCCTGGTTGGGATGCTTGTGGGGGTGGCGTTGCTGACGTCGAGAGGCCTGGGACACTTTTACGAGCTTGCCGGAGGCGTGCCGCTGGGTTCGCCGAACTACTCGGAGACCGTCCAGGGACTAGAGGTGGGAAGCTTCCAGGACATCTTCCTGGCGGCGGCGATCATCTGCGCGGCGGCGACGATACCGGCGATGCTCATCGGCAGGGGGATGGCGCGACGGTTCAAGTGGACGGAAATCTGGCGGGCGCCGCACTAGCGGCTTGATTGACTGATTGAATTCAACGTTTTTTCGACGCGCTTCCAGATTCGCGATGTGCGTCTTCAGATTCGACAAAATAAAGCTCAACGTGGGTTGTGAGACAAGACCGCATTTTGTCGATCCCTTCAGTACTGCAGGGGAAGGATACACCTTTCGAGCCGCGATCTCTCACTGATCGGTGGCACATCTACTCGGGTCGCGCCCGAGGTGACGGGTCCGGTGGCCGCATCAGACCATTCTCGCTCTCGTTGACAGGTGCCTTCCGAAATGCTGCAACGCCCCTGTAATTTCGACGTATTGGAGGCCGGCTTGCGTAAGTAACCTCGGGACTTGACTCGGCGCGAGCAGGACCGGCTCATGGCTCGAACCTTCGCGTTGTCCGAGGTTGCTGACAACCAGCCACCATTCCAAAGAGCGAAGAGTCTGTCCCTAGGCCGCGACGATGCTCGCGGCCCTTTTCTTATGGACGCGATGAATGCTTCAAGTGCGAAGCATCTCCAAGTCCTTCGGAGCGAAAACCGTCCTTCGCGCGGTGTCGTTCGCCGTGGCGCCGCCGGACAGGCTGGCCGTTTACGGGCCAAACGGCGTGGACTAGTTTGTTGAGCGCGGCACCAGTTTGATCGTCGCCGCTCGCGCTTTCGGGCTGATGATGGTGTTGACGATGCTGGCGGCGTACCGATGGTACTTCGTGCGGTAGGCGGTGTCGATCTCGTCGTTGAGATCGGAGTCGGCAGCCTCCACGAAGGTGACTTCTTTGGCTACGCCGCCGGCCTGGATGTGACCTTGGTGGCGCACCTGAGTGCTACGGAACCAGGCGCCAGTGCGCCCATTAACGGATCTGACGTAGAGGTCGTCGCCGTGGCGAACGACCCAAATCGTCACCGGGTTTCGCAGCATGCCATCGCGCCGGAGCGATGCGATTCGCAGCTCCTCTGCCGCGCCGATCTTAGTGAGTTCGTCGCTTGTCCACGCGGTCACCGGCGCACCTCCTTTCCAATACGACTGAGACGGTCACGGTCAGCGTCTTGGATGAAATCAGCGCCCGCGATCTGGGTTGACCGAGAGGTCTCAGTGGGGCGACGCCTCGTACTCTTTGTCGCTGACCTGAGCGCCCCAAGTCGCGCTGTCGCCTTTGTCGTCGACCTCCCACATCGCAACGTGCGTCATAAAATGGTCGGGTGCCGCTCCGTGCCAGTGCCACTCGCCCGGCAGCGCGTAGATCACGTCACCGGGACGAGTCTCGATGATCTCACCACCGCGAGACTGCACCCGCCCACGTCCGTCGGTCACATATAGCAGCTGGCCGACCGCATGAGAGTGCCAGGCAGTGCGCGCACCGGGCGCGAACCGGACGATGTTGACGCGCATGCGGGAGAACTCTTCGCCGTTCGCGATGACATCAAACCAAACTTCCCCGGTGAACGTATCCGCTGAGCCTCTGACACTCGGTTGCTTAGACAGAATCTTCACCTGGTGACTCCTTTCCTGTAATGTCCGAGGTCAACAGGGATGCCGGCGTCATCTCGGCTTCTGTGCCCAGTGCCAGCCGGCCTGTGATGTGAATGCGCGGTCGGACCCGCCTCGGGTTCGGCTCGCCGGAGGGACCATTATCCGCGCGAATTCAATGTTATCAGCGTCAATCCCGGCCTTCCTTGCCCCTCAGTCAAGGAAGCGTCTACGTGGACCCTCGGCGGCCTTGTCCATGTAGATCACATAGCGCGCAGGCGGCGGATGCGCTCCTCAATCGGCGGGTGCGTCGAGAAGAGGTTGTTTGACCAGCTCTGGTGCTCGTTCAGCGGGTTGGCGATGTAGAGGTGCGCGGTCGCCTTGTTCGCTTCGGCCAGCGGCTCGTTGTCGTTGGCGATCTTTTCGAGAGCGCTGGCTAGCCCCTCCGGATAACGCGTCAGAAGCGCCCCTGATGCGTCGGCCAGATACTCGCGCTGTCGCGACAGGGCAAGCTGGATGAGCTGCGCGGCTATCGGCGCAAGGATGGCGCCGATCAGCGCAATCGCGTAGATGATCAGCACGGCCGAGCCGCCGCTGCGCTCGCGGTTGCCCGGACGCGAGCCGGCGCCCCAGATTGTCATCCGGAGCATGATGTCTGCTATCAACGCGACCATGCCGACCAACACCACAATTACCGTTTCCAGCCGGATGTCGTAGTTACCGATGTGCGAGAGCTCGTGCGCGCAGACGCCCTCAAGCTCCAGGTGGTCCATCTTCTGAAGCAGGCCGCGCGTGACGCACATGACCGCGTTCTTCGGGTTGCGGCCCGTGGCGAAGGCATTAGGCGCGCTATCCTCGATGACGTAGAGCTTTGGCATCGGCAGGCCAGCGCCGATACTCAGGTTCTCCACCGTTCGGTAGTAGTCCGGCTCCTCTTCTTTGGTGACGGGATGCGCGTTGGAAATGGCAAGGGTCACACTGGTCGAGGCATAGTAGCTGAACAGCGCGTAGAGGATCGCGGGGACAATGAGGAACGACGCGAACGGAAACGGTATTCCGAAGGCGATGCCAATGGCAACGAGGAAGCCGCCGACGAGGATAATGAACAGGGCGAGCAGCAGGAACGTGTTGCGCCGGTTCGAACCTATGCGGTCGTAGACAAGGGTACTTCCCTGCGCCATGCTCATCTACTTCGGCGGCTCCATCGGCGGCCCGGCGGGCGGCTCCGACGGCTCTTGCGTTGGCGGCCCGGCCTGCGAGCCCGTGGGCGGTCCGCCCATGGACTGGAAGTCGACGTGCGGCGCTTCCCGCGCCTCCTCTTCCGCCTCGAAGAACTCGAACGGCTTCAGGCCCATCATGTTGGCGATGAAGACGTTCGGGATGACCTGAATCCGCTGGTTGAAGTTGCTGACGTTGGTGTTGTAGAACTGGCGGGCGTAGGCGATCTTCTCCTCGATGTCCGTCAACTCGCCCTGAAGGGCGATGAAGTTCTCGCTGGCGCGCAACTGCGGGTAGGCCTCGGCGACAGCGAAGAGAGAGCGCAAAGCTTGAGTTAGCTGGTTATTGGCTGCGGCTGCTTCGGCAGGCCCTTGCGCGGTTTGAAGTCGTGAGCGGGCTTCGGTCACGGCTTCGAAAGTCCCACGCTCGTGGGCCGCGTAGCCCCGAACCGTCTCGACGAGGTTGGGAACGAGATCGGCGCGCTTCTTGAGCTGGACGTCAATGCCCGACCACGCCTCCTGCGTCCGCACGCGGGATCGGACAAGGCCGTTGTAGATGCCGAGCAGCATCAGGCCCAAGATAACAACGATTACGACGATGACCACAAGGACTATGACCAGTGCCATGCTTCAACCTCCTCGGCGTCTTGCCTGATTGCGGCCATTCTAGCAGAGGCCGTCGCGGGCAACAATTGGCCGCCACTTGCATTTCGACGCCGACTTCGCTAAATATATATTGTTAGCACTCTCCCTCGAAGAGTGCTAACGCCTGCCTGTCGATAGACGGGCCCGCTCTAGAAACCCAAAACCACTTCAAAAGGAGCACCGCATGGCCAAGCAACTCCTGTTCGACCAGGAAGCACGTCAAGCACTCAAGGACGGCATCGACGCCCTCGCCGACGCCGTGAAGATTACGCTCGGCCCTAAGGGTCGCAACGTGGTCCTCGACAAGAAGTTCGGGGCGCCGACGATCACCAACGACGGCGTCACCATCGCCAAGGACGTAGATCTCGAAGACCCGTTCGAGAACATCGGCGCCCAACTGGCGAAAGAGGTAGCCTCCAAGACCAACGACATCGCCGGCGACGGCACGACCACGGCGACCGTCCTCGCTCAGGCCATCGTCCAGGAAGGCCTGAAGAACGTGGCCGCCGGCGCGAGCCCGATGGCGCTCAAGCGCGGGCTAGAAAAGGCGTCCGAAGCGATCGTCGAGGAGTTGAAGAAGAACGCGACGCCAGTCACCACGCGCGAGCAGATGGGGCAGGTAGCCAGCATCTCCGCCAACAACGATGAGGCCATCGGCAGCCTCATCGGCGAGGTGATGGAGAAGGTCGGCAAGGACGGCGTAATCACCGTCGAGGAGTCCAAGGGAATCGCCACCGAGGTCGAGTACGTCGAAGGCATGGCGTTCGACCGCGGCTACATCAGCCCCTACTTCGTGACCAATCCAGAGAAGATGGTCGCCGAGATAGAGGACGCTTACATCCTGATTACCGACAAGAAGATCTCGGCCGTCACCGACATCCTGCCGATGCTGGAGAAGCTGCTCCAGGTGAGCAAGAACCTGCTCATCATCTGCGAGGACTGCGACGGCGAAGCCCTGGCCACGCTGGCCGTGAACAAGCTGCGCGGTACGATCAACGTCGTCGCCGTGAAGGCGCCGGGCTTCGGTGACAGGCGCAAGGAGAACCTTGGCGACCTGGCCGCGCTCACCGGGGCGACCGTCATCAGCGAGGAACTTGGGCGCAAGCTCGACTCGGTAGCCATCGAAGACCTGGGCCGGGCCCGCCGCGTCGTCGTCGCCAAAGAGGAGACGACAGTGATCGAGGGCAAAGGCGCGCCAGAGGCCGTACAGGGCCGGGTCGCCCAGATCAAAGCGGCCCTCGAGACGACGACCTCCGACTGGGACCGCGAGAAGTTGCAAGAGCGGCTGGGCAAGCTGGCCGGCAGCGTAGCCGTCATCAAGGTCGGGGCCGCGACCGAGGTTGAGCTGAAGGAGAAGAAGCACCGAGTGGAGGACGCCCTTTCGGCGACACGCGCGGCGGTAGAAGAGGGGATTGTTTCCGGCGGCGGCGTCGCCTTCATCAACGCGTTGCCGGTGCTCGAGAAGTCGAAGACTGAGGGCGATGAGCGGACAGGCGTCAATATCCTGCGCCGGGCCCTGGAAGAGCCATTGCGCCGTATCGCCATCAACGCCGGTCAGGACGGCTCGGTGATGGTGCAGAACGTCAAGGAGATGAAGAAGGGCGAAGGCTACGACGCGGCGAAGGACGAGTACGGCAACATGGAGAAGAAGGGGATCATCGACCCGCTGAAAGTGACGCGGGCGGCCCTGGAGAACGCCATCAGCATCGCGGGCATGGTGCTGACGACCAACTGCCTGGTGACAGACATCCCGGAGAAGCAGCCTTCGATGGGCATGCCGCCGCAGCCGCCCATGTACTAGGCGAACGTTTTCGCAAATATGCTAGGGGCGCACGATTGTGCGCCCCTACTGCATTGGAGGCGAAGCACGCTAAGCTCGCCGAGTTTTCCTTCTGTTTTGAACCGCCAGTAACGCCGCGGTACTCAGGAAGAGAACGGCGCCAAGGGCAACCAACCAGACTGCCCAGCTCCGACCCGAGCCGCCTTCGGCGTCGCCGGATGAGGGCATCGAGACTTGCGGCAAGCTCGCGCTACCCACGGGTAGAAGTGCATCCCCTCCTACTGAGACGGGATAAGGAATTAAACCCTCAGGCAGCGGCTTTACCAGGAAAGCGAGACTCGTAAATTCAGTGGCCGCGCTGGGGCCAATCTCCTTGGCGACCGAGGATGGGTCGCTGGCTACCAGGGTTGCACCCTGAAATGAGGAAGAGCCGTCCGATGCAACCTCCAGTTTAAGCAAGACTACATCGGGGTGATCTGCAACGACAGAAGATGCGGATTGTCCTTGCAGTGTGACGAAGCCGGGAGACCACCACACTGAGAGAAGATATTGGCCCTGCGAGACATTCGTGAACTCAAAGCGGCCATTCTCATCGGACCCCACGTTCGCGCCCGATCCGACCTTCTCAGCGGAGAGTCGGTGTAGCTGCACTAGAGTCTGGGCGGGCTTATCACCGGCGCTCCGAACGCCGTCGCCGTTCGTGTCCTGGATAATGTAGCCAAAGATCAAGAAACCCTGCCGATCCGCCTGCAAGCGCGGCACGGTAGGAGTCGGACTCTCTGCCGTGGACTCGCCGGTTTCTGTCCTTCCGTAGAAGGAGAAGACGACGGGCACGGTCAGCAAAATGATGAGAGCGATTATCAGGAGCGCCAGGAGGATGAACTTTCGGCGTCTCGACAAGGTGTCCTCCTGACTTCAGAGGAAACGCGGCGAGCGAGCGCCCACCTGAGCGGGAGGACTGAAGTCCTCCCCTACATTCTTTTCGTGGACGAATGTTATGCTCGCGAGGGCCGTTTGTCAAGAGGAGGCCGGGAGCAATGTCCCGCCACTTGTATCTTCTACGGGCAACGACTAAATTCGTGATATGAGCGGAAGGGATTCTCCGGTCATCGGCGGCATCGACCTCGGCGCGACGAAGATACTTTCGGTCGTCGTCAACGAGCACGGCAAGCTGCTGGCGGAAGACCTGCGGCCGACCGAGGATGTAGAGGGCCTCGACGCCGTGGTTGCCCACATGGCGGCGTCCCTGCGACAGGCGCTCAGCACTGTCAAGGGTGGTCGACTTGCGGCCATCGGCATCGACGCGCCGGGCCCGGTCGACTACGCGCGCGGCATTGTCACGACTCCCCCTAATCTGCCCGGCTGGCACGACGTCCCGCTGGCTTCGATTGTCGGCAAGGAGTTCGGCGTGCCCTGCGTGCTGGAGAACGACGCGAACGCGGCGGCGCTGGCGGAGCATCGCTGGGGGTCCGGACGCGGCAGCCAGCACATGCTGTTTCTGACCGTGAGCAGTGGCATCGGCGGCGGGATCATAACGGACGGAAAGTTGTATCGCGGCGCGTCGGGCGCCGCAGGCGAAGTGGGACACATGACGATCAACATGCGCGGCCCTCGCTGCCACTGCGGCCGTCGAGGGTGCCTGGAGATGTACGCGTCCGGAATCGCCATCGCTCGCCTCGGTCGACGATTGGTGGCGCGGAAGCCGCGCTCGCTGCTGGCGAAGATGGCGCGGGAGCAGCCGCTGACGGCGAAGCTCGTTCATGAAGCGTCAGAACGGGGCGACGAAAACGCGCGGGCGCTCATTGTCGCGGCGGGAACGGCGCTGGGAGTCGGCCTCGGCAGCCTCATAAACGTCTTCAACCCGCAGGTTATCGTCCTAGATGGCAGCCTGACGAAGATCGGCGACCTCTACCTGGGGCCAGCGCGGGAGATCGCGCAGCAGGAGTCGTTTGAGCTGAGCTGGAGCGCCGTTCGCATCGTCGTGGGCGAGCTTGGCGACCGGTCGGCGGCACTGGGAGCGGCAGCGGTTGCCATCGACAAACTGAGCGCCGGTCGAAAGTGATGCTGATCGGCGTCATCTCTGATACGCACGGCTATTTCGACCCGCGTCTTCCCGATATCTTCCGTGGCGTTGACCGCATCCTGCATGCCGGCGACATCGGCTCTCTCGAGGTCATCGAGAAGCTCGAAGCGATAGCACCGGTTGTTGCCGTGCACGGGAATATGGACAGACCAGATGTGGCGAGCGGCCTTCCGGCAGATGCCACCACTGAAGTCGAAGGCTTGAGAATCTACCTCGTTCACCGGCCGCAGGATGCTCGGCCGGGCGAAGGCGTTCGCGTCGTGGTGCAAGGGCACACGCACCGGTCGCGCATCGAGGAGAAAGACGGTATTCTGTACGTCAACCCGGGCCCGGCGGGAAAGACGCTTACCTTCACCGGCCGGAGCGTCGGGCTGCTGGAAGTCGAGGGCGGGAAGCCCCGCGCCAGGATCGTCGACCTCGACAAGCCTTAGAGGGAGGAGCCTTGCCACAAAAGCCCCTGCTGAACCGTCTCGATGGAGAGGCGGAGGCGTTCAGCCGCGACTTGACCCGCGAGTACTGTCTGAACGGCGCCGGGCTCAAGGAAGAGCTTTCTATTGTCCCGATCTTTGAGCAACACGCGAGCCTGTTCAGCAAGCGAACCCTCAATGCCTTCAACCGCATGCCTCGGGATGACGAGCGCTGGCTGCCGCTGCGGGCGTTCGTCGTCGAGGGCTATCTGGAGAACGCCGCGAAGTCGCTCAGCGAAGTGATTGCGGCCCGCGAGACTGGCGACACGGCATCGCGGGACGGCAAGGAGGTGCCCTATCGCGCCCTGCCCGTCCTCATTGCCAACGAAGCTGACGCCGAGCAGCGCCACCGCATCGACGGGCTGCGGCTGGAGCTAACAGCGGCACAGAACCCGCTTCGAGAGGAGCGATGGGATGCGCTCTACGCCGAGGCACGCTCGCTGGGGTATAGCGACTATGTCGCTCTCTGCGAGGACGTCGGGCAACTGAAGCTTGACGAGATGGCGGCGCCTTTGGAGGCCTTCCTTTGGGACAGCGAGGCGGACTACCGATTGCGGCTCACGGGTTATCTGCGAGGCATAGGCGTTGCGCCGGAGATGGCGGAGCGCAGCGACTTGCCTTATCTATTCCGCTCGCCGCAGTTCGACCCGCACTTTCCGCCGGAGCGGCTTGTGCCGTCGCTGGAAGAGACGCTCGCGGCTCTGGGAATCGACATCGAGCACCAGCCGGGCGTGAAGCTGGACGTGGAGCCCCGGCCGCAGAAGTCGCCGCGGGCGTTCTGCGCGGCGATCCAGATTCCTGGCGAGGTCGTGCTGGTCATCAATCCACACGGGGGACAGGACGATTTCGGAGCGCTGTTCCACGAGTCCGGCCACACGGAACACTTCGCGCATGTCGACGGTTCGCTGCCGTTCGCGGCCCGCGGCCTCGGTGACAACTCCGTCACGGAGGGTTTCGCTTTCCTGATGGAGCACCTCATCCACCAGGGCGGCTGGCTGGAGCGCTACCTCGGCTGGCAAGAGGCGGACGAGTTCGTCGCCTTCAAGCGTTTCTTCAAGCTGTACATAGTGCGTCGTTATGCGGTCAAACTGCTGTATGAGCTGGAGTTGCACCGGAGCGACAACGTGCGGTCGAAGTCGAAGCGCTACGCCGACCTGCTAACTACGTGTTTGGGCGTTCGTTACAACGCTGCCGATTACCTGTTCGACGTGGACGACGGGTTCTACGCCGCCCGCTACCTGCGGGCCTGGGCGTTCGAGGCGCAGCTTCGACGGCAGCTTGAGGAGGAGTTCGGCGAGCAATGGTTTTTGAGGACTGAGGCGGGAACGTATCTGAAGCGGCTATGGTCGATGGGACAGCGCCTGCCGGTGGAGAAGCTGGCGCGCGAACTGGGCTATGACGGACTCGACTTCGGGCCTCTGTTCGACGAGTTGAGAAAGTGAAACAGCGCACAATATGTTGACCAATAACGCCTTCATCCCTATGCTAATTTTACAGTCATGATAAACACCACTTTTCAAAAGGGAGGGAGTATTTAGATGAGAGAGGCAGTAATCATTGACGGCATCAGGACGCCGATCGGGCGCGCCGGCCGAAGGGGAGTCTTCCGCGCCATCACCCACTCCGAACTGATGGTCCCAATAATCAAGGAGATCCTGAAGCGTAACAACCTGGACCCCAAGGACGTCGAAGAGTTCCACGTAGGCTCGGCCGGCATCGTCTCGCCGATGAGCAAGTGCCGCCAGTACATGTTCGAAGCGGGGTTCGGCGACAACATTTGGGGCTCGGACGTTAACACGCAGTGCGCCAGCGGTCTGCACACGACCGCCGAGTCGTGCGAGCGAGTAATGGCCGGTTCGGCCGACATCATCCTCGCGGCCGGCATCGAGACGATGGGCCGCACGGCCGTAACGACGCCGGAGGAGATGGCGGGCCAGCCGAGTGGCGGCGTCATGGCCGCTCTCATGCAGCCGAAGTCCGACATGCCTTACCCGCCGGACTGGAAAGACGCCGAGCTGTTGACGCCGTGGTTCCAGAAGAAGAACCCGCAGATCTTCAACATGCTGTACACGGCCGAGAACGTGCACGCACGCTACAACATCACTCGCGAAGAGGCCGACCAGTGGTCGCTGCGAAGCCAGATGCTCGCCGTCAAGGCCCAGGACGAGGGCCGCTTCGACGACGAGATCCTGCCAATCACGATCAACTACAAGGACGGCACGAGCGAGACAATCTCGAAGGACCAGGGGCCGCGCCGGGAGACAAACATTGAGGCCCTGCGGGGATTGAAGCCGGTATTCAAGCCGGACGGCGTCGTTACCGCCGGCAACTCCTGCCCTCAGAACGACGGCGCAACGATCGTCATCGTGACGACGAAGGAGATTGCCAAGCAGCGCGGCTGGGAGCCGATGCTGACCTATCGCGGCTCCGCTGCCGTCGGTGTCGACCCGGACGTCATGGGCATCGGCCCGCGCTGGGCGACGAAGAAGCTGTTCGACCGCACCGGCAAGAAGCTCGAGGACTTCGACGTGATCGAGGTGAACGAAGCGTTCGCCTGCGTGGTCAACTACTTCATCAACGAGTTCAAGCCTTCGGACAAGGTCATCGAGAAGATCAACCGCTGGGGCGGCGCTGTCGCTCTCGGCCACCCGCTGGGCGGCACGGGCCCGCGCTTGATCATGAGCTCCGGCCGGCAGTTGAAGGACAACGGCGGCCGCTGGGCCCTGACGACACTGTGCCAGGGCCTGGGCATGGGCTACGCGGCGATGTGGGAGCGCGAAGACTACTAGGTCGATTACCCGAAGAGGGCACCGTAAAGAGCAATCGAGAGGGCCGGACGATTTGTCCGGCCCTCAGTTTGTGGGCAACGCGATTTGAGGACCGCAAGCGCGGGGCAAGTCGCCTCCGGCGGCCAGGGATGCCTGCCTGCCGGCAGGCAGGCCCGCACTACGCGATTTAGGAAGGCCGTACAGACGGGCCTACGTTGACCACTAGTGAAGTCGTCAATATGCTGGCGATGGCCCTGAGAGAGATTTCACAAGGAGGAGAGTTATGCGAGAAGCGGTTGTTGTAGATGGCGTTCGTACACCGTTCGGGCGCGCGGGCCGTCGAGGCGTATTTCGCGCTATTAGTTACGTCGATCTAATGGTGCCGGTGCTCAAGGAAATCGTGCGCCGGAACAATCTTGATGCTAACGACATCGATGAAATCCACTGCGGTTCGGTGCACCAGGCGTCCCGGCATACGAAGGCCCGCACCTTTGTCTTCGAGGCCGGACTGCCGGAGTGCATCTGGGGCACGGACGTCAACACGCAATGCGCCAGCGCGCTCCAGACGACGGTCGAGGCGTGCCAGTGCGTGGCCTGCGGCGGCGCCGACATCGTTCTGGCCGGTGGAGTGGAGACGATGGACCGCCAGGGCGTGGTGACGCCGGAAGAGGCTTCGGGGAAGCCACTGCCGCCACGTCAGTTCCCGGGGCCAAAGCCGCCGGTAACCGACACGCCCTATCCCCCGGACTGGAAGGACGCCGATCTGGCGACCTGGTGGCACGAGATCGAAGACCCACGGATTATGAACATGCTGTGGACGGCGGAGAACCTGCATGCCCGCTTCGGAATTACCCGGAAAGAAGCGGACGAGTGGTCGCTGCGGAGCCAGAAGCTGTCGGTGGCGGCACAGGATGAGGGCAAGTTCAATAACGAGATCTTGCCGATCACGATCAAGTACGTCGACGGCACGAGCGAGACCATTGCGAAGGACCAGGGGCCGCGCCGGGAGACGAACCTGGAGGCGCTGAGCCAGTTGAAGCCCATCTTGAAAGAGGACGGCTTCGTTACCGCCGGCAACTCCTGCCCTCGCAATGACGGCGCAACCATGACTCTCGTGACGACGAAGGAGATCGCGAAGGAGCGCGGCTGGAAGCCGCTGCTGACCTACCGCCACTCGGCGACCGTCGGCGTGGACCCCGACGTCATGGGTGTAGGGCCGCGCTGGGCAACCGAGAAGCTGCTGAAGCGAACGGGGATGAAGCTGGAGGACTTCGACGTAATCGAGATCAACGAGGCCTTCGCCTGCGTCATCAACTATTGGGTCCGAGAACTAAAGGCGACGGACAAGGTGGTGGAGAGGATAAACCGGTGGGGCGGCGCCGTTGCGCTCGGTCACCCGTTGGGCGCGACTGGCGCGCGACTGGTGATGACGGCAGGTAACCAGTTGCGCGAGAACGGCGGCCGCTGGGCGCTGACAACGTTGTGTCAGGGGAGCGGCATGGGCTACGCGGCGGCCTGGGAGCGCGAGGACTACTAAGGGCGTTAATTCACGGGCAGGGACGCCCGCCCTGATAATCGCAGTAGCCGAGGCTGGAAGGTCTCGGCTACTGATTTGGATGGCCCCGCGCGCGCAAGTCGCCTCCGGCGGCCAGGGATGCCCGCGCTACGCGAATGAACGCGAGCGCCGACGGGACGATTAAGGGCAGCCGGCCGAGGGGACGATAGCCCGGTGGTGAAGGTCGTTAGCCGCGTTGGGCGATCTGGGCCAGAAGCTCGGTTATCTGGAGGATGGTCATCCCACCCTCGCGATGCTCCCGCAAGATCGCGCCGTAGTGCAGCCAGTAGCGATTTCGCCGACCCTGGCGCTCCCTGCTGATCAGCCCGTCTTCCTCTAGCGCGCGCAGGATCGATAGCGCGGCTCTTTCCGTGATGCCAACCGATTGGGCAATCTCCCGCAGCGTGGAATGGGGGCGCTGGCCGGCAGTGATCAGCACGAGCGCGTGATTGGTGAGAAGACTCCAGTGGGCCACGGTTTCGCTCCCTGAAACCGAACGCGTCGATTCCGGAAACGCGGCGTTCGATCCGGCCTCAGTATCGGCGCATCTGATGAGGGAAGTCAAGGAACCTGCAGGCAAGAGTGGCTAGCGGAAGTGGGTGAGGATCTGGTAGAGGTGGAAATAGAGCTTCATGCTGTCCGTTATGAGGACATGGGCGTCGCGGTTGATCGTCGGCTCCACGTGCTGGAAGATGTCGACTTCGGTGAAGTGAAGCTTGACCTGCCCCTGAAGGGCATCGCGCAGCCGCCGCGACTCCGTGTAGGGGACGAAGTGGTCGCTGGTATCGTGGAGGATGAAGGTCTCGGCACGAAGGCCCTGGAGCTTGCCATCGAGAGAGAGGTCCGAAAGGGCCTGGCGTGGTTCCGGCGGCAGCTTGGAAACCAGAGCATCAACCTGTGTCGGGTCACGGTTCGTCAGCAGGTTGAAGGCAGCACGGCCTTCTGGCGTGAGTTGCCAGAGGGCCTTGTCAGCGTCCGGCTTGTGGTCGACGAGGGCGGCCGTGAGGAGGCCGCGATCGGCGCCGTCGGCGAGGCGGTTGATGACCTGCTCGTCGATGACTTCGACGCTGTGGGGATCGGGCGTCCAGCTCTCTTCTGTGCCGTCGTAGCTGATGGTGTCGGTGGTTACCGCGCTCAGAACGTCGGTGGCGTTGTAGTAGCCGCCGAAGGAGACGACGTAGGCGACGTCGTTGTTGATCCGCGAGTCGGCGGCCGCCATTAGCGCCAGCGGCGACCCTACGCTCACGCCTATGTAGCCGATCTTATCCTGCTTCACGTAGGGCTGCTGCTGGAGGAACTGGAACTCCTTGACGAGGGCGTCGACCTCGCGCGGGTAGATCATCTCGTCTTCGAGGTCGGGCGAGAACGGGACGAGCATAACGAAGCCGGCGCGGGCGATGTCGCCGGAGAGGCGGATTAGGCGCGGGTCATCGGGCTCCAGCGGCGGCGCGCCGGGAGAGAGGATCATGGCGCCATGGGGTTTGCCGTCGCCGGGGCGGTAGATGTCGATGGGCATGCTGTACTGGTTATTGTCGCCGTAGCGGATGGTTGCCTGCTCATGAATTGGGGTGTCTGTCGCCCAGGTGACCGGACGCAGCGGCAGCGGGGCCATCATGTCAGGGAAGAAGAACAGGCCGGAGACGGCGGCGCGGCCAGGCGGCGTGCAGGAAATGCCGATACTGAAGGCCGCGAGGACCGCGAGGGCCGGGATGAGCGGCCAGGAACGTCGCAGGATGGCGCGGCGCCGACCGTTAGAGTCTACGGCCGGGAGGGATTCGGGCGCGGGCGATGAGGCGTCTGGATGAGTCTTCAAGCTGGTTCCAGTTTGCCATCGGTTCGAAGGGAGGGTCAAACGAAGAGGCCGCCCATTCGGAGAATGCCTGCTAGCTGGAAGGGCGCTTGTCTCAGTGGTTTCGGGGTCCCTTGCGCTGCAACAGCACGGAGCCGAGGCCCACAAGCATCGCGGCAAACCCACCGAACACCAGTATTGGCGCAAGGCTGCTCCAGGTGTCACCGGCTTCGCCTTGCCCAACATCAGGCGGAGCCGGACCAGCCGATGGGTTTTCAAGTGGATTGGGAGAGGCAGTGATTATTGGGGCATTGGTCTCTAAGGAGAGTTGGTGAAAGCCTGGACTCCAGGGTGCCTCAGTGATGACGGCGCCACCGATCCGGAAGTGGACCGAAACACCTTCTCGTCCACAGTCCGGCTCCTGAGAGGCTGATGGGACGATGAGATATTGGTAGTAATTCGGGAAGGCCGTAGAGATGCTTCCCTCTCCAACCGTCACCTGGCCGCAGACCACAGATTCGGTTGCCGAGTTCTCGATGAGGGCGTCGACCACTATGGGCCGTGCAGGGTTTCCGTCGGGGAAGAAGAAATCGACGACCGATTTGCCTTGAATAGACATGGGGCCACTGTAGGCGGCAAAGGGGTCGCCGGCAGAGAGATCGATGAATGTCATTTTGTGTTGCGCGATGGCAACTGGATCCCACCGAACGGTCTCGTTCGCGGGCTGGTCGCCGATTCTGAAAGAAACGGTTGAGCCGATTGTGCCGCAGCCGTCCTTCTCGTCTTGGGTGGCGACGCGAAGCGAGAAGAGCAAAGGCAGCCTCGTAGTAGTGAAGAGCACTTCACCTTCGCCACACAGTACGCCTCCGATGAGAGCCTGAACGCGAGTCTGAAATGGGGCCGGCACGGCGTCTATCCAGGCAGTGCCTTCGAGATAGAACCCGGGTTGCGAGAACAGCGGAGGAACTGGCGTCGGTGTCTGGGCGAAGGCATTACTTCCAAACGGCGCGGCTAGAACGATGCTCGCCAGCAGGGCTATCCGAAGCTTTGAACCCATAACCTCCTCCTCGTTCCTTTGGATCCGCATCATATATGCTATAACGCGCGCGAGCAAGAAAGGTTAACGACGTATTGGGACTTCCTTCTGGTGAATAGCAAGAGGCCCGGTCTCTTCGACCAGGCCTTGCTGTTGACGGTCGTTTGTTAGGGTTACTTCTTGCTTTCGATCATCTCACGCGGCTTGACCTTGATGGTCTTGGGCTTGGCTTCCTCGGCCTTGGGGATGGTCAGCTTGAGGACGCCGTTCTCGAAGGTGGCTTCGGCCTTGCCCGACTCGACCTGGGCCGGCAGGGTGATTGAGCGGGCGAAGCTGCCGAACCACGACTCCTGGCGGTAGTAGTTACGCTTCTTCTCCTCTTCCTCGTGCTCGCTCTCACCGCGGATGGTCAGCGTCTCGCCGCTTATCGTGATATCGACGTCCTCCGGCTCCACGCCCGGCAGTGACGCCTGGACCACCACGTCATTATCCGTTTCGTAGAGATCCAAAGGGACATAGCCCTCGCGGCCGTCGCCGTCGCCCATCCAGACACGTGGGACGTCGCCGAACCAGCGGTCCATAAGCCGGTTCATCCTGGTCATTTCCCGATAGGGATCCCACCGTACTACGTTTGCCATTTTGTTTACCTCCGCTCGAAATTCTTGCCGAAATCTTTGCCTCATTGGCACACCATCAGATTAATCCCCTATAATGGCGTTGTCAACTCTCTTGACAGTTCCGTGTTGCGGGTCGATAATATCGACAGGTGGGTGCGAATGGCAAGAGATTACTACGAGGTGCTTGGTCTAGGCCGAAGCGCAGACCAGAAGCAGATCAAGCAGGCCTATCGCAAGCTGGCCCGCAAGCTGCACCCGGACGTGAACCCGGGCGATAAGAACGCCGAGTCCCGCTTCAAAGAGGTCAACGCCGCTTACGAAGTGCTTTCGGACGCCGAGAAGCGGAAGAAGTACGACCGCTACGGCGACCGCTGGCAATACGCCGACCAGATCGAAGAGGCGGAGCGTCAGGCGCGGGCTCAGGGTCGAGGCGGGCGTCGTTTTACGTTCGACTATTCCGGACAGGGCGCTCCCGAGGGGAACTTCGAGTTCGGAGAAATAGGCGGCCTAGGCGACATCTTCGACCTCTTCCGAGGCGGCGGGCGTCGCGCGAGGCAGCAACAACCGAGAGCAACGGAGGTGCCGGTCGATATCACCCTGGAGGAGGCCTTCAACGGCACGACGCGCGTCTTCGAGCTGACGAGCCAGGAACGGTGCGCCACCTGCGGCGGCAGCGGCCAAGTTGCGGGCGCGGCCTGTCACGTATGTCAGGGAACGGGCGTCGTTATGCGACCGCATCGCATTGAGGCGAAGATTCCGGCGGGCGTGGCGGACGGCGCACGGGTGCGGATTCGTCCCGGCGGCACTGTGGGCGACGTATATCTGAAGGTGAAGGTACGCGCAGACAAGCGCTTCGAGCGTCGCGGCGATGACCTCCACACCGAGACGCAGGTGCCGCTTGGCGTGGCGGTCCTCGGCGGCGAGGCGCGCGTCAAGACGCTGAAGAGCGAAGTCGCGCTAACCATCCCCCGGCTGACGCAGAACGGGAAGACGTTCCGGCTGAAGGGCCTGGGAATGCCAAAGCCGGGTGATAACAACAAGAAGGGCGACCTCTTCGCAAAAGTAAAGGTGGTCCTGCCGGAAAAACTGTCACAGAAAGAGGAGAAGCTCTTCGAGGAGCTTAAGGCCCTCGGAGTCTGAGGATATGGCTGCGAATACGACTGAAAAACGGGCGCTGGACGCCTACTCGCAGGCGGTGAGCAGCGCCGCAGAGATAGTTGGGCCGGCGGTCGTGAAGGTGGACGTGCTGGGACCGGCGAGGGGAGGCCCGAGCCGCGCGAAGCGGGGCGAGGGCACGGGGACCGGCTCCGGCGTCATCTTCGCTTCCGACGGCCGTGTGCTTACAAACGAGCACGTCGTGCGCGGCAGCAGTCTCGTGCGCGTCACCCTTGCGGACGGGCGCAATTTTCAGGCCGGCGTTGAGTACGCCGATCCGTCGGTAGACCTCGCGGTACTGCGCATCGGCGCCCTCGGGCTGCCGGTGGCGGAGCTGAACGGCGGGCCCTTGCGGGTCGGACAACTGGTCATCGCTATCGGCAATCCGTACGGACTGAACTGGAGCGTCACCGCCGGCGTCGTCAGCGCACTAGGGCGGACTCTCGAGGCCGGACCGAGCTTCCGGCTGAGCGACCTCATCCAAATGGACACGCCGGTGAACCCGGGCAACTCCGGCGGGCCGCTGGTCGACGCTAATGGACGTGTCGTTGGAATAACGTCCGCGGTGATGCCGTTTGCCCGCGGCGTCGGCTTCGCCGTTCCAATCGCGACAGCCCTGAACGTGCTGACGCGGCTGGAGGAGATGCGCGAACGTCAGCAGCACCGGCTGGGCATCGGCGGCATTCCAACGGAGATCGAGCCCGACATTCGACGCCGCGCAGGACTAAAGCAGCAGCGAGGGCTCCTGGTGCTGGAGGTCGTAGCGAACAGTCCGGCAACGCGCGCCAGCCTTCGTGTCTCCGACGTCATCGTCGAAGTCGAGGGAGAGCCGGTAACATCCGGCGAGGCGCTGGCAACGGTGGCAAATCGGGCGTCGGGCGACCGCCTGCGGCTGGCCTTCCTGCGAGAGGGCAAGCTGCGCCGGACGACGGCGGTGCTGTAAGAAGGTGAACCGGAATGGCAGATGAGTTTGAAGAAAACGATGAGGCACCATGCTACGTTATCAGCGTGGCGGCCCGGATGGTCGGCATGCACGCGCAGACCCTCCGATATTACGAGCGCATGGGCGTGTTGAAGCCTTCGCGATCGCAGGGGCGGATACGGTTGTATTCGAGCGCCGACGTAAGCCGGTTGCGGCAGATACACCGGCTGATCGACGACCTGGGCGTGAACCTGGCCGGCGCGGAGGTAATCCTGCGCATGAATCAGCGCATTCAGGAGATGAACGAGGAACTGGCGTCGCTGCGGCGCGAGCTTCAGCAACTGCGCGACCGTCGCCTGCTGGCACCGCTCGACGACTCGCAACGGTAACTCATGCCAATTACTGAGAGAGCATAATGAACGAAGAAGTCCCAAGAGAACAACACCCCGTCAATGAAACGAGGCAATCATCATGATGAGACAAGATAGATTCACACAACAGGCCCAGGAAGTGCTCGCCGCTTCCCAAGAGATGGTACGACAGCAACGGCACTCCCAGTGGGACGTCGAGCACGTCTTCCTAGCCGCGCTACAGCATCCGGCTGGACTGCCGCAGCAGATATTCGCCAAGCTCAACGTCGACGTCGCGAAGCTGCGGCAGCGCGTCGCCGATACGCTGGACCGCGCGCCCAAGCTGGCGTATGACGTCGTTCAGATCTACACGACGCCGCGCATCATCCGTCTCCTGGAGACGGCAAACGCGGAGGCGGACCGTCTGAAGGACGAGTACGTCGGCGTCGAGCACCTGCTGATCGCCATCGCCGACGACAAAGACGGCGAATCGGCGCACATCCTGAGTGAGTTCAACGTCGACAAGGAGCGCCTCTACCAGGCGATCCAGGAGATCCGCGGCGGCGCCCGCGTCGATAGCCCGACGGCGGAGAGCAAGTACGGCGCCCTCGAAAAGTACAGCGTCGACCTTACAGAGATGGCGCGACAGGGCAAGCTCGACCCGGTCATCGGCCGCGAGAGCGAGATCCGGCGCGTCATGCAGATCCTGAACCGGCGCACCAAGAACAACCCGGTGATCATCGGCGAGACAGGCGTCGGCAAGACGGCGATCGTGGAAGGGCTGGCGCAGAAGATCGTCGACGGCGACGTGCCGGAGAACCTGAAGAACAAGCGGGTCGTCGCGCTCGACATGGGCAGTATGGTCGCCGGCAGCAAGTTCCGCGGCGAGTTCGAGGAGCGGTTGAAGGCGGTGATGGACGAAGTGCGTCGCGGCACCGGCGAAATCGTGCTCTTTATCGACGAGATCCACCAGGCCGTCGGCGCCGGCGGTGCGGAAGGCGCTATCGACGCCAGCACGATGATGAAGCCGGCCCTGGCCCGGGGCGAGCTACAGGTCGTCGGCGCCTGCACGGCGGATGATTACCGTCAGTACATCGAGAAGGATGCGGCGCTGGAGCGACGCTTCGCGCCCGTCTACGTCGAGGAGCCGAGCGTCGACGAAACGATAGAGATGCTGCGGGCCTTGAAGCCGCGCTACGAGGGGCACCACAAGATCCAGATCTCCGACGAGGCGCTGGTCGCGGCGGCGGAGCTCTCTGACCGCTACCTAACCGAGCGGCATCTGCCTGACAAGGCAATCGACCTCATCGACGAGGCGGCGAGCAAGCACGTCATCGACAACCAGAGCATGACGCCGGAACTGCGTCAGATAAAGCGCCGCCTGGACGAGCTGGCAATGGAGACTGAAGCGGCCGCCCAGCGGCAGGACTACGAGGCCGCCGCCCGCATCAAGGCCGAGGTCGAGCAGATCAAGGCGGAATACGAAGAGAAGAAGGGACAGTGGGAGAAGGAGCACCCGGTCAGCGAAGTCGTCACTGAGCACGACATAGCCGAGCTTGTTGGCTCGATGACCGGCATACCGACGTCGCGCTTGATGGAAGGCGAGGGGGAAAAGCTGCTGCACATGGAGGACGCGCTGCACATGCGTGTCATCGGCCAGGACCAGGCGATAAGCGTCGTTTCCGATGCTATCCGACGCGCGCGTGCCGGCCTGAAGGACCCGAAGCGGCCCATCGGCAGCTTCATCTTCCTGGGGCCAACCGGCGTCGGCAAGACGGAACTGGCGAAGACTCTCGCCGACTACCTGTTCGACGATGAAGAGGCGATGATCCGGATCGACATGTCGGAGTACACGGAACGGCACACCGTTTCGCGGCTCATCGGCGCGCCGCCGGGCTACGTCGGCTATGAGGAGGCGGGCAGTCTCACGGAAGCGGTACGTCGCCGGCCCTATCGCGTCGTCCTGTTCGACGAGATCGAGAAGGCGCATCCGGAGGTGCTGAACATCCTCCTCCAGATCATGGACGACGGCCGCCTGACCGACGGCCACGGACGAACGGTCGACTTCCGGAACACGGTCATCATCATGACCAGCAACCTGGGGACGAGCGGCGAGTCGAAAGGCGCCTTCGGGTTCGCGCCGCAACGGACGGAGAGCAGGCGCGAACGCGACGAGCTTCGCCAGAGGGCGGAGCGGGCCCTGCGGGAGTTCTTCCGGCCCGAGTTCCTCAACCGGGTGGACGACGTGATCATCTTCGAGCCGCTGACGGAGAAGGAACTGGAGAAGATCGTCGACCTGATGGTCGACGAGGTCCGGAACCGCCTGGGCGACCGAGACGTGGAGCTTGAGCTGACAGAAGCGGCGAAAGCCAAGCTGGTCAAGGAGGGCTTCGACCCGGTGTTCGGCGCGCGGCCGTTGCGTCGCGTGGTGACCCGGGAGGTGGAAAGCCCGCTTTCGACGCGCATCCTCGGCGGGGAATTCCGCGAGGGCGACACGGTGGTGATGGACGCGACAGATGACGGCTACACGTTCTACCGCAAGGAGGCGGTAGCAGCCGCGGCCGGCTAAAAAGCGGTATCATATATAAAGAAGGCGAATCCTATGACACCGCTAGGGCTTCGAAAACGATGGCGCGGGATGGTGCGACGCCGGCTTATGTCGCTCCGAGGCCGCGTCGACCGCCGCATCGAGCGTCTGGACGAGAGGAAGCAGGCGCTGGATATGAGAGTGACGGCGAGAGGCGCTGAACCTCAGCCCAAGGAACCGGTACCGGTCACAGGGCCGGATTCTGGGGAGACCGAGGTACAGCGTCTCGAGCGTCGCGATATTGAATATCCTCAGTATCCTGAGGACTGACATCGCGGTCGCGGGACTCGCCTGAGGCCCTTCACAAAAGTCTTCCTGAAGCGTATTATTCCGCCACGAGGATAAGAGTGACGTCTCCGAGCTTCGTGGCGGTTCTTTTTGCGATCGTCTTCTACGGACTGTACGCGGCGTTCGTCGGATCAGTTGTCTGGGCGCTGCGGCGAAGGCGGGAAGCGGACCGTCGCATCTTCTGGCTGACTGCGTTTGGGATGGTGCTGCTGCCGGTCGCGAACGCGGTGTGGATCGTCGCGCTGCTTGCGCCAGGGCGACCGTTCGCGATCCCGCTTGTCTCAGGACTATTCGTGGTCGGCGCGATGTTGCTCGCCACCGGAGTGTGGTCGGAGCGTCTGCCGCTGCGGCTGTTCGGGTGGAGTTTGATAGCGGGCGTGGCGCTGATTCCGTCGCTGCTTGTCTTGCTGCTGCCGCTGCCCATTGGGACAGCCTTCCTCGTGCCGGAGGGCCGCGCACGACGGCGGATTCTGGCCGGCATGAATTGAAGGTGGCTACCTCAGATGGTCCGGTTGCCGTCCCTGCCTTGATTGCATGCGTCAACTGCGTTCAGAAAAGGGAGACTAATAGCACGTAATTCTGCGGGATATCGCTCGGTGGGTTGTAGGTGGTTCTAGTATTCGTGCACGATACCTCTTGACAAGAATGGTATAATGGCGCTACTCGGTACGGGCCACCAGCGGTGTGGGAGTGCTCTTTGGCAGGAAGCTCGGCCCGACCGGGAGTTGGAGGTGGAGGCTGAGGGACGGGCCCCGCCAGCCCTCATAGCCAATGTGCGGCTTGTCAACTTGAAAGGGGCAAGGACATGAAAACGAAACGCGTGGCGCTGATGGTCGCCTTGGTCGTCCTGGTCGGGGGCACCGGTTTTGGGGTGGCGCAACTGATCAGAGGCGCAGTCGGCACGCAAGCTCAGCAGCCGGGCAAGGTGGACATCAACGCGATACAGACGGAACAGGCAACTGAAAAAGCGCAGCCGCGATTTTCGGGGCAACTCCTCGGTATTTTCATAGCGCCGTCAAGAGACCAATGGCCTCCAGAAGCGCAGGCCGAGCTGGCCCAGCTACTTGCGGGCGAGTGCGTAGGCATAACTGCTGCGAGTGCCACTGCTCTTCAGTTCCCGCAGCCACTGCAGTTGCCCTCGGAGTACGTAGCCGAGGCCCCGCCCACGGCGAAGGCGTGCAGCGGCAAGGCGACTGGCTTAGGCTGGACGTACACAACGTCGGGTACAAATGCGATTCCTGCGCATGTATCGATCACCCGAGCCGTGGGCCACGAGGTAGTATACGACGTCGCTGCCGACAGGGTGTCCGTTCAGACGATAGGGGGTCGTGACGCGATCGTCATCCGACCTGAAACTCCGGACGCGCTGGCTCAGATCTCCTACGTCGTTTTCCCCGAGCCTTTTGGATTCACCGAAATTCAGGTGTTCAACCTGTCGGAAACGGGCCTCCTGGCTGTGGCGTCGGCCGTGGCCGAGGCGAGCAAGTGAGGTGACGGAATGGTAAGGATACGCTGGCTGAGTACAGGGGTATTCGTAGTCAGTTTCTTGCTCGGTCTGGCCTTTCCTTTCGCGTCCAACGGCCGGGCCTATCCCGGTGATAATATCTGGATTTACATGCAACCGCCTACGCTGAGTTGGGGTTCCTCGCCGCTGTTGACATGCGGTTGGCATACCGACTGTGTGTCCCCTTACAGCAGCGGCCCGGCACTGGATTGGGACGATAACAACAATCAGTTCCTTAATCCCTGGTATTACCGAAGCTACAATTTCACTAGCAATACCTCTGGCCAAGTGAAGGTTGCTGCGGGACAGCCCGTAACGTATCAGTCAGGCGGACCAGGTTGCGAGATTATGGCTGTGTGGGTTGTGGACCCAAACGGCAACCTTCGGGCCATTCCCATGTACGAGCACACCAGCATCACAAACTCCAGCTCGTTCAACATATACGGACGGGCGTACCCTCAGACCCAGTATACCAACCATCAGGTGGGCGTCACGGTCGACGATTCAGTTAACCAGAACTGCACCACCACGGGCAGTCACGTCCACGAGTTCTACTACCCCTGGAGCGGCTCGACCTACTCACAAGACTCGATCTATCCAGCAGCATCGACGTGCCACGGCTATCCCTATTGTGGCACCCATCAGAACAGCAACGTGAACAACTACACCCGCTTGTTCAGATGGACGGAGTGAAAGCCAGAGCAGAAGCACATTTAACAGCGAGCCGGCCGGCCCTGACGGGCCGGCCGATTCTATCTGCTCAATCATTGTGTTGTGGTGGGAAGCGGTTCTTGTCTCGTCCGGAGGGCATCTGCACTTTCTCAAAGCGTTTGCGGGAAGCGCCGCCGGAATGGTACGGTTGATCCAGCCCTCATTCGGGTTCTCGTACGATAGTTGTAGCTCTGCGCTTTTAGGATGATTCTCCTTTCCCTCGACTCGATTACGAAGCGCTACGGCAAGGTCACGGCGCTCGACCGGCTTGACCTCACGCTGGAGCCGGGCATCATCGGCCTCGTCGGCGCGAACGGCGCGGGCAAGAGCACGCTGATAAAGGTCCTCCTCGGCCTCCTTGAGCCGACAAGCGGCTCGGCGACTCTCCTGGGGTACGATGTCGCGCGACAAGGAACGGAACTTCGCAGCTTCGTCGGCTACATGCCCGAACACGATTGTCTTCCGACGGATGTGACGGCGACGGAGTTCGTGACTCACATGGCGCGGCTGAGCGGCCTGCCGCGGTCGGCCTCGCGTGAACGCACGGCGGAGACGCTGCGGCACGTCGGTCTCTTCGAAGAACGCTACCGGGAAATGGGCGGCTATTCGACGGGCATGAAGCAGCGGGTGAAGTTCGCGCAGGCGCTCGTCCACGACCCGCGCGTGGTGCTACTGGATGAGCCCACGAACGGGCTGGACCCGGCGGGCCGCGACGAGATGCTGGACCTGATCGAACGGACAGGGCGTGAGTTCGGCATCGCTATCATCATGGCGTCCCACCTGCTGGGCGAGATCGAGCGGGTGTGCGACCACCTGGTAGTCATTGATGCGGGTCGCCTGGTGAGATCCGGCCCCATCACATCGTTCACACAGAGGATGCAGTCCCTGGTCGTCGAGATCGAAGGCGATGGCAGCCTGCTGAAGGACCGTCTATCTGAGCGCGGCCTGACCGTGCGCGAGGAGGGCGAGGTGCTGATCGTAGGGCTGGAAGGCGACCGCCCGTACGACCTCATTCGGGACAGCGTCGTCGAGCTGGGCCTGGGGCTTGTCCGCCTGGAACAGCGGCGGCAGAGCCTGGAGGACATCTTCCAGGTTCCGGCGGGAGGAAGCGATGCCAGAGCAAGCTGAATCCGCCGCCGGCAACATCTACGACCTGGGGTATCGAAAGTACGAAGGTGTCCGCCTGGGACGCGGGCACGCCGTGTTTTCGCTCTACATTCAGAGCCTGCGCGGAATCTTCGGGTTCGGGCGGCACACATCCAGCAAGATAATCCCCATCGCTCTTGCGGTTATTGCGCTTCTGCCGGCAATCATCTTCCTAGGCGCGGCCGCCCTTTCGACCAGGCCGGTTGAGGGGTTCGAATACCACCGGTACTTCGAGTTCATCCAGTGGCCGCTGGCGCTGTTCGTCGCAGCCGTTGGACCCGAGCTGCTGGGACGCGACCTCAAGAACAACACCCTGTCCCTGTATTTTTCGCGGCCGCTGCTGCGCGGCGACTACGTGCTGGCGAAGATGGCGGCCCTGACTTCAGGGCTGCTGATAATCGCGCTGGTGCCGCAGGTCGTCACGTTCATCGGGAACTCCATGGCGAACAACGATTCTCTCGGCTACGTTCGCGATAACTGGCACGAGGTTGCCCCCATCGTCGCTAGCGGCGTCCTGATTTCGCTCGTGCTGGCGGGTCTCTCGCTGGCGATCGCGTCCCAGACGTCACGCTGGCAGATCGCGTCCGGCGGGGTCATCGCGTCCATCGCCATTCCGTGGGTCCTCGGGTCGATCCTCATTTCGGCGGTAGGCGGCGGCTCGGTTGGTTATTTGCTGGTATTCAGCGTCTTCCACGTGTTCAGAGGCGCAACCTTCTGGTTCTTCGGCGTCACGCCCGTGGCGCCCGCAAGCGGATCGAACGTCGAAGGGGACATTGCTCTCTCGGCCGCGCCTCTCTTTGTCTACGCGATCGCTGCCTGCGTGATCGTGATTGTGGCCCTGGCTGTAACCTACCGTCGCTACCGAAAGCTCAATCTATGACCGCTCTTCCCAGCGCTGAGAAGTCAGACGTGATTCAGGACAGGGCGACAATACGTCTCGCCGGTGCCTCGCGCTGGTACGGGAACGTGGTTGCCGTCAACGACATCTCCTTTTCTGTTGGGCCGGGTATTACGGGCCTGCTGGGACCGAACGGCGCCGGGAAGTCGACGATCCTCCACATGATCTCAGGCTTCCTGCGGCCTTCGCGCGGCAACGTTGAGGTGCTGGGGGAGGCCTCGTGGCAGAACCGCGAGATGTACCGCCAGATAGGCCTAGTCCCGGAACGAGAGGCGGTATACCCGTTCCTTACGGGTTACGAGTTCGTGCTCTTAAGCGCGCGACTGCACGGACTCGCCGATCCGCCGAAGGCAGCGCGGGCAGCGATCCATCTGGTCGAAATGGAGGAAGCGCAGAATCGAAAGACCGGCGGCTACTCCAAGGGCATGAAGCAACGCATCAAGCTCGGGGCAGCGCTGGTACACCAGCCATCGATCCTCCTGCTCGATGAGCCGTTCAACGGCGCGGACCCGGCGCAACGTCTGCGGATGACGGCGCTCTTGCGCGTGATGGCCGCCGAGGGAAGAACGATTGTCTTTTCCTCGCACATTCTCGAGGAAGTGGAGCGACTGAGCGACAAGGTGCTGGTGATCGTCTCGGGCCGCCTGGCGGCATCCGGCGACTTTCACGAGATCCGCCGCCTGATGACAGACCATCCTCACACCTTCGCCCTGCGCTCCAGCGACAACCGCCGTCTTGCATCCGCGCTGCTCGGCGAGGCGTGCGTCCTTGGAGTAGATCTGGCGGACGACAATCTGAGCGTGCGGACGTCCGACTTCGGTGTGTTTGCGTCCACGTTGCCGCGCGTTGCTTGCGAGCACGGCGTGACGCTGTTCGAGCTTGTTCCGGCGGACCGTTCGCTGGAGAGCGTTTTTTCCTACCTGGTGGGTCGATGAACACGGCAATACTCGTGCTGAGCCTGAGGCAACTCGTCGGCAAGCGGCGCATGGTGCTAATGGCGCTCTTTGCTGCCCTACCGGTGCTCGCGGCCGTTATCTTCCGCATTGGGAACCCGGACGTGGATCATCAGAAATGGGTCGCGAACGTGCTCCTTAACGGCCTCATCGTCACAACGTTGCTGCCGCTGCTGACGCTGGTGAGCGGCACGACGGCGATGGGGATGGAGATCGAGGACGGGACGATTGTCTACCTGCTAGCGAAACCCTTGCGCCGACTGGACATCGTCCTGGCAAAGCTTGCGGCAACATGGGTGCCCACGGCCTTCCTGCTCCTGGTGTCCGAAGTGGCTTCGGCAGCCATTGCCTTAGGCGGCGGTTCTTCGCTCTTGGTCGGTTTCGCGATAGCGATAGCGCTCGGCTCGCTTGTGTACTGCTGCGTCTTCATGGCGCTGAGCATCTCGACCCGCCACGCGCTGGTTGTCGGGCTCATCTACGTGTTCCTGTGGGAAGGGGTGGTCACGGGGCTCTTCACGGGGACGCGGATCTTCAGTGTCCGGCAATATACGTTGGGCGTGGCGGACCTGATTGCGAACGTGAGTCAGCGGACATTCCAGGCAAAGCTTGGCGGCGGCCCTGCGCTTGTGCTGATGGCCATCGTGGGCGTGCTGGCGATCACGTTCGCCGTGCGGCGATTGAGCCAGCTAGAGATCAATGCGAGCGGGTAGGTCAGCTTTCCTGCTTGAACCTCGGCTTGCGCTTCTCTGAGAAGGCGCGCGGGCCCTCGTAGAAGTCGGGCTGGGAGAAGAGACGACTGAACGCTTCTCCTTCGATGCGAAGACCCTCTTCCAGCGGCCGGCCTAGACCGCGCATGACAGCTTCCTTGTCGGTCCGGATGGCGCCTTGCGGAAACTGACAGATCCCTTCGGCTAGCACCATCGCTCGGGACATCAGCTCGCCTGCCGGCACGACCTCGTTAACCAGCCCTATGCGGTAGGCTTCCTGAGCGTCGATCCGTTTGCCGGTCACGATTAGCTCCATCGCGCGGCCCAAGCCGACGATCCGCGGCAGGCGCTGCGTCCCGCCGTCGCCCAGTCCGACGTTCCAGCGACGGTTCAGCACTCCGAACTCGGCATGCTCTGCGGCGAGGCGGAGGTCGGCGCAAAGGGCGATCTCCAGGCCGCCCGCGAAGCAGTAACCATTGACGGCAGCGATGATCGGTTTGTAGATGTCGTTCTTGCGGGTGTAGCCCATGAAGCCGGGGTGCTCATCGATGAAGCGGCGGACGTCTTTCGGAGTCTGCGGCAGATTCGCGGGGCTGATGGCTGTGAGGTCGAAGCCGGCGCAAAAGGCCTGATGGCCAGCGCCGGTGATAACGGCAACGAACGAGGCGTCATCGTCACGGAAGTCCCGCCAGGCGGCCGCGAGTTCCGATGCGGTCTCCGGGTCAACGCAATTCATGACCTCCGGCCGGTCTATCGTTATATAGGCAACGTGGCCCCGCTTCTCGTACAGCACCTTCGACATGCCTCTCGCTCCTTCAATTTGTGCGCCCGCTTCCCCGAATGATACGGCCTTTGCAGGAGGTGTCAATCGAGTGGTAATCTTGGCGCGCTCGCTCTAAAATAGGGGCCGAAAGGAGCCGCGAGATGTCGATAGTCACGATCAGCGGCAACACAGGCGCCGGCGCCACGGAAATCGGGCGAATCGTGGCCCAACAGCTTGGCTTCGATTACGTGGACCGGCAGATTCTGACCGAGGCGGCACGGGCACTCGGCGTCGAGGAACGAGATATTGCGGGGCGCGACGACGGCTCGCCACCGCGGAAGGTCCGGGAGCGGTTGGCATCTTTCTTCCAGGACTTTCTTGAGCGCTCAGCCGTGGCAGGAGCCGCCGATCCGCTTGCGGCGACGGGTGGTCTGGAGGCGCTTATGGCCGCGAGCTATGGGGAGGCTGCTTCTCTTCCGGCGGGAGAACGCGAGGCGCTCACAGACGCCCGCTACAAAGAAGCGATCATGACGGTTATGAACGGCCTCGCTCTGAAGGGCCACGTCGTGATCGTAGGACGGGGCAGTCAAGTCATTCTGCGCGACCGCCCGGACACGCTGAACGTTTGCGTCACGGCGTCTTTCCCCCTGCGCGTCCAGCGCATCGCCGAACGCGACAGCACGCTTCCAGAGAAGGCGAAAAGCCGCCTGGAGGAAAGCGACCGCGGACGGGTCGACTTCCACCACAAGTACTTCAAGGTCAATCCTGCCGATCCGGACCTTTACGACATCATGGTCAACACCGGCCACCTTGACTACGAGCAGGCCGCACGGGTCATCGTCGCGGCTCTCGCCTGCAAGGCGGCCGCTGGATGAAGAGCGGATAAGCGGATGGCCGGAGACACGGGCGTCGCGATTGGCGTTGTCGCGGCCGGCTATTTCATCGGCGCCATACCCATCGCCTATCTCGCCGGACGCCTGAAGGGCATCGACATACGCCGCTATGGAAGCGCGAACATTGGCGCGTCAAACGTCTACCAGTCGGTCGCGCGCTGGGCCGTAGTGCCAGTGGGGATCGCGCAGATCGCGCTCGCCATGGCGGGTATCGGCCTGGCGAAACTGGTCGACCAGAGCCTGAGCGTGCAGGTAGCAGCCGGCGTCGCGGCGCTCGTGGGAGCCTGCTGGTCGGTCTACCTCCGCTTCGCCGGCGGACGCGGGATCGCGACCTCCCTGGGCTTCATGCTCTATCTGACTCCGATTACGTTAGGCGTCTTCAGCGTCATTTCGATGGCGGGCGTATTCGCCAAGCAGGTGCCGTTAGGCGTCGGGCTGGCCATTGCGGCAGCGCCCGTATCGTCCGTCATCGTCGACGGCCCGGGGCCGATAGCGCTGGGCTGCCTTTGCATGGCGCTAGTCATCTTCACGAAGCGGTTGCTGGGGAATCCGGGCGTCCGGGCCGAGGGCGTTCCGCGACGCGACGTACTGCTCAACCGCCTCCTGTTCGATCGCGACATCCGCAATCGCGACGAATGGGTCCTCAAGGGGCTGGGCGGCGGGGATAGAGATCGCTCTTAAGGCCGAAGGGTTGGAAATGCGCTCCTGGCCAGAATCGACCCTAGAATGGCCCCGGCAGCGCGTACTGCTCGCCCCAACGCATCACCAACTCCTGCTTCAGCCGTTCGTACTTCTCGCGGTACGACTTTGACTTCAGAGGCGGCGTCGTCATTATGACGGCGTCCTCGTTTGTATCGGTGTAGTAGTGGGGCCGAACGCCGACAGGGAGAAATCCGAACTTGTCGTAGAGGGCGCGGGCAGGGCTGTTGTCGCGGCGGTACTCGAGCGTCACCGACTCCATCTCCTCGGCGAAACCAACCTCCATGGCCGCGAGCAGCAGGTACGCGCCCGCGCCCTGACGCCGAAACGCCTCGCGCACCGCTATCGTCACGACGTGCGCCTGGTCAACCATCAGCCAGATGCCGACAACACCGATTATCAGGCGGTGGGTGGGCGGCGCATCGTCGTTCCTGCCAAACAGCCGGCGCATCACTCTGCGGACCGAGGGTCTGGAGCGGGCCAGTTCGCGCGCGTCCTTCTCGCCGTCCCGGCCCTCTTCGACGAGCACGAGATAGCGCGCCAGCCGGTTCTTCAGCTCGTGGCTATACGCCGTCTGCGGCCACATCGAGGGAAACGATTCGCGCTCGATGTCCATGACCTGCGGGACGTCCGCCAGAGTCATTGGGCGAAGGACATAGCGGATGCCGGTCCCTTTCATTCGGGGCCCGGCTTCTTTTGTTCGTGCCACGAGCAAATACTATCACAGGTTCCGGTACGCAAAGCATTGCCCATAAGTCACCTTCGAATTCCGCTGCCTCACCACGGGTGATCGCAGGACTTTAAGCCTCTATACTGGAACAAATATCGACACTGAACGTTAATCGGAGGAGAGCGTGAAGACGGAGATCTACGAGGTCGACCCGTTCACCAGCCGCAAGGACAGGCTAATCACGACCATTGAGAGTGACTACCGCTTCGAAAGGCAAGACGAGATAGTCATCGACAGCGGGAAACCGATGAGGGTACGCGTTATCAACGTGTTCGTGAGGCTTGCCGGCCAGGAGATGGAGCGGGAACTGTTGGTGATGAAGCTTTAGACGCGCTCAGGCGACCGAGGGAAGCGACGTCTCCTGTCGCGCCCGTTCCGCCAGCACCATGTTCATGCTCCGGCCGTTCACGACCACGAAATCATCTTCCCACTTCGCTCCAGCTACGCCCTCGCAAAAGATGCGGACCTCTGTCATCGCCAGGAAGCCATCGAACAGCTTGGGCAGGGCGATAGTGTGCTCCGCTTCCTTGATCATGTAGATGTTGCCGACGATGCGGTAGGGCGGCGCGAACACGACCATCGGCAGCTTCTGCTTCTGCACATAGTCGAAGCGATGCGCCTCGCTCCGCTGTGCCTCTTCCTCGGGCGAAGCCAACGAACGTCCCAGAATGACGGACTGCTTGTCCATGAACATCGGGCCTGGAGCTACGATGATCTCGGCAGAGGTCGGGAGCTCTCGGACTCTGACGTTCGAGAGCTGTAGATGGGTTACCTCGGGGTTGTTGAGGAGATCGACAAGACGCAGATGCACCCCCAAACCGCGGCAATTCCCCCTGACAGCGTATCCGATCGTGATGATCTCTACGGCATCCAGCGTCGAGGCCTGTCGTACAGCGGCGTCTTCCAACATAGCAAGAGAGTGATGGCAACCGGGGGCGCTCGTGTCCGCCACGATGCCCTAATTCAATCATCGGCTGTTTGCGCCACTCGAACAGAGGAAACTGGGTGAGAAAGCAAGGCTTCAGGCATCTTCGCTTGTCAACGCGGCCGTTATACCTTACGATCCTTCCCGAACCTGACTTCCAACTGGAAAGGCCCAGCCATGCGTTCCGATCAGATCAAGAAGGGGTTCGAGCGCGCGCCCCATCGTGCCCTTCTGCGCGCTACCGGCGTTATCCGTTCCGAGGCCGACTTCGATAAGCCGTTCATCGCCATCGCCAACTCGTACACGGACATCGTCCCTGGCCATGTCCACCTCCAGGAAGTCGGACGGGTGGTCAAGGAGGCCGTGCGCGCGGCCGGCGGCGTGCCCTTCGAGTTCAACACGATCGCCGTCGACGATGGGATCGTAATGGGGCACTTCGGCATGAAGTATTCGCTGCCCAGCCGCGAGCTTATCGCGGACTGCGTTGAGACGATGGTCGCCGCCCACTGCTTCGACGCGATGATCTGCATCCCAAACTGCGACAAGATAGTCCCCGGCATGCTCATGGCCGCGATGCGCCTCGACATACCGACGATTTTCGTAAGCGGCGGGCCGATGCGCACCGGGCGCCTGCCTGACGGACGCGCTGCCGACCTCATCAACGTCTTTGAAGGCGTGGGAGCGTTCAGCGCCGGCCGTATCGACGCGCAGCAGTTGCGCGACCTGGAGGTCTGGGGCTGTCCGGGCTGCGGCGCCTGTGCGGGCATGTTTACCGCTAACTCTATGAACTGCCTGACGGAGGCGATTGGCCTTTCGCTGCCGGGTAACGGGACGATCCTGGCGGACAGCGGTGAACGGAACGAGCTATACCGGCAAGCAGCGCATCAGGTCATGAAGCTGCTGGAGGCGAACCTGACGCCAAGGCAGCTCGTCACGCCGCAGTCGCTCGACAACGCCTTCGCGCTGGACATGGCGATGGGGGGTTCGACGAACACCGTCCTCCACGCGCTGGCGCTGGCTCACGAGGGCGACATCGACTATCCGCTCGAACGGATCAATGAAATAGCCGGTCGCGTCCCTCACATCTGCAAGATCGCACCGGCGAACGACGTCCATCTGGAGGACGTCGACCGCGCCGGCGGGGTGAGCGCCATCCTGAAGGAGATCAGCCGCAAGCCGGGCCTCCTCGACCTCAGCCTGAAGACCGTGACGCTGAAGCCGCTTGGTGAGAACATCGCCGGGGCGAAGATACGCGACCAGGACGTCATCCGGCCACTGGAGCGTCCCTTCAGCGAGACGGGGGGACTGGCGGTGCTGTTCGGGAACCTAGCACCGGAAGGGGCGGTCGTGAAGTCTGGCGCCGTCGAGCCGTCGATGCTCGTGTTCAACGGGCCAGCGCGCGTCTTCGAATCGCAGGAGGAGGCGGCTTCGGCAGTGCTGCGCGGCGAGGTGAAGGCCGGCGAGGTGGTCGTCATTCGCTACGAAGGGCCGAAGGGCGGGCCGGGGATGCAGGAGATGCTGGCGCCGACGGCAAACATCGCCGGCAGCGGCCTGGGCGATACGGTGGCGCTGATTACCGACGGCCGGTTCTCGGGCGGGAGCCGCGGCTGCTGCATCGGCCACATCTCGCCGGAAGCGGCAACAGGCGGGCCCATTGCGGCGCTGCGGGACGGCGACGCCATCAGCATCGATATTCCGGGGCATCGCCTGGACGTGGACCTGTCCGACGCGGAGATAGAGCGTCGATTGGCGCAGGCGAGACCGCCGGAGCGCGATCTGCCGAGCCGGTGGCTACGTCGGTATGTGTCGCTGGTGACCAGCGCGAGCACGGGAGCGGTGCTGCGCGAGCCGTGAAGTCCGGGGGAAACGAAGCTTGGAGGCAGGCGATCTGTGCGTCCGCCGAAGGCGGACGCGCTGGGCGCACGAAGTGCGTCCCACAGATGCCGAGGCCCAAGGCCTCGGCTTCCTAATAAGGGAGCACCTTCTTGGGCTTGGATCAGGACAGCGCTAGGGCGGGACGTGGGACAAAGAGCCTTCGCTACCAGAAGCGGCAGCGAACACCGCTACTGCTCGTAACGTCGCTTTCCAGACTCGGATCCGTTCTTCGCTTTACGTTGCTTCCGGGCTGGCGGCAGTTCGAGGGAGGGCCAGCATGAGCGCCGCGGCCGCGAACCCCGTCGAGGCGCCGAGCCAGAAGGGCGCCGGCTTGCCAATGACGTCCCACAGGACGCCCGCGATGACGCTCGCCGCTACCGCCATCACGCCGATGCCCGTGTGATACAGACCCAGGAACGTCCCGCGACGCTCCTCCGGCGCGAACTCAGCCACCATGGCACGGGCCTGTCCGTCGGTGAAGGCCATGTAGACGCCGTACGTGAGGAACAGCGGCCAGACAGCGCTTCCCGCTCCTACCAGCGCGAAACCCATGTAGACGAGCCCATAGACGAAGAAGCCGCCGGTCACCAGCCGTCGCTTGCCAATCCGGTCCGCGACGATGCCCGCCGGGTAGGAAAGCAGGCTGTAGCTGGTGTTGTAGAGGACGTACATGAGGATGACGATGGATAGGCTCAGGCCCAGGTCCTTCGCGCGCAGGATGAGGAAGGTATCGCTCGAATTGCCAAGGGCGAACAGCAGGCTAATGGTGATGAACATCCAGAAGACCGGGCTTGCGCCGGAGAGATCGATACCCTTGACGGCGGTGGCGACGTCCTTCTCCGGCTCCGGCTGGCGGCGTCGCTCCTTCACGAATGCCAGCAGGCCGACGCTCAGCACGCCGGGGACTGTCGCGGCCAGCAAGACCGGTCGCAGGTGGTTCTGCCCGACGATCTGCAATATCACCAGGCCGATCAGCGGCCCGATGACAGCGCCCGTTGTGTCCGCCGCGCGGTGATAGCCGAACGAGCGTCCGTATACCTCCGACAGCGACGAGTCGGCGATGAGGGCATCGCGCGGCGCCTCGCGCACCCCCTTGCCAAACCGGTCCGCGGTGCGCGCGACCAGGACTTGCGGCCAGTGGAAAGCGGTAGCCAGCAGCACCTTGCCGAAGGCGGAGAGCCCGTAGCCGGCGGCCACCAGCGGCGTTCGACGTGATAGCCGGTCGGAGTACCAGCCGGAGGCGACACGCATGAGGCTTGCCGTGCCTTCAGCAATCCCCTCGATGACGCCAAGAAGGGCCACGGAGGCGCCGAGCGTCACTGTCAGGAAGATAGGTATCAGCGGGTAGAGCATCTCGCTGGCGACGTCGGTGGCGAGGCTAACGAGGCCGAGCACGAAGACGTTGCGGCTGACGCCCGGAACGGGCGAAGGCTCTGTCTTCAGATCATCCGTTGTATGAGGGGATTCTTCGTCCAATCGAGTTGCGTTCCTAGCGGAAGAGGTCCTTTCCCGGCTCGCGCAAGAGCTGACGGCCGCTGCCGGCGCCGGACGGAACGAGGTATCCTCTGACGATCGCCACCGGCACGCGATCGAGCTTACCCATCACAAGCTCCGCCGCCGCCGCTATCTCATCGGCGAGGGCCACCTGCGTGACCCGCAACTCGTAGCCGTCCGGATCAGTCAGCCCGGAGTAATCCCGCAATGGCAACAGGCCCGCGACGCCAAGGGCTACCTGGTCGATCCCCTCGCGCCAGGGACGGCCGAAGCTGTCGGAGATGATGACCGGGATGCTTACGCCTACCTGCTTTTCGAGGCCAAGGCGAATCCGTTGCGCGGACGCATCAGGGTCCTCCGGCAGAAGCGTGACGAAACCCGGGCGTCCCGTGTTCGAGGCGTCGACGCCGGCGTTGGCGCAAACAAAGCCCTGCTTCGTCTCGACGATCAGGACGCCCCGGTCCATTCGCACGATGCGGCTCGACTCACGAAGCACGACTTCGACCTGGCGAGCGTCCTTGCCCCAGTGTTCCGCGAACTCTAGCGCCAAAGGGGAGGGTTCGACGGCGCGCAGCTCGATGAGCCGGCCCTCCGCTTTCGAGACGACTTTCTGCGTCACGACCACGACGTCGCCTTTCAGCAGCGGCGTACCCTGCGCGGCCGCGGCCTTCGCGATGAGTACCGTGACATCGTCACCGGGCGCGATCTCAGGCAGACCCGTCACACCGATGATGCGCACTTCAGGCGGTGTCATCAGATTCCCGTAATCTTGATGCTGGTCTGCCGGCGGTAGGCTCGATTGAGGGTGAGCAGGAGAGCAGTTATCTCTTCAAGGTGATGGGCGCTGGCCAGGCCGTCGCCGTTGACGGCGCGCAGGCCCGGGATGCGGTTGACGAGCGCCATCGTCGCGGTGCGGGCGGCGACGTTGTCTCCGCAAACGATCACGTCAGCGTCGAGCGGCTTGTCGAGGTCGGCGAGCTCGCCGGCGGGCAGGTTGTGGAAGGCAGCGATCACCCGCGAGTCGGGCAGCATGCGCTGGGCCTGCTCGGCAGCGGAGCCTTCTTCGATTGGGATGACATCGATCCGGCCCTTGCGGAAAGCCAGCGGCACAACGGTGTCGATTACCATCTTGCCAGCGGCGTATTTGCGCAGCATTTCCAGGGTGCGAACGTGGCCTTCGAAGGGAACGGTGACGACGATAATATCGGCTTCACGGGCAGCACGACGGTTGAGCGCGCCGCGGACCCAGGCGTCGGGGACACGACGGCGGACTTCTTCGGCGGCAGCGAGGGCGCGCTCGCGGTAGCGGGAGCCGATCATGACGATCTCGCCGGCAGCGGCGAACCGCAGCGCCAGCCCCTTGCCCTCGGGACCTGTGCCGCCGATCAGAGCGATCATGGCTTCAAGTAATACGTATCAGGGGGAAGCACACGCTGTCAAGGACAAGGCGTTGTCAGGGGAGGGGCGCGAGCATAGAATGGAACTGCCGGACGCGCCGGCGACCTTCTTCGTCGAACTGCTTTCCCCCCGAGAGAGGCACTGATGGGTAACGGATTGCTGCCGCAGGTCGAGGTCCAGGGACTCACGAAGGTCTTCCGCAACAACGGACGCTCGCTCGCGGCGCTCGCCGACGTCTCCCTCAGCATCGTTGCCGGCGAGTTCCTGGCCGTCATCGGGCCAAGCGGCTGCGGCAAGACGACGCTGCTTCGCACTATCGGAGGGCTTCTCGCATCCACAAGCGGCGAAGTGCGCATTGGAGGCGACACACCGGCCACGGCGGCCCGCGCCAAGCAAGTCGGCTATGTGTTCCAGGATGCCTCGCTCCTGCCCTGGCGGACCGTCCTCCAAAACGTCCGGCTACCGCTGGAGGTGAACCGGCACAACCATCCGGAAGCGCACCTGCGTCCGGAGCGTCTGCTGGAGCTAATGCGGCTGCAGGAGTTCCGCGACTACTATCCGCGCCAGCTCTCCGGCGGCATGCAGCAGCGCGTCGCCCTGGCGCGCACGCTCGTCTTCGACCCGACGCTACTGCTTATGGACGAGCCGTTCGGCGCCCTCGACGAGATAACGCGCGAGACCATGCGATACGAGTTGCTGCGGATCTGGCAGTCGCCGCTGACCAACGGCGGACGTCGCAAGACTGTTGTGTTCGTGACGCACAGCATCGCCGAGGCCGTGCTGCTGGCCGATCGGGTCGCCGTCATGACGCCGTCGCCAGGTCGGGTGAAGGCGATGGTCGAGGTTGACCTGCCGCGTCCGAGAACCGAGGCGACTGAGGCAACTGACGAGTTCCGGCACTACGCGGCAGAGCTTCGCTCACTGCTGAGGAGCGACTGATGGAACGGCCGTTGATCGAAGAGGGCCGGCTGAACGCGGGCCAGCGCGAGGTTGAGGCGTCGAAGCCGCTCCGGTTGTCGCTCGCGTCTTTCGTGCAAAGCTTCGCGCCGCCGGTCGTGGCACTCGTTGTCGCGGTCGGGATCTGGGAGGCATGGGTAAGGCTGCGGGGCGTACCGGAATACCTTGTGCCGGCGCCATCAACCATATTTCAGCGCTTGGCAGAGGATCCGGGGTTCTTTGCGCGACAGGGCGGTATCACCCTCTACGGCGCCCTGGCGGGCTTCGCTGTTGGTTCGACAGTGGCGATTCTCCTTGCGGTGGCGATGGCCCACTCCCGTTTCCTGGAACGCGGCCTCTTCCCGCTGGCGATCATGGTGAAGGTGACACCGATAGTCGCGATCGCGCCGCTGCTGGCCGTTTGGTTCGGGTTTGGCCTGGCGCCGAAGCTGTTCATCATCGCGCTCATGGTCTTCTTCCCGGTGATGGTGAACGCTGTCATCGGCCTGCGATCCGTGGACCCGTGGGCGCTGCAATACCTGCAATCGCTGGCGGCGTCGCCGTGGGACATCCTGATCAAGCTGCGACTACCCAGTTCGCTGCCCTACCTCTTCGCCGCGTTCAAGGTGGCGATCCCGTTGAGCGTCATCGGCGCCGTGGTTGCGGAGTGGTTCAGCGGCGACGAGGGCCTGGGACGGGTGATCCAGGTGTCGAACAGCAACGTCGATATGCCAACGGCGTTCGCGGCCATCGTTTCGCTGGCCGTGATGGGCATAGCGCTCTATCTCATTGTGGCGCTGGCGGAGCGACGGCTACTGTCCTGGCACGAGTCGGCAATCGAGACGTAGGGGGCTTCGAATGAAACGGCTTCTTTTGGCGGGATGCATCTTTCTTGTCGGCGTGCTAGCGGCGTGTGGCGGCAAAGAGAAGGCGGCCATCCCGGAGACCGCATCACCGACGATGACGCCCGTCAAGATCACCTTCATGGCCGGGTATCAGCCTCAGGCGAACCTGCCGTTCGTCGGGGCCTACGTGGCGAAGGAGGAGGGGTTCTTCGCCCAGGAGGGTCTAGACGTAGACATCCAGCACTCGTCCGGCGGCAGCCAGCATATCCAGTTGCTTCTTGCCGGGCAGGTGCAGTTCACGACCGCCGACGCCGCAAACGTCCTTCAACGCATCGCTGACCCAGGGGTACCGCTGGTTTCCGTTGCCCTCATCGGCCAGACGGGACAGCAGGGATGGGTAACGCTGGCGGGCGCCGGCCTCGACGACCCGGCGGACTGGCGGGGGAAGACTGTCGGCTACAGAAGCACTGTACCGCCTGACTTGCTGGCAATCCTCAAATCGCGCGGCATGACGCTCGACGACGTGAACGCTCAGAACATCGGCTACGAGCCGCCGCAGCTGCTGGTTGAAGGCAAGGTCGACGTTTATCCAGTCTTCCTGTCGAACGAGCCTGACATTATCAGTCGACAGCTTGGGCAGGAAGTGAAAGTGTTCAGTGCGGCGGATTACGGGATGCCGACGCTCGGCTTGACCTACATCACGACTCAGGATTACGCAACGCAGCATCCGGAGATCGTTCAGCGCTTCCTGAAGGCGGTGCTGCACGGCATCGAGTGGGCGCGGGACAACCGCGACGCTGCGATAGACATTGTACTGAACTACGCGACAGGCGCCGACCGGGATCATCAGCGTTTCATGCTGGACACAGAGCTGGCGGCGGCGGAATCAGACGTGACGCGAGAGAACGGCCTCGGCTGGCAGACGGCGGACCAGTGGCAGGCGCTTGAGGCTTCGCTGGAGGAGTTCGGCGGCATTTCCAAGCCCGTCGATGCCAACACAGCTTTCAGCGACGAAGCGCTTAACGCGATCTACAAGGACGGACAGCTCCAGTGGCCTTAGGGAGCGACGTTCACGGCCTCTACGTCATCGTCGATCCCCAGCGGACGCGCGGCCGCGACCCCGTCGAGATTGCGCGACTGGCCCTCGCCGGCGGCGCGCAAGTCATCCAGTGGCGAGACAAGCTCCGCGATAAAGGCGAGCAGATAGCGCAGGCCCAAGCCGTCCGGGACCTATGCCGCGGCTGCCACGCCCTATTCATCGTGAATGACCACGTCGACCTGGGGCTCGCCCTATCCGCCGACGGCGCGCACCTGGGTCAGAAGGACCTGCCGGCTTCGTTGGTGCGTCCGTGGGTTGCCGACGGATTCTTGCTTGGCGTTTCCTCGAACACTGTTGAGGAGGCGCGCCAAGCTGAGCGTGACGGTGCCGACTATGTCGCCGTCGGCGCCATCTTCCCGACGAAGACGAAGGAGGTGACGCGACCGGCCAGCCTGGGGCGCCTGCGGGAGGTGAAGGCGGCGGTGAAGGTGCCGGTTGTGGCGATAGGCGGAATCGAGGAAGGGAACGTTCGAGAGGTCATCGCGGCCGGCGCGGATGCGGTAGCTGTCATCAGCGCCGTCTGTCTGGCTGACGACGTGGAAGCAGCGGCGCGACGCATCGCTTCGGCGTTCAAGGCGTAAGGCTTCAGTTGAATTTAGTTCGATTCTGAGGGTTGAAACGACCCTAAGCCTGCCGACAGCAAGCCGAGCCCCTTCTGATTTTGTCGTCGACAAATAGCTCGTTTAGTCTTGAGGGAAATAAAGTTCGGAGCGGGAGGACTTCAGTCCTCCCCTACATTTTTCTCTGAGGAAGCGGGCGGAAGAGAATGGGGCCAGCGCTTCGTTGGGAGAGGCGTCGATTAAGGAGCGGGCTACGAGGTGGCCTGTGATCGGCGAGAGCAGGATGCCGTTGCGATGGTGTCCGGTCGCCACGCTCACGCCTTCCCACCCGGGTAGCGGGCCCAGCAGCGGCAGGCCGTCGGCGGAGCCTGGGCGCAGGCCGGCCCAGCTATCGACGGGCGCGAAGGCGGACGCGCGCGGCGCGAGCATCGAAGCCATCTTCGACAAGCTCCGGAGGCCGGCTGCGGTCGTGCGACGGCGAAAGCCTGCCTTCTCTACCGTCGCTCCGACGAAAACCAGACCGTTCGCTTTAGGCACCAGATAGCCGTCGCTTCCCCAGATTATGTGCCGCAGGGCCGGCTTGGAGGGCAACGCCATCATCTGGCCGCGAACGGGAAACACCGGCAGGTCGACGCCGAGCGACGCGGCGAGCCGCCGTGTCCAGGGGCCGGCAGCGAGGACGACGTGTCCGGCCACGAAATCCGCCTCCGCCGTCCGCACCCCAACTACGCGTCCGTTCTCGGTTAGCAGGCGGGTTACGGCCAGGTGACGACGAAAACTTGCTCCATTCTTCCCAGCCGCCCGCGCGAATGCCTGCGTCAAACGGTCGGCGTTCACCTGATGCTCATCCGGCGAGAAGGCGGCGCCCTTGATGGCCGCCGACAGGCCCGGCTCAAGACAATGGACGGCATCGGGCGAGAGCCATTGCAGCGGGAGGCAATCGGTGGTTTCGCAGATGCGGCGAAGCGAGTGCTCTTCAGCGCCATTCAGGGCGACGCGGAGGATGCCGGAGGGAAGGTATTCAACGTCGATTCCGGTCTCCTCGCGCAGTTCGGCCACGAGGGAGGGGAACATCCGCAGGCTTTCCAGGCAGAGTTGCTGAAAAGGGCCGACGTCCTCGACCTCGGACAGCGGCGCGAGCATGCCGGCCGCAGCGCCCGATGCTTCGCCGCCGAGCTCGCCGCGTTCGACGACCTCGACGCGCAGGCCTTCGCGTACAAGGTAGCAGGCGATGGCGCAGCCGATGACGCCGCCGCCAACGACGATCACGTCCGGAGAACGATTCGATGTCATGGGAACGCTAGCCACCGCCAACCATGCGGACGATCTCGACGCTGTCGCCTTCCCGTACGATCACTTCGGGATAACGATCGCGGGAAACGACTTCGCCGTTGTGCGCGACAGCGACGGTGCGGGGGTCAATCTGTAGCGACCGGAGGAGGGCAACAATATCGACTTCCGCCTCGATCTCCCGTTGCTTTCCATTGACCATGACGCTTGTCACGCGCCAGCCTTTGCCCGATCCATCAGCCGATCACGCCACGCTTCCGCCATCGCTTCCGAAAGCCCTTTCGCGGCAGCCGTCGGGTCGTCCGCTGCGCAGATAGCGGACATCACCGCGACGCCCGCGGCTCCGGCGCGAATGACCTCGCCAGCGTTTTCCGGCTTGATGCCGCCGATTGCGATGACCGGGAGCGGTACGGATTCGGCTATTTCCTTGATTAGCGCCGTTCCGACCGGCTTGACATCCGCCTTCGATGCCGTCTTGAAGACGGGCCCGACAATGACCATGTCAGCGCCGTCGCTCTCCGCCTGTCTCGCCGCTTCGACGCTGTGGACGGAGCGGCCCACGAGGGCATGGCGGCCGAGCACCCAGCGCGCGACGGACGTCGGAAGACCATTCTCGGGCAATTGCACTCCGTCGGCTCCGCATGCCTGCGCGACGTCGACGCGGTCGTTGATAAGGAGAAGAGAGCGATTCTTCGTCACTTCCCTCATCTTCACGCCGAGCGTGAACAGCTCCGCTGCAGACAGGTCCTTTTCACGGATCTGGATCACGTTGGCGCCGCCGTCGATGGCCTGCGAGACGACATCCCCCAAGGGCTTGTCGCCGCACAGCTTGCGGTCGCTGACGAGGCAGAGGCTAGGAAGCCGCAGCCGGCCCATCCTGCTGGCAATAAACGTTGTCATCCGTTACCTCCGGTTGATACTCGGCCCGCAACACCCTCCAGGGGACTGCTGGCCGCGGCGTAGCGTTTCTTGGGAATGCGTCCGGCGAGGTAGGCCTGGCGTCCGGCTTCGACACCCTTGCGGAGCGCTTCGGCCATCAGAGCCGGGTCTCTCGCCTCGGCGAGGGCGGTGTTCATGAGGACGGCGTCGGCGCCAAGTTCCATGGCCAGGGCGGCATCGGAGGGCGCGCCCAGGCCGGCATCGACGACCACGGGCACGGTCGCCTGCTCGACGATTATACGGATCTCCTCTGCAGTGAGGATACCCTGACCGGAACCGATGGCCGAGCCGAGCGGCATTACCGTCGCGCAGCCGGCTTCCTGCAAGTGACGCGCCAGCACGGGGTCGGCGTGGATGTAGGGCAAGACGACAAAGCCCTCGGCGATGAGCGTCTTTGCGGCTTCGAGGGTCGCAACCGGATCAGGAAGGAGATACTTGGGGTCCGGCACGACCTCCAATTTGACCCAGCTGGAGCCCGTCACTTCCCGGCCCAGGCGCGCGGTAAAGAGCGCCTCTTCGACGGTACGGCAGGCCGCCGTGTTGGGAAGGAGCGTGTACTTGGTCCAATCGATGTCGTCGAGGAGGGTCTTCTTCGTCGGGTCGTCGAGGTCGAGGCGGCGGATGGCAACAGTCACAATCTCCGCGCCCGAGGCTTCGAGCGCCGCCGTCATCTCCTCGGGCGTGCGATACTTGCCGGTCCCGACCAGAAGCCGCGACCGGAACTTCTTGCCTGCGATTTCCAGATAATCTTCCATCTTTGCGCCTATCTGCCAGGAGCGCCGCGCGCTGCCGTTCCGGAACCTGCCGCCAAGCTTTCGGCCAGCCGGCGGACGTTGGGCCACACGTTGCGGCCGGCTATTTCTTCCGGCGTCATCCAGGCGAAGCTGACAACCTCTTCGTTAGGGGTGAAGTTGTCGCTCGCCAGCGTAGCCGTGAAGTGCATGAGGACGAAGACCGTACCTTCCGGTCCTGCCCAATCGATGTCGACGCTGTGTGGTGCGATAGTTTTGCACTCCACGCCCAGCTCTTCGGACACCTCGCGACGCAATGTCTCCTCCGCTGACTCGCCCTTCTCGATGAAGCCGGACGGTAAGCCCCAGCGCGCCCAACGATCCTCGAGCAGCAGCAGGCGGCCGTCGCGAACGACGACCGCGGCCGCCGCCAGTATCGCCGTATACTTGGGGTAGGCGAACTCCATCAGTCGTCCTCTTCCGCGGGCGAAGCGTCATTCATCTGATGGCTCATGCGCATCGGGCAGAACTTGGGCCCGCACATGGAGCAGAAGTTGCCTGACTTTGGATAGCCTTCCGGCAGCGATTCGTCATGCATGCGGCGCGCCGTCTCGGGATCGAGGGAAAGAGCGAACTGCCGTTCCCAGTCGAAGGCGTAGCGGGCGCGGGACATGGCGTCATCACGGTCGCGGGCGCCCTTCCGGCCACGCGCGACGTCGGCAGCGTGAGCAGCAATCTTGTAGGTCACGACTCCTGTTCGCACGTCCTCGAGCGTCGGCAGACCGAGGTGTTCACGGGGAGTGACGTAGCAAAGGTAGCTGGCGCCCGCATAGGCGGCGAGCGTAGCGCCGATGGCCGAAGTTATGTGGTCGTAGCCAGGCGCGACGTCGGTGACGAGCGGGCCGAGGACGTAGAAGGGCGCGCCATGGCAGGCCTCTTGCTGCCGCTTAACATTCATCTCGATCTGGTCGAGCGGAATGTGGCCGGGGCCTTCGATGATCACCTGCACGTCCTTCGCCCAGGCGCGCTCCGTCAATTTGCCCAGCGTCTCCAGCTCGGCGAACTGGGCTTCGTCGCTGGCGTCGATGAGAGAGCCCGGGCGGAGGCCGTCGCCGAGGGAGAGCGTGACATCATAACGACGGGCGATGTCGCAGAGGTCGTCGAAGTGTTCGTACAGCGGGTTCTGCCGGTTGTGGCGGGTCATCCACTGTGCCAGCAGGCCGCCGCCGCGGCTGACGATGCCGGTGACACGCTTTCGGGCGAGCGACAGGTGCTCGCGCAGAAGTCCGCAGTGGACGGTCATGAAGTCGACGCCCTGCTGCGCCTGGTGCTCGATCATGTCGAGCAGGTCCTCGACGGTCATCTCTTCAGGACGCTCCAGCTCCGCGGCGACCTGGTAGATGGGCACCGTGCCCACGGGCAGCGGGCTGGCCTTGATGATAGCTTCGCGGATGGCATCGATGTCGCCACCGGAGGAGAGGTCCATCACCGTGTCGGCACCGAAGTTGATCGAGACCTGGAGCTTGCAGAGCTCGGCCTCGATGTCAGATGAGAGAGCCGAGTTGCCGATGTTAGCGTTTATCTTGACGCTCGCAGCGCTGCCGATGCCGATGGGGTCGAGACCCGCGTGGTTGACGTTCGCCGGGATGGTCAGACGACCCGCTGCGGCTTCCTGTCGCACGAACTCCGGCTCCAGGCGCTCCTTCTCCGCCACGGCGCGCATCTGGTCGGTAACGATACCGGCGCGGGCATGACCCATTTGCGTCCGAGCGCCGTTTGTTGTCTCCTTCGACATGCCGAGTCTCCCAATTTGGCGGGCAAGCTGCCCGCGCTACGCGGTCGTATCTTGCCAGTAGCGAAAGAAATGATGCAGCGCACCGCGTCCCTGACCCAGCGGAAACGACATCTGTATCGCCTTGGTGACATAGGCCTTCGCCATCGCTACGGCCTGCCTCGGCGCAGACCCCTTCGCCAGCGAAGCCGCGACGGCCGCGGCGAAGGTGCAGCCGGTGCCATGCGTATTCACGGTGTCGACGCGGGCGGCCGCGAACTCATGATATTGCTGGCCGTCGAAGAAGAGGTCGATGGCCGGACCCGTGCCGTCGCCGCCGGTAATGACGACATTCCGCGCCCCCATGTCGACCAAGTCGTGCGCCGCCTGCCGGACGTCCTCGGGCCCTTCGAGCCGGCGGCCGACGAGGGCTCCGGCTTCCTCGACACTCGGGGTGACGATGAGCGCGAGCGGCAGCAGCTTCTCGCGCAGCAGGTCCAGGCCGCCCTCTTCCAGCAGCGGACGGCCACCGGATGCTGTAAGCACGGGATCGAGAACGAGTTGTGTCAGGCCGTACTCCTGAAGCTTTGAGGCGACGACGTCGATGATGGGTCCGCTGGCAAGCATGCCCGTCTTCACAACGTCGGCGCCTATCCCGGAAACAACCGCATCGATCTGCGCGGCGACGACCTCGGGCGAGACGGTCTCGACGCAGGAGACTTCGTCCATGTCCTGGGCGGTCACGGCGGTCACGACGGAGGTACCGTAGACGCCGAACGCGGCGAAGGTCTTGAGGTCGGCCTGGATCCCAGCGCCCGCGCTGGAATCGGAGCCAGCGATGGTCATGACTATCTTCATGCGTGCCTCGCCGCAAAACAAAAAGCGCCAGCCGCTCAAGGGACGGGTAGCGCTCCAACCCGCAGATCCGCTGCTCCCTACGCTGGCATTACCCAGGTCAGGTTCAAACGGTCGGTGGCGGCCGGCCACCCTCTCAGCCGGGCGACTCCCCCAGCTCCCGAAAGCCTTGCTAAACCTCATCATACCCCATTGCCGGAGCCGCCACAATGCGTTCGCTTGACCACCCAAGTTTGGCCACCTACAATGCCTTTGCCCATGAAGCCTGCTGCTCGAAGAGGTCGATTTGTCGCAGGACACCGATAACCTGAAAGCCCGCGTCATCGACGAGGTCGAAGCTCAGCGCGAAGCCCTTGTCGGCCTCAGCCATACTATCCACGACAACCCAGAGCTGGGCTTTCAGGAAGAGAAAGCCTGCGCGGCCCTCTGCGACCATTTGCAGGCCAATGGATTCCGCGTCCAACGCCCTTTCTGTGACCTGCCTACCGCCTTTCGTGCCGCTTGCGGGACGGAAAGACCTAGCATCGCCTTCCTCGCCGAATACGATGCTCTTAGCGGCCTCGGCCACGCCTGCGGCCACAACCTCATCGCCGCGAGTTCGATAGGAGCGGCCGTTGCTGTCGGCCGAGTCCTGGGCGAGACAGGCGGCAGCGTCGTAGCCATCGGCACACCGGCGGAAGAGGTCTACGGTGGCAAGGCGATAATGGCGGCCCGCGATGCCTTTGACGGGCTCGATGCGGCGATGCTGGTGCATCCCGGCTCACGCAACGCCGCCCTGACAGGGGCCCTGGCCTGCGCCACCGTCAACGTCGAGTACTTCGGCAGAGAGGCGCACGCGGCGAGCAGGCCGGAAGCCGGCATCAACGCCCTCGACGCCCTGGTCATCGCCTACAGCGCCATCGCCGCCCTTCGCCAGCACATTCGAGACAGCGCGCGCATTCACGGCGTGATCAGCGACGGCGGTCAGATGCCTAACGTCGTGCCGAATCACTCGGCAGGCGTGTTTCTGGTGCGCGCCGAGGACGAGGCGTACCTGGAAGAGCTGAAGCATCGCGTCGTCTCCTGCTTCGAGGCCGGCGCCACGGCAACGGGCGCTCGCCTTGAGTATCGTTGGGACGACGTGCAATATGCGCCATTGCGGGCCAACCGGCCGCTGGCGGACGCCTTCCGCAAGAACCTGATGACGCTGGGGCGTTCTGTCCGAGAGTCGGCGACGCCGCGCGCGCTGGGTAGCACTGACATGGGCAACGTCAGCAGCCTTCTGCCCACGATCCATCCTTCGATACAAGTCGCGCCACGCGAGGTGAACATTCACACAGCCGAATTCGAGCGCTTCGCCGGTTCCGAAGAGGGCGATAGGGCCCTCATCGACGCGGCGAAGGCGATGGCGATGACGGGAGTGGAGGTCCTGGTCGACGCCGACCTGCGGCAGCGGATGTGGGACGAGTTCTTGGGCCACGGCGGCCAGAGCCGGCCGACTAAGGAGCAGGCAAGATGATCATCGCCCTCGACGCCCTCGGTGGCGATCGGGCCCCGCGTGAGTCAGTTGCCGGTGCGGTTCGGGCGGCTCGCGAGTTCGGCCTGGAGATCGCCCTCGTCGGGCCGCGGGCTCTGATCCAGGATGAGCTAGCCCGCAACGGTCCGCAGTCCTCTGGACTGCACATCGTCGAGGCCAGCCAGGCGATAGCGATGGACGAATCGCCGGCGCAGGCCGTGCGTCACAAGCGGGATGCGGCCATAAACGTCGCAATGCGTCTGCTGAAGGACGGCGAGGCCGGGGCCGTTGTCTCGGCCGGCAACACGGGCGCGGTCGTGGCGTCTGCCCTGCTGAACGTGGGGCGACTGCCGGGAATCGAGCGGCCGGCCATCGGCGCAATCTTCCCTTCGACGGAGCATGGCGTGCTGCTGCTCGATGTCGGCGCCAACACCGTCTGCAAGCCATCCTATATGGTCCAGTTCGGCTACATGGGGTCGGCCTATATGGAGCGCATCTTCGGGCTGGAGCGACCGCGGATTGGCCTCCTCAACATCGGCGAGGAGGAAGGCAAGGGGAATGACCTAGTACAGGAGGTCTACGACAAGCTGAGCAAGAGCCCGCTCAACTTCATCGGCAACGTCGAGGGGAAGGACATCACGGCCGGCATCGTCGACGTCGTGGTCACCGATGGCTTCACGGGAAACGTCCTGGTCAAGGCCAGTGAGGCGCTGCTAGAGTTCGCCTTCGGGCGGGTACGGAAAGTCGTGGAAAGTAAGCTTCAGTACCGGCTGGCGGGCTTGTTCCTGCGCGATGCCCTGCGCGACATGCGGCGGCGGCTGGAATATGCGGAGTACGGCGGCGTGCCGCTGCTCGGCATTAACGGCGTCGTCATCGTGGCGCACGGCCGCGCCGATGCGATCGCCTTCAAGAACGCGCTGCGGGCGGCACAGGAAACGGCCTCTTCAGGCCTACTGACGGCTATGACGGGGATACCGAAGAAGTAGCTGTTAGAGCGCGGCCTGCCAGCGCATCACCGGCTGACGCTCCGAACGGCGCGCCACCTCCACAAAACCAGCCTTGGCAAACGCCGGCACCACTCCCAAGTAGGCCATCGGCTTCGAAAGCCCTTCCGGCTCTCGGGGATAGGCTTCGACAATGCGCGCACCTTGGCTGACAGCGTGGTCGCGAGCCGCCCCGATAAGGGCTGCCATTAGGCCGCTGCCTCGGTAGTCGGGATCGACGTAGAAGCAGACGATCGACCAGACGGGCTGAGCATCAATGCGGCGCAGGGTCCGCGAGCGGTTGAGGGAAGGGAAGACATCCCTCGGCCCAACCGAGCACCAGCCGGCCGGCTTGCCATTCAGGTAGGCGATGATGCCTGGCACCTCGCCGGACTCGACAATTCGCTTCATCGCGTGACGGTTGGCCTCGCCGCGCTGCCGCATCCACTCGCGCCGCGTCAGCCGCCACCACATGCACCAGCAGCCCTCGTAAGCTCCGCATTCGCCGAAGAGCGCCTTGAAGTCGTCCCATCTGTCGGGAGTCAGTGGCACAAATTCGATCTTGCTCGACACCATCTACCCGCCGTCCCAAAGGGAGGTCTGCGACGAGGGGAGCGGGCCTTTGGGGGGCAGGCCAAGGTGCTCGTAGGCGCGACGTGTCACCACCCGGCCACGCGGCGTTCTCTGGAGGAAGCCCATCTGCATCAGGTACGGCTCGTAGACGTCCATGATCGTGTCGGCCTCTTCAGAGATGGAGGCCGCGATCGTGTCGAGGCCGACGGGGCCGCCGTCAAACTTGTGGATTATCGTCTGCAGCACCTTGTGGTCGACTTCGTCGAGCCCTAATTCGTCGATCTCGAGTCGGGCCAGCGCCTCGACGGCCACCTCTTCGGTGATATGCCCCTCCGCCATCACCTGCGCATAGTCGCGCACACGCCGCAGCAGCCGGTTCGCCACGCGCGGCGTCCCGCGGGCCCGCTGCGCCATCTGCCTGACACCGCCCTCGTCGACATCGACGTCGAGGATACGGGCGCTACGCCGGATGATGGCACCGATGGCGTCGGTGTCATAGAAGTCGAGGCGATAGACGGCGCCGAAGCGGTCGCGTAGAGGAGGGCTGAGCATAGCATAGCGGGTCGTAGAGCCGACGAGGGTAAACCGCGGCAGGGAGAGACGCACACTGCGGGCGCCGGGTCCCTTGCCGAGGACAAGGTCGAGGGCGAAGTCCTCCATCGCCGGGTACAGGATCTCCTCGATCGCCCGCGCCAGGCGGTGAATCTCATCGATGAAGAGAACGTCGTCCCGCTGGAGGTTGGTGAGGATGGCCGCCAGGTCACCAGGCCGCTCGATTGCGGGTCCAGAGGTGATTCGCAGACTCACTCCCATTTCGGCCGCGATGATGTAGGAAAGCGTAGTTTTGCCCAGGCCGGGCGGGCCATAAAGCAGGATGTGGTCGAGCGGTTCGCCGCGCATCTGCGCGGCAGCCATGGCGATGCGCAGGTTGTCCTTGACCTTGTCCTGCCCGATGTACTCGTCGAGGCGGTGCGGGCGCAGCGAGGTGTCAAGGGCGATGTCCTCCTCGCGCGGCTTGCCGGAGAGGATGCGTTCGGCCACTTCGCTACCGCTTCTCGCGTCGGAGTTCGATCGTCACTTCGTTGTAGGTATCCATGCACTTGAGCTGGACGGTATCTGGGTTGCCCCACGAAGCGGGAAAGCGGCCGTCGAACTGGAGCATTACGATGTATGGGAAGATGTCGTGGTAGAAGAAGCCGCAAAGGCCGGCCGTGTTATAAGCGCTGATCTCGAACTCGTCGCCGACCTTGTGACCCATGCTGCAGTTGCCCTTGACGTTGCGGATCATCGCCCAAACGCGATTCCCGACCTGTGGAAGATCTTGCTGGTCCATCGGGGCCCTCCCTTCGCATTTGCCCTCCGGCCCACGTTGGAACAAGCGTACTTGTGGCCGCGTTGCGTGTCAACGGCGGGCGAGCCCGTGCGGAAGGGAGGAGATTGTCTGAGTGCGCCGAAGCGTAGTGATAAAGGCGGACTTGCTGAACATGAAGAACGACAGCGGTATGGTGACGCGCTTGAATGCAGACGAATTCTAAATCAAGCGTGATCTGTGCCGGGCCTATGCTGCGCAGACAAGGCCTGCAGACCCTTATGCCTCGCAGATAACGCCTGTCTCAACGTCCGCTGGAAGAGTGTTCCCTGTGGCGCGAGCTCGGTGGACCATCTGCCTCATAGACAAGATCTGCACCGACCCTATGCCTCATAGACAAGGCCTGCACCAACCCTGTACGTCGGCAGGCAGGGGGGACTTAGACCAGGCAGTCGGTCACTTCGGGCGGCTGGACAGGACAGTGCCTGAGTAGGCAGAAACAGCCTTCCGCCCCTCAAGCCCCCGGCTGAGTCATGAGGAAGATGAGGAGGAAAGCCGCTTCAACGAGAGCAGTCTCACCGCCAGCCAACGAGAATGAAGGAGATCGCCCGGAGCATGAGCGGGGACTCGTCCGACCTCGATTCACGGCTCCCGTGCCCGGGAAAGTCGTCACAAACTTCGCATACTAGGGGAAGTGCTTTTCACGTTTTCACTATATATACGGTGTAAAGTGCAAGTGTGGTGAGGGAAGAGAAAAAAGGAGGAAAGGTTAAATGTTTGGAATTGGAAGAAGAGGAACAACTGTCCAGGAGAGGCCTGTACAGGAGAAGAGGACGCCCGTTCAGGGCGTTCCGCCGGAAGGCCCAGCTCCCGAGCGACCTGTCGAGGACGTAGGTTACAGGCAGCCGGAGACGGTCACCACGTACGAGCGGCCTGCGATGCAATCGCAAGCCATGATGAGCGAGGAAGCGACGATCCACAGCTCTTCGCTATCGAGGACGCTGATGGGCCGGCTGCTGGAGTACACGGGCATGGGGCTCGTGCTGGCTGAGTTAACCCTGCTGCTGAGGCTGTCGTTCAACCTGTTCGACGTTTCGGCGACGAACGGGTTCGTGAGCTGGACCTTACAACGTCAGCCTGGCTGGTGAAGCCGTTCCAGGGCATCTTCGACAACCGCATCATCCGAGGCGGCGGCACTTTTGAGCCGGCGAACCTGATCGCGATCGTCGTGTACCTGGTCGGCGGGTGATCATCATGGCTCTTATGGGGCTGTCGGTGTCGGGCTGCCGCGACGGTCGCGGAGAGTGCGGTACGTCGAGCAGGGTCCGGTTAGCTAGAAGGCGTAGCCGGTTGCCGGTGAACGCAGCGGCAACGGCCGGAAACACAACAGAATAGTCGAAGAAGATATCGAACAAACAAGAATAGACGACGTCGATCTTCTTCTCTGGGCAGCGGTTGACAAACCGCTGCTCAGTATTTATGCTCAGCGCTAGTCGGAGAGAATCGCTCGCAATGGCTGCGCGAGAGGAAGTCGCCGTTCATCCACGTCAATGACACGACGGGTCCGGGACTGGTCTGTCGCGCTTGGGCAAGAAGTTTGCTACAACCGTAGACATTTCTCGGGACATTCTTCTATAATTATACACGTGGGATAGATAGGACATGGCAGGGGACATTGTAACGGACATTAATGAGGACACCAAAGGGGACAGGGACAAATGCCAACATGGGACGTCCACTTCGACTGCCGGCTGAACACGCAAGATTACGAGATCGTGTCTAACGTCGCGAAGGTTCGCGCACTAGCCGAAGTGATCCGGCGGAATCCCGCTACCGCCAGGCGTGCAGAGGCACATCGATAGCCTCAATATCTTGCGTGCAGTCCGGGGAACTACTGGCATCGAGGGAACTGAGCTGAGCGAAACGGAAGTGGACCAAATCATCTCCACTCCGCCCCAAGAACACGTTCTATCTCAGGCGCGCCAGCGCGCTGAACAAGAGGCAAGGAATGCTAATGACGTCATGATATTCGTCGCGAAGACATTACAGAACGACCCGGCATATCCCGTGACCGAGGACTTAATCCGGACGATACATCGACTGACCACTCAAGGCATTGATTACCTAACCAACGAGCCTGGGGCATACAGGAACCATGCAGTCCACGCCGGTACTTATTCCCCCCCCCAAACTGGTGACGAGGTTCGCCGCTTAACTGCGGAGTTCGTCGAATGGTTGAATCATGGACCGCCCCGCGGATGGGAGGCACCGATCCGCGAATAGCTGCTCACTTCTACCTCGTTAGCATTCACCCATTCGGCGACGGCAATGGGCGCACCGCACGCGGCCTGAGAGCTTCTTGCTTTACCAGGGCGGGATAAACGCTAGGGGTTTCTCCTCTCTGGCAAACTACTACTATCAAAACCGCGCCGAGTACGAGACCTTGCTAGATGAGGTGCGATTTAGGACAAACGGAGACATAACCCCATTCATTAAGTTCGCATTGCGCGGATTGGTGGCAGAGCAGGAAGCGGTTCACCAAGAAATCCTCGCAGAGGTGACGATTATCGCCTTCAGGGATTTCGCCCGAGAAGCCCTGACAACTGATGGCAAGATGGGCACGAGGCCCGGAGAGAGAATGTTTCACTTCCTGCTCCAGCTGGCTGGCAACTCGGTTTCAGTCGCACAACTTCGCAAAGGGGGACATCCTCTGTCGCAGCTCTACCATGGCGTGACACCAAAGACCATAAGTCGCGACCTCAATTACCTTCGGAATAGGGGGTTGATTAGGATCGAGAAGGATATCATTCGGGCAAACATCGAAGTGCTGGTCGGCTTCATGGCATGATGCGTTTTCTTCCACCTAGCCTCCGCTGCATTTCGTGCGATTTTTCTCCGCCGGTCCAGCGTCAGCTGGTTGGCGCGAGCCTTGCCGCCCTTCTGTCCGCCAAGCAGCGCGAGCGCAACAGCATGGCTGGGGCAAACGCATGCAGCCCGTTTTCACTTTCAACGCGCCCCACGGCCGGAGGGCGTGGATACGAGCCTTCGCGGGCATCAAACTGCACCGATGTAAGCAAGAATCCAATGGCCGGGGGTAGCATCTTCGAGACTTCGAGGTGCCATCCACCTTCACTATGGATTAAGCTCTCGCTTCGTCTCGACACCGGCCGTACTCCCCTTCCGGGTCGTCGACGCCTAGTTCGTTGGCGGCACGGCGGCGCCCGCTTGTAAGCCTCTCCGAACGGCACGGCCGTAGCCTGGAAACGGAAAGGGCCGGACCGCGGCCCAACCCCATGTGACTCGGTGACGAGGCTAACTGACCCCATCGGGACTAGCGCACAGAATCTCGCCAGGCGCCTACCTTCATTGCGAGAGGGACAGCTTCCGTGACATCGACCAGCGCCACTATCCTCTGATCCTGGAAGGCGGACCAGGCGACACATGCTTCGTACCCCGCAGCGGCGGTCGAGACCTCCGAGATAGTGACGCCCCCCGAGCCGTCTCCAAACACGTAATGGGATTTGATTTCAACCCCGGCAGGTGGCGCCCATTTGGTGAAGAGGTTGACGATGCGCTTTTGGCCTCCTCGCTCAAGTTCCCCTTCCAGGTGTAGATGTTGGCGAATAGCATTGACCCCTCCTTGCTCTTCCGCCCCCGAGCCCTGCAGGGTCCGTGCCAGCCCTTTCCGGTGAGGCCATTGTAACGGGCGCGTACCGGTTGTCAAGGGCAAATGAGCCTGCTTAAGTCTCAATCTCAGATTGTTCCCCGGCGATGCTCTCTTGTAGGCCTCCGCCAGACCTTCACCCAACGTTCACGGCGCGGCGACAGAAGTCACATCATCGTCACGCGGCGGCGCTACGCTGAAATGTGGTCCAACAAGAGAAGATTCTGGGGGCCGCAGAAAGAGGAAAACGAAATGGCTATTGCACTAGTGATGGAGTTCCCTGGTGGTACCAAGGAGCAGTACGACAAGGTAATGGATATTCTGGGATTTGAGGGCCCGGAGACGTGGCCGCGCGGCAGCATCTTCCACATGGCCGGCCCAACCGCGGGAGGCTGGAAGGTGGTGGACGTCTGGGATTCGCGGAAGGACTTCGACCGGTTTGTCGCCGAGAGGTTGGCGCGAGTCACGCAGGAGGTAGGTCTACCACGGCCGGTGCCAGAGGAGTTCCCGGTCCACTACATCATGCAAGTACGCAACGTTGCTGCACCGCGACGAGGCAGCAGGCGAAGAGCCGCCTGACCGAACCACGCGCACCGGCACCAGGCTAAAACGTGGTCCAACAAGAGACGATTTTGAGGGCTACAGAAAGAGGAAAGCGAAATGGCTGTCGCAACAAAATACCAGCGGAAAGACCTGAAATCACCGGATGAGACGAGGACCTTTGAGAAGGGAAAGCTGGAGCTGATCAACATAGGCGGCGGGACCGTCGGGCGTCTCACCCTGCAGCCGGGCTGGCGGTGGTCCAAGCACGTGAAGCCGATCGCCAAAACCGAATGGTGCGAGGCGCCTCACTTCCAGTACCACGTGTCCGGACGCCTGCACGTACTGATGGCGGACGGCTCCGAGACGGAGGTAGGCCCCGGCGAGGTATCCTTGCTTCCGCCCGGACACGACGGCTGGGTCGTCGGAGATGAGCCGGTCGTGCTGATCGACTGGGCTGGCGCGACCAACTACGCGAAATAACGTAGAACCGGACAGCCTTCCAATATAGGGGTGCTCAGGTCCGGCTGAGATCCGTGGGATGATGGGCTTGTGATGCCGGAAGAGGGGCTGTTGCGCCGCTCGGCGCAGCAGCCTTCTCATTTGGCAGCGGGCGGGCCCTACACGATGGCTGGGTCGTGGGAGACGAGCCGCTATGCGGTAGGCGCAGCGTGATCGGGCAGCTCGCCAGCCCCAAACCAGGGCGGGAGCTCTTTCGCATAGAGGAGCGTGCCGACGAGCGTGTAAACCATCAGGACGGCAACGACGGTAACGGCCGGGCCGGAATGCAGACTGTCGCCGAGGAACGAGAGAATGACGCTCGACAGGACGGTGCCGCTGACGGTGAGCGCGAGGAATAGCCGATAGCGCATGTGTGACATGCCGGCGGCGTAGCTGATCAGGTCGAAGTTGATGCTCGGCAAGAGCCAGGTGAGGAAGATCATGGCGGGCGTGATGCGGGTGGCTGTCCAGTCGATCTCGCTGGCTGACTGCCGGTCAAAGACGAGCTCAACGACCCGCCGTCCGTCGCGTCGCGCTATGGCGAAGTTCGCGGATGCGCCGACGGTGATCGCCGCGACCGCGAAGACGCTTCCGAGAGCCACGCCGAAGATGAAGCCGGCGGCGACGGAAAGCATGAACTCGGGGAAGAACGGCGAGAGGGTGCTGATCAGGAAGAGGAGCGCCAGCAGCAGCGCCGTCCAGACGACGTGATCCCTGAGTGCGGCGCGAATGCCGTCGAGCGACTGCTTTCCCTCGCCACTCGACGCGATGAGCATGAGGAGGCCGAGCGCCACCATCGCCACCAGGAGTTTGGTGACGACCGGGTGGTAGATAAGGTAGCGGCGCCGGGCCGGGGACCGTAGCGGCAATCGTTCCTCCCGTCTACAAGACAAATGGAGGAGCCTTTGTCAGACTCCTCCAAACTTCACACGGTATTCGGTTAGCTTCTCGGCCGCACCTAGTCGCGTCGAGCGCCAGGGAGAATTGTACCACGGCGGGCCAAGAAACAGGAGATCGCCCGTAGGCAGGCGCGAGCGACTACGCGAAATAACAAGGCACCGACAGCCTCACGATATAGCGGTACTTAGTCCCCCTTGAGTGAGACGGAAGGGGCAGGCCGTCCAACTGTCCGCAGTGAGAGCCCACCGATCTTACAGCTAATCGACGGCAGTCTAAAGCTTGACGGGCGGCTCTAGGGTTGCTAGGATGCGGCGTGCCAGGCTGGTTTCAAGTGTTTTTCGCAACACCTAGATGGCATCGCCTGACAAACCAGGTGGGGCCGAAAGGGAGCGGTGAGCGCGAGACAGCCTTTTGCCAGCGCGGCAGGCGTTGCCGGGGAGACAGGCCGATCCATTTCGCCTGCCCCCGCATTGACTCGACCGCTCCCGCTACTGGCTCAACGACCGCCGACTCCGCCGCCACCGACTCAGCCGCCACCGGCGGATCAGCCACCACCGCCAACGCAGCCGCCACCAGCGACTCAGCCGCCACCAGCGACTCAGCCGCCACCGGCGGATCGGCCGCCACCGGCGGATCAGCCGCCACCGCCAGCGTAACCGCCACCGCTAACTCACGGTCTGCTGCATATCTCAGGCCAGACGGGGAGTCGATCTGCCGGACGCGGACGAGCAGGACTGAGGATCTTCTCCCAAGCACAAACGCTCTGCCTAGAAAGCAGATGCTCGTAGCGTTGGGGAAAAACAGGGCTGGGCGATTCGCGCCGGGGGACCCTGGACAAGATCGCTGACGAGCAACAACGCCGCATGATGCGGTTGCTGCAGCGCTGCGGCGAGCATAGATCGCGAACCTGAGTAGAGCGCACGGAGGTGCCGGCCATGGCGGAGAGCGTCTCAGAGATCATAGAACTCGTGGGAACCAGCACGGGTCGTGGGAAGCGGCAGCCCGCGGTGCGGTGGAGCGCGCCAGCAGCACGCTGCGCGATCTACGGATCGCCGAGGTCGAGAAACTCGATATGACCGTCGATAAGAATAGAATCCTTTACCGGGCGAAGGTCAAGCTCTCGTTCAAGTATGAGTAAGGGTAGCGCCTCCGCCGAAATCCGATGGTAGTCTAAAGCTTGACGGGCGGCTCTAGGGTTGCTAGGATTCGGCGTGCCAGGCTGGTTTCAAGTGTTTTTCGCAACACCTAGATGCCATCGCCTGACAAACCAGGTGGGAGCCGAAAGGCTTCCGCTTGGTATTTGTGGGACTCGACGAACTTGACGGGCGGCGCCAGGATTCGGGGTGCCGGACGCCGCGTCGGGCAAATAGCTCTGGAATCTTGCCAGCGGCTCCTAGGCGCCGGGCTCGTTCTACTTCGCAGGGCCAACGAGCAACATCCGATCTCCGCCACCAACTCGGGCAACGAACACTCCCGGCAGGAGCTTCGGCGCACCGGCAAACTTAAGGCGCCGACAGCCTTACGATGCGGTCGTGCTTGATTCCTCTTGGCTGAAATGGTGAGGCGCGCGCATCCCTTCGGATAACGCTTCAAACGTGAGCGCCACCTCGCTCACGAAGTCAATGGGGCCGGTAGGACAGTGACCCTTGACGAATGATGTGGCCGCGTGCAGGACGTCCTCCTTCGCGGGCGATTTGCCGTGGCGCAGGGCAGACGGTGGGGCGGAATTCGAAGGGAAGGGATTTTCCTTGGTCTGTTCTCCGGCCATCACAACACCTATGCTACCAGCGTCTCCGCTTCAGGCGATGGCTCTGTTTCCGCCGGCCCGGTCGACTCCTCTTGCCGAATACCGTTTCTTGAACGATACTCTGCTGCGACTCCTCCAGCGTCTCGCCACACTGAATGCAGGTTAGATAGCGACTGTAGTAGTCGCTGTCGGCGAGCAGGTCACCCCGGCAGCGCGGGCAGGATTTCAGCCACATCATCTTCGGTTCCTTCCTGTTGTGTTCCCGATGTCCTTCGCCGGCAGTTTGCGTGGAGCTTGACGCCGCCGCCCTGCAAGAGGTCTCTGAGCGGCAGAATCGGTCAGGCATCGCCCTTGAGCTTATCCAGCCACTGGACGATCTTGCTCCTGATCTCTTCTCGAACCTTGCGGGTCTGTTCGAGTCTTTGATCCCATGTGCCTTCAAAACCAGCCGGATCAGCAAAGGGCCAGTGCAACCTTTGGGTCAACCCTGGGAAAACGGGACACTCCGCTGCGGCTTCATCGCAGACGGTGACCACATAGGTGTAAAGCTTTCCCTGCGCGAACAGCTCAAACACGCTCTGGAGTTTGTTGCCACTTATATCCAGACCAACTTCCCGCATGACTTCCACAGCCAGCGGGTTCAGTGTTGTCGGTTCCAGACCGGCACTTTCGACCTCAAAGCTATCGCCGCCGAGTTCCTTCAAGAAGGCCTCGGCCATCTGGCTACGAGCGCTATTGTGTTCGCATATGAACAACACGCGCCTTCTATTCATCGTGCTCCTCCAGCATTCGGTTCCTGGGCGTGAATTAATGATAGGCCGACCCGTTCGGCGCTGAGTTAAGGCGAGGAAAACGTTCTGTTAAAGCTTCTGCCCGGCCGGAGAAGGAGGCGCCGTGCAGAAAGAGACCCGGGCAGTCTCGGCGCGAGTGGGTTTCAGTCACCGTCGACTTGGGCCGCGCGCGCTCGCCTGTGGAAAATCTTACGACGTAGCGGTATCCGGCTATCCGCGATCGAGACTGTGGGGCCGTGGAGTAGTCTGCTGTTCCTCCTGGGAGCGGCGGAACTCCTCTTCCGGGTCCTCGACGCCCAGGTCGTTGGCGGCAGTGCGACGGGAATGGACAACAGCCTGCACCAAGCGCACTTCGTCGTCGACCAGGCGGGAGCGGTCCTCCGGCAGGACTGAGCCCCAGATGACGCGGGATGAAGAGCCCAGCCGTCGCCGGTGGGCGTACCTGCGGATTTACCCTGAGGATCGGGGCATGTGATACTTCGACTGAAGGTTAGGGCTGGGATGGCAAGAGAAACCCCGTCACCCAGAATCAGGCAGTACATCGTTGGCGGTGGCATAGCCTTGGTGGGCATACTTGCCATCGATTTCAGCCGCAGCAAGGGACTGCTTATTCATGAGCCGCTGGCCCTTAGGGGTCTGGGCATCGCCTTGATTATTCTGGGAGCGGCCGTAAGAATCTGGTGCTTCATCGACCTGCGCAGCACTTGGCGAATAGATCACCTTGTGACCTCCGGAATCTATGGCTGGACGCGAAACCCCATTTATCTCTCCTTCATGGTTATCATTCTTGGGGTAGCGTTCGTATTTGAAGCGTGGCTCGGCTTCGCCTGGGCGGCGGCCAGCATCGTCACACTCTATCAACTAGCAAGGGTCGAAGAGTCTGACCTGGAGAAGGCCTTTGGTGACGAGTACAGAAGGTACCGAGTGCGCGTTCCTCGCTTCTTACCCAAGCCGCCCCGGAACGTGCTTCCGTCCAGGCGAAGACCTGCTTAGTGGCTACGTGGTTGCCTGAAGCGCCAGACAGCCACTTCCCGTCCAGACCAAGACCTGAAGATGCAACCGGCCGCGTTCGACTAGAAAGCGCTTGACGAGTTCAGGCGGGCAGGACAAACTGGCAACAGGATGTGGATAAGCATCGGAGTAATCGTAGCCGTCATCGTGGTGGCTGCGCTCTTTGCTACCTGGCACTCGCATACCTTCGCCTACCGCTGTCGAAACTGCGGCAATGTGTTCACTGTTTCGCCTCCGCTCGACTTTATCAGCCCCCACGCTTACGACTCGGAAGGACGATGGAGGCTCCTGCGCTGTCCACGTTGCCACCACTGGACACGTGCCCGACCCATACATAAGTCCGACATGTCAGGTGATTGAGAACAGTTTGACGCGGACCTTTAGCGCAGCTCAGGGGCCAATCGTCCCGACCGTCCACAGCGAGGGGTCTACCGGTATGCCGCGAACGTCGATCTCCCAATGCACGTGCGGGCCGGTTGCCATGCCCGTGCTGCCAACAAAGCCAATAACGTCGCCCTTGTTCACCATCTGCCCGATCTGCACGTTGAACGCAGACATGTGGCTGTAGCCACTGAAAATGCCGTCGCCGTGGTCGATTAGCACGCAGTTGCCGTGCGTCGGGCCGCTGGCGACGTAAGCCACGCGGCCGCTATTGCTGGCCACGATGGGTGTGCCTTCGTCCGCCGCAATGTCGATTCCCTCGTGGAACCCGGTTACCGGTCCGCCGTTGTAGCCCCGGCGGATGCCGAAGGGGTCGGTGATCACGTCGGGCGGCACCGGCCAGATGAATGGCCCTGACCACAGCTTTTCCGGCGTAAACTGCGCGAAAACAGCGTTGCGGGCATCCTCTTCCTGCTGCACCAGGGTCGGGTCCAGGGAGTTATTGACATCGGCTGGAAGGTCGACGTTTTCGACCGGATAGTCTCCGTCGTCGACGGTTACTTGCGTCGCCAGATCGGAGATCACGTTGCCGCCGCTGTCAAGGAGCTGCACCGTTATCGGATGGACGCCGACGGCCGCGTCTGCCGCCTCCGCGATGATGCCCCAAAAGTCGCTACCGTCCGAAACGAGCGGATAGCGCACGTTGTCAGCGAACGCAACGGCGCTGGCTGCTCCCTGCCCGACGAGTTCGACCGCCGAGGCCTGTCCCTGTGCGATCTCCCCCGGCACCATCTTGACGAGCGATTCATCGGGCGTGGCCGCGGGAGGAGGCGCAGGCGTGGCAGTGGGAGGAAGCGCCTGAACCGCGGCCTGTGTCGTCGGCTGTGGTGTCGAAGTGGCGGCCGTGGTCGCCGTCGCAGTTGCCATCGCAGTCGCGGTCGCGGTTGCACTTGCCCTCGGCGACGGCGTCACTGCTGGTGACGGCGTGAGCGTCGCCGCAATCGTTTTCCCCGAACTGGAGGAGCAGCCGGTGCCCGCCGTCAGGCAGACGATGAGCGCCATCACTGGGAGGAAGCGCACCCGTGACCAGCCCCGAACCCGCATTGAACAACGCCGCCCGTCGAAACTCATGCAGTCATTCTACGTTGATTTCTCTACCAGGGAGTCTATCTGCTTAACGATCTTGTTTTCGATCTCGAAGTTCCAGAGCGTCTCCGGAACGTCGACCAGGAGAAAGAGCTCCGATAGGAGGAGCGTCTCGACAGCCGTGACTCCCAGGTGTTCTAGCCACTTCCCAATCCCAACTCTGACAGTGAAGTTGTTCGGTTCACCGTCGATCAGGATCGTGCAGGCCCTGTCGGCAGCGATCACGGCGCTGAGGAAGCCACCCTTCCGCGCCTGGATGACCGTCCCGTGAGGGCTTGGCGTCGAAGACTGAACCTGGAAACCGTCACCTTCGAGGTATTGTTGCACCTGCGTCTTCAGGGCATCCAAGTCGGTGTTCTTGCCTTCGTAGTGCCGAACCTTCTCTCCTAGCATCTCTCCTCCTTCCGCTGGCCTCACAACCAGCCTGACGGTCGAGCGGGAGCCCTTTGGCCCTCGGCTCGTAGGAACGGGTCGCCATGTTCATGCTACCTTCCAGGCGAACTACCAGTGTATGTACACGGGCATGCCTATCTGCGCGAAATCGAAGATCTCATCAGGAGCGCCTGTGCGGACGCAACCGTTGCTAACGCGGCCTGTGTCGGCGTTCACGACATTCCCGTCCTTGTCCTTCAGGAACGAATGGAAGCCGTTCGCCTTGTCAGGATCGAAGCCTACCCAGTGACTAATGTAGGCGTTGTACTGTGCGTCGAACGTCAGGTCGCCGCTCTTCTCGTAGACATGGAAAAGGCCCGTCTGTGTCGAGGCATACTCGCCGGTGTCGATCTGCTTGCCCACAGCCACGGGTGAGACTTTGGCCAACACCCACCTGCCATCCATCAATCGCACGACGAAGTTCGTGACGTCGACATCTATCCACTCCCCGGCTGCCGGCGGCACACTACCATCCGACGTTGACCCTGCCGGCTTGCCGCTGACCGACGCCGCGCGCAACGCCGCCGCTCCGGTCGTGGCCGGGTCGACGGTTGCATGACCCTTCGTGGCGGCTCCGGCGCCCCCTCCACAGCCGACAATCATGAGGGCAACGGTGCAGCCAAAGGCGAGAGAGAGCGCCGAGACAAAAGGATGCTGGCGGGGCGGCACGCCGCGTGATAAGCCAAGAGCGGCGGTCCTTCGCCATTTCTGAGGATGCATCGCCATCTTTCTCTAGCGTCTTTCCCTTGTGCGGTCAGGCGTCACCGGCGATGTCGCGGTGAGGCTATCGAAAGCATTGCAACGCCCGGCGCGAAGCCAGCCGCAGCTATCAGGATTACGAAAGGCCAAGGAGAGAGGCTCGTAGACAGCCAGTAGAGGAATGAGATCAACGCGATTAGGGCGCTCACCGCCACTGTTGCAACCAGCACTTCCTCAAGTAGAGGATCGAGTCCAGCCATGGCTGTTTGCCGCCACATCTACGCCGACCGCAGGAGTCAGGTCGGGTGTCATTCCTGACGTGCCCAGCCTCCCATCTCCAGTCAACGATCTTACAGCGGATCGATCGGCATGAGCTAGCGAGGCGCGCTGTTGCCCGTTGATCGCCTGGTCCCGTTGCCATGGGAAGGTTATGGGAGAGGAAGAGCCGAGGCTTTACGGCTTCGGCTGCGGGTGGCTCCGAGGGCGTTCGTAGTAGGCCCGGGCGGCGACAACGTCGGGATGGAGGGTCCAGCCTTCACGACGCGCTTGCCCCAGGTACAGGTTCAGCGCCCGCAGCATCGCCACGTCGAGGTCAGTCTGGGCGAGGTCGCGGACTTCGCGGTACTCGGGGTGGTAACTCAACTCCTCGGGCTCGATCTTATCAGCCAGGAATACGATCTTCTCGACGCCCGACATCCCGGCGCGGCCCGTCGTGTGATAGCGGACGGCGTTCAGGACGTCCGGATCGTCAATGCCGAAGCGGTCGCGCAAGATGCCGGCACCGACGGGACCGTGCAGGAGAATGGGCTCCGACCGTTCGGCCTCGTTAGGCTCGATGCCCATCGCGCGGGCCATTCGCAATAGCTCATCGCGTGAGGTCACTCGCAGGAGGTCGTGGCCGAGGACGGCGAGGCGCACTTTCGAGGCGTCGACGTCGTGGAGGGCCGCCAGCGACAGCGCTTCGTCGAGGACGCGCAGGACGTGGCTGCGGACGCCTTCCGGCAGGCGTTCCAGATCGCGGCGCAGGGCCTCCTCGACGTCCGGCACGTTAGCCCTCGGCGCGGAGGACGCGGCCGCCCAGGACGTGCATGTGCAGGTGCATCACGACCTGCCCACCCTCGCGTCCGACGTTGACGGCAACTCGATAGCCCGTTTCGGCAACGCCCTTCTTAACAGCGAGGTCGCGGGCGACCTGGATCATGTGGTAGAGGAGGGACATCTGGTCTTCCCGGAGGTCAATCAGGGTCGCGATGTGGTTCTTGGGGATGACCATGAAGTGGACGGGCGCGCGCGGGTTGATGTCGTCGATGGCGAAGAGGAGGTCGTCTTCATAGAGCTTGTCGACCTGCATCTCGCCGGACGCCATTCGACAGAAGAGGCAATCGGACATAGCTTCATCCTTTCGAAACGTGTCGATTTAAATATCCCATCGGACGAGCGACGGCGCAACTCGCAAAAGGGGGGCCGGCGTCTTACGACGCCGGCCTTGTTTTGGTTTGACGGTGTTGGAGTATCTACTCGTTCACGAGCTTGTCGATGCAGTCGAGGACAGCAGTGGACAGCTTGTCCTGGACGTCCAGCGGCAGGTCGGTGTCGCCGGACAGCGCGATGTCGGAAATCTGCTGTGGGTCGAGTTCTTGCAGCAAGCCGTTAATGGCGCAGTCGCAGTAGCCGCGCGAAATGTCATCCGGCATGCCTTCTCTCGCCGCTGATTCTGCGCAGGCCTTGGCGGCTGTTGCCCGGAAGGCTTCGCTGTCGGGGTCGCTCTTCGGCGGATTAGCATTATGGCTGGTCGCCTCCGCTGTCGCAGTCTTCGTCACGGAGTCGACCCGGTTGACGCCGCAGGCCATGGCGAACAGCCCGGCAGAAAGCGAGAGGTTCACGGCGATGATGACCAGCAGGAGCTTGCTTTTCACGGCTTTGTTTGTTTCCACTCTGCTGTATCATCGGATCATTGCTGTGCTTCCTTTACGTCGCCGCTTGAAATGTGACGATGGCGCGGGATATGAAAAGGCCGGCGTCTCACGACGTCGGCCTTTGAAATCGGCCGAAACGGGCAGCTTAGCGATAAGCCAACCCGGCCATCTGGTAGAGGCGGTGCACGCGCTCTTCAATCGGCGGGTGAGTGCTGAACAGGTTGCTCATACCTTGGGCCTTCAGCGGATTGACGATGTAGAGGTGAGCGATCGCCTGATTGACACCTGTTGCGGGCATCGGCCGCATCTGCACGCCCTGGTTCAGCTTGAGCAGCGCGCTTGCCAGCGCCTCCGGGTCGTGCACCATTTGTGCTCCCGTCGCGTCGGCCTGGAACTCGCGTGAGCGCGAGATGGCCAGCCGGATGAGCGACGCGGCTATCGGCGCCAGGATGACAGTCGCCAGAAGGGCGAAGATGCCGAGCGGGTTATCGCGGCTACCGCGCCGGCCGCCGCCGAAGAAGAGGCTCCATTGCAGCATCCAGGCGATCATGGTGATCGCGCCGGCCACGGTAGCGACGACGGTCGAGATCAGGATGTCGTGGTTGCGGATGTGTCCCAGTTCGTGGCCGAGGACGCCGCGCAACTCGCGCTCGTCCAAGATGCGGGCGATGCCAGTTGTAATCGCGACGGCGGCGTGATTGGCGCTGCGTCCGGTCGCGAAGGCGTTCGGGGTGTCGGTATTGATGACGTAAACGCGGGGCTTGGGAATGCCCGCCAAGTTGGCAACTTCGCCGACGATGGCATGCAAGCGCGGCTCTTCGTCCTGCGTGACCTCGTGGGCGCCGGAGGCCTTGAGCGCGATCTTGTCGGAGAACCAGAAGGACGAGAAATTGAGAACGGCCGCCAGCACGAGGAAGATGATCATGCCGGAGACGCCGCCGATCACCCATCCCACTCCGACGAGGACCGCCGTCAGCAGGGCAAACAGAAAGAAGGTCTTGAGGTTGTTCATTTAGGTTCCTCCGCCCCATTTTCCATGCTTGCCAGGAGGCGCAGCCGAATCGGGGGCTCGTATCTGTATCTATTATACAGTACGTTTGCAGAATTCAAGAGGGACGCATGCAGAGCGCATCGTGAAGCGCGCCCAGATCCTTGGGCCATCCGACCTGCGATTTAGGGAGAGACGAGTGGTTGACGTTTCTGCTGCGCGATCCCGTCTACACGCATGACGCAAAATGGGGCCGCCCGACCCAACGGACGGCCCCATTCATATTCCTTTGTTGTCGCTGTTACACCCCGAGCGACTGCGCCACCATCTCGCGGTGGAAGTCGGCGTCGCCCCACATCAGGTCGGCCATCTTCTGGCGCCGGAAGTAGAGCTGGATCTTGTAGTCCTTCGTGAAGCCGATACCGCCATGGATCTGCTGGCCATGCGCCACCACGCGTCGCGTCGCCTCGTTGCACCAGGCCTTAGCCATGTGGACGGCCTGCTCCGCGTCCGGCTCGTTCTCGTCCAGCGACCACGCCGCGCGGTACATCACGAAGCGGGCGCCATCGACGTCGGTCACCATATCGGCGGCCTTGTGCTGGATGGCCTGGAAGCTGCCGATTGGCCGGCCGAACTGCACGCGCTCCTTGGCGTAGTTGACGGTGATCTCGAAGTCCATCTGCGCCAGGCCGACGAGGTAGGCGCTCTCGAGGATCGCTGCCTTGAGCAGGATCTTGCTGAGGATAGGCCAGCCCTTGTCGACCTCGCCGATGACGTTCGCCTTCGGCACGGAGACGTTCTGGAACTTGACTTCGCACTGCTTGTCGCTGCCGATGGTCAGCAGCGGCGAGGTGCTGATGCCGGCGCTCTTGGCGTTGACGGCGACCAGCGTGATGCCGTCCTCAGCGTTGGCGCCCTTCTTCGTCCGTACGGCGACGAGCAGGAAGTCGGCGACATGGGCGTCGCGGACGAACAGCTTGCTGCCGTTCAGCACCAGCTTGTCGCCCTCGACCTTCGCCTCCATTTGAACGCCCTCAGCGTCGAAGCGGGCGGAGGCCTCAGTCATTGCCAAGGTCCAGATCTCTTCGCCGGAAGCGATCTTCGGAAGGTGCTCCTTCTTCTGAGCGTCGGTGCCCCAGCCGAGCAGCGGGATAGCGCCGCCGACCTGTGTCGAAAGGAACGGGCCCGGGAACCAGGGCGCGGCCGAACTCTTCGGTCAGGATGACGAGGTCCAGGAACCCCATTCCGCTGCCGCCCTGCTCCGGCGGGACGATCAGGCCGCACCAGCCCTGGTCGGCCATGCCCTTCCACAGAGCCGGTGAGTAACCCTTCTCGTCCTCTTCCATCTCGCGGACGAGCGCTTCGGTGCACTCCTTCTCAAGGAAGTCGCGGGCGAAGTTCTTCAGCAGTTCTTGTTCTTCGGTAAGACCCAGGTCCATTCTTTGCTCCTTTCCTATTCCCGGCTGGCTTGGTCTGAGCCTTCGGGTATTAACATTGAATTAGTCTCGCGACAGGCCCAGACCGCGCTGGGCAATGATGTTTCGCTGAATCTCGGACGTGCCCGCTTCGATTGTGTATCCCATGGAGCGCAGGTACTGGTGGCACCAGGCTCCGCTCCGCGGCGCCAGCGGGTCGTTTGGCTGGAGCTGACCGTACATGCCCAGCACCTTGGTCTTGGTCCGGGCGATGCGCTGGTGCAGCTCGGCGGAGAACACTTTCAGGACCGATGCCTCGTAGTTCGGGATGAGGCCGCGGTTCTGCATGCTGGCGATGCGATAGGAGAGCATTCGCCCGACTTCCGACTCGATCAGGCGGTCAGCCAGTTCAAAGCGGAGAAGCGGGTTGAGATTGAGGGCGGATATCGGGTTGTCGCGGTTGGCGACAGCGAACTCGATCATCTCCTCAACTTCTTGCCGCATGCCGACGGCGGAGCCCACGCTGGAGCGCTCGAAGTCGAGCGTTGTCATGCCGACGTACCAGCCTCGGTTGACTTCGCCGACGATGTTCTCTTTTGGCACGCGCACGTTGTCGAAGAAGACCTCGTTGAACTCGTGGGTGTCGGCCATGTTGGTGAGGCCGCGCACTTCAAGACCGGGACTCTTCATATCGATGACAAAGTAGGTGATGCCCTTGTGCTTGGGGGCTTCCATGTCGGTGCGGGCGAGGCAGATCATCCACTTGGCCAGGTGAGCGATAGTGCTCCAGATCTTCTGGCCGTTGAGGACATAGTCGTCGCCGTCCTTGACCGCGCGCGTCCGCAGGGATGCGAGGTCGGAGCCGGCTTCCGGCTCGGAGTAGCCCTGGCACCAGACATCGGTACCAGCGAGCATGCCGGGCAGCCAGCGCTTTTTCTGCTCTTCCGTGCCATGGACGATGATGGTCGGGCCGGCCATGCCGAGGCCGATGATCAGGTGGGCCGGACGGGCCGCGCGATGTGTCGCCATTTCCTCGTTGAAGATGAACTGCTGGATCTGGGTCATGCCGGCGCCGCCGTACTCCTTCGGCCAGGCTGGGGCTATCCAGCCGCGGGACGCCATTTGCTTGAACCAGTTCTGGCCTTTGGCAGAGAGGCTCTCGAAGTCCTCGCCCGGCTCCACCTTGGGAGCGTTCTTTTCGATGAACTCCACCACTTCTTTGCGGAAGGCCGCTTCTTCTGGTGAGTCTTTAAGGTCCAATCTACTTCTCCTTACTCTTCCAACTGCGTGAAGTCCGGCTCGCGTTTTTCCATGAAGGCGCGGATTCCTTCGCGGTGCTCTGCTGTAGACATGCACTCAACGAAGACTGCCATTTCAACCTCAAGGGCTTCAAGCCAGTGTCTGTCGAAGTTCTGGTAGATAGTCTCTTTCGCCTTCCGAACAGCGAAGGGAGGCCGTTTGGAGATGGTAGTAGCGATTTGCATCGCTTCGTCCATCAGCCTGTCGTCAGGAACGACACGGTTGACGAGGCCTATCTCCAGGGCCTCCTGCGCGCTGTACGTCTTCGGCATCAACACCAGCTCGAGCGTCTTCGACAAGCCGATCATCCGCGGCAGAAGGTAGGTCGAGCCGAATTCCGGTGTTAGACCGACGTTCAAGAACTGGGTGTTCAGTTTGAGGCTTTCCGCGGCGATTCGCATATCGCAGTGCATGGGCAACGTCACGCCGATACCCATGGCGTAGCCGTGCATTGCGGCGACACTTGGCTTGCCGAAGTGAAGCAGCTTGATGAGCGACGGAAAATCGCCGGCATTTCGTCCTTCAGGTTCCAGTTCTTTCAGTTTGCCGGCATCCTGGGCATCGGCGCGGCGCTTGAACTGCTCGATGATGTCGGCACCGGCGCAGAAGGCCCGCGGTCCGGCGCCACGGAAGAGGAGGCAGCCGACGCTGTCGTCCTCGTTGGCACGCGCGATGGCGTCGCCAATCTCTTTCGCCATCTGGGCCGTCCAGGCGTTCAGCTTTTCCGGCCGGTTCAGCGTGATGACGGCAACGCGGTCGCGCTTTTCGTAGAGTATTACGCTGTAGTCCACAGCGTTCCTCTTTTCGCTACTCACGCGGCAGGCCGAGTCCGCGCTGGGCCATGATGTTGCGCTGGATCTCGTTGCTGCCGGCGTAGATGGTCTCGCCGATGGTCCACAGGTACAGGTACTTGATCCGCCCGCCAAGCTGGGCATAGGCCGATTTGGCGTCGAGGCCACCGTAGAGGCCCATGACGTCCATGCCCGTGCGGGCGAGCCTCTGATGAAGCTCGGTGCCGAACATCTTGGCCATGGAGGCCTGGTACGCCGCGATGAGCCCGTGGGTCTGCATGTAGGCGACGTTGTAGTTGATCAAGCGGGCAACTTCGATCTCGATGGCCATCTCCGCCAGCTTGTTGCGGACGACGACGTCATCAAGGATCGCCTTGCCGTTTACCTTCGTTATCTTGGCCCATTTGATCAACTCTTCGAGCGTTTTGGCCGCCTCAGCGGCGAAGCTGATGGACGAGCGCTCGAAGTCGAGCGTGGTCATGGAAACGTACCAGCCCCGGTTCTCTTCGCCGATCATCTGGTTCGCGGGAACGCGGACGTTGTCGAAGTAGGTGTCGGTGAAGCCGGAGAAGCCAGCCATATTGACGATGGGCATGACGGTGATGCCTGGCGACTTCATGTCACAGACGAAGTAAGAGATGCCGCGGTGCTTCGGCGAGTTGGGGTCGGTGCGGGCCATGACGTGGATCCAGTCGCCGATCATGCCTGACGAGGTCCAGGTCTTCTGGCCGTTCAGGATGAAGTCGTCGCCGTCCTTGACGGCCTTGAGCTGGAGGCTGGCGAGGTCGGAGCCGGCGTTGGGCTCACTGAAGCCCTGGGCCCAGATGACTTCGCAGCGGGCAATGGGCGGCAGGAACCGCTTCTTCTGCTCCTCCGTGCCGTGGACCATAATGCAGGGCCCGATCATGTGAACGCCCTGGCCATCGAGGATACGGGCGCCGACGTAGGACATCTCCTCACGCAGGATGATCTGCATCATATGCGTAGCGCCGGTGCCGCCGTACTCCTTGGGCCAGTGCATGGTGCGCCAACCGCGGTCGGCCATCTTCTTTTCGAAGGCACGCGCCTCCGCGAAGGAATCGGGGTCTTCGACGTCGATCGCCCCAAGTGTCCATTCCTTCTTGAGGAAGTTGCGGACTTCGCTTCTGAACTTTTGCTCTTCTTCGGTGAAACTAAAATCCATGCTTAACCCCCCTAGCGATTAGAACTGGTTCCGGTTTCAATGCGGAGTTCCCATCTCCTTTCCAGGGCGCAAGTGGCACCCTCCTATCACGCCAGCTTGTCACATCCCCTCGATTGAGGAAGGAACGAAGGGAAGGTGATCGTAGGGAATACCGGCCCCGACGGGCTGGAGGCGGCCCTCCGGCTTGTCGGCGCGCAGGCTGTCGACGAAGAAGCGCACCCACACTTCGACTCCCTGGCGCGTGATAACGCCGTCGAAGTCGAGCAGGTGGACGGTGTCAAGGGTAAGGCCCATGCCGAGGAAGTGCCAGGCGAAGGCGCGAGCGTCGATGCCCTGTCGGACGAGGCCGCGGCGTTTTCCGTCCTCGATGAGCTCGGCAAAGAAGTCGATGAAGGAAAAGTAGTTGTCGTGGAGGGCTTTGCGGATTTCGGGGTCGTCGGCCTCGACGAGGGCCTGGAACTGGAGCTTCATAACAGCGGAGCGGCTCTTGAGGTGGTCGTAGTAGCTGACGCCGATGCTCCAGAGGATTTCGAGCGGGTCGTCGATTTCGGAAGCGATACGTTGCCAGTTATCGATGAGTTTGGGTCCGGTGATCTTGATGGTAGCGAGGAAGAGGTCTTTCTTGCCGGAGAAATAGCGATAGAGGGCGGCTTCGGAGACGCCGGCGGCTTTGGCAAGGTCGGCGGTGCTCACCTTCCAGTAGTTGGAGGCGGCGAAGGCGTCTCTGGCGCTTTCGATGATGCGCTTCTTGCGCTCGTCTGCTGGCAGCCTTTTCGCTCTCGTAGGCATTTGTTAGTGAGCGTTCACTACTGAATAGCGGGAGGAGACTAGCACTAAGCCCGTTATTCGTCAAGCTATCGGAAGGGTGATTGGAGCCAGGCCGTTTGGGAGAGGGCGTTGGCCTTCCGATTCGCCAGGGACGCCGGCGAACTCTTGCGGAGGAACGGCGCTAGGGTGGGACGTGGGAAGAAAAGTCCTTGTCTTGCGAAGGCGGCAGCAAGCGCTACCCTTCCGACTCGCGCCGCTTCTCTTGCTCCTCGCGGGCGGACTCCATCTCCGCCTCGGACGCCTCCTGAAGCGCCGCCTCCGCCTGCTCGGGCTTCGGCATCCGCGCCTCCAGCTTCTCGCCAAGCAGCGCGTAGAAGTTGACGCCCAGGTAGTGCAGCGGCTTTTCGCTGTCGTCTTCGAGGAGCCACGTGCCGTCGAAGGCTTCGGCATCCGCTGAGGCCGCGAGCACCTGCCCGACGAACAGCACGTGGTCGCCGACGCGAAGCGCGTCCTCGACGCCACACTCGATGTAGGCCACGCAGCCCTCGATGAGCGGCGCCTCTACGCGGGTCGCCTTGAAGGTCGGCAGCTTCGTCAGCTCCAACTTGTCGACGTCGGCACCGCTGACGCTGCCCAGGTACTGGACGTGGTGCAGCAGCCGTCGACCGGGGATGTTGAGGGCAAACTGCTCGCTGTTGCGGATCATGTCGTAGCTGTGGCGCGAGGGTTGCACGGCCAGACCGATGAGCGGCGGGTCGAAGCTAAGCGGCGTCACGAAAGCCGCCGGCATCACGTTGCTCTTCCCGTGCCAGCTACTGGTGACCAGGACTACAGGCCCGCCGCCCAGCAGCCTTCGCGCATCCGTCTCCGCTACCGGCCTTCTCACAGGTCGCTTCCTTTGGATTAGGAGCCGTAGATGTAACCGAGTGAGTCCTTCTTGCACTCGCCCGGGCGGCCGTAGCCACACATCGTCAACTCCAAAACGACAACTGCGAAAAGCATACTCCTATTTGGAACTCAACGTTAACTAGAACGCGCCGGCGCCTTTCTAATCACAGGCGGGGAGCGCTCTCGGTTGGGCTTATTGCAGGCCTTGCACGGCCCGCACGTCCGCCGCCGAATAGGCGCAGAGGGTGCTCTCTATGTCCGGGAACTGCTGCATCGCCCGGGCCATGGCCTCGGCGACCTGGCTGGCGGGCACGCCGACGATGCCGGCGCCGAGAAGCGGGAAGGCAGCGCTTTTCAGTCCGAGTTCGCGGCACAGCTCCAGCGCTGCGCGCGTTCCACTATCGATTTCGTCGATGCTGGCGCGGCGGCCGTGGGCGTAGTCGACCGTTGGGACGTGGATCACGTAGCGGGCCGGCAGCGTCCCGGCGGTGGTGGCGACAGCCTTGCCCAGGTCGCACCAGCCGATGCGGTCGCTCTCCTCCTGGATCACACGACCGCCTGCCCTGACGATGGCTGCCGCGACGCCGCCGCCGTGCCGCAGTTGCGTGTTAGCGGCGTTGATTATCGCGTCGGCCTGTACTTCCGTTACGGGACCGTAGTGTATGTTCATGCTCCCCCTCCTGGTCCAAATGGCGCTGCCCATGATAACAGCGGACAGCGTTGAGGGGGGAGCCTGACAGTGGGGAGAGGGTTGAGAGGACGAGCGGCGCAGGACGCTTTTCTTACCGTCGGGACGGGGCGGTAATTGCCTTTATGGCGTCGACACACCCACGCCGCTCGGCTCGCCTTCCGCTATACTTGAGTTTGAAATCCGTTCACGTCACGGAAGGCAGCATCCACAGGTTACGATGCTGAACAGCGAGCTTCTATTCGTGGAAACCCTACCTTTCGCCCCATCTCTGACCTAATGGGAGGTCTGGCCCGACATGACAGCACGCATCCTCGTCGGCACCTGCTCCTGGGCGGATAAGAGCCTTATCGACTGCAACTGCTTCTATCCGGCGGAAGCGAAGACGCCGGAGGCACGGCTCCGCTTCTACGCCTCACGCTTTCCGATCGTCGAAGTCGACAGCACGTACTACGGGCTGCCGACGGACGCGAACGCGGGTCTGTGGGTGGAGCGGACGCCGGAGGAGTTCGTCTTCGACGTCAAGGCGTACCGCCTGCTGACGCACCATCCGACGCCGCCGGAGACGCTGCCGAAGGACCTGCGCGAGGCGCTGGGCCCGCTCGGTGAGAAACGGCGGCTCTACTATCGCGACTTCCCGGCAAAGGTGCGGGACGAGGTATGGCAGCGTTTCGCGGAGGCGCTGCTGCCGCTGGACAGCGCAGGCAAGCTGGGGGTCGTCCTGTTCCAGTTCCCGCCCTGGTTCATGCCGAACCGCGAGAGTAAGGAATACATCGTCGAGGCGCAGGAACGGCTGCCGCAGTACCGGATTGCGGTGGAGTTCCGCAACAGCCTCTGGTTCGCGGAACGGGGCCGCGAGCGCACGCTTGATTTCATGCGGGAGAACAAGATTCCTCTTGTCTGCGTGGACGAGCCGCAGGGTATGCAATCGAGCGTGCCGCCGGTGGCCGAGGCGACGGCGGAGGTCGCGCTGGTGCGATTCCACGGCCGCAACCGCGAGATGTGGGAACGCCGCGAGGCAACGACCGGCGACCGCTTCGACTATCTCTACTCGGAGGATGAGCTAAAGGAATGGATTGAGCCGGTGGAGCGCCTCGCAAAGGAGGCGCGCGAAGTCCACCTGCTGATGAACAACTGCGTTCGGGACAAGGCGGTAGTCAACGCGGGACAGATGCGGGCGCTACTTAGCGTCTAGGTCTTCGAGGATTCCGCAGAGGCTACGGCGAGACTGTAGGCGTGGGCGTTTCCGTCGCGGAAGCGCCTGAGATTTCGGTGTTCTCCGGCGTATCCGTCGGTTCCGGCGTAGCGGTAGGCGTGGGCGGCGGCGGTTGGATCTCGATGCTGTTCAGGATGTGCAAGACGACGGCCGAGTTATCCGAGCTGAAGTTCTGGAGGTCGGTCAAGGTAGCCTGCCAGACGATGGGGCCGTTCACGGTCCTGACCTTGTATTGCTGGTACTGTCCGTCCATGTACTGCAGCCAGTAGGCGTCGCCGGTGCGGGTGTCGACGACGACGATGGTGGTGGAATCGGCGTTAATGACTCGCAGCAACGCGGGCGCTTCGGCGACGCCGTTCGCGTCGAGGTCGACGCCCATCAGCTGCCAGCCGCTGCTCTGAGCGGGCACCTCGACGGAGAACCGGCCGATAACGGCCAGGGCCCAGGCGACGCCCGCATCGTATTCGTTTTGTATAGGCGCGAGGACGAGGGCGCCGGGAATAGGCGTGACCTGCGGCACAACAGGGCCCTCGTTGGCCGGCGGCGTCTCGCCTTCGCCGGTCGAGCTGGTCGGCTCGGGAGTCGGCGTTGCGGCGAGCGTCGGCTGCGGCGTCTCAGCAGGATTGCTCGAAGCCTGCTCGCCGTTCTCCTGGTCGGCAACGACCACCTGGGCGGCCTTCAGATAGACCTGCGTGGAGGCCAGCTTCGCCTGCTGGAGCTCATCGGTGGCGGCAGGCGCCACAAGCGGCTCGGCGTCGGCGAGCACCTGGAGCTGCTGTTTGCCGAGCGCCTCGACCTTGGCGGCATCGTCGCCGTGCAACTGTGAGTTATTGAGGCGGATAACCAGGTTGTCGGTCTGGTTGGTCATGTCCCTTAGCGGGCCTTCGCCGATGCGCTGACCCCTTTCGGCCATTTTCTGCACCTCGGACATGCGCTCCTGGGCGTATTTGATGTCCAGGCTCTGCTTGGCGCCGTCGCCGAAAGCGAAGGTATAGCGAACGTCTTCCACCGTGCGTTTGACAGGATAGCGCCAGTCGCCGGGAAGCGCGCTGGCGGAGGTCGTGACGGCAAAGGTGCCGAAGCCCATGACCACGAGAGCCACGACGGCGGTCGCGAACTGAGCGACGCGGAAGGCAGGCGCCCAGCTAGGCTCGCGGCGGTTAGCTATCACGCGCTGAGCGGCGGCCAGGAAGCGCCGGCGGGCGGCGACGACGAAGCCGGGGCGCGGCTCCAAGCGAAGCGACTGCTGGAGACGCGGCTCGCTCAGCCGCAGGAAGCGCTCGCGGGCGGCGGAGGCGAACTCCGGACGCGGCTCGGCGGCAAAGGCGCCGGACAGGCGCATCGCGGTGCGCAACGCGGGCTCGAGCCGAGCGGCGTCATCCGGATACGTGGCAAGGCAGTCGGCCAGGGTGACATGACCACTGGCGAGCGCCTCCAGGCATTCGGTCAACCGCTGTTCGAACTGCTTACTCAAATCGATCCCTCTGCCGATAGTCGCGTCTGCTCCGGCGCGAGACTCTTTTGCAGGCGGGCCAGCGCCTTGTGCTGGAGCGCCTTGACGTTCCCTTCGCGCTTGCCGAGCACCTGGGCCGTTTCGGCGATAGTCAGGCCGACGGCGAAACGCAGCGATATGACGTCTCTCTGGGCTTCAGGCAGTAGCTGGACGGCCTGCGCCACCTCGCCGAGTTCCATCTGCGACTCGACGATGGACGCCGGGTCGTGCCGGATGTCGACTACAGTGTCGTCGAGGGCGTCCTGATCTTTGCGGAGGCCGTTCTTGCGGTAGTGGCTGACGACCTGGTTGTGCGCGATGCGGAACAGCCAGGCCGAGAAAGGCACCCGTGTCGACTTATATTCGCTAATTGCTCCCAGCATTCTTAAGAAGATGTCCTCCGTGAGATCTTCTGCCTCTGATATGTCGCCCAGCCGGGCGAGGACGTACCTGTAAACGCGCGGCAGGTACCAGTCGTAGATGGCACCCAACGCTTCCGGATCACCCGTCTTCGCCAGCTCGACGGTCCCCTTCGCGATGTCCTCTGGAAGGGGTGTCCCGTCCGACCCGAACCCCAGCATCCCAACTCCTGTCTTCTAAGAACGATTGTCCAATAAACATAGCACAGAGGGTCGGGCTCGTCCATGTTAAGGCGGGAGACAGGTCATCTCACGTGTATAGAAACGCACGAGAAGGCAAAAGGTTAACGGCAGGGAGAGGTTTTTATGTAGGGTTTTTAGGCCGGGCGGGAATTTCGGCGCGGAAGAAGTCCCTTGCGGCGCAGGACCAGCAGCGTTCCGCCGGCCAGCACGACGACGGCAACGCCGGCGACGGCGCCCCACAGCAGCCAGTTTGTGCCGCCACCGCTGGGCGCGACTTCGAGGGCAGCGCCGCTGATGGAGGCAGCGATTGTCAGGGGCATGCCGTCCTCATCGAGGGCGGCGGCGATGAGGGTGCCTTCCTTTAAATCAATGGAGGTGTTGCCGTCGCGCAGGGGGACGAACTTCACCGTCGCCAGGACGCCGGAGCCGCTGGCGCCCGCCGTCGCGCCCGGTATGGATACGGGCGGGCCCAACGTGACGCAACTGTACTCCAGGGTCGCGGGCTCCTGGGAGGTTATCTGCGGGTCGAAGCATTTGGGCTCGCGGCCGGTGCTGCCGAGGAAGGGGCCGATGTCAACGCCGGAGTAGGCGATAACCGCAGCGTCGTAGGTGAGGCTGATCTTGAAGGCGGCGAGGTTGGTGACGTTGTCGGCGAGGATGTCGACCTGGAACTCCGGGCCGTCCTTGGTCACCTGCTCGACGGGGAGGCGGACGGAAAGCTGGGCCTGGCCGGGCTGGGAGGACTGAGCGGAGGCGGCCGCCGGACCGAAGATGGTCGCAGCCCAGACGGGCGCAGCGGCGACGGCCAGGACCCAGACGGGCAAGGCGGCACGGGCGAGCAGGCCGCGCGGGATGAGCGCGTTACGGATCGAGAACATTCCTCTTCTACCCTACAACATGGAGAAGCGGCATTCCAGAGGAGGACCAGGAATTCCGCCCTGATCGCCCTGGCCGTGGTTGTCGGAATGGTCGGCAGCTCCTTGGCGCGGGCAAGGCTGAGGCCCGAGTCAAGTCCATCATCGCCTTTAACCCGGACGTCTGCTTTACCCTGACGGGAGCGGTCACGCCTCAGGAGGACTTCAACGAGTTCGTGGCGGAAAATGTCGACTCGGAAGGCTTCGTCCCGGCGGCGAAGCTTGCGGAGTACTTCGGCAGCTTCAACTGCTACGGCTTGAACGATTTGGGAGTAGGGACGACAGGGACGGGCGCGCTGGAGAATCAGGCAGAGGGGGTTGACCCGGCGCCACTGATACCGGTGCTGGGCTACCTGGTGTCGTACACCTACAACAGTGTATTTACCGAGGAATTCGTCGACGCCTATACGGCATTGTCGGAGATCGCCAATCTGCTCGGGGGTGACGTCAGACGACCCGGATACCTATGCCCCGCTGGTTGAGGCGAGCGACGCTGCAGTTGGGTGACGAGTCCTATGTCCACGACTATGACCGGTTCTGCGTTAACTCGAAACGCTGCTTCAACCCGTTCAACGTGTTCTCACTGGAGGGCTTCGATGGGCTGCTCGGCTTCCTGCAGGACACCGGTACGCCGCTCGCCACCATCAACAGCCAGTCCGAGTGGGTGGTGACCTTCCCGAGCAGCGGCGACCCGGTCAGCCTGACCGCAGACGAGGGCGTGTTCCTTAGCAGCGGCGACGAGCGCGCTCGACCCCGTGGGCCGCTTGGACGACGAGGGTGGAAACCACGATGGCTTTGTCGCCATTGACCTGCTCTTCTCCGGCTGCGAACTGAACTCAAGCGACGTCAGCGACGTGGACTGCTCAGGCGACGATGAGTGGGACCGGACGGACATGGACCTCGGCCCGCAGCAGGTGACTGCGAGTCACGGCGAGGAGATCGAGGCAGAGGGGCTAACGGCGTCAGCCGCTGATGAAGCGACGCTGGACTACACGGTCGTCGGCCACCCGGAGAACGTCGCGCTGACCTCCCTGAAGAGCACGATCCAGGAGTTCTCGGGCGCTGCCTGCGACATCTCGGATATCGCCGGCGAGGTGAGCCTGCCGGACGTCACTCTCCTGACCGCCACGATCACGGACGACGACAAGAACGCGCTGACCGGCTTGAGGGTTCTCTGGACCGCTGCGAGCAACACGGATGTCGGCAGCGGCAAGGTCGTCAAGCTGGCAGTGGCGTCGGACGTCAGCATCAAGAGCGACGCAGGAGACGCGGCCGTCAACCTTGCCTGCGGCGACGAAACGGGCACGGCCAGTATCCATGCCGGCGTCTGGTGGGCACCAAGCCTTGTCGTCACGTTACCAGTTGTTCGGTCCGCGGACCTCGGCGGGCCCTTCCTGAGCGAAGAATGGACTTCGACGACGCCCACCCGACCGACGTTGTAGCGATCACGGTCGCCGGCGGACCGGCGAGCATGACGCTCGCGGCGGCTGCCGTCGTCGATCGTCTGCAACGGCACCAACTCGGCGGTCGTCACTGCCACCGTGCTCAACGCCGCCGGGAAGCCTGTAGTGGCAGGCACTCCGGTGCGGTTCGACGTGGTGGCGCTAGGCACCGCCAACCGATACTCGCCTACACCGACGCTAACGGCGTTGCCAAGAGCACAATCACGCCTGCCGGCAACGTCACCGCCGGTGTAACGGTGATAGTCACCGTCCTCGGTTCGACGACAAAGACCAGGTCTTCGACCTGTCGACAATCCAGCAGAGCACAATCATCGGCTGCCAGGCACAGGCGCTGCCGACTGCAGCTCCGCCCCGGTAATCGTTGGCCCGAACACCGGTGACGGCGGGTACCTGCCGTAAGGCAGACGTTAGTCGACAACCAGCGTTGGGGGCTCCGAGCAATCGGGGCCCCCGAATTATGCCGGCGCTTAGAAAGACGGCCGGACGGGCGTCCGGCGCGGGCTAGGTCGCACTGAGAGCGAGGCGGTCGTTCGGCGCGGGCAAGTCGCCTCCGGCGGGCAGGGCCAGACGGCCAAGGCCAGACGCCCAGGGATGCCTGCCTGCCTGCCGGGGTACGCATGGAGAAGCGGCATTCCAGAGGAGGGCTACTCTACCGCGCCCTAAAGGACGCGGCATTGGTTTCGCCTCCCCAGCCCGAGTCGCCAACGCACTTCAACTATTTCATGCCAGGCAGGTTCCCGCGCTACGCGGGGTATGTGACGCTTGAGGGCGAGGGGCACAAGGAAGAGGAGTGGAGGGTCCTCCGAAAGCTGTGCATTCCGTCCCGTTTGAATTCGCGGGCCGGCTACACTTTCGCTTAACCAGAGGGGCCTATGAAGGAGGGCGCCGGGTTGAGGGCGGTGCGAACGGCGGCCTCCACATATTTCGATGACGTAAAAGCGCCCCCGAAATTCTGCCATGCCTCAGGGCTGGGGGCAGCGATGAACTCGCCCAGGGCATCGATGTCGGTCTGAACGGATGCGGCTAGAGAAGTAGCCTGCGTACCCACGTTGGCGGGATAAGAGATTTGATAGAGAGCGGTCTTGAACGTCTGCAGGCAGACCAAAAAGTCACGTGACGCCGGAACGAAGTCAGGATAATTGACCGGTGTCGCGAACTGCTGAACCGCCGCAGCCCAGGTGTTGCCACATTGATGGTAAGCAGCGGCGGCGGCGTTGTACTGAGTGGCTGCCGTGGCGAGGTCGCCTCCGGTGGGCACCGGCTGAGACGTGGGCACGGCAGCAGAGGTTGTCGACGGTCCGGGAGTCGCGGCGGTTGCCGGCGTGGGCGTTTCAGTGAGTGTGGTGGCGAGCGGCGTGGAGCTGGGGCCGCCTGCGGGCGTCTTGGGCGAGCCGCCACAAGAGACGGCGGCGACAGCCACAGCCAAAACAGACGACAGCGCCAGGCGAGGTATCCAGTTCGTCATGATATGGTATGCTCCATGATATCCGCCCGTGAAGCAAGGGGACAGCAGTGGCTTCACGGGGATGATATTTGTGACAATCAGGGAAATCTGCAAAATTTCTTCGCTGCACCCGTTAACTTTTCGGCAACTCAAGCGTTGTTACAATTGTTATGAATGGCGCCCGTCCGGTGTCAGTGCCGGACGGTCTTTTGCCCGCCCGGGGGAGCGCCGCGAGGGATTGCGGCGGGCAGCAGCGAAAGGAGGTACGCCACGAAGGAAGTTCCCCGAAGCTTGACCCCGTCTACCTGGACAGGTGGGAAAACGGCAGACGAGGTGTTCGCCCTCAGGCGTCGCCGGATGTCTCGGCCGAGGGCGACGCAAGAAGAGAACATAGAGCAAGGGGAACAAGGAACGGACGAAACGAGAATGAAGCGTTTTGATATGGAACAAGGAGGATTCCCTGAATGAAGAAGTTCACAATACTTGGAGGCTTGATGGCCCTGGCCCTGGTCATCGGCATGGCCGCCAGCTTTAGCGGCAAGGCCGAAGCCAAGGTCAAGTCGGCGATCATGTTCAACCCGGACGTCTGCTTCACCCTCACGGGCGCTGTGGCGCCGGACGAGAGCTTCGCCGACTTTACTGCGGACAACCCGAACCCCTCGCCAGAGGACCTGGCCGCGTACTTCGGCAGCTTCAACTGCTACGGCCTGAATGGCTACGACGTATCGGTGCCGAGGACCCATCCGCACGACGATATCACGCCGTGGCTGAATTTCCCTATCCCCACGGGCCCTGACGCAGGCGATTGGCTGTTCATCCCGAACGCGGCCGCGTCAAGCACCGTGCACGTCGCTCGCGGCGACGCCCTGGCGGCGATAGCCGACCTGCTCGGCGGCGACGTTGACAACGCCGACACGTACGCGCCGCTGGTGGACGCGAGCGCCGCCCAGGTGGGCGACCAGAGCTACGTCCACGACTACGGCGAAGAGACCGCGGTCTGCGACCGCGACGACAACGCCTGCGAGACCGCATTCCTTTACGCGACAGGGAGCGAGTACGAGGCGGGCGACCCGTTCGCGCTGTTCTCCTCGACGCACGGCCCCGACGGCTTCGACGGCCTGCTCGGCATCCTGGGCGGCAACCCGCTGGCGACGATCAACAGCCAGTCTGAGTGGGTAATCGCCTTCCCGTCGAACAAAGACGAGGTGACCATGGAGGCGGACGAGGGCGTCTTCCTGAGCAGTGGCGACGACAATTCGGAAGTTCACGTGTCCAACGACTGCGGCAGCGGCAACAACCAATGCGAGTTCGTCGCGGTTGACCTGCTGTTCGCCGGCTGTGAACTGAACAGCGGCGACTCCGGCGACGTCGTGTGCGACTCGCACGAGTGGGACCGGACGGACATGGACCTGGGCGCGCAGACGGTGGACGTCTACCAGGCGGACAACAACAGCCCTGACGTGACTGTTGACTACACAGTGGTCGGGCACCCGGAGAACTTCGCCCTGACCTCGCTGAAGACCTCGATCACGGCAGCCGCGGGCGCTGCCTGCAGCCTGGCGGACGTTTCTACCGAGATCGGCCTGCCGGACGTCACCCTGCTCATCGGCAAGATCACAGACAACGACAAGAACGCCCTGGACGGTCTGTGGGTGCTGTGGACAGGCAACAACGAGAGCGACGTGGGCAGCGGCCAAGTCAAGCTGTCCACACCGGCCGACGTCTCCATCCACAGCGCCGCCGGTGACGCGGCCGTTAACCTGGCCTGCGGCAAGAGCGCCACAGGCGCGTTCGACGTGCACGCCGGCGTCTGGTGGCCACAGGACCTGCTCGTCGAAGACCTGCCCATTACCTACCTGGACACGAGCCCTGAAGAGGATATGGGCAACGGCGAAATCGACACGGGTATGATCTGTGCCCCGGCCTCCCTAACGGAGGTTCCCCCGAGACAACGGCCGAGTGCAACCAGCCCGACGACGACGACATTGTCTTCCAGATTGACGTCAACGCGGGCGGGCCGTTCCTCGGCGCGATGGACTTCGGCGACACGAGCCCGACTGACGTTACGACGATCACGGTCATAGGAGGGCCAACGACGGTAGCGCTGTCGGTCGCTCCGGTCTCGATCGTCTGCAACGGCACCAACTCGGCTGTGGTGTCGGCTACCGTTACCAACGCAGACGGGAAGCCGGTACCGGGCGTGTCGGTGCAATTCGACGTCGTGGCTCTGGGGACAGCTAACCCCATCAACACAGTTACCGACGCCAACGGCGTTGCCAAGAGTACGGTTACTCCTGTCGGCAACGTGACCGCCGGCGTAACGGTCATAGTCACGGTGGACGGTCTAGGCGCCCAGAGCACAGTCGTCGGCTGCCAGGCACAGGCGCTGCCGACTGCCGCTCCGCCGCCGGTAATCGTTAGCCCGAACACCGGTGACGGTGGCTACCTGCCGTAAGGCAGACACGTAGGGGAGCGACGATAGTCCTCCCGCTACCAAGAACTAGCGTTGGGGGCCCTGAGAAATCGGGGCCCTCAACTTGTAACACTTTCGAAACGTTTGTAACGGTTTCGGGAGAAGCGGGACTTCTTTACAAAATACGGTTAACCTTTAAGGAGTGACGGGCGTTATTACGATTGGCGCCTAATGCTGCCGGTGCGCCGGCAGATTGCTCTTTTGCCCACCGGGGGGAGCGCCACGAGGGATTGCGGCGGGCGGTAGTGAAAGGAGGGCAACCACACAACAAGTTCCCCGAGACCTGACCCGCTATTCGGCGGGAGCCTGCCCTGGGGCGAACGGCAGGCTTGAGGTCCACCCCTGGGGTCGTCATTGTCGGCCGAGGGCGACGCCAGCCTGCCGGACTGGCAGGCAAGGAGCGGAACGCCGGGCAAGGGGAACAAGGAACGAGCGAAACGAGAATTAGGTGTTTGAGGTGGAACAAGGAGGATTCCCTGAATGAAGAAGTTCACAATACTTGGAGGCTTGATGGCCCTGGCCCTGGTCATCGGCATGGCCGCCAGCTCGTTTGGCGCCGGTAAGGCCGAAGCCAAGGTCAAGTCGGCGATCATGTTCAACCCCGACGTCTGCTTCACCCTCACGGGCGCAGTAGCGCCTTCCGAGAGCTGGGCCGACTTTATCGCGGACAACCCCACCCCCTCGTCAGAGGACCTGGCCGCCTACTTCGGCAGCTTCAACTGCTACGGCCTGAGTGGCTACGACGTATCGCTTCCGAACAACCATCCGCACGTCGATGTGACGCCGTGGCTGAATTTCCCTGAGGGAAGCGATTGGCTATTCGTCCCGAACCCGGCCGCGTCAAAGACCCAGCACGTCAGTCGCGGCGACGCCCTGGCGGAGATAGCCGACCTGCTCGGCGGCGACGTTGACAACGCCGACACGTACGCGCCGCTGGTGGACGCGAGCGACGCCCAGGTGGGCGACCAGAGCTACGTCCACGACTACGGTTCGGAGACCGCTGTCTGCGACCGCGACGACAACGCCTGCGACGACGCGGCGATAATCGGGTCAGACGTAGAGGCAGGCGACCCGTTCCCGCTGTTCACCAGTGAGCGCGACGACGGCCTGCTCGGCATCCTGGGCGGAGCGCCCCTGGCAACCATTAACAGCCAGTCTGAGTGGGTAATCGCCTTCCCGTCGAACGACGACGACGTGACCATGGAGGCGGACGAGGGCGTCTTCCTTAGCAGTGGCGACGACAATTCGGAAGTTAAGGTGTCCAACGACTGCGGCGACGGGACCGACTGCCAGTTCGTCGCGGCTGACCTGCTGTTCGCCGGCTGTGAACTGAACAGCGGCGACTCCGGCGACGTCGTGTGCGACTCGCACGAGTGGGACCGGACGGACATGGACCTGGGCGCGCAGACGGTGGACGTCTACCAGGCGGACAACAACAGCCCTGACGTGACTGTTGACTACACGGTCGTCGGGCACCCGGAGAACTTCGCCCTGACCGCGCTGAAGACCTCGATCACGGCAGCGGCGGGCGCTGCCTGCAGCCTGGCGGACGTTTCTACCGAGATCGGCCTGCCGGACGTCACCCTGCTCACCGGCAAGATCACAGACAACGACAAGAATGCCCTCACGGGCCTCTGGGTCCTGTGGACCGGCGACAACGAGACGGACGTGGGCAGCGGCCAAGTCAAGCTGTCCATCCCGGCCGACGTCTCCATCAAGAGCGCCGCCGGTGACGCGGCCGTTAACCTGGCCTGCGGCAAGGCCACAACAGGCGCGTTCGACGTGCACGCCGGCGTCTGGTGGCCACAGGACCTGATCCTCGAAGACCTGCCCATTGTCTACCTGGACACGAGCCCTGAAGAGGATTTCGACAATGGTCAACTCGATGAGGGTATGATCTGTGCCCCGGTCCTCCCTAACGGAGGTTCCCCCGAGACAACGGCCGAGTGCAATCAGCCCGACGATGACGACACGGTTTTCCAGCTTGACGTCAACGCCGGCGGGCCGTTCCTCGGCGCGATGGACTTCAACGACACGAGCCCGACGGACGTTACGACGATCACGGTCTTAGGAGGGCCAACGACGGTAGCGCTATCGGTCGCTCCGACCTCGATCGTCTGCAACGGCACCAACTCCGCTGTGGTGTCGGCTACCGTTACCAACGCAGACGGGAAGCCGGTACCGGGCGTGGCGGTGCAATTCGAGGTGGTGGCTCTGGGGACAGCTAACCCCATCAACACAGTTACCGACGCTAACGGCGTTGCCAAGAGCACGGTTACTCCTATCGGCAACGTGACGGCCGGCGTAACGGTCGTAGTCACGGTGGACGGTCTAGGCGCCCAGAGCACAGTCGTCGGCTGCCAGGCACAGGCGCTGCCGACTGCCGCTCCGCCGCCAGTGATCGTTAGCCCGAACACCGGTGACGGTGGGTACCTGCCGTAAGGCAGACACGTAGGGGAGCGACGATAGTCCTCCCGCTACCAAGAACCAGCGTTGGGGGCCCTGAGAAATCGGGGCCCTCAACTTTTGCCGTTTCTTAACAAAATGCGGTTAACCTTTGCGGGGCGGCGAGCGTTATTACTATTGGCGGCCCCGTGTGGTCGACTGCGACCGGACGGCGGCGCGCCTGCCGGCTCTTGACCCTCAGCCGATTGACAGTAGAATTAGATAAAGTCGGCCTGAGGGCGGACCCGCCTCCGGCAGGCAGGCAGGCCCGCCTCCGGCGGACAGGCCCGCCGCTGGCGGACAGGGTGGAGGAGTGACTTCCCATGAGGTACTCAGCATGAGCAATCTTCGCGCGCCACAAGACGAGGGGTTCCTGGCCAAGCTGCGAGCGCTGCCGGGAGCCGTTTTCGAGAGGCTGCCACGGGCCTCTATCAGCAGCCCGGCATGGCTGTCGAACATGCGGCTGCCGGCGTTCCTGGAGCGACGGGGTGTGACGCCGCGGCGGCTGTTCGTCATCGGCGCGCCGGTGCTGGCGATTGTGGTGGTCGGGGTCGTCTTCGCGCTCGTCGTCGTGTTGGGCGGCGGCGGCAACGGCTCGAACCAGGAGGCCGCCTCGAAGATCACGCCGACGGCGGAGAGCCTGGGCTTGCTGACGCCGCAGATCAGCGCCCCGATTGAAAGCGCCGACCTCGCGAACCGAAACAGCAACAGCGGCCTCAGCAACACCAACCCGAACGCGCCGAATCCCGGCGGGTCGGGCGACCAGCTGATCATCCCGTCGATTGGCGTCGATGCGTCGATGAGCAGCGCGGTTGTTACGTTAAACGACAGCGGCGAGGCGGTCCTGCCGAACCCGAGCGGGCCGACGGACGTCGTGTGGTACGACTTCTCGAACTTCCCGGGCATGGGCGGCAGGCCGGGCGGCGGCGGCAACACCGTCGTCTCCGGGCACGTGGACTACCACGACTACGGGCCGGCGGTGTTCTGGAACCTAGACAAGCTGAACCCGGGCGACGAGATAGACATCACGCTCAGCGACGGCAGCACGTACAAGTACAGTGTCCAGTGGAACAAGACCATCGACCCGGACTCCACCGCCTGGAACGACATCGTGGCGTCCACGACTCAGGAGTCGCTGACGATGATCACCTGCGCGGGCACGTTCGATTCATCGAGCCGGTCCTACAACGAGCGCCGCGTCGTCTGGGCGACAAGAACGCAGTAGCGTCCCCCTGATGCGGCTTCCGCTCGGCCTGATAAGAAGATTTCGTCGCTTACCCCGCCTTCCTCTGCGCAGGACTCGCTGGCTGCTGCCCGCCGTGGGCATCGTGGCGCTGCTGGCCACCGGCGGGGTCGCGGCCTGGTTCATCGCCTTCGGAACGGGTGGCAGCGGCAACGGCTTCGAGAGCGTGGTCGCCGAGCCGACTCTGACTCCTACCCCGTCGCCGGACATCGAGCGCCTCATCATCCCGGTGATACAGCTCGACGTGCCGGTAACGGCGAAGGCCGTGGGGCCGAACGGGGAGATGCCGTCGCCGGACGGGCCGGAACAGGTGATCTGGTATGACTTTTCGCGCTTCCCGGGCCTGGGCGGCAAGCCGGGCGCGGGCGGGAACACCGTGCTGGCCGGGCATGTGGAGTACCACGATTACGGGCCGGCGGTGTTCGCGCACCTCGAGGACCTGAAGATGGGCGACGTGATAACCGTCGAGCTGGTGGACGGGAGCGTCTACAAATACATCACGCACTCGAACCAGCTCGTGAACGCCGATGCCAACTTCGGCTACATAGTGACGGCCACGCCCGAGGAGTCGCTGACGCTAATCACCTGCGCCGGAGACTTCGACCCGACGAAACAAGACTATAATGAAAGAAGGGTAGTATGGGCGGTCAGGGTAGGATAACCGGCTTGTTTGACCTGGCATGGCGCCGCCTGCGCGAGTTCTTCCGCGCCTCGCCGCTCGTTGCCTTCCCGGCGACAGGCATCGCGGTACTGGCCGTGGGCGGACTGCTGGTCTGGGCGCTTGGGTTCAACGGCGGCTTCGTGGGCGCCGACAGCACACCGACGCCGACCGTCACCAACACGCCGACACCGACCGTAACGCCCACATTGCCTCCCACTCCCACTGCTACTTCGACGCCCGCGCCGGTGCAGGCGGAGAGCTCGAGTCCGGGCGGAACATCGTCAAACCCGGGCGTGGCATCCGATAGCGGCATGCGCTTCAAGATCCCGAGCATCGGCGTGGATGCGCCGGTGACGGTGCGGGTTATCGGTGACGACGGCGTAATGCAGCCGCCGAACGGGCGCTTCGACGTCGTCTGGTACGACTTTTCAGCGTACGGGGGCGAGGGCGGGTACCCGGGCAGCGGCGGGAACGCGGTGTTCGCCGGCCACGTCGACTACCATCCAAACTACGAGGCGGTGTTCTGGGACCTGCACCTTGTTGGGCCGGGCGACCTGATCGAGGTCGACCTGCCGGACGGCACGCCTATCCATTACTCCGTGCAGTGGAGTCAGACGATAAGCCCGGACACAGATTTCGGGCAGTTTGTCACGCAGACCGGCGAGGAAACGATTACGATTGTCACCTGTCAGGGCACCTTCAACTCAGCGACGCACCAGTACGACGAACGGCTGGTCGTACGGGGCGTGCGGGTTCCCTAGGGTGGAGTCTTCCCACTGATTCTTATACAATGAAAAGTGTTCGGGAAGCGCAGGGAGCAGTGAGTTGAAGTTTCGTTCCGCGGCTAGGTCTGATCGCCTGAGCCGCCTTTCCCTCATCATCATGGGTCTCGGCATCGCCGCGCTGCTCGCGGCGGGGGTGCTGTTCGGGCTGTCGGCGAGTGGCATTTTCGACGGCGCTTACAGCGGGCCGGGCACGGCGACAGGCTTCGGCGACATACTGACGCCTGTGCCGTCGACGCCTCCTCCTGCCACACCCACACCTGACACCTCGCCTATCACGCGGTTGGTCATTCCGGCGGCGAAGGTGGATGCGAACGTCGTTACGCTTAGCCTCGACGCGAACGACGCGATGCCGGCGCCGGGCAACGCGTGGGACGTCGCCTGGTACGATTTCAGCGCCAGGCCCGGCATGGGCAGCAACGCCGTGTTCTCAGGCCACGTCGACTATCATGACGTCGGCGCGGCGGTCTTCTGGAACCTGCGCGACCTGCAGCACGGCGACCTGGTGGAGGTGCATCTGGCGGACGGCACGGACTACCAGTATTCCGTCGACGCGCTGGACTGCACGCCGGCGGACACGGCGCCTATCAACCTCATCGTTGGGCCGACGATGAGCGAAGTCGTCACCCTCATTACGTGCTGCGGCACCTTCGACAGCTCGACGCACCAGTACGACAAACGGCTGATCGTCCGCGCCGACCGGATCTACCCGCCAACCCCGGTGCCAACAACCACACCAACCCCGACCACTAACTGATTCTGCTATAATAGCGCTTGCCATTTTTGGAGCCCGGCGGAGAGGTGTCCGAGTGGTTTATGGTGCCGCTCTCGAAAAGCGGTGTCCTGGCAACGGGACCGGGGGTTCGAATCCCTCCCTCTCCGCCAGTTAAAGGAATGAATCTGACGCCGAGGCCTGCGAGGGTCTCGGCTACATTGTGGCTGTTCAGGCGGAGAGGTGCTGGAGTGGCCGATCAGGCACGCCTGGAGAGCGTGTGACCTTTCGGGGTCCGTGGGTTCGAATCCCACCCTCTCCGCCAAAAGAGCGATGAAGATCACAAGACTCGGTGCAAAGAACCCCCCACGTTCGAGCGACGAACGGCGTAGCGCGCAGGGCCAGAGCGGCCTTTGGCCAAGAACCGGCACTCAGGATCCGGTCGAAGCTGGACCCGGCGGCGGGTGCTCAGACAAGATAACCGGCGCGCGCGGCGATTGCGAGAAGTCGAAGTCCTGAAGAAGATCTCCCAGAATTGAGGCGTTCTCCCGCACGTCCGGGCGTGGGTCGGCGCGGCCATCGGTGGCGGGGTCAATGCGCTCTCCGCCCAGGAAAAGGTCCTCGATCAACTTGTCGTAGGCGTCGAAGCTGAGCGTCTGGTGGTCGATGTAACCCTTCTTCGCGTAGGGGCTTATGACCAGTCCCGGCACCCGTAAGCCATAGCCGTTTTCGTCGACTTTCGGCGGCACCACATGATCGTAGAAGCCTCCCCAATCATCCCAGGCAAGGAAGATAGCGGTGCTGTCCCAGTCAGGGCCTTGCATTATGGCGTTGATCAGGCCCGTCACGTAGGCCTGGCCATTGCTGACCAGCGCCGGCGGATGTTCGCTGGTCTTGTCGTTTGGGGTAATCCAGGAAACAGCGGGCAGCGTCCCGTTCTGGGCCGTCTGATAGAAGTTGTCGAGCGTTTGAATGTTGCCCAGCTGGCCGTCCTCTCGCACGGTGTCGAACCACGGCACACGGCAGCGGGTTCCAGATTCCCGGCGTGCCCGCACTCTGCGGCTTCGGGATACAGATCATCTCGTCGTTCTCGCAATCAGGCTCAGTCCCCTGGGCAACATAGTACGCCCAGCTCACGTTCGCGGTGTGGAGCAGATAGGTCAGGTCGGTCCAGGCGTAGTCCGGCCGCGTCACGGAGCCGTTGGGCTGAATAGGATTGCCGGAGCGGAAGTCGGGTGGAGCGTTCGGCGACTCCGGCGCGTTCACACAGCTAGACGGGTCGTCAAAAACACTGCACTTTGCCGACCACTCCGAGACCATAAACAGGTGCGCCGGCAGACTCCACGAGGCATTGGGCTCGAACATGGCATCCTGAAGAACGAACTGCTGGGCGTAAGTCCAGTAGTTTGGGATTTCGCGGGCGTCATGATAGCCCATTACGTCGGGCTGGGCGTTTGGGTTAGCGCAATCCGGGTTGTTTGGGTCAGCGGCGCAATCGACCGCTCGTGCTTTCTCCTCCTGGGTGATGAAACCGTCCATCCTGCCGCCGTCGATATCGACAACGGCGGCGCTCGCCCCGTGAGGCCCACCCAAATTCCTGTCGTTGGGATCGTGATAGGGCTGCATACACTGGCCGCCACGCGGGTCGGGGACGCAGACCGTCGGGACGCCGTTTGCCATCGGTATCCCATTAGCTCCAGGAAACGTACCGAAGTACTCGTCGAAGGTGCGGTTCTCCTGCATGATGATGACGACGTGCTTGATCTTCTGTTTGGCCTGGTCGAGAGCAGTCGAAGGAGCCGACGAAGCGGAGGGCGTTGGAGTCGCAGTGTGCTGGCCGCTACCGCAGACCATCAGCAGAAACGCAGGCATGACCGCGAGAGCGATCCTGGCTGCCAACCGGAACCTTCTCATTTGCCGACCTGCCATTGCCCAGCCTTGGCCGACCGCAAGGTCAGCCGGCCGGGGCAACGGGCGTAGTCGTGGCCACGGGCAAGGGCTGCGGGTTGAGGATGACCGGCGCCCGCGGCTGCTGAGAGAAATCGAAATCCTGCAGAAGGTCTCCGAGTATCGACGCGTTTTCGCGCACATCGGGGCGCGGGTCGGGGCGTCCGTCGGTGTTCGGGTCGATACGCTGTCCGTTCATGAAGATATCCTCGATGAATTTGAGGTAAGCGTCAAAGCTAAGCGTTTGGTGGTCGACGTATCCCTGTTTGGCGTAGGGGCTAATTACTAGTCCGGGGACCCGGATGCCGTAGCCGTTCCCATCGACGACGGGTGGAACGACGTTATCGTAGAAGCCTCCCCAGTCGTCCCAGGCGAGGAAGATCGCCGTGCTATCCCAATCAGGTCCCTGCATTATCGTGTTGATCAAGTTTGTCACGTAGGCCTGCCCTTGCGTTATAGGAGCCTGCCAGTAGGGGTGCTCGCTGTCGGGGCCATCGGGGACGATCCAGGATACGGCGGGAAGAGTGCCGTTCTTCGCCGCATCGTAGAAGTGCGAAAGGGTCTGAACGTTGGCAAGCTGGTCATCCTGACCGACTGTGCTGAACCAGAGGAGGGGATTCCAGATGCCCGGGGTCCCGTTCTGCTGTGAAGAAGGAATGCAGGGCTCGTCCTCGTCCTCGCAATCGTTTTCCGCCCCTAATTGCGTCCCTTCCGCCACGTAATAAGACCAACTGACGCCGTATTTGTGTAGAAGGTAGGTGATGTCGGTCCAGGCGTAGTTTGGGCGAGGGACGCTGCCGTCAGGCGCGGCCCGCTGGGAGGTCTGGAAATCGGGCGGCGCGTCAGGCGAGTTGGGTTCGTTGGTGCAACTTGAGGGGTCGTCCTGCACGCTGCAGACAGCAGACCAAGCAGAGACCATATACAGGTGGACGGGCTGGCTCCACGACGCAACGGAAGGGAACATGTGATCCTGAAGGACAAACTGCTGCGCGTACGTCCAGTAGTTCGGAATCTCATCTGCGGTGTGGTAGCCCATTGCATCGGGCGTGGTAATGACTTTCCCGCAGTCCGGGCCGGGCCCGCCGGCGCAGGCGGTCCGCTGCTCGTTGACGAAACCGTCCATCTTTCCGCCGTCGACGTCGAGCGGGGTGTCGGGGAATGAATGAGGTCCGCCGGCATTCAGAAGGCTCGTGTCGTGATAGGGCGCAACGCACTGCCCGGTAGTGTCATCGGGCAGGCAGACCGCGGGAACGCCGTTGGCCATGGGAATTCCATCGGCGCCGGGGAAGGTGCCGAAGTAGGAGTCGAAAGACCGGTTCTCCTGCATGATGATGACGACGTGCTTGATCTTGTCCTGTGCCAGCGCGAGCACTTGAGCCGGCGTCTGGATGGCTGTCGCCTGCGGCGTCGGCGTCGGTCCGCTGCTGCTCGAGCTCGAACAGGCGACGAGCCAGAGACAGAGCGCGAGCGCCGGAATTGCCCGGAGCAGCGAAAGAATCATGGGCAGTGTACGTTTTCGCGGGCCGTGGAGCTTCGCTGACATAGGGAACCCCCTTAGGATCCTACATACGCGGCAGGCCAATACGCTCTTGGACGAGAACACCAGCTTTTTTCTTTGTACGGGAATAGCGTGCAGCGAACATGACTGCAGATCCTTACGGCGTGAAGAAACGATGAAGACTGATCCTCTAACCGGCAGGCCTCGGCTGGCGCTGGACTCCGACTGGCGGCAGAATGGACTTCATGGAAAGCGCCGCCGGGACATTCATCATCGGTTGCTGGGCAGGCTTCTACATTTACCTCCTGGTCACTGCGACTAGGACGAAGCCGACCGTCAAGAGAAACCGCCAGCTCTGGCGTTTCTGGGTGACGGCTTTTCTGTTCCCAGCGGCCGTAGTCGCAGTCCAGCTCTTCCCTGACCTGCAGAACCATCTCTCCGGCCCGCTGGTCGGCCCGTCCGCGCCGCAGGAGATTGCCGCCGATGTCGTTACGTTTCTCGGGCTTGTCACTGCGTTTTGGGCGCGAGTCGCGCTCGGCGGGAACTGGAGCTCGTCGGCTGAGATCAAGGAGGGTCAGGAACTGGTGCAGCGTGGCCCTTATCGCTACGTGCGCCACCCTTTGTACAGCGGAATTCTCTTGATGGCGCTGGGACTCGTCGTGTGGTTCGGCTTAATCGGGCTTCTTCCCTTCCTGGTCGTCTTTCTCATCCTGTTGATCCGCAGCCGGCAGGAGGAGAGCCTTTTAACGAGCTACTTCCCCAAAGCATATCGGGAGTACAGGCGTCGTGCGAAAGCGCTCATCCCGTTTGTCTTCTAGGGATTTCTGATGGACATCAAGGAGAACGTGCGCTATACCTTCGACGCCATCTCCTGTCTGGGCGGTGGCGCCCAACATTGATCCTGGGGATACGGGAACGGGCGGAAACGTAGGCTCTTGAGCGGCGGACTCGCATCGGGAATTCTTCGCGGCTCTCGTCACCGACTGATAATCAGCGCCCCCGGAAGGTGGCGGCGCGAATTGCGCCGCTGACTCGGCAAGGCACAGAAACGGGCGCAATGTTCACCCCACCCGTCAACAGGTGAATCGGAAGACAAGATGTGAACGATTGGGGGGCATGAACACTACTGGCTCATTGTGGTCTCCAGGACATCGGTCAGTTGGACCAGCCGGACGGAGGGTCTCCTGAAAACCAGTGCTACCAGTGATATAAAGACTCAAGATAGCTTGCGAGGTGACGGGCTATGGAGATCGTATCACCCGCAATGACTTGGCTCCCGATCTTGCCGCTGAGGTTCCCACAGTTTCCGAAGCCCTTCACGCATTGTGCGATCATCCTCATGTCGTCCATCAGAAGCAATCCGGAATCACCCCCGTTCGCATCGCCTGGCACGCCCGTCGAGATAGAGATACTCCCGTTGCCACTCACGTTCGGTATGGCCCCACCTGACGAGTAATTCAGGGTGCTGGTGCTGACGTACAACGTCGCTGACGACCCGGCCGTACCGACCGCCTTGTAGGTGATATCGGCAAGCGGCACATTGCCAGTCGCGCCCGCCGAGTTGCGCGACCCGCTTACCGAGACCGTGTAGAACTTAACGTAGGTCCCCGCAAGGCTGATATTGCAGGTGCCGCTGCCCATTACGCCGCCGGGGTTGGCAACACAGCTTACAGGCTGCACTACCCCAACCCCAATGCTAGTGACAGTCACACTGTACTGGCCCAGGCCCGGCGGACAAACGCCGTCCGCCTGCAGGCGGAGCGTTATCTGACCGCCGGCAACGACGTTGCCCGACCCCATGATGACCGTCGCCCTGCCCGTACAGGAAGGCGTCACCGTAATCGTCGGAGTTGGGGTCGTGGTCGGACTTGGCCCCGGCGTATTGGTCGACGTTGGTGTCGCCGTCGGTGTCGCCGTCAGCACGGGCGTGGGCGTCCTCGTCGCTGTCGGTGAAGGAGTAGCCGTAGGAGTTGGTGTAGGCCCGGAGGCTACGGTGATGCTGCCGTTTACATTGACCTCCGGTATGGCCCCGCCTGACGAGTAGTTGAGGGTGCTGGTGCTAACGTACAACGTCGCTGACGACCCGGCGGTACCGACCGCGTTGTAGGTAATGTCAGCAAGCGGCACGTTGCCAGTCGCGCCCGCCGCGTTGCGCGACCCGCTTACCGAGACCGTGTAGAACTTAACGTAGGTCCCCGCAAGGCTGATATTGCAGGTGCCGCTGCCCATTACGCCGCCGGGGTTGGCAACACAGCTTACAGGCTGCACTACCCCAACCCCAATGCTAGTGACAGTCACACTGTACTGGCCCAGGCCCGGCGAACAAACGCCGTCCGCCTGCAGGCGAAGCGTTATCTGACCGTTGGGAGCGACGTTACCTGAGCCCATATTAACGCTGATAGCACAGGGGGAGTCCGGGGTGGGCGTGCTGGTCGAGGTTGCCGTCGGCAAGGGTGTAGGCGTTCTTGTCGACGTCGGTGAAGGCGTCCTAGTCGGCGTTGCCGTCGATGTCGGCGTTGGCGAAGGTGTCTTAGTCGGCGTTGGCGAAGGTGTCCTAGTCGGCGTTGCCGTCGATGTCGGCGTAGCCGTCTTCGTCGGGGTCAACGTTGCCGTAGGGGTAGCATTTGGTGTTGCGTTCGGCGTACTGGTTGCGGTTGGTGCGGATGTCGGCGCCAGGGCGAGATTGATGTTTGGCGCGAGATGCCCCGCAGAAACGGTAACAGCGGTGGCGCCGCCGGAAGTTGGCGAGTTGTTGTAGTACTCCGAGACGTAGTTGTTGCAGCTTGCCTGGACTCGGTACTGCCCGGCGGTTAGACCGCTGACGATGTACGTTCCATCGCTTTTCGTCGTCGTGGCGACCGCGCTTCCTCCGGCCCAGGGCGTGACCGACACCGCGCAACCGTTCAAGGGGACATCCGAATTGTCGGTGACAGTGCCGCCGATGCCCCCGTCGTAGGTGACGTAGTCCACATAGTCCTCGATCGCGCATTCGCCATAACCCACGTTGAAGTAGCCGTTGCCGTTCCAGCTCGTGCCCCAGCTGTTCTTGACGATCCAGTAACCGCCGGTATCGTTGTACCCGACGATAACTATGGAGTGATCGATCTGGCTGGGGTTATCGTACTGGGAAGCGCAACGATAGACACCGTTAGCGTCGAAGGTGCCATACATTGCCAGCGATGCGATGACGGGCCCGTTCGAGACAAGGTACTGCTTGATCTGGGACTGGCTTGTCGGAGAGCCCTGTTGCGGCGCCTCCCCCCAACCGTCGATGTGGGTCAGGTCGGATGACCAGTCGGAGCAGAGGTCCGGGGCAGAACAACTAGCGTTGCTGCCACAACTCGTCCCATAGTTGAGGTCCTTGTAGGGCATGCACTTCTCGTCGACGATGCCGCTGTTGTCGATAGAGTTTAACGCGGTCGCCGGCCAGCCACCGCAGCAGGAGCCGTTATTCCCGGGGGAGCAATCCGCGACCAGGTATTCCTCTGAGAGGTCAGGTGAGAGGTCAGGGTTTGTCATCGGTTTGCCAAGGAAAATCTGGTCCATTGCCTCGATCGTGCCGACGGTGGCAAAGGCCCAGCAGGAGCCGCACTGCCCCTGGTCCTTGACCGGAGTCATCCAATTGCCACTGATGCCCTGCGACGTGGTATTCCGCCAATCGAAGGAGGCAGGGAGACCTGTGCCAGACGTTTCAGGAGCAGTCGATTGGAACGGTGGTGTGACGTCTTTGGGGGATGTCCCAAGCGCAGCCTTGCCGTTGATGTTCATCAACTGTGAAGCTGGACCTACGTCGTTGCCTTTGTCCACACACTCAGTATAAGAAGGCGATATGGAGTTCTTGCCGTCATGCCGGCTGATCGGCTGGAGGCCGTGTTGGGTGCAATAGGAATGAGAGGCGCCGCAGGATCCTGCGAAGAAGTCCCAGCCTTCACACCTGCTATTGTCCGGGAAGACGCAGTTGCCGTCTTCGCCGCCAGCGGTAGACGTCGGCTGCCACTTGTATCCGAGTTGATTGCAATAGACAGCAGCCGGGTTCGCCATCCCTGGCCCCCCGCCATCGCAAGACCCGCCCGCGCTCGTGCTTATGACAGTGGCGTCAACTGAAGCAGGGGCCGCGTTGGAAGTCGATTTAACGAAGTGAAGAACGACGACGGCTAAGGCAGTGGCGATCAGCGCGAGGGATACGAAAGATGACGCCAGAAAGACCCGCCGAAAAAATATGTGCCTGCGCGTACCAGCCTCCTCCTCCCAAGAAAGCGCCCGGGTCGCCAGGAGAATACACTTATAGATTCGGCTGGATCAAGGTGAACCCGCAGAGTAGCCCGCTAGCGGCTGGCGCGAACCTCCGATTCTTCATGCATTCTTCATGCCACCCCTGACGTATTCAACACGGCGCCGCACCTTCTGCCACTAAACTGAACTCACATGAAGACTATTGGCGAAGGAGAGAGACTTCAATGCAGAAGATAACCCCGTTCCTTTGGTTCGACAGTCAGGCAGAGGCAGCGGCTAAGCTCTACGTGTCGCTATTCAAGAACTCGAGGATTACGAAGGTCGTTCGTTACGGAGAAGCCGGGCCAGGCGCGGCGGGAAGCGTGATGACCGTGGCGTTTGAGCTCGATGGGCAGGAATTCACGGCCCTCAACGGCGGACCGCAGTTCACTTTCACGGAGGCGATCTCTTTCGTCGTGAATTGCGAGTCCCAGGAAGAGGTCGACCATCTGTGGCAGAGGCTCTCGGAGGGCGGGAAGCCGGACGCCTGCGGCTGGCTGAAGGACAGGTACGGCCTGTCGTGGCAGATCGTGCCGACCGTGCTGCTGGAGATGCTGCAAGACGAGGACGGCGAGCGAGCGCAGAGGGTCATGAAAACGATGCTCCAGATGAGCAAGCTAGACATCGCCGAGCTGAAGCGGGCGTACGAGGGGAAGTAGTCAGCTGTCTTTCATGGGCCCTTCATGCGGATGCGAGCGCAATTCACGTTCGTCACACACGCCTTTGGTACCGTGAATAATGGTTATTGAAGCGGATTCAACCAAGAGGAAAGGACGGACGAAAATGGCGGAGGAAGTAGTAATTACGCGGGTTTTCAATGCGCCGCGCGACCTCGTGTGGCGAGCTTGGACGGATGCGGAACTCCTCAAACACTGGTGGGGACCGAAGACGTATACGGCGCCCGAATTCCGCATCGATGCCCGTGTGGGCGGTGAGTACTTCGGAGCTATGCAGGCGCCTGACGGGCAGAGAGTCTGGAGCAGGGGCATCTTCAAAGAGGTCGTGGAGCCGGAGCGGCTGGTCATGACCGATTCTTTCGCGGACCCGGAGGGCAACACGGTCCAGGCAAGCTACTATGGGATGAGTGGCGACTGGCCGACCGAGATGCTGGTCACGCTGACGCTTAGCGAGAATGACGGGAGGACGGAGTTGACTCTGAGGCACTCGGGCCTTCACGGTTTCAGCGAGGAGGACATCAGCAACATGCGTCAGGGCTGGGACGAGTCATTCGACAAGCTCGACGAGTTGCTGATGGGTCTGCGAGGGGAAAGAGCAGCCGCCTGAACCAGGCGAAATCTCAAAAACGCGACGGGGCCTTGCTGAGGCCCCGTTCTCTTCATGGGCACGCTAGCGACGCCGGCCGCGACGCTTCGTCATCGTCTCGTAGCGGTTGCGGGCCTCGGCCTGGCCTTCGGCCATGCCTTCCTTGGTCTCGTCTGCCGCCTCTCGCAGGCGCTCCCGCACCGCGTTCCAGGCGCTCTTAATCCTGGGCAGTACGCCCCCGGCAACCACCTTCGCCCTGTCGGCCGCGACACGTGCCCGCAGCGCGCCCTGCTGCTCGATGCCCGCGCGCCCCTGGCGATTCTCTTCCCCGATGCCTTCTTCTCCACGCGACGGTGTGAGCAGCACGGCAAGTACGCCACCGGTGATTGCCCCGCCGAGGAAGCCACTCAGGAAACCCGGACCGTGTGACTTGGCGGCCGCGACAGGCTCCTCGGGGACTTCCACTGGCTCCTCATAGACTTCGACGGTCTCTTCGACAGGCTCGTCCTGTTCGTCAATATCCATCAGTTCGCCTCCAGTTCGATCTCAAAGCCGACGGAGCTACTTTCGCTTTCGTCCAAACCCGGCCAGAGCTGCGGCGCCGCGCCGGAAGGCGTTGATTAGCCCGTACACCCGAATGATGGGGCTGACGGTAGTGTCGGCGACGAAGCTAGTAGTGCCGCGGACGTCATCGACGACCTGGCGGGCGGAGTCGAGCGTCGGAGAGAGCTGTTCCTTGACGACGGCTTTTGTCACGCTGACCAGCCCAGACACCGCCACCCCGAGCACGACCAGCACAATCAGCGTCACGATCAAGACCAGCGAGAACAGGCAGCCAGATATGATGATTAGCAGGTCACGTATGTCCGACAAGCTCATGTGCCATTCCTCCTTGAATCTGAGTGCGCTCACCCATCACGGGCAGCCCATTCGCTATGATGCCGCCGCCAAGGACACGCTCGCCTTCGTAGAAGACGGCGGCCTGGCCGGGCGTTATTGCGCGCTGCGGTCGCTCGAAGCGGACCTCCGCGCGCTCTTCCTTCATCGATACTGTCGCCGGGACGGCCGGTGCCCGATAGCGCGTCTGTGCCAGCACGGTGGTTCCGTTTTCGGGCGGCTTCCCGCTTACCCAGCGAAGCTCTTCGGCGACAAGACCGCGACACAGAAGGTCGTCCTCGCCACCGATGATCACGGTGTTCTCCAGACGGTCGATGGCGACGACGTAGCGCTTCTCGCCGACGGTCACGCCGAGGCCGTGTCGCTGTCCAACAGTATAACCGGCGATGCCCTGATGCCTCCCGACAACGCAACCGGCAGTGTCCAATATCTCGCCAGGCCGCTGCGAAACGCGACCGCCGATGAAGGCGCGATAGTCGTCGGGCACGAAGCAGATCTCGAAGCTGTCGCGCTTGTCAGCCACCGGCAGGCCCAGACCGCTGGCCAGGCGGCGCACCTCTGACTTTCGGAGCTCGCCTAGAGGGAACAGGAGGCGCGAAAGCTCTTCCTGCCCTACCGTGAATAACGCATAGGACTGGTCTTTTGTTTCGTCGACAGCGCGAAGGAGGTCGAACTTTTCCCCGTTCCTGGCGATGCGCGCATAGTGACCGGTGGCGAGGTAGTCGGCCCCCATGGCGGAGGCGCGTTCGAGCAGAATCTTGAACTTGACGCGGTCATTGCAGGCGAGACAGGGGTTCGGCGTGCGGCCGCGTTCGTAGTCGCGGCAGAAGTAGTCGACGACCTCCCGCTCGAACTCGCGCTCGAGGTTCATCACCTGGTGCGGGATTCCGAGCACCCGGCAGACGGCGCGGGCATCGTCGGCGCCGAGGATGCAGCAGCCGGGACGGAACGGGTTTCGCGCCGTCTCGTCACTCCAGAGGCGCATAGTGACGCCGAGGACTTCATAGCCCTCGTTGAGCAAAAGGGCGGCGGCCACCGAGGAATCGACGCCGCCGCTCATCGCCACTACCACACGCTGCTTAGTCATAACCTTCCACCGAATGAGCCGCCGTAGCTTCAGATACCATGCTATAATATCCGGCGGAGGTGGGAATCTGGAAGCAAGCGAGCTAGCCCAGCGAGTCGTTGAGGTCCTCTCCGACAAGCAGGCTACAGATATTATACTACTCGATATTGGCCAGGTTGCCAGCTTCGCCGACTACTTCGTAATTGCTTCTGCCGACAACCCCCGTCAGATGCGGAGCCTCGTCGACACGATTGATGAAGAACTTCACGTCGATGGGCGCCAGGAAGGCGACGCCAATTCGGGCTGGGTGCTCATTGACCTCGGCGACGTAATAGTCCACCTCTTCGATCCCGAGACGCGCGCCTACTACAACCTGGAGGCGCTCTGGAGCCGCGGCGTCTCTGTCGTCCGCTTTCAGTAGCTACGCCTCTACGATCCAGCTTTCCAGATCACGCTCCCAGCTAAGGATGTCCTTCTCGTCGAAGAAGAGCGCCATTTCGCGCGCTGCCGATTCCGGCGAGTCGGAGCCGTGCACCACGTTGCGTCCCATGTCAATGCCGAGGTCGCCGCGAATGGTTCCGGGGGCGGCCTTCGCCGGGTCCGTGGCGCCGATAGTCTGACGGGCGAGGGCGACGGCGCCTTCCGCCTCGTAGACGGCGGCAATGACGGGCGACGCGGTAATGAAATTGCACAGCCGCTCGTAGAAGGGCTTGCCGACATGCTCGGCGTAGTGACGGGCGGCGAGCGCTTCGTCGATTTGCAGCATGCGAAGGGCGACGAGCTTGAGGCCGCGCCGCTCGAAGCGCCCCAGTACCTCGCTCGCCAGGCCGCGCTGCATGGCATCCGGTTTGACCAGTATCAGAGTGCGTTCAGGCATTTCTCGCTCCTAGTCCAACTTAGTCATCGTTTTGGCGGGCCGATTGCCGGCTCGCGGAGGTACAGCGGCTTGAGCGCAAAAACGTCGTCCGCGTGTCCGGCGGCCAGGCGACGCCAACCAAGTTCCGCAAGGAAACCGGCCCGACGACGCAAAGCGATAGCGGCGAACTTCGCTCCGGTCGCCGACAACATCTCCTCGACGCCATCGCCCTCCTCCGCGCAGAACAGCGCATCCGGTGGCGCGTCCGACAGCAGGAGCTCCGGCGTCGAGAGCCGCGGTGCGACCACTTCTCGCCATTCCGGCCGCGTCCCCTTGTAAACGGCCCAAGCAAGTTCGCCACGCCCTGCCCGATGGATGGCGCAGATTGGGCGGCCGCAACCGGCAGACTGATAGGCTTCCGCTTCCAACCGTCCGACGCCAACTACTGAGGACTTGAGGGCGAAGGCCAGACCCTTCGCGGTGCTAACGCCGACGCGCAGTCCCGCGTAGCCGCCGGGGCCGGTGCAGACGAAGACGGCGCTGAGGTCGCTCTTGTCGACATCGAGACGGGCAAGGAGGGCCTGAATGGACGGTAGGAGCTGGACCGAGTGCTGACGCTCGCAGCGCCACGTCATTTCCCCAAGGAGGCGGCCCTCATCGCTGACGGCGATGCTCGCCCAATCGCTTGCCGTGTCGATCGACAGCTCCATCTCAGGTACGTCGCGCCTTCGTCAACTTCCGGGCGAGCTTGCGAGCACGCCCCCCTTCCGGCTCCAGCGTCAGCTCTCGCGAACGCTCACCGAGCCATTTCAGGCGGATGAGCAGGCGCTCGCGCGGCATCTCTTCCCAAGCCCGATCGGGCCACTCCACGACGAGGACGCCGCCCGCCGCGTTCTCCTCCAGCGCCAGGTCCGCGACCTCCGCTGGCTCCGCCAGACGATAGAGGTCGGCGAGGTACATTCGAAGGCGTCCCTGGTACTCATTGACCAGCACGAAGGCGGAGCTCTTGACGCCCTCCTTGACACCGAGGCCTTCGCCGATGCCCTGCGCCAGACAGGTCTTGCCAGCACCGAGCTCACCCTGGAGCAGGACAACGTCGCCGGGTTGCAGGAGGCGCGCCAGGCGTCTGCCAATGGTACGTGTAGCGGCCGGGCTATCGCTTCTGAGCGCGGGGGGCGCCATCTAATGAACCGCTCCGCCTGCGAAGTGGTCCCAGCCGGTCGTCGCGAAGGAGACCTCGCGTCCGTTCTCATCCACGAAGCGAACACCCTGCTCGAGACCCTCAACTAGTGAGCCGATGACGGTGATCGGTATCGGGAAGCGGCCGCGCACTCGATCGACGACGCCGACGGGGCCGGTAAAGAGGAGCTCGTAATCCTCACCTCCGCCGGCTGCCATGGCGAGAGCCTCCTCCGGGAAGGTGCGCGAGAGGTACTGGCTAACTGGGATATCGCGTGTACGGACAATGGCGCCGAGCCCAGAGGCTTCGCAGATGTGGCGGAGGTCCTGCGCCAGGCCATCGCTGACGTCGATGGCGCAGCGAACGCCCATCCTCAGCAGCGACTGGCCGAGCTCGACACGCGGCTGCGGACAGAGGTGAGCGCGCCGGAGGAACGCGGCAGCCTCGGGCGAGGCAGGCTTGTTCTCCATGATGAGGCGCAGCCCTCCAGCAGCGTTGCCGAGGGAACCGGTAACGGCTATGAGGTCGCCGGCATGACCCGCATTGCGCCGGAGGACAATGGCCTCGCCACGCTGGCTCTCAGTCGCGCGGCCAGTGAGGGCGACGGTGATGATGACGTCGGAGGAGCGGACCATGTCGCCGCCGGCGATGACGATGCCGTACTCGCGTCCGACGGCGGTCATGCCGCGATAGAGGGCGACGACGTCATCAACGTCGAAGTCGTCAGGGAGGCCCAGTGTGACGAGGGCGTACTCCGGCCTGCCGCCCATGGCTGCGATATCGCTGACGTTCGCAGCCATCGCCTTCCAACCCAGGTCCTCCCAGCTTACGCCTTCGCGCGGGAAGTGGACGCCGGCGACGAGGGTGTCGGTGGTCGCGAGGTGAGCGGCGGCGCTGCTGTGCCAGAGCGCAGCGTCGTCGCCGACGCCGATGAGCAGCTTGGAGCGCGGGCCGAGGATGATCCTAGCCTTGTCTTGCGCGCCCAGCTCGTCCCTGATGCGCTCTATGAGGCCGAACTCTCCCAATTCGGACACTTTCATTTCCCCGATTATACCTTTCGCCTTCCTCAGCTCTCAACAATGCGGGGCGCTGGAGGAATCCTGCCGAGATTAGCGGCTTGACGACCTGTGTAGAATACCCTTATCGCTGGGGCCGCCACCTGACCGACACCGCAAGCAAGGAGGCTTGAATTGAACGGCCGCTTGCTCCTCATGTCGCTCCGGATCGGAATCCCTCTGGTTTGCGTGTCGTCGGCGATTGCCTTTATAGCTTGCGGCGGCGGGAAGAAACACGAATCCATCCCCACTGCCACGGAGGAGCAACTCCGCCAGATGGAGGCGATTCCCGACCTCTCTTGCCAATCCTGCCCCGCGAAGGCGGAAGTTGCCGGCGAAGAGAAGCTGACCGGCGAAGACGCCAAGGCAGCGATTGACGCGAACAAGGACGCAGCCGGCATATACGCGTTCGCCGGCACACTCGGCTACCACGACGTCCTCCAGGGCCAAAAAACCACCTACTCTGACGGCAGTGTCATCAACTCGGCAGTGATCCAAAGCGACGAGAAGGGAGTCGCGGTCCTGGCGACACGCAAGGAGTCCACCTCACATAGCGTCCTTATTCGCCTCGACCCTGACAACGCGGACCAGCTCATCGTCACAGATGGAAAGGGTGGCAGTGCGACCGTCACCTGGTCGGGGGAGCTCATCGGCTCCCAGGAGACGCACAGCAGTTGCCACTACTGGGACTGTGTGGGTTCGGCGGCCGCGTGGCTGTACAGCAGTGACACCTGGTACAGCCAACTCCTCAGTGCGATCTGCCATCAGTGCGCCGAGGACAGCGATGCGGTCACGTGCGGGGGTTGTCTCGCTGTGGCGCCGTCCGGGCTGCTCGCGGCGGCTGCCGACTGCGGAATTGACCCCTGCGATTATTGCGAGGACGACTCCTGTGGCGACAATGTATTCAAATCTCGCTCCTGCCGCGTTGACCCTTCCACCGTCGGTGAAGGCCTGACCGCCATCTACGATCTCTATGAGGCTTCGGACCAGTATCACTGCAACAATCCGGGAACGGGTGACTCTCAGTGTGTCATGGACAGCAACGTCCAAAGGCTAGTCCAGGTCTGCCCGGGAGATTGCGGCGCCGATGGCATGTCCTGTGCGCAGGCTGCGCTCCGCACCTGCGACCCCGCGGCCTGCGGCGCTCGCTCGACGGTGAGCAGCGCCTACACTTGCCAATACCGCCACCTGATGCGGTGGACGTGGTACGAGGTGTGGTGGACGGGTCGCACTTGGAGTTGTCAGCCGGATGGCGCGGGCGGCAGCGTTTGCGTCCCGGGTGCGGAGGGGAGTTACTACTCAAGATGCGAATCCGGGTGGGGGTGTAGCGGCGGGGTGTGCACTCCTCCTACGGCAACTCCGACTCGTACGCCCAGGCCCGGCGCTACGGCAACGCCTACGCCGCTGCCAATCTGCGACCCGGCAACGTGCAATCGCGAAGAGGCCGAGGGTGATCCAAGGTGCGCCTACTCATATGGCGAAGAGGGCTACATTGTGGAGCAGGACTTCCGCGAATACACGTGCCAGCCACAGGCCTCAGGCGGCTCCGCGTGTGACTACACGACCAACTTCAGGACGGTGGCGCATTGCCCCTACGGCTGCGCGGCCGACGGCAAGTCGTGCGCCCAGCCCAGTGCCGTGCCGGCCGCGCCCACCGAGTTCATTGCCCTCCAGCATACAGGGGGAACGGAGTTCCAGTGGCAGGACAACTCTAGCAACGAGCAGGGCTTCCATGTATACTTCGGTGCTCGCTCGCTTGGCCGGCCATCGACGCTCATCGCCACCGCCGCTCCGAACACCTCTGAAATCGACACCACGTTCGTGCGTTCGGGTACGGAGACCTGCTGGGAGATCTACGCATTCAACGCAGCAGGCGAGTCGGCCCCGGCGCATTACTGCCTCCCTCCGTAGCGGGTGACCGGCAACTGAGACCTTCCCTGCCGTTCTGATATATTAGACATACGGGCAGGGGAGCCTCGCCATGCGCATCGTCATCGCCGCTGACATCCACGCCAACCTCGAGGCCTTTCAGGCCGTTTTGAGACACGCCGAGCAGGGAGGGAGCGTCGACCGACTCTGGTGCCCGGGAGACATTGTCGGCTACGGGCCGGACCCGAAGGCCTGTCTCGCGCTCGTCCGCAGCTACCCATTTGTGGCGGTGGCGGGCAACCACGATCTGGCGGCAGCCGGAAAGATCGGCACGACGGAGTTCAATCCGGCGGCAGCCGAAGCGGCAATGTGGACGGCAGGGCAACTGGGCTACGAAGAGCGTCGCTTCCTCGAGCAGCTTCCGGAGGTCGCCTACGAGGAGAACTTCACCATTGTGCACGGAAGCCTGCGGGCGCCGATCTGGGAGTACCTCCTCCAGATGCCGGCGATGGAGGCGCAATTCCGCCTGATGGAGACGCCATACAGCGTCATCGGGCATTCGCATGTCGCGTTTCTGGCAGAGGAGGGCGATGACGGGCGCGTCTGGATATCGACCTGGAAGGACGGCGACGTCGTAAACCTGCCGGAGAGCCGGATGATCATCAATCCGGGCGGCATCGGTCAGCCGCGGGACGGAGACTGGCGGGCAGCATACGCGCTATACGACTTCGAAGCCCGGACGATTACGCTCTATCGCGTCGAGTACGACGTGGCGGTGACACAACGGAAGATGCGCAAGGCGGGCTTGCCGGCGTCGCTGGCAGAGCGTCTGAGTTACGGGCAGTAGGCTTTAGGCCGGCGCTTTAGAGCCGATCAGGCTGCTGAGCCGCTCCTGAGTCTCCAGAGCTTGCTCGACAATGCGGTCGACCAGCTCCTTGCAGGTTGGGATATCGTGGACGAGACCGACGGCCTGGCCCATGCTCACGAGTCCCTCCTCCATGTCGCCCGTGTCGACAACTCGCGGGCCCTGCCTGGAGATAACCGGTAGCATCTCTTCCAACGTGGCGCCCTGCTTCTCAAGCTCGATCACCTTGTCGGAGAAAGCGTTTTTCGCCAGGCGCGACGGGTTCATTATCGATTTCATGCAGTAGACGGTTTCGGTCTCGGCCGCGTGGACCATCCATTCCTTGAAGGCCAGCGCCCCGCGGCATTCTTGGGTAGCCATGAAACGTGTGCCCATAAGAACGCCATCGGCGCCCAGAGCGAGGGCCGCGACCAAGCCGCGCCCATCCCCAAAGCCGCCGCCGGCCACTAGTGGGGTCTTCACCGCATCCGCCGCCGCGGGAACCATGACAAGCGACGTCACCTCGTCCATGCCCGGGTGGCCGCCAGCCTCGTGCCCGACCGTGCAGATGGCATCAACGCCGAGGCGTTCCGCCGTCTGAGCGTACCTGACGCCGGGCACTTTGTGCATGATCTTTACACCTCCGGCATGTAGGGACGCAATTATGTCCTTGGGGCTCCTGCCGGACGTCTCGACCACAGGAACCTTCTCTTCGACTACAACCTTCACCCATTCCTCGATCGGCTGCGGGCGCGCAGAGGCGAAGAGGTTGATATTGACGCCGATGGGCTTGTCGGTCAGGTCCCTGGCCTTGTGAATATCCGCCCTGAGCTCGTCGATTGTCGGGTAGGTAGAAGCGGTCAGGAAGCCGAGGCCGCCAGCGTTGGCGACAGCCGCTATTAGCTCGGCCCTGCCGACCCAGAACATTCCGCCGCAGAGTATGGGGTACTTGATGCCGAACAGCCGGGTGATACGCGTCTCCAGCATTTGAGGGACTCCCTTCTATCAGTAACAGGAGAGCTTGCTAACGGACTGCCGTCAGTTTGCTCCTCATCTCCACCTTCTCCGGGTGGAGAGCTGTGTTGAGGACGTCGTCGACGTGATCCGCCAGCACGAATTCTATATCCTGTCTGACTTCGGGAGCAATCTCTTCGAGGTCCGGCTCGTTATCGCGCGGCAGGATGATGTGTTTGATTCCGGCCCGGTGCGCCGCCAGCACCTTGTCCCTTATCCCGCCGACGGGGAGCACCTTACCACGAAGGGTTATCTCGCCCGTCATGGCGACGTCCTTGCGCACGGGGCGTCGCGTCAGGGCGGAGACAAGCGCGGTCGCTATCGTCACTCCGGCGGAAGGCCCGTCCTTCGGGACAGCGCCGGCCGGAACATGAATGTGCATATCGCAGTGGTTGAAGGCGCCGGCTTCGATGCCCAGGTCGGCGGCGCGGCTGCGCGCATAGGTGACCGCGGCTTGTGCGGACTCCTGCATCACGTCGCCTAGCTTGCCGGTGAGCGTGAGACGCCCATTGCCCGGCACGCAGGTCGCCTCGACGAAGAGGATGTCACCGCCGAAAGCGGTGGCGGCCATCGCCGTCGCCACGCCCACTTCGTCCTCCTCCTGCGCCAGCTCCCAATGGAAGCGCCGCGGGCCGAGGAACTTCGGTAGGTTTTCCAGGGTAACGGTGATAGCGTCGAGGGAGCCGCGCACGACCTCTCGCGCCACACCTCGACAAATGGTACCTATTTCGCGCTCCAGGCTGCGGACGCCCGCCTCGCGCGTATAGCTGCGAATGACGTCCAGAAGGGCCTCATCGCTGATGGTCAGCAGGCCAGGCTGCAGTCCGTTCTCAACCATTTGACGCGGCGCCAGGTACCGCTTGGCGATCTCCAGCTTCTCGTGCTCGGTGTAGCCGGGCAGTTCGATGATCTCCATGCGGTCGAGCAACGGCGGCGGAATGGTGTCCATGATGTTCGCTGTGGTGATGAACATGACTCGGGAGAGGTCAAAGGGAACGTCCAGGTAGTTGTCGGTGAAGCTGAAGTTCTGCTCCGGGTCCAGCACCTCCAGCAAGGCTGAGGCCGGGTCGCCGCGGAAGTCGACGCCGAGCTTATCGACCTCATCGAGCATGAACAGGGGGTTGTTGGAGCCGACGCGGCGGATCTCCTGGATGATGCGTCCGGGCAGGGCGCCGACGTAGGTGCGCCGGTGTCCGCGGATCTCCGCCTCGTCGCGCATGCCGCCGAGCGACATGCGGACGAACTTACGGCCCAGCGCGCGGGCTATCGATTGTCCGAGTGAAGTCTTGCCGGTCCCGGGCGGACCGACGAAACAGAGGATGGGACCACGGCTGTCCGCCTTCAGTTTGCGGACGGTCAGGAAATCAAGGATGCGGCGCTTCACCTTATCGAGGCCGTAGTGGTCTTCGTTCAGGATCTCCTCGGCGCGCTGCAGGTCCAGATTGTCGTCAGTGCTCTTGTCCCAGGGCAGGCTGACCAGCCATTCGAGGTAGTTGCGCGACACCTGGTACTCAGCAGCGGCCTGCGGCATCGAGCGAAGGCGCTCCAGTTCCCGTTCCGCCTCCTTGCGTGCCTCCTCGGGCAGGTGCGCCTCTTCCATCCGTTTCTGGAGTTCATCTATCTCCGGCGTCAGCTCCGATTCGCCGAGCTCGCGCTGGATCGCCTTTAGCTGCTCGCGCAGGATGTACTGTCGCTGCCCCTGCTCCATCTCGCCGCGGACCTTCGACTGGATGTCCTGCTCCACTTGCAGGACCTCCAGCTCGCGGATGAGGAAGGTATTGACCAGCCGCAAGCGGTCTTCGACGTTCGCCGCTTCGAGGACGGCCTGTCTCTCCTCCAGCTTCATATTGACGTGAGCAGCGACGAAATCGGCCAGCGAGCCAGCGGAAGCGATGGTCTCCGCCGCGGCCGCCAGCTCGTCAGGCAGCGATTCGGTCAAGGTGACGGCCTTCTGGAATTGAGAGAGGACCTGCCGGTAGAGCGCTTCCATCTCAACGCCCTGATGGTCCGTCTCCCGTATCGGCTCCACGCGGACACGCAGCGAGGGCGTCTCTTGCTCCTTCGCCAGCAAGTGCACGCGGGAGATGCCCTGGATTATCGCCTGCACGGCGCCGGTGGGAGCGCGCGCCATACGAAGGACGTTCGCGGCGGTGCCTGTTGAGTAGATCTCATTTGTCGGCTGTCCATCGGGGCCAAGCTTCTGGGCAAAGATGGCCAGCATTTTGGCGGGGCTGGCGGCTGCCTCGATTACCGCCTGGACTGTCGGCTCCTCGCTCGATGCCAGGGGGATCAAAAGGCCGGGGAAGAGCACAACCGGGCCGCTGGCGAGGGCCGGCAGTATCTCCGGTATTTTGAATGGCTCTTCGCGCGGCTCCTCTGGTGTCTTGCCGCTCCCCGGTTGGCTGTTGTCATCCATGGCAAACCCTCTCGAACCGTTTCTAGTCAGCGCGACGGATATTCACTCGGACGCGATGCGGCGCCTCTTCCGCGACCTTCGGCAGTACGATACGAAGGAAGCCCTCGTGATAAGAGACCCGGGCAGCGCTGGCATCGACCTTCGCGGGCAAGACGACGGACCGGCTGAACGGCCCATAGGATATCTCCATTTGCGTATGTCGCTGATGTGGTTCGGCATCGCGGTAGATCTTCTCACCGTGGAACGCCAGGTGGTCGCCCTCGATCTCGATCTCGACCTCCTGCTCCTCAATACCGGCGATCTCCGCGACGATTACGACTTCGCTGTCGGTCTCGTAAACGTCTGTCGGCGGCGCCAGCATGGGGCTGCAAAAGCGCGAGCGGCCGGAAGGGGTACCTCCAGCGAGACGGTGCCACATCTGATCCATCTGCTCGTGCAGCCGCTCGAATTCAGAGAAGGCGCTTCGTCTGCGGGTCATGGCTAGTCTCCTACTGAGGTTGACCGAACGAAACGGCCAGTGGGCCTAGCTCAAGAATAGTCTGGGCCGAAAGGAATTACAAGCCGAGTGGCGGTCCCGCGCCGAATCTGCTACTTCTTGTCGCCGGCGTTGCGAGAGGTCCTCGGCCCGGCCGGCGGCTTCTTCTCGCCGAGCTTCTTGGCGGGCGGCTTCTTGCCTTCAGCCTTTTGCGCGGCCGCCTTAACCGGAGGCGGAGCGCCGGCGCCGGAGGCTTCCTTCTTTGTCGCTGTCTGACGCGCCTTGGGCGGCTGGCCAACGTCGAAGCAAGCGATCGAGGCTACGGCATCACGATGGGCGATGTTCATGAGATGCACGCCCTGAGTGCTCCGGCCGACGAGGGCGATGCTGTCGATGCGCGTCCTCAGAATGATGCCGCTGGCCGAGACGATCATCAGTTCCTGCATCTCGTTGACGGTGCGCGCAGCGACAACCGGCCCCGTCTTATCCGTGATCTGGTGGGTGAGAACGCCGGCACCGCCGCGATGGTGTCGGGGATAGTCTTCGAAGCGAGTGCGTTTGCCGTACCCGTTAGCGGTGACAGTGAGCAACTGCATCTTCGGCGTAACGACCTCCATGCCGACGAGGGCTTCGTTCGGCCCAAGCTGAATCCCGCGGACGCCGCCGCTTGCCCGCGAAGCCTGCCGCAGTTCCTTGACAGCTAAGCGCACGGACTTCCCCTGATTGCTGATAAGGATGATGTCATCCTCATCTGAAACCTGCTTCGCCGTGACCAGTTCGTCTCCGGGCTCCAGGTCCGTGCAGATGAGGCCCGCCCGTCGTACCGATTCGAACTCGGAGAGGGCGGTCCTCTTCACCTCGCCACGCCTGGTAGCCTGAATCAGGCAGTCTTTGTCGAAGGTGCGCACGCAGACAAGGGCGGTGACGTCGTCGCCCTGGGGCATCTCGATCAAGTTGACCAGCGCTTCGCCCTTCGCCTGGCGCTTGGCATCGGGCAGGTCGTAAGCGCGAAGCTGGAAGACACAACCGCGGCCCGTGAAGAAGAGAAGGCTGTCGTGCGTGTCGGCGACGAGGAGGCGGTGGACGGCATCGGCCTCGCGCGTGACCATGCCGGTTATGCCGCGGCCCCCGCGTCGCTGGAGACGGTACGTATCGAGCGGTATGCGCTTGATATAGCCGCGGCTGCTCAGGGTCACGACGATCTCCTGGTGCGGCACCAGGTCCTCGTCGGTCAGTTCCTCGAGCTCCTGGTCGATGATACGGGTGCGGCGGGCATCGCCGAACTTCTTCTTCGTTTCCTGGGCGTCCTCTTTGACCAGGTAGTCGATCTTGCGCGGGTTGGCCAGCAGGTCCTCGAGGTAAGCGATCTGCTTGATGACCTCGCTGTACTCGTCCTCGATCTTCTGGCGCTCGAGGCGGGCCAGACGGCGCAGTTGCATGTCGAGAACGGCCTGCGCCTGACGGTCGCTCATCTTGAAGGGAGCCTTCATTAGCCGCTCTTTCGCGTTCTCGGCTGACTGGGCTGCCCGTATCGTTCGAATGACCTCGTCCAGGTTCTGCAGGGCCTTCATCAGCCCCTGAAGGATGTGCTCGCGTTCCCGCGCCTTGTCGAGGTCGAACTGAGAACGACGCCGAATAACCTCGCGCCGGAAGCCGATATAGTGCTCCAGTATTCGCTTGAGGCTGAGGGTGCGCGGCTGGCTATCGACCAGCGCGAGCATGTTGATGGGGAAGGACGACTGCATGGCGGTAAACCGATAGAGTTGGTTCAGCACCTGCTGCGCTTGCCCGGCGCGGCTGAGTTCGATGACGATACGCATGCCGTGGCGGTCCGACTCGTCACGAAGGTCGCTGATGCCATCGATGCGCTTGCTGCGCGCCAACTCAGCGATACGTTCGATGAGCGAGGCCTTGTTCGTCATGTAGGGAAGCTCGGTGACGATGATCTGCTGGCGACCGCCACGCGTCGATTCTTCGATATGGGTAGCGGCGCGCATCATGACGCGGCCGCGGCCGTCGCGATAGGCCTCCCTGATAGCGTCCTCGCGCGCCTCGGTGCCGTCCTTTCGCGTGCGTTCATAGCGGAAGATGAAGCCGGCAGTTGGGAAGTCGGGCCCTTTGATGATGTCTGCCAGTTCGTCCGTGGTCGCATCCGGCTTGTCGATCAGAAGGGCGATGCCGTCGCAGACTTCGCCGAGGTTGTGCGGCGGCACGTTCGTCGCCATTCCGACGGCGATGCCGTAAGCGCCGTTGACCAGCAGGTTGGGCAGGCGCGACGGCAGCACAACCGGCTCGTTGTGCTCGCCGTCGAAGTTGGGGACGAAGTCGACGGTGTTCTTGTCGATATCCGCGAGCATCTCTTCGGCCACGGCGGAAAGGCGGGCTTCGGTGTAGCGCATGGCCGCGGCCGGGTCGCCGTCGACGCTGCCGAAGTTGCCCTGGCCATCGATGAGTGGATAGCGGAGCGAGAAGTCCTGGGCCATCCGGACGAGGGTCTCGTAGATCGGCGCGTCGCCATGAGGGTGATACTTGCCCATGACGTCGCCGACGGTGGTAGCGCTCTTCCGGTAAGGGGTGTTGGAGTGGACGTGCAGCTCGGACATCCCGAAAAGGATGCGGCGCTGGACAGGCTTGAGACCATCGCGGACGTCCGGCAAGGCGCGGGAGACGATGACGCTCATCGCATAATCGAGGTACGACGCACGCATCTCGTCTTCGATTTTGATGGGGCGCACCTTGCCGATGTTGGCGTCTGTTTCAGTAGTCATCTGTCTTCCCGCTTTAGCTATTCTGCGCCGCTATTCTATCACAATGGAATCTAATGGTCTGCGGGATAAGACCCCGATGAGGGCCAAGAGAGGGTCAGATGTGAAGGTCAGTTGGGATGAGGAGGCGTGACGGGAACTACTCTTCGAAGCCTTCTTCGGGCTCTTCTTCGGCCTCGGCCTCCTGGTACTCCTGGAGGCTCACGTCGCCCTCCGGACCGGCTTCGCCTTCCCAATCCTCGGACTCTTCGATCTCTTCGGCGACCGCCTCATCTTCTTGGAGGTCGCGGCGCACAAGACGCTCTTTGACGTAGGGCCGCACGGTCTCGCCGCCCACGGCCGGGAAGGATGGACGCCCCTGCTGGCTGGGGTGCTGATAGATCTCCCGGATAATGACGCGCCGCTCGGAGAGGCTGGCGACGGCCGCCAGGTAGCGGTTGCCGCCTTCGATGAGGCGAAGGAGCCGCAGCCCGAGCTTGGGTTCGAGGCGCCCGACATACTCGCCATCGGGGGTGACGACGGCCAGCGTGTAGTCCTGCGGGCGGAGGTCGACGGTCTCGCCGGCAGTCAGCTTGCCGAGGGCTTCCGTTGAGACAGCGCGAAGGGTGACAACACCCGCCTTCCCTGTTTCGGCGATGAACAGGGAAGGGTCGATCTTCTTGGAATTATCGTTCTGGGTGACAGCGGCGGCAGCCTTAGCGCGCACTTCGAGGCGCTCAAGGTTCTTGCGGGCGATGGTATTTAGCGGCTCCAGCTCGAGGGCCCTTTGGTAGGCGACGCGGGCTTCGTCGTATTCGCCCATCTCCATGAGGGCCTTGCCGAGGCGGTTATAGGCGTCGACGTCGGAAGGGAACAGGCTGATGAGGGCGCGATTGAGGGCGGCGGCCTCCTTCCAGCGGCTCTCAAGGGCGAGCTGGATGGCCTGCTCTACTTGTTGGCGCCTCAATCTGGTTGTCTCTCCGGTTTGGTAGCTCATCACCATTGGTCTTGCTCTGTTCCGCTAAGCTCTTGTTGTCTACCCTATTTTAGCTCGGCAAAGCGGCGCGGAACTTGAGCGTTTTCTAAAGGATCTGTGAGAGAATTCGTGACAAAACTGTGCAAACGATCCTTCCGGACGCATCGCATGTCTAGGGAGGAATAACGGAAACGGCCGCAGAAGTCAAGAGGGAGAGGTCCTTTTCGCGGAGAAAATGGTCGGGGTGGGCAGATTTGAACTGCCGACCTCACGGTCCCGAACCGTGCGCTCTAGCCTGGCTGAGCTACACCCCGCTGTCAAGGAAGGGCTGCGCGTCGAAGGGCGCGCAGGCCTGTGCGATCATAGCAGAGGAGACGCGAAGGTGTCGAGCGCACGGCAGAGCGACTGCCGCACAAAGACGACCGCCCCCGAGTCTTCTCGGGAGCGGTCGGTTACTAGAGCGTCAGGCAGAATGCGTATTCTTATTGCCAGTCTCCGGCCCGCTAGTGCGACTCGTGCGCCCTGCGGATGTCTTCCGGCGTGAATCTACTCAGCGGCGTCACCTTCGTCCGCGAACGGAGGGAAGCCGGCAGGAACCCCAGCGCCCGCTCCTCATTCTCCGCCTGAATGATAGCCACACCCCGGTGCTCTCCGGAAAGGCAACCAAACTCCAGCTTGTCGAAGACCTGCGGGCTTTCTCTAACGATGCTGTCCATCTCCCGCAAGCACTCTTCCGGCGTATGTGTTGATTCAATCAAGTAATCCGACATCTTTCTGCTCCTTCCTCATTTCCTTAATTCATACTTTAGAAACTTTCTGTATATCCAGTATGATCGCGCCGCGCCGCGACGTGAAGGATGCGTGATAAAACGCCCCGGCTGCGTTCGCTGTAACGACTCGGACGTTGCCTCGTTTCCTAATAATAGAGAGGCTGCAGCCGAATAAGAATCGAATAGGTCTGTTGAGGCGCTGATCCGGGGCCGCGTCCCTTCCAGGGAGGCGCGAAGGTGGTCACCTGGGACCCCGGTGAGCCAGTGGTGAAACCGGCAACAGCAGAGCAAGCACTCTGTCGCTGCCGGCTTTTGTTTTGGCCGGGCGACGGAAGACGGAAGCAGAATGCTGAAGCGCCTCGCCGGCCTACGATTCGCGAAACGCCGCCCGAAAAGGACCCTCGGCGCGCTCGTCCTCTTCGCGCTCCTGCCGCTGACGATGGCCGCGCAGCCCGTCTGTCAGATCCAGCAGGCGCGCGACACCTACGGCGTCGAGATCGTCACGGACGGGCAGGCGTGGGACGACGCAAGCCTCAACAACGTCCTCGACGCGCTGAGCAAACTGCCGCCATACATCATCGACCAGTTGGGCAGCCGCACCTACGGCAGGCTGTACATCCTTTGCAACGACCAATCGCGCAGCCTGGACGGCGGAAAGGTCTACTCCAACGGCGCCAACTTCTACTCCAACAACGACGGGCGGAATGAACTCGTCCTCTACCCGGACCAGGGGGTGAAGACCGTCCTCCACGAGCTGGGCCACGCCTACCAGTTGCGGATGACGCCGGCGGGACGCTACGCCTGGGTCTTCTTCCAGCAAGAGATGCGCGACTTCATGGCCGCGACGGGCTGGCGGCTCCTCAGCAGCGACGCGGAGGTGGCAGCGGCCGTCGACCAGACGCAGCTAAGCTTTGAGTACGACGGGCCGCCGGTGTGGCAGTATATGTCGGACAACGACCCGCTAGAGGACTACGCCAACTCCTTCGCTCTCTTCTTCTATGACCCACAGCAGCTCCAGCAAGTCTCGCCGGAACGCTACAACTGGATGCTGGCGAACGTCGGCACGGAGGCCCGGTAGCAACAGAGACAGGACTCGGCGAGGGGCACTCCCTCCCTGAATCGAGTATGGGTGGACTCATGGGCAAGATGGGCAGGATAAGCTACGTCCTGGCGAAATGGCTGGTAACAGTGGCCATTGCGGCCGCAATGTTGCTGGTCGCGGGTCTGCTGCTGACGCCGCGAGTCCTGGGCTGGCAGGGCGGGATAGTGCTCACGGGCAGCATGGAGCCGGCCTTGAAAACCGGCAGCCTGGCCTTCGTTCAGCCGGTCGGTGACGCCTCATCGGTGAAGGTGGGCGACATTGTCACGTTCGTCCTGCCGAGCGACCCCGGCGAGGAAATCTCCCACCGGGTGGTCGAAGTGGTGAACGGCTCTCAGGGGCTGGAGTTCAGGACCAAAGGCGACGCTAACCAGAGCGCGGACACGGAACTCGTTCCCGCGGCCGACGTCCATGGGAAGGTACGTTTGAGCGTGCCCTATCTCGGTTCTCTGGCCGGGAAGCTGCGGCACAGCCAGAACTACTACCTGGCGGTAGGAATTGCGGCGGTGTTTCTGCTGATACTCGAGGCGGTGGCTAAAGGGATGCGCAGGCAGCGGCGCGAGGCGGCAACTTGAGGGATTGCAGGGACGAACTGAAACCGATTCGATTAGTCCGCTGGGAAGGGGATTCCAGTGCCCAGAAGAGCAGGCTTGCCCCTGTACTGAATGACCCCGCCGCTGAGTATGGCCAGGACATTCTCTTCTCCTCCCTTGCAGAGGATTGTGGTAACGTAGTCCCCCGGAAACGAGTCATCTGCCGACTTGTGTTCATAGCGCCGGACGGGTCTATCTCTCACGCGTGGAGAGATGAACAGCTCGTAGGGCTTCTCCGCCACCTCTTCGGGATCGTATCCGACGATTTCCCCCAAGGCCGCGTTGATGAACTTGACAATTCCGTCCTGAATGATGACAACTCCGGCGCGCGCATGTTCGAGAACAGAGAGAAGCGTTTGGGTTTGCTTTTCCTCAACCAACAGAACGATGGCTTCCCTGGTGCTGCTGGCGCCGGTCTTGATGAGGATTCTCTTGATGTATTCCTGGACGCGCGGCCTGGAGAGAGACACTTCCCTACAGATAGCTGCGTTGCTTTTCCCCTGGACCAACAGCCCGGCTATCTTCCGCTCGGTGGGCTCAAGCGTGTCCCATTTCCAATTGTTTGTCATACCCCGCCTTTTAGGACGACATTCCCTGTCGAGTGGACTCGCCGACGGGCCTCGGCCAGCAAGATACAGCGGCTGCTCCGTCGGGTCAAGATGGGGAAGGGAAGTATCAATTCCATTTGCCAAAGACTAATGATCAATACAAATGTCTCGTGCGGGAATAGACTTGACAGAACGATCAATAAGGGTTAAGCTTCCAGAGTTTTCCACAGTGTGGAAAAAAACTGCGGCAAAGAAGCGCGGAGGCAGGAGCGCCTCCACCTCGGGCAAGGAACGTCCTCCCAGTTGGTCCCAGTGTCGTTCTGTCGATAGGCCCCTACCGGGGCAAGCGTGGCGGGGCAGGATGACCGCTTACACCTTAACCGAAGGATTGCGGGTCGGGTACCGGAGAGGCACCCAGCATCTTGCTGCCCTGTCCAATTCTGGAGGAGTGTTCTAGAGACCCGAATAAGCGATTAAACTGAATAGAGGCGCCGCGTAGCTTGCACTACCGGCGCCGAGGCAACGGGAGCGCGAGGCACCCACTGCGCTTGTATTCTAACACAGGGGTCTGTGCAGTGCGTTGCGCAGACCCCTTCTTGCTTGCAGGCGCAAGCCGGTTGGGGCCCGACCAGCGGATTCCGGTCACCTGGTGGGGAGCAGACAGGAGCCCGCGGGCCCCAACTCCCGTTGCAGACGAAGGGAGGTGTGCCGGCGTCTGACTGCCATAGTGACAAACCGTAAAGAGCGCTCCACCGCGTGCCGGCGGAGGCACGGCGGAGCACCAGGACAATATGGAGGTTGAACATAATGAAACGAAGGTTTGGAATTGCCGGGCTGGCCGTGATGGGCCTGATTGTGGTCCTGGGCGCCCTGGGGATTGGCTACGGCCTGTGGTCGAAGACCCTCACCGTAAACGCCCACGTTAACACTGGCGACGTCAACGCGGCGCTGTCTGCAAGCGCGACCAACCCAGTGGTAAGCTACGACCCGTCCAACCCCAACCCCGCCAACACGAACATGGCTTTGCCCGCCGCGACGACGTGCGGCGAATCGTGGGACGGTGACAACCTGGTGGTCACTTTCAACAACGCTTTCCCGTATGTGTGCTGCAGGGCGGCCTTTGACGTCCACAACACGGGGACCATCCCCATCGAGTTGGAGACGCCGGTTGCCACTCAGCTGAACGGCAACGGAGGCGACCTTACAATCACTACGTGCAACACCGACGGAGGCTACATAGGCCCAAACGTGGGCAATCCTTCCGGTCTTGAGCCGATTCTTGGCGTGAGCGGCGCCGCCAGCACCACCAATTGCTTCGTCCAACTATGCGTGAACGAGCAAGCCGCCCAGGACGCGAACTATCTGGCTAGCGTAGTGGTAGGCGCACACCAGTACAACGAAGAGGAAAACCCCGAAGGCGCGCCGCTGCCCTAATAGCGGACTCGCGGCATGAACGCCGTACGGCGTTCTCAGTCGGGGAAGGGAGACACGAGGCAACAGTAACGTGAGCCGACGGTTGTTGGACGCAGTTGGACCCGGAAGGCCCCGTAGGCCAAGGCAGCAGCCTTCGCGTGCAAGTATCGCAGCCGGCGCTGCAGAGCCACGCGTACCACTTCCAGGCGCTCGCAAAGCTGGTGCAGTACAACGAGAGCCTGTGTCCGTACCAATAACGGACGGTAGTCAGGGTGGAGGGTTCGCTGCCCTCCACCCTTCACCTCAGAAGCGAGGCTGGCGAGCAATGGCCGTGGCAATAAGCACTATGACTCGCCAATGGAGGCGAGCAGGAGCCGGGCAAGGGACGCGACCGGCGTTGCTTAGCACAGCGCCTCTCGTTGCCTACCTGGGTGCGGCCTATGCAGTCGTGTACTACCTGATTCCGGGCCGGCTTTCCGCGGACCTGGAGCTGTACGTGGCGCGGCCCCTGATCTGGAGCGGCCTGGGGGCGCTGGCCTACCTCCTCTGGCGGCGGCTTGCCGACCGTCCGCCGCTGAGCCGCGCGTTCATCGCGCTGGCGGTCCTGGCGGGGATGTTCCAGCTCTCGGTCATGCTCCTCGCCGGAATGCTCTACGGCTTCGGGCATTCGCCGTATGCCCACCAACTCCTGAACATGGCCAAGAACCTTCTGTACATCGGCACGTTGCTGGCGGGCCTGGAGATGAGCCGCGCTTATCTGATCCACACCTGGAGCCGGGTGAGCATGGTCGTCGCGTTCGCTGTTGTCTCTCTCCTCTATGCCGGCGTTATGTTCGCGCCCACTCAATACGACTTTAGTGGAACCGGGCAGGCCTTCCGGATCACGGGAGGCACGCTGCTGCCGGCGGCATCGGAGAGCGTCGCGGCGACGTTCCTGGCGTCGATTGGAGGGCCGTTGCCGGCCTTTGGCTACCGGTTCGTGCTGGCGGCTTTCGAGTGGTTCTCTCCCATTCTGCCCAACCTCGACTGGACGGTGAAGGCGTTCCTGGGAACGCTGACGCCGGTCGCGGCAATCCTGCTGGTCCGCAGCGCCTACGGCGATGAGAAGAGTGAAGAGAAAGAAGGAGAGAAAAGCGTCTCGCAGGGCGTCTCGATATGGTGGATCCTGGCGGGCGTGGTCGTCGTCGCGTTCATCTGGCTGAACACCGGCATGCTGGGCGTGCGGCCGGCTTTGATCAGCGGGATGAGCATGGAGCCGACATTCCACACCGGGGACATGGTGTTAACCAGAGACGTACCGCTGCAGGACCTGAAGGTGGGCGACATCGTCCGCTACAAGCTGGGTGGGGTAGCCGTGGTACACCGCATCGTCAAGATCGATCAGGGAGACAGCGGCACCGTGTTTACTACTAAAGGTGACAACAACAACACGGAAGACAAGCCCGTCCAGGGACAGCAGATTCAGGGGAGGGTGGTGTTGATCATTCCCAAGGTCGGCTGGGCGTCGATCTACGCGGAGAGGTTGCTCCACCGTCTGAGATGGTGAAGATCATGAAGTACTCACGTGTCATCACGCCGATTCTGGGGCTGTGCGCTTTCGCCAGCCTGCCGTGGCTCATGATGCCCGTGAACGCGATGTGGAGCAGGCAACTCAACGTGAGCGCCACCGTCACCACGCTGCAACTCCAGGCGCCCACCGAGCTAAGCTGCCAACTGACCTGCTGGGAGGGCGAGCTACAGTGGTCACCAGCAAATACCCCGGCTGACGGCTACCGCATCTACCACAAGGGCTCCTGGCCATACACTGGCGGTTTCACTCTTCTCGCTCAGGTGCCGGGAGCTTCGACCACAAGCTACGACGGCCTCACGCCCAGCCTTCTCCAGCACAGCTATTACATGACGTCGTACCTTAGCAGTTGGGAGAGCCAGCCGAGCCAGACGATACAGGCGTACTGCAAGCCGCAGGTCCACTTCCCGGGCCCCTGCGGATTAGAGGGTGAGAACCATCACTCGCAGCGAATCGTGCAACTGACCTGGGACCCGGTTGCCGGAGCGATCTCTTACGCCGTCCTGCGCGGGACGGAGTCGGGCGGGCCCTACCAGCTAATAGGCGCGACAGAGGCCACCGCCGTCAGCGATGTCGACGTTAGCGATGGAGTGACGTACTATTACGTCATCGTTGCGGTGGATGCCGCCGGCAATGAGTCCGACCCGAGCGCAGAGCTGGTGATGCCGGACGTGCAGCCGACGCCCACGCCTGCGCCGGCTGTGTCACCGCCGCCGGACAACACGGCGCCTGTGGCCACGCCCACGCCGACTCCGGCAGGCGGACCAGACGTTGCGCCGACGCCTACACCGACGGCCAGGGCGACGCCGACGCCGGAGGAAACGCCAACGCCTACGCCGACGCCGGTGATCGTGCGGACAGAGAAATTGGGGTCAACGCCTTTGCCGACGCCCATGTTGCCGGCAGCTAGGGGGCCCCGATGAAAAGGTTCAGAAAAGTACCACCGCTCCTGGCCCTCCCGGCACTGGTGGTCGCGCTGGCTGCGCTAGGAATCGGCTCCGCGGGGGAGCAGCAGGACGACATTGAGGTCGAAGATAATAAAGAGAAGGATTGGAATCGCTGGGCTGCTCGTGATGGGCTTGATTGTGGTCCTGAGCGGCCTGGGAATCGGCTACTGTCTGTGGGCGAAGACCCTCACGCTGGAATGAAAAGGTTCCGAAAAGTACCGCCGCTCCTGGCTCTGGCCCTCACCGCACTGGTGGTCGTGCTGGCTGCGTTGGGAATCGGCTACGGCCTGTGGGCGAAGACGCTGACGGTCAATGCTCAGACTGTCGCGACCGACCCGGCCAACGCGTCCCTGTCGGCAGAAGGCGCGACCATAGCGGGGATAACCCCGGCAAACAACGACACCCTAGGCATCGCGTCGTGCAGCGAGAGCCTTAACGCCGCCGGGGACATCCTGTCGGTCACCTTTGACAATGCTTTCCCGATGCTGTGCTGCAACGCGGAGTTCAACGTCACAAACACCGGCACCATCCCCATCAACGTTGGGGGGCCTGTTATCACTGGAGACGGCCTGCCGGCGCTCACCAACAGCTTGTCGGCCGATTGTTACGCCGATCAAGTGCAGCTCAACACCGGCGCCAGTGCCTTCTGCACGCTCCAAATATGCGTGAACGAGGAAGCCGCGCAGAACGCCACCTACACAGTTGATGCATCGATAACGGTGACCGCCAATGAGGCGGTTGCGGCAGCGCCGACGCCCTTCAGCCAGGTCTCCCCTGCCGAAGTGGTGAAGGAGCCGTCCGCCCTGCCGAAGAACGGTGATTCAGGCTGGCAGCCGTTCTCGGCATCGCCACCGTCGATAGCCATCTTATTGTCGCTTGTTGGCGTTGCCCTCGTCGTCAGCGGATTCGCCATTGGCAGGAAACGCCGCGAGGCGAGGCGATAGCGCAGCGGCAAGCACTCGCGTAACAAACATCAGGCCCGATGGAAACGTCGGGCCTGATACTCTCTTCGTCTTGGGCTGGTCGGTTAGTAGATGAGACTGGTGCCGCGCTGCGTCGCTACCAGCTTGCCCTCCTGATTGTAGAAGCTCGATTCGGAGGTCATGATCAACATCTTCCCCAGGCTGGCAGCCCGCTCCTGAAGGTCGACCACCTTGCTGACGCGCTTAAGCACGTCTCCGGCGTGCCTATCTCTTAAGCCGCCGCCTCTTGGCCGGACGCCCTGGTCCCCTCCGCCTACGCTCTTCGATCAACTCCCGCCCTACGTCGTCAAGGGCGCGTCGGATCACCTCGGCCTGCCGAATGGCTCGAGAACCCCTCTCCCATCTTGAGATAGTCGCTACGTTCAGGCCGAGCCGAGCAGCCAATTCTTTCTGGGACAGCCCGTGCTCGTGCCGGAAAGATCGGATGTCATCACCAATCAGTTTGCTCAAGGCCACGTCCAAACAGAAAAGTCAGGCCCTTCTCGAGGAAAACCGCGCCAAAGCCTTGACATTTGCTGTGCCATTGGCCCATAATGTAGATACAACAATCCTGCTAATGGGTATTACAGAACCAGAGAAGACAAAGGCATGTTAGTCACACCTGACAGTACTTGTGAGATCTGCGGCACCTCCCGCAACCTCGAGGTCCATCACATCGAGCCGCGTCGCATGGGAGGTTCCGGCCGTCCTGAGATCGAAGTAGCATCCAACAAGGCCGTCCTCTGCCGTTCGTGCCATACACAGGTTACCGAACAGCGGTGGCGTCTGGAACGCAGCGAGAGTCAACTGACGGTGACTGAGCCCGAGACCGGCGAGGTCGTCGCCCGGCGCCTCTTCGACCCCGACTTCAAGCCCTCGGAGTACTTCCAAGAACTCAACCTCCTGGAACTGCGACTCGATGCCCTCGTTCAGGGCATACCATACCTCAGCGATGACCAGCTTGTCGACCTATTCCTCTACCTTCGCGGCTTCGACCAGCGCGCCTGGAAAGCCCAGGCGGCGATCCTGTGGGAGGCCAAGCGACGGAGCGTCTATGGGGACAGGGCCTGGGAGGCAATGGGCAGCACCTTCGGCATCGGCTGGCGACAGGCCTACAACCTAGCGAAGGTGTGGGAGGTGTTCTTCCTCGGGGAGGAGGGTGGAGTTTGCAATCAAATGCAAAACTGCTCCCTTCAGGAGGTGACCTGGTACATCGTGGCAACCCAGACTAATGATCCCCGCTTCTGGCTGGGCTATGCCGAGGACCAGAAGGCCCAGAGGCCTTCCTACTCCATTGCCGACTTCAAGGCAGACCTCGCCATCGCCGATGGAGTCACTGAGGACGAGGTGCTGCAGAAAGCGAGCCCCTGCCAGTGGCTGCAGATGTACTGCACGAGACGGGGCGAGCCGGTGTCCGCCGAGGTGTGCAGGGCCTGCGACCGCTATTGAGAATGACATCAAGGAGGAGAAGCAGATGTACGAGACACGATTTGAAGCCAAGCTGGCCGAGTTCGCCGAGGGCAAGAGGCTGAGGCGGTTCCGGGGCACGATCCGGAACCCCAAGGACAGCACCTGTGATGCCTGCGGCTCAGCCCTGCCCAACCTCTTGTGGGGACTCAGGGATATGGAGGGTGAGAGAGACTACTTCGTGGGAAGCAACTGCCTGGCCGGGCTGGCGCGGATGCTGATAATCGAGCGGCCTTTCGTGCGGTCGAATATCGACCTAGCCTACGAGCGAGCCAGGCTGAACCGGGTGCCTGGCACTGGCTTGGGTCTACCCAAGCCCCTCGAGCAGGCCGGCTAAGCAGGCTACAGAGATGGAACCCTCTGAACTGGAAAGACGGGCTAGAGAGCGAGCTCAGGCAGAGCGGATTCGGGTCGTAAAGATTGCCGGGACCAATCGCTACCTGGCCCGCAGCCGCACGGTTGAGCCAGGCTCCTACTTCGAATTGTACGTCAGCCCCTGGGGCCACATTCGCTGCAGCTGTGCCGCCTTCGATTATCGAGGCATCTGTAAGCACGTTGCCGCCTTGAAGATGAGGCTGGCGAGAGAGAAGCAAGAACATGAAGCTGTATGAACTGACCGATAACTACCTCTCCGTTCTGGAAGAGCTGAGTGAGCCGTCCGAAGACGGCGAGGACGAAGCCCGTTATCGCAACCTGCTAAGCGGTCTGGGCGACGCCTTTGATGAGAAGGTGTTGAGCATCGCCAAGATCATCCGCTCTATGGAGGCCGACGTGACGGTTCTTGCCGCGGAAGTGGACAGGCTGCAGAGCCGGAAGCGGCATCTCGCCGGCCGAATCGACTGGCTCAAGCGCTATCTACTCGGCGAGATGGAGGCAGCTGGGCGAGAGAAGGTCAAGGGGCCGACGCTGACGGTATCCCTGGCCAAAGCGCCTCTGTCTTGTGACGTCATCTCCGTTGAGGATGTGCCAGCAGAGTTTCAGCGAACCCGGATCGAAGTCGAGCGTTCTCGCATTTTGGAGCACTTCCGCGAGACCGGTGAAGTCCTGCCGGGAGTCATCATTGCCCTCGACCGGCGCTACGTTCGAATCTCCTAGACTTGAGCCAACCAACCGCGCAACCGCCCCCACCCCCCTAAAACCACTGCATATGCAGTGGTTCATCGTAAAGGAGACAAATTAGGCGCCAAAAGCGCCTTGGCCGGATCGGTTAATCTCCGCAAAGTATGTTTGGCTGGGGATTCTCACGGGCATTTTTCTCGGCCCCGCCTTCTGAAGAAATGGCGTAGAGGATAGCGGACTCGGTAGATGGATCACATTCCACTTCCACTGCTTGGCCACTTCGAGGTCTGCCTTCCTAATCAGGGCCCGGAGCCGGGAGAGCATCTCGCCCCTCCAGTCGCCCAGATCCTCGATTCTCGCGTCCATCAGCTCAGATGGAGACTCGGCTCTTCTTGATGTTACCTGCCCCTCTTTTGGCTTCGAGGTTTGGTTTTTGGGATTCTTCTGACATTTTGTCTCCAATGGATATATATTCTTTTCCAGCTTACATGTTTTCATATTCGAGCTTAAGAATAGCCTGATCCTTTTGCTTTCTTCCAGATCGGGTGCAAACTCTTTCGCACCAGGTCCACTATAGAAACCCAATGGATTTTTCCACGGGGATTTCTTATGTCAGATGGGTCGGAGAACCGACGATCGATAAAAGTCAGAATTCAGTTTGCCCTGACTCTATTACCAGAGCGTGAGAGTCAGCTTCACATATTGACATAAACGACAAAGAGAGTAGGATTCGGTTCGACCGTCGGGGGCGGCCACCTCATAGGCGCCCTTTCGCGCGGGGCGCTGGTGCACTTGCCGCGAATTTGTCTGCAGTCGAAAGGGAGGATGTAATGAGAGTCTCAGTCTTCAGACGGTCCATTCTTTTCCTTGCTACAGCACTGGCATTATTCGGCCTGTTCGCTGTCTCCTGCGGTGGCGGCACCAAGCAAGAATCGAACGGTGGAGGCGGCGGAGCCACGGCAACCGCGGGTGACACTACCGGCGTAACCGACACGTCGATCAAGATAGGGAGTCTTCTGCCCTTGACTGGCAGCTCTGCGGCCGTCGGAGTCCCGCTGATCGGCGGGATGCGAGCCTATGTCGACTGGGTCAACAAGCAGGGCGGCATCTACGGGCGGCAGCTCGTACTCGACATCGCAGACAGCGCCTCGAGTGGTCCTCAGGCCGCGGACACTGTGCGCAACCTCGTCGAGCAGGACAAGGTATTCCTGATATTCGGCACCGTGGGCGCGGAGGTTGAAGGTGCCGTGGCTCAATACCTCACCGACCACAACGTTCCAGACCTGTTTACGCTGGCGGCCCTGAGTAAGTTCGCGGTTCCTGTGGCGAAGAACCGCTTCACTTCCATCGTCGACTACGCGACTGAAGGGAAGAACTTCGCCCAATACATATTCGACAACTACAACGGCAAGAAGCTGGGCATCCTGGCCACGAACGACGACTCCGGGAAAGAGGGCGAAGCCGCAACGCGACAGGGGCTGCAGGACCTTGGCGCCAATATGCAGATCAGCACGGAATACTTCGACCCCACTGCGACGGATGTTACTGGACAAATGCAGCGACTGAAGGCGGACAACGTCGACGTCATCGTGTACTGGGGCGGCCTAGTGGCGGCCGCCAACATGATGAAGACTGCCCGGGAAACCCTTAGCTGGAACGTGCCTTTCATCCTCACCTCCGGCTGCGAAACGGAAATCACGGCGGCACTCGCCGGCAACGACAACATTGAGGGCGCCGTGAGCGCGGGGATCAGTTTGCAGTCGTGGCAGACCGACGACCCCCAGGTCGCGCAGGCCAAGGAGGAGATGGCGTCAGTCGCGCCTGACCTGGAGTTCAACCAGATCTCGGAGGCTGGCTGGCAACTAGTCGCGTCCGTGGTAATGCTACTGAAGCAGGCCGGGCCGAACTTGACGCGCGAAGACCTTATTGCAGCAGCTGAGAGCGACTGCAATAAGACGCCGCCATACGTTGATCTCTTGATGGTGCCATCAGCCACCAGCCCCACGGACCACCAGTTTGCCGAGCAGGAGAGGCTCGTCAGGGCCACGGTGGATAGAACGGTCAATCCTCCGGTCTTCCACTGGATACCTTTCGGCGACCTGGTGGGCACTGATAGCACGACGGACTGCACGCCCCCCACGCCACCACCAGACGCGACTGAGCAACCAGGCCCGTCATTGGCCGGCGAGTGATTGTGCGCGACGCCAGAGCTGCACCAAGGCTTGGTTCGAAGGCACACCTCGACTGCACGGGATAGACGAATTTAGGGGCGTCTGCGACTGGCCGGACACAGACGGCTGGCTGACGGAAAAGCAAGCCCAGTCCGCTTGTCTGGTCGGGGGCCAAGAAGGCGTAATTCGAATCTGCAAGGGACGTGGAAGACAGGCCTTTGACTCTCAATTCGGGAGTCGGCGGTTCGGATCTTCTGCGGCCGTTCAGAATGCAATCGAGCGCATTTCACGGACTGGGAGTGCAACATGCCAAGCGTGAAACAAGCGGACCAAGAAAGACGTGACTATGTCGTTGCCCTGGGCGAGGACCGCTCGACGGAGCTTGCGGTGGCGGGGGGTAAGGGCGCCAGTCTGGGCAAGCTGATCAAGGCCGGCTTCCCTGTGCCCTCCGGCTTCATAGTGACCACCAGCGCCTACGCGGAGTTCCTTCGAGCCAATGCTCTCCAAGCTCGCATAGAGGAGATCCTGGAAAAGCTAGACTACGGCAACCTCGACAAGCTCGAGCAGCAGACAGCGAAGATCAGGGAGGCAATCACCCGCTGCGACCTTCCCGATAGTCTCGCAGCCGAGATCGAACAGGCTTACAAGGGGCTTGGGGATAAAGTCTACGTAGCCGTTCGCTCCTCTGGCACTGCCGAAGACCTCGCCGGCGCGTCCTTTGCCGGGCAGTACGAGACTTATCTCGACATCAGAGGCGTCAACGCGCTGCTAGAAGCCGTGCGGCGGTGCTGGGCGTCGATGTGGACGGCGCGAGTCGTCGCGTACCGGCATAACAAGGGATTCGGGCACGCCGACATCGGCATCGCTGTCGTTGTCCAGACGATGGTCGAAGCTGAGGTTGCGGGTGTGATGTTCGTGGGCAACCCGATGAACGCGCGCGCCGATGAGATCGTGATCAACGCGAGCTGGGGGCTTGGCGAGATGGTCGTGTCGGGTGCCGTTACGCCGGATGAATACGTCGTCGGGCGGGACACGCTGCAGGTGAAACGTCGCACACTCGGCACAAAAGAACTGCGGGTGGCGCGAGACCCGAAGGTCGGGAAGGGAACGGTCCAGGCAGCCGTGCCGGCGAAGCTCCGGAAGAAGTACGGCCTCTCCGACGAGCAGGCGGCAACGCTCGCCGAGATGGGGCGGCGGGTCACTGCCCACTACGACGGGATGCCACAGGATATCGAGTGGGCGCTGCGCGACGGCTCCTTCTTCTTGCTCCAGTCGCGTCCCATCACGGGAGTGGACTTCACCTGGGAAGAAGACCTAGACCTGTGGCCGTCAATCCCGGAAGACGACGACCTCATTTGGACGCGGGCGTGGGCAGACGAGGTGTGGACTGGCCCGGTCACGCCCCTGATGTGGTCGATCCGCGGCAGGTGGATGCGCGACGGCGGCACCGCCAACTTCAGGGCTTTCGAGATGGCCGAACTCGCTGACCTGCGCTTGTACAAGTATTCGCGAGGCACAGTCTATTACAACACGAGGGCAGACGAGCTCATTGTCCAATACAGTCTGCCGCCAAGTCTCCGGGCACCTCTTCTCAGCAGCCTTCACCCGTCCCAGATGGACAGGGCCATGAGCGCGCCCTTCGATCTGGGGCGAACTCTGAAGATGTTCCTGGGGATCGAGCAAACGCATCCCACAATGGGAGTGCAAGGAGCTTTTGCGCTCCATAACCTCATGCGAGAGAGTGCTCGCGCGTACCGGCGCACCGCCGTAGAAACAGCAGAGTTTCTTACTGAGACCGAGCTGCGGGCTATGGAAGATGACGAGCTGAGGGAGCGTATCCTACGCTATAACGACAAGTTTACGGTTGGGGTCGCGGCGGGGAGTTGGAGCCTCATCTTTATCCATGCACCCGTTATCCGGGCCCTCCTGAAAGGTGTGCTGCAATACTGGTACACCGGCGACAACCAAAACGCATTTATGGAAGTGCTTAGCGGGCTTCCCTGGCGCACCGAGCAGTTCTATGATGATTACGGTGTCTGGAAGCTTGCGGACACGATCAGGCGATCCGAGAAGCTAAGCACCCTGATGAAGGAGTTCAAAGGAGCGGCATTCTTCGAGGAACTGAAGAATCACGAGGAAGGTCGCGCCTTTCTCTCCCAGTATAAGGAGTTCCTGGAGCTGACCTTCTACCGGGGTCAAGCTGACCGGGATATCTACTTTGCGCGCCGCATCGAGGATCCGGGGCTTGACTACGAGGCTTTACGCCTGCTCTCATCCGCGGATGATCTCGTGTCGCCGGAAGAGAGGGATGAGAAGTTGAACCAGCGACGCGAGGCGGCAACTGCTGAAGTGATCGAGAACCTCGCAAAGCAGCCGCTGGGGGATCTGAAGGTACCCATCTTCAAGTTCTTACTAGACTTTAGTATGAGATTCTTCTCGGGGCGTGATGACTCGCGTCCGGTATCCGATGTGACAACCTTCCAGAAGAAACTGCCGGTCCGTGAACTTGGCCGGAGAACGGTAGCTCGAGGTCTGCTGGAGGGTGAGCGTGATTTCTATTTCCTATCCCTGGATGAGCTCTGCGGCCTGCTTGCGGGGGAGGAGCCAGTGCCGCTTGCCAGGGCGAAGGTCGCTGCCCGCAGAAAAGCCTTCGACCGTTTCCTTACGCACGAAGAGGACCCGCCGCCCTTTCTCAAGGGCAACGTCCCGCTCGACTCCGGCATCGTGCCCGCAAGCGATGCCCGCGACGGTGTATTGAAAGGCATCGGAACCAGCCCCGGACTTGTGACGGGGCGGGCACGCATTATTCCCACCCAAAAGGAGATCGGCCGACTGGAGAAGGGAGATATCCTCATCTGCCACGGCACGGATCCGGGCTGGACGTCGGCGTTCAGTATCGTCAGCGCTGTGGTCGCGCAAACGGGGGGTATGCTCGCACACTTCTCGTGCCTCTCGCGGGAATATGGTCTGCCTGCGGTGTCGCTTCCAAACGCCATGAGGCTTATCAAAGACGGGTTCCGTCATCTCGGTAAACGGCGACAGCGGCGAGGTCAGGTTGGTGTCCGAGTAGCTGGCATCCTTCCGATGGTTTCCTTCAAGCGGTGTGGCTTAAGCTTAAGTGCGAGGGGGAGACGAATAACATCATGTCCCGTCTTGAACTGACCGAGCAGGAGAGGGCCGCCTTTTGTGCAGAGGTCAACAGGGGCCGGGCACTGGACTACTTCTACGTTTTTGACAACGTGCCCTTGCACTTCCTCCATAGGGACCGAGTGATTCCGGCGATCTGAGCGATCTTGAGAAGCGCAACAAGGCCATCACAGAAACGCTGTGGCTGGAAGCATACCATCAGTATCTTGTGGCCAATATCGTCTATGGCTTTCTGTACCGGGGGCCAGTGCTTCAGATGGCGTTCCACGTGCATCAGATCGGCGCCGGAACGTTCGTGCCGGTCGCGACCGAGAGCCGTGCATTTGAGCCGACAGCAGAGGGTGTGCGGGCGAACTTCGAGAGGTGGATGGCGGATGCCGGGTGGAAGTTGGCCGATGATATGCGAAAGCAACCAGCCCGAGGCTCGTGGAAGACCCTCTTGAACGTTCCCGATCGCACGGCGCGCATCGCGTCAGTCCTGCCAGTCGGGAACCAGGTCATCTTGGAGATGATAACAACCTGGACCGAAGATGGTGTGCTGAAAGAGGCGGCCTGGGCGGTAGTCCTCATCTACGACGTGGACGGCACGGTCGTGCAGGATCGGAGCTATATTGATTTGGTGAATTGGCCCTCAGCCCATAGGTACGCCCGGATGACACCCTCGGAGCCAGAGGCTCAAAGGCGGGCAGTTGGAATCGGCGTATTGGATGACTTTTTCGAATACCATCGTTCTCGACGAATCGAAGGGGCGGCAAGCGACCTGGAGAAGCGAAACTTGGCCATCGTCGAGGGCCCGTGGCTGGATGCCTGGAACGGGGGCCTGAGCGGTGACGTCTTCGAGCAAGAGCGGTTCAGGCTGCAGTTACCGGTCCAGAAGGTGTCATGCAGCCTTGCCGCTGCGAGAGAAGCGGAGCGCGCGGCCGGCGAAGCAGTACCTGATCGAAACACGCGGCTAGGGATAACGTACGCCAAGGGGAATCAGGTCGTGGCAGAAGGCATAGTGACGTGGTCGCAAGAGGGCGTGCCAAGGGAGTCCCCCTTTATCTCCTTCCTGCTGCTGGATAACAATGGTAAGGTCATTCGAGAACGGCGACATATCACTATGAGCAACTGGCCGGGTGCGGATCAGGTGATAAGCCACCTTGGTTTGAAGGAAGACGAGTGAATGAACATATTGATCACCAATGATGACGGCATAGAGTCGCCGGGCCTTTTGGCGTTGACCGAGGCAATGGCCAAGGTGGGGAACGTAACAGTAGTGGCGCCGACCAGACAACAAAGCGGTGCGGGTACATGCCTGAGTCTCCGCGGCAACCCGGGGATTGAGGAGAGGCAGTCCACCGTCGACGGCGTGCGGATGTATGCGGTGGAAGGCACGCCGAGCGACTGCGTGATAATAGGGATGAAGAAACTGGTCAAATCACGGGTCGATCTCCTGCTCTCAGGCATCAACTTGGGACCGAACGTGGGACGCGACATTCCATATTCAGGTACGGTAATGGCCACCCTGCAAGGGTACTACCGCGGCATTCCGTCGTTTGCCGTGTCCTTGTTCATTGAAAACTGGGGGAAGAACCATGACTTTGCACCTGCTGGCGGCTTCTCCGAGACCCTAGCAAGGCGGATAAACGCTGGCGATCTGCAACCTTCGGCCATTCTGAATGTTAATGTGCCAGACCTGCCGCAGGACGAGATAAAAGGGGTGCGCATAACCCGCGCGGCCGATACCGGCTATGTCAGAGTTCCCTACCTCCGCCAGCTTTCGCGCGAGGCCGAGCCTTCGTCACAGTCGAGTCCTTCCCCGCCAACCTACCCCGAGGATACAGATCTGTGGGCAGTCCACCAGGGGTACATTTCGATAACCCCGCTCCATTTCGATCTAACTCACCATGACTCTATGCGTGTCTTGAAGGAACACGTGGTATCCGCACTCTTCTCGTCGAACCCCTTGCCCTAACGCTTTGAGGCAGCGCCCATCGACTTTAGAGAGGAGCGAGAAGGCGCGTTTGGCTTCTACAGGAGGAGAAGAGCGGCAGAGATTTCGTGACTTCTGATCCGGGAGTCGCGGGCTCGAATCCGTCGCCGCCCTTCAAAGCCCATCTTCAACGGAAACCACGCGGCCTTGACAGACTCGGCACACCACAATTACGTTGCTTGACGGCGCGCCAACGCCGGCGCGAGCGACGCTGCAGTCGATTCAGGAGAGTTCTGCGTCTTCGTCAGTTCCGTCTCCTGAATCACATTCAAGAGCGCGCTGGCTTCCTAGTCGCCCACTGCGCAACCTAATTGCTTTCAGGCAGTACGGGCGAGAGGCAAGCGATACTCATTGTAGGAGTGCATTCGCAATCGATCTCCAAGAGTAAAAGAACGGTCTGTCGGGGCGGCCAGGATGGATGGAACTCCTTTCATTACAGGATAACGCCAAGACCCTCCATCGACATTGCTTGCACAGGTAGCCCCCCGCCAAAACAGCGGCGCCAATCAGCGCAGAGGTCTGGCAACGCGCCGCTTTGGCCACAATGGAGGCCGGGGAGTGCACTCGCGATCTGCGAGCCGATCGCTGGTCAGACCTGAGATTCACCCTGCGGCGAGCCGGCCCTTCCGCACAGCGCCGGCCTCTGAAAGTATCAGCCGACCCGGCCGAAGCCGGCAATTGACGTGCGGTCAGGGCGAGCCTAGAATGCGAGCCAAAAGGAGGTTGACTATGCCTAACGGAAGGAACCGTTCCCGCTATCGGTTGGTCACCCCCATTGTGCTTGGTGCCGTCTTCGCCTTCCTTCTGACCGGCTGCCTGTGGGGCACGGTGAGGGACGCGGATACCGGCGTGCCCCTGGGGGGCGTCACGGTGTCCTACACCGACTCCAAGGGCGGCACGGGCTCGACCACCACCGACGCCAACGGCCTCTATGTCTTCGACCAAGCGCATGGGGCAGTGCCGGCCGTCGGGCCGACCACCTTCGAGATAAGCAAGCCCGGGTATGACCCGGAGACAGTCCACCGCCTCGTCCAATACAACGACAACCCGAACGCTTCCTTGGCCAACCTGTCCAGCTTCTGGGAGGCCCAGGGCTTCACCCTAACGCCCACCGCCGCCCTGGATTTCGAGCCCACCTGGTCGCCCGACGGCTCCAAGATCGCCTTCACGGGCGACCGCGACAGCAACTACGAGATCTACGTGATGAACGCCGACGGCAGCGGCCAGAGGAGGCTCACCACCAACGCCGCGCATGATGACTCCCCCGCCTGGTCGCCCGACGGCTCCAAGATCGCCTTCGTGAGCGACCGAGACGGCAACGACGAGATCTACGTGATGAACGCCGACGGCAGCGGCCAGATGAGGCTCACCACCAACGCCGCGCATGATGACTCCCCCGCCTGGTCGCCCGACGGCTCCAGGATCGCCTTCGACAGCATGCGCGGCGGCGGCGGCTACGAGATCTACGTGATGAATGCCAACGGCAGCGGCCAGACGAACCTCACCCACAACCCTGCCCATGATGATGCCGACCCCACCTGGTCGCCCGACGGCTCCAAGATCGCCTTCGTGAGCTACCGGGACGGCAACGAAGAGATCTACGTGATGAATGCCGACGGCAGCGGCCAGACGAGGCTGACCTACAGTGCGGCCATGGATTACATGCCCGCCTGGTCACCGGACGGGTCGGAGATCACCTTCGTGACCGACCGCGACAGCAACCACGAGATCTACGTGATGGACGACAACGGCAACGGTCAGACGAACCTGACCAACAACCCGGATGATGATTTCGACCCCGCCTGGTCGCCAGACGGCTCCAAGATCGCCTTCACGAGCTGGCGGGACTGCAACGTAGGGATCTACGTGATGAATGCCGACGGCAGCGGCCAGACGAGGCTGACGCATAGATTCACGGCCCCCTGCACTCTTTCGTGGTAGCTGTCGGTCGGCGTGAAGCAGAGGCAGGCGGAGCAGGGTCTTGCCGTAGCTGGGTCGCTGATTAGCGCCCGGCTAGCGGCGCTGGAGGAGCGCTCGGCCCGCCCTCGACCCCGGGGAGCCGCCGGACGCTGGCGGCATCGCCAGTTAGTGTCCGAAATCCGCGCTCGCCGACGAATCGGGCCACTCCGATAGTCCCAGAGCGGATCACGAGCATCCTGGTCAAGGACGGTAGTCGACAAGTTGACGCCCTATCGGCTTGTCAGCGCCTCAATTGCGTGAATTCGAGGCGAGCGAAACGACACCTGCTCGTTCTGAATGACGCCACCCGGGGTTGCTGTGCACTATTGCTTCCACCGCGACGTCTCCCTTCTGCAACTCTTCAAGGCAAGACGTCGACTTCATCTGCGACAAGTTCCCTCACACTCGAAAGTCGGTAAACGCGAACACTAACTCGCTGGCCAACTGAGAGCTGGCTGGCGCCTTGGATGACCGTAGAAGGGGTAATGCCGTATGTAGCGCCACAATCCAGGACGAACGTCGAAGTGGCTTCACCGCCCTGAATGGGTTGTTCGATGATGTTGAGAGGGGGACCCCCCATGGAGGAGATCGTTCCGTCCATACAGTGAAGGCGCGACGTAGCCACGACCTTATCCGTACCACTGTCGTATCTCAAGACAGATTCCTCACGGAGTGTGGGGAAAGAACCAGGATCCGAGGCCAATAGCAGATTGGGTCGATAAACCACCTGGTCTCCCAAGACCAGGAGGCTAGGCAGGATCGTTTTCGGGTAGTCTTCCGACTGGTACAGGAGAGTAAGCTCGTCCCCCGAAAACCCGAGGATGAAAAGCCGACTGTTCACGTTTCCGGTACCCTGCCAAACCGTGTCATTCACGACGAGGAAATCCCGATCAGAACGCATCCTGACAGCTCGAATCTCTAAATCGGACACAGGAAGACACACGTCCGCGCTCGGCTTCGGACTAATTACCTCACCGGATGCACTTGTCGGCCACTGCGAACCGTCCATGATTCTGTCCCACTTCTTCGTCGCGTCGTTGAACCGGAATAGCTCCAAGTATTGGGTTTGATCACCAAGGGCCGGTTGACAACCAGTGCGTGACGGTTGTGCGGATGATACGACTGCCAGAATGGAAGCCTCGCCGGGGATCATTTCCATCTGGAGGCTTTGGACTGCTAAGTCCGCACCCGGTGCAATGAGTTGCTGCGGATCAGCCAGAGGAACAGCCGTGAGTTCCAACGGGTGGACGGTTGCCTCACTCGTCGGCGTTGTGGGTTGTTTTAGGGCCGTGTTCTTGTTGCCCTGGCAGGCCGCGCCGGCGGGCAACACGAGCAGCGATAGAACGAATAGGATGCAAGCGGGCCATCGATTCATTGTTCGACTCCTCCTTGCGGTCATTCGCGTCATGTGGTCTGCAGAACACACCCTCTTCTTCCGCTACGGCGCCAGCTTACGACGCGCCCAAAGCTGCCGCAATCAGTTGAGCATATGCCTGAGCCCCCTCCGCCGACAGGTGAAAGCCATCGTCGCGGAAGTACTCAGGATGATCGACGCTTGCGGCATGCCAGTCCAGTAGCCTCGCGTTGGGGTAACGACCCACATTCTCGGCCAGCATCTCATTGTCTTGATCTTCCCAACTGCGGGGAACCTTCAAGTCAACGAAGATGACTCGAGGCACGTTGGCCAGCGACTGCATGATCTGGTCGAATTCATCTTGGACGAATTGACCGTTGTTCCCGATGTGGATGACGACTGTGTTCCCAAACGTCGCCGGATCTCGCTCCCTAACGATGTTGACGACTTCCCAGCCCTGCCGGCCGACTGCCGCGTCGACTTCAATATCGCCTATCGCCTGTACCAGCGCGTTCGCTGCGCCAAGCATTACGGAGTCGCCGATAGCCAGAACATGGGCTGCAGGCACCGGAACTGCCGGAGGCAGCGTCGATGGCGGGAGGGGCGGCGGTCCAGGCGTTGGCGCGGCGAAGGACACGGATTCCGGCGATGGTGGGGCGGGTGGGGCCTGGGTCGGTGAGGCTTCGGGAGTCACAGGAGAGAGCAAATCGGTTGGCAACGCGCTTGGCAAGGCGGTTGGCGACGTGGTTGGCGTGGCAGATGAAGATACGGCCGTCGGAAGTACACTAGGAACGGCAGTGGCGATTATATGGATAGCCTTCGCCGACAGGTAATCGGGTGTAGGCGGGGCATGCGCGCCCGCTGCCGCGCCTCCCAACAGACCGAGGGCTACGCAACTGGCGCAAACGACAGCGCCCCATTGTGAGGGCTGCAGTATGAACCGCTCACCGGCGTGCCACGATGCCCAGATCCTTCCCAGAGCTCCTCTGCGGACCGGCGTCTCGACGAGAACGTAAGAGATCTCGGCGACCAGTACTGTAACGGCTAGCGGTGCCAAGAGGCGCTGGTCCGCTTAGGGAGAGGTGAAGGTATGACTGGGCGATTGTGAGTACTGGCCAGTGCCAGAGATAAATACCGTATGAGCGCACACCGATCCATTGCAGGGGCCGCCAGCCAAGCAGGCGGCGCAGGAGTCGCGCATGAGGATGCACTGCGACCGCTATCAAGGCTGCCGTGGCAAGCGCAACCAGCAGAAAGCCTCCCCTGTAAAGAAACGGCTGCGTTCCGTTCATCCGCACGAAAAGATAGGCAAGCAGCGCGAGGGCCGCGAACCCGGCCGCGTCGAGCCGCCGGAAGAAGGCGCTGCCGGCCTCAGCCTTCACGTCGCTCGGACCCCATACGAAGGCCAGAACTGCGCCGATGAGGAGGCCTGAACAATGTGTGTCGGTGCCGTAGTAGAGTCGAGAGTGGTCAGCATAGGGTTGGTACTGCAACGCCATCGCTAAGGTTGATGCTACTGCTCCTAGCAAGATTAGCAGCACGAGATAACGCCGCCGCCAGAATCGCATCAAGACGACAAACAGCGGCGGCCACAGGATGTAGAACTGCTCTTCGACGGCAAGCGACCAAAGATGCTGAAGCAGGGGCGGTGGCCCCAATGATTCGAAATAGGAAGTGCGATGGAATGTGAGGTACCAGTTGCTGACATAGGCCAGCGCAGCTATCGACTGGCCACGCAGTTCGGCAACCCTGTCCGGGAAGAATGCGAGGGTGAATGCCAGCGCAACGACGATCAGGAGGAAGACCGCCGGCAATAGGCGGCGGGCGCGCCGCAGCCAAAACGCCGGAAGGTCCACAGCGCCGCGCTGACTCCACTCTGCGAGCAGCAGCGAGGTTATGAGGTAGCCACTAATGACGAAGAAGACGTCAACTCCGAGAAAACCCCCGGGAAGCCAGCTTGGGTGGGCATGATAGAGCAGGACGGCGGCTACCGCGAGCGCCCTCAAGCCGTCGACGCTTGCCAGGTACGGCAACGGGCGAGCTTCTTGCGCCGCTCCCTGTGAATGAGTGGGTCTGTTCATCCCTGTCAGCCCTCGACTGGGTCTTGTTTGCCCCTACTATCCTCGGCCAGTCCGACTCGTGTCCCGACGCGACCTCAACAAGTGCCTGACGCTTTTCCTACAACATTGCCAACGGCCTGCCCAGCTCTTTCGTATCACGTCTTTTCGGGCAAAACGTAGATTTCTTCACCTTCCCCTGTTGGCAGACTTAAGCTGATCTTCATCCGCCTCGCCTCGCTTTTTCGATCTCTCCAGCACTGCTGGGCCTCAAGAATTGGCGCTTGCTCATTTCATGCTACTGACACCAGGCAAAGGCAAGTTCGTTACAGTTAGTGCCCCGGCGACCGTGCAGCGATGCTGGAAGGACACTGCAATCGTAGGGTGGGCGATAGGTGCTAAGTCGCGAGTTGAGGCAGATGCGGCCTCTTTGGACAACCATAACGTTCTTCTGACACCTTGGTGTAATCGTCAGACGCAGGGTGAGTACGCTCGCAGCGGTTCACAAGAGAGGCAAGAAACAGTCATCAGCAGAGAGAGCGCCTCGCTCATTGGGAAAGCTCGGACTGGCTCCCTGTCACCCGACGACGTGATGGACGGCACATTCACCGTAACAAACCTAGGCGCCGTCGGTGGCGGCTGGGGATTCGGGACGTGCATCACATGTCAGCCGCAGTCCGCCATTCTTGATACGTTTTCGGGCGCAGGCCACAGGTCACACAATGGATATCTTGCCATCCCTTTCGAATGCTGAAGATGGTGGCTCTGTTCGGGACTCTGGGTTTCCAAACAAGACCACTGCGCAAACAGTCGGAGAGCGGCGCCGCAAAACGCCGCTCTCCGCCCCTCATCGCTCTTTCTTGATCTACTTATAGCCGTTGAGCCAGTTTGGGCAACCCACGCCGCGCATCAGAAAGTGGGGAAACATCAAGCAGTACGCGCAATGAATGACACTCATGCGACCCCCTATGGGGCAGCTGACATCGAACAATGGCTCCATAGTGGATCCGAGGCTGGACCGGACAGCCCACGAGACGTCCAACGCATGACTCGTAACTGGCGACGTCTCGACCAACCCGATGGTGGCCGGCTGCGAGGGGATGCGGCCTGATTGTCGCTGTCCGCTGCTCTGAGTGAGCGCAATCGCCGCGAGGATGGCGAATGCCAGAAGCGCGCCCACAGCCAGAATCGGGACAGTTCTGTTTGCTGAACAAGACATCTTCTTCTCCTTTCAGATTCCTTCTTGACTTTCGTTTCGAGACGCCTCCTGCCTATCAGCAGGGCATCAAACCGAGATTGATCGTTAGTTGGCTCACCTCCCCTCTTGCGATCTATGCAGCACTGCTGGCCCCAAATCTGTCCTTGCTCTTGACACTAGGCATCCGCCGATTCGTTACAAACACTCTGCCATGCTTGGAGTCAGCAACGGGTTCGTCATGGTCGGGACGAACGCCATAATCGAGAAGTTGGGCTTGGTAGTTGCAGCGTGGACCTGACTGAAGGCTGTAATGTCTTCGCGTCTCCGCAGTGTAATAGCCAGAAGCGGGATGAGGATGCCCGCCGGACACTAAGCAGGAGGACAGAAAGGTGATTGCAAAGAAGGTCGGTTTTGCAACAAGGTTGCCGGTATTGGCTGGGCTTGCGTTAGCGATCGCATCCGCCCTATTGACGGCGCAAGGCGTGGATAAAGCTGCTGCCGCAACAACGCCTCTGTATCTCCCTTGGACCGCTGGAACGGCCTACTCCGTCACCCAGACATGGAACTCTGGAGCTCACACCGGCATCAATGCCTACGCCTACGACTTCGCCATGCCAAAAGGGGCGGCAGTGTTGGCGTCCGCTCCCGGTAAGGTCACCCTGGCATCGAACAGCAATACCAGCGGACAGTGCGGTGCAGTTCTGAACGAGGTTCATGTCACGCATGCTGATGGCAGTCAGGCAGTCTATATGCATCTCAACGACGTTAGCGTGAGCCTTGGCCAGCAAGTCACGCAGGCGCAGCTCATCGGGCACGTGGGATGCACTGGACAAGCTACTGGACCCCACCTCCATTTCCAAGTCAATACCGGGACGGGCTGGGGTCAACCCATCAAGTTCTACTTCGCTGAGTACCCTGGGCTGCAGTTGAAGGTCGGTCAATCGGTCACCTCGCAGAACAGGTCGACGGGAGGCGGCGGGGCCGGTGCCGCCTCGGACGGCGACGGCGACGGGATGCCCGACGCTATGGACAAAGGCGACTTCAACGGCGACGGATACAGTGACCTCGTCCACTCAGCCGACCCCGGCCACGTCTATTTCTGGCCCGGCTCTCCAACTGGGCCTCATCAGGGACCCAAGGTGTCGGACCCAGTTATCACAACGAGCTCGGCAGCTGGTATGTCGGCGACTTCAACGGCGACGGATACAGTGACCTCGTCCACTCAGCCGACCCCGGCCACGTCTATTTCTGGCCCGGCTCTCCAACTGGGCCTCATCAGGGACCCAAGGTGTCGGACCCCAGTTATCACAACGAGCTCGGCAGCTGGTATGTCGGCGACTTCAACGGCGACGGATACAGTGACCTCGTCCACTCAGCCGACCCCGGCCACGTCTATTTCTGGCCCGGCTCTCCAACTGGGCCTCATCAGGGACCCAAGGTGTCGGACCCCAGTTATCACAACGAGCTCGGCAGCTGGTATGTCGGCGACTTCAACGGCGACGGATACAGTGACCTCGTCCACTCAGCCGACCCCGGCCACGTCTATTTCTGGCCCGGCTCTCCAACTGGGCCTCATCAGGGACCCAAGGTGTCGGACCCCAGTTATCACAACGAGCTCGGCAGCTGGTATGTCGGCGACTTCAACGGCGACGGATACAGTGACCTCGTCCACTCAGCCGACCCCGGCCACGTCTATTTCTGGCCCGGCTCTCCAACTGGGCCTCATCAGGGACCCGAGGTGTCGGACCCCAGTTATCACAACGAGCTCGGCAGCTGGTATGTCGGCGACTTCAACGGCGACGGATACAGTGACCTCGTCCACTCAGCCGACCCCGGCCACGTCTATTTCTGGCCCGGCTCTCCAACTGGGCCTCATCAGGGACCCAAGGTGTCGGACCCCAGTTATCACAACGAGCTCGGCAGCTGGTATGTCGGCGACTTCAACGGCGACGGATACAGTGACCTCGTCCACTCAGCCGACCCCGGCCACGTCTATTTCTGGCCCGGCTCTCCAACTGGGCCTCATCAGGGACCCAAGGTGTCGGACCCCAGTTATCACAACGAGCTCGGCACGTGGTACGGCGGCTACATCGGGGCAGCCACCCGCAGACTGTGACGCCCCCGCCAACTCCGTCCTCGCCACAGAACGCGGTGGTCATTCGATCGTGAACACTGGCGTTGAATGACACGTTTGACGGCGGTGTTCCCACCGCCGATTCCTCTAACGATGCTGAAATAGGCGGTGGAGCTTACCAGGGCACGGAGCGCGAGATGGGGAGCTGAGGCAGACACCTCGTTTTAGGCAACTGTAACGTTTCCGCGTCTCCTCAGTGTAATAGCCAGAAGCGGGATGAGGATGCCCGCCAGGCACCGCGAAGGAGGATAGAGATGAAAGCCATGAGATTCAGTTCTGTTCGGAGGATTCTGGTTCCAGCAGGCCTTTCCTCTCCTGTTGCCGCGACGACTCACCGTCTCGTCGCTGTCATCGGATTGGTGACTGTGGTTCTTGTGATGCTGGCCGTGTTTTCCCCCGCACAACAAACTGAAGCGGCTACATCGGCAACATACGTGCCATGTCCTACCTACAAGGGATTCGCAGCGGGCAGCTGCACATGTTATGCGGCCCGCGAGTTCGACAAGATCGCACCGGCTCCGGGGGTCGACTGGATGGGAAACGCCGGGCAATGGTATGCAAATGCTAAGAATTGGGCGAGAAGCGCAAGCGTGACGCAACCCGCGATTGGCGCGATTGTCGTCTGGACGAATAGCTTGGGTGGCCACGTGGCTATCGTGCGCTCTTTGACAGCTACGAGTGTCACGGTGGATGAGATGAACGCTGGGAGCGGACTGAACTACGTGAATCGGAGAACCTACAGCTTTACTGACGTTCAGAATCATTTTTGCACGAATTGTTTCGTTGGCTACATCTATCCAAGACGTGGCAGCGTCACGCCTCCCACAGCAGTGCCAACACCGCCATCTCAGAACGGCTCTGCCAGTGACCACTTCTACACGACAAACGTTTCGGAGCCGGCCAACGCGATGGCCTCGGGCTATCGCTGGGAGGGAATCGCTGCTTACATCTCGCCGGGTCCCATCTCCGGCTGGGTGCCTCTCTACCGCCTCTGGAGCGGCTCGGGGAGCGACCACTTCTACACCACCAGCGCTAGCGAGCGCGACTCGGCAGTAGCCAGATGCGGCTACGTATACGAGGGGGTAGCGGGTTACGTTTCGCCGACGCCCGGAGCCGGCCTCGTTCCCTTCTACCGCCTCTGGAACGGCCCTGCGGGCGACCACTTCTACACCACCAGCGCTGCCGAACGTGACGCAGCAGTAGCCAGCAGCGGATACCTGTATGAGGGCGTGGCTGCGTATGTCTCAGCCGGTGCGGCATCCGGGTTGGTGCCGTTCTTCCGATGGTGGAACGGCTCTGCGAGTGACCACTTCTACACGACAAACGTTTCGGAGCCGGCCAACGCGATGGCCTCGGGCTATCGCTGGGAGGGAATCGCTGCTTACATCTCGCCGGGTCCCATCTCCGGCTGGGTGCCTCTCTACCGCCTCTGGAGCGGCTCGGGGAGCGACCACTTCTACACCACCAGCGCTAGCGAGCGCGACTCGGCAGTAGCCAGATGCGGCTACGTATACGAGGGGGTAGCGGGTTACGTTTCGCCGACGCCCGGAGCCGGCCTCGTTCCCTTCTACCGCCTCTGGAACGGCGCTGCGGGCGACCACTTCTACACCACCAGCGCTGCCGAACGTGACGCAGCAGTAGCCAGCAGCGGATACCTGTATGAGGGCGTGGCTGCGTATGTCTCAGCCGGTGCGGCATCCGGGTTGGTGCCGTTCTTCCGATGGTGGCTCCCCTAGCGCGGGCGCTTACCACTGGTACTGGCGGGGAGAGGGATCCGGAGTGGCTACTGCCGTGTGGCGGCTCCGGATCCTGCGCCCCAACTGAAGATGCTCATCCAAAGGACGCTATGACAGGGCAGCAAGAGGAGGTTAGCTGTGGCGTTAGGAGACTAAAGGTGATTGACAGGCTCATTATCACTGGAGTATTCTCGGATGCGAATTTCCCCGCGCCACAGCCACGGTGGCTGCCCGCCCGACCATCTCGTAGACAAAGGTGAGGCAGTTGAAAGACGGCCTGCAAGCTGCAACAGATCAGGACCTTGAACGCAGGGCTGCTTCTGGAGACAAGGATGCCTTTGGCGAGCTCTACGAGCGCTATTGCGGACGAGTCTACGACTTTCTATTGCGTATGCTCCGCGATCCGGATGAGGCAGCAGACGTTATGCAGGAGACCTTCATGAGGGCAATGAAGGCGCTATCGGGGGAAAGAGCCGGAGCAGCAGCATCCTCAACTTGGCTGTTTACCATCGCTCGAAACCTTGCGCTCACGCGCCTAGCGCGCGGCAAGCGGACGGCGCCGCTGGTTGCAGATGAGGACGGAGGCGGTGGGGAGCAACGGGCCTTTCAGCTCGTTGATCCGGACCGTTTCGTGGACCCGCAAGAAACGACGCAGGCCAAGGAGACGGCGAGCTTGGTCTGGCAGGCTGCGGCGGCTCTCAATCCGAAGGAATACTCGCTTCTCGACCTTCACATCCGCCAAGGACTCGACAGCGCCGAGATATCGGAGGTGCTCGGCGTGAGCAAAGGAAACGCTCGCACTATGTTGAGCCGCCTGAAGGACGCCTTTGAGGACGCGTTCACCAGTCTCGTCATGTTCCAGCACGGGCGCCGGAGGTGCGAAGTGCTGGACAATCTGATAAGAGAGCATGACTTCGAAAACCTCTCGGTACCTGCCCGGAAGCTTATCATGCGCCACACGTCCGAGTGCCAGACCTGTCAGGAGCAACGCCGTCGGCTCGTCTCAGCCGAGAGTGTCCTGAGATCGCTCGTTCCCTTGCCCCTGCCGCTGCTGCTCAAGAGGAGAATCGCCGAGGCGGCGACCAAGGCCTGGCCTTCAGCCACGGGCGGAGCGGCCGGGGGGGGTAGGGCCGGTGGGAGCGCTTTCAGAACGGTGGCCAAGACTGCGCTTGGGAAAGCAACAGCCGTGGGCGGATGGAAGGCAGCTGCTCTCGGCGCCGCATTGCTCGTGACCGGCGGGGGGATCGCAAGCGTGGTGACTTCACAGGTGACCGGCTCAAGGGGGGCAACCCAGAATAGCAGCTCAGTTGAGGTTAGCGCGACCTGGGAGACGAAAGAGGCCGTCATCGTTGGCGAAGCGACGCCTCCCCCGACCCGTCAAACTCCTCCTCACGAAATGACAGCCGCCACGATCGTGCCCGTGCGGACACTGGTGCCTGTCATCTCTCCCGCTAGCCCGGCCCCTCCCACGGCCATCCCGTCGCCTGTGCCTCCTGCTCCGACCGAGACGCCCGCTCCAGCCTGTGGCGCCCCCCAGCCAGTAGTGCTGGGCCCAGCTTCGGCTGATGATTCGTATGCTTCGGCAATGTTGGATTTGAGCAATCAGTACCGCGCCCAGCAAGGGCTGCCGGCGCTTATTCCGGACAGCCGGCTGAACAGCGCCGCTGCCGAGCATGCGCAGTTCGTCGCCGAAACGCGATGGTGGACCATAATGCAGGGAACACAGATCCACCTGGGAGCCGACTGCCGCGATATGTACGATCGCGCGATTGCCGCTGGCTATCCTCCAGCGTGGATCGGCGAGAACGTCATGTGGGGCTCCGTCGGGCTGGCACCCTCCGACCTGTTCAACATCATGCTCAACTCGGTCGACGAGGACCCGGCCAATACCATCTTTGCTTACACCGGGATAGCCTGTTTTGTCAGGTCGAGCACATCGCCGGCCGAGTTTGCCTGCGTGCAAGTGTACGCGTCCGTGCCCAATAGGGTCAGGCGTATGACAGCCCTAGTCGGCACGAGACGCAACGACCGGTCCAGAACCGGGCCGAAGAACAAGGAGGTTCTGAAATGAAGAAGTTCACAATACTTGGAGGCTTGATGGCCCTGGCCCTGGTCATCGGCATGGCCGCCAGCTCGTTTGGCGCCGGCAAGGCCGAAGCCAAGGTCAAGTCGGCGATCATGTTCAACCCCGACGTCTGCTTCACCCTTACGGGCGCCGTAGCGCCTTCCGAGAGCTGGGCCGACTTCATCGCGGACAACCCCAGCCCATCCCCAGAGGACCTGGCCGCGTACTACGGCAGCTTCAACTGCTACGGCCTGAGTGGCTACGACGTAGCGGTCCCGAACGGCAATACGCCGTTCCTGTCATTCGAAACCCCCGCAGGGATAGAATTCGCCCCGAACCCGGCGGCGGCGGATAACGTGCACGTCGCTCGCGGCGACGCCCTGGCGGAGATAGCCGACCTGCTCGGCGGCGACGTTGACAACGCCGACACGTACGCGCCGCTGGTGGACGCGAGCGACGCCCAGGTGGGCGACCAGAGCTACGTCCACGACTACGGCAGTGAGACCGCGATCTGCGACGACGACGACAACGCCTGCGACGACGCGACGTTCGAGGCGCTGACCAACGCGAATAGTGAGCTACAGGCAGGCGACCCGTTCCCGCTGTTCACCAGTGAGAAGGACGACGGCCTGCTCGGCATCCTGGGCGGAAACCCGCTGGCGACGATTAACAGCCAGTCTGAGTGGGTAATCGCCTTCCCGTCGAACGACGACGACGTGACCATGGAAGCGGACGAGGGCGTCTTCCTGAACAGTCACGACGACAATTCGGAAGTTCGCGTGTCCAACGACTGCGGCAACGGGAACGACTGCCAGTTCGTCGCGATTGACCTGTTGTTCGCCGGCTGTGAGCTGAACAGCGGCGACTCCAGCGACGTCCAGTGCGACTCGCACGAGTGGGACAGGACGGACATGAACCTGGGCGCGCAGACGGTGGACGTCTACCAGGAGAACAACAACAGCCCTGACGTGACTGTTGACTACACAGTCGTCGGGCACCCGGAGAACTTCGCCCTGACCTCGCTGAAGACCTCGATCACGGCAGCCGCGGGCGCTGCCTGCAGCCTGGCGGACGTTTCTACCGAGATCGGCCTGCCGGACGCCACCCTGCTCATCGGCAAGATCACAGACAACGACAAGACGGCTTTGACGGGATTGTGGGTCCTCTGGACCAGCAACAGCGACACTGACGTGGGCAGCGGCCAAGTGAAGCTGTCCGTCCCGGCCGACGTCTCCATCAAGAGCGCCGCCGGTGACGCGGCCGTTAACCTGGCCTGCGGCAAGAGCGCAACAGGCGCGTTCGACGTGCACGCCGGCGTCTGGTGGCCACAGGACCTGATCATCGAAGACCTCCCGGTGATCTACGTCGATACCGAGGGGATTTCGCAGGGCGACACCGGCGCTCTCTGTTCACCATATACGATGTACGACGAGCCGACGGATGAATGTTCTCAACCCGACGCAGACGACGAAGTCTACCAGGTTGACGTCAACGCGGGCGGGCCGTTCCTTGGCGCGATGGACTTCGGCGACGCGCATCCGACGGACGTTGCAACGATCACAGTTATAGGAGGGCCATCAGCCCTGGAACTCTCAGTCAGCCCGGCCTACCTCGTCTGCAACGGCACCAACTCGGCGGTGGTGACGGCCACGGTGCTCAACGCGGCCGGGAAGCCTGTAGTCGCAGGCGTACCTGTCCAGTTCGACGTGGTGGCTCTGGGCACGGCCAACCCGATCAGGGCAGTCACTGACGCCAACGGCCAGGCCAAGACGGCGGTTATCCCCGTCGGCAATGTGACCGCCGGCGTAAGGGTCATTGTCACGGCGGATGACCTGGCTCCACAGAGCACGGTAGTCTCCTGCCAGCCGGTGCCACTGCCGACTCCGGCTACGCGAACGCCCACGCCTACCGCTAGAGCGACGGAGACGTCTACGCCAGTAGCAGAGGTGGCGACGGCGACATCGGCACCGTCTCTCACGCCTGGGCCTACCGCTACGTCGACGCCCTATGGGGGCGCGGCTCCAGGCCTGAGAGGTCCTCCCTCTGTCGGGACCGGCAGCCCGGGCGGCTTCAGTAGTGGGTGGCCAACGTGGGTGCTGGCGGTCCTGCTGGGCACCGGTCTTTCCTTGCTCACGGTGACAGCGCTAGCTCGGTATCGTCGATTCAAAACGTGGCGAGACTGAATTAGGGAGAACACCATAGCTGCACGCTGAAAGGGCTTCTGCTCTGGCTGGCTATGGGGGAGGGATTCCTCATGTGGAAGTCGAGCGCTTTGGCAATCGTGGGTCTCGCAATCTTGATGGCTGCCTGTGACGGCGGAAGTGCTTCGGCACAAAGCTCGCTGCCACCAAGACGGTCGAGCCAGCAACGAGCACAACCAGTCCCGTGCCCGCTACGCCTACCGCAGAGTCCCCTACAAACATGCCGGTCGAGTTCGCCTGCGTGCAAGTCTATGCGTCCGTGCCTCAATAGGATTATAGAAAGAACGGTGCGGGTCGGGACGAGGCAACAGCCGGCTCAAGGCGAAGGCGAAAAACAAGGAGGTTTGAAATGAGGAAGGCTGCGATACTAGGATGTTTGATGGCGGTGGCGCTTTATTTCGGCGTGACCGGCACCTCGCTCAATGCAGTCAAGGTTCAAGCGACCCCGACGGACATGATCTCATTCAATCCGGACGTCTGCTGGTCTTTGACCGGGGGAGACGACGCCTGCTTCACCCTGAACGAGCCGGCATCTCTCGCTCAAGTGGCTGCCGATCTGGGGGGATCGATCGATGATCCCGACACGTACGTCGACCTAGTTCAGGCCAGCGGCACACAACTGGGGAGCCAATCCACGTCGCCGGGTGGTACGCCAACGTGGGACACTCAATCGATGTGGGTATTCACGTTTGTTCCCAACGATACAAATCTTCACCTCGAGGCCGATGAAGGGGTTTGGCTGTCTAGCGGTACGGACACGACTGCCTGTCCCTTCAACGATGAGGACTGCGACGGCGACGGCGTCAGCGGCGATGGCGTTGTCGTCGACCTGCTTTATGCTGGGAGCGAAGCACCTCTGGACCTAGGTCTCTCGCAGATCACGGCCTGGCAGGACGACGAGGAGTTGACCGTGGCCATGGACTACAGGGTCGTTGGCCAGCCTCATGAGTTAGACCTTTACCCGTCGAAAAAAATCATTCAACAGGACTCAGGCGCCGCGTGCGCTCTCTCTGACTTCAACAATGAGGTAGCGCTGCCCGATGTGACTGGGCTAGATGCTGACATCTACGACGACAACTACGAGCCGCTGGCCGGCATTTGGGTCGATTGGGGCTCGTCTGATGCTGGTTCAGTGGCTCTCGCCACGACGAGATCGGTTAGCCTAGTCCACTATCCGAACGCGTACGCAAGCAACCTCGGTTGTGGCAATCTCCCGGGCATTTCGGCGATCGAGGCCTGCACCCCGTACATCTGTACCCTGGTCCGTATAATGACCGTCGAACTCCTTGGCCAGATCGAAGGCATTGTGTTTGACGACGCCAATGCCAATGGAACGCGAGACGCGGGCGAAGAAGGACTTGCTGGCATCCACTTGTTCACTTGCCCAGACATGACGTGCGATTCTTCTACTGACTTCACTGACTCTGGCCAGACGGCAGCCGACGGCTCCTTCGCTGTACCTCCAGCGGAAGTCCTCTGCCTGAACGTCCCAACTGATTGGACGGGCACTGCCGTCATCGGCGACGGATCCCCGTTGCCTGGTTTCCCCTCTGTAGAAGGAGACAACATGTTCAGTCGCGCTGGCTGTGTCCAAGTGAGCGCCTTTGCAGAATCGCCGGTGATTGATATAGGGCTGGTAAACACTCCCGCTGGGGCATCAGCTTCCTACGAATGTGATGTTGGCTCTCGCGCTATCGTTGGGCAACGATATCACTGCGATGTTCGCGTGGCGAACGACGGTAGTACGCCGCTGGATTTCCACGGGATGATCCTGAAAACCAGCCACTGCTCAGCAGCGGGCGCCTGCCAACCTGACAACTTTCTTCTTAATCTCGTGCCACATTTGGGGAAAGGCGGCCCAGGCGACACCTGGTTCTGGAATCATCTGGGGTGGCCCGCTGACCCTGTCATCTCGGCGGGCAGCAGTTCGTACCTATCCTCTTTCGACATGGAATGGTCAGACGATAGTAATGGCAGTTACGAAGAGATATGTTCAGCTTTTATGGCAAGCCCCGTTTTTGAGTCACTTGACGGTCCCACTTGGGTTTTTGCTAACCAGGCGGGAATGAACCTCTCCTACATTTGCAAGAGAGTTGAGGTGCGTGAACAGACGCCGACGCCCACAGCTACTTCTACTGCGACTCCCTCACCGACCGCGACTCCTTTGGAGCCATCGACACCTACCGTCACGGTAACAGCTACGGCCACTCCCTATGGCGGAGCGGCTCCGGGGCTGAGAGGCCCTCCTTCTGTCGGGACCGGCAGGCGGGCGGGCTTCAGTAGTGGGTGGCTAACGTGGGTGCTGGCGGTCCTGCTGGGCACCGGTCTTTCCTTGCTGACGGTGACAGCGCTAGTTCGGTATCGTCCATTCAAAACGTGGCGAGACTGAATTAGGGAGAAGACAGTAGCTACACGCTGAGAGGCTTTTGCTTTGGCTGGCCATGAGGGAGGGATTCATCATGTGGAAGTCGAGCGCTTTGGCAATCGTGGTTCTCGCAATCTTGATGGCTGCCTGTGGTGGCGGAGCTGCCTCGCTCAGTCCTCGGCAGACAGGCGGGGCGTCGCCCTCGGCAACTAAGACGGGCACGAAGCTGCCTCCGACCAAGACGGTGGAGCCAACGACAGACACCCCTAATCCGCTACCTGCTGCCGCCACCGCAGAACAGCCAACGGACACTCCAACTGTGGAGCCTTCGACCGTCGTCCACCATTATGTGCCCGATGCCAGCGGTGCTGCCTATCAGGGCACCGGGAGTTGCTGGGTTTCTTCTATAGCATCCGGACGGGACGATGCATTTCGCTGCAATTGTGTCGCCGTTGGTATCCAAGGCAACATATTGGCAACCGTGCTTCGCCCCCCAAATGCAGGGCGGGCCATCAGTCGTTTGCCCAAACGATCCCCGTGCGCCGAGCAGTTGGGTCGTCTGCTCTCTAACCAAGCCATTACCCACTCCGGAATACAGGCAAGGCGATAGTACTTGGTTCATGGTCGTCGACAGTCGTGGTTGCGGCGTCTTTACGGGCACAAGGGACGAGATCAACGGAGAAATCTTCGAGATGTTCTGCTCTGGGCAGAACGATTTCAGTGGGGTCTGGGATTTCAACAACCGCTTCGACTGTCATCCTCCCACGGAACTGCAGCCAGGACAATGGTTCGCCGAATGTGCCGGAGAGACGTCCCCCAAGGCCCAGTACTTCGTCTCAGATATCTGGAACTGACACTGCGATGGCGGAGATCGCTGGACTACACTGCAAGAGCGAAGGCAAGAATTCCTTCTTGAGATGGGAGACGTAAATGGGTAAGGCTTCGGACACACGATCCTTCCCCTGCAGCGGGAATAGAGTCCTCACCATTGCCCGAGCCGTAGCAGCCTCACTAGTGCTTCCTCGGCCAGATGGAGACTATCGGGGAAAGCCTGCTGATCCTGGTATGCCAGCAGATTCGTGGTTGGCGTCCTGCGCGGGATTCCTGTCCTGATTGATGGGGTTCAGGAGGTCGTGGGTTCGAATCCCACCGCCCCGACCAGTTTCCCACAGGCGTTGTTCCTATAAGTAGTCTATTTGCTGCTATGGCCCCGAGCTTCCCCCTTTGTCGATGATCGCCTGAATCGTGGCTCTCCTGTGGCGTCTCAGTCGGCGATTCAGGCGATGCGCCACAACGTGTCACCTGAGGGACGGGTCGAGCCCAGTCATGTCACACACTAGGTCAGGCAGTTGACAACGCAGCGCATCGGTTGCGATCCTGGGAACTGAGAGGGTTCCATCTCTGGAACGCGCGCCATGCCACAACTTGAGATCGTCGGTCTAGGCCTACTAGCCACCATTCTCTTCATGACCTGCGGCTGGCTGATCAGCGTCGTGCGCGGGGACGCCAGCACGGTCGATGTCTTCTGGGGCCTCGGTTTCGTGCTCCTCGCCGTGGTCTTCGCCATCACCGGCGACGGCTTCGCCGGCAGAAAGGTGCTCGTCTGCGCCTTAGTAGGAATATGGGGCTTTCGTCTCGCCGGCTACATCGTGATCCGCAACTGGGGCAAAGGCGAAGACTACCGCTATCAGGCGTTCCGGCAGAGATGGGGCAAGAGCTACTGGTGGGTCAGCTTCTTCCAGGTCTTCGTGCTCCAGGGCCTGCTGCTATGGATTATCGCCATGTCGCTAATGGCAGCCGAGTCCAACGCCAGACCTGATCATTTCACGGCTCTCGATGCCATCGGTGCCGCCGTCTGGTGCGTCGGCTTCTTCTTCGAGGCGGTGGGTGACTGGCAGCTCGCGCGCTTCCGAGCCAACTCGACGAACAGGGGCAAGGTGATGCGCAGCGGCCTCTGGGCCTACACCCGCCACCCGAACTACTTCGGTGAGGCAACGATGTGGTGGGGGCTGTACCTGATCGCCACCGGCACGCACTGGGGGTTCTGGACCGTCTTCAGCCCAATCCTCCTCACCTTCATGCTGCTACGGGTGTCGGGCGTGGCTTTGCTTGAAAAGGCTCAAGTCGACACAAAACCCAAATATCGCGACTATATCGAGAGCACGAGCTCGTTCATCCCTTGGTTTCCCCGCAAACGAACCGTGTCGCCGCCCAGCGACACATTCATCGGGTAATGAGCACGCCGTCAACAATCCCGAAGTTGGTCGAAGAGTCGGCACGCCGGTTCGGCGCTAAGGTTGCCTATCAAATGAAGATGGGACCGGCCCACCGGCGCCTGACCTTCGGTGAGATGGCGCAGCGTTCGCGGGACAGTGGCGCCGGCCGCGCTCGCAGGGCCGGCGCCACTGTCAGTTTCGACGCCGTCGCCGCGGCAGCGCAACTTCCACCAAGCGGAGTTCTCAACTGATCACCCCACTCCACACACAAGGAGGCGAAAGATGATCGAATCAGGGGACCGAGTCTACGAAAGGCTGCGCCTTTTCAACGCCGCTATGGGAGGCCTGCACCTACTCCAGGGCCTGGCCATGCTCGCCCTGAGTAGCAGCATCACTTTCCCCCTGCGGACCACGTTCCTCAACAGCTCCGGTCCACCGGGAACAGCAACGTCGACGGTGACGCGGACGGTCTTTGACATTCGCCTGGGGCCAATGATCGCGGCCTTTCTGCTCATCTCCTCGATAGCCCACTTCCTCCTCGCCTCGCCTCGCGTCTACCCGTGGTACGTGAGGAACCTCAAGCGACACATTAACTACGTCCGCTGGTACGAATATGCCGCCAGCTCCTCGGTGATGATCGTCGTCATCGCCATGCTCAGCGGCGTGTTCGACCTGCCAACGTTGGTGCTCCTTTTCTCGCTGAACGCAACGATGATCTTCTTCGGCCTAATGATGGAGCTTCACAACCAGACGACGGAGAAGACCAACTGGACATCTTATGTCATGGGCTGCTTTGCCGGGGGCGTTCCGTGGGTGATCATCGTTTGGTACTTCGTCGGCGCGGTCCTGACGTCGCACAATGGCAACATGCCTGGATTCGTGTACGGCATCATCGCCTCGCTCTTCGTCTTCTTCAATGTCTTCGCCGTGAACATGTTCCTCCAGTACAAGAAGGTCGGACCCTGGCGAGACTATCTCTTTGGAGAGCGTGGCTACGTCCTTCTCAGCCTGTTCGCCAAGTCAGCGCTGGCCTGGCAGGTGTTCTTCGGGACGCTGAAATAAGCGCTGGCTGCCGCAGTGCCTGTGTGGCGGAGGATGCTATCCCCGAACGGGCGATCGTTTTTCAGCGAAGGGCGCGGCGACGAGTGTCAAGGGGGCAATTTGCTGACAGGGTGGAACCATGTGCCCTTGACAGACGATAGCCAGCACACCACAATTGCACCGCTTGAGAGCGCGCCGGTGCCTCCGAGCGACGCAGCAGTCGATTCAGGAGAGTCCGCGGCGCTTGCTAGTTCCTCCACCTGAATGTCGTCGGCGGGTTTGTCTCGGCAGATTCGGGATTGCAGCCTTTGGCGGAATTCGTGTCCTGATTGATGGGGTTCAGGAGGTCGTGGGTTCAAATCCCACCGCCCCGACCATTCCCTCTTACACGAGCGCAAATTGAATCTGCGGTTACCTCAAAGGAGCACACTGCGTTCTTCCCTCAGGCTTTCCCACAGCGCGTGTGGTGGCGACTTCCGGCACCTGAATCGCCTGATCGGCGCGTTTTTCTAGATTCGAATGAGACGTTCTTGAGCACCGTTTCGGGCACCTGAATCTCACTCAGCTGCAAGTGGAGGCTGCGCTCAACCTGACTGCCGGACTCGATGTTTTCGAGCCTGGTGTTCGAACCCCTCGGGCCTTCTGAGACCCCGCGCGCAGATACGATTGCCGTCGTCCGAAAGGGTCCTCTTCCCTCGTCTCTGCAGGCAGAGTATCGGACCCAGAGTCCGGGAGTCGGGAAAGTCGCCATATGTGTCGTTGGAGGTTCCGCTTTGAGCCGGAACGGACCTTTGGTGGGCGTGGCGCCAGCGGTAGATACGCCACGCTACCTCTCTCGATCGTAGGGCCAGGCGGCGACGCCACCCTCCATAACCCGTACGTTCTTCCAGCCGTTCGCCTCCAGAACCAACGAAGCCTCGTACGCTCGGAGTGATACCCGGCAGTAGCAGACGATATCGGCGTTCTTATTCTCGGGAAGCTCCCCCAGTCGCTCGCGGAGAGTAGGAAGAGGTATCAGCTTCTCGCCCAGCCCAAGCCGCGTCTCTCTGTACTCCTCAGGATTACGACAATCGATGATGAAAGCGGGGGCGCCGTTGTCGACCCCCTCCTTCACCTCTCTCGCCGAAATGCCCTTCAGCCGCCCTTTTCGCTTGTTCTGCATGATGTGGGCCATCATGATCCCGTGATCGATGGCCAGCGAGAAGGGTGGCGCGTAGGGCAGGTCGGCGTTGACCAGATCTTCGACGGTGAGCCCTCCCCTTATTGCCGTGGCCCACTGGGCAATCTGTCTGGAGACGTCGCCGAGGCCGACGCACTGGGCGCCCAGAATTCGGCCGCTCTTCTTCTCGACAACGAGTTTCGAGATAAGCATCTGCCCGCCCATGTACCCGGGCTTGTCTAGACTCGCGCCAGTAACAGCGACGGCGTCAAGGCCGGCGTCGCGGGCAGATCCCTCATTGAGGCCGGTGGCACCTGCGGCGAAATCGAATACCTTGCAGATGCCGGTGGCGATAGTGCCGGGAAAAGTCACCCTGTTGCCCAGAACGGCATTCTCTCCCGCGACGCGCCCCTGCAGGTTCGCCAGGTCACCAAGCGGCGCGTGGGTCGGTTCTCCAGTTATCAGATGCTTGGTCTCGATGCAGTCGCCGGCCGCGTAGATGTTTTCATCCGAAGTCTGCATGTACTCGTTCACGACGATGCCGCCGGTTGCTCCGACGGCGAGGCCGGATTCTCGGGCGAGCGCCGAGTTGGGTTTGACACCGATCGCGAGCACCGCGAGCTGGCAGGGACGCTCCGTCCCATCGCTCAGCCGGATGCCGGTCAGCCTCCTGCCGTCTCCCAGGAAGGCCGCGATGCCGTTGCCGGTGATCACATCAACGGACTTGCGTCGCAGGTAGTTCTCGACCAGCTTCGCCATCTCCCAGTCGAGGAAACTTAATATCTGTGGCTGCAGCTCCACGAGTGTGACCTTGATATCTGACGCACGCAGCGCCTCGCACGCCTCCACACCGATAAGGCCGCCGCCGATCACTACCGCTTCGGCCGTCTTTTTCTCGTCATGAACGCGTCTCAGGTAGTCGGTGTCGGTCATACTGTGCAGCGTCGTGATGCCGTCGAGGGTGACGCCGGGGATAGGCGGTTTGTTGGGAAGAGCGCCGGTCGCCAGGATCAGACGGTCGTACGCTATCTTCTCTGTCGCGCCAGTGCGCATGTCTCTGCAGAGAACCGCCTTTTCCTTGCGGTCGATGGCGATCGTTTCAGTCTCGGTGCGAGCCATGATGCGTTTGACGCCCCAGAAATAGGCCGGGTCGCGGACAGGCCCGGTCCCGGCGGAGAGCAGCGCATCTCGGTCATTGAACCGGCCGCCGAGGTAATAGGGATAGCCGCAGCTGGCCATCGACAGTTCCGCCTCCCTCTGTATGATGGTTATCTCCGCCTGCTGGTCGAGTCGTCTTGCTTTTGACGCTGCCTTCGGCCCCGCCGCCACGCCGCCGACTACCACGATTCTCTTGTTTCCTGGCATGTGACTTCCTCCCGATATTCTCCTCCTCTATTGTGGAGGAGGATGGCACCACGAAGCTACTTACCGTCAGGGCGTACTGCGCCTGAGCAAGCGGGGGAGGCCGAGCATGACACAGCGCGGCCAGCCGTCGCGGCTGACAAGGACAGAGGCGAGCGAGCCCGGTCGCGGTTCCGTTTTCACCGTCACCTTCCCCGCAGATCAGCAGCGATAGGCTTCTGCCTTCGACGCCTTCGATTAGCTGCTCTTGCTTTTCTCGCTCAACCCGTTGACATCCTCTGTCATCGCTGCTATTATGATTATGGTCATATGTTCATAACAGATCGAGAACCACTCTGATGCCAAGACCAACGAGATGGAGAACAGTAGCACGCGTACCGTCGGTAACGTACTTCAAGCCAGCGGGCATACCTCTGCGTCTGCTTTCCGAAGTCAGGCTGGCAGTGGAAGAAATGGAAGCCATCCGCCTGAAGGATCTAGAAGGACTGGAGCAAGAGGAATGCGCGCAGAAGATGAGCATCTCCCGCCCGACGTTCCATCGCGTCCTCAAGGCGGCGCGACAAAAGATCGCCGACGCCTTCCTGAACGGCAGAGCGATTCGGATCGAAGGCGGCAACTTCGCCGCCCCCGGGCAGGAATTCCGTTGCGTCCCACACGGACACGCCTGGCAGATCGCCGCTGGACCTGCGACGCCAGCTCATCCCCTTGCCTGCCCGACCTGCGGCAGCTCTCGCGTACTGCCGGTCGCAGCGCCCGCCCTGTACGCTGGTCGACGAGGTCGAGGGCCCGGTGGTGGTTGGAGAAGAGAAGGCGGATAGAAAGCATAGCAAAGATTGTGCCGAACAAAGTGAAATCGGCACTCCACACAACACAACATGGCAAGGAGGTAACAAAATGCCATTCGGTAACAGAAAAGGACCACAGGGCCACGGGCCCAGGACGGGCCGTCGCGCCGGCTACTGCTCCGGAAGTGGCCAGCCCGGCTACGCGACTGCTCCAGGCAGGCGACTTGGGCGAGGCGACCTGAGCAGAGGCTTCGGTTTCCGCTTCGGCTGGCGAACCGGGCGCCCCGCTGGGAGACCGCGATGAAAATCGCGGTCATCTCAGACGACGAAGCCACCATCAGCCGCCACTTCGGCCGAGCGCCTTACTACATCGTCCTCACCATTGAGGAAGGGCAGATCGTTGCCCGGGAGACGCGCGCGAAGGCGGGCCACCACACGTTCGGCGGCTGCGACTGTCACACCGCGCCGGGCAAGCCCCACGGCCACGGACAGCAGTCCGAAGCGAAGCACCAGATGATGGCGGACACAATCGACGACTGCGAAGCCGTCATCGTCGGTGGCATGGGCTGGGGCGCGTTCGACAGCCTGAAGGCACGCGGCATCGAACCGGTGATCACCGACGAGCGGGACGCAGCGCGAGCGGCGCTCGCCTATTGGCACGGCACCCTGCCCAACCTGACGGGCCGTCTCCACTAACCCGCCTGGCTGCGCCCCTGAACTTCAGTCCACGGCGGCAGGTGATCCAGGAATCGGGAGGCCGGCTAGAAGAGCAGGTAGCGCAGCCAGAGATAGACGGCGGAGACCGCTATCGAAAGCAACGTGACCGGAGCACCGTAGCGGAAGAACTCCCAAAAGCCGATGCGCTGGCCCTGCCGCGCCGCCAGATTTGCGACGAGCACGTTCGCGGATGCAGCGATCAGCGTCCCGTGTTGATCAGCGCCATCGAGCAGTACCCGTCCCGCTCCAGGGGGTTCTTGAGATGCGGCCTACACACGACTTGTCTTTCCGTTTCGAATCACGTACCTTTCGCTCAATATCTCTGGATGCTCGATGATCTTTTTGACGACATCACGCCTGAGTTGCCTGTCGATCTCTCCAATCCGGTGCGGCGGCTCCTCTCCAATGGCCATCTGGGCCAGCTCTGTGATGTTGTAGACCTCGAGGTTCTGTTCCTCGGCCTTTCCCAACAGGGCAAAGCAACCAGTACAATTCACGACAATGGCCTCTGCACCTGCCTCCTTTGCTTCGGATACCCTGTTTTCGGCAATGGCGGACGCCAATTGAGGATTCCTTCGCGATAGCGGGGCTCCGCAACACATGGATTTTCTTCGGTTGTGTTTCATCTCGACGACCTCTGCGCCCATCAATCCGAGAAGTCTTCGTGGATTCTCGTACACCTCCGGGGCCATCGTTCTCCAGGGGCAGGGGTCATGGAAGGTCACTCTCCGGTTGATGGGGTCGGTGAACTCGATCTCGCCCTTCCGATGCTGATCCAAAAGGTATTCCACAATGGTTACGGTCTCGATGTCAAATTCGGGAATGAGTTTTGGATAGATAGCGCTGATCATTTCATCGCAGCCCGGACAGAAGGTGATCATCCTCTCAATTCCGGTCTCTTTTAGTGCTTCCAGCAGTTGCCTTCCCTTGATCTTGGCCTCTTCTTCTCCAAATAGTCCGTAGACATAGCTGCCGCAGCAGAATTTCATGCCGCCCACCTTGGGCAGGTGCTCGAGCAGTCTCGTCTTGGCAAGATCGGTAAAAATGTGCGAGAGACTACAGCCCAAATAGAAGACCTCCTTGCCGGGGGCGGGATTCAGATAAATGTCCAGGTCCCTGGCTTTTTTCTCCTTTTCAAACTCCAGTCCGATGGACATTAGGTTGCAGGGCACCGCGTCGGTTATTAGCGACAGGCAACCCACACCCTCGTTGTGGATCTTTGTGGACAGGCTCTTACTTCTCATTGTTCTGGAGCTCCTGACTGTGACGTGATTTGTCTGACTGAAGCGAACTTCCCGACCTTTCCTCCCGTATGACGATCCGTCTCTACGGGTAGGGCGCTCCGTTCCTTTGAGCTAGCGCGAACCAGTGACCTGAAGGTATGTCTAGCACAAGACGGCTGAATGAGCGACATCAGTCGGAAGTCGATCGCGCTGTCGACGCGTGTGATTCCGGCCGTCGGCCCACCTCCTTGTGATCGACTGTGTAATCGCGGGCCTACTCGTTCGACTCGGCGGGCCGCTCGAGCACGTACTTCGTGCCCACGCTGCCCTGGACGAAGGCGTCGGGGAAGGCGGCGGCGATAGCATAGGTTGCCCGCCACCCTGTGCAGTGGGTGGGGACTATGACCTCTGGCGCGAATTGCTTCAGCGCCTCGACCGTCGGTCCGATCACGGTCTCCAGCGGCGAGTTGGCTAGATGGAAACCACCGATGACGGTGTAGACGCGGTCGGTCCCCGTGAGCTTCTGCGTGTAGCGAACGGTGTTGACGACGCCGGCGTGGCCACACCCTGTTATCACCACCAGCCCGCGGCCGCGCACGTTCGTCACCAGCGCCTGGTCGTCGAGGATCAGCGGGTCGGGCACCCACTGCCCATCGCGAAGGGCCTGGTGGAAGGGCATCCCCTGCTCGAACGGTGTGGTGCGCTCGATCTCGCCCGTCAGCAGCATCGCGCTATCGAAAAGCGGCAACGGCTCTCGCTTCTCGACCAGTTCAAAGCCCGCGGCGCGTACCTTCTCCCGACCGGTGGTAGGCAACTCGCGGAGCTGCTGCTCCGGCACGGCGACGCGTCGTTTGAGCCAGCAATCGGGATGGACCAAGATTGGCGGCAGCGCCTGCAGTTCTTTCGCCAGTCCGTTGAGGCCGGTCGTATGGTCGAAGTGGCCGTGGCTCAGGACGATCGCCTCGATGTCCTGCGGGTTCACCCCCAGCGCGCGAAGGTTATGCACCACCCCACCAACTGTCGCGCCCGTATCGAGCAGCAACGAATGTCGCTGCTCATCGACGAACACGGTCACGAGAAATGACAGGCCGTGCTCCGCAGAGGGAGAATCCGCCGCATATCCCTCCTCCAGCAGCGGCGCCTCCAGCCGGGGCAATGGTTGCCCCTCGCGTCCGGCCGTCGCCATTCGCTTGGCGACAGCCGTGCTGGGAAGGAGCAAGTCCACCACGTTGTCGATGACGGTTAGGATTTCGACACGTTCAACCGGTCTCAGCGAGATCTGCGTGGTCATAAGGAACCTCCCCAATGAGGTCGTCGATGATCTTCACCGACGTCTATCCCCCTCCCTGATCCTTCCCGTCACTTTGTTCCAGCCGCCACCGCACTAAGGTGACTGCAAGGTACGAAGATGCGGCTTCAGTTGGCGAATGATTTCCGCCGCCAGCGAGTCGGGAGAGCCCTCGATCAATCCTGCCTGACGCTCGCGGACCCCGCCGCTGATGGCCATCATCCAGCGCTCTTCCGGCGGCAGGTCGCTGCCCGGGTCTACCAGACCACGCGGGTCAGGCGGCGGCCGTCGCAACGTGGTCGTTCGCAGTGCAGAGCCTGCTTCTCCGACATCCGCTGGCTCCACTCCTAGTTCCGCGATTCCCCAGCAGGGAACGGGGGCTGAGCGTGCTTGGAGCCTAGAGCGCAAAGTTGGATAGCGCGGAACATTTGCTCCTGCACCCACCGTTATGAGCGCGGGCAAGGGCGTCCTCTCCACCATGCGGAAGCCTCCGCCGGTTCGCCGCTCGGTCAGCACGAAATCCCCATCAGCTACGAGTCCCACCGTCGAGACCCTGTCTACCATCGGTACTCGCAGCAACTCGGCGAACTGAGCACCCACCTGACCACTGCCGCCATCGAGCGAAAGCTCCCCGCACACTATGACGTCGGCCTCGATCCTCGCCGCCGCCGCGGCCAGTATCCGCGCCGTCCCCAGACAGTCCGACCCCGCGAAGGCGTCGTCCCACAGCCGCACCACTTCGTCCACTCCTTGAGCGATAGCGTCCCGCAGCACGCCCTCTTGAAACGGTGGGCCCATGCTGGCGGCGATCACGCGGCTGCCGGCGCGAGAATCCCGCAGCCCGAGAGCCGCTTCGAGAGCGTTGGCATCCGACGGGTTGAGGACACGCGGGAGCGTCGCCTCGTCGATCTTGAGAACGCCCCTCTCCACCTCGACGGGCTCCTGCGTGTCGACAACGCTAGTGACACAAGCAAGGATCGTCAGACCCATGTGTCGCCTTCGTGTACGCTCCCCAAGGCTCGCCGTACCTCCCCCTCACTGTTGCCCGCGTCTTCGAGCTTCTCCAACACTCGCGGGATGACCTCGTGGATATCGCCGAGAATAGCGACATCGGCTATCTTGAAGATGGGGGCGCTCTTGTCGCTATTGATCGCGATTACCGACTTCGCGTCCTTCATTCCGACAACGTGGTGGGTTGCCCCAGAGATACCGCAGGCGACATAGAGGCGCGGCGCAACCGTCTTCCCCGAAAGGCCTACCTGCCTGTGCGCCGGGACCCAGCCGGCGTCCACGGCCGCTCGGCTCGCTGCCAGGGCGCCTCCCAGCTTTTGCGCCAGCCTCTCCAGCATGGCGAACCCGTCCGGCCCGCCGACACCTCTGCCGCCGGCGACGATGACATCTGCGCTCATCAGGTCCATCTCGCGCGGCGGGTCGCGGACCTCCGCTTCGACGGTCGACCTGCGTGTGGCAATCGTCGAGACGGGTAATCGGACCACTCCCGCCTCGCAAGGCGTCACGCTGCGCTTTCCGTAACCGGGCTGGAAGGTGGCGATCTGAGAGACCGACCGGCAGACCACCCTGGCCGATAGCCTTCCCGCGTAGACCGGCCTATTCACCAGCAGATTGCCGTCGCCGTCGATGTCGAGCTTCGTGCACTCGGACGCCAGACCCGAACCCAGTCTTGCAGCGAGCCTTGCAGCCAGCACCCGCATCGTCCGATCGGACGGGAATAGGATGATGCGCGGCTCACGCTGCCGGACAGCAGCCTCCAGGAGGGGCAGACAGACGTCGGGGTGCTGATGTGAGAGGCTGGGATGATCGTACAGGTAGGCCAGCTGTGCGCCGTGTCGGCCCAGAGCGGGCGCCGCCTGCTCGGCTTTGTCGTGGAGAACAATCGCCGCGAGCGTGGCGCCCAGACGGTCGCCGAGCCCCCGTCCTTCGGCCACGAGCTCCAATGACGCGTCCTCGACCTCTCCATCCCTAAGACCGATGACGACCCAGACCTCCACCTTCTTCTCCTCATTCACGGCCCGATTATACGCCTCACTGCCCGATCGGAATGCCCCACGCCGCCCCCGCAATAGGATGAAATTGACCGGAGTCAATGCTGCTCATAGAATGCGAGTCGCCGGTTCGCTGAATGCCCCGTCGTGAGGAGGCACAGAATGACAAGTCCATCTTCCCAGTTCAAGCACCTGTTCACGCCCCTGAAGATAGGCGCGTTCACGGTGAAGAATCGCATCGTAAGCACGGGGCATCTCAGCAACTTCGCCGTCGAGGGGCTCCCCTCGGAGCGCCACTTCAACTACTGGCTCTCGAAGGCGCGAGGCGGCGTCGGCCTGATCGTGACGGAGGACCAGGCCGTGCATTCCAGCGGTGGCTCCGAGCCATTCGTCATTCAGGCCTATCGCGAAGAGTGCGTTGAGCCGTTCCGCCGGATTACCTCCGCCATACACGAGCACGGGGCGAAAATGGTAGCGCAGCTCTTCCATCCCGCGAGCAACTGGTTCCCGACTCGTGAAGAGGGCTTGCCTCTGTGGTCGGCGGGACCCGTGTCGGCCAACTTCAACGTCGAATCGACGCACGAGATAGACCGGGAAGAGATCCAGGAGGTTATCGACAGTTTCGCCTCCGGCGCCGTGCGCATGAAGGAGGCCGGCCTGGACGGCGTCGAGCTGATGGGCGCGCACGGCTTCCTGATGGAGCAGTTCCTCTCGCCGCGGACGAATCGCCGCACAGACGAGTACGGCGGCTCCGAAGAGAACCGAATGCGGTTCGTGAAGGAGCTGATGGCGGCGGTCCGGCAGGCGGTGGGAAAGGACTTCACCGTCGGAATGCGGATTAGCGGCGACCAGTTCCAGCGTGGCGGCCTCGCCCTCGACGACATGAAGCGCATCTGCGGCTCTCTCGCGGATACCGGCGACGTCGACTACCTGAGCGTCTCGATCGGCATGGGCGGCGCGATCATCCCACCGATGTACGTTGCGTCCGCTGCCTTCGTTTACCTCGCGGCGGGCATCAAGGAGGAGGTCGACATTCCGGTCTTCTGCGCCGGGCGCATCGTCGACCCTATCAAGGCGGATGACATCCTCGCGAAGAACCAGGCCGACATGGTGGCGATGACCCGCGCCTGCCTTTGCGACCCCGAGCTTCCCAACAAAGCGCAAGAGGGGAGGCTGGACGAGATTCGCTACTGCATCGGCTGCAACGAGGGCTGCTGGGGCAGATCAGCGCAGAAGCTTCCCATAACTTGCGCCCTGAACCCTTCAGCGGGCCGCGAAGAGGAGATGAAGATAACGCATGCGCCCACAAAGAAGAAGGTCATGGTGATAGGCGGAGGGCTCGCCGGCATGGAAGCGGCGCGGGTTGCCGCTTTGCGCGGCCACGACGTCGCACTCTACGAACGGGCCGCAGAGCTCGGCGGCCAGCTCCAGATAGCGGCGCGGGCGCCGGGCAGACAGGACATGGCGGAGCCTGTCCGCTACTACCGGCGCCAATTCGAGCTGTTGGGCGTCGATCTGCATCTGGGGACGGAAGTGACGCTGGAGCTGGTCGAACAGGAGGCCGCCGACGCCGTGATCGTCGCGACCGGCGGTGTCGCTGCGCGAGGAGCGTTCCCCGGTTCAGACAACTCGAACGTGGTGCTGGCGAGGGACGTCCTGTCGGGAAAGGCGGAGGTCGGCAGGAAGGTTGTCGTCCACTCCATGGACCGCTCGACCGAGGGCTTCACGGCAGCTGACTTCCTGCTCGAAAGCGGGCATGAAGTCGAGCTCCTCATCCCACATCCCATAGCTCCGCTCGCTGCCGAGCAGATAACGTTCGGCTTCGTCATGACTCGCATCGCGCAGGCCGGCGGCAAGATCACTATGGGGCTTGACGTCGCCGCCTTCGACGGCAGCGTGCTTACGCTGGCCGGCGTATTTGGCGGCAATATCCAGTCGCGAGAAGGGATTGATACCCTGGTCGTCTCGCGTGGTAGCAAAGCCGACGACGGTCTGTACCGGGCGCTGAAGGGGCGCGTGAAGGAGCTTCACCTCGTCGGGCAGGCGCTAGCACCGCGTAAGATGCTGGAGTCGACGCTCGACGGACTGCGTGTCGGCAGGATGGTCTAACTGTCCTTCTTGATTAGCCTCTGCCCATACGCCAGAATGGCCCCGTCTTGCCCAGGCTGATCAGAATGCCCACCCACTCGCGGGCCAACTCCGGTACGCGGAGCAGATAGTCAGGGGCGAGACGCTCGCGGAACATGCCACCTGAAAATAGCTTTGCGTAATCTCCCAGCGGCATCGTGCCGTCGGCGCTTTCGGGATCGTACTGAACCCAGTTGCGAACGTGCTCTTCCGACCGGAAGAGATTCATAGTGCCTCAGGAATGGACTATGTTCTCTGCCCAACGACCGAAGGGGACGTTTACGTGCCCCACGATCGACGGCGGAGACGCCTCCAGGATCTCGCCGTCTCGCATGCGGACGCGTATCGGCTCGTTGCAGTCGAGACAGGGGCAGTCGATTTGAACTTCCTTGCCGGGGTAGAGCCAGCTGACCGCCAGCGACTCAAACCCTCACTGCCCGTACCATTTCTGTTCCCCATCGACTGATATCAAGTATTGAGTAGGGCGGTTGGAGAACGGCGCTAACGAGCCTATCAGGTCGGTGTTCGGCTCCAGCCAGAAGCCCGGGACACCCGCCTTCTCCAGGTCATGCAGTGCGACGCGGGCATCTTCCGGCGATAGGCTCAACTCCTTGGCCAGCTCCGTGTAGTGCGGCGCGCGACCGTCATTGACGTTATGGCTTATCGACGCGTGGTACATCCTTGCCAGTAATTCTCGATCTGCCATGTGCACGCCTCCTTTGCGATCGAGCCGAGACAATTCCCGCGGGCAGACCATATCACAGCCGGTTGCCGTTGCCAAGGGGGTGCTGTTGATGAGCGCCGGAATTTTCGCGTCCGGGTCGATGTGGATCGCCGCACCCCCAGCCTCAGCGTCGCTTACGCCCGCGGCATCAGGCACACAAGCTACCCTGCGCAGGAGGCTCTCTTGCCCGTATCCAATTCGTTCTGGGAGGGCGGCGAGTGGTAACCCGGGACCGCCGTCTCCGGGTCGCGATTCCAGACGTCGGCCACCGTTGAAATGACCGGACGGAGCACGCACAATTGCCATGTCGAATCCGGTACTCTGGAGGGCACTTGAACCCGAGCACTGGACTCGAAGAGAATTCAGTCGGTCCAGACGGTCAAAACGGCGGAATTCGAATCTGCGGTCGGACTCGTATGGTCCGGAGTACAAGCTCGGACTTTTAATCCGGGAGTCGAGGGTTCGAATCCCTCACGGTCCTCCAGAGCCCATCTTTCAACGGAAACCGCGCGGCCTTGACACACCATCATCTAGAGGCCACAATCGCACTGCTTGAGGGGCGCCGATGCCGGTGCAAGCGGCGCTGCAGTCGATTCAGGAGAGTTCGTGGCATTCGCGAGTTCCTTCACCTGAATCTCGTCCGCGGGTTACTTTCGGCAGATTCGGGATTGGTGCCTTTGGGGGAATTCGTGTCCTGATTGATGGGGTTCAGGAGGTCGTGGGTTCGAATCCCACCGCCCCGACCATTCCCCTCTTACACGAGCTCAAATTGAATCTGCGGTAACCTCAAACGGCCACGCTGTGTTCTTCCCTGAGGCTCGCCCACGGCGCGTGCGGTGGTCACTTCCCGCACCTGAATCGCTCATCGACGCGTTCTTGCTAGATTCGAATTGGACGTTCTTGAGCACCATCTCGGCCACCTGAATTGCTGTTAGGAGTTCACTTTTTCGATCTATAGCAGGCCGGTCACGACTCCTCGAGGAAATCCTTGATTGTCCGCGTCATTTCCTCCGGGCGTTCATCCCAGTAGGCAGAATTCGGGGCAGTGATCAACCTAGAGCCAGAAATCGCTTTGTTGAGTATCACCCCTGATTCGGCTGGATGGATCGGGTCGCCCTCGTGCGCGATGATCAGCGTCGGCGCGCTGATCTCACCGAAGCGCTTCTCTGGCAGTGACGGGCCATCCGTGATCAGGCCGCGGATAGCGGGCACAAGAGCGGCGGGGTTCTGAGACAGAAGCCAATCGCGCAGCAATTCATACCGCCTCGGACTTGCGTCTTTAATGTCACTCCAGAGCCCGAGATTCAGTACCACTTCTACAGCCTTCTCGAGGCCCTGGCTCTCGACGAGGGTCGCCAGCCCACCGAGTATCATCCGCGTGGTTCCGCGATCCTCTTTCGTGATCGGCGGAGGCGCAATCAGCACCAACTTGTCCACCATCTCAGGGTGTTCGAGCGCGAAGCAGATGCTCGTCCCCGCTCCCATTGAGCCGCCGCCGATATGCGCTCTCTCGATGCCCAGATGAAGTAGGAGCTCGTACATGTCATTAGCCAGGCTGGACCAGCTGTAGTCAGCAGTGTTGGTGGTGTAGCCTGATTCTCCGTGACCGCGGGCGTCGTAGCCGATCGTGCGAAAATCATTCGGGAGTTGGTGCATGAGCTGGTTGAACGCAATGCTCAATTCTGGCGCCGCGCCCATGTTCCCCATCAGGCCATGCGCCATTACGAGCGGCGGGCCCTCTCCGCGCACTTCATAGTGCATCTCAAAACCGTTGATCTGCGCCCTTGCCATAACCTCTCTCTTCCTCGAAGCTGCATAGTTCGGCCTGATCAGCAGCCCCCAATCCATCGCCCACTCCAGCAGGCTTAGCTTCTCACGCAGTCCGCGACGCGTTCGCGAATGAACTCCCCCAGCTGTTCGATCGCCTGCTGGCCTTCGGGCAGAATGCTGGCAAAGAGGTGCCAGACGTGGATCATCTCGTCCCAGACCTCGAGGCTGACATCGATGCCCGCTGCCTTTGCCTTGTCAGCAACTCGTGTTGAATCGCTCAACAAGATCTCGGCGTCGCCGACGTGGATGAAGAGCGGCGGCAGGCCGTGCAAGTCAGCATGAACCGGTGAGGCGAGCGGATTCCTCGTGTCCGCATCGCCGAGGTACATTTTCGCATCTATGCGAAGTTCCTCCGGCGTGACGAGCGGATCCTGTTCTGCACGCGTCGTCACCGACTCCCCAAGACCCTCCAGATCGGTCCAGGGCGACATGCAGATTGCCGCAACGGGCATCGGAGAACCGGCGTCGCGAAGAGCGACTAAGGTTGCCAGCGTCAGACCGCCACCCGCTGAGTCGCCGGCAATGATCATGCGCGAAGGCGCGACGGCCTGGTCGAGAAGCCAATGATACCCAGCAACAGCATCCTCGACGGCCGCAGGAAACGGGTGCTCGGGCGCGAGACGGTAGTCGATAAGGAAGCCCCGGCAGCCGGCGGCGCGGCAGATGCGCGAGACCATCTCCTGATGCGTCTTGATCGAACCGCTCATATAGCCTCCGCCATGAAGGAAGAATAGCAAGCCCTTGCTCCCACCTCCCGATATGTCCAGCCACGCCCCGGGAATGCCTGCAGCGTCGACCGGCTGCATGACGACATCCGCAGGAAGGGGGAAGAATGCGGCGATTTCCTCTTCCATCTGCTTTCTGCCCAACGCCGGGTTGGTCTGGACTGGCCGGTTGCGCATCGCGTTGATAATTAGCTGAAGTTGAGGACTAGCCATCATTGCCTCCATTTCTCACCCGGGCGAATCCTGCAGGTCTGTCCTGAGGGTTACTCCGCAACAATTGATTCCGGGCCGGCCGAACGGATGGCATCCACCTGGTCCTTCCTGGCCTTGGAGTCAGTGACCACGATGTCTATCTCGGATAGGTCACAGAGGAAGGTCACGCTGATCCGGCCGAGCTTAGTGTGATTCACGCAGAAGATAACTTGCTTTGCCGCCTTCATCATCCCATACTACTGCCGAAACCGGAAGATTGTGAGAGATTCAGGGCCGCTCAACTTAGGCGTCGTTCAGTGCGCGTAGCAGCCGTCATCTTGTCCGTGCCGCGGGAATCTGGAGGATGAACAGGTATTTCGCACACATCCGGCAACCTCATCGGCAAATCAAAACAGGAGAAGCGACAAACGGAGGAGGACATGCTTTACCAAAAGAGGATCTCACGTCGCGGTTTTCTGGCCGGAGCGGCGGCCACGGGAGGCGCGGCCGGGCTCATTCTCATCGGCTGTGGCGGCAAGAGCGAGAATGCCGGATTGATCACTCCGACGAATGCGGCAGGCCAGCCGAAGAAGGGCGGCACCATTCACTCCTACACTCTAGCACCTGTTCTGAGCCTTGAACCCGCCTCGGTTCAGGGATCCGCTTACGCCAACTTACTGTACAGCTATGTCGTTCAGCCGACCGACTGGCACGCCCCTGACTACATAATTGGCGATCTCGCGCTGTCATGGGAGACGCCTGACGACGTGACGTGGATCTTCCACCTTCGCGACGATGCTAAATTCCCAGATATCGCGCCCACAAATGGTAGGACGCTCGTTGCCGACGACATAGTGAAGAGCATCGATCGACTACGCACGAAACCGGATGTCCCCCCCGGATGGGACGAATACACGGAAAGATACGAGGCGGTGGACGCGCGAACGTGGAAGGAGACCACCAAGAAGCCATACGGTTACTTCCTGTACGACCTGGGAGGCGGCGCGACCGGCATCGTGGCTACGGACCTCGCGGAGAGTTACGGCGATGATCTGTCGAGCAAGCTGGCCGGCAGCGGGCCTTACACTGTGAAATCGTACAGTCAAAATGATGGGTTAGAGGTGGTGCGCAATCCGCTCTACTACCACGACTACCCGTATGTCGATGGGTTCAATCTCAAGGTCTTCACAGACGATGCGGCTGCGCAGGCGGCTTTCCGGGGCAGGCAGATCGATGCCTACAGTCCGCCCGGCAAGCCGACGGCGGACAACTTGAGGAGCATTAGCGGCGCGAGCATCACGAGGTTCCTGGACCAGGAATGGAGCGTGTTCGTGGTGAATGCCGTGAAGTTCCCTCAGTTCAAGGACGAACGGATACGAGAGGCAATCGATCTGTCATTGAACCGGCAGCAGATGATCGACAAGCTGCTCTTCGGAGATGCCGAGCTTGCCGGCGCGGTGCCGCCGTACTGGCCGGCCGCGCTCCCGAAGGAGGAGGTGGAAGCAGCCTATCAGCGTGACGTGGAGAAGGCGAAACAGTTGCTTTCGGCGGCGAACGCCTCCGATATGACGTTCGATCTCTCCTTCGCCAGCTACCAGGACAACCCGGACCGCGCGGCGATCATCCAGAGCAATCTAGCCGATGCTGGAATCACCGTAAACCTGAAAACTGCAGATGTCGGCACTTGGCTGGATGCTCTACTGAAGAACGACTACGTAAGCACGACATACACTCAAATGCGGTACGGAAACGACTGGATGGCGGTCAACTGGCAGCACAGCTGTGGTTATACCCACGCGGAAGCCAACTACACCGGGGTTGACGATCCCGAGGTCGACGCCCTAATAGACCAGATCAACGGGACGATCGACGACCAGGCGAGGACGAAGCTGGAGCAGGATATGCAGCGGAAGGTCCTTGCCAGGCACGGGCCAATGTTTACCCTGTACCAGCCGTATGACTATTGGGCGGCCTACGACTACGTCAAGGGTTACACGCCGACATCGAACGGGTTTGGCATGTACAAGTACGACTACTGGATCGACAAAGGCTAAGCGCGCAAAGAGAGGCGGTTAGTCAGGCCAGCCATGTTTTGCAGCGGGAGGAGCAGAGAATGAGCGGAGTCCTCCAGCAGAGGGCAAGATGGATTGCGCCCAGCGAAGCACAGCTCGAGACTCAAGCGAGAACCAGAAACCCTTGGAAGACGGCAACCTGCGCACCACAATAGCGCCGCGTGACGCCGCGCCCGCATTCCTGCGAACTGAGCAGCGGAAGATTCAGGAGAGGTTCTCGCATTCACTAGTTCCTTCGCCTGAGTCTTCGCCAAGGGTTGCGGCTCGCAGATTCGCAATCGGCGTCTTCGGCGCGGTTTCCGTCCTGATTGATGAGGTTCAGGAGGTCGTGGGTTCGAATCCCACCGCCCCGACATGAAATGAATCTGAGGAGACCCGGGAAAGAGGGCCTCTCTTATTGTGTGCGACCCATCATCGCATAGAACCGACGCAGAATCTCCATTCGAGATCATCTCCTTCGCTCGCCGAGCAGCGAGCCATCGCCCACCTATAAGAACGAATGGTGTGGTAGCCGCAACGGTCGCCATCGATAACCGGGCGCAAGGGCGGGACCATCAGAGCGAGCTTAGTTCTGACGTTTGGCGAACTCGTAGCGCTGGTGTAAGATGACCCCACAATGACTGCCGACGGCGTGAGCATCGCGTTCAGGGTGCTCTGTAGAAGCACGCCCATGGCATGCCTGATCTCCGACGAGACGGCGAGGACGAGGCGCTTCACGGGTTGAGAGAGAACGACTGAAACCACATTCCGGAGCGACGTTTCACGCTGCCTAGAGCGTCGGAGCTGACTGCAGAGAAGATGATTATGGCACCAAGATGGTTCGAGAAGAGCTACCGACGCAACCTCGTCGATATGCACATCGAGGCATGGAACGAAAGCTTCCTGTCGAAGCTCGATCCCAACGTCTACGTCGATATGCTCGAGATCGCGAATGTGCAGTCGGCGATGGTCTACGCCAACTCGCACATCGGTTACTGCTACTGGCCGACGAAGAGCGGACAGATGCACCCTGGGTTACATGGCCGCGACATATTTGGCGAGATACGCGCCCTCTGCCACGCCGAGGGCATCGACGTAATCGCCTACTACACTCTCGTCTTCAACAACTGGGCTTACGAGCACGACCCTTCCTGGCGAATCCTCTACAATGGCGGCACCCCTTCACGAGAGGTCCCTCCTCTTGCCCGCTATGGCATCGTATGTCCCAACAACACCGGTTACCGAGCCTTCATCGAAGCGCAGGTCGAGGAGCTCCTCACTGCTTACCCCCTCGAAGGCATTTTCTTCGACATGACCTTCTGGCCGGGGGTCTGTTACTGCGCCGCCTGCAAGGAGCGGTACGCCCATGAGGTCGGCGGCGAGATGCCGACGATTATTGACTGGCAGGATCCAAAGTGGGTCGCCTTCCAGAAGAAACGCGAGGAATGGCTGTTGGACTTCGCTGCCTTCGCCACTGCTACGGCAAAGCGATTGCAGCCGGAGATCACGGTCGAACATAACTCGGCGCCTCTGGCTCAGGCCTGGTTCGTGGGCACGACCGTTGGCCTCCGCGAGTACAACGATTACATCGGGGGTGATCTGTATGGCGGTTTCGCGGAACAGTCCTTCGTCTGCAAACTCTTTCGCAGCATCAGCCGGGGACGGCCCTTCGAGTTCATGACCTCGCGCTGCTACCCCAGCCTCCGCGATCACACAACGCTGAAGTCGAAGGATATGCTAGAGATCCATGCGTTTCTGGCGATGGCGCACAATGGTGCCTTCTTCTTCATCGACGCCATCGACCCCATCGGCACGCAGAACCGCAAGGTTTATGAGCGGATGGGCGACATCTTCCAGCGCTCTCAGGCTTATGAACCCTATCTGGGCGGCGAGATGTGCCAGGATATCGCCGTGTACTTCAGTCTCGATGCGAAGATGGACTTTGACGACAGCGGCAAGCCCGCCAACCTGAGCGGCCGGAAGATGCCGCATCTGGACGCTGCTCTCGGTGCTGCAAGGACGCTGCGGGAGAAGCACATACCCGTCGGTGTGATCAGCAAAAACAACCTCGAGGACACGAGCGCGTATCGGGTCATCGTCCTGCCAGACGTCCTCGTGATCAGTGAAGAAGAGGCGCAGGCGTTGAGTCGCTTCGTCGCCCGGGGCGGCGCGCTCTACGCCAGCGGCCAGTCCGACCTTACGTATCTGAGCGATCTGTTTGGCGTAGAGACAGAGGGGCTGACACCGGAGACGGTGACATACATTACGCCGACCCCTCAGGGCAAACACTTGCTTCCCGACATTGACGCCGCTTTCCCGCTCAGCATCATTGGTGCGACGACATCGCTCGGCGGGAGCGCCGACACTAAAGGCGTCGGCAGCGGACGGCAGGTCAAGGCGCATGCAAAGAACGCTCGCGATGTGATGGCAACGCTCACGCTGCCCTACACTGACCCGTCAGAAACGAAGAGGATGGCATCGATTCATTCCGACCCGCCCGGCCTCGCGACTGACTACGCCTCCGTCATCTGCCGTCGCCACGGCGGCGGGCGTGTCATTTGGGTAGCCGCGCCGATCGAGGCGGCCGACCAGGAACCGCACAAGAGCGTCTTCGTACATATGGTCCGGACACTGGCCGACGGACCACTCTCATTCGAAATCGACGCACCACCGGCCGTCGAGATGACGCTGTTTCATCAGCCTGACAAGAAGCGCTACATCGTCAGCCTCATCAACGAGCAGGAACTGCTGCCGCCGGTCCCCGTGTTCAACGTTGCTGTTCGCCTGCGGCTCGATGGGCGAAGGGCCGAGCGTGCCCTACTCCTGCCTGACGAGGTGCCGCTGACAATCGCAATGAAGGGCGACTATGCCGAAGTGATCGTGCCTGAGCTTCGCATCTTCGAGATGCTGGCACTGGACTACGACTAAAAACGTCCTCGGCTTGCCAGCGACATCTGAGTTGACTGGCGCATGCGGCTGAAAGGATAGGATCATGTCGCCGAGGAGAATGCCAGAAGTAGACAACAACCCTAACGTCTTGCAGGCCATCGAAGACGGTGAAGGCATCTTGCGCCTCGCTCCCTGCTGGGTCCCCCGCTCATTTCTGATGCCAGGACGTCGCTTGAAGCTCCACCCTGACGACTACTACGCCCTCGGCGCCCATCGTGGCGGCATCGACGAGCGCTGGTTCAGTTCGACTACCGAGGCGGCGAACGACGGTCGTGAGCCAGATGAAGGGCTGAGCTACGTCTTGCACAACGGCAAACGCTTCCTCCTGCGTGACGCCGTCGCTACTCAAGGCGAACGGCTCCTTGGCAGGAAGATGTGGGAGGAATACAAGGGCTGGCCCGTCTTCTCCAAATTCTTCGACAACCTGGGCCCGATCTTCCACCACCTCCACCAGGACGATGCGCAGGCGGCGCTTACAGGACAGCGAGGGAAGCCGGAAGCCTACTACTTCCCCGAGCAGCTCAACCAGATTCCCAACAACTTCCCGCACACCTACTTTGGATTGGAGCCGGGAACGACAAGGGCCGACGTGCGACGCTGCCTCGAGAATTGGACTGAGGGCGACAACGGTATCCTCGACCTCGCGCGCGCCTATAGACTGAAGCCCGGCACGGGGTGGCTCGTCCCGCCGCGTATACTGCACGCCCCCGGCTCGCTCGTCACATTCGAGCCGCAATGCGCCAGCGACGTCTTTGCGGCCTTTCAATCGCTGCTCGAGGGACGGCCTGTTTCGTGGGACCTTGTCGTGAAAGACGTTCCGCCGGACAAACGCCACGACCTTGATTATCTCGTCGACCTACTGGATTGGGACGGCAACACCGACAGCAACTTCAAGCAGAATCACTACATTGAGCCGATCCGTGCCGGTGGTGACGAGAGTGAGGGCTGGCTCGATGAGTGGATCGTTTACGGCACGATCGGTGGGAGGCAGCTCTTCTCGGCGAAGAAGCTCACCGTTCAGGCTGACGCGGCGTGCACGATCAAAGATGGCGGCGCGTTCGGGCTGATCGCGGTGCAGGGGAGCGGGCGCATCGGCAGGCTGCGATTGGAGACTCCGGCCATGATCCGCTTCGGCGAAATGACGGAGGACGAGGTCTTCGTCTCACACGATGCAGGCGTCGAAGGCGTCACTTTCGAGAACACGGGGCCAGGGCCGCTCGTCACGCTGCGCTTCTTCGGTCCCGACACCTTTGCCGATATGCCGCACATTGGGGACCATCGTCGCGAGTAGCTTCCGTACCGGCAGGATGTTCGACTACACTCGAAGGGGGAAAGCGGAGCATGAGTAGGCCTCTGCGGCAGAGAGCAAGCTGGATTGCGCCCGGCGGCGGCCAGGCAGACATCGACGGATTGATAGGCGCCTTCTTCGAAGGCAGGCGCCCCAATATCTCGCGGCAGCGCAACGGTTTTTGGTATCTGCGCAAGACGGTTGATCTTGCAGCGGCGCCTCAGGAAGCTATCGCGTGTGTATCTGCCGATGCCCGCTATCGCCTGTACGTCAACGGCGCTTACGTCGGCCGCGGGCCGGCTCGTTGCGAGCCCGCCTTCCAATCGTACGATGAACGAGACATCGCGCCCTACTTACGATCGGGCCACAACGTCATCGCGATTCTCCTCCACTCCTATGGCCGCGACATGTCCTGGTACCAGCTTCCGCCAAACATACACCTTGCCGCTTTCGGCTGCGCCGGCCTCTTCTTCCAGTCCGACCTCTCGCTCTCCAGCGGCGAGTCCCTCGCAATTGACTCCGACGGATCTTGGCGCTGGCAAAAGGCGGACGCCTGGCAGCAGGAGACGGCGGCCGGTCCGGTAGGTTTCGAGGAGATCTTCGACGCGCGCAAGGCGCCGGTGGATTGGGCGTCGTCCCACTTCGACGACGCCACCTGGCAGGTGGCGCGCGTGCTCGAGACGACTGCCCTCAACCTCGCGAGCAACTCTCGTCCTTTTCCCCACATGGTGACTCGTGCCATCCCCGATCTCTACGAGAAGGAGTGTCTCCCGCGTGCGCTGCTCTTCGTCGGTGAAACCGAAGGCCCCGAGTCGGATGATGCCTCGCTGCAGGCAGCGGGCGAGATGCTTGTTGAAGCGAGCCGAGAACGCGTCGAGAACGCGAAGGCGCTACTTTCGGGTAAGGCGGCGACGATAGCCGAGGGCGAGCGTCACGTCGCGCTGGTCTTTGACTTCGAGGACACCGTCACCGGCTATCCGAAACTGGACATAACGGCAACAGCAGGAACCACTATCGATGTTGCGTTGTCTGAACGCCTGCGCGATGCCCGTCCGGAGTCACCTCTGCCAGGTCCCGTCACGTCTCCACACGCGCATCGCTACATTGCCCGAGATGGGCGCCAAACCTGGGAGAAGTTCGAGTGGGCCGGTTTCCGGTACCTGCAAGTCACCGTGCGCAAGCAATCGGGGCCGGTCATTCTGCACAAGGTGTGGTTGAGCGAGACGGGCTATCCGGTGGAGGAGCGCGGCTCGTTCGAATGCTCCGACGATCTCCTGAACCGGATCTGGCAGGCCGGCGCGAAGACCGTCCGGCGCTGCATGCACGACGGCTACGAAGACTGCCCGTCACGGGAGCAGCGGCAATGGCTCGGCGATGTCTACGTTGAGGCGCTGACCAATTACGCTGCTTTCGGTGACACGCGCCTCATCGCCCGGGCCCTACGACAGGCAGCCCAGACTCAGCGGACTGACGGCATGGTGCCGATGGCCACTCCCGGCGACCTGGCGGCACGCCAAGGCCTGGCTATCCCCGACTGGGGTCTCTATTGGGTCCTCTCGCTCGGCTACTACGTTGAATACACAGACGACACCGGACTGGCCGGTGAGGTCTTCCCCGCCGTCCTGCGACTGCTCGACTGGTTCGATCGCTTCGTTGACGGGCACGGCCTCCTGAACAACGTTCCCGAGTGGGTCTTCGTTGACTGGGCGGAAGTTGACCGCCGCGGCGAATGTACGGCTCTTAACGCCCTCTATGCGCGGACACTATGCGTTGCCGAGGAGTTGGCGCGCCTGTTGAATATGCCTGCGGCAGCGGACGCGCTGGCGATACGCGCCGGATCCGTTACGGCAGCCATCAACGCCCGCTTGTGGGATGAGAAGCGGGGCGTGTACGTCGACTCGTGGCTCGACGGCAAGCAGGGCCGCCGCGTCAGCCAGCAATCGAACGCCGCCGTCATCGCTTATGGCGTCGCGCCTCGAGAGCGCTGGGGCCGCACCTTCGCGACAATCCTCGATGATTCGCGCCTCGTCATCACCCCCACCGGGATGATAGGCCTCGGATACCAGGAAGACCGCCCAGCCTTCGACGAGGAGCGAAACGTCGCCGTCGCGCAGCCCTTCTTCGCGCATCATCTGCACCGCGCGCTCGCTCGTGCGGATCGCTTCGACGACGTGCTGCGTAACATCCGCGGTCGCTGGGGTGGAATGCTCGCAGCCGGCGCTACGACGATCTGGGAAGTATGGCATCCGAACGTTAGCCAGTGCCATGGATGGTCGACGACACCAACATTCGACCTATCGACCGATATTCTCGGTATCACGCCCCTCGAGCCCGGTTTCGCGCGGTTCCGCGTCGCGCCGCAACCCGTCGATCTTGACTGGGCAAAAGGCGTCTTCCCGAGCGTTCGCGGCGACATCCCCGTGTCTTGGCGCCGGGCGCGGGACTCCTTCGAGCTCGATGTTGAGGCGCCCGCGGCGACGACGGCGGAGATCGTGCTGCCGGAGCGGGCGGGCGGCTGGCGCAACGTTGAGCTAAACGGCACGCCGGCGGACGCGAAGGCGCCGATTGCCGTCGCCGGCCCGGCGAAGGCGCGCGTTGCGGCGAGAACATAGGGTATCGATGACTTCGGAATCGTATGATTCTACTGAAGTCGCACCTGGAGGTGCGGGATATCGACACCGACGGTGTCAAAGCCGCACTCAAGGCCCAGCGCATCGAACTGCCGTCATGGGGATTCGGCGACAGCGGCACGCGTTTCGCTGTCTTTCCCTGGCGCGGCGCTGCCCGCGACGTGCGCGAAAAGCTGGCTGATGCCGCGATGGTCCATCGCCTGACTGGTGTTTGCCCCTCTGTTGCCCTCCACGTTCCTTGGGACCGGCAGGACGACTGGCTGGCGTTGAGGGCGCACGCTGAGTCGCTGAGAATGAGCATCGGCGCTATCAACCCCAATCTCTTCCAAGAAGAGCCCTACAAGCTCGGCAGCCTGTGTCACCCGAACGCGTCGACGAGACGGCAGGCAGTCGCGCACGTGCTTGAGTGCATCGACATTGCGAAGGTCACCGGCTCAAAGCTCATCAGCCTCTGGCTCGCCGACGGCACCAACTACGCCGGGCAGGATTCGCTGGCGGGGCGCAAGCACCGGCTGACGGAGTCGCTGCGCGAGGTGTGCGCCGCGCTCTCGAACGACATGCGGCTGCTCATTGAGTACAAGCTTTTTGAGCCTGCATTCTACAGCACTGACCTTCCCGATTGGGGCACATCCTATGCGCTGTCACTCAAGCTTGGTCCGCAGGCACAAGTACTGGTCGACACCGGCCACCATGCCCAGGGGACGAACGTCGAGCAGATTGTCGCCTTCCTACTCGACGAGGGCAAACTGGGCGGTTTCCACTTCAACGATTGCAGTTACGCCGATGACGACCTCATCGCCGGCTCGGTGAACCCCTTCCAGCTGTTCCTCATATTTCACGAGCTTGTCGAGAACTCAGAGGCGGCACGAGACATCGCCTACATGGTCGACCAGAGCCACTACATTGAGTCGAAGATGGAGGCGATGGTCGTCTCCGTGTTGAACCTGCAAAGCGCCTACGCAAAGGCGCTCATCGTCGACAGGCGCGCACTTGCCGAGCGGCAAGCCACGGGGGACGTCCTCGGCGCGCACCGCGTTCTTGTCGACGGCTTCGAGACCGACGTGCGTCCCCTCTTGGCGGAAGTGCGGGAAGAGATGGGACTGCACCCGGACCCAATTATCGCTCTTAAGAAGAGCGGCTACGAGGAGAGGATCGCCCGTGAGCGCAGTACCTAGCAAAATGCCACAAGGACAGGCGGTCTCGCGGGAAACGCTGCTCGCGTTCCAGGAGATTGGCCGCGACCTGTTTCTGGCCGGCCTCGTCTCCTCCCACGGCGGCAACATGAGCGTGCGCCGGGGTGGCAGCCTGATTATTACTCGTCACGGCTCCAGGCTGGGGCGCCTCAAGAAAAACGACATCGTCGAAGTTGGCCTCGAAGCATCGTCACACCCGCTGGCATCTTCAGAGCTGGTTGTACACCGCGCGCTCTACCAAGTGACCAAGGCGGCAGCCGTAGTCCACGCGCACCCGCCGGTAGCTATTGCGCTCTCCCTGGTTCTTCCAGCAGGGGAGATCGTCCCGCTCGACCTGGAGTCGGCAGTGCTGATCGGGAAAATCCCAGTCATCGAAGTGGGACTGGCGACTGGCTCACAGGAACTGGCGGATGCCATGTGCGACTCGCTCTGCGACCGCAAGATAGTGATGGTGCGGGGCCACGGCTCCTTCGCTGTGGGGGAGACACTGGAGGAAGCTTACGAGTGGACCTCGTGCCTGGAGCAGGCCAGCCGCGTCCTGCTCGCATCGATGCTAGTCGAAAGGAAAGGGTAGCGGGCAGTATTGGGGCCAGGAGGGTTCAAGAAATGGCCAAGGATTTCCTGGCCTTCGATCTGGGTGCAGAGAGCGGTCGCGCCGTCCTTGGTCGACTCGACGAAGATAGGCTGCGGCTGACCGAAGTGCACCGGTTCCTTAACAGACCGGTCGCTTCTCCGGATGGCCTCCATTGGGATGTCAGGAGTCTGTTCGCCGAGATCAAGTGCGGCCTCGCGCTCTGCTGCGAGCAACACGGTCCTCCTGCGAGCGTGGGCGTTGATGCTTGGGGAGTTGATTTCGCACTACTCGACGGTGACGGACAGCTTCTCTTCGACCCGTTCCATTATCGCGACCATCGCACTGACGGCATGATGGCGGCAGCGTTCAAGCGGGTACCGCGCGGGGACATATTCGCGCAGACGGGGATCCAGTTCCTGCCCTTCAACACCCTCTACCAGTTGTTCTCCATGGCAGTGGCCAATCCACAGCTCTTGCATATAGCGTCGACGTTCCTCACGATTCCTGACCTTTTCGATTACTGGCTCACCGGTCGCGGCGCATGCGAGTTCACTAACGCGACCACCACCCAGTTCTATGACCTGCGCGCCCGCAACTGGGCGACGTCGCTTCTGGAGCGACTAGAGATCCCGACGCATTTCTTGCCGAAAGTCGTCATGCCCGGCACGATCCTCGGGGCATTGCTTCCGCCGCTTGCTGCCGAGACAGGAGCCGGAAGCGTGCCGGTCATTGCGCCGGCCTGTCACGACACCGGATCGGCGGTCGCGGCCGTTCCAGCGGACAACGACGATTTCGCGTACATCAGCTCTGGAACGTGGTCGCTCGTGGGAATCGAGATGCGAGAGCCGGTGATCAGCGACGCCAGCCTAGCGGCCAATCTAACGAATGAGGGTGGCGTGGGTGGCCGCGTCCACCTGCTGCGTAACGTTGCCGGCCTTTGGCTGCTTCAGGAATGCCGGCGCGCTTGGACATCAGGCGGCGCGGCGCCCTCTTACGATGAACTCGCTTCCCTGGCGGAGAGGGCGCCGGCGTTTGTCTCGCTGATTGATCCGGATGACCCGGCACTCTTGAGTCCGCCGGACATGCCAACCGCTATAGGCGACTTCTGTCGCCGGACTGGGCAGCCGAGCCCGACGGCGCGACCAGAGATTGTGCGATGCATCTTAGAGAGCCTGGCCCTTAAGTACCGCTGGGTTTTGGAACAGATTGAGTCGGTGAGCGGGCAGCGCGTGGGCGTAATCCACGTCATCGGCGGAGGGTCACGCAATCAGGCGCTATGCCAGTTTACGGCAAACGCGACTGGCCGACCGGTCATCGCCGGTCCGGCTGAGGCGGCGGCTGCGGGGAACATTGTCATCCAGGCGATGGCCCTCGGCCGGTTGGCGTCTCTAGAAGAGGGCAGAGCCCTCGTGCGACACTCCTTCGACCCTACGGTGCACATGCCCGGGGACAGCGACCTATGGGATAAAGCGTATGATCGCTTCTTGACGCTGCTGGCAGGCACCGGCGCAGCTTGACACTGCTATCCCTTGTCGATCCAGTAGTCGTACTTTGCCAGACCGAAGCCGTAGCAACTTGGCGTGTAACCCTTAATGTAGTCGTAGGCGCAGAAGTAGCCATACGGCTGGTAGAGCAACAATGTCGGCCCGTGTCTCTTCAATACGAGGCGCTGCACCTCCCAGGCGAGTTCCTTCCGTTTGCTATCGTCGAGCGTTTCGTGTATCTGGTCGAGCAACGCGTCGACTTGCGGGTCATCAACCCCCAGGTAATTACGCTCAGTGCGGGTGTCGCCGCGACTGTGCAGCAATTGAAGCGGTATATCATCGGAAGTGTACGGCATTTGGTTGAAGACGGTCGCCTGGAAGTCGCCGGCCAACATCTGCGAAATCCAGGTGCCGAGTTCGACTGAATTTATGTCGACGGTTATCCCCGCTCGAGACAAGTTGTCTTTGATTATGGCTGCCTGGTCCGGCATATCCTGGTAAGTTCCAATGAACATTTCGAAGCCTAGGTCTTCTTGACCAGCCGCGGAAAGCAGTTGCTTCGCCTTTTGGACATCGACCTTGTAGGCAGCTTGGACTTCTTCCTTCGGCAATGCTGTGTCGAATACCGGCGGGACAGGCCCTGACAACTCGGCATCGCCCATCTGGATCTTGTCAATCAGTGATTGACGGTCGATCGTGAGGTCAATCGCCTCCCGGACTCGTTCGTCCTTGAAGGGCTCGAACTTCGAACCGTTAAGCCGCACGTTGGCGTAAGCGCGGTCCAGGTAACGCGAGATTGTCGTGCCCGGCGTACCGCGCACTGAATCTGCCTTCAATCTGTTTGTGGCCTGATAAACATCGACGGCGTTATCTCTGAAAGCTGCCTGGATAGAGCCCTCGTCATTAATGACTTTCACATCGAACTCGTCTATATAGGGGTACGTTTGGTAATAGAGCGGATTGCGTATCATGTTCAACATCTCGCCGGGCTCGTACTGCGCCATGACAAACGGGCCGCTGCCGGCAACATTGCTACGCAAGTCGCCGAACTGCTCCACTGCCTCCATCGGTACTATTGCGCAGATGCCGAGCAGCCACAGAAGATAGGCATACGGCCTCTTGGTAAGGATCTTGAAGGTAACGTCGTCGACAGCCTCATATGATTCCACAAACTGTACCCATGACTCACTGGCGCCTGGGATGCTCTTATTGCGGTCAATGCTTTTCGCTATGTCCGCAGCGACAAGAGGCCGGCCGTTAGTGGGTGCTGCTTGCGGGAAGCGGGCGTCGCTTCGCAGCTTGAATATCCACTCGAGACCATCGTCGGAGGGAGTTTCCCAGCTAAGCGCTATGTCGCCCACTGTCCCCTCCCAATCCGTGACCTGAACAGCATAGCTGTAGAGGAAGCCTGCCACTGCTACGCCTTCCGTCATCATCGGATCAAGGCCGAGGAGCTGCGTGCTAGGCCAGAGGACCTTTCCGCCGCGCACTGGCTGGCCTGCGGCCACAGGCGTCGCAGTCTCCTGCTTCCTCGTGCCCCCGCAGGCTGCGAGGGCCAGAGCCGAAAGGCTTATTGTGGCGCTGCCAGCCAGGAATTGCCGTCGGGAAATCTGCCTTCGGTACACTATAGCGTCTCCCGGCCAGTTATCTTGCGATTGGCGTCCAATACCGACCGATGCCTACCGGTCATTGCAGAGCGCAGACTACTGCCTTTTCAACACCGAATGCAATACTTCCCTCCCCTCCCAGGACTCAAACTTATCGCTTGCTGTGGGGTGCGAATACTCCATCGGTATCTGGGAGAGCGGCAAGCGGCAAACCAGGGCCGCCGAATGCCGGCAGAGGAGCGCAAACCTTCTGGCCAGAAAGTAGATGGTCGCCGGCTTGAAACGAAAAAGGTTGGGCATTTCGCCCAGCCTTCCTCAATGTATAGGTGTTCTGGAGCGGGAAACGGGACTCGAACCCGCGACCCTCTGCTTGGGAAGCAAGGCTCCAGCCATGGCGTGTCAAGAATCAAGCGAGAACCACAAACCCTTGACAGACAGCAGCCGGCCCGCCACAATAGCGCTGCTTTGACGCCGCGTCGACGTCCATCGACTCTGAGCAGCAGAAGATTTAGGAAAGGCTCTCGTATTCACTAGTTCCTTCGCCTGAATCTTCTCAGGGCGTTGCGGCTCGCAGATTCAGGATTGGCATCTTCGGCGCGATTTCCGTCCTGATTGATGGGGTTCAGGAGGTCGTGGGTTCAAATCCCACCGCCCCGACCATGAAATGAATCTCGGAAGGCCCGGTTTCGCGGTCATTTCTCTTCGTGTGCGATGCATTCTGCGAACGAAATGCAAACATCAGACTCGAAAAACGATGAACGATTCGACGCTCCAGATCCACTCTCGTTTGGAAGGCATCCTCTCACCTCTCAACGCCTCACGGTCGCCGTTCATAAACTCCGCGCTTCCGGTTGAAGCCCTGGGATATCAACGGTGCGACTCGCCGCTGACATTGTGATTCTTCGCTCGCAAATCCTTGCCCTGGAGTGTTGACATTGCCGATCAATGGGGCCACAATGTGCGAAATTACGGTAACGTTAGCGTAACCAGGCAAGAACATGCCGTACGCCCAGCCCGGTCAACGGCTCGACGCGGACGAACGCAGGCGGCATCTACTCGAGGTTGCGGGGCGCATCGTCGGGGAATCAGGCGCAGGGGCGCTCAACATGGAACGTCTGGCGGCGGAGGCTGGCGTGAGCAAGGCCCTCCCCTACCGTCACTTCCAGAACACGGGCGAGGTGCTTGTGTCGCTGCTGGAAGGGGAGTGGGCCTGGACAGACAGCGAGATAGCCCGGCGTCTCGCAACCGCGGAGACCTACGAAGAGAAAGTCCTGGCCGGCTTGCGGCCCTATCTAGACGCGATCACTGAGCGAGGCCCCGCGTTCCCAATTCTGATGATCGAGCGTTCCTCGGTTGAGCCGCTGGCGACACTGCAAAGGCAGCGCATCCGCGACATTGTCGCCTTCTGGACCGACATCGTCAGGGCCAACTTCGGGATTGACCGTCGCACTGCCGTCGTGGCGGCGGGAATCGTCCTTGGCGCTTTTGAAGGCGCTTTTCGCATGTTGTGGATCGGCAGGGCAGACCGCGCGCGCGTGGAAGAGATGTTTATGCTCATGGTGCGGGCGCTCATGCGCGATTTCTCCCCTGCTCCGGACAACCCCTCTGGCTCCCTTTCAACTGACGTATTGCCGGCGATGGAACGAAGGGCGGCTGCTCGTTCGAAAGGCATCGCAGCTACCCGGAAACGCTTTAACTCAAAGTAGCACCTTTTGCAGGAGGCTCGCGAAGCGAGGAAGACATGAACAGCGTTGTGAGCACAAACAAGGGTGCCGTCAGAGGGGCCGAGGAAGATGGGCTAGTAGTCTTCCGCGGCGTTCCGTTCGCACAGCCGCCCGTCGGCGACCTTCGGTTCCGCGCACCGAAGCCACTTGAATCGTGGCAAGGTGTTCGCGAGGCAACAGCCCCTGGGCCCGTAGCTCCGCAAATCCCCAACAGACTCCTCCAATTGGTTTTCGGCGGCCCAGAACAGCAAGCGGAGATGAGTGAAGACTGCCTCTACCTCAACATCTGGACGCCCGCTATCGACGATGCGCGCCGCCCTGTCATGGTCTGGATTCATGGGGGCTCCTTCCTGACCGGCGCCGGTTCAATTCCTCTCTTTTCCGGTCACGCCCTGGCCGTGAGAGACGTTGTCGTTGTTACCATCAATTACCGTCTCGGCGCCCTCGGCTTCCTCTATCTGCCGGAATTAACCGAAGAGACGGACGCCTACTGTGCCAATTTCGGCCTGCTTGACCAAGTTGCGGCACTCCGATGGGTGCGGGAGGAAATAGCTTCATTCGGCGGCGACCCCGATAACGTGACGATATTCGGCGAATCGGCAGGTGCAGCCAGCGTTGCGATGCTAATGGCGTCACCGGTCGCCGCGGGCCTCTTCAAACGCGCAATCATGCAAAGCGGCGTCGCGCACAACGTGCTCACACTCGAGGACGCCAGAGAGAATGAAGCACTCTTCGCCAAGACGCTCGGCGAACCGGGAATTGCAGCATCACGTCTTCGCGCCTTGCCATCGGGCCAGATCCTCGAAGCTCAGCGCAAGATCGAGGAAGCGGATGCGGTGAAGATGCGAGAGGGCCATCCCTTCGGTTTTCGTTTCCGGCCGGCCGTCGACGGGCGCTTTCTTCCAGAGTTGCCCGTCGAAGCCTTGCGGCGCGGCTCAGCCAAGAACGTGCCCGTGATCATCGGCACTAATGCCGACGAGGCGCGACTTTTCCTGTTGGGCCTGCCAGAAGCAGAAAAGGCCTCCGATGACCTCGCTCTGACCGCCATCGGCTATCTCATCTCGAAGGAAGGCGATGTTGATCAGGCGCGAAGAATCTTGTGCGAGTACAAGGAAGCGCGTACGGCTCGTGGCGAACCTGCCGACACGCTCGCGAGCTTCCTCGCCATCCTCACCGATCATCGATTCCGCGTCCCCGCAGATAGGCTCGCCGAGGCGCAGGTAGCATACCTTAGGTCAGTCTTCACCTACCGGTTCGATTGGCCATCGCCCTGGGGGAACGGGGTCCTCGGCGCCTGCCACGCGCTTGAGATACCTTTTGTGTTCGGTACCCATCAACGTGTCGCGGGTCTCGCGGGCAAAGGGCCTGAGGCTGACGCACTGGCGAAGAAGATGGGCGATGCGTGGGTGGCTTTTGCCCGAAACGGCGACCCAAGCACGCCGACCCTCGAGTGGCCCGCTTTTGACGTGAAATCGCGCCGGACTCTGCTGCTCGATCGCGAATGCAGGGTCGAACAACTGCCGGGTGAAGTCGAACGAAGATGCTGGGACGGAATCATCATGTAGCTCATCGGATAGCACCGTGTCAGACGGAACCGTTCAGAGGCCCCGAAAGGCCATTGGGCAAAGGAGACGGCCATGACCTCATCCAACTACTGGGAGAGATTCGCAAGGCAACGAGTTTCGCGGCGCAGGGTGTTGCAGGCAGGGAGTGCTTTAGCCTTCGTCGCGGCGGGCAGTCGTTTCGTCGGCTGTGGCGGCACCAACAAGAGCACCAGCGGACCGGGGGCGACAATCTCGCCAGCCGGAACTCCACAGCCGGGCGGCATCCTTAAGAGTTCCAACGCGGCGGATGTGGCAACGTTCGACCCGATTCGCACAATGGACTTCACGACGAGCATCCTGGCGGGCTACGTCTACAACAGGCTCGTCAAGTTCAAGACCGGCTTCGGTGAGTTGGCGGACGGCACTGTCATAGGCGATGCTGTTGAAAGCTGGGAGCAGCCGGATGACGTGACCCTGGTCATGCACGTGCGACAGGGCATGAAGCTGGACGAGAATCCGCCAACCAACGGACGCGTTCTCGACGCAAACGACATAGTTCAGAGCTGGCAGGCTTTCGCCAGCGATTCGCCGTACCGCAGCGAGCTAGCTAATTCAGTGAGCCAACAGGCCGCTATCGTATCGGTGGATGCGGTTGATCAACAGACCGTCCAGATCAAGGCGGCCTTCCCGGATGCCCAGCTACTGCCGACCCTCGCTCACGCGTACTACGTTTGGATTTTGCCGAAGGAGGCTTTCAACGGCGGTTTCGACCCGGCAAAGGAAATTCACGGTGCGGGCCCCTGGCTGCTCGAGAGTCATCAACCTTCGGTCGGATTCACTCTGAAAAAGAATCCGAACTACTACGATGCTCCCCAGTATCCTCTGGCAGACGGTGTGACCGGCCCCATCATTCTCGATACGGCTCAAGTTGAGGCGCAATTCAAAGCCAAGAACATCTACTCGCTGCTTCCGACGTCTATTCCGATGGCTGACATGCTTAGTCTTCAAAGCGAGACTGGGAATACCTATCTCTCGTTCGGGCAGCCCTCTTGTGAAGCGACTTCAATTGGCGTTAGCGGCAAACCAGACAGTCCTTTCCGGGACGTGCGAGTCCGCCAGGCAGTGTCGATGCTCATCGACCGCGATACGATGCTCGACGTCTTCTCTGATTTGAAGGCCTTCCAGGATGCAGGTTATCCAATGAATGGCTACTGGAGCTCACCGCTCGCCTCCGGCTACAAGGACTACTGGCTTGACCCCAAGGGGAACGACTTCGGCGACAGCGCGAAGTACTACCAGCACAACGTCTCGGAAGCAAAAGCGCTGCTCTCTGCTGCCGGATACGGCAACGGGCTTGAGATACAGTTCACGTTCCTCGCCGGGCCCCAATACGGTCGTGACCAAAGCCAGAGGGCCGAAGCCTTGATGTCGATGCTTGCCGATGGCGGTGTCAAGTGCAAGGCGAACCCGGTGGACTACGTAACTGTGTGGGTGCCCCAATACCTGCGCGCATACGGGAACTTTGACGGAGCCGCTATGTACGCAACGGGCAGCCGTGCCGATGCCGGACAGTGGTTCACGACCTTCTTCTCATCGGCAGGGGCTAACAACGTTGTCGGGACCAATTATACGGACCTGGATGCGATGATCGCGAACCAGCGACGTGAGTTCGATCGCGACGCGCGCATCAAGCTCATGCAGGACATCCAACGTTACTGTGCGGAGAACATGCCATCGATCCCAGAGAGCGGACAGGTAAATGCGCCGTCTCTCACTTGGAACGGCGTACACGGCGTGGGCGACGTACACACCTGGCCGGGGAACCCGTGGGCTCTGGGGTCAGAAGCAATGCCGTACATTTGGCTCGATGCATCACTGCGAAGTTAGGATGGCCTAGAGCAGGACTGTGGGCAGATACGCTCTGCAACGGGTGATGCTGGCTGTGCCTACGCTTGTCGGCCTGACGATGGCCGTCTTTTTCCTGCTACACGCCGTCATCAAGACGGATACCGTCGACGTTCTGGTCGCGCAGTATGGGACGAGTGATCCGGCTTACGCCCAAAAGCTGCGTGAGGAGTTCGGCCTGTCTGGTTCGTTGGTGACACAGTACGTTAGATGGGTTGGCCAGATGGCGAAGGGAAACCTGGGCGATTCGCTTTACACGAGACGGGGCGTCGCGTCCGAGTTGAAGGACCGTCTGCCTGTCAGCGTTGAGCTGGCGCTCGGTGCGTTGTTCCTCACTATCGTGATAGCTATACCGATCGGCATCTTCTCCGCCGCGCGACAGGACTCAGTGCCGGACTATATCTTTCGCGGATCGGCCATCCTTATGTATGCCGTGCCCGGCTTCTGGTTGGCGACACTCATCCTCGTCTTTGGCAGCGTCTGGTTCGGTTGGGCGCCGCCTTTAGGCTACAAGACGCCTTGGTCCGATCCCGTCGCCAATATCAAGATTATGATCTTGCCCATGATCCTCCTAGGCCTGCTCCCCGTCGGCGGGATGGTCCGGCTGGTGCGCACTCAGGTTCTCGAGGTGATACGACAGGACTACGTGCGAACGGCGCGCGCGAAAGGTTTGGCCGCACGTAGTCTTTACCTCCGGCACGTCCTTCGCAACTCAATGCTACCGATCGTCACCGTAGTCGGCATGCAGTTGCCCGCGTTAATCGCTGGTACCGTCATCTTCGAGCAGGTGTTCGCGCTTCCCGGGGTCGGCCGCTACCTGCTGGAATCGGTGCAGCGCCTTGACTACCCGGTGATCCTAGCGACGAACGTTGTGTTTGGGCTGATGCTGATCGTCTCCAATATCGTCGTCGACTTGAGCTATGGGGTCATCGACCCGCGAATTCGATTCCAGTAGGAACAGCTGAATGGTGGATAGCAGTACTCTCGAAATGAACGGTAAGCCCGCCGAGAAGACTGCGTTCCAACGGGCCGTTGGCTGGATTCCACGATTTGCGCGGAGAAAGCCTCTCGGCTTCGCGGGGCTCGTCATCCTGTTGCTATTCGCTGCGGCCGCGCTGCTCAGCCCCTGGATCGCACCATATCCGTACGACAGGACCAATTTCGCTGCCAGACTCCAGGATCCAAGCCTCAGTCACATCTTTGGCACCGACAACCTGGGTCGCGATCTTTTCAGCCGTGTTCTCTTCGCGACTCGCGTATCGATGGGAATAAGTTTCGCCGCTGTCATTGTGGCTAAATCTATCGCTACGCTCATTGCCGTCGTCTCCGGCTTCTATGGCGGCTGGTTCGACAAGACGATTCAGCGGTTCATGGACATCTGGTTAGCGATGCCGGTGCTCGTTCTGCTGATAAGCGTGCTCGGCGTTGCCGGCCCGAGCATTCCGACTTTGATCCTCGTTATCGGGCTCGTGAACGTACCCGTCTCGTCGCGCTTGATCCGCAGCGTCGTGATCAGCGCCAAGCACGAGATGTACATCGAGGCCGCCCGTTCGGTGGGAGCTGGGGATATCCGGTTGTTGACGCGTTACATCTTGCCGAACATCGCCCACATAATCCTCTACTCAGCGTCGATAAGCCTGGGCGGGATCATACTCGTCGTCGCGTCGCTGGGCTTCCTCGGCTACGGGCCGCCGCCGCCGCAGACCGATTTGGGTGGCATGCTTAGCGGCAGCGGCCTCCAGTTCATGCGTCAAATGCCCTTGATGGCGATCTGGCCCGGCACCGCCATCGCTCTCATCGTCTTTTCGTTTAACGTTCTTGGTGATGCGCTCCGCGACATTCTCGACCCGAGAATGCGTGGGGCAACATAGGTTTGTTGCACTATTCGAGACGTGATCAGGAGGAACTAGATGGCAGGAAGTCAGTTGGTCGACTACTCAATCAAGGAGCACGTGGCGACGATCACGCTGAATCGTCCCGAGAAGCTGAACGCGATTAACCTCGGAATGCTCGGCGCGCTCTTCCAGGCGTTCGAATCGGCCCACGAGGACGACAACGTCTGGATCATTGTCCTCGCTGGCAATGGCAAATCCTTCTGCGTCGGCCACAATCTGGAGATGGCCGTTGCGAAGATGAAGCCGGGCCGCACAACCGATGACCTTTATATCTACCAGCGCGAGATATTCAAGCCAATTATCGCAGCCATCCACGGACATTGCCTCGCTCAGGGTGCCGGCCTGTCCCTCGGCTGCGACATTCGGATCGCTGGCGAAAGCACTAAGATTGGCTGGCCGCAGGTAAAACGCGGTATTTCCTCCATAAGCGGCCCCAGCATCCTCGCCCACGTCATCCCCTTGGGGAGGGCGATGGAACTGCTGTTCACTGGCGACATGATCGACGCGTCCGAGGCGAAGCAGCTCGGTCTTGTTAATCGTGTCGTGCCTGACGACCAGGTCTTGAACGCAGCAGAGGAGATGGTGCAGCGCATCTTAGGTGCCGCGCCGCCTGCCGTGAGGGGCATGAAGGAAGCCGTGATGCGTGGACTTCCCCTTCGACTGGAAGACCGAGTGCGTGTCGCGAGCTACGTGTCGCTCAAGGTGGCCCTCACTAACGATGCCAAAGAGGGCTTGCGGGCGTTTGCGGAGAAGCGGGCGCCGGTCTGGTCGGGTTTCTAGGATCCGTACGTCGAGGGAGAGATCGTCATGAACGAGCACGAGTTGATCAAGTACCAGAAGAAGGGTCACGTCGCCCTGATGACGTTCAACCGTCCGGAGAAGCTCAACGCAATGAACCCGGACATGGAGCGCGAGATGCGCGCCGCCTTCGACGATGCGCAATACGACCCTCGTGTGCGGGTGCTCATACCTGACCGGCGAGGGAAAGGCGTTTTCGACAGGCGAGGACGGTGGACGTGCTCGACCGCTGGAGCCACTGGCGCCCAGCAGTCGGGAGCAACGGCCAGGTCGTCTTGCCGCTGCCGTCGGCGTCGGCCCCGGTGCCGCGCTACATGGTTGAACGCGTCAAGAAGCCTGTCATTGCTGCAATAAACGGCGTCGCTGCCGGTGCGGGTTATGGCCTCGCCATGGCTTCGGACATCCGAATTGGAACGCCGGAAGCCCGCTTTGCCCACATCTACTTGCGCCGTGCCCTCGTCCCCAGCGCGGAGACATGGTGGCTACCACGGCTTATAGGTATAGGTCCGGCGCTCTATCACATCCTGATGTCCGACACGATGGACGCAGAGGAGGCGCTCCGGCTTGGCCTGCTCATCAAAATCGTGCCGCCCCAGGACTTGCTCACAGAGGCGATGGCGATCGCCAACAAGATTGCAGAGGGGCCGCCCATGGCGACGATGTACGCGAAGATGGCCGCTTACAATGCCATGAACATGACCTTCCAGGAAGCGATGGACTACGTCGGTGCTGTGCGGCAGGCCATCATACCAGCGGGCGAGTTCGCCGAGGGGACGCGCTCCTTCCTCGAAGAACGTGCTCCCGTGTTCGATGCCGGTGGAGTGATAGAGGAGTAAAAAGGCTTCCATTGTCCGCCGACTCCAACCCATCGAATCTGCTCGCGGGGCTCCGTGTCCTCGATCTGACGCATCATGTAGCGGGACTTTACTGCACAAAATGGCTCGCCTCGCTCGGGGGCGGGCGTGATTAAGGTGGAGCGGCCTGGCTCGGGCGACGTAGCGCGCCATATCGGCCCATTTCCACAAGGCGGGCCTCATCTTGAGAAGAGCGGCCTCTTCCTTTACTTGAACACCGGAAAGGCAGCGTGACGCTTGATCTCAAGTCAGAGGTGGGCCGCGCGTTATT
>CAWIGJ010000002.1:0-833213 GCA_963835655.1 uncultured Chloroflexia bacterium | reverse complement strand
ACCGCGGTCGTGGGAACGGCCCTCGTTGCGGCCGGCACCACCGCCGTTATTTCAGGGTCGGCCGGCATCGCGGCCGGCGCCGCGACCCTCGGGTTGGCGACCGTCGCTTTGCCCATTTACGCCGTGGCGAGCATCGTCAGAAACGTCAAAGGCCGTCACGAGATTGAAGCCGAATTCAACCGGCGGCGCTTGGTGCTGCCCGCTAACATCCCGCCTGGCCAAATCGTCCAAGGTAGCCTGTTTCTCCGCATCACGCCCGGTCCGAAGCGACTCCTGCTGCATGGCCGCGCCAACGGCGTGCCACGCGAGGTGGTCCTCGATCTCGCGCCACTGGCGGGTCTCCATTTCAAGGAGCAGCGTGCCGCGCAGCCGGTCCCGCCGGCATCCTCTTCCACCCCACTTCCCTCCCCGCCGCCAGACCGGCGTTGAGTGCGGCGACAATGCCCCGGTGCGGCTGCATGAGCACGCGCACCCGCCGACCGGTCCGGGTCAATGTCGCGAGCATGTCCCGTGAACCGTCCGTCAAGCCGTCATCCACCGCGATCAGCTTCCAGCCGGAGAGCGTCTGCCCACGGATGCTCTCCACCGCGCGCGCCAGTGTGGCGGCGGCGTTCCCACGGGCAGCACGACCGACACCGGCGGCGTGGAATATCGGGAACGGGCGGGCACGCGATGTCCATATCGCTCGCGCGCACGCTCCTACAAGATCACTTTGCGATGACTCCCTCCTTTTGGAGCTTCGTGACCTTGGGCCGGATCACGAAGCCGCAGTAGCCCGGGTCGGGATTCTTCGCGAAATAATGCTGGTGGTAGTTCCTCGGCCGGACAGAATTCCTTCAGCGGCGCGATCTCGGTGACGATGGGCGCGTGATACCTGGCCTGGGCGGCGGCCTTGGATTTCTCGGCCGCGGCCTTCTGCGCCTCGTCCGCGAAGAGGATGATCGAACGGTACTGCGTGCCCTCGTCGGCGCCCTGGCGGTTGGGCGTGGTCGGGTCGTGCGCGTCCCAGAACACGTCGAGCAGATGCCCGTAGCTGACCACCGCCGGATCGAACTCGATGCGCACCACCTCCGCGTGGCCGGTCATGCTCGGTGCAGACTTCCTCGTACGACGGATTCCTCGTGTGGCCGCCGGCGTAGCCGCTGACGACTGCCTTGACGCCGGGCACGTGCTCAAACACGGCCTCCATGCACCAGAAGCACCCGCCGCCGAGCACCGCAAATTCAGTTTTGGTTTCCATGGGTTTCTTCTCCTCGGACGCAACAGCGGTCACACCGGCGCACACCAGCGCGGCCAGCAGCAGGACAATGGGTTTCATGGCACGTGAGAGACGGAAACCATGTTTGGCATTCCCGCAAGGGGAACTCTTCTCCACCTTCCCCGCCCGCCGGGCCGCCCGGCCCTGCTTACACGACCGGATGCAGGCGGGCGCCCCCGTTCACGATCTCCGCCAGCGCGAGCCGGTATTCGTCGAGGTCGTGCGCCGGTAAAGCAGACAAACGTCACGAGGCGCGGCTGCGTGTGGTGCTCCAGAAAAGACCTTGGTGGTGCGCAACGCGATGCGGCACGCCAGCGCGATGGGATAGCCGTAGAGGCCGGTGCTGACCGACGGGAACGCCACGGTCGCGAGCCCCTTCTCGGCCGCGAGCTGGAGGGAGCTGCGATAGCACGCGGCCAGCAGATCGGGCTCGCCCGCCGCGCCGCCGCGCCAGACGGGACCGACCGTGTGAATGACGTATTTCGCCGGCAGCTGGTAGCCGCGGGTGAGCTTCGCCTGGCCGGTGGGGCAGCCGCCCAGCTTGCGGCATTCGGCGAGGAGCTCCGGGCCCCGCCGCGCGATGAATGGCGCCGTCCACGCCGCCGCCGCCGAGCAGCGATTCGTTGGCCGCGTTGACAATGGCGTCAACGGCCAGCGTGGTGATGTCGCCCTGGACGACGGCGATTGAATCCGTGCATGGCCTGTACCTAGGGCAACCGGCCCCGCAAGGCAATGGGGCCGGGCTTTTCTTACAAAAGTTTGAGAAACGCCGGCCCGTGCACAAGCTCGGCCCATTCCTCCACCCCATGAAAAAATACTTCGTTGAGTTCATCGGCACGTTCTTCCTCGTGCTCACCGTCGGCCTGGCGTCGGGGCCGCTCGCTCCGCTGGCCATTGGTTCCGTGCTCATGGTCATGATCTTCGCCGGCGGCCATGTCTCCGGCGGCCATTTCAATCCTGCCGTCACTCTGGCGGTGTGGCTGCGCGGGCAAATGCGCCGCCGAGACGCGCTGCCCTATTGGATGGCGCAGCTGGCCGCCGGCTGGTCGCGGCCCTCATCGTCGTCGCGCTCAAGGGCAGGCCCCTGCTGGGAGCGGCCTCGCACGCGGTGGGCCCCTCGCTGGTGGCCGAGTTCCTCTTCACCTTCGCGCTCGCCTGGGTGGTGTTGAACACCGCCACGGCCAGGGGCACCGCCGGCAACTCCTTCTACGGACTCGCCATCGGCTTCACCGTCTTCGCGGGCGCAGTCGCGGTGGGCGGCATCTCGGGCGGCGCCTTCAATCCAGCCGTGGGCCTGGGCGTCGTGATCATGGGCGTGGAGAAACTCGGCCAGCTTGGCGTTTATCTCGTCGCCGAGTTGGCTCGGCGGCACCGCGGCAGCGCTGGCGTTCAAGGCGACACACGACTGCGGACGAATAGCCGCTTCAAGAATGGCCCCCGGTCGCGGCCCGAGGTTCTCTGCCCCTGTCGTGCCGGTCACCGCGGCCGCGTCGCCCGCTCCAGCCGCGCGAGGTACGCCAGCGCCTCGTCGCGGGTGCTTCCACACATCTCTTGCGTCGGCCGCAGGCTGACGCACACCGCCGGCCGCTCCGGGCGGCCGAAGAGCGCACAGCGATAGTCGGGCAGCAATTGCACGCAGGGGATTCCCGCCGGCTTGCCGTGCGGCATGCCGGGAATCGGCGACGAGATCGACGGCGCGATGCAGCACGCGCCGCAGCCGGGACGGCAGTCCATGGGCGAAAGCATGGCTGGCCGGCTGCAAACGCGCAAGGCGTCCGCCCGTGCCCAATCCAGCGGACGGTCCAATAGAGCCGCTCCACCGGCAACAAGCCGTTCTGCTTTCGGTCGGCGCCGGCGCTGGTCGCCCGGCTGGCCGCATGGCCGCCGGAGAAAAGAGCAATTCGGGCAAATCCGTTTGGAGCGCTCCGGCCGGAATGACGCCTGCCGCTGGATAAGCGCCCGCTGCACCGCGGGATTGAACCCATGGGGGCCCTGCGCCAAGAGTGGCACATGGCCTTGATTTCGCGTCACGTCGCGGGACCGGCAATCCGCCACACGTCGCCGGGTGCCGGCCTCGCCTTGCTCAGCCTGGCGCCGGCGGATGCCCTCGCGCCACGCGCGGTGCCGATCATCGCCCCGCGTCTGCCCGCTCCGGACCGCGTCCTTATCCGTCAAAGAGTCCAGCCATGAAAAAGCCACCGGCTATTGATCCCGCCGCTGCGTTCCCTGATGAAAACCGGCGCCCCGCCGAAACCGACCTGCCCGGCGTCGTCGGCCGCGCGTACGCGCCCCTGGCCAAAGTGCTCGCCGGTCTCGGGACCGCCCATCCTGACGTCGCCCCCGAATGGAAGTATTCGCCCCGCTCCGGCTGGCATCTGATCTACAGCCGGAAGCAGCGCCGGATCTTTTATCTGATTCCGAAGCATGGTGACTATCGGCTTTCGCTGCTGCTCGGCGACAAGGCGATTGCCGCGCTGCAGGCTGGACCGTGCGCGAAGAAAATGCCGGCCTTGCTGAAGACGGCCAAGCGCTACCCGGAAGGCACGGCGTTTACCTTCACCGGCGCGACCCTGGAGGCGGAGCTGACCGTGGCGCTGCTCGAGGCCAAGCTCGCCCATTGACCGCCGCAAGGACCCATCTTTGATGTGGTCGGACCGGTCGGCGCCGCTTTGATTGAATCTCATGAATCCGCCGTGCGCATCCCTCCGCCACCGCCGAACGTTGATAAACCTTCTGGCGGTTGGCCTGGGCCTGAACCTGGCGGGCGTACCCGGCGCCGCGGCGGGCGATGCGCCGGCGACAATCCAGCTCGAGGCGGAGACCGGGCAGCGCGCGGGCAATGTCACCGCGGCCAGCACCGGGTCGGGATACTCCGGCGCGGGATACGTGACCGGGTTTCTGGAAGATGCCGACCGGGTAACGCTGACGTTCGCCGCCAAGGCGGGACTCTACGAGATCGCGATCCGGTATCGGTCGCCCGTGAAGGGCTTTGAGTTCGAGGTCAACGGCCTGGCGCTTGTCGGGGAAGTTCGCCGACTCGAAGGGCGCCTTTGCCGAACAGCGCTTCGGCAAGGTGGAGTTGCGCGAGGGGACAAACACCATCGCGATCCACGGCGGATGGAAAGCGCTACGAGATCGATCGCGTGGATCTGACGCCGGTGGCCGCGCTCCCGGCTCTGCTGCAAACCGCCGGCGACCTTGTGCGACCCGCAAAGCACCCCGGCGGCGCGCGCATTGATGGCCTACCTTGTCGCGCAATACGGCGAGCGCACGCTCTCCGGCACCATCGAGGGCCCGGATGTGGACTATGTGCGCGAAGCGACCGGGTCAATCTGCCGGCGATCGTCGCGGGCGACATGCTCAATGTAACCACCACGCTCGATCCGGTACGCGGGCGTGGTGCCGGGCGAAACCGAGCAGATGATCGAGCGGGCCCGGCAGGGACACATCCTCACCTACTGCTGGCATTGGCGCGCGCCCTCCGGATTGCTCGACACCATGCTCGTCCGCCCCGACGGGACCAAACAGGACGCGCGCTGGTACATGGGCTTCTACACCCGCGCGACCACCTTCGATCTGGAGGCGGCGCTGGCGCATCCCGAGGGCCCGGACTACGCGCTGTTGATGACCGACATCGACATGGTCGCCGGCGAACTGCGCAAGCTGGCGGACGGGGACATTCCGGTGTTGTGGCGGCCGTTGCACGAGGCGGAAGGCGGATGGTTCTGGTGGGGCGCCAAGGGTCCCAAGCCGTTCGTCCAGCTCTGGCGCCTGCTTTACGACCGGCTGACCCGCATGCATGGCCTGCACAACCTCATCTGGGTCTATACCGGCACGGCCAACCCGGACTGGTATCCCGGCGATGACGTCGTGGACATCATCGGCGTCGACGAGTACCCAGCCGACGTGCGGGATCCGCTCAGCGCCACCTGGGACGATGTGCAGGCCCGTTTCGGCGGCCGCAAGCTCGTCGCCCTGAGCGAATTCGGCGGCGCGCCGGACCTGGCGGTCGCCCGGCGCCTCGGAGTGACCTGGGCGTATTTCGCCTCGTGGAATAAGGATCTCGGCCCGAGGAAAATGGACCCGGCGACGCTGAAGCGCATCTACAACGATCCGCGGGTGGTCAATCTCGTCGAGTTGCCGAAAGACCGCTGGACACCGGCCGCCGAGAAGGCGGTGCCCTGAGCCGGCGCCCGCGTCCCGCCGCGGGAAAGCCGTCGCGAATCTCACGGTTCCGCTTTCCTCCTTTCCGCGCGCCACCCCACCGGATATGCCTTGGGCGGAGGTGTGACATGAAGATCAGGGGCGTCGATTTCGTGATGTATCAGGTTACCGACCTGGCGCGCGCGGCCGCGTTCTATCGCGACACCCTCGGCCTGCCGCAGGAGATCTACAGCGAGGAATGGCAGTGGGCGGAGTTCAACTGCGGCAACCTCACGCTCGCCTTGCACGGCGGCCGGCCCTCGCCGACCGTGGGGGGCGCGCGCCTGGCGCTGGCCGTGGACGACATCCACGCCGCCTACGCCGAGCTGAAAAAGCAAGGCGCGCGCGTTCAGAATGAGCCCGCCGACCACGGAGTCTGCTGGCACGTGGACGTGCTCGACCCGGACGGCAATCCTCTCATCCTGCACCACCGTACCGACGGCAGCTTCGGACAGAACGCCCCGCATGCCTGAAACCCGCATCCGCAGCTTCGGTTTTCTCCTCTTCCGCGACCTCGAGGAGCTCGACCTCGTCGGGCCGTGGGAGATGATCGCCGTCTGGAGCAAGTTTCTCGAGGGCCCGGAGCGCTGCCTGATGGTGGCGCAAAGCCGTGCACCGGTGCTGTGTGCCAAGGGCATGGTGCTCCAGCCTCACGCGACCTTCGCCGACTGCCCGCCCCTGGATTATCTCCTCGTGCCGGGCGGCCAGGGCACCCGCCGGGAGGTGGACAATGCGGAGCTGGTCGGGTTCGTCGCCGCGCGCGCCCCGGGTTGCCGGGCCGTGCTGTCCGTCTGCACCGGATCGTTCATCCTGCACCGCGCGGGACTGCTCGGCGGCCGGCGGGCGACGACCCACTGGGGATCGCTGGCGCGCCTCGCCGAGCTGGGCGGCGTCGAGGTCGTCCAGGAACGATTCGTGCGCGACGGCAATATCTGGACGGCCGCGGGTGTGTCCGCCGGCATCGACCTCGCGCTGGCCCTCATCGCGGACGTGGCCGGCGAAATCGTGGCCGGCAAGGTGCAGCTGGGGGCCGAGTATTTTCCCTCGGGCCGGATCTACGCGGCCTGCAACGAGAATCCGGCGGCGCCGGCGTATGCGAAAAAATAGGGCGCGATCACCGGTCGCGCGCTCTTGGCACTTGGAACTTGATCCTTGGCGCTTGCGGTGCACCAGCACCGCTCAGATGTGCTTCGAATCCGCCTCGTCCTTTTGCGCGTAGCCGCTCTCCTGCCGCTGATGGTTGACCAGGTTTTTTTTGACGTAGGCCTGATAGACGTCGTCCGCGCTCATGCCGAGCGCCTGCGCCAGCGAGACGAGGAAGTGGAAAAGATCGATGACCTCGACCTTGGCGTTCTGCTCGTCGAACTTCTGGTATTGCGCCCACCATTTCCACGGCACGGAGTCGATCAGTTCCGCCGTCTCCTGCTGCAGGGCGCGGGTGTAGTTGAGGATCCATTTGGTTTTCTCCTCCATCGGTGGGCGGCGGGAGATTCACCCCGATGCGGCGGTTGAGTTCATTCTGCAGGCGGAAAATCTCTTCAAACTTGTCCATGGCCGTGCACCTACGCGGCTATGGCGCGGGTGGCAAGCCCGCCCAGCTGACTCTGCAACTCGCTTTGATTTCCAATCACCTGAGAGGGCTGCAGCCGACCATTCTCATGGGCGTCGACGGTTTTGGAGTTGCCGGAGGTTGGCTTTTGGCCGATGGTGTACCCTTTATGGCAGGCGTTGAGCGCGCTGTGCGCGTTCCGCATGCCACTCCACTAAACCATGACAGGCTGCTCCCGACAACGGTGAGCGCCGTTTCAAAACATAAACATAACATGTCAGATCCAGAACCGTCCGGCGCCGCGACCCCGGCCGCCGAGACTGTGAACGCACCAAGCGTACCAGTACCAGCAACCCCCAACCCCGACCTGCCCCCCAGTACGTTCGGCAACTCCCGCGGCTCAGGCTTGGCCCGCGGCAAACGCCCGGTCAGCCCTCCCGCTCAAGCCGCTTCCGCCGCCCCCGCGGCGGACTACAAACCCACGGCGGTGTCCATTGTCACCGCCCCGACCGAATACAAGAACCCGTTCGCGCCGCCGGCCCCCGTCGTTGCGGCCCCAGAGGCCCCGGCCGCCGAAGCGCCCGCCCCGGCTTCGCCGCCGGTCCCGATCGCCGAGGTGCCCGCGCCAGCAGCGACACCCGCTGCCGAGGCTGCTCCGGCCGCCGTCGAGGCCAGCCCGGCCGCGACGGCCGAGCCCGAGCCGATGCCCGAACTGAAGATCCTGCCGCCGGAGGAGCCCAAACGCGTGGAGCACAACTGGGAAAGCCAGTCCTTCCGCAACGTGGCCGCCCAGGCTCGCGAGGAGCAGGGTCGAAGCGCCGAATCTCCGGTCGCCGACAGCCGTCCGCGGCGCGACGAGCGCCGGGGAGACCGGCCGGTTTTCCGTCCCGAACGCGAACGCCGCGGGGACCGTCCGGCGGATTTTCGCCCGGCTGGCGGTGAGCCCGGCAGAGCTGCCGGTGGCGAGCCCCGTCGTTTTGCCAGCGGTGACTCTGGCCGGCCCGAAGCCGCCCCCCCGCCGAAGGCCGCCGAGCCGAAGAAGACCGGCGGGTTCTTTGGGTGGCTGAAGCGGATCTTCGGCGGCCCCTCGGCCGAACCCGAAGCCGCCCCCGACACCCGCGGAGAAAGGGAGTTTGGCCGTGAAGGCCAGTATCGCCGTCGCCGCCACCGCGGCGGGCGCGGCCGCAATTTCCGCGGTGATCAACGCGGCCCGCGCGACGGTCCGCGCGATGGTCCGCGGGACGGTCAGCCCGGCGGTCAGTCCCCGGGCGGCCCGCGCGGACAGGGCGGCGAGCACTTCCATCACGGCGGGCGCCGCCGCCGCCGCCACAACGGGGGCGGCTACCGCAACGATTCACGTTCCGAGGGCGGTTACCGCGGCGGCGACTCTCGCCCCGAGAGTGGCTACCGCGGCGACGTGCGTCCCGAGGGCGGACCACCCCCGGGCGGCAGTTAAGCCTTGCCAAGCGTTCCGCTTCGAATCGCATTGAAAGGCGTCCATCTTCCGATGGGCGCCTTTTCATTTTTCTCCCGGGCCCTTCCGCCCGCAGCCTTCAGCCTCGCGCCTCTTCATGGCCGATCTCATCGTCAACGGCGGCACGCCTCTCTCCGGCACGATCACCCCGTCCGGCAACAAGAACTCCGCGCTGCCCATCCTGTGCGCCACGCTGCTCGCCGGCGAACCGGTGCGCCTGCTGAACGTGCCGGACATCACCGACCTCGAGAAGCTGGTCGAGTTCTTCGTCGCGCAGGGCTCGCGCATCACCTGGGACCGGGCGAAGGGCGAGATGCGCGTGGACCACGCCAACTTCGACGCCCGGCGCCTCCAGGGCGAGATGCCCACCGGCATGCGCTCGACCGTCCTGCTCTTCGCGCCGCTGCTCGGGCGCATGAAGAAGATCACCGTGCCGGCCAGCCCCAAGGGCTGCTCGCTCGGCATCCGCGAACTCGACCCGCACCTGGAGATTCTCCGGGCCCTCGGCGCCGACATCGCCCACGACGGATCCCTGACCCTCACGCTCGCCGGCCGCTACCGCGGCACCCGCCACTGGCAGGACTACATGTCGGTCACGGCCACGGAAAATTTCGTCATGGCGGCCGTGCTGGCCGAGGGCACCTCGGCTCTCATCAACGCCGCGAGCGAGCCGCATGTGCAGGATCTCTGCACCGTGCTCAACGCCATGGGCGCGAAAATCGAGGGGATCGGCACGAGCCGGCTGACCATCGAGGGCGTGCCGCAGCTGCGCGGCGGCACGTTCACCCTCAACAGCGATTACCACGAGATTGTCACCTTCCTCGCGCTCGGCGCCATCACCGGCGGCGAGGTGCGCGTCGGGTCCTCGCAGCCGCAGCACTTCGACCTCATCACGCGTTCGTTCGGCAAGCTGGGCGCGGTCCTCGAGCATGAGGGCACGACCGCGCTGGTCCGCCGGAGCCAGCGCCTGGCGGTCGCGCCGCCGTTCACCGCCAACCTGCTGCCCAAGATCGAGGCCGCGCCCTGGCCGTATTTTCCGGTCGACCTGCTCCCGTGCCTGATCGCGCTCTCCGTGCGGGCCCAGGGCGAGATCCATTTCTGGAACAAGGTCTACGAGGGCGGCTTTTCCTGGCTCCCCGAGCTCGCGAAATTCGGCGCGCACGTCGTCGTGTGCGATCCGCACCGGGTGATCGTCTTCGGCGACAAACCGCTGCGGCCCGCGGTGGTGGAGGCGCCCTACGTCATCCGCGCCGCCGTGGCGCTCTACATGGTGGCGGCCAGCATCCCCGGCCGCAGCGTCGTGCGCAACGCCGAGATCATCAAGCGCGCCCACCCCCGTTTCGTGGAAAACCTCCGCGCCCTCGGGGCCGACGTCGAATGGAAATGAACTCCGACGGCCGGATGACCGGCGCGTGATCGCCGGCCCCCCCGTCGCAACCGCCGTGGCTTCGCCCAAACCCCAGCACTCAAAACCCGGAACCGCGGGGGCGGCTCCCGCCGCCGCCGCGACCGGCGCCGGTTTCATCCAGTCCGCGCTGTCCGCCCCGGTCACCGCGGCCGAGGCCGCGCTGCGGCCGCTGGCCTTCACCGATTTTGCCGGCCAGACCAAAACGGTGGAACGGCTCAAGGTCATGGTGCACGTCCTTCTCCTGCGCCCGCCGCTGGAAGCGCTCCACGCACGTGTTCAGAAGGTTGTCCAGCGCCAGCGGCTCCGGCTGCACGCTGACCTGACCGGTTTCTAATCTGCGACAGATAGAGCAGGTCGTCCAGCGAGCGCACACATCGCTGGGCCTCTTCGTTAATGATGCGCGCTGATTCCGCCAGGTCCGTCGGTTCGTCGACGGCGCCATCGACCATCGCCTGGCTGAACCCCTGGATCGACGTCAGCGGCGTCCGCAGTTCGTGCGAGGCGTCCGCAAGGAACTGCCGCAGCGTCGACTGCGACCGGTTCACCTCCTGCGCCATGGCGTTGAATGCCGTGGCCAGTCTCGCGACCTCGTCGCGGCCGTTATCTGCTGGTTATAGTGGCCGCGCGCCATCTCCTCGGAAGCCTTAGTGATGTCGTCCAGCGGGCCCGAGATGGAACGCGAGAAGACGAAGGCAATCGCGACAGAGATGATGAGGGCGATGCCGCCGGCTATGCCCACCCTCGGCAGGATGTCGAGCCAGGCGGCGGTGATGTTCGCTTCGGGCACTGCAACAACGGCCCGGTAGCGGCTAAAGATGTCGGGGCTCGTGTTCTGCTGGGAAATAGTGTCGAGCGGAGTGTACAGGAGCAGGTTTTGGCCCCCGTCTGTGTAATGCACCTGACGCACCCAAACCGTAGAAGCATTGCCTCCGTTCCAGCCCGTTTCGTTCAGCGCCGCTACGGTCTTGCCTTCGAGGGATTGATCGGTATCTATGAGGATTGTCGAAGTCATCTTGTCGACGACGAGAATGCGTATGTCGAGACCGGACGCGTAGTCGTTGAGAGAAGGGCGCATCTGCTCCGGCATCAGGCCCAGCCATTCGAGGTAAGTGACGCGCACGGCGAGCGGCTGGCCAGGCGTCCGACCCGCTCCCGCGCCATCTCTGTCTCGTGATTACGGTAAAAGATGACGAAGCCTGTGCCGGCGGAGAAGACGCAGATAAGGATACGGCCGCGAAGGCCAGGATGAGCTTACTTCTGAGGCTTCTCAGCATCCTTGTTCACCACGAGCTTGTAGCCGATCCCCAGACCGTCTGGATCTGGACGTTGGAGCCGCCCAGTTTCTCCCTGAGCCAGGCGACGTGGACGTCTTCGTCCGGCTGTCGCCGTAGAAATCGTGGCCCCAAACGCGCTGGATCAGCCTCTCGCGGTCCATCACGAGACCTTCGTTTTGAAGGAAGGTGGCCAGGAGGTCGAACTCCTTGGCGCGAAGAGTGAGCGGCTCGCCCTTCAACGTGGCCTCCCGGCGCGGGACGTCGAGACGCAGATTGCCGGCAGCGAGCATGGGCAAAGGTTCAGGCATGCCCTGACTCCGGCGCAGCACCGCCTTCACCCGCGGACGAGCTCTCGCGGGTTGAAGGGCTTCGTGACGTAGTCATCGGCGCCCAACTCCAGGCCGACTACCTTGTCGACGTCATCGGTGCGCGCCGTCAGGATAATGATGGGAACGTTGCTGGTCTTCCGCAGTTCCCGGCAGACTGTCAGGCCGTCCATCTCGGGCATCATGAGGTCGAGGACGATGAGAATTGGGCGGTGGTTGTGGACTTTGTCGAGGGCTTGCTTCCGTCGAACGCGCTGTCGACGTCGAAGCCTTCCTTCGAAAGGTAAAGGCGGACTAACTGAACGATATTCCGTTCATCGTCGACGACCAGGACGCGTATGGCATCTGTGTAACCTGCATCTTCGATCTTACACTATCGACAGCTTAAATAGAGGGGGTTACACGGAGCGCGCTGTCAACTTGATTATCGAGTCGAAGGCGATAAGGTAACAATAATGGGCTGTTAAGGGATTGCTAACGACGGCTTTAAGATGAATTAGTGGCGGCGACAGTGGAGAACTGTTGCGAATGGCGATTTCTTGCTATACTCCGGCCACGTGATACCTGCCGTGGGGCGAGGGACGCGAAGGCCCGCCTGTCGCTCTGGCGGGTGGACATGATGTGTGGGGGACAGAGCGAGGATGGCTGGGGAGGTGGTTCGGAAATCCCGGTTCTACCCAGTGTTGAAGTGCAAGGTAGGAGACCTGGTACTTTCTGACTTCGGCAGTCAGGGCGCACCTATTCACTACAAGGCATGGGCCTGCACGAACCCCGAATGCGGCTTCAACATCAAGAATCCGCAACGGGGACCTGTACGTGGACGAACCCATCACTAGCGGCGCTCTGCATACGCCTCGTTATCGGTAGGTTTGGCGGGGCCAGCCAGTCAGGGCAAAAGCACATCCGCTTCGGTTCGAAGCGATTATGCTTTGCGTTTGCTTTGCCGAGGCTGAGAGCCTCGGTCTTGCGTTGTAGCGCTATTCTCTGGCCGAGTAGGCCGCCGCGACGATAGCTCGTCGCGAGGCTCCGGTAGGGGCGCCATTTCCCAGCGATGGTCAACTCCTCGGCAAAGGAATATGGCCGAGGCCGTATACCTGTTGCACCGCTTTCGCCAGCGCGAGGTCGCCGGGCATGACGATGTCCTCTTGCTGAAGCGCTATTATCAGCGCACCCTCACTGTCCACTCCCCATCCCCGGGGCCTTCGTCAGGTCCGCCAGGATTTCCTCGGCTGGCGCCTTGCTCAGCGCCTCGATGTCGAGCCGGCCGTCCGACATCCGCTCGGCGAGGTCGCGCAACGTCGCCACCTTTCGCCGCGATAGCCCGGTCGCTCGTAGGGCCTCAGGGTCCAGCCGCAGCATCTCCTCGGGTGAAGGAAAGCGGTTATCGAACAGGGCCTGATGCGGCGGAGGATGGCCCGGGTCGACTCTAGGGATAACTGCTGCCCGACGACCTGGAAAAGCAGCGCGGCGTACAGGTCCATCGGCGGCAACTCGTGCATCCACCCTCGCGGATCGTAATCAGGGAACCTATCGATTAGTTGGGCGAAGACAGGATCGGCGCGGCGCAGGTGCTCTCGTGCGCGTTGCAGACGTTCGTTGCGGCTGATTCTCTTCTGGGTCATTCGGCGCTAACGCCCGATGCCAAGGTAGCGCATCCCCAGTGCCTCGACGCTCTCCCTGGACAGCGCATTTCGGCCGTCCAGCACTGCCTCGCAGCCGGCAAAGGCTGAAAGGTCGAGGGTGTGATACTCGGCATGCCAGGCTTGGACGACAACGGCGCTGGCAGCGGTTGGAACGTGTTCCGCGGGCGTCAATCCGAGGGCTTCGATCTCTTTGGCCGTGAAATCGGGATCATGAACGAAGTCCGCGCGCCTCGCGACCTCAGCTCCTGCCAGGAGGAAGGCGCTGGAAACGCTGCCTCCTTATGTCCGCCCGGTACGACAACCCCAGGATGACGACCGTCTTGCCCGCCAGTCCGCCTATTGCCTCCGAAAGCCTCTCGACGGCATATGCCGCCATCCCATCGTTTATTTCGCGCGCGGCTTCCGGCAATCGCACCCGCGCCTTCGAGGAGGAAGCGTGGATAGACGGGTATGCAATGCCCGCCGACGCCGACGCCCGGCTGGTGGATGTGCGAAAACGGCTGCGTGTTGGCGGCGGCAATCGCCTCCGTCACATCGATGCCGAAATCGCTGGCGGCCTGCGCGAACTCGTTGGCGAGGGCGATGTTGACGTCGCGGTAGGTCGTCTCCGCCAGCTTCACCAGTTCCGCCGTCTCGCAGTTCGCGACGGTCAGGACCGGCGCGTCGAGGGCGCTCTCATAAAATGCCGCCGCTACTCGCGTACTCTCCGAATCGACACCGCCGATGACTTTCGGGTACCGCCGCAGGTCGGTCAGCACCCGTCCGACAAACACGCGCTCCGGGCTGTAAGCCAGATGGAAGTCCTGTCCCGTTCGCAACCCCGACGACTCGAGCGCCCTGCCGAGGCGCCGTCGCGTCGTCCCCAGCGGCACCGTCGTCTCCAGCACGACAAGCGCCTGCCGCCGAAGGCCCTTGGCGACGGCGCGGGCGGCGTCATCGAGGGCAGCGAAGTTCGCTCGCTTGTCGGCCGTCAGCCCTACCGGCACGACAATGATGACAACGTTGCTCTGGCGAACAGCGGCGGCAGTATCCGTGGTGGCGCCAAAGAGCCGGGCGTCATGGGCGGCGCGCAGCTTCTCGGCGAGGCCCTCTTCGTCCGGATACGGGCACTCCCCGGCGTTGATGGTTTGAACGAGGTTCCCGTTGATGTCGCAGCCGGTAACGCGAAGCCTCTTCGAAGCGCATTGCACCGCCAGCGGCAGGCCGATGCGCCCCAGCCCGACGACGCAGACGGAGAATGCGTCGTTCATGCGGGCCTCCTCGACGCAGATAGCGCCCGCCCGCCCTGCGCCGATTCGACGAGCAGGGATGCGATCTCCAGGGCGGCAAGCCCATCAGCCGCCGTTACCGGCGCGCGACGCGCGGCGCACGGCATCGACAAACGCCTCCAGTTCCAATCGCAGCGGCTCCGCCTTCTGGACCGCTATCGCCCGGCCAACGGCGTCCCCCGTTTCCTTCCGGTACAGTGTCAGCTCCTGCGATATGTAGTCGGCCTCCAGCAGCCCTTTCTCGCCGAGCAGCGATAGCCGCCGCACCTTCAGCGGCGTCAGCCAGTTGACGTCGAGGACGCCGACCGCGCCGTTTTCGAATCGCAATACGCCCCAGAGCATTCCTCGTGTTCGGTCGCGATACCCCGCAACGTCTCCGCATACACGCTCTCGACCGTGGATTGCAGGAGGAAGCGCATCACGTCGATATCGTGCGGCGCCAGATCGTGAACGACGCCGACGTCGCGGACTCGCTGCGGGAACGGCCCGATGCGTCGCGCATACAGCTGGTAGACGTGTCCCAGCTCGCCGGCCTCGAGAAGCTCTTTCACCTTGAGAATGGCGGGATTGAATCGCTCCACGTGCCCAACCATCAGCGGCACGCCTGCCGCTTGCGCCGCCTCTGCCATTGCCTGACCATCCGAAAGCGTCGCAGCAATCGGCTTCTCGACCAGCAGCGCGACGCCCTTCTCAATGGCGGCGAGCGCGACCTCGCGGTGCAGCAGCGTCGGTACGCATATTGAAACTAGGTCGAGCCGCTCTTCGTCGAGAATCCTCCGGTAATCGTCGTAGGCCGCGCAGGGAACCGATGCCAGCCGCTCCGGCGACGTGTCGGCGACCGCTGACCAGGTCGACGCCCTCGATCTCGTCGTAGACCCGCGCGTGATTCGACCCCATCGAACCCAGGCCAATGACGCCCGCGCGCAGCTTCCGCTTGTCGGTCATCGAGCCGAGTTGCTCCATCGCGTCGTTGACTGCCTCGACAATCGTCTCCAGGTCCGCCCGGCTCAGCGCCGGATGCACCGGCAGCGAGAGCACCTCGCGGCTAAGCTGCTCGACGACCGGCAGGTTCTCGCCGTAGCCCATCTTCGCGTACAGCGGCTGGCGGTACAGCGGCACCGGATAGAAAACCTTCGTCTCGATGCCTAGCCTTCGTCAGCTTCGCCATCAGCGTCGTCCCGCTCTTGCCGACGCCATCCGGCGAAGGCACGCGGATCGTGTACTGGTGATAGACGTGACGGCAGTCCAGCATCTCCTTCGGCGGGATGATGCCGCGAAGTGCGCAGTCAGATAAGCGGCGTTTGCGCGACGCTGTTCGTTGCGCTCGGCAGCGCCGTAATTGTACCTTGCCCAGCGCCGCCTCCATCTCGGTCATCCGGAAGTTGTAGCCCAGGCTTTCCGACAGATAGCGCGTCGACTCTCCGTGTGCCCGGAACAGGCGCGCTTTCTCGGCGATGGCGGGATCGTTCGTTGTTATCATGCCGCCCTCGCCTGTCGTCATGTTCTTCGTAGCGTAGAAGGAGAAGCAGCCGGTGCCGAAGCTTCCCGCCGTCTTGCCCTCGAACGTGGCGCCGTGCGCCTGCGCCGCGTCCTCGATGACGAGGAGTCCGTGGCCGTTCGCGATAGACATGATCTTTGCCATGTCGCACAATTGTCCGAACAGGTGTACCGGCAGGATAGCGCGCGTCCTCGGGGTTATCTTAGCCTCGATGAGCGATGGGTCGATGTTGAAGTCATCCGCTCTGACGTCGACGAATACGGGTCGGGCGCCGGTGAACAGCACCGCATTCGCTGTTGCGGCAAAAGTGAAGGGCGTTGTTATGACCTCGTCGCCGGGGCCGAGACCGTGCACCGTCAGCGCGGTCATCAGCGCCGCCGTACCCGACGACACGGCGACCGCCTCCCTCACGCCGCAGAAGGCCCCGAACGCCTCCTCCAACTCGCGGACGCGCTTCCCTTGCACCAGGCGTCCCGAGTATAGCGTGGCCAGCACCGCCGCCTCTTCCTGGTCGCCGATGATGGGCCTGGCGATGGGGATCATTCTTGCTCGATTCCGGCTACCAGAAGAGTGTAGGTCGCGCCGCAGGCCGGGCAGTCCCACTTGTCGCGCCTCGATACGTCGAGGTGTAGAGGCTTGCCGCACTTACAGACATAGCCGGCCACGCGCCCAGGGTTGCCCTTCACCAACGCCTGATCGGGGACGTCGTGCGTAACGACGGAGCCGGCGCCCACCATGGCCCAGCGCCCGATCGTCACGCCGGGGGCGATGACCGCGCCGGCGCCGATGGACGCCCCGTGACACACCAGCGTCGCTTCAGACCGCCAGTCGTCGTCGCCCTGCATTCGGCCGTCTGGCGTGATACTGCGTGGATAGCGGTCGTTGGTGAAGGCGACGTGCGGGCCGATGAAGACGCCTTCCTCGACGGTCAGTCCCCGATAGAGCGAGGCGCGGTTCTGGATCTTCACCTTGTCGCCGATGACCACGCCCTTATCGATGTAGACGTCTTTGCCGACGTTGCAGTCCCTGCCGATGGCCGCGCCCTCCCGGACCTGGACGCCGCTCCAGATGTGTGTGCCGTCGCCTATCGTCGCTTCAGGCGAGACCTCAGCGGTTGGGTGGATTGTCACCTTCGAGGACATCTACGATCTTCTCCGCCGCGTGCCCGTCGCCGAAGAGGAGCGGCCGCTCTCGCTGCGGCAACGGACGCCCGGCCGCCGCGACGATTCGGTCCATGTCGCAGCCAGCCAAAATGTTCCAGCCGCATTCGACCGTCTCCGGCCATTCGGTTTCGTCCCTCAGCGTAACGCACGGAACGCCGAAGAAAAAGGCCTCTTTCTGCACGCCGCCTGAGTCCGTGAGAATGCAGGCGGCGGCGCTCTCGAGCAGCAGCATGTCGTCATAGCCAAGCGGTTCGATCAGCCGGACGTTCTCGGGCGCTTCGATCCCGGCGTCTGCCATCGCCTTCCGCGTCCTCGGGTGGACCGGAAAGACGACCGGCTCCGGAAGCTTTCCCAGTGCCTGAAGGATGGACGACAGCCGGGCCGGATCGTCGGTGTTGGCGGCGCGATGGACGGTGGCAAGGGCGTATCCGCGGGGCGACACGTTCCACCTGACAAGTCCCGCTTCATCGAGATGCCCGCTCTGCACATGCCGGAGCAGCGAGTCGTACATCACGTCCCCGACTAGGTGAACGCCATCGGTTATTCCCTCCGCGGCCAGGTTGGTCACGGCGAGAGCGCTGGGACAGAGTAGCAGGTTGGCGCAATGGTCGGTGAGGACCCGGTTCAGCTCCTCGGGCATTGTCCGGTCGAAGCTGCGCAGGCCGGCCTCAACGTGCGCCAGGGGCAGCCCGAGCTTGGCGGCGGCAAGCGCGCCGGCCAGCGTGGAGTTCGTGTCGCCGTAGACGAGCACTTGATGCGGCCGCTCTTTGAGGAGCACCTTTTCGATGCCCTCGAGCATCCGCGCGATCTGGCGTGCGTGGCTGTCTGAGCCGACGCCCAGATTGTAGTCAGGAGCCGGAATGTCGAGTTCGTTGAAGAAGACGTCAGAGAGCTGAGGGTCGTAGTGCTGTCCGGTGTGGACGAGGACTTCGTCGTGCTGGCTGCGAAGCACCCGCGACAAGGCCGCAGCCTTGATAAACTGCGGTCGCGCGCCCACTATGGAGACGATCTTCACGGCGAGACCTAGTTGGGACTGCCGGGCGAGGTGCGTGCCTCCGGTTTGCTCTGCGCGAGATCGAATCGCGCCAGCTCGTGCAGTTGCGCCGCCGCACCTTCCGGCGTTCTGTGCAGGCTCATTTCCATCTCCCTGATCTGACGCAGCAGATCGTCAGGAGGGCAGGCAGCCGGCCCGCGGGCGCGGAAAACCTTCGGGTGAGCGGTCTCGCCCAGCTCTTCGCCTTCGCCCAGAAGGTCGTCGCGCAGCTTCTCGCCGGGTCGCAGGCCTGTGAAGATGATCTCCACCTCCCGGCCGGGCTCCATGCCCTTGGCGCGGATCATGCGCTCCGCCAGGTCGGCGATCTTTATCTCATCGCCCACGTCCAGCACGTAGATGCCGCCCGGCTCAGCGACGATGGCGACCTCGATGATCAGCTTGGCGACCTCATGCACAGTCAGAAAATAGCGCGCGACGTCGGGATGGGTGACGGAAATGGGGCCGCCCTTCTGGATCTGCCGCCAGAACGTGCTGACGACGCCGCCGCGGCTGTCGATGACGTTGGCGAGCCTGACGGCGGCGAAGGTCGTTCCCGGCTTGCCCAGCGAACGCACGAGCAGTTCGCCGATCCGTTTCGTCGCGCCCATCACGCTGGAAGGGTTCATCGCCGCGTGGCTCGAAAGGTAGACGACCTTCTCGGTGCCCACCTGGTTCGCCGCCTGAAGGACGTTCAGCGTCCCAATGACGTTGACGAAGAAGCCCTGGTCGGGGTTCTCCTCCAGCAGCGGAACGTGCTTATAAGCGGCGGAATGGAAAACAACGCTTGGCCTGGCGCTCTCGAAGGCCTGAAAGACCTTGTTACGGTCACCTATGCTTCCCATCCATGGCCTGATCAGACAGTCCTCCGAACGCTGGCTCAGCTCGACGCGAAGCTCATGGAGACCGCCTTCGTTCGCATCGAAGAGGTGGAGGCTGGCCGGCCCGAAGGCCAGGACCTGCCGCGCCAGTTCCGCGCCGATAGACCCCGCAGCGCCCGTAATCAGGACGGAGCGGCCGGCAATCATTGTGGCGCAGGCCTCCTTGTCGATGTTCACGGGGTCGCGTTCGATGAGGTCCTCAATCGTGATCTCGCGCATCTCGCCGGCTTTTGCCTTGCCGCTGACAATCGCGTCCATTCCCGGCACGATGCGCACCGGCACGTGGCTCGATTCGCAAATAGCGAGCAACTCGTGGATGCTGGCGCCGCTGGCCGATGGTATCGCCAGAGCGACGACGTCAACATTGTGCTTCTGCACGAGCGATGGGATATCGTAGCGGTTCCCCAGGACGGGCACGCTGTGAATTCGTGTGTGCAGCTTGCGCTCATCGTCGTCGACGAACCCGAGGGGCCTGTATTGCCACTGTCGATTCATCAAGAGTTCGTTCGCCAGGAGTTGTCCTGTGCTTCCGGCGCCGACGATCAGAACTAGCTGAGCGGGTTTGCTGCCCCAGCCGCGAAGGGGAGTCGCGTTGCCCACAAGGAGCCGCGGCGCCAACTTCACCAGCCCCATTCCGAGTAGGATGATGGCGCCGGCGATGAGGTTGACGCTTAACGGCAGCGGACGGTGTCCGAGCATGGCGTTGACGCCGAAGACGGCCAGCGTGACGAGCGTAACGGCTAGCCCCAGGTAGAAGGCATCCATGATGCTGCCGTACTTCCAAGCCGTCCGGTAGACGCCAAAAACCATGTTCGCCAGCACGTAGGCAACGGCGATGATGGGCACGGCCCAGAGCAACCAGTGCCAGGACTCACCGGGGACATGAGCGTCGAAGCGGAGGAGAAGGGCGGCAGCGTAGCTGAGAATGACAATGACGAAGTCGACGGCCAGGGCCGGCAGGGCGCGAACGAACAGTCGGAGCTGGTTTGAAGGAAGCATTGTCATCTAGCCGGCGCCTCTCAGGGGGCGAGGGGCCTCTCTTGCCTCTCTTGCAGGCTAGGCGTTAGCGGGCTCCTTCCTTGCGCATCACCACCGCCAGGGTTCGGGCGAGAATGGAAAGGTCCCGGCGGAGGGAGTGATTGTCGACGTAGTTCAAATCGTACGCCATCATTTGAGAGTAGGTCAAATCTGAGCGGCCGTTCACTTGCGCCAGCCCGGTGATTCCCGGCTTCACGTCATGGCGGCGATGGAACTCCGGAGCGTACTGCTCGACGAGGTACGGCTCATCCGGTCGCGGCCCGACGAGTCGCATGTCGCCACGCACAACGTTGAACAGTTGCGGCAGCTCGTCGAGGCTGCTGGTACGCAGGATCTGACCCAGTCGCGTGATCCGCTTATCCGGCCAGATGGAGTGGAACACAAACGTCGAGAAGTCGTTCACCCTTTGCGGCGGATGCCATTCCTTGTGCGCATTTTCCTTCATGGTGCGGAACTTGTAGGTGGTGAACTGCGTCTCTTTCAGACCGATCCGCTTCTGCTTGAAGAAGACCGGCCCCGGCGAATCGAGCTTCACGAGCAGGGCGATGAGCGCTATGAGAGGGCTTAGCACGGCGACGCCGAGCGTGGCCGCGATCCGGTCGAACAGCTCTGCTTTGTCGAAGCCGAGCTTAGCGTCGGTGGCTGACAATGATCTCCTCGACTGCATCGCTCACGCGTGCGACGTCCTCGTTCGTCATTTTCGGGAAGAGCGGCAGCGATAGCAACCCTGCGAACAGCTTATCCGTGTTGGGGAAGTCGCCTGGCTTTACCCCCAGCGTCTGCTGATAGTAGGGGTGGTAGTGAATCGGTATGAAGTGCACCGAAGTCCCGATCCCCTTGGCTTTGAGTTCCTCGATCAGCGCGTCGCGTCCGATTCCCGAACTCGCCTGTACCCAGACCGGGAAGAGGTGCCAGGCGTGATGTACCTCGGGCCGCGCCTTCGGCAGCACCAACTCCGGTAGATGGCCCAGGCGTCGCTTGTAGTCCTCGACGATCTCCGTTCGCCGTTCGATGAACCCGTCCAGGCGTGCGAGTTGGTGCAGCCCCAGCGATGACTGCACGTCGGTCATCTTGTAGTTGAGGCCGCAAGCGAGGACCTCGTAGTACCAGGAGCCTTTCGCATCGTAGCGCTTCCAGGCGTCGTGGCTCATTCCGTGGAGGCGAAGCAAACGGACTTTGTCTTCAATCTCGTCGTTATTAGTCGCCACCATGCCGCCTTCGCCTGTGGTCATGTTCTTGATAACGTAGAAGCTGAAAGCGGCGGCATCGCCGACTGTTCCGATCATCTTGCCGCGGTAGGACGCGCCGGTAGCGTGGGCGGCGTCTTCCAGCAGGAGCAGGTTGTGCTTTCGCGCAATGGTTGCCAGCTCGTCCATCCGGCAAGGCTGGCCGCCATAATGCACCGCCATAATCGCCTTCGTGCGCGGTGTCACCTTCGATTCCACCTGCTCCGGGTCGATGTTGTAGTCATCGAGGCAGATGTCGGCGAGGACGGGCTTGGCGCGCTGGAGCAGGATGGTATTGACGGTGGCGCAGAAGGTAAGCGGCGTCGTGATTACTTCGTCGCCCTCACCGATTCCTGCCGCCATCAACATAAGGTGTAGACCTGCCGTGCAGGAGCTGACAGCGACGGCGTGCTTGGAGCCGACGTATTCCCGGAACCGCTCCTCAAAAAGCTGTGTCTTTGGGCCCGTGGTGAGCCAGCCGGAACGGATGGTATCAACGACCTCTGCTATCTCATCCTCAGTTATATCAGGACGGCAGAAGGGCAGCGGCGGAAGCGGTTGCCTGGCGGTGGTATCGGTCTGTCCGATCATATGGTCTCCTCCCATCCGGGATCTGATGTAGGCCCTTGTCCATCGAGATTTCTCGCCAGGCTTTCCAGGAAGCCGAGTCCGTAGGACACATGCAGGCAGGCAAAGGCGAGCGGCAGGACCGGCAGATAGCGCCATCCTTTCGTCGAGGCGATTTGGAACGATGCGGCGAGAGCTGCTAACAGGTACAGTCCAAGAACAAGCTTCAACAGCGGGCGGTATGCGCGCAACACGCGCGAAGCCAGCCACAATCCAGCGGAGGAACCGACGAACGCGGCCGGAACGAACTGCCGTAGCCGTCCCTGAGCCGGATGTCGCCGCAGTACTTTCACCTTGGCCCGCCCATAAGCACGATACTGGCGGAAGAGCGCGGGCAGTGATGAGCGTGTGTGGTAGATGGAACGAATCTTCGGCGTCAGAAAGATCTTGCCGCCGGCCTCACGCAGCCGGTAGTTGAGCTCGTCGTCCTCACCGAAGTCGATGTCCTCCGCAAAGCTGCCGATGCGTTCGAAGACGTCGCGTCGGTAGGCCGCAAAGGCTACTGTATCGGTATACTGCGGCTCTTGGCTGTAGCGGAAAGCCGCGTTGCCGATCCCGAACGGCGACGACATCGCAAGCGCTATCGCCTCTCCGACGAGCCCCTCGGCGACGCTTTTGATCGGTCCGCCCGCCGCGTCCGCGTCGGTCTCTCTCAGGGCGGCAACGCTCTCGGTGAGGAAGTCCGGCGCTACCTCGGCATGGGCATCCACGCGGACGATGACTTCACCGCGAGCCGCATCAAGGCCGATGTTAAAGCCATGCGCCGTCTTGAGGGCGGGATTTTCGAACAGGCGGACGTCGATATCGCTATCGGCAGCAAAGCGTTGGGCAATGTCCGGAGAGTCATCGGAAGATTCGCCGTCGATGACGAGCACTTCGAAGCGGTCGTGGGGATAGTCCTGCGCGGCGAGGCTTCGCAGGCAGTCCCCGATGTAGCGCTCCTCGTTGCGCATGGGGACAAGCACTGAGACAAGAGGCTGCGTGCCGTTCGTCATTGTTTGGGGGTGTCCCTCCAAGGCGGGCAGGGCCCCCGGAGGCGGCCAAGCCTCGCTATCGTGCTTCGCGAACCACTCCAGCTTCCTCCCAGCGAGGGCGTTAGCAGATTAGCATGGGGTCAGAAGGTGGATCAAGGCGATGGCCCGGCCGCTGCCGCTTTCGAAGAAGACCTCTTTTGTCCCACGTCCCGCCCTAGCACCGTTTGCCCCGAAGAGGACGAATGAGTCCCCGGGGCTGCCCGTAGTGAAGCCTGACTGCAAGCATGAGAGTAAGACTTGCAAGCGGCGTTGTTCCGGGGCCGTTCGGGAAAGCCGAACGGCCCCGCCCGCGGGGAAAGCTTCGTCCTCTTCGCGGCGGGCAGTCCTGGGGCGGGATGTGGGATGACGAGATCTGTCTCGCCGGCGCGGCAGCCGAAACGGCGCTGGTTGCGAGACCTGTCTCCGGCTCTCTACGACGTCAACTCCGCGTAGAGGCCCTCCATCTGGCGGGCGTTCTCCGCCCACGAGTAGCGCTCCGACACCAGCGCGTGCCCTGCGCGGCCCATCCGGCTTCGCTCTTCGGGGTCGCGCAGCAGACGTAGGATCGCCTCCGAGAGCGCGTGCACGTCCTTCGGCGGCACCAGTATCCCCGTCACGCCGTCTTCCACGACATCCGGTATCCCGTGGATGTTCGACGCTACGACCGGCAGCTCCATCGCCGCCGCCTCTATTGCCGATACGCCGAAGCCCTCCCAGGTCGATGGCATGACGAAGACGTCCATCCGCGCCAGCGCTTCCGGAACCTGGTCATGCGAAAGCTCGCCTGTGAATTCGACGCGGACCGCCAGTCCCAGCCGCTTCGCCTGACGCTCCAACGCGCCCCGCTCCGGCCCGCCGCCCGCCAGCAGCACCGTCGTATTGGGCGCCTCTCGGACGACGTTCGCCATCGCTTCCAGCAGGTACTTGAGCCCCTTCTCCGGCGCCAGTCTTCCGACGCTTCCCACCACCAGTTCGTCGTGGACGGGACGCTGCTGCGGCCTAAACCGGTCGAGGTCGACGCCGTAGGGGACTACGGATACGTCCCTGTTGGGCGGCACGTACTTGAGCGTCACTTCCGCGAGGCGCACTCCCGTCGCGGTCACCCGGTCGGCGCGTGCCAGCGCGTAGCGCGTGATCCAGCGATGAAACGGTGTGAGCGTCGGCGCCTCAAGGACGTCGGTGCCCCAGACCGAGACAACAAGCGGATGAACGCCGGCGCGAGCAGCGAGGAATCCGTAGCTTGTCAGATGCAGCGCGTGGACCAGGTCCGGCGCCAGTGAATGAACGAGACGGCTGACGCGACGGTCGTGGATAAGATACCGCAGCTTACCCAGCCGCTCGAAGCCGTCGATGTAGTGGACCTGCGCGCCCGCGATATCGGCGGGACGGAAGGTGATCACGTGGACCTCGTCGCCCCGGGCCACAAAGTGGTCAACCCAGCGGCGTGTGTGGATGTACGGCGCATCGGCCAGGTAGCAGAGCCGCACTACCCTTCGCTCCTTGCGGCCAAGCGCCGGTACCACGCCTCCATTATCGGGAAGTTATTCTCCCAGAGCCCGCGCGCTTCGATTAGTTCGCGGTTATAGTCCGCCGCCTCTCGCCGTAGCTCGGCTCTTGTGAGCGCCTGGTACAGGCCGTCCGACAGCGCGCTCGCGTTCTTGGGTGATGTCAGAAGACCGTTCACGCCGTCGTCGATCCATTCCCGCTGCGTCGGGAGATCGGAGACAACTGGAAAACAGCCTGCAGCCATCGCCGACAGAGTGGAGACCGAGGTGGCGTCGGAGTCCGGCACCGAGACATAGACGTGCGAGCGGAGAAAGGCGTCCCGCAATGTGGTGTTGTCCAGCCAGCCGACGAACCGGACGTTCCTATCCAGGCCCAGGTCCCGGGCCAGGGCCTCCAGCTTCGGCCGCAGGCGTCCTGTTCCAGCAATCAGCAGCTGCGCGTCCGGTACTTTCGAAACGAGCGACGCGACTGCCCGCAACACGAGGTCCAGATTGTAAAGCGAGGAGTCCAGTGACCGCGTGCTGATTATCGTCGGCGGGCCTGCTTGCGACGAGAGCCTGTTGACGCTCGCCTCAGCCCGCTCGAGGAAGAAAGCGTCGGTGCCGAAGACTATCGTCGTCACGCACTCCGCCGGCACTCCCAGCGCGCGAATGCTCTCGCTCATGTGCTCGTTGTTCGAAGTAACGAGGTCTGTGCGACGCAGCGTGTAGCGCGTGACCAGCCGGGCCAGGCGTGACGCATTGGCCGCGACGAGGATGTCGGAACCCCAAGCGCTGACAACGAGCGGATGAAACCCGGCGCTCGCCGCAAAGAACCCGTACTCGACAACGTAGTGGGCGTGAAGGATGTCCGGCTTCACCTCCTCCAGCACCCGACGCAGCCCACGGCGTCGATAACGCAGCGCGTTCGCGATGCGAAGGAGGTTCGGCGGCACTTTCGATGCCGTCCCTGAGGAAGCGGCCTCCGGAGCGTTTGCCCTTCGCGGCCGGTCATCGAGGACGTGTAGGTGGAGACCCTGCGGCTCGATCTTCGGTCGATAGTAGGAGATAAAGTGAACGTCGTGCCCGCGCCCGATAAACGGGTGCAGCCAGCGTCGCGTGTGGATGCTCTCCAGATCGCCCAGGACGCATAATCGCAGCGGCGCGACGTTCTCGCTCATGCTTCTCCCTCTGCATCGGAAGTAGAGGGTGGGGCCAGGCTCCTGCGCGTCAAGGCGAAGCGCGCGGCCAGCAGATACAGACGCAAGTCCGCGCCGTTAATCGCGATGGCGCCCCACCAATGTTGTCCGGAAAGCCGCGCGTACACGCCCAGGCTAATAACGAAGGATGCGCTGTATGCCAGCGACGAGGCGGCGGCCGCGCCGGGAACGCCGAAGACGGGAATCAGCGCCAGGTCTGCGGCGACGGTGACAACCAGACTGACAAGGGTGATGTAGCTGTTTATCAGCGGCTTCCCGCGGCTGAAGATGTAGGCTGAAAGCACCTTCGTCCCGGCCAGAGCGACGGTCCCCGGCAGCAGCCACCAAACAGCCGCAACCGCCGGGGAATACTCGTGACCGAAGATGGGCGGCAGCAGCAGCGGCGAAAGGGCTCCGGCGGCAATCGCGGCGAGCGCGCTGAGGAAGACGGTGTGTCGACAGAACAGCGGCGTCAGGCCGGCCGCCTCTTCCGTCGGCGCGCGCGTCAGGCGCGGCAGCAGCACGACGGAAACCGCGTTCGAGATGAACCAGATGCTCTCGCTGATCCCGACGGCCACGGCGTAGATACCAACGCCTGACGTGCCGACAAAAGCCAGCGCGATGTACTTGTCCAGCCGGTAGTTCAGGAGCTGGAGGATGTTCCCGGCCTGACCTTGCAGCCCGAACGTCACCTGCGCCCTCAGGACCGGCCAGCGCGGCCGCAGCACCGTCGGCAGGTGAATGTTGCGCAACCCCAGCAGCGACAACGCGAGCAGTACGGCTGCGAACAGCGAGATCGCCCAGAAGACAAAGACGTTCGTCGTCGTCAAGCCGCCGGCGAGCACGCCGCCGACGAGCAGGGCGACCATGACGACGGGCTGAGCGAGTGTCGCTGCGTTCATCGCCAGGAAACGGTTCTGCGCCTGGAGGAACGCGACGAGGAGGTTGAAGTCCAGCAGCAGCGGCAGCCCGAACACGACGATCCAGTAGGGCGCCCCCTTTGAAAGCAAATGACCACCGAACGTTGGAATCGCGACCAGTACGAACAGCGCGCTCAGCAGGACCGAAGCAAGGACTACGAACTGCGTGTTCGAAAGGAGGTCGCGTACTGGATAGGTCCCCTTGCCGATATAGTAGAGGCTGGCAACGCCGACACCCATGCTCAGCACGGCCTGCGTCAGCGAAATACTCAGGAGCAGTATCTCGTAAGTGCCGCGTCCGCTGGTGCCGAGCCCGCGCGCCACAAGCACCTGGAGGACGAACGCCAGCAGGTAGCCCGCCACGTATGTGATGAAGACTAAGTTAATATCCGGCAGCGACTTGAGGATGGCTGAGGCGCCGTGTCGGGTCATGCCCTTAGTGTACGAGGGTCAAGCGGCGAAGTCACGCATGGGAGGCTGACGCTACGAGCCGCTCGACCTCTTGCATCTCCGCGTCCAGCCGCTGCTCCCAGGTCCAGAAGTTGGCCGTCGCATACGCCCGCGCTCCTTTGGCGACGCGCTGCCGCAGCGTTTTCTCGCGCGCCAGGCGTAGGACCGCGTCGGCGACAAGCCGGGCGTCTCCCGAAGGAAGCAGCAGGCCGGTCTCGCCGTCGCGAACCAGTTCACCTGTCGTCCCGTTGTCGATTGTCACGATCGGCTTGCCGCAGGTCATCGCTTCGAGCAATGGATTGCCGACGTTCGACAGGTCGTTCAGGGAGAGGAAGACATCGGCTGCCCAGAGGTAGCGAAGGACGTCCGCCTGCGGCACCGAACCTTCGAACCGAACGCTATCCCTGACACCCAGATCGCGCGCTAGCGCTTCGAGATTCGCCCGCTCCTCGCCTTCCCCGAGGACGATTAGCTGCGCCTGTGGCAGGTCACGTCGGAGCAGGGCCAGCGCGCGAACGGCGCGATCAACGTGTTTCCACGGCAACAGGACGCATGCAGTCGTCATCAAGAAGCGGTCACCGGGAACACCCAGCTCTTCGCGCGCGGCGGCCGTCTCTCGCGGCGTCGCCGGCTTCAGGCGTTCCATGTCCAGCCCGTTTCGCCAGAAGCGAACCCGTCCCTGCGACTGCGGGTTGAGGCGCGCGAGCACTTCGTCGCCACGAGTGCCGTCGTTCGTCATGATGTAAAGGTCCGCCGGCGTCCGCAGCGCCAGCGCCTCCTCGTAGCGACGCGCTCGCGCCAACGGCTTGTCGAGCGTCGGGTACATGATGGTTCCCTGAAAGCGGCAGACCGTCGGGAGCTTGTGACGGCGACAAATGACACGCGCAGCCAGGGCGCCGTGCACCTCATAGGCGTAAAGAAGATCGATGGGCTTAGCTCCCAGGACCTCCTCAGCCTGCCGTGCCGCGATGATCGGGAACGCCGTAGCGAAGCGCATCTTCTGGTCCACCTTCAGAGCGAGCGCCGGCCAGGGGAGCCGCCAGCGACCGATGCTGGGTACCGAGAAACGCGTGAACGTGACGTTCGGTATGTCCGGCAGCGAAAGCGGCCCCGCGGTTTCGACACCGCCGAAATGGTTCGCTCCCACCTCCGGCGCCAGGTAGTGCACGTGATGGCCCCGTTCGCCATACGCCTTGAGCGTGCGATAAAGGCTCGGCGCGCCGCGGCCGTCGGCCAGCGACCAAACGTCGAGGGCGGAGACCATCAGGATATTCATCTGGAATTCAGCGTGCCTGGTGTGTCAGCCACCACTCCAGACTATCGGAAAGCGCCAGCCAGCTTGCTTCGATGACGTTTGCCGAGCAGCCGACTGTGGTCCACGTGCGGTCGCCGTCAGTCGACTCCAGCAGTACGCGCGTGATCGCCGCCGTCCCCGACGGGCTGTCGACGATACGCACCTTGTAGTCGACGAGCTTCACGCTCTGCAAGTGCGGATGGAACTCGGTGAGCGCCTTACGGACTGCGAGGTCGAGCGCGTTCACGGGGCCGTCGCCCTCCGCGACCGTATGCATTGTGTCTTCGCCCACGCGCACCTTGACGGCCGCCTCTGCCAGCATCTCGCCGGCCTCGCCGCGTTCGGGGTCGCTGTGCCGTCGCACCACGACGAGGAAGTCGCGCAACTCGAACGGCGCCTTATAGTTGGGCAGGCTGCGGCGCGCCAGAAGCTCGAAGGAAGCCTCGGCGCCCTCGTACTGGTAGCCCTGCGACTCCATGACTTTCACCTGCTCGAGCAGCCGCTTCGCCTGGTCGTTGGTCAGAGAAAACGCGAAGCCCTGTTCCTTCAGCTTGGTGACGACGTTGCGCTGGCCGGCCAGCTCGGAGATGAGGACGCGTTTTTCGTTGCCGACGCTCTCGGGGTCGACGTGCTGGTAGCTCGATTGATGCTTGACAACCGCTGCAACGTGCATCCCGCCCTTATGCGTGAAGGCGCTGACGCCGACGTAGGGCGCCTGCGGGTTGGGCATCATGTTCGCGACTTCGCTGACGTAGTGCGAGACTTCCGCCAGATGCGCCAGTTGGTCGTCGCTGACGCAATCGATGCCCATCTTCAGTTTCAAGTTGGCGATAACACTGACGAGGTTGGCGTTTCCGCAACGTTCGCCGTAGCCGTTGATGGTGCCCTGGACGTGTGTCGCGCCGGTTTCCACGGCGGCGAGCGTATTGGCGACAGCGAGGTCGGCATCATTATGGGCGTGGATGCCCAACGGCGTCTTCAGCGCGCGCGCCGCCTCGACGGCTTCGACGACCTTGCCGGTGATCGTGCCGCCGTTCGTGTCGCAGAGGACGAGACAATCGGCCCCGGCGCCCGCTGCGGCACGCAGGCAATCAAGTGCGTAATCCGGATTGTCCTGGAAGCCGTCGAAGAAGTGCTCCGCATCGAAGAAGACCGCGACGCCGTGCGATTTCAGGTAAGCGACGGAATCCCGGATCATCGCCAGGTTTTCTTCCAGCGTCGTCTCCAGGACGTCGCGCACGTGGATTTCGTTCGCCTTCCCGACGATGGTGACGGCAGGCGTCCCGGCCTGCAGCAGCGCGCGGAGGTTGGCGTCCTTCTGTGCAGCGGTCCCGGCGCGTCGTGTGCTGCCAAAGGCGACGATCTTGGCGTTCTCAAGGCGAAGGTTGCGCGCGGCGGCGAAGAACTCAGCGTCTTTGGGATTCGACCCGGGCCAACCGCCTTCGATGTAGCGTATGCCCAGTTCGTCTAGCTTCTGAGCGATCTTCAGCTTGTCCTTGACTGACAGCGAGATGCCCTCCATCTGTGTGCCGTCACGGAGCGTTGTGTCGTACAGTTCGACTTTCATCCGAGGTATGCCTCCTTCAGGGGATAGTCTTCGTCAGACGATGGGCGCGGAGGCGACGCCAATCGCCCGCCCGCGATGATCTCGCGGGCTTAGGCTGGCCTTTCTCGGCATGTCAAACGGATCGTTGCCGCACATGTTGTTTTCCTACCTTAACATATCGGTTGCGGGCAGCGGAAGAGCGAGTAGGGGCGGCGCGGATATGCGCGGCGAGACGCTTACGCTAACGCGCTCCTGAAGTGCCGGTAGCGGCGCCGTCAGACACGCGCTCGCCGGTTAGCTAACGCTAACGGTGATCGCCTTCTGAGGACAGATCTCGTCGCAGACGTTGCAGGCCGTGCACAGGCTCAAGAAGAGCGGACGAATGATCCAGTCCTTCGTAGCGACGCCCGGTGCCCGGCCGTGGGTGGGACGTATCTGAAATATGCCTTGCGGACAGCCATCGAGACAGATCCGGCAATCGTTTGCCGACGTACATTTCTCGTCGTCGATTGTAATGCTAATCATTGTGGTCACCATTCGTTGGCCAAGACCGGGATGGCGTTTCTGTCCCTGAGCGCGATCGACTTCTTGTGGCAGATCGACCGGCAGACGCCGCAGCCGAAGCATTGGAGCTGATTGACCGTGCATTTGTTTGAATGCGGAGAATATGAGATCGCGCCGAAGTTGCAGAGGCGCATGCAGTTGCGACAGCCGTTGCACGTTTCCGGGTCGATCTGCGCCACGTACTCCGCCTTGAACAGCGTCTGAAGCCCCATCTGGTTCCGGCTTTTCAGGGCGATGCAATCGTTGGACGAACAGTTGCAGATGCCGCCGATATGAGGCGATATGAAAGTCCAGACCGAGTGGACCAGGCCCATCTTGTCCAGCTTGTGGATGGCCGCCTTCGCCTCGTCCTTGTCGAGCGTCTCCAGATCACCCGAGAAATCTGGATGATAAGTCCTGGGTCCGGCGTTCTCGATAGCCGTCACGCCAAAGCAGTATCGTGCCTCTCGGAACCCCCTGAGTGTACTCCGGCAGGCGCAGGTCACCCTCACGACCGCGACCGGCAGGTCCAGTATCTGCTCGATCTCCTCGATCGGCACCACCTGTCCCCAGTGCACCTTCTTCTGGCGCTCGACAGCAATGGGAAAGAGGGCTTTCGCTTTGACAGGGTCGGCCACCAGCGCCTGGCTGAGCTTGCCGACTCCATCGCTCAACAGGCTCTCGTAGTCGCGGGAGAACTGATCCTGGATTTGACGGCGCTCTTCGCTCGCGACTTCCTGGATGTAGTTCTCGGCTTGCAGGTACCACTTCTTGCCCTCGCCGTGTTGCGTGCAGAACTCACACATGTTGGCCACCTCTTGCGGCTTGCCGGATCGTACCCGGCGCTAGGAATGGGTTGCGGCGCCAGCATAGGTATCCATTGAGTCAATTGTCAACTCGGAGCCGAAGCATTGTGTTGTTTGACAGCCGGCGTTCGCTCTCGATAGCATGATTTCGGAGGGACTTACCGCTTTGCCGCGACTCCTCATCGCTACCAACAACCTCGGGAAGCTCGCGGAGTACGAAGCCCTCCTGGACGGCTGTGGCTGGGAGATCGTCTCGCCCGCCGATCTCGGCCTCGCCCTTTCCGTCGAAGAGACGGGCGATGACTACGCCACGAATGCGAGCATCAAGGCCCGCGCCTTCGCCGACGCCTCCGGTCTTCTTACGCTCGGCGACGACTCCGGGCTGGAAGTCAACGCTCTAGGAGGTCGTCCGGGGCCCTTTTCCGCTCGTTACGCGGGATCCGGGCAGACCGACGAAGAGGGCGTCGCGCTAGTCCTCGCCGAGATGAAGGAAGTGCCCGCCGAAGAGCGCGAAGCCCACTTCCGTTGTGTCGTCGCCTTGGCCGAGCCCGACGGCGAGATTCGCATCGTCGAAGGCGAGTGCCGCGGCCTGATCAGCAACGCTCCCCGTGGCAGCGACGGCTTTGGTTACGATCCCATCTTCTACCTTCCAGAGCTTGGCAAGACCATGGCCGAACTCACCTTCGACGAGAAGAACCAGATCAGCCACCGCGCTCGCGCCGCGAAGAAAGCCTGCGAACTGCTCAAGGAGATGGCTGGCGAAGAGGCGCGTTGACCGCCTACGACATTGCAAAGCGGCTGAGCGAAGTATCCGGATTGACGGACGCGCGATTGCTAAAGAAATCGGGCGGCAAGAGTGGCGAAATCGCCCTCGAATGACCGCCCGATGCTTATGAGTTTGTTCTAGTTGCCCGCCAGGGCGTCGTCGATCGCCTGCTTGAACGTGAACATGCCATCCTGATAGCCGCTCGTGTTCTGGTCATACGGGTAGGCACCGCTCACGAAGCGGCCGTTGATGAAGAACGAGGGCGTCCCAAAGCTGGATACCCCTGCCTTCGTCAATGCATCAGTCATCGCTTGCGAATCTGACGTGACCTTCGCCGCGTCCGTGCCATTGTCGAGGCACGAGTTGAACTGCGTCGCGTCGAGCCCAAGCGTTGTCGCATACTCCTTCATCTTGTCGACGACCTGGTTCACACCGTTCGTCTCGTCTGCCTGGATAAGGGCAGTAAGTGCCGATTGGTTTTGGAACAGCAGGTCATGGAATTGCCAGAAGGCGCCCTGGTCGTTCGCGCATTCACCCGCCTCGGCGGCCTTCTCCGCATAAGGGTGCATGCTCGCCGGCAGCGGGTAGTTCCGGAAGGCGAAGAGGATCTTGTCGCCGTAATCAGCCAAGATCTTCGGCAGCGTCTGGGTTACGAACTTGTCACAGTACGGGCATTCGAAGTCGGAGAACTCGATGACCGTGACCTTGGCATCCGCCGGGCCTTTCGTCGGCGCGTCGGCAACATCCATCTGCACCGGCTGAGACTGTAGGAATTGGTCCATCGTCAGATAGGAAGGAGCGGCCGTAGGCACTGCCGCCGCCGATCCATTGCCGCCGCCGCCGTTAGTCCCGAAGATCGGCCAGGCGTGGTTAACGCCGGCAGCCGCGGCGACGACTGCGATCGCTGCAACGACGCCGACGATAGCCTGCGTCATTACTGGTGGAAGGCCGCTCCTGGGAGGCTGCGGTCTGTTCTCATCCGGCGGATTTGGCGTCTCAGGAGTAGTCACCGATCACCTCCACAAGTAGAGGAGCCGGCTTTTGCTCGACCGGCTCCCTGCTGAGCTTGAAAGCTGAATCAACTTTACAGAAAGGAGAAAAAGCTTGTCAAGGCGAAGCTGGGTACTTTGTGGTCGATTGCAGGAGCGTCGAAGCTGCCGCGTTTGCTAGAGCCAGACCTTTTTCCCACGTCCCGCCCCAGCGCCGTCTTTCTGGAAGAAAATCGAAATCATTCCCGGGGCCGTTCGGGAAAGCCGAACGGCCCCGTCAGCCCCCGCGAGACCGCCGAGTCCCGCAAGAGTGTGCAAATCCTCAGAAAGCCGCTAAGCGACCTTTGTCTCTCCTGTGCCGAACAGGCGCCACGACGCTGAGTACACGATCTCGCCGTCGTGCCACTCAGGGTCGCCCTCTAGCAGTTCCCGCATGCGTTGATAGCGGGCATCCTGCTCTGGGCTGTCGGCGTTGGCCATATAGCGTTCTTTGTCGGCGAAGGCGACTGCCAGGTAGTACTCGTTGGGGTCGTCGTCCGTCTGGTACACGTATGATGAGATGGCGCCCGGGATCTCTGTCCGGTCGAACTCCTGCAGAAGCTGGTTCAACTCCGACTCCTTACCTGGCTTAAGTCGAAATCGCGCTATTGTTCCGTACATTTTCGTTCCCCTTTCATCCGAATAACCAATCATATTGCCCGTAAATGTCCGACGTATGGAGACTGCTTCTTATTGCCATGAAGGATGCGTGAAGAATGTGCGGGCTTGACAGAAATAGTACACATGTTCTAACATGCAGGTTCCAGGCCGATAATTGAAGTAGAGCCATGCGAACCGCCTGCGTCCTCATCCCTCACTTCCCCGTCGCCGTCGAGCGAAGGCGCGACCCTTCCCTTCGCCGCCGTCAAATCGTCATTGGCGAGACGCCGGATCAACGCAAAGCCGTGCTCGATTGCTCGCCTGAAGCCGAGGCCCAGGGGGTCCGCGCCGGCATGCCGCTCCGCCAGGCCCTCGCCCTCTGCCGCGAGGCCGTCTTCCTGCCGCCGCATCCCTCCCACTACAGCGACGTCTTCGATGCCATGTTGACGACTCTCGAAGACTTCAGCCCTGAGGTAGAGCAGGCGTCCTCCGGCCGCGCTTATCTCAACGCCGGCGGCCTCGCTGAGCACTACGAAGACGAACTCGACCTCGGAGAGCAGATCGTGCGCCGTCTAAAGGAAGCGACGGGCCTTGTCGCCGGCATCGGCATCGCCGAGGGGAAGTTTGTCGCCTGGGCGGCCGCCATCACCAGCGAGCCCGGACAGGTCTGCACCGTGCCCGAGGGCAAAGAGGCCGAGTTCCTCCAGCCGCTCGATGTCTCCCTCCTGCCCGCTTCACCCGATACCCTGCGACGCCTCGACCTCTACGGCCTGCACACCATCGGCGAACTGGCCGCGCTCTCACCCGGACCGCTTCAAGCCCAGTTCGGCGCTGAAGGAATGCGCCTTTGGGAGCTGGCCCGCGGCATCGATAAAGAGGCCTTGCAGCCGCGCCGCCAGGACGAAGTGCTGAGCGAGGCCCTGCGCTTCCCCTCCGCCGCCGTCAGCGTCGAAGCCCTCGTCGTGGCCTGCCGCCGCCTGCTGATGCGGTTGCACTGGCAACTGCGGGGTCGCGCCGCCCGCCGGCTCCGGCTTCGCGCTGCCCTCTGGGGCGGACGTAGCTGGGAGAAGACCCTCACCTTCCACGAGGCCATCACCGACTGGGAGCGGATGCTGTTCATCGTGAAGAGCGTCCTTGGCAGCGCCGTTTTGCCCGCACCCGTCGAGGAGCTGACTATAGAGCTGTCGGGCATAACCGAGGAGCGCGGCCACCAGTCGACCCTGTTCGCCGAGAAGGCGCGTGTGCGGCGGCAGCTCGGCGAGACCGTGCGTCAACTGCGAGCGCGCTGGGGACAGCCCCTCGTATCGAAAGTGGTGGAGGTGGAGCCGTGGTCGCGACTGCCGGAGAGGCGTCACGCCCTAATCGACTACGAAGCGTAAATGGTCTGAGTCCCCTCAACGAGCCGCGACCGCTAACCGTGACGTCGAATGAAGTAGGGGAGCCCATCGCTGTTGTGCTGGGCGGACAGAAGCTGGCCGTGGAGCGAATAGAGGATGTCTGGCGCATCGACGACGAGTGGTGGCGCGAGGAGGTGTCGCGCCTGTACTACCGGCTGCTACTGGAGGATGGACGTCCGCTCGTCGTCTTCCACGACCTAATTCGAGGCCAATGGTGCGAGCAGAGCTACTAAGTCACCGGCAGCCATTCGACAGGAATGAACTCCTCAACCTGGCGAAAATCAGGATCGCCGGTAACGAGGGTAGCCGATTCCTGCTGGGCAAGCGCCGCCGCAAAGCAGTCAGCATAATGCAAGCGATGCATAGCTTTGAGTGCTACGGCACGGAAGACGAGAGCGCGATCTACGTCAACGCTTGCTATGGGCAGTTGATCGAGTGCGGCGAGAGCCCTTTCGGCATTGCTGGCATTAGTTTTTCTCCAAACGCCGTATATAACCTCGCCAAGATTGACTACCGAAATGTATAGCTCATGTTCTCCCTTGTTAGCTCCGTCCAGGATTTTCTGCATTTTGGGCGCTCCCGGCTCGTCCTGGATGAGCGCAAGAAGTGAGAAAGCATCGAAAACATATCGAGGCATATCAGGAAGCCTTCTTCGTCTGGCGTCCGCCTCCAACAAGGCGACGTTCTTCTTCCTGCAACTCCTGGCGATGTTCCTCAAGCAGGGCCTTGGTCAAAGACTCTCCGCCTTTAAGCATTCCCCGGATTTCGCGAATGGGGTCCTTCATCGCGGGAATCATCGAAATCCTTCCGGCAAAATCGACAAGCACCATCTTGTCGCCTGGTCGAAGGTTGTAACGTTCTCGAATTTCCTTGGGGATGATGATTCCACCCTTTTTGGAGACTTTGCTAGCCATAATCTTCTCTCCGGTAATACTAATTACAATGTAGTATAACTAATTGTCGGACTGGTATCAAGACAATGAAATATGTGGAACTTCACTGTCACTCCTGCTACTCGCTCCGCGAAGGCGCATCGACGCCCGAAGAGCTGACGCTCCGCGCCCATGACCTCGGCCACGACGCCCTCGCTCTCACCGACCACGACGGTCTCTACGGCTCCATGGTCTTCGCCCAGACCGCGAAAGCCTTCGGCGTCCGTCCCATCACCGGCGCTGAGCTGACGCTACAGGACAACTTCCATGTCACCCTGCTTTGCGAGTCGCCGCGGGGCTACGCCAACCTCTGCCTCCTCCTCACTCACGCCCACACTCACGGCAAGCGCGGCGAGCCTGAAATCGACTTCCCGACTCTCGCCCAGCACAGCGAAGGCCTCATCGCCCTCTCCGGCTGCAAGAAGGGCGAGATTCCCTCTCTTGTCGCCGCCGGACGCCACCGCGAGGCGGAAGCCGCCGCCCAACGCTACCTCGACGCCTTCGGACGTGACAGCTTCTTCATCGAGCTTCAGAACAACCTCGTCTTCGGCGACCGCGAACGCAACCAGGCCCTCGCCTCCCTCGCCAAGCGACTCGGACTCGGCGTCGTCGCCACCAACAACGTCCACTACCACCTGCGCGAGCGGCACCGGCTCCAGGACGTCATGGTCGCCATCCGCAACCGCACGACCCTCGACGCCTCGCACCAGTTGCGACGCGAGAACTCCGAGTACTACCTGAAATCGCCCGAAGAAATGGCCTCCCTCTTCGCCGACTATCCCGATGGCCTTGCCAACAGTATCCGCATCGCCGAACGCTGCCGCTTCGACCTCACGCGCGACCTCGGCTACCATTTCCCGGACTACCCCGTGCCCGAGGGCGAGACCGTTGACTCACACCTCGAGCGCATCTGTTACGAGGCCGCCCGCGAACGCTACGGACGCATCACGCCTCAGGTCGACGCCCGCCTGCGTGAAGAGCTGACGATGGTGCGCAAGCGCGGCCTCTCCGGCTTCTTCCTCGTCTACGGGCGGCTGCTGGAGATGGCGCGCGAGGAGGCGGCTAAGGTGCGTGGAGACTCGCCACGGGCTCTCGCCGGACTGCCGCCTGGACGCGGGCGCGGCTCCTCCGTAAGCTCGCTCATCTGCTATCTCATCGGCCTCTCCCACGTCGACCCCCTGCGCTACAACCTCTTCTTCGGCCGCTTCCTGAACGAAGAAGGGACATCGGTTCCCGACATCGACCTCGACTTCGCCCGCGACATCCGCGAAGCCCTCATCCTGCGCGTCCATAACGAGTTCGGCCCCGACCACGCGCCCCTGGTCGGCGAGATCATCAGCTATAAGATGCGCTCCGCCGTCCGCGACGTCGGCAAGGCGTTGGGGATTCCCGAGGCGGAGCTGGACAAACTGGCGAAGCGCGTCGAGGGCAGACACGCCCACCACCTGCCGGAGGAGATGGCGTCGCTGCCGGAGTTCCGCCACAAGGCCGGCGCTGTCCTCTGGCGCGACCTCGTGACGCTGGCGATGGAGATCGACGGCATGCCGCGTCACCTCTCCCAGCACGTCGGCGGCATGATCATCTCATCGAAGCCGGTCGCCGAGCTCGTGCCCATCGAAAGGGGCGGCATCGAGGGTCGCTACGTCTGCCAGTGGGACAAGGATTCCGTCGACGACGCCGGTATGATAAAGATCGACTTCCTCGCCCTCGGCATGCTCTCGCTGGTCGAGGAGTGCGTCGACCTCATCGCCGAGCGTCGCGGCCACTGCGTCGACCTCAGTCGCATCGACTTTAACGACGCCTCCGTCTACGACATGATCTGTGCCGGCGACACCATCGGCGTCTTCCAGATCGAGAGCCGCGCCCAGATGCAGCTCCTGCCGCGCACTCAGCCGCGCTCCCTGGAGGACCTTACGCAGGAGGTCGCCATCGTCCGGCCGGGCCCCATCGTCGGCAAGGCCGTGAACCCCTTCGTCAAGCGCAAGCAGGGCAAGGAGCCCGTCACCTACGAGCATCCGTCGCTGGAGCCGGCGCTCAAGGAGACGCTGGGCGTCATCATCTACCAGGACCAGGTGCTTCAGGTGGCGATGGCGCTGGCGGGTTTCAGCGCCGGCCAGGCGGAGGCGTTGCGCCGGGCGATTAGCCGCAAGCGGTCGCGCGAGGCCATGCAGGGCTTCTGGCAGGAGTTCCGCGAAGGCGCCCTCGCCCGCGGCGTCGACGAGAAGACGGCGCAGACGGTGTTCGAGAAGCTGCTGGGTTTCGCGGAGTTCGGCTTCCCCAAGAGCCACTCCGCCGCCTTCGCCGTCCTCGCCTACCAGTCGTCCTGGCTCAAGAAGTACTACCCGGCCGAGTTCTACTGTGCCCTCTTCAATGCCCAACCGATGGGCTTCTACGCGCCGCACGTCTTCACCAACGACGCCAAGCGCCACGGCGTGAGCATCCTCAACCCGGATATCAACCTCAGCGGCGCCCACTGCACAGTCGAGGACGGCCCGGAGGGCGACGCCGTGCGAATCGGCATCGGCTATACGCGCGCCATCGGCGAGAAGCCGGCGCAGGCCGTCGAAGAAGAACGCAGGCTCAACGGCCCCTACGGCTCGATCTGGGAGCTGATGAACCGCCTGCCTGCCGGTAGGCATGGGACTCAGCTCTCGCAGGCCGCTGTCGAGAACCTGGCCTCCGTGGGCGCCTTCGAGTCGCTGACCCTCAACCGCCGCGAGCCGATGTGGGAAGCCGGCCTCATCACGCGTCCGAAAAATGGTCAACTGACGCTGCCGCTGCCCATCGAGCAGGACATGGTGTCGCTGGCGGACATGACAGCCTGGGAGCGTATGGCCTCCGAGTACGAGAACCTGGGCCTGTCGCCGCAGCACCATCCGCTCGCCTTCGCGCGACGCGGCCTGCACGAGGGGATAGTCTCGACGCGGCACCTGGAGCGTTTGCCTGACGGCGCGACGGTCGAGATCGCGGGCCTCGTCGTCTGCCGCCAGCACCCGATGACCGCGAAGGGGTTCGTGTTCCTGCTGATCGAGGACGAGTTCGGGCTGGCGAACGTGGTGGTGAAGCCGAAGCTCTACGCGTCCACGCGGAGCATTATCAAGACGGAGCCGTTCGTCCTTGTGCGCGGCAAGCTTCAGAAGCGGGAAGGGACCGTGAACGTCGTCGCCGAGCGGTTCAGCCCGTTAAAGGTCGAAGCCTCAATCGTTGCGCCGCCCGCCCACAACTTCCGCTAACAACCGCTGACTGATGAGACGGAGATCAAGGCAACTGTCTGAGGCCGACAATGTTGCCGTCCGGATCTTTCACGGTGGCGACCAGCATGCCGCCGCCCACATCTCTGATTTCCTGGTGCACTTGAGCCCCCGCATCAAGCAGAGTCTGGAGACTGGCCTTAATGTCGCTGACCTCCACGTAGCCAATCGGGCCTTGACTGCGGGCGTTTGGGTCTAATCCTATTTCCTGCCCATCGACCCTATAGCCGACGTAGTAGGGCGCATCGGCATACGGTTCCACCCCCAGGACTCTGTTGTACAGCGCTTTGGCTGCAGCCAGGTCTTTAACGGGATAAACCAGCAACTTAATACTTCGAGCCATGATAGAACTCCTTCGAGCGCGCTATTTCAATTTCACGTCCAGCGCACCACACTATAATTCAACCCGCTTGGCGTGGGATGGGCATGATTCCCTCGACCTGTCTGGTGAAGAAACGATGAAGACTGGCCCGCCCGCCCACAACTTCCGCTAGCGGTATCTACGGTGTCGGCTCGTACGTGCCGGTGTGAAGCATTCGCGCAACCTTGTTCCCGGTGCCGTCGATGGTCACGACCCGCTGCGTGATGTAGAAGCGGCCTCTCTTTTCGAACGCGTCCTCGACGATGCCCCAGGTGTACAGCGTCTCGCCCAGTCGCGCCGGCCCTACCCATTCGGTCGTGCTGCTCGTGTGGATGACGACAGCGTAGGGGTGTGTCCGCCAGAGCAGGTGAAACGGCGCTCCGGCAATGAGGTTGGGCGAGATGAGGCCGCGCGATCGGAGTTCATCTGCCAGCGGCATCCCTTCCAGGCCTGAGTCGGTGATGAACCGGTCAAGACCCTCGCGGTCCTGGCCTCGTTCGTCGGGCGTGCGTAGCAGCTTCCCTTTGAGCGACACGTCCTTCTTCAACAGCTCCGGCTCTGCCCCACCGCCGCGTTCGAGCCCGTCCTCGCTGATCGTTTCACGGTAGGGGCCGACCACCGCCTCGGCGCGCAACCCATCGCAGAGAAGCTCGACCTCCCAGTGGGCGCCTTGAACGGGCGTCGCTGTGATCGTCAGTTCTTCGCTGTCGAAGACGGGCTTGTGGAAGCGAATGTCGCCGTAGCCGTGCTCCAGCCAGTCGCCGCCCATCAGTCTGACGGCGGCATCGCAGGCGTAGGCGTAGAGGGTGACGCCGGCGACCAGCCCGCCGGGGTAGCCGAGGGAGCGGGCGTAGTCGTCGCGATGAATCGGGTTAGGCGAGTTTGGCTGGTCGTTGCGCGCGACCAGGCGGTACCGGAGCGTTTGTGGTCCTGGCATGGTCATCGGTCTTGCTGAGTGCGCTAATCCTCCACTGGGCCTGTGCCGTCCCGCAGCCACGTCACCGGACGGTACTCCCTCGGTACCATGCCCTCCTGACGGAACTTCGGGTACCCTATCGCCAACGACGACACCAGCTTCCATGGCGGCTCGATCCCCATCTTCTCTCTCATTCCTGGGATCGAAGCCACAAACAGGATGAAGCCGATCCAGCACGCTCCTAGGCCGAGCGAGTTCGCCACCAGCGTCATGTTCTGGCCGGCGATGCCGGTGTGTATCCCGCCCGCGCTCACGGCCCGTTCGTCCTCAAGGATCAGGACAACTGCCGGTGCGCCGAGCAGAATCGGACGGTACGGCCGGTCGACTGACCCCAGCGCGCGCATCACGCGCGGGTCGAACATCGTTGCCGGCACGACGCCTGCCTTGACACCCTCGACAAACTGCTTCAGCCCCTCCGGGTCTTGATATCGCGCCCTCAGCGCCCTCATGACCGGCTCGGCGCCGTCGTCGATCTCCTTCATCAGCGCCTTGTCCGTCAGGACGATGAACTTCCACGGCTGAAAGTTGTCGGCGCTGGGTGCGAAGCGCCCCGCCTCCAGGACGCGGCGGATCAGGCTCTCCGGCACGGGCTTATCTTTGAAGTTCCGCGTGCTGCGGCGGTTCAGCACCGTCTTCTCGATGGCCGTCCACTCCGCCGGATTCCCGTCGGCGTCTTGCGGCTTGCGCGGCGGCAGCGCCTCCAGACGGCCAGGCAGCGTCGCGAAGTAGCCCGATTCGACGTGATAGCTCTCGACGATCGAGACCGCGTTTCGAGGACACGCGAGCATGCAGTGGTAGCAGCTGAGGCACGTCGCATTCGGCAACATTCGCGGCTCCTGCCCCTCAACTATCTCCCACGACCGCGCGGGGCAGTTCTCGTAGCACAACTGGCACGACGATCCGCGTGGCCGCGTGCACCTCTTCGGGTCGACTGTCATGACGCCGATGTGGACGCCCTCCGGCCGCAGAATCGTATCGATGTCTTCCAAGGGCATGTCGTTCCTCCTCGAAGCCCGGGGATTGCTTGTGCCGTGATCGTAACTCGGTGCGCCTCTAGAGGGAAAGCCTGGAAGGCCTGCGAGAGTCGCGTATAATGAGGGTACGAATCCAAGTGGCGCCTGGTAGGAGAGATCGATGGAGCACCCTTACGCGCAGGCGGGCACGGTTACCCTCATGGGATCCGGCGAACTGACCGAGTCCATGACCCGGGTGCATCACTGGGTGGCCTCTCGCATCGAAGGGCCGACTAAAGCCGTCTTCCTCGACACGCCGGCCGGTTTCGAGCCCAACGCCGACAACATCTCGGCCCGAGCCCGCGCCTATGTCCGCCGCCACCTCGGTGTAGAGTGCGCCCTCGCCAGCTTCAAGTCGAAGGACAGGGCAACCGAGGCCGAGCTTCGCAACGCCGTCCGCAAGATTGAACGCGCCAACTACATCTTTGCCGGCCCGGGAAGCCCGACGTACGCCATCCGCAACTGGGCTGGGACGGCGCTCATCGAGGCTGTTTCCCGCCGCGTCGAAGAGGGCGGTCACCTGGTGCTGGCCAGCGCTGCGGCGATTGCCATCAGCCACTACTCCATACCTGTCTACGAGATCCACAAGGTCGGTGATGACCCGCACTGGATCGACGGCCTGAACCTGCTCGCGCCCTACGGCCTCGACTTGACCGTCGTTCCCCACTGGAACAACACGGAAGGCGGTGTTTACGACACGCGCTTCTGTTTCGTCGGGAAGCCTCGATTTGATGCTCTCGAAGCGCTGCTGCCGGAGTGGACGGTTATCCTGGGCATCGACGAGTACACTGCGTGCATCCTTGTTCTCAGTGAGGGCGTGTGCAGGGTGATGGGGGCCGGCCAGGTGACTGTGCGAAGGCCCGGCGGCGAAGACAAGATCTACCCCGCGGACAGCACGTTCGGTCTCGACGAACTTCGGAGTGTGGCCAAGTCGATCAGCGCACCAGTGGTGGGAGCGCCCGTGAAGGAGACTGCTGACGAGGTGACCCAGGAACTGGCGCGCCAGGTCGACGAGGCGGAGAAGACGTTTGTCTCCCAGAAGGCGCGTTCGTCGGACGGCGAGATAGCGGGCCAGGCGTTCGAGCTGGCGCAGGCGATCGAGCGTGCGGAGGCGAACGGCGCCGGCGAAGATGACCTTGCCATGGCTCGCGCGGAGTTGAAGAGCCTGGTTGACGTCTGGGGGAAGGCGATCGGTGTTTCCGGCTCTGACCTCGTGGCCGATCTGGCGCCCTTCGTTGAGCTTCTGATCGACCTGCGGGCAAAGCTTCGCGCTGCCAAGCAGTATGCCCTCGCCGACGAACTCCGCGACCGCCTCGCGTCGCTCGGCATCGTCCTCGAAGATACGCCGGCCGGCACGACGTGGCGCAAGTCCTGAAACTGTCTGACGCTGCTAACGCGCTCCGGGCTGCTGATAGCGGCGCCGTCAGACACGCGCTCGCTACTCTAACCCTCTGACAGCTCCCGCGCCCGGCGGAATATCCGGTCGAACATCTCTAGCGTCAGCTTCGAAGTGAACGTGTTCCGCTGGCTCGGATGGAACGACGTGATGACCGTTCGCCCGTCTGGCAGCCGCCACTCGACGCCGTGTCCGAACTTCGGACGTCCTCGCTGTCGAAGGGCAATCGCCAGCGCGTCGTAAGCGAAGCGGCCCAGCGGGATGATGACCTTCAAGTCATGGAGAAGCGCCAGCTCCCGTTGCAGGTAGGGATTGCAGTTATCCCGCTCCTCGGGCGTTGGACGGTTCGCAGGCGGCGCGCAGCGAACCGCGGCGCAGATGAACGCATCCTTCAGGCTCAGCCCATCGTCGCGGCTCACGCTCGCGGGCTGGTTCGCGTAACCGGCCCGATGCAGAGCGGCGAAGAGCCAGTCGCCTGAACGGTCGCCCGTGAAGATGCGCCCGGTGCGGTTTCCGCCGTGAGCCGCCGGCGCCAGGCCCAGGGCCATGATCTTTGCGCTATGGTCGCCGAAGCCTGGCAATGGACGCGCCCAATACGTCCAGTCGCGAAAGGCGGCGCGCTTCTCCTGGCCTACCTTTTCCCGCCACGAGACCAGCCGCGGGCACTTCCGGCAGTTGACGATCTCCTCGTTGAGCTTCTCCCAGGAGTCCATAGGCACACTGTAGCATCTCCACGCAAAGCCGTCTTGTCTCGACGGGTTGACAAACGTCGGCCTCGCTCTATCCTGAAATTAGGGAAGGCGCGCAAGACCTTCGCCGCCTTCGAATACAGGGAGGTGCCTTATGGTTGTAGAGCTTTCACGGAAGGCGCAAGAGCTAATCGAGGCAAGGAACTTCGGCAACCTTGCCACCATCATGCCTGACGGCTCGCCCCATGTCGCTCCCGTGTGGGTTGACCATGACGGCAATGACGTTCTCATCAATACTGCCGAAGGCCGCCAGAAGATGAAGAATATGCGGCGCGACCCCCGCGTCGCCATGGACATCTTCGATCAGGAGAACCCTTACGACATGGTTGCCCTGCGTGGCCGTGCCGTGGAGATGAAGCACGAGGGTGCCGATGCTCACATCGACAAACTGTCGAAGAAGTACACCGGGCTCGACGTTTACGCTAACAGGCGGCCCGGCGAGCAGCGCGTCATCGTCCGCATCCGGCTGGACTGGATAGCCGGTCGAAGATAGGCGGGAAACATGGCGAACCGACTGGCCGACGAGTCCAGCCCCTACCTACTCCAGCACAAGGACAACCCTGTCGACTGGTATCCCTGGGGCGACGAGGCCTTCGCTCGGGCCCGCGCCGAAGACAAGCCCGTCTTCCTCAGTGTTGGCTACTCCTCCTGCCACTGGTGCCATCAGATGGAGAAGGAGTCGTTTCAGGACGAGGAGATCGCCGCCTTCCTCAACGAGAACTTCGTCAGCATTAAGGTTGACCGCGAGGAGCGTCCCGACGTAGACGCCATCTACATGCGCGTCGTCCAGGGGATGACCGGACAGGGCGGCTGGCCCATGTCCCTCTTCCTGACGCCCGAGGGCCGTCCCTTCTATGCCGGCACCTACTTTCCAGCCAGACGTCAGGACGGAATGACCTCCTTCCGAGACGTCCTCCGGGCCGTCTTGCAGGCGTATCGAGAACGGCGCGAGGACGTGCAGGAGACCGGCGAGCAGGTCATCGCCTATCTGGAAAGCCAGCGCCCGCCCGCCGGTGCTGTTGCCGCACCTTCAGCGTCGGTGCTCAACACTGCCTTCCGCACCTTGCAAGCGGCCTTCGACGCCGATAACGGCGGCTTCGGCCCGGCGCCCAAATTCCCGCAGCCGCTCGTCCACGAGTTCCTCCTCCGCTACTGGCACCGCAGCGGCGAGGTCCGCGCCCTGGCAATGGCGGAGATCACGGCGAACAAGCTCGCCCGCGGCGGCATCTACGACCATCTCGGAGGCGGCTTCCATCGCTATGCCGTCGACGCCGTCTGGCGCGTCCCGCATTTCGAGAAGATGCTGTACGACAATGCGCTGCTGGCAATGCTCAACCTTCACCTGTGGCAGGCGACCGCCAAGCCGCTATTCCGTCGCGTCACCGAGGAGACGCTTGCCTATGTGCAACGGGAGATGCTCGACGGCAGCGGCGCCTTCTACTCGTCACAGGACGCCGACAGCGAGGGCGAGGAGGGGAAGTTCTTCGTCTGGGACGCGAAGGAGGTCGACGAGCTCCTCGGGGCCGAGTTGAGCCGCGTCGCCCGCGCCTATTTCGCCATTACGGACGTCGGGAACGTCAGCGGCCGCAACGTCCTCTCGACGCCCCTTGACGATGAAGAGGTGGCGAAGCAGTTGGGGATGCCGGTCGAAGAGTTGCGCGATGCCGTGCGGCAGGTGCGTCAACGACTGTGGGAAGCGCGCCAGAAGCGACCGCGGCCTGCAACGGACGACCTCGTCATCGCTTCCTGGAACGCGCTTATGCTAAAGACCTTCGCCGAGGCAGGCTCCGCCCTCGGCGACCGCGCCCTCGTCGATGTTGCGGACCGCAACGCGGAGTTTATCCTCAACACCCTCTGGCGGGATGGCCGCCTCCTGCGCACTTGTAAGCCGGACGGCGATTGCCGCTCCCGCATCGACGGCTACTTGGAGGACTATGCCTGCCTCGTCGACGCCCTGTTGACTTTGTACGAGGCAACCTTCGACTACCGTCGCGTGAGACAGGCCACGGAGATCGCAAAGCGGATGATTGACCTTTTCTGGGACGAGGATGCGGAGAGCTTCTTCGACGCGCCTGCCGGCCAGGAACTGCTCATCATCCGGCCTCGCAACGTCTTCGATAACGCCTATCCAGCCGGCAGCTCAACCGCGGCGCTCTCTCTTCTTCGCCTGGCGCTATTCACCGGCGAAAGGGAGTTCGAACAGTACGCTGTGCGTTCGATGGGCCAGATTCTTTCCCTGATGGAGACTGTGCCCTCGGCGGTCCCGACGCTGGCTGGCCGCGCTCGACTTTCACCTGTCGAAGGTGAAGGAGATCGTCGTCATCGGACGGCGCGAAGACCCGGCGACGCAGCGCCTGCTCGCCGTCATCTACGACCGCTATCTGCCGAACAAGGTAGTCGCCGGCGCCGATGAGCCTCCAGCGGAGCCGCCCTCACCGCTGCTCGAGGACCGGACACCGACAGAGGGTGTGCCAACGGCCTTCGTCTGCGAAGACTATCGCTGCGCCCTTCCCGCTACCGAGCCCGAAGGCCTGGCGGCCCAGTTGGGATTTCGCGTTAGAAGCTAAAGGGCCGCTCGCTGCCGCGTTTCGAAGAGCGCGACCTTCTTCCCACGTCCCGCCCTAGCGCCCTTTTGACCGAAGAGCACGTCCTCGTCCCTGGAACGCGCTTCTAGGAGTGATTCGCTTCAAGATGCCGTCGCAGCGCCCTGTTGTAGAGTCCCGCCTGCTCCCTTTGCGGCGAGTGACCTGCGCCGGGAATCATCTCCGAAGTGGCGTTGGGGATTGTCTGTGCGAGCCATTGCGAGCCGAGAACCATGGGAGCGGCGTCCAGCTCGCCGTAGATGACCAGCGTCGGCGTTCCGATCGACGCGGCCCTATCCATTGTTCCGCGCCACTTTGGCCCGGCGAGCGTCGCACCGATGAACCCTTCCACCGGCATCCTGGCCAGCCGCTCGAAATGCGCGTTCAAATCGTCCTGAGAGATAGGAACAGACAGGCGGTCAACGTATTGCCGCTGCAATTCCACCACGGCCGCCATCCCCTTCGTCTCCGCCAGTTCGATTTGCATTGCGTCAAACTGCCGCATTTCAAGGTCATCCGGGACGGCGCCCAGAGGTCCCGTATCTTCAAGCGTTAAGGAAAGCAGCTTCTCGGGGGTGCTGAGGGCAACCTCCTGGACAACGCAACCGCCCTGTGAATGCCCGACGAGGTGATACTTCTCCAGGCCAACCGCGTTTGCGAGTCCCTGAACGTCACGCGCCATCTCTTCGATTGAATAGGCGGAGGGGTCCGCCGGCGCTTCCGAGAGGCCGTGCCCCCGCGAGTCTAGCACGAGGACGCGGTAGTCAGGCGAGAATTCAGCTATCTGATACTCCCAGTCCGTGACGTCCCCCGTGTAGCCGTGAACAAAGACTAGCGGTTCGCCGAACTCGCCGTGGCGCTCATAGTGAATACGGATGCCATTCGCTACGGCATATGACATACTGTTCTCTTCGTTCAATTCGACAAACAGTTCGATTCAAGGTGACGCCGCAGCGCCTGATTGAACAGGTCCGGCCTCTCCCACTGCGGCGAGTGCGATGACTCGGGTATCATTTCCAGCTTCGCATTTGGAATGAGCTCTGCCAGCCGGCGCGACGCGTCGACCAGTGCCGGCGCATCCAGGTCGCCGCAAATCACGAGCGTCGGCGTCTGGATAGCTGATAATCGCCCTTCGACTCCGGGCCAGGCGACGAGCGCGTTTGCTGCCGCAATGAAAGCGTCGACGGACATGCGCGCGAGCCGCTCGTTCACCTCTTGCAAGCGTTCCGGCGGCATGTGCGGCGGCGTCCACGGCAACTCCAGCGCCGCGGCCGCGGCCATACCTTCGTTTTGCGCCGCGTAGAACCTCTTCGCGCGGAACTCCAGCATGACGTCGTCCGAGGGCAGGTTGAAGCGCGGCGCCGTGTCTTCGAGTGTTAGCGAGAGCAGCCGCTGCGGCGAACGCAGGGCGATCTCCTGGACGATGGCGCCTCCCATCGAATGGCCGAGCAGGTGGTAGCGCTCGAAGCCAGCATGGCGAATGAGGGCCTCGACATCTCTCGTCATCAGGTCGATCGTGTAGAGCGCGCGGTTGGCCGGCGCCTCGGACAGGCCGTGCCCACGCAGGTCCATGATCAGGACGCGGTAGTCACGGCTGAACTCGGGTATCTGCTGGCGCCAGTCGCTGACGTCGCCCGTATAGCCATGGACGAAGACCAGCGGCTCGCCGCTATCGCCGTGGCGCTCATAGTAGAGCTTCAGACCATTGATGCTGGTAAACGGCATCGCGCCCCCTAATCTGCCCCGATTGTACAACGCACGTGCGCCTCAGCCGCAAGTTTGACTGACGAAGCTGAACAGCCATAGCATCAGAGAAGGCCCGCTTTGCATTGAAGGAGATAACGATGCCGAAAATGGACCGACGTGACTTCCTGCGAATTGGTGCCGGCGCTGCCGTCGTGATCGGCGCGACGCCGCTCCTGGCCGATTGTGGCGGTGCTAGCCAGTCTGTATCGCCCGCGCCGCCGACGCCGGCCGCCACCTCCGAAAGCCAACTGACCAGAGTCGCCATCATAAAGGGCGACGACCTGCGGGCCATGGCTCGCCAGGCCCTCGACGCTGTTGGCGGTATCTCCTCTGTGGTCAGCCAGGGACAGACTGTGTTCATCAAACCGAACCTCGTCACTGTCTGCTACCCGGGAAGGGACTCCTTCGGGACCGGAGAATGCGCCAAGCCTGAGATATTCGCCGCTGTCGCAGAAGAGTGCCTGAAGGCCGGCGCCGGCGAAGTCATCATCGGCGACGCGACACAGATGCCGCGCTACTCCTGGGAGAACGTGAAGATGCTGGACGGCTCGACGAACATGGCCGCGGAAGCGCAGCGCCTCTCGACTGTCTACGGCAAGAAAGTCACGCTCGCCTGCCTCGACGCTGACTCCCCGGATTGGGTCGACATTCCCTCGCAGACCAGCCTTGGCAAGATATCCGTCTCCAGCCTGGTTGCCCGCGCGGACCGAATTATCTCCATTCCCGTCCTTAAGACGCACCAGTGGGCCCAGATGACGCTGTCACTGAAGTGCTTCCTCGGCACGACGCCCCTGGCAAAGTATGGCGCCAACACCAACGGCTCTCAGGCGCGCATCTTCCTCCACACCGCAACCGGCGGCATCGAGCAGGTCTTCCTCGACATCGTCAAAGGCGTAACGCCGGACCTGGCGATAATCGACGGCTCCATCGGCATTGAAGGCGACGGCCCGGCTCTCGGCGCGAATGGGACGGGAGGCAAGACAATCGACATGAAGGAGCGAATAGGCGGCTGGCTGCTGATTGCCAGCAAAGACCTTGCGGCTGCCGACGCTACCGCCGTGCGTATCACCGGCCAGGACGTTTCCCAGATGCGGCAACTGAACATGGCGCTGGCGCAGGGGATCGGCGAGCCACGCGAAGAGCGGATCGAGATCGTCGGCGAGAAGATAGCTGACGTGCAGATGCAGTGGATCCCGGCGACTCCGGCCTCGCCGACGGACCTCAGCGTAGCGCCCTACTATCCCCATTCGCATTACGTAGCGGTCTAGCCATCCGCTAGGCCAAAGCATTGGCCGCAACCGGGGACGCGAAGTGACTGAGAGGCGCGATGGCCGCGCTCTCGGTGCCGCTCGGGTTGCCGAGCGGCACGTGTTCAACTCCGGCGACCTGCCTTCCGACGTGGTAGAATTCCCTCAATGCTGCGATAGGGAGTTCGCATGGCCGCCAAATGGTGGGGCTGGGGCGATGACACCAGGACCTTCGCCCTTGCCGACCCTGACCGCTTCTGGTCGTTCGCGCGCCGTCGCCTGGGCGACGTTCGCGACAATCCGCGACTGCAGTCCCTCAACGAGATCGACTCCCTCCATCTCGGCTTGACCCGCCCATCGCCGCGGCTTTTCGACGCATCGCCGGCGAAGCTGCCGTCTCCGTAGACGCTCCGGCCCGCGCCGACCACAGCCTCGGCAAGGGCTACCGCGACCTCGTCCGCATCCGTCGCGGCGAGGTCCCGCGTCCCACCGATGCCGTCGTCTACCCCGAGGGCGACGACCAGGTCGGTGCGCTGCTCGACGTGGCGGCCCGCGCCGGCGTCGCGGTCATCCCCTTCGGCGGTGGCACCAGCGTCGTCGGCGGAGTTGAACCCGTAGGGGAACGACCCAGCGTCACTCTGGATATGGCGCGAATGGCCCGTGTTCTGGAGGTGGACGTCGAATCAGGTCTGGCGACGGTAGAGGCCGGGATTTTCGGGCCACCGCTCGAGGCCCGGCTCAACGCCGCTGGCTTTACCCTCGGCCACTTCCCGCAGTCTTTCGAGTACTCCACGCTGGGCGGCTGGATCGCGACCCGCTCCGCCGGCCAGAATTCCACCCGCTACGGGAAGATCGAGGAGAATGTCGAGAGCGTGCGCATGATCTTTCCCGGCGGCCTGATCGATACTCCCTGCGTGCCCGCCGCCGCTGCCGGGCCCGACCTGAACCAGATTATCGCCGGCTCTGAAGGCACCCTCGGCGTCATAACCCGAGCGACGATTCGGCTTGCGCCCCTGCCCGCGCAAAGCGACTACCGTGCCTATCTCCTGCCGAACTTTGACGAAGGCGTCGAGGCGTCGCGGGAGATCCTGCAATCCGGACTCCGGCCCGCCGTTCTCCGCCTGTCCGACGAAGCGGAAAGCGAAGCAACGGCTCTCATGCAGGCCGGCGCCGAAGGCCTCAGCCGTTGCCTGTGCATTCTCGGCTTCGACGGCGACGAGGCTGAAATCGCTTGCTGCTGGCAACGCGCCACGCCAATCCTTGAGCGCCACGGTGAACAATCACTCGGCAGCGACCCTGGCGAGGCCTGGCGCCGCTCTCGCTTCGAAGCCCCTTATCTGCGCGACCTCCTTCTCGACCAATCCATCATGGTCGACACCCTGGAAACGGCAACTACCTGGTCGAACTACCTCAAGCTCTATCGCTCCGTTCGGGACGCGATGCAGAATGCGATGGGGGGCGGGATCGTCATGGCCCATCTCTCGCATGCCTACACGCATGGGGCCTCCGTTTACTACACCTTCCTGGCCGCCCAACGCAAGGGAGAGGAACTGGAGCAGTGGCAGGAGGTGAAAGACGCGGCGAGCCGTGCGATAATCGAGGGCGGTGGCGCTCTAAGCCATCACCACGGCATCGGCGCCGAACACCGTCGCTGGCTGCCCGACTATCTCGGCGAAGGCGGAATCAAGACGTTGCGCGCCCTCAAGCAGGCGTTCGACCCGCAGGACATCATGAATCCGTCGAAGCTGATTTCGATTGAGGAGATATTGGATGTTTAGGTTCTGGCGACGGCGGCAGGCGCCTCCTGCTTCAACGCTTGTCCAACAAGAACGGGACGAGAAGCTCGGCCGCCTCTCGCGCGAGACGTTCGACCTGCTGATCATCGGCGGTGGCATCACCGGCGCCGCCGTTGCCCGCGACGCCGTGCTGCGCGGCCTCTCGGTTGCCCTCATCGATAAAGGCGACTTCGCCTCGGGCACCAGCAGCCGTTCCTCGAAGCTTGTCCATGGCGGGCTGCGCTACTTACGTGGGCGCCACGTCCGGCTCGTCCGCGAGTCTCTTCGAGAACGCGGCGTGCTGCTCCGGATCGCGCCCCATCTCGTCGAGCCGGCGGCCTTCTACCTGCCCGTTTACGCCGGCGGCCACGACGGTCGACTCAAGCTGCGGCTCGGCCTTACCGCCTACGACCTCCTTGCCGGCTTCGGCGGCGACATCGGACGCCACACGGTCCTCTCGCGAGAGCAGATGCTCGAAGCGGAGCCGCTGCTGCGTCCGGAAGGACTCCAGGGTGGCTTCCGCTACTTCGATTGCGTCGTCAACGATGCCCGCTTGACCCTCGCGACCATTCGGTCGGCCGTCGAGGGCGGCGCGCTTGCTCTCAACTACGTCGAAGCAACGAACCTTCAGCGCGACGGCGACCGCCTAACCGGCGTTTCTTTCCGGGAAAAGCTGAGCGGCCGTGAGGGCATCGCCCATGCCGGGGTCATCGTCAACGCCGCCGGCCCCTGGACGGACGAACTGCGCGCGATGGCGGGTGCCAAACCCCTCCTCCATGCGACGAAGGGCATCCACCTGGTTCTTTCCCGCTCGCGGCTCGGCCTTTCGACAATCGTCGTCATACCGCGCGCCGACCGCCTCCTCTTCGGTGTGCCCCTCGGCGACTGCGTCTACGTCGGTACCACCGACACCTATTTCGAGGACCGGCCGGATGCCGCCGCCATCGATTCTGCCGATGCCGCCTACGTACTCGATGCTGTCAACGCGCTTTTTCCCAGCGTCGAGGCAACGTCGCAGGACGTCATCGCCGGTTGGGCCGGCGTGCGCCCGCTCGTCGCCGAAGAAGGCTCGCCGCTTCCTTCGGACGTCTCCCGCGATTTCGAGATCGATGCCGGGCCGGACGCTTTCTACTCGATTGCGGGCGGAAAGCTGACGACGGCGCGGGCCATGGCGGAAACCCTCTTGAACCGCATCATAGAGAAGGAGGCCGCGGCCCTCGGCTGGGAGACCAGGCCGTGCAGGACGGCCGACACGCCCCTCTTCGGCGGCAACATCGACGGCTTTGACCGCTACGCCCGCTCTGCCGCAAGCGCCCTTGCCGGCGGCTGGAACCTTCCACCCGAATCGGCTACGCGGCTCGTCCGGACATACGGCACCGAGCACGTCCGGCTCCTTGGCGTTGCCCGCCGCGATGCTTCTCTCTTGAAACCGCTGATCCCGGGATGCCCGGTCCTCTGTGTCGAAGCACTTTACGCGGCGGAGCAGGAGATGGCGCTGACATTGCAGGACTTCATGGAGCGGCGCACGGAAATGATGCTGTTCGACCCGCAGCATGGCCTCGACGGCGCGGAGCCCGCCGCCGACCTCCTGGGCGACATCCTTGGCTGGGACCGGCGGGAACGCCAGCGACAGGTCGCTCTTTACCAGGAAGCAGTTGCCGCCATGACCGCCTTTTCCAAAGACGCCGCCGTCTCGCCCACGGGACAGACCTAGTGGCCGCGACTCTCGTCATCGTCAACCCGCGCTCGGCCAACGGCCGCGCCGGCCGCAACTGGGTGCCCATTGAATCGACCCTGCGGGCGCGGCTCCCTTTCGCCTTCGACGTCGCATTCACCGAACTCCCTGGCCATGCGACGGACATTGCCCGAGAGGCCGCGCCGCGCTGCGAGCGGATCATCGTGCTGGGCGGCGACGGCACAGTGAACGAGGTCGTCAACGGCCTCGTCTCCGGCGACCGGCTGGTTAATGCGAAAATCGTGCTCGGCCTCATTCGCTATGGCACCGGCGGCGATTTCGCCCACGGCCTCGGCATCCCGAAGGACTTGGGGGGCTGCATAGCCAAGCTGATCAACGGCAGTTCACGTGAAATCGATATCTGTAAGGTGACGTTTCGGCGGGCCGACGGCGGCGAAAGCGTTCGCTACTTCATCAACGAAGGCGAGATCGGCATGGGCGCGGCTGTCTGCGAGGCGGTGAACCGAAGCTCGAAAGGGATGGGTGGTTCGCTCTCTTTCCTGCGCGCGATCCTGACAACGATGCTCGGCTATCCGAATCAGATCGTGCGGCTGTCGCTCGACGGCGCGCCCGCTAAGCCGATGCTGATCAACAACGTCTGGCTCGCCAACGGCGCCTACTCCGGCGGCGGCATCCGCTCGGCTCCTCGGGCCTGCCTCGACGACGGTTTGCTCGACGTCGTCATAGTGAAGGGAAGTAGCCTGCTCAGCCGTCTGGTCGGTCTTCCCGCGCTCCGGTCCGGCGCCTTCGTGAAAAACCGCAACGTCGACTATCGGACCGCCAAACGTATTGAGGCCGAATCAGATGAGAGCGTTCCCATCGAAGTCGAAGGCGAGCCCATCGGGCGCCTGCCTGCTACCTTCGAAGTCATCGATACCCACCTTCGCGTCATCGCCTGACTTCATTGTCACACGCTAACTTACCATAACGCTCTCACCACTAGCCAAAAGGCGTTTCCATGTTCTATCATCGAACGCATCCGGCAAGAGGATCGAAGCCCAGCGGAAGGAAGGACCCCGGCATGAGCGTTCCCTGCATCGTCGTTCGACTCGGTACTATCGACTACATGGAGGGCTGGGACCTCCAGAAGCGACTCTGCGAGGAGGTGCAGGCCGGCCACGAAGGCTACCTCCTCCTGCTCGAGCACCCGCACTCCTACACCTTCGGACGCGCCGGGAACGCAGAGAACCTCAAGCTGACTGAGGAGCAACTCAAAGAGCGAAACGCCCGCGTCTACTGGGTCGACCGCGGCGGCGACATCACCTACCACGGGCCAGGCCAGCTCGTCGGCTATCCCATCGTTGACCTCCACGCCTGGAACGAAGGCCCGCGCTGGTTCGTGAAGATGCTCGAAGACGCCCTTATCGAAGCCATCGGCACCTTCGGCATTCAGGCCGGCGTCTCCGAAGGGCGCCCCGGTGTCTGGGTCGGCAACGAGAAGCTCGCCGCCATCGGGCTGCATATCTCGCAGGGCGTGACGACGCACGGTTTCGCGCTCAACGTCGATACCGACCTGACCTACTTCGACAGCATCGTCTCCTGTGGTCTCGAGGACGCCGAAACTACCTCGCTCGCGAAGATGCTCGGCCATCCCGTGGGAGTCGACCGCGCCGCCGACGCCGTAGTTGCGTCTCTGACGAAGTACCTTGACCTCGACGTCCACATCCGCTCCCGCGAAGAGGTCCTTGGGACATCGCCCGTTCAATCGTAGCGGCCGGCGCTGCCTTCTACCTGCTATGATGTCCTTGTATGGAATCTAATTCCGAAGCGGCGCGACGTCTTCCCGCCTGGCTGAAGGTCCGCGCCCCCGGTAGCGAAGGCTACCTCCGGGTGAAGGGCCTGCTCCGCCGCGCCGCGCTCCACACCGTCTGCGAAGAGGCCGCCTGCCCGAACATCGGCGAGTGCTTCGATGCTGGCACCGCGACGTTCCTCATCCTCGGCGACGTCTGCACGCGCGCCTGCCGCTTTTGCGCCATCACCAGCGGGCGCCCCGGGCCCGTCGACGCCGGAGAGCCGCGCCGCGTCGCCGAGACCGTCGCCCTGCTCGGACTCCGCCACGCCGTCGTCACCTCCGTCACTCGCGACGACCTTCCGGACGGCGGCGCCTCGATCTTCGCCGCGACCATCCGCGAAATCCGCCGCCTGTCGCCCCCGACGGCCGTCGAGGTGCTGATCCCCGACCTCCGCGGCGACTGGCAAGCCCTCTCCTTCATCAGCAAAGCCGCGCCCGACATCCTCAATCACAATCTGGAGACCGTATCGCGACTCTACCGGGCGGTTCGCCCGCAGGCCCTCTACGTTCGCTCCCTCGACCTCCTGCGACAGGCGAAAGCGAAGCGACCAGACGTCTTGACAAAGACCGGCATCATGCTCGGCCTCGGCGAGGAGCCGGACGAAGTGCGGCAGGCGATGCGCGATCTGCGGGAGGCCGGCTGCGATATCCTGACCCTCGGTCAGTACCTCCAGCCTAGCCGGCGACATCTGCCCGTTGCGCGCTTCTACCCGCCCGACGAGTTTGCTGCCCTGGCAGAGGAAGGGTGGGGAATGGGCTTCCGGCACGTGGAATCGGGGCCGCTGGTGCGCAGCTCCTATCGCGCCGCCCAACAGTCGGGCTCGCGCGGTCGTCCGGCCAAAGACGGGGAGTGAAATCCGGGGATATTCGGCGAAAATGGACTTAGGGTGACTGTTCAGACAACGCCGGCTGTGTCGATATTTCTCCTGGAACGGGGAGTCGCCGCGGCTCTAAAGCGTCCTTCCCCGCCGCAGTGACGCTGAGGGTCATGGCGGCGCCCCGCTCCGCCACTAAGCCCCTACGGCTGTCCCTCCCGCGTGCGGCCCAGCCATCGACGCCGCGCCATCTCCCACGCCGCTGTCAGCGACACCGCTGCCCAGAGCGCGAAGATGGGCATGATCGCGAAGTGAAATCGCTCGTCGCCGAAGAAGACGATGCAGAACAGCGCCGTCCAGCAAACGCCGACCGCCGCCAGCAGCAGCTTCCGACGGTCTCGCAGCGATAGCCACAGCGGCAGACCCAGCGCCGCCAGCCCGCCGATCGCCCAGTAATACCAGTCGCTCAGACGCCCCAGCCACTTCGCCTTGCTGATCGAAAGCGTCTGCGGATTGTCGTGCCAGGCGATAGACGACCCGTCGCCCGCGTACAGCGCGACGAACCGCTTCGGGATTAGCGTGACCTCTTGCAGCGGATGACCCTTGATGAACTGCAGCGCCTGCTTCAGCGCCTCGTTGTTCACCTTGACCTCGTAGTCCGGGTTCGCCATGCCCGCGAACGCCTCGGGCACCGTGAAGTCGGTTATCCGCCCGTTAGCGCCGTTGTGGTGGCCCACCCACAGCGCCTCGGTCGCGCTCGTCGAGATGATGATTGGCGCGTGCATTTTCGCGACGTTCCGCGCCGTCCACGGCAGGATAACGACCGCCGCGCCCAGTACCACCAGCGACGACCTCGCCAGCGCCGTCCGCAGCGACCGCCTCTGCACGAACAGCAGCATCCCGATGACAACCACCGCGAGCAGCAGCCCTTCGCCGCGCACCAGCGTCGTCCCGCCGATAAGTACGCCGATCACCGCCGGCCAGACGTAGGCCTGTCTGCCGGTAGGCATGGCCCGCCAGCCTTGCTGCTCGTCGTCTCCCAGCAGCGTGTACGCGACGACGGTCAGGACCAGCACGAACAGGAACGTGAAGACCGGCTCCGTCATCACCAGGCTCGTCGCGAACACCTGCCCCGGGAACAGCGCCAGCACGCCCGCGCCAACAAGCCCGACGCGACGGTCGAACACGCGCTTGCCCAGCAGGTACACGAGCCATACCGTCGCCGTGCCCGCCACCACGTTCAACAGCCGCGCCGAAAGCAGGCTGTCGCTCGTCAGCTTGTAGAGAGGGGCCAGCAACAGCGGATATCCCGGCGGCCAGTGTGCGCTCGGCGCCCCGTTGAAGTCGATGAACCCTCTGCCCGCCGCCAGCGACTCCGCCGTGTAGTCGTAGATCGTCATGTCCCAGCGCCAGAACGTGCGCGGGTCCACCTGCACGTGTAGCGCCCACAGCAGCCGCAGCATGAACCCGACGGCGACGACTCCCAGCAGCCATAGGTCGACCCTTCGCCAGGGCGCGGCGCTCCCGGGGGGACAGTTCGAGGGGGTCGTTGCTGGTTCTGCCTGCATGTCGCTGTCCAGCGCTACTTAACAGAATAGAGTTTCCCCATAGTAGCCGCAGACGCTTTCCCCTCGCAACCCGTGCAGGCGCGCCTGAGAGGCCCTTACCTGGCCCTCTTTCGTTGATTCGCATCTGCTGGCCCGCTATACTTCTAGCGGGCCAGCGTAGCTCAGAGGTAGAGCAGCGGTTTCGTAAACCGCGGGTCGAGGGTTCGAATCCCCCCGCTGGCTCCAGTTCTCGGTCCTATTTCGCGACCGCTCGTCGGGCAAAACGCGACAGACGAAGGAGTTATTGTGTTTCCCCGGACCACGATCGACGGCATCTCAGTCTCACGCATGATCATCGGCACCAACTGGCTCCTCGGCTTCTCCCACACAAGCGCCGCCAAGGACAGACAGATCCGGGAGACGATGACAGCGCAGCGCGTCGCCGACATCCTCGAGGTCTTCCTGGCAGAGGGCGTCGACACAATCCTCGGCCTCATCCAGCACCCTGTCCTCTGCGACGGGATCCGGGAAGCGGAGCAACGCACGGGCAAGAAGCTAATCGTCATCTCCACGCCGGCAATCGACGTGCGCGAAGGTCCGGAGGCGCTCGCGCAGGCCGAGCAGACGCTCGACCAGGAAGCGGAGCTGGGGACGGCCATCTGCCTGCCCCACCAGCTTTCCACTGACCGCCTCGTCGACAGCCTGAATCGCCGGATCAACCGGATGGACGTCTACTGCAAGATGATCCGCGATCGCGGCATGATCCCCGGCCTCTCCACGCACATGCCGGAGACGATTATCTATGCCGACGAGACGGATCTCGACGTTGAGACCTACCTCTCCATCTACAACGCCGCCGGCTTCCTAATGCACCTGGAGGTGGACTGGACTCACCGCATCGTTTGGAACGCGAAGCACCCGGTGATAACGATCAAGCCGATGGCGGCGGGGCGCCTCATACCACTGGTAGGACTCGCCTTCAACTGGGCGACGATCCGCAGCACCGACATGGTCTGCGTCGGCACGTTCTCACCGGACGAGGCGCGCGAGGTCATCGAGCTGTCGTACTCGATTCTCGAGGGACGCGCAGAGAACCTCAAGCTCCAGGAAACACGCAGCAAGCGGACTGTGAAGCCGGAGTAACGTTACTGTCATCCCACCCGGCCCTGGCCCGCGCGGCCTAACAGGACTGGTCGGCACGATCTGGCGAACCGCGGGTCGAGGTTTCGAATCCCCCCGCTGGCTCCAGCAACTGATTGACCCCTTGAGATTTGTTCACCTCAACAATTCCCCAATAATCCCCTAGTCCATCGGCTCGCTTTTGCCCTCGGTTGAACGGGGCGATCGCCTGAGAGTAGACTTCTATTCAGAAACATGTGAGGAGGTGGCTGTATGGATCTTGGACCTCCCGAGCTGCTGCTAATACTAGCGGTAGTGGTAATCATTTTCGGCGTCGGCAAGCTGCCCGAAGTGGGTGGTGCCTTGGGAAAAAGCATACGAGAATTCCGGAAGGCCTCAAACGACGCCGAAGCCAAACCGGAGCAAGTTCCGCCCGCTCCAACGCCTCAGTTACAGGTCGACATTTTTTGCACCGGCTGCGGCAGGAGCAACCCCGGCGACGCCCGGTTCTGCGCTGGCTGTGGCGCCCAACTAGCGGACGCAAAGAACGCCTGTCCGCATTGCGGCGCCCTCAATCCCGCCGACAACAAGTATTGCTCCTCCTGTGGGTCGGCGTTTGTGCAGGCGCCCGTCGCCTAAGTGGAGTTTCGCTCGCGAAGACCTCGCGGCATCCCGCACGGTAGGCCTTTGCTTTTGCGGGTCGCTGTGTAGTAATGTGACACGCCCATAGACGAGTCGTAATTAATGCATGTCCTTCTTCTTGTCGCGGTTGCCTTCCTCGTCTGCAACTTCCTCGTAGCATCCTGGACGAGGCGGCGCAAGCATAGGTCCCTGGCGTGGCGGTGGCCCACCCTCACGGTGGCCGCCGTCTTCGCCCTTTGTGCCTTCGGAGCGATAGGTCTGGACCATCTCCCTTTCACCATAACTGTCATTCCGCCCGACCCTAGCCTAGGGTGGGTTCCGACGAAGACGTTGAATGGCTTGCTGCAGATAGGCGCGGTTGCGAGCGGTCTCGTATTGCTCTACCTCACACTCAAGGAGACTCTCCGGATAGGCCTTGGCGTCGCCGGCTGGGTGCAGCGACGTCTTCCCTAATACTGGGCCTATTGCCTGCATTGACGACTCTTCTAACGAGGGTGGTTTCGCAAGCCGCGGGTCGAGGGTTCGGATCCCCCCGCTAGCGGCGCCCTGCTACCTCCGCGGCTCCCAGGAGAAGAACCTGATGGCAATCCGCGCTCCGATGATGCCCCAGACGGCCAAGACGGCCAGATCGCCCCACTCAAATCCTGCGCCCGTCACGAACGGGCTGAAGGAAGTGTGGAGTGCTTCTGAAAAGTGCTTGATTGGGAATATGTCGGCAATCACCCCCAGCCACTTCGGCGGCGACAGCGGGATGAAAACGTTCGAGATAAACAGGAGGGGCAGTACGGACGCGTTGACAATCGGATTGGCGGCGTCGGCATTTCCGATGAAGCAGGTAATTGCGAGCCCCAGGCTGCAAAAGCAGGCCGCGCCCACGACGAGGCTCACGAGCAACGCTGGCAAAGTACTGCTCGGCACGGGCACGTTATAGATTACGCGGCCGACGGCAATCACAATCACAACCAGCAACACGGCTATCAGCGTCGAATGCGCGATACGCCCGGCGATGTACACCGCTGCCGGAAGAGGCGTGCCGCGAATTCGCTTTAGCATCCCTTGGTCCCGCGCCAGGCAGACGCTGATAGCCAGATTGCTGTAGCAGGCAAAGATCACGGAAAGCGCGACGATTGCTGGAACGTAGAACGTTGAGCCGTTGATCGTCCCTCCGGAGGAATCAACGCTTCTGTTGCCGAAGATCGAGTTGAACACAAACAGGAACAGCAGCGGGAAGGCAAACGTGAAGAAGGCGGCCTGAGGATTGCGCCAGAAGGCCCGGTTCTCGTAGTAGACCTGCCGCGCCGCGAGCTTCAGGTTCTTCACGCTCCGGGTCCCTCTCTCTCGCTGCCCCTTGCCAGTTCGAGGTAGATGTCCTCCAGTGAAGTGCGCGAGACTGTCAACTGGTCGAGTTCGATGTGCTGCTGCACCGCCCACGATGTCAGGACCTGAAGTATCAGCGTCGGTTCCAGCGTGTGGAAGGATACGATGCCGGCTTCGACTGTGGCGCCGGCGCGCACTGTTTCAGGCAGCTCCAATCCTCCGGGCAGGCGGAAGCTGATCTTTGTCGTCGCGTCCCTCTGCGTTAAGGCGTCGGGTGCACCCAGGGCCGCAATCTGCCCATCCACCATGATGGCAACTCGGTCGGCTAAGAATTGGGCCTCCTCCATGTAATGCGTCGTGAGCAGCACCGTCTTGCCCAGCGATTGAAGGTTCTTCACCATCTCCCAGGCGTTTCGACGGGCGGAAGGATCAAAGCCCGTTGTCGGCTCGTCGAGGAACAGCAGCTCCGGGTTGCCGGCCAGCCCTATCGCAACGTCGAGGCGGCGCTGCTCGCCACCGGACATCCGGCGCACCAGCGACTTCCGCTTGCCGGACAGGCCCACGGCGTCGAGAACGCTGTCGAGGGGCAGCGGCTCGGGATAGTAGCCGCGAAACAGTTCGATGGTCTCTTCAACGGTTAGATAGGGTTGGACTCCCGTGCCCTGGAGAACGATGCCGATCCTGCGCTTGAAATCGGCAGCGTTGGCAGCCGGATCGTACCCGAGTACGCTCACCTCGCCGTGATCGCGACGGCGGTGCCCCTCGAGGATCTCTACCGTGGTTGTCTTGCCGGCGCCGTTCGGCCCCAGGAGGGCGAAAACCTCTCCGACCTGGATGTCGAAGTCAATTCCGCGTACCGCTTCAAGCGGTCCGTAGCTCTTGCTGAGGCCCCTGACGACGATGGCTGATTCCAACGTGAGCCCCGGGTTGCCGGTTTGGAGCAATGATACTGCGCTGTATCTGTTCCTGACCAGCGCTCAGCGCGCCCTTCACATCTACAGCGAACCGGAGAGCGCCGTCCGCAAACCGCGGGTCGGGCGTTCGAATCCCCCCTGGCTTTAAGCCGGTGCCTCGCTTTCGATTCGGCTCCCTGCGAACGAATCTTACTGACTTTCGCGTCGTTATCATTCTCACCTGACAACGAGGCGACCGACGGAAGCCTTCGCCATCTTGCCAGCGCAGTCTGACGTAGCCGTTCTAGCGGATGTCCAAACGCTCGGCTCTAGCTTCGCTATCAGGAATTTGTCATCTGGAGGATTCCACCATGTCCTCGGGGAACCCTCCAATCCTAAGCGTCGCCAGACATCAGTCATTTGGGGAAGCGGAAGATCGTCTTGCTTGATGACATCCGGGAGATCATGACAACAAAAGGTGACTGTCATCCAGCCTCTGGCCATAAGTCTCCGTTGAAATGAAGTCAGAAGATCGTTCTTGGCGTCTGGTTCGACCACCAGTATTCTTTTAGCCGCCTGGCCTTGGTACTCGCCTATTGCCTCCATCAGGGGATCCCAGTCATCGAACCTGTAGGGCAAACAAGTGGAGAAGACGAGCAAATCAAAGGGCTTCAGGCTGACTTTACCCTTCGCTAGTTCGGTTATCGAGCCTTTGAGGTACTGTGGTGAAACGCGGTATCGATAACGAGAGGAGTTGGCGAACTGGATCATCTCGTGACTGGGTTCGACACCGATGAGAGTGGTGTGACGAGGAAGATTGAGCAAGTCGAGCGCTAAGGCAGTCGCTCCCGTTCCACTCCCGATGTCCAAGACTGATCGCGGATACCAATCAGGGAGGAGGGACAAAAGAGAGCCGAAGACAGATATGACGCGTCGGGGCATATACTTGAGAGCGTAGATGAGTGGAAGACCTGGCAGATCGTAGTCCGGTTCTCTACCGAATCTCAGCTCTTCCAGTTCGTCGCTCATCTTCTGGGCTCGGATGTGAACATGGCGAATAGCAAGATCCTGTAAATAGACTCGCGCCGATTCGCCGATAGCAGTGTCCAGCCTTTGGTGAAGTTGTCTCCATTGATTCTCGCTTGGCTCCCAGTAAAGCTGCATCTCCTGCCATAACCCTTCTTCGAGACCAATATCGCAAAGCCTTTTGTGGCCCGCCTGGCACGGGCTCGAGTGCGCCCTCGAGTTTGACCCGCTGTCCGTTCTCTTGCCCGACGACGGCTAACATCTCGTGGGTCAAGATATAGCCAACTTGTGGTGGATTTACAAGAAGTTGATGTCACTCCACGACGAAGGAACAAAGAGCGCAACCACCGCTTCGCCCGCACCCGTAATTTCTGCGAAGTGCCGCGTGAGATCGCTTGCACTCAGTTAGTGTAGCCACTAGATTAGTGAACTAGAACACGTGTGCTGTCTGGTAAGCTCCTTGGAGGCGCATGATGATGCAGACCGAGAGAATCGAGTTGTTCGAGCGTGAGGCAGTGAGAGTACGGCTGCCGCAAGACTATCGGCCGGTCCGACCGCCCCACTTCGACGTCACGCGCATCGTCCTTGCCAAAGGCAGTCTTGCCACCGCCGAGCGGAGACGGTTCGTAGAGCGTATCTGCGGCCTCTATCCCGAGACGCCGGTTGAGGAACTACATGATGTCCCGCACAACCAGATCGACTTTCGCATCAGCGAGCCACTGCGACTCCATCAGGCTGGAAAACACACCCTGGTCTTTGGCGAACTGGGGACTGCCGTGCGTTTTGCCCGCGAGAGCGGGAATGCCTGCCCGAACTACTGGCACTTCTCGCCGTACGGCTTCTGCCCCTTCGGGTGCAAGTACTGCTACCTTGCCGGTACTCCGGGTGTCAAGTTCTCGCCGTCAGTCAAGATCTTCGTCAACTTGCCCGAGATGTTATCAGAGATAGACCGGATCGCCTGGCGGGAGCAGAAGCCGACGGCTTTCTACTTGGGCAAGCTCCAGGACTCGCTGGCCCTTGATCCTCTCACAGCTTATTCCACTGTCCTCGTCCCTTTCTTTGCCAGTCATCCGTTCGCCCGTCTAACTCTTCTTACCAAGAGCGCGAACGTCGACCGACTCTTGGGTCTCGAGCATCGCGGCCGCGCAATCCTGTCGTGGAGTGTCAATCCGCCGGAGGTCTCGAGAATGTTCGAAGAGAACGTCCCGTCCATCGAGGAGCGCCTCGAGGCGATGAGACTCGTTGCCGGGCATGGCTACACCGTCCGCGCCATCATGATGCCGATCATTCCCATCGAACGCTGGCGAGAGCTTTATACTGAGTTCACTGGATACCTTCTGGAGACCGTGCCCATCCAACGTCTTACGCTCGGCGGCATCTGCATCTATCGAAGCGCTCGCGATCTGATGGAACGGAAGATGGGCAAGAAGAATCTTGTTTCCGAGAGACTCGATTCCAAGTTCGTCGCCGGGGACGGAAGAGTACGATATTCTGACGCCGTCCGCCGCGAGATCTATTCAACCATCGTTAAGGCTGCGCGCCGCCTGCGGCCTGAGCTAGAAATCGCTCTTTGCCTCGAAGAGCAGGCGCTGTGGGAGAGTACCGGCCTGATTCGGGGACATGGGTCGCTGCAATTGCGGGTTGTAGTTCTCGAGTCTTGTGCTCATGAAACCAGTCTTTCGAGACGGTATCAAATGATCAATTCAAAAGGCCCGGTCGCCCATGGAGACCAGGCCCCGCAGACCCCCCGGACGCTCCCCCTACATGATCGAGTACACGTTCCGCATCACCTCTAGCGGTGTCGTCATCCCCTGCTGCACCTTCAGCATCGCCGCCCGGCGCATCGGCACCATCCCCTCTCGCAGCGCCTGCCCCTTGATCTCCGAAGAGCTCGCCCCCTTCATCAGCAGCCGGCGGATCTCCTCGCTCAGCGTCAGCACCTCAAAGACCCCCGTCCGCCCCGCGTAGCCCGTGTTCGCGCAGAAGTTGCAGCCGCTCCCGTAGTACAGCTTCCCCGGCCGCTCCCCCATCTCCTCCTCGTAGGCGCTCGCCTCCTCCGGCGGCACGTCCGCCAGCGCCCGGCAGTGCGAGCACACCCGGCGCATCAGCCGCTGCGACAGCACTCCCACCAGCGCCGACGATATCAGGAACGGCTCCACGCCCAGGTCGATGAGACGGAACAGGATGCCCACCGCGTCGTTGGCGTGGATCGACGAGAGCACCAGGTGGCCCGTCAGCGAAGCCTGCGTCGCCATCGCCGCCGTCTCCGTATCGCGCACCTCGCCGACCAGGATGACGTCCGGGTCCAGCCGCATCGTCGACCGCAGCCCGCTGGCGAAAGTGATGTTCGCCTGCACGTTCACCTGTATCTGGTTAATGTCCTCGAAGTGGTACTCGATGGGGTCCTCGATCGTCAGGATGTTCCGGCCCTTGCGGTCGAGCTGGTTCAGCGAGGCGTAGAGCGTCGTCGTCTTGCCCGAGCCCGTTGGTCCGCCGACCAGCACCATCCCGAACGGCTTGCGGAGCATCTGCGTGTATTGCTCCAGCGCGTCCGGCAGGAAGCCCAGCTCCTTCAGCGCTATCAGCGACAGCGACTTGTCGAGCACCCGCAGCACCATCATCTCCCCGTGCGCGCTGTCCGACGTAGCGACGCGGAAGTCCACATCCTTCCCCTCGACGCGGACCGAGAACTGCCCGTCCTGCGGCCGCCGCCTTTCCGCGATGTTCATTCCCGCCAGCACCTTCAGGCGCGAGATGAGCGGCGGGTGCACCGAAAGCGGCAGCGTCTGCACCTCGTGCAGGTAGCCGTCGATGCGGTAGCGGACGCGCAGGTGGTCCTCTTTCGGCTCCAGGTGGATGTCCGAAGCCCGGTCGCGCACCGCCTGGGCGATGAGCAGCTCCGCCGTTCGCACGATGGGCGTCTGAGCCGAGAAGGCCGGCGTCGCCTCCTCCGGCGCTGTCTCCGGTGCGCGTGGCGTGACCATCCGGACCTGCCGCTCGATCTCGTTCCACTCGACGTAGTTGCGGTTGATGGCCTCGCGGATGTCGCTGGGAATGCCGACCGCCGGCTGGATGATCTTGCGGGCGCGCGCCCGCAGATCCTCCAGGACGTGGATGTTCAGCGGGTCGCTCATGACGACGACCAGGGCGTCGCCCATAAGGTCGACGGGGATCAGGTCGTGCTGGCGGGCATACTCCTCCGGCACGAGCGCCAGCGCTTCCGGCTGCACCCGTTGCCGAGTCAGGTCGATGATCGGCAGGTTAAGCTGGAGGCTGAGGGCCAGCGCCACGTCCTCGGCGGCGACCAGGCCTTCGTCCTGCAGGTAGTCGCCCAGGCGCTTTTGCTGTTGCCGGGCCCGGTCAACGGCGAGGATCAGCTGCTCGGGCGTGATCAGGCCGGCGTCAACGAGGATTTCGCCAAACTTCTTTATCGGCGGCGCTGATGCGGATGCTGGCTCTGGCATGTCCTCCTCAGGATCGGGAAAGGCGCTGGGCTCCAGATGAAGGCGGCCCGACAGGATGTGGACGGGCCGAACGTTCTTGTCGTCCGGCGCCGACCGGATTGGGGCTTCCAGGATGACGGGACGCGTGAAAGCGGAAGACGGTCCCCTCTAAGCTCAAGGGCGGGGGACCGTCCAGCTCATTCGCCCAGGTTACGGGCTGGGTGTCGCCCCCGCGCACTTGGCACCCTGTGTGACTCTGCCTTGGTCATCGATGCTGTACTGGTAGGCTGTAGTGTCTCCCCGCAAGTAGTCGGGGTAAAGGCCCATGGCCGACGTGTCACAACTGCTCGTCACCTGGTTGTCATACGTTGGGAGTCCCTCGGCCGCCATTCGGGCATCGACGGCTGTCTGAACGACGTTCAACTCCGCAGCCTTCGCGGTGTCCTGGCTCTTGCCGAGCAGCCCGGTGAAGTTCGGCAGCACCACGGCCACGAGGATCGCTAGGATAGCCAGGACGATCAGCAGCTCGACGAGCGTGAAACCGGCTTCGCCCCTCTGCTTCCTGAGTTCTTTGACCCTATCTTTCATTTACTGACCTCCCATTGGACATTAAGAATAGATGGAGCGATCCGCTGGTCTCGCCCTTCAATGTGTAGATCGGACGTATGGGGGGATGCGCCATCTACCAATGGGAAGATTGGGCAATACCACAAAGGGAGTAGGTTCACGTCTGGAGCCGGGCCGACGCGTTCGTCACGCAGCGAGACTCCGCGTCCCCAACAGCCGGGTCAGCTCGTCGGGGTTCGGTGAACGGGCCTGTGCTTCCTCAATCGTGATCAGCCCGGCCTGACACAGCGCTGCCAGGTCCTGATCAAGGGTCCGCATCCCGAATTGGGCCCCGGTCTGGATGACGTTAAGCAACTGGTGCGTCTTCCCTTCCCTGATCAAGTTTCGAATAGCTGGAGTGGCAATCATGATCTCGATTGCTGCGACGCGGCCTGAGCCGTCCACGGTTGGCACGAGTGTCTGACAGAGGACCGCTTCGAGCACGAGCGAGAGCTGAACCCGGACCTGCTGTTGCTGATGCGGCGGGAAGACATCGATGATGCGGTCGACAGTCTGAGGGGCGCTAGGCGTGTGCAGCGTTGTCAGAACGAGGTGGCCCGTTTCGGCCGCGGTCAGGGCCGCCGATATCGTTGCGAGGTCGCGCATCTCGCCGACCAGGATGACGTCGGGGTCCTGACGCAGAGCGTGGATCAGCGCTGCGTCATACGACAAAGTGTCGGCGCCAAGCTCTCTCTGCGAGATGATGCTCAGTCTGTTGGAGTGAACGTACTCGATGGGGTCTTCGATGGAGACGATGTGGCGTCGCTCCCTGCCATTCAGGTGGTCGATCATGGCGGCGAGAGTCGTCGACTTGCCGCAGCCGGTAGGGCCCGTCACAAGAACGAGGCCGCGCGGCTTGAGGGCGAGCCGGCCGCAAACCTCCGGCAAGCGCAAATCGGCGAGAGTGGGGACCCTCCCCTTTACCAGCCGGAAGGCAAGGGTGATGGTACCCCTCTGCAAGGCGGCGTTGACGCGAAAACGGCCGCTGTCGTCGCTTGTCCACGAGAAGTCGAGTTCCTTCTCTCTGTTAAACTGCGCTCGCTGCTCCTCACTTGTTATGCGGTGGAGGACAGACTCGACGTCTTGCGGGCTCAGATTCGGCAGGTTCTGCGGTCGCAGCTCGCCGTTGATGCGGAGGACCGGCGGACTGCCGGCCTTCAGGTGCAAGTCTGACGCGTCGGTCTCTACCATCAAGCGGAGCAGATCCGCGGTGTGAATGTGATCGTGTATCTCACTCACTATCAGTTCTCCCGCTCTTGTCCAGGGAGGGTCGGCGTTCAATTGCGATGACGGTTCCAACGATCAGGACGCAGCCCAGAGCGGCAACCAGCACCGCTTTCCACGACCGGCCTAGTTGCCAACTGCAGCCTGCAAACGTCAGCGCCGTCACGATTTCTACGAGTGGAACACGCGGCGGTATCTTCGCCGAGCAGTAGCGGCAGCGACCCCTCAGCAGCAGGTAGCTCAGGACGGGTACGAGGTCACGCGAGACCAGAGGCGCTTTGCATGCGTCGCATCGTGAGCGCGGCGTGACAAGCGATTGCCCAGCCGGGAGACGGTCGATGCAGACGTTCAGGAAACTCCCCACTGCCAGTCCTACCAGGCCGATGATTATCAACATGATCGCCTACTGCACCGCTTCTATGCTGAATTTCAATGGGTGAACACTGGCATCAGTTTGGGAGATCGTCACACTAGAAAAGGCGTTGCTGGCGATGAGCGCCCGCGCGTAGGCGACGACGCTTTCCACGCTTGCTGCCTCGCCGGAGGCCTGAAGAACGTGTTGCGTTCGGGATATGTTAGTGAGGGTCACGTCCGTGGGCGTCGACGACGAGATTACCGACAGCCCGTCTGAAAGCGGTCCGCTGGAGCCGGACAACGACGCTCGCTCTTGCTTTGTGGAAGTGATCGACTGCTCCACTTGACTGATCTTGTCGCGCAGGGCGCGCTGTTTGCCGATGTCCTGCTGAACACCCTGGAGCTGACCTGTGATGCCGAGCAACTGCTCCCGCAACTCCGACGTCTTGTCGTTCGTGGAATGGAGTAGGGTCATTGCGGGAATAAGGAGCACACAGGCAGCAAGGACGGCCAGCAGCCCCAACACGTACCAATGCGGATAGCGCTGCGGTCGCAGGTTATCCGGCAGAATGTTAAGGTCGATGAGCTGTCGTCGTTGTATGAAAACGTTGCGGTGCACGCTCATACCTCTTTCAACGCTAGGCCGACGTTCACGGCATACGTTTCGATAGGAAAGCTGGCCGGACAGCTCAGCGGCGGCATTAGCGGCTCAACAGGGTAAGGCACGACGGAATCGAGTGGCTCTCTCAACACCAGTTGTGCCATCGAGCCTGTGAGGAAGACGGGCGTTGATGGCGCCAGCGGCTCCTGGCGATGGGTGTCATTGTAGAACTTTATTGTCCGAGCCAGCTCGTCGCGGAAACGCTGGATGCGCTCCCGCCCGTTCTGTTGATCCTGGCGCTCGACGACCGTGCGCATGATGATAGGAATGCCGCGCGTGACGACGACTATGTCGGCGCTGGCCGGTTCGATATCAGCGATTATGGCTTCGTTCCGGTTGGCAGCGCGGGCGAGGGCAAGGGGCTTCGTATCGACAGCATACGGATGCCGCTTCGCGACTGAGATTGTCTTGAGCAACGGGTCGAGGATGTCGCGCGGGACGCCGAGGGCAAAGATGCGCTGCTGGCCGTCGTAAGAGTCGACGGGCTGCCAGGAAAGGTAGACGTCCTCGAGGGGTACGGGCATCTCGCGCTTGGCTTCCCTGGTTACGGCACCTTCCAACAGACTCGCCTTCATCTTTGGCAATTCAAGGACACGGGCAATGGAGCGGAAACCACTGATGCCGACGATAACCCTGGCGCCCAGCAATGGCAGGGCGCCGCCGAGAGCAGCCCCTACCCTTTGAGGCTCAGTGATGACCCCTTCTCTTACCAGGCCTTCGTTCAAGGGCACTTGCCTCCAGGCCACCACCCTACCGCCGCGCGCCATCATCACTCGAATGCACAGTTCCTCCACGTTCACCGTCACAATGCGCCTCTTGAGAACCCGTGGCAGTCCGAGTGTTGGATTCGGGATGCCTAGCCTCATTTGATCATCCTTTGTTCGTTGGCGATTTTGCCGCCGGAGTCGGGTCTGCGCCTACCGGCGGGCGAGCGTAGAAGAAGATGCTGACCGTCATCTGAGTCTGGCCGTCTTCGATTGAGGCGTTGGTCTCGCCGATCTCCGCGACCTGTGATGATTCATTTTCGACAGCCGACAGGAAAGAGAGTATGTGTGGCATCCCGGCCTGGATGACCAGGGTGTACTTCAATGCCGTGTAACTCGGATCCTCACCCTTGGGCGCCTTCACTTCGGTGGGCGGTGCTGAGCTCATCTGCTTGATGATGACGCCATTATGTGTCGCGTCATCGACGAGCGTCTGGACGATGGCGGCGCTATCTATTTGTGCTGGCAGCGCCTTCTGCAAGCGATCAAGGTCAGAATTGAGAAGGGCCAGGCGCTGTTGCAGACCGGACAGCGACTCCGGCATACCGCTGACCTGGGACAGCGTGCCCCCGGCCGCTTCGATCTGCGTCTGCAGGTCCGTCTGTTGCTGCCGCAGCCGGACATAGGAGACGCCGACGACGATATAGGCGAGCAGCAGCGCGGCACCAAGCGCAAGGAGCATCGTCGATGGCTTGACCTTGACGCGTTGCAATCGCGTCGTCAGATCGCCTGGGCTCAACGATTGCATTGTTGTCTTGTTCATAGGCTAGTCCGCCCCCCAGGAACCTATTTGCCAGGACACTACGGTCATGTTTTCGTCACTGACCAGGACCCGCGCTGTGATACCCTGGTCGTTCCGCTGCGAACGAACGTCGTAGGCGGCCATCGGGTAGTTGATGGTGACCGTGCCGTCCGCAGGAGACGACGTTTGCACTAGCATCTTGTATGCGCCTGCCGGCTCAGCGAATTGCACTTCATAAGGGGTCGAACCATTCACGGGTGGGTCTCCCGTGGAGCAGGTCGCTGAAGCAGGCAACACGGTGAGCCAAACCCGGCTGGCCCGGCTATCGACGATTCCGAATACGAGGCCGTCTTCGCTCGTCGTGAACGGGTAGCATACCGGCCCGGCGCTGCTCTGCCATGCGGGCGTGATGGTGTTTGACATGCCGCCGGCGACGCGTCTGATCTCCGTGGTAGGGAAGTCACCGCCGTTGATCGAGGGTGGCAGAGGCTCCAGTATTGAGCCATCCCACGAGGTATTCGTTGTCAGTTCTGGATCCTCGCGCAGCTTCGAAAAGGCCCACTCCACACCGGCATCCGCTGAGTAGTAGTCCCTGATCGCCGAGTCGGTGTGACGGCTCGCAAGGAGGTTCACGCTGGCATCGACGAGGAACGGGGACACGAGCAGGGCGCCTACCGCCAGCGTGGCTATCGCAAGCGGCAATGCCTGCCCGCGGCAGCCGGTGTTGAGCCGGCGGACTTTGCTGAGAAGCGGGCCGATCCCCGACGCTGACAACACGTTCTTCTTCATCCGCTATCTCCGGGAGCAGGGCAGTAATAAGTTCTGCTGTCGTTGCTGGCAGTGGCGTCAGTGCTGACCGGGGAGTCGCCCGTCTGCAGCCCCTCTGTGCCGAGGGTCGTGGCCGTTGCGGCGCAGTAGAGGTCGGCGCCGATGCTCGTGACACACATGCCGCCCGGCGCATCAGCCAGCATGGACTGGTTATCGGTGCCGCTGCCCTGGGAGTCACCCATAGCTGCCCCCGTGCAGCCCGGCAATCCCTTGAACGTCGCGATCTGGCCGCGCCAGGCTCCCGACGCCGTCGTGGTGGCCGTGGTGGAGTAGGTGCCGGTCGCCGCCACTATGCGGTCCGCGCCGGCGTAACTACATCTGGAACCGCTACTCCCTGTTGTGTTCTGGAAGTCAAACTCTTCAGTGAAAGAATTGGTCCAAAGGCTGAAACTGGTTTGCCCCTGGATGACAACACCCGCGATGAGGAGCTCCGTGGCTTGCGTGGTCGTGATGCTCCCCGAGGACGGTGTTTTGCTAGTGCCCGTCAACGATTCTGTCTGATCGAGCGTGGTCACGCCGCTGTATTCGTAGATCTGCAGTCCCATGTGGGTACCGCTCGAGACGGTGACTGTGACCGTACTGGACTCGGAGCTGCCAGCTACCTTGTAGAAGATGGCCTGCCCGGGCATCCCGCTCACCCCGCTCGCCCCGCTCTCGTTGATAGCATTTGACCACCCGTTGGGCTGATGGATGGTGATTGTTGGGTCGTATGTGCCGACGATCGCCACCAGCAGGTCGTTGGCAGTCGGCGCAGACTGGAACGTAGCCGAAACGCTCGTGGAATTCTGGTTCCCCGATATGTTGGACTGTTTCTGAACCAGCGTAGGAAGGCACGAGGTGGGCGTAGGCGTGAAAGTGTTCGTTGGCAGCGGCGTTCTCGTAGGCGTTGCCGTAGCTGTTGGCGTGCTAGTGGCAGTGGGCGTCGGCGTGGGTGTATGGGTCGCGGTTGCCGTCGGCGTGCTGGTGGCAGTGGGCGTGAACGTCGGCGTTGATGTCGGCGTCTCAGTCGGTCTGGGCGTGCTGGTTGGGGTAGCCGTCGGCGTCGCAGTGGGAAGGGCGGTCGCCATGACCGTACTCGTTGGAATAGGCGTTGGCGGGAGCGTCGGGAAAGGCGTAGGGACGCCATTTAGCGGGCGCATTGTAATCGTCTCTGTGTGCATTTGAACGTCGTCGCCTTCGCCGCTGCTCAGAGTGACGCTGAGCACGTTGCCGTTCTTGGAAGCGGTAAGCCCGTCCGGCTGCAAATCGCGGGCCACAACCTGGTCCGAAGACATTCCGTTATCCATGTAGGTCCTTATCAACTCACTCCCCGACTGTTGGTACTGGACCTGGTACTGAGCCGCTGTCAGGGCGTCCGACCAACTCAGCGTCACGTTATCCGGCCCGACCGTCGCTTGGGAAGCTACCGCCATTTGACCATCGCGATTGAGCCACGTAAAAGCATTCCGGTAGTCGTGTGCTAAAGCCAGCTTCTCGTGGCCGCGATTCGTGACACCCAGAAACTGGTAGAGTGACGCTGAGATCACGCCGATAACGAGGGCGACGATCGCTATCGCTATCAGAAGCTCGACCAGGCCCATGCCCGATTCGCCGCCAGCGTGCCATCTCATCGGTCTACCTTGTAGTCCTCCACGGCCAGCAGTTCCCTGTCGTTACGGTCTATGGTCACCGTCACCTTCTCGATGCCCGCGGCGCCGTTCAGCGGTTCGGAGACGACGTCGACGGAGTAGTTATCGGAGGAAGGCGCGATGGTAGGATACGGGCCTCCCGGCGCTTCGTATGGCAGGCTCTTGACGTACTCCAGCTCGGAGCGCGCCAGGTTCTCGGCCGTCACTCTCTCCTCGGTTCGAGAGACGGCGATGCTGCCCGCCGAAAGGCCGGAAAGCAAAGCGGTGAGAGCGAGCCCCAAGACGCCCACTGCCACCAGCGTCTCCACCAGGGCGACGCCTTTCTCGGCGGCAAGCGCCGCGTTATGACGCGACCACCAGGTTCGAACCTTTTCGATTTCCCTTCTCCTTCTACTGAATGTGTCCCATGATGCTGTACATGGGCATAATTATCGACACAGCAATGAAAGCGACGACAAGCCCGATGAACAGGGTCATCGCAGGCTGGATCATTGCCGTGAGGGCCGTTACCCGTTCGTCGACCTCCGCGGCGTAGAACTCGGCCAGTGTGTCGAGGTTCGAGTCGAGCGACCCAGTCTCTTCGCCAACTGCCACGACCTGTGAGAGCATCGACGGGAAGAGACGCGAACGGCCAAAAGGCTTCGCCAGGCCGTCGCCGTGCATCAGGTCCTCGCGGACATTGGAAAGATCGTCGCGTATGATCTGGTTCTGGGTTGTCTGGAGGACCAGCTCCATGATGTCGGTCAGCGGCAGGCCCGCGCGCAGTAGCATGGCCATCGTCCGGCTGAATCGCGAGACATTGCTCTGAACGTTAATGGCTCCGATGAGCGGCAGCTTGACGAGCAGGTAATCGAGTTGCCGTCGACCCGAAGGTTGCCGCACGTACCAGGCGACAATCGCCACGATGATGATCAGCGCGATCAGCATGTGAATCTTGTAGGTGGTGGCGAAGGAACTGATGGCGAGCAGCATTCGCGTGGGCAGCGGGAGCGTCGTATTAAACTCGTTGAAGAGGCCCATGAGCGGCGGCAAGGCCGTAGTCACCAGGATGCCGACGACGACGGCGGCAAGAACAAGGATGAACGCCGGATAGGCCATTGCGCCGCGGACCTTCTTCACTATCGCCTGCTCCTTCTCCATGTGCTGAGCAACGCGTCGCAAGACCGTCTCGAGGTTTCCCGTTCGCTCGCCGACTTCCATCAGGCGACTATAAATAGGCGGAAAGATGTCACGATGACGAGCGATGGCGGCCGAGAATGGAGAGCCGTTCTTCAGATCGCGGCCGACGTCGCCCAAGACGCGGGCAAAGGGCCCCTTGCTCTGGTTCTGAAGCAGCTCGATGGCTGAAAGCAGGGGGATGCCGGATTCGACGAGCGTCGCCAGATGGCGGCTGAAGTTGATGACCTCGCGCGTCTTGACCCCGAAGAGCGTTGGAATGAGCTGGTCGAGCGTCGGTCGTGGCTTCACCTGCCGAAGAAGGACAACCTTGTAGTTCCAGTCCCACAGCGTCCGTTCGGCGACCTCTTCGCTGGCTGCGTCGACGGAGCCGTTAACCTGCTCACCGGAAGGTGCAAAAGCGACGTATTTGAACAGCAAGTTCACCTCTGCAAACTCGTGCCGGCGGCGCATATACGCCTTATGGGCGTGACGGCGCATCGGCGCTTCTGACTCACTCGGCTGCGCCTGCTGTTCGTCATGCCCTTTGTGCGAGTTCGCCGGCGGGCAGACTCATCAGCCTGCCATGGCACTCATCGGATCATTCGGTTTGGTGAGAGGGGACGTACATCGGTTAGATCGATGATTTTTCATTGGGCGGAAGGGCGCGAATCTTCGGATTGGATTCAGACGGGAGGATCTTGCAAGATGCTTGGGCAGTGTGTGAACATTTAGCGGCAGGTCGTTCTTCTGACCATGACTGGAGAAGAAGTTGAAGTGGACAACGTTGGCAATAGCGCCGGATCAGCTCACAGCCGAGATGTGGTGCGAACTACTGCGCAATGAGGATATTCCGGCGATAGTGCAGCCCTCAGATGCAGTTTCCTTCCTCGGTGTGTCGCCTACGGCCTGCCGTCTGATGGTACCGGCAGACTGCCGCGATGATGCGGCGGCCGTTCTCCGCAGGGAAATGGGCGATACTGTGAAGATCGAGCCGAATTAGATCGGCTGACTCTCCGGCGCGTTGCTCGAACCTAGGATTTTCGGCGGATCATGCGCCACAGAAGCTGCAGGCGCAGGCTCCTCCAGAGCGTGTCTAGCCTCGCGGATTCGTCGTCGGCGAGCGACTTACCCCCGAACTCGACGCGCTCATAGGCGCCGACGAGAAGCGAGACATCACGAGTACCAGCTAATCGCCTGCTGAGATCGTCGAGAAACTCACGCGGAGTTTGTGAAGGCCGCGGCCCGACGCCAGCGAGCGAGGACAGGCGCCGCGTTTTCTCGAACAGGCGCGCTGGTGGGCTCAGACCGGCGAGTCCTCGATTCCAGGTGAAGCCAAGCCCGCCAACAAACAGGACTGAAAGGCTGCCGACAGCCACCAGGCACGCGGCGAGCCAGGGCAGCGCGGGATGAGCGGCGGTTTCGCCAGCGGACGTCGAATTGCCTTGCTCCTCTGGTGGAACGGCAGTGGCGAGGGATGCGGGCGGCAGGATGTTCATTAGATCTTGGGTGGACAGTGTGTCCGCAGAATAGCTGTCCCACGTTTCCTCCGGAGACATCGACGCGGCGCCCGTGCCAAATGTCGGCGCTGGATTGAAAGGAATCCAACCAAGCCCGACGAAGTAGACTTCGGGCCAGGCGTAAGCGTTGCTGGCGTCGACCTGATAGATGTCGCCATGGTTGTCGCCGTTCTGCAGTAGCGCGAAGCCGACAGCAAGGCGCGCCGGGACGCCGATGGCTCGCAGAAGAACGACCATGGCTGAGGCGTGGTATAGGGGATGGCCGCGCTGCTTTTGGAAGAGGAAATAGGCGACAGCGTCTGTGCCGCTGGGCGGGGCGTCTTCCTTTGCCTCGACAGGATAACTGCGAAGATACTCTTCGACTACCCGCGCCTTGACGTAGGGGGAATCGTCAGCAAGATGGAACTCCTCGGTCAGCTTGTCCGCCAGAGTTGAGACGGACGCGGGGAGATTGTCCGGCAACTGGAGATAGCGGTCGGTGACCCAGGACGGATAGTCGCCGCGAAGTTGGCTGAAGGGATCAATCTCATCGCTGAACAAAGCCGGCGGTTCGGTTCCAGAAGCATCGAGAGCGTCGTCAGGCGCAGCAGAGACCAGTCCAACGGCAGTGTAGGTCTCGCCCGCCTGCAGGCGTTCGGCCGGACGAAGCGCGGTCACGTTCGAAACGTCACCGCCGGTCTCGATCTTCGCTGTCTGGTCGACTGTGAGAGGTTCCCCAGGGGTGACGAACACGGGAAGCGTTTGTTGCATCGTCACCTGCACGGCGACCAGCTGCCGGTACTGCGACGCCGCCAGGCTGAGGAGGGTCGGGATGTCGTCGGGGTTCATCTCGAAAGGTTTCGTATCACGCTCGCCGGTCTTCCAGCCGTTCGACGTGTAGACGTCATAGACGGCTGCTCGCAGCAAGACCGGCCGCGATGTCTTCACCGTCATGATCGTTCCTTGCACCGAGTCGAAGTAGCCGCGATAGGGCAAGAAGGAGGCGAAGCGGTCCATCGGCATGCCCTTTTTACCTTCGATAGCACTGAAGACGCGGCTGAGTCCGACGAATCGTTCTGCGACCGGGTTCGTCCAGGAGCGCCAGAGCGAAGGCAGCGGGCCGGCCTGTCCGGCGACCGGAATGAGCCACGCCGCGCCGACGAGAACAAGTGCAGCCCAAACGCTCTGGTTTAGGGAGAGGAAGTGCAAGGAGGCGGGATATTCTGTGCCAGTTCTTCGCCAATCCTGCATCTTAGCGTCGAAGTGTGTCCGCGAGACGAGCAATACGGCGCCAATGATGAAGACAACGAAAGCGGGGCTGGTTTGCCCCGGCAGGTAGCTGATATTGATGAGGAGGGCGAGCCCGCCCGGCACGAGGGCGGTCCACGGGTTGTGCCATCGGAAGGTGCTCCAGCTGAGGTAGAAGACTGCCAGCCAGGTGGCGACCAGGAAGAAGACGACGACCGGTAAGGAATCGTTGCTGATGCCGCCGCTCCTAAGCGCATCACTCCAAAGGCGCATCCGCAACACCATCTCGCCGCAGCGGTCTTTCAGGTCATCGCCCGGGGTAACAGCGAGCACCTGGACCAGCAGCCCGGTCGCGCCGGTAAGGAAGGCGAAGGGGTATACGAATATGGCCCGCCAGGGAACTCGGGCGAAGGCGTAGCCGACGACTATGGCGAAGAGCGCGATAGGATACAGTGAGGGCAGGCCTTCCACCCAGCCGGCGTTTTCGATGGAAACGATAACGCTCAATGACACGATGAGGACAATGAGCAGCGTTATGACGTCTCGCAGCGGAAAGAGACCGTCCCTTGTGACCGGTCGTTGCTTGACTTCCATCGGCCGAGCAGTCGCCAGAGCAGTCATGTCTCGCGGCTCCTCACCGCGGCCAGGGAGGGTATCTCGCCAGACCCGGACGCGAGAGCCGCGCTGATGTCGCTGCTCCGTGACACGATCGAGGTCTGAACGCCTGCCGCTGCGAGCGCACCGAAGACAATGAGCGATTGGCGGTCAGCGCGGAAAGTCTCAGGGTCAATGAGAACGGTCGCGGTCCTGGCTCCTCGCTCAGCGGCCATGCGGAGGCTAAGCACCCAGTCGTCCTCTGTGGAGGCTGTGATGACGACGACTGTGCTGTGACGTCCGAAACGGCGGCTCTCGTGATTCAGAAGCTGCGCCAGGGAGAGGTCGCCGTCGGCGCGCAGCATCGCCAACGATTGCAGGATGCGCATATACTGCGTCAGGCCCCGCTCCGGCTGTATGAGTTCCAGCGTCCGGCCGAACGCCAACAGCCCAACAGAGCAACTGCTGCGACTAAAGTGATTGGCTAGCGAGGCGGCCAGCGTGACCGCATACTCCTCAGTCGATTCGTCGCCGCTGCCCGCCTGCGTTCTCCCATCCAGGTCCATTACGATCCAGACGTCGCTCGCCGGGTCCATCTCGAAGAGCTTGACCATCAGCTCGCGGGTTCGGGCAGTGCTCGGCCAGTGGATGCGGTTGTAGCTATCGCCGTATTCGTACTGGCGTATGCTCACCGCGTTCGATGTGATGTAATGCGTCGGCTTGTGCACCTGCCCTTCGCCTAGCAGCTCCGCGGGTGGCAAACGGACGTCCGCCAGGTCGACGGGCCGCGGATAGACAAGTATTGTCTGCGTTCGCCCGAAGGACTTCGTGGCGTGGAAGAGGCCGAATGGATCGCCGCTGCTCACGGTGACGCGCCCAAGCGTGTATATTCCGCGACGCCTACAGGTGTTGTTCGCTCTCCATGTACGTCGCTGCCGCGGCTTGAGCGAGACGACGCGGCGAACCGTGTGCCCCGGCAGATCGGACGGTTCGTCGACTTCCAGCCACAGCTTGGACAGCCAACTCCGGTTTTCGATCGTGACGCGTTCGCTCAGGTTCTGGCCCTGCTGCAGCCGGTCGGTCGCGCGCTCGATTTCAGCGTGAATTCCCAACAAGCTCAGGCGCGACCAGACAAAACAGACAGGCAGAGCCAGCAGAATAACGTAGGCTAGGCGGAACGGCAGCCAGAAGCCGGTGGCGAATGCGGGGACGAGCGAGGCGATAAGTACGGCACAAGCGGCGACGAGGGTGCGGTGGCGTGCGAAGGGCCGGTGGGGTCTGAAGAGGAACCTCATGGCGCTGGCCCGGAGTTCACCGGGGAATGCTTCGGGAACGTGCGCTGGGAATAGGTACGCGCTCGAGACATTCCGCAACAACATCCCAGGTCGTGATGCCTTTAACGCGGGCGGCCGCGTTCAACAGAATGCGATGCCCTAAGGCAGAGTGCGCGACCTCCTTCACGTCATCGGGCAGGACGAAGTCGCGACCATCGATGAGCGCTTGCGCCTGCCCGATCCGGAAGAGGGCGAGGGAACCACGCGGGGAGGCGCCCAGGTGAACCGCCTCGTGTTCACGGGTTGAGGCGGCGAGCGCGACGATATAGTGCTTAACTAGAGAGTCGACGTAGATTTCCTTGACCGCCTCCTGTACGCGGATGATTTCGTCGGCGTCGGTGACCTGTCCGAGAGACGCTATTGGATGAGCACGCTGCTGCTGCTCGACAATCGAAACCTCGTCGTTGTGGCCCGGATAACCAAGATGCACCCGCAGAAGGAAGCGGTCCAGCTGCGCTTCAGGTAACGGGAAGGTACCTTCGTATTCCACCGGGTTCTCGGTGGCCATAACCATGAATGGCTGGGGCATCTGTCGGGTCACGCCGTCGACCGTTACTTGTCGCTCCTCCATCGCCTCGAGAAGGGCTGACTGCGTCTTCGGGGTGGCACGGTTTATCTCGTCTGCGAGGACGACCTGAGAGACGATGGGGCCGGGACGGAACTCGAAGTCGTCGGTGCGCTGGTTGTAAATGGAGACGCCGGTGACATCGCTGGGCAACGTGTCCGGAGTGAACTGGATGCGCTTGAAGGAACAGCCGCTGGAGCGGGCGATGCTCCGGGCGAGCATGGTCTTGCCTACGCCCGGGACATCTTCGATGAGGATATGGCCCTGGCAGAGGAGGCCAATGACGCTCAGCCTTACCTCCTGCGGCTTGCCGACGATCACCCTCTCGACGTTGGCGATGATGCCTGCCGCTATTTCCCGTGGCTCTTTCACATCAATCCTCCCTGGGCAGGTTACGTCAATTATAGCAAGTTGCCCGCAATGTTCACTCTATTCCCTCAGTCAAGCGCGCGCTTGACGCTCGCCTGACAGTCATCCTGCGATTCTCCTTCAAGATGTGGATACGCTTCATCCGGTTTGCCGTTTCTAATGAATGAGTGGTAAATTCTTGGTTCAGACTCTGAAAGGGCTGCAGGATGCAAGCCATCAAACCAGATACCGAGTATCGGATAGAGCAGTTCGCCATCTTCAATGACCGCGAGACCGACTTCTATCTCCATCGCATAGAAAAGGCCGTCTTCGACGCTGTCCAGCAACTCAATCGAAGCGACGGCCTACGGCTCCTCGATGTTGGTTGTGGTCTGGGCATGCAGTCAGCGCGCTTCGCCCTTCGCGGCTGGGAAGCCTACGGCGTCGACGCCTCCGACCAGATGTTACGGCTCGGACAGTTCCGGTTTCCGGCCGTCCACAAGAAGGTCCGACTCGCCCGCGGAATCGCCGAAGCGCTGCCCTTCCGCTCCGGTTTCTTTGACGTGGTCATGTGTCAGGGGGCAATGGACCACTTCGCCGAGCGTCGGGCGTTTGTTGCCGAGGTGGAGCGTGTGTTGAAGCCGGGCGGCCACTTCGTTGTGGCTCTGGCGAATTACGAGAGCCTTGCCTGTCGCATCGGCAAGACGATGGACGACGTGAGCCGTTCCTTTGGTGTCGACACCCCCAAGCGCTACCAGTTCTGGCGGATCCCTACTGACCATACGTTCCGGGGCAGCTACCGCGTGCTGAAGAGTCTGAACAACCGAACGATGCGGACTAAGAAGCTACACGGGGCATCGATGTTCCTCTTCCTGCCGCCCTGGCGTGAGCTTCTGGAGTCTTTGCCGTACGATCTGTCGGCAGCTGTGTTTCACGTGGTGGACCGTTTTGCTTATCGCTTCCCTTCCGCCGCTGACGTCGTTATCGGAATCTTCGAAAAAAGGGACGTGGTCGGCAGTCGCGACCTTAGCGACCTGTTGCGGCTGCGGCTAGAAGCTCGGGGGAACGGGAAGAAGCGAAGTGGCGCCGAACCTGTTTGCCCTCCGTGACGGTCATCTCGACGCCGCCTGCCACGCCGGGCATGCTCCAGGCGCGCCGACCTCCGGTCGCATAACGAATTCCCCAACCGCCGTACGTGAGCCATCGGTACTTTTGAGTTTCGCAGTTCTGGATGCTGGACAAGGGGAGCGTCTTATGTGCGAAGCCGAAGCTCATGCTGACGGCTTCTTCGCTGACTTTGACACTCAAGCGTCGGAAGCAGACGACAACTGCGATGAGCAACACAGCGACGAGGGTCATGAGCGGACAGCACCAAACCAATAGCTGCCAGCCGGCCTCGGGGTCCAAGGTCACGGCAATAACGGCGGCGAGCGATGCAAGGACACTTGCTCCGAGCACAGCCATAAGCCAAGAAGGCGCGTCGATTTCTTCCTCGAATCGAAGGGGCTGTTCCGACTGCACCACTCACTCCTTCGCTTCAGTTTCCGGCGCGTTTGGCTCGGGGTCAATCGCCATGGGCTGTGATATGATCGTTATGGGTCAGAGGCAGACCATGGAACGAGAACGGTTCGAAGAGCTTGTCGCAAAGGCGCTCGATGAGTTGCCGGAGCAGTTCCGGGAGCGCCTCTCGAACCTTGACGTTGAAGTTGAGGATTACCCAAGTCGGGAGGAACTGCGTATTGGCCGTGTCCCGAGCGGGCATACGCTGCTGGGGCAGTACCATGGAATCCCAGTGACACGGCGGGGAATGGGCTACAACATGGTGCCGCCGGACCGTATTGTGATTTTCCAAGGGCCGATCGAACACGCTTGTCACAGCGACGAGGAGATCATCGAGAAGGTCGGGCACGTTGTCCGGCACGAGATCGCGCACCACTTTGGAATCGACGACGACGCGCTCCGCCGGATGGGCGCTTACTAGGAGGCCGGGACTCGAGCGGTGACTACCGATGAGGATGAAGAAGGCGAGCCGGAAGGGGAAGGCTGGGAGCTGGACCCGAATGATCCTACTCACCCTGATTTCGATTTGTCAGAATCCGGCTACTCAGGCGTCGAACCGGAGCGCAGACAGTGGCTATTGCCGCCGGCGCTCATTCTCGTTGTGACGGTGTTGCTGGTCGCCGCGCTGCTGGCGCCAGCCTGCCGGCAATTCCTGTAGGCCGCCCTCATCCTGTCCATTAGGCCCTCTTGGCCTGCCAGCGGCGATGTTCAACCATATCCAGATAGGGCCGGCTGGCGCGCTTTGCTCCACTACTGCACCGATCCATTCTCGGGCAGGTCCCCAACCGACCACATGACTGGAGATGACCGCGGGCGGAATGCGCCGGTGCGAAGGATCGAGAAGTTGGGCTTCTGCGAGGAGGGTGAAGGCGGCGTCTTCGTCTTGGGAGATAAGAGCGAGACAACTTGCAGGAAGCCTGTTGAATGGCGATGGCGGCCTGGTCAACCGCGGGCACGCGATGAGCACTACCGGCGGCGCAATGATTACGGAGATCTCGCGACAACTGCGTGGCCAGGTCGGCCCGCGGCAGGCGGTGCACCCGAAGGCAGGTAGTGATCCACAACACCGGTATTGGAGGCATTCAGATTTCGGCACTTGCCGCATGGGCCAGATCGTTGCCGTTTGCGTTGACGACATCCTGACGAGGCGGTAAGATTGTGCAGAAAATCGCAATTGTCACTCAGCACGGTGACGGTGCCCCGACGGCCGGGAAATGGGGGCGTTTCTCCGGCAGTCCGTCGGGGTTCGTTGCTTGGGAGGAAGACAATGATAGCGCTGCCCGGCGTTCCGGAAGTCGTCATCGATAGATTACCAGTGTATGCGCGCACGCTGGCGCTGCTCGAGGCCGAGGGCCGGCAGGTAGTGAGTTCGCGGGAGCTAGGCGACGAGCTTGGTGTGACACCAGCTCAGATCCGCAAGGACCTGAGCTACTTCGGACGGTTTGGGAAGCAGGGCCGCGGCTATAACGTGGAGCGTTTGGGGGGAGAGCTCAAACGCATTCTGGGGCTCGAGCAAGAGTGGCTGATGGTGCTGGTAGGCGTCGGCAACCTGGGGCGGGCCATCCTTAGCTATCGAGGGTTCGCGCCCGAAGGCTTCAAGATCGTGGCTGCCTTCGACGCCCATTCCGACACGGTGGGACGGGTCGTCGGAGGTATCCGCGTCTATAGTTCGAAGAATCTGCCTCAGTTCTTGAAGAACAACCCGGCGGACATCGGTATCGTCGCCGTTAGCGCCGGCGCGGCTCAGGAAGTGGCCGACGTGCTGGTAGAGTGTGGCATCAAGGGAATCCTCAACTACGCCCCCGTAGCGCTGCGGGTACCGGAAGGGACGCAGATCAAGGACATCGAGCCGGTGCTGGCCCTGCAGAGCATGACCTACTACCTGAAGGGCCCTTCGCTCTAGCTCCCCGACCCGTAGAGGCCCGCGACCAAAGACTCCTCTTCTGTCGGCAGGCTGCGCTTGATGATATCCAGGTTCTCTAGCGCTGCTCCGGCGCCGATCGCTGTGCAGTTCAACGGATTCTCCGCAACTTGACAGGGCACGCCCGTCTCCTGGGTCATAAGCCTATCGATGTTGCGAAGAAGCGCGCCGCCGCCAGTCAGCACGATCCCGCGATCGATGACGTCTGAGGCCAGCTCGGGGGCGGTTCGTTCGAGAACGGCGCGAACTGCCTGGACAATGCTGCCAAGGCAGTCCTGGATGGCCTGGGTGATTTCGTGGGAGGTGACCACTATCGTCTTCGGCAGGCCGCTTATCTGGTCGCGGCCCCGGATATCCATTGTCAAGTCTTCGTCCAGCGGCACGGCGCTGCCGATGGCGATCTTCGCTTCTTCGGCCGTTCGCTCGCCGATGACGAGGTTGTGACGCCGCTTCACGTAGGCAACGATAGCATCGTCCAGGCGATCTCCGGCGACACGAATTGATTCACTGACGACGATTCCATACATTGAGATAATGGCCGCTTCCGCGCGTCCGCCCCCGATGTCGAGGATCATGTTGCCGCTGGCTGTGCCCACGGGTACGCCGGCACCGATGGCCGCGGCGAGCGGCTCGGGGACAAGGTGCGCTGGCTTTCGGGCGCCTGCCTGCTCCGCGGCATCCCGAACGGCGCGCTGCTCGACGCTGGTGACGCCTGCCGGTATGCACACCATGACCTCCGGCTTAATGAAGTTCAGGCGCCCGATGGCGTGAGCGATAAAGTAGCGTAACATCGCCTCTGTTATCAGGTAGTCGGCGATGACGCCATCGCGCATCGGCCGAATCACGGAGATGGTTCCGGGCGTGCGGCCTATCATTCCTCGCGCCTCGTTGCCAACTGCGACGACCGTGTTCTCGCGGTTTGCCAGCGCAACGACCGACGGCTCGTTGACTACGATCCCCCTGCCGCGCATGTAGACGAGCACGTTGGCTGTTCCCAAGTCAATTCCCAGTCTCTTTGTCAGCATCAGCCTCCCCCAAGCCTGTTATCTCTGCCGCCGGGCAGCCGCTCGACGCGACCCCCCAACGACCGTAGTTTCTCGTCGAACCGTTCGTAGCCGCGGTCAAGGTGGAAGATGTCGTTGATTTCCGTTTGCCCCTCTGCTGCCAGTCCAGCCAGGACGAGGGCGGCGCCGGCGCGGAGGTCAACGGCGCGCACGTTGGCGCCGGAAAGAGGCGTCGGACCGTTGATGATGACTGTGGTTCCGGAGGTAATGACCTCGGCGCCCATCTTGCGCAGCTCCGCGACGTAGAGGAGCCGGTTCTCGAAGACGCGTTCGTAGATGGAGCTAACGCCCTTCGCCTGTGTCAGGAGCGTTGCCAGTGGCGCCTGAAGGTCGGTAGCAAAGCCGGGATAGGGAACAGCCTGCGCGTTTATCGCCCGAAGCCCGTCACTGCCCTGAATGCGGAGTGCCCCATCGGCCTCCTCGACCTTGACGCCGGCCTCACGGAGCTTCCAGACAAGAGCGTCGAGCTGCCGCGGGACGCCCTCTTCGATCTCGACTTCGCCCTGGGTCACGGCGGCAGCGATGGCAAAGGTGCCGGCTTCGATGCGATCGGGAATGATACGATGGCGCGCACCGTGCAGATCGCTGACGCCTTCGATTTCAAGCGTATGGCGGCCAGCCCCCGTAATGCGGGCGCCCATTTTTCTAAGCATCTCGATGAGGCATTCGATCTCAGGCTCTGCCGCGGCGTTGACGAGCGTTGTGCGCCCCTCAGCGAGAGTTGCGGCCAAAATGAGATTCTGAGTACCCAAGACACTGGGGTAGTCGAGGAAGATCCGGCTACCACGTAAGCGCTGGCTGCGGGCGACGAACTTGTCACCTTCATGACTGACGTCTGCGCTGAGGGTGCGAAAGCCGTCGAGGTGAACATTGAGCGGCCGGAGTCCGATGATGTCGCCACCGGGCGGGCAGCAGGCAGCCTCGCCGAAACGAGCAAGGAGCGGCCCCATGACGAGAAAGCTCCCGCGCAAGTGCGTCGCGAGGTCACTGGGCGCGGCGAGCGTGTTGACGCCGGAAGCGTTGACGCGCAGTGACGAGGCCGAAGTGTATTCCACGGTCGCGCCGAGCGCCCGCAGGATCTCCATCATGAAGTGGACGTCGCCGATTTCGGGGACGTTCTCCAGGTAGCAGTCGCCGGAGGTGAGGAGCGTGGCGGCCATAGTGTGAATCGCAGCGTTCTTGTTGCCGCTTATCCGCACTTTGCCTTCAAGGCGATTCCCGCCTTCGACGCGAAACCGGTCTGACGCCAAAATCCTGCCTGTCGTTTTGTTACTTGGAGTTAACAATATCACCCCGGAAAGCCGACTTCAAGCCGAAGGCATGGCTGTCCGCAGGCTAGTACCAGTATCAGAAGAGGAAAAGGGATGCCCTGGGTGGAGACTACTGAGTCTCAGTAGGACCAGGCCCGACTCCCGGACGGCGCGGTCGCTGGCGCCTACGCTCCGCTACTTTAATGGCGATGAGGGAGCGCCGCAGTTCGGCCTGAATCCGGCTGAGATCGACTTCCGCCTCTCGGTGAGACAGCATCCTCTCGGCACGGGCCCGCGCTTCTTGCGCCAAAGCAATGTCAATCTCATCGGCGTGCTGCGCGTTCTCGGCGAGGATGACGACCTTGTCGTCACGCACCTCCAGAAAACCACCAGTAACCATCATATAGATCTCGTCGGCACCGGTCTTCTGGATGCGCAACTCTCCGGGAACGAGGGAGGTTATGAAAGAGGCGTGCTCCGGCAGGACCGTTAGCTCGCCGGCCGCGCCCGGGGCAACGACGGCATCTATCTCCGTATCGGAGAAGACAACGCGTTCGGCCGTGATAACGTCAACACTCAACTTTGGCATCTATGGTTTCCTCTCGCCGGCGTCCCTTCGCGTCTAGCGCGCTTCGGCTGCCAGCTTCTCGGCTGCCTCCCGTGCCTCCTCTATCGTTCCCACCATGTAGAACGCCTGCTCCGGCAGGTCGTCGTGCTTCCCATCCAGGATCTCGTTAAAGCCGCGGACCGTCTCGCGCACAGGAACGTAGCGTCCGGGGCGGCCGGTGAACGGCTCGGCGACGAACATGGGCTGGGAGAGGAAGCGCTGAATTCGGCGCGCCCTCTGCACAGTGAGCTTGTCCTCTTCCGAAAGCTCCTCCATGCCCAGGATGGCGATGATGTCCTGCAGGTCCTTGTAGCGCTGCAGAACCTGTTGCACGCCACGGGCCGCCCGGTAGTGGTCCTCGCCGACCACGTTGGGGTCGAGGATTCGCGAGAACGATACCAGTGGGTCGACGGCAGGATACAGCCCCTGCTCGGTCAGCGCCCGGTCAAGGGCGACGACGCCGTCGAGGTGTCCGAAAGTTGTGGCCACGCCCGGGTCGGTGTAGTCGTCAGCTGGGACGTAGATGGCCTGGAAAGAGGTGATCGATCCCTTATTGGTTGAGGTGATTCTCTCCTCCAGGTCGCCGATCTCAGTCGAAAGCGTCGGCTGGTAACCGACGGCGGACGGCATGCGCCCTAGGAGGGCGGAAACCTCCATGCCGGCCAGGGTGTAGCGGTAGATGTTATCGATGAAGAGAAGGACATCTTGGCCCTCTCGGTCGCGGAAGTACTCGGCCATGGTGAGGCCGGTGAGGCCGATGCGGACTCGCACGCCGGGCGGCTCATTCATCTGGCCGAAAACGAGCACCGTCTTGTCGATGACGCCGGAGGCTCGCATCTCGTGCCAGAGGTCGTTTCCTTCGCGCGAGCGCTCGCCGATGCCGGCGAATACGGACGTCCCGCCGTGCTCCGAGGCGATGTTGCGAATGAGCTCCTGGATAATCAGGGTCTTGCCTACGCCTGCGCCGCCGTAGGCGCCGACCTTGCCGCCACGGGTAAACGGGGTGATGAGGTCGATGACCTTGATGCCGGTCTCCAACATCTGCACGGTGGTTGACTGCTCTTCGAAGGAGGGCGGCATTGCGTGGATCGGGTCGCGCTCGGTCGTCTCAACCGGACCCATGTTGTCAATGGGCTCGCCGGTAATGTTGAAAAGGCGTCCGAGGGTCTCCTTGCCGACGGGGACGGTTATCGCCTGGCCGGTATCGACGGCCACAGCGCCGCGTCCCAGACCGTCCGTGGTGCCCATCGCCAGGCAGCGCACCCAGTTATTGCCCAGGTGCTGCTCGACCTCAGCGACGAGCTTGCCGCCCGGCATCTCGATCTCCACGGCGTTATAGATCTGCGGGAGCTCGTCCGGCGGGAACTCCACGTCGACCACAGTGCCGATGATCTGCACAACCTTCCCCGTAGCCATATGAAACCTCCGTCCTATCCGGCCGACCGCAGAGCCTCGGCGCCGCCGGCGATATCCAGCAGCTCCTTGGTGATCGTCTCCTGGCGGGCCTTGTTGTAGATAAGGGTGAGATCTTCAACCATCTCGTTCGCCGCGTCGGTCGCGCTGCGCATGGCAACCATGCGGGCCGACTGCTCGCTGGCGCTCTTCTCAAGCAATGCCTCGTAGACCTGACGCTCAACGTAACGTGGGAGGAGGTCGTCGAAGACTTCGGCCGGCGAGGGTTCATAGATGTACTGCACAGATGCTGTCGTTTCCCGCTTCGGGATCTGGATGGGCAGCAACTGTCGCATCTCCGGCCTCTGCGCCATCGTGTTGATGAACAAGGGGAAAAGCAAGTAGACGCGGTCGACGTTGCCGGAGGTGTACTCGTCCATGACTACGCGAGCCAGAGGCCGTGCGTCCTCGATCGACGGATAGTCGGGCAGATGGGTGAACTCGGCGATGGCCGGTAGGCCGGTGCGCGCCAGGAATTCTCGTGCCTTGCGGCCCACGGCGACCGACTCGATCTCCAGGTTGTGGTGCTCCAGGGCGAAGGCGGCAGTGAACCGGTTAAGGTTGGCGTTGAGGCCACCGCAAAGGCCGCGATCGGTACTTACTAGAACGATGGCTATATGTGTGGACTCGCGTTCCTCCATAAGAGGATGTGGCGCTTCCTGCCGCTGGCTAATGACGCTCTCCTGCAAGTCGGAAAGCATCTGGCGCATCTTGTCCGCATAGGGGCGCGCGGCGATGGCGGAGAGCTGGGCGCGCCGCATCTTCGAGGCGGCGACCATCTCCATGGCGCGCGTGATCTTAGCCGTACTGCTGACGGACCGGATGCGTCGACGGATTTCGCGAATGGTAGCCATAGCTAGTAGGGCATCGTCTTTTTGAACTCGTCGATGGCCTTCTTCAGACCGTCTTCGATTTCGGGCGTGATCTCCTTCTTGTTTTCGATGGCCGCGCCGACGTCTGGATGACTGCTCGCCATGAAGCTGTGGAAGGCCTTCTCGAAATCGTTGATCTTGTTCACGGGCACGTCGTCCAGGTGACCGTTGACGCCGGCGTACAGGATCTCGACCTCCTCGTGGAGGTTCATCGGTTGGTACTGAGGCTGCTTCAGGACCTCGGTCACCCGCTGCCCGCGTTCGAGCTGGTTGCGTGTCGCGACGTCCAGCTCTGAAGTCCCGAACTGCGCGAAGGCCTGGACGTTGGTGAACTGCGCCATGTCAAGACGCAGCCGGCCCGCCACCTGTCGCATGGCCCGTCGTTGAGCGGCACCGCCGACACGTGAGACGGAGAGGCCCGCGTTCACGGCCGGTCGAACGCCGGCGTTGAAAAGGTCGGTTTCCAGGTATATCTGCCCGTCAGTGATCGAGATGACGTTAGTCGGGATGTAGGCGGAAACGTCGTTGGCCTGTGTCTCGATAATCGGCAGCGCGGTCAGCGAACCGCCACCGAGCTCCGACGATAGCCTCGCCGCGCGCTCGAGTAGACGGCTGTGCAGATAAAAGACGTCGCCGGGGTAGGCCTCGCGTCCCGGCGGACGCCGCAGCAGCAGCGATACCTGACGGTAGGACCAGGCGTGCTTAGACAGGTCGTCATAGATGATGAGAGCGTCTTTGCCCGCCTCCATGAAGTACTCGCCCATGGCACAGCCGGAGTAGGGCGCCAGGTACTGTAATGGGGCAGGATCTGCGGCGCTGGCGGAGACGACGATTGTGTGGTCCATGCGCGCCGTACTGCTCCAGCAGAGCGACCGTTTGTGCTACCTTCGACGCCTTCTGACCGATAGCTACGTAGATGCACGTCAGGTCGCCGCCCTTCTGATTGATGATAGTGTCTATTGCGAGGGCGCTCTTGCCCGTTGTGCGGTCGCCGATGATCAACTCGCGCTGGCCGCGGCCGATGGGCGTGATGGCGTCGATCACCTTGATACCGGTGAGCACCGGCGTGTCGACAGATTGGCGAGCGACGACACCCGGAGCGATCCGCTCAACCGGCAGCGTCTTATCGGTCGCGATCGGCCCCTTGCCGTCGAGAGGGTTGCCCAGCGGATCGACGACGCGACCGATCAGGGCCTCACCGACGGGAACCTCCGCGACACGGCCGGTCGAGCGCACCTCGGCGCCCTCGCCCAGAGTCGTGTAGTCGCCGAGGACCATGATGCCGATGGTATCCTCTTCCAGGTTGAGGGCCAGGCCCATGGCGCCGTTCTCGAACTCGACGAGTTCGCCGGCCAGACAGTTGGAAAGGCCATGGACGCGGGCTATGCCGTCGCCGGCTTCGATGACGACACCGACATCGACGGCGGTAACTGCCGCGCCAAAGCGCTCGATCTGCTGCTTGAGGATTGATGCTATCTCTTCGGGCCGTACTGCCATATCACTCTCTCCGCTGCGACTTGCATGCTATGCGGCCGGGCCGCCTTCTTCGGCGCCGTTGCCCCCAATAGCGGGGACCCAACCGCCGCCTCCCTCCAGACTCTTCCGTAGGCTAACGAGCCTGCTGCGTGTGCTGCCATCGATGAGCGTATCGCCGACGCGGGCAACGAGACCGCCGAGGATGTCGGGGTCCACCACTTGTGCGACGCTCACGCTTTTGCCGGTGATCTGGCTCAATCTCTTCGCGACCTGCGTCCCCTGCGCATTGCTAAGGGGCACGGCCGTTGTAACGGTGGCGCGTGCCCGTCCTTCATGCGCGTCGAGCAAGTTCCCAAATTCCTCGCGCACCTGCGGGGCTAGCTTGATGCGACGTTTGGCTACCAGTAGGCGGGCCAGGTTCAGGACTGCGGGGTCGACCTTAGGAAGAGCCGCTTTCAGCAGCTTGTCCTTCTCGGCCTCGGGCACCCTATCACTCTGGAGAACGGCTGCTGCCTCGGGCTGGGCGACGAGATCATCCAGTTCGTCGAGGTCGCCGAGCCAGCGGTCCGGGTTGCTCTTCTCAAGGGCTACCGCGAAGGCTGCCTGCGCGTAGCGCTTGGCTGCAATATCGATTCTCATGTCCAAGCCAAGTCTCCGAGACTGGCGTTATCGCCACATCCCGGCCATCTTCCTTTGTCCGCCGCGTTACTGCTGGCCGTTCTTTCCCTCGAAGCTTGCCTGGGCCAGCACCTCATCGATCAGACGCTCGTGGGCTTTCTTGTCCAGGGACTGATTGATGACCTTCTCGGCGGCGGCTATTGTGATGTCCGCGAACTCGCGCCGGATCTGGGCGATAGCCTCGTCGCGCTCAAGGGCGATTTCGTTGCGGGCGCGGACGAGAAGCGATTCGCCCTCGGCCTGTGCCTGCTGACGGGCGTCTTCCTGGATCCGGTTGGCGATCTGCTGTGCCTGACCGATTAGCGCCTGGCCTTCCTGGCGCGCCTCGTCGAGTCGCTTCTGGACGGTGACGTCAGCCTGCGCGGCCTGTTCCTTCATCTTGTCCGCGGCTTCAAGCCCTTCTCTGATGCGCTCCGAGCGCTGGTCCATCATCCGCAGGACCGGCTTGTAGGCAATCATCCGCATTACGGCCAGAAGGATAGCGAAGCCGATTAGCTGCGCTATCAGTCCCGTCAGGTTGATTCCTAGAGCTCCGATTCCCAGGAATTCCAAAGGTCTTTTCCTCTCTTACGTTGCAGAGAAAACGAAGCCGATCATGACGGCGACCACGAGGGCGTAGATCGCGATAGCCTCGGCGAAGGCGATACCGAGGATCATGTTCGTTGTGATGACGGGCTGCGCCTCGGGGTTGCGCCCCAGGGCCTCCATGGCCTTGCCGGTCAGCATGCCGATTGCGAGGGCCGGTGCCGGGGCGCCAAACCCAATCGCCAGAGCAGCAGCGATGAGCCTGAGGCCACCGTTGGTGATTTCAAGTAGCGGAAGCGTGCTGAATAGTTCCATTTTTCCTCCCTAAGGTCTTACTGTGTTCCTCACTGTCAGACGAGAGAGCCCCAGTCGCCGCGCCTAAGCTGGCACCGTCGGCCCGCTCTCGTGATCAACGCCCTCCTCCTCATGGGAAGTGACGGCGATGACACCGAATACAAGGGTCAGCATGGCAAAGATGAATGCCTGAATCAGCCCCACGAACAGCTCCATACCATAAACCAGGTCGAGCGCTACTACCGGCAGCAAGTACAGGATGACCAGGAACAGCATCTCCCCGGCGAAGATGTTCCCGAAGAGTCGGAAGGTGAAACTAAGCAGGCGCGCGGCCTCGGCAACGAACTCGAGGATGCCCACCACGAAGTCGATGAAGCCGTTGAAGATATCGCCTTTGAGCAGACGCTTGACGTTGAGGAATTTGCTGCCGTAGCGGAAGAAGCCCTGCGAACTGATACCCCAGAACTCGACGAATATAGCCGACCAGACTGCCAGGCAAAGGGTGGCGTTGAGGTCGGTGTTGACGCTGCGCAGGAACGGGACCAGTACGCCCGCCCCTTGGTCCGGCTTCAAGTCCGACGTCGCCTCCTGAAGGGCGACTTCTTTCTGTTGGTCGGTGGCGTCCCCGGGCAGGTCAAGCGCAATGCTCTTCGGCTCGTGGGGCGGCCACGACGGGATGCCCGGCAGGATCATCTGAACGCCGGCGACCTTTGAGAATACGGTTCCCTTGTCCAGGATCTCGCCCGACTGGCTCTTCATCGGCTCCACCTTGCCGATCGTCGCAACACCGGGGAGAAGTCCGAACCAGTTAGCCGCGACGACGTAGAGGAAGATGGTGGCGATTACAGGGAAGAAGCGCCGGGCATGCTTCTCGCCAGCAGTACCGACTACCATGTTGTACAGTGCTTCGACGATCATCTCGAAGAAGTTCTGAATCCCGCTGGGAACCAGACTCATCTTTCGAGTGGCGAAGTACGCGAAGACGATAAGGAGGACAATCACGATGAGCGCCGTGATCATCGTGTTGGTGACGTTGATTCCGAGATTAACGACGGTCTCCGCCTTCAACTCGACTATCGGCCGCGCAGACCGCAGTGAAAGGAAACCGACGATCATCAGGAAGAGGGTTGCTGCGATGATTAGATAGAGCTTGAGCTTGCCCACCTCAACCTCTCCTCTTCGGATCTACCGCCGACAGCACGTCCATCAACATCCGGTAGGCGCCCCAAAAGGCTATGACCAGACCGAGAAACAGGCCGCTGAGGGTGAAGAGCGGAGCGAGGCCGAACTTGTCATCCAACCAGACGCCGCCCAAGACTCCCAGCACGATGCAAACTGCGACGTACCAGCCTATGCCGACGAGCCTTAGGGCGGGTGGAAGACTTCCCATTAGATTCGCCTGAGGGCCCTGACGAGCTTTGGCTTGTGAAGCGTAGCACCAAGCATGTTTTTAAAACAAGCGAGTTTGGATTCGCAAAACAAGTTTCCATAGATAGTTTCCTCCACGGCGTTGATACAAGGAAGGGAGGGATTGAAGGGGGACAGTTAGAGGTCAGAGAGGTGAGTGCGACGTCGTTTCTCCGCCTCAACAATGCCGACGATCTGGCAGACGGCATCCTTCAGCCGTCCTTCGGCGTTTACGACGACGTGGTCAAACGCACCCTCTTGCGCCATCTCGTGAGCGGCTGTTCTTTCGCGGACGTGGAGCTCGAGGCCGTGGTCGGTTGCGCGCTCGTGAAGACGCTTCTGGAGGTCGTCCTGCGACTCTGGAGCAAGGAAGACGAGGACGGCGTCTGGAATAAGCCGCTTGATCGTCGCGGCGCCTTGGACGTCGACTCGCACGATCGCGTCTTGCCTCCTTCCCAACGCTTCTTCGACCTCTTTTCTCGGGACGCCCGAACGTTGATTGTAAACAGAAGCGTGTTCGAGGAAGCCGTCCGTGGCCAAAAGGTGATCGTATTGCTCGTCCGAAAGGAAATAGTAATCAACCCCGTCGCGCTCGCCGGCACGTGGCGGTCTCGTGGTGGCAGTCGTGACGAAATGGGCGGAAGGAAGGCTTTGCTTGAGACCGGCCATGACAGCATCCTTGCCGACGCCGGAAGGACCGGAGATGACTAGAAGGATCGGCGTGGTGGATGAAGAGTTCTCTGCGCCTGGATCCTTCTTGCCTGACATGATTACGATCGGTCTCCCTATTCGACCGTCTTCTTGCCCGATGCACGTGCAGCGACAGTTTCGGGCGTGATAGCAACGAGAATGAGATGCCCGTCGTCCATAAACAGCACCGCCTTGGAGCGGCGACCGCTCGTCATATCGATGGCCATTGCCTTGGCCTTATGCTCCTGCACCATCCGCCGAATCGGCGCTGCGTTCGGCGGCGCGATAGCGATAACGTGGGAAGCGGCCAGATGGTTTCCGAAGCCGACATGAATCAAGTTAGGCCCCATGGCCACACCTCTCTATCAACCGTGGCCGCGCAGGTTTTCCAGTGATTGCCAGAAACCCGGATACGAAATGTCAGTCGCCTCGGCACCCGCCACCACTGTCTCGCCTTCAGCAACAAGGCCGGCGACGGCGAGTGCCATGGCCAGGCGGTGATCGCCGTGACTCTCGCAGACGGCCCCGGTCAACTTGCTCGTGCCTTCGATGACGAGAGCGTCGGTGTCTTCATTGATCTGCGCACCCAGACGCCGGAGTTCCAGTACCGTCAGGCGGACGCGGTCTGACTCTTTGAAGCGTAGCTCGCCCACGTCCGAGATATTCGTCCGGCCCTCTGCCACCGCGGCTGCGACGGCCAGTACCGGGACCTCATCGATGAGCCGCACGACGTTTCGGCCTTCGACCTCGACGCCGCAGAGATTGCTGGACCGGGCTCGAACGTCGCCCACGGGCTCTCCGGCAACTTCGTGCCGCTCACTTACTACTATATCTGCGCCCATCTCCTTTAGCACCTCCAAAAGGCCGCAGCGAGTAGGGTTAAGGCCGACGCCAGTCAGCGTCAAATCGGCATTCGGATGGGTAACGGCAGCGACGAGCCAGAAGGCAGCGGCGGAAAAGTCGCCGGGGACGCGTAGGCTGAGGGGCGTGAGATCTTTCGTCAACGGCGACACCCGAAGGACGTCGCCAGCTCCCAGCAACCCGGCCCCCATTGCCCCGAGAAGGCGCTCCGTGTGGTCACGAGAGCGCGTTGGCTCGGAGTACACAGTGTCGTCTTCCGCCTGGAGTGCCGCCAGCAGCACAGCCGACTTCACCTGGGCGCTGGCGATAGGTGAGCGGTAGGTTATCCCGTGAAGGCGGCCACCACTGAGAACGAGCGGCGCCATCGAGTCGTCGACGCGTCCGAAGACTTGAGCGCCCATCTGTCGCAACGGTTGGATGATGCGCGCCATTGGCCGGCGTCGAAGAGACTCGTCCCCAGTGAGGATGGAGAGGAAGGAGCGTCCGGAGAGCAGCCCGGCGAGAAGACGCATCGTCGTGCCGGAGTTCCCCGCATTGAGGACATCCGTGCTTTCGCTGAGACCATCGAGACCGCGACCCTCTATCGTAAGTTGAGCGGCGGCTTCGCTGGCCGGTTCCAGCGACCAGTCGACGCTGAGGGCGCGCAGACAGGCAAGCGTCGAGAGAGTGTCCTCGGCGGTCAGGAAATTCTCCACAGTCGCCTGCCCCGCGGCAATGGCGTTGAGTATGGCGGCGCGATGGGAGATGGACTTGTCAGGAGGGACCGCTATCTGACCGGCAAGCTGCGGTGGTGAGGAGACGCTTTTTTCCATGCGTCATCGCTCTTTCGTCGGATGGTGTTTCGACCTCTGCCGGCGAGTCGGCAATGGCTCCTGGCTCTCAATAGCCTTCATCGCCTCGCGGGCGCGTGATGCCGCCCAGTGCCCCATCAAGAGGTCGCTGAAGCCGATCCCTGCTTCTGTCATCGACTCGCGCTGTCTGACAATAGCGCCACCGCTCAGGAAGGCGTCGCGGTCGCGTTTGACGCGGGCGAACGCTTGGAACAGCGCTTCTTCGTCTCCGGCTTTCATGAGATCTCGATACTTGCCAAGCTCACGGATCATACGGTCCAGCCAGTGAACAACGTTCGCGGCATTAGTGGCGCAGATGTCCTCGCTCATCTCGGGACTGCCAGAAGCGAGGCGAGTGACGTCGCGGAAGCCGCTGGAGGAGAGCTGGGCCATCTCCGGCCAGGCGGTGCTGTCGTGGACGAGCGAGAAGAGCGCAGTCGACACGACTAGGGGCAGGTGGCTGACAGCGGCAACATAACTGTCGTGCTCCTGCGCGTCCATGAAGACGGGCGTTGCGCCGGTAAGCTGCGCCAGCCCGATGATAGTGTTCACGGCCGTCTCCTTTGCATGGACGGAAGGGACGATGCAGTACGGCTTGCCATCGAAAAGCGAGGCTTCGGCGACGTCGATACCAATCTGCTCCTTGCCGGCCATCGGGTGGCCGCCAACAAAGCTGACATGACCGGGCAGAAGCTCCTCGGCCCAGCGCATGACCTGTCGCTTCGTGCTCGCTACGTCCGTGACGATGCAGCCGTCCTGCAGCACAGGCGCTATCTCCTCCATTACATCGGGGATGATGGCGATAGGCGTGCCGATGATAACGACTGAGGCGTCGCGAGCAGCTTCAGCGGCGCTGCCAGCGGCGCGGTCGACGGCACACATTTTACGGGCCTTCTCGCGGGTCTCGCGACTGCGGGAGAAACCGGTGAATTCGACGTCGCGGAGGTGCGAGCGCTTCAGGGCAAGACCCAAGGAGCCGCCGATGAGTCCCAGGCCGATGATAGCTATCCTCGGCATTGCACACGTCCGGTTAGTGGGAGTCTAGCACTTTTCGTCGGCGGCGCGTAGCAGAGCCTGGCGAGCGTCTACGTCGTCCGGAGATTCGTGATAGCGGACCAGGTGCACCACCTCGTCCGACGAGCCAGCTGCCTGCACAAGCGATGCGCCGCGCTCGGCGTGATTAGCTATCGCCGCCAGGGCGCCTCGCCAGGAACCTTGGCCGGAAGCCAGCCGCCGCAGAAGACGCGGCCAGGCAGCGCGAATGAGCACGTAAACGGCCCGGTGCCAGACGCGAACACGTCCCTTGCCAGTGTCATGGAGAAGGGCGGCGGAAAGCAACGACGGGTCCGTCTGCCCGTCGCCTTGCAACGTGTGGAGCACGTCGAGGGAGTGTCGCTGGTCGCGCGCGGTCATGGCGAAGAAGAGGGCGCTCTCCTTTGGACTCAGCAGGCGCGCAGCTTCGGCGCGTTCGTTGTCGTCGATCGAAGCGCGGAGGGAACGAAAGAACTGGCGAGAACGGTAGACGCTCCTACCCAAAGACAGCAACGTGGGTTCCTGTGAAGGCGCCCGTTAACCTGTTGATGACCGGCGACAGGGCCTGAAGGACTCCGAAATGGCCGCTCGTCATCACCGGGAGCAAGAAGATGATGAGGAGGATAGCGATACCGTACTGCTCCAGGCTGGCTACGGCCTGCGACAGGTCGTCGGGCAGAAGACCGACAGCGATTCGGAAGCCGTCTAGGGGCGCCACTGGTATCAGGTTGAACAACGCCAGCACGATGTTGAAGATGACGGTGGCGCTCAGGAGCAGGCCCAAGTAGTCGGAACCGTTCCAGTATGAAGCGCTGTTGTAAACGATGAAGGGCGTATGCCAGGGCAGGATGCCCGCGTGAATGGGCAGACCGGCGATACCGGCGATGACCAGGTTCGACAGCGGCCCGGCGAAGGCGACGAGCGCCATCCCCTTCTTCGGCCCAATGCTCAAGCGATAGGGATTGACCGGCGCGGGCTTGCCAAAACCGAAGCCTACCATGAAGAGAAGGATCGTGCCGATAGGGTCGAGGTGCGCTTTCGGATTCAGCGTTAGACGCCCGAGATTGCGGCCTGTCGGGTCGCCCAGGAGATAGGCAGCCAGAACGTGGCTGAACTCGTGGAAGGTTATCCCGATCAGCAGCGCGCCAACGACGGAGCCGAAAAAGACAACGAACAACGTCAGGCTGACCCGCAAGAGGTCGGCATAAGCGAAAATCAAGATTTCATGTCCTCAGCTTCTATCGCAAATATTATAGCATGTCATTAGTGGACAAATCCCATCGCTTATTGGGAACTGTTACGGTGAGATGATTGATCTCGAAGGCGCGACGGCCGAAACTGGTACTCGAACGTGGGCGACTTGTCGTCGTTGTGAAGTGCAGGCGGTAGGCTTCAGAGCGGACGGGAGATATAGACTACGACCGGCGGAATAGAGAACGCGCTCCTCGACTTCATTCGAAGCACCTACGACGTTATCTCCTGGCCAGGCGTCGCCGTGCTGATGGCGATCGAAAGTGCCTGCATCCCTCTCCCCAGCGAAATCATCATGCCCCTTGCCGGCTGGATGCTGGTTAAAGACCACGGCCTTGGCATGCCGTGGCTTTTCTTTGCTGCTTTCATCGGTGCCGTGGGAAACCTGGTGGGGTCGCTGATCGCCTACAACGTTGGAGCTTTTGGCGGTAGGCCCCTCGTGAACCGCTATGGACGCTTCGTCCTGATGTCGCCACACGACCTGGACGTGGCCGAACGGTGGTTTACAAAGTACGGCATGTGGGCTATATTTTTTTCGCGAGTGCTGCCCGTGCTGCGGACCTTCATAAGTCTGCCGGCGGGTCTCGCGAGGATGAACGTCTGGCGGTTTAGCATCTATACGTTCGCCGGTTCGTTTCCGTGGTCGTTAGGACTGGCATGGGCCGGTTATGTGCTGGGAGAGCACTGGGAACGAATCCGAAGCGCGATGCGACCGGCGGACATTCCGATGGCGATAGTGATGGTGGCGCTCATAGCTTGGTACGTCTATCATCACGTTAAGAGGTACCGCCAGAGAACAGATACGTTAGAGCCAGAAGCATAGCTAGGGTCAGAGGCAAGGGGACCCGGAAGCGGGTCCGGCCGGGATTACAAAAGTCAGGGATATGATATTGACCCACGGCGCTGTTCGCTTTCTGCGACGGGCCGGCAAGATGGCTGGCATCATCACTGTCGTGGCGGCGCTGGCGCTCGGAATCTGGCTCGCGGCGGGTGCCCTCGGAGGCGACGGAAACAGCGCCAGGGCTGGCAGCCCTCCCCTTCTCGTCTACAGTGAATTCGGCCGCAACAGCGACACCATATGGGCTGCTCAGCCTGATAATCCTACACAACGGACTCAGCTCACCTCCGTTGACCACGCTCCCGAATACGGTATCGTCGCCAGCCTCTCGCCGGATGGTGAATACATCGCGTACAATGTCTTGCCACCGGCCGGCCCTGCTGCCATCGATGCTCCGGCAGAGCTTTGGGTGATGGACCGCGATGGCGGTAGTCCTTCGCGCCTTGACAACGATGTTGACCTACCGGTATCGCCCGTGTGGTCGCCTGACGGTTCGGCGGTTGTCTTTCGTCGCAGCAGCAGCGATGATTCCGGTAGCCACTTCCAGCTAATCCGCGTCACCATGTCCGGCAGCGAGGATGTCCTTGTCGACTCGACGGACGGCGTTATGCCGGTCGGGTTCGCACCCGGAGGTTCGCTTTATTTCGCCAGCCTTTCCGCGGGCGGCACCAATCTTGGCGTCGTCTACCCGTCCGGAGGCGTCGTCTCAGACATCGCCCACCTGAGTGACGACTTCGCCCGGGACTGGCATCTTTCACCGGACGGAAGCCGCTTGGCCTATCTCTCTTCGCGAGAGACTGCGGATGGCATCTCGTATGGCGCCGTAGTGCTCGACCTGAAAGTCACGGCGGCCAGCCTGTTCCGCTCAATGGCTGTCCAGAGCAACCAGGGCGACGAGTTCAATCCCATCTGGCGACCCGACGGCAAGTCCGTCACGGTCGGACGGATCCTGGCTCAGTCGCAGACCAGCCAACCGATGTTCAAGACGATGGGCGGCGACGGCATTCAAACCGTGCCCTCGCTCTCGCAGGGGTTCGACGTTCCCCTCGCCTGGTCGCCGGACGCGGGCTTCCTGGCGGTGCGTTTCTACGAGTCGCAATCCGTCACCGATCCTGGTCGCAGCTGGGTGACTGTCATCGGCAACGACGGTAGCCGGAGAACCGTGTCGCCCAACAGCGACGTCACAGTCATGGGATGGGTGGATAGCGGAGGATAGGACGCGCTTGAAGCGTTTTGCCCTGATAGCACTCCTGCTCGTAGTCGCCGTCTTGCTCTCGATGACCGAGAAGACGCCAAAAGCGAGCGCCTGCGCCTTTTCCGTCGTGCCCAACGCCTACGAGGGCCCCAAGGATCGCTCGCTCATAATGGAGGCGATGGATTTGGCGGCCTATAACATGATTGCGGCGGGGAATAGCTACTTCGGCCTGCCGCGTCTGGAGATGGGGCCGCGAGGAAACCGCAGCAGCGTGGAGCCGGTTATCCCACCGATCCTTTTGAAGTCGATTAGCTGGATCGAAAGCTCAACCGCTCAGACCAGCGGTGCGCCTTTCGGAGGCATAGGGCCTGCTCTCATCTCCTTCGATTGCGGTCATGGAGTGATGCAGGTGACAAGCGGCATGACAGTACCGCTAGGAACGAACGGCGCTTCGCCGGAGCAAGTCCTCGTGGCTACTCATTACGCGTACAATATAGCCCGCGGCGCCGCGATGCTGGCGGACAAGTGGAACGATGCGCCTGAGAGCCGTCCCATCGCGGGCACGGACACGAACGGCGACCCGGCAATCGTAGAGAACTGGTATTTCGCGGTCTGGAGCTACAATGGCTTCATGGGACCCGGCGCTAACCGGAGCAATCATCCGATGGATCCTATCTATGGCGACTGGCCGCGCACGCCCTATAGCTGCGGAAATAGTGACGACGGCTTCGGACACGACCGTAGCAAGTACCCCTATCAGGAGCTTGTGTGGGGCTGCGCTTCTAATCCTCCGGTGGTTGACGGTCAACAGCTCTGGAAACCGTTTCCGCTAAGCTATCCAAACCTCAAAGACCCTGCCTGGCGCAACCCGCTTCAGCTCTCTAACTGGGTGGCGCCTTACGCAAACATGGACATGCCGACGCCGCGACCGTCCCACACGGACTCGACGCCACAGCCGAGCGCTGCGGATGCCTATGCCATACTTGGGCTGCCGCAGCTATCGGTTTACCAGACCAACGTGTCGATAACGCTCGATCAAAACGGGAATGCCGCGCCGGTAGTAATCAAGATCGGCAACACAGGCACAGGCGTTATGGCGTGGGGTGCGACAACAAGCTCCTCCTGGCTCGGCTTGTCGCCGCCGGCCGGCGTAGCGCTGGCAAACGATGTCTATTGCGCTGATGCGGACGACTGCGAAAGAGACGGCGCGCTGACGCTGACGGTTAATCCGGCGGGCTTGACGAGCGGCAGCCGTCGGGCCAGCGTACGCGTCTATTCACCGCAGACAAACGAATCGCAGACAATTACGGTGACGATCGCCTCCACAGAGCACACGGGCGTTCCCGGCATCGTCAAGCACTAGGCGGCGTCTGCCGACCTTCGAAGAGAAGAACCTGTGCTATACTCGATTCAGGGAGTGGAGGAGAATGTTGACGAGATTGATAGGCTCCGTTCGGCGGAATCACGCTTTGGAGCACGCTACGATATCGATCCTTATGGGGCGGCTCGGCCCGGATACCCGCCTAGTGGGAAGGGCCACGAGCAACGGCTTCTACATCTATGGAAACGTCCCTAGTGAGGACATCGAAATCTCGGCCGAGCAGGGCCTGAGCCGTCTTCAGGCGGGAGAGTCGGTGCTGGCAGTCTCACCTTTGTGTGGAACGAACCTGGCCGTGGCCGGCGTCCTTGCCGGCTTAGCCTCGACGGTCAGCGCCGGAAATCGCAGTCGATGGGAGAGGTTGCCCAGCGTCCTGCTGGCCTCGATGGTCGCCGTGCTGGCGGCCCAGCCGTTGGGTCGCTGGTTGCAGAAGTATGTTACGACGAGTCCTGACCTCCGGGACGTGGAGATTGTGGGAGTGCGCGGCAGCAAGCGCCCGCGAGGCGGCTTCTACAAGGTGGAGACTGCGCGCCGGTAATGCCTACCGGCGGGCGGCGAAAGCGTCCCTGTAGCTCAGTGGAAAGAGCGGCTGCCTTCTAAGCAGCGGGTCGGGGGTTCGAATCCCTCCAGGGACGCCAATGCGCCCTCCCCTCAGGCCACGGCTCCTGCATTGTCCGGCGTTCCTTTTGGAATCCTCATCTCGAACGTGATTCTGGCATCGTCGAGATGGGCGTCCAGCGTTCCGCCGTGCAACTCGGTGAGTTCACGGGCAATGGGCAAACCAAGGCCACTTCCCGCCGACTTGCCTGCCCGCGCCGTGTCGCGCCGGTAGAAGCGGTCAAACAGCCTCGGCAGGTCCTCGGACTCGAGATCGTTCACTGGATTGGCCACTTCAATGTAGACGCTCGATCCGTCTGCCCACATCTTGACGTTGATATCGCTGCCCGAGGGCGTGAACTTGCGGGCATTGTCGAGCAGGTTCTCGATGATTCGCTCGAGCTTCGTCCGGTCGGCAGAGGCGGTCACATTCGGCGCCAGATCGGAGGAGAGAGTGACACCTCGCTCTTTCAGGTCGCCCAAACGCTGGATGGCTGAAGTGATGAGAGCAGTGACATCGACCTCCTCGCGCTGAAGCAGAGCTTGCCCAGCTTCGATTTCTGAGAGAAGGAGCAGGTCATTGAGGCGCTCGGATAGTTTCGTCACCTCGTCGTAGATGACGTCTCCTGCGTGCTTCGACTCTGCCTCCCCGTTCATGACGCCGCCGCGTAGAGCCTGCGCGAAGCCGAGGATCGATGTAAGTGGCGTGCGCATATCATGGGAGACGTTCGCCACCAGCGCCCGCATCTGCATATGGGCCTCGCCTACATTCGTAGCCATCGTCGAGAAGGCCCGCGAAAGCTGTCCCACCTCGTCGTGGCGCCCAGTCGGAACATCAATGTCGAAGCGGCCCCCTGCCATCTGGTCGGCGGCCAGGGTGAGCTTGCTTAGCGGCCGCGTGATGTTGCGGGCAATGATGATGGCGCAGCCGATAGCAAAGGGCATGGCGACGGCCGCCGCCAGCGCTAACCAGGGCAGGAGGTCGAGCCAGGCGCGGGCGATGGTGTCTTCAGATACGGCCATAGCTATGCGATAAGCGGACACAACGGTGCCCGCAGCGGGAACGCTGGGAGCCGGCTGATCCCCTGGGGAAACCGACACGCGTTGTCCGCCGAGGCTTAGGGCAGGAAAAGGCGCAACCAGCGTGAGGCTGCTACCGCCAGCGTCTGTCACGTGCCAAGTCTGGCTGGAAGCGGCCGAAGGATCGTGCTGGTCGGTGACATTCTCCGGCGGCAGCTGCAATTGCTGGCCGTCGAGCTTGTCGCCAGTGTCCTCGACGACGAGACCGGAGTAGTCGAACATGATGATTCGGACGTCGTTGTCTTGCGCGGCCTCCTGCACGAACTGCTGGAGTTGAGACTCTGACTCTCCGTCAAGGAGGTGGTGCAGGAATTCGCCGTGGATCTGCGGCGCGATTGCCGTTGTGTGGTCTAGAGCGCTCTGTTTTTCCTTTCCATGCGTTAGGACAACGAAAACGCCGCTGGCCAATATGAGGGCTCCCACGACCAGCAATATGCTGGTAACAACGAGCTTCCCCCGGAGAGTGCGCAGGCTGAAGAGAGACACGCCAGGCATGTTAGTGCTCCGCTACGAGGCGGTAGCCGGTCCCCCATACGGTCTCGATGTGGACGTCACAGCCTCCCAGCTTGTCGCGCAGTCGGGCAACGTGGACATCTACCGTGCGGTGGCCGTAAAACGAAGTCCCCCAGGCCAGGTCGAGGAGCCGGTCGCGGTCCAGCACGACGTTGGGAAGATGGCAAAAGGCGAGGAGGAGGTCGAATTCTTTGGGCGTGAGCGACAGCGGTCTCTCGCCGCTACGGGCTTCGCGGCAGTCGGGATCGAGGGTAAGGCCGCCGACGTGCACCTGTTCGATCTTATGGGTCGTACCGGAGGCCCGGCGAAGGATAGCTTCGACGCGGGCGACGAGCTCGTCGGGGTTGAACGGCTTGGTGACGTAATCGTCGGCGCCCAGCCGCAGGCCGGCTATCCGGTCGATGTCGGAGACGCGGGCCGTGAGCAGCAGAATCGGCATTCGACCGCGCAGCTTCCGGCAAATCTGAAGGCCGTCCGGGCCGGGCATCATGATGTCGAGGACGATTAGAGCGGGGTTTGTCTCCTTCACCTTCCGCAGAGTCTCGTCACCGTCACAGGCAGTCTCAACCCGGTAGCCGGCACGCCGCAGATACAGCGCTACGAGCTCGACGGTGTGCTCGTCGTCGTCGGCTACAAGTACTCGAGTTCCGTTTGTTTGTGCCAGCTTTTCCAGAGCCATTTGGCTGCTCCCCGATGTCTGCAATAGATCTTAGCAGGGCGTGATGGCCAGCCGCATTCACTGACCGGGAACACTGGTCGGAGTGGACCCGCTGAATTGCGAGCGCAAATTGCCGTCCATCAGTTGCTGCACTGTGTTGGGAATGTTCTTCGTAAGTGCGTCGGTAAGATATGTCTGTAGGTCATCGCGCGATTTTCCATGCGCCTGAGCGACCGTCGCGAGCGTGGCGCCGTCGGCTTGTAGTTCAGAGAGGAGCTGATCTTGGGTGATGCCCAGGAAATTGGCCAGATCTGACTCGGAGAGTCCCCCAAAGAGGCCGCCTTGAAATCTGCCGCCGGCGCCGGGCGTGAAGTTCGGTCCCGGTGTGCCGTTTTGCCGGAAGCCCCCGTTCCCGTTGGCGCCGGCGCCAGAAGGAAGCGGCTTCGCTGTCGGTGTTGCCGCCGTGCTCGCCGAACCGCCGCCGCAGGCCACCGCAATCACCGCGGCCACCACGCACAGGATTGCAAGTGCCACAATCCCTCTCTTCGCGTTCAATCGAATTACCACCACACAATCCCCTTTCTTGATCACTCGCTGCGCAACGCCTCTATCGGGTCGAGACGTGATGCCCGGAAGGCCGGGTAGATGCCAAAAAACAGGCCGATAGCGACCGAGACGGTGAAGGCGACGACTATGCTGATCGGCGTTACCAGCGTCGTCACGGCGGAACTGGTGCCGAACGACTCGCCGTTGGCGATCCGCGCCGCGAGTACTCCGATTACTATGCCGATCACGCCGCCGAGAATGGTCACCAGCAGTGCTTCGATGATGAACTGTAATAGAATGTCTTGCCGCTTCGCGCCTACCGCTTTTCGAATCCCTATCTCGCGCGTTCGCTCTGCGACGGACACGAGCATGATGTTCATGGTGCCGATGCCGCCGACGACCAGGGAGATGCCGGCGATGGCGCCGAGGAGTATCGTGAGCGTCTTGCTGACGTTCCTGGCTGCGGAAGTAAGGTCACTCTGAGTTTGCACCACGAAGTCTTGCGTTTGGTGGCGATCCAGCATGACCGTGTTGAGGGCGGCCGCGGTCTGGTCTACTTTGCTGGCCGAGGTGACCTTGACGATGATCTCCTGGATGTTCGATTGGCCCGTTGGGCTGCGGCCAAAAGGCACTCTCTGCTGGAAGGTGGTGAGCGGCACGATTATCGTCGTGTCGTCCGTGCCGGTGCCGGCAGCCCCGCGCGCCTGCATGACGCCTTCGACGGTAAGGTCCAGGGAGAACGCGCCGAAGCTAATGCGCACGTTCTGGCCGATGGCGTTGGCGGGCGTATCGAAGAGGGCCTGCGCCACCTGCGCGCCCAGCACGACGTTCGTAGCCTTGGTCGTCATGTCCTGGTCGGTGATGAAGCTGCCCGAGTCAACCTTCCAGTCGCGGACGGTCGTGTAGTCGGGCTGGGTCGCGGTCATCGCCGTTGCCGTCGCCGTTCGCCCGTTGCCGGTGATCTCTGTGGACAGGCTCAGGCTGTACAGAGCGACTACCGAGCTGACATATGGCAGTTGCTGGTTGCTCTGCAGGGCGGCGGCGTCATCAGTCGTCAGGGAAAAGGGGTTGAATGATCTGGTGCTTCTGCTGCTGCTACTACTATTACCGCTGCTGCTCGTGTTGTTCTGCGACGTAATGAAGATGAGGTTGCTGCCGAGGCCGTTGACTTCCTTCGTCACCCCTTGCTTCGCGCCCTGGCCGGCCGCCATCAGGGCGATGACCGCGGCCACGCCGATCACGATGCCGAGCATGGTCAGGACCGTCCGCAGCTTGTTCGTTGTGAGCGCCATAATGGCCGACTGGACCATGCTGATGATTATCACGCCGTCACCTCCTTGGGAACGACGTCCGGCGGCGGCGCCACGGGCTGCGGCGGCCCATCGTAGATGATGCGGCCATCCCGCATCTGCACAACGCGGCGGGCATAGGCCGCGACTTCCATCTCGTGTGTCACCAGCACAATCGTCATTGCGCGTTCGGTGTTGAGCCGGACGAACATTTCCATCAGGTCCGTTGTCGTCTTTGAATCAAGGGCTCCCGTCGGCTCGTCGGCGAGGATGAGCGCCGGGTTAGTGACCAGCGCCCGCGCGATGGCGACGCGTTGCTGCTCGCCGCCCGAAAGCTGGGTCGGCCGGTGGTGGGCGCGATGGCGCAGTCCCACTTCGCCGAGAGCACGCAGCGCCCGAGCGCGGCGGTTCGAAACGCCGCGATATATCAGCGGCAACTCCACCTGCGACAGCGCCGGCCAGCGCGATAGCAGGTTAAAGGACTGGAATACGAAGCCGATGCGCCGGTTTCGGATGGTGGCGAGCTGACCATCGCTCATTTTGTGGACGTCATGGCCCTCGAAACGATAGATGCCGCGGGTCGGCCGGTCCAGGCAGCCGAGGATGTTCATCAGCGTCGACTTGCCGGAACCGGAAGCGCCGACGATCGCCAGGAACTCACCGCGCTGTATGTTCAGGTCGACGCCGCGCAGGGCGGGGACCGGCACGTCACCGGCGCGGTATATTTTGTATATGCCGCGAAGCTCGACCATGTATTGAAGCTCGGTCATGTTCAGTTCCCTTAGCGGCCAGCGCCGCCCCCGCCGCCCCCTGGGATTACGCCGCCGGCTCCACCACCAAAGAATGCGCCCCCGCCCGTGGTTCGAGAAGCCGTGGCGCTCGTCCCGGTTGTCGACGAGGCCGTCGCACCGGGGATGATTACCGTCTGGCCTTCGGTGAGGCCGGCCGTGATTTCCGTCTCGGTGCCGTTGGTGAGGCCCGTTGTGACCGTCTGGCGGCTGGTAGAGCCGTCATCGTTCTGGACAGTGACGACGCTGGTCCGCCCACTGGTTTGGATCGCCGACGTGGGTGCGATCAGCACGTTCTGCGCTTCGGCGACAATTAACGTCACCGTGGCGTTCATGCCCGGCTGCGGTTGTGGGCTGGCCGTCGCGGTCGCGCCCGGCGTAGCCCCGGCCTCGGGCTGGGAAGCCGACGGTGTCTGTGATGCCGACGGGCCTGCAGCCTGAGTCTGGGAAGCCCCCGGTGTCTGCGATGCCGACGGTGTGCGCGCTCCTGACGGTGTCCGCGATGTCGACGGTGTCTGTGATGCCGACGGGCCTGTAGCCTGTCCGCCCCCCAGGGTCGCCCGCAGGGACTGGCCGCTGACGATGTGCGCCTTGGCCTGATAGGTCACCACGCCCTGGGTCGTCGTCGCGTTCGTGCCCACGGAATCGATGACGATCGGGAAGACGGTGCCGGTGATGGCGTCGAACGTGGCCGTTCCGCTCTCCCCGGCCTTCACGTTCGGCAGGTCCGTCTCGCCGACGCTGATGTTGAGGACGAGCGAGTTCGGCGTGTTGAGGACGATGGCCGCTGTGGAACTGGTGGAGCTGCCCGCGCCCGTTTCGCCGACGGCAATGTTCACGGCGGCGACTGTGCCATCGAAGGGCGCGATCAGTTCCCCTTGCTTCAGGTTGTCTTCTGCTTCGGTGAGGGAGATCTGGGCCAGGTGCACCTGGTCCTGCGCGGCCGAGATCTGCGACGCGGTGGCGCCGGCGTACGTCTGGTCGCGCTTTGACTCGGCGATGGTGAGCGCCTCCTGGGCGGACTGAACGCTTTCCTGCGCCTGGAGGACATCGTCGGCCGAGGGGTTAGTGAGAGCCGCCAGCTTGGCGTTCGCCGAATCGAGCGCGAGTTGCGCCGACTGGATACCGTTGTTGGCGACGGTGATGTCGTCGCTGCTGGGGCCGCTCCCGAGCGCGTCGAGGGCGTCTTGTGCTGTCTCGAGCGCATCTTTGGCGTCTTCCCAAGCTGTCCTGAGGCTGTCCGGGTCGCAGTTGGCCGGCGTCGGCGTCGGAGCCGTGCACTCGTCGTACGCTTTTCTAGCGGCGTCGGCAGCAGTTTGAGCCTTCTCGACCGCCGCCTCCGCGGCGTCATGCGAGGTCTGCCAGTTCGTGTCGACGGCCGTGCGCGCCTGCTGCGCCTTGATCAGGCCGGACTGAGCGGAAAGCACCGCCTGCTGAGCGGTGCTGATCTGGTCGCTGGTGGGGTTATAGAGGGCTTGCAGGGCCTGATTGGCCTTGTCGAGGTTTTGCTGCGCCTGGATGACGGACTGGTCGGCGGAAGCTTGGTCGGAGGCGGCGGTGGGCGGGTTCACAAGGTTGTTGAGGGATGTCTGAGCCGAGTTAAGGCTCACCTGCGCCCGCGTGACGGCGTCCTGGAGGGTCGTTGCGTCGATCGTCGCCAGCACGTCGTTTTGCTTGACAGCCTGGCCCACGGTGACGTTGACGGCCGTGATGTTGCCGGACGCTCCAAATGAGAGGCTGGCGCTCGACTGGGCGGCAGCGGTGGCGCTGGTGCTTATGGTCTGTGTAATGGTGCCGAGCGTCACCTTGGCGGTCTGCACGCTTGTTTTCGTCGAGCTGCTGCGGCACAACACCATAGTGAAGAGGACGAAGACGCCTATCGCGATGAGGACAAGAATGGGCACTCCGAGGATGAGGCGTTTGCGCCAGCGATGGTTGCCTTCCTCGAGAAAGTCCTGGTAGTCGTCAACCGCGTTCGTCATATTCAGCTCCTCTCGCGACGCGATTTCCCAAGCTTCGCCACCCTCGGCTCGGCAATGCCCTCTGAATCAGATTAGCGCGGCGGCATTATGAAGATCGTTACGAAAATGTTACAAGAGTTCCCGTTGTCAAGAAAGCGTGGGCGGGCAGCTTAGCCTCGGTTCGGCGAAGCACGGCGCAGGACAGAGGGAACGGCGAAGCCTGTAGAGCGGATCAGCCGTATAATAGGCGGAGGACTGAGAGACTACATCAAAGACGCTGCCAAAGGAGGGCTGATGGAACGGCGAATGACTGCGGTACGAAGCAACGTTCAACCCGGCGGTTATACGCTCACCGTACGAACCGCATATCCGAATGAAGTGGGCATGTTAGGGAGGATTGCCTCGGCCATCGGCAAGGCGGGGGGCGATATCGGCGCCGTCGACATCGTGCAGTCGACGAGCGAGACTATGATCCGTGATATCACATTCGCCGCGCGAGACATCGAGCATGCCCACGCGATAACCGAGGCGATAAAGGAAGTCCCTCACGTTTCTCTTCGCAGCATCTCCGATCCCGTCTTCTTGCTCCACCTTGGCGGCAAGATCGAGGTGACAAGCCGAGTGCCGCTGAACACACGCGGCGACCTTTCCGCCGCCTATACGCCCGGCGTCGCGCGCATCTGTCAGGCCATCTACAGCGAGCCGGAGGCTGTCTGGAGCCTGACCGTCAAGGGGGACTGCGTCGCCGTGGTTACGGACGGTACCGCGGTGTTGGGCCTCGGCGACATAGGTCCGGCGGCGGCCCTGCCTGTGATGGAGGGGAAGGCGATTCTGTTCAAGGAGTTCGGAGGCGTCAATGCCTGGCCGATCTGCCTGGACACCAAAGACACCGATGAGATAGTGCGAATTGTGAAGGCGATTAGCCCGGTCTTTGGCGGCATCAACCTCGAGGACATCGCGGCGCCGCGCTGCTTCGAGATAGAGGCACGGCTGCGAGAAGAGCTGGACATTCCCGTCTTCCACGACGACCAGCACGGCACGGCGGTCGTCGTGTTGGCGGGACTGATCAACGCGCTGAAGGTAGTCGGCAAGCAAATGGCCGACCTGAAGGTCGTGTTCCTCGGCGTCGGCGCGGCCGGCGTCGCCTGCAGCAAGATCTTGATGTCGATGGGCGTGAAGGACATCATCGGCGTTGACCGCGCCGGCACGCTCTACAAGGGACGGACGGAGCACATGAACTCGGAGAAGCTCTGGTATGCGGAGAACACGAATCCGCGCCAGATCAAGGGCGACCTGGGCGATGCCATCAGGGGCGCAGACGTGTTTATCGGTCTGTCCGGCCCGGGAATGCTGACTGTCCAGCACCTGAAGATGATGGGCAAAGACCCGATAGTCTTCGCCATGGCTAACCCAGACCCGGAGATCATGCCGGAGTTGGCGGAGCCGTATGTTCGAGTAATGGCAACGGGTCGCTCCGACTACCCGAACCAGATCAACAACGTTCTCTGCTTCCCCGGCTTCTTCCGTGGCCTACTCGACGCTCACGCTACGTCGGTGAACGAGGAGATGAAGATAGCGGCGGCGGAGGCGATCGCGGCTCAGGTAAGCGACAGGGAGCTGCACGAGGAGTACATAATACCGAGCGTGTTCAACAAACACGTGGCGCGAGCCGTGGCCCGAGCGGTGGCTGAGACCGCACATAAGACGGGCGTAGCGATGCGGCTCCGTCGCGGCCAGACGACGCGCCTTTGGCCAGCCTAACACCTGTCCTTGACGCGACGTTACCGTCAGACAATTCGGCGGCTTCCTAAGCGGATCCGTCGTTTTGCGTTGACTTCGTCGTTTGCGGGCTCTATAATTTCGCCACTTGACCCGAATTGCGGCAATACGTCTCCAGGCCGATCGCTTCCCAGGCTAAAGAGCGGTCGGGTCTGCTTGTTCTTTGACCAGACAGGAGGAAAATAGGCACTTGCGCGAGTACGAGTTGGTAATGATTCTCGACCCCGAACTGGAGGACGAACAGGCTTCGGCAGCGGTCGAACGAACGAAGCAATACGTCACCTCACACGGAGGCGAGGTGAGCGACGTTAACTCCTGGGGGAAGAGAAGGCTTTCTTATCCGATCAAAAATCGCACGGAAGGCAACTACGTTGTGACACGCCTCCGCATGGAGCCTTCGCAGACCGCTGAGCTTGAAGCCACCCTACGTCTTTCCGAAGAGGTGCTGCGTCATCTTCTCGTGAAGACTGAGGATTAGCGCCAGGCTGCTTGTCGATTCCTACCTTGTCTATTCCGGCAATGGAGTATCGGGGCGAAAGGAGCAGGAACTATGGCGGGGCTGAACAAGGTGATGATCATCGGCAATGTTGGCACCGACCCGGAAATGCGTTATACGGCTAACGGCAATCCCGTCACGACGTTCCGAATCGCCAGTACGAGGAACTACACAACTCCGGAAGGTGAACGTCGTGAAGAGACGGAGTGGTTCAACGTTGTTACCTGGGCCCGCCTGGCAGAGAACTGCAGCCAGTTCCTACAGAAGGGGCGCCGGGCCTACGTGGAAGGGCGGCTGCGCACCCGCTCTTGGGAAGGCCAGGACGGCCAAAAACGCTTCCGGACGGAAGTCATCGCTAATACGGTGCTCTTCCTCGACCGCGCTCAGGCGGCGCCATTGTCGGAAGAAGAGCCCCTCCAGGAGACCGTCGAGCCGGAGGACATTGCCTTCGAGTGACGGTCAGGCCGTCCTTCAACGATAGAAGTCGCGGGAGTATACTGAACCGAGACTCTTTTCAGAAGCATTGTCGAGAAAGAGGTGGCTGAGCAAGTTGGTGAATGAAGACGAAACCCAGGAGGCGATCGAGCTCCCGGTGGCCGAAGCCGAAGTAACGGCAGAGGAAGAAGGCGAGCGTCCGGCGGAGACGGCGACGAGGCCCGAGCGGCGGCGGCCGCGCTACACCTCGCGACGGAAGGTATGCTACTTCTGTGCCGAAAAGGTCCAGCGGATCGACTACAAGGATGTGGACGCGCTTCGCCGCTACCTATCAGATCGCGGCAAGATCGAGCCTCGCCGCAAGACCGGCACATGTGCCCGGCATCAGAGGCGGTTAACTATCGCACTGAAGCGGGCGCGGCACCTTGCGCTGCTCCCCTATACGGCGGAGCATGTGCGGAACACCGGTCCGGTCCCTCCCCACAGTTGATCCATCTTCGACTGCCGGAGAGGCAGACATTCCTATTTCTGCATCGCCCGTTTTTCGGGGAAAGTGAGCGCTAACTGCAATGGGCATTTTTGGCCGTGTCCCTTCCGGTGGAGGATCAGGAACATCGCGCAGGGACAGGCGCGAAGCAGGCGTTCGCGGGCGATCACGGACGGTCGCAAAGCGCGAGACTGAGCAGCGAGCACAACTCTTTGTCATAGCCGGCATCGCGCTGGCCGCAATCGCGATTGTGGGCGTAGGCGTTTTCGGTTACGTTCAGACCTCGATTCGGCCCGGAGAACAGACCGTGCTCAAGGTGGGCGACAAGACCTACCACATGAGTTACGTCAAGAATCGGCTTGCCTACGAGATCAACAAGGTGTCCACCCAGGTCCAGAGCGGCAGTGAGCAGATGGCCGTCCTTGAGACGCTCACGACCATCGAGAACGAGGAGATAACGCGGCTCAACGCGGCACAACAGAACGTAACGGTGAGCGACGACGAGATCGACGCGCAGATCCGCTCGAACCTCGGCGTGACGAGCGACGCCGACCAAATGACGTTTGCTAATGCTTATCGCCTCGACGTCAAGAAGAGCGGTCTCTCGCCGAGCGAGTATCGCGACATTGTCGCCGCCAGCGTGCTGGAATCGAAGATAAAGGACATCATCAAGGCCGGCATCCCCGCGAACGCTGACCAAGTACACCTTTTCGACATAGAAGTGTCGGCACAAACGGATGCGCAATCGGTGGTCGACCGGCTTAGCGGAGGAGAAAACTTCGGCGCTCTCGCGAAGGAGCTGTCTCAGGACCAGACAAACGTTGACAAGGGCGGCGAGATGGGCTGGGAGCCGAAGGATGCTCTGGATCCCGCGGCTGCCGATGCCGTGTTCGCGCTGCAGCCAGGTCAGTGGACCCAACCGATCCAGGTGAACGGCAGCTACTACGTCTACGAGGTCACAGAGAAAGGTTCGGCGATGCCATTGACGGACGATCAGAAGTCGAGCATTCAGAGCCAGTTGTTCCAGAACCAGGAGTCGAACGTCTCCAGCCAGACGACGATAGACCGTCGCTACCTGCCCATAAGCTCCGACATGTGGAACAAGCTGGTGGCGGTGGCGGCACAAGATATCGCGAAGATACTGAGCACGAAGTAACATGAAGCAGACCAGGATCGGCCTCATGGGCCTGGGCGTGATCGGCAGCGCCGTCGCCCGCGTCCTGCTAGAGAAGAAGGATGTCTTCTCGCGACAGCTAGGAGCGCCTGTCATCCTCACCCGCGTCCTCGAGCGCGACCTCGAAAAGGCAGATGCGCTTTCCATCGACCGCGCTCTCGTCGTCAGCGACGGCGAGGACTTCTTCGCCGGCCTGGAGGCGGACATCGTCATTGAACTCCTCGGCGGTGAACGACCGGCTTTCGACTACATGAAGTGGGCGCTGGACTCAGGGCGCTATGTCGCGACCGCAAACAAGGAGGTCATGGCGAAGCACGGACCGGAACTGCTGGCACTGGCGCAGAAGAAGGGTGTGGACATCCTTTACGAGGCGAGCGTCGGCGGCGGGATTCCGATAATCGCGCCGCTAAAGCGCGACTTGCTGGCGAACGAGATCAATGCTGTGACTGCTATCATCAACGGCACGACCAACTTCATCCTCACGTCCATGAGCAAGGAGGGGCGCGACTTCGGCGAGGCGCTGCGGAAGGCGCAGTCGCTTGGCTATGCTGAGGCCGACCCGACGAATGACGTCGAGGGTATCGACGCGGCCTACAAGCTATCGATCCTGTCTAGCCTAGCCTTCCGCACGACCGTCACGCCCGAGCAGGTCTACCGCGAGGGCATTACGAAGCTGAGCGCGAAGGACTTCCGCTACGCGCGCGAGATGGGGTACGCCATAAAGCTGCTCGCCGTCGGTAAGAAGGCCGATGGCGCAGTCCAAGTGCGCGTTCACCCGGCGCTGTTGCCGGAGACAGAGCCGCTGGCGGCCGTCGACGGCGTTCTTAACGCCATTCAGGTCGAAGGCGACCTGATCCAGAAGGTGATGTTCGAAGGGCCGGGCGCAGGCCCGCAGCCCACTTCCAGCGCCGTCATCTCCGACGTGTTGAATGCAGCCCATGCCCTTGCTTGCGGCGGACTGGAGCCTCTGCGCTGGTCGGACGGTGAACCTCTACCGCTCCGGCCTATCGACGATTTGCTAAGCCGTTACTACATGCGGCTGACTGTCGCCGACAGGCCCGGTGTGCTGGCCCAAATCGCCAGTATCCTAGGCAAGAACGGCATCAGCATTGCGACGGTTCTCCAGAAGGAGGCGGACGAGGCGACGCAGACGGCGGAGATCGTCATCATGACACATCAGGCGCAGGAGCGGGCCGTGCAGGAGTCCTTGAAGTCGGTAACCGCTCTCGACGTCGTCTCCCAGATCGGCAGCTTCATCAGGATCGAGGAATAGGGAGGAGCGGCGGATGGCTCCGGATGAACAGGAGACGGCGGCGACCGCCGGCAAGCCGCAGCGACTCGAGGAAGAGGTCGAAAACGCCAGGACACGCGCGGCAAGGTTCGAGCAGCAGCTAGAAGAACTTCGGGTCGCGCTCTCGCGCCTGACGGACCGCCTTCATCAGCAGGAAGGCGATCTGGCCAACGCAAACGTCCAGATAGGCATCCTCACACAAGCCCAGCAAGAGGTGCACGCCCTGCAAACGGTGACCACGGAGCTTCATGCCGAACAGGAGCGCGCCCGCGGCCGGCTCGAGGAAGTGACGCGTCACGAAGAGGCGGAGGATGAGCGCCTTCGCAACGAGCAATCAGAGCGCGCGAAGGCGATGGAAGAACTCGAGAGAAAGCTTGCCGCCTTGCAAGAGCGGCAGGCCGCCACCGACGAGATAGCCCGCCACTACCAGGATGACTCCACGCTCAACAGCCAGCAGACATCCGGTATGCAGCAGCGGCTGGAAGAGATAGACGGACGGCTGAGTCGCAATACGGAGGCCGTAAACCGCCTGGAGCAACGGCTGTCGGAGCTGGAAACGGCTACCGAGAACGCCTTTCGCGCAGCCGAGACGGCGACAGAGAAGACGCGCGTGCTGACGGACGCGGTCCGCCGCGACGAGGCGGAGATGGAAGTCCACACTCAGCGCCTTCGGGAGCTTACGGAGATGGAAGCCCTGGCAGAGCTGAGCCGGTCGGAAAGGCAACGGCTGGAGACGCGCTTCGCCGAAACCGAGGAGATACTGACCAGCCTCTCGACCAGCCGGGAGGAGCATCAGCACCTGCTGGCGGCTCTGGAGGGAAAGCATCACGGCTACGAGGGCCGGCTGGACGGCCTCAACGACCGCCTGAACGAGTACCGGGCGCAGCTCGCGGACCACCTAATGAAGCTGACGCGGACGCAACAGCAACTAAGACGGCGTCAGATTGGCGACCTGGAGCGGGAGATAAAGGACCTGGAGCAGCATGGCATCGATCTCTTCCAGGAGTGAGCGCTTCGCCAGCCTTTCGGGCGACGGGCCGGGAGTGCTGCGTCGCTACCACGAGTACCTTCCACTGACGAACGCCACGCCTATGCTGTACATCGGCGAGGGCGAGACGCCGCTGGTGCGGTCGCAGAAGCTGGAGAAGGAGGCGGGCTGCGAAGCGCTCTACTTCAAGCTGGAGTCGTGCAACCCGACGGGCTCGTTCAAGGACCGAGGCATGGTCGTCGCCGTTGCCAAGGCGATAGAGGAGGGCGACAAGGCGATCATGTGCGCCTCGACGGGCAATACGAGCGCTTCGGCCTCAGCGTTTGCGGCGCACTGCGGTCTGAAGGTCTACGTGCTGGTGCCGAAGGGGCGCATCGCGCAGGGGAAGCTGGCGCAGGCGATAGCGCACGGCGCGCGGGTCATAGCCATCGACGGGAACTTCGACGCGGCGCTGCGGCTGGCGCTGGCGATCACGGACATCCACCCGATAGCGCTCGTCAACTCTGTCAACCCGTACCGCATCGAGGGGCAGAAGACGGCCGCCTTCGAGGTCGTCGATGCGCTGGGCGAGGCGCCGGACTACCTCTTCATCCCCGTCGGCAATGCGGGGAACATCACCGCTTACTGGCGCGGCTTCACCGAGTACCAGCGGCTGGGGAAGGCGACGAAGCGGCCGCGCGTGATGGGCTGGCAGGCTGCCGGCGCCGCGCCCATCGTCCTCGGGAAGCCGGTGGAGGAGCCGCAGACGGTGGCGACGGCCATCCGCATCGGCAACCCGGCAAGCTGGAAGGGCGCGGTCAAGGCGCGGGATGAGTCGGGCGGAGACATCCGGTCGGTGACGGACGAGGAGATCATGGACGCGTACCACCGTCTGGCGCGGGAGGAGGGCATCTTCTGCGAGCCGGCGTCGGCGGCGTGCGTGGCGGGCCTGCTGAAGGCGTCGCGGAAGGGCCTGGACCTGCGGGGTCAGTCGGTCGTGTGCGTCATCACGGGAAGCGGCCTGAAGGACCCGGAGACGGCGATGCAGGCGAAGGCGGACGTGGTGGAGCTGCCGGCGGAGCTGTCCGAGGTCGAGAAGGCGCTGGGGTTCGCGTAGGCGTCAGATTCCCCCGCTTTGATTGTCTGTTTGAATTCAAGCGGCAGAAAGGGGAAAAGCATGCACGCGACAAAAAATCGTGCAGGGCCTTGCCGAATCGAACATCAGTAAGAAAGTGTTTTCGGTTCGACGTTTAGCGACGAAGAGACGCCCCGACCAGTCGGTCAGCCTCTGGAGTGTGTGGAGACGGCGGACGGAAGGCCATTGTGGGTTGTCCATCCCCGTCCGGAAGTTCTCACCAATCTGATGGCAGCCTCGCTTTGGTTTATGATCCTAGGAGCTGCACGTACAGACTGCTGAAAAAGAGAGTGAATTACCTTCAATCGACAATTAAGCCTCCTTGAGGCAGCAGTATCTCGTCTCATAACGACGTTATTCACTGAACCCTTCCAGCATCCGTAGAAAGCCGTCCTTGCCCGCATCACGCCAGCCGCATCTTGAAGGTGAGGGCATGCTTAAGCCTCTCCGCAAGGCGAAAAAGGCTGCAACCATAAACGAATGTACAGTGGCCTTTAGGAGGGCGTTCGATCTTGTGAGGTGGCTTCAGTCGCTATGTTCGGCTCCGTCCGCAACGCCCGATTCGCCGTCTCCCATTCACTGTCAAAGCCTCCGGATTTCGGCAGAAATAACCTCAATCTGGACAGACCTTCGCGGTGATTGCGGTTTCCCTGACTACCAAACAGCACGAAGACTCTGGAGGTGCGAGCCCTAGGAGATTCGAACATACCGCCGGTCTAGGGCGATGATGACTCCCGGCAGGACTTCACCGGTCTCACGGAAGTGCCCCAGGATGCGAGAGCGATCGACTTCGATCCTGGTTCGCTGGAACTCTGCCGGCACATCATCGGTAGAGATGACATCACAAGACAGAGGCGCTTTAGCCAGGGACACCGTCAGCGTCGGCCCCTTGACCTTCTCTCGCCCAGCTGCCTCCATCTCGCCGAGTAGATAGCGCTTGAGCCAGTCGATTCGGCCGGCGAGATGCCGCTTCCGGCTCTGCAGCCTGTCCACCTCTGCCGTCAGCACGGTAGTGTCAGCTTCCATGGAGCGGATGATCTTGGCGATGCTCAACACCTTCTCATCAAAGGCGTCGCCCAGACCGCTTAGCAGGTTGCGATAACGGGCTTCGTCCTCGCCGTCTTCGGACGGCTCACTCAGCTCTTCCAGAACGGAGAGGTAGTTATCGGTCAGTTCATACAGCTTCATGTTCTTGCTTCTCTCTCGCCAGCCTCATCTTCAAGGCGGCAACGTGCTTACAGATGCCTCGATAATCGAAGGCGGCACAGCTGCAGCGAATGTGGCCCCAGGGGCTGACGTACAATTCGAAGTAGGAGCCTGGCTCAACCGTGCGGCTGCGGGCCAGGTAGCGATTGGTCCCGGCAATCTTTACGACCCGAATCCGCTCTGCCTGAGCTCGCTCTCTAGCCCGTCTTTCCAGTTCAGAGGGTTCCATCTCTGTAGCCTGCTTAGCCGGCCTGCTCGAGGGGCTTGGGTAGACCCAAGCCAGTGCCAGGCACCCGGTTCAGCCTGGCTCGCTCGTAGGCTAGGTCGATATTCGACCGCACGAAAGGCCGCTCGATTATCAGCATCCGCGCCAGCCCGGCCAGGCAGTTGCTTCCCACGAAGTAGTCTCTCTCACCCTCCATATCCCTGAGTCCCCACAAGAGGTTGGGCAGGGCTGAGCCGCAGGCATCACAGGTGCTGTCCTTGGGGTTCCGGATCGTGCCCCGGAACCGCCTCAGCCTCTTGCCCTCGGCGAACTCGGCCAGCTTGGCTTCAAATCGTGTCTCGTACATCTGCTTCTCCTCCTTGATGTCATTCTCAATAGCGGTCGCAGGCCCGGCAGACCTGCGGCGAGACCGGCTCTCCCCGTCTGGTGCAGTACATCTGCAGCCACTGGCAGGGGCTCGCTTTCTGCAGCACCTCGTCCTCAGCTACCCCATCGGCGATGGCGAGGTCTGCCTTGAAGTCGGCGATGGAATAGGAAGGCCTCTGGGCCTTTTGGTCCTCGGCGTAGCCCAGCCAGAAGCGGGGATCGTTAGTCTGGGTTGCGACGATGTACCAGGTGACCTCCTGAAGGGGGCAATTTTGCACTTGATTGCAAACTCCACCCTCCTCTCCAAGGAAGAACACCTCCCACACCTTCGCCAGGTTGTAGGCCTGCCGCCAGCCGATCCCGAAGGTACTGCCCATTGCCTCCCAGGCCCGGTCCCCGTAGACGCTGCGTTGCTTGGCCTCCCACAGAATGGCGGCCTGGGCCTTCCAGGCGCGCTGGTCGAAGCCGCGAAGGTAGAGAAAGAGGTCGACAAGCTGCTCGTCGCTGAGGTATGGTATCCCCCGGACGATAGACTCGAGGCGCAATTCCAAGAGGTTGAGCTCGTGGAAGTATTCCGACGGCTTGAACTCGGGGTTGAAGAGGCGCCTTGCGACAACGTTGCCGGTTTCGAGCTCCGTCACCGCCAGCTGGCTCTCCGTGCGCTCCAGACGCCACCGCTGTTCGGTGACCTGGGTATGGCAGGAGCGGCAGAGGACGGCCTTGTTGGATGGTGCTTCGATCTCAGGCCGGCTGGACCCTCCCATTCGGCGGGGTTCGATATGATGCACCTCCAGGTTGCGGGAGGTGCCGCAGATCTCGCAGTGCTTATCTTCTACAACTAACATTGTTCGCGTATTGGTGTGCTAGTGATAGGCTAATGATATCACAGTGAGTGCAAATGTCAAGCCCAGCCACCCGATTCTGAGACTGCGCGAGTGGAGAACTGCGCGGGCGTTGTCTCAACGAGATTTGGGCGAGGTAGCAGGAATCGGCCAGGCGACGATCGCCAGAATTGAAGAGGGAAAGAACTTTCCTAGGCCGACGACGCTGCGGAAGTTGGCGAAGGCGCTGGGCATCAAGCCCGAAAGGCTTTTCCAAGATCCTTTCGACTAAAGGCGGAGGTTCGCAGCGGCTTTCGCGAGGAAACACCACGCGAGCAGTTTCATCCCCTGGCTTCGGGCAACGAGCCTCATTCTCACTGAGCTGAGACATAAGCACAGCGAGGCGATCAGTCGAGTGACAGGAGAGCAGCGTGCAGGACGATGACGCGATCGAGTTGCCAGAGAATGATTTCCGGCGTGAACGGAGGTATCTCGCACCTTGGGTCTTCGCTTTGCCTGGGGACGATGACAGGAAGATGACCTGGCCACCCCCATCGGATCTCGTCTCGCGAGATGGCTGGGACGGCATTGTTGACCTGCCAACAGACGTCGCGCTGAAGTCGTCTAGCTACGAGGGGTCCCTCATCACGCGGCTCTACGAGTTGCAGTCGCAGTGGAACTTCTCAGGGCCGGATGTTGGCGAGGCTCCCTTCATGGAGGAGGCAACGCTACTCGCCGGCGAGGAGTTTGACGCGTTGGTGTTCAACGCCCTCCATGGCTGGTATCGCCAGGCTCTTGGCTGCCTTCGAAATTCACTAGAGACCCTTCTCGTTGCGTCAGCGCTTGCAGTCTGCAACAAGGATAAGCACTACCGGCAGCGGCGTGCCGGGACAAGGGAAATCAAGTTCGGCAATGCCCGCACGCTGTTGAGAGACAGCGCCGCTGGCAAACAACTTGACATCGATAGTACCCCGGAATCAGTCTTTGGAGACGCCGACACTGCATGGGTGAAGGACCGTTATGCGCGCCTCTGCGCATACGCCCACAGTCGAGCCGGCTACAACAACGCAGACTTCTGGGAGAGCAATGGCCCAATCTATGTCCCGAGTGCTCTCGCTGTCGTAGAGGCTGAGTTTCGGGAGACCTTGGCGCTCTGTTATCTACTGCTCCGACTCGGATGGCCTAGATACAAGCCCGGCCCAGGCGAGCCTGCCCTGCTCAATGGCCCCCAATACAGATGGGAGAAGTACGATTGTGTACTGCGTAAGTGGCTGTTGGCTGGATCAGCATGACCGGCTGTGAGGTTGATCCGGGAAAAGTGAAGCGATATGCTCCTGCAGCGAGAATGGGGAAGCATACCGAATGGACGCGAGTTAGCAGAGCGGCCCGTAGGGGCCGAGATTGACCGAGAGCGCCTCTAGACGCCTCTAGAAAAAGTTATAAAACGAATGGTGTGGTACACCCGGCAGGACTCGAACCTGTAACCCCCGTAAGACGGCTCTAGTTGGAGTTACGGCTTGGAGGGCGTCGTCTACCGATAGGTTGCCACGCGTTTGCGGCACAAAGAGGCCAGGCTCAACGCCTGGCTGCGTATCTAGTGTAACCGGCGACAACGTTGGAGCGGGGGACGGGATTCGAACCCGCGACATCCTGCTTGGAAGGCAAGAGCTCTACCGCTGAGCTACCCCCGCTCGCCTAATGCATTCTACCGCATCCGCACTGCTCTCTCAACGCAACGGGCTAGAAGGCGACGAAGCAATCGCGACGGCCCCTTCACAGCGCACCAACTGATTGACGCGGGCAGTCCGCGGACAGTACGCTGCGGGCGCACAGCGGCGGTTCTGAGAACGAAAGGAGGGCCCCATGAACCCGATATCTAGACGCCGCTTCCTCACAACCGCTGCCGCGGCCGCGGGTCTCCTGGCGCTTCGGTGCAACGGCGGCTCCGACACCGTGCTCACCGAAGGCACGCCTAGCCCGGGCGCCGTGAAACGGGGCGGCGCCTTTCACCTCGCGACGACGACGGCGGCGCTGAGCATCGACCCTCATACCGAAGTCACTATGGGCCTCGCGTTCATCTGCTTAATGTACGGCTACCTGTTGCACGCTGTGCAGGGGACAACCGGCGCGCCGAAGATCTACTACGACCACGCCGAATCGCTGGAGCAGCCGGACCCTCTCACTTATGTCTTCAAGATGCGCCCGGGCATCCGCTTTCAGAATGTGCCGCCAGCGAACGGCCGCGAACTCACCGCCGATGACGCGCTCTACAGCTTCAAGAGGATCGCATCTCTGGATTCCACTCCCTTCTGGAAGACCGGCATCACTGACATGGCCGCTCCCGACCCGGCGACTTTCACGGTCCGCATAGCAGAGCCCTACGCGTATACAATGGGCGAGTTCGGCGGCATCCGCACCACAATCGTTCCGCACGAGGCCGTCGAACAGTGGGGCGACTTGAAGTTGAACGCCTGCGGCTCCGGTCCGTTTCAGCTGCTCAGTTTCTCCGAAAATGAAGGGATCGAGATGGGCAAGAACCCGGACTACTACGTCTCGGGCATCCCCTACATCGACACACTTTCCTGGAAGCTCTTCGCGGACGACGCCAGCGTTGAGGCCGCATTCAAGTCCGAGCAAATCGACGTTTACGGCCCGCCGACCAAAATCCAGGCCGACGCTGTCGCCGCAATCGACCATGTGACGGTGACCAAGAGCCCCAGCCTGGCAATCGCCATGATCAACATGAACGAGATCAAGGCGACCGTGCTTCAGGATGAGCGCGTCCGCGAGGCCCTCGACATCTCGCTCGACCGCGACGCGATGATCGATAAACTGTGCTTCGGCGAAGGCAACTACACCGGCCCCGTCTCCTGGGGGCTGCAGTACTGGTCGCTGCCGCAGGACGAATTGCGAACCCGCTACAAGCGCGACGTCCAGAAGGCGCGGCAGTTGCTGGAAGCCGCCGGCGCGGCGGACCTTTCTCTCAGCCTCAAGATCGTCGCGGCCAGTAGCGATCTAGCGGCGATGATCAAGCAGCAAGAGGCCGAAGCCGGGGTCACGATCAACATACAGTCGATGGAGCTGGGCACGTGGGTTCAGGACTTGTTCACGCAGAACTTCGAGCTCCTAACCGGCCCTGGGCTGCCCTACGGCGACGAGAACTTACCGCTGCAGTTCAACCACACCCGCAACTGGACACGCGACGCGAACCCGGTCCGCCTGCCCGAGCCCGAGATCGATGCGCTGCTGGACCAGATCCTGCGCACGCCCGATCCCGCCGAGCGGCAGAAACTGGTCCTCGACGTGACGCGCAAGATAATCGATAGCCACCACCCGTTCCTCTATCTCTACGCGCCCTACGCCTACACCGCGGGCTGGGACTACGTTCACGGCTATACGGACGTCGACCCGGCAATGATTGCCTACACCTATGACATGTGGCTCGACAAGTGATAGTTTTCAGCCGACTGGGAACAAGCCCTCTACGCCTTCTTGACCGAGGGTAGACGGCGCGTGCTCCGAGCGTTGCGAGGACGGTCATGCCGTGAATCGTAGAATCTGCGTCTCCGGCACATGAACACTTGTCGCCTGTACGCCGAGGGGTAGCCCCCCTCATTTTCAGGTTCAGCGCGGTTCAACCTGGAGTCTGTGAAGAGACGATAACTGAGCCGGTTTTGCTCGGTGGGGGCGAATCTGAAGAGCTGCGCTTAGGGCGAAATGTTTGGAAGGCAGAGAAACTACGCACCCACAACCTTCAAATCGACCCTGCACGCTCCCTGCACCGCGCGGCGTTGCCCAGCGAACGGTGCCGGGGCCGGGGAGCATCACGGATGGCAAGCCGGCCGCACCAGCGCAGGAAACGGTGCGGGAGCTAAAGGCCCGTGCACCGTTCTTATCGTACCTCAGTCTTCTATGGAGTTGGGACGCCGCTGGGTATGCTGCTGACGGGGTACGGCGGCTGGAAGTCGCTATCGCTGACATCGCTGCTGTAATCAGTGGCTTCCATCGTCATCTCCGAGCCCTGCACCGTCTCCTTGACGGACAGAGGCGCGCCGTCACTACTCATGCAGTACTCGGCCTGCCCAGTGATATTGGGTGATTGCACCGTATAGCACTTGGCGTTTTGCCCCGCTATGCTGCGGCTGCTGGTCGACACGACACTGAGGTTGGGATCGGCCAGGTTCTGCCCTAGCTGAGAAGCGATCTGGCTGGCGCCCTGTCCAGCCTGGCTCGGTGATGAGAAGCACATTCCCCCTGTACCCGCCTCTGCAGCAGTGCAGACGTAGGTCACATTGGGCAGCATGATGATCGTGGTAGTCCCCTGCTGACCCTGAACCAAGCCGGTCATGTCCATTCTCAGGTTGTCGCCCTTCTTGTACCAGGTCATGGTCCCCTGAGTGCCAGCACCCCCGAAACCGCTGACTTGGTACGTCACCTTGAAAGTCGCATTGGTGAACTTGCCGGCCAGGCCACTGAGATCACCGCCCCCCGCCTGGGCCTGGGTAGTCCCAGCCACCGCGGGAGTGGTCGCGGCTGCGCTCGTAGCCGGCGGGGACGTTGGCCCGCCACCCTTCCCTCCTCCGCTACCTCCGCACGCGCACATCAGCGCGGAGGAAGTGACCACAAACAGGAACATAGGGAGCAGTCTGGAGCATCGCATCTTACGCCTCCTGGCAAGAATAGCGCTTGCTACTAGGATACTAGAATGGGTTCCAATAGCGCATCACCTGCGACAGGACGAAATGTTTGCAAAGCGCGAGCTCTACCACCGAGCCAATAGGAATGGCCAACCGATAGCGGGGACGGATCCTTCCGTTGAACATAGCTCACCTCCTTTTCGGCTGGGATTCTAGGCTCGGCCTAGCCGGCTGTCAATCGCCCTTTCTCGGCCGCCCCTGCCCGTCAGATGTCACCCGGGCAAGACGACAGCGGTTCGGGCACCCTGAAGGCGTGGCAACGCGTAGATGAGGCAAGCGGAATCCTTCTTACGCGGCGATTGCGAAGGCGACCGTGAAGCGCGTGGGACAGTCATAGGCTCGTCAGACTGCCCTGGCTCCCGCGTTTTGAGGTTCGAGACGGCGCTATTCAAAGTCCCGGTAAAGCCGATAACTGATGCCTTTTCGCTGGCTATTCCTGAATCTGAGGAACTGCGCAGAGCGCGAAATGTTTGGAAGGCAGGAGCTCTGCCGCCAAGCTACCACCGCACTATTTCGAATCCGGCTACAGTCTTTAACTGCTACTTCTTCACCTTCGCCTGGTTATAGCTTATGGCAGCACGAACGAGAGTCTTTAGCGAAGCTTCTTCTATGTGATCCCCTTCATAGAATTCAATAGCCCGCCTCTGGTTGCCCAGCAGTTCGGCATTGAAGAGTCTGTCAGGATCACTGAGGGCCGCACCGTACATGAAGACGAGCTTCACCTTATTCTTGAAAATATTCCCAACACAGATAATGCCGTTGAGTGACCAGACAGGCGCCCCCATCCATTTCCACTCCTCGATGATCTCGGGATCAACCTCAAGGATGGTCCTGCGGAGCTTCGCCAGCGTGGCACCGCGCCAGTCCTGATTCCGCGCGATCAAATTGTCAATTTCTTCGCTAGGATTCATGGCCATCCCCCCAGGCGATATGAAGAACCGCGGTGATTATACCCGCTGCGGTGTAGGTTGGGCATAGAGGCTCGACACTAGTGGAGCGGGAAGGCGGCGCGTTGCTCGTAGCGGGCGCCGGCGGGCGAGAGGAAGCTCTGCATCAGGGACACCTCTGATATCGTCATCTCCGGCAGCGGCGGCAGCTTGTAGGCCGCTATCAGGTCAGCGAGGTGGGCACGGTCGTCGACGCTCATTTCGTCGGGCACGCGCGCCAGGGTAAGATGCGGCGCGAAGGGCCGGTTCTCGCGGGGGAAGCCCAGGGGGCCCAAGGCGCGCTCGACGGTCTCGGCCAAGGACGCCAAGTCCTCTACATCACCCGCTAACCCGATCCAGACGACGCGCAGCCGCGTGCGTCCGCCGAAGCTTCCCAGATGGTCGAAATGCAGGTTGACGGTGAACGGCTCGACGATGGCGGCCGCCAAAGCGTCGGTGACGCGTTGGGCGCGGTTGGGCGAGACGGCGCCGAGGAACTTCAGGGTGAGATGGATGCCCTCGGGACGGACCCAGCGCAGCCCATGCCTATCGGCAGGCAGGCGCCCGGCGTGCTGCTCGCGCAGGCCGGACTGGATGCCGGCCAGGGCGTCGAGGGCCTCCTGTGGCAACTCGCAGGCGACGAACAGGCGGAGGCTAGGCTCTTTCGTTTCTCTCATGACAGCTTGAGCAGGCGGCGGGCGTTGTCGCCGAGGATGAGGCGCTTCTCGTCGCCGGACAGGGGCGCGTCTTCGAGTTCCTTGCGGCAGCGAGACTGAGAAAGCAAGGGGAAGTCGGTGCCGAAGAGGACGCGCTGAGCGCCGACGATGTCGATGGCGTGGCGAAAGACGTCGTGGCGATAGAGGAAGCGGGTGGCCGCGGTATCGAAGAAGGTGTTGGCGAGCGTTTGATGGCCGTGACGCAGCAGGGTGTAGAAGGGCAGGCCGCCGCCCCAATGCGCGGCGACGACCGTGGCCTGGGGCGCTCGCTCGATGAATCGATAGAGGGAGTCGATGGGCTGGCCCTCTTTGCCCGGGTAGAGATGGCCGACGGGCTCGCTGGCGTGGAAGAGGAGGGTCAGGTTGTTGTTGTTGGCTGTTTCCGCGAGCAGGTCCGACTCTGGGCCGGCGTCGACTTCGTAGCCCTGGCTTTCGGGCCGCAGCTCGCCGAACCCGCGGGCGCCGAGGCGGACGCAGCGTTCGACCTCGTCGCGGGCGCCGCCGCCGGGGGCGAAGATGCAGAACGGGATGAGGCGTCCGCCGCTCGCTGCGGCCGATTCGAGGATGTAGTCGTTGGTGCGACGGCAGAGGTCGGGGTCGCGCCAGGCGAAGTTGAGGACGACGCTGACGTCGACGCCGGCCTCGTCCATGCTGCTCAACAAGTCGTCGGCGGTGGCGAGTTTTGACGTTGGGCTGGCGTAAAGCAGGCCGAAAGTGGGATCGAGGCGAATGCATTCGTCGCGGTCGTGGCAGATGTCGGGCGGGAAGATGTGGGTATGGAAGTCGATAATCATCAGTTCTGTCATCGGCCACGTCGCGCTGCGCGCTCGCGGCCTCTTCCTATTGGTTGATTCTGAGGGGACACCCCTCAGAATCCCTGTCAGGGGGCTCCGCCCCCTGTACCCCCGTTCGAAGTCCCCGTGTGAGTCGCTACTTCCGGATTATGGAATCAGCGCGATCCGCAAGGACGTGTTGGTAGATGCGTTCGATGGCGTCGGCGACGCGCGGCCAGCTAAATCCGCCGGCTGCTTCGCTGGCGCTGCGGCCGAAGCTGCGTCGAAGCTCATCATCGGCGAGCAGGGCGGCGACGCGGTCGGCGAAGGGCTGCGGCGAATGCTGCTCGACGAGATAGCCGGTCTCGCCGTCCCGCACGGTCACGCTCAGGCCGCCAACGTGGGAAGCGACGACGGGGGTGCCACAGGCCATAGCTTCGAGGGCGACGAGGCCGAAGCTCTCGTAATAGGAGGGCACGACACAGACGTCGGCGGCGTTGTAGTAGAGAGGCAGGACGTCGTGGCCGACGGGGCCGGTGAAGGTGACGCGGCTGGCGATGCCGAGCTGGTCGCTCAGGCCCTTCAGACGGTCGACCTCGTCGCTGGTATGGCCGTCGCCGCCGACGACGAGGACGCGGAAGGGCAGGTCTCCGTCGAGTCGGGCAGCGGCGACGAGGAGGAGGTCGAGGCCCTTCAGCGGCTCCATGCGTCCAACGAAGAGGAGCAGGCGGTCGCCGTTCAATCCGAGGCGACGGCGGGCACATTTCTTGTCGATAGGCCGGAAGCGGGCAAGGTCGACGCCGCAGGGCACGACGGCGATCCGTTCGGCGGGAGCACCGTAGAGATTAATGAGGGCGCGTTTCTCGTGCTCGGCAGCGGCGACGATGACATCGGCTTCGCGGGCGACGCGGCGTTCGGCTTCGATGCGGGCTGCGGGTTCGCTCTGTCCGTCGATCCGCCGCTTGAGCTCGCCGAGGGTGTGGAACATGTTGACGAGCGGCACGCCCCAGCGGGCGCGAAGTCGCAGGCCGAGGAGGCCGGAGAGCCAGTAATGGCTGTGGATGACGTCGTAGGTGAGAGATTCGGCCCGCTGGAAGGCGAGGAGGCCGGCTTCGAACTCGCGCAGGTAGCCATAGAGCTGGCGGCGGGCCTCGATGTCCTCAGGGCCAGCGCGCAGGTGGATGACGCGGACGTTGGGCGCGGCCTCCACGACGTCGGGAACGTCGGGGTCAGCGCGACGAGTGAAGACGTCGATGTGATAGCCGCGGCGTCCCATCTCGCGGCTCAGCTCGCGGACGTAGACGTTCATGCCGCCGGTCTCGCGGTAACCTAGCGGCGCCAACGGCGACGTGTGAGCGCTGATGACGGCTATTCGCTGCAAAGACTGTTCCTCTTGTCCCTATTCTAGCCTTAATCAGCCCTTCTTGATAAGGCAGCGGCGCACGCGCACGTCTTTTCCGCCCAGGTCGTATTTGTAGGGCTCGCTGCCACGCAGGAAATCGAGGTGACGGCGGCCGTCGTCGATGGCGTGACGGAGGCAGGCGGCCTTGGAAAGCAACCCGACGGAGAGATAGGCGTACTGGGGGTCGTAGCCGCTGTTGTAGATGAGCGTCTCTGTAGGGTCCTCGAAGCAGAAGAGGGAGGCGACGCGCCGGCCTTCGACTTCGAAGACGTAGAGGCCGCCAAGGCCCTCTTCGGCGAGGGCGATGCCAGCGCGTCGGAAAAAGTCGTCCATTTCCGGCGTCATGAACTGCGCCTTGTCCGACTTGAGGGTCATGAGGCGAAGGAAGTCGTCCATGCCCTGCTCGAACTCCTGCGGTGAGCAGAGGACGTCGAGGCGCGGGACGCCGACGGCGCCTTCCAGGCGGCGCTGCTTGCGACGAAGCTCGTGACGGTTCTTGCCGGTGAGGAGCTGGAGGTATTCGTCCCAGGTAGCCGGCAGGTCGAGCTGCGGGCAGACGGCTTCGTCTTCGAGGCGGGCATCGAGGCCGCGGCGCTCGGCGAGCACGGGCAGAAGGGAGAGCGAGGGCGAGCCTTCGCGGAGGCCCCAGAAGTCGAAGTTGCGGTGTCCTTCGGCGAGGAGGGTGTCGAGAACGGCGGCGAGGGCTTCTTCTTCCGTCGCCGGCGGACAGGACGAAATCCATGTAGTCCCAGATCTCGCTGTCGCCGAGGAAGGAGGCGGTGTCGCCGGTAACGAGCAGCGAGGCGAGGCCGACGAGGGAGCCGGCGTCGCGGACGGCGAGGAAGCGGGCGTCTTGGGTGCGTTCGAAGACGTCGAGCCAGACCTGCTGCCAGCGCGGGTGCTGGAAGACCTGCCGGGCCTGCAGCGGCGAGAGGAGGGCGAGCCATTCTTCTTGAAGGGCGTCGAAGGGTTCGAAGGAGGCGGTCAGGGTCATACGGGTACGTCCGGCGAGGGGCGACGATGCGCAGTATTAGTCTTCCCCGATTGCATCCCTACCTCCCGGGGAACCTGAGGCACTGCTGGATTGTGATTGATTCTAGCAGTTGAACGCAGGCGGTGACAACCCGCAGCGGCCTTCGGCACTTGAGCGACGGTTTTGCCGGTGCTACAATCATATGGCTCATAGGGCGGGGTGCTGCACCGAGAAGAGGTCATGGACAACGACTACGAGCTGAACATCGAGGAGATCTCCCAAACTGTCGAGTCGGCGGAGGTGTTGACGCTCCGGTTCGTGGTCATTAGTCAACGGCTGCTGGTTGACAACCGCTACACGGAAGTCGACGGGCCGATGCTCAAGCTGGTGACGCCTGTCAAGACGGCTGAAGAGCGATTCCGCAGCTTGAAGCAACTTCGCCCCCGATTCCGCATCCCCGACAAGATCTGCTCCGTTTGGTGGCCCAAGCATATCGAGAGCCTGGCGACTTCCGGCGTATGGTCCGCCATTGCACGCCGTACTATCGATTCCGGTAACCCGTCTGCAGCGCAATTGTGTGAGGACATCTTCCAGGAAATGCTGGCGCTGGAGCAGGAGGAGGTCCGGAACGCCATCCTCGGCAAGGGGTATCAGGCTCTCTGGGAGTGCTTCAGCCAGGACCAGCCGCGAAAATCCGGCACCTAGCCGCTTCGTCGTAGTCTTCGCAATCCTTTCTTCAGCATGAGACCAAGGCGGTTTAATCGACTTGTCTTCGACGCGCTGGCGTCCATTCCGGAGCCGTTCAAGCAGCATCTGGAGAACGTGGATATCGTCGTCAAGCGGCGGCCCGGGCCGTCGGACTATCGCATGACCGGCACGAAGAGGGGCGAGCGGCTGTACGGCCTCTACGACGGGGTGCCACTGAGTGAACGGACGGGCAGCGGCGGGTTCGAGCTTCCGGACAAGATCACGCTGTTTCGGGAGCCGCTGGAGCGGGACTTTCCGAGGGATGCGGACCTGGTGCGAGAAGTGCGGACGACGGTACTACACGAGATTGGGCACTTCTTCGGGATGTCGGAGGAGGCGGTATCGGAGCTGGGGCTGGAGTGATTAGAGCTGGTTGCGGGACGTGCTACAATCCGACTAGAAGTCTCGTCTGAAAGGGGGATAGGGACCTTGTCGAACTTCCGGGAGAGACTCGTCGACGCCCGAGCGCTGCGTTGGGTGTTCCTGCTGATGGCCCTATGGGACCTGGCCGGCGCGGTCGTCCAGCTCGCGCTCAACAGCGGCGTCTTCAAGCTACACGGTACTGAGGCGGTTTCGGGCGTGCTGGCCGGGAGGGCGTTCAGCGGGGCGCTGTTCGTCACGGCTGCGATGTACCTCGTAGCAACGTGGCGTCCGACGCGCTACCGCTTCATCTTCTGGCTGGCCGCATTTGAGCAACTGATAGCCATCTGCACAGGAGTCTTCCACGGTGCAAGAAACGACATCACCTGGAGCGGCGTAATCATACCGATTGCGGTCGCGATCGCGCTGCTCATTCTGCTGCTGATCAACTTCCCGCGTTCGATGCGCGAGGAGCCGGCGTTCGAGGAGGACACTCTAGGGCGCGAGCCGCCGCCCGAGCATCAGTAGCCGGGCTGTCCTTTCCGCCGCATCTGACAGGAGCGATGCCGCCCGTCCGAGCATCTCTGTCTCTGACATTGGGACCGGCTGAGATAGGAACGACGGCATCGAAGCCTGGCGCGTCGCCCTCGACCCGCCCGACCAGGGCAATGATCGGACGGTTATGCTCGTTCGCCATCTGCGCGACAACCGCAACTGACTTCCCGTAAGCCGTCTGAGCGTCGAGAAGATCCCTCGCCGGTGAAGACGATATCGGCTCCGTCCATTCGTTTCCCCAGATTGGTTGCCTCCGCTACGAGCTTTGCCCCAGATTCGATGTGGGCTCCCAGGAAGGCGACGAGGCCGCCGCCAAGGCCGCCGGCAGCGCCCGCGCCGGGAAGCGTTAAGATGTCGACTCCCAAGTCGCGCTCGATGACTTCGGCGTAGTGGCGAAGGGCAGCGTCGAGTTCCGCTGCTACTTCGGGAGTGGCCCCCTTTTGAGGGCCGTAGACAAGGCTGGCACCGGTTGGGCCGCAAAGAGGGTTGATGGCATCGGCGGCGACGATGACTTCGCAGTGGCGGAGGCGCGGGTCGAGGCCGGAGACGTCGATGCGGTGGAGGCGGGAGAGGGCGGCGCCACCGGCGGGAAGGTCGCGTCCTTCGGCGTCGAGCAGGTGAACGCCAAGGGCCTGCGCCACGCCGGTGCCGCCGTCGTTGGTGGCGCTGCCGCCAATCCCGACGATCAGTCGATGGCAGCCGGCGTCGAGGGCGGCGCAAATGAGCTGGCCGACACCGAATGTGGTAGTGATCCGCGGGTTGCGCTCGTCGGGCTTGAGGAGGACAAGGCCGGATGCCGCAGCCATTTCGATGACGGCGGTCGCTCCGTCGTCGAGGAGGGCCCAGGCGGCTTCGACAGGACGGCCGAGCGGGTCCTGGACGAACGTCTTCTCGAGACGGCCGGTCGTCGACGAGAGGATGGCGTCAACGGTGCCGGGGCCTCCGTCAGCCATGGGCGCGAGATCGAGGACGGCGTCGGACAGGACGCGTCGCAGGCCGGTGGCGATGGCATCGGCGGCCTGGCGAGCAGTCAGGCTCCCCTTGAACTCCTGGGGGCAAACGAGGAATCGCATGGCGGCTGTCCTGCCGTTGCCGATGATATGCCGCGAGCAGGCTGGGCGGCAAATTGGGGAAGAAGTCCGAGGCATCGAAAAGGCGGCCGGCAGAGACAGGGGTTTTTGGTTTGGGGGCGTTCGCCGAAGGCGAACGCGGTAGGGGCGAACGAAGTGAGGCCCTACAAGACGCTGGCGCGGAAGCGCCAGCCACAATATCAAGGGACTTTGCCGTGTCTTGGGTAAGAGCGGTACTAGGGCGGGACGTGGGATCAGAGAGCGAAGGCTTCCGGTTGCGGCAGCGCGGACCCATCCATCGACAGGGGTAGAGCGCGAGCGAGATCGTGGTACCTATCTGGTGCTGAGGGCTTGACAGTAGAACATACATGCTGCTACTTTGAAAGAAATAGAACGGATGTACTAGGAGAAGTGAAATGAAGAAGAGAAGGTCTCGCTACCTGCGCTGTCCGGATTGCGGCGGGCCGCTGGTGCATGGCGAAGGCTGTGTCTGCTGTCCGATTTGCGGCTACACGCGCTGCGGCTGCTAGGGTTCGGAGAAACGCGGGTCTTAGCAGCAAGACTGGTTGCCTGGGCTACGCGGAGGGCCGTTGGGTCGCGTTGACATACCTTCCTCATCAGGTATCATGGGGACGTGACCACACAGGTACTCGTTCCTGGAGATTCTTCGCCCCGTTCGCGCGCGCCGGCCTTGAACGTCGCAATTCTGACTATCGGCTGCAAGCTGAACCAGGCGGAGTCGGAGTCGCTAGCGCGGGAGCTTGCGGCAGCTGGCTGCCACGTCACGGAAGACGCGACCGGTAGCGACGCCGTCATCATCAATACTTGCGCCGTCACGCACGTTGCCGAGCGGAAGGCGCGGCATCTTGTGCGGCTGGCGCGGCGGCTTTCGCCCAGGGCGCGGATCATCGTGACGGGCTGCTATGCTGAGAGCGTCGACGCGCGCGCGTTGCGAGAGTTGGGGGCCGACGTCGTCCTCAGGAACGGCGACAAGCAGCGGGCGGTGTCGGAAGCACTCGGGGAAGCGGTCCTGCGCAACGAGACGCAGCCGTTAGGCCGCCTGCGAACGCGCTCATTCGTGAAGATACAGTCGGGCTGCAACGACGTTTGCGCCTTCTGCATCGTTCCCCAAACGCGCGGACGCGAGCGGAGCGTGCCGCTGTTCGATGTCTTGGAGGCGGTCAGGCGCGCTGAGGCCGACGGCGTTCGGGAAGTTGTGCTGACGGGAACGCAGCTCGGCGCGTACGGGCGGGACCGCGACGATGGGGTCGACCTGCCCGGACTTCTCGAAAGTGTGCTGCGCGCAACGTCAATTTTACGAATCCGCCTGTCCTCCGTGCAGCCACAGGACGTGACGGCGGCGCTGCTCAATCTCTGGACCGATTCGCGGCTGTGCCCCCACTTCCACATCGCTTTGCAGAGCGGGAGCGACGGCGTGCTGTCACGCATGCGGCGTCGGTACTCGACAAGTGAATTCGTCAGGGGCATCGAGGCGATACGGTCGCAGGTGCCGTGATGTTGCCATTACGACGGATGTCCTCGTCGGGTTTCCAGGCGAGACGGAGGGGGAGTTCGCTGCGACACGACAGTTCTGTCGTGAGATGGAGTTTGCGGCACTGCACGTCTTTCCGTTCTCAGCTCGACCGGGCACGCTCGCAGCGAGGATGCCGGAGCAGGTGAAATCAGTGACGAAGCGGGCACGTGTACAGGAGATGCTGGCGCTGAGCGAGGAGCTCCGGACACGGTTCCTGAAGCGGTTCGAGAACACTGCGACGAATGTGCTCTTCGAGCAGAGGACGCGGGGAAACGAGTGGGAGGGGCTTACGGGCAACTACATTCGCGTGATTGCTTCGAGTGAGGATCCCCTGGAGAATCGAATGGCCAACGTGAGGCTGGAGAGTCGCGCGGGCAACGGGGTGCATGGGACATTGCTGACGGAGATGAGCTAGGAGGACGAGATGAACGTGGTCAACCGTCTAATCGTCGTTCTTGGCGTTGTGGTGCTGATCGCTTTCGCGGTGATGGTCATCGTGCTGGCGTGGGCGTATGGGCCGGAGACCGTCCACAAGCTCGGCAGCTTCGTTACGTATCTGAACGATCATGATACGACGGTGCCGAAGATCGTCATTACGCTCGGCGCTTCGTTTGTCATTCTGGTGGCGCTCGCCTTCTTCCTGCTGGAGGTGGCGCCGCGGGCGGGAGCGACAGTCGCCGTGCTGGACGTGGGTACGGGAACGGCTGTGATATCGACCGCGGCGGTCGGACGGCGGCTGGAGCAGATAGTGACCAGCTTGCCGCAGGTAGAGGCGACGCGAGCAAAGGTATGGAGCAAGCGAAAAGGCGTCGTCGTTAACCTGCAGGTGATGGTCGATCCGACGGCAGACCTGTCGACGACGGCGACCGAGGTGGCGGGAGTGGTTGAGACCGGCGTGACACAGCAGATGAAGCTGGCAATGGGCGCGCCGCCAAGGTTGCAGCTCTACTATTCGGCCCGGCCGCTGGGGGACACGGCAACCCCCTATCGAGCGCTGGAGCCGCGGGAAGAGAGACAGCCACGGAAGCCCCGGGTTGTACCGGGTGCGAATGAGGGCGAACCGGAGAAGCCGCCAGCGCCTGCGGCGGATAAGGAACTGCCGGAGGAATCTAACAAGAATGAGGACGAGCGGTAGCGGATGCCAAGGATGCGGCGACCACCATCGGACAAGGTGAAGCCGGCGCTGGAGAGCCTTCTCTTCGTTGCGCAGGAGCCTGTTGATGTTGCCCTGCTGGCGCGCAGCCTGCATCTGAACAGAGGAAGAGGTGGAGAAGGCGCTCGACGGGCTGGCAGAGGACTGCCGGCAGAGGGGCGTGCGCGTCCAGAGGAGCGGCAATCTGGTGCAGATGGCAACAGCGCCGGAGGCGGCCCGCTACGTCGAGAACTTCCTGAACATGGACCACCAGCAGCGGCTTTCGAACGCGGGACTGGAGACGCTGGCGATAATTGCTTACCGACAGCCGATAACGCGTGGGGGGATCGAGGCTATTCGTGGCGTGAACTCGGATGGGGCTGTTTCGACGCTGCTGGCGCGCGACCTGATTGAAGAGGTAGGAAGGGCGCGTGCGCCAGGCCGTCCGGTGCTGTTCGGCACGACGGTCCGCTTCCTGGAGCACTTCGGGCTGGAGAAGCCGGAGGACATGCCGCCGCTTCCGGAAGGCGAAGACGCAGACGAGGATCCTCCGTCATGATGGTCGGTGTCTGCCGGGTGACGTTGCGACTGCCGGAGAACTCGTCGCTGAAGGGGAAGCGGCAGGTCGTGAAATCGCTAATGGCGCGCGTCCGCAACCGCTACAATGTGTCGATAGCTGAGATCGACAACCAGGATAGCTGGCAGATAGCGTCTTTGGGGATCAGCTGCGTCTCCAACAGCAACGGCCACGCGAATGAAGTGCTGACGAAAGTGGTCGGCTTCATTCGGGCCAGCAGGCTGGACGCCGAGGTGTTGGAATGGGACGTGGAACTGGTGAAGGCTTAGCGGATGGCCTCCGCCACCAGGTCGTAGGGGAGGGCCTCGACGACCCGCACTCTCTTCAGCTCACCGGCGCGCGCTTTGCCCTTGCAGAAGACCATGCCATCGATTTCCGGCGCGTCGCGGCAGGTCCTGCCGACGAACATGGCTTCGCCACCGGAGCCGTCGCCTGTTTCTGACTCGACGAGTACCTTCATCTCTCTACCGACCCACTCGCGGTTTCGCTCCAGTGAGATCTCTCTCGCAAGCTGCATTAGCTCGCGGTAGCGGCGCCGTTTGACGCGCTCGGGGATCTGGTCGGGCAGGGTGGCAGCGACAGTGCCTTGCTGAGGCGAGAACATGAAGGCGCCAACGTGGTCGAAGCGGGCTTCGCGGACGAAGGACAGCAGGTGCTGGAAGTCTTGCTCGGTCTCGCCGGGAAAGCCGACGAGGAAGGTCGTGCGGAGGGCCACGTCGGGGATGGCTTCACGCAGGCGCTGGAGCATGCGATGGGTCTGCGAAAGGTCGTGGGGGCGTCGCATCCGTTCGAGGACGGGCGGACTGCTGTGCTGAAGCGGGATATCGAGGTAGGCGCAGATTTGCGGAAGGCGGGCCATGACTTCGAGCAGACGGTCTGAGATGCGACCTGGATAGGCATACATGACGCGCAGCCAGGGGACGTGCGGGAGGCCGGCGGCCAAGCGCTCGAGGAGCAAGGCGAGGCCGTCGTCGAGAGCCAGGTCGCGGCCATAGGCGGTGCTGTCCTGGGCGACGAGTACCAGTTCTTTTGCACCCTCCGCAGCCAGACGCTTGCCTTCTTCGAGTATGACTTCGGGCTGCAGGCTGTGCAGCCGTCCCTTGATCTTCGGGATGATGCAGAAGCTGCAGCGGGCGTTGCAGCCGTCGGCGATCTTGAGGTAGGCGCTGACGCGTCGCTGAGGAGGCGAAGCGGCTTCCGGCTTTGCGAGCGTACCGGCAAGGTCGCTCACCTTGTCCCACGACTCGACGCCGAAGAGGTGGTCGATCTCCGGCACCTCGGCCGTCAGCTCCTTCCGGTAGAGCTGGGGCAAGCAGCCGATAACCACAAGGTTCTGGTCGGGCTTCTTATTGAGCGCCAGCTTCAGGATGGCGTTGATGGACTCCTCTTTCGCCTGGTCGATGAAGGCGCAGGTATTGACGATGAGGAGGGACGCGCGGGCCGTGGAAGCTGGGGTGTGGCCGGCTTCACGCAGCGAGCGCTGGAGTTGAGTGGAGTCGGCGATGTTCTTGGGGCAGCCGAGGGTCAGCAAGTGATACGACATGAGTGTGGGTTACCGGAAGTGGATTGGAGCTACTGGCGCGGGCCGCGGCTGATGACGAGGGTCACCGGGTCGCCGGTGCGGGCCTGGTCGCTGGGGGCGGGACTCTGGCTGACGACGAGGCCGGCGGGAATTTGATCGTCATACAGTCTGAAGACGACGTAGGTGAGGCCGGCGTTGCGGATTTTCGGCAGAGCGTCGAGGCCCGTGGCGCCGGTAACGTCGGGTACTGCCACGGGTTGGGCGTCGGTCGACTCACTACTAGCGGTAGGCTGCAAAGCGGTGTTGGGGTTGACGTTTTCGGAGCCTTCGCCGGAAGGTTGCTGCGTCGCCAGGACAGACGCGTTGTTGTTGGCGGCGGGCTGGTTGCCGCCGCCGGAACTGATCTTGAACAAGAGTCCGACGGCCAGCAAGAAGACGATGACGACACCGCCGGCGATTACCCAGTTCATCGAAAGAGCGGGCGGCGGCGCCTTGCTGACCTGGGGCAGGGGCGACAGAGGAGTAGGCTCGGCGCCATGCTCAGGATAGAAGCGCATGACTTCTTTCGGGTCCAGGCCGAGGTACTGCGAGTAGGTGCGAATGAAGGCGCGGCAATATACCGGCGCGGGAAGGGCGTTGAAATCGTCACGCTCCAGCGCTTCGAGGAAGCGCTTGGCAATGCGAGTATCGCGTTCGACGTCGTCGAGGGACAGCCCGCGGGAGATCCGAGCCTGGGAGAGGATCCTTCCCACAACGGCTATACCAGATTCTGGCATATTCTGCATCATGAACAAGTTAGTTTAACCGCTGTGAACAGTAATTTCAACCCCTAGGTGTTTCGCCTAATGAGATGGCAGGAAACGATGGATGCGGCTCTACTTACAACGCGAGGACGCGACACCATGAATCGAGTGAGTTCCCAACGGACAGGACGGGGGTTTGGCACATGACCGACGATGAACGTGCCTATGACGGAAAGATGCTGAGGCTGGTCAGCGGGATCTCCGACAAGCCGGGGTACTTCCTCATCGGGGACAACAAGGCCGATCTCCGCGACACGGCCGACCTCCGGGGTTGGATACGACTGAGATGGAAGCGGGCAGGCGACAAACTTGTCGCGCCAGGGCTGAAGGATGTCGCCGAAGCAACGGGCGTCTGAGCAGAACAGGGGAACTAGGCGAATGAGGCGGATTTCTCCGCCTCATTTCCTTGTAAATAGCAGAAGACGGCCGGGGGAGCCAGGCCGCCTTCCGCCAATCCAGACCGCCCCTGGCACCCTCAAACCAGCGGCGGCTTTCAAATGTACCCGAAGGAGGTACGCTCGTATTATCGCGCGCAAACGTTTTCCTTCTATGCCTGTCATGTTAAGACTCGGTAAAAGCGGTGGAATCCGTAGCAGGCTGTGACCGGCTGGTGCCTTGTTCGCCTTGATCGGCCTCTGGGCGCATGCTACACTGACGTTCGATAGCGGCAGAAGGCTATTCTGCCGCTATTGCCCCTCATTGGGCCTCTAGATGAGGAGCGGGTTTGCCGGGACGGGACGCCCTACCTGTCGGTAGACAGGCTTTCCTGTCCCGGGCAGGCGTAGTCCGCGAGAAGAAGAGCGCTTTTCTGCGGTGGGCGTAGCCGAGTGGTTTAAGGCGCCAGGTTGTGGCCCTGGAGATCGAGGGTTCGAATCCCTCCGTCCACCCCAATATCGCCCCTCTGCCGGCGGTCGATAGGAGTTCCCCTTGCTATTGAAGATGCGTCAAAATCGGTGGACGTTGCCGGTTGGCGGCATCGTGGTCGCGGTGCTCGTCGTTGGCGGCCTGGTTGCGCTTGTTCTGGCTTCGTGTGGGGGCAACTCCAACGCGAAGGCCCAGTCGATCATCCAGAAGTTCCTGGAAGTCGGCCAGGATGCGGGTACGAGCAGCGAAGTCTTCGTCGATAAGGCGCCGCCGGGCCTGCCGACGGGGCTGCCGGAGTATCCGGGGTCGAAGATCGTCGGTTCGATCAAGGGTGTTAGCGGGGGTGTTGCCGCGTATAGCGTGCTAAGGGAGACCGGCGACGACGTCGATACCGTGTACGCTTTCTACGACCAGGCCTTCAGCGGCGATGCGTGGCAGGTATCGATGGGCGCTGCCTCGAAGCAGTACGACGCCCTTCAGTTCTCAAGCACAAGCGACACGTCGGTTTCAGGGTCGGTGATGATCCAGCCGAGCGATGGAAAGACGATCATTTTCCTCACCGTGCAGACGGCAGCGACGGAGATCCCTACGACGCAGCCATTCGCGCTTTCGGCGAGCAAGGCGCTGCCGCGCGATTGGCCGGACGCAATTCCGGTCTACCCGGACGCGACGATTACGGATTCGGCCTGGCAGGAAAGCACGAGCAGCCAGTGGCAGGTGATCTTGCTGGCGCAGGCGTCGCCGACTGACGTGGTGAGCTACTACAAGACGCAGCTTGCGGCCGGCGGCTTTACGACGACGGACGAGGCGCCGCAGGGAACGACGCAGGAGCTTTCGTTCCAGAAGGTGGACGGCGCGCAGACGTGGAGCGGCAGCCTGAGCGTAGCTGCGTTCGATCAGGACCCGACTTACGCGCAGGCAACGATCCAGCTTTCGCTCGGTGCGAGCCCAACGCCGCAGCCTTCGCCGGCAGCGACGCCGGCGACGCCGTAGAATCGGATAAAACTGTGCTCGCGTCTTGCTTGTTGGAGCGGATTCCGTATGGTAGACTGGCTCAACCAGCCAGCAGGGAGGCGAACAGGCACATGCGCCTGTAGCTCAGCGGAAAGAGCATCGGTCTTCGGAACCGAGGGTCGGGGGTTCGAATCCCTCCAGGCGCGCCAGAAGACCGAAGGACCGGCGGAGCATTTGCCCCGGAGCTTTGTCTGTTAGGCAAGCAGGCTTTAAACTGACGGTGCGTTTAGTTCTACAATTGGCGTGATATCATGGCACAACTAGAAATCAAAGACCTATCAATTCGATTTGGCGGCATTGTCGCCCTGGACGGCGTCTCCTTCCACGTCGACGAAGGGGAGATCGTGGGGCTGATCGGCCCTAACGGCGCCGGGAAGACCACCCTCTTCAACTGCATCACGCGCGTGTACGAGCCCGATGCCGGTTCCATCATCTTTGAGGGGCAGGACCTGCTAAAGATGCCAGGGTACAAGGTCATCAGGACGGGCATCTCGCGCACGTTCCAGAACCTGGCTCTCTTCCCGACGATGACGGTGCTGGAGAACCTGCTCGTGGGGCAGCACGTGCTGATGAAGAGCAACATCATTCACTGCGCCTTCCGCCTGCCGCAAGTGATGCGGGAGGAGAAGTTTGCCGTGAAGCGGGCGGAAGACGTGCTGAAGGTGCTGGGCTTTGAAGGGCTACGAGACCAAGAGGTTTCCGGATTGCCGTTCGCTGTTCAGAAGAGGGTTGAGATGGCGCGAGCACTGGTTTCGCGTCCGCGTTTCGTATTGCTGGATGAGCCGGCGAGCGGCCTTAGTCACGAAGAGATGCAGGCGTTGGGGCGACTTATCCGGTCGATCCGCAGCGACCTGGGCGTGACGATCTTGCTGGTAGAGCACCACATGGCGCTCGTAATGATGGTTTCGGACCGCGTGTGCGTTCTGGACTTCGGCAAAAAGATCGCTGAGGACACACCGGCCAACGTGCAGAAGAACCCGGCGGTAATCGAAGCCTATCTGGGGAAGGAACAGTAGTGCTCAAGATCAACGACCTCTACACAGCGTACGGGCCCGTGATGGCGATTTCAGGGGTAACCTTGGAAGTGCCGGAAGGGCAGATAATCACCGTGCTGGGAGGCAACGGTGCGGGCAAGAGCACAGTATTGAAGACCATCTCCGGTTTGGTGCACCCGGTCCAGGGAAGCATTGAGTTCCTGGGGAAGAACATTGAGAAGTTGTCGCCGGAGAAGATCGTCCAGATGGGTATCTCCCAAGTACCGGAAGGACGGCAGATCTTCCCGGAGCTGACCGTTTTCGAGAACCTTCGCCTCGGTGCGTACATCAGGCGTGAGGGGAAAACCGTCCGCGATGACCTAGACAAGATCTTCCACTACTTCCCGGTACTGAAGGAGCGCGAGAAGCAGACGGCGGGCACGTTAAGCGGCGGCGAGCAACAAATGATGGCTATTGGGCGAGCGCTAATGGGCCGCCCGCGGCTTCTGCTCCTTGACGAGCCTTCTCTTGGGCTGGCGCCGCTGATAACGCAGGGCATCTTCGAGATCGTAAAGACGTTGAACAAGAGCGACGGGATCACGATCCTGCTGGTCGAGCAAAACGCGGGTCTGGCGCTCGGTATTGCCAACTACGGGTATGTGCTGGAGATCGGCCGCGTCGTCATTGAAGATTCGGGCCCGAACCTGCGCAAGAACGAAGCCGTCCGCCGGGCGTATTTGGGATACTAACGGGCGCGTCTCGCGTCAGCAACCATAATTGAGCCGGGTTGAGACCGGCTCAATTTCATTCCCGGCAAGTCACAGGAGATCGAGCATGGACGCAGGGAGGCGAAGACCGACGATGGCGGCGGCGCTGCTCCCGCGGCAGACGTCAGCGCAGCAGGCCTCTCTGGTGATGATGGGAACTGCACTGCTGGCGCTCTCTGCGCAGGTGCGGCTGCCGCTTCCTTTCACGCCAGTGCCGGTCACGGGCCAGACGTTTGCGGTGCTCTTCCTCGGTGCGACTTTGGGAAGCGGGCCGGCTGTCGGAAGCGTTGGTACGTATTGGCTCGTCGGAGCGTGTGGTCTGCCGGTGTTCAACGGCGGCAGCGGGGGTTGGGCAGTTGTTAGCGGGCCGACCGGTGGGTATCTGATAGGGTTCGCGGCAGCGGCGTTCGTCGTCGGCTGGTTCGCGGAGCGCGGCTGGGCCAACGATAAGGGCATCCTTCTTCCGTTGCTGATCGGCGAGGCGCTGATCTACGTGTTCGGGCTGCCGTGGCTGGCGCTGTTCGTGGGGCCGCGGCAGGTTCTTGAGGCTGGCTTCTTTCCCTTCCTTCCCGGGGATATCTTCAAGGTCGCGGCGGTTTCGGCCCTGCTGCCGGGTGGCTGGTCAGCGCTGAGGCTTTTCCGAGGGCGCTAACCTTCAGACTCCGCTGGCGTTTTTCCCGAGAAATAGCCTACCTTCAAACAGCGCTTAACAAAGGCACAATGTTCTCTTCTGACATGGACCGTATAATGAGAGCGGAAGCGAATGTGACTTCGACCGTCGGCGAGGCGGCTGACTGGAGACAGGATTGAGCGAGAAGAGACCAAGGACAATCGGCGAGCTGCGCTCGTCGGGCTATGGCGTAAGGCCGGTCCGGGAGGAGATGCGCAGCAACCTAATCCGCAAGATACGTAGCAAGGAGACGCTCTTCCCCGGGGTTATCGGCTTTGAGGAGACGGTGCTTCCGTATCTGGAGAACGCGATCCTGTCAGGGCAGGACATCATATTCCTCGGCGAGCGCGGTCAGGCGAAGTCGAGATTGATCCGTCAGCTCGTGAGCCTGCTGGACGAGGCCATCCCGGCAATCGCGGGCTGCGAGATTAACGACAATCCCTACGCGCCGATCTGTCGCGCCTGCCTGGAACGCATCGAGAAGGACGGCGACAACGTCGCGATAAGCTGGCTGACGCCGCATCAGCGCTACGGTGAGAAGCTGGCGACGCCGGACATCACGATCGCCGACCTGATCGGCGAAATAGACCCGATTAAGGTGGCGGAAGGGCGTTACCTTTCCGACGAGATGACGATTCACTACGGACTGATCCCGCGGAGCAATCGCGGAATCTTCTCAATCAACGAGTTGCCGGACCTGGCGGAGCGCATTCAGGTGGGTTTGCTCAACATCATGGAGGAGCGCGACATCCAGATACGAGGATACCGGGTCCGCCTTCCCCTGGACGTTTACATCGTCGCCAGCGCGAACCCGGAAGACTACACGAACCGCGGACGGATCATCACGCCGCTGAAGGACCGCTACGGGGCGCAGATCCGGACACACTACCCGCGGACGGTCGAGGACGAGATCGGCATCATGGAGCAGGAGATGTATCCGACGCAACTGGGCGATGAGGCTGTCTTCGTGCCGGACTACATGAAAGAGATAATCGCAGAGATCACGCGGCTGGCACGGCGGAGCCCGGACGTGAACCAGCGGTCAGGCGTTTCGGTGCGGGCGTCGATAACGGGGTATGAAAGCATTCTGGCGAACGCGCAGCGCCGGGCGATACGGTTGGACGAGAAAGAGGTGGTGCCGCGGATCAGCGACCTGCCCTACGTCCTGCCGGCGATAAGCGGCAAGATTGAGTTCGAGACGCTGGAAGAGGGTCGCGAGGGTCAGATCATCGACAAGCTGATTTCCGGCGCGGTGCTAGCCGTGTTCAACCGGCACTTCAGCCTGAGCGACCTGGACGAGGTCATCGCCGCTTTCAAGGGCGGCTTTGTGGCCGATACGTCGGACCTGGCGCCTTCGAGGGGCTATCTACCGCTGCTAACGAAGGTGCAGGGGCTGGAGCGAGCCGTCGGACGGCTGAAGGTGGGTGAGCAGCCCGCGGCCGTGGCGTCGGCGGTGGAGTTTGTGCTCGAAGGGCTGCACCTGAACAAGCGGCTGAATAAGGATAAGCTGCCGGGCCGCTTCCACTATCGAGGCTAGGATGCAGCGCTACCGTTATTCGCGCTGGGATGGAACGCAGGATGTCCCTGTCCCCGATGCCGATAGCCTTCTCAACGCTATCAGTGACGACCTTCTGAACTTCGGCGACCTGCAGCAGGCGCTAAGAAATCTCCTCGAACGCGGTCTCCAGACCCAACAGGGGCAGCGAGTCAGCGGACTTCAGGAGCTGCTGCGCCGGCTGCGTCAGCGTCGGCGGCAGATGCTGGACCGCTACGACCTCTCATCCGTGATCGAGGACATACGGCAGCGGCTGGACGAGATCCTGCGGACGGAGAAGGCTACGTTGCGGCGCCGCCTGGAGGAGGCGAAGGAGCGGCTCGGCGAAGGACAAGAGGGCGAAGAGGGCGCAAAGCCGGAGCCGCAGGGCGAGGCAGATCCGGAGCGGCAATTCGCCGAGATGCTGAAGAATATCGTCGAGCGCAAGCAGGAGCACCTGAAGACGCTGCCGACGGACGTCGGCGGGCAGGTGAAGGCGTTGCAGGACTACGAGTTCATGGACCCGGAAGCGCAGCACAAGTTCCAGGAACTGATGGAGATGCTCCGGAAGGCCATGCTGGACACTTTCTTTAAGGAGCTGCACCGTCGAATTGAGTCGATGTCGCCTGAGGACATGGCACGGTTGAAAGAGATGGTGAAGGACCTGAACCAAATGATCTCGGAGAAGATGGCAGGGAACGAGCCGGACTTCGACGAGTTCATGAAGAAGCACGGCGACCTCTTCGGGCCGAACCCACCGCAAAGCCTCGACGAGCTGATAGCACAGATGCAGCAGCAGATCGGACAGATGCAGAGCATGCTGGACAGCCTGCCGCCGGAGATGCGTCAGCAACTGCAAGAGATGCTTTCGTCGAAGGTCGCGGACCCGGACCTGCTGGCGGAACTGAACGAGCTGGCGGGCGAGCTGGAGCTTCTATACCCGATGCGAGGCCTTCGCAGCCAGTACCCATTCCGCGGCGAAGAGGGCCTGGACATCACCGAGGCGATGCGGCTGATGGACTACATGCAGAGCCTCGAGGGCCTGGAGCAGCAGCTCGAGCGGGTTGAGTACGGCGGAGACGTCAACGAGATCGACCCGGATAGAGTCGGCGAACTGCTGGGCGACGAGGCGAAGGAGTCGCTGGAGCAGCTAAAGCGCTTCCTGGAGGTGATGGAGCAGGCGGGCTACATCCGTCGCAAGGGGCACGACTGGGAGCTGACGCCGCGGGCGGTCCGGAAGATCGGCGAGAAGGCGCTGGCGGACGTGTACGCGCAGATAAGGGCAGCGGGCGCGGGCAGGCACTTGACGCATGACCCGGGAGCGACGGGCGAACGCGCGGACGAGACGAAACGCTACGCCTTCGGCGACCCGATGCACCTGCACCTTCAAAAGACGGTTATGAATGCGCTGGAGCGGGCCGAATCGCCGACGCCGCCGGTAAAGCTCAGGGAGGACGACTTCGAGGTCTACCGGAGCGAGCAGTTCTCGCAGACGGCGACGGTGGTGATGGTCGACCTGTCGTGGTCGATGGCGCTGCGGGGCAGTTTCCAGGCGGCGAAGAAGGTGGCACTGGCGCTGCACAGCCTCATCAGCACCAAGTACACGCGGGACTCGCTGTACATCATCGGGTTCTCGGCCTACGCGCGAGAGGTGAAGGCGGAGGAACTGCCTTACGTGAGCTGGGACGAATCGGTGCTGGGGACGAATATGCATCACGCGTTCATCCTGGCGCAGAAACTTCTGGCGAAGCACAAGGTGGGGACGCGGCAGATCATCATGATCTCCGACGGCGAGCCGACGGCGCACCTGGAGAACGGCCATTCGTTCTTCTCCTACCCGCCGAGCCCGGTAACGATCCGGGAGACGCTCAAAGAGGTGAAGCGGGCCACGGACAAGGGGATCATCATCAACACGTTCATGCTGGACCGCAACTACTTCCTGAAAGAGTTCGTCAACGAGATGGCGAAGATAAACAAAGGGCGGGTCTTCTACACGACGCCCGAAGGCCTGGGCGAATACATCCTCGTCGACTACGTGGCGCACAAGAAGAAGCACGTCCAGTCGTAGCTTCAACCTGACCAGCCCTTTCTTCTCGTTTTCCTTTCTTGATTTGAGGCGCTGGGCCGCTATAGTATGCACAAAAGCGCAAGAAATAGCCCTTTAATGAGGTCTAATGATGAGTGAAGGGAAATCGCTGCACGGCTACGCGGCCCGCGGGGGCTGGTTCATCGATCCACTAGGCCGTCATACGCTTCTTCGGGGTGTCAACCTGGGGGGCAGCACGAAGGTGCCATTCAGGCCCGACGGAGCGACGCATTTAGGGACCGACTTCGAGCGATGGGCGGAGGTGAGCTTCGTCGGAAGGCCGTTTCCGCTGTCGGAGGCAGACGAGCACCTGCGAAGACTGGCTCACTGGGGTTTCAACGTGCTGCGGCTGCTAATCACCTGGGAGGCGGTCGAGCACAAAGGCCCGGGCGAGTACGACGAGGCGTACCTGGAGTACGTGCGCGAGGTGGTGAAGAAGGCGCGCGAGCACGGGCTGATGGTGTTCATCGACCCGCACCAGGATGTCTGGAGTCGCTGGTCCGGCGGCGACGGCGCGCCGTTCTGGTGCTTCGAGTGGGCAGGACTGGAGCCGAAGCGGTTCGTCGAGGTGGGCGAGGCAGCGCTGGATGCGGTGGACTGGCCAGCGAACTACGAACGGGTGCCGACGGCGACGATGTTCACGCTGTTCTTCGGCGGCGATACGTTCTGCCCCGAGTTGAAGGGCATCCAGACGAAGCTCCAGGACCATTACATCAATGCTATCTGCGCTGTCGCGGAGCGACTCAGAGGGCTCGATAACGTGCTAGGCTACGACTCGCTGAACGAGCCGAGCCCAGGATATATGGGGCGCGGCGAAGATATGGCGGAGGCGCACAGCTGGAGGAGCCGCGCGAAAAGGGGCTTTTCGGCCCTGGACTACCTGGCGGCGGCAGACGGCAACGCAATCCGAAACGAGGACGGCGACGTATTAAACTCGAAGGGCGCCAGCATCTGGCACAACGGTTGTCCCTGGAAGCGGGCCGGAGTTTGGGACACCGACGGCAAAGGGAAGCCGGTGCTGCTGGCGCCTTCGTATTTCAAGGAAGTCGGAGGGGAGGCGATCGAGGCGTGGAAGGACTTCATGGTGCCGTTCATCAAGCGAGTGCGAACGGCGCTGCGGAAGGTCGATCCGGGAAGCTTCCTGTTCATCGAAGGGTTGCCGGGAGTGATCGATACTCTCTGGGAGGACCCGGACCCCTTGATCTGCAACGCTCGGCACTGGTACGACGTCTTAATCCTGACAAGGCGTATCTTCAAGCCGCAGGAGCACTTATCGCTCACCGGCGAGCGGCTGTCGGGCCTGGAGGCGATAGCGGAGTGGTACACGAAGCAGTTCACGGTGCTGCGGGCGGTCTCGCGGGAACGGATGTGGGAACCTGCCGATGCTGTTGGGTGAGTTCGGGATACCGTACGACATGAATGAGCGCGAGGCATACCGGACGGGCGACTACACCGCGCAGGAGATCGCGCTCGACGCCGCTTACCGCGCGATGGACGCTGTCCTCATCAACTCGACGCAGTGGAATTATACGGCCGAGAACTCGCACGAGCACGGCGACCAGTGGAACCACGAGGACCTTTCGATCTGGAGCCGGGATGACGTGAGGGATGCGACGGACATCAACTCTGGAGCGCGCGCCTTGCGGTCCTTCTGCCGACCATACGTTCAGCGCGCGGCCGGAGAGCCGAAGCGGATGTCGTTCGACGTGGAGACGGGCGTGTTCGAGCTGGAGCTGGAGAGCGACGCGTCGGCGAAGGCGCCAACGGTCATTTATGCGCCGCGTCTGCACTACCCCGGCGATGTGAACGCGGCGGTTTCGAGCGGGAGCGTCATCCACGACTCGGAGAGCCAGACGCTGGTCTGGACGGGGCACCAGGGCACCGCGACGCTGCGGCTGGCGCCTGGCTAGGACTCCTCGGCTTCGCCGGACCAGGGAAGAGCGGCGCCGGGAAGCAGTCCGAAGCGGGCCCACATCTTTAACGTTTCACGCAGCTCTCGCACGCGTGCTGGATCGACCTCCAGGTCTTGCAGGAGGCAGTTCTCGATATGGGTTTCCAGGAGGAGCAGGCCGACCTGGTCGACGCTGGCGCGGACGGCCATGAGCTGGGTCAGCATCTGCTCACAGGCGCGGTCTTCATCGACCATGCGCTGAATGCCGCGGACTTGTCCCTCGATCCTTCGCAGCCGGGTGATGACATCTTTGTTCGTTGATTCGGGTCTAGTGCTCATCGTCGCGCCTGTAGCGTTTATAGTGTTTTTAGGAGTAGCCTTCTCGTTGACATACCCCCGGGGGGTATGTCATAATTATCGAGGATGGTAAGGTGGCTGTCAAGGGAGCGTTGAAATCGAGGAGGAAATGACGATGGCGAACGTAAAGGAAGTGAGCGACGCGACTTTCCGAAATGAAGTGCTGGACGCGACGGCGCCGGTCCTGGTGGACTTCTGGGCACCGTGGTGCGGCCCCTGCCGAATGGTGTCGCCGCTGGTGGAAGAATTGGCAGGCGAGTTCACGGGCAAGATGAACTTTGTCAAGCTCAACACTGATGAGAACCCACAAACGGCCACGAGCTACGGCATTCGCAGCATCCCGACGTTAATGATCTTTAAGGCGGGCCAGCCGGTAGGTCAGATTATCGGCTTCCGGCCCAAGGCAGAGTTGAAGAAGCATATCGAAGAAGCTGTCTCCTAGCCCTTCCTGCCGGGGGCAACATTGAATCAGCAAATGGAATGCGACGTCGTCATCGTCGGCGGCGGGCCCGGCGGGCTGACCGCGGGGCTTTACGCTGCCCGCGCACGACGTTGTGCCGTGATGCTTGAGAAGAACGTCATCGGCGGGCAGATAGCGTTGACGGCATCGATCGAGAACTATCCGGGCTTTCCGGACGGCGTAAACGGATTCGACCTGGCGGAGGCAATGCTGAAGCAGGCAGAAAAGTACGGTCTATCGACGATCTACGGCTCTGTCCGGTCGATCGAAAAGGACGGGGATTATTTCTGGGTCCGAACGAGCGAGGGCGACTTTCACACCAAGTCGATCATCGCGGCGGGCGGCGCGGCCTACAAGAAGCTGATGGTCCCCGGCGAGGACCGGCTTGTGGGTCGCGGGGTATCGTTCTGCGCGACGTGCGACGCGGCGCTGTACCGGGACAAGGAGGTTGTGGTAGTCGGCGGCGGCGATGCGGCGATCGACGAGTCGCTGTTTCTGGCGCGGTATGTCCGGAAGATACACGTGGTGCATCGCCGAGACAAGCTTCGGGCAACGCCGGTGCTCCAGGAAACGGCGTTCGCGGAGCCGAAAATCGATTTCATGTGGAACAGCGTCGTGACGAAGATCATCGGCGATATGGACGTCACGAGCGTAAGGATACGAAACCTGGCGACGGGCGAGGAGAAGGAGATGAAGACGGCGGCGGTGTTCGTATTCATCGGCCAGCAGCCGAGCGTGGACTATCTGAAGGGGATGGTGGACCTGGATGAGGCGGGGCGGGTGATCGTCAACGACTGGATGGAGACGAGCGTGCCGGGGATATTCGCCGTAGGGGACGCGCGGCGGAACGCGGCGCGGCAGGTGATCAGCTCTGCCGGCGACGGGGCAACAGCGGCGATCCGGGCGGACCAGTATCTGAGCGAGAAGTTTGGCGTCTGGACGCCGCCCGTGTAACATAGCACCGGGAGTGGATGGGTCCCGGTGGGTCTCGCGGTCTTCAAAATCGTTGCGGGGCGGCCTGCGTCGTCCCGGGTGGGTTCGACTCCCACCCACTCCCGCCAGATTCCCTTCCGTAAAGCACGATTTCGGGCAGATGCGCTCTCTGGGGCAGTTGCCTAGTGCAGTCGATTCACGAGATTGGGCAATTGGCCCTGCCAGTAGGCGAGTGCGGCTTTCGCCGGATCACGTTCGTCCGTGACGACAGGGTGAATGCCGCGCGCCTTCAGGCTCTCGAATGCTCCCCACCCCATGCCGCCGACAATGACGGCATCGCAATCCTCGATTGAGTCCGCCATGATGCGGTGTTTCGCCTCAGACTGCTCCCCGACGCCGTGCGGCTGGCCCGGCGGCGTGTGACAGTCACAGGCGCCGAAGGTGTGGTGGCCGGCCTTCGCGCGGGTCTCTCGACTGACTACTTGCCCCTCCTCGATGGTGAGGACGACATAGTAGGGCGCCCGGCCGAAGTGCCGGCTGATGGTGGTTTCGTCGTCTGAGATGACCGCGATTTTCATCGCGGTCTCCCAGGCGAACGCCGTCCTTGCCGGCCGAAGCCGAAGCGCAGGCCGAAGCCTCTGCTTCTGCCTTCTCCGATTCGCCTGCCAAGAGCGGTTGCATGGCCGGGCTGGCCGCTACCTGAGCAGTAGCCCGCTCGACGTCCGGTCCTCGGGCCCTGGCCCTCTGGTCCTTTTCTGTTACCGAATGGCATTTTGTTACCTCCTAGCCATATTGTGTCGTTTGGAGCGCCGATCTCACTTGGTTTCGGCGCAATCTTCGTTATGCTTTCTGTTCGGTTTCGCGCCAGCGGCCGCCACGACCGCGACCGCGCCGACCGGCGAAGCTCGGAGTCGCCGGAACCGGCTGGACATGGACGCTGCCGCAGGCGGGACAAGCGAGGGAACGAGCAGGCAACGCAGAGCCGGCGGTGATCCGCCAGGCATGCCCATGAGGAATGCAGCGGAACTCCTGGCCGAGCGCTGCGAAGTTGCCGCCTTCGATCCGGATGGCCTTGCCGTTGAGAAAGGCATCGGCGATCTTCTGCCGGGCGGCCTTGAGAACGCGATGAAAGGTAGGGCGTGAAATGCTCATCTTCTGGGCGCATTCCTCTTGCTCTAATCCTTCGAGGTCCTTCAGGCGAATGGCTTCCATTTCTTCCACCGCCAGCTTGACCTCGGAGAGCAGGCGCAGGGGGACGCCCGCCGGCTTAAAGTAAGTTACGGCCGGCGTCGCTGCCACCGTTCTCCATTTTGCTGGTCTTGGCATCAGAGCCGTTCCTGGGTTGTTATGAACATATGACCATAATCATAATATCAGCGTTAGCAGAGGATGTCAACGGGCGTGGGGCAGGAAGTCTAATATCTACGCAAGGTCGCCTTTGTTGTCCCGCGTGGATTCGACTCCCGCCACAGCCGCTGCGGGGCGGGATCAGATGATCTCAGGCGGCAGATCTCACTTTGAGGTTATGCCAGCCGCGCTTGCCGGCGATGATCTTACCGGCTTCGGGCGGGCCCCAGGTGCCGGGCTCGTAGATGATAGGCGCGCCAAGTCCGAGGACGGGGTCGACCACGCGCCAGGCGGCCTCGACGCCGTCCTCGCGGGCAAACAGGATGGGATCGCCACGCATGGCATCACCGAGGAGCCTCTCGTACGGCTGCATCTCGTCGGCCGGACGATGTCTGGCGATGAGCTCCGCCTCCTCACCGATCATCTCTTCGCCCGGGCGCTTGATGCGGGTGCCCAATGAGATGGCGAAATTGGGGCTGAGGCGGAAGCGAAGATAGTTCGGTTGAGACCGCTCTACGCGGCCGAAGACCACGTCCGGCGGGGGTTTGAGCGTGACGGTGACTTCTGTAGCCGTCACGGGCAATCGCTTTCCGGCCCGGACGTAGAAGGGGACACCGGCCCAGCGCCAGGTGTCGATCCAGAGCCGTACGGCGGCGAAGGTCTCGACCTGTGAATCGGGCGCGACGCCGTCCTCGTCGCGGTAACCACGGTATTGGCCTCGGACGACGTCAGAAGGGCCAAGCGGGCGCATGGCCCTGAAGATGCGAGCTTTCTCGGCCCGAACGCCCTCGCGGTCGTTTCCGGCGGGAGCTTCCATGGCGAGGAGGGCGATTATCTGCAGCAGGTGGTTCTGCACGACGTCGCGGATGGCGCCCATCTCCTCATATAGGCGGCCGCGCCCTTCGACTCCGAAGTCCTCGGCCATTGTAATCTGCACGCTGTCGACGTAGTTGCTGTTCCAGATGGGTTCCAAGAAGGAATTGGCGAAGCGGAAGTAGAGGAGATTCTGGACGGGTTCTTTGCCAAGGAAGTGGTCGATCCGGAAGATAGCCGACTCGGGGAAGAACCGGCCCAAGAGGCGATTCAACGCCTGCGCCGAAGCAAGGTTTCGTCCGAAGGGCTTCTCGACGATAACGCGGGCATCATCAGTGCAGCGACATTTCGTCAGCCCTTCGATCACGGTGGCGAAGAGCGGCTGCGGGATGGCGAGATAGTGGAGCGGTCGAGCGGCGTTGCCCAGGGCCTCGCGCAGGCGCTCGAAGGTTGTGACATCGCGGTAGTCGCCGTCGATGTAGCGAAGCAGGGCGGAGAGCTTGGCGAAGGCGGCCTCGTCTATGCCGCCGTGCGCCGCGAGGCTTTGGCGGATGCGGGCGCGCATTTGCTCGATGTCCCAGCCAGCCTTGGCGACACCGACGATGGGGACGTCGAGGTGGCCGCGGCGAATCATCGCCTGGAGGGACGGGATGATCTGCTTGTAGGCGAGGTCGCCGGTGATGCCAAAGACGACGAGCGCGTCGGAATGGGTTGTCACTTCACTCACGTTCTCCACCTGCGCGAGCCGTTTGCCGTGCATAGTCAGCGTACCAGACGGCATGTGCCTTATCAACGATCTGCAGTTCCTGTGAAAGGCGGACAGGGCTGGGCTTTCCCGCGACTACGCCTTCCCCGTAGCCCGGGAGAGCTTTAGTCTGAAGCCGCGATGATCTACATCTTTCATGGTGAGGATGAGTTCTCCGTGCGCGAGGAGTTGAACGCGGTTCGGGAGCGGCTCGATGAGGACGGGATGCTGGCGGGCAACATATCGTCGTTGGACGGGCGAACGCTGAAACCGGGGGAGCTTATCGGTGTCTGCGCGACGGTGCCGTTTCTGGGGACACACCGGCTGGTCGTCGTCGAGGGACTGCTGGGACGGTTCGAAAGCGGGCGTTCGGGAGGTCGCAGGCGGGAAGGCAGAGGCTCTCGGGAAAGTATTGAGCCCTGGAGGGCGTTGCCGCCGGCGCTGACGGAGATGCCGGAGAGCACGACGCTTGTGTTCGTGGAGGGGGAGCTGAGCGCCGGGAACGGGCTGCTGAAGCTGATGGCACCGCTCGCGGAGGTGCGGGAGTTCGTGTCGTTGCGCCAGCGGGTGGTGCCGGACTGGATACGGTCGCGGGCGGCGAAGCAAGAGCTTTCGATTTCGCCTCGGGCCATCGCGTTGCTGGCGGAGCTGGTGGGGAACGACTTGCGGATGCTGTCGCAGGAACTGGAGAAACTGGCGGTCTATGCGGAAGGGCGTCAAATAGAGGAAGAGGACGTGCGGGAGCTGGTGAGCAGTGCGCGGGAGGCGAGCGTGCTGGCGATGGTCGATGCGGTTGTCGAGGGGCGCTCGGGGCAGGCGGTGCGACTGCTGGAGCAGATGCGGGACGAAGGCGTGGCTTCGATGGCGGCGCTTGGCATGATAACTCGGCAGTACCGGAACCTCATTTTGGCGAAAGAACTGCTGCTGGCGCACCTTTCGCCGACGGAGATAGGGCAGAGGCTGGGGATAAGGTCGGACTTCGCGCTGCGGAAGGTGCTGGAGCAGTCGCGTCGCTATGCGATGCCGCAACTGGAGGCGGCGTTCGCGCGGCTGCTGGAGACGGACGCGGCAATCAAGCGCGGGATCTACGATGAGGACCTGGCGGTGGACATCCTGCTGGAGGACCTGTCGAAGCTATCGGCGCCCGCGGCGTCGAGGGGCTCAGCGCCGGGTTGGCGAGGCTAGAAGGCGCCGCCCATTCGGAAGAGGACTTTCCCCTGTATCTCGACGTTATCGGCGTCGGTGTAGATGGGCTTCATGGCCTGATTGGCGGGTTGGAGCCGGACGCGCGCACCCTCGTGGTAGAACTTCTTCAGGGTGACCTCTTGCTCTTGCTTGAGCCAGGCGGCGACCATCTCGCCGTTCTCGGCGGTGCTGGCGTGCTGCATGATGACGAGGTCGCCGTCGTTGACGAGGGCGTCCACCATTGAGTTGCCTTTGACGCGGAGGGCGTAGACGTCCTGCTTGCCGCGGGTCATGTCTTCGGTGACTTCGACGGTCTCCGTGTAGTCGACGCTGCCTTCGGGAACGGGAATGGGCTGGCCGGCGGCGATCTGACCGACGATGGGGACGCTGATAGTCCGCGGACGGCGTCCGGAGCCGTCGAGGAGTTCGATGGCGCGGGAGACTTCGCGGTCGCGGTGGATGTAGCCCTTGCGCTCGAGCCCCTTGAGGTTGTAGTCGACGACGGACGTGGAGCTAATGGCGCACTCTTCCTGGATGTCGCGGATACTGGGCGGGTAGTTCTTCTCGCGGATGAAGCGACGCAGGAAGTCGAGTATCTTCTGTTCCTTGTTCGAGAGAGGCTTCAACTTTCACCTCCAAAGGTTTGCGTTCCGAACGAACGCTTGTTCTGGCAATGAAGGTAGCACTCTCGAGAGAGGGTTGTCAAGGGTTTTTCGCAGTAAAGTGGGGGGTGTGAGGGCGTTCGCCGAAGGCGAACGCGGGTGGGGCGAGCGAAGCGAGCCCCACAAGGCGCCGAGGCGGAAAGCTTCGGCCACCATATTCGGCCCGGGAGTACTGCGTCCGCTAGCAGGAGAGCGTGGCTAGGGTGGGACGTGGGAAGAAGGTGGAAAGCTTGCAGAAGCGGCAGCCGGACGGGCGATTGTTGCCAAGCAAGCTTGGCCGACCCTAGAATACGGGTAGACTCACTTTTTTCTCCAGTCCGCAAAGGAGCGCCATATGCCGGAAGAACGTAGACGCGCGCTTGCCATCTCAGCTCATCCCGACGACACGGAGTTCGGTTGCGCCGGGACCGCGGCTCTCTGGGCTCGCCAGGGATGGGATTTCTACTACCTGATAGTGACAAATGGGAGCAAGGGCAGCGACGACCCGGAAATGACGCCGGAGAAGCTGAAGCCCATTCGCGAGCAGGAGCAACGCGAGGCGGCGGGTGTCGTGGGTGTGAAGGACGTGTTCTTCCTCGGCTACGAGGACGGCGAGCTTACTTACTCGCGGCAGTTGCTCGGCGACGTGGTCCGATACATCAGGCAGATAAGACCGTACGCTGTCTTTACAAGTGACCCGGAATCGATAATCGTCCGCGACAGCTTCGTCAATCACAGCGACCATCGCTGCGCCGGTCTGGTCGCGGTGGACGCTGTTTATCCGGCGGCACGAGACCGCTGGAACTTCCACGAGCAGATAGAGGAGGGCCTGGAGCCGCACAAGGTCAGCGAACTGTATATCTGGTCGTTCGATAAGGCGAACTTCAGCGTGGACATCTCAGACGTCATCGAGCTAAAGCTGGAGGCGCTTTCGAAGCATCGAAGCCAGTTCGGAGATAATCCGGACTTCATGCGATACGTGCGGGAGCGCTGGCGCGACGACCAGGGCCGGCACGTCGAGTCGTTCCGGCGGATTGTGCTAATGCGGTAGATTCACGAAGTCCGACGAATGAAATAGCCGAGACTCATCAGTCTCGGCTATGTTTTTGGCCGGCGCCTCGCTCAGTTGTCGCCGAGGAGGCGGTTGAGGGTGTCCCTGACCTCGCGGATCTTGAAGGGCTTGGCGAGGCAGACATTCTGCACCTTCTGGAGGAAGTTGCGCGTTTCGGCGCTCACCGTATCGCCGGTGATAAAGACAGTGTTCTTCGCCAGCTCTGAGTCCATCTGCTTGACGCGCTGATACAACTCCTGACCGCCCATTCCGGGCATCTTGATGTCGGTGATGAGCAGGTCGTAGCCGTGCGTGAGGAGGTGCTCGAGCGCTTCCTCTCCGTTGTGGGCGGTATCGACGCGATGGCCGTCAGCGGCGAGCACATCGTGCAATAATGCCAGGATGCTCTGTTCATCGTCGACGACTAGAACGCGACGGCTAATCTTGACCGGCTCCGCTTCCTTTTCGGTCTCAGGCGTGGGCAGATCGTCGCCGCTGACGCCGTCGGTAATCGGCAGCTCAACGGTGAATGTGGCGCCCTTGCCAGGCTGGCTGTCGACGCGGATGCGGCCCCCGTGGTCATCGATGATGCCATAGCAGATCGTGAGGCCCAGGCCGGTCCCCTGACCGCCTTCCTTGGTGGTGAAGAAGGGGTCGAAGACGCGGCGCAGGTTCTCCGGCGGGATCCCTGCGCCGTCGTCGGTGAAGGATAGGTGTACGTAACCCTTTTCGGCGCGGGAACGGACCTTTAGCTTGCCGCCGCCGTGGGCGTTCAGCATGGCGTGCTCGGCATTCGTGATGATATTGAACAGAACCTGCTGGATCTGATCAGGGTCCGACATGATGAGCGGCAAGTGCGGGTCTAGGTCGAGTTCGAGGTCGATGTTCTTCACACGCAGGTCGTAGCTGCGCAGCTCGAGGACCCTCTCGAGCAAAGTGTTAAGGTTGGCCGGGCCCTTCTGAGCCTTGCGGCGGCGGGCAAAGGAGAGCAGGTTCTGGACGATCTTCGCCGCCCGCTCTGCCTCGCTGTAGATGGTCTCGATGTCGTGCCGGGTCTGCTCGTCAAGATCGCGATTAAGGAGCAACTGCGCGAAGCCGGTAACTCCGGTAAGAGGGTTGTTTAGCTCGTGGGCGACGCCTGAAACCAGCTGCCCGACGCTGGCCATCTTCTCGGATTGCAGCAGGCGCTCCTGCATGAGGTGCTCTTCTGTAACGTCGTGCAGGACAACGATGACGTTGCCATCGGTAGATGGCGACATGGTTGCCGTGGCGGAGAGATAGCGCGGGTTTTCCTCACTGAAGCTGTAATCCTTGTGCTGAGGCATCCCGGGCTGCTCGATGGCCAATTGCACGAGGCTTTCCAGCGGCGTTTCGCGCAGCGTATTGTCGAGGTCGGCATTGCCTGTCAGGCGGGTGATAAGCGAGCCAGCGGTCGGATTAGAGAGGACAGTCGTCAGATCCTGATCGACGACGATGATGCCTTCCTGGAGACCGTTTACCAGCCATTCGGCGAGCCGTCTATCGGCTGCATCTGCCCCTTCGAGTTGCTCTAATAATGCGGAGGCCTGCTGAGCCGTAGCGTAAACGATGGCACTCTTGTCACCGCGGAAGGCGTTGGATGCGCCGGCAACGACCCGAACCAGGCCGACAGCGTGCCCGCCAACGATCAAGGGAGCGTCGATTGCGGAGCCTGGAGGGCCGGCCCAGAGCCTGCGTTCGCCGGGCATGTCCCTGTTCAGAGGGACAACATCGACCGGTCGATGGAGGCAATCCTGATGGGACTCGCCGGAGAAGCGGCGCAGGCCTTCCAGCACTTCGTCGGCCAGACTCTCGGCAAAAGACATTTGGAGTGGGCGGGCGGCGAAAACGGTCAGTCGGTCCTCGCCGTTTCGGCACTCTACGGATGCCACCGCATCGAATTGGAGCACGGGCTGAAGGGCACCGAACAGCAGTCGCAACACGGACTCGCTCGTCAAGAGCCGGCCGGCAATCGGCATTCGTCCTCCACCGCTTGGCTGATGGTCTCGAACATCGGTTTAGACAGGCCGTGTCGAGATGCCCATAACCTAGCACAAAGCTAAGACCCTAGCAATCAGGGTTGGCCCGCGAAAACGAGGGCGGCAGCGGCAGGGTCTTTCCTCGGTTCTTTGACCGGCTGCACCTAGATACCCCCTGACGCCCAAGTCAGCAAGGAAGGGGGCCGCCCTCGGTGCTTCCGGGCATCAGAATCGGGGGTCTGCTTATAGGAGCGGTTTTCGTGTTCAGCGATACTGAAGCACGGTAGGCCGTAGGTCCAGCGGTTCGTATGTGAGACGTGAGGTAGATGTATGTCTTCCCAACCTGACGCCGCGGGTATCGTTTCTTTGGCTCAGACACCGGAACAGCAAGCTCTCCACGAACTGGTGCGCGACTATATGCCGCTTGTCCGGCACGTCGTCAATCGAATAATCGTCGGAGCCAGCGGCTCATCGATCCTTCAATACGAGGACATGGTGAGCTGCGGCGTACAAGGACTCATTGAAGCCTACCACTCGTTCGACCCGAACAAGGGGGCCAAGTTTTCTACATATGCGCTCCCTCGCATCCGAGGGGCGATCCTCGATGCGCTGCGGGCGGCTCATCCATTGCCGCGTTCTTTGCAGAAGTTCTCTTCCGAGATTGAGAGCGCGACGAGCTGCCTCCACAACGAATTCGGGCGGGCGCCCACGCGGGCCGAGTTGGCGGAGCGAATGGGAATACCGTTGCCACAGTTTCTGGCGTCGCTTAGCCAGGCAAACGTAAAGATAGTCTCTCTCGATAATCTGGCCGATATGGCCGTCAATGGAAACAGCGAAAGGCTTGTCGAAATGGCCGACGAGTACCCAAGCATCGACCCGGACCAGGTAGCGCAGCGAACCATGGTGAAGACGAAGCTGCAACAGGCGGTGAGCAATCTCCCGGAACGTGAGCGGATCATCGTTCAGCTCTATTACATCGAGTCACGTTCGCTGAAGACGATCGGCAGGGCGTTGGGGATATCGGAATCACGCGCGTCGCAGTTACGGCAGCGCGCTCTTCGCCGGCTTCGGGCAGCGCTCGTGCTGGACCTGGAAGAGGCGGCATAGGAGTGAAGGCTGAACCGCAGTCTTCCTCGATGGAAGCAATCGATAGGCGAGAAAAGGACGGGATGTCCGAAATCGATGCCTTAAGAATCGGCGTGGCCGGCTCCGGCGGGCGGAGTCAGACCTACGCGCATGCGTTCATGCGGGTAGAAGGGGCGAGCGTAACGGCGGCAGCGGTCACGGGACAGCTTGCTGTTGAAATGCAACGGAAGGCCACGGGCATAGCGATAGAGCATGACGTGAGCAACTTGACGCGGCGCGGGGACGTCGACGCTGTCGTCCTGACGGACCCGGTGGTCGATTTGCCCGCGATCATCCGACGTGCCTTGACGGCAGACAAGCATGTCCTGGCGACAATATCATCGCCGGTTACAAGCGTGCAGCTGGAGGAACTGGCAGGACTGGCGCGGAAACGGCGACGGTCCTGATGTTCACGGAGGAACGCTCATTCCATCCGGCGCTTGTCTTCCTGAGATGGATACTCTCGGGCAAAAGCGGACTTTGGCAGCCGCGTTATCTTCGGGCTGTGACGGCACCGGGAGCGAGTGGCTACGGAGAATCGATAGGGGCGCTCGTTATTGAGCAATTGGCGCTCTGTGCCCGCCTCTTGGAAGGAAGTCCGACATCCGCGAGCGGCATCGTCTGTCGCGCCGAGTCGGAGACTGTGCCGGCAGCCGCGTTCGTCAACCTGGTATATGACGATGGGAAGATTGCGTCTTTGCAAGCGAGCACGACGGAGGCGCAGGAGTGCCGGCAGTGGACGCTATCGACGAACTCGCGAACGATCTTGCTGGACGAGTGCGACGCGCGTTCACCTATCAAGATTATCTCAGCGGACTCCGAGACGGCGTCGGGGAGTCTTCTGTACTCGAATCCACCCGTTCCGCTAGCGGAATGGCCGGCGGAAAGCACGATAACACCTCCGGTCCGCCCGACGGACACGAAAGTCGACCAGTGCCGCCGCTTCGTGAACAGCGTACGGCGTCAAGAGCTATCTGCGAGCAACGCGGACTTCTGGGCGAACATAGCGCGGACATGGGAAGGGGTGCAGGAATCGATCCGCCTAGAGGGGATGCCGGTCAGTGTCCGTCCTGTCGATGAGCTTGAGAAAAGAGCAGTCGGGGCACGGCCCAAGCTACGGCTAATCCACGGCAAGGGAATGGGCACGGCCGGCACGCAAAAGAGGCCAGCACTAACGCTGGTCCCCCGCTAAGTCTTCATTCCAATTCAGTGGCAACAGAGGTCCGGTCAGGCTGCCTACGCACTCTTTGACTTGAGTTGCTTGCCGTTTCCGTTGGAGGGCGCTTCCTCATCGCAGAGTTCCTCGCGGAGAACGACAATCTCTTCCGGCGCGGAAATTCCCAGCTTCACGCGGTCTCTCTCTACACCGAGGACTCTGACGAGGATGTTGTCGTGGATTACTATTGCCTGGTCGATCTTACGGGTTAAGATGAGCATCCTTGTCCCGCCATTCTTAGAAGTCAGAAAGAGCTCCGCCGTTCCCTTCGTCTTGCCTCTGGCCCCGCTCAATCGGCTGTGGGACTGGCAGTCTTACCTTCCTTGCATCCTGATTATCGGCATGGGGGCTGGAAACGATCATAGGATCTGAAGGGTCAGAGGATGAAGAATCCGCGCCTTAACCAAGGATCGGGGAAGTGCCGCATGTCTAAAGGAGTATTTGGTTGGGGACGGGATATATCAGAAGACTTAGGTCAGGGGCGAGCCAAGGACCAGGAGGGTCGCGAACGCTCACACAGCTTGACGAACAAAACAAGGACTGCCGTTGGTCGCGGGCAGCTTACACCGCGTCGACGTGCTCGACAGACAGGTCGGGCGCTGCTTCCAGGTTGACGATCCCTTTGCGGATAGCGTAACGGATGAGGTCGGTCCGGTTCTGGGCGTGAAGCTTGCTCATAATGTGGGCCTTGTGGGCCTCTACCGTCTTGACGCTTATGAAGAGGTCGTCAGCAATGCGCTGGTTGGAGTAACCTTCGGCGATGAGCTGCAGGACTTCCCGCTCGCGGCCGGTAAGGAGCTCTAAGCTAGCCTTGCCTTCGCCCTTCTTCGCTTGCCAGAGGAACTCGCTGATCGGAAAGGTGTCGGATATGGCCGAGCTGAAATAGGTGTTGCCGCGGTGAACGGCCTGGATACCGAGGAGGAGCTCTGTGACGTCGGACTTCTTGACGACGTACCCGGAAGCGCCTGCACGCAGAGCGGCCATAATCTGGTCGTCTTCCATATAGCTGCTGAGAATGAGGACCTTGGTCTTCGGAATGCGTTTGCGAATCTGCCGGGTGGCCTCGAGGCCGTTGAGGCCCTGCATGACCACGTCCATCAGGACCACGTCTGGGAAGAGCTTCTCCGCTGTCTCGACGGCTTCGCGGCCGTTTCCGACGTCTCCGATGACTTCCACTTCCTGATGAGCATCGAGGAGGAGGTGAAGGGCCTGTCTGAGGACGGCGTGGTCATCGACGATGAGGACGCGGATGCGTCCAGTGGAGCGGCTCCAGGAGGAGCTATCGGCATTGCGTCCTCTCGGCGCGAATGAATCTCTGGCGGTAATCGTTGCGTCTTCCATGCAACACACTCCTTGCTGCGCCTGCAGCCCGAATCCTTCGGACGCTTGCCCCACCCGCCGGACGGACAAGCCTACGATAACAGGTTCTTATCTAACAGGCGAGTATCACTTTTAGCAATTGTTCCTCGCCTGGGAGAACGTGGGTTCTTTCGCCGGGTGTCCGATTAGAAATGTGCGTCTTTCCAGCATTCTAGTTAAGGAAATAGGGCTGCTCTATCAGGGGAAACCCTCAATAAGGTGTTAGGCGTTTCCCTATTTCCGAGAGGTGCGCGGAAGCGAGAGTGACCGGAGCGGGCGGAGGCTTATCGGATGAAGGCGAGAAGAAAGGAAACGAGGTGGGTTTGGAACATGAGAAGAGGGCATCGGAAAGATGCCCTCTTCTGTAGCTTATTAGGGATGACTAGAGGCGGAGCTTTCCGTGAGAGGGCTGGCGGCGTCGCTGGCGAACGCGACCGCTCTCGTCTTCTTCGAGAAGCTCGATGGCCGGAGGCGAGACCGCCTCGTGGACGTATCCGCAGGAGAGGCAACTGCTGTAAGTGCCGTACCAGTCCCTTTCTGCGATCATCGAACCCCTACAACGTGGGCAGACTCGAGGCAGCGTTGAATCCATGTGGTTTAATCCTCCGGCATATTCTGTTCCCGTCAAATGCTGGTCGAGTCCTTCCGCTGCCTCCGAGGTTAGCTGTCGGGTTCGGGTTGAAAGGCTACCCTACTCGCCTGCGCGAGATTCACCCCCAATAAAGGCGGTTCCCCCGTTCCCACAGGGCTTCGGCACTCTCAACAGGGCAGTAATACCAGCGCAGATAATAACTGCGACTTTATTATAACGATCGCCTGTCAGGTCGTCAACGTTTTTTGTTATATCGAGGCTCGTTGGGGCAATCAAAGGATAGACGCGGTAGCGCCGCCGTCGACCTGGATGGTGGTGCCGGTGATCTGGCGCGCGGGCTCTGAGGCGAGGAAGACGACCAGGGCGGCGACATCTTCGGCTGTGCCCATATGACCAAGGGGTATGCGCTTGTTCTCTTCGGCGGCGACCTCTTCAAAAGAGCGTCCTTCAGATTCAGCACGAGAGCGCATTAGGGACTGCATGCGGTCGGTAAGGGTGGGGCCGGGGCAGACGTTGTTGACGAGAATGTTGTCGGGTCCCAGCTCTCTGGACAGGGTTTTGGCCAGACCGACGACGGCCAAACGGGCGGAGTTGGAGAGGATGAGACCATCGAGCGGCTGCTTCACCGCATAGGAGGTGATGTTGATGATGCGTCCGCCCCCTTGACGGCGGAGATGGGGCAATGCTTCGCGAATAGTGCGAACCACGCTGAGGAAGTTTTGCTCGAGGGCGGCCTGCCAGGCCTGGTCGGAGTGCTGTTCGAAAGCGCCGAGTGGCGGGCCGCCGGCGTTGTTGACGACGATATCGAGTCGCCCAAAGCGTTCGACGGTTGCGGCGACGAAGCGGCGGACGTCGTCCGCTCGGGCCATGTCGCACGCCATGGCCAGCACGTTGATGCCCGTCGCCCTGCCTATCTCTCTGGCCGCTTCGAGGAGAGGTTCCTCGTTGCGGGCGCAGATGGCCACCTGGCAACCTTCGCGGGCGAGGCCCATCGCGACGGCCTTGCCGATGCCCCGGCTGGCTCCCTCGACCAGCGCCACTCTGCCCTGAAGTCCGAGGTCCATGATGGCCTCCTTGATCTGACGGCTATGAAGGGGGACGGTCTAGAAGCGACTGTACGCGCTCCATGACTGCGTCGGACACATCGTAGATGGATCGGGTAGCGTTGATGATAGACCAACGCTGCGGATCGGCGGCGGCGAGATGATGGAAGCCGCGCCGGACGCGGTCGTGGAAGTCGGGGCTCTCCCGGCCGATGGCGTCGGACTCTTCGGCTTCGGCCTTACGGGAAAGGCCGGCGGCGACGGGCACGTCCAGCAGGACCGAGAGATCGGGTCGCAGGCCGCCAGTCGCCAGGTCGGAGGCCTTTTCGACGGCGTCGAGATCGAGGCCACGGCCGTAGCCCTGGTAGGCGATGGTGGAGGCGGTGAAGCGGTCGCAAACGACGATGGCATTGCCGGCGAGAGCGGGCTTGATTACCTCCGCGACGAGTTGGGCTCGTGCGGCCAGAAAGAGGAATAGCTCGGCAGCGGCGGCAAGATGAGGCTGAAGCGGCGCGGCGTCTCGGGTCGACTTGACGGGACGAAGGATAATCTCGCGCAGTCGCTCGCCGATCTCCGTGCCGCCGGGCTCGCGTGTCAAGAGGACTCCGCGGCCAACTCGGCGCAGATTCTCGGCGAGGATGCGGGCCTGCGTTGTCTTGCCGGCGCCTTCGCCTCCTTCGAAGGCGATGAAGAGGCCTTTGTGGTCCCTTATATCCATGTGGGGGCGGTCCTCATTCTTCTTCCTCGTCTTCTACAGGACTGCCATCTTCCCGAAAGATGCGGACGCGCCTGGCCGGCTCGCGGCCGGAGCTGCGCGAGGAGAGGTTGTACTTCTGGGCAAGCTGGTGCTGGAGGCGGCGGATGTAGGAGTTCTGGGGCGAAAGCTCGATCTCGCCGTCGCTCTCCATAACCTGGCTTATGGCCTTCTCTGCCTCCTGGAGGGCAGCGGCCACGGGGTCGAAGCGCCCCTGGTCGCCGCGGAGGGAGAGAAGGCTCTGCTCCATCTGCGAAATCGTGTTGCTGCGAAGGACGTAGACTGGCAGGCCGCGCGCTTCCGCTTCGCGGAGGGCCTGAGGCTTGCGCCGGTAGAAATTGCGCAGGGTCATAACGACATCGGCGTCGCTGAGGTAGTCGCTTACGGTTGCGGGCGTCGCGGTCTGGTGGATGGCCTGCTCCAGCCGTTTGCGGGAGATGCCGAAGGGATAGATGCGCCGGGTCAGGCTGGCCGGACGGGCCGGCTGGGGCGTTCCCCAGGTCTCGACGTCACCCTCCTGGCGATGGACTTCGGCGTCGGACAGACGGCGCAGGCGGCCCTCAGCGTCGAGCTCGCGGACTTCAGCCGGGACGTCGTAACCGCGAAGGATGTTGTCGACGGTCTCGGCGACGTTGGGGTGGACGGCGACTCGATCAAAGGTTTGGATCTCGACGACGACGTCGAAGGAAGGGGGCGCCTTTCGTTCGAGGATGGACTTCTGGGTGCCGCGGCGTCGTGCCTCTTCATCGCCCAGGGTGACGGACTGGATGCCGCCGACGAGGTCCGCGAGGGTTGGATTCAACATCAGGTTTTCGAGCGTGTTGCCGTGGGCGGTTGCGACAAGCTGGACGCCACGTTCGGCAATGGTGCGAGCGGCGGCGGCCTCGAGTTCGGTGCCGATCTCGTCGATGACGATGACCTCCGGCATGTGGTTCTCGACGGCCTCGATCATGACAGCGTGCTGCTGAGTCGAGGTCTTAACCTGCATCCGTCGTGCGCTGCCGATGGCGGGATGGGGAATATCGCCGTCGCCGGCGATCTCGTTTGAAGTGTCGACTATGATGACGCGCTTGTTCATGTCGTCGGCGAGAACGCGGGCGACCTCGCGGAGCATGGTCGTTTTGCCGACGCCGGGCCGGCCGAGCAGCAGCGTGCTCTTGCCGGTGCGGATGATGTCTTCGATGACGCGGATGGTGCCGAAGACGGCGCGGCCAACGCGGCAGGTGAGGCCGACGATGCGCCCGCGGCGGTTGCGCATGGCGGAGATGCGGTGCAGGGTGCGTTCGATGCCGGCGCGGTTGTCGTCGCCGAACTCGGAGACGCGGGCGACGACGTGATCGATGTCTTCTTCGCTCACCTCAACGTTGCTGAGAACGACCTCTTTGCCGGGATAGCGGGCTTCGGGCAGGCGTCCGAGGTCGAGGACGACTTCGAGCAGGTCGTGGTTATCGGGCTGCTCCATGAGGGAGTTGGCGATATGGGGCGGCAGCATCTCGACGAAAGCCTCGAGATCGTCGGTGATCTGCTTCTGCACCGTTTCCTCCCCGAGAGCGGCGTTCTTAGACATCAAACGGCGGGCGCCAGTTGCGGCGCTTTGACGGTAACGGCCGTCCTCATGACAAGGGAGACGAAATCCGGGCCGCGCTGAAAGCCTCGCTGCAAAAGGCCCTGAACATATTCTGAGGCGGAGTCCGGCACGAGGGTCATAGCGCTCCTGCCACCGATGCGTCCAAGGGCGACGTCGAGCAGGGCCTGGCGCGATGGGTCAGCGGGATGAAGCAGGAGGTCGAAGTCGGCGCAATCGCCGTCCATGGCGGAGCGGTACCAACCGACGGCCTTGCCATCGCGCTCGGCGAGTTGCTGGCGAACGTGGCCGACGAGCCAGCTGCGGTCTCGCGCCGACCGCCATTCGTCGAAAGTCATCGCTTCCGCCTCTCGGGCTTGCTCGGTAGCGCAGGCTCTGTACAGCTCGAACAAGGCGCGCTGATCGGAGCGGGTTACTTTCCGAAAGCGGGGCAGCGAGTCGGGATGGCAAGGCAGCGGGTGCGGCTCGGCAGAGGAGAGAAGGATTTCGTGCTGATAGACGCAGAAGCCAAGGCGGCGGGCCAGTGGCAGGATGGCGCTTTCGAGCGAGAGACGCAGGAAGACCCTCTCAACCTGGGAGCGCACCGCATCGCGGAGCGCCTGGTCGAGCAGCCCGGTGCAGACCTCACCGTCGTCTTCAGCGGCGTTGATGATGCAATCGAGTTCCCATACGTTCTTGGAAGCGCGGGAGCGTGCCGACACAAGACCCTGCAGCGTGGCGCCCTTGATGCTTATCCAGGTATGGCAGCCGGTTGCAAAGGAGAACCACTGCTCGAGGGCGCGCTCCAGGGGATGGGCCGCGGAGTCGCCCCTGCCGATGCGGGAACGGGTCTTCGCCTCGTTTGGATAGACCCGGCCGCCGAAGGAGACCAGGGCGACGAGGTCAGTAGGCCGTACTGCTCTTGGGCGCGTCATGGTGTCGTAACGGCAATACTCTCGGGGCTGCCTGCACCGTTGCCGGCGGCCGCAACGATCTGGAGGAAATAGCTGTGAAAGCGGAGGTCGGCGGTGAGTTCCGGGTGGAAGGCTGTTGCGAGGACATTCCCCTGCTGCACCGCAACTACACTGCTTTCGGTCTCGGCTAGCCGCTGGACTGTGGGTCCGACCCTGGTGATGACAGGTGGCCGGATGAAGACGGCCCGGAACGGGGGCTTGCCAAAGAGCGGGACATCGATCTCCGTTTCGTAGCTGTCGACCTGGCGGCCCCAGCCGTTGCGCTCGACGGTGATGTCGATGGCGGAAAGGGTCTGCGGCAAGTCGGTCGACTCATGGGACAGGAGGATCATGCCGGCGCAGGTGCCCCAGACGGGGAAGCCGCGGGCAATCATCCGGGAAAGTGGCGCGAAGAGATCGAACTCGTTGAGGAGACGACTCATAGTGGTGCTCTCGCCGCCGGGAATGACGAGGCCGGCCAGTGTTTGAAGGTCGGCGGGAAGCCGAACTTCGGGTGCGGGCACGTCGAGGCGGCGGAACGAATGGACGTGTTCTGCGAACGAACCCTGGAGGGCAAGCACGCCGATGCGCATGCCGTCTGACAAACTACCAGCCCCTGGTGGCGAGGAGAGCGCTTTCCGGGATGTCTTTGATATCGATCCCGGTCATTGCCTCGCCCAGTCCCTTGGAAACTTCGGCAATGATCTTCGGGTCTTTGTAATGCGTCACAGCTTTGACGATGGCGGCGGCGCGGACGGCCGGGTCTTCTGACTTGAAGATGCCGGAGCCGACGAAGACGCCGTCGGCGCCGAGGTGCATCATGAGCGCGGCGTCGGCGGGCGTCGCCACACCGCCGGCGGCGAAGTTGACGACGGGCAGGACGCCTGTCTCGTGGATCTCCTTAACCAGGTCGTAGGGCGCCGCCAGGGCCTTCGCTTCGGCCATTAGCTCGTCTTTGGGAAGGGACTTGACGTGACGAATACCATCCTGAACCGCACGCATGTGGCGCACTGCTTCGACGATATTGCCGGTGCCGGCCTCGCCCTTGGTCCGGATCATCGCGGCGCCTTCGCCGATGCGCCGCAGGGCCTCGCCGAGGTCGCGGCAGCCGCAGACGAAGGGAACGGTGAACTCATGCTTGTCGACGTGGTGCTTCTCGTCGGCGGGAGTGAGCACCTCCGATTCGTCAATGTAATCGACGCCGAGAGCCTCGAGGACGCGCGCCTCGACGAAATGGCCGATGCGGCACTTCGCCATAACGGGAATGGTCACGGTCTCCATGATGCGCTGGATGACGCCGGGGTCAGCCATGCGGGCGACGCCGCCAGCGGCGCGGATATCGGCGGGGACGCGTTCGAGGGCCATGACAGCGCAGGCGCCGGCCTGTTCGGCTATTTTTGCCTGCTCCGGGGTGACGACGTCCATAATGACGCCGCCCTTCAACATCTGGGCGAGTCCCTTCTTGACGGCCCAAGTGCCCTTTGCTTCGGTCATGGAGTAACGGACCTCCTGGTCGGCAGGACGTTTGTACGCCTAAATTCTACTACCGGGATTGGAGGGACGCAACTTGAGATGATAGTTCGCAGGCGAATCAACATGCGGGGATGGGGGCTTCTAGTGAATTTGACAGGGGTGATCGGCGGGCTTAGAATCGTATTGCCAGCGAAAGAGCGCTGGAACCTCTCTAAGGAGTAGTTGTGAACGAACCTCGTAAGGTTGCGAGGTTCAACTTTTTGGCCATGAGTAAGATTCGGTACGCGGTCGCCGTGTTTTCGGCAACGCTGGGAGTTATGGTGCTTTTGTTCAGCCTGCTCCAGCCCGACATACCGATGCTGGGAGTCGCGTTCGGCGGATTGTTGATACTGTACGGGCTGTTGAGACTGTATCTTGGCCCGGCGGGATAGGATGTCCGGCAGGGCGCGCCTGTGGGCCTCGTGCCGGGGCCGCACCAGTCTAGACAGGTTGCGGCTTTTTCCGCTGTCAATCTATAATTCGCCAGGCCGATGATAACACCGAACTTGACCTGGCTGAGGGGAAATGGAGTGGCATCGCGCGACCCGGCAGCGAAGCTTAGGACGATACTAGTTCCTGTGGATGGGTCTCAGGCGAGCATGGAGGCAGTGGCTCTCGCGTGTAGTCTGGGAAAGCGCAACAAGGGCAAGGTTTTTGTGGTGCATGTGATAGAGGTAAGGCGCTCTCTGCCTCTGGACGCTGATCTCAGCGAGGAGGCTGCTCAGGGAGAAGAGATACTGTCGCGCGCGGAGAAGGTGGCGGAGAACCAGGATTTCGAGGTCGAAGGGGAGTTGCTGCAGGCGCGAGAGGCGGGGCACGCGGTTGTGGACGAGGCAGCGGAGCGTCATGCTGACGTCATTATCGTTGGGCTGGAGGCGCGAGGCCCATTTGGCAGCTTCCAGTTGGGCAGGTTGCCGCAATACGCTTTGAAGAACGCGCCTTGCCAAGTTTGGGTTTGGCGGCAGGCGCCCGAGGCGGCTGGATGAGGGTCATAATAATGGGGTGTGGGCGCAGGGGCGCGGCCCTGGCCGCCCTACTCGACAACGAAGGGCATGACGTAACCGTCCTGGACATCGATGCCTCCGCGTTCAGTTTCTTGCCCGATAGCTTCGCGGGCACGGAGATCGTCGGCAACGGGACCGATGAAGACTCGCTGCGGCGAGCGGGAATCGAGCAGGCGGACGCCTTCGTTTCCACGACGCGGGGCGACAACCGGAATGTGATGGCAGCGCAGATGGCGAAGCACGTCTTCGGCGTTCCGCGCGTTATTTCGCTGATCCACGATCCGATTCGAGAGGAGATGTACCGCTCACTTGGGCTTAGGACGGTCAGTCCGACCAAGATCATCGCGGCGTCTCTGAAGGAGGCGCTACAGGCGGATGCCAGTGTGCCTGAGTCCGCCACGGCCGGCGGTGAGACCGGTCAGGAGAGGCAGGATAGCTAGGTGTACATCATCGTCGTCGGTGGCGGGAAGATAGGCTACTACCTGGCGCGTCAGCTCCTCGAAGACCAGCATGAGGTGCTGATCGTGGAGCAGAACGCCGACAAAGCTGGGCAGGTGGCCGAAGATCTTGGCGAGATCGTCATGGTCGGCGACGGCTGCGAAGTGGCGACGCTGGAGCGGGCTGGAATGAGCCGCGCGGACATAGCTATTGCGCTGACGGGCGATGATGAGGACAACCTCGTGGCCTGCCAGGTCGCCAGGCACAAGTTCAACGTCCCGCGCACGATAGCCCGGATCAACAATCCGAAGAATGAGCACATCTTCAAGATGTTGGGCATCGATGCCACTGTCAGCTCCACGGAGGTTATCCTGGCCCACATCGAGCAGGAGCTGCCGACTCACCCATTGATCCCACTGATGACCTTGAAGGGCGGCGGGCTGGAGATCGTGGAAGTCAAGATACCGCCTGACGCATTGGTGGTTGGCAGACCCGTAAAGACGCTACTGATGCCTCAGAAGTCGTTGATCACGCTCATCATCGGGGCCGACGGACAGCCGAGGCTTCCGACGGGCGACACGGTCATCCAACCCGGTGACGAAGTGGTGGCGGTGACGACCACGGACAGCGAAGACGCCCTGCGCGCAGCCCTTACGGGTGTACTGGCGCCACAACGGTACTGACGCAAGCCCAATGACCAAGCGACTTGCTTTTCTCGGACCAGCCGGCACGTTCAGCGAGCAGGCTGCGCTCCTCTGCGATCCTCAGGCGCAACTTCTCTCCTTCGCGACCGTGGCAGCTGTCGCGGCAGCCGTTGATTCAGGGATGGCGGATGAAGGTGTGATGGCGATCGAGAACAGCCTCGAAGGGTCGGTAACGGACACGCTGGACGTGCTCATCCACGAGTCGAAGCTGTTGATCCGGCAGGAGCTCGTTCTGCCCATCGAGCACTGTCTGCTGGTGAAGGAGGGTACGACGGCTGACCGGGTGACGACCATCTATTCGCATCCGCAGGCGCTGGGGCAATGCCGCCGTTTCCTGGAACGCTGCTTTCCGAAGGCACGCGTGGAAGCGGCGCTTTCGACGACGGCGGCGGTGGAGCAGATGCTGGAGCAGGAGGGCGCCGCGGCCGTCGCGACGATGCGGGCGGCGGAACTCTACGATGCCCAGGTGCTGGCACGCGGCATCCAGGACAACCAGGCGAACGAGACGCGATTCGTGCTTGTCGCTGCGGGCGACAGCGCCGCGACGGGACACGACAAGACGTCGCTGGCGTTCTCGGTTGCGCAGGACCGGCCGGGTAGCCTCGTGGACGCGCTGAAGGAGTTCTCCGACCGGCGGATCAACCTGACAAAGATCGAATCGCGGCCGACGAAGCATGAACTGGGGAAGTACGTCTTCCTCATCGACCTGGAAGGGCACCGCACGGACCCGAAGGTCGCGGAAGCGCTAGAGCGGGTGCAGGCGATTGCCTACTTCTTCAAGGTGTTCGGCTCTTATCCCCGTTTCGAGGCGAACGCCGCTCCTCGCTAGCAGTCCGGAGAGGCAGGATGCCGGAAGTCGCCGACCTCGAAGCTAAGCTTACTTTCCTCAACAAGCGGCTGCCCGGCTTGCGCGTCGAAGACGTGCAACTGCCGATTGCTTTCATCGTTCGGATGCCGAAAGAGGAATTCCTGGCTGGGATGGTCGGGAGCGTCTTCGGTGAGACATCGCGGCGGGGGAAATTCCTGCTTATAGGGTTGGAGAGCGGGCACGTGCTAGCGGTGAACTCGATGCTGGCGGGCCGCATGCAATGGTGTCTGCCGACGGACAAGAAAGCGCACCGGACATGCGTCATCTGGTCGTTGAGCGACGGACATGAGTTGCGGTACGTCGACTTCCGGCTGATGGGCAGGATCTATCTGGTCAGAGAAGGGGAACTGGACAAGATACCGCAGTTCGCGGAGCTGGGGCCGGATGCGACTTCGCCGGAGTTGACAGAGCAAGTGTTCGTAGAGCGGCTCAAGCGGCTCAACGGGCAGATCAAGAACATCCTGACAAATCAGAAGTTCATCGCCGGCATAGGCAACGCGTACTCGGACGAGATCCTTTTCGTCGCGAAGATCAATCCGTTTCGGAAGCGGGCGACCCTGAGCGAAGAGGAGATGAAAAGGCTCTACCGGGCGATGCACGAGGTGTTCGACTGGGCCTTCCCGATCGTAACGGAAGCGATGCAGGAGGACATCCCGCTGGAGGAGGTGCGTTCCTTTATGCGGGTGCACCGTCGCGGCGGCGAGGCGTGCCCGGTTTGCGGCAACAAGATCACGGATATCACGTCGGGGAACCGGGTGATGAGCTTCTGCCGGCACTGTCAGCCCGCCTAGACAAAAAGAGCCGGCCGCGTGGGGCCGTTCATCGTCGACCACGCAAGACACGAGACGCCCATTACGGCAGCGACGGCGGCAAGACCGATGAGAATCCTTCGATATTTCGACACGATCTCCTCCTATCGTAATTCGTTCTTGACACGTTGATCCACAACGGACACTAGATTCCAATCATCCTGTGGAGTCATGTCTGCTGCACCCAGAACGCTCACGGTTACGACGACTCGACCCCTGCGCCAATACGTGACGAACTGACTTTCGTGTGCTAGAGGCGGAGTCTCTTGGGCCTCTGCATCCACCGTGTCAGAGAAAGTCGTACTTTCGTCCCCGAACCCAGGCGACGACACAATTCGCCGATCCGAATTCGGATCGGGAGTTGTCTGACGTTCGTACCGGTTCTGAGCTTCAGCCGTTGTCGAGTAAACGAGAACCTGATCGTATACCTCGAATACTCCATGATGAGAAGTGACGAATGGGCCTTCTATCGGGACGTCTTGCTCGGGCCCGGACAACGGATGACCAAATTGTACCTCCGACGCGTCTAACTGCACTCGGGCCTCATACGTATATGCTTGGTTAGTAAGAAATCCACCAAGAAAGCACTCCTTCTCAGTATTGGGAATGATTGGTGTGAAGTTCGGATCGCAGTCAGATGGTGACTGAACGGAGAGGTACTCGGTGAACTGTGGCAAGTCTTCGGCCTTCAAGGCGACTCCCTGGGCGATCCCCGTCTTCTGCGAATTGCATGAAAGGAATATGAACATCCCACAACAAACAAGGCAGATCATGTGACGCGCTAGCACAATTACTCCGAACCGCCATTCCTGAACTCGGTGCTCGACTGTTTCGATGACCAGAGTCCCGTGTTGGCACAAGTGTTAAGGGTCCCCCAGTTGTACCAGTCGGTGTTATCATCAGTCCATTACAGTCCGCTCCAATCCACTCCGCTGCTTCCTCCACCAAGGTTGCCACCAGAGTGCACTTCTCCTCCGGCCAAGTTGGTGCCATATCCGCTGTAGCTGTCAGTAGGTGTTGGCTGCCAGACATATTGGCCGTCACTTCGACCGGCCCACACCCGTCCGTGATGCGCGCTGGTATGAGACGCTTTGAATCCGTAAGTGTAGCCTTGCGGTATCTGAGTACCCTCCGTCTCTCACCCCCGGACCGCCTTCTAGGAATAGCCGTTCGGCATCTCCCAGCCGGGGATGAACTTCTGCCACTCGACCTCGCGTTCCAGGTAGTCGTAGAAGAGGTAGTAGGCCGTTGCGGGCGGACGCGTAGGCTGACGCAGGAGGCGCATGCGGACCTCGTGAAGCAGCTTGCCTGCCTTGTGGTGGTTGCAGGGCTTGCAAGCGGAAACGAGGTTGTCCCAAGAGTGGGGGCCGCCCTTGTTGCGTGGAGTCACGTGGTCGAGGGTCAGGTCATGGGTGCGCTTGCCGCAATACTGGCAGGTGTAGTGATCGCGGTTGAAGATTTCTTTCCGGGTCAGTCGCATCCGGGGTCGTGGTCGCTTGATGAGGTAGACGAGCCTGATGACCGAAGGCCGGGGGAACGTGTGGCTCGGGGTCCTTAGGATGCCGTCGTTGTGCTCAAGGACTTCGGCCTTGCCGCGGTCGACGAGCACGAAGGCGCGCCCGGCGTTGCAAACGTTGAGAGGTTCGTAATTCTGGTTAAGGACGAGTACGGGGGCGCTTACCATATCCACGCTCAGACATTCTGTCGAGTGAATGATAGCAAAACGGTTCTCGCAGGGGCAACATCAGGGTAGGTCACGGTCGTCTGATGGAGAAGAGCGCCCCGCTAAAGGGCGTTTACAGCATTCTTGAACTCCACCGGCAAGACGCGCAGAAGAATTGGGATGCCGTCGAGGAACATAGGGCCGAACATGGAGTCGCGGATGTGCTCCTTCAGGCCGAACTCCGGGAAAGTGACGAAGACGATAAGGCCGATCTCGACGATCGCCATTCCCTTCAGAAAGCCGAATGCGGCACCGAGGAGATGGTCGAAGGTGCCCAGCATGAGGAGTGACGCCGTTGTTTTCAAGAGCATGCCGGCGAGTTGACCGGCCAGCACACAGGCGCCAAAGATGGCGAGGAAAGCGATAATGTTCGCGGTGTTGTCGTTATCGACGGCCAGCTTCACGTCGGTGGCCAGGTTCTGATAGAACAAACCGGCGAGGACTATGCCGAGGGCCACGCCAACTATGGTCACAATCTCGCGGATGATGCCGGCGGAGAAGGCTGAGAAGGTGAACCAGGCGACGATCGCGACTATTGCTATGTCAACGTAGTTCATCAGATTCTCGAAACTCTCATATCGAACCAGGTGGGTCAGCCGAGCCTTCCGGCTCTCGCAAACCTTACGACTCAGGCAACGCCGGGTCAAGGGCGGATACGCCGCGCCCGGCGGGTCATCCTCCTGATAGATCTTCGGACAAATCCGGGGCCTTCGGAATCCCAACGCTTCAGGGCATCTACGGATAGATGGTAGAGGAGGAAGAGGGGAGGCAGACAAAGAAAGCCGAAGACAAAGCCGCCGACAACGTCACTCGGCCAGTGGACGCCGACATAAACGCGCGCGAGACCAGTTACGACGATCATGAACACACAGAGCGCTTGAAACAACATTCGCGCAGGGCGCTGCGGAATGAGCGCTGTCGAAAGAACGAGGAGGGCACCGTAAAGCACCATCGCCCCCGTCGCGTGGCCGCTCGGGAAGCTGTAGCCGGACGCGTGCTCGCGGACCTGCAGCAGGTCGGCGGAAGGCCGCGGCCGGGCAATGACCGGCGCCAGGAGCTGCCGCAAGCCGCGCGGAATAAGGGTGAGGACGACGACGGCTGCCTCGGCGAACCGGCCGCGAAGAAGAAAGAGGGCGGCGAAAATGACGGTGATTAGCGGGCCCCAAACGGCGTTGCCTGCCGAGTTCACAAAGGAAGCGAGGGGACCGAATCCGAAATCGTCGAAGTCCTGAATGTAGCGCGCTGCTGTCAGGTCGCCGGGAAAGCGGGATGTGACGGCCGCGAAGCCGCACATGGCGCCGAAAAGGCAAAGAAGGACGGCCCAAGTCAGCCAGAACCACTGCCTCTTCGCTACCGGTTTTCGCTGCCTCACATTCCCTCGCGTTCGATTATGGCATCGAGGCCAGGCCGGCTCAAGGTGGCGAAGCTCGTCTTGACACCTTTCAGAAGTGCTACATACAATCGACGTTGGATATCTGCAAATCGCGAACGTTGTGAAGAGATCGACGAAGAAAGAGGGGACCCGGTTGCGGAAGAAAGTCTTCGCCTGGTTCATCGCTGTGCGCGTGCCTTTCCTGACCGCCAGCATCACACCGGTGCTGCTCGGCGGCGCTATTGCCTGGACGACGCGCCACCAGTTCAGTTGGGGCTTGCTGCTCCTCACGATGCTGGCGGGCGGGCTCATTCATTTTGGGGTGAACGTCATCAACGACTACTTCGACCATCTGAGCAGCAACGACGATATCAATGAAGAATTCGTGAGGCCATTTAGCGGCGGCAGCCGGGCGATTCAAATGGATCTCCTATCGACACGCGAGATGCTAATTGGCGCCATTGTGCTGTTTGGCTCGTCCAGCCTGATCGGTTTGGGGCTGGCTGCCATGACAGGTCCGTGGGTGCTGGCATTCGGCTTCGTCGGGCTGCTTTCCGGCGTGTTCTACGTGGGCAAGCCGTTCAACTGGGGCGCGCATGGCATCGGCGAACTCCTGGTCGGGCTGAATTTCGGCACGCTGATGACGCTCGGCGCCTATTACGTCCAGACGCAACGCGTCGATTGGACGCCCGCCATCGCGGCCATTCCGCTGGCGGCGCTTATCGCGGCTGTCCTCTACATCAACGAGTTCCCGGACTATGTGGCGGATAAGGCCGTCGGCAAGCGGACCTGGGTGGTACGATTGGGACGGCCTAACGCAGTCTACGTCTACGCCTTCTTGATGGCGATACCGTACGTTTCCGTGCCCGCTGCCGTCTTCGCCGGAACTATGCCGGCAACGACCCTCCTGGCCCTTCTGACGCTCCCGCTGGCGGTCCGTGCGGTACTCGTAGCTCGACGGTATCACTCGCAGGCGGTGGAGCTGGCACCCGCCAACGCACTGACCATCGTGACGCACCTCTCGGTTGGGCTGCTACTGACGCTGGGATACGTTTGGGACGGCGCGAGCATTCACGAGTTGGGATACGTTATCGGCTTCGCGGCACTGTTCGTCCTGATCGTAGCCTTCGTTAGTCGGGGAATCGAGCAGGAGAAGAAGGCGTTCCTGGCGTCCCGGCAGCTCCAGGCTGAGCGCCGGTAATCGCGTCGAATGGAAGATACAAGAGGCCGCGCGCGTTACGTTCGCGGCCTTTTCGACAACCTCGCCTCTCGCTACGACCTCGCGAACGCCGTCATTACCTTCGGTCAGATCAGGAGATGGCGAAAGCGCCTCGTCGATGAGGTAGACCTCTCCGGCTCGCCGCTAGTAATGGACCTGGCGACGGGTACCGCAGACCTGGCTATCGCCATCGCCCGCCGCTATTCAGGGGCAAGGATCGTCGGCGCTGACCTGTCGTTGGAGATGGTACGCCGCGGCCGGGAAAAGGTGCGACGAGCGGGAATGAGCGATCGCGTCTCGTTCGTGCTGGCGGACGCGACGGCCCTGCCTTTTCGAGATGCGGTCGCCGACTGCGCCGTCGACGCGTTCCTGCTGCGGCACATCCCGTCGTTACCGGACGCGTTCGTGGAGTTCGGGCGCGTGCTGCGACCCGGCGGGCAGATCGCCTCGCTAGAGCTGACGCAGCCGACGCTGCCGGTCTACCGGCAGGTATTCGGGTTCCTATTCCGGACAGTCATTCCGGTGCTCGGTGGCTTAGTCTCAGGAGATTACGAAGCGTTCCGCTATCTGCCGCGTTCGCTGCGGCCTTACCCCGGGCATGAGAAGCTAGCGAGGATCATGCGAGACGCGGGCTATGAGGGCGTGCGATGGCGGTTGATGTGGTTAGGGGCCGTGGCGGTGCACGCCGGGTCAAAGCCGGGCTATGGTGGCTCGATCCGGTAGCTGCAGTGGGCGTCGCCGCGGACGATGCACTTCTCCAGGTTGGCCGTATCCTCCAGCAGGTGGGCGACGAACTGCTGGTCCAGGAAGCAGAGGTCCTTGTGGGCGCGGGCGACATCCGGGTAGGGGCAGGTGAGGCGGTTGATGAAGAGGGTTTTTCCTTCGACGCTCGTCGAGACCAGACTGCCCTCCTCTTCCATGATCTTGGCGACCTCCGTGACGCGCGCCTGCAGATCGAGTCCGGCGAGGCGGCCGAGATAGGGTTCCGCCTTGCGCCTGGCGGCTCGCTGTAGCAGGTCCTGGACGCCCGCATCGCCGCCGGCCGAACGCAGTTCCTCGAGCAGGAGCGTCGCCAAGTTGGCGTATTCTTTCGGGTAAAGGGCATCGCCGAGGTCGGTCAGAGAGTAGACGAGGGCGGGCCGTCCGACGCGCCCGCGCTCTTCGTGGCCCTGGATCAGGCCGTCGCGCTCCAAAATGGTCAGGTGCTGACGGATTCCGGTGGAAGTGAGGCCTAGCAGCTCCCCCAGCTCTTTCACCGAGCCTTTTCCGTAGCGGCGGAGGTGATCCAGTATCTGTCGGCGAGTTGGCTGCATCGGTCTCCATGCCGGTTAACGCAGAATGGCCAATAACATCTTATGGAAATATGCTAACACAGCGGCGGAATGATCGACAACGTCGAAACTGTTCTCGCATCGATTCAGACGGGCGGCTATAATCGCAGAGGAGAGCGGAAAATGGCGAACGACATGGAGCCGATGACGCGGAAGATGCGGGCCGACGTCGTCATTGAGACGGCGGCGCGAGAGATACGCGACTTGTTGAAGGAAGCGGTTGCGCGGCTCGACCCGTTCCCGCCGTTTCCCGGCTCATTCTTCACGTATGGGATCGAGATCGAATGCGCGTCGGTTGACGCGGCGGGCCGCGGCTGCATCGTGCTCGGAGCGGACGGCGAGTTGTACGAGCTGGAGGTGAGTATCGACTTCACGCAGGGGAATGTGGACCCGATAACGGCGCGCGACGAGAAGCTGACGCCGCTGGAACTGCATCCGAGGGATTACCTGGTCTACGCCTACAACGCTCTTACGAGGGTGACGGAGTTGCTGATGGAGCAGCAGGCGGAGAGAGCGAACTAAGGACATTAGTTTCTTGTTGAGCGGCGTCTTTCGTGTAGGAGGCGCCGTTTTTGGTATCATAGACGTTGCGTTTGAGGAAGTCTTGAGGAAGCGATGACGAGCACGGGTCGGCGCCCTGGCAACGAATCAGCGAAAGGACGAAGCTCTCTGAGCCGCCCGCAGACTTTGCTTTTCGCCGTCGCGTTGGCGGCACTGCTCTCGCTGGCGCTCCTGCCTGTGTTTCCGCGTCAGGTCCAGACGAGGGAAGGCGACACGGCATCGCGGACCTGGCAGGCGCCGCGCGACTTCTCCTTCGAAAGCCAGGTGCTTACTCAGAAGCAACGCGACGAGGCGGCGGCCGCGGTGCCGGACGTGCTCGTGTTCAGCAAGGACGTGCAAAATGAACAGGCTGGCAAGCTGGACAAGCTCATCTCCGACATCGAGAGCGTTCGCGATTCCACCAACCTTACACGTTCCCAACAGCTGAGCGCCTTGGGCGGCACTGAGAACCTCTTCGCGCCTGACTATGAGGCGTTTATCCTCGACATGCCCACGAACGAGTGGCAGGGCGTGGCAGAGGGAGCGAAGAGCGTGCTCAACAAGGTGCTGGCCGGAGCGGTCACCCGCGGGCAGGAGAACAGCATCGCCGACAACCTGCCACAGCAGATCGACTCTTCGTTTTCGGCGGATGAGGCCGCAGTGATAAGCGCATTTGTGAAGCCACTGATCGCGCCTAACCTGGAGGTGGACGACGCAAAGACGGCGGCGGCCAAAGATGCGGCGAGGGCGGCGATCGCGCCGGTGCTTGTCTCCTATACAAAGAACCAGGTAATCGTGCGCAGCGGCGACGTTATCGACAGCACGGCTATTGAGGCCATGCAAGCGGGCGGACTGCTATCGGGACGGCTGGAATGGCGAAGCGTGGTGGCGGTCGTCATGCTGTCGATTATTGCAGCCGGCATGCTCGGTTACTATCTCTACGCGTTTCAGACCGAGACGGCGGCCGATTTCCGCCGGCTGGCGCTGCTGCTGGCGCTGACGGCGCTGGCGGTGGCGGTCGCAAAACTGTACATGCCGCTGGTGCTTCCGGACCACCAACGCCACTTCCTGGCCTATGCCTTACCGCTGGCCGCCGTGCCGATGTTGCTGGCGGCGCTGGTCGAGGGACAACTGGCGCTCGCGGTGGCCGCGGTGATCGCGACGCTGGTGACGTTCGTGGTGGTCTATCTGCCGGAGGTTTCGGCGACGATGACATCGAGTCCGCTGGACGCGGCGCGGGCGCTGGGCGTGTACGGGTTCGGAGGAGTTGCCGGAGCGCTCTGCGTTCACAAGGCCGAGCGACTGAATCGCTATGCGCTGGCGGGCGTGTTGGTTGCCGGGGTGTCGATGGCGGTGCTATGCGCGGTCTGGTTCCTCGACGTCGACCGCAAGGGATGGGACATACCATGGATGGCGTTGTCATCGGGCCTGAACGGGCTCCTTTCGGCGACGCTGGCGGTAGGGGCGTTCGTTATCCTGGGGTTCGTGTTCGGCATTACGACGCGGGTGCAGTTGATGGAGCTGGCGCAGTTGAACCAGCCGCTGCTGCGACGGCTTCAGGAGGATGCGCCGGGGACGTTCCACCACAGCATCATCGTCGGGAACCTGGCTGAGCGGGCGGCCGACCTGGTGGGCGCGGACGCTCTGCTGGTGAGAGTCGGCTGCTACTATCACGATGTGGGGAAACTCAAACGCCCGGGCTACTTCATCGAGAACCAGATGGATGGCACTAACCCCCACGACAAGATCGACGCCAAGAAAAGCGCGCGGATCATCTCGCGACACGTCTCGGATGGGCTGGACCTGGCCCGCGATTATGGACTGCCGCGGCAGGTGCGCGACTTTATCGCTCAGCACCACGGCACGGGTCGGGCGACCTACTTCTACCGAAAGGCACTGGAGCAGGGGCTGGACGTCGACTGGTCGCAGTTCTCGTACCCGGGCCCGAAACCGCAGAGCCGCGAGGCGGCAATCGTGATGCTGGCGGACTCGGCAGAAGCAGCCGTGCGGAGCAGCTCGGAGCGATCGCCGGCGGAGATAGACGCGCGGGTTGATGAAGTGATCGCGGAGCGAACGGCGGAGGGCCAACTCGACGAGTCGGACCTGACGCTGCGGGAGATGAACGTAATCGCGGAGTCGTTCAAGGCGACGCTCCGGGGCGTTTACCATCCGCGTCTGGAGTATCCGGCCGAGCCGACAGCTATTGAATCGCGGTTCCGGCAGTCGAAGAAGAGGTCGCGGAAGCGGACGCCACTTTCGGCGTTGTCGGCGTTCTCCGTCGGTGAAGAGGACGGTCTCGGCGACGAAGAAGAGACGACATCTTCCTGAAAAGCCCTCTTTCCCCCTATAGCTAGGCCCGTAGATCATTTATAATGACGCCGCGGGGTTCCACCTCAGGACGCTAGGAGTCTCAATGCGTTTCGCGGTCGTCGTCTTCCCGGGCACCTGGAGTGACGGCGACTGTTTCTATGTCCTCGACACGCTGCTGGGCCAGGAGGTCGAATACGTCTGGCACCGGCAGCACGACCTCTCCGGCTTCGACTGCGTTATACTTCCCGGGGGCTTCTCTTACGGCGACTATCTGCGCGCCGGCGCTATTGCCCGCTTCTCGCCCGTGATGGAAGCCGTGGCCGAGCACGCCGAAAAGGGCAGGCTGGTCTACGGGATTTGCAACGGCTTTCAGATCCTCTGCGAAGCGGGCCTCCTGCCGGGAGCCCTGATGCGCAACGAGAGTCTTCAATACCGTTGCCAGACGGTCTACTTGCGAACCGAGAACGTCACGACGCCCTTCACAACAGAGTGCAAACGGGGGCAAGTGCTAGCGATCCCGATCGGTCATGCGGACGGCAACTATTACGCGGATGCCGAGACGCTGGCGATGCTGGAGGACAGCGGGCGCGTGGTCTTCCGCTATACGACGCCGGAGGGCGTGACCACGCCCGAGGCGAACCCCAACGGGTCGCTGAACAACATAGCGGGCATCATCAACGAGCGGGGGAACGTGCTGGGCATGATGCCGCACCCGGAGCGAGCGAGCGAACGGCTGATGGGCAGCGAAGATGGCATGTTCATCTGGCGGTCATTGTTGCAGAGTGGGGTAGTCACTCTGTCGGGGTAATCGGCAAGAGGGATTCATTGAGAATCCCAGAGAAGGAGGAGAACTATGACAATGGAAGTCGCATCACCTCCCGGCCCCGTAACGCTTGACGTCGAATACCCGGAAAGGCTGTCGCGCCTGCTCATCTTCTTCAAGTGGCTGCTGATCATCCCCAACATGATCGTGCTCTACGTGGTGGGAATCGTCGCCGGCCTGTTCACCTTTCTCGCCTGGTTCGCGATCCTTATCACCGGAAGATATCCGAGGGGCATGTTCAACTTCGTCGTCGGCTACCAGCGCTGGTCGTTTATCCTCACCGCCTATCTGTTCCTGATGCGAGACGAATACCCGCCGTTCTCGCTGGAGAGCGGCCGGTACCCGCTGACCTTCGAGGTCGAATACCCGGAGCGTTTGTCGCGGCTGCTCATCTTCTTCAAGTGGCTGCTTGTGATCCCTAACGTCATCATCTTGTACTTCGTCAGGCTTGGCTGGATGGTGGCGACGTTCATCGCCTGGTTCGCCATCCTGTTCACGGGCCGGTATCCGAAGGGGTTGTTCAACTTCTCGGTCGGCGCACTTCGCTGGACCGCTCGCCTGGATGCGTACATTCTCTTGCTGCGGGACGACTACCCGCCGTTCAGCTTGAGGTAGGTAACCATGCAAGAAGCACAAACTCTCTATCCCGCAACGTTAGAGGTCGACTATCCGGAGCGTCAATCGCGCTGGAAGACACTGCTGCGCCTCTTCCTGGCGATTCCGGTCCTGATATTCGCCTACGTCCTTTCCTCCGCCGTTTCCGCCATGGCCGTGGCAGGCTGGATCGCGATTGTCCTGCGGGGACGGATTCCTCGCTGGATGTTCGACTTTCAAGTGCGGCTGATCGATTGGCAGGTAAGGGCTTACGGCTACTTTGCCATCCTTACCGACACCTATCCGGCCTTTGAGGGCGACTATCCCATCCGCTTCAACGTCGACTACCCGGAGCGAGTAGCGCGCTGGAAGGTGATCATCTGGAAGTTTGTCACCGCGCTGCCGCACGTGGTGGTGCTGGTTTTCCTGTGGATCGGGGCGCTCGTGAGCGTTGTCATCGGGTGGTTCGCCGTGCTGTTCACCGGGACGTTTCCGAAGGGGCTGCACGGCTATATCGTCGGCGTCGGACGCTGGCACCTGCGGGTCGAAGCGTATGTCCTTTCGCTTCGTGATGAGTACCCGCCGTTCAGCCTCTCCGGTAGCGCTGGCGTCGCGGGCAAAGACACCTACGTCATCGGCGCTGTAATCGGCTGGCTGCTGGCGGCTGCTGGCATCGCGGGGATAATCGTGGCGGCGGTGGTCATGCCGGGAGCGAAGCGAGTTTCGGTCAACTACGCGGCGTTGAAGGCAGGCAACGGAAGCGCGAGCGTGACGGTGGGAAAGACGGATGTCACGCTCCAGAGCGTTAGCGACCCGGCAGACAGTGAGGTGCCGCTACTTACGCCGGATTCTGGAAAGCGGTTCGTGGCCTTCCAACTAGAGATTACGAACAATCGCGGCTTTAATTTGCACATCCGCAACGGCGATTTCGTGTTGAAGGACAGTAAGGGCAGGCATGAGCCGACACTACTCGTGGTCGGCGGGAAGATAGCGCCGGTGGCTATCTCGGGGAACGGAACGGCCTCGGTGTACGTTCTTTTCCAGGAGGACGAGAACGTGCAGCCGACGGAGCTGCACTTCAGGGCGCCGCCGACGGAGGCGCGGACTATCATCTGGGAGTTTCAGTAGATAGTGAACGTTGATGAGAGCCTGATCGAGGAGCTTTCGCTTTCGCTCGAGGAGTACGGCTGGATCGTCGAGAGGCTGGGCCGCGAGCCGAACGAGGTCGAGCTGGGCATGTTCGGCGCGATGTGGAGCGAGCACTGCGGCTACAAGAACAGCAAGCCGCTGCTGCGAATGCTCCCGAACAGCGGGCCGCGCATCCTTACGACGATGGGCGGCGAGAACGCGGGCGCGGTGGACATCGGCGAAGGGATATGCGTTGTGATGAAGATTGAATCGCATAACCACCCCTCCGCCATTGAGCCGTACGAAGGCGCCGCAACGGGCGTAGGCGGGATCGTGCGGGACATTTTCGCGATGGGCGCCCGGCCGATCGCGACGCTGGACTCGCTGCGCTTTGGGCCGCTGACGGAGGCGCGCAATCGCTACCTGTTCAGCGGCGTTGTCGGCGGAATCGGCGGCTACGGGAACTGCCTGGGCATCCCGACGGTCGCGGGCGAGGTGAGCTTCGCGAACCCGTATTCGGCGAACCCGCTGGTAAACGCGATGTGCGTGGGGCTGGCGCGAATCGACCATTTGGTCTCGGGACGCGCGGGAAAGCCGGGCAATATCGTCCTGCTGGTCGGCGCTGACACAGGACGCGACGGAATCGGCGGGGCGAACGTCCTGGCGTCGCGTGTGTTCGACGAGGGGAGCGCCGAGCTGCGCCCGACAGTGCAGGTGGGGAATCCGTTTATGGAGAAGCTGCTGATGGAGGCCTGCCTGGAGCTGGCGGAGAAGCACCCGGACTGGATCGACGGAATCCAGGACCTGGGGGCCGCCGGCCTGACGAGCTCGACCGTCGAATCAGCAGGAAGGGCCGGCAACGGCATCGAAATCGACGTCGCGCTGGTGCCGCGGCGGGAACGGGGCATGGTGCCGTACGAGATCATGCTCTCGGAGTCGCAGGAGCGGATGCTGGTGTTCCCGAAGAAGGAGCACGAGGCAGACGTGCGGGCGCTGCTGGAGCGGTGGGAGCTGAAGGTGGACGTCATCGGGCACGTAACGGAGGGCGGACGGATGCGAGTGCTGGACGGCGGCGTGACGGCGGCGGACCTGCCGGTGCCGATGCTGGTAGAGCCGCCGGAATACGCTCGCAAGGGCGTTAAGCCGGCATACCTGGCGGAGCTGCAATCGTTCGACCTGGCCTCGTTGCCGGACCTGGAGCGGGAGTCGGCGAGTGCGATTCTGCTGCGTCTGCTGCGGACGCCGGAGCTGGCGGACAAGCGATGGGTGTGGCGCCAGTACGATCATCAGGTGTTGACAAACACGGTCGTGACGCCGGGGAGCGACGCGGCGGTGCTGCGGGTGAAGGGCACGGGGAAAGGCATCGCGCTGGCGACGGACGGGAATGAACTCTACTGCTATCTCGACCCCTATGCGGGTGGAGTCATTGCGGTCGCAGAGGCGGCGCGAAATGTGGTGTGCGCCGGCGCGCAGCCGCTGGCGGTCACGGACTGCTTGAACTTCGGGAATCCAGAGAAACTGGACGTCTACTATCAGATGGAGGAGGCGATCCGCGGGATGGCGGCGGCCTGCGGCAAGCTGGGGACGCCGGTAATATCGGGCAACGTCAGCCTCTATAACGAAACGAACGGTGAGGCCGTCATGCCGACGCCGGTGGTCGGAATGCTGGGGTTGCTGGAGGACGTCGAGAAACGCTGCGGCGTGGCATTCCAGACGGCAGGCGACGAGGTGTTCCTGCTCGGGGCGTCGTTGGAGGCGCCGGTGAGGACGCTGGCGGGCAGCGAGTACCTGCGCGAGGTGCACGGATTGGTCGCCGGGCGGCCGGAGATCGACCTGGATCTTGAATCGCGGGTGCAGCGAGTGTGCCTGGAGGCAATCCAAGACGGTCTTCTGCGTTCGGCGCACGACTGCTCACAGGGCGGGCTGGCGGTCGCGCTGGCGGAGTGCTGCATCAGTGGCGGGATCGGGATCGACGCGGCGGACGCGACGACGTCGGGACGTTTGCATGCGGCACTTTTCGGCGAGGCACAGTCGCGGATAATCATCTCTTGTTCGCCGGAAGCGGTGAACGAGGTTGAGTCGCTGGCGAGGGAGGCAAAGGCGCCGCTGACGAGGCTGGGTCGCGTGGGCGGCGAGCGGCTGTTGCTGGGCGAAGCGATCGATGTAGCGGTGGAGGAGCTGGTGGTTGCGTATCGAGAGGGACTGACGGAGGCGCTGCGAGGGTAAATCGCTGTGCTTGCCACGCTGTCTCCGCACGAACGTCCGCTACGGCTCGTCACAGAAGACGTCTCTTGATCCCACGTCCCGCCCTAGCTGACTTCTCATGGAAGAGGGCGTCAAGTCCGTTCTGTATTGTGGCCGATGCATGCCTGCCAGCAGGCATGCTCATGCGTCGGCTTCTTCTGGGGCGCACGAAGTGCGCCCCGAGTGCGTTCGCCGAAGGCGAACGCACGAAACCACGCTGCTAGTAAGTCGGCACTATCCATCTTTGGGGAGTGCATTCGATTAAGATGGGAAACAGTCATTAAGCTTGCAGGAAGGCGGCGCTAGGGCGGGACGTGGGAGAAATGGACAACGTCTTCGGAAAGCGGCAGCGAACGGCGCTTCGCTTGACCGCGTTCCCCACGCTGGGCTATCATTTCTACTCGAACGTTTGTACGCGTTGCTTTGGCTTTGTGGCTTAAAGATGTGGAAAGATTTCGGTTCTCAGTTGACCGATTCCCGATTGACGGGGCGAGCCCCTTCACTATCATGGACGAAGGTGGTTCCTTCCTAAACTAGACCCTGGAGGTTCCCTTGTGAAGGTTGTGTTCCTGAAGGAAGTCGAAGGCAGTGGGCGGATCGGCGAGATTAAGAACGTCGCGAACGGCTATGCGCGCAACTACCTCCTGCCTCAAGGGCTGGCCGCTGCGGCTACACCCGAGGCCGTGAAGCGAGCTGAGGCGCGGGCCATCATCGAAGCCAAGAAGCAGGCCCAGCTCGACGAGGCGGCCCAGGGCCTGGCAGATCTGCTTGCCGGAACATCGATTACGATCGCTGCCCGGGCTGGTAGCCGCGGCAGGCTCTTCGGCTCCGTGACCCAAGCGGATATCGCGGAAGAGCTGGGGAAACTGCTGGAGCACGAAGTCGACCGGCACCAGGTGTTGCTCGCCGAGCCGATAAAGGAAACCGGCGACTACGAGGTGACGGTTCAACTCAGCAAAAACGTCCGGCCGGTATTGGGCGTGAAGGTTGTTGCCGAGGGCGCGCCGGCAGAGGAAAAGGCCGAAGCAGCGCCGCCGGCGGAAGAAGGGAAGTCGCAGGCCGAGGAGTCCGAATCCTCCGAAGCGGAGAGCGAAAGCTAGCTGAGACCACCCGTTCGGTGAGGCTTCTCAGGGAAGAGGCAGGATGGCAGGATGCTGACGGACAGGCTACCCCCACACGATATCGAGGCCGAAGAAGCGGTCATCGCTTCGATCCTCGTCGACGAGGAGGCTATCTACCGGGTTTCGCCTATCCTGCATCCCGAGGACTTCTTCCGCGAGAAGAATGCCTGGGCATTCGACGCCTGTCTCAGCCTTTTCGAAAGGAACGAGGCTATCAACCAGGTCACGCTCGGGCACGAGCTGGCGCGGCGCGACCGCCTGGAAGAGATGGGCGGCCTCGCCTACCTCAGCCGCCTCGTCACCGAACTGCCCACTCCCGTTGGCGTCGAGCACTACGCTCGGATAGTCAAGCGTGATGCCATTTACAGACGGCTGATCGAAGTAGCGAGCCGCATCGCGCAAATGGGGTACGCCGGCGGGCCCGAGTTGGATGATACGCTGGCCCGCGCGGAGACGATGCTCCTTTCCTTGCGTAGCGGCGAGCGCTTGAGCGATTTCCTCCACATCAAGGACATCCTGGACAGCTTCTGGGAAGGGCCGGGACTGGAGTCGTTGCGCGGCGGGCTGGAAGGCAATGTGCGCACCGGCTTCATGGACCTCGACACTCTGCTCGGCGGCCTGAAGCGCTCCGACCTCATCATTCTTGCGGCCCGCCCCAGCCTGGGTAAGACGAGCCTGGGCCTGAACATCGCGCGCAATGCGGCCGTGGGCCAAAAGGCGAAGGTAGCTTTGTTCAGTCTGGAGATGGCGGCTGAGCAGCTGGCTCAGAGGCTGCTGGCGAGCGAGTCGGGCGTTGACTCGACACGACTGCGGCTAGGGCTGCACACGGAGGCCGAGGAGCGGCGGGTGATGAATGCTCTCGGGGTGCTAGCGGCGGCGGACATCTACGTGGATGATAGTGCCGTGTTGCGGACAGCGGAGATACGTGGCAAGGCGCTACGCCTATCGCGCGACCGCGGACTCGACCTCGTGATCATCGATTATCTGCAGCTAATTCATGGCGGCGAACGCAGCGATAACCGTGTGCAGGAGATCAGCTATATCTCGCGATCTCTGAAGGAACTGGCGCGTGAACTGGGCGTTCCGGTGATCGCCGTGTCGCAGCTTTCGCGCGCGCCGGAGCTACGCTCACCGCACATCCCGATGCTGAGCGACCTTCGTGAGAGCGGCAGCATCGAACAGGACGCTGACCTGGTCATCTTCATCTACCGTGAAGAGGTCTACGTGCGGAAAGAGGAGTGGGACATGGTGCACGCCGACGGATCTCCCTATCCGGCAGGCGACGCCCAGATAATCGTCGCCAAGAACCGCAATGGGCCGACAGGGACGATACACCTTCGCTTCCGGCATAACATCGCCCGCTTCGAAGACCTGCTGCTCCGGGAAGAGGAAGGGGCGGTAAGCCGCGCCAAGATGGAGGTATAAGGGTTCGGCCATGAAGAGATTGGACGAGATCCTGAGGCAGGCGCAGGCGTTCCAGGGCGTCGAGTCGGGCGGTAACGGCGAAGGGACGCCGCCGGAAGAGGAGAAGCCGGAAGGCGTCTGTCCGATCTGTGGCGGCGCCGGCTTCGTGCGGAAGGCGTTGCCGGTGGATCATCCTGACTTCGGCAAGGCGTTTCCCTGCGACTGCGTGCTTCGCGAAGAGGAGGAGCGCCGTTTCGCGCGGCTTCAACGCTACAGCAACCTGGGGCCACTTACTCGTCTAAGCTTCACTAACTTGAGCGTTCGCGGCCGCAGCAGCAATCCGCGTGACCAGGAGCGGTTCCAGCGCTGCGTCGAGGAAGCGCATGCGTTTGCCGAAGGGCCTTCAGGATGGCTGGTGCTTTCGGGGCCCAGCGGCTGCGGGAAAACGCATGTCGCAGCGGCAATCGCGAATCGGTGCCTGGAGGTGGGAAGGCCGGCCCTGTTCGTCATCGTGCCGGACCTGCTCGACCGCCTGCGGGCCGCGTATCACCCGGACAGCGATATCGGCTACGACGAGACATTCGAGCTTGTGCGCAATGCGCCGGTTCTCGTCCTCGACGATCTGGGCGGTCAGAGCAGCACGCCATGGGCCCAGGAAAAGCTTTCACAGATCATCAATCATCGCTTCAACGCGCGGTTGCCGACTGTCATCACCAATTGCGGGCCGCTGCACAAACTGGACGAACGCCTGCAGACCCGCCTGACTGACCCCTCGATCAGCCGCGTGTTCGAGCTGGAGCCCGCCTCCGGTGGCCGCAGGGGAAGGCGCAAGCTGGATATGTTCGACCAGCCGCGCTTCCGCAACATGACGTTCGACAGCTTTGACACACAGGGGTTCCATCTGCCGGTGGGCGACCGTCGCCGGCTGGAAGACGCCTACCGCTTTGCGCTCGACTTCGCGCAGAAGCCGGAAGGATGGCTGATGCTGACCGGGCCGCGCGGGAGCGGCAAGACGCACCTAGCGGTGGCTATAACCAACTACCGGCGGCAGATGGGCGACGCTCCGTACTTCACGGAAGTGGCGGAGTTGCTCCATTTCCTCCGTAATGGGAAAGAAGTCGACGAGCGGTACTACGAGGAAATAGAGGAGGTCCGCCAAACGCCGCTGCTGGTGCTGGACGACCTCGATTTCCGGCGTCGCAATCCCTGGTGGGATGAGTTGTACCAAATACTGAACCACCGTTACACGACCCGCCTGCCGACCCTCGTAACGACGCCGCAAACGCTCGCCAACCTGTCGCTCGACGAGTTGGGCGAGCGCATAGCCTCGCTGCTGGGAGACCCCACGGTCTGCTCCGAAATGCGGCTCCCGGGAGCGCCTCAGAACACTCCGCCGGCCAGCCCGCTCCCCGAGAGCGAGGCGGGACACAAGCGGCGAAGGCGAAGTTAGGGCACCTCTCACTTTTTGCCGTTTCGTCGTCATTTCGAACACAGTGCGAATTGAATGCTTATATATCGTATCTTGACAGCCGCGTTGCCGGTTGTCTATACTCGGCTCGGCGGTCCGCTCTGTTACGCCGGTTAGAATCCGCACGGGAATGAACCCGGAGGAGGGCTAGAACCGTGGCGCTCGAAGATAGGACCTTGATGTGCCGTGATTGTGGTCAGGAGTTCACGTTCACCGCTGGCGAGCAGCAATTCTATATGGAGAAGGGGCTTCTAAACGATCCTCAGCGATGTCCCCTGTGTCGGGCGGTGAAGCGCCGGGAGAGGGGTGGCGACGAGCGCACCCTGACGGTAGTCGTCTGCGCTTCTTGCGGCAAGCAAACGAAGGTGCCGTTCGTTCCCAGACTAGACAAGCCGGTCTACTGCAACGCCTGCTTTGAAAAAGTGCGCCTGGCAGGCGACGTGAGTAAGCGCGAGGAGCCGGGGGCGTTGACGATCACCTCTTAGCCGGTGGCAGGGTGCTCTTCAGGCTACGCCTCGCCGTCTTCCCAGATCTGTTTCTTCCAGATGGGGACAACCTCTTTGATGCGATCGGTGGCGTCGCGGCAGGCTTCGAAGGCCTCGAGGAGCGCCGAGAGAGCGATGACCAACGCGCGCGGTGTGGTCTTCGCCGGCGGCAAAGGCGAGTGAAGGCAGCTATGGTTCGAGTCACGGATAATCGGAGGCTAGACGCTCCCCGAGGTCGGGGACGGTCGCGCGGTCCGGCAGGTCGACGGCGACTCGGCTTGCGCCGGCGAGTTCTCTAATGCCAGCGAAGAGCTTCGCTTTCACGTTCATCCTATCTCTTTGCGAGTCTTCGGCACCTGCAGGACCTTCATCGCAGGGCATCAATAATAGTCCTACATGTGTCGATGATACTCCATGACGGCGCCACCGCAATAAGCTATACTTCCGGCCGGAAGCGCGGATACATCGTGATGATTGGCTCGATGCTGAGCAAGGCCGGAAGAAAAGCTGTCGACCTACTCTTTCCGCCACGCTGCGCCATTTGCGGGAGAGCGGGGGCATTCATCTGTGACGATTGTCGAGAGTCGCTGCCGAAGGCCGAACGGCCGCGTTGCCCTGCTTGCTGGCAAGGAGGATCGCTGGGAATCTGCCGAAAGTGCGAGGAATCGCCGCCGGCGTTCCAGGGGCTCCGCTCGCCCTATGTGTTCGAGGGCGGAGTCAGGGGCTTGGTGCACGGGCTGAAGTACCGGCAGCAAACGGCGCTGGCCGGCCCGATGGCGGAGCTTCTCTTTGATTTCGTCAGGCGAGAGCCGCATCCGATGGACGTTCTCGTGCCGGTGCCGCTCTTTGGTAGACGCGAGCGGACGCGAGGTTATAATCAGTCGGCGCTGCTGGCCCGCTCGCTGGCGCGGCGCTTGGGCCTCGGCGTTGAGGAGCGAAGCCTGGTGCGGGCGCGCAACACGGCGTCGCAGGCACAGAGCGGGAGCGCCCAGGAACGGCACGTAAACGTGAGGGACGCCTTTCTCTGCAAGGACGGCCGGCTGGCGGGCAAGCACGTGCTGCTCATTGACGACGTTTCGACTACCGGGGCAACGCTTGATGCTTGCGCGAAGGCGCTGGTCCAGGGCGGCGCTGCTTCGGTTTGGGCGCTCACCTTTGCGCGTGAGGACTGACCGAGCCGGATGGCGATCGGGGCCTAGAGGCGATAGTGGACAAGATGAGGGGAAGATAGATGCCGCTGCCGCAACTGGTGATGTTCTTCGGCGGCATGGGCGGAAGCCCAGTTGAGGACTCGTTTCGACGAGCGCTGGCGGAAGACACGCTGGATACGCTGGAGCGCGTTCTAACCTCGGGCGGTGTTGCGGGCGCTATCCTTGCGACCGATGACGCCGAACTGGCTTCCCGCTGTCCGGCCGGCGTCGAGGTCGACCGGGATGAGCGGACGTTTCACTTCGGAGCGCGGCTGGCGGAGCTAGTCTACCGGAAGGAACTGGAACGCGTGGTGTACCTGGGCGCAGGTAGTGCCACGCTCATGGAAAGCGACGACTTCTTGTCGCTGGGGCGCTACCTAGGCATGGCCTGGGACGTCGTTCTCACAAACAATCGGTACTCGGCCGACTTCGCAGCGTTCGCGCCAGCCGCGGCGTTGCTAAGGGCTGAACCACCGGCACGGGACAACTTGCTACCGCGTGCCCTCCACGAGGAAAGCGGCCTCGCGTTGCAAGAGTTGCCACGAAGCATTGCCACTCAGTTCAATATCGATACCCCATCTGACCTGATTGCCCTGAAGGTGATCGGCAGGGCGGGACCGAGGCTAAAGGTGTGGCTGGATGGCGCGGAGTTCGAGGGATCGCGCTTCGAGACCTGCCTGAAGTTGCTGACGGATTCGCGGGCGCAAGTCGTACTCTCGGGGAGAATCGGCAGTCAGGCGTGGCAGTACCTCGAGAGCGAGACTGCCTGTCGCATCCGGCTGTTCGCTGAGGAACGCGGCATGCGAGCCGAAGGCCGCGAGCATGGCGAGGCGCGTTCACTGCTGGCATATCATCTGAAGGAGGTCGGCTGCGAGAGGTTCTTCGCTGAGTTGGCAACGCTGGGGGATGCGGCGGTGATCGATAGCCGCGTGATCTTCGCACAACTTTCGCCGGAGCTGTCTCGCGCCGACCGCTTCCTCTCCGATCTGGGCCGGTACGAGGAGATCAGAGATCCCTTTCTGCGCGAGTTCACGGAGGCGGCGATGAAGGCGCCGATACCGGTGCTCCTAGGTGGACACTCGCTGGTCGCGGGCGGGCTGATGGCTCTCACGGAATACGCCTGGAAAGGCGCGCCGGAAGCCTCACCAAATAGAGGAGCCGCAGGGCCGCGCATCTGACTCCGCTTGACATCCTCTCGGCTGTCTTGTTACGCTCGGACGAGTGGAAAGGAATCACTCACCGCTGCGGCCTCTTCCCCGGTCCCCAGAAGCAAGCCATCGGAGCCGACTGCTGCTGGCGTTGCTCGTCTTGGTCTTCGCCGCGGCGGCGGCGTATGGGGCGCTAGTCCTACTTTCCCGAGTCGACAGCATACTCTTTCCAGGCACGAACATCACTCTACCCGGCCCGAAGCTTCCGGGCGTGGAAGCAGGCAATACGAACTCCCTCGGCAACAGGCCGATCAATATTCTGATTATGGGCCTGGACCGGCGGCCAAATGAGGGAGACATCTACACGCGCACTGACACAATGATCGTAGTGACGATCGATCCGGTGGCAAAAACCGCCGGCATTCTCGGAATCCCGCGCGACATGTGGGTGGAGATACCGAACGCGGACGGCACTTATTTCGATGAACGCGTCAATACGGCTCTAGAGTTTGGCCAGCTTTACAATTATCCAGGGGGCGCGCCGCAGCTGGCAGAAGACACTATACAGAGGAATCTCGGGATCAAGATAGACCATTACATAATAATCGATTTCCAAGGGTTCAAACAGATCATCGATGATCTAGGCGGGATCGACATAGACGTGCCTACCGCCCTCGATGACCCCACGTATTCCGATACTGAACTGCTGGGCGACTACTTCCCTCTGCACTTCGAGCCGGGAATGCAGCACATGGACGGAAGAACGGCCCTCGGCTATGCCCGCAGCCGAAACACGACGAGTGACCTGGACCGTATCCAGCGGCAGCAAAGGGTCATCTTCGCGGTGATGGACAAGGCACTCACGTTGAATGCCATACCGAACGCCCTTAGCCTCTGGAAGAAGTACAAGAGCACAGTGGTTACGGACATAAATGACATTCAGGTGACGGGGTTTGCGAATCTCGCCACGCAGATACCGACGGAACGGATGAGCGCTCTTTCGCTGGGCGCATGCGTTACTCCTTGGACAACGCCGGAAGGAGCGGATGTACTGTTGCCGTCGAAGGAGGGGTGTCAGAAGATCGTCAACGCGCTCTTCATCGACCAGGAGTTGATTGCCGAGAAGGCGGTTGTCGAGGTGCGTGACGCGAGCGGCAACGACATAGCGCAGAAGGCGGTCGACCTTCTGACCAACCTGGGCTTTCCGGAGGGGAACGTGATCGCGGGCGACCCGCCGCCGACCGGCCAGGTAGCGAATACGCAGATCATCGACTTCAGCGGGAACCCGGTCAGCACCGGCAAGATAGCCGAGTGGCTGGGTGTACCGGCAACGGCGGTGCGCAAGGCGACAGCCCAGGATACCGACCTTCGGACGGCCAACGCCGGAATCGTCGTGATTCTAGGCGCGGATGCGAACGTAACGGGGTTCAGCGGCACGCCGGGCGGATAGCACGCCGCGCGCAGTCGCGGACAATCCTCTACTAGACGAGCTTCTCTCTCAGGATTTCTTAGGCTTGGCGGCCGGCTTCTTCTCCGGAGCCTTCTTCTCCGGAGCCTTCTTCTCGGGGGCCTTCTTCTCGGTCGCCTTCTTTGGCGCTGCCTTCTTTGGGGCTGCCTTCTTTGGCGTCGGCTTCTTCGGCGCTGCCTTGGCGGCACCCCTGGCGGAGGCCTTTGCGGGTGCAGCCTTTTTCGCTGAGACCCGTCGAGCCGGCTTCTCCTCGGCGGCTGCCGTCGCCGTCGCTGCGGCTGTTACGGCTGCGTTGTACTTCAGCATGAGTCGCGACTTATGCCGGGCGACGTTGTTAGGATGAACGACGCCTTTCTCGGCCGCCTTGTCGAGGCTGCTGACGGCCTCGCGGACAGCGGTTTGCGCCTCGTCGAGGCGGTTGGCGGCGATAAGGGGCAGCGCTTTTCGGATTTGTGTACGGGTGGCTCCACGGATCGACCTGTTGCGCAAGCGCCTTTCTTCGGCCTGCCGAACACGTTTCTCCGCTGATCGGCTATGAGTCAATAGCTCGCTCCTTCTATGTTCTAGGGGTAATATTAGACGAGTGTGAATCTCCTGTCTAGGGAGCCGGACCGTCGAAGCGGCAATCCCTCGGGAGGGCATGGAAACGGGCCGATGAGACAGAGCAAGGCCATTTCAGCCAGCGAGGGTCTGGCAGGCGCTGCCGTAATCGTGGCGATCGGTTTCCTAGGCAGCCGCCTGCTGGGTCTCCTGCGCACGGTAGCGATCGCCAATAGCTTCGGGACGAGCCCGGAGTTAGGCGCCTACTGGGTCGCTTTCCGCCTGCCGGACATGATCTTCCAGTTGCTGGCGGGCGCGACGCTGGCAAGTGCTTTCATCCCCGTCTTCTCACGCTACTACACGCGTCAGAGCCGCGAGGAGGCGTGGCGTCTGGCGAGCTCGGTACTCAACCTCGTCTTCGTCGCGACGACGGTGCTGGCGCTCATCGGGCTGGTCCTGGCGCCTCTCCTCGTACCGTTAATGGCGCCGGGTCTGGGGAAGGACACGGGCAACCAAGCCGAAATTCAAGCGCTGGCTGTGCACTTGACGCGGGTCATGCTGATTTCGCCGATCTTCTTCTCGGTGAGCGGCATGTTCATGGGCATAACCAACGCGCGACACCATTTCCTCTTTCCTGCGCTGGCCCCCTGGATGTACAACCTGTCGATTATCGTCGCGGCCCTGGTGTCGAAGAGCGTCGATGGGCTGGCGATTGGCGTTGTGGTCGGCGCGTTCATTCACCTGGCGATCCAACTGCCGGCAGTGCGGCTCATCGGCATGCGCTGGGAGCCGGTCGGTGAATGGCGGAACGCGGGCGTGCGCGAGGTGGCACGGCTCATGCTGCCGAGGACGCTGGGGTTGGCAGCAGCGCAACTCAACTTCCTGGTAACGATCTTCTTTGCGTCGCAGATAAGCGACGAGGCGATCTCGGCCGTCAACTACGCCTGGCTGATAGTCATGATGCCGCTGGGGCTCTTCGGGATGGCGATTTCGACGGCGGTGTTCCCGACGCTTGCGGAGCAGGCGGCCACGGAGAGCATGGAGGCTCTGCGCCGTACGCTTGCGATGAGCCTACGGCTAATACTGTTCCTCACGGTGCCAGCGAGCGTCGGCCTGATGATCCTGGGCAAGCCGCTGGTGACCTTCTTGTTCGAGCACGGCGCGTTCACGGCTTCGTCGACGAACGTGACGAGCGCGGCGCTGGTTTTCTATGCCATTGGCCTGTTCGCGCAAGGGGGGATTGAGATCCTCAGTCGCGGCTTCTATGCACTGAGCGACACGCGGACGCCGGTCACTTTCGCGGTCGTATGCATGGTTGTGAACCTGGTGCTCTGCCTCATCTTCGTCGGTCCGTTTGGCGTAAGAGGCCTGGGGCTGGCGCTCTCGCTGAGTGCGATACTGGAGTTCTCGCTGCTCTTCCAGACGCTGCGGACGAAGCTAGGTGGCATCGAGGAGGGCCGGCTGGTCAGCTCGGTCGGGAGGATGGCAGCGGCGACAATCGTTATGGCGCAGGTTGTGGGGCTGCTGGTATTGCTGCTGCATGCGTCGGGCCACTTGAACACGGGCAACCTCCTGGATGCCTTCCTGGCGCTGTTCGTCGGCAGCGGGTTGGGAGTAGCCGCCTTCTTTGGAGTGTCATCGTTCCTGCGAAGCGAGGAAATGGAGGTACTGAAGCGTCGAATTCCGATGCTGCATCCCTCGGTTGTGTTCGCGGGTTCGGCCACGTCGGAGAGCTCGCCGGAGACGCAAGTACCGTACTAGGTGAGTTTAACTTGACGTGTTCTGCCTTGCGCTGCCTCTGCGCGCTATCGTATAATCCATTTAAGCGCCGCTTCCTACGGCGTGGCCCTTGAATAAACGGAGACGGTAATTGAGTTTCGCCGATAAGGCTCTGGTTTGTCGCGACTGCAACGGCACTTTCGTATTCACTGCCGGTGAGCAGGAGTTCTATGCCAGCAAGGGCCTGCAGAACGAGCCGGTGCGCTGTCCATCGTGTCGCGCGGCGCGAAAGAACGCGCGCAGCACGGAGGAAGAAGACGGCTATGTGCGGTACGGCGCGTTCGCCAGTTTCGGCGGCCGGACGCCGCGGCAAATGCATCCAGCAACGTGCGCGGAGTGCGGCATGATGACTGAGGTGCCGTTTGTCCCCAGGGGAGACCGTCCCGTCTATTGTAGCGCTTGCTACACGAAGATCAGGGCTCAGGCGAAGCCGGCCGAGCTGTAGCCCTCCAGCGGCGCCCGCGTCCGCGATCGTAGAAATCCTTCCTTTTTCCCGCGTCCCACCCTAGCTGTGTCTGGATCGAAGAGGACGAAACACTCCCGCGGCATTCAGCTTAAGCGTCTGCTGCTGGATTAACGCGGAATGGCATGCTCGGAAGGCGGTGTCGGTGCGTTCGCCGAAGGCGAACGCTGGGGCGCCCGAAGGGCGCCCCAATCGATGCGCCGAGGCCAAAAGGCCTCGGCCACCTTTCCCTCCCGGGGAGCATGTCACTCTCTTGCGCGGGAGCGGTGCTAGGGTCTGACGTGGGATGAAAGGCGGTTTCTGCACGAGCGGGAGCGACCGCCGCTTTCAGCCAATCCCGTTGACGCGCGTCCACGGCGCCCTCTATACTTGTGCTGCGAAAGGCTATGACGGAGACGAGTACGCCGGTAGCGCCGGCTAGCGAGTCCGATGCGGTGGAAGCGGACTCGGCGGCGCCGGCCGAAAATCCCTCCCGAGCTGCCGACCGAACGGCAATCGCGCCAACTAGGCTCGGCCGGAACGCCCACCGTTAGCGGGGGCAGGGGCATGGCGCGTGCCCCAAAGAGTGGTCTGCCGGAGGCGGACAATTAGGGTGGTACCACGGGTGCGAATTCGGCCCGTCCCTTTCGCAGGGGCGGGTTTTCTTTTGGAGTTGTGAGAATGTTCAAACCAGTGCCGACAAAGGTCGACTTCCCGGCTATGGAGCGGGATAGGCTGCGATGGTGGGAAGAGCAGGACATGATCGGAAAGTACCTCCGTCGCAACGCCGCTTCGGCGAAGAAGTGGTCGTTCATCGACGGGCCGATAACGGCGAACAATCCCATGGGTGTCCATCACGCCTGGGGCCGCACCTATAAGGACCTCTACCAGCGCCTGAAGACGATGCAGGGCTACCGCCAGCGCTATCAGAACGGCTTCGATTGCCAGGGGCTGTGGATCGAGGTGGAGGTCGAGCGCGAGCGCGGTTTCCGGTCCAAGCGGGACATCGAGGACTTCGGCATCGCTCGCTTTGTCGAGGAATGCAAGGCGCGGGTGCGAAAGTTCGCGGCCGTCCAGACCGAGCAGTCGATCCGGCTTGGCTACTGGATGGACTGGGACAATTCCTACTACACGTTCTCCGACGAAAACAACTACACCATCTGGTTGGCCCTTAAGCGCTGCCATGAGAACGGCTGGATCTACAAAGGCCACGACGTCATGCCGTGGTGCCCACGCTGCGCCACGGGGCTTTCGCAGCACGAGATCGTTACCGAGGGATATCGCGAGATAACGCATCCCAGCGTCTACCTCCGGCTGCCACTCAGAGGGCGTCCCAACGAATACCTGCTCGTCTGGACCACGACGCCGTGGACGCTCTCCGCGAACGTTGCGGCTGCCGTGCATCCCGAGCTGACCTACGTTCGTGTCCGGCAGGGCGACGACGTCTACTACGTCGCTCGAGCGGCGGTCGAAACGTCGTTGCAGGGGCGACTCCGAGGTGCTTGACGAGCTTCGCGGGAAGGACATGGTGGGCTGGACCTACGATGGCCCCTTCGACGAGCTGCCGAAGCAGGAGGGCGTGGAACACCGCGTCGTGCCGTGGGAAGAGGTCAGCGAAACCGAGGGCACGGGCATCGTCCACATAGCGCCGGGCTGCGGGAAGGAAGACTTCGAGCTAAGCAAGCAGTTCGGGCTGGCAGTAATCGCGCCGCTGGACGAGAACGGCGTCTTCCTCGACGGCTATGGGTGGCTGAGCGGGCGTTCTGTCGGCGAGGTAGCGCAGCCGGTGTTCGACGACCTGAAGCGCAAGGGCATGCTCTACCGGGTGCAAGATTACACGCACCGCTATCCCGTCTGCTGGCGCTGCGACAGCGAGCTGGTGTTCCGCCTTGTCGACGAGTGGTTCATCTCGATGGACCAGCTTCGCGAACGCATAGCGGCCGTGACGAGTAAGATCCGCTGGATCCCGGAATTCGGCCTGGCGCGCGAGCTGGACTGGCTTGAGAACATGGAAGACTGGATGATCTCCAAGAAGCGCTACTACGGGCTTGCGCTGCCTATCTATGAGTGCGGAAGCTGCGGCAAATTCGAGGTCATAGGCAGCGAGGTGGAACTGCGAGAGCGGGCGGCGGAAGGCTGGGACGAGTTCGCCGGCCATTCGCCGCACAAACCGTGGATCGACGCCGTGAAGATAACCTGCCCGAACTGCGGCGAGAAGGTCTCGCGCATTCCGGACGTAGGCAACCCGTGGCTGGATGCAGGCATCGTTCCCTATTCGACGCTGGACTATCGTCACAATCGCGCCTACTGGGAAGAGTGGTTCCCGGCCGACTGGATATCGGAGAGCTTTCCCGGCCAGTTCCGCAACTGGTTCTACTCCTTGCTGGCCATGAGCACGATCATGGAGGACCGAGAGCCGTTCCGCTCCTGCTTCGGCTATGCGCTTCTTCGCGACGAACAGGGCGAGGAGATGCATAAGAGCAAGGGGAACGCCATCTGGTTCGAGGACGCGGCCGACCGCATGGGTGTCGACGTTATGCGCTGGCTGTTCTGCAAGCACAACCCTGTTGCCAACCTGAACTTCGGCTGGCATAGCGGCGATGACGTCCGCAGCTTGTTCATGACCCTCTGGAACACCTACTCCTTCTTCGTCACGTACGCCAATATCGATCTCTATTTGCCGGCGGTCGCCGAGAAGCCGCGGGCGGAGCTTGACCGCTGGATACTGTCGAACCTGAACAAGCTAGTCGAGGACGTCACGAACGACCTGGAGGACTTCGACTCGATGACGGCGACGCACCGCGTCGAAGCGTTCGTCGAGGACCTGTCGAACTGGTACGTGCGACGCAGCCGCCGTCGCTTCTGGAAGAGCGAAGACGACGCCGACAAGCGCGCCGCCTACGATACCCTGTACAACTGCCTGGTGACCCTAACCAAGCTGATCGCGCCCTTCGCGCCCTTCCTGGCGGAGGAGATGTACCAGAACCTCGTCCGCTCTCACGACGTGTCGTCGCCGGAGAGCGTGCACCTCTGCGACTGGCCGGAAGCCGACCTGTCGCTCGTCGACGAGCGGTTGGACGAAGAGACACGATTGATCATGCGCCTGTCCAGCCTGGGCCGCGCCGCCCGCAGCAAGGCCGGTATCAAGGTGCGCCAGCCGCTGGCCCGCGCCTACATCAAGGTGCGCGCGCGGTCCGAGGAGCAGGCGGCAAAGCGGCTGGAGGCGCAGATACTGGAGGAGCTGAACGTCAAGGAGTTGGCGTTCGTCGAGGACGAGGGCCGTTTCGTCGACTACCAGGTGCGGCCGAACGCGGCCCTGCTGGGGCCGAAGTACGGCGGCGCGCTAAGGAAGATCGAAGAGGCCGTGCGAAAACTGGATCCGTCGACTGTCGCCCGGTCCGTCGCCGAAGGGACGCCGGTCGCTGCCGGGGAGTGGACGCTGGAGCCGGGCGAGCTGTCGATTTCCGCCGTCGACAAGGAGGGATACCGGACGGCGATGGAATCGGGCTATGCGGTGACGGCACCGACCGTGATCGAGCCGGAGCTTGTGGATGAAGGGCTGGCGCGCGAGGTCGTGCACCGTTTGCAGACTATGCGTCGCAGCGCCGGCTTTGACATCGCCGACCGGATAGTTACGTTCTACCGCGGCGGGCCGGATCTCTTGCGGGTGATGACGAACTTCGGCGAGTACGTGCGTCAGGAGACACTGTCGCTGGAGCTGCGGGCGGAAGCGCCGCCGGCGGACGCTTACCGCGAGGAGCAGAGCATCGACGGACACAAGGTCTGGCTGGCCGTGCGCCGCGCCTAACACTTCCCCTCTTCAGACAAAACGACAGGGCCGGATGATCCCCGGCCCTGCGCTTATCTTGGTCTCGATACGATCCCGCTAGCTGGTTGTGAAGTAAATGATTACTGGTATCCAGTCGAGGCTAAACTTGGTCGACGTAGTAGTCGCCGTGAATGTCACCTTGACGCGGAAGTGGTCGTCGTCCAACTGGGTCCTGGTCCAAGTGTGTCCCCAGTCCTCAGTCGAGTTGCCGAAGGTGTAAGTCTTCTCATCGGTCGACGTTATGTCTTTTGTTGGCGTGCTTAGCGCCAACCAAGTAGTGCCACCGTCGTATGACAGCTCTACCTCAACCGTTGGATCGTGGTCAGTGGTATTGACCTTCAAATCTACTGGGACAGCGATGCCGACAATGGTGTCGCCGCTGGGCACCGCGGCCTTGGCACCGTATGCCTCGTAGATTTCCGCGGCGGACGTAGTGGTGACAGTGGCAAAGACGCCGTCGTCGGCGAAAGCGTTGTCCGGGCTGTTGAAAGTGCCGCCGGTTCCCTTCTCGTCGTCGCTAGGGCTCAGGGTGCCGGTGTCCGTCGAGAACTGAGAGATGGCCAAGGGGCCGACAACGACCGGCGCGGTCGGATCGGTTACCCGAAGGCCATCAGTCCACAGCTCGAACTGGGTGGCGGTGTCATCGGACGTCATGCCGATGTCGAAGGGGCCGCTGTCGGTGTCGTTGATGGTCCCCACCGAGTCCTCGCCGACCTTGACGACAGCGCCGGAGCTGTTTAGCAGGGCGGCGCAGACGTTCACGCTCTTGAGGTCCTCGTTGGCGTCGACCATGCCGGTGATGTGGGTCTCGCCGCTGTCCGTGCTGACCGCGATGTTGTCGGTATTGACGTCAACATCAGCGGCAGTCTTGTGTCCCAACGTGAGCCACTGGACTGTCGTCTGGACGTGGTCGGCTACCACGCCGTCGTTTGGAACGGCTTCGAATGGGGAATTGTTGCCGATCTGCAGCGTCCGCGTACAGGGGTTAACCACTTTGGAATCCAGGAGATGGTTACTGGCATCGTAGAAGTCGACCTTCACGGAAGCCGAGATCACGTCGACTTTGCTCAGGTTGCTGGCCAGACCCACGAAATGGCTCGTGTCGTTGTTATCCGTGTAGAGCGAGCCGTAGCGGACGATACAACCGGCGGCCAGGATCCCTGTGATTGCGAGGGCTACGAGTATCAGACGTTTCATTGCGACTCCTTTCGACTTTCTCCTTTGAACGGGATCGATAAGCTCGGCGGTCTCGGTGATTATAACGCTTTTGAACGACAGAAGTTAACCGGGGAATCAATCCTCCTATGTCCAACGGGAACTTGTAACATATCTTCGACAGGCGAGCAACCTCCTGGCCAAGAAAGGAGGGGACCGGTTTCCTGTCCGGCCCCCTCCTTGGGACTTGCGATCATCGCCGCTTAGTTCCCCAAACCTCCGTTACGTGCTCGATGTGGCAGTGGGGGGTACGGGCGTATCCGTTGGCGTCGGCGTGATGGTGGGTGTCGGCGTCTTCGTGCGCGTCGGCGTGGGCGTTGGCGTCGCGATCTTGATGGATGTGGGGCCGATGACGACGGGCGCGGTGACGTCGCTGGGACTGTGGGTTACGGCGTCGATCCAAAGCTCGTACTTCGTCGCTGTCTTGTCGTACGGGATCGAGACGTCGAAGGTACCGCTGCCGTCGCTGGCGATGTTCTTCGGCGACGCGGCTATCTTGCCGACCTGCACGACGTTGCCGTACTTGTCGAGCAGGGCAGCGCAGACGTTGATCGAGTACAGGTCCTTGCTGCCGACATCGATGTTGCCGTTGACTTCGTAGGTGCTGCTGCCCCTCGTGATCACGATGTGGGTGACGTCGAGGTCGGCGACCGTCTTGTGTCCCAACGTGAGCCACTGGACCTTTGTCTGGACGTGGTCGGCGACGATGCCGCTGCGGGCGACGACTTCGACCGGCGAATCATTCCCGATTTGGAGCGTGCGCGTGCAGGGGCTGACGAACTCAGTGTCCAGCAACCGGTTGCTGCTGTTGTAGAAGTCGACTTCTACGCTGGCCGAGACAACGTCGACTTTGCTCAGGTTGGTCGCGAAGGCGACGAAGTGACTTGTATCGCCCTTTTCGTACAGAGTGCCGAACCGGACGAAGCAACCGGCACCTAAGATCCCAACTATCGCGAGGGCTACGACTAACAGGCGTTTCATTCTTTCTCCTTTCGACAAAGAGCGGGATGGATAGTCGGCGGTCTCGCTATTAATAACGCGCATGAAGGAAATAAGTTAACGGTAAAATAGGGCAATTTCATGCAATGAGCGCAGATTTAGGACTGTCGCCTGCGGGGAGGCTTTCTTGTGAACGGGAAGGAGCGCGGCTATAATCCGGCATAGAGGTTATTCGACTGTGGGCGCTGACAAGGGATTGCGGTACCGTCGCATTGTCATGAAGCTCGGGACGAACCTGCTGACCGCGGGGGGCGACCGGCTGGACATGGACACCATGTCGTCGCTGGTGGAGCAGGTGGCGCGACTGCAGGGCGAGGGCGCAGAGGTCATCCTCGTCACGTCGGGGGCCATTGCAGCGGGAAGGCAGCGGCTGGGAGGCGTGAGCCCAGACTGGCGCCCGTCCGGGCGCGGCCGTCGGGACATGCCGCTGCGGCAGGTGCTGGCGGCGGTGGGGCAGAGCCACCTGATGCAGAGCTACGACCAGCTCTTCGCGGCGCGGGACATCGTCGTAGCGCAGACGCTGCTGACCAAGCGCGACCTTTCCGACCGCGTCGGCTACCTGAACGCGCGAAACACGCTGCTGGCGCTGCTGGAGCTGCGGGCGGTGCCGATTGTCAACGAGAACGACGTCGTCGCCGTCGAGGAGATTGAAGGCGCAAAGATAGGCGACAACGATACGCTCTCCGCCCTCGTGGCGAACCTGGTCGACGCCGACCTGCTGGCGCTCCTCACGGACACGGCGGGGCTCTACACGGCGGACCCGCGGCTGGAGCCTTCGGCGAAGCTGATCCGCCGAGTCGAACGCGTCGACGACGTCGAGGCGCTGGCAGGGCCTTCCGGACCGGGCGAACGCGGCACGGGCGGCATGGCGACGAAGGTGCAGGCGGCGCGGCTGGCGACGGCGGGCGGGACGGCGGCGGTCATCGCGGGCGTGAGCGAACGCGACGTGCTGGTGCGGCTGGCGCATGGCGAGGAACTGGGCACGCTGTTCCCTTCGCAGGTGGACCGGATGGAGAGCCGGAAGCGCTGGATGCTTTCGCGGCTGGCGGTCCGAGGGCGGATCGTCGTTGATGCGGGCGCGGCACGGGCGCTGCGTCGGGACAAGAAGAGCCTTCTGCCGGCGGGGGTGCGGGAGGTGGATGGGACGTTCGAGCGCGGCGAAGCGGTGGACATCTGCGGGCCGGAGGGGGAGCGGATTGCCTGCGGCATCGCGAACTACGGCCGGGATGAGGTGGAGGCTATCCGCGGGAAGCGCTCTGACTTGATTGCTGAGACGCTCGGCTACGACTTCGGGGCAGAGGTCGTCCACCGGAACAACCTCGTCCTGCTCTAGCTACCGACCACACCCATCGCTTCCCCACATTTTCGCAGTCATCGCCGCCTGTTCTTTGGCTGGTAGCGCAAGAAGACGTTGCCGGAGGTGAAGGTCTGCGCGGCGTAGAGGCGCAGGTCGAGCGGGCGGTCGATGCCTTCGAAGAGGCGTTTGCCGGCGCCGAGGACGACCGGGTTGACCATGATGCGAAGCTCGTCGAGGAGGCCCAGCCGCAAGAGGCTGACCGACAGGTCTGAGCTGCCGAGCACGGCGATGTCCTTCTGCTCGTTGCGTTTGAGGGCTTCGACGGTGTCCTTCAGCCGGTCGCCGGGGACGAGGGTGGTGTTCCGCCAGCGGGCCTCGCGCAGGGTGTTGGAGAAGACGACCTTGGGGGTCTCGTTCATTCTCTTCGCGGTCTCCGGGTCGCTGGCGACGGCGGCCTCGGAGGGCCAGAAGGCGGCCATCATCTCGTAGGTGCGGCGGCCGAAGAGGATGGTGCCGGTGTCGTCGAGCTGGCGGATGGCGAAGGCGACGAACTCCTGGTCGACGTTGTGCCAGTAGAGGTCGTGGTCGGGGCCCTCGAAGAAGCCGTCGAGGCAGACCATCATGAAGAGGTAGGTCTTCGGCATGGGTGCCCTCCTTGGCGAAATGCTCTAAAGGAAGCATAGCAGAAGTGGAAAGGCGATTGGTGCGTACGGGACTCCAAAGGTCATTCATCCTCGGCTGTTAGGAGACGAGTGAGCCTTTTCCTCACCACTCACGCTCGAAATGTGATATATATGGAGCAGTTGGAGGCTTAGGCTATGAGCCTTGCTAACAACTGGGCAGCTCTTATCGTGTGGAGAGCGACGGAAGGAGCGTGACAATGGCGCGATCACAGAAGAAGACCGGGTCGATGAACGTGGAATCGACGACGGTGAAGAAGACGTATTTGAGCCAATCGGATGTGCCTCGTCATTCTCTCGATGAGGCTCTCCGTGTAGCCAACGCAATCAGCGACGAGTATGGCAAGCAGCCAACTCGTCCGATGGACGTCGCGCGGGCCCTGGGAATCCTGCCGACGACGGGACAGTTCCGGAGCTTAGCTGGCGCCGCACTTGCTTATGGCCTAACGGATGGCGGGGCATTCGCTGATCTGATCGCACTGAGCGATTTGGGCCGGCGGGTTGTGAGCCCGACGCAGGAAGGTGATGATCTTGCGGCGAAACGTGAGGCGCTCATGCGACCGCGCGTTGTCAGGGAGTTCCTGGCGAAATACGACGGTTCGAAGCTTCCCTCGGAGACAATCGGCCGAAATGTACTGGAGGCTATGGGGTTCCCGGAGAAATCCACCGAACGGACCCTTCATCTGATCACAGCGAGCGCTCAGAGTCTTGGCCTGCTGACGGAGATCAAGGGCCAGAAACTCGTGAACCTGAGACCGCCGACGGATGTGGCCGGCGAACGAACTTCTCCCACGACAGACGAGGGCGCGCTAGTGGGCAAAGAAACTGTCGTGCCGGATCGCCGTCAAGCATTCGGCTCCCCACCCCTTTCCTCTGATGGGCAACGGGAAGTCGCACCCAAGGATGCCTTGGTAAAGAACCGAAAGGTGTATATAAGCCACGGCAGCAACAAGAGAATCGTCGACCAGTTAAAGGAACTCCTTTCGTTTGGGGACTTCGAGGCTGTTGTCTCGGAGGAAAAGGAGACCACGGCGAGGCCGGTATCCGAGAAGGTTCTGGGTGAGATGCGCGGCTGCGGCGCAGGCATCATTCATGTTGGGGCTGAGCAAACGATCGTCGACAAGGATGGTGCCGAGCATTCCCTTCTCAACTACAACGTGCTGATCGAGATCGGCGCCGCCATGGCACTCTATGGTGCGAATTACATACTGCTCGTCCAGGCAGGGACAAAGCTGCCCTCTAACCTGCAGGGGCTGTACGAGGCTCGCTTCAAGGGCGAAGCGCTTGATCATGACGCAACGATGAAGCTGCTCCGTACGTTGAAGGAATTCAAAAGCTAGCAGCCATCGGCTTCCACTCTGGTTCATCTGCTGCCCCTGTTCCAGATACACACAACGTGCATCGGTAGGCCTCACTAGTGTATGCTTTGCGGCAGACGGTGACTGAGATTCGGTCGTCGATTTAGAATCAGCTTCGCGGTTCGGCGGGAGTTTCATCATGACTGTCACGACGTCTGAGGTACGAGCGAAGGGAGAGGCCGCGAAGGCGACGGCACGTCGCATGGCGGCGCTCTCGACCGAGACCAAGAACAACGCCCTGAACGCTATTGCCGATGCGCTGGTGGCCCGGTCGAAGGAGATCGTCGCGGCGAACGAGGCGGACTACGCCGACGGGAAGAAGGCGGGGCTCTCGGACGAGCTGCTGGAGCGGATGATGCTCGACGAGAAGCGCGTCGAGGGGATCGCGGCGGATACGCGAAACGTGGCGAAGCTGCCGGACCCGGTCGGCGAACGGTTCGACCTGACGATACGGCCGAACGGGCTGGTCATCGGCAAGATGCGGGTACCGATCGGCGTCATCGGCGCGGTGTTCGAGAGCCGGCCGAACGTGGCGGTGGACATCGCGGCGCTGTGCCTGAAGTCGGGTAACGCCTGTCTGTTGCGCGGCGGCGAGGAGTGCCCGCGGTCGAACGCTTTGCTGGGGCGCATCACGTCGGAGGCGGCGACGAAGGCGGGCGTGCCGGAGGGCGCGATCCAGCTCGTGGAGTCGCTGGACCGGGCGCTGGTGCGCGAGATGCTGAAGATGAACGATGTCATCGACCTGCTGATACCGCGCGGCGGGCCGGGACTCATCGCGATGGTGCGGGAGAACGCGACGATGCCGGTGGTGAGCGCGGCGGCGGGCGTCTGCCACACGTATGTCGACAAGGCGGCGGACCTGGCAATGGCAGTGAACATCGTCAACAACGCGAAGACGCGGCGGCCGACGATCTGCAACGCGCTGGAGTGCCTGCTGGTGCACCGCGACGTGGCGGAGGCGTTCCTGCCGCAGATAGCGTCGAAGTGGTCCGAGAAGGGCGTGGAGATGCGCTGCGACCCGACGGCGCTGAGCATTTTGCAGAAGTCCAATGGGTCGAAGGCCACGCCTACCGGCGGGCAGGGCTGGAAGGTGGTGCCCGCGAAGCCGGAGGACTTCGGGCACGAGTTCTTGACCTACATCGCGGCCGTGCGGGTGGTCGATTCGGCGGACGAGGCCATGGCGCACATCGCGAAGTACGGGTCGGGGCACTCAGAGGCGATCGTGACGTCCGACTGGCCCGTGGCGGAGCGCTTCCTGTCGGAGGTAGACGCCGCGGCGGTGTATCATAACGCGAGCACGCAGTTCACGGACGGCGCGCAGTTCGGCCTGGGCGCGGAGATAGGCATCTCGACGCAGAAGATGCACGCGCGGGGGCCGATGGCGCTGCGAGAGCTGACGACCTACAAGTGGGTGATTTTGGGCAACGGGCAAACCCGCCCGTCGTAGAAGGAGAAGAGGATGCCTGACTACAACTTCGAGCGGGAGTGCCGGACGGAGCACTCCGAATCGTTCCTGATCGAGGCGGACGGCGCCGAGTTTGGGCGGGTGGACCTCCACTACGCGCCAAGCATCACCTACGCGACGTTGTGCGTGCCGACGGGGACGTCGGAGGACGACGTGCAGGAACTCATCTCCGAGGTCGACGAGCGGCTGGTGATGAGCAACGACCCGTACCGGGAGGACTTCGTGGTGACGGTGTGGGCCGGCCAAGAGACGGGCGTGTACTCGGAAGAGGAGTTCGAGGAGGAGGAAGAGGAGGAGGAAGGGAACGGGCACCGCGAGCCCTAGGGCCTAGACAGGCCATTTTCGCTGCTGCCTTCGGAAGAACAGGCTTGATTTCTCACGTCCCGCCCTAGCGCCCGTTGCTGCGCAAAAGCATGCCGTGCTCCGTGGGGAATAATGTGGCCGAGGCTTTGGCCTCGGCGAATTTGTTGGGGGCGCCCGAAGGGCGCCCCGCGTGCGTTCGCCGCCGGCGAACGCACGAAACGACGCCGCAAGCGGCAGCCACGAAGGGCACATTCGGAGATGAGCCTTGTTGTCGGATCCGGGAGCAGGAGGTCCGCTTGCGTGAGAACGGAGCTAGGGCGGGACGTGGGATGAGATGTGTTCGCTTACAGAACCGGCAGGCGAGCGGGCGCAGTTTCGAGAACGCTACTTCTGGAGCTGGCGCGGACGGCGGTAACGGCCGTCGTCGGGCTCGACGTGGATGGTGACCTCCGCGCCGGGCAGCGCCGTGACGATCTCCCTCTCGATGTGGTCGCAGATGTCGTGCATCTGGCGGACGCTCTTCGAGGGGTCGACCAGCAAGTGTAGCTCCACGTAGCGCTGGCGTCCGGAGCGCCGCGTCCGCAGCTTGTGGAAGCCCCGCACGTCGTCACCGTAGCGCAGGATCGTCTCCAGTATCCTGTCTTCCTCCTGGACGGGTAGGCGGACGTCCATAATCTGGCGCATGGCGCCGAGGCCGATCCGGAAGGCGGAGAAGACGAGGAAGCCGCTCAGGATGAGGGCGATAGCAGCGTCGAACTCGCGCTTGCCCGTGAGGCCCACGAGCGCGAGGGCAACGATGACAGCAGCGGCCTGAGCGAGGTTCGTCAGCAGGTGGCGGGAGCCGGCGGCGAGGGCGAGGGAGCCCGTTGCCTTGGCGGCGCGCGAGACGAAGAAGGCGACGATGAGGTTGACGGCGGCCGTGACAGCCATGGCGATGATGCCCAGCCCCACTTCGATCTTCGCCTCACCATTGATGATGCGGGTCAGCGCCTGGTAGAAGATGAACAGGCCGCCAATGCCGATCAGGATTGCCTCGGCGGCGGCGGCCACGCCTTCGGCCTTGCCGTGACCGTATGGATGCTCGAGGTCGGCGGGCTTTGCCGACAGGCGGATACTCCAGAGATCGAACGACGAGGCGCCGATGTCTTCAGCGCTGTCAACGGCGTCGGAGAGGATGGCGATGCTACCGGTGATAACGCCGACAACGAGCTTCAGCGCGAGGACGACGCTGTTGGAGACGATGGGGATTATAGCCGCTCGCGAGGCGCGGTCACGGAAGAACGAGGGCACGGGGGCGGCCGTGCTCATTGCGAGAGGTCTCCCTCCTCAAGGGTCATGCCGGGCGATGGCGTGACGGGCTCGGCTTTTCGTTGTGAGGCGCTGATCCGTCGCGTCGTGACGGCGAGGACGATGAGGCCGACTATAACGCCGAACCAGAGCGTCGTGAAGCGGATGATGATCGCGGCAAGGGTCGCCACGCTCTTGGTCATGCCTTCGACGATCACCTGCAAGAGGCCGGTAATGCCACCTTCAGCAACGCCCAGACCGCCGGGGGCTATCAGGATGACGGCGCCGGCAAGGGTCGAAATTGGCAGGATAAAGGCGGCCTGAAGCAGTAGCATGCCAGAGCCGTGATAACCCAGGCCTATAAGGACCAGATAAAAGGCGAGCACTTCGCCACCCCAGGAGAGGAAACTGAGGCCTGTCGTCAGGAGCAGGCTCCAGGGCGCGAAGAGGGTGTAGGTCGTCTCGTAGAAGTCCTCGACGCGGGTGGCGAAGCGCGATATCAAAGGCATGCGTTCGGCGGCGCGGAGAATGGCCCGCATGGTCGGACGGTGGCGTGTGACGATCATCGCTATGACGCAGCCAACGACGACCACGACGAAAACCTCCCATGCCTCGCCAAAGACGATGAAGCCGGCGACAGCCAGCAGCAGCAGGGCGACGCTATCCGTGAAGCGCTCCGCTAGCAGGATGGGCGCGGTCCGCAGGAAGGGGATGCCGCGCATCTCCTGCAACAGGTAGCTCTTCAGCCATTCGCCGAGCTTGCCGGGCGTGATGACCATGGCGAGGCCGGAGAAGAAGGCAAGGAAGCTTTCGAGCTTTGGGACATCGTGAAGGCCTATCTGATGGAGATAGAAGTGCCACTTCACGAAGCGGATGAGGTAGTTGCACATCGAGAGGGCCAGGAGGAGCGGCAGCAACTCCCAGCGGAAGTCGCCGAGACGGCTCAGGATGTCCGAGAAGTCGCCATAAGCCATGAGGCCGACAACGACGATCAACCCCAGGAGAAGGGAGAGGATGAACTTGACGCGAAGGTTGTTGAGGGTCAACGTTCTTCCCTTTATCGCTTTTGGGGACACCCCAGTGCCCCCGGCAGGATGCCCGTGCACCCGCGTTAATTGGCGTTGTCGGACTAGCTAGTAGCTCTTGAAGAGCTTACCCCATTCTGTCTGGTAAGCCTGCTTTACTCGGCTTCGGCCGGCCAGAGGGTACCAGAGGTAATTGTAGTACAGGTTGGAGGCGAAGTACGACCAGGGGGCTATGGGCGATCTGAGGAGGATCTTTTCGAGCGGCTTTAGCGGGCCCCAGTAGATGAGCTTCTGACCGCGGCTCGCCAGATTGTTCTCGTTGCCCTTGAAGCCGAAGTTGATTTCGCTGATGTCCATGCCGACGACTTCGATCTTCGCGGGGTCGCCGCAACCGAGGCCGCGTTCGTGGGCAAGGCGAATGAACTTCAGCGACAGCGGGTCGAAGCCCATGAGCTTCGCGGCTACGGCGTCGACGGCTACCTGGTCGGCGCCGGCGATGAGCAGGTTCTTGACGTAGGGTCGCATGGTGCGCGGGCCAGGTCCGTCGCCGGCGATGGTGCCATCCATGACGGCGAAGATGCCAGGGTGGATCTCCTTCTGTATCATCAGAAGGTCGACCAGCGTCTCGTGGATGACAGAGTGGGTCCAATGACGCTGGAAGCCCAGCAGGCCGCCGAAAGCGTTCTTCATCGCGCCGGTCATGGTAGTGAAGACGTGGGTCTTGAGCGTCGGCAGGTGGATAACGTTCTTTCCGATCAACGCCTCGGGTATCTTGAGGCCCTTGGGATAGACCTTGTCGAGGACGAGGAGCTCGCCCTTCGGCTTGTAGTCGACCCAGGGGACGTCTTGATCGGTGAGATGGAGGCTCTCCAGGCCGAACTTGTCGAGGACAGCCTTGTGCTTGTTCTTCTCTTCGCCTTCGTGGGATTTGACGACGACGGTACCGTTCTGGATCGGCAGGATCTTCTCGTAGCCGTCCTGGCGCAGCGTGCGGATAACGCCTTCAAGCTGCCAGGGGGTCGTCGAGCAGGCGGGATAGTAGTGCTGCCACGAGATGTTGATCTTGAGCAGGGTCTCGATATCTTTCGGAAGGGCGTCGGCATAGCCGGCGAGTCGCATAACGTGGGCGACATCGGTGAGGACGGTCGGCGCGCTCGTGTAGACGACAGCGACGCGGGAGATTGGCTGGGTTGTCATGTTGATAATCCTTTAAAGTCGTCGCTCGAATTGCCCTGCCATTATATGATGGCCGCAAATTGGGCGTCCACCGCGATGCTTGCGCCTGAGGGTGTGAGCACTCATGATCGCGGTGGAATCCCCGCTGCGACACGATAGGGAGAAGTCGGATGAGCACCTGGCGACGGATCGAGTACGGTATTCTCCTGCTCCTCATTCTGCTGGGAATCGGCGTCATCGGCTACTCGGAAATCGAGAATTGGAACTTCATCGATTCGCTCTATATGACCGTCATCACGGTGACGACCGTGGGCTTCCAGGAGGTGCACCCGCTGAGCACGGGTGGCCGCATCTTCACGATGTTCCTGATCGTCCTGGGCGTCGGAACGGCGCTGTACATACTGGTCGGCGTCGTCACGGTTGTCGTTGAAGGCGAACTGGGCGAAGCCTGGGGAGTGCGAAGAATGAAATCGAAGATCGATGCGCTGCGGAATCATTACATCTTGTGCGGATTCGGACGCGTGGGCGAGGAGATAGGCGGCGAGTTTGAGGAGCGGAAAATACCGTTCGTCGTCATCGAGTCGAATCTTGAGGCCATAGGACGCGCCAGGCAGAAAGGATTCCTTCTCATTGAAGGGGATGCGGCGATGGATTCGACGCTCATGGAGGCAGGCATCGGCCGGGCGCAGGCGCTCCTCGCGGCTTCGGACTCCGATTCCGGCAACACCTACATTACACTCACGGCAAAGGCGATGAACCCCGAAGTATTCGTTGTGGCGCGAGCCGGTCAACCGAGAAACCTGGAGCGGATGCGTCGGGCGGGAGCAGACCGAGTCATTTCACCCTATCAGATCGGCGGGCGGCGAATGGCGCTATCGGCGTTGCAGCCGCTGGTGCTCGACTTCATCGACACGTTGACGGGACGCCGGCCGGAGCAGCAGATTGTGGCTGAGTTCGTTGCCACGCCAGAATCTTGCCTGGCTGGTTGTACGCTAGAAGACGTCGTCAACGATCGGGCAAACGTGGTTGTGCTTGCAGTCCAAAAGCCAGACGGCAGCGTACTGGTTGGGCCCGCCAGTTCGACGGTTGTCGGACCGGAAGACCGCTTGATCGTCCTCGGGAAGGAGGAAGACATGGAAAGGCTTGCTCTGCCCCGAACGGCTCCGCGGGCGTGACCATGCCTCTTCCTCGATGGGAGCTTCCCAGGTGAGCCGCGCGATCTTTGTCGTTAACCCTGTTGCCAGAGGAATCCCATTGGCAGGCAAGCTGGACATGGCTGTCGCCTGGCTTGAGTCGCGGGGGTGGGAAGCATCGATCGAACGAACCGCCGGACCAGGTGATGCGACCGTCCTCGCGCATCAAGCAGCAGAGGATGGCTGTGACGTGGTTGTAGCTTGCGGCGGGGACGGCACGGTCAATGAGACGATCAACGGGCTGGCGGGAACGAAGACTGCGCTGGCGGTCGTTGTCGGCGGGACGGCGAACGTGTGGGCGAAGGAGATGGGGATCTCGCGGGAGCCGCTGGCAGCCGTCCGGCTAGTCAGCGACGGCGTGCGACGGCGGATCGACCTGGGCGTCGTCGAAGGGGATGACGGGCAGAAACGCTTCTTCCTGCTGATGGCGGGCGTTGGCCTCGATGGCTACGTGGTGAAGCGAGTGCCGCTAGGACTGAAGCGCCGGCTAGGTGCGGCTTCGTACGTGCTGTATGGACTGCGTGAAAGCCTGCGCTTTGACCCGGAAAGGACCTCAATAACGATCGATGGCGAGACCATAAGCGGCGATCTGATGTGGCTGCTGGCATCAAATACCCGGTCGTATGGCGGGGTCATCGACATCACGCGAAAGGCGCTCGTCGACGACGGGCTGCTCGATGTGCTGGTCTTTGAGGGAAGGGGCCTGCGGAAGACAGTGGGACACGGGCTGCGGATCGTGGCTCACCGATTCGAGGGGAAAGACGTGACTAGCCGTCGAGTAGCTTCGATAGAGATCGGGGCATCGTCGTCATTGGATTGCCAGGTGGACGGGGAGATACTGCCGTTCTCGCCGCGGACGATTCGAGTGGAGCCGCTGTCGCTGGCGGTGATGTTGCCGGCGGAGGCGAAGAGTCCGCTGTTTTCGAAGTAAGAGAGTGCGTCCGCCCGAAGGCGAACGGTGTTGGGCGCACGAAGTGCGCCCAACAGACGCCGACGCATAAGCGTTGGCCACAATATCCCAGGGACTTCTTCCGCCGCTTGCGCAAGAACGGCGCTAGGGTGGGACGTGGGATCAGCCAACAATCGCTTGCAGTTGCGGCAGCACGCCTCTCTCCCCGCATCAAGTACTTGGCGGCAGACGGTTTGGAGATAGTCGCTCGGGGGTGCACAGGCGGCTCAGCCCTCGCGCTCAGGGGCTGCTGTCTCGGTTAGGGTTGGTCGAGGGAGACGCGGCCGTCGCGGACGAGGAAGACGCGGGCGGATGGCACGGCGGCGCGCAGATACTCCTCTTCGGCGGATGTAATCCAGACCTGGTCGAAATCCGTGAGGGCGTCGAGTACGGCGTGACGGCGTTGGTCATCCATCTCTGAAAGGACGTCGTCGAGCAGAAGGATTGGACGGTCGCCCATTGTTTCCAGGAGGAAGCGGGCTTCGGCGAGACGCAATGCCAGGGCGGCTGTGCGCCACTGTGCGCGGGAGGCGAAGGCGGCCGCGGGACGGCCGTTGACGAGCAGCAGCAGGTCGTCGCGATGTGGCCCCCAGAGGGTCACCCCCGCAGCTGTCTCCTGGGGACGGCTCTGCACGAGAGTCTGAAGTAAGGCGGCAGCGAGAGCCGCGCGGTCCTTGCCGGCGAGGTCATCAGCCGACCAATCGCGCGCCCAGCGCGGCTCGTAGAGGAGGCGCAACTCCTCTATCCCGCCGCTTAACTCGCGATGAGCGGTGGCTGCCAGGTCGGTCAGGCGAGCGGTTGCGGCCGTTCGCGCTTCAACGATATAGGCTCCGGCTTCGGACAGGCGCGAATCCCAGAAGGCGAGCTCGTCGACGCGAGCGGAGCGGTCGCGGATGCGGCGCAAGAGGGCGTTCCGTTGAATCACGACCTTCGCATAGGTCTGCGAGGCGGCGAGATAGCGACCGTCGACTTGGGAGAGCATGACGTCGAGGAAACGGCGTCGGAGGGAAGGCGCGCCGCCGATGAGATCGAGGTCTTGCGGCGTGAAGAGTACCGAGCTTATCTGTCCCACGACCCGAGACGCGCGTTGCGGGACGCCGTTGAGTCGCAATCGCTTCCCGGCGCGGCTGTGAGCTTCGTCCGGCCCGCGAACCGCCATTTCGACTCGGACGGAATCGCTTCGCCGCTCGGCCTCAGCGACGATGCGGGCGATTGGCGGACCGTCCGGCGAGGAATCCCAGTTGATGAGTTCGACATCAGTGGCCACACGCGATGAGCGGACGGTCGAGAGGAGATAGACGGCTTCGAGCAAGTTGGTCTTTCCTTGGGCATTGCGCCCGAGGAACAGCAGCAGGCCGGACGGAAGGTCAAGCTCCAACTGATGGTAGTTGCGGAAATCGGCAAGGGTAAGGCGACGAACGTACATTTCGGGCTTAGTCTACAGGAGGGGACCGCGGTCTGCCAGGGCAGGGCTACTGTCCCTGCTGCTCGCGGCGTCGCTTGAGGAAGTCTTCCAGGTCCTTGATCAGCAATTCGCTTGGCGGCAACGCTGATGGCTCTGCACCCTCTTCCGTTTGGCCCTCGGTGACGGCGTCGGCGCGTCGTTCCAACTCCTTGAGGTAAGCCTCTGCCTCCGGGTTGGTCGCGATGATGGCGCTGATTTGCTGCTCGAATCGCTGCACGGCGCGTTCAATGTCGCTGAGGTCGAGGTCCAGGCCGAACAGGGAGTCGACGACACGCAGAAGGGCATCTGCCACCTTGGGGTTCTGGCTGATGCCGAGGTAGTGCGGAACGCTGGCCCAGAGGCTGATGGCCGGCAAGCTGGCCTGGCGGGCGGCGTCGTGGATCACGCCGAGGATGCCCGTCGGACCCTCGTAGCGGGTCGGGCCAACGCCCAGGGCGCGAAGCTGCTCGAGCAGGGTAGCGGCGGTGGCGAAGCCGATGAGCGGCACCGGTCGCGTGTGCGGCGTGTCGGCGAGCAGGGCGCCGAGCGTGAGAACTTCGGTGACCCCGCACTGTTTCGCCACGTCCATGATCTCGGTGGTGAAAGTCTGCCACTTCAATTGCGGCTCGGTGCCGACGACGACGACAACGTCGTGCTCGAGAGCCGGGTCGGCGTGGTAAAAGAAAGAGTTCGTGGGCCAGGAAAGGTTGCGCTGGTAGTCGGGGCCGACGGAGACCATGGGACGCGTGCTGGTGAAGTCGTAGAAGTCTTCCGGCTCGATGTCGGCGAAGCGCTGAGCCGACCACTTCTCAATGAGGACGCGGGCGGCGGTCGTCGCGGATTCAGCGGCGTCGTTCCAGCCGGCAAAGGCGACGATGAGGAGCGGGCTTCGCAGCGCTGGTATTTGTTCGATGTGGCTGTGCGGCATGCCAAGAGTATAGCATCAACGGGAAGAGGCGGGCCCGGTCGCGCCAAGGGCCGGACAAGCGACAGGCCCAGCGCTATCATTGCTACACTATGTTCCGCAATCCAGTACTCGTGCGATAATCGGCGCAATACTTGGCCAGAGGACGGTCATGAAGGAGTATAACGAGTTCCCAGCGCAGGCCCTCTTCGAGCCGCAATCGGTCGCGGTCGTCGGCGTGCCGCGAGGGCCGAAGGTGGGCCAGATCTTCCTCCAGGGGTTGATGCGCCCCGGCTTCAAGGGCCGGCTCTACCCCATCAACCCGAAAGCGGAGGAGATTCTCGGGTTGAAGTGCTACCCTTCCATCTCGTCGTTACCGGAGACGCCGGACCTGGCGATACTCGTCGTCGATAGTGAGACATCGATTGGCGTAATGGGTGAGTGCGCGGACAGAGGCGTCAAGGCGGCGGCGCTGTTCACGTCGGGCTTCTCCGAGGCGGGAACCGAGGAAGGCCGCGAGCGGGAGAGGCGGCTGTTGGCGGCGGCGCGACGGGGCAAACGGCCAGTGCGAATTCTGGGGCCGAACTGCATGGCGCTTTACGTGCCGAAGACGGGCCTGGCGATGTTTCCAAACATGCCGGGCGAGCCGGGGAACGTGGCCTTCATCTCGCAGAGCGGGTCGCTGTGTACGTTTGTAGCGGGATCCGGGTTTGCGCGAGGACTGACATTCAGCAAAGCGGTGAGCATCGGCAATCAGGCCGATTTAACGGCGTCGGACTTCTTCGAATATCTGGCGGACGACCCAGAGACGGAGGCGATCGGCGCCTATATCGAAGGCGTGCGCGATGGACGGCGACTCTTCCGGGCACTGGAGCGGTGCGCACCCCGAAAGCCGCTCGTCATTTGGAAGTCCGGTCGAACGAGCTCAGGCGCGCAGGCGGCGAACTCGCACACGGGTGCGCTGGCGGGACAGCGTGAGACCTGGACCGGGATGCTGCGTCAGGTGGGCGCATTCGTGGCGCACGATATGGACGAACTGATGGACCTACTCGTCGCCTGCCGGCACGTGCCGAAGACAGGCGGACGTCGCATAGCGATACTGGCAGGGCCGGGTGGCCCGGCGGTCTCAGCGTCAGACGCATGCGAGGAGAACGGGCTGGAGTTGCCACGGCTGGCATCGGGGACGCAGGAGGTGCTACGCGGGATAATCCCGCCGGCCGGGACGAGTGTGCGAAATCCGGTCGACATGGGACTCGTGATGCTCGGCGCGGCCGAGATGTACCATCGCGTGACCGAGGCGGTGGCGGAGGACCCGAGCGTCGACGCCATACTGGCGATCGGCGGGTCAGCGGGGGCGATGGACCTGGGGTCGTATGCTGCCGGGCTGCAAGAAATAGCGCAGCGGACGGGCAAGCCGATCATGCAGTCGTCGGTGGGTGGCGAGATGCCGTTCGAGCGGGTATTTTCGGACCATGGGATTGCGACGTTCGGCAGCCCGGAGCGGGCGCTATGGACGTACGCGCAGATCACGGGGCAGGCGAGGTAAGAAGTCGACAAGAGGTTGGCGGCATGGTGATTACGAGGAAGATATCGCTGGAAACGCGGGGAAACGGCGACACGCAGGACATTACGGCGGAGGTGGCGCGAGCAGTCGGCGACTCGGGCGTTCGAATCTGGCGTCGTCACGCTGTTCTGTCCAGGCTCGACGAGCGGGCTGACGACGATTGAGTTCGAGCCGGGAGCGGTCGCGGACCTGCAGCAGGTGTTTGACGAGACGGCGCCTAAGGACCGTTACTACCGTCATAACGAACGCTGGCACGACGGCAACGGGCACAGCCATGTGAGGGCCTCGCTGCTGGGGCCTTCGTTGTCGGTGCCGTTCGTGGACGGCGTCTTGACCCTCGGAACCTGGCAGCAGATAGTACATATTGACTTCGACATACGGCCGCGACGACGTGACGTAATAGCGCAGATCGTGGGCGAGTAACAGGTGGAGATGGGCTGTCGCGTGAGTCTTCGAAGGACGAGTCTGCTGCTGGTTGTCCTGCTGAGCGTCGTCGTTCTTTTCGGCTGTGACCGGTTGCGAAACACGCCGAAGCCGCCGACGCCGGTGCCTCCGACCGAAACGGCTGTGCCGCCGCCGCCGACAAATACGCCTGTCGCGACAGAGAAGCCAATACAGCCGCAGATCACGGCGGGCCTGAGCATCATCGTCGGCGGGCCCGTGCGAACGCGCAGCGACCCTTCGACGGTGAACCCGGAGACGGGCACGCTCTACGATGGCCAGCGGGTGAACGTCGTCGCAGCGGTGAAGGGCGAGAACTGGCTGGTCGGCTCGCAGGACTGGCTGTCGACGATACCGGACTGGACAACGGACTGGTACCAGCTGGACGACGGGAGCTACGTGTACAGCGCATTCGTGTTCACGCTCCAAGCGGACGAGACGTCGCCGACAATCGATCCGGGCGGCCAGGAGAAGTGGATCGACGTCAACCTGACGAACCAGACTGTCAGCGCGATGATCGGCAACCAGGCGATCAAGATCGCGCTCGCGACGACTGGCAGCCCGGATTTCCCGACGCCGCTGGGAAGCGATCAGATTGAGCCGGACGGCAGAGTGGCTTCGGTTGATATGACGGCTTCGCAGGCAGGGTACTCGCCCCAGCAGGCTACGTACGACGTGAAGCGCGTGCTCTTCACCCAATACTTCGACCGCCTGGGCGATGCCATCCACCTGAACTACTGGCGTCCGGAGGAAGTGTACGGGAACACCCCGACGAGCCACGGTTGCGTGGGGCTGCAGCTTCACGACGCGCAGTACTTCTGGCTGTTCGGGGAGCCGGGCATGAGGGTGGAAATTCACGGCTAGGCGGTCCGACGACCCGCCCCGTAGCCCAGAGGATGTTTTTCTGGTCCGGTCTGCCCGATCAGGGAAATCATTCAAGAAGAAGTTCAGGCGATCCCTAAGCTTTCTGGCAGAGCAGACTCCCTTTTGCAATCCCCTTTTGATTGATTGACGGGGGTGCGCCGTCACTCATAGACTCCGATTAGAGGGTTGTGGAATGCGGCTGCCGGGAGTGCGCGAGGTCTGTATTGATGTCAGGGGGTTGCGACTGCATGCCCTCGACTGGGGCGGCAGCGGGCCGCTGGTCTTCTGCGTACACGCGAACGGTTACCTGGCGGCGATGTGGCATCCGATCGCGGTTGCGCTGGCGGACCGCGGGCACGTCGTCGGCGTCGATCTGCCGGGGCACGGCGACAGTGAGCCGGCGCCGGATTACCGCTGGGACCAACTCGACGGAATACGTCGCGGATGTGCTGCGGGCCCTTGACTTGGGGCCGGCCTTGCTGGTCGGGCACTCCGTCGGCGGGGCGTTATCTACCATGTGCGCCGCGCGGTATCCGGAGCTGGTGCGGGCGATGGTGCTGGCCGACCCGGTGATCCTGCCCGAACCGCTCTACCATCATCCCGAGGCGTCGGCATCGAGCGACCTCTACGGCGCGAAGAGGCGGCGGCGGGCGTGGCCGTCAAGGCAGGCCATGCGCGAGTGGCTGGCGTCGAAGCCGGCGTATTCGAAGTGGCGGTCGGAGATGCTCGACCTCTACGTGCAGGAGGGTGTACGGGAGACTGCCGAAGGGGTGTCGCTGAAGTGCGCGCCGGAGACAGAGGCGGAGATCTACCGCCAGACGCTCGCCTACAACCTGTGGCCGGAGATAGCGCACGCGGACGTGCCGGCGATAGTGCTGAGGGGGCTGTCGAAGGAGAGGCTGCTATCGGTGACGGCGCCGGAGCTGGCGAGCTGGCTGCCGCAGGCGGAGGACCGTCCGCTGCCGGAAGCGAGCCACCTGCTGCCGATGGAGTCCCCAGAAGAGGTTGTTCGCGCAGCCCGCGACCTGACTTTAGGTTGAGGGCGCGAGGTCGTGGATGGTGAGCTGGAGGGAGCCGTCCCGATCGCGCGATAGGGAGAAGACGGCGTCGACGCGCTGCCCCGGCGTCACGCGCACGTCGCCCAACCCAAAGCCGATGGCGGGCCAGGTCGCATAACCGTCCTTCAGCTTCAGTCGCAGGTGCTTGCGGTCGCTGCCGATGACGCGGCTCTCGACGACTGTCACGCCGCGGCTCAACAGCACGGGCTCCGGGTTGCCGACGCCGCAGGGCGCCAGCTTCCCCAACCAGCGAATCTCCTCGCGGCCAACCTCTCGCAGTCCAACCTCCGCGTCCACCTCGATGACGGGCGCCAGGTCGAGACCGGCAAGACGCTCTTCGGCGTAGGCGACTAGCCGCTCCTTGATCTTCGGCAGGTGCTCGTTGTCGGCGGTGAAGCCGGCAGCCATCTGATGCCCACCGACGCGCAGGAAGAGGTCGCCGCAATCGCGCATGGCGGCCGCGAGGTCGAACTCGGGAATGCTGCGGCCGCTGCCGCTGCTCTGCCTCTCGCCCCTCTGGTAGACGATAGCCGGGCGGTATAGCGCCTCCATCAGCTTCGCGGCAACGAGGCCGGCTACGCCAGGAGCGATGTCGCTGTGACCCACCATAACCAGTGGCACATCGCCGTCCTCCGGTAGCAGGTCCCAGGCGAGGTCGAATGCGGTTGCGGTCTGGCGCTGCCGCTGACGGTTAAGGGAGTCGAGCCGGCGGGCCATCTCGAAGGCGGAATCCGGTTCGTCGCAGAGGAGGAGGTCGAGGCTAAGGCGCGCGTGGGCCAGCCGCCCAGCGGCGTTGAGTCGCGGGCCGAGCATGAAGGAGAGGGCTTCGGTGTCGATGCGGGAAGGGTCGACGCCAGCGACAGCCATCAGCGCCTGAAGGCCGCAGCGTTCGCTCTGCCCGACGGCATTGAGGCCGCGTACGACGAGGGAGCGGTTGGCGCGATGAAGCGGCGCCATGTCGCAGACGGTGCCGAGGCCGGCGAGGTCGAGGAAGCGCTGCTCGGGGAACGGCTTGCTGAGGGCGTCGTAGAGGGCGATCAGGAGGTAGTAGACCAGGCCGGCGGAGGCGAGGTCGAGTTCCCATCCATTGGAGCCGGACACCTTCGGGTTCACGAGCGCGTGCGCATCCGGCAGGCGTTCGGCCGGCAGGTGGTGGTCGACGATTACGACGTCCATGCCCAAGGAGCGCGCGTGGGCGACGTCTTCAACGGAGCTGGTGCCGCAGTCGACGGCGACAAGCAGGGTCGCGCCCTGGGCGTGAAGACGGGAGATGGCGGGCGCGTTCAGCCCGTAACCCTCATCGAAGCGGTCAGGGATATAGGGGATGACCTGGGCGCCAAGGGAACGCAGCGCCTCGGTGAGAAGGGCGACGGAGGTGATGCCGTCGACGTCGAAGTCGCCGAAGACGGCAAGGGTCTCGCCGGACCTGGCGGCCTGAGCGAGCCGGGCGATGGCGTTCTCGATGTCGGGGAGCGCGAAGGGGTCGCACTCATCGTAGCCGTCGAAGAAGGCGCCGGCCTGGCCCAGGGTGGCGATGCCGCGACACTCGAGGAGTCGCTGCACGAGCGGCGGGTAATGGCTGAGGCGAAGGTTGCCGGCGTTCGGGTTGCGTCGGAGGCGCCAGCGAGGACGCGTGCGTTGGCGAGGGTGCGGCAAGGTCAAGCTCCGTTAGGTCGAGTAGGAAGGATCCGGGCGGTTCTATGGGGATAATACGCGTGGATGAGACAAGGGGAAAGCGACGCGGTAAACGCCGCTGCGTTTTCGCGAACGGCGCCGGGGACAAGAACGTCCTCTTCCTTGATGACAAAGCTAGGGTGGGACGTGGGAAGAGAGGCCTGGTCTTGCGGAAACGGACCCAACCCGGAACAATCAAGCAGGCGGCAATTAGGTCGAGCGGCGACGAGGTAGGGACGGCTTCTTCTCGACTGATGACAGCGGCTGCGTTTTCAAGGCGTGAATTGCGCGCGGCAGCTCGAGGAGGAGGTCGCCGGCCTGGAGACCGGCATCTCCCAACGTCTCGCGGACTAGCTCGGCGGCCATCCCGTGGACGTAGACGCCGCAACTTGCCGCCGCGAAACGATCGAGCCCTTGCGCCAGGAAGCCGGCTATCGCGCCCGAAAGGACGTCGCCGGTGCCCGCGCTGGCAAGGGCTGGATTGGCAAAGGGGCTGACGGCGGCGCGTCCATCACTCATCGCCACAACCGTATGCGCGCCCTTTAGGACGACGGTCTGTCGCCAGGCAAGAGCGTTGGAGACAGCAGCGGTGAGTCGATCGCTCTGGATCTCGGCGACGCTGTTGCCGGTCAGGCGATGCAGCTCGCCGGGATGCGGCGTCAATACTAGTGGCGCGTTGACGCGGGCTGCCCAGCCGGGAGTGCCGCCAAGGGTGTTGAGGGCGTCGGCGTCGACCAGGGTCGCGACGGGCGTACCTTCCTTCAGGGAGAAGAGGAGGGTGCGGACGAACTCCAGCGTCTTGGGGCGACCGCCGAGGCCGGGACCGATGAGCAGGACGTCGTAGCCTTCCAGGACGCTGAGGACCTCGGGCACGGCGCGCTCCGACACACCGCCGTCCTTGTCCGGCAGGGGAAGGTAGGTCGCTTCGGTGAGCCCGGCGGCGACGATGGCGTGGATGCACTGCGGGCAGGCGACGGTCACGAGTCCGGCGCCGACGCGCCCGGCGGCCTGGGCCGAGAGCCGGACGGCGCCGATATAATTCTCGGAGCCGGCGACCACGAGCACGCGGCCGAAAGTGCCTTTGTTCGACTCCAGTGGGCGTTGTGGCAGAAGGCTGGCAATCCATTCGTCGGTCATGAGCTCGACTTTGAGAGCGGCGTCGGAGTCGGCGGGCAGGCCGATGTCAACGACTTCGACGCGGCCGGCGTATTGGGAGCCGGGCAGCGTGTGCAGGCCGACCTTCGAGTAGCCGAGGGTTGCCGTGAGGTCCGCGGCGACGGTCTTGGGGTCGACGGTGCCGGTGTCGGAGTTGACGCCGGTCGGCAGGTCGACGGCGACGACGCGTGGCGGCTGCGGGCCTTCACGGAGACGGCGGACACGCTCGAGGATTGCGGCCAGGTTTGCCTCGATGGGCCGCTGCGGGCCGGTGCCAAGGAGGGCATCGACGATCAGTTCGGCGTCGGAGAGGAAGCGGTCCAAGGCGGCGAAGTCGGGGTCGTCCTCGGCGTCGGCGATGTCGATCTCGCGCTTGACGACCTCCGCCATGTTGGCGTCGCCGGCGCGGCGCTTGGTAAGGAGATAGACCTTCGTTTCGGCGCCCCAGTCCTGCAGGTGGCGGGCCGCCACCAGACCGTCGCCGCCGTTGTTGCCGGGGCCGGCCAGGACGACGATGCGGCGTCCCTTAGCGGTGCCGAGGACGCTGCGGACCTGTTCGGCAACACCCAGGCCGGCGTTCTCCATCAGCTTCTCGACGGGGACGCCCGCCTTTGTGGCCTGCAGGTCGAGGGTGCGGGTCTGGTCGGCGGTTACGAGCTTCATGGCGGGTTCCTTCCCTGACGGTTGCTACTGAGCGGACTGAAGACGTTCCATGAGCCAGCGGCGTTCGGCCTGCGGGTCCTCCGGCGGCGCCTCTTGAAGGGCGACCACCGTTGCCACTGCGTAATCGCGCGAATGCGTAAGGCTCACGTCGAGGCCGGCGAGTCCAAGGGCCTGGGCGCGTTTGTGGGCGCGTCCGTAGAGAAACAGTAGTGGCTTACCGCGCCGGTTCGGCAGGCACTCGATCTCGCGCCAGGCGACGCCGCGGATGCCGGTGCCGAGGGCCTTCATCGTGGCCTCTTTGGCGGCGAAGCGGGCCGCGAGCAGGTGCGGGCGGTCGCGGCAAACGGCGAGCTCGGCGGGCGTGAAGACGCGGGAGCGGAAGCGCTCGCGGTGGCGCTGGAGGAGTCTGTGGACGCGGGCGATCTCGACCATGTCGACGCCGACGGCAAGGGTTGTCATGGAGCCCCAATTCTAGCACAGGTACCAAGCACCGAACAGCTGTCAAGGCAAACACGGGCGCGTTAAGCCAGGATGTGCTTCTCGTGTCGATAACACCCATCGAAGACGCAAGAAAGTCATACGCGTAACCCCTTGACAAGTGAAGCCGCTGAGTGTAAGCTCCTTCTGCCTCAAACGAACAAGAACGACATGCCCGCTCTAGAGCCGCACCAGCAGGGAGTGGCTGGCAAGGAGGCGCAAATCGCGGAAGACTAGGCTGTATTCTGTGCGGCAGTTGGCTGTAGCGTTAGTGAGGAGCAGAAGATGAAGATCAAGCGCATATTGCTGTTGACGGGCGTTGTCATTGTCCTCGGCGCAAGCGGTTTTTCCGCGGCCAAACTCATCGGACATGCGGTCAACACGGAGGCGCAACAACCGGGGCAAGTGAACGAGAAGACCATAGAGGCTCGACAGGCCGGTGAGAGCGCAGAACCCAGATTCGTAGGCGAACTGCTTGGTATCTTCATTGGACCAACAGAAGACACCTGGCCGAAGGATCTGCAGAACGAAGCTAATCAGCGGCTGGCGGGCGGGTGTGTTGACGCGCCGAGATCGAAAGCCGCGGCGCTCGATTTTCCGCGCACGCTGGTGCTTCCGGAAGGGTATTCGCCCGAGGAACTGGAGCCAGCTAGAGCTTGCAGCGGTCAAGTCACGGCGTTGACCTGGGGTTACTCCGTATCGGGGGTTGAAGGGATTCCCGGACATGTCCAGATCAGCCGCACGGTTGGCAAGGCGCGGACTTATGACGTGGCTAGTAGTCGTGTGTCGGTGCAAGACATTGGGGGGAGGGAGGGCATCTTCATTCGCCCGATTACGGCCGACGGGCTGGCACAAATCTCGTACGTTCTTTTCCCTGAACCCTTCGGCGTGACGGGGGTTTAGGTGTTCAACCTGTCAGAAACGGACGCGCTAGCCGTAGCCGAAGCTGTAGCTGAGGCGAGCAAATGAGGAGTGCGATGTTGCCAGTACGTTGGATTGCCGCTGGGGCGGTGGTCGTAGGCTTTCTCATGGGCCTAGCGTTGCCTCTCCCGGGTACGAGTGACGCCAGCACAGGAGACGCAATTACCATATACATGCAGCCGCCGACATTGAGCTGGGGGTCACGATCCAATTTGAATTGCGGTCGGCACGACACTTGCCTCTACCCGTACAATACGAACTCTGCTCTCGATTGGGAAGACGGCGCGGGATATAACAATCCCGTGTACTATCGGAGCTACAACTTCACGAGCAACACCGGGGGTATCATTCAAGTGGCTCGCGGTCTACCTGTTCAGCAGCAGACTGCACAGGATGGTTGCGCGATCATGGGGGTCTGGGTGCTGGAAGGTACGAGCGGTGGGCTGCGCGCTATTCCGAAGTACGACCACGTAAACGTTTACAATGCCGCGGACTTTCCCATTTGGGGCCGCGCCTATCCACAGACTCAATATACAAACCGGCGGGTTGGCAGCACTGTCGATGACAGTGCCCTTTGTAGCACCACGGGAAGTCACGTTCATGAGGACTATTTCCCCTATAGCGCTTCTGCAGACTATGACGACCCGCTGTATCCGACGGCCTCCGCCTGTCACAATAACGCTTGCGGCACCTTCCAGAACAGCAACGTGAATAACTACACGCGTCGCTTCACGTGGACTGAAGGCTACTAGCAGCCCACTCGACGTAGGGATACTTGCGAGGCCGTCTCCAGAGAGGGGGCGGCCTCGCCTTTTTAGTGGAGCGACACATGTTGCGCTTGGTATACTGCCGCCAGGAGGCAACCGATGACGGCAAAGATCATCGACGGACGGGAGATCTCACGCGAGATACGCGAGGAGTTGAGGCAGCGGGTCGAAGCGCTCAAGGCGAAGGGCGTGACGCCTGGCCTGGCGTTCGTGCTCGTCGGCGACAACCCGGCGTCTATGTCCTACGTCGCCTCCAAGAACCAGGGCGCGGCTGAGGTGGGCATCAACTCGCGGACGTTTCAGCTTCCGGCCGAGACGTCGCAGGACGCGGTCATCGAGAAGGTGTGGGAGCTGAACCACGACCCGACGTGGCAGGGCATTCTCGTTCAACTGCCGCTGCCGAAGTCGTTGAGCGAGAACGAGGTCATCAACGCCGTTGACCCCATGAAGGACGTCGACGGGATCCCATCCGGCGAACATCGGGCGGCTGCTGCGCGGCGAGCCGACGTTCAAGCCGGCGACACCGGCGGGCATTCAGCAACTGCTGCTGCGGTCGGGGAACGACCCATCAGGCAAGCACGTCGTCATCTGCGGACGGTCGAACATCGTCGGCAAGCCGCTGGCGGCGATCCTGATGCAGAAGGCGCCGGGCGCGAACGCGACCGTCACCGTCTGCCACACGGCGACGCGCAACCTGGCAGCAATGACGCGCCAGGCAGACATACTGGTGGCGGCAATGGGAAAGGCGCGTGCGATTACGGCAGACATGGTGCGCGAAGGGACGGTGGTCATCGACGTCGGCAACAACCGGGTTGAGGACGCGACGCGGAAGAGCGGCTGGCGGCTGGTCGGTGACGTGGACTACGAGGCGGTGGCCGAGAAGGCATCGGCGATAACGCCCGTGCCCGGCGGCGTCGGGCCGATGACGGTGACGATGCTGCTGTACAATACCGTGATGGCCGCGGAGGGCCGGTTCGAGTAGCCAAGGAGGTCTTTCATGTGGGTGCTGTTCGGTCTCCTGCCACCGGTAATCATCATCGGACTGATTATCGCCGCAATCGTGACGGTCGTAAGGGCCCGCAGCACGGGCGGGGTTACCTTTCCCGGCATCATGTTGGGATACGTCTACGCGGCGATGTTCGTCTCTGTGTTTCTCTTCGCGGCGGGCGGCGCATTGCTGCTGAAGGCGGGGCTGGCGCAGGTTGCGGGCCGGGACTTCGCCTATAACACGAACGAGGAACAGTACTATCAAGGCGGAAGCCAGATGGTTGACCCGTCCGGCCGGGACATCCGTGACGATGTGGCGATAGGCATCACGCTCGTATTCATCGGCGGGGCGCTGTTTGCGATCCACGGCGTCGCGTCTATGGGACTGCGAAAGCGACGCGTGCCCGGAATCCGGCAGATCTCGCGCACCTATAACCTGCTCGGGCTGGCGGGCTCCACGATCGTCTTCCTGGCGGGAAGCGGCGCGGCAGTGTACGACGTGCTTCGGCGATATGTCGTAAAGAGCGGCAACCTAGACCCATGGAACTTTCCGCGTCCGGGCGGCGCCATCGGCGTTGCCATCGTCTTCTTACCTCTGGCATTGTGGTTCGCCTGGCGCGTCTGGCAGGAGTTCGCGGAAGAGGGCGGCGGGAGCGCACCGGACGAAACGCCGCGCGAAGACGTCGCTGTCGTGGCCTGAACAATGCCTTATGACGTAATCGACGCCCACGTTCATACCTATCCCACGGCCGCTATCGGGCTGCAGGCGACCGGCGGGATGAACATGAGCGGCTGCGCGGGTACTGTCCAGGAGCTACTGGCGTTGATGTCGGTCGGCGGCATCGACAAGGCGGCGATGATGAACATGACGCCGGTCGCCGATATGCGCGAGGCGGCGCTAGCGGCAGGCAAAGGGCCGATCGAAGACGTGGCGCGGCAGATGATCGAGCGCATGAAGCGCCGCAACGACTGGACCTGTCAGACGGCGCGCGAGCAGCCCTGTCTCGTCCCGTTCATCAGCCTGGACCCGTCGATGGGGCCGGAGGACGCCGTCGCGGAGGTGCATCGCTGCCGGGAGCAGGGCGCGGTCGGCATCAAACTTCACCCTTCGAGCCAGCGGTTCAACCCGGACGACCCGAACCTGTGGCCGGTCTTCGCGGAGGCGGAGTCGCTGGAGATGCCGGTGCTGTCGCACGGAGGCGTTTTTCCGGCCGACCCTGAGTCGTCGGACTTCTCGCGGCCAAAGGCATTTGCACGGGTCCTCAAGGCTTTCCCGAAGCTGCGGTTCGTGCTGGCGCACATGGGGCAAGGGTACATCGAAGAGTCGCTGGCGGTGGCGGAGGAGTTCCCGAACATCCACTTCGATAGTTCTAGCGTCATCACCGGCATGTTTTGGCCACCTGAGATGAGCGATGATGAGATTGTGGCGATGGTAAGGCAGTTCGGAGCGGAGCGCATCCTCTTCGGCTCGGATTGGCCGTGGTTCCATCCGCTGCGGGACCTGGAGCGAATCGAAGCGCTGACCTTGTCGACGGAGGAGCGGCGGCTCATCCTGGGCGAGAACGCGCGTCGCGTGATGGGAATCTAAACGTTATCGGTTTCGTCGTCTTCGGAGGTGAAAGCATGACTGTCGACAGCTTCAGGTGGATGCCGCTGGCGCTGGCCAACTACTATCGCAACCTGAGCCTCAAGCGTGAGCCCGTCCCCTGGACACCACTAGCGAAACCTCTCGACAAGTGCCGTTTTTCGCTCCTTAGCACTGCCGGGGTCTATCTCAAGGGGGAGCAGGAGCCGTTCGACCTGGACCGGGAGCGGCGACAGCCGACCTGGGGCGACCCGACGTACCGGTCTATTCCCCGCGACGTGCGTCAGGAGCAAGTGGGCGTTGCGCATCTGCATGTGAACCCGGCCGACATCGAGAAAGACATGGACATCGCTCTTCCCGTTCATCGCTTCCTGGAGCTGGAAGCGGCGGGCGAGATTGGCTCGCTGGCGCCGACAAGCTACTCGGTCATGGGCTACCAGGAGTCGAACGACGAATGGGCCCAGCGCTACGGCCCGGAGATCGCGCAGCGTATGAAGGACGAGGAGGTCGACTGCGCCTTCCTCACCCCCGTCTGACCGGAGTGCTGTCGGTACGCGCCCGTGCTGGCGCGCGCAATCGAGTCGGTGGGTATTAGCACTGTCCTGGTCACGATGTCGCCCTACCTGGCGCAGGCGGTAGGCACGCCGCGGATCGTCGGTGTCGAGTTCCCGTTCGGGCATCCGCTTGGGCATGCCGGCGACCGCGAGGAGCAGTTCAAGGTGATTCGGGATGCGCTGAAGGCAATGGCGGAGATGACGGAGCCGAACACAATCGTCGATCTGCCGTACGTGTGGCCGGAGTTCGATTACTGGTCGAAAGCATGGCATCCGCCGGAGCCGGCGCCGATCACCAAGTTCCTCCGTGAGCAGGCCAGGGCCCGCGCCGAGGCGAAACATCGCGAGGAGTCGTAGCGGATGGAATTCGGGCGCCTCATCGAGGAACGGCATTCGACGCGGGCCTATCAGGAAAAGGCGGTAGAGCAGGAGAAGCTGGACGCGATCCTGCACGCAGCGAGCCGGGCTCCTTCCGCCGGCGACCTGCAGGCATATTCCATCTTTGTCGCTCGGAAGCGGGAGGTCCGCGGTGCTTTGGCTGGCGTGACGGGCGGTCAGGACTGGGTGGCGGAAGCGCCGGTCATTCTGGTCTTCATAGCGGAGCCTTATCGATCAGGCGAGAAATATGGGCGCCGCGGCGAAAACCTCTACGCCATCCAGGACGCGACCATCGCCTGCGCTTATGCCCAGCTCGCCGCCCACGACGTCGGTCTCGCCGCCTGCTGGATCGGCGCTTTTCGGACGCGAGAGGTGGAGGAGATCATCGGAGCGACACGGGGCCACGTGCCGGTGGCCATGCTCGCCGTCGGCTACTCCGGCGAGTCGCCTTTCATCACCCCTCGACGGCCGCTCTCCGAGATGGTGCGGGAGATGCAGCGCTAGCCCGCCAGGACCGAAGCCTGGGTTACCGGCGACACAGCTGTCGGGTCGACCATGACATTCAAGCAGGCCGGACGTCCCGAGGCAAAGGCCCGCTCGAAAGCTGCCGGTAGGTCCAGCGGGTCGTCGATAAGCTCGCCGTAGACGCCAAAGCCTTCCGCTGCCAGGTCGTAGCGGACCGAGACCCAACTCCGAAGCCAGCACCTTCCCGCCTCGCAGCTCCTGCTCGTGCTTTACCATGCCCCAGGCCTGGTCGTTGTTTACCACGACAACGATTGGCAGCTTGTGTCGCACCGCCGTATCGAACTCAGCGAAGTTGAGGCCGACGGAGCCGTCGCCGGTCACGACGAGGACACGCTTGTCCGGGTGCCTGATCTTCGCCGACAGCCCGAACGGAATGCCCACACCCAGACAGCCGAGATAGCCGTAGGAGATGAAGCGGCCCGGCTTGTTCATCGTTGAAGCCATTTGCATCCAGACGAAGGTCTCGCCGCCGTCGACCGCCAGCACGTCATCGTCGCCGAGGCAGCGATCTATCTCGCGCATCAGGCGCAGCGGGTGCATCGGCCTGGCGTCCGATTCCAGGGCCTCTTTGTAGAGGAACCTCCAGGCGTTCTGCGCGACCTTCAGAGTGGCTGACCAGGCGCCGCGGTCGGGGAACGTCCGGCCGTCCGACGCCCTGATTAGCGCCAGCAAGGCCTCGCGGCAATCGCAGACCATGCCGAGGTCGACGCTTCGCCCGTGCCCAATCTCCGACCCTTCAATGTCGATCTGGACGACCTTGGCGTTCGCCGGCAGCCAAGCCCCGCCGCCGAGGAACAGACCGACGCGGGCGCCGAGCAGGATGACGAGGTCAGGCGCGTTCTCCGGCTGCATCGCGAGGACGGCCAGCGTCATCAGGCTGCCCGCCCCCATCGGATGACCCTCTTCGGGCACGGCGCCGCGGATGGGCCCGTTGGCGACAACCGGCGTCGAGGTCTTCTCGGCGAACTGGCGCAGTTCCTCGCCGGCGCCGGCGAACCAGGCGCCGCGTCCGGCAACAATCAGCGGTCTCTTAGCCTCGCCGAGCAGGGAAAGCAGCCGTTCCACCGCTTCCGGCGAAGGAGCCGGACAGCCGCAATCGGACATGGACGAAAAGGAGACCGATTCCTCCTCGACCTTCGTTTGCAGCACGTCCATTGGAATCTCAAGGAAGACCGGGCCCGGGCGCCCGCGTTTCGCTTCCCGGAAGGCCATGGACGTGTATTCGCCGATGCGGGCCGGATTGGTGACCGTGCGCGACCACTTGGTAATCGGCTGCATAAGGGCACGGCCGTCGAAGTCCTGGAGCAGCATCCGGTCTTCGTCCCGCATGGCATGACGGCCGCCGACGACGACCATCGGCACCGCGTCGACGAAGGCGTCGGCGACAGGCGTTACAACGTTCGTCACGCCTGGGCCCGCGGTGACCACTACCACGCCCGGGTCGCCGGTCAGACGCGCCCAGCCCTCGGCCATGTGGCCGGCGGCGGCCTCGTGACGGGTGTCGTAGATGGCGATGTTGTGGGCGGCGCAGGCCTGGAAGACAGGGTCGACGCTGCCGCCGTGCAGTCCGAAGATCTGTTTCACGCCTTCCTGCTCCAGAACACGCACCAGCATCTCGCCGCCGTGGATCCTAGCCATTGTGACGTCCTTTCATGGTCGTACAGGCGCCTCTTGAAGCGGCAACATTGAGGTTAGCGCCAATCATAGCAGGCAGCTGTAGGATGTTACAGATACGGTTTTGCCTTGACCCGTTCGGTCTAAACCTGCTAGACATATTGTAACCAAATGGTCGTCGTGGGGTGGCGCCGCTCTTATCGAATGGCGGGCAATCGATGCAACATACCGAGATGGAGGAGGGAGGGCCGCGCTGGCTCCTGCGCGTCGGCATAGTTGCCATGGTGCTGGCCGTCGCGGGTGTCGCTGCCTTCTTTATCCATCTAAAGATTGCTGGCAGCGGTACAAAGACCGAGCCCTACACTGAATACACCGTCGGCACAATGACCCTGCGCGCGACGGTGACGTCGTCGGGCGTCGCGGTGGCGCAGAACGAGGCAGTCCTCAGCTTCTCCAGTCCGGGCCAGCTCAGCGAGATACTGGTCAACCTCGGCGACACCGTGCACCAGGGGCAGCCCCTCATGCGGTTGAAGGCGGACGCAGAGGAGAATGCCTCCGCTATGGCCGCCTCGGCGCTGGCGCTGGCGCAGCTTCAATTGCAGAAGCTCGAGGAGGGCGCTTCGGCCTCGGACATGGCGGAAGCGGACAAGGCCGTCACCTCCGCTCAGTCTGCCCTGACCAAAGCCCAGAACGACCTCCAGGATGCCCTCGACCCGGCGACTGCCGCCGAGATGACAAAGGCGCAGGATGCGGTAGCGACTGCCGAATCGCAACTCTCAGCCGCCGAAGCCAAACGGAACGCTCTTACAGGGGGCGCCAGCGATGCGGATATAGCCAGCGCCGAAGCGAACGTGGCAGCCGCCCAGACAGCAAGCTGAAGCAGGCCGATAACGCTCAAACCGACGCGAACAACGCCAAACAAGACGTGCAAAGTACGTTCAAAACCGCGGGAGCGCATATTGTGCTGCGTTGCAGACGGCAGTTGACAAATGTGAGAATGGCAGCCCGCCAACCACGCCCGCCTTCTGCAGCTCTCCCGACTACAGTGATGCTCTTGATCCTAATGAAGTGGAGGCCATCTCCGCGTGTGTGCGGCCGGGAACACCCAATCCGCCGTCTGGAAGCCGCCACGACCTATCTTCTCACTGCCAGCGCCAACTATCAGAGCGCCATAACCGCCTCCGGATAACGCCGCCAGCGCCGTCGATGCGGCAAACGCCGCCGTCGACGCGGCGCAGGCCGCACTGGACAGTCTGCAACAGGGGGCATCGCAAGAGGACATCGACGCGGCGAATGACGCCGTCACGGCGGCCCAGGCGTCGGTGGACGCCGCCAATTCCGCCCTGCAGGCGCTGCTTGACGGCGCGACGGATACGCAGATCGGCGACCTGCGGGCCGCAGTCGACACGGCGCAGGCAAACCTGACGGCGGCGCAGGCGGAACACGATAACGTAGTGAGTGGAGCGACTGCGACGGACATCGCGATCCAGCAGGAAGAGGTGCACCGGGCCGAGCTACAGGTGGAGCAGGCGGACATCGCGCTGAACGATGCGACGTTGACGTCGCCGTTCGATGGGGTCGTATCGGCCCTACCGGCGAAGATTGGGCAGGTGCTGAATCCGGCAATTCCAGCGATCACCATCCTGACGCCGGGCCAGCTCATCTTCGAGCTGAACGTAGGCGAAACGGAGCTGCCCTCGGTTAAGGTCGGACAGGTCGGCGGCCTCCTGTTCGACGCGCTCCAGTCGAAGCCGTACACGATCCAGGTCTTCGCCATCGGACTTTCACCGGAGACGCAGCAGGGAATAAACATCTACACGGTGAAGTGCAAGATAAACGGGAACTTGAACGACCCGAACGGGCCGAACCCGGCGCCCGGGATGAACGGCTCGGCTAGCCTCATAACTGAACAGCGGCCGAACGTCATCGCGGTGCCCAGTGCGGCGGTGCATTCGCGGGGTAACGAGCAGGTCGTTGACTTCATCAAGGACGACGGCACACTTGAATCACGGCCCGTGCAGACCGGCCTCACGGACGGCGACAACGTTGAGATCACGAGCGGTCTGCAAGCCGGAGATAAAATAGCATTGCGGACAACGACAGCCGGTGCGAGCGCCGCGCAGACTCCTCTGCCCGGCGGAATTCAGTGATAGCACGCAGACTTGATTGAGCTCAAGGACATCAGCAAGGTTTACCGCGCCGGCGACGTCGCCATCCATGCTCTCCATCCCATTGACTTGACAGTTGAAACGGGCGAATACGTCGCGATCATCGGGCCGTCCGGCTCCGGCAAGTCGACGCTGATGAACATCGTCGGGTTGCTCGACGAGCCGACCACAGGACGTTACAGCCTGGATGGGCAGGTGATCAGCAGTCTGAGCGACGGCGCGCTGGCCCGCATCCGAAACCGGCGCATCGGCTTCGTGTTTCAGAGCTTCAACCTGCTGCCACGTCTGACGGCGCTGGAGCAGGTGGAGGTCCCGCTTGTCTATCGCGGCGCCCGCAACCGGAAGAAACTCGCGCGCGAGGCGCTGGCCGAGGTTGGACTGGCGGGAAGGATGCGGCACCGGCCGACGCAGCTTTCCGGCGGCGAGCAACAGCGGGTGGCGATCGCCAGGGCGATCGTCAGTAGGCCGTCGCTGATCCTGGCGGACGAGCCGACGGGCGCGCTGGACACGGCGACGAGCGGCGAGATCATAGGCATCTTCGGGGCGCTGAACCGCGATCTCGGTATCACGGTCGTTTTCGTGACGCATGACCTGGACGTGGCGGATCACACGCGGCGAATCGTGAAGCTGCGAGACGGACGGATCGTCAGCGATGAGGCGAACGCGCCGCGGGAAGCCGCGGAACGGGCATCAGGGGCAGAGGCGCTTGACCAGTCGTCACTGACGGCGGCATCGCAATGAACATCCTGGACGCTGTCCCTATCGCCATCCGTGCTCTCGCCGCAAACAAGATGCGGTCGGCGCTGACGATGCTGGGCATCATCATTGGCGTTGGCGCGGTGATAACGTTCATGGCGGCGGGTCAGGGGGCGCAAAAAGGAATCACGAGCCGCATCCAGGGACTGGGAAGCAACCTGCTCTTCATCATCCCGGGCAAACCCACCGATAATCCGACGAACAGCCCTCTCGGCGACACGGTGTACACGCTGGTCCTTTCCGATGCTCAGGCTATCAATGACCCCGCGCGCTTTCCTTATGTCGAAAGCGTTACTTCGCAGGTCTTCTTCGACGCCACGCTGTCGGCGAATGGAAAGACGTACCAGAGCAGAGTGACGGGGACCACGCCGGACTACGAGTACACACGCAATGACTACGTTGCCGAGGGACGCTTCATTAGCAATGACGACATCACGCGCAAGGGGCTGGTGGCGGTACTAGGCGCGAACGTGGCGCAAGAGCTTTTCGGCGACGAGAACCCGATTGGACGCCCGGTGCGTTTGACGGTGGGCGGCCTGCGAATCTTCTTCAGCTTCAGCTTCCTGGTCGTCGGCGTCATGGAGCGCAAGGGCGTGACGGCGACCGAAAACGAGGACGACCTTACGATCATCCCGCTCCCGACAATGCAGGCGCGCATTCCATTCATCCGCAATCCGACGGGGCAGAGCAACGTTCACCAGATCACTATTAAGGTGACCAACCCGAACAAGTTCAATCAGGCGAAGGAGGAGATCGGCGCGCTGCTGCGACAGCGGCACAACGTTACTGAGGACGACTTCACGATCAGCTCGCAGGAGGACCTGCAGGCTACGGCCAACGACGTGTCGAAGACGCTGACCGTGCTGTTAGGAAGCATCGCTGGCATATCGCTAGTAGTCGGCGGCATCGGGATCATGAATATCATGCTGGTCTCCGTCACGGAACGGACGCGGGAGATCGGCATCCGGAAGGCGCTGGGAGCGCGGCGGGTGGACATCCTGTGGCAGTTCATCGTTGAGGCGCTGGTGGTGACGATGCTCGGCGGGCTGATCGGCGTCGGAACAGGCGTGGCGCTGGCGGAAGCGGCGAACGGACGGCACCTCTTCGGGCGAGACTTGTATACGGCCGTGACGCCGATGTCGATAATCGTGGCGTTCAGCGTGTCGGCGGCGATCGGTCTGTTCTTCGGTATATACCCTGCGTTTCGGGCGTCGCGGCTCAACCCCATTGAGGCGCTGCGGCACGAGTAGGCGCGGTTTCGTGGCGTTCGCCGCAGGCGAACGCGGGTGGGGCGCACGAAGTGCGCCCCACAAGATGCCGACGCACGAGCGTCGGCGACAATTTCCTCTGGGACTCCCGCGCGCGCTTGGGAAGAGACGGCGCTAGGGCGGGACGTGGGATGAAACAAGATTGCTTCGAGTCGCGGTAGCGACGTCCCCGACCATCGTGTTGGTGCTGGTCCTGATCTCAGCCGCGAACGTGCTCCTCGAAGAAGGCGACGACGGCGTCGGCGGCTTCCTGTTCGTGTCCCCACCAGAAGTGGTCAGCGCCGGGGACTATGGCGACGCGACTTCCTGCTGGGAGTTCGATGCCTAATTGGTCGAGGGCGGCAGCGGGCGCAAGAGCATCGCGTTCGCCGAAGACGAAAAGGGTTGGGCAGAGAAGCCGGACGTCCGGCTTGGCGCTGAGCGGCGGAGATACGGCGCCAAGAGCCGCGAGTCCGGGATAGGGAGTTGCCAGGGCTACGACCGCGCCGAAGGAGTAGCCGGCGAGGCAGAGATGTCGCGAATCGACGCTGGGCTGCGAGGCGAGGAAGTCGAGAGCGGCGGCGACGTCGAATCGTTCATCGCGGCCGTCGGCGTGTTCGCCTTCGCTGCATCCGACGCCCCGGAAATTGAAGCGAAGGGCAACGAAACCGCGAGCGGCCAACAGCCTGCAGACGGCAACGACGACGTTGTTGTCCATGTCCCCGCCGTAGAGGGGATGAGGATGGCACACGACAGCGCCCGGCGCCGGCCTAGCGGACGCCCGAGAGGGCAGATGGAGCAAGCCTTCAAGGGAAAAGCCTTCGGAACGGAAGGCGACCTGTTGCACGTTCTCCTCATTCATGGGCCGCGAATCGATCATCGTGTGGAGGGTGGTTACGGGCAAATTCGGTGAAGGATCGTGATTCAACGGTAATCATTAGATGTACATTATCGGCGTTATTTCGACAGCAGGTAGAATGCTACTTGACAAATCAGTCGCAACTAAGGTAGGAATTAAACTAGACTGTATGAGAAGAAGTCGGCATAGGACGATCAATATAATTGATCAGAGGTGGAGGCATGAATCGGCTGGCACACGAGCGCCTGCCGCGTTAGCTGTCCGGAGGACAGGAAAGTCGTTCTCACTCAACTTACAAACAGGAGGTTCCCAATGGCTACAAGAGCACGTCTTCCAAAAGTGATGAGCGAGGAAAGCATGAAGGGGCTCAGCGAATGGCACTCGCTCTACCAGGCGTACAACGCCGTCTTCAAGGTGCAGGAGATCGCGCTTATCCCGCAAGGGATATCACTGCCGCAGTTGCACCTGCTGGCCTTGCTGGCTTACGAGCGGCGTCCGCTGGCGGTGAGCGAGTTGGCGGCCTGGATGGTAAAGGAGCCCAACAGCCTAACGGGCCTGGTCGACAGGACCGAAGCGAAGGGTTGGGTGCACACACACGGCGACCCCAAGGACCGGCGAAAGCGGCTGGTTGAGTTCACCGACAAGGGCATCAAGAAGTTCGAAGAGGCCTTTGCCGTCGCGAACAACGCCAGCAGCGCGCTCTTCAAGACGCTGGGCACGCGCGAGATGGACCAGCTCAAGGGTTCTTGCAACAAGCTGCGCGATGCGGCCGTAAAAGAGCTCTTGAAGAAGCCGATGTTCAAGGTTCGCGCGCTCTAGAGCCTCGCATCGTTGGGTTCGTTCTAAGCGGGATGCCCGCTCCGCACTCAGCGCGAAACGGCTACTCGAATAAACGTGTGAGCCGCCCGAACCGGGCGGCTTTCCGTTTTCATGGAAACATGAAGCTCCTAGCGGTGCCAGAAGTGCTCGTGTTCCTTTTGTCGGGCGTAGAAGCGGAAGGTGAACGCCCAGGTGGCGAGTCCCAGGACCACTGCGCCGGCCAGGAAGAACCAACGCCACATTTGCTTCGGGATATAGCCGGTACCCGCGGAAGGCAGGCCGCCTCCGGATGACGCCGACTGAACGGCCGAGGCGGGCGGCACCGGCGTGCTGGTCTCTACGATGTCCTGCGGTGGCTGCGGCGTTTGCGTGACCTTTGGCGTGGCCGTCGGCTTCGGCGTGTTTGTCGGCTTTGCGGTTTTTGTCGCTGCCGGCGTGCGAGTGGCGCCGGCCGTTGGCGTAGGTGTGGGCGACGTGGCGGAGGTTTGAGTGGGGGTGGGGGATGGCGTGTCCGTGGGACCTTCCGTGACAGCCACCGAAGACTCTTCTCCGATGCAAGTGTCGTCCGCTGGAGTGCTGGGATCGGCACTGCAGGGGATTGGCAGATTCGAGCCGTCGTACAGATTCGCCATTTCAAACACGATCGTGCCGTTGCCGGGCGCGATGGCACGAAAGTGAATCCTCGCGATGGTGCCACTATGATTGACCGTTCTCTCGTAAAGCAGACCCACGTCGAAGTGGATTTCTCCAATGTCGTTGCTGATGGTGTACGCGCCTAGACCGCAGGGTGAAGAGCAGAGGAGAGACCCGGGCACCACATCGAGGGCTTCGAGAATGTCGCCCGGAAACCGCAGCAGTAGATCGACGTCATTCAGGTGGACTTCGGAGATGCCTGCGACTACCACATCTACGTAGAATTCGTCGCCGCCAGCGACGGTGACTGAGTCCGAATTCAAGCTGATGGTTGGGTGGGTTTGGGCGTTAGCGGCTGGGCTGAAGGAAGGGGACAGGCTGAGGCTGAGCATCGTCAATAGCACGATGCTGGCGGCGGCCACGCTGACGGTCCGGCGCCAGAAGACAGACATGGCATCAGCCTCCGGATAGATGCATCTACTCCGTTATCGGCAAATTGAGGTTGAGGCCGCAGTGCGGGGCACGATTGGATGAGGCGGGGAGTGGCAAAATGAGGGTTTGTGCCGATTATGTTCAAGGACAGCTCGCTGACTGGTACAGGAGAGTCGTTGCGATGAAGTCACTCGTGATCAAGTGCCTCCGCGTCACCTCGCCGCAAGACCGAGTCCGACTTCTCCTGTTTCTGCTGGTATTGATGCTGGCCGACACCCTGTACTGGTCGCTGGCACGCTGACCCCCTGCATCATGGACCGTGGGGAATAGAGATGAGGGCGGATGACTTCCGCCCTCATCGTTTTTGTCTTCTGTTCGACTGCTAGTCTTGCTTCTTGAGTTCGTCGTAGGCGGCTTGCACCTCGGCCATCGAGGCGCCGTCTTCGAGGGTCGTAGCGTCGCCAATCGGCGCTTCCATAGCGACGGCCTTGAGCAGGCGGCGCATGATCTTGCCGCTGCGGGTCTTTGGCAGCTTCTTGACCAGGACCACCTTCTCCGGCGTCGCGATCGGGCCCATGGTGTCGCGGATGTGCTTCTTGATGTTGGCCTCCATCTCCGGCGAACGCTCGTAGCCCTCGCGTAGGATGGCGAAGATCGTAATCGACTCGCCCTTGATCTCGTCGGGCTTGGCGATGGCGGCCGCTTCGGCGACTGCCGGGTAGGAGATGGCGGCGTTCTCGAGCTCCAGCGTACCCAGCCGGTGGCCCGCGACCTTGATGACCTCATCGGCGCGGCCGAGGAGCCAGAAGTAGCCGTCCTCGTCCTGGATCGAATAGTCACCGGTGAGGTAGTTGCCGGGGAATCGGGCCCAGTAGGCGTCCTTGAAGCGGTCCGGGTCGTTGTAAAGGGTCATCAGCATGCCCGGCCACGGCTTCTTGAGGATGAGTAGGCCGCGCTCTCCGGCGGGAACAGCCTCGCCGCTCTCGTTCACGACCTGAGGCGCGATGCCCGGCAGCGGGAAGCTGGCCGAGCCCGGCTTCAGCGGCGGGATTTGAATGGCCGGCGCCTGGGAAATGAGGATGCCGCCGGTCTCCGTCTGCCACCAGGTGTCGACGATGGGGCAGCGGCCCTTGCCGACGTGGTCGAAATACCATAACCAGGTGTCGGGGTTGATGGGCTCGCCGACGGAGCCTAGCAACTTAAGGCTGCTCAGGTCGGACTTCTCAAGCCACTCTTCGCCCGCCTGCCGGAACATGCGGATGGCGGTGGGTGACGAGTACAGGATGTTGACGCCATACTTCTCGATAATCTCCCACCAGCGGCCGAGGTCGGGGTAGTTGGGAGCGCCTTCGTACATGACGCTGGTAGAGCCGGCGCAGAGCGGCCCGAAGACGATGTAGCTGTGTCCGGTGACCCAGCCGATGTCGGCCGTGCACCAATAAACGTCGTTCTCGTCGGCGTTGAAGACCCACTTGTAGGTGGAGTTGACGTAGACCATGTAGCCGCCGGTGCCGTGGACAACGCCCTTGGGCTTGCCGGTGGTGCCGGAAGTGTAGAGGACGTACAGCGGGTGGCTCGACTCCAGGTGCTCCGGCTCGACGTAGCTGTCGGCGGCGTTCATCAGGTCGTGCCACCAGAAGTCGCGTCCGTCTGCCATGTTAACGTCGATGCCGGTGCGCTTGACGATGATCTGCGTCTTCACTGTGGGCGCCAGGCCCATCGCCTCGTCGGCGACCTTCTTGAGTGGGAAGGGCGATCCCCGGCGCCAGCCGCCGTCGGCCGTGACCAATGCCTTTGCCTCGAGGTCGTTCAACCTGTCGGCCAGCGCCTGGGCGGTAAAGCCGGAGAAGACGGCGGTGAAGATAACGCCGAGGCGGGCGCACGCGAGCTGGATTATGGGTAGTTCGGGGATCATCGGCAGGTAGATGCCGATCTTGTCGCCCTTCTTAAGGCCCAGCTTCTTGAGCATGGAAGCGGCCTTGTTTACGTCATGGTAAAGCTCGGCGTAGGTGATGGTCCTTGTGTCGCCGGGCTCGCCCTCAAAGTAATAGGCGACCTTGTTGCGCCGCGGGCTCTCGGCGTGGCGGTCGGCGCAAAGGTAGGAGGCATTGAGCTCGCCGCCGACGAACCACTTGGAGAAGGGTTCGTTCCACTCGAGCACTTTGTCCCAGGTCTTGAACCAATCGAGCTTCTTGGCCTCATCGGCCCAGAAGCCTTCCGGGTCTTCAATCGACTTGTTGTAGACCTCGAAGTATCGGTTCTTTGGCCAGTACGTCTTATCGTTGGAACTGGTCATCTAGCATCTCTCCTTTGGCTTGTTAGGTTTGACTGCTTCGCTCTCGGCCGCTGCTGCGTCCTGCCGCCCACACTTCTTGCGTCACGTGCGGCGACGCGAGAGCCGAGGGCGCTTGTGCAAAATCGCGCAAGTTGAGAGTATCGCCGACCTCGAATAAAAGTCAACAAGAAGGGGGTTCAACCATCGCTGTCGCATTCGTTCGACGCACCTTGTGGCGTGTGGTACGCTCCCTCCCATAATAGCGGATTGGACTGGAGCAGATGGCAGTCGAAGCGGTGCTTTGGGACATGGACGGGGTGCTGGTTGATACGGCGCCTTTTCATTATCAGGCGTGGCGGGACCTGTTCGCGGGCGAAGGGAAGGAACTGAGCGAAGAAGAGTTCCGGGCAACGTTCGGATTGCGCAACGACGCCATCTTGAGAGCGAATCTGGGCGAAATGCCGGAGGAGCGGCTGCGCGAACTGGGACAAAAGAAGGAAGAGCTGTTTCGAACCGCTATCCACGGGCGGGTTGAGCCTCTGCCGGGCGCGGTAGCGCTTGTGCGGAAGCTGCGTGAAGCTGGTGTGAAGGAGGCCGTCGTGTCTTCGGCGCCGCGACAGAATGTGGAGACGCTGCTCCAGGCACTTGGGCTGAGCGACGCCTTCGACGCGCTGGTGGCGGAAGAGGACGCTCAGCGGGGCAAGCCCGACCCGCAGGGATATCTCATCGCGGCGAACCGCCTTGGCAGGCGGCCGGACAACTGCGTCGTCATCGAGGACGCGCTCGGCGGAGTAGAGGCGGCGAAGCGGGCGGGAATGCGCTGCATAGGCCTGGCGGCGCAAAGGGAACCGGGGACGCTGGAACAGGCGGACCTTGTGGTGACCAGCCTGGAGAACGATGCGGTATACTCGTTCCTGGGAGTCTCGCGATAGGAGGTTGACGATGGCGGTCCCGACATTTGAACGCCCCACTGTCTACGACGGATCGAAGGGTACGTATCTGGCGCCGGAAATGGGAAAGGCCGGCAAGGAGCCATCCGACATATCTGAGTGGCTGAACATGCTTGCGCCGGAGACCGTTGCCCGTTGCCATCGCGACTACATCGCGGTCGGGTCGCAGGTGATCGAGACGAACACCTTCAATGGCAACCGCTTTCGGCTGGCGAACTACGGGTTGGGCGACCGGGTGCACGACGTGAACTTCGCCGCGGCGAACATAGCGCGGGAGACGGCCGGCTCGGGTGTGTCGGTGGCCGGCAACCTGGGACCGAGCGGCAAGCTGCTCGTCACGGGCGAGGTGACCGCGGAAGAGCTTCGGGACGCGTTCGAGGAACAGGCGAAGGCGCTGGCAGAGGGCGGAGTCGATTTCTTCCAGGTAGAGACGATGGCGGACCTCGACGAGGTTGCCGCGGCGGTTCAGGGTGTGCGAAGGGTCTCGCAACTGCCGGTTGCGGTGACGATGTCATTCGACACAGGAAAGCCGGACGCGGGCTTGCGGACGATGATGGGCGTGACGCCGGCGCAGCTCGTTTCGAAAGGCCGGGAGCTGGGGCTGCTGGCGATCGGCGCGAACTGCGGACTGGGGCTGATTGGCTATCAGACGCTGTTCCAACAACTCGTCGACGCCGCGGGCGACCTGCCGGTGATCGCGAAGGTTAACGCGGGCGTTCCGCATACGGAAGGCAAGGAAGTGCTCTACGACGGGACGCCGGAGAAGATGGCGGAGTACGCGGTGTGGGTGGCCGGCATCGGTGTGAAGCTCATCGGGGCCTGCTGCGGGAGCACGCCTGCGCATATAGCAGCAATGGCAAGCGCGCTGGCCAAGCTACAATAAACCGCGGTCTTCCCGGACTACTCCTCGGAAGCTTGGAAGCGGACGCGCATCCGCATAGCGTCCGGCCGCGACTCCTCCAGTTGCAGCTCCTGTCCCGCCGCCTCGTTCAGTGCCTCCAGCAGGCGGCCGGCGGTAATCGGCTCACGCAACGTGAGGACGATCCGCGCCTCGCCGTCGAAGTAGCGCTCCACAGAGGCGCCTTCGATGGCGGAGACTCGGGTGAGTGCGCGCTGCACTTCCATCAATCCCTGGAAGCCGGGCACGGCGGAGATGACGAGCGTGAGACCCTCTTCACTCGGAAGGAAAGGAGGCTCAGTCTCGACAGGTGGCGCTTCCTCCTCGACTGGCGCCGCCGGCGCCGGCGCCTGGCTTGATTCTAGAAGGGTACGCGACAGAGTGTCGATGCGCGTCTCAAGCCGTTCGATGGCGCGACCCAAAGCAGTGATTTGTTCCGCCAGAGCGCGGCGGTCATCATCCATGCGGTCGAGCGCCTTCTCCGTCTTCTCGCGAGACGAATGCGAGGCTGATTGCACCTCGTCGACCAGGGCGCGACGTTCGTCGGCCATGCGGTCGAGCGCACGGTCGAAGTGCTCGCTGAGAGTGCGAACGACCTCCTGCATCTGCTGGAGGGCATGGTCCGACTGCTCGCGCGAGGCGTGCCCGGCAGAAAGAGCTTCCTCCACGATGGCGTGGCGCTCTTCCGTCATCCGGTCGAGGGCTTTGTTGAAGTGCTCAGCGAGAAGGCGTGGAAGCTCCGGTTCCTGTTCTGGCCGCACCGCGGCTGATCGAACTTCGCCAGCCAAGGCCCGCTGCTCTTCGGCCAGCTGCTGCAGGGCGGCCTCGAACTGCTCGCTGATGCCGCTCGGTGTTCCTTGCATCCGCTCCAGAGCCGAACGAGTTGCGGACTGGGATTCTTGCATCTGCTCGAGAACTGACCGCGTTGCCGAATGCGCCTCTTGCATCTGCTCCAGGCTCGAGCGCGTTGCCTGCGTCTCCGCGGCAAGGGAGCGATGCTCCTCAGTGATGCGCTCGATGGCGGCGTCGAAGTGCTCCTTCAGGTCGCGCGCCAACTCCTGCATCTTCTCTTGGACATCGGGAGCAGGGGGCGCAGGGGGCGCAGGCGGAGCGGGTGGCTCCACGGGCTCTGAAGGCTGTGCCGGCTCCGTAGGCTCCCACGGCTCCGAAGGATAGATCTCTTCGGGCGAGAGGTCTTCGGGCGGCGGCGATTCGGGAGGCGGCTCGTCCACGTTGCCCTTTGCTTGAGAGAGCGCCCTCGTCAATATGTCTGTGGCGCGGCGAGCGGCATCGCTCTCTTCCTCGCCACTTTCGGCCGGCATCTCCTTCTGTTCCCAACTGCCGGCAAGGTCCTCCTCGCGAGGGGACTCTTCCTGCCCCTCTGGCGGTAGAGCGTTGATTCTCGGGCATCTCTGGTTCCATTTCTTGCTCGACGGGGAACTCAGGCTCAGCTTCCGTCCCAGTGGCTGTGCCTACTTCCGGCTTGGTCGGAATGCCCAACACGGCGCCGAGAAGGCGCACGAACGTGTTGGGAGAACGAGTCCCAGGCCGAGTGTCTTTCGACGGAGGGTCTTCAGGTGCGCGCTCTCCCTGCCCGCCTTCAGCCTCCCATGGATTATCCGGCTTCATATTCTAATCACCATGATCATGGAGCGCCAGTTTTTTGACTGAGGCTCACAATGATTTATCGGCAGGGGACGCCCGGGCCGGAAGACCGAAAATGCCCCCACGAAGAGATTATATCGCCTATTTAGGGGTGGACACCGGTCTCTGGCCGGCCAGGTCAGGCAAAGGACCGGCCGAAGCGCTCGCGGCTGGCGACTTCCGACAGGGGCTTGCGGTTCTTGCGGCCACGCCCGAGAGCGGTGGCCGGGTAGCCGAATGGCAACACGGCGAGCACCTCGAGTTCATTGGGAATGCCGAGGAGGCCGTTCACTTCCTCGAGGCCGCCAAACCCGACCCAATTGGAGCCTACCCCGTCGGCCCAGGCCGCGAGGATCATATCCTGAATGGCGCGGCTGGCATCGGAGACGGCGAAGCGAATGCTCTTGTCGATGGCGACGACGACGGCGAGGGGCGCGCCGGCTATGTACGGACCGGTACGGGCAATGGCGGCGAGCTTCCTCAGGGTGTCGCGGTCCTGGACGGCAATGAAGTGCCAGGGCTGCCGGTTGCTGGCACTGGCGGAAAGGCGTCCGGCTTCAAGGATTCGTTGGACGACTTCTTCAGGAACAGGGTCGTCGCGATAGGCGCGAACGGCGAGGATGGTGCGAATGGCCTCGAAGACTTCCATGTCAAGGCTCCTTTTCTCGGTGAGGCGCGGAATCCGTTCTTCTGCAACACTCAGCAATACCTATCAAGAGGTGGTGGTCAAAGATGCGTTCAGACTCTGATGAACGAGTTCGACCAAGACCAGAAGGAGTTGTGCCTCCTCTTTCTTGATTCGGCTCCCTTGCCTCGCTTCGGCTTGCGAGTGGATGGTATCTCGACAATCCCTTGCTCCTTCCACGAAGCGCTTCTCTCTTTCTGTAACCAACTCCAGTTGTAGTGCGGCATCCACCAGTTGAGTGAGGCTGACTCGATTCCAATTGACTTGTTCGGAGATGACGGGAAGCGATGCTATGGCGGCATTGTACGAGGAACGCGCTTTCGCGGCGGGAGACTGAAGAACGTCAAGCAGCATTCCTTCAAGGACGGACGCGGCCAATAGCCCGGTTGCCTTGTAGGCATCTACGCCGAAGCAAAGTTGAGCTTCGACAAAGTCCTGCCCGACGATCTGCCGCAGTTCTTCGTCATGCATGAAATGGAATCCTAGCCTCTTCACATTCGTGGGGTGTCGAGTCCGAAGGTTCTGTATCGTCTCCATCAGGACCCTGACGTCATCGCTATCCTCCTCCCGGAGGATCTCCGCGGCGCTGCGTTTTGGACTGACGTCTTCAACGGGCTCCCTCAGCAGCACTTCTAAGTGATTGACGAGTGCCGTCAGTCGGCTGATAAGTCGTTTGGTGACAGCCGCTGGCGGTGCGAATTGCCCCAAGGTGAGGTACGTCCGAAGATTTGCGTCGGGCATGAGTTCCATGGAATTCACAATTGGATCGTTCGGCAAGAGCGCAGCGACCCGGGCAACGATGCCGTTGTACGTGTTCATATCCAAGTCGTCAGCCTCAAATTGCCGTTGACGAAGGTTCTCTTGAAGCTGCTCACGGAGATCAAGACCTTGGTTGAGCGCGCGTCGCAACTCGTTAGGCACGATAGGCTCTCCTAGGTGTGTCTCTGACTTAGGAGGTAGCGTCGAGGATGCCTACCACTGGACGAACATGGGCATGACGACGTGGACGTAATTGTCCTGGCCGACGGGCCGCAGGACGCCCGGGCTCGACGGGTTCGTCGTCTCCAGCGCCACCTGGCCCCCCTCCAGCACGCCCAGCACGTCCTGCAGGTACTTGCCGTTGAAGGCGATCTTCGCCTCCTCGCCTTCGACCACGGCGTCGATCTCGCCCATGTTGTCGCCGATTTCCTCGGCGCGAGCGGAGATGCTCATCTTGCCTGGTGTCAGTTCCTCGCCGGGGAACATGACTAGCCGGACGATGCCGCTGCCGTCGCGGGCGAAGATCGAGGCGATGCGGGTCTCGCGGAGGAAGTCGGCGACGTTGACAGTGGCCTTGCTGGTGTGGCTCGACGGGATGAGCTGGCTGTAGTTGGGGAATGTCCCCTGGATTAGCTGGGCGACCATCTCGACGTTCTTCAGCCGGAAAAGGGCCTGCGTGCGGTTGGCGTTAAGCGTCATCTGCACCGGTTCCTCCTCGTCGGCCAGCAAGCGGTTGACCTCCGAGAAGGCGCGCGCCGGGATAATGACCTCCGTGCGCTCGGCAATCGACTGGCTGAGCGGCAGGCGGTGCACCGACAGGCGGAAGCCGTCGGCGGCGGCGAGCGTTAGCTCAGCGTTCTCCATCAGCGTGTGGATGCCTGTGAGGACCGGCCGAGAGTCGTCGGTCGCGGCCGCAAAGACTACCTGTGTGATCGCCGTCCGCAGGACCTTCGGGTCGAGCGCAAAGCCTTCGCCGCCCTCGACGCGCGGAATCGGCGGGAAGTCGTCGGCGTCCATGCCGCCGATGGTGGCCTCGTTGCGGGCGCAGACGAGGCGGAGCTGGCGCGAGCGCGCAGGGAGCGTCATGTCGATGCGCTCCGGCGGCAGTGAGTTGACGAAGTCGGTCAGCAGGCGGGCGGGAATGGTTATAGTGCCTTCCTCTTCGATCTGGGCGCCGATCCAGCAGGTGAGGGCGATCTCCAGGTTCGTCGCGGAAAGTTTCAGCCGGCCGCCGTCGCTGGCAAGGAGGACGTGGCTGGTGATGGGGAGGGTGCTGCGGGTCGCCACAGCACGGCCGACGATGCTGAGACCGCGCGCCAGGTTTTCCTGAAGGCAGGATAGCTTCATAGCGATCACCTACTTTATCATTTTTGTCTTGCTTTTTCGTCGGAAGTATAGCGCAGCGGAGAAGGGTCGGCAAGTGGCAGGTGACGCCAGACGTTCCCGCAGGATTGGACGGCGGCCGAGAAGCCGCTAAGAGGCAAAGACGAGCTCTAGCGTCGCCATCAGGGCGAAGCCGAACAGCACGCCGGTCAGCGCCGCCTCCCGGTGGCCGCGACGCAAGCTTTCGGGGATGATCTCGTCGAAGACAACATAGATCATGCATCCTGCCGCGAATGCGAGGCCTACTGACATGAGGCGGCCGACGAGAACAACGAGGGTCACGCCGACCAGCGCGGTTAGCGGTTCCGCCAGGCCGCTCAGCGCTGCATAGGCCAGCGCCCTCTTCCGCGTGTAGCCCTCGCGGATGAGCGGCAGCGCCACGGCGAGACCTTCTGGCATATCCTGGATGCCGATTCCGATAGCCAGGATGATCGCGGCGTTGAGGTCGCCTTTGCCGAAGATGACGCCTATCGCCAGGCCCTCCGGAAAGTTGTGGATCGTGATCGCGAGGACAATGAGCCAGGCGCGTTGGAGGCCGACCCGAGGCCCTTCCGGTCCCTTCCAGCAGGTGCAGGTGGGGAACGGTACGATCGGCGATGGCGAGGAACCCGACGCCGACAGCCACGCCGGCCGCCGCGACGCCGACGCCGCCCGAGTTGACTGCGGGTATCAGCAGCCCAAAAGCAGTGACGGCTATCATGATGCCGCCGGCAAGACCGAGGAGACCGTCCAGGAGCTTGTCCGATGCGTTGGCCGTCAGGGCGGCCGGGAGCGCGCCAAGCGAGGTTGTGCCGGCGCAGGCAAGGCCGGCTATGAAGGCAAAGGCTATCAGCTCTTGGTGCGAAGGCAGGTGCAGTTCCTCCCGGCGCTGCGCGGCAAATCAGCGAACAGCAGGCAGCCCCAGCATAGCAGCCTGCGGGAGACCGGGCTATACGGGGGCCGCCGCTACCGGTTCGCCGGACTTTCGCGAGACCGCCTTTCGCTAACCGGCGCTGCCGGGCTTGTGGGAAGTCCGGTAGCGCACGAAGAATCCGGCGCCGACGATCAGGAGTATCGGCACGAGCCACCAGAGAAACGTTGCGACAGCAAAGATGCCAGCGCCAACGGCCCGCAAGAAGAGGAGGGAGGATTCCCAACCGGCGCTGCCGGCCTTCAGCGGGTTCGGATGGACGTTGTTCGGCGGGACGGGCGTCGCCGCATTGGAGTGGAGGTTGACGGTTATCGTCGCCAAAGACGAGAGCCTGTCCCAGACGTTGATCTGGCCCTGGATCTGCTCGATCTCAGTGCGGACGGGCCCCAAGTAGTCCTGGATCTTCAGGATGTCGTCGATAGTCTGGGCTTTATCGAGCAGGCCGAGGTAGGTGGCCTCGAGGGCCTGGGCGCTGCGAAGGCGCGCCTGGAGGTCGGTGTACTGGTCCGTAACATCGTCGGCCTTCGAGGTCTCGTTTTCGACCTTGATGGCCAGGGCACGCAGGTCGTCGACGACGGACTGGTACTGGTCGGTGGGGACCCGAATGGTGAGCGTGGCGCTGGGCTTGTCCTGACTCGACGAGACCGAGGAGTCGAGGAGGAAACCGCCGGCCGTGATGGCGATGCGCTCGACGTCATCGTACGACTTGGAGACATCCTCCACCTGAAGGTCCATAGAAGTGTTCTGGATGATCTTGCGGTCGAAGAGGGCCTGGTCGGAGGGAGCTAAATCGGTCGCACTCGTTTCGGCTGGCCCGGAACCGGAGGTGTCGGCCTGGGTCACCGGCTCCGGACCCGCTGTCTTCTGGGAGTTGTCGCTTGCCACGCCGGGCTCCGCCACGACGCCGGCGTTGCCGCTGCTGCTGCTGTTACTGCGGGAGGATTGCTCCGCGCCACCGCAGGCAGCAAGGGCGATCCCAAGGGCGGCAGCACAAAGGCTTGTGATTAGCATCTTGCGTTTCATTGTTCTTGTCCTTCCTCGCATCGTGGCGAGCGGATGCTAGAGGGTGCCTATTCGATGGCGAAGATCACCTGCACCGTCAGGTCCACGTCCAGTTCCCCGGCTTCGATAGGAGTGCTGGCGCCTGCCGCTGGCGCTATCGCCGCGTACTGGGCGACCGGATAAGGTGTGGCGGAGGCTTCGCTTATGGACACGGGATCGCCGAGCTTGACGCCGGCTGTATCGGCGAGGCGCTGAGCGTGCGCTTTGGCGTCATTGACGGCCATTTCGCGGGCTTGGTCCTTCAGGCTGGACGGATCGTCGATGGTGAAGGAGATGTTCTGCACTTGCGTCATGTCGCCGCCAGCGGTGACAGCCGCATCGAGGACGTCGCTGGTCTTGTTGATATCGCGGACTTTGACGGTGACGGTGTTGGTGATCTGGTAGCCGACGAGCTTGCCGGTGCCGCCCATCGAGTAGTCGTACTGGGGGTAGATGCTCAGCTGCGTCGTCTGAATGTCTTTCTCGGCGACACCGTTGGCCTTTACTGTGTCGATGAGCGCCTGCATCGTCGTAGCGGCCTGATCGCGCGCCTCGGCCACAGTCGGTTGTGTCGTGCTAACGCCGAGTGTGATGACCGCGAGGTCCGGTGTGCCGGTCACTTTGCCTTCGCCGGTGACGGTAATGCCATTTGTCGAGGCGTTGTCTGTGGACGTCACGCTGATCTTCTGGGGCGCGCAAGCGATGCCGAGAAGGGCGAGCAAGCTTGACACGGCGAGGGCGATGATTGCGAACTGCTTCTTCATGGTGGTCTCCTTCTACTGGCTACGGTTGAGCCTGTTCCAACGACGGCGCATCCAGAACGCGGAAGCGCCGAAGACGATGACGAGTGCGCCGGAGATTCCTTCGAGCAGCCACTGCCAGAGGTGCGATGAGCCTCCCTGGGACCGGGCCTGCTGGGTGACGGCCATCGGTTGCTGTGGAGGCGTTGCCGAAGGGGCCTGTTCAGCGGACGATGGATTGTTGTTCTGCAAGCCTAACGTGGGCGGTGTGCTTTCGGCGCCTTGATCGGAAGGGCCGGTTATCGGCGGCGGGGCAGTGGCTTGGTTTTGAGTCTCGTCTGACTGAGGTAGAGGGATGGCGGTCGTCTCCAGGCCGGGGGTTCCGCCTGAGCCGCCTTGGTTGGAGCCGAGCGTCGCTGGATTCGGGGCCACCGCCGGTGCGCTCTTCTCGTTGGATGAGGCGGTCTGACGGGCCGCGGCAACAGGACTAGACGAAGTCCCCTTGTTACTCGAGACCAAGGACGAGCCCGCAACGATGCCGATGAGAAGGAGCGCCGCGACGGCGGTCGCTCCGCTTAGACCGAGATAGGCGCGACGAGCGGCGACGCGCTGCCGCGTGTGTTCGGGCCGGGGACGAGCCTCCGCCGCCATTTCAGGAGTAAGGGCGAAGGAGTGTGGAGCCTTCGCTTCGGGCAGGCGGCGAAGCTCGGCGAGGAGCAGGCGCATCTCTTCCAGCTTTCGGGCGCAGCCGTCGCACGACTGAAGGTGGGAATCGACGCGAGCCCTCGCTCGGGCCGGCAGGCGGCCGTCGACATAGGCGGAGAGATCTTCTTCGCTGACGGGATGGCGGCGGAATCCGAGAAGCCTCACCTGGGTCCTCCTCTTTTCCGAAGTCCGGGTTTCACCGGGCTTCAATCAATATGACGAAATTGCTGGGGTAAGAGTTCCCGCTGTCGCAGGAGAATATCGCGTAGGTGGGCACGGCCGCGGCTGAGGCGCGACTTCACAGTCCCAAGGGAGATGCCAAGCGCCTGCGAGACTTCCTCGTAGCTGAGGCCCTGGACGTCGCAGAGGACGACGGCGGCCCGCTGGTCGGGCGGAAGCGCCATGAGGCTGGTTTGCAAGTAAGCATTGAGTTCGGTTCGAATCACTCTTTCTTCGGGCGACTCCGATTCGTCGGGAAGGTCGAAGGCCGGGGTGCCGCCGGCCCTGTCGTCGAGCGAGACCTGGGGACGGCGTTGCCGGCGGCGAAGCTCGTCAATGCAGGCGTTGGTGGCGATGCGAAGGAGCCAGGCGCGGAAGACGCCGCCGCGATAGCTTTCGATGCGGCGGTAGGCCGTCAGGAAGACGTCCTGGGCCATGTCTTCGGCGGCATGGCTGGAGGCGAGCATGCGCAGGCAGAGGCCGTAAACGACGTCCTGATGCATCTCGACGAGGGCGTTGAAGGCGGCAAGATCGCCGGAGCGCGCGCGGGTCACGAACGGCGTATCATCGACTCGAGTCTGAAGACTATCGCTGGCCAGAGGACACCCCTTTGGAATTTTGTGGTCACAATCTTAACAGAAAGGGGATCAACTCAAGACACCGGTCATGGTCTAATCACTCCAATTGGGGTATGTGTATCTGGGACGAAACGGATGCAGGAAGACTCACAGCAGGTCGACGCCGGCCCTCAAGTAGAGGAAACATCTCCCGGAGAGCGCGATAGCGCAAGGCGTTCGTCGCGTCGCCTACGCCTGCTGGCGCTGCATCTCGTGGAAGCGCTTATCGTCGTCCTTCTGGTCTTCATTGCCGTACACGCCGCGTTCAGGGATTACGACGTCGAAGGGCCGAGCATGGAGGGCACTCTTCAGAACGGCGAGTATCTGGTGGTCAACAGGGCACTCTACTTCAAGATCGACCTCAGTTTCCTGGACTTCCTGCCGTTCTTTGACTCAGGCGGCAAGCCCTTGTATGTGTTTCGCGCTCCTCGACGCGGCGACATCATCGTGTTCCAGATGCCTGGGCAGCCGAAGGCGCTCGTGAAGCGCATTATCGGCGAGCCGGGCGACCAGGTAGAGATCCGGGACGGACTGGTCTTTATTGACGGCAGGATGCTGGAGGAGAAGTACATTCTACAAAGACCGGCGAGCGACTACGGGCCCGTTGTAGTGCCGGACGGCCAGTATTTCGTGCTGGGCGACAACAGGAACAACAGCTCCGATTCGCGCAGTTGGGGTTTCGTGCCGGAGAAATATATCATCGGTAAGGCCTGGATATCGTACTGGCCGTCTTCCAAGATCGGCTTCGTTTCCGACCCTTCGCCGCGGCTCTTAGGCAACGGAGGACAGACTCCTTAACGATCTGAAATGGTTGTTCGCTGTCCTTTTTCGTCGAGCGCTGCTTGACGGGAGAATTGGCGTTGCCGATAGTTAGATAGAAAGCCGCAATGATATAATCGAAACACAATGCTCGAAGAACCCCCGCAGGACGCTACGAACCCCGAAGAAACCCACGACGATGAGACCGTAACGCCGTCGTTGCCGGCGCCTTTGCAACCGGTGCTGCTGCCGCCGGGGCGCAACCCATACGAGCCGCCGACGGATGGGGCGGCCTCGTCGGCGACACTGCGTCCGACGGAGGATGCGGAGGCGGCTCCGGCGAGCTTCGTATGGTCGGACGCCAGGCAGCAGGCGACGTATCCGCCTTGGGTCGCGGAGGGACCGCAGGCGCCGGTCCGGAAAAAGACGCGGTTCGGCATCCGCCTCGGCAGGCTGGCACGGGACCTCATTGAGACTGTCATCCTGGCGCTGCTCATCTTCGTCGGCGTGCGGGCGATGGTGCAGAACTTCCGCGTGGAGGGCTCCAGCATGGAGGGGACGCTCCACGACGGGCAGTACATACTGGTAAACAAGGCGCTCTACTTCAAGGTAGATCTCAGCTTTCTGAACTTCCTGCCTTTCTTCGATGCGGGGTCGAACCCGGTGCATTACATCTTCCGAGCGCCCAGGCGAGGCGATGTTGTCGTATTCCGCTTTCCGAATCAGACGGATCGCGACTTCATAAAAAGGATCATCGGCGAACCGGGGGATACGGTGGAGATCAAGGATGGCCTTGTCTACATCAACGGCCATGCCTTACAGGAGAACTACATCCTGGAGCAGCCGACGCACGACTTCGGTCCGGAGGTTGTACCAGCGGGGCAGTACTTCGTGCTGGGGGACAACCGGAACAACAGCTATGACTCGCGTAGCTGGGGGTTCGTGGACGAGAAATACATCATTGGGCGGGCATGGGTGTCGTACTGGCCGTTCTCTAACTTCGGGCTGGTTTCGGACCCGCATGTCCAGCCGCTGGGCACGCAGGGGGCATCGCCTTGAGCGAAGGGCTCCTGGAGATGCTGCGTCAGGCGGGCGCCGTGCTCGAGGGGCACTTCAAGTTGACCTCAGGCCGCCATTCCGCCACCTACTTCGAAAAGTTCCAGGTCCTGCAGTACCCCGCATACACGGTCCGGCTTTGCGGCTTGATCGCCGACCACTTCCGCGACCAGAACGTCGAGCTGGTGGCGGGCCCGACGACCGGCGGCGTAATCCTGAGCTTTGAAGTGGCGCGGCAGCTTGGTGTGCGCGGCATCTTTGCGGAGACGGTGGGCGAGGAGCGACGCTTCTTGCGCGGGTTTCGGGTGAATCCGGGCGAGCGGGTACTGGTGGTGGACGACGTGCTGACGACCGGCGGCAGCATTCGCCAGGTGATCGATGCCGTTCGACGGGCGGGCGGCGATCCCATCGGCGTCGCAGTGATGGTGGACCGGACCGGCGGGAAGGTGGACTTCGGGCTGCCGTTCTTCGCCTGCCTGGAACTGGTGGTGGCGTCGTACGAGGCGTCGGAGTGCCCGTTGTGTCGGGAGGGCGTGCCGCTGACGGAGACGTAGGCCAGAGGCGCCAGCGCGTCCTGGAGGGCGCGGCATCGGGCGACCCCGCCCCAGCCATGCGGTTGGGGCACGTTTTTGTTCGAGTTTGACGAGATTTCGGGTGTCTTCTATATTGCGATGGGGGCCGTTAGCTCAGCGGCAGAGCTCCGGACTTTTAATCCGGGAGTCGAGGGTTCGAATCCCTCACGGCCCTCCACGTCACGCCTTCGAATCTAGCTCCCCTGTTCGCGACCACCGGATTCGAAGATTCTGAGACCATGGTTCTGGGGAGGCCAAACCTTTGGCACCCTTCAGCAGATTCGATTGCCCAGTCTGGAGCCGCTCCATTCCTCGCCGATTTCGTTCCGTTGACCGCCGGATTTCCAATCCGGGAGTCTAAATGAGAGACATCGCCATAACCGGAGACGTTGAAGGAAACGCACGCTCAACAGCCACATTGCCTTTTACGTCACCTTCACGATTGCCATTCCATTTGTCACGCATTCTTCACGGAGTCCCCTTAGAATACGTTTGCTCTGCCGCGCGAGATGTATCCAGCAGTGTTTCCTCACTGCGGACACGGCGTGAGAGGTTGATCCCGAATTGCGCCGGGCGCATTCAGCAAATAGTCAGGAGGAGAAACGAAATGCCGATGTCGAACCAGCAATGGTGGCCGAATCAGCTGAACCTGAAGATTCTCCACCAGGGTTCTCCCTTGTCGAATCCCATGGGCGAAGATTTCAACTACGCTAAGGAGTTCAAGACACTCGACCTGGATGCCGTGAAGAAGGACATCCAGGTCGTCCTGACGACGTCGCAAGACTGGTGGCCAGCGGACTTCGGCCACTATGGGCCGCTCATTATCCGCATGGCGTGGCACAGCGCGGGCACGTACCGCATCAGCGACGGCCGTGGAGGCGGTGGTCGTGGCACACAGCGTTTCGCCCCCCTCAACAGTTGGCCCGACAACGCGAACCTGGACAAGGCACGCCGGTTGCTCTGGCCGATCAAGCAGAAGTACGGCCGGAAACTCTCGTGGGCCGACCTGATAATCCTCGCCGGCAACGTTGCCCTGGAGTCGATGGGGTTCAAGACGTTCGGATTCGGCGGCGGGCGCGAGGACGTCTGGGAGCCCGAGGACATTGACTGGGGAGCTGAAGAGACGTGGCTTGGAGACGAGCGCCACAGCGCCGATGGTGATCTCCAGGGGCCGTACGGCGCCGACCACATGGGCCTCATCTACGTGAATCCAGAGGGGCCGAATGGCAACCCTGACCCGCTCGCCGCAGCGAAGTACATTCGAGAAGCGTTCCGCCGCATGGCGATGAATGACGAGGAGACGGTCGCGCTCATCGCCGGCGGGCACGCGTTCGGCAAGACCCATGGTGCCGCCGATGCGACCAAGTACGTCGGCCCCGAACCAGAGGGTGCACCCCTGGAGGAGCAGGGCCTCGGCTGGAAGAACAGCTTCCGCAGCGGCAAAGGTGGCGATACGATCACCAGCGGGATAGAGGTTACGTGGACCACCAACCCGGTCAAGTGGGACTACAGCTTCCTCGAAATCCTGTTCGGGTACGAGTGGGAGCTGGAGAAGAGCCCTGCCGGTGCGAACCAGTGGAAGCCCAAGGATGCGTCCGCAGTGGCCACCGTACCGGACGCTTCTGACCCGTCTAGGAAGCACGCGCCAGGGATGCTCACAACGGATCTCTCGCTGAGGATGGACCCGAGCTATGCGGCGATTGCGAAGCGCTTCCTGGACAACCCGGATGAGTTTGCGGATGCCTTCGCTAAGGCGTGGTTCAAGCTGACCCACCGCGACATGGGGCCCCGCTCGCGATATCTCGGCAAGTTGGTGCCCGCGGAGCCGCAGATTTGGCAAGACCCTGTTCCCGACGTCGACCATGAGCTGATCGGAGAGCAGGACATCGCTGCCCTCAAGGCCAAGATCCTTGCCTCGGGGCTGTCCATATCCCAGCTGGTCTCGACTGCCTGGGCGTCGGCGGCAACGTTCCGTGGCACCGACAAGCGTGGTGGGGCGAACGGGGCACGCATCCGCCTAGCGCCGCAGAAGGATTGGGAAGTGAACAACCCGCCGGAGCTGGCGAATGTGCTGCGGACCCTTGAGCAGATCCAAACGGAGTTCAACGGCTCGCAGTCTGGCGGAAAGAGGGTCTCGCTCGCTGACTTGATCGTTCTGGGCGGGTGCGCAGCGCTCGAGCAAGCTGCGAAGAACGCCGGGCATGACGTGCATGTCCCCATCTCGCCGGGGCGCACGGACGCGTTGCAGGGGCAGACCGACGTGCAGTCGTTTGCCGTGCTTGAACCCACCGCAGACGGATTCCGCAACTACCTCCGAGCCGGACACCGGAGATCGGCTGAGGAGCTTCTGGTGGATCGGGCATGCTTGCTGACGCTGACCGCTCCCGAAATGACGGTGCTCGTCGGAGGTATGCGTGTCCTGAATGCAAACGTCGGGCAGTCCCAACTCGGCGTCTTCACCAAGCGGCGCGAAACGTTGACCAACGATTTCTTCGTGAACCTGCTCGACATGAACACGGCGTGGCAGCCGTCATCCGCGTCCGAAGGCGTGTACGAGGGGCGCGATCGCCGGACCGGCGACCTCAAGTGGACCGGCACCAGGGTAGACTTGGCCTTCGGTTCGAACTCTGAGCTCCGAGCGATAGCGGAAGTCTACGCATGTGACGACTCGCAGCAGAAGTTCGTCCGTGACTTCGTGGCTGCGTGGGACAAGGTGATGAATCTCGACCGCTTCGACCTTGCCTGATCTCAGCCAGGTGCTTGTCGGTCGTCTCCTATTGCGTCCGCCAAGCCGAGGTAGTTGCAGACCGCTTCCGGAGGGCGGTCCGAGGCGACCCTGCGATGGGCGGGGTTAGAGCATCACTTGGCCCTAAGCAGGGGCCATTTGATGCTGTGACCACGGAATAGAGAACATGTATCGAGGAGTTCTCACCGGAATCCGGGAGAGTCAGACCTGATCTCGACTCCCAATTCCTTGCCGCGCAGTCGACGACGCCGTACAATCCTGTCGTCAGATGCCACGCGGGCAAGACCACAGGATTCGTCCTCGCAGAGCGCCATCTGACCCTTCCCGCAGATTCGGGGAAGACCGCCGGATGAGGGCCAAACGACCGACCGCCTTTTAATCCGGGAGTTAAGGGTTCGAATCCCTCACGGCCCTCCAGAGCCCGCCAGTCGGCTACTATCCTCCAGCCCGGTGAGAGATCCGAACGCAAGCATGATCGCCGTCGTCCGCCCTTCATTGTCCTCGCCAAGCTAAGGACCGAGCCTGCAGCCAGGGAACTGGCCCGCCGAATCTCCCCTGCTCCACCAACCCAACTCGACGACGCGTTGTTGCCAAGGAAGGCGTTGTGCTAGTGTCAGCATGTCCTGCGATTTGTGGTCTATTGCCGATGCGCCTCTGAACAGGGCGAGTCATCATCGAGAAAGGAGCTTAACTTGACAACGGCCAGTACGACACCCAAGAAGTACTCCCTGCTGATCAATGGAGAGTGGCGGGAGGGAAGTAGTGGAGAGACATCAACCCGGTTGAACCCCGCGGACCAATCCCCCGTAGCAATCTTGCCTATGGCTACTGAGAGCGAACTCGATGCGGCAGTCGCTGCAGCCCGGGCAGCATTCGATGCCGGTGCCTGGTCGGCATCTGTCGCTCAGCGAGCGGCTGTGCTGCGTACGGCTGGTACAAAGATGCGAGCCGAGGCGCAGGACCTTGCTCAGCTCCTGGTGCGCGAAGTGGGGAAGCCTTTCGGTGAAGCGATGGGTGAGATATTCGGCACAGCCGCCCTCTGTGATGCGTTCGCCAGCATGGCTCAGGGTCTCGTCGGGCGAGCCACCACCAACGCGACTCCTGGCGCCGTCGGACTCATCCTCAAGGAGCCTGTGGGAGTTGTGGCCGCGATCACTCCCTGGAACTGGCCTCTGCTCCTTCTTCTGCGGAAAGTGGGGGGAGCGCTGGCCGCGGGCTGCACGATGGTTGCCCGACCCTCGATCCACACTAGCGCTAGCACTTACGAAGTGGCCCGAATCTTCACAGAATCAGGGGCGCCTCCGGGCGTCCTGAACGTTATCACGGGGAAAGCCAGCTTCATCGGTGAGAAGATGGTCACGCACCCCGGCGTCGACAAGGTCTGCTTCACCGGCTCTACCGCGGTGGGAAGGCGCATCATGGAGTTGGCGTCGCACGACGTCAAGCGCGTTTCGCTGGAGCTGGGTGGGAAGTCGCCCAATATCGTCTTCGCCGACGCCGATCTCGATGCAGCAGTCGGCGGCGCGGTTGCGGCCTGTTATCTGAACTGCGGGCAGACATGCTCAGCAGGAACACGGTTGCTGCTGGAGCGGAAGATACACGACTCGTTCCTGGAGAAGCTCCTGCCTGCCATACAAGGGATGAAGGTGGGGGACCCGATGGACCCGGCAACGAGGATCGGTCCCGTCGTGTCTGCAGAACAGCTCAAGACCGTCCAGTCATACGTCGATATCGGTGTCAGAGAGGGCGCCAAGCTGGTCGTCGGGGGCAAACGCCTCATGGACCCGCCGTACGACAAGGGATTCTTCTTCGAGCCCACTGTATTCGACGGGGTGCGGAATGACATGCGTATCGCCCAGGAGGAGATTTTTGGGCCGGTCTTGACCGTGCTGACGTTTGACGACGCCGACGAGGCCTTGAGGATCGCCAACGACAGCATCTATGGGCTGGCATCGGGCGTGTGGTCGACAGATCTGCGCAAGTGCATGCGTTTCGCCAAAGGGTTGAGGGCCGGCTCGGTCTTTGTGAACTGTTACCACGGCTGTGGGATCCCCAACATGCCCTTTGGGGGGTACAAGCAAAGCGGTATTGGCCGCGAGGAAGGGATCGAAGGCCTCGAGGTATTCCTTGAGACCAAGAGCGTGCACTTGAGTCACGGGTAGCGCGGCGACCCTCAAGAAGATGCGGGCAGGGACGCCTTTGAACCCTGGCGAAGGGAGCCCGTACAATTGGCGGGTCGAATCCGGCTCTCCGGACGGCTCGTGAACCCGAACACCGGACTCGACGAGAATTCAGTCTGACCGGGCGACCGGAACGGCGGAATCTGAATCCGCGGTTGGAACCGAAGGGTCCGGAGTACAGGCTCTGACTTCTAATGCGGGAGTCGAGGGTTAGTCCAGACGGGCGAGAATCCCTCGTCGCCCTACGGTCCGCCCATCCGGCGGCTCCCGTCGGGTCTGGGGCGGGCCGAGGCCTCCTGCAGCCGCCGCTAGCCGGGCGCTGATCAGCGACCTGCTGCTGCAAGACCTTGCTCCGCCAGCCCCTGCTTCAGTCTGACCGACGGCTACCAGGCAGGGCTAAAGTCCTCTGCGCCATTGTGCGTCAGCCTCGTCTGACCGCTGCCGTCGGCGTTCATGATGTAGATCTCTGTGTACTCATCATCCAGGAGGAGTTGTCTGTCCGAGCCTCGTGCCTACAGTCCCAAGATGGCTGTCCAGTAGCGCGGATGCTGAATGTCGTCGGCGAGCGTTGGACATCCTCGTCTTGCGTGATCTCTACTTGGTGAAGCCGACCTTACGCTGATCTGCTCCAGTCGCTGAACGGCATCCCCACCAACCTGCGATCAGTTCGGCTCAAGCGCCTCGCAGACTGCGGTGTAGTCGAGCGAATGTTCTACAGCGACCACCCGCCGCGGGCGAAGTACCGGCTGACACGGAAGGGAAAGGCCTTCATTCCTGTGCTTGTCGCGTTGAAGGAGTACGGCGAGAAGTGGGAGCCTCTCAAGCGGGGCACTGCTCGCCCTGGCCGCTGCCGTCGTGTGTATCGTTTCAATGATTTGGGATACTCGAGGGGCTTGATGCCCGCCCGGCAGACCCCGTCAATCCGGTGTCAGATGCCACGCTGGCAAGACCGCGGGATCAGTCCTCGCAGAGCGCCATCTTGACCCTTCCCGCAGATTCGGGGAAGACCACCGGCTGTGGGTCAAACGACCGCCGCCTTTTGCCGTCGGCGTTCGATCCATCTCGGCCCTCCAGAGCCCTTCCTCAGATTCGAAAACCTGACAATCTCGGCCCCCAACCGATCGTCGCCGCACCATAGATCTGCGCGTAGCGGCACGCCCACTGCTCCCACGGTCGCGCCTGGCACGGTGCCTATCTTCTGAGCCGCCGCCGCTTGGCCGGCGCCCTGGTCCCCGTCGCCGACGCTCTCGATCAACTCCCGTCCGGCATCGTCGAGGGCGCGTCTGATCACTTCGGGCTGCCGAACGGTTCGAGAGCCCCTCTCCCATCTTGAGATAGTCGCTACGTTGAGACCGAGCCGAGCAGCCAATTCTTTCTGGGACAGCCCATGCTCGTGCCGGAAAGTTCGGATGTCATCACCAATCAGTCTGCTCAAGGCTACGTCCAAACAGAAAAGTCAGCCGCTGCTCGAGTAAAACCGCGCCAAAGCCTTGACATTAGCTGTGCCATTGGCCCATAATGGAGATACAAAAATCCTGCTAATGGGTATTGCAGAACCAGAGAAGACAAAGGCATGTTAGTCACACCTGACAGTACTTGTGAGATCTGCGGCACCTCCCGCAACCTGGAGGTCCATCACATTGAGCCACGCCGCATGGGAGGTTCGAGCCGTCCCGAGATCCGAAGACGCGTCCAACAAGGCGGTCCTCTGCCGCTCCTGCCATACCCAGGTCACCGAACAACGGTGGCGTCTGGAACGCACGCAGAGTCAGCTGGCGGTGACGGACCCCGAAACGGGCAGGTTGTTGGTCGACGGCTGTTCGACCGCTGTCCGTCGGAGTTCATCACGAGATCTCCTGGAGTTGCGGCTCGATGCCCTCGTTCAGGCGATATCATACCTCAGCGACGAGCAGCTTGTCGACCTCTTTCTCTACCTTCGTGGCTTCGACCAGCGGGCCTGGAAGGCCCAGGCCGCCATTCTTTGGGAGGCCAAGCAACGCAGCGTCTACGGGGACCGGGCCTGGGAGGCAATGGGCAGCACCTTCGGGATCGGCTGGCGGCAGGCCTATAACCTGGCAAAGGTTTGCGAGGTCTTCTTTCTGGAAGGGGCGGGTGAACTTTGCAATCGATTGCAAAACTGCTCCCTCCAGGATTTGATCAGGTAGATCGTCGCCTCCCAGACCAGCGACCCCCATTTCTGGCTCGGCTATGCCGAGGACCAGAAGGCCCAGAGACCTTCCTATTCCATTGGTGACTTCAAGGCAGACGTTGCCGCGGCCGGCGGGGCTGCCGAGGACGAGGTGCTGCAGAAAGCGAGCCCCTGTCCCTGGTTACAGATGTACTGCACGAAGCTGGGGGAGACAGTGTCGACGGAGACCTGCCGCGGGTGCAATCGGTATTGAGGACTTTCCTGAAGGAAGGAGAAGCAGATGTACGAGACACGATTTGAAGCCAAGCTGGCCGAGTTCGCCAGGGGAAAGAGGCTGAGGCGGTTCCGGGGCACGATCCGGAACCCCAAGGACAGCACCTGTGATGCCTGCGGCTCAGCTTTGCCCAACCTGTTGTGGGGGCTTCGGGACATGGAGGAGGAGAGAGATTACTTCGTGGGAAGCAACTGCCTGGCCGGGCTGGCCCGAATGCTGATAATCGAGCGGCCTTTCGTGCGGTCGAACCTCGACCTGGCCTACGAGCGGGCGCGGCTGAACCGAGTGCCTGGCACCAGCCTGGGTTTACCCAAGCCCCTCGAGCAGGCCGGCTAAGTAGGGAACAGACGATGGAGCCCTCTGAACTGGAAAGACGGGCCAGAGAGCGAGCCCTGGCAGAGCGGGTCCGGGTTGTGAAGATTGCCGGGACCAATCGCTACCTGGCCCGCAGCCGAACAATAGAGCCCGGCTCCTACTTTGAACTGTACGTCAGCCCCTGGGGCCACATTCGCTGTTGCTGTCGCCGTCGCTCACGAAGGCTCTACATGTGGATCCGCCTTACAGGCAGCCGGAGAGAAGGAAAGCCATGAAGCTGTATAAATTGAACGATAACTACCTCTCTGTCTGGAAGAGCTCAGGACCAACCGATAGCGGGAGGACGAAGCCCGTTATGACCTTCTGGTGGCTTGGGGGAGGCCTTTGATGACAAGGTGTTGAGCATCGCCAAGATCATCCGTTCCATGGAGGCCGCCCTGACCGCGCGTGCCGCGGAAGTGGACAGACTGCAGGGCCGGCTGAGGCATCTCGCAGGCCGCATCGACTGGCTGAACGCTATCTCTTGGCGGGATGGAAGCAGCTGGGCGAGAGAAGGTCAAGGGGCCGACGCTGACAGTGTCCCTGGCCAAAGCTCCTCTATCCTGTGACATCGTCTGCGCCGCTGACGTACCGGCGGAGTTCCAGCGAATCAAGGTCGAGATTGACCGTTCTCAGATCCTGGAGCACTTCCGCCAGACAGGCGAATCGTGCCGGGCGACGATCGCCGTGACCGGCGGTACGTTCAGATTGCCTAGTTCGGCCCGGTTCCCTGGATTCAGGATGGACGTGCAAGGGCCGGCGGATCAGTGAAAACTCCCAAACAAATTCACGTGCCGTGGTTGCGACTTCGCCTTGACTCTCGAGAAGGCCGGCGTCAAACTTCAAATACGACCCCAACCCCACGACCAGTTCCTGCCCATCCGGTTCCAAGAACCTTATTTCGCGGGGCGGGATCACTCACCAGCCCGTCGAGCTCTGTTCTCCGGGTCGCGATCACAGACGGCGGCTGGCATTGAAGTAGCGAAACAGAGCACGTACAATTACTAAGTTGAGTCTGGTGCTCTGGAGGGCTCTCAAGCCTAAGCACTGGACTCGATAAGAAATCGGTCGGTCCAAGCGGTCAGGCGGCGGAATTCGACTCTGCGCTCGGAACTGAAGATCCCGCAGCACAGGCTCTGAGTTCTAATCCGGGAGTCGAGGGTTCGAATCCCTCAAGGCCCTCTATACGCTTATTCTGTAGGATAAGACACAAAGGAGCCTTCAATGATCAAATCGAGACTGTGTGACCTGGTCGGAATCAAGTATCCCATCATCCAGGCAGGGATGGGACCTTTCAGCAACAACAACCTGGGAGTCGCTTCGGCCAACGCGGGCGTCCTGGGGCTGCTTTCCACCAGCGGCATAGTCAGCCGTGATAACCAGCCATGGGTCTACAAGGCCTGGGTAAGCACCGCCGGTGCAAACGAGGACGACGAAATGACCGTCGTCCTGGAGAAGTGCCTTAACCGGACATACAACCTAGTCAAGGATAAGGGTGGTATCTTCGGCATCAACGTGATGGTTTCCGCCGAAATGCGCGACGCTGCGTACGCCATCATCGACAAGGCCATAAGCGTCCGCGAAGCGAACCCGGATTTCAAGAAGCATTTCAAGGTGATCTTCACCTCCGCCGGCGACCCCCTGGGCCTCGGAGACAAGATCAAGGGAGCAGGCTTCACGTGGATGCACGTCGTACCGTCTGTCAAGGGAGCGCTCCGCTGCAAGAAGGCGGGCGTGGACGTAATCGTCGCCTCCGGGCATGAAGGCGGGTTCCACACGTCCTGGGAGCCGGTCCACTCGATGGTGCTCCTTCCGGCGGTCGTTGAAGAGGTCTCGGACGCGAACACGCTGGTATGCGGCGCGGGCGGGTACGGCGACGGCAAGACACTGGCCGCGGCACTGGTCATGGGCGCTGACGGCGTGCAGATGGGCACACGCTTCCTGGCGACGCAGGAGAGCGACTTCCATCAGATATGGAAGGAAGGAGTAGTTGAGGCAGGCGACAGGGGGACTCTGGTTGCCCGTGGTTTTGTGGGCCCAGCCCGCTGGCTGAAGACGCCGCGAAGCGTCGAGCACGCAGCCAATACGCTGCGGGAATCGCCGGGGGTCTTCCTAGGTACGCCGGACGACTACACCACTGTTGACCAGAAGCTAATCGACTACGAGATCGAGTCGATCAAGGCTGTCTTCGACGGCAACCGGGAAAAGGCGATGATGGCCGCCGGCGAAGTTGCGCAGCGCATCAAGGACATGCCTAAAGTCAACGACATGGTGCAAGAGATCATGAAGGAGACCGAGAGCATCCTGAGAAACGTCCCGAAGCTGCTGGCCTAGTCAGTCGCACAGACTCTTACTGAATAGAAAGAAGCCGCCGGCTTGTGCCGGCGGCTTCTCTTATTGCCGAATCAGCCGAGCCTCTCCATCCACCTCTCGGGAGCGGTCAGGGGCTTGAATCCAGCCTTCTCGTAAACACCGTGCGCGTCGCGAGTAGCCAACACCAGACGAAAGCCCTGCAATTGCGGATGCGTCACGATTGTCTTCACAAGCCAGACGCCGAGACCTCGTCCCCGGTGGGCCTCATCGATGAAGACATCGGCGAGCCAGCCGAAGCTGACGAAATCGGTGAGGACGCGGGCGAAACCGATCTGCCGGCGGTCCTCCGTTCGGTAGAGGCCGAAGTTGAGGGAATGCTCAACGGAGCGCTGCATCGCCTCGAAGGAGCGGTCGGCGGCCCAGTAGGAGCGGCGGAGAAAGCCGTGGAGCGTCTCGAGGTCGAGCAGGGATGGGTCCGTGCTGATGAAGTAATCGCCGCGCCGCCATTCCTCTGTCATTCGCCGGTATGCCCTCCTGACGGGAATCGTACGAAAAGGGGACGAGCGCAGGCAAGGGCGAAGGGCATTACTCGAAGGGCCAACCGCACATTTTCAGGGCGGTTGCTATGTCGACTGGCCTGCCTTTGTGCTACCATCTTTCAAGAGCCTTGCATAGAGATATCAGCATGTATCCGCGTCCATGACCTCAGACGCCGTCATCGAATCGGCGGCAGAACGCCGACTCCGGCTGGTTCGCCAGCACGGCTATAATGGCCTAACTCTTCTCACGCTCTACGACGGCTGGCGCTACTTCGAGCCCCCGGACATCGACGGATTTGTCCCCTATGAGTTGCATCGCAGTGTTGCCGTGGCTTGTGGTGACCCTGTATGCGCTGAGAGCGATGTAGGGGATCTGCTGGCCGGGTTCGTCGAGTACTGTCAGCTGCGGGGATGGCGATTCGCAATGGTGGGAGCAACACCGCGCGTCGCTCAGGCGGCAGCAAAGCTGCACTTGAAGCCGTTGAAGATCGGGGAAGAAGCGCTATTCGATCTATCAGGACCCATGCCGCGAGGCAAGGCGGCCAAGAGAGCTCGTTGGGCGATCAACAAGGCGCGCCGGAGCGGCGTGGCGGTCGAGGAGTATACGAGACAGTCGAAGGCGGTCGACGACCAGATCCAGGAGGTAGCGGACGAATGGTTGGGGATGCGCAAGGGACCGCCAATGGCCTTTCTGCTACGTTCGCGTCCACTCAGTCTGCGGGATGAGAAGCGGATCTTCATGGCGCGCCAGGGGGACCGTATCGTCGGCGTTATCACCTGTTCGCCGGCACCAGCACGGAAGCTTCTACTTGTCGAAGAGCTGCTGCGTCGACAGGATGCTCCCTATGGAACGAGCGAATTGTTGATCGATGCTTCACGGGCGGCCGCAAGTCGTGACGGTTACCAGTTGTTCAGCCTTGGCGTGTCGCCCCTGCAGGGTTCTGAGCGACAGCCTTACGGCAAGTTCCGGCTGCCGCGTCTTCTTTTCGTCTTCTGCCAGAGCCGCATCAACTTCCTGTACAACTTCGGTTTGCTCAACCGCTTCAAGAAGAAGTTTGGGTCCAGTTGCTGGGAGGACAGCTATCTTGTCTATGGGAACAGTCTTCCAACTGTTGCGCTGGCGCTCGTGGCGGCGTTCGCACCCGATGGAATCCCCTCGTTGCTACTCCCCCGGCGGCTCCAATGGCTCCGTTTCATCCCTGCTCCAGCGCTCTGGCTCACGACCGCGATAGCGGTCGCCCTGGCTACGTTTGCGGTGTGGCAGTTTACCGCGCTCCGGGCACCGTTCGAGGTTACCGGCGACGTGCTCTCGCCGATACGGATGCCAGCCGTTCTGCTGATCAGGGATGCGCGGGTTGCGCTGCTTGGCCATCGACTGCTCGCGTCTATCGTCCTGGCGTTTCTTGCCGGCGGGTTCCTATGGCGGCGACGCCCGGCGGGAACGTAGACGAACCGCATCGGGGCGAGAATTCCTGAAGAGAGCGAATGTCAGCAGTTGTAGACCGTGGCGGTGCATGGCAAACTCAATGAAGATGGGATATCAAGAGAGGGTCGGGGCGCTCCTGAGAACACGAAGTGAATAGCGTTATCTTCGACGCGATCAACGACTTGGCCAATCACGGCGTCATACCCGATGACCTGGCAAAGTGGGCATCCCAGTATCTGCTCTACGCGATCGTGGTCGTCGTGGCCGGTCTATGGTTCGTAGGCCGGGGCGCTGAGAAAGACGCCAATCGCCGGGCGATTCTGGAAGGAGTGTTCTCTGCGGTGATTGGCCTGGGAATTGTCGCGATAATCCAGCACTTCTATCAGCATCCGCGTCCTTTCGTCGTGAGAAACGATGTCGACCTCCTGGTCTCGCATAGCGCCGATCCCTCTTTTCCTTCTGAGCACGTGATCGTGGCGTCGGCCCTGGCAGGCGCCTTGATCTGGAACCGCCGCTGGCCCGGCATTCCGCTCTTGTGCGGCGCGCTTGCCATTGGCTTCGCCCGGGTAATGGTAGGCATACATTATCCCGCTGACGTGGCGGCCGCTCTTGTCCTCGGTCTAGGCATTAGTTGGGTGGTAAGCTGGATGAGCGCTCCCGCAGATCGCGCACAACGCCTGCTGACCGGATTCATGCCCCCGCCTTTGCGCTGACACGCCAAACGGCTGCGAATCAGACATTGTCGTGAGCGTCAGCCTCCTCGAATCCTGGCAGACGTCAGGCGAGGGGGATTGAAGCGCGCTTGGCGGAAATGAATTGGGATCGAGGGTTCGAACGCCTCAACGGACTCCAGATGCCAGGCGCTCAAACTCCTCCCCCGTTGCCGTGAGGTCGCCGCGAAGGAAGGCGGCCGAAGACGCCTGATTTGCGAGCTGCTGAAGGATGGCGTCTGAGGCCCCGGGCGGGATGGCATTGTAGTCGAGGTAGGCGAAGAAGTAGCGGTTCCAGAAGAAGGAGACATAGGTGATGCCAGCGGACCGCGCCATGCTGTCGACAACCTGCATGAACTCCATGTCGAGCGGCGACCAGAAGGAATAGACGTCGCGGCCGAACAGTTCCTGGAATCCCACGCCGCTCTGTAGCTCCTGCGCCGAGACCTTGTATAACCACGCCTCGCCGATAACCGCCTCCTTACCGGCCGCAACCGCTTCCGTCGCCCAGTCCGACGTGACCCGGAGGTAGTCGGTAGGGCCGTTGGAGAGCGGATAGACGTGGATGTCGATGAAGTCGAGTGAAGTTTGGTGGATTAGCCGCTGGATGAGCGCCGGGCTTTCCCAGGAGCCCGAGCCGGCGCCGAGCTTCACACCTGCCGGCGGGTTGATGAACGAGCGGGCGGAGTTGAGGAAGGCGAAGTAGTCATCCGTCGTGATGTCAAGGCCGGTAAGCTGGCGTTCAGTGAGCTGCTCCTCAGCCAAGCAGAGGTAGTCGGGGCGAAGCTCTTGGGCGATGGTCTTCGCCTGCTCCAGCCGCTCCTGCAGATAACTGCTGGGCGTCTTGCCCCGATAGTCGACCTGGATTGTCGAGAACTCGGTGCCTGCGAAAGGCGCACCTGTCTCGATGATGAGCGTCATTCCTCGCTCCCGCACTTCAGCGGCCACCTGTCGATAGAAGGCGAGGTACTCGGCGCTGCGAGGGTAGTCGTTTGCCAGGAGGGGGTAGACGATTTGCACTGAGACGCCGGTGGCGCCCATCGCCTTGAAGCGGTCGAGGAAGAGGCGCGTCGCAGGGAGCGTGTTCGGATTCAGTAGCTCGTCGCCCCTGTTGCCATTGGCGACGAGCAGCTCGAGCACCAGGGCAGGAGGCTTGCTGGACGTGGGAGCGTTCGCGTACTTCGCCTGAGCAGCGTCGAGGCGGCCCTGAAGCTCGTTGTAGAGCGGCTGGTAGGACGCGGGCACGCAGGCGATGAGCGTCAAAGACGCAGCGGCGAACAGCGGCAGTACCTTCGCAGCTAGAGAACGAGCCATCGGCCCGATTCTAGCGCGAAGATATGCCCACTACAAGCAGAGGCTAGCTGCCTTTCGCCCGTGGCACGAAGTCGAGGGCGAGGGAGTTGATGCAGTAACGCTTGCCGGTCGAAGTCGGGCCGTCGTCGAAGACGTGGCCGAGGTGCGAGCCACAGGTCTTGCACATCACTTCGATACGGCGCATGCCCATCGAGTAGTCGTCCTCATAGTCGATGTTCTCGTTCTCCACAGGCCGATCGAATGACGGCCAGCCGGTGCGCGAGTCGAACTTCGAGTCGGACGTGAAGAGGCGAGTACCGCAGACGACGCAGTTGTAGTCGCCGGGCTCCTTGTTGTGGGTGTACTTGCCGGAGAAGGGCGGCTCAGTCCCCTTCAGGAAGCAGACGTTGTATTGCTCCTGCGTCAGCTTCTTCTTCATTTCTTCTGTTGGTTTGATTTTGGGTGTCACTTGTATTCCTCCTTCACCTCGCCGGCGAAGTCGCGCAGCAGCTTCCGCACCTTCGGGTCAATCACTATCTGACAATAGGAGGCGTGCGGGTTCGCTGCGTAGTAGTCCTGGTGGTAGTCCTCGGCTGAATAGAAGGCCGTTAACGGTTCAATGCTAGTCACGATCTTGTCGCGGAACTTGCCGGAGGCCTGCATCTTCGCCTTCACGGCCTCGGCGGCGCGCCGCTGGTCATCGTCATGATAGAAGATGACGGAGCGATACTGCGGGCCGACGTCAGCGCCCTGACGGTCGAGGGTCGTCGGGTCGTGGGTCGAGAAGAAGATATCGAGCAGGCTATCGTAGGAGACGACCGCCGGGTCGAAAGTAACCTGGATGCTTTCGGCGTGGCCAGTGCGTCCGGCCGATACCTGCCCGTATGACGGGTTCTCCATCTCGCCCCCGCTGTAGCCGGAGATGACCTTTTCGATGCCTCGGACTCGCGTGAAGATGGCTTCGGTGCACCAGAAGCAGCCACCGGCGAAGATGGCGGTCTGGAGTTTCGTTTCGGTTGATTCGGAAGACATTTGCAACCTCTCTAACTCCATTTTAGCACTGTGGAATCGGCGGAAGGGCTGAGGTTGGCTTTGGGGACGGGAGCGAAGGCGAGGTTCGGACGGATCTTACGGTGCACTCTTGTGAGCGGCTTCGACTAGCTGCGGCAGGAGCCAGCGCGCAACGATGAAGGAACTCTGCGGCGTGAAGTGGGTGCCGTCCTCTCGCATCTTCACGCCATTGATGACGAGGTCGCTGAACTTACCATCAGGGCAGGTGAAGGCGAAGAGATCAACCAGCGTCACTTGGTCCGGATGTTCAGCGGCGAAGCGGCGGTAGACGGTGTCCAGGGCTTCGACACGCTGGAGGTCTTCCTCTTCGGCCTGGACGCCGGCCTTGCCCATCTCTATCCATGGTGTCGGGCGTTCACAAGGCCATGTCAGCAGCACCAGCTTGGCGCCTGAGGACGTCAGAACGGCTAACTCCCGCTCCAACTCGCTTAGGACGTAGCTGTCCCACTCTGAAGAGCCGGCTGTCAGGGTAACGCCGTTAACGACATGATCTCTAGAGTCCCAGGCTCCAAACACCATCACGACAATGTCCGGCTGAAAGCCTGCGACCTCCACCGGCCACGCGTCGCGCCACTTCTCGCAGTCGGCCTCCTGCTGGGGCGACACCTGGCCGCGAAGGTCGACGATCCAGTCCTCCCGGACGAAACCGCACATGAGGATCGAAGGATTCCACACCGCCGTGTTCGATTCCCGGCCAACCTCGCTGAGGCCCGGGTCCAGCGACATGCCTACGGAATCGCCGAGGACCATGATGCGAAGAGGAGGGCTGGGTGCGGTCTCATCGATGCTCGGCATAGCAGACGCGGTACGCGCTGTGACGGGTGAGAAGCCGCCGCGCGTAACGACGACAAGGGCGATAGCCACGCAGCCGGCCGTCGCCGGAGCAAGCGCCCACGACACCTTCCAGCGGCGGAGGGCGCCGCGTCGGACGGGCAGTTCGAGGAGCTTGTAGGAGGTCGCTGCGACGGCGAGCGTGACGGCGACGCGGAGGGCGAAGAGCGGGTAGGGGTCCCAGCCAACGCGACTGCGCGAGAGCATCAGGTAGATGGGCCAGTGCCAGAGGTAGACGCCATACGAGATGAGGCCGAGAGCGCGCAACGGCGGCAGCGACAGGACTCTCCCGACGGGCCCGCCCACCGGCTGAACGGCGGCGGTGATCACGACGGCGACGCCCGTGGCGAGGAGCAGGAAGCCGCCGCGATAGAGGAGAGTGCTGTCGCCGGAGGCCGTCACCCACGCCCAGGCGATGCCGCCAACGCACAAAAGGGCCGTTCCCTGGAGTGCCCACTTTGTCGAATGAGGACGCAGGGGAAGACTGAGCTGCGGCAGGACCATCGCCAGGACGGCGCCGACGAGAAGCGACTGAGCCCGCGTATCGGTGCCGTAGTAAACGCGCGAAGGGTCGTGGCCGGGCTGGAACAGGAGGGCCATCAGCAGCGCCGACGCCAGGAGTAGCGCGAGCGAGACGGCGACGAGCGTCCGAAGGGAGACGCGCCGAACCGTGAGGAGCAGGGCGAGCAGCAGGGGCCAGACCATGTAGTACTGCTCTTCGATCCCGAGCGACCAGGTATGGCGCAACGGCGAAGGCGTCAGGTACTGGTCGAAATAGGATACGCCGGCAAAGATGGGCCGCCAGTTGGCGACGTAGGCGATGGTAGCCAGGGCGTCACCGCGGATCCTTCCGAGTTCGAGCGGGCTGGCGAAGGCGGCGGCGTAGAAGGCAACGCCGAGAAGCATGAGGAAGAGCGCCGGGAGAAGACGGCGGGCACGGCGGCACCAAAAGGCGACGAGTCCGATGCGTCCCTTTCGTCGCCACTCGGAGAGAAGGAGGCTGGTAATGAGGAAGCCGCTGAGGACGAAGAAGGCGTCGACGCCAAGGAAGCCGCCGCGGGCCCAAGGCATGTCGGCGTGATAGGCGAGAACAGCAGCAACGGCCAGCGCGCGGATGCCGTCGAGCGCCGGTTGATAGGTGAAACCGTGGCTGCCTTCAGTCGAGAGCGGTTTGGCGGACATCCGTGGCCACCTCGCGGGCGTCCGGGTCGGGATTGCTAGGACGGACGGCGAAAAGGTAGCATAGACGGCTTGGGAAGACAAGAATGAAGGCGGTTCAGGGTCGATTGACGGGGGATCAAGGAAGACTTATTCTGCCCGCGTTACGGGCCGGCCTGTTTCGAGAGATTCGTCAGAGGGGCGCGACATGTGTGAGTTCTGCAAGCAACACGGCGAGGGCAAGAAGTGGTACCTGCAAGCGAAGAACTACAGCGAGGAGCTGATGAACGAACAGAGGCGTCAGTTCATGGCGGAGTTCTTTAGCGACTTCGAGCACATGGTGGGCGACAAGGCGGCGGCTCTGGATGCGGCCCTGGCGGCGAATCCCAAGGCGACCAAGAGGCTATTCCCGGCGGTGATCGAGGAACAGAAGCGGGATCACTGGGGGCAGGTTGTGCCGATTGAAGAGATCGAGCAGATCCTGGATATGAGCCTGTCGGTGGTGAGAGTACCGTGCGTCTGCCGCGGCATGCTGCGGGGCTACCACGAGGCGCGATACTGCTTTGGCATAACGTCGAATCCATCGTCTTTGATGAGCGTGCCGCTCGCTGATCATCCTGACTACAGCGACCTGGAGGTGCTGGACAGCGAACAGGCGAAAGCGGCGATTCGCAAACTCGACAAGGAAGGGCTGGTCCACTCCGCCTGGACGTTCATCAGCCCGATGATCGGCGGCATCTGCAACTGCTCCGTGAATGAGTGCATGGCGCTCAAGACGCGGACGCGGCTGGGCTTGCAGACGATGTTCAAGGCGGAGTACGTGGCGCAGGTCGAGTGGGAGAGCTGCAACGGCTGCCGAAACTGCATGAAGGCCTGCAACTTCGGGGCTATAACGTATTCGGCTTACTCGCGGAAGGTGGCCGTCAACCAACTCCAGTGCTATGGCTGCGGCGTCTGCCGGGCGTTGTGTCATAAGAACGCGATAACGCTCGTCGAAAGGGCGGGCGTGCCGGCGCTGGCGGGCGAATGGTGACGCTATGATTGAGATACGTTGGGATGCTGCGAGATGTTCCTCGCCACAAGACTGTCGCATCTGCCTCGAGAAGTGCCCTCAGGGCGTCTTTCGGATTATGCCGAGGGAGGCGCGACAACCGGGCAAGGCGACGAAGGACTGGGAGATAGGCGCCCTCTTCCGCAGCCTGTGCACGGCCTGCGGCGTCTGCACCGAACTCTGTCCCAAGGCGGCGATAGCGATCGAGGCGACGGCTTAGTCTCCCCCGGCTTGGCTGGACGCTAGCGCGTGGACTTCGTATCGTTCCAAGCATGACTACGCTTGCGAACAGTGCCGCCGACAAGCCGCGAAGGGCACTCTGGCCCTATCTGCTGCTGGGCGGCATCCTTCTCCTGGCGCTCTGCCTCCGGCTCGCCTGGATAGCCTACGTCTCGCCAAACCCGAACGACGGCCGCTTCGACGACACCCTCTTCTATGACTACTCGGCGCAGGCGCTCGCGGCAGGGAAGGGATTCCTCGGCTTCTTCGGGGTCCAGACGGCGGGCTGGCCGCCGGGATACTCGCTGCTGCTGGCCGGAATTTACAAGGCCTTTGGGCACGAGTTGGTGGCGGCGCGGCTGCTGAACGTCTTCGCCGGGGTCGCAACCTGCTTCGTCGTCTACGTCGTTGGGTCACGCGTGTTCGACCGGCGCACGGGGTTGCTTGGCGCGTTGCTGCTGGCTGTCTTTCCAAGCAATGTCTTTCGCACGACGCTGCTAATGACGGAGACGCTGACGTCGCTGGTCGTCGTGCTGGTGGCGCTGTTGCTGCTGTTCTGGGTGATGAGGGAAGGCGGGCCTTCGTGGTGGCAGGCGATAGCGCTGGGGGTGTTCTTCGGCGCGTTCGCATTGATGCGGGGCGAGGCGCTGATTCTGCTTCCGGTCGCGCTAATCATGTGGAAGCTGTCCGTGCCTTCGTGGCGGCGGTTTGCGAGAGGGGCGGCGCTGATGATTTCGGCGATGGTGCTGGCCGTGGCGCCGTGGACGATTCGGAACGCGATAACGATGAACGCCTTCATACCCATAGCCAGCGGTATCGGCCACACGTTTCTGGCCGGCCACGAGAACGATCCCTACGACCCGCACAACGTGCTGCCGGAGGCGAAGATATCGCTTGAGTATTGGTATATCCCGTATCCGCAGCGGGAGACGAAGATAGAGCGGGAAGCACTGAAGCAGGGCCTCGACTTCGCGAAGTCGCATCCGGCGTACGAGGGGCAACTCGTGTTCGAGAAGTTCTTCAACATGTACAGCGCCGACAGCGACGCGATTACGTGGATCCACGGGACATGGATTGACGCGAAGAATGCGGCTTGGCTAGACGGAAGCTGGGTTCAGTCGCTGGACACGGGGAAGGCGCCGGTGCTCGCCATGTCGTCTACCGCGGAGCACAACTGGAAGCATCTGGCAAACGGCTATTACTTCGTCATCCTTGTGCTGATGCTGACGGGCATCTTCGCCTGGTTCTCGGTGCGCGACCGCCGCAAGCTGCTGCTGGTGTTGCTCGTCGGCGCCTGGACGGCAATGCACCTGGCGTTCATTCCCGGCTCCCGCTACCACGCGCCGCTGCTGCCGCTGTTCGCGTTGTGGGCGGCGGTTGGCGTTGTCCTGATATGGGACAAGGTGAGCGGACTTGCCAGATCGTCTCACGTGGTTGAATGACGAACGGCGAGGAGGGATGAGATGGAAGAGACGAAGAGCAGCGAAAGACTAGCCCCGGGCGCGCTGGCGGTGCTTGGCAGCACACCGGTGGTGTTCAGGGCGCTGTTCGACGGGCAGCCGGACGAGGCGGTGGAGAGACGAGGCGTCGAAGGATGGTCGGCGAAGGACGTGCTGGCGCATCTGATATCGATTCAGGGGCCGGCAATCGTCGAACGGGTGCGACGGATGGTCGACGAGGATGTGCCGGCGCTGCCGGACGTCGATGAGAAGGTGACGCTGCAGGAGTCGGGGCTGCGCGAACGTCCGGCTAGGGAGCTTGTCGTCACGTTCGCCGAGAAGCGCCGGATAGCGGTGGACTTCCTGAGAGGTCTAACGCCGGACAGGTTGCGGCGCCGAGGGGTACATTCCCTGGCGGGAGAGATTACAGTGGCGGACGCGATCCACCATATGGCGTACCACGACCTACTGCACATTGCCCAGGCGGCGAACCTGCTGGCCGAGCCGATTGAGAAGAACCGAGGCGGGCTGGGGAAGGCCTTCCCTATCTGAGACGAAAGGAGCCTGAGATGGCAGAGAACCGGACAAGCGAAGAGACCCTGCCCGATGACGTGGCACAGCAGGTCATCGGCTATATGAAGCATCAGGCGTCGAAGTCGCCGGCCGACTTGCTTGCGCTTGTCGATCGCGCTGAGGCTTACGTCGACGGTACGCTGGAGGGCGTGAGCGAGGCGCAGTCGAGAATCTGCCCGGAGCCCGGCGAGTGGTGCATCTGCGAGGTCCTGTACCACGTGCGGGCGGCGATGGACGGCAACGCGCGGATTGTCGAAACGCTCATCGCGGACGAGAAGGCCGACCTGAAGGGGATCGAGCCTATCGTCGAGGCCGGGTCGGAGACGCTGGCGGAGGTGCGCCGGGGCGTCGCGCAGTCGTTCGAGCATCTGCGGATGGCTATCGCGGCGATACCCGAGGGCGCGACATCGACGGCGACGGCGCGTCACCCGTTCTTCGGCGAGCTGACAGGCAAGGAGTGGGCTGCGTTCGGGTACGTGCACGCGCGGGACCACGGGATGCAGATAGAGAAGGTCAAGGCATCTCCCGCTTATCCCTCATAATAGAGGCAGGGGGAAACGTGGTTCTGAGCGACAGGTCGATTCGGGAGGAGATGGCAAGCGGGCGGTTGCGCATCGAGCCGCTGTCCGACGATGCGCTTCAGCCCTCGAGCGTCGACCTGCGGTTGGACCGGCTGTTTCGCGTCTTCAAGAAGGGCGAACGCAAGCAGATCGACGTACGCGAACCGTGCGACGACTGCACGGAACTGGTGACGGTTGATGAAGGCAAGCCGTTCGTGATCCGCCCGGGCGAGTTCGTCCTCGCGAATACGCTGGAGACGATAACGCTGCCGGACGACCTGGTCGCGCGACTGGACGGACGCAGCTCGCTGGGGCGGCTGGGGCTGCTGGTGCACGCGACGGCGGGGTACGTCGACCCGGGCTGGAGCGGGAAGCTGACGCTGGAGCTTTCGAACGTCTCGCCCATGCCCATCGCCGTCTACCCCGGCATGAAGGTCTGCCAGATATCATTCCTGCGCCTGTCGACGCCGGTCGACCGTCCCTACGGCTCGCCGGGGCTGGGTAGCAAGTACCAGGGGCAGCAGGAGCCGACGCCGAGCCGCATCCATCAAGACTTCAACGACTGATCTCAAGTAGAATAACCGCAGGACCCCCTCCGTTTTCGACGCATCCTGAGGTCGGACTATGGATTACATGGCGCGCGCGCTGGAACTGGCGCGACAGGCGCTGGGAACGACGAGCCCTAATCCGGCGGTCGGCGCGGTGCTGGTCAAGGACGGACGCGTGGTCGGTGAAGGCTACACACACCCGCCGGGCGGCCCGCATGCGGAAGTCGTGGCCATCGGGCAAGCAGGCGGCGAGGCGCGCGGCTCAACGCTCTATGTGACGCTGGAGCCGTGCCGGCAGTACGGGCGCACGCCACCGTGCACGAAGGCGATCATCGAGGCCGGTATTCGCGAGGTCCATTTCTCATTCGACGATCCGGACCCGCAAGGACGTGGTCAGGCGGCGCGAGAGCTAAGAGAATCGGGCATTGAAGTTCAAGCGGGCGAAGGCGAAGTCGCAGCAAGGGGCATCAACGAAGCCTACGTGAAGCACCGCGAGACCGGCCTGCCGTTCGTGATCGCGAAGTGGGCCATGAGCCTGGATGGAAAGATCGCGGCGACAAGCGGCGACTCGCGCTGGGTGAGCGGCCCGGAGACGCGCGAGTGGAGCCACCGGCTGCGGACGCGGATTGACGCGATCATGGTCGGCGTTCGGACGGTCCTCATCGACGACCCACAGTTGACGGCGCGACCCGGGGGCGTCGTTTCGGAACGGCAGCCCTTGCGGATCGTCGCAGACAGCCGGGGACGGACGCCTGTGACGGCGCGGGTGCTCGATGGCCCGGGCGCGGCGCTAATCGCTACAACCGAGGCATCGAATGCGGTCTGGCGGAGGCAGATGGCAGAGGCCGGCGCGGAAGTTGTCGTGCTGCCGGACATCGAGAGTCGAGTGGATCTTCCAGCATTGCTGCGAGCGCTGGGGGAGCGCCAGATACTTAGCCTGCTGGTCGAAGGCGGCGGGGAATTGTTGGGTTCGTTCTTCGACGCGGGGATGGTCGACAAGGTGCACGCCGTTGTGGCTCCGATGATAATCGGTGGACGCGAAGCGCCGGCAGCGGTGGCGGGACGTGGCGTCGAGCGGATGGCCGAGGCGTTGCGGTTGCCGGACGTTGTCGTGGAGCGCTTGGGCGAGGACGTGCTGGTCACCGGTTATCCGGCGTCGAGGACGTGACGCAGGGAAGAAGGATCAGACCATGTTCACGGGAATCATCGAAGAAGTGGGCGTCGTCAGGGAGAGCGGTGGCGGAAGGCTGGTCGTTGAGGCGAAGCGCACTCTATGGGGCACGAACCTGGGCGACAGCATCGCCATCAACGGCGTCGACCTGACCGTCGCTCACATGGACGAGCAGGCCTTCACTTTCGCTGTCATGCCGGAGACCTACCGGCGCAGCAACCTGGAAACGCTGGCGAAGGGCGACCCCGTGAACCTTGAGCGCTCGCTGACGCTCGCAAGCCGGTTGAGCGGGCATCTTGTCCGAGGCGTGGTCGAGGGCAGGGGGCAACTGCTGTCGCTCGCGCCTGAAGCCGACGCCATCCTGGCCCGTTACGCCGCGCCAGCGGAGCTGATGCGCTACGTCGTTGTGAAGGGGCCGATAGCGGTGGACGGCGTCAGTCTAACGGTTATGGAGCGCGATGAAACGTCGTTCACGGTGTCCCTTGTCGCCTACACGCAGGCGAACACAAACCTAACTCGCCGAAAAGTGGGCGATGCGGTAAACTTGGAGACGGACATTATCGCGCGTTACGTGGAGCAGTTACTCGCTGCGCGCCAGCAATAGCGGAGAAAACGACATTGGCAAAGAAGAACGAGGCGGAGCTGTCCCCTGTTGAAGAGGCGATCGACGAGTATCGCCGGGGGCGCTTCGTCATTATCGTCGACGACGAGGACAGGGAAAACGAGGGCGACCTGACGATGGCGGCTGAGTTCGTCGACGCCGACGCGATCAATTTCATGGCCCGCTACGCGCGTGGCCTCATCTGCGTTCCCATGACGGCGCAGCGGCTTGATGAACTGCGGATCCCGCTAATGGTCGAACGGAACGATTCGCACTTTGGTACCGGCTTCACGGTTGCCGTGGAAGCGCGTTGCGGCGTGACGACGGGCATCTCGGCGGCAGACAGGGCTTGCACTGTCCAAGTGTTGGCGGACCCTAATTCAAAGGCGGACGACCTGGTAAGGCCGGGGCACATCTTCCCGTTGCGGGCACGCGACGGCGGCGTGCTGGTAAGAGCCGGCCAGACGGAGGCGTCGGTCGATCTCTGCCGGCTGGCGGGTCTGAGGCCGGTTGCGGTGGTGTGCGAGATTATGCGGGTAGACGGAACCATGGCGCGGCTGCCGGACCTGAAGCGGTTCGCCTCGCATCATCACGTAAAGATCATCAGCGTTAACGACCTCATCAGCTACCGGCTGCGCAAGGACAAGCTCGTCGAGCGGGTGACGGAGACGGCGCTGCCGACACCCTATGGGCACTTCCGGGCCGTCGCCTACAAGAGCATCATCGACCCGGATGAGCACCTGGCGCTGGTCATGGGAGACCCTTCGACGCCGGAGCCGGTGCTGGTGCGCGTGCATAGTCAATGCGTGACGGGTGATGTGTTCGGAAGCCTGCGCTGCGATTGCGGCGAGCAGCTAGTGGAAGCCCTGCGCCGCATAGGTGAAGAGGGACGCGGCGTGCTGCTGTACATGCGGCAGGAGGGGCGCGGGATAGGACTGCACAACAAGCTGCGCGCCTACGCGCTTCAGGATGAGGGGATGGACACCGTCGAAGCAAATCATGCTCTGGGCTTCCCCGCAGACAGACGCGACTACGGCATCGGAATGCAGATCCTTGCCGATCTGGGTATCCGCGAGATGCGGCTGCTGACGAACAACCCGGCGAAACGCGCCGGTCTGGAAGGCTACGGCCTGAAGGTGGTGGAGCGAATACCGATTATCATTGAGCCGAACGCCTTCAACATGCGCTACCTTGAGACTAAGCGGACGAAGCTGGGACACCTCCTCGGCGTTGAAGGTATAATCGAGGGTGACGGCCAGTACTAGGCCGTCGGCAGGACAGCTCAGACCAATATAAGTCGGTCTCGGCATCGAGTCTTACGGCCGGGTCTTAAACCGGGCCGAGGTGATGATTGGCGCCAATCCTTGAGGGAGACACGGATGGCCATGGTCTATCGCTTGCCGTCGTCGTTTCCCGATTCAATCAAGCGCTAACGGAGAAGCTGCTGGCGGGCGCGCAGGCGGCGGCGGCGAAGTGCGGCATCGATGAAGCGTCACTCGACGTGGTCTGGGTGCCGGGCTCCTTTGAACTGCCGCTTGCGGCCAAACGACTGGCTGAGAGCGGTCGCTACGATGCCGTCGCTTGCCTGGGGTGCGTCCTTCGGGGCGAGACGCCCCATTTCGACTACGTTGCGGGACAGGCAGCGAGCGGGATTGGGCGCGTAGGCTTGGACACGGACGTGCCGGTGGCCTTCGGCGTCATAACGGCGGACACGCTGCAACAAGCCGTCGAGCGGGCGGGAGGCAGTTCCGGCAACAAGGGGTTTGATGCTGTCATGACCGCAGTGCGCATGGCAAACTTGATGAAGAAGATTTAGGCGCGTGCGGAGAAGGAGTAGGGAGAGTGGCTGACGAGACCTTACCGCCTCCAGACGACGACATCTGGGACCAGGCGGTCATCGGTGAGCAGCCCGACGGCTGGACCAAAGACGCTCTGGAGTTGGCGCACAAGGCGATAGACAAGTTCCCTGAGCTGCGAAAGCGTTACAGCCGCATTGCCGGGCCCGCGGCTATCCTGTCGACAGGAGTGGTGCTGCTCGCGGGAATAGCTGTGACGCGGCGATTACGTCGCGGCGAGTCGCCGGACGAGATACTAGAGAGACTCACGCCTGAAGAGATAGTAAACGCTGTGCGCCTGGGTCGAGAAGAGGACGAAGAGGAAGTCGAGTAGCCCCGCTTAGACGACCTTGTAGACTTTGTCGCCGTGGCGCACGCGGTCCTTCACCCTAATCCCCACAGCCTGGCCGGCCTTCGCCTCCTGCACCTGCTCGTGCTCGATCTGCATTGAGTCGACTGGTTGCTCCAGATCCGTCGTGTGGCCCTTGATGTGGATCGTGTCGCCGACGCGCATGGTGTCGTTGAGGGAGACGCCCGCGACGTTGATCCGGGCAAAGAACTCGTTTATGACGCCGATTTCCTGCTCAGCCATGCTGCCGCTCCTTCCGCTGCGACCGCGAGCCCGCGTTTCAGGACGCTAGTTTAGCGAACGGCGGCCGCGCTGTCGATAGCGCTTCTAATGCCTCAGTATACTTCCTGTCCGAGGCCATGTCATAATAATAGTTGACGATTTGGATTCCCATGTTCGTTCAGGATAGATTAAATGCTTGGAGTAACTAGACTGCTCTGCGGCACCATCACGCCGGGTGATGCACTTCGCTTCGGGCGGCTCTCTGGTGAGCTGCCGCCACATCTGTTGCACTATTCGCAGGATAAGAAGCCGGTCATTGCCTGGAACGTCACGCGCCGCTGCAACTTGCACTGCGCCCACTGCTACACCGACTCCTTCGACCGCCAGTACGAGGGCGAACTGACGACGGCGGAAGCGAAGGCGGTCATCGATGACCTGGCCGATTTCGGCGCTCCAGTCATCCTTTTCAGCGGCGGTGAGCCTTTACTGCGTCCGGACCTGCCGGAGCTTGTCGAGAGGGCGAACGCGCGGGGCATCCGTAGTGTCGTTTCGACGAATGGGACGCTCCTGATCCACGGCGTGGCAAAGGAGTTGAAGGACTTAGGGGTGTCTTACGTAGGCGTAAGCATCGATGGGCCGCAACCGGTCCACGACCGGTTTCGCGGCGTTGCCGGCGCCTTCAACGAGGCGATCCAGGGAATCCGCAATTGCCGCGAAGCCGGCCTGCGGGTTGGCTTGCGCGTGACGCTGACTCAGTTCAGTTACGCGAACCTGAAGGACATCTTCGATATCGTCGAGGCCGAGGACATACCGCGCGTCTGTTTCTATCACCTGGCCTATGCTGGGCGAGGCGACCGCATCCAGAAGTTCGACCTATCGCACGAGGAGACGCGGGCGGCAGTCGACCTAATCTTTGCCCGGACGATGGACTTTGCGCGACGAGGCAACACAAAAGACGTGCTGACTGTCGACAATCATACGGACGGTGTGTACCTGTACCAGACGGTCCGCCGCCTCGAGCCGGAGCGAGCCGACGAGGTGCTGCGGATGTTGCGCTGGCAAGGCGGAAACCAATCTGGCATTGCCGTCGGCAACATCGACCCACTGGGCAACGTCCACGCCGACCAGTTCAGCGGTGCTCACACTTTCGGGAACGTGAGGGAGCAGCCCTTCAGCGAGATTTGGTTGGGAAGCCATCCGGTGCTCGCGGCGCTTCGGGACCGGCGCGGACGGATCAAGGGACGCTGCGCCCGCTGCGCCTATTTCGATATCTGTAATGGCAATCTTCGTGCGCGCGCAGAATCGTACTACGGCGATCTCTGGGCGGAAGACCCCGCCTGTTATCTCACCGACGCGGAACTCGGAATAGTGCCGGAGGAAGCGGCCGCCGGCAAGTGAACATGGCGTACTATCCCATCTTTCTAGAGCTGAAGGGCAAACCCTGTCTCGTCGTCGGCGGCGGACAGGTGGCGGCGCGCAAGGTTGAAGGGCTGCTTGCAGCGGGGGCCCGCGTCACCGTCGTCAGCCCGGAACTGGAGCCGGACCTGTCGAAGTTGAAGGCAGAGAGACGGATCAGCCACGTCGACAAGCAATACCAGCGCGTCGATCTGAGGGGCTACGCCGTTGTCATAGCCGCCACTGACGATGCGACGACGAACGAGCGCGTGGCTTCGGACGCGAGGCGAGACGGCGTGCCGATGAACGTGGTCGATGAGCCGGCGATGTGCGACTTCATCGTCCCGTCGGTCGTGCGGCGCGGCGACGTGGTGCTGGCGATATCAACCGGCGGCCTGAGCCCGGCTCTAGCCCGCTGGCTACGACAACAACTCGAATCGTATCTTTCAGAGGACTTCGACCGGCTGGTGCAGTTGCTGGCCGAGGTGCGTCTGGAGCTGCGGGAGCGTGGCGTCAGCGTGCCGGCCAAGGCCTGGCAGGATGCCATCGAGAGCGGGCTACGCGACCTGCTGGCGGCGGGCCGGCGGGATGAAGCGAAGAGGCGGCTGCTTTCGTCGCTGGGCGTGGCGCCGGAATTGAAGGCGTAAGAGAGCTGGACGGCTTGCTCTTCCTGGCTACCATTAATCAAAAGACGGCGCCGGTTGCGGTGCGCGAGCGATTTGCGTTCGGCGCCGATGAACTGCCGCGCGCCCTCGTCGGCCTGCGGCAGCAACTGGGCAACGGCGTCATTCTTTCCACTTGCAATCGGACGGAACTTTATGTAGACGCCCGAAAGGAACGCGACCTGGCGCAGAGGTCGCTCGACTTTCTGGCCGAGGCGAAGGGCCTGACTGAAGGCGTCTTCGACGAAAGCTTTCACTTCTACGGCGAGGCCGAGGCTGTGCATCATTTGTTCCGCGTCACCGCTGGCATCGAATCGCAGATCCTCGGCGAGGCGGAGATTCTGGGACAGGTGCGGTCAGCCTTTGTCGCCGCGACCGACGCCAAGTCGACCAACGCCTATCTAGCGCGCCTGTTCCATTCGGCCATTCGCGTTGGACGGCGCGCGCGGAGCGAGACGGCGATCGGCCGGCACGGGCTGTCGGTGAGCGCTGCGGCCGTCGCGCTCGCACGAAAGACGCTGGGCGAGCTTTCCACTCGCTGCGTCCTCGTTATCAGCGCTGGTGAGGCAGGGAAGCTAACGGCGCAGGCGCTGCGAGACTGCGGCATCGGACGGATGCTGGTTGTCAGCAGACGGCTGGAACGGGCGCAGGAGCTGGCGGCGGAGCTATCGGGCGAGGCGATGCCAATGGAGCGCCTGGGCGAAGCGCTCGGGCGGTCGGACATCGTCATCACTTCGTCGGGGTCGCCGTCTTTTGTGATCGGGCCGCAGATGGTGAGCCAGGCGATGTCATGTCGCGACGGCTCTCCGCTGCTGCTAATCGACATTGCGGTGCCGCGCGACATCGATCCGGCGGTGCGCAAGCTAGAGTCCGTTCATCTCTATGATATCGACGACCTTGAGTTGCTTGCCGAGGCTAACCGCCGGGCGCGGCAGAAGGAGTCGGCGGCGGTAGAGGCGATAGTACAGGAGGAGGCCGCGCGCTTCCTCGACTGGTCGCGTTCGCTGGCGGTCGTACCAACGATCAGCGCTTTGCGGAGCGAGGCTGAGAGGGTGCGGCAGGCGGAGGTCGCGAAGACGCTGGCGCGGCTGCCGGGTCTGAGCGACGAGGAGAAGCAGCGGATCGAGAGCCTTTCTGAAGCCATAGTGAAGAAGCTACTGCACAACCCCATTTCGCGGTTGAAAGCTAGGGACGGCGGGCAGGACTTGGTTGAAGCGGCGCGAGAGCTCTTCGGGATCAACGATAAAACACCGGATTCCTGACATGACTTCGGGCAGAACGCTGATCGTAGGGACGCGGGGCAGCCGGCTTGCCCAACGGCAAACCGAGGGAGTGGTGGGTGCGCTCCAAGAACGCTGCCCTGATTGCCGCCTTGAAATCCGGATCGTCAAGACTACCGGCGACAAACACCAGCAGCCCTTGTCAGAGATCTCCGGCGAGGGCGTTTTCACGAAAGAGCTGGAGACCGCGCTCCTCGCAGGCGAGATCGACATTGCCGTTCACAGCCTTAAAGACCTGCCCACCGAAGTCGCGCATGGGCTGGTAGTGGCTGCCGTAGCACAAAGAGAGGACCCTCGCGACGCACTGGTGAGTCGCGCCAATAGGCCGCTCTTCAACATGGTACGAAGGGCGCGTGTCGGCACGGGAAGCGTACGTCGCGCTGCCCAGTTGCGGCTGCTGCGCCCCGACTTGCGACCTGTATCCATTCGCGGAAACGTAGATACGCGGCTTGCCAAGGTAGGTTCAGGAGAACTCGACGGCGTGATCGTCGCGGCGGCGGCGCTGGCAAGGTTAGGCTGGCTCGACAAAGCGGCGGAACTGATTCCGCTAGAGGCCATGCTACCTGCGCCGGGACAGGGGGCGCTGGCAATCGAGACGCGCGAGGACGATGAGGAAGCCGTCCGCCTGGTTGCAACCATAGATGATTTGGATACGCGTCAGGCTACCGCGGCCGAGCGCGCTTTCCTGAAACAGCTTGGCGGCGGCTGCCGGATACCGGTGGCGGCCCTGGGCAGAATCACGAACGATCAGCTTCGCCTCGACGGCGTTGTCGTCGACGGTGGAGGCGGTCACGCTTTCCGCGGCGAGATCGAGGGTTCGCCGGAAGAGGCGGAGTCACTGGGCAAGAGTCTCGCCGAGAGCCTGCTTGCCGAAGGCGCATCGCGGATTCTCGAAGGGAAGACGCCGTGAGTGAAGGCCGCGTCTGGCTGGTCGGCGCCGGGCCAGGCGACCCGCGTCTGATAACCATCGCCGGCGTCGACGTTCTTTCCCGCGCAGAGGTGGTCATTTACGACCGGCTGATACCGAAACGGCTCGTCGACCTGGCGCCCGCGAAAGCGGAGCGCATCTTCATCGGCAAAGAGGCTACACGGAAGGGCGCGCTCGGGCAGAAGGATATCAACGAGTTGCTGGTCGCGAAGGCGCGCGAAGGCAAGCGCGTGGTGCGACTGAAGGGCGGCGACCCCTTCGTTTTCGGGCGCGGAGGGGAAGAGGCGGAAGCGCTGGCGGCGGCCGGCATTCCATTCGAGATCGTTCCCGGAATCACGTCGGCAGTTGGCGCGCCGGCCTACGCAGGAATTCCCCTTACACACCGACGAATGTCGTCGTCGTTCACGGTTGTCACTGGGCATGAGGACCCGGACAAGCCCGAGAGCGCCATTGACTGGGCGTCCGTTGCCCGGGGCGCCGACACACTTGTAATCCTGATGGGCAGTAGCAACCTGGAAGAGATCATGAAGCGGCTGGTCGAGGGCGGTCGCAAACCCGAGGAGCCGGTGGCCGTGGTGCGCTGGGGGACGACGCCGGAGCAGAGCGTGGTCACGGGAACCATCGGCGATGTGGGGAAGCGCGTCCGCGAGGCCGGCCTGACACCCCCTATCGTCAGCATCGTCGGCGAGGTCGTCCGGCTGAGGGAGACGCTGCGCTGGTTCGATAACCGGCCGCTGTTTGGCAAGCGAGTGCTGGTGACGAGAGCATCGGAGCAGGCGGCTGTGTTTGTGCACGTGTTGAACGAGGCGGGCGCCGAGGCCATCGAGCTGCCGGCGATCGAGATTGTCGCGCAGGTCGACCGGCGGGCGCTGAGCCAAGCGTTCGCGCGGCTGGAGGCGTCCGAATACGATTGGGTCATTTTCAGCAGCGCCAACGGCGTGGACATCTTCTTTCAAGAGTTGCGGCGGGCCGGGAAGGATGCGCGGGCGATTGGACGGGCGAAGGCATGCGCCATTGGCCCCGCGACGGCGATAGCTCTATCGGAGCGCGGCATCCACGCTGACCTGGTGCCGGAGCGGTTCTTGGCTGAGGGCGTCGTCGAGGCGCTCGCGGACCGGGACATCACGGGACGCCGGGTGCTCTGGCTGCGGGCGCGAGGCGCGAGGCGAGCGTTGGTGGTGGGGCTGCAGCGTCTGGGCGCGACGGTCGACGAGGTTCCGCTTTACAGCGCGGCCTCGCCTAAAGAAGTCGACGAGGAAGCGATGTCGCGGCTGCGGGCCGGCGAGGTGGACGTGGTGACGTTCGCGAGCCCGTCGGCAGTCCGGAACTTGCTGAAGATGCTGGGCGATGACAGCAGGGCGCTGGAGAAGCCCTTGATCGCCTGTATCGGGCCGGTTACGGGAGCGGCGGCGCGTCGAGCAGGACTGCGAGTGGACGTGGAGGCGGCGGAATACACAATCGAGGGACTTCTGGAGGCGCTGAGCAGCCGCCTCTCGCGATGAACGGGGTCGGGAAAGCAGCAGCGCAGGGTCCGCCGGCTCTACAGCCTTGTTGCCGGGATATACGACTTCCGCGTCGGAACCTTTCTGCGCTGGCGAAAGCCCGCTATCGAGGCCCTGCGACCTCTCCCGGGGGACACGGTACTCGACCTAGCCTGCGGCACCGGCCTCAACTTCCGCCATTCGTCGAACGGATCGGCCCAACAGGCAAAATCGTTGGTGTGGACTTCGCGCGTCCCATGCTGAAACGCGCCGGGCGAAAACTTGGCCGCAATCGGTGGGGCAACATCACGCTCGTAGAAGGCGATGCGACGAAGCTGCCGCTCGCCAGCCAGTCCTGCGACGGCGTCATCTGTTCTTATGCGCATGGCCATCATCCCCGACTATCGACGGGCGATAGGGGAGGCCGTGCGCGTCCTCAAGCCCGGCGGCCGGCTTGTTCTGCTGGAGCCCAAGCGCGGCTCAAGGCTGTGGGCCAAAGCGGTGATTCCGCTGGTGGCGCTATCGGGCGTTGGCGTCGTCCACCTCGACCGGCGGAGTTGGGAGGAGCTGCCCACGCTTCTGGAAGACGTTTCGCGACGTGACTACGCGGGCGGGCTGGTGTACATTGCCAGTGGAACGAAGAAGGAACCCGGAGATGAGCGCGCATGATGATCGAACCGCGATGATGCGGCTTAGGCGCTTGAGGCGGACGGAAGGTCTCCGGCGGCTGGTGCGGGAGACGAGGCTGTCGGCAGAGGACTTCGTCTACCCGCTGTTCGTCGTGCATGGGAGCAGCGTCCGGACGGAGATCGCGTCGATGCCAGGGCAGTACCAGCTCTCGGTCGACCAGCTTGTCGGCGAGGCGGGCGAACTGCGCGGACTCGGCGTTCCCGCGGTGCTTCTCTTTGGGATACCGGCGGCGAAGGACGAGCAGGCGTCGGAAGCATACGCGGCTAACGGCATCGTCCAGCAGGCGGTGAAGGCGCTGAAGCAGGCCGATCCTGATCTGGTCGTCATCACGGACGTCTGCCTGTGCGAGTACACGAGCCATGGCCACTGCGGCATCGTCCGCGACGGCGAGGTGGATAACGATGCGACGCTGCCGCTCCTCGCGAAGACGGCGCTGTCGCACGCCCAGGCCGGCGCCGACATGGTCGCGCCGTCGGCGATGATGGACGGACAGGTGGCGGCGATCCGGCAGGCGCTCGACGAGAACGGTTTCGGGCAGACGCCGATCATGGCCTACGCGGCGAAGTTCGCCTCGGCATTCTACGGGCCGTTTCGCGAGGCGGCAGAGTCGACGCCCCAGTTCGGCGACCGCTGCGGCTACCAGATGGACCCGGCGAACGCGCGGGAGGCGCTCCGCGAGATCGAGAGCGACGTTGCAGAGGGCGCCGACATCGTGATGGTGAAGCCGGCGCTCGCTTACCTCGACGTGATGGCGCGGGCCCGAGAGCGGTTCGACCTGCCTCTGGCTGCCTACAACGTCAGCGGCGAGTACGCTATGATCAAAGCAGCGGCGGCGAACGGCTGGCTTGACGAGAAGCGGGTGGTGCTGGAGACTCTGACGGCAATTAGGCGCGCCGGCGCCGACGTTATCATTACCTATCACGCTAAGGACGTTGCCCGCTGGCTGCGCGAATCTCACTGATATTATGAACGAGCGAGCTTCGACTGACGGCATTCGCGCCGTCGCCTTCGACTGCTACGGTACGCTGATTAACTTCACCGACGCCGGTTTCAAACGCGCCTACCACGAGATCTGCCTCCAGCAGCGGCTTGCCTGCGACGGCGTAACGCTGTGGGAGAAGTGGATGGAGATCTGGCGGCGAATGGCGTCGGAAGGGCGAGCGCGCGAGAACCCGCGGAACGAGGCGACCTCCTGGACACAGTCGCGTCCGACACTGGCATTCCGCCCCTACGCCGTCGAGTGGCCCGAGCACTTTGAGGCCTGTTTCCTCGAGCTTGGTGTCGAGGGCGACGGCCTCTCCGCTTATCACCACGTCCGCAACAACCTCGCGGACGCCCCGGCATTCGACGAGACGGCGCACGTATTGTCGACCCTGAAGCCACGCTACCGGCTCGGCATCCTCTCCAACGCCGACGACGACTTCCTGAGCGCCTGCCTGCAACGGAACGGACTGGAAACGGTCTTCGAGGTGATCGTGACGTCAGAGAGCGCGGGCGTTTACAAGCCGCATCAGGACATCTTCCACGCGTTCTGCGAGTCGGCCGGCCTTGATCGGCACGAGGTGCTTTACGTCGGCGACAGCCAGTCGGCGGACGTGTTTGGGGCGAAGAACGCTGGCCTGCCGGTGGCCTGGGTGAACCGCGACCGCTCGCCGCTGAAGGAGGGTGTGCCGCGTCCGGACCATGAAATCACCTCCTTGGAGGACCTGCTCTACCTTCTGCCCTAGTCGCTGGATCAATTCGAAATGTCCCTTTCGCATGAGCGTTCGCACGAAGTGTTTCAGCGCTCGCTGCGCTACCTGGCCGGCGGCGTCGATAGCCCAGTGCGCGCCTTTCATGCCGTCGGCGGCGAGCCGGTCGTAATCGAGCGCGGTGAGGGCGCCTATCTCTACGACGTCGACGGCAACCGCTACATCGACTACGTGTGCTCGTGGGGGCCGCTGATTCTGGGCCACGCTCATCCTGCGGTCGTCGAGGCAGTGCGAAAAGCAGCGGAAAAGGGTACCAGCTACGGCGCGCCGACGCAGGCCGAAGCCGAACTGGCGCAGGTCATCGTGGAGGCCGTGCCGTCGATTGAACTGATTCGATTCGTCAACTCCGGCACCGAAGCCACCATGTCCGCATTGCGACTGGCCAGGGCTTTCACCGGCCGCGACAAGGTTGTCAAGTTTGAGGGCTGCTATCATGGGCATGCCGACGGGCTGCTGGTGAAGGCGGGATCGGGCGTGGCGACGTTTGGATTACCCGACAGTCCAGGGGTGCCGAAGGCCTACGCACAGGACACGCTGATAGCGCGCTACAACGACCAATCGAGCGTGGAGACGCTGTTCGAGCGGCACGGCAAGGAGATAGCGGCGATCATCGTCGAGCCGGTAGCCGGCAACATGGGTGTCGTGCCGCCGCAGCCGGGCTTCCTGGAGTCGCTGGGAGAGATCACGCGTGAGGCCGGCGCGTTGCTGGTCTTCGACGAGGTGATCACCGGCTTCCGGGTCGCTTACGGGGGCGCTCAGGCGCTCTACGGTGTCATGCCGGACTTGACCTGCCTGGGGAAGATAATCGGCGGCGGACTGCCGGTCGGCGCGTACGGCGGCAGGCGGGAGATTATGGAGATGCTGGCGCCGTCCGGGCCCGTTTACCAGGCGGGCACGCTTTCAGGAAATCCACTCGCGATGGCCGCCGGTCTTGCTACGTTGCGGGAGCTTCAGGCTCCGGGCTTCTACGAGCGATTGGAAGAAGTATCCTCGAAGCTGGTCGAAGGGGTTGGACGGGCCGCAAAGGACGCGGGAGTGTCGCTGCGGCTGAACCGAGTGGGGTCGATGCGTACGCCCTTCTTCGTCGATGGGCCGGTGACAGACTACGAGAGCGCGCGGCGGTCGGATACTGAGCAGTATGCCCGCTTCTTCCATGCCATGCTGGAGCGCGGCGTGTATCTGGCGCCGTCGCAGTTCGAGGCGGTATTTGTGTCGTCGGCGCATCGGGAGCCGGAGATTGACGCGACGGTAGCGGCTGCCACCGCCACGTTCGCGGAGCTTTCGTGATGTTCATGAAGACATGAAGATTCGGGTGCGACAGTAACGAGTTCTCCTTGACAAGCCCCGAGCGCCGTGCTATTTTACGAAAACAGGGCCTAACTCGCACAGGGCGAGACGGGGGAACCAAATAGCATCCGGGGTGTACTCGCTAAGGCGAGAGGGCAGTCTCTTTCAGCCCCAACCCGACAGCTAACCTCGTAAGCCGCTGAAAGAGGGCTGGATACCGACATAGAGGCCGGAGGATCAGTCCCTCCGGCCGTTCTTTTTCCGAATCTGCCTAAGACAGGCAGACCGGCCCGCTCGGTTCTTAGTCGTGTGTCCGGGTCGCTGGTGGCGGAAGCAGTCTTCCACGGCACGCGAAAAGGAGGCCGACGTGACATCCGGGGACTTCGCCGACTCTCCCCATTTATCGCCGTCGCTTGACGGGCATCCTCCGCTGATCGTGGTGAGCAACAGGGGGCCGTTTGAGCATCAGCGGGACGAGCAGGGCGCGCTCGTACGACGGCCTACCGGCGGTGGCGTTGCCATCGCGCTTTCGTCGATGATGGACCGTCACGATCTCACGTGGATTGTCGGAGCGGTTAGTCACGCTGACCAGGACCTCGTCTCGCTGGGCATGAACGAGTTCTCCCTCACAAACGGCCACCGGCTGCGCTTTGCCGGCGCCACGCCGTCATCGTATGAACTCTTCTATGGCGTCTTCTGCAATCCAATCCTCTGGTTTCTACAGCACTCGCTGTGGCATTTGCTGGACGGGCGTCCAAAGCTGGAGGAGGAGATCGTCAACGCGTGGCAGAATGGGTATTTGCCGGTGAATGCTGCGTTCGCGGAGGCGGTGATCGACGAGGTGCGGCGATCAAAGGGCGACGCCCGCGTCATGCTACACGACTATCACCTCTACGTGGCACCACTGTTCATCCGCGACCGCTGTCCGGGAGTGGCGCTGCAGCATTTCACGCACATCCCCTGGCCGGAGCCCGAGACCTGGAGCGTCCTGCCGCGCCCTATCATCGAGTCGATCTGTGAAGGCATGCTGGCGAATGACAGTGTGTCCTTCCAAACGGAGCAATCTAAGCGCAACTTCGTATTGACCTGTCGGGCTTACGTCGAGGGTGTCACTGTTGACCCTGCGGAGACGGGGATTCGGCACCGGGGGCGGTCGATCAGCGTCTTCGCGAATCCGATATCCGTGGACGTCTTCGAACTTCGGCAGAAGCTGAACTCGCCGGAAGTCAGTATGTCCCGGGCAATGTTGGCAGCGCGAGACGGAGTGTCCACCATCGTGCGGGTCGACAGGCTGGACCCGGCGAAGAACGTCCTCGCAGGTTTCAAGGGATTCCGGCTGCTGTTGGAGCGACACCCGGAGTGGCGCGAACGAGTGCGCTTCCTCGCTTTCCTTGTTCCATCGCGGGAAGGCGTGCCGGAATACCGGGCGTACAAGGAGAAGGTGTTCGCGCTGGTCGATGAGATCAATGCGCGCTACGGCAACGCGCGCTGGCAACCGGTGACGGTCTTCTACGAGGAGAACCGGCCGCAGGCGCTGGCGGGCCTCAGCCTCTACGACGTTTTGCTGACGAATTCGCTGGCCGACGGCATGAACCTGGTGGCGAAGGAAGGTCCGGTGATCAACCAGCGCGAGGGCGTCGTCGTTCTCTCGACAAGTGTGGGAGCGTACCAGGAGCTGCGAGGAGCGGCCCTGGGTGTGGAGGCGGAGGATATCGAGGGTACGTGCGACGCCCTCGCGCTGGCGTTGAGCATGGGGCGAGAGGAGCGGAGCGAGCGGGCGCTGGCCATGCGCCAGGTCATCATGCGGCACGACATAACGAACTGGGTTGGGACGCAACTGGCCGCCTTCAGGCCCGAAAAGGTCAAGGTAGCCAGCCGGCCGGCGATACCGGTGGGAATACGGTCGCATTTGCTGAGGGTCGGGTTTGCCCGCCGAGCGGTCCAGTTCGCGACCGCCGCGGCCGCCGCTGCGGTAATCGGCTTTGGTGTTTTCGCCGTGTCGACTTCGGCCAGCGCCTTGCCGGGGGACTGGCAGTATCCGATCAAACGGACGGTAGAGGATGTGCGCTATTCGCTCACGTTCAGCGACGCAGGGAAGAAGCAGCTGGATATAACTTATACACAGGAGCGGCTGTCCGAGATTCAGCAGATGGCGGATAAGGGGCGCCCTATCGGAGAGGGACCGCTGAGGGATGTGACGAACCAGATGGACTCGCTCGTTGGGCGCTTAGACAACGGGCAGTTGGATGTCGAAGACGCGCGGAAAGTGCAAGAGCTGGCGCAGCACCAGCAGGATGTGCTTAAGGACGTTGCGCCGATGGTCAAAGCCGAGGCGAATGACGAACTGACGCACGCAAATACGATTTCAGCGAGTGCGTTGCTTCTCGCCACAGACTACGTGATGAATCCCCCCCCTGCTGAACAGACTCCGATAGCGACGACACGAACGACTACCGCGACAGCAACGGCCGCCGTGACTCCAACTCCGGTGAAGCCGCAGGCGACGCCCACTTCTGCATCGCCGGTGATTCTGCCGCTGAAAGATGAGAACGATGCTGGCGTGGCGTGGAGTCTGGTGCTCGTCGACGGGCTTTCGGTTGAGGTACCCGCGGAGAGCAGCGGCTGGCGATTGACAACCGGGCCCGATCAGACCATTGACGCGTCGTTTGCCGTGCGCATTGTAAATGCGGATGCATCGGCGACGATAGTCATCGATCCCGCGGATGGGGATACGTATTGGAAGCAACTCTTCAGTAACGGTCTATTCCGCGAGTACACGGTCAAGACGTCGAGCGGTCCGGTTCCTTGGCAGGCGAGCGACAGCGAACTCAGCGCATTCTATCCCCAAAATGCGGCGATCGTGTCGCACATAATAAACAGCATGAAGATCGAACAGCGGCCAACCCCTGCGCCGTCGCCGACGGCCACGGCGACGGTTACAGCGGTGGCAGGCACTGTAGTACAGACGGCAACGCCTATGGGGACGCCGATCCCTTGACACTCCGATGGCTCCTGACTAGAATACTTGATGGGCGGCGCCTCCTGAGCGCCGTTCATCTTTTATAGGAGCCCATGTCAAAGTTCATTTTCGTTACGGGCGGGGTCGTTAGCTCCGTCGGTAAGGGAATAACGACGGCGGCTATCGGCCGCATCCTCAAAAGCCGCAACATTTCCGTCTCCATCCAGAAGCTCGACCCGTACCTCAACGTCGACCCGGGCACGATGTCGCCGTATCAGCATGGTGAGGTCTTCGTGACTAACGATGGGGCCGAGACGGACCTGGACCTGGGCCACTACGAGCGCTTCATCGATGAGAACTTGACGGGTATGAGCTCGGTCACGACCGGGCAGATCTACCAGGCGGTAATCCAGAAGGAACGCCGTGGCGACTTCCTAGGCGGCACGATCCAGGCGATCCCGCATATCACGGGCGAGATCAAGAGCCGGATTCGCGAACTCGCGCGGATCAGCGACGCGGACGTGGTCATCGTCGAGGTCGGTGGCACGGTCGGTGACATTGAGGGGCAGCCTTTCCTGGAAGCGATTCGTCAGATGCGGAACGAGGAGGCGCGCGAAGACCTCCTCGCGATTCACGTGACGCTGCTGCCGTACATCGGCTCCACGGGTGAGATAAAAACCAAGCCCACTCAGCACAGCGTCCGCGAGCTGCGCAGCGCGGGCATCCAACCCGACGTCATTGTTTGCCGCAGCGACTTCCCAGTCTCGCAGGACCTGAAGGACAAGATAGCGCTGTTCTGCGACGTCGAAAAGCGGGCAGTCATTCCGTTGCGGACGATGTCCAGCATTTACCAGGTGCCGATCGTGCTTGAGGAGGCGGGTCTGGGCGACCTGATCATCGAACGGCTGGCGCTACCCGCGGGCTCGCGCGATCTCAGCGAATGGCGTGAACTGGTCGACCGGCTGCTCCATCCCGCCGGCAGGGTGACAATCGCGATCGTCGGGAAGTACATAGAGCTACCCGATTCTTACCTCTCCGTGCGGGAGTCGCTGATTCATGCGGGCATTAGCCACGATGTCGGCGTCGATATCGAGTGGGTGCACTCCCAGACGTTGGAGGCGGTCGGCGGCGATGCGGCGCTGCAGCACGTGCACGGCATTGTCGTGCCGGGTGGATTCGGCGAACGAGGCATCGAAGGGAAGATCAAGGCGGCGCACTTTGCCCGTGAGCAGGAGATGCCTTACTTGGGCCTGTGTCTGGGCATGCAAGTGATGGTGGTGGAGACGGCGCGCGCGGCCTTCAAGGACGATTCCGCGAACTCGACCGAGTTTGACCCAAGCACTCCTTATCCCGTCATCAGCTTGCTGGAAGAGCAGCAGGGCGTAAGCCAGAAGGGCGGGACAATGCGGCTGGGTGCCTACCCCTGCCGGCTGGTTCCAGGGACAAAGGCGCGAGCGGCCTACGGTGTCGACGAAGTGATGGAGCGACATCGGCATCGCTACGAGTTCAATATGGCCTTCCGCGAGCCCTTGGCCCAGGCGGGCCTCATAGCCAGCGGCCTTTCACCAGATGGATCACTCGTTGAAATCGCCGAAATCCAGGGCCATCCATTTATGGTCGGCTCGCAGTTCCATCCTGAGTTCCGTTCGCGCCCGGACCGGCCACATCCCCTTTTCCGCGACTTCATACGCGCCGCCAAGGAGCGGGCCGCGCTGGCCGGAGAGGCCCTTGTGGCTTCGGCGACTGAGGCGCCGGAACACTAGATCCGTTCGTCCGATGGCGGCTAATCCTACTGTTGAAGCAGGTAGGCCCTAATGGCAGAGGGGCGCCGCGTCGAAAATAGACGATGGTGGAGGATGCGCTGGCCGCGGTATCCGAATCTGAAGGCCAAGCCTTTGATTGCTTGAAAATGTGGGCGGTATGCTGTATTATCTAGACGGCTACGGAGCCCGCCGTACGAATTCCTCCCGCGCCTTTCTTGAAAACCCCAATCTAACAATTTCACCTGAGGTCTAGACTATGAAGGTAGCAGGCGAACTGAACATTGCTGAGCTAGAGACCAGGACCCGCGAGGACCTGATGGAGATTGCCAAAGAACTTGGCATTTCCGGCTACAGCGCACTTAAGAAGCAGGACTTGATATTCCGCCTGCTCCAGGCACAGACGGAGAGAGAAGGCAACATCTTTAGCGGCGGCGTGCTCGAGATCGTCGACGACGGCTACGGGTTCCTCCGCGGCGAGAGCCTCCTCCCATCTCTCAACGACGTCTACGTATCGCAGTCGCAGATACGCCGCTTCGCGCTGCGGACCGGCGACTACGTGACCGGGCAAGTCCGTCCGCCGAAGGACAGCGAGAGATACTACGGCCTTCTGCGTGTCGAAGCGGTGAACGGGCTCGATCCGGAGGTCGCCAAGGGCCGGCCGTACTTCGAGAACCTGACGGCCATCTTCCCGAACCGCCAGTTCAACCTGGAAACCACGCCCGACAGGCTTTCAGCCCGGGTCATCAACTTGATCGCGCCGATTGGGCGCGGCCAGCGCGGAATGATCGTGTCACCGCCGAAGGCAGGCAAGACGTTCCTGCTGAAGGCGATTGCGAACGGGATCACGGCCAACTACAGCGATGTACACCTGATGGTCCTCCTCATAGGCGAACGGCCTGAGGAGGTCACTGATATGCGCCGCTCTGTTCAGGGTGAGGTCATCGCCTCCACCTTCGACGAGCCGGTGGAAGACCACACGCGCGTCGCCGACATGGGTCTGGAAAGGGCTAAGAGGCTGGTGGAGTGCGGAACGGATGTAGTGGTACTGCTGGACAGCATCACGCGTCTGACCCGCGCTTACAACCTGGCGATGCCGACCAGCGGCCGCACGCTTTCGGGTGGCATCGACCCGATAGCCCTTCACCCGCCAAAGCGTTTCTTCGGCGCGGCCCGAAATACCGAAGAGAGCGGCAGCCTCACCATCATCGGGACCTGTCTCATCGACACCGGCAGCCGAATGGACGAGGTCATCTATGAGGAGTTCAAAGGCACCGGCAACATGGAGGTGCACCTGGATTGCCGTCTGGCGGAGCGCCGCGTTTGGCCGGCAATCGATATCCACCGCAGTGGCACGAGACGCGAGGAGCTGCTCCTCGACGAGGAGACACTGCGTCAGGTGTGGCTGGTACGCCGGATGACGGCAATGATCAGCCAGAACGCGCCAAACCCAACGGAGGCTACGGAAAGGCTCCTGGAGCGGCTGGCGAGAACGCGCAGCAACGCGGAATTCCTGGCGACGTTAAAGACGGAAGTATAGCGCAAGAATCCCCACTCCCCCCTCAATAGGTAAGCGAAGAGTCCGGCTCGACCACGCGAGACATAACGCGAGAGCCGGATTCTGATTCTACATAACTCATGTGCGCGAAAAAAAGAGGGCCAAAAAGGGCGTTTTGCCCTTGACACAGCCATCTACGTCCGCTAGCATTTGCGAGAGTTTGCGTGTGTCCGTGCAGGGAGGCACGCTGAGAGCGTTAGGCCCCGAGTAGGAGGCGAGGAGCATTAGAGGCACGCTCAGCCCGCGCACTCCGGGTCTCGATGACCGGATAAGATCGCGACGAAACCACCTGGGACGGCAGCTCTCCACCGCTGCCGGGTTCAGCAGGAAGTATAGGCCCTGCGTCCACGGGTTTATCCTGGGCGTGGCGGGGCTTTGTCTGTTGTCCTCGCTTTTCTTCGCAAAGCACCTTGAACTGGCTTCAAACGTTTCGGTTACGGCTCCGCAGTTAGTCCTCTCCCATACCGCCGCGGCGGCGGTTGAGGTGCCAACAGGAGACGCCGTAGTCCACAATTCGGTGTTGCCTCAGACTTTGGTCACGGCTCAGTCGACGCTGACGCCCAGCCCGACGGCAGCGCCTGCCGACGCGAATGACCCGATGAACGTCATGAGCGCGGCGCCGACACCCGTCGCAACGCCGCCGGTGGTCTATATCATCTACACGGTTCAGGAAGGCGACACCATCGGCGGAATAGCCGCGAAGTATGGGATAAGTTCAAGCTCAATAGTCTGGAACAACCTGGACCTTGAGGACCCCGACACACTGGGAGTTGGGCAGTTCCTGCGCGTGCCGATGAGTGACGGGATCATCTATGACGTCAGACTTGGCGATACGCTAAGCGACATTTCCTCAACGTTCGGCGTTAGTGTCGACGACATCATCGGCTTCGAGGGCAACCACCTGTCCAATGCTGACGGAATAACCGAGAACCAGACCATCTTCATCCCCGGCGGAGCCATGCCGGTGGCGACTCCGGCGCCGACGCCGGATGCGACGGATGATCCATACTCACCGGCACCGGCTCCCGCACCACATGGCGGTGGCGGAGCGTCCTCCAGCGGCTTCATCTGGCCGGTGTCCGGGCCGATCTCCAGTTACTTCGGACCGTCACACCCGTTGGGAATTGACATCGACCAGTACAACAGCCCAGGCGCCCCGATATATGCGGCCGCGTCGGGCATCGTCACATTCGCGGGCGGCGACGCCTGCTGCTCTTACGGGTACTACGTGGTCATCAACCATCAGAACGGTTTCGAAACGCTGTATGCCCATCTGGCCTCATTCGCGGTCAGCCAGGGTCAGTGGGTCGACCAGGGCGACGTAATCGGCTACGTCGGGCTAACCGGACGTACCACCGGCTACCACCTGCACTTCGAGGTTCACCTGAACGGCGCCGTCGTCGACCCTCTCGACTACCTTCCCCCGGATCCGTATTCGTACTAGCAGGAACAGGCGGCCATCCGGCGGTCGCCCATTCGTGATGCCCCGAGTCTGGGGTAACTAGCGCTTGTAGTCGAGCAGCGCCACGGTGGCTTCGTGCGGCAGTGAGGAGTGATTCACGGAGAAGCGGGGCTGTGGCTCCATAGCCGGAGCGCCTGTCTCCTTAAGGAAGGCTTCGAGCGGGTCGAGCTTAGCCGTAGACGCAGGCGTAGCATAGTTCATCGGGATTATCAGCTTGGCCTCGAGCAGAGTGATCGTCTCCTGTGCCTGCGTCGCGTTCAGAGCGCCGTTGCCGCCAACGGGAACGAGCAGGAGATCGATCTCGCTCATTTCCTCCGCCTCGTCCGGCGTGGGCACGTGATTAAGTCGCCCCAGGTGACAGATGCGCATGTTCTCCGTCTCGATGACATACGCCGTGTTCTTCGTGAACTCGTGTTGATTGCGGTCGGTGCCGATGCCCGTGATCAGGACCTGCGCCTTCTCGTACTCGCCCGGGCCCCAAATGACGAGCGGCTCGCCGGAAACGGCGGCGATGTTGCTATTGTCGGGATGGTCGGACGAAACCGTGACGATGTCGGCAGCGACTTTGCCGATGGCATAGCCGCTGCTCTTGGGGCAGGGATCGGTAAGGATTGTCGCCTCACGGCTGCGGATCCGGAAGCAGAAGGCGCCGAGCCAGGTGATTTCCATTGCCAGGAGTATAGCATGAGGTTCGGGTTCGATCAGCATTCGGGACGGGCGGTTAAGGGGCGAGATTGCGTCTTCCGAAGCTCGCCAAAGGGGCAAAGCGTCGCTCTTGACAGGTCAACGGAGCCGATGGTTAACTGAATTTGGTTGAGCAAGGGGAGCCCTGTGCACGGAAGCTTAGAGGCGTTGGGACCCGCGGATTGAGTGAAAGTGATCTACGGTGCCTGTCGAACGAAGAGCCCGCATACTTGGTCACATCGTAAGTGAGTACGTGAACACCGCGGTGCCAGTTGGCTCGGCGACGGTGGCGCGCAAGTATGGGCTGCCCATTTCCGCAGCCACTGTGCGCAACGAGATGGCGCGATTGGAGGAAGAGGGGTTCATCACCCATCCTCACACGTCGGCGGGACGCATTCCCTCTGATAAGGGGTACCGATACTACGTGGAGACCCTGATGGAGGAGGAAGAACTTCCCTGGGGCGAACGGCTGGCGATTCGGGAGCGAGTCTCTGAGATGACTCGTGTTTCCGGACATGCGGAGTTGATGGAGGAGCGGGCGCGAATTGCCGCGACGGTGCTGGCGGAGACGGTGCGCAACGCGGCCGTGGCTACGGCGCCCCGAGCACCGCGCTGTCGCCTTCAGCATCTGGAACTGCTAGGCCTTTCCGGGCGGCGGGCGCTTCTTGTGGCAGTGTTCTCCGGCGCTTACGTGAGGCGCCGCGTCGTCGGGTTGCCTCAGGCGGCCGGCGAAGAGGAGCTGACGGCAACGGCAGGACGGCTCAGCGAGTGGTTCGGAGGCCTGACAACCGACGACGTTCGTTTCACCGAAGTCGCGCTGTCGCCGCTGGAAGAAGAGGTCACCGACACTCTGCTGGAACTGATGACGGAGGAGGACCGCGCGCTCTACGACCAGGCCTACCTGGAGGGGTTGCGCAACGTTCTCAGCCAGCCGGAGTTCGCCCAGACTGACGCTGTCATCGACCTGCTTTGCGTGCTCGAGGAGGGGAACCTGATGCGCATCATTCCTTTCGAGGCGCTGCCCGCTGAAGGTGTTACGGTCGTCATCGGCGAGGAGAACCGCGAAGACGTAATGCGCCGTTGCAGCATCGTGTTGAGCCGATACGGGGTACCAGGGACGGCTGTGGGCGCCCTGGCGGTCCTGGGACCGACACGCATGGCGTATTCTCGAATCATACCTACCGTCAGATACCTTTCGTCTTTGATGGGGCAGTTAGTCGCGCAAGGATAGCGCAACACCATCACATACTTCTCTGCCGGAGTCTAGCGCTCCGGCGGAATGCGAGGCATAGGGATGTCCGAGCAAGATTCAGAAGAAGAACGTCCATCCCCGGTGGATAAGCGAAGCTCGACGGGCGGCAAACGACACGGCGAGCATCACGAGGCCGCGGCCGCCGGGGACGTCGAGTCGCTGACGAAGCAGCTCGAAGAGGAGCGGAAGAAGGCGGAAGGCTACCTGGCGAACTGGCAGCGAGCGGCCGCCGACTTCCAGAACTACAAGCGCCGCACGGAGCAGGAGCGGCAGGAGATCGCGCTGCTGGCCAACGCCGCGCTCATCATCAACATCCTGCCTGTGCTCGACGACCTGGAGCGCGCTCTTCGCACAGTGGAGAGCCATCTGGCGGGCCTGACGTGGGTGGACGGCATCCGGCTAATCCATCGCAAGCTACAGGCGATCGTTGAGGCGGCGGGCGTGAAGGAGATCAAGACCGAAGGACAGGACTTCGACCCGCGCTACCACGAGGCGACGATGTCGGCGGAGGGGGAAGAGGGGAAGATCGTCGGCGAGGTGCAGCGTGGCTATATGCTGGGCGACCGTGTGCTGCGTCCAGCGATGGTGATAGTGGGGCGCGGCAGGCAACGAGACGAGTCTGAGGCTGAATAACGAGGATCGTTCGCTCAAGGATGGGCGTATCATTATAGAGGAAACATCTCCAGACCGGAGGGAGCCACTATGGCGAAAGTAATCGGAATCGACCTCGGGACTACTAATAGCTGCGTCGGCGTCATCGAGGCCGGCGAACCAACCGTCATCCCGAACAGCGAGGGCGGACGCACCACGCCGTCGGTCGTCGCCATCAGCAAGACGGGAGAGAGGCTCGTCGGCACCGTCGCGAAACGACAGGCCATAACGAACCCGGACAACACTGTCTACTCGATCAAGCGACTGATGGGCCGCAAGTTCGACGACCCGGAGGTCGAACGGGACAAGACGCTGCTCGCCTACAAGATCACGCAGGGGCCGAACAACGACGCTCACGTAATGTTGGGCGGACGCAGCTACTCGCCGCCGGAGATCTCGGCCATGATCCTCCAGAAGTTGAAGTCGGATGCCGAGGCGTATCTGGGCGAAAGCGTGACGGAAGCGGTCATAACCGTTCCTGCCTACTTCAACGACAGCCAGCGCTCGGCGACGAAGGACGCGGGCAAGATCGCGGGGCTGGAAGTGCTGCGGATCATCAACGAGCCGACGGCGGCGTCGCTGGCTTACGGATTGGACAAGAAGGCGGAGGAGACGATTGCGGTCTACGACTTGGGCGGCGGCACCTTCGATATCTCAATACTGGAGCTGGGCGAGGGCACGTTCCAGGTGAAGTCGACTTCCGGCAACACGCATCTGGGCGGCGACGACTTTGACCAGCGGATCATTGACTGGCTATGTGATGAGTTCCGGCGCGACCAGGGCATCGACCTCAAGCAGGACCGAATGGCACTTCAGCGGCTGAAGGAGGCGGGCGAGAAGGCGAAGATAGAACTGTCTTCCGTCATGCAGACCGAGGTCAATCTGCCGTTCATCACGGCCGATGCCTCCGGCCCAAAGCACATGAACATCACGATGACGCGTTCGAAGCTGGAACAGCTTGTCGGTGACCTGGTGGAGAGTACGCTGGGGCCGTGCAAGCAGGCGCTTTCGGACGCCGGCATTACTTCGTCACAAGTCGACGAGGTCGTGCTGGTCGGCGGGCAGACGCGAATGCCGATGGTGCAGGAGACGGTGCGTCAGTTCTTCGGCAAGGAGGCGCACAAGGGCGTCAACCCGGACGAGGTCGTCGCGATCGGCGCGGCAATTCAGGCGGGCGTGCTGAAGGGCGAAGTGCACGATGTGCTGCTCCTCGACGTGACGCCGCTGACGCTGGGCATCGAGACTCTGGGTGGCGTGATGACGCCTCTCATCCCTCGGAACACGACGATCCCGACGAGCAGAGGCCAGGTGTTCAGCACCGCGGCGGATAATCAGCCGAGTGTCGAAATCCACGTCTTGCAGGGCGAGCGGACGATGGCACAGGACAACAAGTCGCTGGGGCGGTTCATGCTGGATGGCATCCTGCCGGCGCCGCGCGGCGTCCCGCAGATCGAGGTGACGTTCGACATCGACGCTAATGGCATTCTGAACGTCTCAGCACGTGACAAGGCGACCGGGCGCGAGCAAAAGATCACGATCACGGCAGGCTCGGGCTTGAGCAAGGACGAAGTGGAGAGGCTTCAGCGAGAGGCGGAATCGCACGCGGAAGAGGACCGACGCCGTCGCGAGGAGATCGAGATCCGCAACACAGCAGATAGTATGGCTTACAACGCAGACAAGGTACTGCGCGACCAGGGGGAGCGGATTCCGGCGGAAATCAGGAGCGAGGTGGAAGGAAAGGTGGCGGCCCTGCGAAGCGCGCTGACGTCGGCCGGCGTCGACCAGATACGGACGGCGATGAACGAGCTGTCGGAATCGATGCAGAAGATAGGCGCTGCGGCCTACGGACAAGGCGGTGGACAGGAGCCGCCGCCGGGAAGCGAAGGCAGTGAGGGAGGCGCGCAGGCTCCGCCGGAAGAGGGCACGGTAGAAGGGGAGTACCGGGAGGTATAGGATTTCGCTCCACCGCGTCATTAAGAAGAAGAGCGCCACATTTTGAGTTCAATGCCGCGGCCTTTCAGGCCGCGGTGGCGCGTTTCATGCCGAAAATGCCATCGTTTGCCGTGAGCGCGAGTGGCGGTGAAAGCGGCGACTGAATCTGCTATCATAGGTTGATCGGTCTCAGATTCGATTGGAGTTTGCGTAGACTTCATGGCAACAAAACTCGATTACTATGACGTCCTGGGCGTGCCAAAGAACGCCAGCCAGGACGAGATAAAGCGCACCTTCCGGCGCCTGGCGATGAAGTACCATCCGGACAAGAATCCCGAAGCAGGCGCGGAGGAACGCTTCAAGGAGATAAGCGAAGCTTACGAGGGCCCTGTCCGATCCGGAGAAGCGGGCGATGTATGATCGCTTCGGGCATGCGGGCGCCGAAAGCCCGTTTGCGCGCGCCTTCGAAGGATTTGACATGGGAGGCTTCGGTGACATATTCGATGCCTTCTTTGGCGGCAGCGGGCGTCGACGGCAGCCTCAACGCGGACCTGACCTGCATTTCCGGATGACGCTCACATTCGAGGAAGCTGTGTTCGGCACGGAGAAGGAAGTCGAGGTCAGCCGGAGTGAGGCCTGTTCAGTCTGCAACGGGCTGCGCGCCGAGCCTGGGACGGAGCCGAAACGCTGTCCCGTTTGCAACGGGAGTGGCGAGATAAGACGGGCGCAGCGGAGCATCTTCGGGCAATTCATCAACGTGGCGACGTGCGACCGTTGCGGCGGCGAAGGCAGAATAGTCGACAAGCCGTGCCATCACTGCAAAGGCAGCGGGCGGGAGGTGCGAAAGCGGAAGCTCCAAGTCCGTATTCCGGCGGGCGTGGAGGCCGGCTCGCAGATCCGGATCAGCGGCGAGGGCGAAATGGGGGTGTACGGTGGTGGTCGGGGCAACGTCTACATTGCGCTCGACGTTAAAGAACACGAGCTGTTCCGGCGCGAGGGTGATCACATCCTGCTCGAGCTCGAAGTGAGCTTCGGGCAGGCCGCTCTTGGCGACGAGGTGCAGGTGCCGACGCTGGATGGCGAAAAGTCGCTGAAGATACCGGCGGGCACGCAAAGCGGCCACGTCTTCGTCCTCAAGAAGCTGGGCGTGCCGCACGTGCGCGGGGGCGGCCGTGGCGACATGATCATACAGGTCAACGTCGTGACGCCGAAGCACCTGACGGAGGAGCAGAAGCGCCTTCTGAAGGAACTCGACCAGTCGCTGCGCAGCCACGATGGCAAGGGCCTCATTGACAAGGTGAAGGAGACGCTCGGCGGTTAGCGGCCGCGCGACGACAGCAAATATTTGGACTGGGTCGAAATCACGGTGGTCGCGGCGTTCGAGGACGCCGAAGCCGTCGCCGACCTGCTTCGGGCGCACAGCGGCGCCGGGATAGCCATTGAGGGCGACGACAGCCGCTCGCTTTTCCTCAAAGCATACCTACCACGCGATTCCCGTCTTTCCGGTCGTCGGCGCTCGCTGCGGCGGGCGCTGTTTGCGCTCGACGTGTCGCAGCCGCTTGCCTTGCGACGGGCTCGGACTGTACACGAAGAGGACTGGGCGAATGCCTGGAAGGAACACTTCCATGTCCAGCGAGTGGGACGGATCGTCGTCCGGCCGCCCTGGCGAAGGCATCGCGCGCGAGCCGGTGAACTTGTTATAACGCTTGATCCCGGCATGGCCTTCGGGACGGGGCAGCACCCGACGACGCGGATGTGCCTGTTGGCGCTTCAGGAGAGGCTGAGGCCCGGCGACCGGCTTCTGGACATCGGGACCGGCTCCGGCATCCTTTCGATTGCGGCTGTCCTGCTGGGCGCGTCGGGGGTTGTCGCGCTCGATATCGATCCCTTGGCCGTCGACATCGCCAAAACCAACATCGAGGCGAACGGCGTGGCAGAGAGGATAAGCGTTGCGATGGGAAGTGTCGGCGGCGCGTGGCCTTTCGCTGGTGCGGACTCGCCTTTCGACTGCCTCGTCGCCAACATTGTCAGCGCGACGATCGTTGAGCTGGCGGGCGGTCTCGTGGGTTCGCTTAGAGACGGTGGAATAGGAATCGCGGGCGGCATAAGCAAGGAGCGCGCCGACGACTGCTGCTGGGCATTAACGAACGCCGGTGGACGTGTCTTGTCGACGATGGCCGAGGGCGACTGGCGAACGCTCATCTTCGAGAGGGCGTGATGGAGAGGTTCTTCGTCGATCCGGGAGTGGTGAAGGGCGACACGGCAGACCTGGACCGTCAGCTCTTGCACCGGTTACGGCATGTGTTGCGGCTGCGTCCTGGCGATAGGGTCATCCTGCTGGACGGGCGCGGCGTCGAGTACGACGCTGTGCTGGAGGAAGCGCCGGGCGCGGCGCTCCGAGCGAGCATCATTTCAAGACGTGAGGAATCGGTCGAGCCAGACGTACGTCTGGCGCTCTATCAGTCGATCGTCAAGGGCGACCGGTTCGACTGGGTGCTGGAGAAGGGCACAGAGCTGGGCGTGGCGAAGTTCGTGCCGCTGGTCAGTGGCCGCGGCGTCGTGCGGCCGCGTGAGGGACGCGTGGAGCGAATGGAGCGCTGGCAGCGGATAGTGCGGGAAGCGGCCGAGCAGTGCGGGCGGTCGCGATTGCCGGAGGTCGCGCCAGCGATGTCGCTGGATGATGCGCTGGCATCGGCGGAAGGACTGCTATTGCTACCCTGGGAGGGCGAGCAGGAGACATCACTGCGGCAGGTACTGAGACAGGCGTTAGAAGGCCAGAAGCCGAAGGCGGTCAGCCTGTTCATCGGGCCGGAAGGCGGGTTCGCGCCCCACGAGGTTCAGCAGGCGGTCCAGAGGGGAGCGCGAACGGTTTCGCTGGGAAGACGAATTCTTCGTTCAGAGACTGCGGGGATAGTGGCGGCAGCGCTGACGTTGTACGAGTTTGGCGCGATGGAATTGTAAGTCCGGAGTACTCGAGGCCAGGCTGGAAAAGGGCTGACGTGGAGGGCTAAGAGCCCTCCTCAACGTTCGGCGTGGAGAGCTTAAGGGTTGACGTCCTGGAGAGTCCACTCAACAGGGTTGACCGGAAGGCCGCGCACGTCGATTTCCCAATGAAGATGAGGACCGGTCGTCATGCCGGTGCTCCCGACCAGCCCTATGATGTCTCCCTTGTTTACTATTTGCCCGACCTGGACATTGACCTGCGACATGTGGCTGTAGCCGCTGAAAACGCCGTCGCCGTGGTCGATAAGGACGCAGTTGCCGTGGGTTGGCCCAAAACCGACATAGGCGACTCGCCCGTTGTTGGCCGCAGCTATGGGAACGCCTTCGTCGTCGGCGATGTCAATCCCTGTGTGAAAGCTGTTCACAGGCCCGTCATTGTAGCTTCTGCGAATGCCGAAGGGGTCGACGATGATGTCGTGCGGCACGGGCCAGATGAACGGGCCTGACCATAGCTTCTGGGGTGTGAATTCATCGAAGGCGGCGTCGCGTGCGTCAGTCTCCTGCTGGACAAGCGTCGGGTCGAGCGAGTTGTTGACTTCATCTGGCAGGTCCACGTTCTCCATGGGATAGCCCATGTCGGTGACCGTAACAGAGGTTGCTAACTCATCGATCACGTCGCCGTCCACATCATAGAGGTCGATAGTGATGGGGTGATCGCCGATTTCTGCATCACCGGCAGCGCCGATGATGCCCCAGAATGATGTCCCATCCGCTATAAGCGGATAGCGGCGACCATCGCAGAAGGCGGCAGCGCTGTCAGCGAAGTAGTTCGAGAGGCGAATTGTCGTCGTCTCGCCCTGGCCGATGACAGGCGAAGATAGTTGGATCTGGGGCGCGTCGACCGGCGTCGATTCAGGCAAAGGCTCGTCGGTTGGCGATTGGGTGGGCGGGATAACGGTAGCCACGCCTGTTGTCGGCGTCGGCGTAGTGGAAGCTGCCGCTGGTGCCGTTGCCGTCTTCGCTTGGCTCTTCGCGCCCATTGAACAGGCGGCCATCGACAGCACGAGCGCAAGCGCGAGCGGGAAGAGCAGCGGACGTCGTCGCGTGAGAATCATTATGTCGATCTTACAGGAACAATGAAGACAGGGCCAACGCCGGGCTAACCGGACGCGGGTATGTGACGCAAGAGCTCCTGGGCAGCAAGCTGGATTCCCTCCGAGACGGTTCCCAACGGCGGCGCGTAGGCGAGGTCCAGTTGCATGAGGTCGGCGATCGTCATCTTCGCGTGGAGCGCCGTGGCTGCGACGTCGATACGTTTGGAAACCGTCCCGGGGCCCGCCATCTGCGCTCCCAGGAGTTGTCCATTGCGTCCGTCGGCAACGAGCTTGACGGTCAGCATCTGAGAGTCGGGGTAGAATTGCGAGCGATCCGGAAAGCGGACGGTCGCGCTGACAGGCGCGAAGCCGGCGGCGTGGGCCTGGTCATGGGAGAGGCCGGTGCGAGCGACTTCGATGTTGAACAAACGGAAGGCGAGGCTACCAAGGATGCCCGGGAAGACGGCATGGCCCCCGCAAGCGTTCTCGCCGGCAACGCGGCCCTGCTTATTCGCGGTGGTGCCCAGTGGCAGAAAGATGGGGCGGCCGGTAAGCAAATGGCGCGCTTCCACACAGTCGCCGGCAGCGAAGATATCGGGGACATTCGTGCGCATGCCTTCGTCGGTGACAATGCCACCAGTCTCGCCGACGTCGATGCCGGTCTCACGGGCAATTGCGGCGTCGGGACGAGCGCCGACGGCAATCAGTACCATGTCCGCTGCGATATCGCCGCTCTCCGTGCTCACATGACCGACGCTCGGCCCCGAGCCGGGCTCGATCCTAAGGACGAGGTGCTGCTTCAGCAACTCAACGCCCTGATGTTGCAGTTCGGCCTCAATCAGCGCCGCGATTTCGGGCTCGCTTCCGGGGAGGATGCTGCTGCCGGCTTCGATCATCGTCACGTGAACGCCCGTGCCTACCAGCGACTCCGCCATCTCCAGGCCGATGTAGCCGGCGCCGATCACAGCCGCCCGCCGAACAGGCTTGCGGGCGATGAAGTCCTTCATTGCGGCGGCGTTCTCGAGCGAGCGCAGGGCAAAAATGCCCTGCAGGCCGAGGCCACGGATGCCGGGCACGATGGGCTGGGCGCCTGCCGCGATGACCAGCTTGTCGAAGGACAGAACGCTTTTCTCGCGGGTCCGCAGGTCGGCGAACTCGACGGTGCGGCTCTCGGTGTCGATGCGCTTGACCTCCTGGGCGGTCCGGACATCGATGTTGCGCTCTGCTCGGAAGTACTCAGGTGTGTGGACGATGAGGTTGTGAAGGTCGGCGACGATGCCGGAGATGAAGTAGGGGAGCCCGCAGAGAACGAAAGAGACGTTCGGCCCGCGCTCCAGGATGACGATCTCCTTGTCGGGACTGACGCGTCTCGCGGCGGTAGCAGCGCTCATACCAGCCGCTCCGCCGCCGATAATCAGCAGCCGCCTGCTGTCTCCATCCATAACAAGCCTCGCAGAAACAAGGTCGCTGCTCACTAGGGCACGAATACATTATAGGGGAAAGCGGTGGGGCTTGGTCGAGTCAGGCGGATTCTTGGAGCTGCGTCGCGAAGGGTGCCAGACGTGATTCTGCGGCGTCGACAAGGTCGGCGGCAGTCTGGGCGTCTTCCGGACAGTTTGCCGCGGCAAGGAGAAGGACCGGTTTGAGGCCCTCCTTTTCGGTGCTGAGCTTCATCTTGGAGAGGCGGACGGCGATGCGCATCTGGACCGACGTGGCTGCCGACTTTTCGGTCTCGGGCAGGAGGACGGCGATGCTGGCTTTGCCGTAGCCGGCGAGGACGTCAGGACTACGAATCTGGCCGCGAACGACGGCGCCGACGCGACGGAGAAAGACCTCGGTCTGGTGCCTGCCCGCGTTGCGAGAGATCTCGTCCAGGTTCTCGAACAGGAAGAGGAGCAGCGTCAGCGGATGGCCGTAGCGCAAGGCACGGTCGACCTCTTCCTCTACGCGAAGGCGAAGCCACTCGCGGTCGAACATCCAGTGCGAGGGATCGATGCCGCCGAAGCGGAAATGCTGGTCGAAGGCACGCAACCGGACGAGAGCGAGGGCTACGTGTTCGGCCAGCCGAGGGTAGAGCTCCAGGCTCGTGCGACCCTGATCGAAGAAGAGAAGGATACCGAGTTTCTCTTCCTCCCACTGGAGCGGCAGGAGAAGGATGCGCCGGGCAGGGACTTCGGGTACCTGCTCGCCGACCAGCTCTGTCAAGCTATCGAGGATGACGATCTCGCCGGTCTCGAAGACGTGCGCCAGGGGGGCGCTATCGGTTACCGACAGCCGGATGCCAGCGACTTGGGAGAGCGCCTGGTCCCCCTTCACAAAGGGCATGAGTGTGCCGCTGCCATCGTCGAGGAGGGCACAAGCGGCTGCATCGTCCGCGAATGGGTCGAGAAGGCCGCCAATGGCCAGGGCGAGGGACTGCTGGTCGTTGGCGGCATGCAACGGCAACAGCGCTGCTGCGACATCGGCAGGCAGAGTCTCGGTTCGCCGCTCGAAAGGGTCGATGCCGGCGATCACCTGGCTATCCCATCTGGCATATTCAGTATCCCTTAGGGATTATCGGAAGCGGCGGGCGAGAGCGCAGGGGGTAAAGACGTTGAGTTCATGATCGTCGCAGCTCGCTCAATGAAGCGGGAGTCCGAGGCCCGTTTCGAAGACGGTCACGGGCTTTGTATGGCTGCCGGCGATCGCGAGGGTGATGTCACTTTGGAAATATGAGCAATGAAAGCGCGATTGTTCCCAGGATTGCCCAGACAGAGTCCCTTCTCAGGACCATTAGCCAGAAGACGGCTCCCAGAAAAATCAACCACGCCTGCCAGGTCACAAGCGATTTGGTGGCGAACTGAAGAGTGACGGCGATGAGCAGGCCGATGAACCCGCACAGGAACCCCCTGACCACCACCTTCACAATCTTGAGATTCTGCACTCGTGCGTGGACGTCGGCAAGCGCAATCATGGCGACGATCGACGGTATGAAAATGGCCAGGGTTGCGAAAAGCGCTCCTGCAATCGAGGCCGCGTGATAGCCGACAAACGTGGCGGTGATTAGGATGGGGCCGGGAGTGATCTGTCCCAGTGCGATGCCGTCAAGAAACTGCTTCGTCGTAAGCCAGTGGTGGGCGTCGACCACCTGATGCTGCATGAGGGGAATAGCGGCAAAGGCCGAGCCGAAGGCAAGCGAGCCAATCGCCAGGAAGGTCGTCAGTAGAGCGCGTGTCGGAGCCACAATCAGACCGACCCCGAGCACTGCTGCCACTGCAACAACCGGAATGAAATCTCTGGCGTTCAATGGCTCGCGGCCCAGGGCCCTTGGCTCAGAAAGCAGCGCCCCTCCCGGCGCCGCTCTTTCGCCCTCAAACTCTCCGGTGAAGTAAAAGAGAACAAAGCCGACAAAACCGGCCGCCAGGACCAGCCAAACGACGTTGAGATCAAAGAAATAGATGCTGATGAACGCCGTCAGGCTAATGACGAGACCCTTTATGTCCCCAATATCCAGCTTCTTGAATACCGAACGTCCCAGTGTCCAGGTGGCGCTGAGCAGGAGGCCGACTACCAGCGCTCCCAGTCCGGCGAACAATGCTTTGACGAAGCCAACGTTGCCGAAACGGAAGTACGCCCAGGCCAGCACCGTCACGCCGACGGCGGCCGGCAGAATGTAGAACAGGGGAGCCAGGATCGCGCCCCATACCTTGTGGAGCTTGAATCCCACGTAGGTTATGACGCTTACACCGGTTGCGCCCGGCAATACCTGTGCCAAGCTCAAGGCGTTCATGAACTCTCTTTCGGATATCCACTTTCTCTGATCGGCGAGAGTCTTTTTCATCAGCGCCAAAATCGCCGGACCCCCGTAGCCGATTGAGCCGATGTAGAGGGTTGTTCTGCATAAGTCGAGAAGACTCGGTTTTCGAGGCATTACCCTTCCCTACGGAGCGAGCGCAGTACGAGTGCGCCTCCTATGGCGGATCATCCGTTAAGAAAGATGCAGGAGCTGCTCGGCGGTGCCAATGGCCCCGGTCGCCGGGCGCATGCCGCTTCCTTTGAGCGCGCGGCCCGTTGTGGGAGGGTCTCACGTCCCCGCTTCAGATCCATGTGTGCGGCGCACTCTGGCGAGAGCTGTCCCGTCGCTGGCGAAGAAGAACTTGCGCGCCCACAAGGCGACATACACGAGCGAAATGAGCACTGGCACCTCGATGAGCGGCCCGACGACCGCCGCCAGCGCTTGGCCTGACTGGATGCCGAAGACGCCGATCGCCACCGCTATCGCCAGCTCGAAGTTGTTGCTCGCCGCCGTGAAGGAGAGCGTCGCCGTCTCGGCATAGCGGAAGCGCAGCCGCCACGACATCAGGAACGACACCGTGAACATGATGACGAAGTACAGGAGCAGCGGCGCCGCGATCCGGAGCACGTCCAGCGGCACGTCTACGATGTACTCGCCCTTGAGGGCGAACATCACGACGATGGTGAACAGCAGCCCGATGATCGCCGACGGGCCCAGCTTCGGCATGAGCACGCCTTCGTACCACTCGCGCCCCTTGCGCTTGATGCCCATATAGCGCGTGACCATGCCCGCCACCAGCGGTATGCCGAGGAAGATGAGGACGCTTCTAGCGACCTCCCAAAAGCTGATGTGGACCGCGGAGCCGCCGCCGAACCAGGAACTGGCGACACTGACGAAGAACCAGGCGTAGAGAGAGTAGAAGAGCACCTGGAACACGGAGTTGAGCGCCACCAACACGGCTGCGTACTCATTGTCGCCTTCGGCCAGCATATTCCAGATGAGGACCATGGCGATGCAGCGCGCCAACCCGACGATGATGAGGCCGGTGCGGTATTCCGGCTGGTCGGGCAGCAGCAGCCAGGCCAGCGCGAACATTACGATGGGTCCGACGAGCCAGTTCTGCACGAGAGAGAAGCCGAACACCTTCCAGACGCCCTTCACCTTTCCCAGTTCCTCGTAGCGGACCTTCGCCAGGACCGGGTACATCATCCAGAGCAAGCCGATGGCGATAGGGATTGATGTAGTGCCTATGCTGGCCGAGTTGATGCCGCTGGCAACGTCGGGGAAGAGCTTACCCAGCGCCACGCCGACAGCCATTGTGAGTATGATCCAGAGGGCAATGAACCTGTCGAGGATGGACAGCCTTCCGACCACCGCGGGCCGAGTCGGCGCGATCTCAGCGGTGGTCATTCTCTCTGGCTCTCGCTCTGTGCGGCCACGAACTCCTTGACGCGCATCCGAATGGAGTCGCGGATTTCTCGGAAGACAGCGAGGCGCTCCTCAGGTGTTCCCGTGGCGGTCGAAGGATCGGGGAAGCCCCAGTGCAACCTGGTGGCCGCGTTCGGGAAGAATGGGCAAGCCTCATTCGCCTCGTCGCAAAGCGTGATAACGAAGTCGAACGGCTGCTGAACGAACTCGTCGACGGATTTCGCCCGCTGCCGGCTGATGTCGATTCCGATCTCCGCCATTGCTGCAATGGCCAGGGGATGGACCGCGCTCGGTTCGGTGCCGGCGCTGTAGGCGTCGAAGGTGTCGCGCCCAAGGCTGCGCAATAAACCTTCCGCCATCTGGCTGCGCGATGCGTTATGGGTGCAGACGAAGAGGACTTTCACCATGGTTGTGTTGAATGGTCTCGCGAAGTAATCCGTTGTGCCATCTCAGGGAAGCCGGCGGTGCAGGCAGTTTGGTTTGGGAAGGTTTCGTTCGTCGCTGACATCGTAGCTACTAGCGGTCCTTCACGCGGCACACCTCTTCGGCGCGACGTCTGTCGGCGGGCGACAATCGCACGTCGAGCAACGCGTCGAGATGCCGGCGAAGGTCCGCCGCTGCCTCGCGATTGGCGCGATAGAATATCCAGCGACCGTCTTCATCGTCGCGACGGCCTTCGATGAGCCCGGCGCGACGCAAAGAAGCGAGATGACTGGAGACGAGCGACTGCGACAGGGCCGTCGAGTCTTCGATCTCGCATACGCACATCTCCGATTGCGTGAGCAGTGAGAAGATGCGCAATCGGTTCTCGTCGCCGAGCAGCCGGAGATAGCCGCTGAGATCGACGGACTCAATTGTTTTCGCTATCAATATATCAACCTCCGCTAATATATTACTTAAGTTACGATGAGGGGGTCAACTTGGCGAGGTCGGGCGTTCTGGCATGGCCTGGAGATCGCTTGACCAGCCGCTCTGGCCGCCTTTAGAATGGCCTTGCCCAAGTGCGCACTGTCGGCCCGCCCCGGTGTATCGGGGCGGTTCTTGCGAGCGGCCTATGCTCACCATCGGCCTCACCGGCGGTATCGGCAGCGGCAAGTCCACGGTCGCGCAGATGCTTGTTGCCCGGGGTGCGGCCTACGAGAGCGCCGACCTTGTGGGGCATCGGTCCTATCGAAAAGGGACGCCCACTTACCAGCGGCTGGTTGTAGCCTTCGGGTCGGAGATCATCGGCGAGGACGGCGAAATAGACCGGCAGAAGCTGGGAAGGCGCGTCTTCGCTGACCCCGGAGAACGGCAGCGGCTCAATGACATCGTATGGCCGGCCATGGCGGAGATGATGGCCCGCGACCTAGACGAGTTCCGCGACAAGGGAACGCCGGTGACTGTGCTCGAGGCGGCGGTATTGCTCGAAGCCGGCTGGCAGTGGCTTGCCGACGACATCTGGGTGGTTGTCGCGAAGCCAGAGACGGCGGTGCAGCGGTTAGAGGCGAAGGGGATGGACCGGGAGCAGGCAGAAGCGCGTATCCGGAGCCAGCTCAGCAACGAGGAACGCATCTTCCAGGCAGACGTCGTCATTGAGAACGATGGGACAACGGGGGAACTGGAGGCGAGGGTACAGGCACAGTGGAACCAGATTCAGACTAGAATCGCGGAGAGGTCGGGCTAAGAGACACGGCTCGTTGAAGTCGGATAAGATATAAGTGATGCCAAAACAAACGCGAATCGTCGAGGGCGATTACCGGCAGTACGCCGTCGAAGAGTATTACGCGCTCAAAGAGCCGTACTATCTGCCGGTCAATAACGAGGTGGAAGTCTTCACCGCCGCTTTCTCGCAGCAGATACCGGTGCTCCTCAAGGGGCCGACGGGATGCGGCAAGACGCGGTTCATCGAATACATGGCCTGGAAGCTGGGCCGTCCATTGACGATCATCAAGGACGCGACCGACGGCAACAGTGAGAAGACTCACGGTCTGCCGCTGGTGACCGTCGCCTGTCACGAGGATCTGACGGCGAGCGACCTCGTCGGACGGTACCTCCTGGAGGGTGAATCGACCCGCTGGATCGACGGGCCGCTGACGCGGGCAGTGAAGGCGGGCGCCATCTGCTATCTGGATGAGGTGGTGGAAGCGCGGAAGGATACGACGGTGCTCATCCACCCGCTGACGGACCATCGCCGGATTCTGCCGATCGAGAAGCGGGGTCAGATTGTCGAAGCAGCGTCCGGCTTCCTGCTGGTCATCTCCTATAACCCAGGCTATCAGAGCGCTCTGAAGGACCTGAAGCACAGCACACGTCAGCGGTTCATAGCCGTCGAGTTCGGCTATCCGAAGCGCGAGCAAGAGACCCAGATCGTCGCGCGCGAGGCGGGCATATCGGAGGAGGTGGCCGGTGAGCTGGCGAAGCTGGGCGAGAAGGTGCGCAACCTGAAGGAACACGGCCTGGCCGAAGGTGTGAGCACGCGACTGCTGATCTACGCAGGAAAGCTCATCGCGAAAGGCCTGTCACCGCGGGAGGCGTGCCGGTCCGCGGTCGTCTGGTCCCTCACGGACGACCCGGAGCTGCAGCGTAGCATCGAAGAGGTCGTATCTTCGATATTCGAGTGAGGGAGGACCGGTGAAATCCTTCTTCGTTAAGGCGTTTATCGTGTCCCTCGCGGTCGCGGTACTCGTTCTGCCTATCATGGCCGCGTGCGGCGGCAGCAAGTCGAACAACGTGTCGTCCGAGACTCCGCAATCGAAAGGTACATCGATGCTAATTCCCTCGACGCTAACGCCCAGGACGGGAGACTTCGCGAGCCTGTGCCAGAAGAGCGCCTCGAAGCAGTTCGCAGCTCCGACCACTATTACCGACCCTAACCGCGCCTACACCGCGGTAATGACCACTGAGAAGGGCGACATAACTATAGAGCTCAACCCCAAGGTGGCGCCGGTAACCGTCAACAGCTTCGTGTTTCTGGCCTGCAGCGGCTACTACGACGGCGTAACGTTCCACCGTGTACTGCCGGGATTCGTCGCCCAGGGCGGTGACCCAACCGGCACAGGCCGCGGCGGACCCGGCTACACGATCCCTGATGAATACAGCGATCTGCCCTTCACGGAGGGAACGGTGGCGATGGCATCGGGCGGGACGGGAACGAATACGGGTGGCAGCCAGTTCTTCATCTGCTACAATCTCTCTTCTCAACAGGCGGGGGCGCTGTATAAGGGCTACACGGTCTTCGGTCAGGTCACCGGCGGCATGGATGTAGTGAACAAGCTGACCCCCCGTGACCCTGACAAGACACCTAACGCGCCACCGGGCGACAAGATCCTGAGCATCTCGGTTCAGGAGCACTAGGGACGATGGCCGGCCGCACGTTCTCCTTCGCGGACTATGAGGCCCGTCTGGCAGCATTCTCCCCCAATTTGCCGCAGGACTTGCGGGAAGCCGCGCCCGACATAGCCGCCAGCCTCTCTGACGATGATGCCCGCCAGTGGGCCGGGGAAGGCGTTGCACTGGCCGGACAGTCGCTTCGATCTTGGGAAGCGGCGTCGGAGTACTTTCGGGCCAGCCCACACATCGTTCATATACTAGGGTTCGACGACCTCCTCTTCTGGGCACGCCTGGGCCGCGATATTGCCGACCAGTCGTCCATCGTTGCGGCGGCCTATTTTCGGGCGAGCCCGGACGCCATCGGGCTTCTATCGTCCGACGACCTGAAGCGGTGGGCGCTTTCCGGCCAGCGGCTGTACCAGGGGAACTGGAAGTCGATTTCGCTAGCCTCGCTCTTCTTCGCGGTGAGCCCTTTGTTACTGCCGCTCATCGGCGTGGCCGAGGTCTGTAGGCTGGGCGTACTCGTGGAGCGGCTGGCGGAGCATTCGTACGAACTGGCCAGCAACAGCCTTGAGCTAGCGCCGGACGTGTTCGCTCGAATCGCGCCGGGAGACCGAGCACTTGTGCTGGACCTGGCGGAGTCGATTGTGTTTGTCGGCTGGGCGGACTTGCGGTTCTATTTTGAGAACGTGCCCGAGCTGATCGCGCCCATCGAACCGTCTCAGCGAGGGCGTTTTCTGCGTCTTTCGGCGGCCATCGCGAAACGCATCGGCGGCAAAGCTTACACGCTGTTTGCCGAATCGGCCACGGCGCTGGCGCAGGTGGACAGGACGACTCATCGCGACCTCATATCACTGGCGGAGGATTTGGCGGTCGGCTCTCCGGCTGCGGCGATGGAGTTCTTGAAGAGCGCACCGGAAGTGCTATCACGCATCTCGTTGCGTGATCTGGGGCGCTGGCAGGCGGCAGGACACCGCATTCTGAAGGAGACGTCTGAAGGCGGCGAGGCGTACTTTCGGCTGGAGTCGGGCAAGGGCGAGCAGGTGCTGGAGGAGCTTTCGCCGCGCGTTGAGCTTTCCCGAGTGGCGGAGGTGCTTCGACTGTACTGCAAGGCGCTGACCGGCGCGAACGTTTCGATTCACCCTTCGAGCACACTGACGGAAAAGGGCATCGGCTGGGTCGCCGCGGAACGGCCGTCGACCGAGGGAACGGCGGTTTACCTGCCTGAGGTGGCCGAGGAGTTCAAGGACAAGGAGCACAACTTCGCCGTCTACAAGGTCTATTCGACTCATCAGGCCGGTCATCTGGAGTTCGGGAGCTTCCTGTTCTCGTTCAAACGTCGCGGAAACGTCTTTGCGTCTCGGCGGAGGCGAATGAAGAGCCGTCGCGGACGGACCAAGGGCCGGACGCCGCCGCTCACGGACATGGAGCGCTTCTTCGACCTGTTCGATGACCGCCAGCTTGCATCTGACCTGTTCACCATTAGCGAGGACGCCCGCATCGACTTCCTCGTTAAGCGGGAGTACCCCGGCATACGGCGGTCGTGGAGGCTTATCCAGGGTCGCGAACTCGAGCGGCGCCCCCGACTTCCCGGCCTACCGCTGCGCGAGGCGTTTCTGGAGAACCTCATCCGGGCCGGCCTCGACGGCTTCTACGCCATCGTCTGGCCGCAGGAACTGCGGAGCACGCTCGTCGAGGCGTTGCGGCTGTTGCACCTCCTCCAGGTGCCAGAGGCGACGGTCGAGGATGCTGCCGAAGCGGCGCTCCATCTCTACGAGCTGGCCGATTCCCTTCCTAACCTGTCGCCGGAAGAACTGGAGGAGCTCGACTGGCAGCCGCTAGGCGAAGAGCTGTTCGACTTGATGCGGATGAAGGGCAAGGGCGGCGAATCCGGGCCAACGCGTCAGCTACCGGCCGGCAACGAGGACAAGTATGAGAGCCCGCAGCCGGTCGACTTCCGCGGTGACTTCAAGCCCGAACTGGTGCAGCTTCTGATGCGGTTACGCTTGCAGGAGGGCGACGAGGTGCCGGAGGGCCTGGCGCCGCTGACACCCGAGCAGTTGCGTGAGCTAATGGAGAAGAGCGTCGAGATAACGGTCGGCGCGATGGCGGACGGCGACCTGTCGTCGGCCGTGGGGCTGTTCCTCACGAACTTGGAGAAGGAAGGTATGCCCATTCCCGATCAGTACGTTGAGGTGAAGGACGGCCAGGTGCTCGACGAGGTGGAGTTCGAAAAGAAAGAGGCCGTCGCGGAGACAAAGGAGTTCTGGTATGACGAATGGGACTTCCGCGCCTCCGACTACAAACCGCGCTGGTGCCGGATATTGCAACGGCCGCTGGACGAAGGCGACGTTGACTTCTTCGAGGAGACGCTGCGTCGCTATAGCGCACTGGCTTCGCAGACGCAAAAGCAGTTCGAGCAGTTGCGCCCGGAGCTGTTCCGCAAGATAAAGCGCTTGCACGACGGCGAGGACTTTGACCTGGACCTGGTCATCGAATACCTGACGGAGAAGCGGGCGGGCCACGCCTTCACGGACAAGGTTTACTGGCGCCGCAACAAGGTGGAACGGCAGGTCGCGGTCGCGTTCCTGCTGGACATGAGCGCTTCGACTGACGAGGAGATCGAGAAGCGCAAACAGAAGTATGCGGACGACGATTTCGGCGAAGACGCCCGCCGCTACTATGAGTGGCTGAGCAAACGGAAGGCCGAGGCGGCGCTGCATCCGCCGAAACGGATCATCGATCTGGAGAAGGAGAGCATGGTGCTGCTCATCGGCGCCCTGGAGGCTATCGGCGACGATTACGGCATCTACGGCTTCTCGGGCTACGGACGTGACAACGTGGAGTTCTACGTCCTCAAGGACCTCGACGAGCCGCTCTCGGACCGCGTCAAAGCGCGCATCGATAAGACGGAGCCAATCCGGTCGACTCGAATGGGGCCGGCGATCCGTCACGCGACGGCGAAGCTGGAGGAGCACGACGCCAAGGTGCGCATCCTCTTCCTCGTGTCGGACGGACGGCCTCAAGACCACGGCTACGGCCGCGATCGGACGGAGCGCGAGTACGCGATCAACGACACGCATCAAGCGCTGATGGAGGCGAAGCGCAAAGGGATCGTGCCGTTCTGTCTGACGGTTGACCGCGAGGGTCATGAGTACCTGGGTCAGATGTGCGAGGACATCGGCTACGAGATCCTGGGAGACATCGAATCGCTACCTAGCCGGTTGCCGACCCTCTACCGCCGCCTCACCGAATAGTCAGCGTTCGACCCCAGGCATTTGACTGGCCAGGCTGGAAAGCCTGGCCTATGATTAGTCGCCCCGGCTATCGTTGGGCCAACGTGCGGCGCAGCAGCGAGAGGGCGGTCGTCACAGCGCGGCGCTTCACCATCTCGCGGCTTTGAGCGAACTGATAGCTAATGACCCGGACGTCGCTGGAGCCGTCGTCGAGGCCGATGTGGATGGTGCCGGCGGGCTTTCCTTCCTGCTCTTCCGGGCCGGCGACACCCGTGATACCGACACCGATGTCCGCCGAAAGCTTCTCGCGGGCGACGCGCGCCATCTCGCGAGCGCACTCGGGACTGATGACGCCGTACCTCTCGACGACCTCGCGGCTGACGCCCCATTCCAGCTTCATCTCCGTCGCATAGGAGACCAGGCCGCCATTGAAGTAGTCGGAACTGCCGGGCACATCGGTCAGCGTACTCGCCAGCAGGCCGCCCGTGCACGATTCCATCGTTGCCAGAGACAAACGGCGCTCCCGCAAGAGCCGGCCGACGACGCCCTCCAGCGTATCGTCGTCGATGCCCCAGACGGCGCTGCCAAGCAGGCGTCGAGCCTTCGCTTCGGCAGGCGCGATCAGGGCCTCGGCTGCCGCACGGTCGCCGGCTTGGGCCGCAATGCGGACTTGGATTCCATCGGCGCGCGAGTAGACGCCGACTGTAGGGTTGGACGCCTGCTTGAGGCCGCCCAGGAGTTCGTCAACCCGGCCCTCGGTGATGTCGGATGTTTTCAAGGTGCGGGAGACGAGGATTCCGCCGCTGCCGCGCTTCCGCAGCTCGGGCTCGACCTCTGCGTTCCACATGCGCCGCAGTTCGCCGGGAGGGCCCGGCATGGCGATGATGATGTGACTATCGCGCTCGACCCACCAGCCGGGCGCCGTGCCATAGACGTTCGGAATGGCGCGGGCGGAAGGTATGAGGGTGGCTTGCTTGACGTTCCGCTCGGGCATCTTGCCGCGACGCCTGGCGAAAAAGGCGCGTAGGGCCTCTTCGAGCGAGCGGTCAACGCGCATTTCCTCTCCGAGCATGGCGGCGATGGCTTCGCGTGTCAGGTCGTCCTCTGTAGGGCCTAGGCCGCCGGTAGTGAAGATGATATCGCTGCGCTGCCAGGCACGCTCCAGGGCCTCGCGGGCACGTCCAAGGTTGTCGCCGACCTGCGTTACCCAGAAGAGGTCGATGCCAAGGGCCGGCAGACGAGCGGCGATGTACTGGGAGTCGACGTCGACGATCTCGCCGAGCAGTATCTCGGTGCCGACGGCGATTATCTCCGCTTTCATTTCGTCCTCCCGCGGCTCTTCTCGACGAACAGCGATAGACGGCCTGAGTGGTCGCGGCGCAGTCGTGGAACGATGTCGTACCGGTCGACCTGAGCGCAAGAACTGAGGTCATGACCCAGCCCGATGCTTGTGAGCGAGCGTCCGTGCTCAGCTTCTCGAAAGCAGGCGAGGGCGTCACCCCTGTAGGACTGGTAAAGGCGGCAGGCGGCCATGGCGGCGTCGCTCAGAGTCATGTCTGTGCGTTTCCCCCTAGTGCGCTCGATGGCGTTCTCGACGAGGGCACCGGCGACGAATGCGTCCTCGAGGCTGAAAGCATTCCCCGATTCGAGGCCGGCGCAGACAACGGTGGCATCGAGATCGCGGGATCGCGCTTCGTCGAGGAGGGCCGCGAGTGCGGCGGAGGCGTTGAGAAGCGTTCCGACAAGGACCACTGGGGAAGCGGCAAGATGGCGCAGCGCCTTTGTCCCATTCGTCGTCGAAAGGATGACCCGACGGCCACGGACATCGAGGTCCGCGAATTCGCTGGGTGAGTTTCCATAGTCGAAGCCGGTTGGCGCCAGCCCGAAGACCTCGCCGCAGAGCAAATATCGGCCGGGCTCAATGCTTGCGACGGCTCGGGCGGCCGTCGTGCTGCCGGCTACGATGATCTCTTCGATGCCCCGGGAGAACAGTGTGACTATCGATGAACTGGCGCGCAGGGCGTCGATGAGGACGCAGGCGCTGGAACCGGGCCGCTGGAGGAGGCGTGGCAGGAGAGCGACATCCAGTTTCATTCTTCACACGTACCGTAGTCCGGACAGGCTGTCAAGCAGTGCCCCTCGCCTTGACTCGGGTGATCGGCGGCGATACCATCGAGTTACTCCGATGGTAGTCAGACCGAGGTGGAGTATGCGCTTTTTCGACAAACTTGAGCGGGCTTCTCAAAAGAACGGCAGCCTCCTCTGCGTCGGACTCGACCCCGACCCTGCGCTCATGCCAATCGACGACATTATTAAGTTCAATCGTGAGATTATCGAGGCGACGTGCGATTACGTCTGCGCATACAAGCCGAACCTGGCCTTCTACGAAGCGCTTGGCGAAAAGGGGTATGCTGCGCTGCGGCAGACGCTGAAGGCGATCCCTGACGATATCCCCGTCATCGGCGACGCGAAGCGCGGCGACATCGGCAACACTGCCAGGGCGTACGCGCGGGCGCTTTTCGACGAGCTGCGCTTCGACGCCGCGACCGTCAATCCGTACCTTGGAGGCGACGCCGTAGAGCCGTTCCTGGAGCGCGAGGAGAAGGCTGCGTTCATACTATGTCGCACGTCGAATCCGGGCGCGCGTGATTTGCAGGACCTGAGGGTGAACGGAAGGCCTCTGTTCGAGATCGTGGCCGAGATGGCGGCAGGATGGAACCGGCATGGGAACGTCGGTCTTGTCGTCGGAGCCACTTACCTGGAAGAGCTACGGCGCCTGCGGGAGCTGTGCCCGGAGATGACCTTCCTGGTGCCCGGCATAGGCGCGCAGGGCGGCGACGTGACGGTTGTCATGGCGAACGGGCTCGACGCAAAAGGCGGCGGTTTAATCATCAACTCCTCGAGGCAGGTGCTTTATGCCTCGAAGGGGCCGGATTTTGCTGCGGCAGCGGGCAGAGCGGCGCGAGGCCTTCGCGACGAAATCGAAGCGGCGCGGCGCAGGGCGAGGGAAGGATAAATGCCTCTAGAGATTCGCCTCAACGACGTCGTGCAGATGCGCAAGCCGCATCCGTGCGGCAGCTACGAGTGGCGGGTCGTCAGACTCGGGGCAGACATAGGCATGCGTTGCGTCAAGTGCAACCACCGCGTACTGATCGAACGGCGGCAGTTCGAGAAGCGGCTGAAGGCGTTCGTGTCGCGCGGTAAGCCAATGGACCCCGAAATGGAGCGATTACTCTTCAGGGAGGAGGATAGGGAGGCCTGATTCCCCCTCCTGTCTGAAGATGACGGAGGTCCGGCCTCGGCGGTTCCACATCTGGACCCTCACGGGCGGTAGATCGCTCCTGGAAGGACCGCGATTCAGACGTTTGTGGGAGATGCACGTACTTGGCCAAATGGGCCAGTATGCCATCAACTACGCGCTGCTGCTCCTCGTTATCGGCAATAGCGGGTCAAGCATTCGCGCCGGACTCTTCATCCTCGCTTATACGATTCCCTCTGCTCTGCTCGGACCGATCTCCGGCGTCATCGTCGATAGATTGCCGCGAGGCTTTGTGCTGGCCTCGACGAATGGAGCAAGGGCGCTTCTCTGCGTTGGGTTGCTCATCTCCGTGAGGGAAGTGGGGGTGCTCTACCTGTTCGCGCTGGCCTTCTCTGCAGTATCGCAACTGAACACGCCGGCGACCTCCGCGGTACTGCCGGAAATCGTGCCGCAGGAAGACTTGACGAGGGCCAACTCGCTAATCAATTTGGGTGGACTGTTTGCAGAAGCTGTGGGCATCGTGCTGCTGGCCGCGTTGATTCTGAAGACCGTTGGGGCGAATCCGTTGTTCGTGGTCCTGGCATCGCTTTTCGCCGGGGCAGCGTTCCTGGCGGCGACGATCGGCGGCGTGTCGACGCGAGCGGGAGCGGCGGAGTTGCACCGGGCCGTGACCGACGGTGTCCGGGAGCCGTTCGCCCGGGCTTGGCAAGCCCTACGCCGTGATGCGTCTTCGTACCTCGCGTTGATCATGAGCGTGATCGGCACTGGCGCGCTTTTGATAGGTGTGGCTATGCTCCCGCGCTACTCCAAGGAAGAGCTTGGCGTCTCGACGGACAACATCGTCTTCATCTTCGCGCCCGGGGCGATAGGCATCTTCGCCGGCCTGCGAGGAGTCAACTGGCTATCCCGTTTGATCGGAAAGACCCGTGCGCAGACCCTGGGGTTCATTGTCTTCGCGCTGTCGCTTCTTTCGTTCGGACTGGTCAGCAGCGAGGCGAACGTGTTTGCGCACTGGAACCTGCTGGGCCTGGCCCATCCGGGACCTTTGCATGGACGGGGCGCGCGGATCTTCATCACGATGATCACCGCTGTATTCACCGGCTTCGGAAGCTCGCTGACCAATGTAGCCAGTCGCGCTATCATGAACGAACGCATACCCTTAGAAATGCAGGGGCGCGTTTTCGCGGCCCAGAACGTTTTAGCCAACCTAGCCTCGGCAGTGCCCGTGCTGGTGGCGGCCGCCTTCGCCGAGGTTGTTGGCCCCAGGCCGGTACTGGTGGGCACGGCGATCGCAATGATGCTGTTGGTGACGTGGGCCTTCCTGAGGGCAAAGGTGGTACCCGCACCTTTCAGAGGATTGAATGCGTGAAGCTTTAGGCGACGGCCTGTCGCTGCAGCAGCGCGAGAGAGCGGTTCTTTCGAACCGACGCTTCCTCGTTCTCTGGCTCGCGCAACTGTTCTCGCAGATCGCCCAGAACGCGATCCTCTTCACGCTGCTGGTCATCGTCCTCACGAAGACGAACTCGACGACGGATACCAGCATCCTTGTGTTGTCGTACGTGGTGCCGTCACTGTTGTTCGGCATGCTGGCGGGGGTGCTGGTCGATCGCTGGCGAAAGCGCGACATCTTCATCGCCACGAACGCGCTCCGGGCCGTTGCAGCCGTAGCATTCCTGCTCAGCCAGGACCACGTCGAACTCGTCTTCGCCGTCAACGCCGTGTTCTCTGCGGTCGGGCAGCTCTTTGCGACGGCAGAGGTGGCGACAGTGCCGTCGCTGGTGCCGAAGAACCAGCTCATTGCGGCGAACAGCCTGGTGAGCCTGGCCTGGACGGGGGCGCAGTTCGGCGGCATGGTCTTCTTTGCGCCGATCATCATCAAGACGTTTGGGTTCGACGTGCTCTTCGTCTCAACGGCCGTGTTCTTCGTGGTGGCGGCGATACTTGCACGCTCGCTGCCGCTGACGGTGGGTGTGCGCAAGGGGAAGAAGGCGAAGGAGGAGCGTTTCTTCCAGACGGCGCCGCGGGAATTGGGTCAGGCGCTGCGTCTGCTTCGCTCCGACCCGCCCTCCTGCCTGGCTATGGCACAGCTCACGCTGAGCAGCTCGCTGGTCCTGCTGTTCGCGGTGCTGGTGCCGCGATTCATGCAGGAGGTGCTGGCGGTGCGTCCCGACGATGCTGTGTACATCTTCGCGCCTGCGGGCGTTGGCGCGATTCTGGGGCTGCGGATGCTGCCCTGGCTGGCAAGCAAGATCGGCAAGGACCGACTGGTGGCCTTCGGACTGGTGGGGCTGGCGGCGTGCTTGATCGGCCTGGGTCTAGTGCAAAACATCGCGGACGCTCTCCGGAGGACGGAGGTGCTGAACCCGTTCGGAAGGGAGCGACTGGGCGGACTTTCGCTTCTGGTCGGGGTGACGATGTTTTTTGCCGGGCCGATGGGCCTTGCATATGCGATGGTCAATGCCCCGGCGCAAACCGTGCTGCATGAACGGGCACCGCCGGACATGCGGGGAAGAATCTTCGGGGCGCAGATGGCGCTCGCCAGCGTGGCCTCGATTATCCCGCTTCTACTGGTCGGCGCCGTTGCCGACATTTATGGTGTGAGCTTCGTCCTCTTCGACATCGCGATCGTCGTCGCCGGGATGGCGGCGCTGAGTCTCTATTTGCTGGAGCGAAAGCACAAGGTCGTGAGCATGGCGGAGGAAGACGAGCGTCAGCCGGCGCCGGCAAGGGGAGGCAAGGCACAGGGCGGGCGCAGCTTCGATTGACACCGGTAAGGTGGTCGGCTAGACTGATAACGCGAGTCCGAACCCGGCGTCGGAGGTGGTGGAATGATTGAGATGAGCATAGAGAGCATCCGCGTTAGTCTTATGAACTATCAGCGGGTGGTGATACTCAAAGAGAAGAACGCTGAGCGATATCTGCCTATTTGGATTGGTCCGGCCGAGGCGGACGCTATAGCCGTACGACTTCAGGATGTCGCTGTGGCTCGACCGCTGACTCACGACCTCCTGCGCTCGGTCATCGACGCGCTGGGCGCCGAGATCAACTGCATCATCGTGAACGATCTGGCCAACGACACCTTCTACGCCCGGATCGTGCTCTACGTTAATGGCCGGTCGATGGAAATCGACTCGCGTCCAAGCGACGCCATAGCCCTCGCTGTCCGCGCGAACGTGCCGATATTCGCCGACGAGGCGGTAATGGAGAAAGCGGGCGTTCTCCTGGACAAAGACGAGCAGAAGGCGGCGATGGAGGAGATGGGCGAGGTGAAGCCGGAAGATCTGGAGAAGATGTCAGCATTCCGCGACTTCATCGAGAGCCTGGATTTGGACGACTTCGAGAAGCGGCGGCCGCACGGTAAGTAGGCGTGGATTTGGAATCGAAAGCGAGGCGTTGAAAGACGCCTCCCTTTGTGTCTGTCCGCCACCGCTCGCGTTCGTTCGGCCGCAGCGCGTCCCCATTTGCTTGACACCTTTTCCTCTTGGCTGTTATAGTCAACCTAATCTCATATTGAAGGCTGTGAGCAGGACTAGTAGGCCGCAAGCGAGGCCTCTCAGAGAGCCGGGAGTGGTGAAAACCGGCGCCGGCGCAGCGGACCGAATGGACCTGGGAGCCACAGACCGAAAGTCGCCTGAGGCGGCGAGTAGGCTTTGTCGGAGAGGGCACCGTTAGCAGAGCCCAGGGTATCTCCGCCAACAGCGGACGTACCTGATCGAGATGTCCGGCCATTGTGTCGGACAAGTAGGGTGGCACCGCGAGACTCTCGCCCCTGGAGGGTGAGGGTCTTTTTGTTTGGTGAAAGTGCAAGCAGCGAGTCAATCGCTAGATCAAACAGAAAGGAGGAAGCATGGACACCAAATTCATTCTGCCGGAAAAGGAGATGCCGTCGCGCTGGTATAACATCCAGGCAGACTTGCCGTCGCCGCTGCCGCCGGTGCTGCACCCGATAACGAAGCAGCCCGTCGGTCCGCAGGACCTGGCGCCGTTATTCCCAATGGCGCTAATTCAGCAAGAAGTGAGCACAGAACGCTACATAGACATCCCCGAAGAAGTACAGGAGATCCTGAAGCTTTGGCGTCCAACGCCCCTCTATCGCGCGCACAGGCTGGAGAAGGCGCTGGGGACGCCGGCGAAGATCTACTACAAGTACGAAGGGGTGAGCCCTGTCGGCTCACACAAGCCGAACACGGCGGTCGCCCAAGCCTACTACAACATGAAGGAGGGCGTTAAGCGCCTGACGACGGAGACGGGCGCCGGTCAATGGGGCAGCGCTTTAGCTATGGGCTGCAACTTCTTCGGCATGGAGCTGAAGGTCTACATGGTCAAGGTGAGCTACTTTCAGAAGCCGTACCGGCGATCGCTCATCGAAACGTTCGGCGCAAAGGTCGTACCGAGCCCCAGTCCCGACACTCAAGTTGGACGGGCTGCTCTGGCAGAGGACCCGGAGGCGAATGGAAGCCTGGGATTGGCGATAAGCGAGGCAGTCGAAGACTGCGTCACGCGAGACGATACGCATTATTCCCTGGGAAGCGTGCTGAACCATGTCCTGCTGCACCAGACGGTCATCGGCGAAGAGGCGATGAAGCAGATGGAGATGGCTGGCGACTACCCGGACGTCGTGATCGGCTGTGTCGGTGGCGGGTCGAACTTCGGCGGAATCGCCCTGCCCTTTGCGCGGGACAGACTGCAGAAAGGGAAGAAGACGCGACTGGTAGCCGTAGAACCGGAGGCATGCCCGAGCCTGACGCGCGGCGCCGACGTGTACGACTATGGCGACACGGCAGGCATGGCGCCGATCATCAAGATGTTCACGCTAGGACACACTTTTGCGCCCCCCGCGATCCATGCAGGCGGTCTGCGGTATCATGGCATGGCGCCGCTAATTTGCGAACTGCAGCGGCTAGGCATGCTGGAGGCAAAGGCGTACCATCAGAACACCGTCTTCCAGGCGGCGGTGCAGTTCGCGCGAACCGAGGGCATCGTGCCGGCGCCGGAGCCGGCGCACGCCATCCGCGCCGTGATCGATGAGGCGCTGGCCTGCAAGCAGTCCGGTGAGTCGAAGGTGATCCTGCTGGCGCTTAGCGGCCACGGTCACTTCGACATGTCGTCGTACGACAAGTACTTCGCCGGCGAGCTGGAAGACTATGCTTACCCAGAGGAGAAAGTGCGCGAGGCGCTGGCCCACGTACCGCAGGTCTAGGAGGATAGTCCGCCGGAGCGGAAGGGACGCTGGATGAATAAGAAACGCATCCTTACGGGGGTACGGCCTACCGGCGCGCTCCATGTGGGGCACTACGCGGGAGCGCTGGAGAACTGGGTGCGGCTGCAGGACGAGTACGAGTGTTTCTTCCTAATCGCCGACTACCAGGTCTCGGACTATGCCGACGACATCGAAGCCGTGCGGCAAGCCGTGCTGGACATCGCCCTCGACTGGCTGGCGGTGGGCCTTGACCCGCAGAAAAGCCATTTCGTTATCGAGAGTCTGGTGCCGGAGCATGCGGAGCTAACCGTCTGGCTGAGCTGGTACGTCGGCCTGGGACGGCTGCAACGCAATCCAACGCTCAAGGCGGAGATGGATGAACTGGAGTCGCGTTCGAAGGACGCCGTGCCGGTCGCGTTCTTCACTTATCCTGTGATGCAGGTGGCGAACATCCTGATGCCGAAGGCGAACCTGGTGCCGACCGGCGAGGACCAGTCGCCGCACGTAGAGCTGACGCGGGAAGTGGCGCGTCGCTTTAACCGGCTGTTCGGCGACGTATTCCCTGAGCCTGAGGTGCTTGTCGGACGGGTGCCGAGGCTCGTCGGACTTGACGGTCAGGCGAAGATGAGCAAATCGCTGAACAACGCCGTCTACCTGAAGGACGACGCGAAGATCGTGACGCAGAAGGTGATGCGCATGTTCACCGACCCGACACGCATCCACGCCGACGACCCGGGGCACATTGAGGGCAATCCGGTCTTCATGTACCACGACGCGTTCAATCCTGACAAGGCCGAGGTGCAAGACCTGAAGGAGCGCTACGTCGCTGGCAAAGTCGGCGACGTGGAGGTGAAACAGAAGCTGGCGAAGGCGCTGAACGAACTGCTAGAGCCGATACGAGACCGTCGAGCGCGGTTCGAGTCGCAGCCGGAGCTTGTGAAAGAAGCGCTCGCTGCGGGGAGCGGCTATACGAAGCGGGTGGCTGAGCAGACGATGTCGGAGGTGCGCGCGGCGTTGAAGTTGAACTATCTGAGATAGCGTCCCAGTTCGAGAAACGAAACGGCGGCGGTCGGATCACGAATCCGGCCGTCGCCGCTTGTCGAGACAAGGGAAGCCGCAAAGGCAATCCCCCCGAGGCGCCACTCAGAGGAAAGCCACGATGGCTGGCGCCGCCTCGCCTCTTGCCTCCTCGACTAGAAGTCCGGTTCTCCCCCATACTGTGGATGCGATGACGAACCAGCCATTTCTCGAGGCCGTGGTGGCGGCCAAGCGCGAAGAGTTGCCGTATCGGCAGCAGAAGGAGCCGCTTGAGTCGCTGCAGCGCCGGATCAAGCAGATCACCGACCAGAAGGAGGGCCGCGCCGAACAATGGAGCCTGGCGCGGGCGGTTGTCGAAGGGCCACGCGGCCCGCTGAACGGCGGCAGGCGGATCCAGATCGTCGGCGAGATAAAGAAGGCGATTCCCGGACGAGGGCGCATCATCAACGACATCGAACGGCAGGGGTTGCCTCGCGCCTACACACATAGCGGTGTTACCGCTGTCGCTGTCGTCACTGAGACAAAGCATTATATGGGAGCCATCGAGCACCTGCTTCAGACCCGCAACATCCTCGACGGTTACTACCCCGGCGGGCGACCCGCGATCTTGCGACGCGATTTCCTATTCGACCCGTATCAATTGTGGGAGTCGCGCGCTTTCGGAGCCGATGCCGTGGCGCTGCTGCCTGCCATCCTCTCCGATGCTCAGCTCCGGGAATTGATGGCGCAGGCCCACGAATTGGACCTGGAGTGTTTGCTGGAGGTCGGCACCGAGGACGACCTGAGGCGGGCGCTCGACGCCGACGCGCGGATAATTGGCATCGAGAACATGGACTACGAGACGCAGACGTCGGACCTCTCGACGACGGAGCGCCTGCGGCCGCTCATCCCGGCCGGAGTCGTCGTGATCAGCGAGCACGGGGTCGGGGAGCGCGCGGACGTCGAACGGCTCGCCGACTGCGGCGTCGACGGTGTGCTCATAGGAGAGGAACTCATCCTGGCCGCCGACGTAAAGCGCCAGGCTCGTGAGTTGATGGTATAGTCCCGGCGCAGATTGTTCCCGTTCTTCTCATCGCCGATAATGAAGCATATCCTCTCATGATCCCCAAAGAGGCTGGAGCCAATGTCGTCTGAATGGTATCAAGCTGAGGAATCGACGCCGGTGGAACAGCCGCAACGGAAGCGCGACTGGCGTGAGGGCGTCGTCTGGGGGCCGCGCGAGGTCGCTCAGGGGCTGGCGCTGGGGGCGGCGGCGCTCATTTTCATACCCGTTGCGGCGCTGATTGTTGCTGCCGCGGTCGGCATCGACGTGACGGAGACGAACAGCACGACCGAAGTTAGTCTGGCGGCGAGCCTGCCCTTCGAGGCGGTTCTATTCGGCATCGTCGCTGCGCTGACGGTGTTCAAATGCCACGCCCGCTGGAGCGCCCTTGGCTTCCGGCCGTTGGCATTGAGACAGGCCTGGGTGCCGCCCGCGGTCGTGATCGCTGCGTTCGTGGTACTGGAGGTCTACGCCGATCATCGCGGTCGCTATCGGAGGCAGCGCCTTCTCGCCGCAGAGCACGTTAGGAGAGGACGTATTCAACAAGACCGCGTTCGTTGTGCTGGCGGGAATCCTGGCACTTGGCATGGCGCCGCTAATTGAGGAGACATTCTTCCGGGGCTTTGTGTTCGGCGGGCTTTCCAAACGGTTCAGCTTCCTCGGCGCGGCGCTGATGAGTGGCTTCCTGTTCTCACTCGCGCACGGGCAGCCGACGACGCTGATCCCGTTCACACTCATAGGCATGCTGTTCGCGACGGGCTACGCTTATACCGACTCGCTTTGGACGACGATAGCTGCCCACTTCACTTTCAACCTGATCAGCTTCAGTATCACAGTTGCGACTCGTTAGCGACGCGAGTCTTTGCGTTGCGTTCCGGTTATGATAGGATGGCATCACCGGAGACCTGTCGCGAGAGCAGCGGGCCGGCCGATAATAGACAAAGATCGCAATTCGCTGCCGAGGTGCCAACCGGCCATGGGAGGAACAAGGTCAAAGGCTACGACGAATAGCGTCGGGACGCTAGGTTCCGGCTGCCGTCGTGGCCGCCCGTATGCCTTCCTGGCCGGCGTGTTTGGTCTGCTGCACGCAGGGCCCCCTTAACGGGAACGGCCGGCGTGCTCGAGAGCTGGTAGCCGCGTGCTCTGCAGAGGTATCCGGGGCGCTATCACCGTAGATAGCAATACTTCCGAAGACATCCTGGCAGCCGGTCGCGAGCTCCTCGAGGAGATGGTCGCTGCAAATGACGTTCGTCAGGAGGACGTCGCGGCGGCGCTGTTCACTACCACTACCGACCTCGACGCTGATTTCCCGGCAAAGGCGGCCCGCGAGATGGGCTGGAACGATGCGCCGCTCATATGCGGCAACGAGATCCCAGTTCCCGGCAGTCTCAGCCGCTGTTTGCGCATCCTCCTTCTCATCAACACGGAGAAGCGCGCCGATGAAATCGTTCACGTTTACCTCAGGGGCGCGACCGTCCTCCGACCTGATAGAGAATACCGCCTGCAAGGGTGACGCTGGGAGCAGATAAGAGATGATGGTGGTAATGAAAAAAGAGCATAGCCAGCAAGAGCTGGAGGCGGTGCTCGGCCACCTGGAGGAAAGGGGCCTTGCCGCCCACACCAGCCAGGGAGTCGAGCGGACCGTTATTGGGGTTATAGGGCACATCTACCCGGAGCTTTCGGAAGAGCTCCGCGCCTTCCCCGGCGTCGACACGACGGTGCCGATTTCAAAGCCGTACAAGCTGGCAAGCCGCGAGCTGCGGCCGCACGATACGGTTGTGAGAGTCGGCGACGTGGAAGTAGGCGGCGGCTCGACCGTGATCATTGCCGGGCAGTGTTCAGTGGATACGCCGGACCAGATGATGGCGACGGCGCAGGCGGTGAAAGAGGCCGGCGGACACATTCTTCGCGGGGGTGCCTTCAAGCCCCGCAGCAGCCCGCACGCGTTCCGGGGACTTGTCGAAGAGGGACTTCGTATCCTGGCCGACGCGGGCGCTGCCTATAGTCTGCCCACAGTGAGCGAGGTAATGGACCCGCGCGATGTCGACTTGGTCGCCGAGCATGTCGACCTGCTGCAGATAGGTACCCGAAACGCACAGAACTACTTCCTCCTCGACGAGGTGGGAAAATGCGATAAACCTGTGCTGCTGAAACGTGGCATGGCGTGTTCAGTCGAAGAGTGGCTGTTGTGCGCGGAGTACGTGCTGGCGCGCGGGAACCAGCAGGTGATCCTCTGCGAACGCGGCATAAGGACGTTCGAGACGGGCACGCGTTTCACCCTCGACGTGGCGGCGATACCGCTGGCGAAACGTCTGAGCCACCTGCCGGTCATCGCTGACCCGAGTCATGGAACGGGAAGGTGGTATCTCGTTGAGCCGATGTCGATGGCGTCGATAGCGGCGGGCGCGGATGGCTTGATGGTCGAGATACATCCCGACCCTGACAGAGCTCTTTCCGACGGGCCGCAGAGCCTGAATTTCGCCAACTTCCGTCAATTGATGGAGCGCGTGAGATTGGTAAGCGACGCGGTGCAACACCCCTTCGCTCGTGTGTAAGAAAACGATCTGAGAGAATGAGGGCCTCGATCGAGAAGACCGAGGCCCTCTTACTATGTATGAATTGAAACTGCCCTATTTCGAAGGCCCTCTCGACCTCCTCCTCCACCTGATCGAGAAGGACGAACTCGACATAACTTCGGTGTCGTTGGTGCAGGTGACTGACCAGTACCTGGCCCAGATCCATTCGATGAAGCAGATCAACCTGGACGCGCTGGCAGATTTTGTGTCGATAGGCGCGAAGCTGGTTTATTTGAAGTCTCGCGCTCTCCTGCCGCGTCCACCGACTGAGGAGGAGCAGGCGGAGGAGGAAGCCGTCGGCCGTGAGCTGACGGAGATGCTGCGCGAGTACAAACGCTTCAAGGATGTGGCGCTCGCGCTGCGGGACATTGAGGACGAGGGCCTGCGGGCGTATCGCCGAGCCGCCCCACGACCGGATGTGCCGCTTCCTTCCGGGCTCGACAGGATGACGCTGGATGGGCTGATGGCGCTCTTCCGAGATGCATTGAGCCGGCATCCGGAGGAGGCCGTGACGTCGATCCCGCGCGATATGGTCTCTGTGAGGGACAAGGTGCGGGAGATAGAGTCGGCGTTGAGGGAAACGGGACAGGTGAGCTTCCGGCGGTTAGTGCTGGCTTGCAAGTCAAGAGTGGAAATAATCGTTTCGTTTCTCGCCGTGTTGGAGCTGATCAAGGCCGGCCGCGTGTGGGGTCAACAGGAAGAGTTGTTCGGCGACATCTCTCTGGTGGCGATCGAAAGCGGCGCGGCGAGCAGTTAAGTCGAGGGTGGCCGCGTAGGTCGCTCACAGCTCCTTCACGTCCTCCGCGTAGCCTTTCACGTCCCCTTCATGCCGTCCTTGTAGCATCTGATTTAGCGAATTACGAGGAGGGATTCTTGTGACGCGTGTGGATGTGCCTGTTCGAGCGCCTGAATTCCCCGAAGACGTGACCTGGCTCCAAGGTGGACCCCTGACCATGCGGGAGCTGCGGGGCCGTGTCGTGCTCGTCGACTTCTGGGACTACACCTGCGTCAACTGCCTTCGCACCATTCCCTACCTCAAGGAGTGGGACGCGCGCTATTCCTCCCACGGGCTTGTGATCGTCGGCGTGCACGCGCCGGAGTTCGCGTTCGCCAGGGAACGTAGTCACGTGGGACGGGCGGTGAAGGACCTGGGCATCGAGTATCCTGTCCTGCTGGACAACGCCTACTCCATGTGGGATGCCTATGCCAACCGCTACTGGCCCGCGAAGTACGTCGTCGATAAGGACGGCTACATTCGCGCCTACCACTTTGGCGAAGGGGCATACGCGGAAGTAGAGGGCCAGCTTCAGTCGCTAATTCGAGAGGTATCACCAGATGCGGATTTGCCGCAGATGATGCCCGCGATGCGCGAGGAGGACAAGCCGGGAGCAGTCTGCTATCGAGGCACGCCTGAGCTATACCTCGGGTACGGCCGCGGACGCATCGGCAACAGCGACGTCTGGCCGGACAAGGCGGCGAGCTATCGCGAGGAGCTAATGCAAAGGGATGGCTACGCCTATCTGTCGGGCGAATGGCTTCTGGACAAGGAAAGCCTGATGAGGCCTGAGGGCGCTAGCAACGAGAGCCACGTGTACCTCCGCTATTCCGCGAAAGAGGTGAACCTTGTGGCTCATCCGCCTCGACAACCGGGCAAGCTGGAATTGCTTCAGGACGGTCATCCGCTGGCCGCTGAAGATGCGGGGGAGGATGTGGCGTTCGAGGACGGACAAAGCGTGATGGTGGTGGACCAGCCGCGGATGTACCTGGTGGTGAACAACCGCGAATTCGACACGCACGACCTCTCGATCTCGACAAGGAGCGATGGAATAGGTCTGTATGCTTTTACCTTCGTTAGCTGCGTGGCTGAGAACGTCGAAGAAGGGCGCGCTCAGGCGCGATAGATGAAGGGCCGGTCCGACGTGGGAAGGGGAAGAGGGCGGCCGCCATTGCTGCCGTCGCAAGTGCGGCGTGCCTCCTCGCGGCATGCGGTGGCGGAAAAAGCGCTGCTCCCACGTCTACACCTGCGGCGAGCCCGACGGCTCCCAACCCGGCGACGCCCTCACCCGCCGGACCCTCTGAGAACGGTTATCAGCTCGTCGCGACGCTTCCGCAAGCCAACTTCGACCGCATGCTGGCCTTTGTGACGATCCCCGGTAGCGCGAACGAAGCCGTCATCGTCACGCAGGGCGGCGTGATTTACCGGCTGGCTCTGGATGGCAGCTCTCCGCCAGCGATGTTCGGCGACGTGTCGGGGTTGTTGATAGCGAACCCCGGCAACGAGGAGGGACTGCTCGGTCTGGCCTTCTCTCCGACGTTCGCCACCGACGGAAGAGTGTTTATCTACTACGTCGCCGGCAACCCGACTCGCAGCGTCCTGGCCCGCTTCAACGTCGTCAACGGCGAGATGGATATGGCGAGTGAGCGCGTGATTTTGGAGGTGCCGCAGCCGTTCGATAACCATAAGGGCGGGCAACTCGCCTTCGGGCCGGACGGTTACCTCTACTGGGGCCTCGGTGACGGCGGTTCGGAGGGCGACCCGCAGCAAAACGGCCAGAAGCTTTCGACGTTGCTCTCGTCGATTCTGCGGCTCGACGTCTCCGGCGATACCTATGCCATCCCAACGACAACCCGTTCGTCAACGTCCCGGGCGCACTGCCGGAGAAGTACGCTTATGGCCTGCGCAACCCCTGGCGCTTCAGCTTCGATCCCGCGACGGGCGATCTCTGGGCTGGCGACGTTGGGCAGGACAAGTGGGAGGAGGTCGATCGCATTAACGCCGGCGGGAACTACGGCTGGAGCGTGATGGAAGGCTTCGAATGCTATCGGACGCCGAACTGCGACCAGACGGGCCTTGCACTGCCGCGCGCGGTCTACGGGCATGACGTTGGCTGCGCGATTATGGGTGGCTATGTGTATCGGGGGACGGCGATGCCGGAGCTGCAAGGATGGTTCATCTACGGCGATTATTGTAGCGGCCGCGTGTGGGCAGTGGACACGACATCGAACACTGACCCTGTTCTGCTCACCAATTCCGGTCACTCTATCACGTCGTTTGGCGTACTGCCGAATGGAGAAATCGTGGCGATCACGTTTGATAACGCGGTCTATCAGCTCGAAAGAGCGTCATAATGGCACAGGAGGTGCAGTCGAATCGCTGATTCGGAGGAAGGAATGACAGAACGTGAAAGCGGTCTCGCCGGACAGGTGAGGCGAATGGCCGAACTGATTGACTATCAGGAGGGCTCGGTCGTCAGCCGGCAAGTCATGAAGGCCGATGGCGGCAACGTCACCCTCTTCGCCTTTGACCAGGGCGAGGGCCTGACGGAGCACAAGTCACCCTTCGACGCCCTGGTCTACGTGATAGACGGCCAAGCAGACGTCACGGTCTCGGGCGTCGCGTTTCACGTCACCGAGGGCGAGATGATTCTCATGCCCGCGAACGCGCCGCACTCTCTGAAAGCGCCGTCACGATTCAAGATGCTGCTTATCATGGTCAAATAGAGGGCTCCTGCTTCGCGTTGACAACCCTATCTGCCGATGGTTCAATGAAGTAAAGGCCCGCGGAGTCGAGAGGTCATCCTTTCGGCTCCGAATGTACTCAATGCAAACGTTCTAGCCGGGAAGGAATCCCCCATGGCAACATACGACGTTGCTATCATCGGCGGCGGTCCGGGAGGATACGTCGCCGCGATTCGCGCCGCTCAGCTGGGCCTCAAGAGCGCTCTCATCGAGAAGGACCGCGTGGGCGGCGTCTGCCTCAACTGGGGATGCATTCCGTCCAAGGCACTGCTCTACAACGCCGAACTCGTCCACCTCTTCCGTCGGTCTAACGAATTTGGCATCGGTTTGGACGGTTTACACATCGACCTCGGTGCCGCCGTTGACCGCAGCCGGCAGGTGGTCGACCGGATGGTTAGCGGTGTCGAGTTCCTGCTTCAGAAGAACAAGGTCGACCTGATCAGAGGCGCGGGCACGCTGAAGAGCAAGAGCGAGATTGCCGTCGAGCCAGAAGGGCGCGTCGTCGAGGCGGCGAACGTCATCCTTGCCAGCGGCGGGTTTAGCCGGATGCTGCCGGGCGTGGAGGTCGACGGCAAGACGGTGATAACCAGCCGTGAGGCGCTGGAGTTGCGCGAAGTCCCGGAGAGTGTTGCCATCGTCGGCGGCGGGCCGGTCGGCGTGGAGTTCGCCTACGTGTATTCGAGCTACGGCGCGCAGGTCACGATCGTCGAGATGTTGGAGCACCTCCTGCCGCAAGAAGACGAGGATGTGAGCCGGCAGCTTGAACGCTCCTTCCGGCAGCAGGGCATCAGCTTCATGACGCGGACGGCGGTGAAGGAGTTGCGGACAACCGGCGGGAAGGCGCAGCTGGCCCTGAGCAACCAGGCCGGCGACCAGGAATTGACCGCCGACAAGGCTCTCATTGCCATTGGCTTCGGCGCCAACAGCGAAGGAATGGGACTCGACGCTCTGGGCGTGGCGACCGAGCGCGGCTTCGTCCAGATAGACGACCAGATGAAGACAAACGTCGACGGCCTGTACGCCATCGGCGACGTAACGGGCAAGCTGATGCTGGCGCACGTAGCGTCGGACCAGGGCGTGATGGCCGTCGAGGGCATTGCTGGCCTCAAGCCCGGCAAGCCGGACTACGTAAAGATGCCCCGATGCACCTATTGCCAGCCGCAGGTGGCGTCGTGCGGGCTGACGGAGGCGCAGGCGCGGGCGCAGGGCTACGCGGTGAAGACGGGGCGCTTTCCTTTCCGCGCCAACGGCAAGGCGATGGCGGTAGCGGAGATGGAGGGCTTCGTCAAGTTCGTCGTCGAGGCGGACTACGGCGAAGTGCTGGGTGTTCACATCATCGGGGCGGAGGCGACGGACATGATAGCGGAGGCGGCGCTGGCATTGAGCATGGAGAGTACGGTCGCCGACATCTCCCGCGCCGTGCACGCCCATCCGACGCTCACGGAGGCTGTGAAGGAGGCCGCGCTGGCGGCTGAGGGCAAGGCGATCCACTTCTGGGCCGAGCCCTCCAGGGGGGAAACGACATGACGACAGCGAAAGCTCGGGCCAAAGAGAAGGCCGGGAGCCCGGAAGAGCTGCTGGAGTACCTGCGTGAGATGATGCTGATCCGTCGCTTCGAAGAGAAGGCGGCGGAGATGTACGCGCGTGGCCGCATAGCGGGCTTCCTGCACCTTTACATCGGACAGGAGGCTGTGGGCGTCGGCGCGATCTCAACAATCGGGCCGGACGACTACATCGTCAGCCACTATCGTGATCACGGGCAGGCCCTGGCCCGCGGCCTCGACCCGAATGCCATTATGGCGGAGCTTTTTGGTCGTACGACGGGCGTCAGCAAGGGACGTGGCGGCTCCATGCACCTGTTCGACGTTTCGAAGCACTTCATGGGTGGCTATGCCATTGTTGGCGCGCATCTGCCGCTTTCCTGCGGGTTGGCGATGGCGAGCAAGAAACTGAAGAATGGACGCAACGTCCTCTGCTTTTTCGGCGATGGCGCAGTCAACCAGGGAGAGTTCCACGAGTCGCTGAACCTGGCTGCTATCTGGCACCTGCCCGTCATCTTCCTCTGCGAGAACAACCTCTATGGCATGGGGACTGACATCCGCCGTGTTTCCGCGGAGGTGGAAGTGTACCGGCGGGCCTGCGCCTACAACATCCCGGCCGAGCAGGTCGATGGGATGGTGGTGCTGGACGTCCGCGATGCCGTGAAGAAGGCCATCGAGTACACGCGGGACGGCCGCGGGCCCTACTTCGTCGAAGCGGTCACGTATCGCTTCCGAGGACATTCAATGGCCGATCCGGAGTTCTATCGGACTAAAGAAGAGGTACAACAGTGGCGGGCGCGCGATCCCATTGGCCTGTTCGAGCGACAGCTTCAACAATGGGGCATCATCGACGACGAGCGTATTAAGCGGCTCGAATCTGAAGTTGAGGAGACGGTGAACGAGGCGGAGCGCTTCGCTGAGGAGAGCCCTGTGCCGGACGTGTCCTCCCTTTACGACAACGTCTACGAGGAGTAAGGGCCATGCCTGAAACCAACATACGGGAAGCCCTACGCCAGACGCTGAAAGAAGCTCTACAGCAGGACGAGCGCGTAGTCATCATGGGCGAGGATATAGGAGCATACGGCGGCTCCTATGGCGTCACGCGTGGCCTGCTCCAGGAGTTCGGCGACGAGCGCGTACGGGATACGCCAATATCTGAGTCGGCGGTCGTTGGTTGCGGGATCGGTGCCGCGATGGGAGGACTGCGGCCGATAGTCGAACTGATGACCATTAACTTCAGCTTCCTCGCCTTCGATCAGATAGTCAATATCGCTGGGCCCGTCCACTACATGTCGGGCGGACAAATGAACGTGCCTCTGATTATTCGCATGGCCAGCGGCGGCGGCAGCCAGCTCGGGGCGACCCACTCGCACGACCTCGCCGGCTGGTACGCGCACGTTCCGGGACTGAAAGTCGTAACGCCTTCGACACCCTACGATGCCCGCGGCCTCTTGAAGACCGCCTTACGGGATGACAACACCGTCATCTTCATTGAACATACGGCGATCTACGGCCTTCGCGGCGAGGTGCCGGACGAGGACTACAGCATCCCCTTTGGTGAAGCGCAAGTGATGTGCGAAGGTAAGGACGTGACCATCATCGGCTACTCCGGGAGCGTCCACCAGGCGCTGAGGGCCGCAGACGGCCTGGCGCAGCAGGGGATGGAGGCAGAGGTCATCAACTTGCGTACTCTGCGGCCGCTGGACGTGGATACGATTGTCAACTCAGTGAAGAAGACAAGCCGCGCGATTGTAGTTGAGGACGATTGGTGCTTCGGCGGCTTTGCCGGGGAGATATCGGCCTTGATAATGGAGCGCGCCTTCGACTACCTGGATGCGCCGGTCGCGCGCGTATGCGGCGCCGACGTGCCCATGCCCTACGCCAAGGTGCTGGAGACGGCGGCCTTGCCCAGCGAGCAACATATCGTCGAGGCAGCGCTCGCGATGCGCTAGGGGAGGTGAAAGGTGGCCTACGAAGTCGTGATGCCCCAGATGGGCGCTGACATGAAGGAAGGCACTCTCATTCGCTGGCTGAAGAACGAGGGCGATGAGGTCAAGCGCGGCGAGGCGATTGCCGAGATAGAGACCGACAAGGCGAACATCGAGATCGAGGCGTTCGAGAGCGGCGTGTTTCGGAAGACGCTCGCAGGGCCGGGCGATGTGGTTGCCGTCGGACAGGTGATAGCCGTCATCGCCGCCGCGGACGAGAACATATCGAAGTACGAAGGGAAGCGGGAGCCGGAGCCGGCCGTGAGAGCCGCGCGTCAGACCGCTGCTGCCGCTGCCCCTTCACCGTCGCGGGAAGCGCCGCCCCCGCCTTCGGAGGCGCCGCCGGGAGGCGACGGACATGTGAGGGCGTCGCCGGTGGCGAGACGAATTGCGGCAGAGAAGGGCGTCGACTTGAGCCGGGTGTCCGGCACGGGCCCTGAGGGCCGCATAACGCGGGAGGACGTCGAATCGTTCCTGGAGGCGCAGGCGCCTGCCCCTTCAGAAGCGCCGCGAGAAGCAGCGGCACCGACGCCTCTTGCAGCAGCCCGGGCTCCAGAGACGGTGCCCACGCCGGGAGCGGGCGCGCCCGTAGCCATGAGCCGGATGCGTCAGGCTATCGGGCGGAGAATGGCCCAGAGCAAGAGGGAGGCGCCGCACTACTACGTCACGGTGACCGTTGAGATGGCAGAGGCGCAGCGGCTGCGGTCTCAACTCAACGCGACGCTCGGCGAAGAGGCGCACGTTTCTGTGAACGATCTGCTGGTGAAGGCGTCGGCGAAGGCGCTACAACGGTATCCGGCATTCAACACCTGGCTCGTCGACGGCGAGGTACGGCAGCAGGAGGCCCAGAACGTCTGCATCGCTGTCGCACTTGACGAGGGGCTGATTGCGCCGGCGATTCTCGACTGCGGGCGGAAGAGCATCATCGAAATCGCGCAGGCGAGCCGCAGCTTGACCGAGAGGGCGCGTTCGGGATCGTTGAAGCAGGATGAATACTCCGGCGGGACGTTCACGGTCAGCAACCTCGGGATGTACGGCATCGAGGAGCTAATCGCGATCATCCAGCCACCGCAGACCGCGATCCTGGGAGTCGGACGGATCAGGCCGGAACCGGTGGCGCACGAGGGCATGGTTGAGGTGGCGGAAGTGATGACGCTGGCGCTTTCCGGCGATCACCGGGTGACGGACGGCGCTATGGGGGCGCAGTTTCTCACCGAGATCAAGCGTTTGCTCGAGATGCCTGTCGCGTTGCTCGTTTGAGCTGGACAAGCCAAAGAAGAATCACCGCATCCTAATCGAGGCGACTCGGTTCCCTTGTGCGCAGTTGACTTCATCCGCGCGCTCCTCACACAATGGGCTTGTCCGCGTTCTATCCTACACGTGAGCGTTAACTAGATCGCGGCGCGAGAGAGGCCTCGCAATGAAGGTTCGCGCCAACGGTATAACCATAAACTATGAACTTACCGGCGACGGCGATTGCCTTGTGCTTGTTCATGGTGCGGGCGATAACCTCGCGATGTGGTACGAGCAGGTTCCCGTTTTCTCGCGGCGGTACCGGGTGCTAACACCTGATGTGCGCGGCCACGGCGATACGGAATGCCCGGAAACGCCCGTCGACATGCCTTTGCTGGCCTCCGACTTGCGTGAACTGCTGCGCGCTTTGAACATCGAAAGCGCCTTTGTGCTGGGGTATTCGATGGGCGGACGCATTGGCCTGCAACTAGCGCTGGACCAGCCGTCGATGGTTCGCGCACTAATCCTCGCTGGAAGCAGTGTGCCGTTCAATCCACCGCCTCGAGCTGCTGCCGAGCGGCGCCAGAGGTTGATGGCGGCGCTTGCACAGGGCGACCTGGAGACGGTTTCGGAGGAGATGACAGCGTCATCTTTCTCACTGGGACTGAAGGAACGCGATCCAGAGCTGTTCGAACGCTACAAAAGGGTGAAGATGCGGAATGACGCGAAGTCGTTCGCCCACGTCTGGGGAGCGATGGCGCCCGGGAAACCGCCTGACCTTGTCGAGGTGTCCTGTCCTGTCTTGCTGATCGCAGGCGAGCATGACGCTTTCATGCCTTTGGAGTCGGTTCGGTTGACGCATGAGGCTATTCCCGGCAGTCGGCTGGAGGTCTTGCCAACAGGGCATGCAGCCGCCTTGGAGGCCCCTCACGACTTTAATCGCATTGTGCTGGACTTCCTTGATGATGTGAGGAAGAAGGGGCGCGTAGCCTAGGCAGGAGTTGAGGTAGATGACCTGGGACCCTGGATTCGAAGCAGCCTTCACGCCGCGTTCGATCGCTGTTCTCGGCGCGTCCACAAGAGAGCGCGGTGGGGGAAACCAGTTCATCTGGTCCATTCAACAGATGGGGTATGAGGGGACGATCTATCCGGTGAACCCAACCGCAGACGAGATCCTGGGTCTGAAGTGCTATCCGTCCCTCATGGCACTGCCCGAGGTGCCCGACCTGGTCATCGTTGCAGTGAGCGTGGGCAGAGCGGAGGCGGCGCTTGAAGAATGCATCGCTAAGGGGGCGCGGAACATCCACATGTTCACAGCGGGCTTCGCGGAGACGGGCGAAGAGGAAGGGGTGCAACTGGCCGACAAACTGCGGAAGATAGCGAAGCGCGGCAAGTTGAACATTATCGGGCCGAACTGTATGGGCATCTACTCGCCCCGAGGAAGAATATCCCCGTGGGGCCCGCTTCCCGATGAGGTTGGCCCTATCGCCTTCCTGACCCAAAGCGGCGCCCTCGGCGGTGAATTTACGCGCATGGCCCCCGATTACGGTCTACGCATGAGTAAGGTCATCTCCTACGGCAACGGCTACGTCCTCGATTGCACCGACTATCTTGAGTACTTCGAAAACGACCCCGAGACGAAATACATCGGGATGTATCTTGAGGGCGTTCGCGATGGTGCCAAGCTTCTCCGTCAGGTCCAGCGAATCAACCGGAAGAAACCGATCGTCATCCTTAAGGGTGGTCTCACCACGGCAGGGGCGAAGGCAGCCGCTTCGCACACCGGCTCCCTGGCGGGCCAGGATGTCATCTGGGATGCTTTCTTTGCTCAGTCCGGGGCCATCCGCGTGGAGTCTATAGACGAGATGGTCGATGTTCTCCAAGCACTGGTGCGGCTGTCTCCCTGCACAGGGCGCGGCGCCATGCTTATTGGCGCCGCCGGAGGCAACGGCGTGGTGGCCACCGATATCTGCGCGCGCGAAGGGCTGGAAGTGCCGGACATGTCAGAAGAGACGCAGAAGGAATTGCGAACGTTCATTGGAGTCGCGGGTACGAGTGTGCGCAACCCCATGGACGTGGGCATGCAGCTCAGCGGTCCTGAAGGAATAATCCGAGTCCTCGATGTCGTCATGAAGGATCCCAATGTCGACATAATCTTTGTCATCACGATGATCGCGCCTCGGGGACTGGGTTGGTGGGGCGCTGGCCGGCAATTCCGCAAAATGCTACTAGCGTTTGCGAAGAAACCGCGGCGCCAGCCTTTCGTTATCGCCGTCTACTGCCCTAACGAGCAGTTGGAGACGGAGCGTGAGCGCTTGTGGATGACAGAGAGGTTTCTCAAGGCCAACGTGCCCGTGTTCAAGAATTCACAACGGGCAGCGCGGGCGCTATACAAGTACACCGGTTACTATCGATGGCTCGAAGAGAACGAAGAGGCCTAGGCTAAGCGTCTGCCTCATCCTGATTGACCACTGACGGCCCCACTAGTAGCATTTCATCGCCACAGGCTGTCCTTGCTGAGAATTCCCGGAGGTAGGCGCGATGGAAGTGATCAACCCGATGGTGCGTCGGTTCACGCGCTCGGCCATAGAAGACCCGGAGCGATTCTGGGCGCGCGCCGCTGAGCAAATGCCCTGGTTCAGGAAGTGGGACAAGGTCTTCGAATGGACGCCGCCGACGTTCCGCTGGTTCATTGGGGCCCAGACGAATCTCTGCTACAACTGCTTGGACTATCACGTCGAACGGGGGCACGGCGGTCATGCGGCGCTCATCGCTGAGGACGAGCGTGGCGGAAGGCGTGTCTACACCTATGCCCAGCTCCTGTTCGAGGTAAAGCGGGCGGCAGCGGCGCTTCGAGGCCTGGGAATCAAGCGCGGCGACCGCATCGCTATCTACATGCCGACATGCCCGGAAGCGATAATCATTATGCTCGCGGCCGTTCGAATCGGCGCCATACACGTTGCCATCTTCGCTGGATTCGGCGCGGCTGCCTTCGCCGACCGTGTCGTGCGCACCGGCGCTCGGGCTATCTTCGCCGCCGACGTCACGTACCGGAAGGGGAAGGACGTTTCGCTGAAGGAGATCGTCGATTCCTGTCTGACGGAGGGAGCCGATCAGGTCGTCGAAAAGGTCGTTCTACTGCGGCGAACGGATACGGACATACCGATGAAGGCGGGACGTGATATCGACTGGGAAGAGTTCCTGGCGCTAGGTGAGGGCCAGGACGATGGCTACGAGGTGATGGAGGCGAACGAGCCAGCTTACATCTTGCCAACCTCCGGCACGACGGCCAAGCCGAAGCTGGCGGTGCACACGCATGGCGGCTACCAGGTGCACACCTGGAGCATGGCGAACTGGCTTTTCGGTCTCAAGGAGGATGACGTTTGGTGGTCGACCTCAGACATCGGCTGGATCGTAGGGCACGCCTACATCGTGCATGCTCCGCTGCTCTACGGCTGCGCGACGATAGCCTACGAGGGCGCGCCGGATCATCCAGGGCCGGAGACCTTCTACCGCATCATTCAGGAGAACTGCGTCACTGGCATGTTCACGTCGCCCACGCTAATCCGCCTGCTCATGCGCTACGGCGCCGATTCGGCGAAGGGGTTCGACCTCAGTTCGTTGGAGCGTGTCTTCTGTGCTGGCGAGGTGCTGAATGCGCCCGCCTGGGAGTGGATGCAGAAGGAAGTCTTGCACGACGAGGTGCCTGTCATCGACCACATGTGGGCGACTGAGACCGGCGGGCCTATCGTCGGCAACCCTTACGGGCTGGGCCTGTTGCCGATAAAACCGGGCTCCGGCGGTATCCCGCTCCCCGGCATCGAAGCGGCGATCATGACCGCTGAGGGCGAGCCCGTGCCGCCCAACGAAAAGGGCCTCTTCGTGATCAAGCGTCCCTTCCCGGGGCTGATCTCGACGCTGTGGGGGGAGCCCGACCGTTACGGCGTCGACTATTGGCAGCGAATCGCTAATGCCAACGTTTACTCTACCGGCGACGCCGCATCCATAGATGACGACGGCTACGTCTGGTTCAGCGGTCGCGCAGACGAGGTCATCAAGATCGCGGCTCACCGTATCGGCACGATTGAAGTGGAGACGGCGTTTCTCCGGCATCCAGCCGTCGCTGAAGTCGGCGTTACCGGCCGCCCGGACGAGTTGCGGGGCGAGGTTATCTCTGCCTTCCTGGTGCTAAAGCAGGGGTACGCGCCGTCGGAGGAATTGCGCAAGGAGTTGCTGGCGACCGTGCGCAAGGAACTGGGCGCGGTGGTCGTCGTCGGCGACTTGAACTTCGTGGAGATGCTGCCGAAGACGCGCAGCGGCAAGATAATGCGCCGCGTCCTCAAGGCGGTCGTATCTGGGCGCGATCCAGGCGACGTATCGACCATCGAAGACGAGGGCTCGGTCGAAGAGGCGCGCGAGGCCTGGCGGCAGATGAGCGCGCAGGTGGCTGAGTAGAGCACCTAGGCTAGGCGACTCAATCTCGGCGCAGCCTCAACCAGACGCCAAGGCCGGCGGCGACGGCAAACCCCAGCACGCTCGCCGTCGCGCCAAAATCCCAGTTGAAACCAAGCCACGGGTTCTGCATTACCCTGATCGCGTAAGTGAGCGGAAGAAGTTGGCCGATAGCTCGAAGCGGCTCGCTGAGCAACTCGGGCGGTGGCCCCGCGCCTGACAGCATGAACATCACGAAGAAAAGCAGGAAACCCAAACCCTGCGCTGAGCGCGTAGTCGGCAGGATCAGCCCAAGAGAAGCGCCGATAATCGAAAACGTCAGCGTCGAGATCACGAACGCCAGTGCCAGCAGGGGTATCTCCTTCGGCACGTCGATATCGTAGGCGAAGACCGCCGCAGCCGTGATGAAAACCGCCGAAACCAAGACGATCACGAACGTGACGACGATCTGCGACGCAAGCACAGTCTGCTCGGGTATGGCGGAGGCCCGGAATCGGCGAAGGATGCCGTGTTCGCGGTAACCGGCGATGTGAACGGGCATCGCAATCAGACCGATTGCCGCGGTAATGAGCGCGATGTAAGCGGGAGTGTAAAAGTCCATCGGCCCGACGCCGCGGAAGATGACTTTGCCTTCCGCATGTGTGCGCAGCTGGTTGCCGAATATCCCTCCCAGTACGAAGAGGGTGATGAAGGGGAAGGCGAACGTGAAGACGGCGTTGACCGGCTCTCTCCCGAAGAGCTTCAATTCCACCCAGGCCAGCCTGACTATCGTCCGCATCCGGGCTCACTCCACATCAGTCCGCCCTGTCAAGCCGAGGAAGACTTCTTCCAGGGCGGCATGCTGGACGGAATAGTCCTCTGGGACGAGGCCGTGCTCGACAAGGGCCGCGGCGACGAGGGCGCCGGCCGGGCCAATGCCTTCGATCTGTATCGTGTTGCCCGATCTCCAAACGCGATAGACGTGTGGTACGTCCTTCAGCCAACTAAGGTCTGCGTTGTCGACGGAGAAGCTGATGTGGACGCCTTTGCCGTGTTCCTTGATCAGGCCCTGCGGCGTGCCCTCCGCGATCACTTTGCCGTGATCGATGACGATGATGCTATCGCAGAGGCGTTCGGCTTCGTCCATGAAGTGGGTGACGAGGACGACGGTCTTGCCGCGTTCGCGCACCTCGCGAATCAGGTCCCAGGCGACGCGCCGAGCGGCAACGTCGAGGCCCGTGGTCATCTCGTCGAGGAAAACGACCTGGGGGTCGTTGACGAGGGCAAGGGCGACGAAGAGGCGCTGCCGCTGGCCGCCCGACAGGCTGATGAAGGTTGAGTTCCGCTTGTCGGCAAGGCCCCAGTCGCTCATCATGCGTTTCCAGTCGTGGCCGTCTCTTGACAGCGAGCTGAAGAGGTCGAGCGCTTCCCAGACGCGCATCCTGTCGGGGAGGGCAGAATCCTGGAGCTGGGAGCCGATACGTTTGCGGAGCGCGACGGCTTCGGTCGCCGGATTGAGGCCGAGGACGCGCACTTCGCCGCGATTGGCGTGCTTGAGGCCCTGGACGCATTCGATGGTGGTGGTCTTGCCGGCGCCGTTCGGACCGAGGATGCCGAAGATCTGGCCCTCTTCGACTTTGAAGGAGACGTCGTCGACAGCGACGATATCGCCGTAGGTCTTGCGCAGGTGCTCGACGGTTATGATGGCGCCCATAGGTCGCTGCGTGCCCGTTCTAGAGCTGCTGGGCAGCCTGCTGCGCCTCCAGCGCCTTCTGGCGCTCGCGGAAGGCCTTGATGTAGCGGGCGCTGTACTCGTCGCGGGCGAGCAGCATGTCGGCGGCAAGGACGAGCGGCCGGACCTTCGCGACATCGACGATGGGGCAGGTGACGCCGGCGACGATGAGTTCGATGAGGTAGGTGGAGTTGATGACGTCGCGCTCGGGCAGGCCGAAGGACACGTTGCTGACGCCGGCGGTCACGTTCTGGCCAAGCTCCTCGCGGACGCGGCGGATGGCGGTCTGGGTCGTGAGAGCGGCTGTGTGGTCGGTGCCGACGGTCATGACGAGGCAGTCGACGATGACGTCTTCCTGGGGGATGCCCATGGCGACGGCGCGGTCGAGGACCTTGTGGGCGATGGCGACGCGGCGGTCGACGTCGGTCGGGATGCCTTCGTCGTCCATGCAGAGGGCGATGAAGGCGGTGCCGTACTCCTTGACGATGGGCAGGAGAGAGGACATGGCCTTCTCTTCGCCGGTGATGGAGTTGATGAGCGGCTTGCCCTGGTAGACCTTGAGGGCGGCGCGCAGGGCATCGGGGTTGTTGGAGTCGATGCTGAGGGGGACTTGGACGGCGTCCATGACGGTCTTGAGGGCGATGGGCAGGGCTTTGACCTGGTCGAGCCCGGCGACGCCGACGTTGACGTCGAGGACGTCGGCGCCGGCCTCTACCTGAGCGATGGCCTCGCGGCGGACGACTTCCCAGTCGCCTTCGGTAAGGGCGGCGGCGAGCTTCTTCTTACCGGTCGGGTTGATGCGCTCGCCGATGAGGACGGTGGGGCCCTGGCCGATGGTGACTTCCCTGGTAGCGGATGACAGCCTTGTCAGCATGGAAGGTCCTCCTGCGGGTGGTAACGAGTCCAGTATAGGGCGGCGGGGGAGGCTAGGGAAGGGAGAGGGGGTCCGCTACTTTGATTGACCGTTTGTTTTCAATTGTTTTTTGTTGGGGCTGCTGAATCTGCGCGGTGCGCCTTCGAATCTAAGTTAGAGGCGCAAAATGGGTGCAAGAAGCGGGCCGGAGGCGTTGGAGGGTGAGGGGTGCCGGAAGGTGCCGGAATGCATGGAGCGGTGCCTTTCGCGAGTTGTCGAGGTCAGGATAGCAGGATTGGGGGAGAAGTCTAAGGGGTTGGCGGCACTAGTAGGTGCGCAAGAGCCCAACTGGCAGAGCATCTGGTTCCCAAGTATTCTAGTGTCAACGCTATACGCCACGTCTGATAACCTCTTAGTGAAGCGTCTCGTTATCCGCTGTTCGCAGACTCAGGTTATTATTCGGCGCGTAGGTCGCCAGTGTCGCTTCGCGAGGCGTCCACGTACTGAGCGAGCGTCAAGAGTGCATCACGCTCAGATGGCGCTGTGTCAACTGTGTCATAGGAATATGGCCTCGAATGATGCTGCTGATTATCGCGTTCGTGCATCGCGGGGGTCAACGTGGCGGGCTTGAGGTTCCGTCATTTGTGGGGCGCCACGGTGGATTTGGGGCGATTGCGGGGGGCAGGCGGTATCAGGGGGGGTGACTAGGGGTAAGGCTTACCGCCACAACCCAGCGCGAGACCGGCGGCGAGGGGCCGCAAAACTGAGACCGATTAGTGTTTTCTTCGTCGTTGTCGTTCTCGCTCGTCATGCAAGGTCTGTAGCGCGGCGATGCCCATGATAATCGCAGCCCCAAAGACCGCGAGCGTCACAGCGGCTACCATCCAGCTATAAACGGTTCCGCCGGCACGGGCCGCATCCGTCAGGTCAAAGACCGTCCACAGAAGCAGCACCGCCAGCGCGCAAATTGAGGCGTCTTTTGCCGCTTCACTTTCCAGAAACTTCATTGTTGTCTCCTCTTCTATATGAAGATTCCCCGGTAATCCACCGGCCTGTCAAGGCGGCACTCCAACCTTCGGGTTCTTCGCTGCATGGACGAAGAACTCCGCCATACTGATGTTTTGCCAGACACCGCGCAGGGGCGAATATGGGTCCAATTCCATAACCGCGAGTATGAATGCCTACCCCAAGCGGGTCAAGGGCGCGTTGACTCGTGGGTGTACAATGCGCCTATCCCCGTCAGATTCGTTAGGAGGCGTACCATGAAGCCTGCCCGACGCGCCGTCTCACGAAGGAGCAGAACAGCGCCAGCATCGCGGATGTGGCAGATGCCCGAGAAACTGGCAGGCGTGATCGCCAAGTGCCTGCAGTGATCCAGAGAGAAGGACATCAGCAGTCGGAGAAAAGGAGGGATCGCGATGGCCGCTACGGTGCAAGTCGTTGAAGTCGCCACAATCCGGGAGTTAGACGCTGCCGTTAATTACTGGATCATACAAGGGTTTGTCATGACTGCGAAGTCGAGCAACATGCCCAAAGACTCGGCCAGGATGTTAAGAAAGAGGAGAAGGAGGTTCAACTGGATCGCGGCAGCCATCCTATTCGCCTTCGGCATCTTGCCTGCCGCCTTCTATCTGGTATTTATCGCCAATCGCTGGGACGACGAGGTGGTCGAGATACGAGTTCGAAACGTACCAGAGGTAGAAGAACCGGATCGTGTCGCCGAACTAGAGAGGCTTGAGGCACTCCACGAGCAGGGCGCTCTCGACGACGAGGAGTTCGCTGTCCAGAAACAGCGCGTACTCGGACAGACGGCTCTAGGCGGGCCGACATCAACTCAGCCTGAACAAGTCTGAGTCGCCGGTGTACAATGCGCCTGTCCCCCCAGACACGAGGCACTCGATGAGAAAAATCGCTGTGGGTCTTGCATTGGCCAACCTGCCCCCAGGTGTGAATGCCGACGAGATCTTCTCTTTCATTGAGTCGAATGCGAGCGACATAGAGATTTACGAAAGGGCCCCTCCGCCCCCCGGTACTATGCGCGGTGCAGCCATTGATTGGACACTGCTCATGGCGACGGGTTCCGCCGCTTCCATCGCGGACCTCCTCTGGAGGGCCTACGATCACTTCATCGCACCGAAGAAGAAGAGCGAATCAGATAATGCTGGCATAGTGATCATTGTCAGGAAGGACAACGGCACGAGCGATCAGTTCTGGATTGGCAACAGTGCCAAGAATCAGGAGCCCTTCATCCTCGACTTCACCCATAAGATTGAGTCAATGAGGCACACGGATGTTGCCGGAGAATCGACGGAGCATGTGATTGAAGAGCTCCGCATGAAGTCACTGTGGACTCGACGCAAGTAATCTCCCCCCAATCTTCGCATCACCTAGGGGGCCGGAGCGATCTGCTCCGACCCACGAACATTCAGCTTGCACTCCACTATCCGCGCGTCAAGGGTCTTCGATAAACGCGCTTCACGTGCCCTTGATGAGATAGACGCTCGTGCGCTGATGTCGCTGGTGCTATGCGGTCTGAGGGGGTGGCGTGGCGGGCCTCGCCCTGGTGGACGGCGCGGCGCTCGCGGTAACGTTTCCTGTGAAACTGCGCGTTCGAACCGGCCGGGTCGATAATCAATACGAGACTCTGGAACAATTCGTGGGGGCTAAATCGTATGAACGGCGTCAGGATGCCGTCCTTTTGCCTGACAGGACTTTCGAAGAACCGCCGTCCGCTGCTCGTCGGTTTGCTGGGCGTGGGGATCGCAGGGTCGCTGGCGGCGCTTTTCGTTCTGCGGCGGCGGGCGAACGGCAGGCGAAGGCGCCTGCTCGAGGCGGCCGCGACTCCTCCTTCGCAGCCGGAGGGCGTCGCACCGGCCAGACCCGTCAAGTACGAGTACGACATTTTGCCGCGGACGTGGAAGGCGCGCCTGCTGGTGTTACTGGCGTTCGTGGGCGGGCTCTGCATGATCGGTGGGTATATCACGTGGGACGTGATTGCGTTTCGTCAGAATTGCGCCCGTGTCGAAAACCCGCCGTGCACGGGCTCTCAGTTCGCGAGCTGTTTGCAGGAGCAGAGCGAACTGGCGCTAGAGGCGGAGTCGTTTTGTCCAGGCACGGGGCTGCGGGTTTGCTTCGTGCCGCTGGGGAAGGTGGACCCAGGCATAGTAGGCAGCCTGGTGGACTACTATTCGCAGCAGTACGGGATACAGACGGCGGTGCTGTATCCAAGTAGCGTGCCAGCGGACTTTGTGAGCACCGAGCGCGAGCAGATCGACGGGCAAACGTTGACGGCGTATATGGGGGACCTGTTTCCAGCGGACTTCCAGGATCCGGAAGTTGTTCTCGTCGGGCTGACGCCCCTGGACCTGTACGCGTGGGACACAGACTGGAACTTCGAGCTGGGGTATGCGGAGTGGTCAGGGCCGGGACATGCGGTCGTTTCGACCTACCGAATGAACCTGGGGCACGATGGACTGGTGAGCAAGAGTAAGGTGCTGGAGCGGACGCGAAAGATGGTGACGAGGTACATCGGCCTGACGTACTTCAGGATGGAGTCGAGCAACGACCCGACGAGCCCGATGTATGGGCACGTCATGAGCGTGGACGACCTCGACGAGATGGGCGAGGACCTATTCGCGTCGCAGAGTGACTCCGCTCTGTTACGGACGTCGCCCGGGTAGCCGGCGGGGCGACTCACTAAGATAGACAACCTCTTGAGCGGGAGGACTAAAGTCCTCCCCTACATTTTTCCGATGACCAAGCCTTTGCGGGAGGGGTAGTCCCTCCCTGGTAGACGGCGCGGCGCTCGCGGTCACGTTCCTTGTCGATGAGGGCGTGGACCCCGGCGGGATGGCGTAGTGCTGAAATCCTTCTTTTGGAGTAAGCTGCGGGAACCGGACAGGGAGTTAGCGGAGGGTCTCGAAGATGATCAGAACGGTGGAGCAGTACCTGGAAAGCCTGAGGGACGGCAGAGTCATCTACAGTCAGGGCGAGCGGGTCACGGACGTGACGACGCACCCGATCCTGCGTCGGGTGGTGCAGTACGGCGTGATGGACTACGTCCTGCCCAATCAGCCGGAGACGCGGCCGCTGTTCGTGACGAAGAACGAAGAGGGCGAGGACATCCATTTCCTCTGGACGGCGCCGCACACGGCGGAGGACCTGCTGAGGCGGCGCGATATCTACATCACCGGCGCGCGGTTCGGCGGCGTCAGCCTGCACTGCATGGGGGTCGACGGCCTGGCGGCGTGCCGGGTGCTGGCGGACCGGATGGACAAGGCGCTGGGCACACACTACACCGAGCGGGTCGAGGCCTACCGGAAGTACATCCAGAAGACCGACATCGGCCTCACGACGGCGCAGACCGACATCAAGGGCGACAGGAGCCTGCACCCGTCGCAGCAGGTGCAGCACAAGGACTTCTACGTCCGGGTGGTCGACAAGCAGAAGGACGGAATCGTCGTCCGGGGCTGCAAGTACCACATCAGCTCCACGCCGGGCTCGAACGAGATCTTCGTGATCCCCAGCCGGACGCATGGCGAGGCCGACAAGGACTACGCGGTCGCGTTTGCGACGCCGCTGAACGCGAAGGGGATCACGCTCATTTGCGCCGACCCCGAGATCAAGGGGCCGAGCACAGAGGAGACGAAGTGGGACGCGCCACTGGCGTCAAAGCACGGCATCGGCGACGGCGAGTGCATGATCGTGTTTGACGACGTGTTCGTGCCGTGGGAGCGGGTGTTCATGTGCCAGGAGTGGAAGTTCTCGCGGGACATCGCGTACCTGTTCGCCACCTTCCACCGGCTGTTCGCGTGCTGCCGGATGGTGCCGACGCTGGAGAGCCTGACGGGCATCGCGTCGCTGATGGCCGAATACAACGGGTTGGAGAACTACTCCCACATCCGCGAGAAGCTGTCGTGGATGGCGCAGATCACCGAGGCGTTCAAGGTCATGAACCTGTCGGCGTGCATGTTCCCGGAGAAGGAGCAGGGGTCGGACCTCGTCAACCCCAACCGGATGTACATCAACATCGCCAAGTACATGTACGCGGACAACTACCATGAGATGTGCAAGATGGCGCAGGACATCGCCGGAGGCATCGTCGCCGACCCGATTGGGTATCGCGACTGGGCGAATCCCGAGGAACGCAAGCACATCGAGAAGTACCTGGCCGGAAAGGCCGGCGTGGCGACGGAAGACAGGCTGAAGGCCATCCGCTACATGCACGACCTGACCGGCGGCAGGCACATGAGCCACCAGATACACGCCGAAGGGTCGCTGGCAGCGCAGAAGATGATGTTCTACGCCAACGCCGACTGGAACTTCTACAAGGCGGTGGCCAAGCGGAGCGCGAACATCGGGGGCTGGGAGAGCGAGCCGCACCAGGCGGAGCTGAAGAGCTTCGAGCATCTGGCGGCCGAGAGGATGCCGCCGATGGACACGAGCTACAGCGTCGCTAAGGGGTAGACAGCGGCGAGGCAGGAGCGAGACAGGAGGTTTGAGGGATGAGCGAGGAAGTCGAAGGCGCGGGCCCGGCCTCGGTGGCGCAGGTCAGTTGGGCCGTTAAGGACATAGATAAGGTCGTCGAGAGCTGGTCGAGGCTGTATGGGTTCGGGCCGTGGACGTACGCGGAGAACGGCGGCGTCGACGCGAAGGGCAGGCCGTGGAAGATAAGGATGGCGTTCGCGTACGTGGGGCCGTTGCAGCTCGAGCTGGTGGAGTGCCTGGAGGGCAGGATCTTCCAGTCGCGCTTCCTGGACACGTGGGGCGAGGGCGTGCACCATATCGGCTGGTATGTCGACGACGTCGACAAGGCCGTTGCGGGCCTGACGGCGCAAGGCGCCAAGCTGTTTGTCCATGATCCGGGCAGGTTTGCCTATCTGGATGCAGGCGGTGCTGGCGGCGCCATCTTCGAGCTGATGCAGAAGAGATAGTCGACGCAGGTTCCCAGGCCTCCCCTGCGTCCGGCGGCCAAGGCTCAACGGGAGCAGACAGCGAAGGAGTGGCCGTGTCGCCTGGTGACCGCGCGGTGGTCGCGGTCCTAGCCCTTGTTCCGGCGGTAAGACAGGGCGCCGGAAGGGCAGCGCTCGACCTGGGCGATGATCTCCTCGGTGGTCGCGCCATGCGGGTTTACCCAGGGGCGCTTCTCGGGGTCGAAGACTTGCGGGAGGTCGACGAAGCAGCAGGTGGCGTGGATGCAGAGGTCCGGCTGCCAGATGATGGTAACCTCGCCGTTAGTGTACTCGCGAATCAATTCGGTCATGCGACGTTCCTGCAACTGGTCACCCCCTTCAACTCAAGTCTAGATTGGGCGACTCGGCGCGTCAATCAGCGGGCTGCGCCGGCGTTGTGAGCCGCCGTGCTCGTGGATCACGGTGTGGACGTGCCCAAGCATGCGGGACGAAGGGCAGAAAGCGACCTCTAGACCTCTGCGACGTCAGCTTTGCCCGCGTGCTCCTTGACGTTCTCGGCGGCGCGACGGGCGTTGGTCTTGCTGGCGAACGCCTCGCCTGATGAGGCGACCGTCTGGCCGTTGCTGGCAACGAGGCGCCAGCGGTAGCTGCCCGACTTGTCTGCGTAGATCTCGAACTTCATGTCGACCTCCTTGGGCGGGAGGACTGAAGTCCTCCCCTGCAATTGGCTCACGTTGGCTAGGCCTCTGCGGGAGCAGGCGGCGAGGGAGCGGCCGTATCGCCCTGGTAGACGGCGCGGCGCTCGCGGTCACGCTCCTTGTCGATGAGGGCGTGGACTTCGGCCGGATGCGGGACGGACGGGAAGAAGATGTTCTCGCGCTCGCCGGCGGTCTCAACGCGGATGTCGCCGTAGTTGAGTAGAGTCGGCAGGACGCCGGAACGGACGACTTCGGTATCGACGATGTTGATGAGGTCGGCGGCGGTCATACGCAGGCTGAAGGGGCTGGATTTTGCCGAGTCGACGAGACGCTGGTCGGTGACGGTCCAGAGGTCGTTGTCCCATCGATACTTGATGAAGAAGAGGCGGACGGCCCAGACCACGAGCCAGACGAGAGAGACGACGCCAGCTATCTTGAAGCCGAGCCCGTTGAGGGCGCCAGCATAGTGGAGGACGACGAAGAGGGCGACGACGGGCAGCACGGCGATGAGGGCTTCGAGGACCAGGCGCGGCCAGAGGAAGATCCAGTGGCGGCGGCAGACGAGCAGCACTTTCTCCGAGTCCTGAAGGGGGAACGGGAGCTTCATCGAGAACCTCCTGCGTCTTTGTGGCGATGGTCGGGCACATTGTAGCGCGTGGGAAGGCGAGCGGGAAGCGCAGCCTTCATGGGTTTGGCATGCCGCGCGGCCGGCGCTTCACGTCCTCTCCACACGGCGAATCGATACTCGACGTAGGGACGCATTCAAATGGGTCAGGGTTCAGTTCTTGAGCAACTCCATAGGAGGAAGGTGATGGAGACTCCAATTCGTTCTGTCCGCTACATTCATAAGGCAATCAAGGTGGACACCCAGAAGCTGGAGGATGAGGTCGGCAGGCTGGCGCCGGATGACATGGACGGCGCAGGTGATATCGCTCGCCGCCTCGACTTTCTCACAAGTGTGGTCAAGACGCATGAGGATGGTGAAGAGAGTGCGATCTTCCCGCTGGTCGACGAACGCGTCTATCCGGTGTCGGCGCCGTACCTGCTCGACCATCGCACCGACCAACTTCACATGCGGGAGATGGTGGAGGCGTTCGAGCGACTGGCGACGATGCGGGACGCCGGCGAGCGAGCCGGGCTGCTGCACCAGGTCAGCCGCCAGGCTATCGTCCTCAACGCGGCAATGAACCTGCACGTCCGGAAAGAGGAGGACCTGGTGGTGCCCCTGATCGAGGAGCACTTCAGTCTCGAGCAGCAGGGAGACATCGTTTCGGCGGCCGTGGCGCACTTCACGCCGGAGCAGCTACAGGTCGCGCTGCCGTGGATCGTGAAGGCGCAGACGCTGGACGACCGGGAGATGTTCCTTCGCGGGATGATGGCAATCATGCCGCCGCCGGTATTCCAGATGGTGCTGGGCTGGGCGCAGGCCGCGCTGCCGGAATCGGAGTGGACAGAGCTGGAGCGGCGGTTGCCAAAGGCAGCGTGAGGCGCTCAGGATTCCATCATTGACTTAGAACAGCGACGAGATTCTCACGGCATGAGGCGCTTTGGCTGGCTGGTGACGCTTGGGTTGTCGCTGATCGCGGCATCGGTGGTGCTGTACCTCGTGCAGTACGCCGTCTTTCGCGACACGCACCAGCTCTTCATCTACCTGCTAGCGGACCTTGCATTCTTGCCGATCCAGGTGTTGCTGGTCACACTCGTCTTGAACGAGCTGATGAGCGAGCGGGAGAAGCGGAGCCGACTGCGGAAGCTCAACATGATCATCGGAGCGTTCTTCAGCGAGATGGGGACTTCGCTGCTGGCGTTCCTGTCGAATGTAGACCCGAAGCTAGGGGATATTCGGCGCGACCTGATTGTCACTGGTGACTGGTCGCCGGACAAGTTCGCGGGCGTCGCGGAGAAGTTGAGCGGATACGACTATCGAGTCGAAATCGATAGGGCGGACCTGGACGAGCTACGGATAGCGCTGGCGTCGCGACGGGACTTCCTGCTGGGGCTGATGCAGAACCCGAACCTGCTGGAGCACGAGTCGTTCGCGGAACTGCTGCGGGCGGTGTTCCACATGGCGGAGGAGCTGGCGACGCGGGAGAAGATCGTCGAGTTGCCGGAGCGCGACCTGGAGCATCTTGCGAACGACATGCGCCGGGTATATGTGCTGCTCGTCGAGCAGTGGCTGATGTACATGCGGCACCTCAGGGATGAATATCCCTATCTGTTCTCACTGGCGATGCGGACGAACCCGTTCGACAGAGACGCGTCGCCGGTCGTCAGGTAGAGAAGGAGAGGCGAGATGACTACTCCGATGGCGGCCAAGAAATATGCCTTATTCATCGACGGCAAGTGGCGGCAGGCGGCCAGCGGCGAGGCGACGGAGCGGCTCAATCCGGCCGACCGGTCCCTTGTCGGAACGCTGCCAATGGCGACGGAGAGCGATCTCGACGCGGCTGTAGCAGCGGCGCGGACGGCGTTCGACGCCGGCGAGTGGTCGGCAAACGCGAAGCGAAGGGCGCGGATCATCAGCAACGCGGTTGCCAAGATACGGGCGGAGATCGACACGCTGGCGCCACTGCTGAGCCGGGAGGTCGGGAAGCCGCTGAGCGAGGCGCGGGTGGAAGTGCTAAGCATGATGAACACGTTTGAGGCCTACGCCAGCATGACAGACAACATTCGGGGCCGCGTGGTGAGCAACGCGACGCCGAGCGCGCTGGGGATCGTGCTCAAGGAGCCAGTAGGCGTGGCGGGACTGATTATCCCTTGGAACTGGCCGCTGGCGCTGCTGTCGTGGAAGCTAGGGGCCGTGCTGGCAACGGGTTGTACGGCCGTCATCAAGCCTTCGATCTTGACGAGCGCCACGACGTATGAGGTGGCGCGCACCTTCAGCGAGGCGGGCATGCCAGGCGGCGTCATAAACGTCATCAGCGGAAAGTCGAGCGTAATTGGTGAAAAGCTGGTGACGCATCCGGGCATCGACAAGGTGTCGTTTACCGGGTCGACGGCGACGGGCCGGCACATCATGGAGCTGGCGTCGGAGAACGTGCGGCGGGTGACGCTAGAGCTAGGAGGGAAGTCGCCGAACGTGGTGTTCGAGGACGCGGACATGGAGGCGGCGGTGGCGGGAGCGCGCGGGGCGGTGTTCTTGAATTGCGGGCAGACATGCCACGCCGGAACGCGACTGCTGTTGCAGCGGAAGATCCATGACGAATTCATGGAGAAGCTGCTTAAGGCAATCGACGGGATGAAGGTCGGTGACCCGCTGGACAAGGCGACGGACATGGGACCCGTGGTGTCCGAGGAGCAGATGCAGGCTGTGCTCGGGTATATCGAGATAGGCAAGCAGGAGGGCGCGCGACTGGTCAGAGGCGGGAACCGGCTGACGGGACCGGCGTATGACAAGGGGTTCTTCCTGGAGCCGACGGTGTTCGACGAGGTCGACAACCACATGCGGATTGCGCAGGAAGAGATCTTCGGGCCAGTGCTGGTGGTAGGCACGTTCGATGACTTGGAGGAGGCGCTTGCTATCGCGAACGATACGACGTACGGGCTGGCCGCAGGCGTGTGGTCGCGAGACCTGCACAAGGTCATGCGATTCGCTCGCGGCGTGAAAGCGGGCACGGTGTGGGTAAACAGCTATCACACGGCAGGCGTCGGGAACATGCCGTTCGGGGGCTATAAGCAGAGCGGTTTCGGCCGCGAGCAGGGCGAAGAAGGTCTGGAGATATTCCTGGAGACGAAGGCGATTCATCTGAACCACAGCTAGTGCGTTCTGTCAGGGAGCCAGCCCCCATGCGTCCTCAACGGGAGGACTAAAGGCCTCCCCTACATTCCCCAAGCAATGTGTTGATGCTTTCTGGATGTTCATGCTTCCTGCACAAGGCGAGAGAGCCGGTTCATATCTTCGACATGATATCGCGCTATGCTCATCTGTTGGTCGAGAGGCCAAACGATGAAAAGGAGAACTAAGATGTCGGACACCAATTTCATAGTGGAGCCGGGAAAGCAACAGGTTATCGTGACGCGAGAGTTTGATGCGCCGCGCGAGTTGGTATACAAGGCGTACATTGACCCTGACCTGCGGTCGCAGTGGTGGGGGCCAAGCTACGTCACGAGCAAAGTCGAGAGGATCGACGCGAGGCCGGGCGGGACCTGGCGGATTGTCCAGCGCGACCAGGACGGCAAAGAGTACGGGTTCCACGGCGTTTTCCACGAGGTGACGTTGGAGCGGACCATTGACACCTTCGAGTTTGAGGGCATGCCGGGGCACGTCTCGCTTCAAACAGCTAGCCTCGAGGAGCGCGGAGGCAAGACGACGCTGAAGTTGAACGTCGTGTTTCAGTCGGTCGAGGACCGCGACGGAATGTATCAGTCGGGGATGCACGAAGGAATGACCGAAGGTTTCGCCAGGCTGGATGCGCTCTTGCAGCGACTGCAGATGCGGATGGCGGCCTGAGGAAAGCTTCCTGATTCGTTTGCTGGAGCAGTCCTCTTTCAGAGGGCGGCTTCACTATCTGTAATCGGTGGAGGGCCGGCAGAAAAGGCTAGGCGGCCCGGCGGTAGTCGAGGTCGCGGCGAGGACGGCGACGAGGCAACTTCTGCTGTTTGTACAAGCGGACGAGGGCGCGCACGATTCTAGGGTTAAACTGGCTGCCAGAGCAAGCGGTCATCTCCGCTATGGCTGCCGCGGGCGAGCGACCCGGCTTGTAGGGGCGGTCGCTGGTCATGGCATCGAAGCTGTCGGCGACCGAGACGATGGCTGCGACCTCCGGGATTTCGTCGCCCCTGAGGCCGTCGGGGTAACCGGTGCCATCCCATCGTTCGTGATGAGAGCGGGCGATCTGGGCTGCGAGGTCGAAGTCGGCGCGCCCGGCGAGGAATTGCTCGCCCCAGATGGCGTGCTGTTGCATCAGGTCCCATTCCGCCTCGTTCAATTGGCCCTCGTTGGCGAGCACTGAGTCGGCGACGCGGATCTTGCCCATGTCGTGAAGGACGGCGGCAAGGCCAAGTTGTCGGGCGTCTTCCTCGCCATAGCCGAGCTCGAGCGCCAGCAGCTCGGAGATGCGCTGGACGTTCTTGAGGTGCTTTCCTGTGGTCCGATCGTGGGCTTCGGCAGCGGCGGCAAGGAGCATGACGGTTTGGACGTGCGCGATGCTAAGGCGGCCTGAGGCAGCCTGCAGTTCATCCACAAGTCTCTCCAAGCTAACGATGGCCGTCACCTGGCTTGCGACGGCACTGAGAACCTGGGCATCGGCAGGGGTGAACGCGTTCTCGCGTCTACTTGCCACGGCCAGAAGGCCGATGAGTTCTCCGTGCCAGCGCATGGGGGCGCTCATGCCCGACTTCAAGCCCGACTTTTCCATTAGCTTTCGTGCGGTGACAGAGTAGAGAGGGGATTTCGAAAGGTCGTTGACGATTTGCGCGCGGTCGCGGCGGGAATCGAGAAGTCCCTTCGCTCCTCGCTTTATGAGTTGGTGCCCTGCCCTGCGCCACTCCTTGACAAGGCGTTGTGGGTTGGTGGTGAATGCGATCATTTTCGGCGGGGCCTTTGGTTCGGAGTCGAAGAGGGAGAAGCTGACGGCGTCGTAGCCGCCGGCTACGGAAAGGCGGCGGGCGACGAGGCGAAGCTTCTCGTCCAGATTGCCTGTCGTTGTCAGGAACGGCACGATTTCGCCGACGATACGGGCTGCGTCGAGGTCGCCGCCACGATAGCGGGATGGCGGGAGGCCGCCCATTGTCTCGCGTCGACGGCGCTTTTCGGCGTACATGGCACTGTCGGCGAGCTGGATGAGCTCCTCGATGCGGGTTCCTTCAACAGGGTAGATGGCGATTCCGGTGCTGACAAGCACGGGGATGCGCGAGGCATTGGAGTCGTCCCAAGGACCGGCATCGGCGAGAGCGCTGAGGAAGTCCTCCTTGTAGCGTTCCGCCTCCTCGTGGCTTGCGAGAGGCAAGACTGTAATAAACTCGTCGCCCCCGTAGCGTCCGACGATAGCGCTGTCTCTGGAAAGCAACTCAGCTACGGAGACAAGGACCTGGTCGCCGACCGCATGGCCGAAGGTATCGTTTATCGCCTTCAGGCCATCGACGTCGCTAAGGAGGACAGCGCAGAAGCCGCCGTTCGGGTTTGCCGGGAGCGCACTGCGCAATTCTTCGAAAATGGCTGCGTGGTTGAGGACGCCGGTCAGGGGGTCTCGTCTCATCTTCTCGTGGAGGACTTCCTCGGCCCTCCTTCGCTCAGTCACGTCGCGAAGGACGCCTTCGACGCCGATCATTGCACCGTTCGAATCGCGCATGATGCGGGAGCCGACGGAGGTATAGCGGACACTTCCATCAGCGGCACGAAGCTTGACTTCGTAGTCGGTGACTTCGCCCCGCGCCAGGAGCTCTCTCATCAACCCCTTGCGCTCCTCGGGGTCGACGTAGACGTCGAGGACGTTAGTGCTGATGAGGTCTTCTGGCCGGTAGCCCCATCGCTGCACAGCGGAGCCGATCTCCGTAATGATGCCTGCGGCATCTGTCCGATAGACGATATCCTGCACGTTTTCGAAGATCTCACGGTATTTGTCTTCGTTGCCGCGCAAGACCTCCTCGGCACGAACGCGATAGGAAACGTCGTGGGCCACGCCAAGGACAAAGGCTTCGCCGTCTTCTTGGTGGACGAGCGACGCGGCGACTTCGACATCGGCCGAACCGCCGTCGCGCCTTCGAAGGCGGAAAGTCTGTAAATCAAGGCGACCGTTATCGACTACGTGGTCCATTGCGGCCACAACCTGCTCATGTCGTGGCTCTTCAATGAAGTCGAGGATTGGAGCGCCGCGAAGCTCTTCGCGGGTGCAACCGAGCAATTCGAGGGCGGCGTCGTTGGCGTCGATGAACCTGCCGTCAAGGTCGTGGAGATAGACGGCGTCGATGGAGCGCTTGAAGAGGGCGTTGTATTTGGCCTCACTGGCGAGGAGCGCTTTTTGGGCTCGACGCTGTTTCTCGACGAGGCTGTCGATATCCTGGGCAAGGGCCGTGACTTCCTCTGGCCCGCAGGCGAGCGCGTGTGTCGTGTCGTTGCCGGCAAGCGCCTCGCGGACTCGGCGCTGGAGGGCACTAATAGGTCGTATGAGGGAAATGGTGATGACGGTGAGAAGAACGCCACTGATGAGGAAGGCGATAGCGCCCCCGGCGAGCAACAAGGCAAGTGTCACGTCGGAGGAGTGAGTGGCTTTGTTTCGGAGCGCGGCCAGATGGACGTTCTGGGTGGCCGCTAGCTGGTCCAGTTCGATGAGAGCCTGGTCAAATCGCGGCTCGAACTGGGCGGCATATTCTTCGCCGCCGGCGACGGGCGAATGCTGATTGCCGGCAGACGGAGCGAGGGCATTGGCGATATCCTGTCGCAAGTAACCGAGGCTCAGGCTGAAGGATTCGAGGGCACTGCCAGCGTCTGAGCCGCCGGTTTCAATCAAAGACCCTTCGGCCTGAGCGAGCGCGACATCGGCAGAGCCTTGTGATTGCCGATAGGCGTTGACGAAGGCTGAGGGGTCGTTCGCTCGGAAGGCAGTGATTGCGGAGGATTCTTCGCTGCGAAGGGTGACGCGCGCATCTTCCAGTGAGGCGACGACGGCCTCTTCTTGGGCGACTGCATGACGAGCATCTCTGTCGAGGCGGACACGAATGCCCGCCGTGACGACGAGCGCCCCAAGGAGCGCCAACAAGACCGTGATTCCGAGTAGTGTTCTGGCTCGCGCCGTCCTCATTACCACCTGTTCACTGCTTCAGCTAGTGCGGGTCTGGTCCAAAGCACGCCGGGTTAGAGACATTAAGATGCAAAGCGTGCCCACTCATTAGTTGTCGGCCAAGGAGTGATGAAGCTGAAGCGAATCTGAAGGTGCTCTTGTTTGGAAACGCGAAGATTCGCTAAGGCGAAGCTGTTTGCCGCTTGGATAGAATTGAGAAGGCGACTCCCAGGGTAAGGAAGATCATGCCGAGGCAAACGAAGGCTATGGCATTGCGGAAGGGCAACCAGGCGACGTCGCGGCCCAGGGCATAGAGCTGCGCGGTCAGGTAATCGCTTTCCTGGTCGGAGGCGAGGCGCAAGATGAAGCGCACGGCCGCGAAGAGGAGCAGGAGGGGCAGCGAAGCGGCGAGAGTGGCGACGCCGATGCTGGTCAGACGGCCGTAGCCGCGACTAAGCAGGACGACGACCAGGGCCAGCAGAGCGGCCAGGCAGGCAAGGGCTATCATAACTATCTGCATGATCTCATGGTTGTCTTTGGTTAGGAGGCCGGCTGTGTAGCGGACGGCGCCGGGCGGCGAGAGGATCTGGACGTCGGCCGTTCCTTGGCCGTCGGCGCGGAAGGCGGAGAAGCCCTCATCGTAGAGACGGTCGGCGGAGCGGTCGAGGACGACGTTGCGGAGTTCGGGGGTTGACAGGTCCTGAGCCTCCTGAGCGCTGAGCGGAATGTCGATAGGATAGCCGGCTAGGAAGGTGGCTGCGGAAGTGCTGATATCAGGCGAGGTAGTCACGAGATCGCTTCGATCGGTGATGAGGGCGTCGATCTCGGTGAGGCTGGCGACGGTGCGGCGAAGGGCTTTGTGAGCGGTGCCTTTGCTGGTTAGCTGGGTCGCGTCGATTGAGAGGAGGAGGAGGCCAAGGGTCGACGTCAGGAGCAGGCCAACAGCCCATTTAAGCGACACGCGCCAGAATCCCCCTCGTAGCGTTAATGTCAGCGACCGCGCCGGCTTTCCCTGAGACTGGTCTTCGGCCTCTGTCATATCTTGTTCTCTGGCCTGGCGGCGCGTTTGTCAGGCGTCGCCGACGACGAGCGTTCCAGCGATACGGTCGTGCAAGGCGCGTCGCCGGCTATCGGATAGCATGGCCGCCAGCGCGATTGGTGAGGCGACCAGGGAAAGCAGCAGCACGGTCATGGTGGCAATCAGCACCAGGGTGTTGGAAGTGAGCATGGTGCCGTAGACGACGAGCAATGCCCAGGGCACGGCGAGCAGCGGATGGAACAGTATGGGGTCGAGTAGCAGGGTGCGGGCGAATGTCCTGCGAAAGCCGGGCGGGCCGGTGCCGTCAGCGCGCTCGATCCGGAGGCCCACGATGTACTTGCCGATGGTTTGGCCGCGCCAGGAGAGCAGCCAGACGTTGAAGGCAAGCCAGAAAGGAACGACGCCGGCGATGATGCCAAGGGCGGCATAGTAGGCGGAGTCCGGTGGGTCGGCGTCGCCGAAGTTGCTGCGGGCGAGCAACTGGAACATGGCGACGATGGCAAAGAGGGCCAGGAATGCTAGGAGGATGATGGTGTCGAAGATGAAGGCGACGAGGCGCGGCTCCAGGCCGGCGCCGTCCAATGAATACTGATCCGGTTTCCTCAAATCCCTACCGCCTATCCACCGAGGATGTCTGGGGGTGATTATAACATGGCGGGAATTGAGGTCTCAAAAGCGGCCGGCTTGTGCGGTAGGCGCTGGAGATGGAAGGCCGGGCTGTGGGTGCCTGGGGTCATCCGGTTGCAGACCGGGTGGCCTACGTCGTTGGCAGGCGCCGGAATTCGGTGCTATTCTCGATTAGAGGCGAAGGTCGCCGAGGAACATGAATCGACTACCCGCCTGGTCCGTCCCCGCTTCGACGCTGGCTGTGATCGTCGTGATGTCGGCGATCGCGAGCTGGCAGGTGCTGAGCGCTCTCGGGCTGCCGCTTTCGCGCGACGAATACAACCTAGGCGTCTGGGAAGTGCGACACTTCCCAGACAAATGGCTCTACCTGGTTGGACATATCGGGAGCGGTTCTTCGCGAAGCGACGAGAACGCGGACGTGACGCGCTACTTTCAACTCCAGCACGAGGTCGACGACCTGACGGCGCAGCTCTCGCAGGAGGGCGCGACAAACGCTTCGCTAGAGCAACAACAAGCGACGACGCAGCAACTGGACAGCGCAAGGAACGAACGGGACTCTATCGCTAACCGCGTGCAGGCGGTGATGGAAGGCCGCATTACGGCAGTGGCATCCGAGCTCGGCATCGACACGACGCTCCCGCTATTCTCGCGCGTCCACTGGCTCTTCCCGCCGGTCGACTTCGAGTTCGAGGACCCGCCGTATCTGCTGGTCATCTCGCCGCGGGACCGCATCGCCGAGGAGCAGGCGACGCTGCTGCGAACCGACCTGACGCTGGCGGAGGCACAGCGGTTGGAAGCGGACGCGGAGGCGAAGTCGGACAACATATCGGCGCTGGTGGTGCCGACGGGAGGAATCGGCGCCTATCCGGCGATAATCGAGCCGACGGACGACTATTTGAGCGCGTTGCAGGTGGCCTCGCACGAGTGGATGCACGATTACCTCTTCTTCCATCCGCTGGGTTCGCGCTACTTTGTCAGTGACACGCTGCGGACGATCAACGAGACGGTGGCGGATATCGTTGGGACTGAGATGGGGTCACTGGTTGAGGCCGCTTACCCGCTGTCCACGGCAACGCCTTCGCCTGGGCCGACGCCTCAACCAAACAGCGTGGACGCGGACCAGGTGTTGCGTCAGCTACGCCAGCAAGTCGACGCGCTGCTGGCGCAGGGCAAGGTGACGGACGCGGAGGCACTGATGGAGCAGACACGACAGTATCTGGCGTCGAACGGCTACTACTTTCGAAAGATCAACCAGGCGTTTTTCGCGTTCTACGGGTTGTACGGGACGACGGGGGCTTCGAGCAGCCCGATAGGGCCGGAGTTACAGGAGTTGCGTCAGAAGAGCGGTTCGCTGGGCGACTTCATTCGAACGGTGCAGGGCATAACAACTGAAGACGACCTGAACCGGCTGCTCGTGGAAGCAGGAGCTACGCCTGTGCCGACGCCTACTCCACATTGATCGTCGTTCGGCGCGTCTTCGGCGTTTCCTCGGCCGCCATCTTGTCGAGGGCGGCGTCGATGAGACTGCGAAGGGCGGAGAGCATCTCCTTCTGGGCGCCCATGACGTGGGAGCGGAACTCAGGCGTCATGAGACCCATACCTGGCCGCCGGATGCGAAGGATGATTTCGCCTTCGGGCGTCCACTCGCATTCGAAGAGTTTTTCTGCCATGTCGGCCTCCTTGGGGAGCCGAGGTTGGAAAGCCTCGGCCACGTTGCCCTAGTCATCAGCGCGAGAGAATCGGATTGTCAGCCGGTCACCTTCCAGTTTAGCACTTTGAGTCTGCATTCCGACCAGCGCGCGCGGCAGGATCACGTTCCGACGATGGACGCCAACCCGCACGATCAGCTCATCGCCGATCTGGGAGAGGGCGATATCTTCCTTGCTGGTGAAGGGTAGCAGCAGCGTCAGAAGGTAATCGCCGTCTAGCTGGCGGATCTCCTGCGTCTGGCCGCGGAAGCGGATGGGGATGGGGTCGCTGTCGCCGTAGATGGCCTGACCGAAGCGCTCAAGCATCTTCAGGCCGACGACCTCCTGGTCCATCAGTGGCGCCGTAAGGATGGGCAGCGGACTGAACCCTTCTTCGGCGAGGGTAAAATAGCGGTCCTGACTCTCCTTCCAGGACGAGAAGTACGACTCGGTCACGTCGCCAGGAATCAGGCGGTTACAGACGACAAGATCGCTGGGGTAGCCGTAGAGGTTGAGATAGGTGAATGTGCGCTGGGCCTCTTTGATGACCATCTTCTCGGCATTCATGACGAGGCGGATGGAGGAGATATCGGCGTCGGTGAGAAGGTCGCGCATGTTGTCGAGGCGTTCGAACAAGTCCTTTAGGGCTTCGAAGACCTCGTCCTCGGGAAACGGGAGATCGGTGACACGCGTCAACACGGGCCGGGCGATGCGGGCGGCGGTTCGCTGGATGGGGAAAACGCGGTGCAGCCACCAGCGCACGACATCGGGGAAGCTGAGGAGGCGCAGTGTTTCGCCGGTAGGCGCGCAGTCGACGATTATGGCGTCGTAGTCGTGGCCTTCGTAGTAGTTGATGAGGTGGACGAGGCCGGCGAGCTCCTCCATGCCGGGTAGCACGGCCATCTCTTCCGCCAGCACTTCGTCGACGCCGCGCCAAGCCATGACGATCTGGATGTAGTCCTCGATAGTCCCCCAGTGGGAATCGATCTCTTTGAAGACGTCGAGTTCCTGCGCCCAGAGGTTATCAGTTATCGGAACGATATCGCCGCCGACCGGGATATCGAAGCTATCGCCGAGGCTGTGCGCCGAGTCGGTGCTCATGACGAGAGTGCGATAGCCGAGGCGGGCCGCGCGGAGAGCCGTCGCGGCGGAGACGCTGGTCTTTCCGACGCCGCCCTTGCCAGTGTAGAGGATTATGCGGACGCTAGGCTTAGTCATGCCCTCCCGACTTCTAGGCGAGATTGATGAATCCCTCTAACGAAGATGATACAACACGTTGACCACGGCTGTGTTGGGGCGACGCGTGAGGGCGCGACGCAGCCGGGTGGCCGGCTGGTTGTGGAGAAGGCTCTGCCAGAAGTGCGCCGGGACGAACTCCGGCAGGACGACGGTCATGCGGCCCTTGGGATTTGAGCGGTCGACGGCGTCGACGTAGGCGAGGAAGGGGGCGACCAGGGCACGATAGGGGGATTCGACGATGACGATTGGAACGTCGGGGATGGCTTCTTCCCACTGGGCGCGCAGTGTTTCGGCCTCTCGAACGTCGTCGGTAATGTGAACGGCGGTGACGTTCTGAGAGAGGGAACGAGCGTACTCGATGGTGCGGAGCACGGCCCTGTCCAGACTCTCGACGGGCACGATGACGGTCTGGGCGCTGCCGCCGGGAGACATTGAATGGAGCTCATCGAGGTCGCCTTCGCGCAACTCCAGTTGCTCGGCGACTCGACCGTAGTGGTGGGAGATGCGCTCGAACAACAGTATCAGGATCGGCAACGCGAGCAGGGCTATCCATGCTCCGTGAACAAACTTGGTGCCGCCGGCAATCACGACGACGATGGCCGTGCCCACAGCGCCGGTTCCGTTGACGATCATGCTCCTTTTCCAGCCGGACTCTCTGGTCCGCCGCCAGTGTACGACCATGCCGGACTGCGATAGGGTGAAGGATACGAACACTCCAATGGCATACAGGGGGATCAATCTGTTTGTGTCGGCCTTGAAGAAGAACAGCAGCACGCTTGCGAGGGCCGCGAGAAGGAGGATTCCCGCGGAGAAGGCAAGGCGGTCGCCGCGGAAGGCCATGTGGCGCGGCAAGAAGCCGTCATGTGCCAGGATTGATGCCAGACGCGGAAAGTCCGCGAAGCTTGTGTTCGTTCCCATAAACAGGATGAGCATCGTGGCTGCCTGGAGTATGAAATACGGCGGCGTGCGTCCAAACGTGGCATCCGCCACCTGCGAGACGACCGTGGGCTGTCCGTTGAGGAACGGGACGACGTGCATGTAGTGCGCCAACACTGTAAGGCCAACAAAGAACGTCCCGAGTGTCACGGCCATCCAAGCGATGGTAGTGGAGGCATTTCTCGACTCCGGGGGCTTGAAGGCGGGAACGCCGTTCGCTATGGCCTCCAAGCCGGTCAGAGCGGAGCAGCCGGACGAGAAGGCGCGCAGGACCAGCAGCAGGGTAAGGGGGCCCATGGTGGCTGCGACGGGTTGTGACGGCAACTCCGACACGTGCGTCCCCATCGCCGCGCGAATTGCCCCGGTTACCAGCATGGCGGCAAAGCTGACGATGAACAGATACGTCGGGAGAGCGAAGATCTTCCCAGACTCCCGAATTCCTCTTAGATTGCCGACAACGATGATCCAGACGATCACGAGCGCTATCGGCACACGGTCAGCGTAGAGAGAGGGCGCAGCCGAAGTGAGCGCGGCCACGCCCGCTGACGTGCTCACAGCCACCGTCAGCACATAGTCCACCATCAGCGCCGAAGCCGCTGTCAGCCCGGGGAACGTTCCCAGGTTCGCGCGCGCGACAATGTAGGAACCGCCGCCACTTGGATAAGCACGAACGGTCTGGCGGTACGAGACGGCTACAATCGCTATCAAGAGCCCTATGATTGCGGCTATCGGCAGAGAGGCGCTCAAGGCGCCGGTCCCGGCCAGCACCAGGACGAGCAGAATCTCTTGCGTACCGTAAGCCGTAGAGGAGATGGCATCGGCAGAGAAGATGGCGAGGGCGCGTACCTTGTCGAGCCGCTCGTTGATCGCCTGCGAGGAGGCCAGCGGCGAGCCGACGAGAATGCGACGGATGCCTGTCCACAATGCCTCGGCCCAGTTCTGGGGACGCAGCAGCACGGCCGTCGCTTGGAGGTGAGCAGCTTCTATGCGGCGGAACTTCTGCTGGCTAGCGGGTGTTATGCGGACGTAGCGGGAGCCGGGCTTGATGCCGCGGCGGATCTCCGATAGCTGGAGGTCGGGGCGCAACGGCTCGGGACGCCGGGGGACGCGGTAGCGCCCGTAGCGCTCTAGACCATTCCCTGTTTTCTGCCCATCACGAGGAGGCTCTTGTTGCTCAGGCGGTTCTCCTTTGCCGCCGGGACCTCTATCGTTCTCTGTCATTCACCGTCCATTTCAAGGTTCCTTGGTCGGCGTGGGCTGCGGCGTCTTCTTGTTCGGCGTTGGCGTGATCCCCGGTTTTTTCGAGACAGTCACCGTGGCCAGCGAGACGAGTTCGCCGCGGACGCGGTCTTTCACAACAAGGCGCAGGGTGTACTGGCCGGCGGGCAGGGCGCTAACGTCCCAGGTGCCCAGAACGCCCTCTGCGACGGGCGTGGTTGACGCAAGGATCTGAGTCCAGTCCGTCGGCGACGAGCCGCTGCCGTATTCCAGGCTGTAGGAATCGAAGTCGTTGGAGGCCGCGCGCCCCGTAATTGAGACAGCGCCGCCGACGGTCGCGCCGTTCACGGGCGACTCGATGAGGGCAGGGAAGTCGTTAGGACTGCTGGGGTTGCTCTTCTCGGTCGGCGCGATTGCGAGGCCGAGGGCAGACGCCCATTCTGTCGCTTGCTGCTTCTGGTCGGCCGTCAGATTGTCGGGAATGACGAGGAAGACGCGTTCCTGCACGTACTGGGGCGGCGTAGTCTCGGTCGCCAGCAGGCCTGTGCGGGTATCGATCTTGAGCGGCTGCCACCAGTTGTCCTTCTCCTTGGGCAGCTTATCGGTGACGAAGAGGTCCGTGACTGTCTTGCCGCAATAGTCACTGGGCAGCATGCCAGAAGGCACACAGACTGTCGCCGTGTCGACGCCGTCGGGCTTTTGGAAGGTGAGGGCGGGCTTGTCGGCAAGGGCGGCTTCCATGAAGTCGCGGGCACTGTGCCAGGAGATGGAGGTGCTAAGGATGTTGTGCATGGGCGAGTTATCGGCGTTGCCCGCCCAGACGCCGACGACCAAGTTGGGGGTGTAAGCGAAGGCCCAGGTGTCGCCTTCGTCAGTGCTGTTCTCGTAGGGCTGGCTGGTGCCGGTCTTGACGGCGGCATCCTGTCCAGGAACGGTGAGCCCGCCGCAACCGAACGTGGCGCACTGGGCCTGCGGGTCGGTGAGGATGTTGTTGATGAGATAAGCGTACTGGGGTGGTACGACTTCCACATCCTGCCGCTCGTTCTCGGCGTCGTAGATAACGTTGCCGTTGGCGTCTTCGACCTTAAGGATAGAGACGGGGTCAAGCGTCCGGTTGCCCTGGGGAAGGTCCATGACCGTGGGGACGCCGCGCATGATGCCGCCATTGGCGAGGACGCTGTAGCCGAAGACCATGTCGACGAGGCGGACATCGGTGCCGCCGATGGTGAAGGAGGGGCCGAAGGAGCGGCCGTCGAGGCCGGTCATGCCCATCGCCTTCACGGTATCAACGACGTCATTGATGCCGGTTGCGAGTATCGTCTTGAAGGCGGGTACGTTGAGGGAGCTGCCGAGGGCGTTCCGGACGGATATCGGTCCGGCATAGTTGCCCTCGGGGTTAGTGGGGCAGAACTGCTTATCGCCATCCTGGACACAGATGGGACTGTCGAGGACGAGGGTGCCTGGGCCCCAACCGAGTTTCATAAAGGCGGTGATATAGGTGAAGGGTTTCAGAGTGGAGCCGGGTGAGTTGAAGGCCTGGGCCATATCGTTCTGGCCGAGGATGTCGTCGCGGAAGTAGTCGCGGCTGCCGACGTAGCTGAGGATCTCGCCTGTCTGGGGGTCGATGGCAACGAGGGCGCCGTTGTGGCCATCGGTGACGTCCTCATACTGGCCAATCCAGTTCTCGAGGATATTTTCGGCCTTGACCTGGAGGTCGAGGTCGAGGGTTGTGGTTATCTTAAGCCCCTGGCGGTAGACCGCCTGCTTGCCGAACATCTTCTCCAATTCCGGCTCGACGTAGTCGAGGACGAAATGGGGGGCGTCGATGGAGAAGCGGTGGGTCACGAGGTTGAGCGGCTCCTGAGCGGCGACCCAACCTTCGGCCTTGGTTATGGCGCCGTCATTGACCATGAGCTGAAGGACCTGGTCACGCCGTTCCATAGCTCGATCGGGATTCTGGAGCGGGTCGTAGCAACTGGGACAGGCAGGGATACCGGCGAGGAGGGAGGCTTCGCCGAGAGTAAGGTCTTTGGCGTCCTTGCCGAAGTATCCTTGAGAGGCGGCCTGAATACCGTTGTAGACGCCGCCGTAGGAAATCTGGTTAAGGTACCACTCCAGAATCTGGTCCTTCGAGTAGCGGTTGGTGAGCTCGATGGCGTAGACGGTTTCCTTGATCTTGCGCGAAATCGACCGGTTGCTGCGCTCTGATTCCGGGATGTAGAGGTTCTTGACCAATTGCTGGGTTATGGAGCTGCCGCCGCTTCCCTGGAGGAAGCCGAGCCGGCCGGGGAGAAAGTTCTCATAGGCGGCGCGCAGGAGTCCCTTGATGTTGATGCCGGGATTGGAATAGAAGCTAGAGTCCTCCGTGTCAATCGTTGCCTTGATGAGGTAGGGCGAGACGTCGGTTAGTGGCACGGGCTCCGAGAGGCCGCTGAGGTCGCCCATATACGTATAGAGAAGGTGGCCGTTGCGGTCGTAGACCTGGGAGCCCTGCGCGTTTTCAGCGATAACCTGTTCCATCGGGGGCATGCCGGAGGCGTAGACGCGATAGACGATGAAGGCGGCGATACTGGTGACGATTGTCCCCAACATGAACAAGCAGAGGAGGGCAATCGGTATTAGGGCCCAGCGAGGAAGCTTCTTCCTCTTCTCGCCACGAAGGTACTGGTAGCGACGTCGCTTAAAGAAACTAGACATCCGCGCCTTCCTCCACCGTTCGACCTCGCTTCTCCAATACCAGGAAGTGGGAAAGACCCCAGACCTGGAGCGGCGTCCTTTCCAGTGCGTAAAGCACTGACCGCAATATCTTCGCTAGAAGCTTACTACGCGAGGCGATGTTGTCAAATCCCGGGTAGATAACGCAGTGCTCCAGCCAACGGGCATCAAGGCCGACGGTGACGCGTCGCAGGTCACGGGTGAGGTAGGAGCGGACATGGGGAACAAGCCGGCGTCGCAGGAAGCCGGGGAGGTAGTGGACGAATGGTATGTTCCCGAAGACGTATCTTTTTCCCAGGTACACGCCGTGGGTCTCGAAGAGGTACAGGCGGTTAGGTGCGAATATGACAACGGCGCCGCCGGGCCTCGCGACGCGGCAGGCCTCGCGCAAAGTGGCTGCATCATCGCGAACGTGTTCGATTACCTCGTTAAGCAGGACGGCGTCAAAGGTGCCATCAGCGAAGGGGAGATGCTCGCCGGCGGCCAGCAGTAGATTGGGAAGGTCGGTCGAACCGCGGCGGACGCGCTGCTCATCGATGTCGACGCCGTAGACGCGGGGGGAAAGCTGGCGGATGCGCCGGATGTAGGCGCCGATGCCGCACCCAACGTCGAGGACGCATGCGCCTTCAAGGGGTACGAAGTGGCGGATGAGGTCGAAGCGCCGTTCCTGTCCTGAGCGCCAGACGTAGCTGGGGCAGCCGAGGGCGGCGGCTTTTGGGGGCGGGGGTTGTATCTGGCCGTCTGTGCCGGGCATGGGATCAGCATAGGGGAAAATGGGGTTAAGTGCTCGGCGGGACGGTGGTGCCGTCGGGGACAAGCTCGTCCTCTTGAAGCGGAACGGCGCTAGGGTGGGACGTGGGAAGAGACAGGTATTCTTGCAAGACCGGCAGGCGGTCTGGCGCAGCTTTAACGATCATCGCTTGAACGCCCGCGGGGCGACTGGCAGGATACGCCCATGCTATAATCCATTTCGATTTGTATTAGCGGAGGAATCGACGTGGCGCTGACCAGGGCGGAAGTGGAGCATCTGGCAAAACTCGCGCGGTTGGGACTGAGCGAGGAAGAAAAGGCGAAGTTCGAGGAACAACTCTCGATAATCCTCGACCACTTTGACGTCCTGCGTCAGATCGACACCGAAGGCATTCCGCCAACAGCTCACACCCTGCCGCTGGAGAACGTTCTCAGCACGGACGAGCCGCGACCTTCGCTTCCGCCGGAGGACATCCTGGCCAACGCACCCCGGGCCGAGGAAGGCTTCTTCCGCGTGCGAGCTGTCCTCGAATAGAAAGCACCCGGCGCATCAAGCGTTATCAGGAGGCCAAACTGGAGTTACATTACCTGACCGCACACGAAGCGGCGCGGCTGCTCCGCGAACGCGAGATAACCTCTCGTCAGCTAACTGAGGCTGTGCTGGGACGGATCCGTGAGATCGACGGACGAGTGAAGGCGTATGTGAGCGTGACGGAGGACATCGCGCTGCGCCAGGCGGCGGTTGCGGATTCGCGCATCGCGGCGGGCGAAGCTTCGGCGCTGACGGGCGTCCCCGTCTGCGTCAAGGATGTGATTTGCACGAAGGGGATCCGCACCACGTGCGGCTCCAAGATGCTTGAGAACTTCATTCCGCCTTACGACGCCTTCGTGACGCGGCGGCTTCTGAATGCTGGCGCCGTCATCGTCGGCAAGGCGAACATGGACGAATACGCCATGGGATCATCGACCGAAAATTCGGCCTTCTTCCCAACACGGAACCCATGGGACCTCGAACGCGTGCCCGGCGGCTCCTCCGGCGGGTCGGCAGCGGCAACGGCGGCAGGAGAGTGCGCCGTCGCCCTCGGCTCTGACACGGGCGGCAGTATCCGGCAGCCGGCTGCCTTCTGCGGTGTCGTTGGACTGAAGCCGACCTATGGCCGCGTCAGCCGCTTCGGTCTCGTTGCCTTTGCCAGCTCGCTAGACCAGATAGGGCCGCTAACGCGCGACGTGGAAGACGCGGCGCTCGTCCTCAATTGCATCGGCGGTTATGACCGCTGCGACTCTACTTCTGCCGACCTCGAAATGCCTGATTTCACCGCCTCGCTTCAGCGTGATCTCAAGGGGATTCGCATCGGGATACCGAAGGAATACCTGCCGGATGAAATGGACCCCGCCGTGCGCCAGGCGGTCGACGAAGCGATCCGCGTAATGAAGTCGCTTGGGGCAACTGTTGATCGTGACGTCTCTCTGCCGACCACGCCCTACGCCCTCGCCGTCTACTATATCATCGCGCCCAGTGAGGCGATGGCGAACCTGGCGCGTTACGACGGGGTAAAGTACGGCTATTCTTACCAGGAAGGCGAGGGCATGTGGGACAACATGGAGAGGACGCGCCAATTCGGCTTCGGCGACGAGGTGAAGCGACGCATCATGCTCGGCACGTTCGCGCTCTCCGCCGGCTACTACGATGCCTACTATCTGAAGGCGCAGAGGGTGCGAACGCTGATCCGTCGCGAATATGACGCGGCCTTCGCGAAATACGACGCTCTGATCACGCCGGTCACTCCGACGCCTGCCTTCCGGATCGGCGAGAAGGTAAACGACCCGTACGCCATGTACCTGAGCGACATCTTCACCCTTCCGGCGAACATCGCCGGCATTCCCGGGATATCGGTGCCGGCCGGCTTTATCGATGGCTTGCCGGCAGGCGTGCAGGTGCTCGCGAAGCCTTTTGACGAGGGGTCGCTATTTCGTGTAGCTTATGCCTACGAACAGGCCACCGGCTGGCACGACATCCATCCTCCACTGTAGTTTCTGGAACCTATGTTGTGCGATCGGTCATTCTGATCGCGTCTTCGCATTCGGCGAGGAGGAAAAGATGGAACTGAACCCGGCGCAACAGTTGATGGCGAAACGGTACCATTGTTCAGAGTCCGTTCTGATGGCTGTGTGCCAGAAGCTAGGGGTCGAAAGCCCTTTGATACCGCGCATCGCGACCCCCTTCGCCGGCGGCATGGTTGGCACTGGGGAAGTCTGCGGTGCCGTGACCGGCGCGCTCATGGCTATCGGCGCCACACACGGCCGCGACGAGATCGGTCAGCGCGAAGGCGAGGCGCACAGGCTCGGGCAGGAGGTCATGCGCGCCTTCCGCGAGGAGATGGGAACGCTGCTTTGTCGGGAGCTCACGGGTCACGACCTGTCGACTCCAGAAGGGTTGGCCGCGTTCCGACAGTCGGATGTGCGGTCGACGGTGTGTATGCGCGCGGTCGGCGTTGCGTACGACAAGACACTGGAACTGCTCGGGGCGTAGTCGTGGAGCAGCCTCTAGACGTGGGCTGCTATTCAGGCGGCCGCTACGGCGACCGTCCGCAGTGGGTCGAGCTGAACGGCCAGCGGCTGGCGGTCGAAGTCGTCAACCGAGAGTACCGGCAGGAAGAGCGGCTGGTCTTCGAGGTGACTTTAGAGAACGAGCAGCGTCTGGCACTCTATTACTATCCTCAGCAAGATACGTGGTTGGGAGTGAGCAAGGAATGAGCGACGGTCAACTATCGAACGTAACGCGACGTGGCAACATATCGCAGCGTGTCCAGTCGATGTCAAGCTCCGGCATTCGGCGCTTCTTCGACATTCTGGAGAACATGGAGAACGTTATTTCGCTGGGCGTGGGACAGCCCGACTTCGTCACGCCGGCGGGCATTCGAAACGCCGCCATCAAGTCGCTTGATGAGGGGCACACATACTACACGTCGAACTACGGGATCATTGAGCTGCGACAGGCGATCTCACGGAACCTGGAGAAGCGATACGGTGTCTACTACGAGCCGGCGAACGAAATCATTGCCACCAGCGGCGTGAGCGAGGGACAGGCCATCGTCATGGAGGCGTTGCTGGACATCGGTGACGAGGTGCTCTGCCCGGACCCGCATTACGTGGCCTATCCCGCGACGGTCACCCTCGCCGACGGAGTTTTCGTCCCGGTGCCAACGAATCAAGAGAACGGCTTCAAGGTCATGGCCGCTGACCTGGAGGAGCGCATAACTCCTCGCACGAAAGCGATCATGCTTGGCTATCCGAGCAATCCTACCGGTGCAGTCATGGATAGGGAGGACCTGTTAGCGGTTGCCGACGTGGCGCGCAGGCACAACCTCTTCGTGGTCTCAGATGAGATCTATGACCGGCTCGTGTATGGCACCGAGCACACCTGCTTCGCCTCGCTGCCGGGTATGCGGGACCGGACGATCCTCTTGGGCGGCTTCTCGAAGGCCTACGCGATGACCGGCTGGCGGATCGCCTATGTGGCGGGCCGGGGCGACCTCATCGAAGCGATTATGAAGGCGCACCAGTACGTGATGATGTCGGCGCCGACGATAGCTCAATACGCGGCGCTGGAGGCGATGACCAACGGCGAGGAGGACGTGCGCGGAATGGTCGCGGAATACGACCGGCGGCGGCGGCTCATCGTTGACGGCTTCAACGCGATTGGGATGAAGTGCTTCGAACCGCGGGGCGCCTTCTATGCCTTCCCGTCTGTCGGAGTGACGGGCCTCTCCGACGATGCGTTCGCAGCGGAACTGCTGATGGAAGAGCGCGTCGCCGTCATTCCCGGTTCAGCTTTCGGAGAGTGCGGCGTCGGACACGTGCGAGCGTGCTACGCGCAGTCGTACGAACTCATTGAAGAAGCGCTGGAGCGAATTGGGCGGTTCGTGGCCCACCACCGGCGCTAGCGTGCGGCATGCATACCAAAAAGGCTACCCAGCGGGCGTAGGTGTGTCGGCGGGAGCCGTAGGAGTGACGTTTGTCTCGTCGGGGTAGCGGAGCCAGTCGGAGGCGACCCATCCGCTGCGATCCACCGGACGCCACCAGTCGTAGCCGTCGGCAGTGACCGGACCATCCTGCAGCACAATCGACGTCCCGTCGGGGATGCAATCCACGGCGTCCGCCTTTACGCTCGGCGAGACTCGCACGTTCAGGCATGTCCCCGTCCCGCTGACGACAACCGTAGCGCCCTTCTCGAGCGGCCATGGGGCGCCAGGGGCGTTAACGGTGTCCGGCTTCACGGGGAGTGTGCTCTCGACTGACCAAGCGTTCCCCTGTTTCTGCAAGAACACCCATAGCTGGTAGTCGTAGGCACTTGTGCCGAGAAGGTAGGCTTTGCGGTCCTGGCGGTCGCCGCGCGCCGTCGAGCACAAACCTGACGTGTCCGGCATCAGCGCTGCCGTACAATCACCGGCGTATTGCTGCTTCATCTGTGTCGTAATGTAGTCAGACAGCGCCTGCTCCGGGCTAACTGTGTCGGACGGTGTGCCGGTAGCCTGGGCTTCAGTGGTGGTGCCGTTGTTGTTGCCGTTGCCGCGGATCTTGGACACGCCGTAGAATCCGCCAACCCCCAACAAAGCGATGACAGTAATAATGACTACGGGCCAGATGAGCCGACGCAAGAGACGTCCCAAACTTCCCCGGCCATGTGGTTCTCCAAATTGCGGCATGATGTTCGACATGCTATCCGCCCTCCCTCTTTGCCGGTTCCACGTCACGCCAGGGCCGTCCCGCAGCTAGACGAAGGAAGTCCTCGTGCACTGACGGCCCGCCGGCAATCGCGCCTTCGCTGTAGAGGTTTATCTCGCCTCCCTCACGGTCGGTTATCACGCCGCCAGCCTCTCTTACGAGGAGGATGCCGGGCGCGATGTCCCAGGGATACAACAAGTTGTGGGTGAAGAGGTCGTAACGGCCGCAGGCGGCATAAGCCAGTCCCAGTGCGGCGCTGCCGGGGATGCGTATGGCCTGCATGCCGGGCCAGAGGGCGCTCATGAGTTGCAGCATGAGGGCGGCGCGGGCATCGTCGTAGCCCATGTCGAAGCCCATGACCGATGCCTGGAGTTCGGTCTTCTTGGAGACGCGGGCGGGCCGCTCGTTCACCCAGGCGCCGGCGCCGGCCTTCGCCCAGAAGAGCTCTTCATGGACGGGGTCGTAGGTCCAGCCGGCGAGGGTCTCGCCGCCGTAGCAGAGGGCGAGGTTGATGCAGAAGAATGGGATGCCGCTGACATAGTTGCGCGTACCATCGAGAGGGTCCACGATCCAGACCCAGCCGGCGAGGTCGCTCACAGACGGGTTGCTCTCCTCCGAGAGGATGGCGTGCTCTGGGAACTCTTCGGCGAGGGCGCGTTCGATATGGGTTTCGATGGCGAAGTCGACCTGGGTAACGAGGTTGCCGCGTCCCTTGACGGTCACTGATTGGGGCTGACGGAAGCGTTCCATCGCCATGCGGCCGCCTTCCTTAAGGCAGCGGCGGGCGACTGTTTCCGCGTCGTCGCCGCTTTCGGCGATGGGCAGAGGAAGGATCGGAGCAGACATTCGTCGCCTTACTGAATGGTCGAGCGCGAAAGTGCTGGACAGGGAAATCGTAGCATGCGCAGGAAGGTTCAGCAAGGAGAAGGCTCTTGACTTTCTGGAGGGAAGGCTGTTAGAGTTAGTGTACGTTGGACACTAAGTCCGTCGGATGACACGGTGGACCCAGACGGGCTAACGCTCCGCAGAGCAGCGGAGGCTCTCGATGGTCAAACAGGCATTTGCTCCGGTCCCCAATCTCTTGTCACCGTGCGAGCCGCTGCCCACAGTCCCACTGAAGGAGCAACTCGCTTTTTCCCACTGGCAGCAGGACATTCCGAATCAGTACCGCAACCTCGGGGCTGTGCGGCTGAGCGAACGGATAAGCATCGCGAAGGCGAAGCTGGGCGGACGCGCGGTTATCCTCGGCCATCACTACCAGCGCGATGACGTTATTCGCTTCGCCGACGAGAGGGGCGATTCCTTCAAGCTGGCGCGGTGGGCCGCAGCCAATCCCCAGGCCGACTATGTCGTCTTTTGCGGCGTTCATTTCATGGCCGAGAGCGCCGACATCCTCTGCGCAAAGCATCAGCAGGTCCTGCTGCCGAACATGACGGCGGGCTGTTCGATGGCGGACATGGCTTCCATCGAACAGGTGTCGGCGTGCTGGGACGGTTTAAGCGAGGCCAGCCTCGCCAACGACACAATGCCGATGACCTACATCAACTCGACAGCGGCTTTGAAGGCTTTCTGCGGAGAGCGAGGCGGCGTGGTTTGCACCTCCTCGAACGCGCCGGAAGTCTTCAGGTGGGCGCTGGCGCAGAAGCGGCGTATCTTGTTCTTCCCGGATGAACACCTGGGACGCGTGACGGGTCGCGCGCTCGGGCTGTCGCTGGACCAGATGCCTGTCTGGGACCGATGGGCGATGGCTGGAAGCCTCGGTAGAAATGATGTAGCGACCTTGCGCGATAGCCGCATCATCCTCTGGAACGGCTTCTGCGGTGTCCACCAGCAGTTCACGCTAGACCATATCCGGCGCGTGCGGGAAAAGAATCCGAGGATTCGCGTCGTGGTGCACCCGGAGTGCCGGCTGGAGGTGGTCGAGGCAGCGGACAGTTGCGGGTCGACCGAGCACATCATCCGCGTCGTTGAAGAGTCGCCGGCGGGAACGCAGTGGGCGATAGGGACGGAGATCAATCTCGTCAGCCGGCTGGCGCGAGCGCATCCAGACAAAGCGATCATCTCGCTCGACCCCGACCCGTGCCCCTGCTCGACGATGTACCGCATCCATCCGGCCTACCTCTGCTGGGTGCTGGAGGCGCTTGTCGAGGGTGAAGTCGTCAACAGGGTGACGGTCGAGTCAGAGACGGCGCGCTGGGCGAAGGTGGCACTGGAACGGATGCTGGCGATTTCCTGACACAGACCCGGGGCGAGCAAGAACCGGACGGGCAGACCCAGGCGGGTGAATGCCCGGCCTGCGCGGAATGGAGAGAACGATGCAGCTAGACCTTGACCACCCTCACGTGTTTGCCTCTGACATCGATGCGACGGTGAAGTGGTGGGCGGGGATGCTCGGCGCGAAAGTCGTTTTCGATGTCGAGTTTATGGGAGTGCGGAACGTCCGAATGACGGTCGGACGGGGCGCCATCATCTTCATGGCCCAAGCGCCTAAGGTCGTTGGACCCGGAAGCGTGCACCATTTAGGAATCGCGACCGATGATCTCGCCGGACTCGTCGCATCGCTGGAGGCGAAGGGCGTTAAGCTGTACCAGCCGATAATCGAAGCCGGGACGCTGAAGATTGCGCTGGTGATGGCTCCGGACGAGGTGATGCTGGAGTTGTTCGAGGCGAGCGGCAGGTGAGCCGCTATGACTACATAGTCGTCGGCTCAGGGATTGCCGGGCTGTTCGCGGCGCTGCTCGCCAAAGACCACGGAAGCGTTCTTATCCTCACCAAGGGCTCCATAGACGACTGCAACACGAAACACGCCCAGGGGGGGATCGCTGCGCCCGTGGGTCCTGACGACTCACCGGAACTCCATCTGAAGGACACGCTGGTTGCGGGCGCCGGGCTTGTCGACGAAGCGGCGGCGCGCATCCTGACAAGCGAGGCGACGGAGCGGATCGCGGACCTCGTGCGTTTTGGGGTGCCGTTCGATAGCGAGGAGGGGCACGTCGCGCTGGGACGCGAAGGAGCGCACAGCCGGGCGCGTGTCCTCCACGCCGGCGGCGATTCCACCGGCGCGCACATCGAGCTATCGCTGAGCAGCTTGGCCCGGGAGTCGGCCGTCACGGTTCATGAGTATTGCCAGGTCGAGGAGATTCTGAGCGAGCATGGGGTGGCACGAGGCGTCCGGACGGTCGTCGAGCGGTCCGGCAGGCACGAGACGTTTGAGGCGCGATTCATCATTCTGGCAACCGGCGGCGCCGGTCAGCTCTACAAGATAACGACTAACCCGGAGGTGGCGACGGCCGACGGCGTCGCGCTGGCTTACCGGGCGGGGGCGCAGATAGCGGACATGGAGTTCATCCAGTTCCATCCGACGGCGCTGCGGCTACCGGGTGTGCCCGCGTTCCTTATCTCCGAGGCCGTACGCGGGGAGGGAGGGATCCTGCGGAACGCCAGGGGGCGCGCGTTCATGAGCGACTACCATCCGCAGAAGGACCTGGCGCCGCGGGACGTGGTAGCGCGGGCGATCGTGGCGGAAATGACGAAGAGCGGCAGCGATCACGTCGACCTGGACGTCACGCACCTGCCGCCGGAGAAGGTGAGCGCCCGCTTCCCGCAGATCTACAGCTATTGTTTGGAGCACGGGCTCGACATAACACGTGAACCGATCCCGGTCTCGCCGGCGGCGCATTACATGATGGGGGGCGTCCGGACGAACACCTGGGGCGAGACGAACCTACTGGGGCTGTACGCCTGCGGCGAGGTCGCGTGCACGGGCGTCCACGGGGCGAACCGGCTGGCAAGCAACTCGCTGCTGGAGACCATCGTTTTCGCGCGAAGGGCGGTCGCGAGGACGGTGAGCGGCGAAAGGCCTGAGGCATTGCCGGATGTCGAGACGATCGCCCTACGAGATCCGGCAATCGGGGATGAGCCGGCTGCGGCGGGAGGACTGAAGTCCTCCCCTACACTCTCTGATGTTCAGTCGCTGATGTGGCAGGATGTCGGCATCATTCGGAGTGCGGAGTCGCTGGAGTGCGCGCGCGGGACGCTGGCGTTCTGGGAGAAAGGGCTCCCGGATGCGGATGACCGCCCGTCGCACGAGCTAGCGAACCTAGCTCTGGCGGGCCGGTTGGTCGCGGAGGCGGCGCTGATACGGGAGGAGAGCCGCGGCGCGCATTATCGGACGGATTTCCCCAAGCCGCGGGACGAGTGGTTGCGGCATATCGTTTTCCAAAAGAGATGATGGCGCAACGGATGGATGGGCTCGACGAAGAGTACGTGCGGCTGGTAGCACAGATGGCGCTGGAGGAGGACGGCGCGTTCGCTGACGTTACGACCGACGCGCTGGTGGGGCCCGACCTTGAGGGTAGGGCGGCGCTGGTGGCTAAGCAGGCCGGCGTCATAGCTGGGCTGCCGGTCGTCGCCGCTGTGTTCCAGACCATCAACGAATCGGTCAAGCTGACGGCGCTGGTCGAAGAGGGGGAGAGCGTCGAGCAGGGGAACGTCATCGGCGAGGTCGAAGGGCCGATGGAGGCGATCCTGCGCGGCGAGCGAGTCGCGTTGAATCTATTGCAGAGAGTATCGGGCGTCGCTACGGCCACGCGTCGTTTGGTTGACGCGGTCGAAGGGACCGGGGCGAGGATACTGGATACGCGGAAGACGACGCCGGGCCTGCGGGCGCTCGAGCGCTACGCGGTGCGAATAGGCGGTGGGGAGAACCATCGCTGGAACCTGACGATGGGTGTTCTGGTGAAGGACAATCACTGGCGGGCCGTCGCCGCCGGCGGCGGGGACGCAAAGAGCGCCGTTCGGAAGCTGCGCGAGAAGGCGCCTGGGATGAGGGTCGAGGTTGAGGTTACGTCCGTCGAGGAGGCGCGAGAGGCGCTGGACGCTGGCGTCGACGCGCTGCTGCTCGACAACATGGGGCTGGAGCCGATGCGCGAAGTGGTGCAGATGGCGAAGGGGAAAGCCCCGACGTCCGGCGGGCAGGTGACGACTGAGGCGTCGGGCGGGATAACGGCGGCGACGATACGGGCGGTCGCGGAGACTGGCGTCGATTTCATTTCGGTAGGGGCGATCACGCATTCGGCGCCGGCGCTGGATATTAGCCTCGAGTTGGCCGAGTTGTAGGGAGCTGCGAGCGGCGGTTTTTCCTCGATCTGAACGACGACGTGTGGCGGAGGTTGCGAGCGTCAGGAGCACGCTGCGTCGTTCGAGCGGGAGGACTAAAGTCCCGCCTGAGGCGGACAGGCCTCCCCTACATCTGGGTCGGGATGGCAGGTCAGTTGTAGACGACGACGCGGGTGCCGTAGGTCGCAAAGTCCCAGAACCACTTGGCATCATCCTCAAGCATTCCGACGCAGCCGTGACTGGACGCGGTGTGGCCGAAGACACTTATCGGCTGCCAGTAGTTGGCGTGCAGGGCCACTTCCGGATAGAAGTACTGCGTCCACTTGACGTCGGTGAGGTAGTAGCCGAGAGGGTCGTCGCGCGGGATGCCGATGGTCTCCGAGTCCATGGTCTCGTTTTCTACTCGATAGTTGATGTAGTACTCGCCGGGCTTGGTCTCGAAGCCGGGCATGCCGGTGGTAACAAGCGCGACATGCTGAACCTGGCCGCCGATGAGACCGTAAGCCCGCTGCGTCGTCAAGTCAACAGCTATCCAGCGCTCGTCGGGGGCATAACTGATGCCGGGGGGCGCGGTAGCCGTGGCCAGCTCTTCGGCGCCGACGTCATAGGGCGAAGGCCAGGGCGTGGGAGTCGGCGAGGGCGTTGCGGTAGGCGCGGTAGCCGTAGCGATGGCGACCCACCAGTGGAAGATATCGCCCTGCTCCTTCGAGACATCGACCGGCTCCGGCGATGGTTTGGCTTCGGGGCTGCCGAAGTGGCCGCGGACACGGGGCACGCCGACGGCGAAAAGAACAGCAACCAGGGCTGTGAGCACCGCCGGGATGATGAAGCGAAGAAGGGAACGTCCCATTCCCACGACCTAACTCGACTAATTCCCTACGAATTATGTCGCTATTATACGTTGGGCCAGGAAGGCCGTCTATCCTCGACGGGGGCGTTGAAAGTCGGCAGTATCAAGGATGATGGTCACGGGGCCATCGTTCACGAGGTCGACGTGCATGTGGGCGCCGAACCGGCCACCGGCGACGATGAGGCCCAGGGCGCGGAGGGCTTCCTGGAACTCGCGCACGAGGGGTTCGGCGACTTCCGGGGGCGCGGCGTCGACGAAGCTGGGGCGCCGGCCGCGACGGGTGTCGGCGAGGAGGGTGAACTGGCTAACGATAAGGGCTTCGCCGGCAACGTCGAGGAGAGAGAGGTCGAAGCGGCCCTCGTCGTCTTCGAAGATGCGCATTTCGGCGGTCTTCTGGGCGAGACGCCGGGCGTCATCGGCGCTGTCGCCGTGGGCGACGCCGAGGAGCACGAGCAGGCCGTGGCCTATCGCGCCAACGGTCTCGCCGTCGACGACGACGAGGGCCCGGCTGACTCGTTGAATGACAGCCTTCACGGCGTCTCTCTAGGTGGAGGTTGTCTCTGAGGACTTCTCCGGCTTCTTAGCGGCAGGCTTCTTCTCGGCAGGGGCCGCGGCTTCGACGGTGAAGTCGCTCTTCTCGGCGTCGCCGTCGCCGCCGTTCGAGCCCGCTGACGACGTCGGAGCGCCGACGAGACCTCCCTTGCGGTTATCGGTCACGTAGAAGCCGCTGGTCTTGAAGAGGATAGGAGGCGCATGGAGGACGCGCCGGGATTCACCTCCGCACTTGGGGCAAAGCTGTTGAGCGGGAGCATCGAAGCCTTCGCGTCGCTCGTACTGATGACCGCAGGCGGCGCATCGATACTCATAAGTAGGCAAATCTAAACCTCCGAAATCGACCTGTCTAACGGCAGGCCGGCACAACTAGTTTAAGGCGAATCTGGACGAGTGGGCAAGGGTCGCGTCGCACGGACATTGCCTCGCGGACAAAGCCTGTGCTATAGTGAGTGTCGCCTGACCGCATGCCTCTCGGGGCAAATAACAGCGGGCGGGTTATTGCGTTGTCAACTTCCACTAGGCGGAGGACTTAGCACCAGATTGCCAGCACAAGTCAGCATGAAGTCGCTCCTGGAAGCGGGCGTTCACTTTGGGCACCAGACGCAGCGCTGGGACCCGCGGATGCGCTCCTTCATCTTCACCGAGAGAAACGGCATTCACATCATCGACCTGCAGCAGACAGTCCAGTACCTCAACCAGGCTTACGAGTTCGTGCGCGACCTGGTGGGGAGCGGTCAGATCATCTTGTTCTGCGGCACAAAGCGACAGGCGCAGGAGTCGGTTGAGGCGGAGGCGAAGCGCTGCCAGATGCCCTACGTCAACAACCGCTGGCTGGGCGGTACGCTGACCAACTTCGCCACTATCCAATCGCGAATCGATCATTTGGTTCGGCTGGAGGACAGTAAGGCGCGCGGCGAGTTCGAGCGCCTGTCGAAGAAGGAGAACCTGAAGATCGACAAGGAGATCGAGCGCCTGAACCGCCACTTCGGCGGGGTGAAAGAGATGACGGCTCTTCCGGGCGCGATCTTCATCGTCGACACTACGGCGGAGCGGATCGCGGTGGCGGAGTCACGGCGGGTAGGCTTACCCATAGTGGCGATGGTGGATACGAACGGCAACCCTGACGAGATCGACTATCCGATCCCGTCGAACGACGATGCCATACGCGCTGTCCGCCTCGTGACCAGCCGGGTCGCCGACGCCGTGCTGGAAGGGCTGGCCATGCGCGAGTACACGCCGGAAGCCGCGGAGGTGCTGGCGGGTCAGACCTACAGCGTTTCGCCGGACGAAGTGGTTGCAGAGGAAGAGCCGGAAGCAGCAGAAACGTCCGAAGCGCCGGCAGCCGAAGGGAAACCAGAAGCGTCAGAAAACACAGAAGGGACCACGTAGGTGGAGGTAACTACAGCACAAGTCAAAGAACTGAGAGAGATTACCGGCGCAGGTGTGATGGACTGCAAACGCGCGCTCATCGAGGCCAAAGGGAACAAAGAGAAGGCCATTGAGATTCTGCGCGAGCGCGGCCTGAGCCTCGCCGAAAAGAAATCAAACCGGACGACCGAACAGGGTCTGGTGGAGTGCTACATTCACGCCGGCGGACGCATCGGCGCGATGGTGGAGGTCAACTGCGAGACGGACTTCGTCGCGCGGACGGAGGACTTCCGGACGCTGGCGCGCGAGCTGGCGATGCAGGTGGCGGCGATCGGTCCGATGTCGGTTTCCGAAGAGGACCTACCGGCAGGCGCTGAGGGCAAGCCCGAGGAGCTGTGCCTTCTCTGTCAGCCCTACATTCGCGACGCAAGTCGCACCGTGCAGGACCTCGTCAACGACGTCATCGCCAAAACGGGCGAGAACGTTCAGGTACGCCGTTTCGCAAGATTTGAGCTAGGCAGCTAGGGCCACTTTGCCATGGCCGAAAGCGGCAAACGGATCCTCCTCAAGATAAGCGGGGAGGCGCTTGCGGGCGACGAGCGCTTCGGTATTGATGCCCCCACCCTTCGAAAAGTCGCCGCGCAAATCAAGGCCACCCACGAAGTCAGCAGTCAGATAGGGATCGTCGTCGGCGCGGGGAACATCCTGCGCGGGACCGGCATCGGCAGTGAGGAGGGCATGGACCGTCAGACGGCGGACTACGCCGGCATGCTGGCGACGATTATAAACTCGCTGGCGCTTCAGAGCGCGCTCGAAGCAGCAGGACTGAGCGTCCACGTGCAGTCTGCGATACCGGTGCAGGAGATTGCCGAGCCGTTCTCACGGCGTCACGCGGTGGAGCGGCTAGAGATGGGCGACATCGTTATTTTCGCCGGCGGCACCGGCAACCCTTACTTCACGACGGATACGGCGGCGGCGTTGCGGGCCGTCGAGATCGGGGCGGACGTGCTCCTGATGGCGAAGAACCGCGTCGACGGCGTCTACGACGGCGACCCGCGGAAGACGGCAGGGCTGCGTCGCTTCGAGAGACTGAACTACATGGACGCCTTGGAACGTCGGTTGGAAGTGATGGACAGCGCGGCGGTCACGCTGTGCATGGGCCATAACCTGCCGATTATCGTTTTCGACCTGATGGCAGCGGACGGCATTCTTCGTGCCGCCCGCGGCGACAAGATAGGCACGCTGATAGCGGAAACGTCGACGGAGTACGCTTCCGTCTAACGCTCGTCATACCGACGCGGAGAGGGACCTGCCATGATTGATGAAACGACTGCTAACGCGGAAAAGCGGATGAAGAGCGCGGTAAGCGTGCTACAGCGGGAGTTGGACGGGATCCGGACGGGGCGGGCACGCCCGGCACTGGTTGAGGGCCTGAAGGTCGACGTGTACGATAGCACGCTCCCGTTGAACCAGGTCGCAACGATCAGCGTCCCGGAGGCGCGGCTCATCGTCATCCAGCCGTGGGACCGGCAGGCGATGGGAGCCATCGAGAAGGCGATCCAGAAGTCGGATCTGGGGCTTAATCCGGCGAACGACGGCCATACCATTCGCCTGGCGATTCCTCAGCTTACGGAGGCGCGTCGCAAGGAACTGGTGAAAGTTGTGCACAACAAAGTGGAAGAGGGCCGTGTGGCCGTGAGGAACGTGCGCCGCCATTCCGTGGACGAGCTGCGGGCGATGGATAAGGGGAAAGAGATCTCCGACGACGATGAGAAGCGGGCGCAGGAGCAGCTTCAGAAGCTTACCGACCGCTATGTCGAAGAGATCGACAAGCTCGGCAAGGAGAAGGAAGCCGAACTGCTGGAGGTCTAGGAACCTCCAAAGCCTTCCGGGAGTTGCCCCGAGTGTTACACGCCGTGTATTGTTCTGCTGGCCGCGTCGCTCGCCCGCCTTCGGTGAACGGCTCGCGGCCTTGTTGTTTGTTGGGGGGACACCCGGGTCCTCTCTAGGCTCCCCTGTTTCAGAGATACGGTCTGATGGTCAAAAAGAGCAACCAAGAACAATCTTTTCCTGTCCACGTCGCAATCATCATGGACGGGAATGGGAGATGGGCGAGGGCGCGCGGACTGTCGCGTCAGGAGGGGCACCGCGCGGGAACGGAGAACATCCGCAGGATCATCCAGTACCTTGGCGACCGGGGGATAAAGTACCTGACGCTGTATGCGTTCTCGACGGAGAACTGGACAAGGCCCCGCCCCGAGGTGCGAGCGCTAATGTCGCTGATCGGACGGGTGATCAAGCGCGAGGTGAAGGAACTGAACGAGCGCGGCGTCCGACTGGTCCACATCGGGCGGCTGGACAACCTGGCGCCGGGCCTACGCCGTCAGGTCGTCGACGCGGTTGAGCTGACGAAAGGAAACACCGAGATGACCGTCGCGGTGGCGTTCGACTACGGTGGACGGGCTGAGATCGTCGATGCGGTGCGGCGGATCATCGAGGACGGGCTTTCTGCGTCGGATGTCGACGAGGAGACGATTTCGTCTCATCTATACACTGCGGGCATGCCTGACCCGGACCTGGTTGTGCGGACGGCAGGGGAGATGCGACTTTCGAACTTCCTGATCTGGCAGGCAGCCTACGCGGAGTATTATTCTACGCCTACGTACTGGCCGGACTTTGGGCCGGACAACATGGGGGAGGCGCTCCGGGAGTACGCGAAACGGGAGCGTCGCTTCGGCGGGCTGGGCCTTGATTGACCGGAAGATGCAACTGAGGGGAAGGCGGAGTGCGCCGCAGAGCTCGCTGACACTGCGTCTGGCGACTGCGGCAGTGGCGATCCCGATAATCGTTCTCCTAGTGTGGGCGGGTGCGCGCTGGTACACAGGCGTGATTGCGGCGTTGCTGGCGGCGGCAACACTCGAATTCCAACTTGCGCGCGGCTCGCGGCTGACGTTCCTTGTCTTGCTCGCGGCTGCGCTTTCGGCGGGCCTGGCGGTCGCGGCTCATGCGGGCGGCGATTGGCTGATCTGGGTGTTGACGGGCGGGGCGCTGCTGCCGTTGCTGTGGGCGATCGGCGCGTATCACGTCGAAGACGCGGCCGCCGAGTGGCTGTGGGCGGCCGGCGCCGTACTCTACATCGGCTGGCTGGGCTGTCACCTTGTCCTCTTGCGCGACGTCGGCGACGGGCGCGACTGGGTGTTCCTTGCTATCTTCTCGACGTTCGCGACTGACACGGGCGCGTACTTCGTCGGACGGGCGACGGGAAGGACGCCGCTGGCGCCGACGATAAGCCCCGGCAAGACCGTCGAAGGCGCTATTGGTGGAATGGCCTGCGGCTTTGCGTTCGTGTTGCTGCTGAACTACTTCCTCGGCCTGCGAGTGGGAGCGGGCCACATCATACCTCTGGCCATCCTTCTGCCGGTCGCGGCGCAGGCCGGCGATCTCGTGGAGTCGAAGCTGAAGCGCAGCATGCGGGTGAAGGACACGAGTCACGTTATCCCCGGGCACGGCGGCTTGATGGACCGCTTCGACAGCGTGCTGTTCACGATCGTGGTGGTATACTACTATCTGAAGTGGGTAATTCTGTAAAAGGCCTTGTTGTCCTCGGTTCAACCGGGTCAATCGGTCGCCAGACGTTGGACGTTGTGCGCGGACTGGGCGGCCGATTTCGCATTGTCGGGCTGGCGGCAGGTCGAAATGTTACGCTTCTTCAGGAGCAGGCGCGGGAGTTTGGCCCGCGATTTGTTTGTTACGATGGAAACAGATCGGTGGGCCATGACGTTGTAGATATGGAAGGCGCTGAATACCTTCCCATGGAGGAGATGGCCACACAGCCGGAAGCCGGCATCGTGGTCGTCGCGACGGTTGGGAAGGCGGGCCTGAAGCCGACGCTGGCGGCGCTGGAAGCAGGCAAAACGGTAGCACTGGCGAACAAGGAGGTGCTGGTCATGGCCGGCAACCTCGTCGCCGAAGCGGCGCGATTGGGCAAGGCGGAGATCCGGCCCGTCGATAGCGAGCACAGCGCCATCTGGCAGTGCCTCCGGGGCGAGAAGAACACGAGTGTCAGGCGTCTCATATTGACGGCATCCGGGGGAGCGCTCCGGGACAAGAGCTTCGAAGAGCTGCGGCGGGTGACGCCGGAACAGGCGCTTTCGCATCCAACGTGGCAGATGGGACGGAAGATAACCGTCGACTCGGCGACGTTGCTAAACAAAGGGCTGGAGGCCATAGAGGCGCGCTGGTTGTTCGACGTAGGGCTGGACAGAATTGAGATCGTGATGCACCGAGAAAGCATCGTCCATTCGTTGGTGGAGTTCATGGACGGCTCGCTGAAGGCGCAACTCGGGGTGCCGGACATGCGCGTACCTATCCAGGTTGCGCTCTGCTATCCGGACCGGATGGCCATGCCTTCGGTACCATATCTGGACTTGAAGCGAATAGGCGAGCTTCACTTTTCGGAGTTGAAGCTTGACCGCTACCCCTGTCTGGCGCTGGCGCTGGAAGCGGGGCATCGCGGCGGCACATATCCGGCGGTCCTTTCGGCCGCCGACGAGGTTGCGGTAGCGAACTTCCTGGCGGGACGGATCGGCTTCACGCAAATCGCTGAAGTCATCGACCAGACGGTCAACACGCACCACGGCATTGTCAAGCCCGATCTAGAAGACATCCTCATGGCAGACGCGTGGGCGAGGGAGCGCGCCGAACAACTGATAGGAGCAGCAGCGTGAGCGTTCTTCTTCACTCCATCGTCCCGTTTGTCGCGATCCTCGTCCTGCTTGTGGTCGTCCACGAGTTCGGGCATTTCATTGTGGCGAAACTCTCCGGCGTGCGCGTTCACGAGTTCGGAATCGGCTTCCCGCCAAGGCTGGTGGCTAAGAAGTGGGGAGAGACTGAGTATTCGGTGAACGCCTTGCCGCTGGGCGGATTCTGCCGGATGGCGGGCGAGGAGAACCCGGAGGAGCCGGGCTCGCTGGCTTCGAGGCCGAGGCCACTGCGCCTGCTGGTCCTTTTCGGCCGGCAGCTTCTCGAACTTCATATTCGCGATCTTGCTGTTCAGCGCCAGCTTCATGATCCCGCACGAGGTGTCGGTTGGGCGCGCCGTCATCAACCAGGTGCTGCCGGACAGCCCTGCGGCGGCGGCAGGACTTCAGACGGGCGACGTGATCTACAAGATCAACGGCCGCGATGTTCAGAACGTCGGCGACGCCAGCTACAATATCCGGCTCAACCAGGGCGAAACGATGACGATGGAGGTGAAGCGCGGCAGCGAATTCCTTGACATGCATGTCAAGGCGCGATGGGCGCCCCCTTCCGGCCAGGGACCGACAGGGATCGTTATCGGCGCGCAATACCCCTTCACGGAGACGCAGTCGTATGCGCCGTGGAATGCGGTTCGATTGGGCACGCGGGAGACGTTTGACTCGCTGAAGATGGCGCGAAACCAGATCATCGCCTGGGTGAAGGGCGCGACGAGTCCGCAGGTAGCCGGGCCCGTCGGCATGGCGCAGATGACCGGGGAAGTGGTGAAGGAAGCGGGCTGGAAGTCGCTCATCGAATTCGCGGCGCTCATCAGCATCAACCTGGCAGTGGTAAACATCCTGCCGCTGCCCTTCCTGGACGGCGGACGCGTGATGTTTGTGCTATTAGAGGTGCTGCGACGCGGCCGGCGCATTGCTCCTCAAGGAGGCGCTGGTCCACCTCGCCGGGCTGGTGGTGATAATGACGTTTGTGGTGGTGGTTAGTTACTTCGACATTCTCCGCCTCATCCGCGGTCAAAGCTTCTTCTGATGGCCCAACGCAGGAAATCGAAGCCCTTGCAGATCGGCGATGTGACGGTCGGCGGCGATGCGCCCATCGTCGTGCAATCGATGGCGAACACGAAGACGTCGGACGTGCCGGCGACGCTGCGTCAGATTCACGCGTTGGCCGAGCTTGGCTGCGAGATCGTTCGTGTTGCGGTACCGGACAGGCACTCGGCGGAGGCGCTGCCGGAGATCGTCGCGCATAGCCCGCTGCCGGTCGTCGCGGATATCCACTTCGACTACCGGCTGGCGCTGGCGGCGTTGCGCGCCGGAGTGCACGGGCTGCGGCTGAATCCGGGGAACATTCGCGAGGCAGAGAAAGTGCGCGAGGTCGTGAGAGAGGCGAAGGCGCGCGGGACACCGATTCGAGTCGGCGTGAACGCCGGATCGCTGCCGCCGCTGGGATCGCTGCCGGAGGGCCAGCAACCACCGGCAACGTCGAAGCGGATGGTCGAGGCCGCGCTATGGGAGATCGGTATTCTGGAGGAGATGGGCTTCGACCTGATCAAGGTGTCGTTGAAGGCGTTTGACGTGCCGACGATGGTCGAGGCGTACCGGGAGCTGGCGACGCGCGTGCCGTACCCGCTGCACCTTGGCGTGACCGAGGCTGGAACTCCTCGGAGCGGCTCTGTGCGAAGCGCGATTGGGATCGGTATTCTGCTATACGAGGGCATTGGCGACACGATACGGGTTTCACTGTCCGCTACCCCGACTCAGGAGATACCTGTCTGCTGGGATATCCTGGGCGCGCTGAACCTGCGGCGTCGCGGACCGACTGATGATCTCCTGTCCTACCTGCGGTCGCGTCGAAATCGACCTGATTTCGTTGGCAAACGCTGTGGAGGCGCATTTTCAGAGAGTTGGAAAGCCGATAACGGTCGCGGTGATGGGGTGCGTGGTGAACGGGCCGGGCGAGGCGGGACAGGCGGACGTGGGCATCGCCGGGGGCAAGGGGAAGGGCGTCATTTTCAGGCATGGCGAGGTTGTGCGGACGGTGCCGGAAAGCGAGTTCCTAGCGGCGATCATAGAGGAGGGGGAACGGGTGCTGGCGGAGGGAGTGCGTTTGTAGAAACGTTCTCAAGCATTTGATAGGGTAGGGAGGACTTTAGTCCTCCCGTTTTGCTATCGTGTCAACATGAACTTCGACGTAATCGCGCTGGTTGTCCTCTGCCTGATCTGGGCAGCCTTTGGCGTGATCCCGTGGCTCGTCGTCGCGTATCGGAGGAAAGGGCGAAGGACGCTGACTTTGCTGCCGCTGGCGGTCATCGGCGGCGTCGGCGGAGCGGCACTCGTACCGGCGCTCGGCGCGCGGAATCTTCCGGCGGTTGCGGGTAGTTTCGCAGCCGCGGTGGTTGGAAGTATCGTGCTAATGTTAGCAGTGCCGCGCCTGATGAAACTCGATCGAAGGCGTCGTGAGGTTTCGGAATAATGCGACGGGAACTGGTCCCTACGGACGAGGCTATCTTCGGGTGGATTAGCGAGATCACGGCCCAGGGGATTCGTCGTCCGGCGTATCCCGCTGACCGCTGGACGGAGGAGCACTGCCTGCGATGGTTCCGCGAACTGGGGATGGAGAATGCGCGCCTGGAGCCATTCCGGGTTAACCGCTGGGAGCCGAACCGGTGGTCGCTTCAAGCATGGAACAAGGGCGAGCGGGCGTCGAGCGCTTTCGACATAGCGTGTTTTCCGGTCCCCTACACGTTGCCTGCCCATGACGTGACGGCTGAGCTCGTCGCGTTTGACGGGAGGGGTGCGGCGAGGGGGAACGCGTTGTTTGTGCATCGCGAGCTGCCGCGTTTGCCCTACGAAGGATTCTTGACGGCGGCGACCGCCTGGTATGACCCGGAGCACACATTTAGAGGTTACGAGCAGGTGCTGCCGTTCTCGACCGGACGCGCGGAGGAGATCGACGCCATGATTGCCGCCGGTGCTTCCGCTTTCATAGGTTCCGTTGGAGCTTATCCGGGAGATTGCTGCGAGCAGTATGCGCCTTATCGGGGTGAAGCTTTGGAGTCGTCGGGGGTGTGGGTAAGCGGCAACAGCGGTCTCCAAGTTGAGGAGATGCTGGCACGGGGGCCGGTAAGCATCCGTCTGAACGTGGAAAGTGAGATGCGCGCCGCGGAATCGAACAACGTGCTGGGTGAGTTGCCCGGTGCAGACGAGGAGCTTGTCGTGGTTGGGTCGCACCATGACGGGCCGTGGATGTCGGCGGTCGAGGACGCGTCGGGAGTGGCGCTGGTGCTGGCGCAGGCGGAGTACTGGTCGCGCGTGCCGCGAGAGGATCGTCCGCATCGCATGCTGTTCCTGTTGCAGGGCGGTCACATGGCGGGCGGCGCGGGTCACAAGGCCTTCACGGCGCTTCACAGCGGGGAGATGGAGCGCATGGTACTGTCAGTCCACCTTGAACATGCTGCCGCCGAGTGCGTGGAAAGCGAGGGCGTGCTGCGGACCACGGGCCGGCCAGAGCCGCGCTGGTGGTTCACGAGCCGCATTCCGACTTTGGAGAAGACCGTGCTTGAAGCGATTGAGTTGGAGAGGCTAGCGCGGTCGGTCGTTCTGCATCCCGGAGTCTTCGGCGGGCATCTTCCGACGGACGCAAGCGGCTTCAACGATGCCCGCGTTCCTCTCGTCAGCTTCCTGTCGGCGCCGTTCTACCTTTTCGATTCGCAGGACACGCTGGAGAAGGTCGATCGTGAGAACCTGTCGTCACTGACGCGGGCGACGATCCGGATCATCGAGTCGACCTGCGGGCAGTCCGCGAAGTCAATGCGAGAAGCGCGAGTCGACTGACCATCCTTGACGGAGTACCGGCGCTCCTCTATCCTCGCTAGTTGAACCCATCTCGTCTTCCAGGAGAATCCATGCGCCTGACTCATCTATTCGGCAAGACGTTGCGACAGGCGCCGGCCGAGGCCGAGACGCCGAACCATCAGTTGCTGTTGCGGGCGCGGCTTATCGTGCAGCTTACGGCGGGCGTGTACAGCTACTTGCCACTCGGCTGGCGGGCGCTGCTGAAGATTCGTCAGATCATCCGCGAGGAGATGGACGCGGCCGGCGGTCAAGAGGTCATGCTGCCGGGGCTGCAACCGGTCGAGCTGTGGGAGGAATCGGGAAGGCGCAAGGGGTTCGGAGAGACGCTATTTGTGCTGAAGGACCGTCGCGGGCGCGAGCTGGCGCTAGGCCCAACGCACGAGGAGGTCACCGTCGACCTGTTCAAGCGTCTGGTGCAGAGCTATCGCGAGCTGCCCATCATGATCTACCAGATGCAGACGAAGTTCCGTGACGAGCCGCGACCCCGCGGTGGGCTGATGCGGACGCGCGAGTTCACGATGATGGACCTGTACAGTTTCGACGCGGATTACGCGGGGCTGGAAGTCAGCTACAACAAGATGCTGGTCGCCTACCAGAACTCGTTTGACCGCTGCGGCGTGCCGACGATCAAGGTCCTGGCGGACCCCGGGACGATCGGCGGCGCGGACAATCATGAGTTCGTGCATCTGACGGACGTCGGCGAAGACCAGGTGGTGATCTGTCCAACCGGCGACTACGCGGCCAATACGGAGAAGGCGTCGTTCCGGAAGGGAAAAGGAGAGCTGGCTGAGCTGAAGCCGGTCCAGGAGGTCGCGACGCCTGGCCAGAAGACGATTGACGATCTCGTCGCATTCCTCGGGGTGCCCGCCTCGAAGACGCTGAAGGCGGTGTTCTACGCGCACGATGGGGCGCCCGTGTTTGTCGCGATTCGCGGCGACCTAGAGGTGAACGAGACGAAGCTGCGGAACGCGCTGGGCGGCGGCGAGTTGCGCCTGATGGACGACCGCGAGGTGGGGGCGGCAGGCCTTGTGCCAGGAGCGGCGTCGCCAAGCGGACTTAAGGGCGTGAAAGTCGTCGCGGATGATTCGGCCGCCGATTCGCGGAACCTCGTCGGAGGCGCGAACACGCCGGACGTCCACTTCCTCAACCTAAATTACGGACGCGACTGGCAGGCAGAGATCGTCGCGGATATCGCTCTGGCTCGTGACGGAGACCCCTGTCCGATGTGTGGAACGCCTCTCGAGATCCGGCGGGCGATTGAGATGGGACACGTCTTCAAGCTGGGGACGACGTACAGCGAGAAGCTGGGCGCGACGTTCCTCGATGCGGAGGGCAAGGCGCGGCCAGTGATCATGGGTTGCTACGGCATTGGCGTGGAGCGGCTGCTGGCAACGGTGATCGAAGCAAACCACGACGAACGGGGCATCATCTGGCCGGAGAGCGTCGCGCCCTACCAGGCGCATCTGGTGGCGCTGAACATCGAGGACGAGTCGGTGCGCGAGGCGGCGGAGAAGCTGTACGAGGACCTCCGAGCTGCAGGCGTCGACGTGCTGTACGATGACCGCGAGGAGTCGCCGGGTGTGAAGTTCAACGATGCGGACCTGCTGGGGATGCCGCTGCGGGTGACGGTGAGCCGGCGGACGCTGGAGCAGGGGAGCGTGGAGCTGAAGCGCCGGCGGGAGAAGGAGACGACGCTAGTCGGGCTGGCAGGGGCTGTCGACTCAATAGCGAAGAGTGGCGGTTAGCGGTTCCCGAGTTACATCCTGGAAAGAAGCTCTGCTTTCTTCGTCTGGAACTCCTCTTCAGTCAGGATGCCGGAGTCACGGAGGGCAGCGAGCTTCTCGATCTGGCTCGGGATGTCCTCTCCTGACGGTTTTGACGGCCCCGTTCCGGGCAGCGTGACGGGCGGCGCGTAAGCAGGCGGCGGTGTTAAGCCCTCCGGCGGCGGCCCCAGCGACCCCTCGGCGACTATCTTCTCGGAACCTCTGGCCTTCACGACGACGGTGTCGGCGAGCTTGTCGTGCAAGCACTGGCTGTCCTTGTCCCAGAGGATCCAGATGTCGTCGAGGTAGAAGGGCAGGACGCCTAGGACGATTCCGGCGAGTCCGCGCAGGAACATGAAACCGGTGCGGGCGGCCCGGCCATCGGCCTTTATGACGCGAATGCGAACGACAGCCTTGCCCGGGTTCTGTCCGCGAGGGGCGACGATGAACCACCAGATGACCCAGCCGATGAAGAGCGTCAGGAACACCAGGATGCTGTTGACCAACCAGGCGCCGAGCCGCTCGAGCCTGGTGGCGACGACGACCGTGCCTTCGCGATCCCAGACGAAGGTGCCGCAATAGGGACAGAACAGGCTGCCGGAGAACTGTCGATGGCAGGAGACGCATTCGCGCTGGCCGACCGCGACGTTCGCGTTCATCCACAAACCTCCTTGTTGGGAGTGAGGCCGGGCGTTGGCGCGAGTATAGCCCTGCCGTAGATGCCTGTCTACTCAGATCGGGGTTTCAGGGAAGCCGGTTTCCTGCCGACAGCGATGATCCCGACGCGCAGCGGCGCCAGCGTCCCGACGCGGTTCACCAGCCGCTCGTAGCCTACCCCCAGGGCGTACGACCAGGGATGGAACGCAAGATACTCCGGCTCCGTCTCGAAGCGCTCCAGTCGTTCGACTTTCAGTCCAGCCTTCTCCAGGAGCCGTCGCAGTCTGCCTGCCGTGTTGGCCCTATAAAGCGTTGGGAAGATGTCGCGCTCGGGGACGCCCCGACGGCGATTGAACCATACGTGCAATCGCTGTGGCACGAGCGAGGCGACCAGAGGGACGTAATGGAAGCGGTTCGGCGTTAGCAGCAGGAAGCGTCCGCCCGGCCTCAACACGCGCGCGACCTCGCTCAGTGCCCGCTCAGGCTGCGGGAGGTGCTCCATCAGGTGGCTGGCGAGGACGGCGTCGAACGAGGCGGCGGCGAAGGGGAGGCGCAGGATGTCGGCCTGGAGCCGGTCGTCGAGGTTCGGGTTGTCCCGTAGCTCCGTGCCCAAGTCGAAGCCGATAATCCGGCAGCCCTCCCCGAGTTGATATTGGAAGATGCGGCCACTGCCGCAGCCGGCGTCGAGCACTGTCGAGCCGGGTGGGATAGACTCGCAGAGCCGGTCTTCGAAACGCTGGTACATGCCGCGGAACTCCGGCGGATACCAGCGCTTTCGGAACTCTTCCTTTCGCCAGCCAAACCCTAACACGCGACCCCTCCTGAACCAACGTCATTCTACCCGAAGCGACATTTTGGCCGTAGAGCCGCTGGTCTGGCGCTGCCGGTGAGGGCATTCGGCGAATCTGAAACATCCATCGCCGACGCTTGCAATCGCCCTAATGGAGTGCTAATATTTGAGGCGAGTTAGGGAACTCTTCGGGAGTGGGTTCGACCCACTTTTTTGTTGCCGGACAATAGTTCGGCTGAGGGGCTATAGAGAGGCGTATGAAGAGCGATTTTCTTGTGGCGATAACTCAGCTCGCCGCGGAAAAGAACCTTCCTAAAGAGATGGTTCTGGAGGCGGTGGAAGCAGCGCTGGCTTCCGCCTATAAGAAGGACAATCTGGCAACCGCCAACGTCGTCGTGCGCATTGACCGCGAGAACGGCTCCGTGCGCGTCTATACTCGCAAGGCTGTCGTCGAAGAGGTGACCGATCCGCGCGTGGAGATGACGGCGCAGGAGGCGCGCGCCTTCAAGCCCGATGCGGCGATCGGCGACAACATCGATATTGAGACCGTTGCCCACGACAGCGGACGCATCGCTGCCCAGACGGCCAAGCAGGTAGTCCTGCAACGGCTTCGGGAAGCTGAACGTGAGGTCGTGTACGAGGAGTACTCCGGCAAGGAGAGCGACATCGTCTCCGGCATGGTGCAACGCTTCGAGGGGAAAAACGTCATCATCGACCTCGGGAAGGCGGAAGCTGTGCTCCCGGCGCCGGAGCAAGTTAAGACGGAGCATTATCGGCCCGGGCAGCGGCTGAAGCTGTACCTTCTAGAGGTCATCAAGTCGAGTAAGGGGCCGCAGGTCACCGTCTCGCGGACGCATAAGAACTTGCTGCGACGCCTTTTCGAGCTGGAAGTGCCGGAGATATACAAGGGAACGGTCGAGCTGCGGTCCATCGCGCGCGAGCCGGGACATCGCAGCAAGGTAGCCGTGTACTCGTCACAGGAGGGCATTGACCCGGTCGGCGCTTGCGTGGGCCTGCGCGGCATCAGGATTCAGAACATCGTGAACGAGCTCGGGGGCGAGCGCATCGACGTTGTCCAGTGGGACCCCGATCCATCGCGCTTCGTCGCCAACGCGCTTAGCCCGGCGCAGGTGCTGGGAGTGAGCGTCGATGCCGGCGAGAATACGGCATCGGTCGTCGTTCCCGACCGGCAGCTTTCGCTGGCCATCGGCAAGGAGGGCCAGAATGCGCGCCTGGCTGCCAAGCTCACCGGCTGGCGCATCGATATCCGTAGCGAGACGATAGCCCAGCAGGAGCGGGCCAGCGGCGCGGTGGTTGAAGCCGTAAAAGTCATGGAGGAGAAGCCAGAAGCGGCTCCGGTAAAGCCATCGCGAGCGAGGAAAGCGAAACCGGTGGAGGTTGCCGCCGAAATCGAGACTATCTTGCCGCCGGAAGAAGAGGCTGCCCTCGCGTTTGAAGAGGAAGTGGCGACGCCGGTCGCAGCAGTTGCCGAGGAGGCGGAGGCCGCCGCCGTGGCAGCCGCGCCGGAAGAGGCTCGAAAGCCGAGCATTCGCTTCGCCGAGGAGATACTGGCGCCGGCAGCAGTCGAGGCGCCAGCCAAGGGCAAGAAGGCAAAAGCAGGCAAGGGAGGCCGCGCCACGAAGGAAGAGCCGGAACTCGAAGCGCCGGCGAAGGCCAAGCGGGCGAAGAAGGCGCGACGTCCGATCATCGAGGACGAGGACGAAGACCTCGAGGAATATTTGCCTTAGGGCTGAGATGAATAAGAACGTGCAGACGAAGGCCAAGCACGTGCCCCTTCGGACCTGCATTGCCTGCCGGACGACCGGCGCGAAAAGGGGACTCGTCCGGATAGTGAGGACGCCGGAGGGGAGCGTCGAAGTCGATACGACGGGCAAAGCGGCCGGACGCGGCGCCTACATCTGTCGCCGTCGGCAGTGCTGGCAGGAGGCGCTAAGAAGAGACGCGCTCGCACGTGCGCTTCGCGTCAAGCTGTGGGACGCGGATAGGGATAAGCTGAAGGCATTCGCGGAAGAAATAGCAGAGGATTAAGACAATCGTTAGACAAACAAGGGGCAGGAGACCAGCACCGCGGAATCGCGGCACTCCCAGGGCTGCGCCGGCTACCCGGACGGCGCCCGTCCCAACAGCGCCGCCGGAAGACGGCGGGACGGTTGAGTTACCTGTAACTCTCACTGTCAAAGAATTGGCCGATCTGCTGCGGCTATCGCCGGTTGAAGTCATCAAAGAGCTCATCAAGAGCGGCGTGATGGCAAGCATCAACCAGGTTATTGACTACGACACCGCGGCCATAGTCGCCCATGACCTGGGTTTTGAGCCGGAGCCTGCTGCGCACCTCGAGGCCGCCGTGACTCCTGAAACTGCGGAAGCACCGGCGCCGGTTATCGAAGCGGAGGAGGACAAAAACCTTCAGCCGCGGCCACCTGTGATTACTATCATGGGGCACGTCGACCATGGCAAAACAAGCCTCCTGGACGTCATCCGCGAAAGCAATATCACCGGCGGCGAAGCGGGCGGCATGACTCAGCACATCGGCGCCTATCAGGTAGAGGTCAACAACCAGAAGATCACCTTCCTCGACACGCCGGGCCATGAAGCGTTCACGGCAATGCGGGCCCGTGGCGGCCGCGTCGCCGACATCGCTATCTTAGTAGTGGCGGCAGACGACGGCGTGATGCCGCAGACCGTCGAGGCGATAGACCACGCGAAGGCAGCCGGCGTGCCCATTATCGTCGCACTGAACAAGATCGACCTGCCGCAGGCGAACCCGGACCGCGTGAAGCAACAGCTGGCGGAGCACGGCCTCGTCCTCGAAGAGTGGGGTGGCGACGTGATCTGCGTGCCGGTATCGGCGAAGACGAAAGAAGGGATCGAGAACCTGCTGGAGAACATCCTGGTCGTGGCGGAGGTCGCCGACCTGAAGGCTGACCCCGACCGTCCCGCTCGCGGCGTCGTCGTTGAGGCGGGTATGGACACGAACCGCGGCCCGATTGCGACCGTGCTGGTGCAAAGGGGAACGCTCAACCAGGGCGACATGGCGGTCGTAGGTGAGACATTCGGCCGGGTGAAGGCGATGTTTAACGAGCAGGGGCGACGAATAAAGTCGGCGGGACCGTCGTCGCCGGCGAAGGTTCTAGGACTGGGCGTTGTTCCGGCCGCAGGCGAGGTGTTTGCTGTTGTGCCGGACGAGCACAGCGCCCGTGCTATCGTCACTCAGAGGCAGCGCCAGCGCGAAGCGGCTGCTTTCCGCGAGCACCACGCCTTAAGCCTGGACACCCTTTTTGGCGAGATAAGCGCCGGCAAGGTGAAGGAGCTGAACGTCATCCTCAAGACCGACGTGCAGGGAAGCGTGGAGCCGATCCGAACGTCGCTGGAGCGACTGAGCACGAGCGAAGTCCATGTGAAGATAATCCACTCCGCCTCCGGCAGCATCACCGAATCCGATGTTATGCTCGCGCTCGCCTCTAAGGGGATCATTATTGGCTTCAACACGCGGCCTGAGCCGGGCGCGATGCGGCTGGCAGAGATTGAGGGCGCAGAGATCAATCTCTACAACATCATCTACGAGCTAGTGGAAGATGTGGAGAAGGCTCTGAAAGGGCTGCACGAACCGGTGTTCAGGGACGTTGTGGATGGTCATGTTGAGGTGCGGCAGATGTTCAAGGTCAGCCGGCAGGGCAACATCGCGGGCTGTTATGTCCGCGATGGCACGGTGAACCGCAATTCGCTCATCAGGGTCATGCGCGGGAGCGAGGTGGTCGCCGACAGCGAGATCTCGAGCCTGCGTCGCTTCAAGGACGATGTCCGTGAGGTGCAGGCCGGCTATGAGTGCGGCATAACGCTGAACAACTTCGACGACTTCCAGGTGGGCGATGTCCTGGAGTTCTATCACCGCGAACGCGCCAACTAGCGGCGAACCGTTAAGTCCAGGCAGCCTTCAGGATCCCCATGAGCAGCAGACGCATAGCCCGCCTCAACGACGCCTTTCGCGACGAGATAAGCGACATTCTTCGCCGGCAGATCAAGGACCCGCGCCTGGGCGTGTTCATTACGATCACGCGGGTTGAAATCTCCGCCGACATCAGCCACGCAAAAGTGTATGTAAGCGTGATGGGCAGCGAGGAGGAAAGGGAAGGCGCCCTAAAGGGTCTGGAAGCCGCCTCCTCATTCTTCCGGCGTGAAATCGGCCACCGACTGGCGCTGCGTCGGACTCCGGAGTTGAGCTTCCGCCGCGATGATTCCATCGAGCGGGGCGCGCACGTCCTGGAACTGCTGGACGAAGTGGAGCAGGAGAAGCCTTCGTCTTGACGGCGGACGGCATTCTGAACGTCAACAAGCCAGCGGGCTGGACCTCTTTCGACGTCGTCGCCTTCGTGCGGCGACAGAGCGAGGTGAAGCGTGTCGGACATGCCGGCACGCTGGACCCGGCAGCGGAAGGCGTGCTACTGGTCTGCCTCGGCCACGCGACCCGTATCGTCGAATACCTGCTGGACGCCCCCAAGAGCTACCGCGCCAGAATCCGCCTCGGAATCACGACTGATACTTATGATGCTGACGGTGCTATCGTCACAACGGCCGACGCTTCGTCCGTTAAGCGCGAAGACTTGGAGCGGGCGCTGGAATCGTTTCGCGGCGTCCTAAGGCAGAAGCCGCCAATGTATAGCGCCCTGAAGCGCGAGGGCACGGCGCTCTACAAGCATGCGCGCGCGGGCCGCAAGGTGGAGCTAGAAGCTCGGGTGGTGCAGGTCTACAGGTTGGAGCTGACCGAGTTCGCGCCGCCGTCGCTGACGCTGGAGGTTGATTGTGGGCGCGGCTTCTACGTCCGGAGCCTGGCGCAGGACCTGGGCGAGCGACTTGGTTGCGGTGCTCATTTGGAGTCCCTGATGCGGCTGGCCGTTGGGCCGTTCCGTGTTCAGGAAGCCGCCGATATGGAGTCGCTGCGAAAGGCGTTCGATGAGGGGAACTGGAAGGACCTGCTTCTGCCGGTCGACAGCGTCCTGCTAGACTGGCATGCGGCGATACTGGGTGAGGATAACGCGATCGGCATTGAGCATGGGCGTGCGCTCGACCTCGCGTCTATTCGGGAAGTGCGAGCCGCCACTCTCGCGGAAGGAACGCTGTGCCGGGCGTATTCGCTCGATGGGCGTTTGATCGCGCTATTGCAATACGGAGGAGGTAGTGTCTGGCAGCCCACAAAGGTGCTGAAAGCCGAAGGAAGCTCCGCTTGAGCTTGATAGGGACAGTTTTCGACCAAATCTGGGCTGAATCTCTTGACAAGCTCTGCGAAATGGTTATGATTCAATGCAATGTAAGATGCAGATTCGCGTGCTGCCCGGGACACCAAGGCACATGCGGGTTCACATGGTCGGTTAGCCGGCCAGAAAAAGAAGGAAAGGGGTGAACACAATGCAGGCATATTGCCTAAAGTGCCGAACCGCGAGAGAAATGAAGAACCCTGAAAAGGTGACAATGAAGAACGGCAAGCCGGCCACCAAGGGTGTGTGCCCGGTGTGCGGCACCAAGATGTATAAGATCGGCAAGGCGTAGCCCAGGACATAAGCGACTGGTTCGTTGGTAGGTCTCGGCCTTCGCGGAACTGAAGGATGGCGGCTTTGTCGCCGTCTTTCTTTGCGTGCGGAAAGAGGCCGAAGTGCTACATCCTGTCGGGAGCGGTGACGGACATGAGGGAGAGGGTGCGACCCAGGGCGATTCGCGAGGCCTCCACCAGCTTCAGCCGCGCCTTGGTCAACGGGATATCGTCGGTAACGACGCGGCACTTCTCGTAGAAGTCGTGGAAGACGGTGGCAAGCTCCAGCGCATAGTGAGTCAGGTGATGCGGCTCCAGTGTCCGCGCCATCAACTCCACCAACTCCGGTAGCCGCAGCATCTTACGGATTAGCGCCATCTCGGCGGGATGCGTCAAGAGGGTCACGTCGCCGTCTGAGTAGTCGATACCGCGCTCCAGGCCGAGGTTCAGAATGCCGGCGATACGAGCATGGGCATACTGGACGTAGTAGACGGGGTTCTCGGCGGTGTGCTGCTTGGCGAGCTCCAGGTCGAAGTCGACGGTTGCGTCGGCGGAGCGAGTGAGGAAGAAAAAGCGGCAGGCATCGGCGCCGACCTCGTCGACGACCTCGCGCAGGGAGACTATCTCGCCGGCACGCTTTGAGATGCGGACGACTTCGCCGCCGCGCCTGAGGGTCACGAGCTGGCCGATGATAACGTCAAGCCGGGCGGGGTCGATATCCATTGCTGCCAGCGCCGCCTTTAGCCGTGAGACGTGGCCCTGGTGGTCGGCACCCCAGATGTTGACGACGCGGTCGAGGTTGCGAATGCAAAACTTGTCGTAATGGTAAGCGATGTCGGAGGCGAAGTAGGTTGGACTGCCGGTTGAACGCACGAGAACGTTGTCCTTGTCCTCGCCCAAGGCGCTGCTGGTGAACCAGATAGCGCCTTCCTTCTGAGTTACGTAGCCGTGCTCACGCAGGAGCGACATCGCTTTTTCGTAGCGGCTATCGGGACCGTACAGGCTGGATTCGCGAAACCAAAGGTCGAAGATGACGCGCATTTGCGCCAGGTCGGCGGCGATGGAATCGAGCATTCTGGTGATGCCGATCGTGCGGAACTCGGGCGGCGGATCTGGCCCGAATTCGCGGGGGCCCAGGAAGCGGTCGCCGTGCTCGGCGCGGATTTCCTCTGCGAGGTCGATGACGTATTCGCCGGGATAGCCGTCGGTGGGAATGTCGGCAGGGATGCCAAAGAGCTGCTGATAACGGGCGTAAAGCGTTCGGGCAAACGTCTCCACCTGTGTCAGCATATCGTTGACAAAGTACTCCTGCTCAACGCGGTAGCCGGCGGCGGCTAGAATGTGCGCAAGGGTGCTCCCCATAGCGGCCCAACGCCCGTTGCCGACATGCAGCGGGCCGGTTGGGTTAGCGCTGACGTACTCAACTTGGAAGGTTCTGCCGCCACCCAGGGAGATTGAGCCGAACTCGTCGGCGGCGGAGCGGATTTCGTCGACCTGACGCGCCAGCCAGGACTCGCTGAGACGGAAGTTGATGAAGCCGGGCGCGGCGACGCTTACCTCACCCACGGCATCGTGCGGCTTGATGCGTTTCGCGATCTCGTCCGCTAAGTCGAGCGGTTTGGCGCCGGCAGCGCGGGCGAGCCGGAGAGCGAGGCTGGAGGCGTAGTCGCCGTGGTCAGGGCGCTGAGGGCGTTCGATCTCGACGTCTGGCAGGGCGACCGACGGCAGGGCGCCGCTTTCGCGTGCCTCCTGTGCGGCTTCGGTCACGAGGTCGGCGATCTCCTGCCGGATCATGCCCTGGTTTGGCATTGCGCTCCCTGTATCAAGTCAAGTCGCGTCCACGGGGTGGACGCGAACAACTGCCTTATTATACTCCGGGATTCTCCGACTGGCGAACCAGGGAATGCCTGTCCTGCGTCTTCTTCGGGTGCCAGATCGATTCCATGACGAACCACTGGCCGGGGTCGGCGCGAACGCAGCGCTCGATGGCAGCCAAGATGCGGAGAGTGTTCGTTCGGAGGTCCTCTTCGTGGTCGCCGGTAGAGATCATCTCCATCGGCGGCTCGCCGAAGACGTCGAAGCGGTTGCCCTTCGTCCGCCGGCAGAACATGGGCACGACCAGGGCGCCGGTGCGCAGCGCCAGTTCCGCCGCGCCCACAGGGACACGCGTCTCGGCGCCGAAGAACGGCATCACCATCCCCGTATTCGTAATGTCGCGGTCGCAAAGGAGCGGCAGGGCCTGGCCCTGTCGCAGCCAGCGTACGGCCTCGCGGAGGGCGGATAGGCTAAGCGGGCGAAAGGTCTCGCCGTGGCTGGAGCGCAGCTTATGGACGAGGTCGGACAGGCGCTGCGGCTTCAGCGGCTCTGTCAGGGTGAAGGTCGGGATCTTCAAGTGGACGGCCACCTGGAGGACGATTTCAGGGTTGGCGTAATGGCCGCTGGCGACGATGACACCTCGCTTCGTCGCTATGGCCTCGCGGATCCCCTCGAGCCCAGAGACCATGTTGATGCGCTGCTCGTAGAAGCGGTCGATCTTGACGCGAGGGGTGCGGACGAGGTCGGCGTAGTAGCGGGCGGCAGTGCGGATAGAGCGACGGGCAGCGCGCCGGACCTGTTTCGCCGGGGCGTCGGGTCCCATGACCTGCCGCATGTTCGCTTGGGCGTTCCTTCGAAGACGGCGTGAGAGGAAGTACATGATGGTGCCGATGCTATCGGCGATGAAGTAGGCGGCGGAGGTAGGCAGCCAACTCAAGACCCCGTATGCGAAAAGGAGAGCAAGGTAAGTGAGCATAGCGAGGCCCGCCGGTCAGGACTTGTGCGCCAGCGCCGTCTCGGGCCGGGCCGCCTTGTGATTGCGGTTCCACATGTCGTGGAAGATGAACCATTGTGTGGGATCGATGCGGATGAGGCGCTCCAGGGAGGTCATGATGGCTTGCGTCAGACGGCGCACGTCCTCGTCCTCGTCACCGGACTTCTCGTAGGTCAGGTCGAAGTCGATGATGGGGCGAACCATCTCCTCTTTGCCACGGATGCGGAGGATGATAGCGGGCATGGGGCGCGCGCCGCTACGGATGGCGATGCGAGCCGGTCCTATCGGCACTTCTGTCTGGGCGCCGAAGAAGGTGACGGGCACGGTGCCGCCGGGCTCCGGAACGTCGATGAGGAGGGCCAGAAATTCGCCCTTTTTGAGGGCGCGAATGACGCTGGGACCCACTCGCTCCATCGGCGTGACCTTCATACCGAGATGCTTGCGCGATCCCTGAATGAAGGCGTTCATGGGTGAATGGGTGAAGGTTTCGGCGACGACGTTGACGGGAAAGCCGTAGGCGGAGAGGCCGGCGGCGCCCATGTCCCAGTTGCCGTAATGGAGGGTGATGAAGATCACACCTTTGTTCTCGTCCCTAACGGCGTACATGCGTTCGAAGTCGTCGAACACGATGCGACGGCGCACCTCTTCTGGGGTTGAATCGAGGAAGTGGATAAAGTCGATGACGTACTTGCCGAAGTTGCGGAACGAGGCGTGCGAGGCCCGGCTTATCTGTCCCCGGTCGTCGGTCTCGAGGACACGGGCCATAGCCGAGTTGAGGGCACGCCGCTTGCCGCGAAAGAAGATGTAGCAGATGTCGGCGCAGATGCGAGCGAAGAAGTAACCGACTTCGGGAGGAAAGGGACGCCCAATAATAACAATGCCCCTGAATATCCAGTAGACAATCATGCCTTGCCTTTGGCGATGAACTCCTCCACCGCTGCTCGGGCACGGTCATCGGTGAATTGCTTGGGCGGCGACTTCATGAAGTAGGACGAAGGCCCAATCAGGGCGCCGGAAATGCCGCGGTCGAGCGCCAGCTTGCAGCAGCGGATGGCATCGATGACGACGCCGGCGGAGTTCGGGCTGTCCCACACCTCAAGCTTCAGTTCCAGGTTGAGCGGGACGTTGCCGAAGGTCGTTCCCTCCATCCGGATGTGGCACCACTTGCGGTCGAGCAGCCAGGGGATGTAGTCGCTGGGGCCGACGTGGATGTCGTTGGCCGGCATCTCGTAGTCGAGCTGCGAGGTGACGGAGTTCGTCTTCGAAATCTTCTTCGACTCCAGGCGTTCGCGCTCCAGCATGTTGAGGAAGTCGGTGTTGCCGCCGAAGTTGAGCTGGTACATGCGGTCGATGCGGACGCCGCGGTCGCGGAAGAGGCGGGTCAGGACGCGGTGGACTATGGTGGCGCCGACCTGTGACTTGACGTCGTCGCCGATGACGGGGAGATTGTGCTCCTTGAAACGGTTTTGCCAGTAGGGCTCGCGGGCGATGAAAACGGGGATGCAGTTGACGAGGCCGCAGCCGGCGGTGAGCACCTGCTCCACGTACCACTTCGTCGCCTCCTCGCTGCCGACGGGCAGGTAGTTAAGGACGACGTGGGTCTCTGTGTCGCGGAGGATGCCGACGATGTCATCGGTCGGGCCGGGCGCCTTGGTGATGATCTCCGAGAGGTACTTGCCGAGGCCGTCATGGAGCATGCCGCGGTTGACGCGAACGCCCATGTTCGGCACTTCGGCGAATTTGAAGGTGTTGTTAGGGGGCGTGTAGATGGCCTCAGAGATATCCTTGCCGACTTTGTTGGCGTCGATATCGAACGCGGCGACAAAGTTGATATCGCCGATGTGGTAGCCGCCCAAGTTGGCGTGCATGATGCCGGGAATCTGCTTGGAATCAGCGACGTCTCGATAGAAGTGGACGCCTTGCACGAGCGAGGAAGCGCAGTTCCCCACGCCGATGATGGCCACATTAATCTTGCCCACGTTTGCACTCTCCAGGGTTAGCCGGCTTGCTAGCTCCATCTTGACGCCCGTCCCTCGGCGACGCCGTTCCCGATTGCCGGCAGAGGGGAAAGCGGGACGGTCGGCTGCATTCTAACAACAGGCGGCGTTCAATCGCAAGGTATTCGGAAGGAAGTCACGCGGAGGTGAGTCGCTAGGCGCTGCGCTGGTAGCGCCAAACGGAAAGGGGCATGAAGACGAGCAGAATTGCCGCCATCCAGGCCAGTGCCTTGAGGACGTCTATGCCCGCAGAGCCGCCAAGAACCAGGACGCGCACGGCCTGAGTCACTATGGAAACGGGCTGGTGTTCGGCGAAGACGCGCAACCAAGCGGGCATAGTGTTGACGGGCACGAAGTTGTTGGAAGCGAAGACGAAGGGAGCGATAAGTGGGAACGCCGCGGCCTGAGCCGCTTCGGGCTCGCCGACGAAGAGGCCGATGGTCGCCATTATCCAGGACAGGACGAAGCCGAAGAGCAGCACGATCGCCAGAGCGCCTATGAACTGCGGCACACTGGTGTGGAGACGGAAGCCGACGGCGAAGCCCATGGCAACCATGATCGCTACGACAAAGACGTTCCGCGCGAGGTCAGCGAGGGTGCGGCCGGCGAGGACGGCGGCGCGGGACATGGGCAGGGAGCGCAAGCGTTCGAGGAAGCCGGTGTTGAGGTCGGTCGAAAGGCCGACGGCAGTACCCATGGATCCGAAGACGGCGGTCTGGACGAAGATGCCGGGCATCAAGTATTCGACGTAGCTGACGTTCGGTATGTGGATGGCGCCGCCAAAGACGTAGCGGAACAGGAGCACGAAGATGACCGGCTGGATAGTCGAGAAGATGACGAGCTGCGGCACGCGCATGTAGGCTAAGAGGTTTCTTCGGGCAATGGCGAGAATGTCGGCGACGCTCGCGGGCACTTTGTCGAAGCCGTGGTGCTGAATTGGCCTGGCCGGCGCGATTAGTCCTGCCGTCATTGCGGTTCTCCGTTGTCGCCGGCTTGCTCGGCGTCGCCCGAGCAATCTCCATCTTTCTTCCCTTCCGACTCGAGGCGGTGGCCGGTGAGTGTCAAGAAGACATCGTCAAGGCTGGGCTCTTTGACAGCCATGGTCGTCGGCAGCAGGCCGGCATCTTCCAGCTTGCAGAGGGCGTCGATGAAGATGCGGGGGCCTCCAACGCCACGGACGCGCAAGGTGGTGTTATCACGCTCCGGCGAGAATGGCGCGAGAAGGGCTTCGGCCTGCCGAGCGGCGGACTCGTCGGCGGTGCTCACCTCTAACATCGCGCCGCCGAGGCGTGCCTTCAGGTCTGCTGAGGTGCCTTCGGCGATGACCTTGCCCTGGTCGACCACGGCTATGCGGTTGGCGAGCCGGTCCGCCTCCTCGAGGTACTGAGTGGTCAGAAGGACAGTGGTGCCGGCGCAGACCAGCTCGCGGATAACCTGCCAGAGATCGAGGCGGGCCTCTGGGTCGAGGCCGGTTGTCGGCTCGTCGAGGAAAACGACTTGCGGTGAATGGACGAGAGGATCGCAAGGTCGAGGCGGCGGCGCATGCCGCCGGAGTAGGTGCGAACGAGACGGTCCCGAGCGCCAGCGAGACCGAAGCGTTCGAGGAGCTCGTCCGCGCGGGCGGCTATACGGTCGCGGGGGAGTTGGGTGAGGCGTCCGACAAGGCGCAGGTTTTCGCGACCCGTCAGGTTACCGTCGACGGCGGCGTTTTGGCCGGCCAGACCGATCCTGTAGCGCACCTCGCCGGCTTGACGGACGACATCGTAGCCGAGGACGGAAGCCCTGCCGCCATCGGGTCGAATGATGGTTGTGAGGATGCGGACAGCGGTTGTCTTGCCCGCGCCGTTGGGGCCGAGCAGGCCGAAGACCTTGCCACGCTCTACCTGCAGGTCGATTCCGTCGAGGGCGGCCAGCGACCCATAGCGCTTTACGAGCGCCTCGACGACGATGACGGGATCGTCTGCCATAAGTCTACGCTAGCATAGCGGGAGGGGCTTTTCAATGACTGAATTCACTGGGAAGCGAACAGAACGCAAATGCCCGAGAAGCCAGCTGGGCCTGTCCTAGATTGCCCAGCGCTCCTGTTGGAGGGCCTTCTCTTCTTTGGCTGCAGCGAGGCTCTGACGGGCTCGTGCCACGAGCTCTTCTGAGCTTGTGTCGTAGCTGGTGACGACGGCGATGCCGATGGATGCGCCCAGCGGAATGCTGAGAGTGCGGCCGCCGTAGATGACGTGCGCTGGCTCGCCGTTGAGGTACTGCTGGAGCCGATTTACGAAGGCAGAAGCACCGTTGCGGTCGCAGTCGAGCAAGAGTAGGGCGAATTCGTCGTCGGTGAGGCGGACGGCAACGTCAGAGCCGCGTTTGGCGGAATCGAGAGTCCGCCCGACATGAGCGAGGAGCGCCTCCACGCCCTCTTCGCCATGGGAGCGATTTACGTCAGCGAGAACTCCGATATCGAGAACGGCGACGGTGAAGGGCTCGCCGTAACGCTGCGCGCGGGCATGCTCCTCACGAAGCCGCAGCCAGAAGTATTGCTCGTCGGGCAGGCCTGTCACGGCATCGCGGCTTGAAGGAGCGCTTCGTACCAGTCCGCGGCGAGCGCTGCGCGAGCGGGAGATGGCGGTCGCGCAAACGACGATGACCGCGAACGTCATGATGAAGCGCGTAGCGAACAGGTAGGGCGAGGGCTCGACTTTCTCGGCGGCAAGAAGGCCCAGGGTAGCCCCGGCAAGCAGCAAGGCGAGGAACAGGTAGCGTTCAAGCTCCCTGAGCTCGCGCGGCACTCTGGGAACAACGGGTCTGACCGGCAGTGAGCGCGATCGTTCTACCGGCACGGGCTGTCGCCAACCAGGGGCTTCCTCTAAGGAAGACCCGCGTCGCGTAGGTCGTTCAACGTCTGACAACGCCGACCCTTCCTCCAGGGGCGCTTCGCCGCTTCTACCGGTGCTCCCAACGGCTCCGTCCACTAGAATATCGGCCAATCGCCGTTTGCCTGATGCCCGATCTTGGAATACTGACGGCGTTGTCGCAATCAGATGGTGACATCGATGCGGGCGCGGCCGCGCGTAGTCAGCTGGATGACGGCACCACGCTTCGTGCTATGCCAATGCGCGCCCTGCACGTCGCCGGAGAAGTCCACGTTGGTCACAGTTGAGGGGTCGAGCAGGCGCACCTCCAGCCTCTGGCCAGCGCCGCGCATCTCCAGTTGCACCTTGCTTTCTGCGCGGCGGACGCGCACCGACAGCGGGCCGGCCGGCGGACGCAACTCCAGCGACGCTCGCGTCTGGACGCGAACGTCGAGCCGCAGACGTTCCCACGCTCTCTGGTCGACGAAGTCGCGGTCTTCGCCGAGGGGCAGTATCGAATCGTAGCGGACGTAGAGGGGAAGGCGCTCCAGCGGCACGGTCACACCCAGACAGCGGCTGCCATCGATCATTGAGCCATCCCAGAAGTCGTACCAGCGACCTGGCGGGAGGTAGACGAGGCAGCGCCCCTCCTCGTTCAGTACGGGCGCTACTAGTAGCGAAGGTCCCAACATGTACTGTGTGTCGACGTGGGCAGCCAGCGGATCGTCGGGGAATTCGATGCACATCGGGCGGCAGACGGGCGTCAGCGAGACGCTCGCCTCGCGGGCACAGGCCCATAAGTAGGGCAGCAGCCGGTAGCGTAGGCGCGCGAAATCGCGGGCGATGCGAAGCGCCTCATCGCCGTAGAACCAGGGCTCTCTCTCGCGGACGCCGTGGAAGCGGCTGTGTGACGAAAGCAAGCCCCATTGGAGCCAGCGCACGTAGAGCGTGGTCGGAGGGCGCCCGAAGCCGTAAGGGTTGATGAAGCCGCCGATGTCGTGCGACCAGAAGGGAATACCGGAGGCGCTGAGACTGAGGCCTCCGCGCAGTGCGCCCGCCATGCCGCCGAAGGTGCTCTGTGTATCGCCGACCCAGTGGACAGGGTAGCGTTGCGAACCTGCCCAACCGGAGCGCGACCACACAAGGCCTTCGCCGTGCTCCTCCTTCGTCACATCGAAGACGGCGCGGGTGTAGAGCAGCGGGTAGAGGTTGTGGACTTCGGCACCGCTGTGTCCATCAGCGAAACGGGCATCGGGCGGAACGCCCTCGCCGTAGTCGGTCTTGAACACGGCGACGCCTTTCCGCAAGTGCGGCCGGTGCTTGTTCTGCCACCAGCGGGCGGCCTTGGGGCTTGTGAAATCGACGACAACATTCTCTGGCGAGTCCCCGGGATCGTCCGAGTTCTCGAGCGACGGGGCCGGCTGTCCGTCCGATCTGAGGGCGAAGTAACCTTTCGCGACACCCTCGCGGAACATTTCGGTGTCGTTCCAGACGTACGGATTCTCCCAGAGCGAGAGCTTGACGCCGCGCTCGCCGAGCCATCGCACGAGCCCTTCTTCGTCGGGGAAGGCATCGTCGTCCCAGATGAAGTGGCAGGCGTCGCGTTTATGCTTGCGGCGACCCTCCAACCATAGAGGATCGACGTGGATGACATCGAAAGGCAGGCCAAGCTCGCGCGCTTTTTCGACAGTGTCCTCGACCTCCTTCCGGTTGAGGTACATGCAGCGCGACAGCCAGATGCCGAACGACCAGAGCGGCGGTATGGGCGCCCTGCCGGTGACCTCGGCGTAGCGGGCCAGTATTTCTTTCGGGCTATCGCCGAAGAGAAGGAAGTAATCCAGGTAAGGGTCTTCGACGCGAAAGGAGCCGCTGACGGTGGATGGATTGCCGAGTTCCCAGGTGATCTTCGAGGAGTGATGGGCAAAGAGGCCGTAGCCGCGGCTGCTCCAGAAGAAGGGCGAGTTGTGGTAGGTGACGGTCGTGGTGTTTGTGCCCCAGGCGTCGCGTGACCAGGCGACAATGCGCTGTCCCCGCTTGTCGAGGACACCGTACTGCTGTCCCAGGCCGAAGAGATGCTCATCCGGCGCCAGTTCGAAGCTCTCATGGCAGGCGATGCGCCCCTGCTGGTCGCGAGAAAAGCCCGCGGGCAGAACGATGAGCTTCGCGAAGGCGAGGTCACCGATCTGCTGGACGAAGAGCTTCTTGCCCGCCAGGTTGAAGACGCCGTAGTGGAAGGGGCTGCGCACGACCCGCAGCTCGAGGGCGCTGCTCCTGATAACGATACGTCCCCCGTGCACTTCAACGTCGACGTCCGCGTGCTTTAGGGCGTCTCCGACAAGCATGGCCGATGTCAGCGGTGGCTCCTCGCCGGGGCGGTAGCAGCGGAGACGCACGACCTGCGGCGAGACGAAGCGGACCTCGAAGGTCATCTCCTGGCCGTCATTCGTGGTGACGGAGAAGCGAGCGCCGCCATCGATGCGCCGATAGCGCGTCACGCGTGAGAGGTAGCAATACTCGCGCGCGGGGTCGGCGAAGATAGGCATGTCGCCGGCGAGTTCTGTGAGACGGTTGTCCATTCGAAGCATTGCATCGCCTGCTGCTGCGGTTGGCGTCATTCTAGTCCGCGACCCGGCGATCCGTCCAACCACGGAGGGTGATTCAGTGAATCGTAGGGGAAGCGCAAGAGTGTCGACGGCGAAGCGTCAAGATGCGGTCTGGGGCGAATGCTAATCTGCAACCGATGGCCGGGGATTTCAGTAGACGGTGGGGCGGTCAAACGGGCGGCGATCTGAGCGGGCCGCCGCTCGTCACAAGTCGAGACGAAATCCTCGGCCTCTTATTGTCACGATGAACAGCTTGGAGGCGCCGGCCGCTCGAAGCCTGTCGCGAACGCGGTGGACGAGGGCGTCGACGGCCTCGTCGGAGACACCGCCCAGGGCGTCAGGCCAGGCGCGATTTATGATGTCGTCGCGCAGACAGACCTTACCCGCATTCTCGAAGAGGAAGGTTAGTAGGGAGTACTGCTCGCGTGACAGCGGCGGCAACAGTTCCTTCCCATTGACGAAGACGCGCTGAGTGACGGTGTCGACATGGAGTTCGCGCTCCTCTAGAAGCTCTGTCACCGGCGCCGCTTCGCCGGCCGCTACCGCTTCCGGCACGGCGACGGCAATAGCTGCCCGCCGCTTTCGCGTTCGCACGGCCACGACCCCGCCTGCGCCAGCGGCGAGGAGAGCAAGGAGGGTGAGGGAGAGCGCAAGCGGGACAGCATACCCAACGCCGCCGCTAGAGTTGCCGGGGGTTGAGCCGAGGACGTCGAAGGGCTCCGGCGGCGACCAGGAGAGGTCGTCGCTCTTGACGGTCAGCTGGGTCCTGCCGGGCTGGGCGAACGTGATCTTCACTGAAGCTAGGCCGTTTGTCGTTGTGGCTGTCAGGTCCTTTGATGTGCCGTCCGGCAACTGGAAGACAAAGTCGACCTTGGCGCCATTGGGCACCTGATGGCCATTCTTCGCCAGTAGCGGGCCGGCGAGGCTGAAGGTTGCCTCCTGGCCGGCAACGAGCTCTGAAGGATCGACGCTGAGGGCAGGTGTTTGCGTAGGATCGGCCTTGACGCTTTCGCTGAGGTCGTTCACCACATAGCCTTCATAGATGTAGTCGACAGGCAGTTTTCCGCTGGTCGCGCCGTCGTGGAGGATGGTTGGGTCCTGGAAGAGCACCTTGAGGGAAGCGCGCAGCGAAGGCTCAATCTTGCTGTAGGCAGCGACGAAGAGGTTGACGTTGCGTAGCTCGCCGGCATCGAGGTGGTAGGGCGAGTTGAAGGCAAAGACGACGATCTTCTTCGAACGCAAGTCGAATAACGTCGGGCCGCGTCCGAGGAAATCCTTCAAGACGCCCGAAGCCGGATAGGCCGGGTCCAACTCCAGGAAGCCGAAGACTATCCAATCGGCGTCATCGACGGCCGCTTTGATCGTGCCGTCCGCTTTCCCCGAAAGCACATTCCCGAGGTCAGTGAAGCTGATCGTGTTCATATCGGCGGGCGCGATCCGGCCGGGGAACATCTGGGTCGTAAGTTCCGCCAGCTTGCCGCGCTTCCAGAGCGGCGGATAGCTGGTGTCGGTGCCGGGCGTGGCGCAGTTTGGGTCATCCCAGCACTCGACGAAGAGGATCTTGTCGCCGGTGTTCGGGACGGGCATTTGCTGGGTCAGGGCACTGGTCGTGGCCGGCTTGATGAGGGTGATGGCGTTTTCGGCGATGGACGTAATGTCGCTGTAGCTCTGGGGCTGGCCGGTCTTGCCCTGGTAATCGGGCATCCTGGTTGTGGTCGCGGGATCGAGACCACCGTAGAGGCGTGACTTCAGTGTCAGGACTCGCCGAGCGGCATCGTCAACGCGTGCTTTGACCGCGGGGTCCGCTTCGTAGCGGGCGACGATGTAATCGATGGTTGCCTGGAGGTCCTGCCACTGCCAGGGCCGGATGAGGGGGAGGACATCGTTGCCACCCATCAGCGCTTCAAAGGCTACTTCGCCCTGAGGGTAGGTCTGGAATTTCTCCTGTGCCCAAGCTTCGACAGCACCGGCAGCGAGGTCGTCGGCGACGGTAAGGCCGCCGGCGGTTCGCCAGGCAGAGAGGGCGGGAAAACCGAAGAAGGACTGCATGCAACTGCTGGAGAAGCCAACCGGTGTGCCTGCCTCGCAGCCGGCGACTTCCGGGTAGCTGAGGTGCGAAATCATGATCCCGTCTGCGGTGCCGGTATCGCCCGGCTTGCCCTGAGCGACGGTCATGAAGGGCAGGAGGTCGACCTGCGCCAGCATGTCCAGTGTCTTGCCGACGACGACAGGAACGTCCTCGTAGTCAACGGAGCGGGTACTTTCGCCGTGGCCCGGGAAGTGCTTGACGACTGTCGCTAGATGGCCGCCGCCGCATTCCTGCACCCCCTGAACGTAAGCCTCGCCCATTTCTCCGACCCAGCGGGGGTCGCCACCGAAAACGCGAATCCCCTGGTCGCCGGCGCCGCCGGAACGGGGCTGGTCGAGGACATCGAGGTCGGGGCCGAAGAGCATATTTACGCCGACGGCGGAGAGTTCCTGTCCGACGATGCAGCCGACCTTTTCTGCCTGACTGGGATCAAAGGTGGCGCCGATCGTCATGTTGCTGGGAATGGGCGTGAAGCGGTTGATCAGGCGCGTCGAAGGTCTGTCGTCGCCCTCGTGGTCGGTGCTGACGAAGAGCGGCAGGCAGAACGGCGAGCCGTCGATGGAGCCGGTGGTGGCTGTACAGGCAGCCTTCTGGAGGTCGTTGGTCAAGGTTGCGACCTGAGCCGGAGTGTCGGGGTTCGGGTCATCGCCGAAGCCGCAGGCCGCCGGGTCGGAGGAGGTACCGTTATTGATATTGCAGGTCTCGCGACTGAGGTAGACGCCGCCGAGCTGATGAGAGGCGATGAACTGCTGCACGTCGGGCGTCACCTGGTCGCCGTTGAAGCCAGCGATGAACAGCTGACCGACTTCCTGGGCCGGCGTCAGAGCGGCAAGGATTCTGTCGATGGAAGTAGTTGTCTCGGGGGATGGGCGAGCCGACACGGTAGGCGCGTTGAGGAATACGGCGCAGCAAAGAAGCGCTAATAGGACACGTCGGAAGTTCATCACGTCGAGTATAGGGGGATGTTTCTTACAGGCAAAGGGGGGAATGTGTCTTGCAGCGCGCAAATGAAAGCGGCATCGATTGCTTTCCGAGCGGAGCCGCGCGAGGCTGTTGATCTGTCAGTCGGATGCCCAGTGGCGGGCGCGTTCGACAGCGCGATGCCAGCCGGCGCAAAGCTTATCGCGGGCCGCTTCGTCCAGTTGGGGTTCGAAAGCGCGGTCGGGACGCCAGAGGCGCTGCAGGTCGTCGGTGGACGACCAGAAGCCGGCGCCGAGTCCGGCAAGGAAGGCGGCTCCCTGTGCCGTCGTTTCGAGGACGGAGGAGCGGAGGACGCGGCGTCCGAGGACGTCGGCCTGGACCTGCATGAGAAGGTTGTTGCGGGCGGCCCCGCCGTCGACGCGGAGCTCCGGCATAGCAACCCCCGATTCGCGTTCCATCGCCTCAACCACGTCGCGAGTCTGAAGGGCAATGGCTTCGAGCGTGGCGCGGGCGATGTGGGCGGCGGTCGTGCCGCGGGTCATGCCGAAGATGGCGCCACGGGCGTAAGGGTCCCAGTAAGGGGCGCCGAGGCCGACGAAGGCGGGCACAAGGTAGACGCCCTCGCTGGAGTCGACGCTGCCGGCCAGCGCTTCGACTTCTTCTGCCTTGTCGATGATCCCGAGGCCATCGCGGAGCCAGGCAACGGCGGCACCGCTCATGAAGATGCTGCCCTCGAGAGCGTAGCTCACGCTTTCGCCGAGCTGCGAGGCTACGGTCGCAAGCATGGTCTCAGATTTCGCCAGCGCTTGGCCAGTATGCATGAGGACGAAGGAGCCGGTGCCGTAAGTGTTCTTGGCCATGCCAGGCCGGAAGCAGGCCTGTCCGAAGAGGGAGGCTTGCTGGTCGCCGGCAACGCCCGCAATCGGCGCCTCGACGCCGAGCAACAATCTCTCCGTGGTTCCAATGATGCCGCTCGAAGGGACGACGGTGGGAAGGACGGATGCAGGCACGTCGAGCTCGCGCAGAAGGTCCTTGTCCCAGGCACGGTCGTGGAGGTTGTAGAGCATGGTGCGCGAGGCGTTGGTAGCATCGGTGACGTGGAGGGCGCCACCGGTCAGCCGGTAGACGAGCCAGCTGTCGACTGTGCCGAAGGCGAGTTCGCCGCGTTCCGCCCGCCTGCGCGCGCCGTCGACGTTGTCGAGGATCCAGCGCAGCTTGGTGCCGGAGAAGTAGGCGTCGACGACGAGGCCGGTACGATCTCGAATCAGCGGTTCCAGGCCGCGGCGGCGAAGCTCGTCGCAGAAAGGCGCAGTCCGGCGACATTGCCAGACGATGGCGTTGTAGACGGGGCGGCCGGTGGCGCGCTCCCAAACTATCGTCGTCTCGCGCTGGTTGGTGATGCCGATGGCGGCAACGTCCGATGCGTTGATTCCTGCTTGCGATGCCTTTTGCAGCGTCGCTTGGGCCGCGGCCACCTGGGACGACCATATCTCTTCGGGGTCGTGCTCGACCCAGCCGGCGCGAGGATAGATCTGCCGAAAGGGCTGAGCAGCGTCGACGACAGGGTTGCCGGCTTCGTCGAAGAGGACGGCCCGGGAGCTGGAAGTACCCTGATCGAGGGAGAGGATGTAGCGGGACATGCGCGTCTCCTGGCAGCGGTTTCCGATAGTATACCCGCTAATTGTGGCCGGTGTTGGAACGGCGCGCCCCGTCTGCGTTCGCCGAAGGCGAAAGCACGAAATCACGCTGCTAGTAGGGAGAGCTCTCCGAAATTGCATGACTGCGCGGCGTAATCGATCGGGGAAGTGCTCGATGTCTTGCGGTTGGACGGTGCTGGGGAGGGACGTGGGAAGAAGATCGGCTTCTTTGAAAGGCGGCAGCGGGCGAGCGAGGCACCTGAGCTGGCGTTCCTCGCTTCAATGAAGTACCGCCGCACTTCGATCACGAACGTTTACAGGCTCTTGCCGGGGGAAGGCAGCGAAGAGCGTCGTCTTTCCGATCCCTGTGGATCCGCGTTGTTGTTGACATTTACGTCAGGGTGATAGAGGATTGGCGTTACCAATCTGTTGTCCAGCCCGGAAAGGAGGCGTCCTCTTGGCGAGTGAATCCGAGATCAAAGAGACGAAGCAGAACCCAATCGTACCGTTCTTGCGATTGCCCGACTCACCCGGTGACAAGGCCTATCTTTGGGGAAGCAAGTGCAAGGCCTGCGGCGCGGCGTACCTAGGCAAACGCATAGCCTGTGCGCGCTGCTATGCCGTGGGTGACTTCGAGGAGATACGATTCGGCGAGTTCGGGACCTTGAAGACGTTCAGCATCGTCTACCAGTCGCTGCCGACGGTAGAGACCCCCTTCATCGCCGCGATCGTAGAGCTGCCCGAGGGTACGGCCGTTCGCACCAACCTCGGCGGCATCGAGCCGGATCCGGACAAACTGGTGCCGCTTCTCGGCAAGAGGATGCAGATGTACACCGAGAAGATTCGCACCGATAAGGAAGGCAACGACGTAGTCACCTATCGCTACCGGCCGGCCTGAGCTTGATCCCGAAAGGAGACGAATGCAATGAAACCAGCACGGGACGTCTACGTTATCGGGGTCGGCATGCTGAAGTATGGCCGCTACCCTGAGAAGACTGTCATAGACCTTGCCAGCGAAGCTGTGATCACGGCGCTCAAAGACGCCGGCATCACCATGAAGGAGATTCAGATGGTCGGTAGCGGCAACCTGGCCGGGCCGATCGGGCAACAGATCCTGCGTCAGGTCGGTGCGACGGGTGTTCCAGTAGTAAACGTCATGAATGCCTGCGCAACCGGCTCGACTGCCTGTCGCGAGGCATACATGTCCGTCGCTTCGGGCGCCTTCGACGTTGCCATGGCGGTCGGGTCAGAGCAGATGGGCAAGGCCGGACTGTTGGGGGCTGGCCGCTACGCCAGCCAGGACCCGGCATACGTTCCGGAGGGTGTCCTGGGCTCACAGATGATGCCGGCCGTCTTCTCGCAGTGGGGTATCGATCACGCGCGGAAATACGGAACGACGTTCGAGGACTTCGCCCGCGTCGCCTACAAGAACCATAAGAACTCCGTGCACAACCCGTACGCGCAATACCAGCAAGAGTTCAGCATGGAGGAGATCATGAACGCGCGTATGGTTTCCTGGCCGAACACGCTCTACATGTGCTGTCCGACGGGCGACGGCGCTGGGGCGGTGATCTACGCTTCGGCCGAGAAGGTACGGCAATTTGGGTCCAAGGCGGTGAAGGCCGCAGCGTCGATTCTGACGAGCGACCCGTGGAGCGAAACCGGCGAGGCGATCCTCGACATTAACCTGTGCACGCGTCTGGCCGCCAAGGAGGCCTACGAGACAGCAGGCGTCGGCGCAAAGGACATGGACGTGGTTGAGTTGCACGACTGCTTCGCAACCGCGGAGATGGTGCACTACGAAAACTTGGGCCTGGCGCCTGACGGCGAGGGCCCTCGTTACCTGAAGGAAGGCAAGTTCGATATCGGCGGCAAGACGGCCGTGAACGCCAGCGGCGGCTTACTCTCGCGTGGGCATCCGCTGGGCGCGACGGGATGCTGTGGCATCGCGGAGATCGTCTGGCAACTGCGCGGCGAGTCGGGCGGCAGGCAGCAACCGAACGCGAAGGCAGGTCTGGCGCACGTCATTGGATTGACCTCCGCCTGCACGATAAACGTCTTCACGAAGTAGGTCCGACAGTCCGGCGGAATACCGGGCCTCTCCCTTTCAGCGCGCCATAAGGTATCATGCGCTAGAAGGAGGAACGATGTCCGCATTCCGAAGGACGAAGATCGTCGTCACGCTGGGGCCGGCGACGGACCGCGAGGACACGCTGCGTCGCATCATCGAGGCCGGCGCGGACGTGGTGCGCCTCAATTTCTCCCACGACGACCGCGATTCCCATGCTACCCGCATAGCATCGGTCCGGCGCATAGCGCGCGAGGCGGGGCGCGTCGTCGCTGTCATGCAGGACCTGCAGGGGCCACGCATACGCACGGGGCCGCTTGTCGACGGCAAGGCCGTGACTCTGCACGAGCGCGAGACGTTCGTGCTGACGACGGAGCAGGTCGCTGGGACGGCCGAGCGGGTGTCGACAAACTTCGCGGCGCTGCCGAAAGCAGTCAAGGCGGGCGATCCTGTCCTCATCAACGACGGGCTGATCCAGTTGACTGTCGAGAGCGTCGAGGGTGATGACGTCTGCTGCAAGGTCGTGCACGGCGGCAGGCTGAGCGAGCACAAGGGCATCAACCTCCCGCACGCCCGAATTGCCATCGCCGGACTGACGGACAAGGACCGCGAAGACCTGCGCTTCGGGCTGGCGCACGGTGTCGACCTGGTTGCGCTTAGCTTTGTAAGCGGTCCGGAAGACGCCCGCGAGGCGCGACGCATCATCAGCGAGAGCAAACGAAGGGCGATCCTGCTGGCGAAGATCGAGCGGCCACGGGCGCTGGAACGGCTCGATTCTATACTCCTTGCCTTCGACGGCGTTATGGTGGCCCGCGGCGACCTGGCGATTGAGGTGTCGGCGGAGGTCGTGCCAGTAGCGCAGAAGCGGATCGTCGAAAGAGCGAACTTCTACGGGAAACCGGTGATTATTGCCACGCAAATGCTCGACTCGATGACGCGCAACCCGTCGCCTACGCGTGCGGAAGCGTCGGACGTGGCGAATGCTGTGCTTGATGGTACGGACGCGGTGATGCTGAGCGGCGAGACGGCGGTGGGCAAGTATCCGGTAGCGGCCGTCGAAGCGATGGACAGAATCATCAAGGAGGCGGAGACGCTTTCGATGCCACCGGTTGTGATGCGGACACGCCGGAGAACACACGCGCTCGCGGTGTGCGACGCCGCTGTGACGCTTGTCCGTGATATCGAAGCCGAAGCGATCGCGGCCTATACTAGATCCGGTCGCACGGCGCAGATACTGTCGAAGCTCCGGCCGCCGGCGCCTGTCCTGGCGATGACCCAGCGCGGGACTGTGGCGCGAGGGCTGGCGCTGTGGCGAGGCGTCGTGCCGCTGCTGATCAAGCAGGAAGGCCGCGGCGAGGAGATGTTCAACCACATCAAACGCGAGTTGCAGACGCGAAAGCTCGTCGAGGACGGCGGTCTCGTCGTGGTCGTGGGGACGGCGCCGCAGGGACCGCCCGGGCATACGAACTTCGTGCGGCTGCTCCATGTCGCCGGGCGCTGAAGCGAAAAGAGACAACGATGGTTACGGCACGGATTAGCGGCATCGACATCAACTACGAGTTGAACGGCAAGGGGCCAAGCTTGTGATGGCTCGCGACCTCGTGGGAGGCAGCAGCCGAACGCGAAAGCAGGGCTGACGCACGTCATCGGTCGTACGTCTGCCTGCACGATAACCGTTCTCACAAAGTAATCAGCGACAAGACGAATCCGAAGAGGCCGGCTCTCGTTTGAGGGCTGGCCTTCCTGCTCCTTCGGCAAGTGCGCTCGCGTGCCTTCCGGCCGATTCTTTGAGTGAGACCACGTAAGAGGTGGTGGAAGCTATGAGGAGAAGTGAAGCGTACGACATTCTGAATGTTGAGCCACCCGCTGATCGGCAACGGCTTGAGGAGGCTTACTGGCAGCTCGCCCACCGATACCGCGACAGTGAAGAGCAGGACCCGGATTCGCGACAACGCCTGATGGAACTGAATGAGGCTTACTTCGTCCTTACCAGCCGCGACAGGCTCGCCCAGATGGAGCTGGTGCCGATGCAGCCGGAACCGGAGGGCTGGTCGCAAGGATGGGAAGGGCTCCTCGTCTTCCTCCGACATATCGTCGCGAGTACGGCGGCGCAGTGGCCCGGACGCGCCGCGGAGATCGTCGCCATCGCTATCTGCTTGTTTGCCCTCACGGGCATTGCGCTCTGGAACGGCGCTTCGCCCTTGTGGACGCTTCTGATTCTAGCCTTGGCGCTCGTCACAATACGAGCCCCCTGGCGTCGCGTCCGTCAACGTTAGGTTTGGATGGCTCGAAGAGAATTGGTTCGAGGGGAGAACCTCCGGTTGGGAGACCGGTCTGTCGCTAGACCCAGAGGTCGCGGTCGCTCATTGGGCCGCCTCGTCGCCAGCGACGCCACCGGCCCCACATGCGACGTCGACGCCAGCGACGCAGGATAAGCGAGAAGACGAAGTAAACGCCGGAAACCACGAACGACCCAAAGAAGGCCGCTACGGCGCCGTCGACGTGAAAGCCTACCCCGACCTCGCCTGAGAACCAGGCGGTGAAGGCGAAGATGCCGACGTTGATGAGGATCGTGAACAGTCCCAGCGTCAGCAGCTCCAGGGGACAGGTCAGCAGGATCAGAAGCGGTCGCAGGATGGCGCGCGCAACCATGAATATGGCCGCGGCCGGCAACAACGCCTGCCAACCGTCGATGTGGACGCCGCGAACGGCCGCGTTGGCGGCCAAGAGCGCCAGCATGGTTATGCCCCAGCGGACTACCAGCCGGACGATCCAGGGGACGTTCCCGCGTTCCCAAGGCGGCTCCGTCTGCCGCCAGTACCGGACGGCCACCACTCGCATCATGTTCTGAGTATACCAGAGAAGCGAACTCGCGGCGGTAGCCCGGCGTTTCGCGGCCGCTGAAACAGAATCATGATTGACGTTAGGAAGTCTTTGTTTTAACGGACATCAGATGTAAGCTACGCATCAGACGCCGGAACGGGGCGCGGTTTCGTCACAGAATGGCTACTGCAGCTTCCGCGAAAAGGGGGATGAACATGCTTTACCGAACAAGGATCTCGCGTCGAAGTTTTCTTGCCGGTGCGGCAGCCGCCGGAGGCGCGGCCGGATTTATTCTCATCGGCTGCGGCGGAACGAGCAAGCAGAGCGGATCGCTTACTCCAGGCCCTACGGGTGCGGCGGGTCAGCCAAAAGAGGGCGGCACACTCCACCTCGATAACCCTGCCCCTATTCTGGGCCTAGATCCGAACACGACCGAGGGAGTTCCTTACGCTACCTACTTCTACAGTTACGTCGTCCAACCCACTGACTGGCACACGCCGGACGCCACGATCGGCGACCTGGCGGAGTCCTGGGAGACGCCCGACGACAACACCTGGATCTTCCACCTGCGCGGCGACGCCAAGTTCCCGGATATCGCGCCAACGAATGGGCGGGCGGTTGTGGCCGAGGACGTCGTCAAGAGCATCGACCGGTTAAGAGCGACTCCCGGCGCGAGCACAGCCTGGGATCAGTGGACGGAGAAGTACGAGGCGGTAGACGACCGCACGTTCAAAGAGACGACGAAGAAGCCGTACGGATACTTCCTGATGGACCTCGGCAGCCCGTTGACGGCCATCATGGCGATGGAGCTTGTCGAAAGCTACGGCGATCTCAAGAGCAATGTAGCGGGCAGCGGCCCGTACATTCTGAAGTCGTACAGTGCAAATGAATTGATGGAAGTGGTCCGCAACCCTCTCTACTACCACGACTACCCGTACGTCGACGGCATCAACCTGAAGGTTTATACGGATGACGCCGCTGCTCAGACCGCTTATCGTGCCGGCCAAATCGACGCTTACAATGCGTTGACCAGACCGACAGCGGACAACGTGAAGAACGTTGGCGGTACAACCGTACAGAAGTTCCTGGACCGACTCTACAGCGTTATCTCCGTGAATGCGGTGAAGTTCCCGCAGTTCAAGGATGAGCGGATACGCGAGGCAATCGATCTGTCACTCGATCGCCAGCAAATGATCGACAAGCTGTGCTTCGGGGACGCTGAGCTTGCCGGACCGGTGCCCCCGCTCTGGCCGGCCGCGTTGCCCAAAGAGGAGATAGAAGCGGCGTACCAGCGGGACGTCAATAAAGCCAAGCAATTGCTTTCGGCGGCGAACGCTTCGGACTTGACGTTCGACCTCTCTTTCGCCAACTACCAGGACAACCCGGACCGGGCAGCGATCATCCAGAGCAACCTAGCGGACGCCGGGATCACGGTGAACCTGAAGGGCGCAGACCTGGGCACCTGGCTCGCCGCGCTGACAAACAATGACCTGGTGGCCACGACTTTCAGCCATCTCCGATACCTTTCGGACTACATTCAGATTAACAGTTGCCACAGCCACGGCTGGACGCAGACGGACATCGGCTACACCGGCGTGGATGACCCGGAAGTCGACGCGATGATCGAGCAAATAGACGGGACGATCGACGATCAGGCAAGGATAAAGCTGGAGCAGGACGCGCAGCGAAAGGTGCTCGCTCGGCACGGCCCGACGTTCACCCTCTACGAACCATACGGCTACTGGGCGGCGTACGACTTCATCAGGGGCTACACTCCTACGTCGTACGGCTTTGGCCTGTACAAGTACGACTACTGGATCGATAAAGGATAGCCCCCAGTAGATGACGGCGCCTTCGAAGCTGCTACCGTTGTTCCAGGAGACCGGCCGCGCACTGCTCGACGCGGGCTTGATCGAGGCGAACAGCGGCAACCTGAGCGTGCGCAGCGGGGATATCATTACAATTACTCGTCATGACGCGGAGCTTGGGCATCTGGAGGCAAACGACCTCATCGAAGTTGCGTTGGATGGGCCGGCCGATCCAAGTGCGTCAGTCGAATTCCCGGCACATCGTTTTATCTACAGGCTGACGAGCGCACGCGCGATCGTCCATGCGCATCCGCCGGCGACGATTGCGGTGTCGCTCGCGTCGAGGCGAATCGAGCTTCCACCGCCAACTGTCTCCGTTGTCGAAGCGCCCTCCGGCTCTGATGCGCTGGCCGAAGTCGTCGCGAAGGCGCTGAGGGAGAGCCCGGTGGTGATAGCGCGAGGACACGGCACGTTCGCCGTAGGGGCGACGCCGGCGGAGGCATGCGAGCGGACGCTGTGGCTGGAAGAAGTGTGCCGGAGGACAAAGCAAGAGCCGGAGAGCTAGGGCGTTCGGTGGAATCAGCAAGACAGAACCTGGAGGGCTCAAGCCCTCCTTTCTATTACGTACGGCAATTGTAATGACTATCGCTGGAACGTGAAGTTCGATACCCTGAGGGATGAGCATGCCTCTCATTAGACCGCTCCAGCGATTGCTTGATGCCCTGCGCCGGGCGTCGGAGGGCCCCAACCATAAGTGGTGGGCCTTTAGCGCCGTGTCTATCGGCATCTTCATGTCGACGCTTGACGTCAGCATCGTCAACATCTCGCTGCCGCGGATCATGGCCGGCCTCAACACGAGCTTCGACACCATTCAGTGGGTTATCCTGGCCTACCTTCTCACGATAACGTCGCTGTTGCTGGCGTTCGGGCGGCTCGCCGACCTGGCCGGGCGGAAGAGGGTCTACATTGCCGGCTTTGTCGTCTTTACAATCGGGAACCTGGCGGCTTCGCTATCTCCCGACGTTTGGGCGCTAGCCGGAGCGCGCGCGTTTGCCGGTATCGGCGGAGCGATGCTGCAGGCGAACAGCATCGCTATCACGGCAGCCGTTTTCCCTGAAAGGGAGCGCGGCACCGCCCTGGGGATAAGCGGGACGATGGTGGCAGCCGGCCTGGTTGCGGGGCCAACCGTCGGAGGAGTGCTCACCGACTTCCTGGGCTGGCGCTCAGTGTTTTGGATCGCAATCCCGATCGGGCTGCTGGGGATTCCGCTGGCCATGGCTATCCTGCGAGAGAGCCATATTTCGACCGCCGGTGCGCACCGTAATGAACCTTTCGACTGGAAGGGGTCTCTACTCTGGGCGGCCTTCCTTTTCGCGCTCCTGTTCGGCGTCAACCAGGGAGTAACGCTGGGATGGTCGTCGCCAGGCATTCTGGCGTCGTTAGTGCTGAGCGGGGTGCTGGCTGTCGCATTTGTCGTCGTGGAGCTTCGAGTCGCCTTCCCTACGATGCGGCTCAGTCTTTTCCGCATCTGGGGCTTCTCAGCGGGTTCAACAGCGCTCTTCTGTAGCTTTGCCAGTCAGCAAGTGCCGGTCTTCCTCTTACCATTCTATCTTCAGCTTGTCCGCGGCATGAGCGCGCGCGGCGCCGGTGTGTTGCTGACGACCGTTCCTCTCGCGATGGCTGTTGCGGCTCCGGTCAGCGGGCGTCTGTCAGATCGGTACGGATCGCGCGGGCTGGCGACGGCCGGGCTGCTGATTGTCGCCGTCGGGTTCTTTCTGCTGGAACGGGTGACGACGCCCAACCAGGTGAACGGCCCGCTCATCGGTACGCTGCTGTTCATGGGTGTTGGAATGGGGATGTTCCAGTCTCCGAACAACAACTTCATCTTTGCCTCCGTGCCGAGGCAGCAATACGGCATCGCCTCGGGGTTCATTGCGACGATGCGAAACGCGGCCAGTTCCGTTGGCATTGCCGTCTGGGGAGCGATTATGACTTCGGAGCTGACGAAGCACGGGCTGACCGGCGACCTGGAGGCGGCCGTCAACAATCCTACGCTCCGCGGTGCGGTGACGCCGGTGTTTGTGGATGGGTTGCACATAGCCATCTACGCGGCGGTAGCCGTGCTGGCGATAGGCGTCGTCTTCTCCGCCTTGCGTGGGGACCGGCCGGTGCGGGACGTTTCGATGGGGCCCACCATAACGCCTGCACCTGCGGCTCAGCCTGACCCACCAGATAGAAACAAGGATGTCCACTGATCAATCTATAGGCATCATCTTCGCGGCCGCCGTGGTGGCCGGCCTGATGGGATCGCTGACGGGCCTCGGCGGCGGTGTGCTAATTGTGCCGCTGCTAACGGTCGGCTTCGGGCTGGACATCCGGGTAGCCATTGGAGCGAGCATCGTTTCCATTATCGCGACCTCGAGCGGTGCGGCGGCTTCTTACGTGCGCGACCACCTGACCAACATCCGCATCGGCATGCTGTTGGAGATGGCAACGACTCTGGGCGGACTGACCGGCGCCTTGATCACGGGCTACCTTCCGGGCGCTGCCCTTTTCGTTCTCTTCGGCGCAATTCTTCTCTTTTCCGCCATTCCTACGGCTCGAAGGCTGGGCGAAGAGGTGCCGCACGGCGTCGAGAGCGACCGTGCCGCGCGGGCGTTGCATCTCGCGGGCAGCTACCCGGACCGCTCTGCCCGTAGGGAAGTGCCGTATGAGGTCCGGGGCGTCCCGGCCGGCCTGTCTATGATGTACTTCGCGGGCGTCTTCTCCGGGCTGCTGGGGATAGGCGCGGGCGCTCTCAAGGTGCTGGCGATGGACACGGCGATGCGTTTGCCAATGAAGGTCTCGACGGCGACAAGCAACTTCATGATCGGCGTGACGGCGGCAGCAAGCGCCGGCGTATACTTCTGGCGTGGCGATGTAGTGCCGGTGGTGGCAGCGCCGGTGGCGTTGGGCGTCCTGGGAGGATCACTTGTCGGCGCGCAGCTTCTACTGCGCATTCACAACGTGACGGTGCGACTGATATTCATTCCCGTGCTGGTGGGGGTGGGCATCGAGATGCTACTGCGCGGGATCGGAGTCGCGTAGATGAACGACGGAGCTGAGCCGATCCGCTATGGCGAACGGCCGATGGAGATGTGGATAAGCCGCGGCTTGCTGGCGGGCGTCCTGCTGTCAGCCGCGATTATCCTGGCAGGGCTGGCGCTGTTCCTGGTGAGAGGGCCCGGCGGGGGCGAGTCGCTGAAGGACCTGGTCAACCAGCAGAAGACAGCGGCGGACCTCGGCGCTATACTCCGGGGCATCGGCCATGGCGACGGGAAATCGCTGATCCAGCTAGGGCTGTTCGCCCTGATCCTCACGCCTATATCACGGGTAGCGCTGAGCGTGTTCTTCTTCCTTCGCGAGCAGGACCGCGTCTTCGTTATCATTACCACCATCGTCCTCCTCGTGCTCCTCGGCGGGCTGATCGGCACGGCGCTGACCAGCTAGGCCGGCTCCGGCGCTGGCTGCCGCGGGGAATCTCGACCGAAGCTTCTGCTTCATGTTCATCGCTGGCACTAGTCATTCCCATCGGATTCTTCCCATCTGCCGCTGGTCGTTGCTGGCTGGACAAAGATGTCGAGATCGCCTTCAACCTTCAAGACATCGACTGCCGTGCGCATGTCCGTAGTAGTCTCGAAGCGGAGATCTACCTGAGCGTCGCCTACGTCCAGGCCGCGCAGCTCCAGATTGTGCACGAAGTCCGGAAGCGAGGGCCGCACGACGCGCAGCCGCTTCTCGAATGCGTCCGGCACGAGTCCGAGCATTTGCTGGAGCATGAAGGGGATTGAGCCTGCTGCCCAAGCCTGCGGGTGACAGGCGACGGGATAGCCGACCGGCACCTCGTACTCTTGTCGGGAGAAGCCGGCGAAGAGTTCCGGCAGGCGGTAGTCGGGGAAATAGGTTGCCGCCTCGAAAATGCCCTTCATCACCTGCTGAGCCTCTTTGTCAAAGCCGTAGCGGCGGAAGCCCGCGGCAATCAGCGAGTTGTCGTGTGGCCAGACCGTTCCGAGGTGGTAGCCAACGGGATTGAAGCGCTTCTCCTTCTCTGAGAGCGTGCGGATGCCCCAGCCGCTGTAGACATCGGGCTGCATGAGGCGTTTCACCGTCTTTGCGGCCTTGTCGTTGTCGACGATGCCGGCCCACAGCGCCTGGCCTGGATTGGAAGCGATTACGCCGATCGGCCGGCGATCCTCCTCGAGGGCGAGGGCATAGAACTCGCGGTTGTCCAGCCAGAAGTCTTTGTTGAAGCGGGCGCGCAGCTCTTCGGCTTCCCGCTGCAAACGAACCGCCGTCTCGACCTCGCCGCAGCGACGATATAGATCGCCAATAAGCAGTTTGGCGCGATAAACGTAGCCCTGGACCTCAACAAGCGCGATGGGCGGCTTTGCCAGACTTCCGTCTTCATCGACAATCGCATCGCCGGAATCCTTCCAGCCCTGGTTCACCAAACCGTGCTCTGAGCCCGACTCGTACTGGACGAAACCGTCGCCCGTCAGGTCGCCGTACTTGTCTATCCATTGGAGGGCGCGTTCGACGTTCTCCCGCAGCTCGTTGAAGATATCGAGACGGCCCGTCCAGCGGGCGTGCATGGCTACGAGGATGAGGAACAGCGGAGTGGCGTCGACGGTGCCGTAGTAGTGCGCATGGGGTACTTTCCCGAGATTAGCCAGCTCGCCGACACGAAGCTCATGGATTATCTTGCCGGGCTGCTCGTCACGCCATTCGTCGACTTTCTTACCCTGGATGCCGGCAAGCAAATGGAGGATGTTGTCGGCGATGGCGGGATCATAGGCGAGAGCCTGCATGGCGGTAATCAGGCTGTCGCGTCCGAACAGGGTAACAAACCAGGGAATGCCGGCGTCGAAGTACTCGCGGCCTTCGAGCGTGTTCCGAAGCATCCGTAGGTCGCGGAATGAGCGGCTGATCATTCGGTTCAAGGCCAGGCTGTCGCTGCGGACGACGGTCTGACGCTTCAGCCAGTCGTCGGCAGAGCGGTGGAGAAGCGATTCGATGCGCTTGAGGTCGGGCTGTTCGTGCGGCCGCGGTTGAATCTCCTCTCGGTCATTCGATTCGACGACTATCAGAGAAATCATGATCTCCTTGACTTCGCCGGGCTGGAGGGCGATGTTGTAGTGCGCTCTAGGGCCGTTGCGCCGGTCCGGCTGTGGCGAGAAGCGGATATTGATACCACGATAAATGCCGTCGGCGCCGTCGTAGGAGAAAAAGAGGATGAACTCTTCCCAGCAGGGCGGATTGAGCTTGCCCGGCCGTTCCGTGAGCAGGCTGCGGACGGCAAACACGTCCTCGAAATCGGCGCTGAAATGCAGCGTCAGGGTGAAGTCCAGGGGCGTCATTGCGAAGTTCTGGAAAGTGATGAGGTCACGGAGGGCAGAGCGTTTGCTGTCGATCATGCGCTCCCACTTGATGCCCAGGCTTTCCTTTGGGACTGTGCCGCCGTCCTTGGTCTGGAAATCGGCATTTGTGAGTTCGAAGACAGCTTTGAAGCCGGGAACGGCCGTGCCGACGAGCGGTTGGGCGTGGGCGTCGGCAATCAACATTTCGTAGCCGTTCAGATAGCGGCAGTCGCGGTAGTACAAACCGAGGCCATGGCCATCGCTAACGGGGATATTGCCGTCGGGCTGGGCGACAAGGAAGATGGGGCCATCCTTGATGACGATGGCATCGGAAATGGCCGAAGTCGCCGAGGGGGAGCCGTGGGTCAGGACGCGCTGCTTGCGTTCCTGCCTCTCATCCTTCTTGTGGAGGGAACGTTCGTTTCCCTTTCGTGCCGGTGTTGCTGTCATTGTGGCTCCGACCACGCGCTGCGATGCTATCTTGCTCACTGGTTATGATCCAGACTAGCGTCGCGATGTGAATCACGCATGAACCATGGCGGCGATGACATAAACGGGCTGTGAAGGGAGAGGAGGGCAAGCAGCATCATTTGAGAGCGGGTCTGGGCGTTTCTTGCCGTTTGTTGCGGGGGCGTTTGTACTTTCTTGTTAAATTTGCTTGCACGCTGATCGATCTAGTCTTAGCATGACAGAAACACATCTCCACGTTCGAGTCGAAAGGAGGCTGGCTAGTTCCGCTTCGAGAAAATAGGAAGGTAGTCAACCAAGGCTCCAATTGGTAGAACCCTGAAGGAGGGACCTAATGGGGGACAAGAAATTGAGATTGGTGGCTCTTATAGTTGTGTCCGCCGCTCTGACCCTGGCGGTCGCTGCCTGTGGCGGCGGCGGCACGAAGTCGACGGGAAATACCCCATCTGCCGGCGGCGGGACCGCGGCGCCGGCGGACCAGCAGGTGCTGGTGGCCCAAAGCGCCGAGCCGGAATTCTTCGACCCGCTCCGCTCCAGCTTTGAGCAGGACATCGCGATTGAGCGCATGCTCTTCCGTGGGCTCTATGAGCTGCAGTTGGACGACAACGACAACGTGGTGGCGGTGCCGGCTATGGCAGACGGTGACCCGCAAATCAACGGCAACGTCTACACGGTAAAGCTGAAGAGCGGACTCAAGTGGTCGGACGGGCAGCCGCTGACAGCGAAGGACTTCGAGTACAGCCTGAAGCGCGAATGCAGTCAGGCGAACGCCGGCAACTACCAGTATGTGCTGGGCGCCGGCATGCTCGACATCGTCGGCTGCGACGACTACTTCAACGGCAAGGGCACTGCGGACGGCGTCGGCGTCAAGGCGATCGACGATACGACCCTCCAGATAACCCTGACGGCTCCGAAGTCCACGTTTGAGACCATCATGGGTATGTGGCCGACTTTCCCCGTACGCCAGGACATCGTCGAGAAGTACGGGACCACTGGACCGACCCAGGGAACATCGTCGACAACGGCCCCTATATCCTGACCGAGTACGTCGCCAAGGACCACGTGACGCTGGCCCCGAACCCTAACTGGGCGCTGGAGCCCAAGCCACAGCTTCAGAAGATCACCGTCAAGTTTATCGATGACCTGGAAGTTGCATTCAAGGCCTTCCAGACCGGCGAACTCGACATGACCTCTGTGCCGGCGGCCGAGATCCCCACGATCCAGAATGACCCGACGCTCAAGTCGGAGTATCTGCAGATCGGTTCCCTGCGAATCTGGTCGGTCGAGATGCAGATGAAGGACCCGGTCCTGAGCAACTTCAACGTCAGGCTGGCTCTCTCCCGTGCCATCGACAGGGACTCGCTGGTGAAGGTCGTCTACAACAACGCCTACATCGCGGCCGACTACTGGCTGGTCAAGGGCATTGCGGGCTACCAGGGCAACGGCCCATTCGAGAACATCATCGGCTACGACCCGACGGCAGCCCAGAAGGCGCTGGCTGATGCTGGCTATCCGAACGGGCAGGGCTTCCCTACGCTGACGCTTACCGTTACGGACAACCCGGACCGAAAGGCAGAAGGGGAGTTTCTGCAGCAGGCCTGGAAGCAAGTGCTGGGGATTAACGTGACGATCCAGGCCGTCGACGCAAAGACGCGCTCGTCGACCTTTACCTCGGAGAACTTCCAGCTCTTCCCGGGCGGCTGGCAGAACGACTACCCCGACCCTGAAAACTCGCTGATCGGCTTGTTCGACACGGGCGGCGGGAACAACGAGTACAACTGCAGCGACCCGGATATCGACGCCAAGCTGAAGGCAGCGGGCACGGAGACCGACAACGCCGCGCGCATCAAGGACCTCCAGGATGCCGAGACGTTGATCGTCACCAGGCTCTGCGGAATGGCGCCGATCTGGCAGGGCGCGTTCCTCTACGAGGTGGCTCCGAAGGTCGGCGGTATCCGCGCCAACGGTGCCATTGACGCTGCTATGCCGGGCAACTGGTGTCCAGAGTGCTGGTTTATTAAGGCGCAATAATACCCCGTAAACCAGCGGTTGTGTAACATAGGCGTGGGGTCTGGATCTCCAGACCCCACGTCTCACGTCTGATACAGATGACCACCTACATCATCAGGAGGGTACTGCAACTAATCCCGGTCCTCTGGGCCGTGGCTACGATCACCTTCTTCCTGATGCATATGGTGCCCGGCGGGCCGTTTACACAGGATAAGAAGGTACCCGCCGACATCTTGGCCGCCCTAAACCGGCGCTATAACCTGGACCAACCGCTGTGGAAGCAGTACCTTCTCTACCTGTGGAACATTAGCCACGGCGATCTGGGCCTCTCCTTCCGCGGCGACCGCGACGTGTCGCAGCTCATTCGCGACGGCTTCTTCGTGACGGCGCAGCTGGGCATTCTGGCTTTCATCGTCGCGTCGGTCGTCGGACTTACCCTGGGGATTCTATCGGCGCTGAACCAGAACGGCGTTCTCGACTACGTCGGCGTTTTCTTCGCGACGATCGGGGCGGCGCTGCCGAACTTCGTCATGGCCTCGTTCCTGATAATCATCTTCGCTATCAAGTTCCACTGGTTCCAGGTGCTCGGCTGGGGCGGGCCGATTCAGGTTAGTCAGATCTTTGATGCCTCTGCGTGGGACTGGAAGAAGATGGTGCTGCCTGTCATTGCCCTTAGCACGTTGCCTGCCGCGTTTATCGCGCGTGTGACACGTGCGAGTATGCTAGAAGTTCTGCACCAGGACTACATCCGAACGGCGCAGGCAAAAGGGCTGTCGCAGCGGGTCGTCATTCTCAGGCACGGGATCAAGAACGCGATGATTCCGGTGCTCACGGTGATGGGGCCCTACGCGGCCATTCTTGTCACCGGGTCGTTCATTATCGAGAACGTGTTTTCCATTCCCGGCGTGGGACGGGCCTTTGTCGACGCCGTGCAACGCCGCGACTACGCGATGATCATGGGGTCTACCCTCTTCTATGCGGTGATCGTGGCCTTCGCCAACCTGATCGTCGACGTGCTGTACGCGGCGGTCGACCCGAGAATCCGGTACGGTAGGTAACGTGCAAGAGCTCGAATTCAAGGCGGAGATGATTGAGGAGGCGGATTGGCTGCCGACGCGCGAGCGCGGGCTGTGGAGCGACGCCTTCCGCATTTTGGCGCGAAACCGTCTGGCGATTGCGGCACTCATCCTCATCATCACCATAGCCATCCTTGCCGTGAGCACGTCTTTTACCCACCTGATTGCCCGCTATGGTCCCTACACCCAGAACTACACGCACGTTGAGGAAGGGCCATCCTGGGCTCACTTCTTCGGGACGGACAACCTGGGGCGCGATAACTGGAGCCGCGTCCTCACGGGCGTTCAGATCTCCCTGCAGATCGGCATCGGGACGCAGATAATCGTGCTCATTGTGGGCGTTTTCGTCGGCGTTGGTGCGGCCCTGGGCGGACGCATGAGCGACACGATCTTGATGCGCATTACCGACGTTACCTATGCGTTCCCGGACCTGCTCTTCATCATATTGATGCGCTCCGTGCTGTCAGGAGTGCACGCGCCAGTCATCAGCGACGCGCGGTTACAGGTGATGCTGGCTATTGCTATGGTTAACTGGACGATGATCGCCCGCCTTGTCCGCGGCCAAATGCTATCGCTCGCCGAACGCGACTACGTGATGGCGGCGAGGACGCTCGGCGCCAGCAACTGGCGAATAGCAACGCGACATATGCTTCCCAATACGCTGGGGCCCGTAATCGTTGCCTTCGCGTTTGGCGTACCGGTCGCTATCTTCGCGGAGGCGGCGCTCGGCTTCCTCGGTCTGGGTCTGCCGCCTCCCACGGCCAGCCTGGGGCGCCTTGTCTCCGACGGCTACAACTACATGCAGGTGAACGTCTGGGTCGTCGTCTTCCCGGCCACCGCTATCGCGGTGCTGATGCTCTGTTTCACGTTCCTTGGTGACGGCCTGCGCGACGCTCTAGATCCACGCCAGCGCTAGTCCCTGTGTCCTCCTGCGTGCCTTCGAAGGCTTATCCGGCAGTGCTATCATATCTGTAGAGGGATATGCAGATGTCCAAGACACTGTCAGCTGAGGAGCACGACGCCTACGACCGGTCGGCCCGCCGGATGGACGTCGCGGAGACGTGGCTTGAAGACGTTGCCTTCATTGGACCGCTGCGGCGACGCGCATGGGCGGTCGCTCGAGGACCCTTGGTCCTGGAGATCGGGGTCGGCAGCGGACGGGGCTTTCCCTTCCATCCTCAGGGGGCGCGAGTCGTTGCGTTCGACTTCAGCCCGAAGATGGTGCGAAGGGCTGTCAGTCGGGCCGCGAAGATGAGCCTAAGCGCGGACTTGCTGCTGGCCGACGTGAACTATCTCCCTTTCAAGACTGGCATCTTCGACACGGCGCTGGCGACATTCGTGTTCTGCATGCCGCCCAACCCGGTGGCTTCTTTGAGAGAGGTGGCGAGAGCTTGCCGGCCGGAGGGCCAGATTGTGCTGCTGGAACACGTCCGCCCGAGGAACTGGTTGTTGGGGAAAGCCGCCGACCTTTTGGAGAAGATAACGGCACGAGGCGGCGAGCATGTAAATCGGGAGACGGCAGCGTGCCTGGGGGAGACGGGCGCGGAGATAGTGCACGAGGAAAGACATCGGATGGGAATAGTAGAGCTAGTACAAGCGCGACCGGTCGCTGAAAGGGCGACCAGCGCGGAAGGAGTAGACGATGTGGTGGCATCATGAGGGGTTCGGCTGGTTTGCTGTCTTTGGCGGCCTGCTCTGGCTAATCCTCCTAGGAGTCATCATCTGGGCGATAATCTCGCTTGTGGCGCCTGGACGCGAGGCACCGCGACACCGCGAGGAGGACCCGCTGGACATCGCCAAGCGGCGATATGCTAAAGGCGAGATTACTCGTGACGAGTTCGACCAGATTCGGAGAGACCTGACGGGACGTTCGCCGCCGGGCTGACAAGGTCTCGTTTGTAGCTAACCCAGTTGTAGGGGCGCGAACAAGCGCCCCTACGCTCGTGCTAGAGCCAGCAGCGCGGGGCGCGCCCTTTGCGCGAAAGCTCGTCCGCAGGCAACCTTTTCCAATGGGCGCTCACGGATCACCGGCGCCTCCGGTACTATCCGCAGATCGGGTGGCCGACCAAGGGCTTGTATTACTTCGTCGGCAATTGACGTTCGGGCGACGAGCAAGATGTCGCGGCCGGAGTTCCACGCATCGATTGCCTCCTGACGGATGCCGCCGCCGGCGAGCTCCAGCAGCCCGAACTCGTCGACGACGATGAGGTCGAATGGCTTGCGCACCGCCTGCTCCAGGGCCGATCGAGCCAAGTCCAGCCCCTCGCGCATAGTCACCCAGCCGCTGCCGTGACCATTGCCGTTGCCATTGCAGCCCAGGCGAGTAATGGGCGCGGTAAGCTGTGTCGCCAGGTCGACGACATTGGCGCCAATGCGCTCCTTGTCGAAGTATACGGCAGGAGTGAGAACACCTCCTACGCGAGCGCCTTCCAATCTCGCTGATTCGACTACCCTTTGGCAGAAGCTCGTCTTACCACAGCCGGGTAAACCCGTTATTAGCATTCGCATGTCAACACCGCCCCTCCGCAATTGAAGATTGCCTAGAACACTCCAGTGGCCAAAGTTGCTGCGCCGCAGATTCTGTCGGTAGTCTAACGTCAGAAGGTGCATCTCTTGTGAAAGCGGCCACTACTTCCATGAAGGAAACATGAATTCACCCACCTGTTTTCGGCTGGCTGGTGGCGGGCATCAAGCTTCACGCCTTATTTACGGTAGGTACGGCGCTTTCCACATTGGATTCACACGCGGAGTCTATCGTTTCTGTATGGAAGGACGGATGTAACTGTGCTGCGAAGTCTGAAAGAGCTAATCAACTACCGTCTGCAAGCCACGGACGGGACGATCGGGTCTGTCGACGACTTTCTGTTCGACGACCGAATGTGGACCATCCGCTATCTCGTTGCCAATACGGGTGGCTGGCTAAAGGGACGTCTGGTGCTAATCGCTCCCAAGTCGCTGAAAGCACCGGACTGGCAATCGAGGCACCTTCCGGTCGACCTTTCACGCAAGCAGATAGAGGATAGTCCAAGCATCTTCAGCGACGCGCCGCTGGCCCGTCAAAAGGAGCTGCAGCTGGCGCAACATTACAACTGGCCCGTTTATTGGGCCATCGATGGCCTGGGTGGTTTCGGCGCCGCACCTATAGCGACTCCCGTCGAGCCGCCGCCTGGGGAGGCACGGCCACCGGAAGAGGAAGGCAACCCCCACCTTCGCAGTGTTCGGGAGGTGTTGGGCTACCGGATTCATGCGAAGGACGGGGACATCGGCCACGTGGATGACATGATCGTCGAGGACGACAACTGGGTGCTGCGCTACCTGGTCGTCGACACGCGGAACTGGCTGCCGGGCCGGAAGGTGCTGCTGGCGATCGATTGGATTGATGACGTGAGTTGGCCGGACGCGAAGGTGGTCGTCGGCCAGAGCCGCGCAGAGATACAAGACAGCCCGGAGTACGATCCATCGGCTCCTGTGAACCGGGAATATGAGGAGGTGCTCCACGATTACTACGGCAGGCCGAGATACTGGGAGCCTGGGGAGCCGGCTCGCTCTGGGAAATCGAGTCAGAAGAAATAACGGCGGTGGCCGTCTGAATGGCGGTCTATCGCCTTGCCAACTTCGAGGAGGAACAAGAAATGATGGAGAAGAGACTTGAAGGATTGCGGGTAGCGATTCTCGTGACAAACGACTTCGAGCGCGTGGAGCTCACGGAGCCGCAGCAGGCGCTCGAAGAGGCGGGCGCGCAGACGCTGGTGATTGCGCCGCGGCCGGGGCAGTTGCAGTCGTTGAACCACGACGTGAAGGCGGATGTGTTCAACGTGGACCTGACTCTTGACGAGGCTAACCCGGAGGACTTCGATGGTGTGCTGATACCGGGCGGCGTCATCAATGCTGATGCTTTGCGTGTCGTGCCGAAGGCGCAGGAGTTCGTGCGCAAGATCGACGCGGCCGACAAGCCGATCGCCGTGATCTGCCACGGGCCCTGGCTGCTTGTTTCGGCGGGCGTTGTGGAAGGGCGAACCTTGACGAGCTGGCCGACTCTGCGGGATGACATCCGCAACGCCGGTGGCAACTGGGTGGACAGCGAAGTCGTCCGCGACGGCAACTGGGTCAGCAGTCGTGGCCCCCATGACCTGCCGGCCTTCAATCGGGAGATGGTGTCGCTATTTGGGCGGACGAAGGGCAAGATGGCCGCCTGATAGCGCGTGGGGCGAGCTTCCAAGCTGGAGAAGGCATTTCGCAGAAGTCTCGCCCCACACAACTAGACAAAGCGCGTCAGGGGTGGAACATGGCTATCTTAGTCCGGCGAGCCTACGAGCCGCGACTTCCGGAAGACGGTCGACGAGTGCTGGTGGAGCGCCTCTGGCCGCGAGGGATCCGGAAGGAGAAGCTGTTCATTAGCGCTTGGCTGAAGGAGCTGGCTCCCAGCACTGAGCTGCGGCAGTGGTTCGCCCACGATCCGGCGCGCTGGGAGGAGTTCCAGCGACGTTATCGGGACGAGTTGCGAGGTGAGCGCCAGCGGGAGTTGCTCGACGAGTTGGCGCAAGAGGCCTCGCGGCGGAACTTGACACTTATCTACAGCAGCCGTGAGGAGCGCTTCAACAACGCGGTCGCTTTGCGAGACCTAATCGAAGAGCGAGTACGGCAGCGCAAGACTGACGGATAATCAGGCAATACACTCTTCGGTCCGGCTTTCGGCGAGAGAGGTCCGGGCCGTTCGGCTTTCCCGAACAGCCCGGAGACAACGTTACTTCGAGGATGGCGTGCCGAAGTTGTCAGGCGGCATCCGAAAAGGATCAGGGAGTAGTTCGTTGGCTTCGATCGAGACGGAGCTGGGGCGGGACGTGGGATGTCAGAGGTTCTCTTCGATCGGCGGCAGCAGACGCTGCGTGGCGACAAGCGGTGAGAGCTATGGTTCGGGCGACTTCGTCTTCCAGCTTTCGGGAATGTCGAGGTGCATGTGGTCCCGCCCAAGGAAATAGGTGAGCCACGACGACTGCCGATCGAGTTCCCAATTGCGAGTGATCACCGGCTCGTCGCGCAGGTCTTGTTCCCGGCCAACTGCCTTCAGTCGATTGTAGACGCGAACATAGAAGCAGTCGCGGTCGGGGTAGACTTCGCACTTGCCGCGGAAGCTGCCGCCGCAGGGGCCGTTGCGCAGGTTCTTCGGACAGCCGGAAACGGGACAGAGATAGGCCAGATGCGGCAAGGCGCAGTCGCCACACTCGCGGCAGTCGACTGTGATGCCCTTCGACTGCGTCTCGAACCAGCGAAGCGGAGCCCCTAACAACGCGGTTGGTGTCGGCGAGGTGGCAAACACGCTGCGCCAGACGGAAGCCTATCGTTTTCGGCTGGAAGAAGGCGCGGTGGACGGCGCTCATACCGCGCTGGCCGAGTCGCAGGTGACCGGCGGGGTTCGGTAGCTTCTTGCGGTTGACGGGCGTCTTCGTGTTCAGGCCGGTCGCGTTGTCTGCCTCGAAGTAGTAGAATTGTTTCTCTCTTGGCTCTATCGGATAGACCATCTCCTGCAGGCAGTCTTGCCACGACGGCTGGAACTCTTCAGCGCGCTCAATGACCTCCTTCACCTCGTCGACCTTCAGTCCGAAGCCGCCCAAGTGCACACCATGGTAGCCCAGTCCGCGCACGACCGCGAACATCTTGGCGGCGTGCTCGAGGAAGCGAGGACGGCCTTCCTTTCCCTTGGGGAACGTGTCGAAGTACCTGATCAGGCCATCGGGCACTGCGGCGCCAGGTACTTGGTTCTTATTCATGGTGCGTGCGACGCCGGCGTTGAGGACGTAGACGTTGCCAATGGTCGGAACGTCGATGTCGTGCTGGTCGACATACTGCTTCAGCTCCTGCACCTTCCGCATGTCGTAGCCAAGCTGGCTGATGACGAAGCGGGCTCCAGCGTTCACCTTCCGGTGCAACTTGAAGTACTGCGTCATCTGCTCTGCTTCTGTGAACTTGAAGGGCGAGACGCAGGCGCCGACGAAGAAATCGCAGGCAGGCGCCGGAGTTCCCTTGCGATCGATGTCGACCAGCCCCTCGTTCATGTCGCGCAGCAGGTTGATCAACGTGACGGAATCGAGGTCGAACGAGGGCTTCGAGAGCCCCCAGTAGCCCTCCTTCGGGTAGTCGCCGCTGAGGGCAAGTATGTTGCGCAAGCCCATTCGCTCCAGGGCGTAACCCCGGGAAACAGCGCCGTTCCGCGTCAGGTCCTTGCAGGCGAAATGGACGAGGCAGTCGAGACCGGTGGCCTGAATCTCCCGCGCGAGCTCGTCCGGCATGATGGCGTGACCGCCGCCGGGGTTATCGGTCAGGCTCATGGCGTGGACGCGGCCGTCGGCGGCGAGGTCGGCGGCGTCCTGGAGAAGGGAATCGATGCCACGGCCGCTGGGGCTTGCCGCCGGCACGACTTCCAGCGTCACGACGAATTCGCCCCGTTCCAGTGCGGACCGGAAGCGGCTAGGGGCAGGTCGCGTTTCGTCCTTTGGCGTGCTTCCAGGGAGGGAGGCAGCTAGACGCTCTTCTGTCACTTCGGCGTCCCCTTCGATACGTGGGGCGTTAGGCCAGCGTTGTGGTCTGCCCTTCGGCGTCGACCTCCATCAGCTCGGCCGCGGACACGCGCGGTAGCCCAGGCATCGTCATTATGCTACCACAGAGCATGACGATGAGGCCCGCGCCGGCCGCCAGTCTGACGTCGTTCACCTGAATGCTGAAGCCCTTGGGGACGCCCTTAAGCTCGGGCCGGTCAGAGAGCGACGCCGGCGTCTTGGCGACGCAGACGGGCAGCCCGCCGAAGCCGAGTCTCTCGATCTGCTCCATGGATGCAAGCGCCTTGCGGTCGTATTCGACGCTGTCGGCGCCGTACATGCGCGTTGCTATCACGTCCATCTTGTCCTTCACCGAAGCTTCGAGCGGGTAGAGGAACTCGAGCGATGAAGGCTGCTTGGCGGCCTTCATCACGGTCTTGCCCAATTCCTCAGCGCCGGCCCCGCCATGGTTGAAGGCGTCGCAGACAGCGGCGGGAACGCTGGCGGCTTCGCAGTAGCGGGCAACGGTGTGAAGCTCCTCGTCACTGTCGTCGACGAAGCGGTTGAGGGCGACGACGGCCGGGATGCCAAAGCAGCGAACGTTCTCTATGTGCTTCGCCAGGTTCGCGAAACCGTGCTCCAACGAGCCGTCACCATGGTGCTTGAGGGCGCGCAACGTGGCGACGATAACTGCCGCACTCGGCTTCAGATTGCCTTCGCGACACTTGATATCGAAGAACTTCTCCGCCCCAAGGTCGGCGCCAAAGCCCGCTTCCGTCACCACGTAGTCCGCCAGCCGGAGCGCCAGGCGCGTGGCGGCAGCGTGTTGCAGCCGTGGGCGATGTTGGCAAACGGTCCGCCGTGGACAAACGCCGGAACCCGCTCCACGGTTTGGACGATGTTGGGATTGATGGCGTGCTTGAGCAGCGCGGCCATCGCGCCGTGCGCCTTGAGCTCGCGCGCGTAGACCGGCTTCTTCAGAACGTCCGCGCCGACCAGAATCGAGCCCAGCCGCTCCCGCAGATCGGTGAGGTTGCGCGACAGACCGAGAATCGCCATGACCTCGGAGGCGGCGGTGATGTCAAAGCCGTCTTCGACGCATGAAGCCGTTCTGCCCGCCGCCACCCATGCCGACGACGATAGTGCGCAGCGAGCGGTCGTTCATGTCGATGACGCGGCGCCAGAGATGGTCCGCGCGTTCAGCTCGGGCTCGTTTCTCTGGTGGAGATGATTGTCAATCAGTGACGCGAGCAGATTGTGCGCCGTCGTGACCGCGTGCATGTCCCCCGTGAAGTGAAGATTGATGTCTTCCATCGGGAGTACTTGGGAATATCCGCCGCCCGCGGCCCCGCCCTTGATGCCAATGCATGGACCAAGGCAGGGCTCGCGTATGCAGAGCACGGCTTTCTGGCCGAGGCGGCTCAATCCGTCCGAGAGGCCGATGGCGACAGTGGTCTTCCCCTCGCCGCTGCGGGTGGGTGTGATGGCGGTAACGAGGATGAGTTTGCCATCGGGACGATGAGCGCGCTCCTTGAGGATGGAGAGCGGCAGCTTGGCGATGTACTTGCCGTGAGGGTTGATGTTATCACTATCGAGGCCGAGCCTCCGGACGACCTCAGTGATCGGTAGTGGTTGTGCTGCCTGCTCGATCTCCAGATGCGTCTTCATTGCGCGCTTCCCAGCCTAGCGTCGATTGGAGACGGTTTGATATGAGGACTATGCTCCAACGACACACACATTTATCATCGGCCAGCCGTCGCTGAACATTATCTGCGGAAAATCGCTAAGAATCAACAATTTTTGCGTGGTCTGCAGCACGATAGGAGGGGAGTCGCCAGGTTTGACGGGGGTCTATCTTGTCGCTGTGTAGAGCAGCGCGGCTGCTGCTGCGGTGAGCAGCGCAACAAGCAGGTACCTCAGTCTGAAAACCGCATTGCCGAGATCGGCGAGCGCGACCTTGGATTCCTCTTTGGCCTCCTCGCCGAACATGCCTCTCAGAGCGAGGAGGAGAAGGGGGAAGCTGAGAACGCACAGCCAATACCAGCGGCCGCGCCGATTATCCAAGTTTTCTGTGCTCCCTCATCGTTCTTGCCGGTTGTGGCGGGGGACGCAAGCCGCCGCGACCTAGTGTTTCATCCGCGTTGACAGGCGAAAGCAGCGGAGGCTAGAATGGGCGTCGGGCGGGAATAGCTCACTTGGTAGAGCATCTGCTTACCAGACACCCATCCCTCAGCGCTGAACCCGACACCTACTAACGACAAACGAAGCCCGGGCAGTTATCGACTATCCACACTGCTTATTTCCGTCTACAGACGCTAGGACTGGGTGGTGCTCAGGCCCGCTAGTGCTTGCCCGCGCCCTATCGGATACCCACCGCGCACAACACCCTCCGCATTCTGCAACGAAACGTAGGCCGCGAAGCGGGGCATTCGTTGGGTGGCCTGTCTCTTTCTCGTCTGGCCGCCGACACAAACGCTGACTAGCACACCGGCGGCGCTGTAATGTGCCTATTGAAAGCTCGTTACTGATTATCCCCGCTGATTAACCCCCGCCAACAAGGAGGTTGTGCGATGAGACGCATCACTCTGATGTTGGGAGTCGCCCTGGCTTGTGCGCTGCTTGGGGCCACCGCGTCCCACCTCGCTTGGCCGACCTTCCCTTCAGAAGCGAACGGCGGCGGGCCGGTGGTCGTCGCCACCATACCGGTTGGGAATACCCCGTTGGGCGTAGCCGTCGACCCCGACACGAACCTCATCTACGTCGCGAACCAGGACAGCAGCAGCGTCTCCGTCATCGACGGCGACAGCGACACGGTGATCGCCACGGTGGCGGTCGGGCGTCTCCCCCAGGGCGTAGCCATCAACCCCGACAAGAACCTCGTCTACGTGACAAACTTTTTCGACGGCACCGTCTCCGTCATCAACGGCGCTGGCAATATGGTCGTCGCCACCGTAGCGGTCGGGAGTTTCCCGCAGGGCGTAGCCGTCAACCCCGAGACGAACCTCATCTACGTGGCGAACTCGAGCAGCGGCAACGTCTCCGTCATCGACGGCGCCAGCAACACGGTCGTCGCCACGGTAGCGGTCGAGAGTTTCCCCCAGGGCGTAGCCGTCGACCCCAAGACGAACCGCATCTACGTTGCGAACACGGGGAGCGGCAGCGTCTCGGTCATCGACGGCGAGAGCAACGCGGTGATCGCAACGGTAGCGGTCGGGGGTTCCCCCTCGGGCGTAGCCGTCGACCCCGACACGACCCGCATCTATGTTGCGAATTACGGTAACACGGTATCGGTGATCCAAGACGAGCTCCCGCCCCCGCGCAGGCACGCACCTACAGCTACCGCGACGGCAACGGCGACAGCCACGCCGCAGGTCACACCACCCGCGCCATCGGCGACCCCCTCTGGCCTGGCCGTGCAGGCCATCGCGCCGCCAAATACGGGGTCGGGTACCGACGGCGGGAAAGCAACCTGGATCTACGGCATGGCGGCAGTGGCCGCAGGGGTCGTGGCGGTTGGCGGCGCCGCATGGTACGCTAGGAGGCGGTGGCTGCGGTAGGGAAGAAACCAGTTAGAGGCCGTAGCCAGGTTCAAAAAGAGCGGGAATAGCTCAGTTGGCAGAGCATCTGCTTCCCAAGCAGAGGGTCGCGGGTTCGAGTCCCGTTTCCCGCTCCAGAACACATAGACACTAACGAAGGCTGGGTGAAATGCCCAGCCTGTTTCGTTTCAAGCCGATGGTCATCTGCTTTCTAGGCAGAGGGTCGTGGGTCTGAGTTGCGATTTCCGCTCGACGTCCCGTTCGAAATCTCGTCGCAAGGTTCCTCGCCAACGGATTTCCGTCCGGGTCCGACAACGCCATCTCGCGGCTATGCTCATGTTCACATCCTGTGGAATGCGGCCTTAGCTTGAGCACCAGAGAGATCGTAGGGTGCATTTTCGGAAACTTCTCGGCAATTCTCCGATCGATCCGGGCGCCAAGAATGTGCAACTCGCCGTCGGACGAAACTTGGGCGGCGTCCGCAAGGAACGCGTACTCGACGTCCATGTCAAGTCGCCCCTTCCCGATCAGGATTAGAGGCGAGCGATGATAGTACGATTGAGGGGGGAGTGCTTCCTGAGATTTGAGCAGTTCCAACTCCAAGATCAGGCGAAATGTTGCTTGTCTAAGAAGACTCAAGGGTGTATACTCCGGCCGCCTCGCGGGCCGCCTCTCCGGGATCTGTCGACGGACTATAAGTCGAGATAGCTGCTAATTGTGGAGCATGACGCGCGGTGTGCCGACAAGACCGGTGTTTGGTGAGCCGGAGCGATTTTTCGCGACCTGCCCTCCTAACTGCCCCGTGAAAGGAGAGAGTGAGGAATGCGAAAGAAGGGAGAAGTTCGAGGGAAACAGAAAACAGAGGAATAGATATGAGTGAAAGGAGGCGTGAATATGGAATTCAGATTCACCGCAGAACAAGAAAAGCTGAAGAAGGAACTCCATGATTTCTATGCGAATGAGTTGCCTGAAGATCTAGGCCACGTTCCGGCTTTGAGCAAAGAGTTACAGGACTTCTGGATGGGGCTACAGCGGAAGGCCGGGAAGAAAGGTTACCTGACCCCAGGATGGCCTAAAGAAGCTGGTGGCTTGGGCCTTGGGGCAATTGAAATAGGGATTGCCCAAGAGCAGGAGGGATACTGGCAGATATCTTGGCCGGACGCTTTAGGCTTACATGTATGCGGACCTGGCATCCACCTATTTGGCACTGAAGAACAAAAGCAGAAGCTTCTACCCGAGATATGCAGCGGGGAGAAGATATGGTATGAGTGCTTTACTGAGCCTGATGCTGGCACTGATGAAGCCAACCAGCAGACGCGAGCAGTGAAGAATGGTGATGAGTACATCATCAATGGTCAGAAGATCTATCTGACTGGCCGGTATGAAGCGGATTGGCTCTATGTTGAGGCCAGAACTGCGGATACGGTACCTAAACACAGAGGGCTCACTCTTTTTGCCTTCCCCGCTGATACCCCAGGGGTGACCATTAGGCCACTGCCATGCATGGGTGGATACCAAACAATAGAGGTCTACTTTGATGATGTGAGGGTGCCAAAGGAGGCCATGGTCGGCCAGGAGAACAGCGGCTTCTATCATGTCATGCAGACCTTTGAGTTCGAGAGGTCCAACACCGCTGGCGCAGCAAGTGCAAAGCACGATCTTCAGGAGTTTGTTCAGTTCTGCAAGGAGACAAAGCGGAACGGGGAGCCCCTTATTGAGGAGCCCCAGATTCGGAAAACACTGGCGCAGATTGCTGTTGACATAGAGGTGCTGAGGCTTGCCGCTTGGCGCACAGCCTGGAGATTTGGCGAGAGGGAAAGGTTAGGTCCGCTAGACTTCGATTTGACTGGCTTTTTCAGCCGGCAATTTGGTCTTTCTCATCCGGTACGGTACATGGAAATTCTTGGCCTTTACGGCCAGCTTAGAATGGGTTCGAAATGGGCCCGCCTGGCCGGGTGGGTGGAGCGCCGGTGGCAACTGACTCGGAGCATGCACTACGCCGGGACTACTGAGGCGATGAAGATCGTGCTAGCCGGGCGAGTGCTTGGCTTGCCCAGAATACCAGCCAAGCTGAACCCGGTGATTACTCAAGCTCTTCAAGGGAAGGGGGCCTAGCTTCATGGATCTCGAACTGAGCGAAGTGCAGAAGATGCTCCGGAAGTCGGCTCGTGACTTTCTGCAGAATGAGTGTCCTGAGAGCCTAGTAAGGCAAATGGAGGATGATGAACTCGGCTATTCTCCAGACCTGTGGCGCAAGATAGCCGACTTGGGCTGGTTGGGGATTGTCTATCCTGAGAAATATGGTGGTAGCGGGGGCAGTATTCTGGATATGGCCATCCTCTATGAGGAGATGGGCAGGGCCATGTTGCCCGGCCCTCATCTTTCCACTGTGGTTCTCTGTGGACTGACGATTCTGAATGCCGGTAGCGAGGAGCAGAAGGAAGAATTACTGCCTAAGATAGTCAACGGGGATTTGACTCTTGCTCTGGGTTTGACCGAGCCCGAGTCCAGTTGGGAGGGAAAAGCTTGGGATGCTGAAGGGGTAAGCGTTCGTGCTACTGCTGAGGGGGAAGACTATGTCATCGACGGCACCAAGCTGTTCGTTTTTGATGCTAACGCCGCCAATTACGTTCTATGTGTAACCAGGACCAAGAATGGGGGACGGTCGGAGGATGGCGTAACCCTGTTCTTGGTGGATGCCAAGAGTGCCGGGATTAGATACACGATATTGAGAACAACAACCGGTGACAAACGGCAGAGCGAGCTTGTTTTTGACAGGGTGAGGGTTCCCAAGAAGAATATGGTAGGAGAACTCAATGCTGGCTGGATGCCTCTACACAAGGCTATGCAGGTAGGGGCAGTGCTGCTTTCTGCTCAGATGGTGGGGGCTGGCCAGGCAGCTATGGACTTGGCCGTGGATCACGCCAAAACTAGAGTTCAGTTCGATATGCCTATCGGCATTCACAACTGGGTCCAGGATTACTGTATTCAGGCCTTTGCCAACGTGGAAGGTTCTAGAAATGTCGTGTATCAGGCGGCCTGGATGCTTAGTGAGAACATCCCCTGTGAAATGGAAGTATCAATGGCCAAGGCCCGGACTAACGACGCCTTGGAGGCTGCTTTCTGGAACGCTCATCAGGTCTTGGCCGGCGTCGGCTTCACCACGCAGGATGGTGTCTTGCCCCTTCATACAAAGAGAAACAGGGCTGACACCCTCTATCTAGGTGACACGGGCTATCACCTGGAGAAGATTGCCCAGCAGATAGAGAAGTGGCCCGCTCCAGAGGTGCCCAAAGGGAAACCGCTGGGTATCTTCAGCACTCCTGAGGACCTACAAACACCAGCTTGGGATATTTGGAGAAATCAGAGAAAAGGGAAGTTGTGGTAATCCCGCGATCGAGAGAAGCCACACCCAACACGATGTTGGCCTCTAAAACAAAGTGAAAGAACCCGAACGGCGGGTCCGGCAGGACTCCATTCAAAGGAGACGAGGATGAAAGTCAGGCTGTTAGCCTTGACCGCAGCGCTGCTCACGCTGGCGGCGTTCATGCCCTCAACCACTTTTGCCTTTAATAAGCCGCACATACTCGGCACACACCCGATAATCTTCGTTCACGGCGGCTCCGGCTCGGGGAGCCAGTTCGAATCGCAAGCGATGCGCTTCGAGTCGAACGGCTACCCGCACGAGTTCATCGGCGTGCTAGAGTACGACTCCACCTCTCTGTTCGACCCTCAGACCCGCAAGGTGAACCAGGCCCTGATGGACCAGACCTGGGCCAGACTTGACGCGCTCATCGCCCAGATGGAGGAGGAAACAGGGACCACCCAGGTCGACATCCTTGGCCATTCGCTGGGCACGACGGTGATGCAGGGCTACATCAACAGCTCGGCCGAGCGCGCTAAGAAGCTCGCCCACTACGTCAATATCGACGGTGGAACGGCCGACGCTCTCCCCGGAACGTCGGTCGGCGTGCCTGTGCCAACCCTGGCGCTGTGGGCAGGACGCCCGGTCACCCCAAGCTCCGGCTCAGCGCCAACAGGCCCGAGGCAGATCGTCGGCGCCTTCAACGTGACGATCCCCGACGTGACACACGTTCAGTGCGCCACTTCACCGCTCTCCTTCGTCGAGATGTACAAGTTCTTCACCGGCTTCGCGCCGCGCACCTCGTACATCATCCCTCAGCGCGGTTCGATTGAGCTGGCCGGCAGAGCCGTCATCTTCCCTCAGAATGTCGGCGTAGCCGGGGCGACGCTGCAGATTTGGCAGGTGGACCGCGCTACTGGTCATCGCGTCACCAGCGAGCCGCGTGCCACCTACACTATCGGCGAAGACGGCAACTGGGGGCCGTTCCACGGCTACTATGGCGTCTCGTACGAGTTCAACATCGTGCGGGCCGGGGAGCCAGACCATCCTTCGTACTACGAGCCCTTCATTAGGAGCGACTACCTGATCCGGCTCAATACCCAAGGCCCCGGCGGCGGCATTTCGGCCACGCTGGATAGAAGTCCAGACCACGTTAACTTGGTCATCAACAGGAACATGGAGCTCTGGGGCGACCAGGACGGCGAGAACGATGTCCTGACAGTCAACGGCGTCGACGTCATCACGCCGCAGACAAACCCCCTCACCAAGCTGATCAATGCGATGTTCCTCTGGGACAAGGGCAGCGATGGAATCAGCCAGATCGGCGTGCCGGTTCAGCCTTACGCTTCGATCACCTTCTTCACCGGGGAGGACGTCTACATACCCGGAAACGTTCAGGGCGAAGGGACCGTGTCGCTGGTGCTGAAGTCGCGAACGGGCGGCGGGCTGACGCAGACGATAAACGTGCCCAACATAGCCTCTTCGGTCGACCGGGCGATATCCGTCAACTTCATGGACTTCGTCCAGCCGCACAACGTGCCGCTCTGGTAGCCGTTGGTCTCAGGTTAACGAATGTTCGAGAGGACCTCCGCAAGGAGGCCCTCTCCATTCGTCCGCTCTTCCCGCACGTTTCAGGGAGCCAACCGCCGAGGCAAAGGCAGCGCCAGTACCTCCCAGAGTCAGCCGGCAGTCGCGGATTCCTCCGCGCAGCGCAGCCGCCCAACACCTGTCAACAGAAGGCCAGAATCCGGTCGGTTGGATTGGGCTCATTCTGTACCCTCTCCGCCAATCTGCCGTATGATCGATGCAATGCGCCGGGAGGAGAGCGCAGGTTGTCGGCGGCGCACTCAACGCGGAAGCAGTTGCGCGAGCGGGATGCAGTGCGACGGCTCCTAGCGCCGGGACGACAGCGGTACGCAGCCGAGGGGAGTACATCGTATGGTGATGACCGAGGGGCCCAGTGGCGGCGATGCTTTTGCCTTGCGAGATGCTGGCATCGTTTGCCGCGATCTCACCAAGATCTACGGCGGCGCGCCCCCGGCAGGCGGCTGGGCCGGCAGCCCGTCCGGCGGCCGCCCCGGTGGGGAGCCGCCGCCGGGCGCGCCTCCGCGCAAGCCCGACGAGTCGGTGCGGGCCGTGGACATGCTCAACATCCTCGTGAGGCGAGGCGAGTTCTTTGGTCTACTCGGTCCGAACGGTGCCGGCAAGTCGACAACCATCGGCATGCTCACCACGCGCGTTATTCCCACTTCCGGACAGGCGATCGTCGACGGCATTGACGTTGTCAAGCAGCCGGCGCTGGCACGGACCCGGTTGGCATCGGTTACCCAGACAATCACTCTCGACCGTAGTCTGACGGTCTTCAACAATCTTTACTTCCATGGGCGGTATTTCGGCCTCTCGCGTGGCGAGTCGCGACGGCGGGCTCAGGCGCTGATCGAGCGCTTCAATCTGCAGGACAAGACGCAAGCGATGGTTGACACGCTCAGCGGCGGCCTGGCCCAGCGGCTGCAGATCGCTCGTGCGTTGCTCCACGAGCCCGCGGTGCTCTTTCTCGACGAACCGACCGCCGGCCTCGACCCGCAAGCGCGGCTTGCCCTATGGGACCTTGCCCGTGAGATGAACAGCAGTGGGCGCACGATCCTGCTCACCACGCATGACATGGAAGAAGCCGACGTGCTCTGCGAACGGATCGCCATAATCGACCACGGCAAGCTGCTGGCGCTCGACGCTCCCAGAAGGCTGAAAGCGTCGGTGGGAGCGCAACGCATCGTCACGGTGACGCTCGGGCGGGCAGTCGATGGCGCCGTGCGCACGAGAATCGAGCGGATCGCCGGTGTCAACCGCGTCGAAGTCGACGGTCGCACTCTGAGAGTCTACGCAGGTGTCGAGCAGGGGCTGGTGCCGGAGGTCGTCAACGGGGTGTCGGACGCCGGCGAAGAACTCCGAGACCTTTCCGTTTCTGAACCCACACTCGAAGCCGTCTATCTCAAGTTGACCGGAAGGGAGTATCGGGCATGACCACGCTCGAGCCTGCGCGCCCCGCGCCAGCGCTGACGGCAAGCATGCAGTTCCGAAGCGCCCTGGCGCTCGTCTCGCGAGACGTCGCCGTACTGTTCCAGAACGCCTTCACCTTTGTCCTCCGCACCGCCATGCAGCCTGCCTTGTTCGCGTTTGTGTTTGCCTATGTCTTTCCACGTATCGGCTTCGGCGTCGGTGGCAGCGGGCGCACCGGGAGCTCAAGCTTTGGCAACGTGCTGCTGCCCGGCCTGATGGCGAATACGTTGATGTTCCAGGGCATTCAGGCCGTCGCTCTACCGCTGGTGCAGGAGTTCTCGTTCAGCAAGGAAATCGAAGACCGCGTCATGGCGCCCGTTCCGACCTGGGTCGTCGCCGCCGCCAAGATCATAAGCGGTGCGATTCAGGGCTGCCTCGCAGCCGCGCTTGTCATTCCCGCAGTCTGGCTCGCCACCGGCGGTGCAATCGACCCTAATTGGGGACATCCCCTAACGCTCATCTCGATCATTGTCTTGGGAGCGCTGTGTGGCGCGGCAATGGGCTTGTTGCTAGGGACGGTCGTTAGCCCGAGGTCGATCAACCTGCTCTTTGCGCTGCTTGTCCTCCCGCTGACGCTACTCGGCTGCGTGTACTACCCGTGGTCGGCGCTACACACGCTGCGGTGGCTGCAGATCGCGGTGCTGTTCAACCCAGTTGTTTACATGAGCGAAGGTCTGCGCGCTTCCCTGGCGCCTCAGTTTGGCCACATCAGCCTGTGGGCTGTCTACGGCCTGCTGATCAGCGGTCTCAGCGTAATGACGCTGGTGGGCGAGCGCCTCTTCAGGAACAGGGTGATCAGCTGACATCGCAGCCACACTGGAGTTGGCCAAGGGATCGGCTGGCTCGTGGCTGGCCTGGGATAGCCGGGCTACCGGCGGTACTTGTCCGGAGGGCTATTCACACAGTATGGGGACTCAGTGTCCGTTCCTAGGACTCTCCTCCTGTAGGTAGCGGATGATCGTACTCAACTGGACAGTCTCACAAGTTCCGGTGATCGTGTAGTCGAGTCCTGCCGGTGTACCATACTCCTCGCCTGGGCAACGCCTTGGTCCGCCAATACTGATACGTTTGTATCTATGTGCCCCATTTCAGATCGAAAGCAGAGGAAATGGAGTGTAGATTCAAGATCGCTGGATTAGCCCTGATAGGCTTCGGGTTGCTGAATGGAAATTGAGATATCCTGTAATCCGAACACGACAGTGTTTCAGTGGTCCGAGGCAACGAAAGGATGCGAATAATGGACACACCGGCATCGGTCATGGAAGGCAAGTTATTTCCAATCGTTGAAACCCAATACGGGAAAATCCGCGGGATCAATCATCATGGGGTGAAGACCTTCATAGGGATTCGGTATGGTGCATCCACGGAAGGCAAAAACCGTTTTATGCCGCCCAAACCACCTGCCTCTTGGACAGGCGTTCGCGACACCTTCGATTACGGCCAAATCAGTCCGCAGACTCCGGCCGACAGGCGCGGCGATTACACCAATTTGATTCTGTGGGATCGGCAACCCGGGGGAATCGGCGAAGATTGTCTGTGTTTAAATGTCTGGACGCGAAGTGTCAACGACAACGCCAAGCGGGCGGTCATGGTCGTGTTTCACGGCGGCGGTTTTGCCACCGGCTCCGGCAATGCCTTTGGATTTGACGGAGAGCCGATGGCACGCCTTGACGATGTGGTGGTGGTTGCCGTCACTCATCGTCTGGCCGCTTTCGGATTCCTATACCTAGCCGGCCTGGACGCACTGGAAGAATTCAAATATGCCGGTGTGGCCGGGGCCATGGACATGGTAGCCGCCTTGAAATGGATTCAAACCAATATTGGCCGATTCGGCGGCGATCCGAACCGGGTGATGATTTTCGGTCAATCCGGCGGAGGGGCCAAGACCAGCACCTTGCTGGCTATGCCCTCGGCCAAAGGTCTTTTTCATCGCGCGGGGGTCCAAAGCGGTTCGGCGATACGTCTGGCCGAACCGGAAGCGGCCACCAAGAATACTGAAGCCTTGCTGAAGGCCTTGGGAATCGACAAAAGAAACATTCCCCAATTACAGAAGCTCCCCTTCACGCAGATTCTGGCTGCTCAAGCCAGCCTGGGGCTCGATATAGGCCGATTCGCCCCTGTCATCGGAACGGATGAATTGCCTCATCATCCCTTTCACCCGACAGCACCGCCGGAATCTGCCCATGTGCCGGTCATAATTGGTACAACCCTGGACGATGCGGCTATCGCCCTGGTGAATTTCGACCTCGGTGAAACCGAGCTCAAGCAGGATATCGACAGGCAATTTGCCGGGAATGCCAACCGAGTTTATAGACTCTATCGGGATCGTTATCCTGAGGTGAAGCCTTTCTTGATTCAGGCCCGTATTGCCACTGATCGCGGTTTCCGCTTCTCGGCCATCCAGCAGGCGGAATTGAAAGCGGCTCAGAACGGGGCACCGGTCTACTACTACTTGTGGGAAAAGCCGGTGAAAGCCTATAACGGCCAGTTCGGCGCTGTACATGGTGTGGATGTGGGTGCGGCTGTGCATGATCCCCGCGGCCCGATCAATGACTGCGCCGACAGCGAGGGCAGACTGCTGGTCGAGCGCTTTGCCGCCGTTTGGACTAACTTCGCCAAGACCGGGATCCCGAATTCCGCAATTACGCCCGACTGGCCTGCCTTTGACAAAGACAAACGGGCCACGATGGTCTTTGATCTCAACACCAGGGTTGAGAATGATTACCGGCGAGAGTTTCGTCAGTTGTGGGAAGAGCTGGGCGGCAGCGGATTGTTTGGCTAAGAGAATAGATGCCAAACCCGGGCGACCTGCCCGCCGGCGCCGGCGTGTCCAAAGGCACGAGGTGAGGTCTCTCTACCGAAGCCGCGCATGATGGCGGCGCCGTCGTCGTCGGCGACCTGGATGCTCAGACCGCGGTTGACGGGTATGTTGAACATGTCGTCGATGTGTCGTTCATTCGTCCGCACCTTGGTGCCGAAGGCAATCGACTCCGGCTTGAGGATGCGGGCTATGTGGCGGCGAGCCGAATTCCGGTCGGTGTGATCGGAGGCGAAATAATGTTCACCGCTGAGAGATGGGTTTTCAAACTGCGCTTGCGGCTCGCGCTAACGATTGCGCTCTCTCTGCTCGCCCTGTTGCTAGATGAAGCTCCGTATCGCGTTGGCGCTCAGGAACCCAGCGAAGGGAAGCTAACGATAGAGCAGACTGTTCGCCTGGGCTGGGGAGGGCATATTCCCAAGGATATCGCGTACAACCCGAGGACGAACATGCTCTACACTGCTAACATCAACTCCAACAACGTCTCGGTGATCGACGCGAACACGAACAGGGTTGTTGCAGCAGTGCCCGTCGGCGATTCACCCATCGGGATCGCAGCGAATCCGGATACCAACAGCGTGTACGTCTCCAACGAAGACAGCGGGACAGTCTCAGTGCTTGATGGCGACGCGAATAGTGTAACGACGTTGATAGACGTCGGCGGCTGGCCGTTCGGCATCGCTGTGAATTCAAGCCTAAATCGCATCTATGTCAGCGAGAGCGGTAACTCGAGAGTCACTGTAATCGACGGCTCGACGAATACGGTGGCGACCACTATCCAACTAGGCCAGAATGCGGGAAGCCTGGCAGTTGACGAGGCGGCCTCTCGCGTCTACGTGGCGACCAGCGAAGGCATGTCGGTTATCGATTGTCTGACAAACAGCGTGCTGGCTGCGATTCCGTTAGAAGGATCGACCTCGGGGATTATCGTAAACGAGAAAACGAAGCGCGTCTACGTTTCAAGTGACAGCATCGACAGCGTTTGGGTAATCGACGAGGGAACAAACGCCATTCTAGCTACTGTTCCAGTTGGTCCTGGGGCCAAAGTCGCGGCCGTCGACGCGGAAGCAAACCTCATCTACGTCGCGAACCTCAAGTTCAAATCCCTCTCGGTCATTGATGGAACTTCGAATAGCGTCGTGACAACACTGCCTGTCGGGAGTTTTCCCCAAGCTGTTGCCATAAACGAGAGCGGTCCCGTCATCTACGTAGTAAACGGCGCCAACGACAATGTCTGGGTAATGGATGGATCGACCTACGCGGTCGAAACAACCATCCAGCTGGGCATCAGCCCCTTTCAGGTGGCAGTAAACCCGGAAACGAAGCGGCTCTACGTGAGCGATGAACAGGCCGGCAGTGTCTCGGTCGTTGACAGCGTGACATCTGAGGTAGTCGATACCGTGCCAGTGGGCGAGCTACCCACTAGTATCGCCGTTGATCCGGTCACCGATCGCATCTACGTCCTTGGCGGATTAGGCTCTGTCTGGGTCATGGATGGGTCCGTTGACAAGATGGTGGCGACTGTCGACGTCGGTGCCCTCGCGTCCGGCATTGCGGTGAACCCAGAGACGGACCTGGTCTACGTTGGCATGAGTGACAGCAATGGCAGGGTTGCTGTGATCGACGGGGCGACTGACATGGTCGTCAACACGATCGGGGTGGGGAGTTATCCTCGGGACGTTGAGATCGATCAGAGGACTAACCGCGTCTACGTCTCGAATGAAGGGAGCGGTAGTCTTTCGGTCATCGATGGCGAAGCAAACGGGGTTGTGGCAACCCTGCCGGTAGCAAGTTGCCCCGGTGGTATCGCAATCGACTCGCAAAGCAAGCGGGTTTATGTCGCCGAGCAGTGCGCTGATGCGATCGAGGTTGTCGATGAGGCAAGCGGCTCGATAATAACCAAGATCGCTGATCAGGACGCTCCGTTGTTGGCAGCGGCGAACGCCGAATCTGATCGTGTCTACGTGACAAATTACCAGGGCAGCGTTTCGGTTGTCGACGGAGCGACAAACAGGATCGAGACGCTACCCCTTGGGCATTCTCCCTCCGGTGTGGCTGTCGACACGCAGACAGGACTGGTTTACGTGGTGAGCCAAGCGGATGACATGCTAATGGTGATCAACGACTCATCTTCCTCGAGACAAGGGAGTTCTGTGACGCCGGCCGCCAGCGATAAGGCGACGGCAAACGGGGGCGGTGTCGCGGCGGCAGTTGGCGACGAAGCGGCGGAACACGGGAGCGGTAGGTATGTTGTTGTTGCGCTGGTCCTGGTAGTCGTAGCGCTCGCGGCGTTGTTTGCCGGTGCTCTGATATCTCTTCGATGGTATCGACGCAAGGCCTGAACGCAATAGCGAGATGGTTCGAGTCCCGTTTCCGATCCAGAACTCATCCACGGTGAAGAAGGCCGGGCGTTTTGCCCGACCCTTTCTGTTGCATACTCGCGTCAAGCGCCGCGCTGGGGAAATGAGCTTGCCCGGAGAGTCAGATCGACATCTGGAGGTCGCCGAGCGTTTCGATCAACCGGTGGTTCTCTCGATAGTCGACCGGCACGGCGATGATGGAGGGCTGGTCTAGACGGAGAGCCTGCTCTAGGCAGAGGGCGAAATCGTCCGCGCGCGTGATGTTGAATCCCGGCAGCTCAAACGCCTTCGCAAGGGCGGCGAAGTCCGGGTTGCCAAAATCCACGCCAAAGGCACGGCCGAAGCTGCGCTCCTGCTTCCAGCGGATCACCCCATATGAACCGTCTACCCATACGATTGTGACGAAGGCTGTGCCAAGCCGTTTCGCTGTCTCCAGTTCCTGGGCATTCATCAAGAAGCCCCCGTCGCCGGTGACGACCACAACCCGTCGGTGCGGCTCCGCCAGCTTGGCCGCAACGCCGCCTGGAACGCCGATCCCCATGGCGGCGAAGCCGTTGGAGATGATGATTGAATTGGGACGTTCCGCGGGGAACAGGCGGGCGACCCAGAGCTTGTGAGCGCCAACGTCGCTGATGACCAGGTCTTCTGTCGCCAGGACCCGGCGCATGTCATTCAGGATACGCTGGGGCTTCATCGGCATAGCGCTGTCACTGGCGTGGGCCTCCAGTTCCGCGAACACCGTTTCTCTCAGGGGAGAGACCTGCTCGAGGCGCCGGTTTGCGCGGCACACGTCCTTCAGGGCCACCAGTGCGTCGCTTATCTCAGAGACAATCTCCAGTTCGGGCTGGTAGTACTCGTCCACTTCGGCCGGCAGCGTGTCGACGTGGATCACTCGCTTGTCACGCCGGGGATTCCAGAGGCGGGGCGCAAGTTCGACGAGGTCGTATCCGACGGCCAGAAGAACGTCGGCCTCGGCCAAGCCACACAGCTCATAATCCCGATTCTGCAGTCCCACAGTCAGCCGAGCCAAGGGGTTGCTGTAGCCCATTACCCCCTTGCTCATGAAAGTATTGGCGACTGGTATCCCTGTCGCGGCAGCCAATTCCCGGAGCTGTGGAGCGGCCCGGCGACGCACGACGCCGTGTCCGGCCAGTATCATGGGGCGCCGTGCGTGAGCGAGAATCCCTTCTGCTCGCTCGACGGTTTCCCGAGCAGGCAGCGGATACTCGCCGTGGGTTATCAGAAGCGGCTCACCCTCCGTCTGTTCCGCCGCCACGTCCTCTGGCAACTCAATGTGTGTAGGACCGGGCTTCTCTGTCTGGGCGATCTTGAACGCTTTTCGCACTACCTCTGGTACCACACTCGGAAGGGATACCGAAGCCTGCCATTTGGTGATTGAATGGAAGATCCCCTGAGTCTCCACGTACTGGTGCGATTCCTTGTGGATCCGCTCCAGGGAGACCTGTCCGGTAATCGCAACCAGTGGCGAATGGTCGAGATAGGCATCTGCCACGCCGGTCATTAGATTGGTGGCTCCAGGCCCCAGCGTAGACAGGCAGACCCCGGCTCGTCCGGTCAGGCGGCCGTGGACATCCGCCATCAGTGCCGCCCCCTGTTCATGTCGCGTGGGCACAAAGGTTATCTGGCTATCGGCGAGACTATCCAAGAGGGTCAGAATCTCTTCCCCTGGAACGCCAAAGACATGAGTGACGCCTTCCGCTTCGAGGCAGCGAACGAGCAAATCTGCTGTCCTCATCGGACTGTCTCCTCTCGCTTACTCCCCAGCCGGTGGTCGAACCGCGCTGCCAAGCCGTGGGCCGACCCAAACCGTCTGGACATTGACGAACTCGCGAATGCCAAACTCAGAGAGCTCTCGACCGTAGCCACTCTGCTTAACGCCGCCAAAGGGCAGGCGGGGGTCCGAATCACCATCTCGTTGACAAACACCAATCCTGCCTGGATATCACAGGCCAGCGCCCGAGCGCGATCGATGTCGCGCGTCCACAGGCTGGCACCCAGCCCATACTGCGATGAGTTGGCAACTGTCAGGGCTTCGTCCTCATCATTCACCCGAATCAGCGCCGCAACCGGCCCAAAAGTCTCCTCCCGCGCGACCGGCATCTCTGGTTTCACGCCGGTCAGAACTGTGGGCGCGTAGAAGTAGCCGGTTCGCTCCAGGCGGCGACCACCTGTGGCGACGTGAGCTCCCATTTTCACCGAGCGCTTCACCTGGCTCTCTAGGGCATCGAGAAGGTCCGCCCGAGCCAGCGGGCCAACCTGGGTTTCTCGCCGTGCCGGGTCTCCGATACGCAGCTTTGCGGTCTTCTCGACGATCAGCCGCTCGAACTCATCAGCAACAGATCGAACAACGATGAACCGCTTAGCGGCGATGCAACTCTGACCGGCGTTCTGATTTCGGGCACGCACGGCGGTGTCAGCGGCCACCTCCAGATCGGCATCTTCCAGAACAATGAAGGGGTCAGACCCTCCCAATTCGAGAACGGTCTTCTTAAGGTTGCACCCTGCCGCTTGGGCGACCCTCCTGCCGGTGCTGTCGCTTCCGGTTAAGGTGACGGCTTGGATGCGGGGATCGTCGATCAGCGCCTCGGCCGCCGCACCGGGCGTGAGGAGAGTCTTAAAAACGCCGCTGGGATAGCCGGCAGCGTTAAACACCTCCTCGATTGCAAGAGCACACTGGGGCACGTTGGACGCGTGCTTAAGCAGGGCTGTGTTGCCTGCCATTAGGGCCGGCGCGGCAAATCGAAACACCTGCCAGAACGGGAAATTCCACGGCATTATCGCCAGGATGGGGCCCAGCGGCTCGAAGGCGACGTAGCTTTCGCTTGCGTCGGTCTCCACGGGCATCTTGGTCAGGAAACGCTCGGCGTTCTCCGCGTAGAAGTCGCAGCCCCACGCGCACTTCTCGATCTCGGCCTCAGCTTCACCGATCGGCTTCCCCATCTCCTGCGTGATCAGCGTCGCCAGTCGCGCCTTCTGTTGTCGCAGGTAGGCGGCGGCCCGACGCGTGAGCGTGCTTCGTTCCGCGAACGATCTGCGTCGCCAGTGCTCGAAAGTCGCCGCTGCCTCCTCGAGTGCGCGGGCAATCTGGTCGGGCGTGAACTCATCGAAGGTAGCTAGTACCTCCTCTGTTGAGGGGTTAACCGACTGGATTGCCATCGTCGCAGACTCCTTTCAAGTCGCGCGCGACAAGCCCTGGAAGAGGATCCCCGTGACGCCTGTTGACCTGCTCCATACCTATCAGGTTTCTGCTGCATCGAAAGAAGAGGCAGATGAGACATGCTCACGTCCATCGGTGCGAAGCGCTCTGCGGCCTGCATCAATCGCGGCTGAAATTGGAGTGGCGCTTGAGCCTGGCCCAAGCAGGCAGGTCTCAGTGTTTGGCCAGACCTTGCAAGAGTAACATCTCGGCAGCAATCCGCTAGCGTGACACCTGCATGACGATGTACAGGGTGGTCACCCGGGCGCTGGGTCGGTGGGTTTGCGCCTCTTCAGCGACCTTGTTCAAGATCCTCGTACGGCCTTCCGCAGAAAGCCCAGGGGCACTTCGCGATAGCCAGTAGTCGAGACGCCAGCGCTGCCTCGCATACCACGCACCGGCGAACGGCCCGCCGACCGTTTCCTCCCGCTTCTCCAGTCGGAAGCCGCTGGCCTCCATCAGTGCCACATCGCGGTCAATGCCTTCCCGACCATAAGACCACCACTCAGGGCTACCTGCATCAAATCGACTGGACTGGCCGCCCTGCTCGCTGAGCACGACTCCGGGATACTCCTCTCGCAGCAAAGTGACAACGCGATGCCGGAACTGCATCACAGGCGGTTCCACCGCCGTTTCCCCGTCGGCGATCTCCCGCAAGCGCACATCGAACGCGAAGCGGCCCAACGGTTTGAGCACGTTCCGCACGGCCGGAATGACTCGTTCCTTATCACGCAGGAAATGCTGCCAGGCGCTAGTCGCCACCACGCAGTCTACCGGCATCCCCACGAGCGAAGGCAAGGCGTAGGCGTCGCCTTCGATGAAACGGGCGTTCCCTGCAGTGACGTTCCGCTGCGCCAACTGGATCATCGCGGCTGAGGCGTCTATCCCGATCACTTCTCCCTCGGGTGCTACGAGCTCGGCGAGATGTGCGGAGATCAGCCCCGGCCCGCAGCAGAGATCGATCACGCGCTGGCCGACGGAAATCTCCGCGAGCTCGACAATCCGCGACGCTGTGACTTCGGCGGTCTCTCTCCGCGATGACAAATACCCCTCGGCAAACTCTGGGTCGCTGAAGTCCGACATGTTCGATACCTCTAATCGACAGCATTCTGATCATACTCTCGCGGCAGCGCTATTGACCATTCATCCGGAGCTCATCGCCTTGACTTCCGTGCACACTAATGCAATTCAGTGTCATATTGTCGGAGGCAAGCCGCGCTAGGCCGACTCAATCGGCGGCCAGCGCATGGTGGTTGCGCGAGTGTCGCCGCAGCGAGTAGCCTCTTGGGACTGTGGCCAGCGGGATGACCCGTGAATGAGGCTAACCTGTGCCTTGTGGACGCCGTCACTCTCCATTTGGTCATCCCGGATCGCTTCCGGGATCCAGTTCTTTCGTCGGAGGTCTTATGACAGAAGAACTCGTTGCTGTGATGGATCGGTATCTGGAGGCTCTCGTTGCCAACGAACCGTCCACAGTTCCCGTAACAGAAGACCTGAAGGTCACGGAAAATGGGTATCAGGTGCGACTGGGACAAGGCCTGTTTCAGACGGCATCGGAGATCACATACAGGCAGTACATCCCTGATGCCGCGACAGGTCAGATCGTCCTTTATGGCGTCGCAAAGGAAACCATGAAGCTCGCCAATTTCCTGGTGCGCTTGAAAGTTGAAGATGATGCCATCGCGGAAATCGAGACTATTGTTGCCCGCGAGGGAACGGCATCCATTGCCAATCCCTCATCCTTGAAGCAGCCCAAGCCCATTTACGATACGATCCTCGATCCTTCCGTGCGTACGCCGCGAGAGCAGATGATCGCCGCCGCCGAAAGCTACTTCAATTGCATCGAAGACAATACGGCTGACGTACCGTTCCATCCAGACTGCAACCGGACCGAAAACGGCCAGCAAACTACGAATTCCGGTCTCCTGCCGCTCTCTTGTGTCGAACAGTTCGAAAAGAAGATATTTACCTATATCTCCAGAGTGCGGAACCGCCGGTACGTTATCGTGGATGACGAGAAAGGTCTGGTGTTCTGCGTCGTCATGATGGATGTACTGGGCAAAAAGGAAGATTTCGATCCTTTCCCAATCCCCGTGGACCGCCTGCCGGTGCATATGATCACGCCCCACACCGTCTTTCTGGGCGAACTGTTCAAGATCATCAATGGTCAAATTCGCGAAATCGAGGCCCTGATGTTCAATACCACCCTGGGCGCCAACTCCGGCTGGCCAGATGAGAAATAGCGATTTTGCGGGTGAGCGAGCGGATTGAATAGCGATTTGTTTGAGGAGTGCTCTTCAGCAATCCTTCCTAAGAAAACCGTGGTGAAAGAGAGTCCACCGAGGCGCTCTAACCGAATCGTCCCAAGCGGAGGGTCGCGGGTTCGAGTCCCGTTTCCCGCTCCAGATTCAATCTTGCCCAATGGCACCCATTCTTGCCCCTTTCTTGTGTCGGGGGCTCGGGGCTCTGCGCCTCGGTTGGAAAGGGCTCTATTGTCTTTCCGGCCATATTGTGTTCATTGTAGTGTGGGATGGCGAAGGAATCATAAGGAGGACATCGATGGATTACGTGTTTGAACCGCGGAAGAAAGTCCCGGTTTTTGAAGAGGCCGATGTTATCGTCGTCGGCGGTGGACCCGCCGGGATCGGCTCGGCGCTGGCGGCAGCTCGCAACGGTGCGAAGACCATCGTGATTGAAAAGTTCGGCGCCTTGGGCGGCATGCAGACACAGGCGATGAGCAGTACCTTCTCGCTGCTCGATCCGCTCATCCAGGGCGGCGTGATTTCCGATGTCGTTGATCGGCTCAAGGCGGAAGGCGGGATTCTGCAGGACAGGTCTGACCGTACGCGTCGCGCGGCTTTTACGTCGACGAATTTCGATTGTGAAGTCTATAAGGCCGTGCTGGACGACATGATGGCCGAGGCAGACGTCAAGCTTCTGTATCATACGATGGGCGTTGGGGCCATCAAGGAAGAGAACGCTCTGCAGGGGATCTTCATTGAATGCATCCAGGGCCGCTTCGCCATTCTGGGCAAGGTCATCATCGATTCTACGGGGAATGCCGACATCGCGTGGAAATCTGGGGCTCCCTGCATGGATGACGGACATGGACGGGGTCCTGGAAAAGGCCGGCACATGGGCTTGGGGTGTCGTTTCTATATCAGCGGCGTCGATGGTGAGAAGTTTGAAGAGTATAAGAGGAAGAACCCAGAAGAGTGGGCGGGTCTCTACGGCGGCAGAAGTCTGGTTCAGAAGGCCAAGGCGGAAGGACGGTACCACGGTTACCGCGAGTCCCTGATCATCCACGAGAGTAAACCGGGCATTGCGATGATCGAGGGCTTCAATTCACCGCTGGCCGCTGGACATCACGGCTGGATGATCGAAGACGTCACCGCGGGCGAGATAGACCTGAGAAAGCAGATCTGGTCTGCCTTTAAGCTCCTGAAGACCAATGTGCCGGGATTCGAAAGATCTTCGGTGGAAAAAACAGGGACGATCCCGATCCTGCGGGACACGCATCGGATACTGGGGGAATATGTCCTGGCGGAAGAAGACATCTATGAGGGCAGAGCCTTTGACGATTCGGTCGTCGTGAGCAACATGGGCCCTGACATCTACGGTCCGGACGGTGAGCATGTCTATGAGGTAGTCCGGCCCCACGACATTCCCTATCGCTGCTTGGTTTCCAAGAGCACGGACAACCTATTGGCTGCCGGTGCGGCCATGTCGGCTGATTTTTATGCCTTCGCTGCGGACCGCTATAGCGCACCCAGCATGTGCACGGGACAGGCGGCCGGCACTGCTGCCGCTCTTGCTGTCCGTTCCAATCTGACGCCGAAAGAGCTGGACGTGAAGCTGTTGCAGAAGACTCTCCGAGAACACGGCGCGCCAGTCACTGTACGGGATTTGCCGAGGGATATTCTTGAAGCCTACGAACAGCGGTATCAGAGAAACAGGCAGATAACGGACTTGTAGAAGAAAGAGGGTCAGCACCTAAGAGTTGGAGAGAAGTTACCTAAGCTGACTCTGACCTTCGCCCGCATGCCGATTGTTAGAGAGAGGTGACGCAATGAGCTCCAGTTTCAGCAAACTGATTGAGCCCGGCAGAATCGGTACGATGACCGTCCGAAACAGGATGGTCATGCCGCCAATGGCCACCGGGTTCCATATGCCGGAGGGCTATCCGACCGAGCGTACCCTCGACCATTACGCGGCGCGAGGCGAAGGCGGAATGGGCCTCATCATCATCGAAGCGACGACAATTGACTCGCCGGAGGGACGCGGTTTCAGACGCCAACTCGTGATCGACGATGACAAATACATCCGGGGTCTTCGTGAACTGGCCGCGGGGATCCACCGGTTTGGCGCCAAGACGGCCATTCAGCTTCATCATGTCGGCGGAAGCGGCACGTCGAGGATTACGGGGCACCAGCTTGTGGCACCGTCGGCGGTGGCTTATCCAGGCGGAGAGACGCCGCGGCCCCTGGAGGTAAACGAGATTGAACGCTTGGTGGGATGCTTCGCGCAAGGCGCGAGGCGCGCAAAGGAGGCGGGCTTCGACGGGGTCGAGATTCATTCAGCGCACGGATACCTTCTTTCGGCGTTTCTTTCGACGTTCACTAATCGTCGGGAAGACCGGTATGGAGGCACGACCGAGAACCGTGTGCGGTTCCTTTTGGAGGTGATTGCGGCCATCAGACAGGAGGTTGGACAGGACTACCCGGTTTGGCTACGTATCGGAGGTGATGTTGTCCTAGAATATGCGCGCCTGATCGGGAAGGCGGGGGTCGACGCAATCCACGTCAGCATTCCGGCGCCAGGTCCTGCCAATCCAGCCATCCCGCCGATGGGTGAAGCAGCCGGAGCGCTGATCCCGGTTGCGGAGGCGGTCAAGAAGATCGTGTCGGTGCCGGTGATTGTAACGAGCCGCATCTATCCGGAAATAGCGGAGGAAGCGATCGGCAGCGGGAAGACCGACTTCGTCTCTTTCGGACGGCAGTCCCTTGTTGACCCGCAGTTCGCCAACAAGCTCGCCGCGGGCAACCTGGAGGATGTTAAGCCCTGCCTGCGTTGCAACGTTTGCCTGAACAGTCTGCCTCGGAGCCGTGACGGAATAGTCTGCACCGTGAACCCGGCGCTCGGTCATGACAGGGAGTACGCGATCACGAAGGCCGCCACGAGCAAGAAGGTCACGGTCATCGGCGGCGGACCGGCAGGCATGGAGGCGGCTCGCGTCGCGGCCCTGCGAGGACACAAGGTGACGCTCTACGAAAAGACTGGCCAGTTAGGCGGCCAGCTTCTGCTCGCGCAGGTTCCTCCTCACAAACAGACGATTGCCGACCTCAGGCGCTATTTCGAAGGGCAGATGAAGGCACAAGGTGTTGCGGTACGCCTTAACACTGTGGGTTCGGCGGATTTTGTCGAGAAGGAACGGCCCGACGCCATCATTGTTGCGGCCGGAGCGTCTCCCTTCCGGCCCGCTATTCCCGGCGCGGAAGGCGAGAACGTGGTGCTGGCCTGGGAAGTTCTGACGGGCAAGGCAAAGGTCGGCCAGAGGGTTGTGATTGTCGGGGGCGAGCTAACCGGCTGTGAAGTCGCCGACATGCTGGCCGACGCAGGGAAGCAAGTCACGGTGACGACTCTTGAGGATAGCCTGATGGCATTCGGGGCGTATCCCCAGCGGGGTGCTCTCCTGTACGGTTTGTGTGACGAGCACAAGGTGACCGTGATGAACGGAGTCGTTTACAAGGAGATAACGAGCGGGAGCGTCGTGCTTATCGACAGGGAGGGACGAGAGCAGACGCTTGAAGCGGACACGGTGGTGATCGCCGCAGGCACGCGTCCAAACGATGGCCTCGCCGATGACTTGAGGAAGATGGTTCCCGAGCTGTATTCCGCGGGTGATTGCGTCGAGGCCCGAAGCATAATGGAGGCGATGCAAGAGGGCTACCTGGCCGGGCTATCGCTGTGAGCGGAAGGCGACGATTGTGACCATGCAGACCGAAAGCGTAGCGACGGGACGCCAGTACCCGCTGTACGCTCGATATCCCCAGCTCGAAGTCTCTCTGCCGCGAATCCCCTTTTCGCTGGCACCCAGCCCCGTCAAGGAGCTGACGTGCATAGCTGGGAAATGCCTCTGGGTGAAGAACGACGGCCAATACGGGACGCTTTACGGGGGGAACAAACCTCGGAAGCTCGAGCTAGTACTTCCCGATGTGCTGGCCCAGGGCCGGCGGACGCTTATAACCTTCGGCGCGCTGGGCACCCACCACGGACTCGCGACCTCGCTGTACGCTCGCCAGTTGGGGCTGCGAACGGTGCTCCTGCTGGTCGACCAGCCGGTGACAGAAGGAGTGCGGCGTGAGTTGTGCTGGCTTCACGCCTCGGGCGCGGTCCTGCGTTACGTGGGCAGCGATACTGATCGGATGAGACGGGAACTACGGTTCTGCAGATGGCGGTACGCCGACTGGCTCAGGCGCAAGATGCCGTACGTCCTTCCTGGCGGAGGTTCGAGCGTACTGGGGACGGTCGGATTCGTGAACGCCGGCCTGGAGCTGGCCGACCAGGTCGCTTCAGGTGAGTTGCCGGAGCCGTCGCGCGTCGTCGTCGCTCTTGGATCGGCGGGAACGGCTGCCGGCCTGGTGCTGGGATTGATGCTGGGCGGACTGAAAAGCAGGGTGATGGCTGTGCAAATTGGCAGATCGGGTGTTGCCGATCCTGTCGCCAATTTGGCTAACCGGGCGGCAGATCTTCTTCGCGAGCGCGGCGCCGAACTTGGAGATGTCAAGATCGAGCCGACGGATCTCGACGTGGTGACGGATTGCGTCGGAGAGGGTTACGGTCACGCCACGACAGCGGGGGAGAGGGCCATCGAGTTGCTAAGGGAAAAGGATGGAATTCAGCTGGAATCAACCTATACGGGGAAGGCAGCAGCGGCAGCTCTGAGACTGGCCGAGGGCGCGGAACCGGGCGAAGCCGTCCTCTACTGGCACACCTTCAATGCGCTGCCTGTGCCACTCCCCGAGCCGCAGCCTGACGATTACCGGAAGTTGCCGCGCGCCTTCCACTGCTTCTTCACGTCGCCGCCGGACTAGCCATCGCCATGCCGAGTTGGCTCCGTTCGTCGGCCATGCTGATTGTATCCGCCTAAAGGATCGTCTATCATCGAGGGACTCTCGATCGAGACGTCTCCTTTCGAACAGGCATGACGGAGGAGGACTGCTATGCCACAGGTCAGCGCAAACGGGATCAAGCTGGAGTACGACGAATTCGGGAAGCCGGACGGCATGCCGCTCTTGCTCATAATGGGATGGGGAGCGCAGATGGTGCGATGGGATGTCCCCCTCTGCAAGCTATTCGCGGGTCGCGGCTTTCGGGTAATCCGGTTCGACAACCGCGATGTCGGCCTTTCCACCAAATTCACCACACAGTGTCCTGATCCCGCGCCTCTCGCTGCAGCCTTGCTGCAGGGGCAAAGCGTCACTCCACCGTACACCCTCGACGACATGGCGGATGACGCAGCAGGCCTCTTGGATGCGCTGGCGATACCCGCGGCGCACGTGGCAGGCGCCTCAATGGGCGGAATGATCGCGCAGCTTGTCGCCCTTCGGCACCCCGACAGGGTACTGACTCTCACGTCGATAATGTCGTCGACCAGCGAGTCGGATTTGCCGCAGGGTAATCCAGCCGTTCTCGGTTTGCTGGCGCAACCGGTGCCAACGGAGCGTGAAGCAGCTATCGAATACGGCGTCAAGGCGTGGCAGTTGCTGGCGGGCGGCGGCTTCCCCTTCGATGAAGAGCGTGTCCGAGCGTTCACCGCTCTCGAATTCGACAGGGACTCGGACTCCACCGGCCCCAGCCGCCAAATGCTGGCTATCTTGACGGCACCGGGCCGGCGGGACGCTCTACGCTCGCTAGCGGTTCCGGCGCTTGTGATACACGGGGCTGCCGATCCTCTTGCGCCGATAGCCGGCGGCTTTGACACGGCGAAGGCGATTCCGAACGCGAAGATGCTTGTGATTGAGGGGATGGGCCATGAGCTGCCGGAGGGCGCTTGGCCGCAAGTGGTGGACGCGATTGCGGAACTCGCGCGGCAGGTCGGTTGACCGGCGGGACCGACTTGCGGCACCCGAAGAAATCCGCCGGCTAGCTAATCCACTAAGGCGACTGTCGCTTTGGCACTTGGTAGAGACGGGCCGCGTTGATGCGGGGGGGCTGGGTTCGCGAGCCAGCCGTTTTCGCCTCAATACGATGACTATCCGCCTGACACAAAGAGCCGGGTGAGGCTCTTCAGGATGAAGGCATGTTGGCCGCCGGCGCAGAGCATCGGCCTATCACGCAGAAGACCGGCTGGCTGCCGCTAGGGGGTGAGCATTCCCCGCGCTATCGCCTGCCACCAAAGATGCCGCCCATCAAGCCGCGGGTGATCTGACGGCCGAGCTGGCTGCCAGCGGAACGCATCGTACTCTTCATCACCGACTCCATGAGGCTACCACCCGAGCGCGAATGGCTCTGCTTTTCGACTTGCTTCGCAGCCTTCTCCTGCGTCTCCTGTGCCTGTGCTTCGGCCACCTGCTGTGCTTTCTGGTCGGCGCGCACCTTCAGCTTCTCGAACGCTGACTCCCGGTCGACGGCGTTCTCGTAGTGGCCGTAGAGGACAGAGCCGGTGATGATCTGCTTGCGCTGATCGGGCGTGATCGGGCCAATCTGGCTATGCGGCGGCACGACGAACGCCCGCTCGACGATCGAGGGCGTGCCCTTCTCCTCCAGCGTCGAGACCAGCGCTTCGCCGACGCCGAGTTCCGTGATGACCGTCTCCACGTTGATGGCGGGGTTGGGACGGAACGTCTCGGCGGCTGACTTCACGGCCTTCTGGTCGCGCGGCGTGAAGGCGCGCAGAGCGTGCTGGACGCGGTTCCCTAACTGGCCAAGAACGACGTCCGGGATGTCCAGCGGATTCTGGCTGACGAAATAGACACCGACGCCCTTCGACCGGACGAGCCGCACCACCTGCTCGATCTTGTCGAGGAGCACCTTCGGCGCGTCCTGGAACAGCAGGTGCGCTTCGTCGAAGAAGAAAACGAGTTTGGGTTTCTCAAGGTCGCCCACTTCGGGGAGCGACTCGTAGAGTTCGGAGAGGATGTAAAGCAGCAGCATGGCATAGGTCTGCGGCATCTGCATCAGCTTGTCAGCCACGAGGATGTTGACGACGCCGCGACCCTGGCCGTCGGTCTGGACTAGATCGTCAATGTTGAGCGCCGGTTCGCCGAAGAGCTTGTCACCGGCCTGCTGCTCAAGTACTAGGAGACCGCGCTGGATAGCGCCAATACTGGCGGCAGAGATGTTGCCGTACTGCGTCTGGAAATCGGCAGGATTATCTCCGGCGTACTGAAGCATTGCGCGAAGGTCTTTGAGGTCGAGGAGAAGCAGGCCGTTGTCATCGGCGATCTTGAAGACGATCTGCAACACGCCTTCCTGCGTGTCGTTCAGGTTGAGCATGCGCGAGAGCAGGAGGGGCCCCATCTCCGAGACTGTTGTTCGGATCGGGTGTCCCCCTTCGCCAAGCACATCCCAGAACGTCACGGGACAGCCGCTGAAGGTGTAAGCGGGCAGCGATAGCTGGTTAATTCGGTCGGCGATGCGCTGAGTCGCAGACCCGGCCTGGCTGATGCCGGAAAGGTCGCCCTTCACGTCGGCCATGAAGACAGGCACACCTATCCTGCTCAGGCTCTCGGCCACTACCTGCAGCGTGACGGTCTTGCCGGTACCCGTGGCGCCGGCGATAAGGCCGTGGCGGTTCGCCATGCCGGGCAACAACACAACGTCGTGATCGCACTTAGCAATCAGTAGTGGGTCAGCCATTTCAGGTAACCTCGAAAGAACTTACGCCACACGCCAGGCAACAAACGGTCAGTGCAGGTTCAAGCGCACCTGCGTGCGCAATGCCTGATTAGTGTTCGACGACCTTGTTCAGCTTCTTCGCGCCCGCAATCCACGCGGCCACAATGGACTCGGATGGTACCTGCCGCACGAGCTTCTTCTTGCCGTTTGTCTCCACCATCGTCTTTGCCAGGTTCGCAGCTTTGCGCTGTGCCAACTCGGTCGGCGAATCGACACCGCACGCTTCCAGCAGGTCCGAGTACTCTGAACCGACGCCCTTGATCCGCATCAGGTCGGCGCGATTCACCCATTCAAGAATCTTCGCATCGCCGATGCCGATCTTGCTTGCGAGGTCGGTGCGTCCCTTACGCGTCGCGCCGCGCTGGAGGAGCTTCTCGACAGTCGTGACGCCTGCGGCCGTGAGCTTCGCTCCATATGCAGGGCCGATCCCTTCGATTTCTTCGATGTTCATCTCGGAACTCCTTTCGCCTTAGAAGAACCACGCAATAGTACTCCCCCCGATCCAGGCGAGCAATAGACGGTCGAGTTTTGACTCTGCGCTCTTCCCCAGCAGGCGGCCGGGAAGGAGTCCCGGTTCCGCCGGCGTGGCTAAGTGTTCTCTGGCTCCGGGCGGCTGAGGACGTAGTTGGTTCCCACGCTGTTCTGGACGAAAGCGTCGGGGAAGGCGGCGGCGATAGCATGCGTTGCGCGCCAGCCTGTGCAATGAGCAGGCACGATGACGTTGGGAGCGAATAGCCCCAACGCTTCGATGGTCGGCCAGATGACCGACTCCAACGGCGAGTTAGCCAGGTGGAAGCCGCCGATTATCGCATGGACGCGCTCGATTCCGGTCAGCTTTTGGGCGAATCGAACCGTGTTCACTACGCCTGCATGTCCACAGCCCGTTATTACCACCAGTCCCCGTTCGCGCACGTTCAGCACCAATGCCTGATCGTCGAGGATCAGCGGATCGGGCGTCCATTCGCCGCCACGTAACGATTGATGGAAGGGCATCCCCCGCTCGAACTCAGTCGTGCGCTCTATTTCGCCCGTTACCAGCAGCGCACCGTCGAGAAGCAGCGAGGGATCTCGCCGGTCCATAACTGCGAACCCCGCGGAACATGTCTTCTCCCGGCTAGTCGCAGGCAACTCGCGTGGCTGCTGATCCGGCACGGCAACGCGGCGCTTCAGCCAGGCGTCGGGATGCAGCACAAGCGGCGGGAGAGGCGATAGCTCTCGCGCCAAGCCGTTGAGGCCGATCATGTGGTCGAAGTGGCCGTGACTGAGGACGATTGTCTCGATTTCTCGAGGATCGACGCCGAGGGCACGCAAGTTGTGGATAAGCCCGTCGACCGTCGCGCCGGTATCGAGCAGGATCGAGCGCGGCCGCCCATCGACTGATGCGGTCACAAGGAATGAGAGGCCGTGCTGGGCTGAAGGGGTATCCGCAGCGTACCCATCCTCCAACAGTGGTGCCTCGAGCCGGGGCAACAGCCGTTCGTCTTGACTGGCACTCATTCGCTTCGCCACAGCCGTAGCTGGGAGGAGAACGTCCACGACGTTGTCGATGACGGTCAAGACTTCCACGCCTTCGACCTCGATGGGCGAATACTGCTCAGTCATCCTGAGCTTCCCTTAGCAAGCCATTATGAAGAGGTTGAGGTCAGGAAGCCACATCTCTTGGACTCGTCCCGGAAACGTCTCTCTCAACTCACGCGTGCGGCGGGGGCCGTGATCTCGGCCAGGGCCGTCATCCGTCGTCGCCGTCGTCAGCTTCGGCTGCGGCTGGTAGCTGGAAAAGCCCTGGTGTTCCGGTCAGAGTGGTGTTCGGGTGGACGGGCAGTACCACCGGCGACAGGGGTTTCTGATTGAAGTCGAAATCGTCGATCAGGTTGCCAATGATCTGCTCGTTTTCGCGGACGTCTGGTCTCGGGTCGGGCCGGCCGTCCGTGGCGGGATCGATGCGTTGCCCGTTGAGGAAGTCGTCTTCGATGAACCTGTCGTAGGCGTCGAAGCTTAGGGTTTGGTGGTCGATGTAACCAGACTTGGCGTAGGGGCTGATGACCAAACCCGGCACGCGCAACCCGTAGCCGTTCTGGTCGACGGTCGGCGGTACGATGTGGTCGTAGAAGCCGCCCCAGTCGTCCCAGGTCAGGAAGATCGCGGTCGAGTCCCATTCGGGGCTCTTCATCACCGCGTTGATCAGGCTGGTCACATAGGACTGGCCGTAGCTGACGGGAGCGGGTGGGTGCTCGCTGACCGCGCCCGACGGCACCACCCACGACACTGCCGGCAGCGTGCCGGCGCTTGGCGGCGGCGTAGAATTTGTCGACGGACTGGATGTTCCCCAGCTGGCCATCGGCTTTCACTGTGTCGAACCACGGCAGCGGGTTCCAGATCCCAGGAGTATTCGAGTTTTGCTGGACCGGGGCGCAGGACTCTGCCGCATCGTTCTCGCAGTCCGGTTCAGTCCCGCTTACCACGTAGTACCCCCAGCTGACATTCGATTTGTCCAGAAGATACGTCAGGTCCGTCCAAGCATAGATGGGCTGGCCGCTCGGTCCGGCGTTGGGCGCACCGGGCGTACCACCATAGTAGGCTGGAACGTTCGCCGGTCGCTCAGCAGGATTAGTCTGCAGAGCGTTCGTGCAGCTCGAAGAGTTGTCGTGCTCGGTGCAGTAGGCCGACCACTCTGACACCAGGAACAGGTGCGCCGGCAGGCTCCACGAGGCGTTCGGCTCAAACATGTGGTCCTGGAGGACGAATTCATTCGCATAGGCCCAGTAGTTCGGGATGTCACTCTCCGTGTGATATCCTATCACGTCGGGGTTGGCTGAATTGGTGCAGGCCGGGTTGGTCGGATCCAGGCAGCCCTTTCTTCCGCTCTCGGCCTGCCCAATGAACCCGTCCATCTTCCCGCCGTCGATATCCGATGTGGCGTTGTTGGCTGAGTGTGGCCCGCCGCCATTCACGGCTTCCCATCCTGCATCGGGATTCCATCTACTCCCGGGAATGTGCCGAAGTAGGTATCGAACGACCGGTTTTCCTGCATGATCACGATCACATGCTCGATCTTGTGTATCCCGGCGGGTACCAGATAGGTCCCGCAAGGTCCCCCCGGCACCTGCTCCCCGTGAGAGCCGCCACCGCACGAGCTTGCCATAAGTGCCGAGGCGATCACGATAGCGACAGCCGCAAGCAGTCTCGGCTTGGCTTCCCCGGATGCTGTGGCTCGCCGCAATGTCATCGGTCAGCCCCTTCCGGATCATCGGGATGGACGGCGTCTAGCGCGGAGGTAGCGACCCATGCTGTTCCATCTGCCGGATAGAAATTGCAGTCGTAGCCGCCGTAGTAGATGGCGCCGTCGTCGAACGGTGAGGGTTTGATGGTGCGAATCGACACGAAGGCCTGGCTGGAAAGGATCGGGTTGCCCGCGGCGGAGGGTGTGAAGTCCGGGCCGCTGAGACAGCGCAGCACGTAGGTCGGAGACGCTCCCTGGTCGGTACGCACACGAAGCAGGCCGCGGAGTCGAAGGTCGCAGCGCCAAGCGCCGTGGGTCCGCAATGCCGAGTCGCCGGGCAACCTCCCTCATAACCCCACTCGATGCCGAACAACTGCCGATCGACGCCATCTAGGGCAATGGTCTCGAAATTGTTGTAGGCGGCAATCACATAGTCGATGGTTCCTTTACCGGAGGCCGGCACCGTAGTGCCCTCGGTGGGCAGCATCTGGATAATGGCGGGAATCGGCGAGAACTCCAAGATCGGGACGAGCCCGGTCGCCCCATTACCGGGAGTCGCGGACGCGGAGTCGTCGAGCTGCCCCTGTGGGAGATTGTCGAACCGGTACAGGTCGCCAGTGCCCTCCGTCGACAGCAGAAGAGACGGCGATGCCGTCGTGAGCGACGACTCTGGCCGCGCACTCGCTCTTCGCCGCCCGTGGCTCCTGGTAGACGAGGGCCCAGCGAGGGACGCCAGGCGAGAGGGTGCCGTCGTTTCGGCGAAACAGCTTCGTGCTGATTGAGACGTAAAGCGCTCCGCCGCATTTATGAACCGTCACCTTCTGCGTTGTCGACCCCGCCGCCCCAGGCGCCTCCGCAACCAGCTCGGGAGTAGGGTCAAACACCAAGGTCTGATTCGCCGGTGACCATTCGCCGCGCAAGATCCCCGTGGGCCGGGCCCCCGCGTACACTGACCAAACACCGTCGGACTCGTGAGCGCCGAACGACCGGACATCATCTCCCGGCGAAGCGAGGGAGTACGAATTACCGGACGTAAACGATTCTGCTCCGTCAAGCAACCACTGTATCTCCGATTGGCCATCGACGATCGCTTCGGTTACTAGCAACGAATGCCCCGGCCCGAGACCCTGATCATCGGGGATGGGAAAAGAGTCGATAGCCTGTACGCGGAGGGACTGGGTCTGCTCGAAGACTTTCCACGGGCTATCGCTGGAGTCCTTGACCAACACCTGACCGGAGACGGATGTCCCCAGTTCTCCGACTGGTCCGTCGCCGCGAACAGGCGTCCCGGTTTTCAGCGAGGGCCATGATCTCGTTGTCGTGTGCGACAGTCGATTGGCTGTCCATGTCAATGGTTCCGCGTCGCCGTTAGCGGCATCGCTGACCGCTGGGGGAAGATCTGGCGGCTGGATTCCCACCGGTCCCGCCTTGACAGCAGGCAGTCCCGATGGCAGTTGCCAACAGCGCGATGACAGCTGTCTGCGGAAGCGAGCCACCTGACAAAGCGGATAATCGACGCATAATGCGAGTGTGGGCTCCCCCGGATAGAAATGTCAATCCAGCGGGTACAATTGCGCTGTAGCCGTGTTCGAGTGGCATTTCAAGCTGCGCCTTCGGCGGACGGGCGCACGGAAACCTCCTCGAGCGCGACCTCAGTTTTCATCTGAGGGAGAGGAATCCGATCCCGCCGATTCGACTATTGCTTCTCCGCGAGCACCCACCATTTTACGTTCCGATGCTCCGCGAACTCGTGTCCGTACTTCTGCATAGACAGGATGTCGAACCCCGCGAGCAGACGAGTCCGGATCTCCCGCTCCGTGGCGTAGTGGTGAGGCAGGGCTTTGTCGAGGGGATCGCCGGGGACGACGTATGTCTCCGGCTCCAGTTCTTCACCTTCGCCGGTTGCGACAGCGCGACGTGCCCTCAGTCTGTCGGACGATTCGATCGAGTTGAAGGTGACCAGGAAGAGGCCGTTGTCAGAAAGCGAGCGATGGACGCCCTGGATCGTCGCCAGGATACCCCTGACGGTCGAATGGAAGACGACGTCCCAGGCGATGACCGCGTCGAAGACGCCGGTTTTGAAGGGCAGGGCGGTCATCTCCGCGCGGATGGTACCGGCACGTAAGCCCGATGCTCTAAGGGCGTCCCGGCAGGCTGCGACTGCTGTTGGCGAGACATCGCAGCCGGAGACCTGGAAACCTTCGGCGGCTAGCCAGAGGAGATGGCGCCCCACGCCGCAGCCCAGGTCTAGGACGCGCTGGCGGCCTTCCGCCTTCAGGCGTGTCGCCAGATCGACAACCTCCTGCTGCGGCTGATCGCCGTACACGACGCCTCGTCGCCATAGCCGCTCCCAGCCTTGATGAGGAGGGGGCTCCACCATCAGACTGACGACCGCTGGCTGAAACGCCGGTTGAAAAGCTGGCCGGCCATCGTGATCCGCAGCATTTGTACGGTGCCACCGGCAACGCGCCAGGCCAGGGCGTCCCGATGCATCCGCTCCACGGCAAACTCCCGGCTGTAACCGTAGCCGCCGAGGACCTGCATTGCCATGCTCGTGACGTCGGCGGCCATCTCGTTGGCGTAGCACTTTGCCATCACCGCTTCGAGGACCGAGGGGAATTCGCGAGCGGCTCCTGTCGCTGCCCGATAAACGAGCAGACGCGCGGCATCGAGCCGCATCGCCATGTCGACGATCATGAACTGGACAGCCTGGAACTCGCAGATGGGTCTGCCGAAGGCTTTCCGCTCCATTGCGTAGGCCCTCGCTTCTTCGAGGGCGCCGGCAGCGATGCCGAGGCAATTCGCTGCATTGCCGCAGCGCTCCAGATCGAAGGTGGTCATGAGGCGACGGAACTCGCCTGGGCCGATAACTACGTTGTCTTTCGGTATTCTCACGTCGTCGAAAATGAGGTCGCAGGAGGCCATGCCGCGCAGCCCCATAAACTGCTCCTGCTCGCCAAAGCTGAAGCCGGGCATTCCCTTCTCGGCGATTACTGCGCCGACGCCACGCGAGCCGGGAATGTCGCCGAATCGCGAGTAAACGAGGTAGTGCGAGGCATGGCCGCCGCCGGAGATAAACGTCTTGCGGCCGTTGAGGATGTAGTCGTCACCGTCGGCGACAAGCTTCGTGGAGAGCGACGTCAGGTCGGAGCCCACCTCCGGCTCCGTCATGCCTACCGACATGCTCAGCGTACCCTTGCAGACGCCGGGAATGAGGCGCCGCTTCTGCTCGTCGGACCCGAAGGTGTTCACGACCTTCACCGGCCCGATATTCGACTCGAACACGGGGCTAGCGATGGTGGGACTGAATTTCGCAAGCTCTTCGATGGCGAGGATGGCGTTTATGCCCGGCAGTCCGCCGCCGCCGCACTCGGGCGAGAGGGTCATGCCGAGGAGTCCCAGGTCACGGTAGCGTCCTACTAGCTCACGCGGGACGACGCTTGTGCGGTCGATTTCCGCGGCGAGGGCCTTGAAGTTCTCGCGCTTGCCCAGGTCGCGGATAGTCTCGACGAGAATGCGCTGGTCTTCACTCAGTTCGAAGTCCACTTCGTGCCTCCTTGCTGGCTGGTTTCCAGGCGCTCATATTACGTCGGCTTGTGCTCCTAGTTCCAGGTGTAGCTGAGGAAGAGATGACACATCCGGTCGAGGTGTGGTAGGATTGCCGCCACAGTTCCTGTTCTGCATTTGCGTCGCTTCTTTGTCATGGATATGCTGCCATATGCAGAGTGGGTGCAGTTGGTGCGGTCAAGGGTGAAGGAGAAGTTCGATGACCTCCGAATACTGGGAACGTTTTGCCAAGCGTCGGGTCTCACGACGAAGGGTGCTGGTCGCGGGAGCAGCAGGGATGGGCGCCGTGGCTCTCGGTCTCGTTGGCTGCGGAAGCGGTAGCAAGCAGAGCGCCAGCGGCACTCCATCGGGGGGCAGCGCGGGCCCGACGCTCACGCCAAAGACTGGTGGCATCTTCCGTCAGGGAAGCGTGACCACTGCCTTGAGTATCGACCCGCATACAGAAGCCGCCCTCGGGCTGGCCTTCGTCCCGTTCATCTACAGTTATTTGATGCATCAGATTCAGGTGCCTGACGGTTCGCCGGAGATGATGTGGGACTTGGCTGAGTCTATGGAGACGCCGGACGACCTCACCTACATCTTCAAGATGCGTCAGGGTGTCCATTATCAGGACATACCGCCAGTGAGCGGACGCGAGGTCGTCGCGGATGACGTCGTTTACAGCTTCGACCGCATAACTTCCATTTCGCCGGAACCGCTTTGGACCACCTACGCCGACACCAAGACGGCGCCTGATCCTTCGACGTTCCAGATCCGGCTCAAGCAGCCTTACGCCTACACGATCGAAGACCTGAGCGCTCCGAAGGCTGCCATCGTCCCCAAGGAGGCGGTAGATCAATTCGGCGACTTGAAGACGAAAGGGATCGGCTCCGGCCCGTTTATAGTCGATAGCTTCACGTCGAACGACCGCATTGAGATGAGTCGAAATCCGAGTTACTACCTGCCCGGCATTCCTTACGTCGACGGCATCGAGTATCGCTCCATCGCCGACGAGTCGGCGTTGCGTGTTGCTTTCGGGGGAAGCAGTTCGATGTCTACACGCCGCCGACGAAGACCGAGGCAGACGAGGTGGTGGGCTACGGGAGCGACGTTGTTCTCGTCAAAGAGCCTTCGCTGCTTGTTACTAAGTTGAGCATCAATGAGTTGAGCCGGCCGGAACTGGGCGACGAACGTGTCCGCGAGGCAATCGATATCTCAATTGATCGCGATGAGTTGATAAATAAGCTGGCGTTCGGTGACGGCGACTACACGGGGCCTGTTTCATGGGGGCTGACCTTCTGGTCGCTCAGCGAGGACGAGTTGCACCAGCGCTTCAAGAGAGACCTGACAAAGGCGAAGCAGTTGCTCGAGCAGGCCAGCGCCAGCAATCTGACGCTCGATTTGAAATTCCCGACGAACACCTCGGCCGACGTTTCTGTTCTCATTAAGGCGCAACTGGCTGAGGCTGGAATCAACGTGAACCTCGTCGGGCAGGAATTCGGCACCTGGTTCAACGACCGGACCGAGAGAAACTACGAACTGATGATCGGCGGCGGCCTTCCCTATGGCAGCGAGAAGTACCCGATGCAGTTCTACTACTCGACGGACTGGGACCGGAAGGAAAAGCCGGTACACCCGCCGCTGCCGGAAATCGACGCCGAACTCGACCAGATCATGGCTACACCGGATATCAACGAGCGACAGAAGCTCGTGCTCGACGTCACGCGGAAGATGCTGGACCGCCACGGCCAGCTGATTTACCTCTACGCGCCATATGCATACACGGCTCGCTGGAGCTATGTGCACGGCTACGAGAACGTGCCTTCGGCGAAGTGGGGGTACGTCTATGACATGTGGCTGGACAAGTAGCTGGTGGTCTGGTTGCCGACAAGCGGAGGCTGCCTAACGGTGGCCTCCGTTCTTCTTCAAGCTTATCGACGATCAGTCATTGATTCTCCTCACTCACGAAGCTTCCGTTAACGGCGCAGATGTGTATAATCTGCCCAGACGGCTCCTCGCCCCGCCGCTCATTCACAGGTTAGGATTACTACTTTTGGACAGGGATGACTGCTAGCATTGCCCCGGCGGCCGCTGAGGAGGGAACTCTCCCCAAGAGCCACACGTCCCAGTATCAGCCTGCGCTCGACGGCATTCGCGCGCTAGCGGTTGCCGCTGTCCTTGCCTATCATGCGGGGTTCAGTTGGGCCCGCGGTGGATTCCTTGGCGTCGACGCCTTCTTCGTCCTGAGCGGCTTCCTCATTACCGGCCTCCTTCTTGCCGAGTGGCGAAAGCGCGGCAGGATCGAATTGACGGGATTCTGGGCGCGGCGTGCTCGGCGACTCCTGCCGGCGCTTTTCCTCATGCTTGTCGGCGTTGCGCTGTACGCAGTGTTCCTGGCGAGCAACCAGGAACTGGGGAGGATTCGCGGCGATGCCCTGGCCACCATCGCTTACGTGGCCAACTGGCGGCCGATATTCGCCGGACAATCGTATTTCGACCAGTACAGCGTACCCTCACCGCTGCGACATGCCTGGTCACTGGGAATTGAAGAGCAGTACTACATTATCTGGCCGCTCTTGGTCATCGTGCTGCTCAAGTTGCGGCGCGGTTTCGCGGCCCTCTTGATCGCTTCAGTCGCTCTCATGCTCGGCTCGGCGCTGCTGATGGCGCTGCTCTTTCAGCCCGGCCACGACCCGTCGCGCGTCTATTACGGGACGGATACAAGGGCACAGTCGTTGCTGGTGGGGTCCGTGCTGTCGATGCTCCTGCTTCGGATGGGTCCGCTGCAAAACCGCCTGCTCCGTTACCTGCTACAGGCTGCTGCACTTGCCTGCGCGGCGGCCATCGGCTTCTTCTGGCACATAACGCCCGAGGGAAGCACGCTGCTATATCGCGGGGGATTCCTGTTGCTGGCGCTGGGCGTCGCAGCGGTGATCTTTGCCGCGGTGCAGCCGAGATCGGGTCCGCTCGGAAAGGTGCTCGCAATGGCTCCTCTGCGCGGGCTGGGCGTCATCTCCTACGGCGTGTACTTGTGGCACTGGCCGCTCTACATGGTCCTCACGGCCGAAAGGGCACGCTGCAGCGGCTACGAGCTGTTCGGCCTGCGCGTGCTGGCGACGCTGGCGATCGCGACTGCCTCCTATCACCTTATTGAGAAGCCGTTACGGAAGGGCGCCTTCCGCCGGTGGAAGGTGTCGTGGTCGTTCGCGCCGGCCGCCGCCGCAGCACTGATCGTCGCCCTTCTATTTGTTACGCGTGGCGCCGTGTCGCCGATGGCGGCCTACTCCGTCGACGACACCATGCCGGAGATCAGCCGAATGGCGAGCATGATCCCGACGCGCGTGCTGCTGCTGGGCGATTCGGTGGCGCTTTCTATGGGCCCTGGCTTAAACGACGTGTCCAACGACTACAACATGGTCGTCTGGGACCACTATCACGTTGGGTGCGGCTTTTTGCCAGTCGACGCCGAGTACGACTTCAGCGGCAACCTGACACCGGACGCCGAGGCACCGTGCTGGGAGTACCAGCAGGGCTGGATGACGGACATCGCCGCCTTCCATCCGGACATCGTCGTTATGGTTTTCGGAGCCATGGACAGCCTGGACCGGGAGGTGAACGGGACTCTGCTGGCGACGGGAACGCCGGAGTGGGAGGCGTTCGTGACGGACGGGTTGCAGAGACAGGTGCAAGCGTTCCTCTCGCAGGGAACGAAGGTTGCCTTGCTCACCTTCCCCTGCTCGAAGCCGGCGGCCTTCGCGCTGCTGCCCGACCCAGAAGGAATGGAGCAAGACACTTACCGGCGCATAAACGCTCTAGACGACCTCTTCCGTCGCTTTGCGGCCGCGCATCCGGATGAGGTGACGCTGATTGACCTCAACCACTTTGCCTGTCCAGAAGACCACTTCACGGATGTGGTGATCGACGGCGTCAAGATGCGCGACGATGGCCTCCACTTCACGCCGCAGGGCTCGACGGTGGTCGCGAACTGGCTCGCGCCGCAACTCGTACAGATCGTCCGCCCAGGCGAGGGCGGAACCGAGCAAGCTCTCGACGGCGCCTCAGACGGACAGTCGGCAAGCGGCGGGATTCAACCCTAAGACCCCTTATGGCGAAGCCGCAAGCCCCGCGAATCGTCATCGTCAGGAGCAGAGCGGAGATGGAGGATGCGCTGAGCGTTCGCCGCGCCGTCTTCATCGACGAGCAGGGTGTGACCGAGGCAGAGGAGATCGACGGCTACGACGTCGACCCGGTGGGGGTTTTGTCGGCGGCCCACGTCGTTGCGTACGTTCACGACCGCCCCGTCGCAACAGGACGGCTTCTTCTCGACTCGCCGACCACCGAAAACGCGCATGTCGGTCGGATTGCTGTAGTGCCAGAGCACCGGAGGCAGGGCCTCGGAAAAGCGGTGATGAGGGCGTTGGAGGCCGAAGCGCGGCGCCGCGGCTACAGAGGCGTCACGATCGCGGCTCAGGTACGGGCAATACCCTTCTATGAAAGCCTGGGGTATGCGGCCTTCGGCGAGGTCTTTCTGGACGCGCGCATCGAGCACCGGATGATGCAGCGAAGCTTCTAGAGGATCTTGCTGAGGAAGAGCTTGGTGCGCTCGTGGCTGGGGTTGGTAAAGAAGAGTTCGGGCTTGCCTTCCTCGATGATCACTCCCTCGTCGACCAGCATCACGCGGTCCGCCACTTCACGGGCGAAGCCCATCTCGTGCGTGACGACGATCATCGTCATCCCGTCGCGGGCGAGCCCCTTCATGACCTCCAGCACCTCGCCCACAAGCTCCGGGTCTAGCGCTGAGGTCGGCTCGTCAAAGAGCATCACCTTTGGCTCCATCGCCAGAGCGCGGGCGATGGCGACGCGCTGCTGCTGGCCGCCGGAGAGTTGAGCAGGGTAGGAGTCTAGCTTGTCGTCGAGGCCGACGCGCTGCAACAACTCCTTGCCCTTTTCTACGGCCGCCGTGTGTCCGATCTTGCGAACATGGATCGGTGCGTCTATGACGTTACCGAGGACGGTGTGCTGGGGGAAAAGGTTGAAGCGCTGGAACACCATGCCGATTGACGCCCGCATCTTGGCGACTTCGCGCTCGCTCTTCTCGACGAAGCGGCCGTTGGCTTCACGGTAGCCCACGGGCTGGCCGTCGACGTAGATGCGCCCCTTGTCAACGCGCTCCAGATGATTGATGCAGCGGAGAAGCGTCGACTTGCCGGAGCCACTGGGTCCCGCGACGACGACGACCTCGCCCTTCTTGATCTCGCAGCTTATGCCTTTCAGCACTTCAGTGCGTCCGAAGCGCTTATGGACGTCTTCGCAGCGGATCATTGCGTCGCCGTGGTATATCTCGTTCATTCGTCAGTGCACCCGAGCTTCGCTAGTTCCAAACGCCTCCGTCAGCCGTCCGAACAGCGTTGGCGCACGGTTCCGCTGGCCAACCGCGAGGCGCGCTTCAAGTTCGGACTGGAGGAGGCTGAACACGGAAGTCATCGCAAGATACCAGATCGACGCTACTATGAGCAGGTCCATGGTTTTGTAGTTGACAGCGTAGATGGACTTGGCCGCGTTTGTTAGCTCTATCAGGCCGATCGCAAAGCACAGCGACGAGTTCTTCAACATGGCGATGAACTCGTTCCCTGTCGGTGGAAGGATAACTCTCGCCGCTTGGGGCAAGATTATGCGGCGCATTGCCATCGGGTAGGTCATGCCGAGTGATTTGGCAGCATCCATCTGGCCGCCTTCTACCGACTCAATGCCGGCGCGTACGATTTCGGTCATATACGCGCCTTCATTGATTGCCAGGCCGAAAACCGCGACGCGCCAGGGGGAGAGGACCTCAACGGCGGTGTGATTGCCTCCAAGGAGTTCCGGCACGCCGACAAACCAGATCAAGAGCTGGATAAGGAGAGGGGTTCCACGAAAGAACCAAACGTAGAAGTTGGCAGGTGTGCTGACGAGAGGGTTCTTGGACATGCGCATGAGGGCAGATAGGAGACCGAGCGCCACCCCTAGTGTCTGAGCGAGCAGGGCGATGATAATTGTTGTCCGTGCTCCTTGTAGGATCAGCGGATTAAAGAGATATTTCCATACCACGTGCGGTTGGAAGTCGAGAGACAGAAGGGGCATAGGCATTTCAGTGCTCCTGATACGGCCTTGCCTATGGATTACTCCTCAAAGCCTGCCGAAGCTTGTAACAACATTCAGCCTGTGCAGGCCCCGGCAGCAGAAGCCCCCATGGCACGTCGGTCAGCGCCAGGGGGCTTCGCCGTTGACGTACAAGAACCAGGAACCGCGCGGAGCGCTCCCTTATTGCTTAAGAGCGCCGGCGGTGAGTCCCCACTTTGCCAGGATTTCGTCGTACTTGCCGCTGTCTTGCACCTTCTTCAGCGCAGCCTCGAGCTCAGTCTTCAGCTCCGTCGAGTCCTTGCGCAGGCCAATGCCGTAAGGCGCCGCTTCGATCATCAGCCCGCAAGCCTCCAGCTTTCCATCCGAAAGGCGTGCTTCGTTCGCGACGACCGGTGAGTCGGCCATGACTGCGTCGGCACGGCCGATCTTCAACTGCTCGACAGCCAGAGGGTTCTGGTCGAAGGTCATAACGTTGATTTCAGGCTTGCCGGCAGCCTTCAGTTCGGCGTTGGCTGCGGTGAGTTGGTCAACCTGAATGGTACCGAGCTCTACGCCGACGGTGAGGCCGGAGAGGTCATCAATGCTCTTGATGTTCTTCGGATTCCCTGAGGCGACCAGGATGTCCGTGCCGGCGCTGAGATATGGTATGAAGTCGATTTCCTTCGAGCGCTCGTCCGTGACGGTCAACGCCGACATGACGATGTCGAACCGGCTCGCGTTCAACGCCGGAATGATGCCGTCAAAGCCTGTGTTGATGAACTCGACTTTCACGCCCAGTTCATCGGCCAGGGCGGTCGCGATGTCCATGTCCAGGCCTTCGGCATTCTGAGTGCCTTCCTCGTAGAACTCAATTGGGGCGTACGAGATGTCGGAGCCGACCTGAAGCGTGCCATCGGCAAGCTCCGGCGCGTTGGCTGCGATCTCGGCTGCAGGCGTGTTGGCCCCGCTCGCTTGCTCCTTGTTGCTGCTCCCACAGGCCGCGAGAATAACCAGTGATGCTATCGCTGCGCCTGCGCAAAGCAACTGAAACCATCTTCGACGTTGCATGCATTTCCTCCTTGTGCTGATTCGCAGGAGCGACGCAATAACTGGCCGCCGCCCGGAAGCGATTACGTGGGCCTATTGTAGTGTGCTATCCCAGAAGGAACAAGCATTCTTCGGACTCTACTGAAAAAGGGCAGCCAAAATGGCGAGATTCTGGCGGAGGAGGCGCTAGCAGCTAGAGGGTCTGTTCGTCAGCGACGGGACGGCCGGCTTCGATGTCGCTGAGGAAATCAAGCACGGCTTTGTTGAAGGCTTCCGGTCGCCAGTTGGCCGTGCCGTGCCGCGAGTCCTTGATGAGGACGAAGCGGCAGCCGGCGATACGTTCCTGCATCGCGCGACTCGCCCCCAGCAGATCATCGCGCTCGCCGACGATGATGAGCGTTGGAACGTGTATCTCGCCGAGCCGGTCCTCGACATCGGGGCGTGACATTATGGTGTGCCAGGCCCCACGCAGGCCGAGGGCGGTGTGCTGTCGCATCTGATGGACATAGGACTTCACGCCCTCCGGCGCGCTTCGGATGCTGGGGAACTGCTCGAGCGGCAGGTAGCGGGCGCCGAAGAAGCCCAGAGGCACGAGGTCACGGGCAACGAAGCTACGCACGGCTCTGGCAACCGGCCCGTCGGCATCGTTCTGTGTGCCTCCCAGGCGGCGATTGCTGGCGGCCGTGTCACAGAGTAGGAGGGCCTTGACCCGCTCCGGGTAAGTCAGCGCGAACTGGAGCGCTATCATTCCGCCCATCGATAGGCCGCCGATGTAGCCGCTATCGATGCCGAGATGGTCCATCAACTGCCGCTGATCCTCAACGTAGTCATAGATGTTGTAGGCGGCCCAGTCGCGCGGCGCCTCTGTCCGGCCATGGCCGCGAGTGTCGTAGATCACCAGCTTGTACCGGCGCGAGAACGGCTCTACCTGCTCCGACCACATGTCGAGGGTAGCGCCGTAGCCGTGCGCGAGCACAAGCGGTGGCCCTTCGCCGTGGACCTCATAGTGAAGCCGGATGCCGTTGACCAAGACGTCTGGCATTTTCACCTCCTGTGATGCACGCCAGTTTTCAGTCTAGTGCCCTGTTTTCGAGCGCGTCAAGGCGCTGAAGGGATTTCGGCGCGTCCGCGAGAGAAAGGCGCGAAAGCTATTGCGTCTATTAACAGGGCAGGGCTATTCTTCTCGCATCAGTTAACCCTACCGCAAGGGTTAGAGTCGCTGGCCTTTCGGGCAGGGTCTGGCGAAGCGAAGGGTCGACAAGACGGGGAAAGGAGAAGGACATGATCAGAACCCCCGAGCAATATGTGGAAAGCCTGAGAGACGGCAGAGTAGTCTACCAGGACGGAGTCAAAGTCGAAGACGTACCGAGTTTTTACCGAGAAGCGGTAAACCATACGGCGTCCGAGTTCTGGATCACGAACCAGCCAAAGTTCCGGTCGCTGTTCAACTACATGGACAACGGCGAGGAGGTCTCCTACTCCTTCAAGGTGCCGGAGACCGCCGAGGACCTGCAGAGGCGGAGGCAGATCATCCAGACCCTGAACCACAACGGCGTCGGCGGGTCGCGACTCACCGGCATCGACGGCCTGAACGGCGTTGCTTTCGCGACTGAGAAGCTCGACGCGGGCCTTGGTACGCACTACGCCGACCATATGCACGCATACCGTGCCTGGTGCAAGAAGAACGACCCGGGCATCTGCGCGGCGGTGAGCGACCCCAAGGGCCACCGGGCGCTGCACGCCGAGGACCCACGACAGGCGCACAAGGACTTCTACGTGCGCATGGTCGACCGCAACAACGAGGGCATCTGGATTACCGGCTGCAAGCTGCACATCAGCGGCTCGATTCTCTCCAACGAGCTAATGGTCCTTCCTTCACGCAACCATGACGAGTCGGGGAAGGACTACTGTGTTGCCTGTGCCGTGCCCTGCAATGCGAAGGGCGTGTTGTTCATGGGCTCCGCCAATTCACCAAGCGGCGGCCACCCGATGATCATCTTCGACAACTGTTTTGTGCCGTGGGAGCGCGTTTTCATGGCCGGCGAGTGGCAGTTCTCGCGCCTGATGGCTACGTCCTTCGCCCGTTATCACCGCCTCACTGCGGCGACGTACAAGCATGTCCACCTTCAGGCAATCGCTGGTCTGGCGATGCTGATGGCCGAGTACAACGGTCTCACCCGCGCCACCAGGATCCAGGACATGCTGTCGTGGCTGGCTATGTACGCGGATGTGACGGAGGCCCTGGGCAAGGCTGCGGCGCTGGACCCGGTCCTCGACCCGGAGACCGGCTTCGCGCTGCCTAACCCGGTCTACACGAACTGTGCGAAGTACTGGTTCGCCTCGCAGTGGCATGAGGCAATGAAGTACCTGCAGGACATCACGGGTGGAATCGCGGCGACGATGCCGTCAATGAAGGACTGGGAGAATCCGGAGACGCGGCCGTACCTTGAGAAGTACCTTCAGGGTGATGCTAGATACCCGACCGAGGAGAGAATCAAGGCCATCAACATGGTCATCCGCGAAGGCTCGACTTTCGGCGGCGTTCTTAGCATTCACGCTGAGGGCTCGCTGGCAACGCAACGAATGGTGCTGTACCAGATGGCTGACTGGCCGAAATTCAAGGCGGCTGCCAGACATTCACTGGGCCTGACAACTGACCATCCGGAGTTCAAGGACCTGCCGATGGAGCCGCCGTTCAAGATGGCCACTTAGGGCCAGCGGCGGGGAAATCTGAGGTCAACCAAAGAGAATAAGGCGCGACGCGACTTGATCAGCGCACCCGCGGCATGTTGCGCCGCGCCAGCTTCTGCAGCAGATCTTTGAGAGTGAGGCGTTCCTCGTGCGGGAGGACGCCGAAGAGTTCATCGCTGAACTCGGCTGCGCTCGGTCTTATTCCATCGTGCAGCTCGCGGCCCTTGTGGGTAATACAGACGAGCACAACGCGGCGGTCATGCTCGTCTTTCGCCCGTTCCACCAGGCCGCTCTCGCACATTCGATCAACCAGACTGGTGACGCTGGGGCTCTCCTGAAGCAGCAGCTTCGCTAGCCTGCTCACCGACAGCGGCTGCCGCGCCTCCGCGAGGAGTCCCAAGACAGAGGCCTGCGGCACTGTCAACTTGTAGGGCGAAAGGGCCCTGTCGAATTCTTTCCGGAGGATGGAGAAAGCCATGTACAGGCTCGCCCATTCCTCGCGGTCAGCGGGCGCCACGCCTCGCGGCGCTTCGACCTGTTCCGTCTTCTCACCATCGCGCATTGGCTGTAGGCGCTTCATTAAAGAAAGAATAACACACTAGGAAGCGTTATTGCGCAACCCCCAGAGCATCTTGCGCGGCTCGGGCGGTCTGGGCACTTTGCCTGTCGCCGCGGCTGAGGATCAGAGAGGCCGTCAGCCTTGCGACGAGGACGGTGGAATCCGCGCTGTTTCGTTGGAGAACATTCTCAAATCCTCCAGTTGCACCCTGCACTGTCGACCGATCTGGCCTATAATGGCGCCGTCGTTGCCTCCTGAATAGACGAAGGAAGCGTGAGAAGTGGAGCTAGGGACAACAGGCTGTTGCTTGTTGCCGACGTTGTGCAGAGCAGAATCGTCCTATCGCTCAGCGCCTGATTATCGAACGGCAACAGAGAGGCGGTTTCTACGGAATCGTATTCGCTCATCTACTTCGACGGTCACATTCACACGGTCCGCTCCGACGGAACGGGGACGCTCGGGCAGATCAAGACGACGGCGCAGAGCCGCGGCCTGAGCGCGGTCATCATCACCGATCACTGCCACGGTGGCGAGCTGACGCAGGCGAAGTGGGACTCGCTACTCGTCGACACAGCCGCGGCCTCCGACTCGTCGTTCTTGGCGCTGCCCGGTTTTGAGATGACCGGCGACGAGGGCTTGCTCAACCGCGATCACATCGTCGCCTGGGACGTCTCGACTCCGTTTGTCGACGCGGCAAATGAGGTCTGCGCTGAGACCGAGTGGCCATCCCCCGCAAACGCCGACGGCTACGGCACGACAGCGCCGGAGAACCTGGCGAAATGGGTCGGCTTCGTCCATTCGCAGGGCGGCATCGCCGTTCACGCTCATCCCGCCGGCACCACGCGGCTGGAGTACGGAGTCGACGGCATCGAAGCTTACAACCTGGCTCAGATGAGCGACCTGGTGAAGTACGCTAAGCTGGCCGGCTACTCGGATGCTGAGGCTGCTGACCTGGCGCCCTTCCTCTCGAACATGAACATCTACGGCGGCCGAGACGTTGAGCAGCCGGTTCGCTTGCCCAATAGCACGGAGATGATGGCGGCGCAAGAAGCGCTGCTGAAAATAGCTGGAATCAAGCTAGGGGGATCGCAGGCGCCCCTGCTCTCGTGGGACGACATGTTAAGGGCCTACCTCGATGGCCAGATCGATCATCCGATCTTCGTGTATGCTAACACCGACGCTCACAATACCGGCAATGCCGATTCAAGCGTCGGATTGGCGAAGAACGGGTTGCTGGTGAAGGAAATGACAGCCGACGGGTTCTACGCGGCAATTCGAGCCGGACGCAGCTTCGCGACGACAGGGCCTTCGCTTGACTTCAGCGTCGACGGCGCGCTGATGGGCGAGACGGCGAAACTGGGGAAGACGGCCAGGGTAGAGGCATCAGCCGATTCAGAGAGCAATTCGGCGGTGATCGAGAAGATTGACATAATCAAGAACCGCGAAATCGTCGAGACGCTCAATCCCAACACCAACGTGGGGGGTGAGACGTTCCAGGACGAGGTGAGTGGGACGGGCTATTATCGCATTGAGGTCACTTCATACGATTCCGCCAGCGGCAAGCGGCACTGTGCGTGGTCGAACCCGGTGTTCTTCGACGCATCGTGAAGCAGGGGGAATGACGATGAGAGTCAACTCTGGGAAATCTGGTTTCATGGCCGTGGTCGCACTGGCTGGCTTGACGGCGGTTGTCATCTCTTGCGGCGGCTCGTCGAAGGCAACAGTCGAACAGACGACGCCTGCCGCGACTGCGACGGGGGCGCCTTCGAATACGGTCTGGCTCTGCAAGCCAGGCTTACCGAACAACCCCTGCGAGTCGGAGCTGACGGCTACCGTTGTCAATGTTGACGGCTCGAGAAGCATCGAAAATGCTTCTCCAGCCGAAGAGCCGCCAATCGACTGTTTCTATGTCTATCCCACTGTGAGCGCACAGAAGACGGCGCTGGCCGACCTGACGATCGACCCGGAGGAAACGTCGGTGGCTATCGCCCAGGCCTCTCGTTTTTCGCAAGTCTGCAAGGTCTACGCACCGATGTACCGGCAGGTGACGCGGAGCGGCCTGGAGGACTTATTCGCGGGCAAGCTTACCGATGCAGCTAAGGATTTCGACATCGGTTACGGCGATGTGCTCTCGGCGTGGCAGGACTATCTGGCCCACTATAACAACGGCCGCGGCGTTGTGCTCATCAGTCACTCGCAGGGAACGATAATGCTGACGCGGCTGGTGAAGGAGCAGATCGATCCGAATCCTGAGATACGGAAGATGCTCGTCTCGGCGCTGCTTATTGGTGGTAACATTCATGTGGTCAAGGGACAGGATGTCGGCGGCGAGTTCCAGAACGTTCCGGCTTGCCGTTCGACGACTCAAAACGGCTGCGTCGTCGCGTACTCCAGCTTTGCGGACACGCCTCCCGCCGACGCCATGTTCGGAAGGGTAGGCATTGGTGTGAATCCGGTCATTGGGCCGAGTGGTGCGAACCTAGAAGTGTTGTGTGTGAACCCGGCCGCTCCGGCCGGCGGGAGAGGCAGTCTGTTGCCCTACAGTCCGAGGACGGGGGCAACAGAGGCAGACACGCCCTGGGTCTCTAACCCGGGCCAGTACACGGCGGAGTGCGAGAGCGCCGATGGGGCCAATTGGCTTCAAATCGATAGCAACAACCCGGCCGGCGATCAGAGAGAGTCGTTCGAAGCGCTGCTTGGCCCGACCTGGGGCCTGCACCTAGTCGACGTGAACATTGCACTCGGTAACCTGGTGGACCTGGTTCGCGAGCAGGCCGCTGCCTACATCCAGTAGCCAGCGAAAGAGCGCCGTTTTGGATCGTGACGAGACCGAGCGGAGGTCATGAAAGGAGGGATGCCTCACAGGGAAAACAGGATGTGATCCCGGCATCTGGCCAAGACGCGCGAGCCTGCACCGAAGCCGCGCGACGAGTCGGTATGGTTCAGTGCGAAAGTGCGAACGGCTTCAACTGGTTGCAAGTCGACATTGCCAATATTGCCGGTGATCAGAGTCCGAAAGTGGCCGAATCGATCGGGCCAACCTGGGGGCTGCATCTCTGCGATTATGCCCTGGCGCTGGGCAATCTTGTGAATGTGGTCAAGCAGGAAGCGGCGGCGTACAAACCCTGAACTGAGCGAAACAGAAGGGAAAAGTGAGGGCGCTATCCGGCACCCTTATTTTCTTTGGCCAGCGCCTGCGTGACCTTGTCCGCCAACTCCTCGGGTGAAAACGGCTTTCCTAGAGCGTCAACCGAGGGTACTTCTCGCACGGCCTGCTCGACGGCAGCGTTTCGCTCGTCGGCGGTGAGGAAGACGACGGGCACGGGCGAATAGCTGCGGATATCGTTCAACAGGTCGACCCCCGACATGCCGGGGAGGCGCAGGTCCAGGAGCACCAGCGCCGGGTCCTTCGTCTTGATGAGGTTCTTCACCTGGGACGGCTCGCCAGTGAGAACGGGCTCGTAGCCATCGGATGTCAGGCAATGATGGACGAACCGCAAGACCTCGGGTGAATCATCGACGACGAGGACGCGCGCCCGTGGCTCGGCCGCCGGCGGTTTGGATGACCCCTCCTCCGACTGGACGGGTTCGGACGCCGGGAACTGGTCTGCTACCGGCAGCGCAAAGGAGAAGATGGCGCCCTTGCCCGCGCCTTCGCTCTCGGCCCAGATTCGTCCACCGTGCGCCTCCACAATGCCCTTCGAGATGGCGAGCCCCAGGCCGGTACCGTGGGCGCCGCCGCCGGCATGTAGCTGCGTGAACTTCTGGAACAGGAGTGACGCCTTGTCGGGCGGAATGCCCATCCCCTTGTCCTTCACCTGGACCAATAGCTCTTTAGAGTCTGCCGTAGCGGTGAGGTCTATCGGCGCCATCGGTGGGGAGTACTTGGCGGCGTTCGTCAGGAGGTTGAGCAACACCTGCACGATGCGCTGTCTATCGATGAGGACGACCGGAAGCTTCCTGTCGATATGGGTCCGCAGGCGGTGCTTCTCGCCGGTCTTCTCGAACGTCGCTAGCGCTTCGTCGATGGCAGCATGCACGTCCTGCTGGTGCGGATCTACTGAGAGAGCGCCGGCTTCGATTCGCGTCAGGTCGAGGAGGTTGCGGACCAGTTCGCGCAGCCGCTCAGCCTGCTCATCGATGACCTGGAACAACTCCATCGACTGGGCCCGATCGGGAGCGGAGCGCGTGGAGAGAGCCATCGCCGCGGAGCCTTTGATGACGGTTAGCGGTGTCTTGAGTTCGTGGCTTATGACGCCCAAGAACTCGTTGCGCACGCGCTCGACCTCCGCTTGCGCGCGCTTCTGCTCCGTCATGTCCAACACGAAGCAGACCTGACGGAAGGGTGATCGCTCCAGCAGCGCCCGTCCGACGAGTACGGGCACCCGGGAGCCATCGCTCCTGATGTACTCTTTCTCGTAAGGCGCTGCCTCCCCAAACGCTTTCAACTCTTCGATAGCCGCCTCTTCACCCTGGTGGTAATCCGGAGGCGTAAGTGTGAGGCGATCGAGCTTGCCTTGCTGCAGGTCTTGGCGGCTGTGGCCGACGATGCGGAGAAATGCATCGTTTGCGTCAAATATGCGATCATCCTCCGCTTCGAAGACGCCGATGAGGCTCGATTCGAAAAGCCGGGTGGCGCGCCTCTCGCTGCGTTCCAGTGCTTCACGGCCGGCGCGCTCTCGCACGACGGCCTTCTGCAGCGCTTCGGTTGCCGCTTCCAGGTCGGCCGTGCGATCCTTCACCCGGCGCTCTAGGTCCTCGTTGGCCTGCTTCAGGGCTTCGTTGGCCTCCATGAAGCCGCGGTGGACCATCTCGAAGGGCGCCAGCGCTTCCAGGAGGAACGCGCTCTGGTCGCGCCACTTCAGCTGCGAGCCCGATTGACGGCTGCGATCCACGATGTATGCTAGCGCAGCGAAGTGGAGATTGATCAAGTCCAGGACGCCGAGTCCCGCCTCCAGCGCGCTCCGACCGAGCTGGTACGCAGGGTTGAAGGACGCTTCTTCGCCGCCCTGCAGGCAGGCCTCCAACGCCTCTTCGTACTGGTGCGCGAGCGGCGTCGTCACGTTCACTTTATGCTCCCCGGTATCTCGCGACGAGTACGAGGATGTCGTCGCGCCCGGCCCAATACTCCTCCACGATGCGGCTCGCTATCTTCTCCGGCGCTTCAGACTCGCCCGGTTCGAGCGCATCGGCGAACGACGAGGTCACGCCGTCGGTGGCGAAGATGAGGATGTCGCCTTCATAGATGCTCGTTTGCTCCGATTTCGGCTGAGCGTGGCCGCTGCCGATCAAGCCGGGTCGCACTGCTAGCCGCTGCCGGGGCGGACCGCGACGGGCGTCCTGCCGGATGATCACGCCGTTAACGTTGCCGATGCCCCCCCAGGTGACGGCGTTGTTGCCGTAGTCGATGGCCGCCAGGTTCATGACGACGCCGCGGGTATTCTTGAGAGCGTTGTCGCAGCGGCGCATAAGCTCCACAATGTCATCCGCTGTTCTTGTGAGGAGGATCGAAGCCGCTTCCGTCGCGGCCTCCGCGGCCTCCCGGCCATGGCCCAGGCCGTCGATGGCCGCGATCAGCACCCCTTCCGGCCGCGGTGTGACGAGGTGCAGGTCGCCCGATTGCGTCTGCCCTGGGAATGGCCTGCCGGCCACAGCCCACTTTATCGTTCCCAAGCTAGCCGGCCCGATCCACCCACTTGATGACGGTGACGGTTGTGCCTACTCCGGAGGTAGACTCTAGTTCGAATTCGTCCATCATACGCTTCGTGCCGGGCAACCCCAGGCCAAGGCCGCCGCCGGTGCTGTAGCCGTCCTGCATCGCCAGTTCGAGATCGACGATGCCGGGCCCTTCATCGGAGGCGATGATCTTGATTCCGTGCCTGCCGGCTCTCTCCATCAATTGCACTTCAATGCAGCCTGAACGTGCGTATTCCACTATGTTTCGGGCAAGCTCGGAGACGGCAGTCGCTACGAGTGCGACGTTGCTGCCAGTCAGGCCGGTGTCTATGGCGATCTTCCTGACCGTCTGTCGGGCAGTTACGATGTCGCCTTCGGTGGCGATGCGGATTTTCACGTCAACGGCCGTCAATTCTCAGCCCTCGCGGCCTCTTCGAGGATGGCAAGGCCCTCTTCCAAGTCCAGCGCGGTGCTCACGCCCCTAAAGATGAGGCCCAGTTGAACCATGGAGAAGGCGACATCGGCTTGGACACCGACGATGACTGTCTTGGCGCCGCGGAGTCGCACCATCTGCGCGGTATTGCTCAGCGTGCGCGCCGCGAAAGAATCGATTACGTCGAGGGCAGTGACGTCGATGACGACGCCGCTCACGCGATGCTCGCCGACCTTGTCGAGAAGCTCGTCGCGAAGCTGGACGAGGTCAGTGTCATTGAGCTCCGATTGAACGGAGACGATCAAGATGTTGCCGAGCTTGAGGATAGGAACACTCATTCCTCTTACTCCTGGATGGGAATGACTTGCGCCGACACGACCCGGTAGCCGAGCAGGTTATCGCCCCTTTCAATGCCGCCTTGCAGGTCGCCGACAGTCGTCATCTTCCCCAGGTCAACACCCAGCGTCACCAGCGTCTGGGCGATGGCGGGCGAGACACCGGTAACAATGACGGAGGCGCCCAAAAGCTTTGCGGCGTCGACGGTCTGGACGAGGTGGTTCGCGACCTTGGAATCGACATTCGGCACACCGGTGATGTCCATGACGACGACCTTGGCGCGATTGGCCCGGATGGCGTGCAGGAGCTGCTCCGTGAGCTGCCGGGCGCGGAGGGAATCGAGCACGCCGATGATGGGCAGGATGAGCATGCCTTCCCGCACCTGGAGTACGGGCGTCGAGAGTTCCAGGATTGCCGCCTGCTGCTGTCGCACGACCTTTTCGCGCTCCTCGATGAAGGCGAGAGCGACGATGGAGAGGATCTTGTTGGCAACGGGCTCGTAGACGTCCAGGGCTGCCGAGAGCCGGCCCTGGTCCTGCTTGTAGCGGTCGAACAGGTTGCGGCCGTAGACGTCGCGCAGGGTGAGGAGCCCGCCGATGATCTGCTCCGTCGTCATTCCGCGCAGGACGCCACGTTCGGCCATGCTGGTCGCATACCGCTCTGCCCCTGAGTACTCTCCCGTGTCCAGACAGCCGACGCAGGTGTCGTAGATATTGACGGATTCCGATTCGATCTCCTGCGGGGTCAGTCCGGCGAGCAGGCCCTTCGACGTCATCTGCTGCACCCACTGCCGGCGCAGGGGCTCGCGGGCGCTGCGGAAGTGGTTAACAAGCTCTCGCCGCAGGCTCTCCCTGTCAACAGGCGAAGGGCTAGAGGTACGGGGCTCTCTCCTAGCTGGCATGGGTCATCCCTCCCTTACATTGGAGCTAGCTGGTCGCGATGCAAAAGGATATAGCGCATCGAGGCCGGTTGGCAGACGACGCGGTCGCATCACGAGTATACACTTCTGAAGTAGCGCGGCAAATCGGCGCAACTGTGCCGAATCTTCTGCCGGCGCTGGGGTGGCCCGTCCATTCTAGGAATCGGTACATAATCCGTTGCCGGTTTCGATCTCGGTCGGGCTTTGCTTTTGGAGGCGAAGAAAGGTCTGGTCACGACAAGACTTGACAAATTGGTGCGATCCGGGATACGAACAATAGCGTGCGCGGCTGCTGCATGATGCAGCGAATTGTGCGCGCGTTAGTCCGGAAGGAACGGATTATTCTCCACAGAGGAGGGATTCGATAGTGCCAAGGAAACCAGCGCCGAGAAGAACCCCCATTCCGAAGGCGGCCAGCGAAGCCCAGGGCACGGGCGAGTGGCAGGCACTCTACCAGGCCTACAACGCGGTATTCAAGGCTCAAGAATCGTCGCTCATCCCGCAGGGCATATCCCTGCCGCAACTCCAACTGCTGGGACTGCTTGCCCGCGAGCGGCGTCCTCTGACCATCACGCAGCTGGCCAAGTGGATGGTGAAGGAGCCGAACAGCCTCACCGGGCTCGTCGACCGGACGGAGGCGAAGGGCTGGGTGCACACGCATGGCGACCCAAAGGACCGTCGCAAGAGACTTGTCGAGTTCACGAGCGCCGGCGTCAAGAAGTTCCAGGAGGCATCGACCGTCGCGAACGAGGCAGGCGACAAGCTGTTCAATATCCTGAGTGGCGGCGAAAAGACGGCGTTAAAGGCTTCTTGTGAGAAGGTCAGGGATGCTGCGGCCGAGGTCAGGAAGCCGGGCGTTCTTTCCAGGCGCTGATCAAGCGAAGCACGGGAGCGTCGCAACCAGCCGGTGAAGGGTCACCGGCAAGACTAGGCAGCCCTCTTAAGGCCCTTTGGGTTGTGTCCTCGTGAGGCGACGGCGCGGTCAATATCGCCCTTTTCGACCGCACGGCGGAATGCATCGACGACAACCGGTGAATACCTCTTACCCTTTTGCTTGGTTATCTCCCGTATCGCTCGAATGGGAGGCCACGGAGCTTTGTAAGGCCGCCTGGACGTCATAGCATCGAAGCCGTCGGCGACGGCCACAATGGCAGTGTGGAGCGGGATCATGTCGCCGTGCAGTCCGTCCGGGTAGCCCGTGCCGTCCCAACTCTCATGGTGCCAGCGCGAGATCTCGCGGGCTGTCTTGAACCACGGATCGTCGGGCAGAAGCTCTTCTCCCCACACGGTGTGTTTCCGCATTGTCTGCCATTCCTCTTCTGAAAGAGGGCCGGGCTTGATGAGGATGGAGTCAGGGACGCGTATTTTGCCGAGGTCATGAAGGAGGGCGACCAGAGCAATCTCTGTAGCCTCCTCTTGAGTGAGGCCGAGCTCAAGGGCTATTGATTCTGTATAGCCTCTGACTCTCTGCAGATGGTTTTCGGTGTAAGGATCGCGTGCCTCTGCGGCCGTTGCCAGCAGGAATATGATGCTCTCGTAAGCCTGATGTCTTTCCTCACCTGCGCGCTGGCGATCGATGAAAGACGACGTGCTCTCGGCGGCGAGGCGCAGGAGTCTGACGTCCTCTTCCCTCCAGACGCAGGTGCTGCAAGAAGTATCAAGCATAATGGTGCCGGTGATTCTGCCGCGGGAAATGAGCGGCACGGCCACGATGGACTTGATGTTCAGAGACTCCCACAGACTCTTTTCTGCCGCTGCCTCCGGTGGCATCTCGGCGATGTTGTTCACGATGATAGGCTCTCCCTGCAACATTATGCGGGTGGACCATGGGAAGCTGATCGCGTCGAAGTCGTACGCGTTCTTCGCTTCGCTGGCATCCGGCGAACACCATGCGCCTATGCAATGCATTCTCGTCTTCCCGTCTAAGACGAAGAGGTGACCGCGGTCGGCGCCGAAAGCCGTCCCCAGGATTCGCATGGCGAGGTTGAGGGCCGCGTCGAGGTCTTCGGAACTCGCGAGGAGATTGGATGCGTGCGCGACGGCTGATTCCACCTCTATCCTGTGCTTCATCCCTTCTTCCGCCGCCTTCTGCGAAGTGACATCTTCCACCGTTCCTACGATGCCGCCTTCGCCGTCGCTGGAGGAGGCAAGGCGAGAAACATTCGTCCGCACCCAGCGTGTGTCCCCAGCCGGTGTCAGTATGCGATATTCCGCTGTGAACTCCCCTTTTTCTCTTCCCGCTTCGGCCCAAGCCTGGAGCAGTTGTTCTCGGTCATCGGGGTGAACGACAAGCGCCAATTCACCCACTGGACCTCCTTGGCGAGACACTCCGCTGATGGCCTGTAGGCGCTCGTTCCCGTAGGTAACCTGTCCCTGACGGTCCATCAGGAATATGCCAACCGGGGCAGACGCGCAGAGGGTGCGGAACCGTTCTTCGCTTTCGCGCAGGGCATCCTCTGCCTGCCGGCGTTCCGTGATGTCCTCAACGGCACCCACATAACTCGTGACGTTGCCGTCCTTGTTCAGCAGAGGGTTGGAGATTGTCCTGACCCAGCGCACTGCTCCATCGGCCCTGAGTATGCGGTATTCGCGCGAGAATGTGCCGCGCTCCGGCACCTTCTCCATTCCTGCGGCGATGGCGGCCTTGCGGTCATCTGGATGAATACCGAAGTGCCACCTGCGTTCGAGCAGTGCGTCGACATCGATCCCGAACGTGTCGAGCAAATACTGATTGCCGTAGGTGAACTTCCCTTCGGTGTCGATAGAGAAGATGCCGACGGGAGCGGAGGCGCTCAAGGAGCGGAACCGCTCCTCGCTGTCTCGAAGCGCTTCCTCGGCTGCCTTGCGTTGGGTGATGTCGCGGACGGTGCCGACTACTGCGTGCAGCTTGCCCTCATCGTCTCGCACGAAAGTCCTGTCGTCGCTCAACCAGCGATAGTCCCCGTCTTTGAAGCGCCAGCGATATTCGATAGAGGGAGTCTCGCGACCGTTAGCGGCACTTGAAGCGGCCGAGGGCATGGCAAGCGCAGCGGCATCATCGGGGTGGAATCTCGCCCAGACGCCGTCCAAGGCCATCTCTACGACTTCTTCCGGAGTGAACCCCAGCAACTGGAAGGTAGACGGGCTGATGTAGTCGTAGGTGCGGGTCTCCATGTTGAGCTTGTAGACCACGTCGCGGGACACATCGAGGACGTCACGGAACCTCTGCTCCGATTTTACGAGCCTCTCTGTTCTATCGAGCAGGGCCTGCGTCATTTCGTTCACGTCTCGTGCCACGGAGACCACTTCCTCGGGACCCGACTCCGGTGCTCTCGCCTGCAAGTCACCAGATATGATTGCGCGAGCGCTGGCCTGTAGCGATGCGAGCGGACGGACAAGCGTCAAGATGAACGTGACCAGTATTCCGGAAGCCACGACGAAAGCGAGCGCGCTCAGCGCGATTAGCAGGGCAAGCGTCTCGTCAGAGCTTCTATTTGCGGCCTGTTGTTCAGCGGACAGCTTTGATTGCTGCTCTTGGATGGCCTGGTCCAGTTGAACGACCATCGGCGCGGCCTGCGGCCACAGCGTTGCCATGGCGTCCTGGGTCAATAGCCTTCTTTCCTCTGGGCTCGCGCCCTGGTACGCGGCCAGAACGGCGTCGGCGTCTTGAAGCATTTTTTCGGCACCTACTGCCATCTCGCTCAGCGCGCTGACGTCGTCGCCGGTTGCGGCAACGCTGTCAAGAGCGTTTTGAATAGCTTCTGTAGCCGGGACTTCGTTCTCGTGGTACAGATCAACGAAAACGGATGGGTCGTCGGCTATTGCCGACATTGCGGTGTAGGTGCCGATGGTGAAGACTTGAGCGCGTTGGGTTTCCAGCGCACTGACCGCGAGTGCTCTGCGTTCCAGTGAAGCGCGCGCGCCGCGTTCGCTCTGGGCGCGCCAAACAGACACCGCCCCCACCCCTGCGAGAAGGAGGAGCAAGGCGAGGCCCGCAAGAATCGAGCGACCGCGAATTGATTTCAGACTGAGCACAATCAGTTCATGTAGCGCAGCCCACGTCCGCTCGTCGCCCGTTCAGACAGCGCGTCTCACTGTCCGTAGTCCGGAGCGACGGGAAAGAGGGCGTACAACCTTCTGCTCTATTCTCGGATGGGCGGAGGCAAAACGTGAGGATTTGTGGACCGACGACAAACAATACGCGGGGAGAAATGGATCGATTTCTGCGAGGCGGTCCTGCTGGTGAGGAGAGCTCATCAAGCTGCGATAGACGTGCTTTTCCTGAGGCAGGCGACCGTGCAATCGCCCAGGAGGGTTGCGGCGATGCTGGCGCGGCTCTTTGTCGCTTTTCGCGGGAAGTGATGCGGCCGTGGCCGGTCATTGAAGATGCCTGCGAACGTCAGACGCGAGATGCCCGCCGCGATGTCGGGTGCAGCGCGGCGGCGCATGGCATTAGCGTGAAGGTCTGCGCTTGCGAGAACCCGGACCAGGCGGCACCTGCAACCTGGTCGGGAGGGAAGAGGTGACCAGTGCACTCCAGGCTGTGCTCCCGACGGAACGGGATCGGAGACCTTCTCAGTCTGAAGAGCTAGCTCTTTCCAGATAGGCCAGCCGCTCCTCGAGTTGAGCCATCCGTTTCTCCAGCGACCGCTGTCGGCGGCGCCGGCGATGTCCCATCAACAGCGTGAGACCGATGGGGAACATCAACGGAAAAACTATTGGGAAAATCGGGAACCGCGGCCGGCAAGGGCCCGCGTCTCCAGTTTGTTCAGCGGACATCCTCGGTCCTCTCTCTGGATCTGACTTGCTATGGTCCGCCGGTAAGCGTCGCCGAACCATCCTCTATCTTGAGGCTCGTCAGATGCGGCTCCAGGTTGAGGATGTCGGCGTTGCTCTTCTTGACGACGTTTGTGATTATCCAGTCAGTGCCGCCGAAGAAGCTGGGCATGTTGCCCGCCCTGATCTCCTGTACATCGATCCGCGGCTTCGGCCCCGACAGGTCTAGCGTCCCGCGCATCAAGACATGGATGTCCGGTCCCGGCGTGTTGATGGTGCCGGTGGCTTCGCCCAATCCGTCAGGGCAGAAGTGGACCTGAAGGTTCTTCAACGGCAGGTTCTTTTCGTCGATGTACTCGACGCCGCGAGAGGTCACGCCCTCCTCGTCGAAGGTGATCGTCGCCTCGCCGCCGGCCGCTTCAGACGCGAATTTGTCCCACTGCTGGCGCAAGGCGTCGCTCGCAGCCGTTGACGGGACGACGGTCCGGTTGACGCAGGGGCTCGGGTTGCCGGTGAATATCAGCGCCCCGCCGACAATCGTCACGCCGATGGCCACGCCTATCAATGTTATGAGGCCGATGACGCCCCACTTGATGAGGGCGCCGAGCAAGCCTAGCCCGGAGAGGAATCCGCCGCCGACTCCCGCGCCAACGCCGCTACCGACGCCGGTGCCAATGCCGCTGGTCGTGACTCCAGGAAGGGGACCTTGCCCAACCTGTCCCGTTCCTGTTCCTGGCGTTCCGCTAGTTCCTGTCGGTCCGGGTGGCTCCCCCAGCGTCGACCCGCCGGGGGGAGCGCCGGTCGTCGTTCCACCGGGTGGTGCGCCAGTTGTCGTGCCGCCTGGCGCACCACTCGAAGTAGCGCCGGTGCCTCCAGTCGAGGTACCAGTGCTACCACCCGGTGGAGGTTCCCGTTTGACCTCCGGTCGCGGTCCCTGTGCCCGGCGTTCCGGTTGTGCCTGTGCCTGGAGGTTCCGGTGCCGCTAGTGGTGCCAGTGCCTGACGTTCCAGTCCGCCTGGTCGCGCCCGCTGCCGCTTGTTCCCTCGGTCCCTGTCGGACCGCCCTGGACAGGCCCGTGCGTCAGGTTCGGCTTGACGGTGTGCTCCATGCCGGTCCCGGAAGTCGGCGTTCCCGTTGTGCCGCCGGAAGTGCTGCCCGGCGTTCCGCTGCCGTGTGGAGTCCCCAGATGCTGAGCGCCGCTGTGAGGAAGGCCGTCGCCGGCGCCGTGGGTGCCAAGAGAGCTGCCCGCTCCTCCATCAGAAGTTCCGCCGGAGAGTCCGGACCCCGCTCCTTCGTGGCTGCCGCCGAAGAGACCTCCTCCGCCGGAACTCCCACCACCGGCTGCACCACCGGAAGAGGCACCGCCGGATATGGCCTCCGACGCCGCCTGTCCTAGGGACTGGGCTGCCGCCTGTCCGCCGGCCTCTGCTGCTCCTGAGGCGGCTGCGCTTGCGCCGCCGCCGAGCATCGCAGATAGTCCGGCGCCTGCGCCTCCCAGGGCTATGCCTCCTGCTCCCGCCTTTGCTGCCAGACCGAGGAAGCCGGGCTTTCGTCCGCCCTTCGCGGCGTTGTCGGGGATCGCATTGCCGCACTCCTCACAAAAGGCGCTGTCGGGAGGGTTTGCTGTGCCGCAGGTGGGGCAGGCTTTTGTAGGGACGGCGTCGGCGGCGGGACTCTCGAGTTTCTGGCCACAGGATTCACAGAAGATGGCGTCGTCAGGCGCTTCGGCATTGCAGAACTTGCAGAGCACAGCCATGTTGGTCTCCTCCTATTCCCTAGAGGATTCTTGGCCTGCTGGAATGCGGCGCGGCTTTTCTGCGGTCAGCGCGGCGTCCTTTCGCGCATTCTGCACGTGGGCGGCATGGATGTCAATCGCCCTCGCAAGATTAGGAAGTGCTGGCCTGAGGGCGGGGTCGGCGAGGCATGGCCGCGGTAATCGAAAGAGGCGCGGCTAATGCCTCCTCCTTTGTGGCCGTGACCGATGCGGGAAACCGCATCAGCTTTGACCTGCCTCACAATCAGATAGTACAATTCCCCCGTCATCCTTGAGGTGGGTTGGTGGTGAGGTTCTGGCCGTGAATGCCTCGTCTTCTCCTCGTGAGGCTGAAGCCTCTACAGTCGGACGTGTCCCCTATCGTCCGGCTCTCGACGGAATCCGCGCTCTGGCGGTCGCTGCCGTTCTGGCGTATCACGCCGGAATGCCGTGGGCGCGCGGCGGTTTCCTGGGCGTCGACGCTTTCTTTGTCCTCAGCGGCTTTCTCATTACCAGTCTCCTTCTGAGCGAGTGGCGGTCGCGTGGTCGCATCGACCTGCTCGCGTTCTGGTCGCGGCGGGCGCGTCGGCTGCTGCCCGCGCTCTTTCTGATGCTGGGCGGGGTAGCCATTTACGCCGTGGTGCTCGCGCAACCTGATGAGCTCGACAAGCTGCGCGGGGACGCTCTGGCTACCATCTTGTATGTCGCCAATTGGCGGCCCGTGCTGAGCGGCCAGTCCTACTTTGACCAGTTCAACGTGCCATCGCCGCTGCGTCACACCTGGTCGCTGGCGATCGAGGAGCAGTACTACGCGGTCTGGCCCTTGCTGGTGCTGCTGTTCGTCCGGGTACGCCACGGATCGGTCGGGCGTCTGCTGAAGGCGTCGCTGGTGATGCTTGCCGGTTCGGCGCTGTTGATGGCGCTCCTGTTTCAGCCCGGGCACGACCCGTCGCGCGTCTACTACGGCACCGACACGCGGGCGCAATCGCTACTTGCCGGCGCCGTGCTGGCCATGCTCTTGCTGCGTTTTGGGCCTGTGCGCGGCCGCTTGCCGATGGTGGCGCTACAGGTTGGTGCTATCGCCTGCCTTGCCTTCCTATTCCGTGCCTGGGTCTCGACCTCCTCCGACAGCGTTCTACTCTATCGTGGCGGCTTCCTCGTGCTGGCGGCGGCCGTTGCCGTGGTAATTACCGCCGCGGTAAAGACTGAAGGCGGTCCGGTCGCGAGGGTGCTGTCGCTGCCGCCGTTGCGGAGTCTGGGCCTCATCTCTTATGGCGTCTATCTCTGGCACTGGCCACTTTATCTTGTCCTGACGCCGGACCGGACAGGCTTCGACGGCTACGGCCTGTTCCTGGTCCGCGTTGTAGTCACGCTTGTCATCGCCACTGCCTCGTACCATCTCGTCGAGATGCCGATCCGGCGAGGCGCACTGCGGCGTTGGAAGATGTCCTGGACGCTTGCGCCGGCGACGGCAGGACTGGTCGCTGTCGCCATCGTCCTGGTGACCCGAGGTGGCTCACCGTCCTTACTATCGGCGGCGGTTTCGGCGCCCATGCCTACGCCGCAAGAGCAATCCATAAGCGGTAGGCTGCCGCGTGTCATGATTGTCGGCGATTCAGTTGCGCTCTCGTTGGGATGGGGCTTTGAGAAGGAGGGCGACACGCTTGGTATGTCTATCTGGAACAGGGGAGGCATGGGCTGCGGTTTCATCGACACCGACAAGGAGCTTACCGAAACCGGCGAATGGGCTACTGAGAACGTCGACACCTGCAAACGGTGGCGGCAGGTCAATTGGGTCTCCGACGTGCAGGCCTTCGATCCGGATGTCGTCGTCATGCTATTCGGCCCGTGGGACGCGACCGACGTCTACGTCAACGGGATCGTGCTCACGGTCGGCAGCTCCGAATGGCATGACTATGCCTGGGGTCAGCTCCAGAGCGCTGTCGACAAGTTCTCGTCAGAAGGCGCGAAGGTCATCATTCTGACGGCACTCGTGCTATAGGCCGCACAACACGTCTGTCGTGGGGGCAAACGGCCGAGATCTCAATGATATGGCCATCGGCTCGCTGAACGACCTGTACCGCGAGTATGCCCAGGAGCACCCCGAGGTGTCTATCATCGACCTCAACGGCTACATGTGTCCCGGCGGCGAATTCAGCGACCTCTATGTCGACGGCGTCAGACTCCGCTCAGACGGCGTCCACTTCACGGAAGACGGCGCGCCGATCGTTGCCCGGTGGCTGGCGCCCCAGATCACGGCTATCGCTGAAGGGCAGACTGCGGGCGGCTAGACTCCCGGCTTGTAGACGCCACCCCGGCGCGGAAAGCGGCTGTAATCGGGCTCGCGACGCTCCAGGAAGGCGTTCTTCCCTTCGTCGGCCTCGCCCGTCTTGAAGAAGTCCGGCGCGAACTCGCCTATCCAATCCCGTAGCGACGCCCCTCGAAGGGGATCGTAGACGGAGCGGAAGTTCGCCTTGAGGATCTTGAGGCAGCTAGGACTTTTCGCAAGCAGTTCGCGGCACCACTGGTCGACCTCTTCGTCGAGCCGTTCCTTCGGCACCACTGCATTCACGAGGCCCATCGCCAGGGCCTCTCGCGCGGTATAGGGACGGCACAACATCCATATTTCCCGCGCCCGCTTCTGTCCAACGACCTGGGTCAAATACGTCACCCAGTGCCCTGACGCGGGGCTGCCGACCCGCGGCCCGACCTGCCGAAAGGTCGCGTGCTCGGCGGCGATGGTGAGATCGCAGAAGTACGCCAGATGGTTGCCGCCGCCAACGGCATGCCCGTTCACCCGCGCGATCACCGGCTTCAGGCAGTCTTCGATCCCGGCGTGTGGGTCGAAATCGGGGCTGCCCCAAGTGCCTTCCTGCTGGAACTCCGCCAGCCACTTCACGTCGGCACCGGAGCAAAAGGCGCGCTCTCCGGCCCCCGTCAGGACGATGACTCCCACGGAATCATCGACGTTGGCGTCGTCGACGCCGCGGCGCATTTCAGCCAGCGTCTCACCGGTGAACGAGTTAAGCGCCTCGGGCCGGTTGATCGTTATCCAGGCCGCGCCTTGAACCCGGTGATGCTTCTGGTAGAGGACGTCATGATATGCGGGGCCGGCCATCAGCGGACCTCCTCATGGTTATCAGCGAGAGTGTGAGCGGGCCTCAGGCGGCGGGCGCCGTTCCCCCTGGTTCCATGTCAAGCGCGAAGGGCGGGTACTGCTCAACCAGCGAGGCGTGATAACCGAGCAGTCGCGCGTTCCAGCGCATGTAGCCGCGGAGGTAGTTGTAGATGCCCTCGGAGTAGGTCTCCTGAATCAGCACCTGCACTGCCGCGACGATCCAGAGTATTTCGGCAACCCAGCCAAGGACGCCGAGGACGATGGCGCTGGGAATGCTATATATCCAGCGCAGCAACGCCGACCCGACAGTCGGATGCCCTCCTCGTTGCACGTCGAACTTGACCTGCTCTTCGATCCCCTCCGACGGGAGTTTGCCGATCAGGAAGAAAACGTATGAATAGTAGGTTACGATCGACCGCAACCATCCCGTCATCTTCGGCCCGTCCTCATCAAGGTACTTCTCTGACCCCTTCTGGGATATCCAGACGGCCGCCATGATCGGGAAGATGAGGTAGGCGAACCACATGACAACGCCCAACACTATCGCCACCAGAATGGCGATGAGCACCTGTGGACGTTGGAACTTCTCGGGGCGCGCAACGACATCGAAAGTCACGGGGTAGTCGACCATGAGAGACTCCTTCCTCTAGCACACAACTCTGTCAGTCCTACGATAATACGAGCACTGCAGTCGCCTGTCGAGGGGCATTCGAGCAGCAAATATCGGAAAGGGCTGCACGATCCAAGATTGGTGAGAGAATCATCCTGTATCAAGGCGACGGCGCGATGAATGGGAATCAGTTCTCTTGGCGCGAACGACACGCCTCTGCCTCACCACTGTTCTCAAGCTGATGGCCTTCACGTACAACCGGAGCAGGACGCCTCCGAAGGGCCTCTTCGAAGGTCTTTGTGGTGGAATTGCCTCTAAACGTACCGGCCGGCACATCTTTCATCCTTTCTTCACGCGCTTCAAGTGCAGGATCACGTCTGTCGCACCGCCAATCGTGAAGATAAAGAAGACGCGCTGTTACTTCGCTGCATCGGCGTCACAAGAAGATGGATCCTGGGGGGAGCGACGTGGTTACTCTGGAGATGGGAGCGCCGGCGGTAAAACGCTTCAGTCTGGACGTCGCCCGAAGGGCCTGGTTTCAACTCCTGGTGACGGGGACAGTCCTCTTCTTCATCGTTCAGGGCGCATTCCTGGCAACCGATAACCTCAACTTCGTGCCGACACTCCTATTTCTGGGGGCTTTCGTCGTCCCGACGAGCTTCGTCCTCTACGTCTATGAGCGCGAACCTGTCCGCGACATCCCCCTGCCGCTGCTGGCGGTAAGCTTCCTATGGGGGGGCGTTGTAGCGACCGTTGCGGCAGGTGTCCTGGAGTATCAGGCGCTGCGGGCGCTCGGGCCGCTGCAGTTGTTCGGGGTCGGCTTCATCGAGGAGAGCACGAAGCTGTTCATGCCGATGATCCTGTTTGGGTTCGCGGCGCGATATCGCTCCGAAGCACACGGGCTGGTCTTCGGAGTCGCCGCCGGGATGGGCTTCGCTGCGCTTGAGAGCATGGGCTACGGCTTCACGGCTCTAATGCGCAGTCAGGGCGACATCCACGACGCAGAATCGCTGCTGCTAGTGCGCGGGCTGCTCTCGCCCGCCGGTCACGCCGCCTGGACGGGACTCGTTTGCGCCGTGCTCTGGCGAGAGCGGGCAAAGGCGGGGCGCTTCGTGCTGAATTGGGCAGTTTTCGGCGCCTTCGCCGCCGCGGTCCTCCTCCACGCGCTGTGGGACATCTTCGACGGTCTCTCCGGCGCGACGTTCATCGAGGCGGCGGGCATCGAGATTCTAAGCGCGGCCGTCGCGCTCATTAGCCTTGAGCTGCTCTTTCACATAGTTGGCGAAGCTGCCCGCAAGGGCGAATGCGTCCTGCGCCCCAATTCATCGGGCGTGCGAAGGCTCTTAGACCAGCTGGAATAGTCTCGGCCTATGCCCTTTTGCGGACGTTTTGTTCGTTGAATCGATATAGCGACAGAGATGTTTCTTTGTCCAGGGGGTCGGCGAGCGCGTTCTCTGACGAGCGGTCAGGCGGGGCGTGGCTGACGAGAGCCCTGGGGCATGCCACCACGGGGCCACGATTCCATTCTCAGGCAGGGGCCAATGCGCGTAGACACGCCGTCGGAGCTGGTGAGCAGCTGGCCGTTGCGATTGTACAGCCGGTAGCGGATATTGTCGCCGTTCTTGGCCGGCAAGTCGAGCAAGAGCTCCCCATCTTCGGAGTGGATCCTGATGCCGGCGGGAAAGCTAAGAGGGTCGCCTGACTCAGCAACCGGGTGGCCGCTCGAATCGTAAAGGTGGAACTCGACGAGTTGGCGGCCCTCGGCGTCCGATGCAATGCTCAGGACGACCTCGCCGGTCGGTCCGTCGAGAAACGAGATAGACGTGCCCGGGCGTCGGTGTCCTAGCCTCGTGCGTGCCTCCTTCGCCTCGTGTGGCGAGTACTAGCTTGACGCGGGCTCTTAGCGCTTACGGCGGGAGCCGTGACCGCCGGTCGTGCCATGCCCACTGCGCCGCCGGCCGCCGGACGAAGGGTAATCTACCACTACGTCCATAAGCCGACCTTTCAGTTCCGTGCCCTTGAGCGCGTCAATCGCTGTAGCCGCGGCGCCATCGTCGAGCTGGACGATGGCGAAGCCGCGTGCACGGCCGGCCCAATCCCGCGCGACTCGCAGGGACTCTATCTCGCCAAAAGGAGAGAAGAGAGCCTGTAGGTCGCTAGTCGTAGCATCGGGGGACAAGTTCCCGACGTAGAGGATGGTCAATTGCCCTCCTCAGCGAATCTGTGGCAGGCCGTGCCTAGCTAGCCCCGCATCCTATGCGGGTTTGTTGTTGTACCTGGTGACGCTCTAGTAGCGGTCCCGACTGGGTGAGCGCTGCGCGAAGCAGTCGCGGCAGTAAACGGGCCGGTCTTCGCGCGGCTCGAACGGGACCTGAGCGGGCTTCCCGCACTGAGCGCAAACGGCAGTGTACATCTGGCGGGCCGATCCGCCGTAACTGCCACGGCTGTCACCTCGCTCGGACTTCCGGGCCGCTCGACACGACGCGCAACGCTTCGGCTCATTGGTGAAGCCGCGGCTGGCGTGGTACTCCTGGTCCTCAGCCGTAAAGGTGAATTGGGCGCCGCAATCGACGCAGGTTAGGGTTCTGTCTGTATAAGACACTCAACGACCTCCTTAAGGTCTGCTAATTCCTCTGGTCGCCGAGTGCAAGACAAATAGTTGGGGCTTGCGTTGCAGTTCGAGGACAGGGAACAACTTACTGACACCAAGAGTATACCACATTTCGCGCTGTGTGTCTTGAAGGGGGAAAGACTGACCGACGCGCTCTCAAGTTGAGGCCGGCAGGTCGCGGAGCCCCGAGACGTCGGTGAGCGAGATAACGACCCCCAGCGTTCTGCCGTCGGCGGCGATGATGGGCGAGGCCGCGGTCCATATCCAGACTATGCTGCCGTCCGGACGGTGGACTCTTCAAGCGGGAGTCGCGCACGATCTCCCCTCGCAGGGCGCGCTGCGCCGGTGTCTCCTCAGCTTGCAGCAATTCGCCCTCAGGTGATTCGATGCGGGCCAACCTCACTCTTTCGGTTGCTGTGAATTGGCTGTACTCCGCCAGCGTGTAGCCCAGGATGCGGCTGGCAGCTTCGTTCATGCGCACGATCTCGCCTTCCGAGTCCAGAATGAGCACCCCATTCGTCATGGATGCGAGCGCGGCTTCGAGTTGTGAAGCAGTTTGCGCCAACTCGTGCATCTGCTCCTCCCGCTGGACGCGCAGATCATGCAGGCTGGTAATATCGGCGAAGGTGTTGACCGCGCCGACGGTGTGTCCTTCGGGGTCCAGCACGGGCGAGGAGCTGAAGAGAAGCCAGATGGTGAGGCCGCCGGGCGGATGGATGACGACCGGAATGCCACGTACAGCGTCGCCGGAGAGGGCACGGACAGACGGGAAGTACGTCATCTCAAACGGCGTGCCGTCGGCCTTCTCCACGTGTAGATTGACCAGGTGCTCCTCGAACGGCTTTCCACGCAGCTCATGAATGGAGTAGCCAAGGATTTTCGAAGCAGCGGCGTTCATCCTGCGCACGTCACCCTGCGGCCCTTGCACAACCAGTCCATGCGGCACGAAGGAGACCACAGCGTCGAGTTGGGCGGCCCGTAGCTGCGATTCCGCCAAGAGACGTTCCCTCTCCATCCGCAGGTTGTACCAGGCCGTCATGTCTTCAGCCGTCACGACCGCTCCAATGAGGTGCCCCGCCTCGTCACGGAGGGGCGCTGCCGTCATCCGTATCCGGACTTGACGTTCCGCGGAGGGATGGATGGTATAGGTCTCCTCCCGGATGCTCTCTCCTTTGAGAGCGCGCATAACCGGGTTCTTGTCGAGAAGCAACGGCTCGCCGGGCTCGATTTCGAAGCGAAGCAGCGTCAGGCGCTCTGCCGCTGACAGCCCCTTCGTCTCCTCGGAATAGCCGAGTATCTCCTGCGCGACCCGGTTGATCTCGACGATCCGTCCCTCAGCATCATAGATGAGGACGCCGTCGAGCATGGAGTCAAGGATGATATCAATGTGAAGGGCGAGGTCGCGTATGCCCGCGCCGTCTGGTCGCCGGCCAGGAGCTGTTTGCGAGGTTCGTTTTCTGTTCATCTTGCTCAGTCCGCATTGGCCGCGAATGAACCAATTATTCCCGCCCAATTGGATGTTAACGCAATCTTCTTTTATGACTACCGTATCACTCAGTCTGACGTCTGTAAAGGCCGAGTCCAGCTTCCTCAAAGGCCTATGCTGACGGCAAGGGCAAGGCTATACTTGGGGTCTGCCGGCAGGAACCGGACATCGGCTGATATCGCTCCACGAGGAGGCGGAACATGGCAACAACCGTCAGAACCAGCAAAGGCGAACTCGAAGGCGCGAAGGAAGGGGACCTCTTTGTGTTTCGCGGCATCCCGTTTGCCAGTCCCCCCCTCGGCAGACTGCGTTTTCGCGCGCCTCGGGAGGTCGAGGCCTGGAAAGGTGTGCGCGATGCTACGAGCTTCCGCGCCCGCGCCGTACAGATCCCAAATGAAGCGCTGGAGTCGATTCTAGGGCGTCCGGAAGGTCTGCCTCCCGTGGGCGAAGACTGCCTGAGTCTGAACGTCTGGACGCGCGCCCTCGACGACAAGCGACGTCCGGTCATGGTGTGGGTACACGGCGGCGGCTTCACCACCGGCGCCGGCTCCGAACCTATATACGACGGTACTGCCCTAGCTTCTCGCGAAGTCGTCCTCGTCACGATCAACTACCGCCTGGGGCCGCTCGGTTTCCTCTGTGTGCCCGGCTTCGCTGAGGGCAGCGAGGCCTACACGAACTTCGGCATCCTCGACCAGATAGCGGCGCTCAGGTGGGTGCAGAAGGAGATCGCCAACTTCGGAGGTGATCCCCACAACGTCACCATCTTCGGCGAGTCAGCAGGCGCCATGAGCGTCGGCACGCTTCTCGGCGCTCCCTCGGCTCAGGGCGTGTTCCACAAGGCGATTCTCCAGAGCGGCGCCGCTCATCAGGTGCTGGCGGAGGAACTAGCAGAGCGCAACTCCGACGCCTTCGCCGAGGCGCTTGGGATGAAGGAAGCGGATGCCGCTGCCCTTCGGGTCTTGCCCGTCGAGGAGATACTGGAGGCGCAGGGCAAGCTCGATGTCGAGAGTGCGCGCATGCAAAGACGCGGCTCCGGCGCTGGGTTGGGACTGCGCTATCAGCCGGTCCTCGATGGCAATCTCCTGCCGAAGCCGCCCATCGAACAGGTGCGGGGTGGCCTGGCGAAGGACGTACCGCTCCTTGTCGGCACGACCGCAGAGGAGTACAAGCTGTTTGGGGTCATGATGCCCTTCCTGCGCGAGCTTTCGCTCGACGATGCGGCGAAACGGCTCTCGTCGCTCCTGCCAGACCGCGATATGGAGAAGGCTCATTCCATACTGCAAACTTATGAGAAGGCCCGGATGGCCGGCGGCGAGGCAACGGAACCCTATGAACTCCTTTGCGCCGCTGTTACTGACTGGCTCTTCCGGGTGCCGGCGGACCGCCTGTTGGAGGCTCAGTCCAGGCGACAGAGGGTTTTTTCCTATCGCCTTGACTGGCGTTCGCCGGTGGGCGAAGGGATGCTCGGCGCCTGCCATGCGATAGACCTGCCGTTCGTCTTCGGCACGCACAAGCTCGCTCGCCGCTGGGTGGGGAGGGGCGAAGACGTCGATGCCCTGGCGGGCAAGATCGAAGACGCCTGGGTTGCCTTCGCCAGAAGCGGCGATCCAAACACGGAGGCCCTCGCGTGGCCGGCCTTCGACGTCGCGGGACGTGATACGATGATACTTGATGGGGAGTGCCGCGTTGTCGAGCAGCCTCGTGAAGAGGAGCGCCGCTGCTGGGACGGCATCATCCCGTAGCGGCGGATGGGCGTGGAGTTGTAACGCCATCGGAGATGGTCAGACGTGAGTGTTGGCGCTTTCGTCGACAAGGCGCATCAACCGTTGCCTGAGGAGCTAACCAAGGCGCTCGGTGGCTGCGCGACACTCTGGAACGACCTCATTCGTTTTCTTCGGGAAGGCTGCGGCTGCGACGGCGAGTTCCGCTTTTACGGGAAGAACTACGGCTGGGCGCTCAGGTTCCGCCGCTGGGGCTGGGCGCTGTGCTCCATGTACCCCTGCAACGGTTTCTTCACCGCTCAGGTTGTGCTCAGCCCGCGTCTGGCCACGCAGGCCGTCGAGCTTCCGCTGAGCGCAAAGGCGCGCGGCGTCCTGGAATCGACGCACGAGTACCCGGAGGGCCGCTGGCTATATCTGCCGGTGACGATGAAGGACGACGTTGAGGACGTGCAGCGCCTGGTATCGCTGAAGTTCGGCGGAAATCGGACGCCCTAGCTCCTCGTTCGGCGCCGTTTGGGGTGCGCCAGAATGGCCTGGACGTGGCCGAGCAGCGCCTCACGTGAGAAGGGCTTCTCCAACCACGTCGTCCTGCCAAGCCGCTTGCCCTGCTCGACGTCCTCCCGATTGGCCGTCGCTGTAATGAAGGCGACCGGCACGTCCGAGAATTTTCGGATCTCGCCGAGCACCTCCAGTCCGGTGGCACCCGGCATCCGCATGTCGACCAACACGAGGTCCGGGTTGCCTGACCGCACGAGCTGCGCTGCTTCCAGCGGGTTGCTGGTGGTCACGACCTCGTGGTGGGCGCTCTTCAACGTGTGCTCCAGGTAGCGCAGTATGTGTGGCTCGTCGTCTATGGCCAGTATACGCCTCGGAGACGCGATGGAAGCCCGTTCCCGAGCGGCCGGCTTCGCGGTCCTGGCTTCCGCTTGAACAACTGCGGGCAAGGCGAAACTGAAGGTCGCGCCCTTTCCTTCGCCGGCGCTGTCGGCCCAGATGCGGCCTCCCTGCGCCTCGATGATGCCTTTGCAGATAAACAGGCCGAGTCCGGTCCCCCTCGGTCCCATGGTGTGAATCTGAACGAACTTCTGAAACAGGAGCGGCATCTTCTCGCCCGGAATGCCCGCGCCGCTGTCGCTTACATGGACGATGACCTCGTTGCCGACCTTCTCCGCCGTCACGACTATCGCCGACTCTGGTGGGGAGAACTTCGCTGCGTTGCCGAACAGGTTCGTCAGCACCTGTACGAGGCGGCGGGCGTCGGCGCGGACGTGCGCCAGTTTCGACGGCAGGTCGAAGACGAGCGCATGCGGATAGCGGCTGTGCTCGAAGATGACGCGCGACTCGTCGAGGGTCTTGGCGATGTCGATTTCCTCCGGCTCTATCGAAAGCCGCTGACCTTCAATCCTGGTCATGTCCAGCAGGTTGCCGACGAGGTCGGTCAGGCGGTTGGTCTGCTGGTCGACGACCTCGAAGAGCTCGCGCGCCTCTGCGGGGTCAGGCGGCGTCGTCGAGGAGAGCGCGATCGACGCGCAGCCCTTGATGGCCGTAATCGGCGTCTTCAGCTCGTGGCTGACCTCGCCCAGGAACTCCGTCCGCATGCGCTCCAGGTCCGCCTCGACGCGCTTGCGTTCCGTGTTGTCTAGGACGAAGGCTACCCATTCCGACTGCTCTTCCCTGATCATCTTCCGGCCGATGAGCACCGGCACGCGCCTGCCGTCCTTGCGGATGTATTCCTTCTCGTGCGGCGCAGCTTCGCCCGTCGCCAGCAACTCGCCGGAAGCGCGCTCGTCGAGGGCGGCGTACTCGGGCGGCGTCATCGACTCGATGTCGATCAGCCCCGCTTCCATGTCCTCACGCGTATAGCCGACGATGTCCAGGAAGGCGTTATTGGCGTCGAGCAGGCCCTCTTGGTTGCGGCGAAACAGGCCGATGAGGCTGGAATCGAAGAGGTGGTCGGCGTAGTGGGTGGTCTCCAGCAGCTCCCTCTCCAGCCGCTTCCAATCCGTGATGTCCAAGTTGAGGAACACCCCGGTCACCGGGTCCTCCGTCAACCGTACGCCGGCGACCAAGATTGGCAGCCGCTTGCCGTCCCGTGTTAGGTACTCCTTCTCGTAGGGAAGGCACTCGCCGTGTTCCATCATCTCGTGCCATGCCCTGTTGTCGCGTTCCGCGTACTCGGGCGGCGTGATCTGCCGCCAGTCGATGTGGCCGCGTGCCAGGTCGCGTTCGTTGTAGCCGGTCATATCGAGGAAGGCGCGATTGGCGTTGACGATTGTAGTGGCATCGAACTCGGCGATGCCAATGACGTTGGCGCCCAGCAACTTCTGTACTCGCTCGTTGGCCATGGCCAGTTCCTCGTCGGCCTGCTTGCGCTTCGAGACGTCCTGCTTGATGGCGATGAAGCGGCTGATGGCGCCGCCGGCGCCGCGGACGGGCGTGATGGTCATCTCCTCGTCATATAGGTGACCGTCCTTACGCCTGTTCACGACTTCGCCGTGCCAGACGTTGCCGGCCAGGATTGTCTGCCAGAGGTCCTGATAGAAGGCGTCGTCGTGGTGGCCGGACTTGAGGACGCGCGGGTTCTGGCCGATGACCTCGGAGGCGCCGTAGCCGGTGAGGCGAGTGAAGGCGTCGTTGACCCACTGAATCCGGCCCTCACGGTCCGTGATGACGATGCCGTTGGCGGCAGCCTGGAGGGCTGAGGCCTGCAACCGCATCTGCTCCCCGGCGCGCTCGCGTTCCGTGATATCGCGGATGATGGCCTGCGCGGCGCGTTCACCCTGAAAGTCGACCGAAGAGGATAAGACTTCCATCGGCACGGGACGGCCATCAAGCCTGAGGATTGTGCCCTGCCGCAGGGGCACCTTTCGGCCCTCCGCCAGCGCCTGGACGCGTTCGCCGGCGATTTCAGTCTCCTCGGGTTCGACCAGCTTCATAATGTCATGCGCGGCGAGCTCTTCGAAGCTGGTGGCGCCATATAGGGCGAGGGCAGCCGGGTTGGCATACAGTAGGTGGCCGTTTCGATGGACGATGATGGCGTCCGGCGCGGTCTCGAGGAGGGTGCGATAGCGTTCCTCGCTGTCGCGCAGAGCGTCCTCCATCTGATTGCGTTCAGTCACGTTCCTGAAGTAACCGATCAGTCCCGTGATGTTGCCTTCCCGCTCTCTCGCGGGAACGTACAGGCCTTCGAAGTACTCGACACTGCCGTCTGATGCCACAAGGCTCTCGGTTACAGACTCGGTGCTTCCAGTATCGAGCACCCTCCGTTTAATTGCCGTCAGCTTGGCGGCGTCCTCACCGCTCAGGAAGTCGAAGTCCGTCTTGCCGATCATGTTCTCGAGGGTGAGGCCGAGCTGGGGGTTGAGGACCCAGGTGTAGCGCAAGTCCCTATCCTGAACGAGGATGTGGTCGGGTGTATTAGTGGCGATAAGCTTGAAGCGTTCCTCGCTCTCGCGCAGGGCCTCTTCCACTCTCTTGCGCTCGGTAATGTCCTTTCCAAGGACCGTGATCCCTTCCTCTGAAGGGAAGCAAGCCATCTCGTAGATGGCATCCGTGTATTTGCCACCGATTTCGAACCTTTTTGTCTCCCGCTTCTCCATCGTGGCGCGGACGTTCTTCTCGTAACTCGTGCCGAGATGTTTCGGGAACATCTCCCATATGTTGTTTCCTACGAAATCCTTCGGTTCCTTCCCTATTTTCCCCGTAAACAGCTTGCTGGCGTAAACGAAATTCCAGTTGCGATCAAGAACATAGAAATCGTCCTGGATGCTTTCCAAGACTTCAGCCAGCTTTGAGTTAGTGCGCGCGAGCTCCTCTTCCATCTGCTTGCGCTCGGTGATGTCGCGTCCGTACACATTGGCGTACCCGGCGCTAGCTAGGGGTGTGACAAAGAGCGACCACGTCCTGCCGTTATGCTCGAAATCGACGGTTATGCTCGTCTGCTTGGTGAATGTTTCGCGAACCGCCTTGCTGAGGAATGCCGGAGCCCGGTCACCTACCGTGAGGCGGCCCGGCAGGAAGACCTGAGCGGGCCGGTTTGCATAGAGAATAAATCCGTCCCGGCTCAGCCGCAGGACCGGGTTGGGGTTCTCGGCGGGGAACCGGGCAAGGCTCTCAATTTCGGCCTCGTGCTCGCTCTCTTGCTGTTTGGCTCGTTTGCGCTCGGCGAAGTCGCGGGCGAAGAGGAGGAACTGGTTGGCCGTCTGCCAGTGGGAGACGGATATCTCAACGTCGAACACCGTGCCGTCCTTGCGACGGTGCTTGGCTTCAAACCTGTCGAAGCCGGCGCCGATGACCTTGCGAATGTGGTCGGCCACGTCCTCCGGACTCTCGCCGGCCTCGAGGTCGGGAACCGTTAGCTTGAGGAGCTCCTCGCGCGTGTAGCCGCTCATCCGGCAGTAGGCGTCGTTAACATCGAGGAGGCGGGCATCGGTGTCGAATCGCCAGAAGCCGTCGGAAGTTGTTGCCAGCATCGTCGCGTACTGGTCGGCGAGGAGCTCGGCCCCATTGCTGGTCTGGCTCAAGTCGAGAATGCGGTGACTGTCCGTAGTTCTACTCATGGGCATTTTCTCCGCAGGGCCGCCGCTGTTAACCAGTGTTTGGTTAAGGAGGATGATGGCTCCAGCCCGTGCACGCGACTCGGTCTAGGCGGCAAGTCTTTTAGACATTATAGCAAAGGGAAGCGGCGCCTGACGGCCTGTCTTCGCCTTGCTCGAATCTGGAGAAGATGCTTGATCGCGAAGATCGAGGCCTCTATGATCGGCCGGTAGATTCCTTCGTTTCCGCGCCCGTAAGTCAGGAAATGAGGCGCTCGCAATTGTTGGTCTTTTCTAGGCTCCCTCGTCAGCGGCTTCTCCTGCTGCTCATTCCCGTAACGCTGGCCGCGCTGCTAACCACAGCCTGCGGCCCAGCGAAGAAGCCGGTCGATGACCTGGCCAACGCGCGCCCGCGCACCGACGCCGGCTCGCCCATCGTTGTTCCCGCGGGCCAGCCTGTCGTGATTGGCGTTTCCGATGCCCTGACTGGGTCGGAGGCTGCCGCCGGGAAGGAAGAGAGCGACGCCGTCGTCACAAGTCTCAACCGCTGGAAGGCGGCGAACGGTGGACAGCTCCTCGGCCACGACATTCAGGTCCGCATTGAGGACGATGGCTGCACGGAAAGCGCCATAACGATAGACGCGGCAGAGCGGCTGCTTCGCGCTCCCGGTCTCGTCGGCGTGCTGGGCCCCGGGTGTAGCGCCGGCGCCGAGAAGGCCATTCCAATCTACGCGAAGGCGGGCATTGTCGTCATTTCAGGCTCGGCGACGCAGTCTGACCTGACAACCGACCAGCCGTGGGGTGGTTTCTTCTTTCGCACGTCGTATGCCAATGCGTTTCAGGGGCAGATAGGTGGCCAGTTCGTGGCGGAGACGCTGAAGGCGAAGACGGCCTACCTCATCGACGACGGCGAGTCGTATGGGCTCGACCTCATCGAGACCGCTCGCCGCGTAATGGAGAGCATGGGGTTGACGGTGACGCGAGCCAGCGTCCGCACTGGCGACGTTGATTTCAGCCAGCTGGCGAAGAAGATAGCCCAGGACGACCCCGGGTTCGTCGGCTTCGGCGGATTCAATCCGGAGGCTGTTCTCCTCTACCGACAACTGCGCGACGCCGGCTACAAAGGGCTATTCGGTAGCGGCGACGCGGCCGCGTCGGTTTCAACGTTCGTCGACCCTCTCGGCGCTCAGGCAGCGGAGGGCGTCTACTTCGTCGGCTGTCCGCTGACTCTCCCCGACGACTTCCTGCAGGAGTTCGAGAAGGTGCACGGCAGCGCGCCCGGCGCCTCCGCCTTCACGGCCCAGTACGCCGATGCGGCCACTGTTCTGCTCGACGCTGTCAGTAGCGTGGCAGAGAAGCAGAGTGACGGTTCTCTAATAATCGATCCTATGGCCTTGCGGAACGCCGTCCAGCAGACGCGGCTGGCTAACGGGATATCCGGCGATCTCGCCTTCGACACAAGTGGCGACCGGGCCAGCGAAGCGACCGATCTCGCTGAACGGGCGCGAGACCTGGGGCTCGCCGCCTGTCAGGTTCAAAATGGCAGACTCGTGAACCTATTCCCGTAGGAGAATACGACGGATGAAAGCCGCTTCCAGCCCTGGTTCAGAGCACGCGCCGTCACTGACAGCGAGGGCCGCCGTCTGGAGTGCCCGACATCGCCGCTGGACCGTGTTCGTGTGGCTGTTTATTGTCGTCGTTGCTGTCGCATCTTTTTCACTCGTTAAGACGAACACCAGCCTTCAGGGTGAAGCACCGGGTGAGGCGGGGGCCGCCCTCAAGCTGTTCCAGCAAAGGTTCGGCGACGTCCAGGTACCGACGCAAGAGATCGTTGTCTTCTCCTCCTCGAGGTATAGGGTCGATGACCCCATCTACAAAAGCACAGTACAGGCCGAGATGGCTCAACTCGCGGACTTGCGGGAGCCGGAAACATCTGTACGGGATGGAGCGACGGTAGTTTCGAGCACTCGCGTTGTCTCCGGCACTCTAACCTACTATGACATCGGGTTGCCCGCCGACCAGTCGCCATTCGTCTCGCAGGGCGGAAACGGCGACGTCACGTTTGCTCTCGTCAGCCTCCAGGGGACGGCGCTAACGGCTAAGGATCACGTTCAACCCATCGTTGACGAGGTAAACCACGCGAACGGCAGGTCGGCCGGCTTCTCTATTATGAGCGGTGGTCCGGCTTCCATAAACAAACAGATGGACACGGTCATCGGCCAGGACCTCCGTTTTGCTCTCATCCTGAACCTCACTGTCACCCTTGTCATCCTTCTTATCGTGTTCCGGGCACCGGTCGCTGCCTTCATCCCGCTGGCGCTGGCCCTAGCGGCCGTCATTACTGCAACCGCTATTCTGGGCGTCATAAGCCAGGCAACGGCCTTGAGCAGCATCTTTAGCGAGGTCGTGCTCTTGATGGGGCTTGCGACAGGGATCGACTACGCGCTGTTCGTCGTAAGCCGCTTTCGGAATGAGAGGCGAAAGGGGCGTTCGAAAGAGGACGCGCTGCGAGTGGCGGCGGGGACATCGGGCAAGGCGGTTGTTTTTGCGGGTTGCACCGTCGTGCTGGCCGTCGGCGGGATGTTCCTTGTTGGCGACTCGACGTTCAACAGTCTGGGCTTGGCCGCGATCGTCGTTGTTGTCCTCGCGGTAGTCATGTCAGTCACTCTGCTGCCGGCCCTGCTGATGATGCTCGCGGACCACATCGACCGTTTCAGCCTTCCCTTCCTGCGTGGCACGAGCGAAACGGGCGGCGTATGGGGCTTCATAACCGACCACGTGTTGCGGCGTCCAGTGGTGCTCGCAGCAGGCGTTCTTGTCGTTCTGCTTGCTTTGGCTTACCCGTACCTGCAGCTCAACCTGGGCTTCAACGGTGCCAAAGGCCTGCCCGACGCTGTGGAGGCGAAGAAGGCCCTGCTCGTCCTGCAGGACAACTTCACGCTCGGGCTTACCTCCCCGGCGCTGGTCGTGGTCGACGCGGGAAAGGACAGCAACATCTATGCGGCCGACACCCAGGCGCGGATCAGCAATTTCATCAGCAGAGTCGAGAAGGAATCGACGGCGAAGGCAGGACCGGACGCCCCCTACGGCGCGCCAATCCAGACGAACATAGACGACGCCGGCGACACGGAGGCGGTCCGAATTCCTCTCAACGCCGACACCGGCGAAAAGAAAGCTCTCGACGCCGTGACCCATCTGCGGAAGGACCTGGTGCCGGCCGCGTTCGGTGGCAGCACAGTGAAAGCGCCGATCACCGGCGACACCGCCGCCAACCTCGACTTCCGCGACAACATCCTCTTCCGCACGCCGTTCGTGTTCGCGTTCGTGCTTGGGCTGGCTTTCTTGATTCTGCTCGTGACTTTTCGATCGATTGTCATCGCCGTCAAGGCGATCATCCTCAACCTGCTTTCGGTGGGCGCCACTTACGGAATCCTAGTGATGGTATTCCAGAAGGGCTGGCTTCTGGAGAAGCCTCTAGGCTTCAAAGCGACGGGGATAATCGAGTCCTGGCTGCCGCTCTTCCTGTTCACGATCCTGTTCGGACTATCGATGGACTACCACATGTTCGTGCTCAGCCGTATCAAAGAGGCGCACGAGCAGGGCGCCAGCAGTGACGAAGCGGTCTCAGCGGGGATCAAGGCGACGGCTGGGACGATAACCAGCGCGGCCCTCATCATGGTCGCAGTGGCGATGATATTCGCCTTCACCCATTACATCGGGCTCAAGCAGTTCGGGTTCGGCCTGGCCGTGGCCATCGCCGTCGACGCGACAGTAATCCGCTCAATCCTGCTTCCCGCAAGCATGAAGCTGTTGGGCGACTACAACTGGTATCTGCCGAAGTGGCTTGACTGGCTGCCGCACGTGCGGATGGCAGAGTAACGAAAGGAAGCCGTCCGGCGCGGCTCTCGGAATCTTGTCCTACATCCGCTACTCGGCTGCTTCACCTTCGAGGGGAGGAGTTGCCGCCACTTCGCCGGCATCGAGGTGCGCGTACTCCTTTAGCGGTATCTCCTTCAGCAGCCATGAGACGAGGAAGGCCAGAACAACAACCGGTACGGCCCACAAGAAGACTGAGTCGAGGGATAGTGAGAAGGCGTGCATGACCCCGGCGTGGATATCGGGCGGAAGCGCCTTCAACTCGGCCGGGCTGGCGGTGAGCGCGCTGCGGTTGATCGACCCCAATACCGAGGCTGGCAATATCTTCTGAAGCTCCGAGGTTAGCCGATTATTAAGAATGGCGCCGAAGATAGCGACTCCGAACGCGGAGCCGAGCATCCGGAAGACGTTCACTCCAGCGGTCGCGGAGCCCAGGTCGCGGTGCGCCACGCTATTCTGAACGGCCAGAATGGGTACCTGCATCAGCATGCCAAGGCCGAGCCCAAGCACCATCATGTAGGCGGCTGCCTCCGGCAGCGACGTGTTCTCGTTCAAACGCGACAACAGAAGCATACCAATAGCCATCGCGGCTGTGCCCATGATGGGGAACATGCGATACCGCCCCATCTTCGTTATAGCACGTCCGGTCATGGCCACAGTGACTACGACCACAAGGGCCATCGGCGACATCTGTAGTCCGGATAGCGTTGCACTGGTCCCCCGCACGACCTGAAAGTAGACAGGTATGTACGAGATGCTGCCGAACAGCCCCAGGCCTATCACAAGCGACAATCCGGTAGCGACAGAGAATATCATCTGCTTAAACAGTCGCAGCGGCAGCAGTGGCTCTGAAGCTCGCGCCTCCTGGAGCACGAAAAACGCGAGCAGCACAACGCCCGCTACGCCCAGGCCGAAGATTACGGGCGAAGTCCAAGCATATTCGACGCCTCCCCACGACGTCAGCAGCAGCAGGGCGCTGATTCCGGCGATCATGAAGGCCGCGCCTCCGTAGTCGACGCGGTGTTCGAAGCGACGAACAGGAAGACGGAAGAAGATGCCGATGACAATCATCGCCATGATGGCGATAGGGATGTTCATGAAGAATATCCAGCGCCAGGTCAAGTGGTCGGTGAAGAAGCCGCCAATCAGCGGCCCGGCGATAGTCGCCACGCCAAACACGGACCCCATGTAGCCCTGATAGCGGCCGCGCTCGCGGGGTGCAATCATGTCGCCAATGACCGCCTGCGACAGGATCATGATCCCACCCGCACCCACGCCCTGAACGCCTCGCGAAAGGATCAGCTGCATCATATTCTGCGATAGCCCAGAGCAAAGCGAGCCAACGAGGAAGATGGCGACCGCTATCTCGAGGAGGTTCTTCCGTCCATAGAGGTCGCTCAGCTTGCCGTAGAGGAGCATGGACCCGGTGGATGTGAGCAAAAACGCTGTCATAACCCACGACAGGTGCTCCAAGCCGCCGAGCTGACCGACGATCGTCGGCATGGCGGTGACGACGACCGTCTGGTCTAGCGAAGACAGCAGCATGCCTGCCATGAGGCCGGCGAAAACCAACCAGATCTGGCGCTGCGTAAGCTGGGAAGGGAGTGCGTTGCTCAATCTGTTGCTCCGCACTCAAGCCGCTGGCCCTGAACGGCCTCGGCCGCGCTGCAGAATGCCTCGAGGCACTCGACGAACTCTGAAAGGGTTTTGTCGTCCATCTGCTCGAAGACTTGCCTCAGGTATCCTGCAGCCATTGTCTGAAGCTCCTCCATCATCCGGCGGCCGCTTGTGGTCAGCTTCAGCCTAACCACGCGATGATCATCGGGGTCGTGTTCGCGTTCCACGAAATCACGCGTTACCAGCCGGTCAGTCAGACCTGTCACGCTAGCCGGAGCTGTATGTAACTCGTTTGCTAGCTGACCCACCGACACGCGGTCGTTGGCGAACAACAGGTGGACGAGGCGGAGCTGTAGCACGGTCAGACCCTGGTCGTCCCAGAGACGGACGCGCACCGGGTCAATGGTTAAGATCGCCCGACCGTATGCTTCGATTGCGCGCTTCACGAGTGGCTGCTGCATGGTGATGTTTTACCTCATGCAAAATGTTAGTGCAATATAAACAATCTTCGGCGGAGGCCGGAGACTTCGACAGAGGGTCAGACGGCGGTCGGATTCAGATGTGGAAAGAGATTCGCCTCGCTACCCTTTTGGTCGAGGAGATAGCGAGTGACGGGGCAGGCGTATAAAGGAGGCGGCTGGCTTCTCGTCTGGGCGGGGAAGGCGTTTCGGTAGCAGGGTCGTGAGCAAGGACAACATTTACCCTCATCCTTTCTTTCGCGATCCTATTCTCGGCCAAAATCGTGAAAAAGGTTCGTTGGCCCCCGTAGTCGTTAGTGTAACGCGGGCCTTGCGACCGACTGACTGCCGGGACAGCTCTTCGTGCGCCCTGGTGTGAAGCGGCGAAGCGGCTAGGAGAATCGATTGACCACGTCGGTTAGCCCTCGAGCTCGGTCGCTTTCGTCGCTGCAGGCCATTGCCTCTGCTGCATCACAATCCATTCTTCGGCCCTGCCGCCGGTGGTAGAATTAGCCTGGAGAGAGTTGATCGCGCTCCCTCGGTTGAGCGCCTGATCTTCCGCCGGTCAAAGCGAATCTCAGGGAGGAGATATGACCGAAGACCCCACTTCAGAGCTCCGGCCCGACGTGAAAGTGCAAGCGCACGATGCCGCGCCGGGCCGTCCCGCAAGCGATATCGAGCGACTCTGCATCGACACCGTCCGCACGCTGGCAATGGACGCCGTCCAGAAGGCGAACTCCGGCCATCCCGGCACGCCGATGGCCCTGGCGCCGCTCGCGTACCTCCTCTGGACGAAGTACATGAAGTACAACCCGCACGACCCATCCTGGCCGGATCGCGATCGCTTCGTCCTTTCGGCCGGACATGCTTCGATGCTGCTCTATTCGATGCTTTTCCTGACCGGCTACGACCTGTCGCTCGACGATATTAAGGAGTTTCGTCAGTGGGAGTCGAAGACGCCGGGGCATCCAGAGCGTGGCCTCACGCCGGGCGTCGAGGTGACAACGGGGCCATTGGGTCAGGGTATCTCCAACGCCGTCGGCATGGCCATCGCCGAGCAGATGCTTGCCGACCGCTTCAACCGGCCCCACCAAGAGATCGTCGATCACTACACATACGTGATCGCCAGCGACGGCGACATGATGGAAGGGGTCTCCTCCGAGACCTGCTCGCTGGCCGGCTACCTCAATCTGCGCAGGCTCATCGTCTTCTACGACGACAACCACATCACGATCGAAGGCTCCACCGACCTCGCCTTCTGCGAGAAAGTAGGCGACCGGTTCCGCTCGTATGGGTGGAACGTCTTGCAGGTCGACGACGGGAATGACCTGGAAGCGCTCGATAAGGCGATTGGAGAGGCGCGCGCCACAGGAGACCGTCCGACTTTCGTCGCCGTGCGGACGCACATCGCCTACGGTTCGCCGAACAAGCAGGACACGGCCGCCGCCCACGGGGCGCCGCTCGGCGAAGAGGAAGTGATACTGACGAAGCAGAATCTCGGCTGGCCGTACGAGGAGCCATTCACCGTGCCGGAGGAGGCGCTCGCCGTCTACCGGCAGGCCGTCGACCGCGGCAGGGCGGCACAACAGGCGTGGCTCGACCGGCTGGAGAAGTACTCGGTCAATATCCAGCGGACGCGAGGCAGTTCCGTCGGGTCCTCGCGCGCAGCCTGCCCAAAGGCTGGGAAATGAATCTGCCGTCCTTCAATGAGGGCGAGAAAATGGCGACGCGCGCGGCCTCCGGCGCTGTCCTTAACGCTATTGCCGGTGCCATTCCCGAACTCGTCGGTGGTTCTGCCGACCTGGCGCCGTCCACCGACACTTACCTCAAAGGGTACAGTGACGTCACGACAGGCACCTTCTCCGGTCGCAACTTCCACTTCGGTGTCCGCGAACACGGCATGGCAGCCATCCTCAACGGGATGACCGCTCATGGCGGCTTTCGCGTTTACGGCGGCACCTTCCTTGTCTTCTCCGACTACATGCGACCTTCCGTCCGGCTCGCGGCTCTGGAGAGACTGCCCGTCATCTTTGTCTATAGCCACGACTCCATAGGCCTGGGGGAAGACGGGCCGACTCATCAGCCTATCGAGCACCTGGCCAGTCTGCGCGCTATCCCGAACCTGGTGCTGTTGCGCCCTGCCGACGCCAATGAGACCGTGGCCTGCTGGCGCATCGCGCTCGAGCGGAATGAAGGTCCAACGGCGCTCATCCTGACTCGCCAGAAGTTGCCGGTGCTCAAGTCCGGCGGCGATGTCGACAAGGGCGCCTACGTGATGGAAGATGGTCGTGACATTGTCCTCATCGGCACCGGTTCCGAGGTCTCGATCTGTCTTGAGGCTCGGAAGCTGCTGGAAGGGCAAGGGATTTCCGCACGGGTCGTTTCGATGCCGTCCTGGAAGTTTTTCCGGGAGCAGTCGCAGTCCTATCGCGACGATGTCCTGCCGCCGGGAATCCCGCGGCTGTCCGTCGAGGCGGCGACGACTTTCGGCTGGCGCGAGTGGGCCGACGAATCCGTGGGCATCGATCACTTTGGAGCTTCCGCGCCCGGCGAAGTGCTGTTCGAGAAGTTTGGCTTCACGCCGGAGAACGTGGCTCAGCGAGCCCGAAAGCTGGTGCAACGATGAGAATTGCCATCGGCGCAGACCACGGCGGCTTCGAGATGAAGCAGACGCTCGTTGGCGTCCTGGAAGAGGCCGGCCACGAGGTCCTCGATCTGGGCGCGGATTGCGCGGACCCGAACGACGATTATCCGGACTTCGCCCTCGCCGTCGGGCGGGCGGTTGTGGAAGGGAAAGCGGAACGCGGCATCCTCGTCTGCGGCTCCGGCGCTGGTGCGGCGATAGCGGCCAACAAGCTGCGCGGCATTCGCGCCGCCCTTGCGCATGACACCTATACCGCGCACCAGATGGTCGAGCATGACAATGCCAACGTCTGCTGTCTGGGGGCGCGCGTTATCGGGCCGGAACTGGCGGCCGAGGTGGTGCGCATTTTCGTCGCGGCGCGCTTTACGGGCGAGGAGCGGCACCGGCGGCGTCTGGCGAAGGTCGCGCGCATGGAGGAGGAGGCAAGATGAATCCAGCACTCGAATTGCGACGTTTCGGACAGAGCGTGTGGCTCGACTACGTCAGCCGCAGCCTAATCCAGTCCGGCAAACTGAAGCGCTTGATGGACGAGTTTGGCGTCGCCGGCATCACCTCTAACCCGACGATCTTCAATAAGGCCATCTCCGGCTCCAGCGACTACGATTCGGCGCTGCGCGCCCTCGTCGAAGGCGGCGAGCGCGACGCGAAGAAGCTGTTCCTGAGCATCGCCGTCGAGGACATCCAGATGACCGCGGACACGCTGCGTCCTATCTATGTCGAGACGAAAGGCGGCGACGGTTTTGTTAGCTTGGAAGCCTCACCCAGCCTGGCCCATGACAGCGAGGGGACAATCGCTGAGGTGAAGGACTTGTGGGGACGCGTCGGGCGTCCCAACCTGATGCTGAAGGTGCCCGGCACGGTCGAAGGAGTGCCCGCGGTCGAGAAACTAACCGCGCAGGGCGTCAATGTTAACATAACTCTCCTCTTCGACGTGAAAGCGCACGAAGCGGTGGCGCTGGCCTACCTGCGGGGACTGGAGCGACGCCTGGAAGCCGGCCAACCGGTCGACAAGATCGCCAGCGTGGCCTCGTTCTTCGTCTCGCGCGTCGATACGGCGGTCGATTCCCAATTACCGGAGGGCTCGCCGCTGCGAGGCAAGACAGCGGTGGCGAACGCGAAGATCGCTTATCAGATATTCAAGCGGATCTTCTCCGGGCCCAGGTGGGAGAAGCTGGCGGCGGCGGGCGCGCACGTCCAGCGGCCGCTTTGGGCCTCAACCAGCACTAAGAACCCGGCCTACTCAGACGTCCTCTACGTCGAAGAGCTAATCGGCCCCGATACCGTGAACACGATGCCGGAGCCGACCCTTCGCGCTTTCGCCGACCACGGCCGCGTCCGCCCGACGCTCGCGGAAGGCGTCGACGAGGCGGAACGCGTTATCGCTTCGCTGCCGGACGCAGGCATCGACCTCGATGCGGTGACAGCGAAGCTGCTGGAGGATGGCATCGAGGCCTTCAGCAAAGACTACGATAGTCTCGTGAAAGCGGTCGAGGCCAAGGGTCAGGCGATGTCGAAGGAGGAACGCGGTGGAACGCGGCCCTCTCGCTAGCATGCGCAGCCTCGATGAGGCCATCGAGAAGCGGCTGGCGGCGCTGGCGGAGGCGGACGTGCCGCGGCGCATCTGGGCGAAGGACCATACGGTCTGGAAGCCTGATCCTACCGAGATCAGCAACCGCCTCGGCTGGCTGACTGTCGCGGAGGAGATGACGAAGGCTGCGGACGACCTGGTGGACTTCGGCAGCCGCGTGGCGAGCGATGGGTATCGCGACGTCGTGCTGATGGGCATGGGCGGCTCCAGCCTGGCGCCGGAGGTCATCCACGCGACCTTCGGCTCGGCCTCCGGCTTTCCGAGACTCCGCGTCCTCGACACCACGGACCCGACTGCCATCCTGTCGCTCGAACGGTCCCTCGACCTCGAACGGACTCTCTTTGTCGCCGCCAGCAAATCGGGCGGGACGATCGAGACGACCTGCCAGTGTGCCTACTTTCAGGACAAGGTGAAGCGCGGCGAGCAATTCGTCGCTATCACCGATGCCGGTTCCAGTCTCGAAGCGCTTGCTGCCCGAAGCAACTTCCGGAGCGTCTTCCTCAACCCGCCGGACATCGGCGGACGCTACTCTGCGCTCTCCTATTTCGGGCTCGTGCCCGCGGCCCTCGTCGGCGCGCCCGTGCGTGAGCTGCTCGAAACGGCGACGGAGATGGCTCGCCGATGCGGCCAGGACGTTCCCATCCACGACAATCTGGGGATTTCGCTAGGCGCACTGATGGGCGAAGCCGCGCTCGCCGGCCAGGACAAGCTGACGCTGTTCGTACCGCCGGCGATCTCAATCTTCGGGACCTGGGTAGAACAGCTTATCGCCGAGTCGACGGGCAAGGAGGGCAAGGGAATCCTGCCGGTCGAAGGCGAGCCGCCGGGAGTGCCCGCTGTCTACGGGGACGACCGTTTCTTCGTCTCCGTCGGCGGCAGCGACTTGCGCCTCCAGCCTTCAACGATCCTCCAGTTCGAAGGCAAGGCCAGCCTCGGCGCAGAATTCTTCCGCTGGGAGTACGCCACTGCCATCGCCGGGGCGATCCTCGGCATCAATCCTTTCGACCAGCCGAACGTACAGGAGGCGAAGGATGCGACCAGTCGAATCCTTTCCGCCGGTAGCCGCCTTCCTGACGTCCCAAACGATGACCTGAGTGCCCTTCTCTCACAGGTGAACCAAGGCGACTATATCGCCCTCCTCGCCTATATGCCGCGCAACGCGAAGAACGAGGCCGCACTCAACGCCGTCCGCGTCCGCCTGCGCGACCGCTTCAAAGTCGCGACGACCGTCGGCTTCGGCCCGCGCTATCTCCATTCGACCGGCCAACTCCACAAGGGCGGACCGAACAAGGGCGTTTTCATCCAGGTAATCACGCCGGACGAGACGGACGTGCCGATACCTGGCCGCCCGTTTACATTCGGGAAGCTGAAGGCGGCGCAGGCCCTGGGCGACCTGGAGTCGCTGCGGGCGCATGGACGCCGGGCGGGAAGGGTGCCGGTCGAGATGCTGCTTAACTGGGAGGCTTGACATGCAAGTAGGCATGGTCGGACTCGGGCGCATGGGCGCCAACATGGCGGAACGGCTACGTAGCGGTGGCCACGAGGTCATCGGCTACGACCGGGACCCGAAGGTCTCCCAGGTCGCTTCGCTCTCGGAACTCGTGTCGAAACTCAACGTTCCGCGGACTCTCTGGCTGATGGTCCCCTCCGGCGACCCGACAGAGCAGACGATCAAGCAGCTTGCCGGTCTTCTTCAGCGCGGCGACCTCATGGTGGATGGCGGCAACTCCAACTTCCGCGATAGCATGCGACGCGGCGCTGAGCTTGCTGAGCGCGGCCTCCTCTTCGTCGATGCCGGCACGTCCGGCGGCATCTGGGGGCTGGAGGTCGGCTACTGCCTGATGGTCGGCGGCACGGACGAAGCCTTCGGCCGTATTGAGCCTGCGCTGAAGACGCTGGCGCCCGAAAACGGCTACGCCCACGTTGGGCCGGTCGGCGCCGGCCATTTCGTCAAGATGGTGCACAATGGCATCGAGTACGCGATGCTCGAGGCTTATGCCGAAGGCTTCGAGGTCCTCAAATCGTCGCAGTTCGAGCTGGATTTGCATGCAATCGCGGCGCTATGGAATCAGGGTAGCGTCGTCCGCTCCTGGGTGCTGGAGCTGGCGGAACGAGCCTTCGCGAAGGACCCGCAGCTCTCGGCTTTGCGCGGCTACGTGGATGACTCCGGCGAAGGCCGCTGGACGGTCTTCGAGGCGATCAACGAAAGCGTTCCGGCGCCGGCCATCGCCGCCAGCCTGTTTGCCCGCTTCGTCTCCCGTCAGGACGACTCGTTTGCCATGAAGTTCATCGCTGCTTTGCGCAACGAGTTCGGCGGCCATGCCGTGAAGCCGGAGTAGGCGGAAATGCCTCTGGAGCTAATCGTGGCTGAGAGCATCGTCGAACCGGCTGTCGCCCTCTTCCTGGAGGCTCTACCACGGACCCTCATGCTTGCCGGCGGCCAGACGCCCCGTCCGGTTTATGAGCGCCTAGCCAAGGAGCCGTTCGACTGGTCGAGCGTGGACGTCTTCTTCAGCGACGAGCGTTGTGTGCCGCCAGACGATCCTGACTCGAACTTCCGAATGGCGAATGAGTTACTGCTGTCGCGTGTCCCGGCCCGTGTTCATCGCATGGCAGGCGAGACCTGCGATGCCGAGGCATATGAGGAAGACTTGCGCCGCTTCTTCGCTGGCGGACCCCCTTCATTCGATTTCGCCTTCCAGGGTCTTGGCGCCGACGGCCACACGGCCTCGCTCTTCCCCGACGACGCGGCTCTCGACGAGCGGGAGCGTTGGGCCTTGAAAGTGCCGCATCCCGATCACGAGCGGCTGACCGTCACGCTGCCCGTACTCTCTGCCGTTCGCGTCGCGGTCTTTCTTGTCAGCGGTGAAGAGAAGCGTGATGCGTTGCGACGGATGATGGCCGGCGAAGACATACCGGCGAACCGGGTAAAGGCCGGGCGGATCGCCATCGTGGCAGATGAGGCGGCGGCAGCCGGGCTGGAGCGAGCAGCGTGATCAACGGCGTCAAGCTCATGCCCTCAGTCTTTGCCGCCGACCAGGCGCGGCTTGGCGAGCAGGTCCGTGAGGCCGAAGCCGCGGGTGCCGACGGTTTTCACGTCGACGTCATGGACGGGCGCTTCGTGCCCAACCTCAGCCTCGGCGTCCTCGTCGTCCAGGCGTTGCGCCGAGTGACTACCCTTCCGCTGACCGCGCACCTGATGATCGAAGAGCCCGAGCGTTACGTAGAAGCCTTCGCCAAGGCTGGCGCCGACCGCATCATCGTCCACCCCGAGGCGACGCCCGACTTACATCGGCTACTGGAGGCGGTTCGGCAAACTGGGGCGCAGGCCGGCATTGCCCTCAATCCGTTCAGCTCCCTTTCGCTGATCGAAGAGGCTGTTTTTGGCGCGGAAGCGGTCCTCTTGATGACAGTGAGCCCTGGCTACAGCGGCCAGGAGTTCCTTCCCGGCGTCCTACCCAAGATCTTGCGGCTGAAGAAGCTGCTCGGCGATGCTAACGTGGCGGTGGAAATTGGAGTGGACGGCGGCATCGATGCCGAGACCGCCACCTTGGTAGTGAGCGCCGGGGCGCGAGCGCTAATTGCCGGCTCAGCCATCTTCGGACATCCGAACGGTATCTCCCAGGGAATGGCGACGCTGACGGAGGCGGTTCGGCGGGCAGAACCCGCGGGCGGCAGGGCCACGATCTAACCTTGCGAGCGATCAGAGTGTAACGCTTGCTCAAGTCGCTGTTGCCGATTCACAAGTGGTTCACAGGATGTGCACGGTCCACGGGTAGGCCCCTGTTGACAGGATAGCTGCGGCAATGGCCGTGGCTGCGGCCTGGAGTGGAGCCCACTTAGCGTCGTAGCCTTCTTGCTGTCCGAAGGCGCTCTTGAAAAAGGACTCTTCGAATTTGCCTCGACGGCGGGCCAACCCTGTTGCATTGAAATTGAGAGAGGCGATATGCTGGCGCAAGTATAGTGCCTCTCTCGTTTACCTGTCCCGTTAGTCCTTGGTCGGCGGGAATCGACCTTCTCGGGCGAGGGTGTAGGTGACATCTCAGTTCTGGCCGTTTTTCGTGTATCTGGGCGCAGCGCTTGTCGTGCTGGGTGGCATGCTGGTGCTGTCGTATCTGCTTGGCCAGCGACACCGGGAAGCCGCCACTGACGATCCCTTCGAATCGGGCATCCTGCCCACCGGCAGCGCCCGCCTACGGTTCGACGTGCGTTTCTACCTCGTCGCCATGTTCTTCGTGGTCTTCGACCTAGAGGCCGTGTTCATCTTCCTCTGGGCCGTAGCCCTGCGGAGGGCCGGATGGACAGGGTACATCGATATTGCTGTGTTCATCGCTATTCTGGTCGTCGCGCTTGCCTACCTCTGGCGGCTTGGCGCTCTCGAGTGGGGAACCCCGGCGAGAACAAGGAGACGCCTTGACTGATAAGCCTGTCGGGGGCCTGCCCGATTCGACCGGGAGCGTGCTCAGCCGTCACAATGAGGGGCTCGATGCGATGGTCTCCCGCATCCTGGTGCTGACACGGCTTCAGGACGTCATCGCCTGGGGGCGCAAGAACTCCATCTGGCCCTTCAACTTTGGCCTTTCCTGCTGCTACGTCGAGATGGCGACGAGCCTCACCAGCCCATTTGACATTTCCCGCTTCGGCTCCGAAGTGATTCGCGGGACGCCGCGTGAGGCCGACGTGATGGTCATCGCCGGTACGGTATTCCGCAAGATGGCACCAGTGATCAAGCGACTCTATGAGCAGATGATGGAGCCGCGCTGGATCATCTCGATGGGGTCGTGCGCGAACTCCGGCGGCATGTATGACATTTACAGCGTCGTGCAAGGTGTTGACAAGTTCATGCCGGTCGACGTTTACGTCCCGGGCTGCCCGCCCCGCCCTGAGGCGTTCTTGGAAGGGCTGATGTTGCTGCAGAAGGCTGTCGGCAGCGAGAAGCGGCCCCTCAGCTGGGTTGTGGGCGATCAGCGAGTCTACCGCCAGCCGCCGCCGTCTATGCGCGACCTGAAGCGGCAGGAGCGACGGCAAGTGGAATCATATCCTTCTCCCGATCACGTCTAGAACTGGACATATGGCGCAAGCTGACCCTGGCATGCAGACGCAGACGAGCGAGGAGCCGCCGGTATTGGGCGAGCTTCGTGCCCGCTTCCCGGATGTTGACTTCGTCTTCCAGGCTACCCGCGACGCCATTCCGACCGTCTGGGTGCCCGCCGGGGACATAACGAAGGTGCTTCGCTTCGTCAAGGCGGAGGTCGACGGGCCCTACAAGACGCTTTATGACCTGACCGCTATAGATGAACGCGTCCGCAACAACCGGCAGGGCCAGCCGGACAGCGACTTCACAGTCGTCTATCACCTCCTCTCTTACTCCCGCAACGCCGACATCCGTCTGAAAGTCGCGCTCACCGGTGAGAAACCTTCGCTGCCGAGCGCCGTTCTGGTCTTTCCCGCGGCCAACTGGTACGAGCGCGAGGCGTGGGACATGTTCGGCATCACTTTCGAGGGCCATCCCCACCTCGTGCGCATCCTTATGCCTTACAGCTGGCAAGGACACCCACTGCGAAAGGACCATCCGGCCCGTGCGACCGAGATGCCTCCTTTCCGTCTTTCCGACGCCCAGGAGGAAGCAGAGCAGAAACTGATGCAGTTCCGGCCCGAAGACTGGGGCATGGCCGAGCAGAGCGAGGACGTCGACTACATGTTCCTCAACCTGGGTCCGCAGCACCCGGGCACCCACGGCATCCTGCGCGTCATCCTACAGCTCGACGGCGAACGCATCATCGATGCCGTGCCCGACATCGGCTATCACCATCGCGGCGCCGAGAAGATGGGCGAGCGGCAGTCGTGGCACACCTACATCCCGTACACGGACCGCGTCGAATACCTCGGCGGCGTCATGAACAACTTCCCCTACGTCATGGCTGTCGAAAAACTGGCGGGGATTGTCGTGCCGGACAGAGTGAAGGTCATTCGCATAATGATGGCCGAGCTCTTCCGCGTCATCAGCCATCTCGTCTGGTGGGGTACCTTCGCCGGCGATATCGGTGCCCTCTCACCGGTCTTCTACATGTTCACCGACCGCGAGAAGGCCTTCCGAATCGTGGAAGCCGTCTGCGGCGCCCGCATGCACCCCGGCTGGTTCCGCATTGGTGGTGTCGCTCACGATCTGCCGGACGGTTGGGAGCAGATGATGCGTGATTTTGTCGCCTACATGCCTGCGCGCATCAAGGAATACGACGGCCTTGTTATGCAGAACCGCATCTTGAAGGGACGCACTCAGGGTGTTGGGGCGTACACACTCGACGAAGCGATCGAATGGGGCGTGACCGGCCCCGGCCTGCGCGCCTGTGGCTTCAAGTGGGACTGGCGGAAGAACCGTCCCTACTCCGGCTACGACCAGTTCGACTTCGAGATCCCAACCGCAACGCATGGCGACTCCTACGACCGGGCGGTCGTCCGTGTGGAGGAGATACGGCAAAGCTTGCGGATCATTCAGCAGTGCATCGACAACATGCCGCCCGGTCCGTACAAGTCGGATCACCCGCTGGCAACGCCGCCACTCAAGGATCGGACGATGCACGACATCGAGACGCTTATCACGCACTTCCTCGACGAGAGCTGGGGGCCGGTGATACCGGCGGGAGAGGCTTCGGTCGGCGTCGAGGCGACGAAGGGAAACAATAGCTACTACCTGATTAGCGATGGCAGCACGATGTCGTACCGCACGCGCATACGCACGCCGTCGTTCGCACACATGCAGATGCTGCCGCTGATCTCGCGAGACGAGATGATTCCCGACATTATGGCGATCCTCGGCAGCATGGACTATGTTCTGTCGGACGTTGACAGATGAGGAGTAGCAGTTGCTGACGGAAGAAGAACGGCAGGAGATAGACGCGGCAGTCGCCATGTCCGGGCGACCCCGTGCGGCCTGCATCGATGCCATGATGTCAGTCCAATCGCATCGGGGCTGGCTTTCCGATGAGACGATCTCCGAGCTGGCAGCGTACCTGCACATGACACCGGCCGAACTCGACTCCGTCGCGACCTTCTATAACCTCATCTTCCGGCAACCGGTCGGCAGGCACGTCATCATGATCTGCGACAGCGTCAGTTGCTGGCTGCTGGACTATGAACCGCTACTCGACCACCTGAGGTCGCGGCTGGGCGTGGAAGTCGGCGGAACGACGGCGGATGACCGGTTCACGCTGCTAACGTCCGTTTGTCTGGGCGCTTGCGACCGGGCGCCGGTCATGATGGTCGATGGCAAGCTCTACGGCAACCTGACGCCGGAGAAGATAGACGTGATTCTAGCGGAGCACAAGTGATGCCCGAGACACCGCTTACGGCTCGCATTCGTTCCGATGGCACCGCTGTCGACCTCCAGGAGTACGAGAAGACGGGCGGCTATCAGGGGCTGCGCAAGGCGCTTCAGATGCAGCCGGGAGAGATCATCGAGGCCGTGAAGGCGTCGAACCTGCGCGGACGCGGTGGGGCGGGTTTCCTGACCGGGCAGAAGTGGAGCTTTATTCCCGCTGGCGAGGATGCCCCGAAACCGAAATATGTCCTCTGCAATGGCGATGAGATGGAACCCGGCACCTTCAAAGACCGCCTCCTGTTGGAAGGCGACCCGCACGCAATCGTCGAAGGCATGATAATCGCATCTTACGCAGTTGAAGCCGAGACCGCCTACATCTTCCTCCGCCGCGAATACCCTGAATCGGCGTTGGCGATTACCAAGGCGATTGCGGAGGCGCGCGCGGCTGGCTACCTGGGGAAGGATATCCTCGGTTCCGGGTTCGGCCTGGACATGCACCTTCATCTCAGCGCGGGCCGCTATATGTGTGGCGAAGAGACCGGACTCATTGATTCGCTGGAAGGCAAGCGAGCCAACCCACGTGACAAACCGCCTTATCCCGCCGTGGTGGGTCTTTGGGGCAAGCCGACGGTCGTCAACAACGTGGAAACGTTGGCAAATGTCCCACACATCATCGACAAGGGCGCCGACTGGTTTCGCGGCCTCAGCCGCACGAAAGACGGCGGCACGAAGCTGTTCGGCGTTAGCGGCCGCGTGAAGAAACCGGGTCTGTGGGAGCTTCCGATGGGCATAACGTTCCGTGAGCTGCTGGAGGAACACGCCGGCGGCATGCAGGACGGTTACAAGTTCCGCGGGCTCCTGCCCGGCGGGGCCTCGACAGACTACCTGGTCGACGAGCATCTAGATACCCCGGTCGACTTCGATTCTTTGCAGCAGCACGGTAGCCGCATGGGCACGGGCACGGCGATCATTCTCGACGACAAGAAGTGCCCCGTCGCCATGCAGCTCAACCTCCAGCACTTTTTCGCGCAGGAGTCGTGCGGCTGGTGCACGCCCTGTTGGGGCGGCCTCCAATGGGTCGAGCGGATCCTGTGCGCGATGGAGGCCGGCGAAGGGCAAGCCGGGGATATCGAGATCCTAGAGATGCACACGAAGCGACTGCGGCCCGGTCACACGTTCTGTGCTCTGGCACCTGGCGCCATGGAGCCTCTACAGAGCGGGCTGATCCATTTCCGCGACGACTTCGAAGAGCATGTTCGCGACAAGCGCTGCCGGTGGAAGTGAAAATGGCGAAGATAATCATCGACGAGCGCGAATACGAGGTCATGGACGGACAGAACATGCTTCAGGCGGCCCTGTCTGTCGGACTCGACCTGCCGTATTTCTGCTGGCACCCGGCGATGGGCTCCATTGGCGCCTGCCGGCAGTGTGCTGTCCGCCTCTTCCGCGACGCTAATGATACACGCGGCCGCATCGCGATGGCCTGCATGACGCCTGCGAGCGAGGGCACGCGTATCTCCATCAATGACGCCGAAGCCCACGACTTCCGCGAAAGCGTCATCGAGTGGCTGATGACGAACCATCCGCACGACTGCCCGGTCTGTGACGAGGGCGGCGAATGCCATCTTCAAGACATGACGCTTATGACCGGCCACGATTACCGCCGCTATCGTGGCAAGAAGCGGACATTCCGCAACCAGGACCTCGGTCCGTTCGTCAACCACGAAATGAACCGCTGCATCCAGTGCTACCGCTGCGTCCGCTTCTATCGGGACGTGGCGGACGGACGCGACTTCGACGTCTTCGGCAGTCGCAGCCTGACGTACTACGGACGCCAGTTCGACGGAGTGCTGGAGAGCGAGTTCAGCGGCAACCTGGTCGAGGTCTGTCCGACCGGCGTGTTCACGGACAAGACGCTAAGGGAACACTACACACGCAAGTGGGACCTTCAGACCGCACCCTCTGTCTGCGTTCACTGCGGCCTCGGCTGCAACACGATTCCCGGCGAACGCTATGGCACTTTGCGACGGATATACAACCGCTATAACAGCCAGGTCAACGGCTACTTCCTGTGCGACCGCGGTCGCTTCGGCTATGAGTTTGTGAACAGCGCTGAGCGCATTCTCCGGGCTCGTGTCCGTGCCGAGCGAAACCCGGGCGCCTGGCCTGTCGATTCTGATGAAGCCCTTGGCCGAGCATCCACCCTGCTATCGGGGGCGAAACGAGTCATCGGCATCGGCTCGCCGCGGGCGTCGCTGGAAGCGAACTTCGCTTTGCGGACGCTCGTTGGGCCCGAGAACTTCTACGCCGGGGTATCGGAGAAGGAGGGGCAGCTCTCGCGGCTCACACTCGACGTAATGCGGAGCAACTCGCCGAAGGCGGCGTCACTCTCCGAGGTGGCGGGTTCGGATGCCGCCCTTATCCTCGGCGAGGACGTGACGCAAACCGCGCCCAGGCTCGCCCTCGCCCTGCGCCAATCGGCCCGGCAAGCGGCGCTAAAGATGGCGGCGAAGATGCACATTCCACATTGGGACGCGGCCGGCGTTCAGAACGCGACCCAGGGTGAAAAGGGGCCGCTGTTTATCGCTTCGACTTTCGCCACCCGCCTCGATGACATCGCGACTCGCACATACCGCGCCTCACCTGAAGACATTGCGCGGCTCGGTTTCGCCGTCGCGCACGCTCTCGATTCCGCATCTCCGCCGGTGCCCGTCTTGCCCACCGATCTTCGCGGCCTCGCGGCCGAGATCGCCGAAGCATTGCGATCAGCCGATCAGCCGGTGGTGGTCAGCGGCAGCGGCTGCGGGAGCGAGGCTGTGATGCAGGCGGCGGCGAACGTTGCTCAGGCGCTCTGCCGCAAGGGACGACAGGCCAAGCTGGCCCTGTCAGTTCCCGAGTGCAACAGCATGGGCCTGGCACTCCTCGGCGGCGAGAGTCTGCGGACGGCGTTCAATGCTGTCGCGGACGGGGACGTGGTAATTGTCCTGGAGAACGACCTTTACCGGCGAGCGGCGGCTTCGGCCGTCGACGCCTTCTTGAAGACGGCCGGCAGCGTGATTGTGATCGAGCATACGGAGGGCATCACGGCGGACAAAGCCGATATCGTTCTGCCTGCTGCCACCTTCGCAGAAAGCGACGGTACGCTCGTCAACAACGAGAGCCGGGCGCAGCGGTTCTACAGCGTCATGACACCTCGTGGCGACTCCCGCGAAAGCTGGCGCTGGTTGCGTGACCTCGCCATCACTGCTGGACGTAAGAACCTCGAAGGCTGGACGAACCTCGACGCAGTCGACAACGCGCTGGCGTCGGCGCTGCCGGTGTTCGCGCTCGTGCCTGAGATCGCGCCGCCTGCCGGCTTCCGGATCGCCGGCGAACGGATCGCGCGCCAGCCGCATCGCTATAGTGGCCGCACGTCGATGTTCGCAAACGTCAGCGTGCACGAGCAGCAGCCGCCGGAAGATCTCGACGCCCCGTTCGCCTACTCCATGGAAGGTTTCCACGGTGATCCACCGTCCGCTCTCATTCCGCGTTTCTGGGCGCCGGGCTGGAACTCGGTGCAGGCCTTGAACAAGTTCCAGGGGGAGATAGCCGGGCCTTTGCGCGGAGGCGACCCGGGGCGCAGGCTCATCGAGCCTTCGGCGGATGCCGAACGGGACTACTTCAATGAAGTGCCGCGCCGGGCCGGAGCCTCCCTGGGCCGTACTCTCTTCGTTCCGGCGCACCACATCTTTGGCTCGGAGAAGCTGAGCGCCATATCGCCGGCAGTAGCCCAGCTGAGGCCGGAGCCCTATGTCGGCATCAGCCGTGACGATGCTAATGGAATGTCGATCAAAGCGGGCGACATTGTCGAAGTGTCGATTGGAAGTGAAACGGCACGGCTACCCGCCAAGATAGTCGATACGCTGCCGTCGGGCCTGGTTGCCCTTCCTGTCGGCTTGCCCGGCCAGCCGATGTTCGACCTGCCGGCCCGAGGCGAGTTGAGACACCCCGGCGAGGAACAGGGGGGCAGCCGGTGAACGATACGGTCCGCTCGCTGCTCATCGTCTTCATCCTGATGATCGCCGCGCTTTCAGTGGCGGGAATGCTGACTTGGGTGGAGCGGCGCTTACTCGGGCTCTGGCAGGACCGGTACGGGCCGAACCGCGTGGGGCCGTTCGGCTTGCTCCAGGTCGTCGCCGACGCTATCAAGCTCTTCTTCAAGGAGGACTGGGTTCCGCCCTATGCGGACAAGGCTGTCTTTGTCCTGGCCCCCGCTATCGTCATGCTGGCGGTGCTGATGACGTTCACGGTGGTGCCGTTCTCCTCCAGTCTCGGCGTCATCAACTTGAACATCGGTCTGCTCTTCTTCCTCGGCATGTCGTCCATGGGTGTCTACGGCGTCGTGCTCGGCGGTTGGTCCTCGAATAACAAGTATTCTCTGCTCGGCGCGTTGCGGGCTTCGGCACAGATGCTGAGCTACGAGGTCTTCATGGGGCTCTCGATAGCCGGTGTGGTGCTGCTTTCCGGCTCATTCAACCTGCAGACGATAGTCGAGCAGCAGAAGGCGGTCTGGTACTGCGTGCCACAGGTGTTGGGATTCTTCGTCTTCCTGGTTGCTGGCATCGCGGAGACGCGGCGTATCCCATTTGACCTTCCGGAAGCCGACAGCGAGCTCATCGCCGGCTTCCACTCCGAGTACTCGTCGATGAAGTTCGGCATGTTCTTCGTCGGCGAATACCTGGGGATCACGCTCATTGCAGCGATTATCGCGACGCTGTTCTTCGGCGGTTGGCTCGGCCCGTTCCTGCCGCCGCCGCTCTGGCTGGCAATAAAGGTGGCGATTATCGTTGCTTTCTTCATCCTGCTGCGCGCGACGCTGCCGCGGCTTCGCTACGACCAGCTCATGGGCTACGGCTGGAAGCTGATGCTGCCGCTGGCATTGCTTAACCTGTTGATCACCGGCCCTATCCGGCTGGCAATGGGATAGGAAGATGATAAGCATAGTCAAAGGGCTGTGGACGGTCTTCCTGCACATGTTCAGGCGCCGGGTCACCGTCCAGTACCCGGAGCAGAGGCCTTACTTGGCGCCGAGGTGGCGTGGCCGCATCATCCTGTCCCGCATCAACGGCGAGGAGCGGTGCGTCGCCTGCTACCTTTGCGCCGTGGTCTGCCCCGTTGACTGCATCTCTCTCCAAGCGACGCAGGACGAGACGGGACGGCGCTTCCCGGAGTGGTTCCGTATCAACTTCTCGCGCTGCATCTTCTGCGGCTTCTGCGAGGAGGCGTGCCCGACCTATGCCATCCAGCTCATTCCCGATTTCGAGATGGGCGAATACGTGCGACAGAACCTGGTTTACGAGAAAGAAGACCTGCTGATTTCCGGCCCCGGCAAATACGCGGACTACGACTTCTATCGTGTCGCGGGGCTGAAGATCGGGGGCAAGGACAAAGGAGAAGCGGAGAACGAGGCGCCGCCCAGGGATATTCGAACGCTCCTACCGTGACGCCTTGGCGATGACATGAACGCTGTCTTCTACATCTCATCGGTCGTGGCCGTGATAGCTACCGTGGCGGCGATAACAGGCGTTAACGCTGTGCATTCGCTGCTCTACATCGCTGTGTCGTTCCTGGCCGTGGCCCTGGTGTTCTTCACGCTGGGCGCACCGGCCATCGCGGCTCTTGAAGTCATCATCTACGCCGGCGCCATAATCGTGCTCTTCATCTTCGTCGTCATGATCCTCAACCTCGGCGATGTCTCGGTCGAACAGGAGAAACGCTGGACGGTGGGCAAGATGTGGGTTGGCCCTGTCTTCCTCGCGATGGTGCTGATTGCGGAAGTCGCATATGTCCTCTTCCGGGAGACCGTTCATCCCGTGTCCGGAGCGGGGCCTATACAGCCGCAAGACCTGGGTGCGATTCTCTTCGGCCCGTATATGCTAGGCGTGGAGCTGGCCTCGATGGTGCTGCTGGCCGGGCTAATCGGCGCATATCACCTGGGCCGGCGACGCGAGCCGGGAGAGACAGCGCAGAAGCGCGAAGAGCCCGTTGAAACGGGCGTAGGCAAGTAGGAGAGAGCGATGGCATCAGTCCCGATGGAACAAGGATTGCTCCTGGCGGGCGTGCTTTTTGTGATCGGCCTTATCGGCGTCCTCGTCCGGCGGAATGTCATCTACATGCTGGTATCGCTGGAGGTCATGCTGAACGCTGCCGGGCTGGCGTTCATCGTAGCCGGCTATCGCTGGGGACAGGCAGACGGACAGATCCTGTTCCTCTTCGTGCTGACAATGGCCGCTGCCGAGGTCTCGGTTGGCCTGGCGCTGGTGCTTCAACTCTACCGGCTGTTCAAGACGCTGGACGTCGACGCGGCGGACAGAATGCGAGGCTGATTTGCTGCATCTCCTGTTTCTGGTGCCGGTCCTGCCGTTCTGCGGCTTCGGGATACTCGTAATTGCGGGCCGCTGGCTGACGCATAAGCAGATCGCGCTCGTTGGCGTCGGATCTGTGGGACTGGCCGCGCTCTTTGCTGTGCTTGTCGGCTTCGACTTCGTGATTGCGCCCCCGACGGATAACCACTTCTCGCAGTCCCTATACACTTGGATAAACGTGGGCGGCTTCAACCCGCACGTCGCGTTCTATCTCGACTCTCTCTCCGTGATCATGATCCTGGTTGTTAGCGTCGTCTCCTTCCTCATCCACGTCTACTCCGCTGAGTATATGGAAGACGAGCCGGATGGCTATGCCCGCTTCTTCGCGGCGATGAACCTGTTCGTTGCCTCGATGCTCGTTCTCGTTCTCGCCGACAACCTGCTCCTGCTCTACCTGGGCTGGGAAGGCGTCGGACTGTGCAGCTATCTGCTGATCGGCTTCTGGTATCAGAATCCGGCGAATGGGCGCGCCGCGCGGAAGGCTTTCATCGTCACCCGCATCGGCGACACCGCGTTGCTCGTCGGCTTGCTGTTGATCTTCCGGAAGTTAGGGACGCTCCAGATCCAGCCGCTGATGCAACTGGCGCAGGAGCGCTGGGTCGTCGGGTCGAGCATCACAGTTGCCGTAGCCGGACTGCTGCTCGGCGGCGCACTGGGGAAATCGGCGCAGTTGCCGCTACAGACCTGGCTTCCTGACGCAATGGCCGGCCCGACGCCCGTTAGCGCCCTGATCCACGCCGCGACGATGGTGACGGCTGGCGTCTACCTCATCGCGCGAATGAACGTCATCTTCACGATGTCGCCGGTCATCCACACGACCGTCGCTGCAGTCGGCGCGGGCACCCTGATCCTCGCTGGCTTCAGCGCGCTCACGCAGCGCGATATCAAGCGCGTCCTGGCGTACTCGACGATCAGCCAGATCGGCTACATGTTCCTTGCCGTCGGCGTCGGCGCCTGGGCGCCTGCGATGTTCCACTTCATGACGCACGCTTTCTTCAAGGCCCTGCTCTTCATGGGCGCGGGCGTCATCATCATCGGTCTCCACCATGAGCAAGACATGTTCAAGATGGGCGGACTTCGAAAGAAGGCGCCACTTGTATTCTGGACGTTCCTCGCGGGGTCGCTCTCGCTGGCGGCGTTGCCCTTGGTAACCGCTGGCTTCTATAGCAAGGACGCGATCTTGGCCGGCGCCTGGGCCTCGAACGCGGGAGGCCGCTGGTTCTGGGCAGCGGGACTCTTCGGCGCCATACTTACGTCGCTCTACACTTTCCGAATGGTCTTCCTCACATTCTATGGGGAAGAGCGGACCGAGTATCATCTGAAGGCGGGGCCACGGCTGTTGGTGCCGCTGGTCATCCTCGCGGTGCTGGCCATCCTTGCCGGCTTCGTCGACCTGCCGCAGACTCTCGGTAACCACGCCTGGTTTTCCGACTTCATCGGGACATCGCTGCCAGAAACCGGCGGGCTCATGACGGGGACAGTGCTGAACTTGCAAGTCGCGGCGTCGATTGCGTCGATAGTCGGGATACTCGCCGCCTATTACCTGTACATTCGTGAGCCCGGCCTTGTCCGCCGGCTGGTGATGAACCCTGTCGGTGCAGCCTTGCACCGCTTCTGGTTTATCGGCTGGGGTTTCGACTGGGCCTATGACAACCTGATCGTCGGCACCTACGTCAAGCTAGCTCGCGCCGGTAGGGCAGACCTTTTCGATCAGCCCGTCAAGATCATCGAGAAGATCAATGAGGTGCTTCACCTCCTGCTTAGCCTGACGGAGACGGGACGCCTCCGCTGGTATGTCGGCAGCATAGCCTTCGGCGCTGTAGTCGCCGTCGGGATCGTGGTGTTCGCGACATGATACTCACCTGGCTCATCGTCGAGATCTTCGGAGGCGGGCTCGTCGCGTGGTTCTCCGCGCGCTGGGGGAAGGTGTGGCCGCGAGTCGTCTCTTTGACGATTCTATCCATCCACATGGTCATCATGATCGTGCTGTGGGTATACTACTTCGGGCCGGCATCCTCCTCGCATTCCCCCTACGTTATCGAGATCAACCATACGTGGATACCGCAGCTCGGCATCAGCTACCATCTCGCGATGGATGGCCTGAGCATGCTGCTCATCATCCTGACAAACTTCCTCGGCATAATTGCTGTTGCCTGCTCTTGGAACTCGATTCAGGAGCGTGTTGGTTTCTTCCATTTCAACCTGCTCTGGATCGTCGCCTCCATCATGGGTGTTTTTCTGGCAATAGACCTCTTCCTGTTCTACTTCTTCTGGGAACTGATGCTGATCCCGCTGTACTTCCTCATCGGCTTTTGGGGATACGAGAACCGTACCTATGCCGCGATCAAGTTCTTCATCTTCACACAAGCCGGTGGGGTGCTGATGCTCCTGGCCATCCTCGGATTATACTTCGTTCATGGTAGGGCTACCGGCGTCTATACTTTTGACTACAACCAGCTGCTTGGCACGCCCATGTCCGCATCGACTGCCCGCTGGCTGATGCTCGGGTTCTTTGCCGCATTCGCCGTAAAGCTGCCGGCAGTGCCAATTCATACCTGGTTACCCGATGCCCATACGCAGGCGCCGACGGCCGGAAGCGTAGACCTTGCAGGGCTTGTCCTGAAGGTCGGCGCTTACGGAATGATCCGCTTTCTGGTGCCGCTCTTCCCGAAAGCCGCCCTCGACTTCTCCGGCGTCGCGATGGGCCTCGCCGTCGCGGGCATCATCTATGGCGCCGTGCTCGCCTTCGCTCAGACCGACTTCAAGCGCCTGGTCGCCTATACCAGCATCAGCCATATGGGCTTCGTGCTGCTGGGCATCTTCGCTTGGAACGAACTCTCCCTCGAAGGCGCAGTGATGATCATGCTGGCCCATGCCATGTCCACGGGCGCTCTGTTCGTCCTCGCGGGCGATCTGAACGGGAGGATTCATACCCGCGACATGAACCGGATGGGCGGCCTCTGGCAGGCGATGCCGAAGATGGGAGGCGTGGCGCTCTTCTTCGCGGTGGCCTCTTTGGGTCTGCCCGGCCTGGGCAACTTCGTCGGCGAGTTCCTCGTTGTGCTCGGTACTTTCCAGACGAACACGCCCATGGCCGTCGTTGCCACACTGGGTCTTATCGTTTCGGTCGTGTACTCACTCTGGATGATTCAGGTTGTGTTCCAAGGCCCGAACGTGCACGAATGGAAGCTGCCGGACATCAGCCTTCGTGAGGGAGCCATCATGGCATCGATGGCTGCCATCATCATTTGGCTTGGAGTATACCCGCAGGCTGTTCTAGCGACAGCCCGGCAGTCGATTACCAACCTTCAGCAGATCGTCGTCAAGACGCGACCTTCTGAAGGCGCCCAGGCGCCGAACGCTCCGCACGTCGTGCTGCCGGATCAAAGCGAATGGGAGGGGCCATGACGCGTGCGGGCTGGATCGACGTTCTTCCCCTGATCGTGCTGGGCGTGACGCCCGTTGCTTTGATGCTGGTCGTTGCCATCCGCCGCAACTACGTCATATCGACGGGGATCACGCTTGTCGGACTGGTGGTGGCGTTCGCTATGGTTCCGGTCGTGAGGTCGCAGAGCCAACGTCAGGCCTCGCCGCTCTTCCTGATGGACAACTTTGCTCTCTTCTACATCGCCCTGATCTTGACGGCTGCCCTTGCCATCGTCATCCTGTCCTATCGCTATCTCAAGGAGCATCCGGGGAACCTTGAGGAATACTGGATGCTGCTCCTTCTTTCAACGCTCGGCTCGTCGGTACTGGCCGCGAGCACCCACTTTGCTTCGTTCTTCCTTGGACTGGAGATTCTGAGCATCTCGCTCTACGCCCTCATCGGCTACAACCGCGCCAGCAAGATAGGGGCCGAAGCCGCGGTGAAGTACCTTGTGCTGGCTGCCGCGTCGACCGCCTTTCTGCTTTTCGGCATGGCATTGGTCTATGCGGAAACTGGGTCGATGGAGTTCGCACAGATCGCCTCTCTCCGCGGGGCCTTGACTGACGACCAGCGCGTCCTCTTCTTGACCGGGCTGGGAATGATTATTATCGGCATCGGCTTCAAGCTGGCGGTTGTGCCGTTTCATATGTGGGCGCCGGACGTCTACCAGGGGGCGCCGGTCCCGATTACCACTGTCATCGCGACGATATCTAAGGGTGGCGTATTCGCTGTCCTGCTGCGCTTCTTCACTCAGATCGATTTCCGGGCCGACGGCTCTATCTTCTGGATATTCAGCGTTGTGGCGATCACATCGATGCTGGCCGGTAACCTGCTGGCTCTCCTCCAGAACAACGTCAAACGGATCCTCGCTTACTCCTCGATCGCTCACTTTGGCTACCTGCTTGTGGCGTTCGTCGCCAGCGGCAACCTGCGCGTCACGGCCGTCACCTTCTACCTGGTCGCGTACTTTATCGCCGCAGCCGGTTCATTCGCCGTCATCACGGTGCTCTCGGGCCCCGAGCGTGACGCCGACCGGCTTGAGGACTATCGGGGCCTCTTCTGGACGCGACCCTGGCTGGCCGGAATCTTTTCGGCAATGCTGCTGTCGTTGGCGGGAATACCCCTTACCGCCGGCTTTGTCGGCAAGTTCTACCTTGTCGCTGCGGGAGCCCAGTCGTCGCTGTGGGGGCTCGTCATCATCTTGGTAGCCGCCAGCGTCATCGGCCTGTTCTACTACGCGCGCATTATCCTCGCCATGTACGCTCGTGCACCTGAGGGAGAAGCCGAAACGCCGCTCCTGCCCGCATTCGTGCCTGCAACAGAGGGATTCGTGCTCCTGGCAAGCACCGTCCTTCTCGTATGGCTTGGGGTCTATCCAGCGCCTCTTATCCACATCATCCCTTCGGCCATCCATTAGCCGAGGGGGCCTTGTTCACGCGTCTCTCACAGGGCTGGGCATCTTCTTCACGTCGGAAGCACCGGGCGGCACTACTATCTAAGCAACGCCGCTGCGACGACGGCGGCTGGTCGTGCGAATGTGCGTTTCGCAGAATCGAGGGAAGTGATGGCCCTGAAGACACCCCCTTCTCAAGACATCGTAATCATGGGCGCGTCGGGCGACCTGTCGCAGCGGAAGCTTCTCCCTGCCGTGTACAACCTATTCGCCTCGAACCTGCTGCCCGACAAGGGGCGGGTTGTGGGCTTCGCTCGCACCGATCTCGGCGAAGATGGGTTTCGTGACCTTGCCCGCCGATCTATTCAGCGGTACTCAGGCACTGGCTTCGACGAGACTATTTGGTCGGGACTCATGCCGCGTCTCACGTACGTCAAGAATACTGACCACAACTACGAAGACTTGAAGCGCGTTCTCAGTGAGGAGCGGCGCTTAGTCTACCTTGCGGTGCCGCCGCCGGCGATACCGGATACCGTCGACGGCCTTGACAATGCCGACTTGGCGCGCGGCACCCGCATCGTAGTTGAGAAGCCGTTCGGCTATGACCTGGAGTCAGCGCAGGAGCTGAACCGCAGGATCCACAAGGTCTTTCGCGAGAACCAGGTCTTCCGCATCGACCATTATCTCGGCAAGGAGACGGTGCAGAATATCCTGGTATTTCGATTCGGGAACTCGGTTTTCGAACGCGTGTGGAATCGTGACGCCGTCGACCACGTCCAGATGACCGTCGCGGAATCCATCGGTGTCGAGAATCGGAGCCGCTATTTCGATGGGGCTGGCAGCCTCCGCGACATCGTCCAGAACCACGTGTTGCAGACCCTCGGCCTGCTGACGATGGAACCGCCTTCGAACACAGCGGCAGAGTCCATCCGGGATGAGAAGATTAAGGTCATCCGGGCGATGCGGCCGCTTAATCCCGCTCGCACTGTGCGCGGTCAGTATACGGCCGGCAGTATCCAGGGCGAGCCGGTGCCTGGATATCGAGAGGAGAAGGACGTTGCGCGGGACTCGACGACAGAGACGTTCTTCGCAGCCCAATTGGAGATCGATTCCTGGCGCTGGGCGGGTGTCCCGTTCTTCGTGCGAACCGGCAAGCGTTTGCCGCGGCGGGCCACCGAGATCGTCGTTCAGTTCCGCGAGCCGCCGCTCTGCTTCTTTGAGGGCACTGATGTGAAGCGCCTGCCGTCGGACCACCTGGTTATGCGGATCCAGCCCGACGAAGGCATTCTATTTGCCTTCCTTGCCAAGAAGCCGGGGCCGGAGGTCAACGTTCAGCCGGTAAGCATGTCCTTCGATTACAACCGCTCGTTCATGACGAGCCCGCCCGAAGCCTACGAGCGGCTTCTCCATGACGTCATGCTTGGCGACTACACGCTCTTCATGCGCGAGGACGCGGCCGAGAGGGCCTGGACCGTTGTCGAACCGGCCCTTAGGCATCCAACGCCTGTGTGCATGTACGAAGCGGGCACCTGGGGGCCGAAGGAGGCCGATCACCTCATCGCGCCGCGCAAGTGGCACCTGGGTTGATACCAGCAAGCGCGAGTCGTGGCCGAGGGGGACAGCGTCTCCCGTAGCCAGGAATGGGGTCGGTGGCCAGGCGCCGCTGGATGAAGCAGGCGTTGGCGCTCCGAATGGATAGGACCTCGCTCGTCTTGTCGTCGGTGCGACCGATTCATGAGGCAGGGGTCACGCCCGCGGCTGCGAACGGGCTCGCCGGCGGTAGCTTGCGCCGCGAAATCGGCTGCTTGATCCCGGCCGTGTCCGCTTGACCTGTCTTCACCGATATGCGCTTTCCGTCCCTGCTCGGGAGATGGTCGCAGGCCGTCACAATCGTAGCAGGTAGCTGTCTGACGCGCGCGGGTCGCCGCAACACGACTTGTATTTCCGCCCGCTTCCGCAGGGGCACGGCGCATTGCGTCCGGCAGCGTGTCCTTGTCTGACGAGCGTAACCCCGCTCGTTTTCGCGGTGGCAAGCCGTCGTTGAATGCGATCAGCGAGTTCGAGGAACCGGGCCTCGGCATGCGTGAACAGACGACGATGGCTCTCGCAGAAGTACTCCGGCGTCTCGCCTCCGCCGCGATTCCGGGGACAGCCGCCGTTGCACAGCCGTCGCCACCGGCACGCCTCGCATTGCGACGGCAGCGACGCCTTGCGTGCAATGAACGCCTGCCGCTCCGACCGGGCCAGAATCGATTTCAGCGGCTCCTCCGAGACGTTGCCCAGCCGCCGCTCATCGCTGATATAGAAGTCGCAGGGATACACGTCGCCGTTGTGCTCGACGACTATGCCGTTATCGCAGCGCTTGCTGTAGATGCAGAGCCCGTTAGGCACGTCAAGATAGGATTGCAGGATGGCGTCGAAGGTGCGGACGGAGGTTGCCGGAAAGCCGGCCTCGTACCACTCGTCGAACAGCGAGACAAGGAAGTCGCCGTACTCTGCCGCTGTTATCAGGTAGGCCGGCGGTTTCTCTGGTTCGACTGACTGGAAGTCCATCGCCGGGATGAACTGGAGATACTCCAGGCCTTCGCTTCTGAAGAAGCGCATAAGCTCGCCCAGGCGCCTCACGTTGTGCGGACCGACAACGCAGAGCACGTTGAACTCGACACTGTGACGTCGCAGCACGTCGATGCCTGCCATCACCCGCCGGCACGAGCCGTGACCACCACGGTCGCGTCGCATACTATCGTGCACTTCCTCCGGCCCGTCCAGACTCACGCCGACGAGGAAGTTGTACTCGCTAAGGAACTCGCCCCAGTGGTCGTCGAGGAGAACGCCGTTGGTCTGTAGCGCGTTACTTATTGTCGTGCCAGGGACGGCGTATTGTGCCTCGAGCGCGACCACGCGTTCGAAGAATTCGATTCCCGCCAGGGTAGGCTCGCCGCCCTGCCAGCTCAAGGCCGCGATTCCCACATCGGAAACGTATCGCATGTACTGGGAAAGGAACCTATCGAGCGTCGCAGGCTCTATGCGCCGGCGGACGCGGGTTCCCTCGAGTGACTCGCGGTAGTAGCAATAGGAGCAGTCCAGATTGCAATCCGAGGAGACGGTCTTGAAGAGGACAGGAAGTGCAGGCATTCGCTGATGGCGGCTTCTAGGCGAGACCTAAGCGAAGGAACTGGTCATCGGGCGCGCCAATATCTTTGAGAGCCTGTCGCAATCTGTCAGCGAGTTGTTGCTCGACCGCGCTACCCGCCAGGTTCCGCTCCTCTTGCGGGTCGTCCTTGAGGTCGAAGACGTAGTTGCCGCTGAAGCCGCCCAGCGCCCAATAGGGGAGCGAGTCGTTCGCCTGGTATGGCTGGCGGATGACCGGCGAATCGGAGCCGGGCATGTGATCGAGGAAGGCGCGGGCATCCGGCCGAGGAAGCGTCAGACCCGGCAACGCAGGCACAGGCATCGTCGACCAGCGGTTTGACCAGAGCGAAAGAGGCGCGTTTGCCCCTACCGGCGCACGTACGTATTTCCAACCATCAGCGATCAAGTTGAGTTCGCGCCCCCACACGCCGCACAGCACCGAATCGCGGATGGACGGCGTTTCGCCCTTGAGTAGCGGGATCAGGGAATGGCCATGCGTCCGATGTCGCGGTTGAATCCCGAATACTTCCGCCAATGTAGCGAAGATGTCAACCGTGCTTGTTAGTGCGGACGTCGTCCCAGGCGAAACACCGGGCCAGGCGATCATAAGCGGGATGTGGCACATCGGCTCATACTCAGGCGCTGCAGGTTTGCCCCAGATGTCCTTCTCGCCCAGGAAATGACCGTGGTCAGTGCAGAGTATCACGGCCGTGTCTTCCCACAGCCCGTTCCGGTCGATGGCGTCGAGCACCTTGCCGAACCAGTTATCGATCATAGTTAATTTGCCGCCGTAGCAGGCGCGGACCTGCTGTCCCTCCCGTTCGCTGATAATGCCGTTTTGAACCGCGCCGACGGCATATGGCGGCCAGATCAAATGTGTGCCCTGCCACGAAGGATCATACATGGAAGCGTACGGTTCGGGCGTATCGAAGGGCTCGTGGGGGTCGAACTCGTCGACGACAAGCAGGAAACGGTCAAGGTAAGTAGAATTATCGTCGAGCCACTTTGCCGTCGCGGCCATCGTACGCGGTCCCGGGAAGTCGGCCTCGTCTTTGAAGTAGCCACGCGAGAGATCGTAAGGCATGGTGCCGCGCCCGAAGTTAGGCGCGCCTACCCAACTCGGATCGGGGCGGACCTTCCACGGGTCTGTCTCGTGGCCGCGCTCGTACTGCCAGGCGGTAAAGTGCGAATGATAGTTCTCGCCGCCGGTCTCGAACAGATGCGGATGGTCGGAAATGAGCTGAGTGGCGACATTGCCGCCCTTCATGTAGGCCGTCAGCGAGCTCTCCCAAAGTTCGATCGAACCCCATGGCTTCCACAGGAAGTCGAGGGCGCCGCACAAGAAGTCGTGGCGCGCTGGTATGCAGGGAAGCGAGCCGGCGTAGTGCGAATCGAAGCGCACCGCTCGCTTGGCGAAGCGGTCCAGATTCGGCGTGCGAAACTCGGTGCCACCGTAAGCACCCAGCATGTGGCGGTTCAAGCTGTCCATGAGGATGACGACGACGTTCGATGGAAGTCCTCCCGGCTGGAGATTTGGTGTGCGAGGCGTGATGGCTGGAGTAGGCGTCGACTCCCTCTGTGCCATTTCTTCCTTGGTACTACTGGTGCAGGCGCCCAGCAGCGCGGTGCCAGCGATCCCGGTGCCGATGCCCGCGGCATTGACAAGCAAGCGCCTGCGGCTGATCCTACCGCTACCGCTGGTCCCGTCGACTTCGCGCTTCATCCGAACTCAACCTGGGCTTGTACTCGCCGGAAGGTGCCACCCCGAAAGTATTCGGATGCGCTCTTGGTGTCAAGTCGAGATGGTCCTAGGGCAAGAAACGCCGAGGGTGCTTTGACGGAATGGGGCGGTTGCGGAATCGAAGCTGCTAGGTCCGTACTTCAAGGACGGCCGCGCCGGCTATCTTGCCGTCGGCCAGCCGCTCCAGCGCCTCGCTCGCATCCTCAAGGCTGAAAAGGTCAGTCTCAGTCTGAATCGGTATCGTTGCTGCCAGCTCCAGGAACTCACGCGCGTCCTCTCGCGTGTAGTTCGCTACGCTGCACAGGTTCCGTTCCCACCAGAGAAGCTCATAAGGGAACTCAGGGATGCGGTCCAGGTGAATCGCGTTTATCGCCACGCTGCCGCCTCGATCGACCGCTCGCAGCGCTGCTACGACGACATCGCCGGAAGGGGCGAAGGTTATCGCACCGTCGAGAGGGACCGGTGGCAAGTCGTCGTAGGTGCCCGACCACTTCGCGCCCATACGCATTGCCCGTTGCTGTTCAGGCACAGAACGCGTGCAGACGTAGACTTCGCAGCCCCAGTGGAGTGCGACTTGTATGGTCAGCAGAGCCGACGCGCCGAAGCCGTACAGCCCAAGCCGGCCGCCCGGCCTGATCCCAGACCGTTTGAGCGACCGGTAGCCGATGACACCGCCGCACAGCAGGGGTGCAGCTTGCAGGTCCCCGAAGCCCTCCGGCAGCTTGAGCGCGAAATCGGCGCGAACGGTGACGTATTCAGCGTAGCCGCCGTCGCGGTCCCAGCCTGTGAAGCGGGCTTCCGAGCAGAGGTTTTCGCGGCCGGACAGGCAGGAGGCGCAGCTCCCGCAACTGCCCGCCAGCCAGCCGATCCCCGCTCGGTCGCCAATCTGCCAGCCGCTGACGCCCTCGCCCATTGCTTCTACACGCCCTACGATCTGATGCCCAGGAACGATGGGAAGGACGCGCGGTACTACATCCCCCTCGCAGATCTGAAGGTCGGTGCGACAGACGCCGCAGGCCGATACATGGAGCAGCAGCTCGCCCGCACCGACGTTCGGTGCCGCCCGCTCGGCGAGCTTTAGCGGCCTCTCGCCTATCGGCCCCGGCTTCTCCAGCGACATCACCTTCATGACCTCAGCATAGAACGCACCAACAAGGATGTCCAGCGGCGTTCAATGGCCTCAACAGATCGTCCCTTAGGTCGATAAGTCGATAGGGATTGAAAGCGGGCGACGAAGATGGTGGAAAGGTTGAGCGGAGACCCCTGGCCGGGATACTAGCGCGCAGGTGCTTCGGACGTCCCGGACGCTGCCGGATTTGCTGCTCGTTTCTCCAGCACCGCGTTTAGCTCCGCTCCGACGAGCAGGATGAACGCTGTCAGGTAGAACCAGACCAGCAGGATCACGAAGGCCCCCAGCGTTCCGTAAGTCGACTGATAGCTGTTCGAATGAGCTATGTAGAGCCCGAACAATTCCGTCGCAATCAGCCAGACGGTCGCGAATAGCAGCGTTCCAGGTAGCACTCGTTTGAACGATAGCTGGGCATTCGGCGCCACCCGATAGATGATTCCCGCGGCGAGCAGGATGATAACGATCGCTATCGGCCAGCGGGCTAGTGGCAGCAATGCCGCTGCAACACCGCCAAGGCCTATCTTGTCGGCGATCTTGGTGCCGTAGGCCTGAAAGATAACGAACACCAGAAACGAAGCCAAGATCATCACACCCGCGAGTACAGTCAGTGCGATAGCTAGGGCGTATCGCTCCCAAACCGGCCGTGTCTCCGTCACGTTGTAGGCTCGATTCGTCGCCTTAATCAACGCGTTGACGCCGCCGGTGGCCGCCCACAATGTTCCGACGAGTCCGACGGACAGGAGGGCAACGTTTCGCGAGCTAATAATGCCTTCAATCTGGGTGCGCAGTACGCTCGTGACGTCGGAAGGAAGCGTGCTGCCGATTGTGTTGATGATTCGGTCGGTCGGGTTCTTGATGTTGAAGATGCGCGTGACGAAGCCGGCCAGCGCCGCCAGGAATATGACGAACGGGAATAGGGCAAGGAAGAAGCGGTAAGCGAGCGCCGACGCAAGGATGCCTATGTCGTCTTCGTTTACCTGAGTCGCCACCTGCTTGCCAAGCCCTAGGGGGCCGGCGTCGGGGAGGACGATCTTCGGGAATCTCAGCCTTGGTAGCGTGACGGCCATCTACGAGACGATGTCCTTGCGATGGAACCACCACCAAGCGATAACGAGAAAGACAAGGACGTAGGGTATTTGGATGAGCACGCCGCGAATGACCTCGCCCGTGTTCATCGGTTGCTGGAAGAGGCTGGTCCATGCCTGCCAGTAGTGAGTGATGAAGAAGTTCCGGCTTGTCTTGAGCGGTGGGATGGAGTCCAGTATCTCGAACACGACGGTGAGCCCTATGGCACCGGAGACAGCTCCAAGAGCGGCGTCCGTAATGGTTGAAAGCATGAACGCGAAGGCGACTACTCCCGTCATGCACCAAGCGACGTAGAAGGTCGATGCCACCAAGCGTCCTAACGCCTCCCCCTGTGACAGGGTTGCCACGGCGGTGGGTGTCGTGGCGGAGGCGGATGGAAAGACAAGGATCGCTATCGGATGCCAGCCGAAGGCGATGACTCCCGTGACCAGCCCTGTTAGCGCGATCAACAGCGTGGCTGCGACGGCCAATACTAGGGCAACCGAAAGCTTGCCGCTTAGCAGCCGGCTGCGGGACACGGGCCGGATGAGGAGATAGCGAAGGGTGCCCCAACTGGCCTCCTCAGCGATGGCACTGCCTGCAAACAGCGCCACGACGACCGGCAATAGGAAGCCGGTCATGACCAACAGCGAGTCAATAGGCATGTTCAGGCCGGAACGCGCTGCTAGGTCGAACAGATTGAGCTGCCCGTTTCGCTCTTTTGGACCGCCGCTCAGCCTGAAGGCAACCGTTGTGATGACGGGGATGAGGACCATTACCCCCAGTGCCAGGTATGTGCGAAGGCGCCAGACTTGCTTCCTGAGTTCGACAGCAATCACTGTGCGTCTCCCTCTGCTGCCAGCATTTGCAGGAAGGCGTCCTCGAGCCGGTGCCGCGACATTATCGTCTCGACGCCTACGCCGGCTCTGACAAGCAACGCCACCAACTCCTTCCGCTGCGTGCCGTCGAGGACGATGGAGAGGCCTGGCGGCTCCCGAGTCATTCTGGTGACGCCGGCGGTGTCGCCCAATATCTTCATGGCCCTCTCGACGTCATCGACCTCGATGTAAACGCTGGTGGCCGCTCCGATGATAGACGCCACACTGCCCGACTGAATCAGGTGTCCGCGGTCCATAACGGCGACGTGCGTGCAGACCTGCTCAACCTCAGCGAGGATGTGGCTGGAGAGGAAGACGGTGGCGCCGCGTTCGGCGATGTCGCGAATCAAATTGCGGGTCTCCCGCATTTCCTCGGGGTCGAGGCCGACGGTCGGCTCGTCGAGGAGCAGCAGGTCGGGCTTGCCCAGCAGTGCCTGAGCGATGCCGAGGCGTTGTCGCATCCCCGTCGAATACGTTCGTACCTTGCGCCTGATCGCTTTACCCAATCCCGCGATCTTGAGCGCCTCGTCCAGGTAGGACTGGCTCATCGGCTGCCCGCCGGCGCGCCAATAGACCTGAAGGTTGTCGTATCCGGAAAGGTGCGGCACGAAGGCCGGCCGCTCGACGAGGGCGCCGACTCTGCCGCAGCGTCGTGCTCCCGGAGTGCACCTTCTCGCCGAAAAGGCATGCCTCGCCGGCGTCGGGGTGCACCAGCCCCAGAAGCATGCGGATGACCGTCGTCTTGCCGGCGCCGTTCGGACCCAGCAGTCCAAACACCTGGCCCGCCTCAACCCTCAGACTCAGGTTGTCGACGACCCTGCCGGCGTTGGGGAAGCTCTTGCTGAGCCCACCGAACTCAATCGGAGGAGCGTTCTCTTTCGGCAACATCCTTGTTCCGCTTAAGAAGCGGCATCCGGACAAGCGGACGCCTTTTCTTCATTGTACGCTATCTGAAGACGCCGCGCGCGTGAAGAAATAGTGAAGAGAATGTATATGATCATGCCGTCCTCTCGGGATCTGGGGAAGGAGAAGCCAATGATCACGATGGTCATCAACGACGCGCCCTACGGTAACGAACGTCCCTATAATGCCATACGCCTCGCTATGGCGCTTGTCAGGCAAGGCGAGCGCGACCTGCGGTTGTTCCTCATGGGCGACGCTGTCGTCTGCGGGCTCGCCGGCCAGAATACGCCGCAGGGCTACTACAACATCGAGAGGATGCTGAAGGGGCTCATTGGCCGCGCCACCATCTCCGTCTGCTCGACCTGCATGGACGCTCGGGGTATCAAGGACGAAGACCTAAGCGAGGGAATCAAGCGTGGCAGCACATCGCCCCAGCTGGCCGAGTGGGTGGCGGCCAGCGACAAGGTCCTTGTCTTCTAAGTCCTCAGCTTGCAGGTAATGAGGCCGTCCCACTCGCCAATGGGCTTGGCGGAAGTGACGAGGAACGCCTCGTGCTCGCCCTTGTAGTCGATAGTGACGTCGCCAGCCAGCTCTCGTGCAGCGGGATCGATGACAAACGTCACACCGTCTGCTTCCTCGACAGTGTCCTCGTCATGTGCTGCATCGACGAGCAATCCGAGCGAGGGGTCGCAGCAGCCGGTGAATTGTAGCTCTATGCGGACGGGCCCCTTGGCATTCTTCCCGGCCAGAAGCGACTTCATAGCCTCGCTCGCGCCGGCGGTCATTGTTACGACAGGCATTTCACTTATCTTCTCCAAATTCAGGCGGGGCGGAACGCCGTGTCCCGCCCCGTCATCATAGTATAGCCGATTTGCGGCTCTAGTATGCGGCCGTAAGCACCTGCATAAGCTCTGCGGGATCTCCCGTCGGACGAGCGTTGAACATGATGCTCGAGTCGGACAGGGCGTGCAGTGCGCACATTCCGAGCGCGTCTTCCGTTATGCCGACGTCCCGCAGACGCATCGGATGTCCGACCTCACGCATCAATGCCTCAACTGCGTCTGCCGCCGCCAGGGCAGCATCATGGTCTGACATGCCGCGCGTGTCAACTCCCATTGCCTGAGCAACCAGCGCTAGCTTCTCCGGCGCCGCGTCAACGTTGAATCTCATAACGTGCGGCAGTACAATCCCGCACGCCTGTCCGTGCGGCACGTGGTGCAGCGTTCCGACGCTGTGCGCCAGGGCATGCGCCAGGCCGACCTGAGCGATCGTGAAGGCCCATCCGGCCGCCGTCGCTGCGATCTGAAGGTTCAGACGCGCTTTCTCGTCCTTCGGGTCTTTCGCCACGATAGGGAGGTTCTCTTTGATGAGGCGTATGGCGTTCAGCGCCTGCCCGTCGCAGATGGCGTTCGCCATGATACTGGTCATTGCCTCGACGGCGTGTGTCATCGCGTCCATCGCGCTGCCGACCGTCATCCCGTGCGGTAGTGTCAGCGTGAAGCGTGGGTCGAGGATCGCGCAGTTCGGCACAATTCTCGGATCGGCGATGAACAGCTTCCGTCCTGCGCCCGGGTTCGTCACCACTGCAGCGTTCGTGACTTCGCTGCCTGTTCCAGCCGTGGTCGGAACCACGACGTGCGGCGTCTGCGGCCCATCGAGAGCCCACCAACGGTTGATGTAGTCGTTTGCCTTTCCACCATTCTTCAGGACGACGCAGGCTGTCTTGCTGCAGTCGATTACGCTACCGCCGCCGACGCTAACGATGCAATCCGCCCCCAATTCCCGCGCCATCGCGACGGCTCCGTCAACCGAAGCGAGGTCAGGGTCCTGCGGCACGCCATCGTACATGCCGACGTAGAACTCGACGAGCGCGCTCTTCACCAAATCGGCCAGGCCCGCTGCTCGCACGCCCGGGTCGGTCACGATCATTACCCGCTTGCAGCCCAGGTCGGCAACGTTCTTGTAGATGGCGGAAAGGGAACCGTGTCCGACGACCACGCTGGTGGGGCAAATGTAACTGAACCCCTCTATCTTCTTGTTGTCCCTGAGCATACCGAATGGGGAGTTGGTCTTGCTGTCAGCGAAGGAGGCGACGTGAATTCGCTTGACCTGTGTATACTCCTCGAGCCCCCACTTGCCCAACTCGCGACCGACACCCGACTGCTTGTAACCACCGAATGGACAGTACTCGGCGAAGACGTGGTAGTTGTTGATCCACATCGTCCCCGTGCGAATCCGGCGCGCTATAGCCTCCGCCCTGGCGGTATTGCTCGAGAAGACGCCACCCGCCAGGCCGTAGATTGAGTCGTTGGCGATGGCGACGGCCTCGTCGTCGTCGTGGTACTTGATGACGCAGACGACCGGCCCGAAGATTTCCTCTTGCGCGATCCGCATCTTGTTGTCGACATTGGCGAAGATAGTGGGCGTATAGTAGTAGCCGCCCTCCATGCCCGGGACCTCCGCCCGCTTGCCGCCCGTAATGAGCTGTGCGCCTTCGTCCTTGCCCAGTTGGACGTAGCGCTCGACCGTTGCCAGTTGCTCCTTGCTCACCACCGGTCCCATGTGCGTGTTCGGGTCGAGCTGGTAGCCGATGCGGATCGCCTCTGCCCGCTTCTTCATCCGTTCTACGAACTCGTCGTAGAGCTTGTCGGGCACCAGCACCCGCGTGCCAGACTCGCAGATCTGCCCCTGGTGCAGGAAGGTGCCGAAACACGCCCCTTCGACGGCGAGGTCCAGGTCTGCGTCGTCGAGGATGATGTTCGCCGACTTGCCGCCCAGTTCCAGCGTCACCTTCTTCACCGTATCCGACGCCAAGCGCATGATTTCGCGCCCGACTTCAGTGCTGCCGGTGAAGGCGATCTTGTCGACATCCGGATGGGTGCAGATCGTCTTGCCCAGGGAGCCGCCGGGCCCCGGAATGACGTTGAAAACGCCGTTCGGAATGCCGGCCGCCTTCGCGCACTCGGCAAGGATGAGCGCGGTCAGGGGCGTGTTTGAAGCTGGCTTGATGACGATGGTGTTGCCCATGATAAGGGCGGGCGCGATCTTCCACATCGCCAGCGCGGTTGGGAAATTCCACGGCACAATGCCGACGCAAACGCCGATGGGCTCTCTAACGATGAAGTCACGGCCCGGCGAGAAGGCATTGCCGGAAGCGACGATCTCCTCCTGCATGGGGAATTTGGTCAGGGCCATCGTGGAGAGGTTGCGTGTCAGCAGGCTCGCCCAGAGCACGATCGTCGAAGCGTAGGACACGATTTGCCCGGCATCCATGGACTCCGTCATGACCATTCGCACGCCCTGCTGCGAGATCTGGTCGGCGAAGTCCTGTAGTATCGCAACTCGTTCTTCGAGCGATTTCCCACTCCATACGCCGCTGTCGAAGGCGCGCTTCGCTGCCGCTATCGCCTTTTCAGCGTCGGCAGTGCCAGCCTGGGCGACCGTGGCAAAAGGGATTCCGGTGCCGGGGTCTATCGTTTCGAACGTCTTGCCGTCCGCGGCGTCGACAAACTCACCATCAATGAACAGCTTGTACTGATCCATCTTGCCTCCTGATTCTAAGAAAATGTGTCATGGTTTGCCTCCTGATTGGCACTGCCGATCCGGAAGTGGACGAAGCATAGCATTGGTTCGGTTATTGCGGAAGCGGTTGTGGCCACCGTCGAGACCATTTCTTTGTGTTTTGACATTCGACCCTGTAGAGGTTATTAATGGAGGTAAGGTTTTGCCAAAGGTTCGGCAATAGTCTGAATCTGTGCCCTTGCTGTGCCAAACAGTCTCAGAGCCACGCGTATAGAGCATTGCTGCTACACCTTCTTCAGAAGGGTTCCAAATGCCGACCATCGATGAAGTCCTTCACGGCCGCTCGCTTACTGATTCCCAACGCGCCGTTCGCGCCTATTTGGAGGCGCACCAGGACGAGGTCTTCTCGACAGAGGATGTAGAGGACTTGCAGGCGAAGGTCGGGAGCGGCACGCCCGCCTCGCTTGGCGCTACTCTCGAAACCCTTTACCGGCTCGGGTACATCGAGCGACAGAAGGTGAGAGAGCGGTACTTCTACGGGTCGCGCGAAGCTATCGGACGGCTGCGAACGCGGATGGTGGACGAGGCGTCGCAGCGGGCAGGGCGCGATTTGGGAGTAAACCAGGGCGAAGACTGAGTTCGCGAACAGGTTCGGCGATCGATCACGGTAGGGCATGGTCTTGTCGTTAAGCCCCCGCGGCCCGCTCGTCAAGACACTTAGCATCGAAGACAGTAGGGGCGCCGTGAGGCGCCCCTACCTTTGGTCCCAAACGGCTCCCAGATTCCAAACTAATTTTCGACCTGCTTATCGAGGCCGCACGCTCGGGGTCTTCTCACGGAACGATCTTCGAGTAGCCTGTCTTCACTTGTAACGGCTAACGAGTGCTCTAGACAGTCAAGGGGCAGGCGCAGAGGATGTCAGTGAGGACGATGCGGGATCGCTGGGAAAGCCAGCGTGAAGAGTTCAGTAAGGCGGACGGCCGGCTGCGGCGTAGTGAGCGTCCCAGTAGGACTCGCTTAAGGACACCTCACGCACAACGTCGCCGTTGTCGACCGCCATCACGACCATGCCGCCGCCGGTATAGATTCCAACATGAGTTATCCACTCGTCGGACGAGTACGTGTTGGTAAAGAAGACGAGGTCACCGGGCTCCAAATCGGAGCGGTCGATCGGCGTCGTCCAAGCGTACTGGTCGGCAGCGGAGCGCGGGATGTTGTAGCCGAGCTGCGAGAAGACCCAGTAGACGAGGCCGCTGCAATCGAAGCCGCTGGGGCTGGCGCCGCCCGAGACGTACGGGGTCCCGATCTCGGCGCGGGCCGTCGCTACAACCTTCGCTCCGTCAGCCGAGGGCGTTTCGTCGGGCTTTGGCGTCGCAACAGGTGCCGGAGTTGGGGTTGGACGGGGCGGCTCGGGTGTCGCCGTGGCTGTCGGTGTCGGCTCCGTGACCGTGCCGCCTGGAATAAAGAGGGTCTGACCAGCAGAGAGCGTATCCGCGCTCGTCAGCTGGTTGTCGCGAACGGCAGTGATTGCCTCGACACCCACATCGAACTGCTCGGCGATGCTGCTCAAGGTATCGCCCGACTGCACGTCGTAGACTATGCCGTCGCTCAATGGGATTCGTAGATCCTGTCCGGGCGAAACCTCATCGCCGTCGCCGATGCCGGGGTTGCTCCAAAGCAGCGACGACAGCGAGACGTGATAAGCGCTAGCTAGGTCGCCGATCGTATCGCCGGGCTGCACGGTGTAGACGATGAAGGCCGGTGGTTGCGTGTCCGGTGTCGGGGTGGTGACTCCGACCGCGGACTCGTCGGGCGATGCGTCTGGCGTCGGGGTGGCGGCTGCGACGGCAGGCTGGTTGGGCAACGCGTCCGGTTGGTCGAGGCGCGATACCCCCAGCGCTGAGAGGATCAACTGCTTAGCGGGTGCGGCGACTTCGGTTGGGCTAGTCGAGCCCTCGGTCAATGGGAGCGTCGGCAGGTGAATCGCCTGGTCCTGCTGGTATTCGTTGACGGGCGCGGCTGCCACAGCGAGCGGCGCGCTGGTGGACACGGCCAGCTTGGAATCGGCGTGGAGTTGGTTCCCGGCAAGGCTGGCGAGGAGAACGGTCAGGCCGGCGACGGCGAACAAGAACACATGAAGACACAGTCTGCGCGTCCTGTGAAAATCGGCAGTGATCCGGGATTCTTCTCCCAGGTCGTTTCGCGTCCCCAGACGGTTCCCTGCCCTGGAATCGCGTTGGCCGAGCGTGCCTCTGATGCTCCTAGCCTCCTGCTACCCTATTCGGCCGGATCGACTTCCTGATTCGATGGGCGAATCGGAGCAACAACTTGCAGGAATTGTCGCCGAGTTGCGGCCCCGTGTCAAGTGGCGTTCGCCCTAGTTGAGTCTGAAGAAGACGATGCCAAACGAGTAGCCGCTCATAAGGCGGCTTGGTCTTCCTGCCGGTAGGCATCCGGCAAATAGCCTAGAATCCGACACGTCCTCCGGCCGCGCCAACCCGAAGTCGACGACCGGCGACCAGTTCTCCGCCTCTTCCGATGCCTTCCGTCGGCGCTTTGGCGCTGCCCGCAGGTCGATCGGCTCCTGTGGCTCCTTCACGGCCTCTTCAGCTTCATCCCGCACTTCCGCTTCGGCCGCGGCGGCCGGCGCTGCTTCGGCTTCACCGACGTCTTCGCTCATGAGCGCGGCCGGATCCTCCGCTGCTTCGGGAAGCGGTTCCTCGGGTTCAAGAGGAGACGCCGGAGCGGCCTCGAAAGCATACGGGTCCTTGCGGGTCATCCGGTTAAAAGCCCAGCCGCCGAGTGCCATCGCAATCGCCAGTGCCAGAAGTTTACGCATGATTTTCCCCTCCATCCGCAATAGATTATCGGCACAAAGTGGGGCCGAGAGGACTGTTCCGGGAACCAAACCTTGATTGACTGCCGAATCGAAAATAGGTGTGCGCCCTTATGGGCTGCTCCTGCTCATTCAGCCGATACAAGGACGTAAGCGGGCCGGCGGGTCAAGTGATGCCCCTTATCCGCCGCCGCATGTTCCCGAGCGCGGGCAAACGAAAGTGCCCGCGCTTTGGCGAAAGATGCCCGACATCGACCGACTGGAATGAGAGGTGAACCATGCAAGCGACGAAGGTAATGAAGGCAACGAAGCAATTTGTGCTGCAATCGTTACAAGGCCGAATCTTGATAGCAGGTGTTCTTCTTGCCCTGATTCCCGCCATCGTGATTGGCGTGATGGCGATTCAGAAGTCCAGTTCAGCGGTTAATGACCAAATGCAGCAGAAGCTGGAGGCCGTGGCGAGCCAGGAAGCCGCAACCACCAAGAAGGACATGAGCTTCTATCTTTCCACGGTCAACTCAATGTCCGGGTCCTTGCGTCTCCTTAACGGTGGGGCAGTACCGGACTCCGCGCTGCTCAAGACCATCTTGACATCGACTCAGAGCTTCAGCAGTGACATGAAGGAGATAGACGTCCTAGGCGCGGATGGCGCGATTGTTTCGTCGTCGAGTGGCAGCAAGTTGGACATAGGCGACGAAGAATTCTTTAAAACAGCGCTCACGGGCGTACCCTCTGTCTCGGACCCTGTCCTGACTCCAGACGGCGACGAGGTGGTCTACATGGCAGCGCCGATGGCTACGAACGGCGTGACCACCCAGGTGCTTTTGGCCGGCATGTCCTTCAAGGACTACTACCAGAACACCCTGGCGAGCAACACGACTGGGCTCGGCAATGGATACGCTTACATCGTCGACAAGAACGGTGTTCTGATCGGGCACCCGGACTCGACAAAACTGACTAAAGAGAACCTGACGCAGAACTCGAGCCCCCAACTTGCGGCAGCGGCTGTTGCCATGACTCGAGGCGAGACGGGTGTGGCTCACTACACCTATGAAGGCGTCAACAAGTATGTAGCCTACCAGCCAATCGGCATTAACGGTTGGGCCCTGGCAGTTACGGAACCAACGAGCGAGGCTCTCGCGGCGGTCAACAGCTTCCAGCACACGATGATAGTCACACTGGTGATCATGGCCATCATTGCCGCCATCGCCGCCTTCTGGCTTGCTCGCAACATCGCCGGGCCTATGCAGTTCCTTAGCCGCCAGGCATCCGACTTTGCCGAGGGAGGTCTGGGTGAAGATCTCGATGCTGCCAAGAAAGAAAAGATCGCGCGTCGAAAGGACGAAGTAGGCGTGCTCGGCCGGTCATTCCACAAGATGGAAACCTCTCTCGCCGACATGGCGGGGGCCGCCACCCGCATCGCTGACGCCGACCTGACCGTCGAAGTGCAGCCGCGGAGCGATCGCGACGTGCTTGGCAAAGCATTTGCCAAGATGGTAAAGGGGCTCAACGAAACCCTTGCGCAGATCGACGAGACGGCGCAGAGTCTGGCGTCGGCAAAGGATCAGCTGGCTCAGTCTGCTGACCAGGCCGCGCAGGCCACGCAACAGGTTGCTCAAACGGCATCGGAGGTCGCAGAAAGCACGGGCCAGCAAGCGGCTAATACACAGGAAGTGAGCCAGGCACTGGACCATCTCTCCCGAGCTATCGAGCAGGTGGTAGAGGACGCCGAAGCCCAGACGCGGCAGGTGCAGGCAGCGAGCGCTCTTAGTGAGAAGGTCTCTGTCTGCGGCGACACGGTCTCTGATGCGGCGCAGAAGGCTCTGGAACGCTCTCGCCAGGCAGGCGAAACCTCTCAAGAGGGCGCCGAGATGGTCCAGAAGGCTATCGACGGTATGGAACGCATCAAGATCGCGGTGGAAGGAGCTTCGGGCGAGATTTCCCGGTTGGGCGAGCGGTCGACGGAGATCGGCAAGATCGTCGCTGTCATCGACGACATCGCCGCTCAGACGAACCTGCTGGCCCTGAACGCCGCCATTGAAGCGGCGCGAGCTGGCGAGCAGGGCAGAGGCTTCGCGGTGGTCGCCGACGAGGTGCGCAAGCTGGCTGAGCGTGTCGGCACTGCTACGAAGGAGATCGCCGATCTTATCACCGGCATTCAGCAAGGCGTTGAAGGCACGGTGAAGGCGATGGAGCAGGGAAGCGTGGAGACGGGCGAAGGCGCCAAGCTCGCTGCGGAAGCCAGCCAGTCACTGCGCCAGATACTGACCGTCGTGGAAGAGATGAATAGCGAAATCGTTGACATCGCCACCAGTTCTGAGGAACTGAAGAAGGCGGGCGCCGAGATGTACGGCACCATGGAGCAGACACAGAAACTGGTTGAGAAGAGTCTGAGCGCGAGCGAGGAGATCCGGGGGAACGCCGCCCAGGTTATTGAAGGCGTTTCTGGAATCGCCGCGATAGCCGAGCAGAACAGCGCGGCTACGGAGCAAGTGTCTGCCTCCGCGCAGGAGATGAGCGCTCAGGTGGAAGAGGTGACCGCAGCCACTCACTCTCTGGGTGAGATGGCCGAAGACCTGCGAGAGCGGGTTGCCGGGTTCAAGCTGCGCGATACCCGGCTGACGGATGTCTCGAGAACGCCTTCTAAATCCGAAGACGACTTGAGTGAGCGGCCAGCTGCGTAATCCAGAAAACGCGGGGCTATGTCTCGTGTTCAATTCCGGGACATAGCCCCCTTTCGGACATTCCCGTCGCTCTGTTTCTCACAAAGGAGGCAAATTGCTATGGCGGAGGACAACAGTGCAAAAGCCGAACAGCAACTGGTCGTCTTCGATCTTGCGGGCGAACTGTACGGCGTAGACATCGGCAGAGTACGAGAGATCATCCGCATGCAGGACATAACGTATGTTCCCAATGCACCCGACTTCGTCGAAGGGGTGACGAACCTGAGGGGGAGTATCATTCCCGTTCTCAACCTTCGCAAACGCTTCGGATTGAGCGGGGGCGGCGAAACCGGCGAGACGCGGATCGTGGTGGTCGATATCAGTGGCGAGGACATGGGAGTGCAGGTCGACGCGGTCAGGGAAGTTCTGCGCATCAACGAACAAGTAGTGGCCCCGCCCTCGTCAATTGTTACGACGGTAGACTCCTACTACATGGAAGGGATCGCGAACCTCGGCGACCGGCTGATCATTCTGCTCGATCTCAGCAAAGTGATTTCAGAAGCCGAACCAGGAACTGGCGACGAGAAGGTAGCCTAGTCAGCGTCTCCGACAACTAGGCGCGAGGATCGTAATGGCGAAGGGAAAGTCCGACTTCAAGCCTGAAGAACTGAAGGTCTTCTTCCAGGAGACCGACGAACAGCTTCAGCTTTTGGATAACGACATTGTCCGTCTCGAGCGGGAAGCAGGGAACAAGGACCTGCTCCAAGAAATATTCCGCGCCGCTCATACTCTGAAGGGCTCCTCGGCGATGGTCGGTCTCGAGAAGATGGCCGAACTGACGCACGCCATGGAGGATCTCCTCGACAGAATTCGCAAGGGCGCGCTAACGCCCGACTCCGACGTCATTGATTGCCTGTTGCGGGGGCTCGATGCCCTGAGGGTGCTCAAGGAGGCCGCAGCCGCCGGCAAGGAGAGCGCAGTGGAGGTGACCGAGTTGGCCGCTCGCCTTCGCTCGGTCAAGGGCTCGTCGGCGGAAGCTCCGGCGGCGGACAAAGCAGCAACCTCACTCGATGCCGCTATCATGGCTGATGCAGCGGCGATAGAGGCGCTTCGTTCAACCGCTACTGGCAAGAACGTTTGGAGAGTTCGGGTTTCGATCGATGAGCGTAGCCAGTGGCCGGCTGTCCGTTGTTTCCAGGTCTTCGATGCGCTGGCGGGGCTGGGAGAGATCCTGAAATCGGTGCCGTCTCGAGAAGAGATCGACGCAGAGAAGGTCGGTGGTAAGTTTGAAGCTTTACTCACTACGTCGTCGAGCGTCGATGACATTACTTCAAGTCTAAAAGCGGTCGATGAAGTCAACCAGGTCAATGTGGAGGGCTGGCAGCCGGGCGAAACCGAGTCGGTGCTGGCTGCGGAGAGCCCTGCTGCGCCCAGCGTCCCGGCCGCCCCATCGGAGCCTCCTTCAGCCAAGATCGAGACGTTGCAGACCGTTCGGGTCGACGTAGAACGACTGGACGAACTGGTGAATATGGTCGGAGAGCTGGCCATCGAACAAACGCGGCTGAACCAAATCATGAGAGACCTTCGATCTCGTTACCATGACGACGACACGGTTCAAGCGCTCAGTGAATCCGGCAACCACTTTGGGAAGGTCGTCGACGAGCTGAACGAGAGTATGATGCAGCTTCGCATGGTCCCGATTGGGATGCTCTTCAACCAGTTCCCCCGTGTTGTCCGAGATCTGGCGCGTTCGATGGGCAAGAAGGTCAACTTCGTGATAGAGGGCCAGGACACTGAGATCGATCGCCAGGTGATGGAACGCATCAAGGACCCGCTGGTGCATATGGTACGGAACTCCGTGGACCACGGCATCGAAGCTCCTGAGGTGCGTGTGGCGGCCGGGAAGCCCGAGCAAGGGACCATAAAACTGTCGGCGCGCCATGGGCAGGGGCACATCGCCGTTCGCCTCAGGGATGACGGCAAGGGGATCGACGCGGCATCAGTTCGAAAGGCCATCGTCGAGCGGAAAGTAGTCTCTCAGGAAGTGGCGGACCATCTCAGCGACGACGAAGCTGTACAGATGATCTTCGAGTCCGGCGTTACGACCAAACAAAAGGCCAGCGAGGTGTCGGGACGCGGCATCGGCATGGACGTAGTGAAGAAGGCAGTTGAGGGAGTAAACGGCATGCTGCAACTCGCCACGCAACCGGGCATGGGCACGACAATCACTCTCCGGCTGCCGCTCGATATCGCCACGTCTAAGAACTTGCTCGTGTCGGCTGCAGACTGCTTCTACCTCGTACCGGTCCAGTACATTCAGGGCACTGTCAAATTCGAGTCCGAGCAGGTGCAGACGGTAATGGGGAGGGATGTTATCAACCTGCGTGGAAATGCCATGCCGCTGGTACGCCTGAGCGCCCTCTACTGTCGCCAGTCAGCGCGGGTAAGCAGTAATGGGGATGAGCAACATGCGGTGTTGCTCCGGGCCGTCGACCGGACTCTCGCTCTAGTGGTCGATGAATTGATCGAGGAAGACGAATATATCATAAGAGGGCTCGGTTCGTATATGGAAAAGACGCGTGGTCTAGCAGGCGCGACAATCCTCGGTAACGGCCGAGTCGTCCTCGTTCTGGACATTACTCTTCTGATGAAAGCTGCAGCGTAACAACGGCTGAGACAACAAAAAGGAGGTCTTCTTGGAGGACAACGAACTCACAGAGTGGTCAGACCTGATCGGCAAGGCAATCGCTAATGCGATGTCCAGCCTGTCAAAGATGATTGGGCAGGAGATAGAGGTTTCTTCCTTCGGCCTCCGGAGGACGGCTGTCACTCAAATGGCTCAGCTGATGGGTGGGGCCGAGAGGGTGTCCGTCAGCGTATACGTCGCGGTGTCCGGTGCGGCTGATGGGCACATGATGCTGATAAACGACCCGGAAATGGCTTGCGGCTTCGTCGACATGATGATGATGCAGCCGCCGGGCACAACCAGCAATCTGGGAGAGCTGGAACGCTCAGCTCTCGGCGAGTTGGGAAATGTTGTGGGGACATCGTTTCTGAATGTCCTTGCCGATAGCGTCGGCATTTCGCTGCATCCGTCGCCGCCGACGGTCCTGACGGACATGACAGGTGCCCTTTTAGACATCGTCGCAGCCGACACACAGTTGAGGAAGGACTACGCCTTGGTGGCAGAGACAAGCTTTCGCGCCGAAGACCGCAGCATCCACGGCAAGTTCTTCGTCGTGCCAAGTGATGGGCTTTTGACGGCTCTACGAGGGAACAGAAGTGCGGCATGAGCAATGGAAATGGCAATAAGGAAAGGATCGTTGTCGGTCTTGGAGAGTCGCATGTGGCCGACGGGTCGGATGCCGTGCTCGTATGCGTAGGACTGGGCTCATGCATAGCGGTCTGCGTGCACGATCCGGTCTCGAAGGTGGGTGGAATAGCTCATATGGTGCTTCCCCACTGGAGAGAGGCTCATGGGGTCGAGCCGGGACCCAAGTTCGTGGATTGCGGGATTCCCCTTCTGGTGGGTCAGATGGAGGCGCTGGGAGCAGCAAGGTCACGGTTAAAGGTGAAGATCGCGGGCGGTGCGCAAATGGTCTCTACAGTGAGCGCGAACCGGATCTTCGAGATCGGCGAACGAAACGTGGCGAGCGCAAAGGCTACCTTGAAGCGAATGGGACTGCAGCTTAGCGGGACCGACGTTGGTGGCAGTTGCGGTCGAACGGTCCAATTTCATCCCGATTCAGGCAAGATTCTGATAACAACCGTAGGAGAAGGAAGCCGCGAGCTCTGATAAAGAATGGCGGCAAATTCAAGAAGAAGGAAAGTGGTGAACATGGCGACAATTCTCATTGCGGATGACTCTGCATTCATGCGGATGCGTTGCGTGTCGATCCTGAAGGACCTCGGGCACGAGGCGATGGAGGCGGCCGATGGCGTGGAGGCCGTAGAGATGTATCGGGCGTCCAAGCCTGCCGGCGTCTTGTTGGATATCACCATGCCCAACAAGGACGGCCTGGAGGCGCTGCACGACATTCTGGCCGCTGATCCGAGGGCGCGGGTGGCGATGGTGACGGCGATGGGTCAGCAGCAGATCGTCATGGAAGCGCTGAAGGCGGGAGCCAAGGACTTCGTGGTGAAGCCTTTCGATCCGGAAAGGGTCAAGGAGGCAGTCCAGCGGCTCGTGGCTTGAAGTGAATGTGGCAGTGACGGACCTTGAAACCTCTAGATCACAAGATACGCGTTCTGGTTGTTGATGACTCGGCCCTTATGCGGGCGGTTCTGGCGCGGAATTTGGAGGAAGACTTCGAAATCGAGGTCGTCGGCGTAGCTCGCGACGGCCTTGAAGCGCTGGAGAAGGTACGCGACCTGCGTCCTGACGTCGTCACACTCGATGTCGAGATGCCCCGGATGGACGGCCTCGCGGCTCTTCAGCAGCTAATGCGAGATTCGCCGGTGGCCGTGGTGATGGTGAGCGCACTGACCAGCGAGCTCGCCGACGCGACCATTCGCGCTCTGGAACTGGGCGCTGTCGACTTCGTCATGAAGCCGACCCTGCACGGCGTCCCGGCGATTCAGGGGCTTGCCTCGGAGTTGCGCGCGAAGGTGAAGCTGGCGGCAAGGGTGGTGGTAAGACCCGGCGTGGCCGTACCTAGACGGCGGACGGCGAGCCACGGAGCCTGGCAGGACAAGATCATCGTGATCGGCAGCTCAACGGGCGGGCCGCGCGCTCTCCTCACTCTGTTCTCCTGCCTTCCGGAAGACTTCTTTGTGCCTGTGCTGGTTGTTCAGCACATGCCGCCCGGGTTCACGCGCAGTCTGGCTGAGAGGCTGAACGGGATATCGCCGCTTCCCGTTAAAGAGGCGCGACACAATCAGAGCATTGTGCCGGGTCAGGCGCTGGTAGCCGCAGGAGGGCATCACATGGTAGTCGGCAAGGGACGAGTGATACGGCTCGATGACAGCCCACCGGAGTGTGGCGTGCGCCCGTGCATCAATGTGACGATGGAGTCGGTTGTGGAGACTTACGGTGGTTCAACGGTCGGCGTCATACTCACCGGCATGGGAGCAGACGGGACTCGGGGGGCAGGACTTATCCGATCGGCGGGCGGCGAAGTGATAGCGGAGGACGCGTCGAGTTGTGTCGTCTATGGCATGCCGAAGAGCGTGGCGGAGGCCGGATACGCTGACGCCGTGGTACCGATTACACGTATCGCAGAAGAAATCAGTAAACGGTGCCAGAAGGAGATAGTGCCGCGGAGGTCCATCGCTTGAACGACTGGGAGTATGCACAGCTCAGGGAAAGGATTCATCAGCTCCTGAAAGTGGACATCGGGCTTTACAGGCAGAGGCAGATGCGCCGCCGTATCGAGGCGTTCGTTTCGCGTCGGGCGGGTGGCGACGTCAAGAGCTTTGTCAAAGGGCTGGAGGGCCAGGAGCTTCTACTGAAGGAACTCCACGACATGCTCACCATCAACGTCTCGGAGTTCTTCCGTGATCCGTCCCAGTTCCGTCACCTGAAAGCACACGTCCTGCCCGAATTACTGAAAAAGTCATCCCGGCCGAGGATCTGGTCGGCGGCTTGTTCGCACGGCGCCGAGCCATATTCGATAGCAATAATTCTCGATGAATTGGGTCATTCAACTGGCTATAGCATCGTAGCGACGGATATCGATGAGGGGATTCTGAAGCGCGCGATAGCGGGCGGACCTTACCGCGGCGATGAGACGAGGAACGTCAGTGACGCCGAACTCGGCCGCTTCTTCAAACCCAGCGGAGACGGCTATCGGATCAGAGAGGATTTTCGATCTCGCGTGCAGTTCCGAAAGCATGACCTTCTTGCAGGCGAGTCGCTTGGAGTCTTCGACCTGATAGTCTGCCGGAACGCAATCATGTACTTCTCCAGCGATGCCAGACATCACGTAGTGGAGAGACTCCACGAGTCGTTGAAGCCGGGCGGCGTGCTGTTCCTGGGCGGGACAGAGGCTCTTCTCGACGGCGCAGCAGCGGGCTTCAGCAGGCTGTCCGGCAGCTTCTATGTTAGAGACGACGGGCGCCGTTCGAGCGCATACCAGAGGCAAGCGGCCTGATCGCATCGAGGGAGGATATCAAGTGCGCAGGGTGTCGGTGGCAAACGCTCAGCCGGGCATGATCCTCGGACGAGCGGTTTACGACATCAACGGGCAGATGCTGCTAGGTGAAGGCGACCGACTAGAAGGCGAGAGCCTGGGCTTGCTGGCTCGTTCAGGAACAGCAGAAATCCTCATCAAGGACCCGCGCGTTCGAGATGTGCCTGTCGGCGCCCTGTTCTCAGCGCACGTTGAAGCCAAGGCCGTTCAAGCTCTGCATATGCTTCTGGTTAGCAGTGAAGGCGTCACCAGCGGCATCAGCGGCATCGAACTGATGCGGGTGACTCCGGCCCTCGCAAGCATGACCGAGCGTTTGCTTCCCAACATTCTCGGCGACCCGGATCTGTGCGGCATGTCGTCGTTTCAGGCCTATGATTACATCCACCCGGTGAAGGTGGCAGAGCTCTCGATGCTGATCGGCGCGGTCATTGGGCTGAAGAAGAAGCAGCTGATGAACCTCGGTCTGGCGGCTATTCTGGAAAACATGGGCTACCTCTCTTTGCCTGCCGGGATCCTGGAGACGGCCGGCCGGCTAGGCGACGAGGAACGGGACTACCTACACCGACATCCGCGAGAGAGTGCTGCAATGGTCAAGGACGCTGGCCTCGATGCTGAGGCGCTGACGGCTATAGAGCAGCACCATGAGCGATGGAGCGGCTCCGGCTATCCGGAGGGACGGAAGGGGAAGGACATTTGTCTCTTTGCCCGGATAATCGCGATGGCCGATACGTATCACTCTTTGCTTTCGGAGCGTCCTTATCGCCATGCGTTCCGCCCGCACGATGCCGTCGAGTTCATTGTCGCTTACAGCGGGGACCTGTTTGATCCGGAGCTCGTCCAGGTTTTCGCCAGGCAAATCCCCCAATACCCTGCCGGCCTGGCCGTCAAGCTGAGCAGCGGCGAAATCGGAATCGTTTCGAATCCGAACATCGGGCATATTGCCAGGCCGATCATCAGGGTCTGTGCTGAGAACGGGGAGAACTTGAAGGAGCCGTACGATCTCGATCTTTCGCGCGCTGAGTGCATGAGCAAACTAATCACGGAGGTGCTACTATGAGCCCTTCCGATTCCGGTGGTGAATCCGTGCTGGGCCAGGATGATATCGACTCGCTCGTTTCGGTCATGTCAAATCAGGGCGAAAGCCAAGCGCCTCCCGCAGCGCAAGCCAGCATCGCGCCGCCCGCCGCAGAAGCGGTTCAGTCGGCGCCGCCGGTACGAGTGATGAACGCCGGAGAGCGTCCGGCCGCCGGCACTGACCTCGCACAGCGGATCGAGAAGCTGGAGGAGGCTGTCTCAAAGCTTGCTCAGTCTGCCGCTGGCGCGAAATCTCAGACGCAGCTGGCTACTCTGACTAAGCAGGTCGAGACGCTAGCGGCCCAGGTGCGTGACCTACGGCAGCATGCCGCGCATACCGTGGGTTACCGTCTGCAGGAGACGTTCCAGTGCGGTTCATGCGGCCACAAGGGGCTCGTCGCGGGGAAGGTCAAGTGCACGGTCTGCGGTGAAGAGACGTGGATGGGCTGGTGGCCGAAGGCTTAGACCTCTGTCGGTTATCGCTCCGGCCCCTGTTCTTCGAGAGTGAATCCCCGGGAGGGGCGGAACTCGGAAACTGGTCGGGGCGGTGGGATTCGAACCCACGACCTCCTGAACCCCATCTATGTCGTATTCCTAAAACGCTCTCAGATTCGACGCTTGCCAACTTCCCCCCTTTCCAGCGTCGTGTTTATGTGCGCTTCGACACTGGAGCGCACTTGAACATTAGCTTCCCTCGCACTCTCCCTCGCGTCAACCCACGAGGGCAAAAGAAAAACGACGAAGTTGCCCTCGCCGTTTCTCTATCGCTGGCTGCTGGCGCTGCATCTCTTAGATTCGTTTGACGGCTTCCGAGAGGCTGATCCTCTCTTTGCCAATGACTACCTTCACCGTTGCGGCGTCGTCTGGTGCGTCCTTCGCCCACTTGAGGATCAACCTGGCGGCGCTGTCGTTCTCGTGAGGCTGCTTGAAGTGGTCTAGCACCCGCCGAGGCTGATGTAACCTCTTTACCGTCGGGCAGGATGTACTTGTCGATGCCAAGAGAACTGATTGACTTCCGTTCGCCGTTGCCGTTGCTCTTGACCTTGCCGATCTTCACATCGACACCCAAGCTCCCGTTGTCGCCCTCGCTGTGAACGAAGATCGTCAGGCCATCTGCCGGAATCGTTAGCTTGAGAGTGCTTAGGGCTTGCTTCACTGCCGTCTGAACTCCCTGCGTGATTTCGGCTCGCCTCTTAGTCAATTCCACTTCGGCAGCGATCTGCTTCTCACGCTGTTCGGCTTTGGCAAGCTTCTCACGTGCGTTCTTGATCCGGTCGCGCTCGCGTACTAGCCGAGGGTCAACTGTGTCTGTCATTTCTGGCGTACCTCCATGTTCGTCTGGTAGCGCCAGCAGTCGGGTTGCTTTCTTCGATTGTTAACGTGCATCGTATACAGGCAGTACTGGTACAGGTGGATCGTCCCTCTACTCTTTGGGCATGTCAAGGGGTTAGAGCAGTTGTTTTCGAGGGAATTTGGAGACCAGCCGAGGCTATTCGCGCGCGCGATCAAAACAAAAACAAACAAAAAAACGAGGCAAGTTTGTGTTCGAAATCAGCATTATGAAATGAATCTGACAAAGCTTTTGTTGTTTGCCTTTTGTTTTTGTTTGATCGATCAAATTCAAAATCAAAGGCGGCAGGCGGACGGTGGGCCATTGCCAGGACGTGCCTTACTCCCGAACGGGCGATAAAGAATCCTGAACGAACTACTTGACAACGATTCTATGCAGTGCTAAGATACGCTTAGAAGCCATACGAGATACGCGGATACAGGGCAAAGGGAGGGAGCAGATGGCCGGAGTTCTCAACCTCACGAGCATGACAGCAGCCGAACGTGCCCGCCTGTTGAGGGCCGCTGCCGAAACAGATACCCAGGCGATAGACGGCCTAGTGGCGGGACAGCACGAAGGGGAAGAGGGAGAGACGGAGCGGAACGTGCCTTGGTATGTCCGCCCCATGCAGGCGTTCGTCTATGTCTTCGCCTATTCGCTCCTGGCCGCCGGCTGGCTTCTCACTCATGTCGGGCAGGCGATGACATGGCTCGGTCACGAGGCGAAGGAAGCAGCGAGGAGTATCGACTGATGGCTCGACGCGCCAGAAGACCTGATGCGCCTCTTAGCGCCATTCCGAACAGTTTGCTAGATCGCCGTCTTGCTCTGAACCTCAAGCAGATCGAGGTTGCGGAGGAGGTGGGGACTAAGCGGGGGACTTACAGCATCATCGAGGCTGGTTACTGCATCCCGTCTAAAGACTTCGCCGAGAAGCTCTGCAGGTTTTTCAACTGTGGCCTTGCTGACCTATTCCCTGAGGACGTCATAGGACGAATAGCATGAGGGATTCTGTTGGCTTTGTGGTCTACGTGCTGACCGTCGTGCTGCCGTATGCGATCAGGCAATTGGTGGTGATTGGGCTGCAACATCCTCCCCTTCTTGGCCTTGGCCTGTTTGCCCTGTGGTGCGGTTACGTCGTTCTTGACGCGGCAGTGAGACACATCCGGATGCTCGCGCTCCTGGGTGCGAGCTACGCTATCGTTGTTTTCCTCCAAAGATACTTGGCCACAAGATGAACTCCTCGTTGTTCTCAATCTGTGGGGGCATATAATCGCACCGCAAGCCTTGCTCTGCGCCTCTTCGCTCGTCGGAGGCAACGAGATGCGCCAGTTGCCCGAAGTCCATTCGCTTCAGGAAGCAGTCAGAAAAGTCATCGAGAGCAACCTAGCTGACGGTTACCGACATCGCGGATTGATGTTAGAAACGCACGTTGGCTATGCTCCCGAACTGGTTGCCGTCTGCGAAAGAATCATCACCAATCCTGAAACGTTGGAGCGGTTGGATGGAGTGGTGGCGCGGTTCCCCAATCTGCTGACGCTTGAGGATTTCGTAGCGAGGCAAGGGCGAGGTTGGGGTATCTCAGCGAAGACCGTCCAGGAAGCAAAGGCACGGGTGAAGCATTTCGATGGGATAGCTGGTGAAGTCAGGTATGGATGAGAGCGCCCAAGCTATTGCTTGATGTCAGGCTCGGGAGATGACGACGGCACCCAACCAGAAAAGCAAGTACAGAAAAACGACTAGAAGAATGAGTTCGAAGCCGGTGATTACAAGTCTTCTAAGACACCCTGGTTTTGATTCGTATTTACGCCAACACTCCTTGTGAAAGGCCTGCTTTTCTCGGTGTTCTTCCCTCTCTGCAGTCGCCGACCTTCCGGCCATGAACATCCCAGGGAGACAGCCAGGAAGACAGCCGATGCATCCAACGCCTTCTGCTGATTCGGGTTCCTTACTAAGACGGCGAGTGCTGGTCACCACCTCTCTTACGGTGAGATCAATCGGGTCTATTTCACCTTTGCAGAGGTAGCAGATCGGTTTCTGCATTGCGGATCACCGTCGCTGTTCTTTTCGAAGTGTCAGACTCCCTGTCTGAAAGGAAATTGCCTGCTTTGGGCGTGTCACCTCCAAAGTCACTTGGCTCGCCATCCAACCAGACAAGCCATCATAAGAGGACGATCAAGAGAATGTTGCTTGAATTCCTCCCACCTGCGGGGTTGTTAATGGCGTCGGTGTAGGTACGGTATTAGAGGTTGGCAACACTGGCGGCTGGCCGTTGGGAATGAACAGTATCTCGTCTTCGATGAGGCCATCTGCGTTGCTCAAGTGATTCCCCTCGAATTTGACGATGTCATCAACCGAAACACCGTACCTAGCGGCGATGTCGGCCAGCGTGTCACCCACTTTGACGTCGTAGATGATACCGTCGGTCATGGGCACCCGTAGCAACTCTCCAGCCTGCAGGTTGGTCAGGTCGTTAGCGTTGGGATTATTCCACGTAATGTACTTCGGGTTGATTCCGTACTGCGCAGCGATGCTCTCGACGGTATCCCCTGGCTGAACTGCGTACATGATGTAGACGACGAGGGCCGTTGGCTCAGTCGGCGTTGCGGTACTCCTTATCGCCGTTGTCGGCGTTGCTGCGGCCAGTGTCTGCGGGATTTGCAACACCTGACCTGGAGTCAGAACAGGATTCGAAGCGTCGATACCATTGGCTGTTGCCAACCGGATGGCATAGTCCCCAAGTGCTTCTCCTGCTGGCTGGAACGTGGCTGCGATGCCGTAAAGCGTGTCATCGGCCTGCACTATGTACATGTCGTAGAGGAGCGTCGGTATCTTCAACACCTGCCCTGCACTCAGAACAGGGTTTGAGGAATCGATACCGTTTGCTTGCGCCAACCGGTTCGTGTAGTCGGCGAGCGTTTCGCCTGCTGGCTGGAATCTAGCTGCGACGCTGTAGAGGGTGTCGCCCTCTTGAGTTGTGTAGGTTTTGCCCGTCGCCGTCGTTAGCGACATGGCCACAGGTGTGATTTCTGGCGTTGGCGTGGCGCTCTTCTTGGAGCCAGTGCAGGCTATCGTCGAGAGGCTTCCGCCGATGAGCAGCAGAAACAGTGCGATGAGACTGACGCGAAATCTGGAGGACATGGACGGCGTCCTTTCCGTTTTTCGGTTCGTTGGCCAGTTGATGCCGTATCAATCTCCGCTATTGTGGCCCAACAACTGCGGCTGCGCAACATTAGCATCCGCTATTACGCGTCCGCTAGTGTACATCCCGTTTTGGGATAGTGCAAGCTGCTTCTTCATAATCAGCGCAGCATGGGAAACGCTGATTATCGAATCCAGTATGACGCTTTTCTGAAGAAACTCAGGCAGGCTCGCGTTGATGCAGGACTGACCCAGGAAGAGGTAGCTCGACGCCTGGGTAAGCCTCAGTCATTCGTTTCTAAGTGTGAGTCGGGGGAGCGGAGGGTAGACGTGGTAGAGCTAGTGCAGTTTGCGAGGGCTTACGGCAAGTCTCTCGACTTCTTCACGTCTTGAAACGAGGCATCATTCTGCTGCCTCCGTCGTACGCTACCTGTCCTGCATCTGCCGCCCCTTAGCCCAGCCTCATCGGCGGCGCAGGTAGCACTGGCCGCTCGAATTCCTTTTCCACGATTGCCCGCTCCGCTTGCGTCAACCCATAGAGGTGGTACACGAGGTCATCGATTTCGTGATCGGTGTCTTCTATCTCGCGCTCGATCCGTGCCCTTTCCTCGTCGTGTGCATCGCCCTTTGCTAACAGTCGAGCGTGCAATTCCAGAATACGGTCTACCGAACTGGCCACCGCCTCGGTCGCCCGTGCCCCAGCCTGCGGTATCGGTATCCTCCCGATGAAACGCGACTCATATGATGAGTAACCGCCCCTGAACTTCGTACTGACGTTGCGCAGAAGCCAATCGGCCGCCCTGCTGTTCAGGACTCCGAGAACGTACCGAGCATTTACCCCAATGTCCACAATAATGCCGTATCCACCTGCTGCGCCGCCGCTGAAGTAGAAGCTTCCGGAGTCGTCATACGAGTAGCGAGCAGACGCCGCCAAGTCTGGAGTGATGATCTTCGGCAGGCCCATCACCTCAAGCGCTTGTATGCGAGAGTATCCGTGCCAATTCCCTTCTCGATACAGGCCGTGCTCCCGCCGATCTAGGACGCTCCTGCAACTCAGCAGGTACTTCCAACAGAGAGGATAGCGATCCTTCATTTCCTCGCCGGATATGACCGTTCCGTCCCTGTACGGGAAAAGAACGACCTGGCTCGGCGCTTCTACGTGGTAACGACGCATGTGTGCGCCCTTTATGAGAGGCTTGAGCAAGTCCGCTTCAAGCTGAAAGTCCTTTCGGGCAATCCTGGGACGGACTTCAGTGATCGAATCACATCGCCGTACGACTGTCAGCACGTATACCCGATCTGCTCCGGTCTTCAGTCCCTGGAAAATCCTGCTTGTCACAGCCGAGAGAGGTCGTCCTGCGGCTGACATCTTCTCCATGAGCGCACTCTCTCGCCCACCCGTAAGAACCCATGGGCCTGCTCCTAGGCTCGCATGCTGGACAGCCACTCTATGTCGCTCGGCGTCGACCAAATCAGGCCCATTCGCTCGCGCCTGACCGGCCTTACTAGCTGGGACGTACACGACCTTGTCGTGGCCTGCCTTCTTCAAGAAAAGTAAGCACGTATAGTTCGTGCCACTTTCAAATACTTGTGCCTCTCCGAAATCTACGATTTGCTCTACGGCCTCAGCTTCCGAGAGGAGCCTACGCAACCCCTTTCCGTAGGCCGCGCTGAAGAATTTGTTGGGCACTATGAAGCCGAGCCTGCCGCCTGGCCTCAATAGCTGCAACCCTTTTTCAACAAATAGGCAGTAGATGTCATAATTGCCGGTTGCGGCATTGTACGTGTCGTTGTAGTAGTCGACCTCTTTCCTATCCAGCGTTTGTATGCGCACATAGGGCGGGTTGCCTACAATCACATCAAATCCGCCTCGCTCCATAACTCGCTCGAAGCGATCATCCCAGCCAAAGGCGTGCTTCTCTTGCCAACGCCTGCCAAAGTACCGGCGCAACTCCTCGCGGCTGCCGGATATCAGCGAGTTGCCGCATACTACGTTGTCTTGTAGACCAGGCAGGAGTTCCCGTCGCGCTACTGCCCTCAGCAACAGGTTTAGCCGAGCTATGTCGACCGCTTGCTGGTCTAAATCCACGCCAAAGATGTTCTCCGTCAGAATCTGCCATCTTCTCGCCTTCCCCAAATCCCGCGGACTCTTACCTTCGACCTGAGCGTGATACGCCAGCAGTGTCTCAAAGGCGTCGATCAGGAAAGAGCCGGAGCCACAAGACGGGTCAAGAATGGTCATGTTCAAGATGTCGTCGTGGTTGTGTTCCTCCAAGTAACGCCCTACGGTCTGGTTGATGACGTAGTCAACCACCCACTTCGGCGTGTAGTAGATTCCGTGTGCCTTCCGCTTTACTCGCTTCGCCTCGAATTCCTGTTGCTCTACCTCGAACCCCATGTCACTGAGGCTCCGCTGCTTCGCCGCCTCCGTCTTGACCTCCGTGGCAACGTATCCTAGGTACTGCTCGTATACCTGCCCAAGAACGTCCGCGTCCATAACTGAGAAATCGTATGCGGCCAGACTCCTCGGAGGTGCATACAGGCCGCTTATGATGTCCCTCAGTGCGATGCTTTCCACAAATACCTGGTCTGCCAGAGCCAGGTTGAACAAGTCACTGTCGTAATTCACGTCGAATTCGCTGAAGACACTGCGCAGCACCTCCACGAGCTGCGGCTGATAGCCGCCTTCTGCCCACTCGTTAAGCGCCGTCCGTAGCTTGGTTTCCTCGATATGCCGGTCTTCGCAACTGCGAATGAAGATCAGCCTGTTCAGCAGTCGTAGGACAGCCTCGTCGACCTGGTCTAGGCTGAGATCAGCGCGATATGCTTTGATCTGGCTGAACAGGTTACCTCTCCAGTGCCTCATCTGCTCGAACAGGCTCTTTTCGACGGGCAGGCGCGGCTTCATCCCGCCCCACTTCTGCGCGTGCTTCTCCAATTCCCCCTCGCTGAACGCATCCCTCGATAGCAGGAGCAGCGGTGAGTCTGCCGCCGAGTAGTCTTGCCAGGTCAGGTTCACCACGCGTGCCTTGTTCAGGTCGGTCGTCTCCCACTCCGCGTTGAATACTTGTAAGCCCGCGAAGCTGCATAGCACCGCCCACGGCACACCTTTGTTGTAGGCATAGGTGATGGCCTTCCTTGCGTAGTCTTCCTTGTAGAGGTTGTCTTCGAGCGGCTTTGCCTCCAAATAGAACCGCACTACGCCGCCCATTTTGAAGGCATAGTCAGCGAACCCGCTCCTGGTCATCGGCTCCCGCTCCACCTCGTGGCGGTCGTACACATCCCACCCAAGCGCCGCAAACAGGTGATCGATGAAGTTGGTGCGCGTATCCGCTTCTTTGTACGAGCGCCGCTCCCGCCCGCTAAGCGACTCATACTTCGCCATCAAGCTGTTGATCGCTTCTAGGTCAACCGGCATGTCGCCAGCTCCTGATTGCAACTGACCCTTGTGTGCCACTTCCCTCTTATGCTTTTCGAGGTGCGGGAGTGGAAGCTGGGAGATAGCTAGGCTCTAGTATCGCAAGCCGAGGGATTCACGCCACTCCTCCACGAATGGCAAGCCTTCAAGGTGCTCAGAACGTCGACTGTCAGGCAGAAGCACGAATCCGTAAGCGCCTAGGGTTCGGTTCCTCCATACAGGGCCGGCCCAAACTTTCGGCCAAACAACGCGCAGATATTCCGGATACGTTTCTGCTCGGCGACTATGAGGATTAACAGCCTTGCCGACCGCGTAAGCAAGCGTGTCTGCGAGATTCAAGAGCGGCACTTGGATGGGCTGCGCGATATGGATCGAGCCTGCATCGAGGTATTCGTAGTTTGCACCTCTGCCCCTCGGCAATCCGCGCTGATAGCGTTGGCGTAGGTCTGGCTCGCTAATTGCACTTCCGCAGCTTTCAACGAAGACCACGACCTTCTCGCGTCTGCCTTCGGCGAGCCAGGATACACGCTCAAGGAGCCACAGCAACACCCAATGCCGATGTTCAGCTGGATCATGAATGTAACGTGCCGTCGATCTAGTCGACATCGTCGTGTTAGACAGAACTGCATGCCATGACCAATCGCCAAGTTCCTCAGCCATAAGGCGAAGTGTTCCGAAGAAGTCATCCACATATCTGTCAGAACTGTGCCAGTTTTCGGGGCGACCTGAAGAACCAGGCATCAGAGTGGCGGCCCTGTCTCTGAAAGCAACGGCATCGGCGATTCGGCTATTGGGGATCGCCAACGATACATAGCCAAACCAAGGTCGACCTGCGCCGCCGGTACCAGGATCACCTGTGTCATCGATGACTGCGATCATGATTGAAGATGCTCGGATTACAACCTGAGCCGTAGATGACCATTTCGCCAAGGTGTTCTTGCGTGATCTTGTCGATGTTACGACGCGGCCCTTACCAGCCGCCTCATTGCGGTGGTGTTGGCAATTCAGTGTGCTCCCAACACCCAAGCGGCGGTTATTCCCTGCTCCCTCAAGAACTCCTTCTGGAATTCAGCGTTATTCACGGTGACTTGCTGGTCAATTCCGGGGTCGGGGCTGCTCCACAACTGAGCTGAGAACAGCTTCCTCATCCGCGACTTTATGTGGTCGAAGTCTTCGTCTGAGATGACACGGAAGAGCGGTCTTTGTCGCTCGTCTCCGTCATAAAGACGCAGGACTTGAGAGATAACGTCTCGGAGGATCGGAACCCAGCCGCGCAGCACACCAGACGCAAATATCCGCTGTGCCTTGTGATGTGAGTTATCATTTGCCTCCGGATTCCATTTGTTGATTAATCCCTCGTCAGCAACCATGCTCATCACCCGAACTAGGTTTGTCTTCTCCACTTCTCTGAAATCCTGTGGACTCTCGAACTCAACCTTTAGCGGCGGCGGCGTCAGGAGAGTCTGAAAGAAGGATTTCTGGACACTGCTGGTAGTGAGAGGGTTCTTCCTAGTGCGGTTCCTTTCAGCAATAAACTCGACTAGGCGGTTCTGCGGAGAATCCAGAATGTCATCGTAGATGGCGGACTGCAATCGCTTAACGGCATCGTTTGGTGTCAGACCCTTTCTGTCGGTCATGAAGCGGACGAATTTCTCCTCTGTTTTCGGCCCAGGCACTTCGAGGTATTCTGCCCAGTCCTCCCTAAACAAATCGGCGTACTTGCGTATCAAGGTGGAAGTATAGAAGGCCATCTGACGCAGCCGGTCGTGGGCTGCCAGATTCGTATCCTTTAGATCGTGGAGGTCAGGCTCGACGTACACCTTGCAGTCGACGGCGCGTCGACCAATCCATGCCTGAGCCGCAGCCTTATGCTGCCCGTCGAACAAGAGAATCTTGTTGTCGACCCAACGCGCGACCGAAGGCGCTAGCTGGGTATGGCGTCTAAGGTGCGAGCAGAGATCCCACACTCGGCGCGCGTCGAGAGGTCGCGGCTGCAGTTCTTCGTCATTTGACAGGGCTGTCAAGGGGATCGCTGAGTAGAAGTAACGTGCGCCTGTTGCCGGACAAACGTAGAGATTGACTTCCTCGCCCCGCCCGTCGCTGTAAAGAATCTTGACTCGGTCGGCGCTTCCGTCGGAATAGGTCAAGCCTGTCGGTAGTCCGTAATGACCCGCTCCGAACTTGCTCTCTAATACATCATCCAAATGACGGTCAGACTGCTCGAAGAACTCTTCAAGTGCCAGACGATCACGATACTCTTCTAGCGACAGCAAGCCGATTTTGTGGTGATGGGCCTTGCAGACGGGGGCCATGTTGTCGACCGTCGTTTCTCCATCAAGGGAGTATGGCTCAATGTGATGGAATTCCAGATCGGCTTCGGATTCGATGGGATGCCCGTTTACGTAGCAAATCATGCCATGTCGCTGAAGCACCTCTTGCTTCTCTGTAGCATTGAGAGTTCGTCGCATTCTGATGAACCTCCTCTGGCCTTGTAGCGATTCCCAAACGCAGTGACTGCGTGAAGCCGCTCAGCCGCCTGCTTCTTGGATCGATTCGCTTTCTCCGTTTGTCAGCAGGCTACTCGGCTGCTCCGTTGGTCGTCATCTCTACGAGACCGTGCCTGATCTCTGCCAGTCCTTTCGCTGTGATTCCCCATAGCTCCGCGGCGCGCCTAGATTATACGTTTGAGATGTGCGCGCTACAAGAAGTCGACTTCGAAGAGGTGTGGTTACAAAAGAATGAGGCATTCCGACTGGCCGTAGTTCGGCTTAAGCCGCCGGAGGTTGCATCAGCAACTCGATGGCACGGCCTTGTTCTTCGCTCAGTCGGCGTTTCCCTCGGCAGTCTGGCGCTATGCACCGCAACAGGTAACCATAGCGGGACGGGTCAACCCTCATGGGTTTCTGACAAATGGGACATGGTTCTACACGACGCACTTTCCAAATGCGGGAATAAAGTTCACTGTGATCGATGAGAATCATGCCCATCTTCTTCGCCTCCCTACGTGCCGCCTCAGTATAGTTTGACAGGGTGACGAAGATGCCTTCACTTAGAGGGAGTTTTTCGCGGGCAAGAGTGCCTGCAAATTCACGAATCTTGTCGACGCCTACCATCCAGGAATCCCATCGCTTGCATTGGACGATCACTCGCTGGTCATTGCGGGTCAATTCAAGATCGACATTGCCGTCAGGCTTTTCCTGACTGCCGTTCTCTCGAACCTGCCAACCCTCACGGCGAAACATCTCCCCCACAAGCCATTCGAACTCGTCTGCATTGAGGAGGCGCAGGTTACCAGTCCATTCAATCAGGTGACGACGATCGGCAGCCTGTACCAACTGCTCCAAGCGCAGGACGATCAGCACTCCGGCTAACAAGGTACATACTAGGTTTGCAAGAACGAGGTATGGCATAGGCCACCTAAGTGTCAATGGCAAGGCCAAGCCACCACCTGCGTAAAGCAGGAATGCAACGGCCATGAGAAGCTTGTCCGACATCCTGCCCGCTATGGCTCGCAAGACTCGCTCGATGAAATCGAGAGTCAACATTGATGGCGTACCTATAACTGATTATCGGCAACTACGTATCGCCGTTGCGGCTTCTGGCCCTCGTAAGGCACCTTGACAAATGAAGCCTGTGCGCTATGATCCCGCCGAAATCCCTTTCGACGAGAGCAGGAGCATGGATGCAGTAGTTGCCCCAACGGACGGACGCTGGTTTGACTATCTTCGCAGCGTTGCCGAAGATGGCCGCCTGGATGAGGTCAACTTCTGGCGGCCTCTAGCCCAAACCCACTTCAATGCCCTCATTCCAGGAGAACCCTTCTTCTTCCGCCTGAAGCATCCCGTTAATGCTGTAGCCGGTTATGGTTTCTTTGCTCACTTTGCCCTCTTGCCAATCGGATTGGCCTGGGAGGCATTCGGCACGAGAAACGGTGACGTTTCGATTGATCGGTTTATCGCGAGGATAGCCGAATATCGAAAACAAACTCCTGCAGAGGTTGCTCTTGGCAAGAGACCTGTGGCCTGCATAGTGCTGCGAGAGGCACATTTCTTGCGCGAAACTGAATGGCTTCCCTGGGGGAGTACGGAAGATTGGCATCCCAACTTGATGACCTACAAGACTTATAATCTTGCAGGAGGCCCAGGACTCAAGCTGGCGAGCCTGCTTCATAACGGGAAACCAGCAGAACTTGTTCCCGAATTCCAGTTAATGAGCGAGGACGAGCGACTTCGGCAGCAAGCGTTGCTTGCCGTTAGAGAGGGCCAAGGCTCATTTCGCGTCCGCGTCCTCAGCGCGTACCAGTGGCGTTGTGCGGTTACTGGTGAACGGTCTATTCCTACGCTGGATGCTGCACACATCCAACCTTACCTGGGGCCAGCGTCAAACCATCTGCAAAACGGGCTGACGCTTCGCGCTGATATCCATCGGCTGTTCGATACGGGATACGTCACCATCACTCCCGACTACAGGTTCGAGGTGAGCCGGAGATTGAGAGACGACTTCGAGAACGGCGGCGAGTATTATCGGCTGCGTGGCTCTCGGCTCACTGTGCTGCCCTCTGATCCTCGCAAACAGCCAAACCGGCAGGCCCTTGACTGGCACAACACTACAGTGTTTCGAGGTTGAGACTAACCTCTAGAAGGGACGACGGTTAAAGAAGTCGTTCCTGCCTAGGTTCGTGTCCTTTACGCGCCGCACCGTTATCAGATAGACCATCTCCTGCTCCTCCTCGAAGATACTCGTTCTTGGAGACACTGGTGTTTCCGACAAGTTCTCCTCCGGCGGCAAGCCTAGGAACTCCCGCACTGCGCGTTTCGGGATAATCAGTCGACTCCCGATGTGAATGCTTGCCAGTTGGCCGGTGCGAACCAGTTCATAAGCAGCACTCCTTCCAATGCCCAGGGCTTGGGCTGCTTCTCTGACGTTGTACGTTAGGCTGTCCATGTCACGTTCCTTTTTGAAAAGTGTTGTCGAGCAGTATGGCCTCTAGGCTCCACAAAGTGCATTGACTAGTCAATTCTGTGCGCTATAATCGGCTCATCCACCGCGTGTTTAGCCACAGGGAAGTGTGAAATGCGCCGGAAGCTTATCTTCCTTCCCCTTTTCGCGTCCTTCCTCCTGCTGGCCGTCTTCGGCACAGGACTTCGTTGCATCCTTGCCACTGGCACCCATGTGATCGACGGGAACACATTTGAAATGCAGGTCAACCTGCCGATAAATTGGGGAGACGATTGCCCCATCATTTCCGGCCAGACCTACAAAGTCCACCTGATCGGCGTGGCTGCTCCTGTCGGGAACCAATGCATCGCGCAGCAGGCGACCGACTACGTGAAGAGTCTGGTCGAGAACCATACGGTTTGTCTCCTTCGTGATGTGTCCTGCACGGACACGAATGGTAACCTGCTTGCCTACGTTTGGGTGGACACCGATCCTATCAAGCCTGGGTGTGACACCTTCTTAAACGGCGAGCTAATCAAGCAGGGCTACGCGCAGGCTGTCGGCTCTGCTCCCGACACCTCATTTGGTGGCATCTTCCAGGCTCTGCAGTGTGATGCTGCCAACAACCACCGAGGCATGTGGGGTAGCTGCGGCTTATCTACGCCTGCGCAGTGTATTGCTACCCCGGTTCCCACGTCTCAATGCGTCTCGATCGGTGGCCTGCCTGATCACAACTGCACCCCAGGCTCCATTGATCCTCGTGTGACTCAAGGCAATATCGGCTCGACGATCTGCGTTGTGGGCTACACTGACACAGTTCGCCCTCCGACCGACTACACCAACGCTCTGAAGCAACAGCAGATGGCCAAGTACGGTTTGACAGGTTCTCTGTCCGACTACGAGGAAGACCATCTGATTCCGCTAGAACTCGGCGGCAATCCGACTGACCCCAATAACCTTTGGCCTGAGCCTTGGGCTGAGCCGAACGGTGCCAGAGATAAAGACGTTGTGGAGAACCGCTTGCACGATGCTGTCTGCAGCGGACAGATGAGCCTAGCGGACGCTCAAGCGGCGATAGCTACTAATTGGGAGACCGCCAGCACTAGCTCGCATGCAGGTTATGTCCCGCCTGCACCAACACCAGGCCAAGACGTATGCGGGCCATGTGCGGCGACTGACTGCAACTGCTCCGACTTCGCGACACAGGCCCAGGCGCAGGCTTGCTTCAACGCCCATCCTGGTGATCCCTTTGGACTGGACGCTGACCACGACGGGATCGCGTGTGAATCGTTGCCGTGAGAAGCAGGAGACGCCTCGTGTCTGCAACGCTCAGCGGTCTTAGATGAGGCAGGCAAGGACAGGAGATGGAGATCGGAAGTGAAGGTTGGCTCATCTACAGCCTGTCGGCAATTATGCGAAAGGTTACTGATCGGGAGCTTGCCCCCTTGGGCCTCTCTGTATCTCAGATGCAGGTTCTCGTGGTTCTGCGGGATGCCGGACAGCCCATCACGATTTCGGAGATAGCTCGGCAGCTGTTTGTTGCCACGCCCTCTGTTACCTCGATGATCGACCGGCTCGGAGATAGTGGTTTGGTCAAACGCATCAACGACCCCAAAGACCGGCGAAAGACCCTTGTGGCCCTAACAGAGAACGGTAAGCGCCTTTTGGAGAGCGTCTCTGAACCTTACAGGCGTTTACACGAGGAGATGTTCGGAGTATTGAGTGGTGGCGAACACGAGAAGCTGATGGCCATGTTGGAGAGGTTGCAAGATGCTAATCTCCATCGCCTTGCTCAGAAGGTCGGCTAGCACTTCGATCTTCAGTTTGTCTTGCGGCTCAGCCAGGTTTAGAGCGCTTGGTTTGGGAGTAGCCGCGAATCTGCAAGCTAGTTCTCGCGCCGGTTCTATTTGTCCCCCGGTTCCTCCGTCGTGCGAAGCTAGTCTAATTAGGCGCACCACGCCGCCCTGATACGCGGCGGCGACTGCCACGGAGCGAGCCATCGCGCCCTACAAAACCTTCGGTCTAGCCGACCGAATATGAACAGGGAGGCCAGCACTCACGAAGAGTCTTCTGAAGCCTGTCTCACGGCAAGTCGACGATTGCCATATACAAGCCGCTTTGGGTCAGGAAGGCCACGAAGCGAGCCGTCGCGTCGTTTATATTGATGAACAGCGGCCACCATTTTGCCGGCTTGGTCATAGTACGCTACCATTTGACTTCGAGTGCACCTGGGTTCCTTGGGTTCACCCAGTTTCCTCCGTTGCCTGCTACTGAGATGTGTGTTGTAATCCATAATGCGATGACGCAATTCACCGCTCTTTGCCCTTTCAAAGAAACGGCCTTTGTTGAATGCGTCCCTTATAATCGACTCGGAGACGTATTCGAGTTCATCTAAGGAGTCTCTTGAATTCGTCATGAGTGCCGCCTTTGGACTTTGGTCAGTATTACAGGACTACCTTAAACGACGCACCACTTTGCACGATCTTGAGTCTTGGCTCGTCCCGCGACTCCCGCTTTACTTTGAGAGTCCAGATACTGCTGCGGGGCAGTTGGCGGGGGCTATCGAATTGCTCCTCTCGGAGTTCCATGCTGGATTGAGGACAGAGAGGAGTTTAAGAATGGCGCTCCGTCATTACGACACTGGACTAGCAATCATCTGGATTCGGTACCCGAGCACGGAGGCCGAGGACACAGCGACATCCTCCACGTCGGAACTACTCAAGGATTCGATGCCGATCCCGCAACCATTCTGGAGTATCGAATCTCTAAAGGTATCTTAGTAAGAAGAACTTCGTTAAAGTAGACGATGAACCAGTATAGGCCTTCCATTGAAAATGGAATGTCTATCTGAGATACCACACCCACCCCCCTGCCTTCGCCCTCCATCTGAACGGTAAAAGTGAATGGAGGCAACGATCCTCCAGAAGGCAGCTCTGGCTTTATGGTAATCTCATGGCGACCTCTTGCCCGCCCTGATTTCAGCGTCAAAACAAGTGTCAAAGGGTAGTGCATCTCCGGCATCTCTTTGGGTGCGTCGGGCCTGCGCTCTGTGTGTGTTATCACATCCACGATTCTGACTAATGAGAGTACCCCGTCCGCTTCTCGTAGGACGCGCTCACAGAACGCGGCCACCTGCACGTACGGGCCCTGTTCGAAGGCATTTCGGATTTCTTCCGGTTGCGTCTTGGCCATGAAAAGCCTCCTTAGTCAGTTGTCGAGCAACGATGGCGCTATGGGCTTAACTGCTCTGTTTTTCCTTCTTCGAGCTAGCGACCAATAGCGGTGGTTCAGCCTAGGAGCACGGCGACGAGGATCTTCATAGCCGCGAGTATGAATGCCTACACCAAGCGAGTCAAGAAGGCGTTGACTCACAGGTGTACAATGCGCCTATCCGTCAGATTCGTTAGGAGGCGATTGAGGTGAGCCTGCGCTATGCATGGCAAAGAAACGCTGATCTCGAATGGGAAGGCCAATTGCTCTGTCAGTACTGCGCCCAACCGACGTTGCATCAGGGATACAGAATCAATCGAAGCGTCACACTAAACTCCGCTCGCATCTTGCCCCTGAATACAGATACCAGAATACTCTGCACATCTTGTGGTCGAGACACTCAGGTCAATCCTTCTAAATACCGGCAACTTGCCGAGGAAGCTAATCCCCAAAGGGCCGCTTGTCAATTGGAGTCCTGGCAACGTCAGGCGCTTGGTTCATACGGATTGGGGTTCATCTGGATTCGACGGCTATTCGGCTTTGTGGCCCTCGTTGCCATCTCGGTGATTGTCCTCCCATTTAGCAGACTATCCAGGAAGGACAAGGACTGAATGCGCGAGAAAGCCAGCTGGTCGACTACTTCAACAACAACCCGCGGTAGTAATCTCGGCAGCAGGTCGAGGCGCGGCCTCCAGCGGTAGCGTGGCACCGAAGAGGAGGCCGAATCAGCTGGCTGTCAGGGTAGATGATAGGGGGAGCCATGAGACGCATGCTGTTCATACTCCTGACCGCTATGCTGGTCAGCGGATGTGGTGGCGGCAGTGGCGGCAATGCCCAGCGACCGCCCACAGTGCCTCCGACGGGAGTGCAGGCGACCATCGCCCCGCTACCGACTGTAGTGCCTCCAGCTGGTGTGCGCTTGACCATCCCTACAGACTTCCCTCCCACTGATAAGGCACGGCTAGAGCAGTTGGCTTTGCAGCAGAGCGATCTGCCCGACGGCTTCGCCTTGCAGTATGAGGACGCAAACGAGATCCAGGGTGGAATCGACTATGTGGCGCACTACACTAATGTCCCGAAGTACCAAAGCGCGACTTCTGACAAGGAGTTTCTTTCCCTGCGCGGCCCCCTGAACATAGATATCTTCGTCAGCCTCTTCGATACCGAGGCGAGCTCCAACGAAGTCTTCGCGCAGGTTGCGTCCATGTCCGTTGACGACTTGATTGCCAGCGTACGTACCCAGAAGCACTGGTCAGCACAAGCCACTACCTTCGTCCAGACCGGGGTTGATGCCTCGATTGTCCCATTCCGCGCTTTCGGTGAGGGTACCTTCGCGTGTCAAACGGTGGAGCGGGTCAAAGACTCAGCATCAGGCGAGGAGGCTACTTTTGTGGACTACATGGTCTATATCAAGCGAGGGCGGGCTGTTGCCATGGTTGATATAGGCGCTCTGGAAGAGCCCGCAGCCACTGCGGACGTCGAGAGCCTTGTAGAGAGGTTCGATCAGCGCCTAATCGTGGCGTTTCGGTAGCGCGGCACCACGTTAGACTAAGGAGTATGCGTGGGCCTCAGATTCACCCTCCACCGCCTCGTTCGTCCCTACGCCTCAGGGTCGTAGCCGCTAAGAGCCATCAACGCAGCGCCAACGAGACGGGCTGGCAGGGTCAGCAATCCCACGGCTAGGGCGACAACCATGGGGCCCAGGAAAAGTACCAAGAGGAATCCGCCGAACCCCCCACCGGTGAGAGTTAGCCAAAGACTCGTGAAGTAGAACACCGCTCCGGCGATTCCAGCGAGCACTCCGATTACTGTGGCAAAGGCGAATCCAGACCAGTAGATTGCCACTCTCATGAATGTCCCTCCTAGCGACTATCCCTCGAATCGTTCCCTTGATTCCCAGCGCTGTCCACGCTCATCCGCGTGGTGATGCTGGGGGAGGCAAATATACCTCCTGCGAGAAGACTCACAGCCGCAACGGCGACAATCGAGTCAGGAGCACGGTGACAGTGACGGTCCTCATAGCGGCGAGTATGAATACCTACGTCAAGCACGTCAAGGGCGCTCTTGAACGGACAAAACCCTTTTACCCACGACCCTTGACAGGGCGGTCACAGGATTGCTAGGCTTGCCCACGGGAGCAACGGGGCCTGCGGGCGGACACGGGGCCTGCGGGCGGCAATGGGGGCCTGCGGGCGGACATGGATCTACAAAAGAAAAACAGAGGGGGTGCCTGCGAATGGGCGACTTAGTGAAGGTTAAGCGAACAGCAGGGCTGGACGTTGACAAGCCAATGGTAACCGTCAGAGCCGGAGCATTCGCCTTCAATGTGTCTTTTGTCGCCCGCGCTGAGATCGACAAGTGTAAATGGGCAACGCTCTTTTGCGACAACGACGATCGCCGGATCGGCTTCAGGTTTCACAACGACAAGAATGAACCCGATAAACTCACGATTATTGGCGACGGCGGCAGCGGCAGGCGGTGGCGTGGCCGAGCCGTACAGGCGAACGCGGTGATAAAAGGGCACGACTGGATAAGGGCGGTTGCCAGCCGGAAGGGGACGGCAGATGGCGCTCCTCGCCGCTTTGAGCCAGAATGGGACAACATTCACAGTCTATGGGTGATCCGACTGTGCCCCGCGTTCGAGAAGGAGACCAAAGACCGCAGCCAGCTTCCGTCGGAGCCAGGGCTCTATGAGCTTGTTTATGGTAACGAAGTCGTGTACATCGGACAAAGCAAGAACATCCATGATCGGGTAGCCGCCCACCTCGGGAACGGACTCCTATTCGACTCCATCAGGTTTTCTATTGTCAACGATCAGGCGGAACGAGATTTTTGGGAGACCGAGTGGATTAGCCGCTATAGAAGTGATCACGGAATGCTCCCGCGTTACAACGCGGTCGCGGGCAAGGAGCAGACTGGGGCAGTCTAGCCCGCAACCTCCCCACGTCGACGCGCCGTGTGCTGCGATTCTGGGCGTTTTCTAGGGGCAGGCGGCGGGACGCCTGCCGCCGTGCTACACTTCCCTCCTGACGTTTCAGCGCCGCCGCGAGCGCCTGCGCCGACTCCCTCGACGCCGCGACGACTCGCGGTGGGTACTCGACATGGCCGCAAGCGAGGCAATGGGTTGTGCCGTCTCTCTCAAGGGTCAGGAACGAGAAGACCGTTGCAACGCGAGCAGCGAGCCATCCTCAGCACCAGAGGCGAATGTAGGGATGAAGTCGGAACACCTCACGGTCGACTGAGATCGGGTCAGGTTGGTGATAGTACCCAGGCATATCGGATGGTGAGGCTCGCCACCTCAAGAAGGATTTCACCGTATAGTAGGGCAAACCGGCGTCGAGCAGACAGGTATCGAGCGAGCGCCGGATGCTGTGCCAACCAAGAGAACCATTTCGTTTCAATCCCGCTCGCTTCGCCAGTTCTCTGAACATGACCGTCAAGCCTGAAGGTGAATAGCCCGAGGCATTAGCTCGCAACGCTTCCCCGATAACTGGCTTTATCTCCTTCGGAACCAAATGAACCCTCGGCTCGCCGTGTTTCGCCGTGTCTATCCTGACCGTGCCCTCGCTGAAGCTCTGCCTGGTCAGGCGGGCAAGCTCGATGCGCCGAAGGCCGTATGTCGTGCTCATCGCTAGGTAGAACTTCTCTTCCCTTGTGCCGTGAGCGCGGGTGAAGGCGATCAGACGAGCGACTTCCTCCTTAGACAGGACAGGTCGATGTGCTGGCCCACGAAGGCCGATTGGCAGGTCTTCCAAAGTGATAGTGAAGGGGCAGCCAGTCGCGCGATATACCCGCTTGAGAGCGTGGTAGCTCCAACGAATCGACGTGTCGCTGTAGCCCTTGTCGATCAGGTGGTCGATGTACCGAAGGGCATCGTCCTCGGTGAAGTCCTGCTGCTTGCGGGCGAAACGGGCAAAGCGTTCGCTAAACGCAGCGTAGCTGGCGATGGTGCTAGCTTCACGTCTGCGCCCCATCGACGCTCTTACTCGCTCGGCTATCGTGTTCATGGCGCTGACTTCGTTCTAAGCACGAATCTTCCGCATTGCTCGGGACAACATACTGATCCCCCATCAACGGCCCGGTCTAGCACGGCTGTAGAGCCGTTTACTTGCGGTATCCGACCAGCCGATCGGGTCTCTCCCGCTGTCAACTCCAGCTACACATCAGTCTGCTAATTCGTTGCTCCCGATTCGTGTTCATGGAATCGCATCGGAAGGATGACGACCGAGGCGCTGCCATCGCGGCTGTGCGCTGTCAGAATGTCATCGTACTCACTTATCAACCAGTCCTTGAGGTTGCGCCAGCACGTAAGACGTACGACACCGACATCCTCTTTACCAAAAGGATAAGGAACGACGGTATGCTCCAGTTCGTCATCGTCATCGGTATGGGTGTGATCGAGGACGAAGCCTGGTTCTTCTTCGAGAAACTGGTCGCTGCCCGGATGAACGTCTCGCATCCCTGACCAGAAGGCCTCTTGTAAGTTCTTTACGCTATAGAGCTGAATCCGAGACCGAGAACGCCCGGCGGCAAGGTTAAAACCATTCTGTAACAAGTCATTCTTATCTCCTTTCTCTTTCAACCTTCCGTGTGACACACAAGGACACTGCCTTGGCGTCGACTCTCCCGGATTTTGCTACTGACTTGAGGTCGTGCTGCTCTTCCGCTGTGCCAGCAGAAAGAGACCACCCAAGGCACCAAGGGCGAGCAGATTAGGCCGAGTTGGTTATCCCGATCAAGGGCCGTCGGCTCCTTGTCGACACCGCCAGCAATCGCACCGATGCCCTCCGCCGCTCCTGGTTTCGTCTCCTTGCTCACCGGCTGATCGACCGCTGGTTGCGAGTTGAAGTCTGACGGCGGCACCTGCACGTCCATCTCTGCTACAGACTCTTCAGTCTCGATCGCTGGTTCTTGCGCCGTGTCGATTGATTCCTCCGTCTTCTCGATCTCCTCACTCATCTTCGTTACCCTCCTTCAATCTGTAGTTCATCGGAAACACTACGTGTTTCCTCTATGCGGATATCGGGGAGACTCCCCCAACTGTCTGGCGAATCATGTTTCCGAGTCATATCGAACTCGGCGGAATGACTTTCTGAGTGATAATGCAGTGCGCACTATCTGACTGCTTTCTGAGCAACTTGGTGATAAAAACCGAACTGCTCATAGAGTCGGCGCAGGCGGCTTGGGATGGGCGTCCAAAGGGCACCTGAGTTACTGCGCCGTTTTCTGAAGGCCCTCGTTCGGCGTAACCACCACCCTGCCTGCTGCGGACTCATGTCGATGCCGATGTCCTGCAAAAAGGCGGACAGCATCTTCGGCGATAGATTGCGGTCTTCCGCCAACAGCATCTTCACTGTGGCCAGGATTTCGGGATCATTGGTCTCAAGCAGAAGGGGCATCTCTCACCTCTAGGGTGTGCATCTCCTACCCACGTACCAAGGCTGCAAGCGTGAAATTGGGCAGTTCTGCTCGTTGAGAGTGCAGCAGCGGTAGCGGGAGTCGCCGCTTAGAGCGACCCCGCTGTGCTCCAACGGAGCTACCCCTGCACTCTCTCTTGCACTGTTGAGATTGCAGACTAAGAGTGCAAACGTATCTATATCTGGGGGGTTTGCAGTGTCTCTTCGAATTGACGATTCAATGCAAGCATCTCTGCACTCTTCATTGCACTCTTGCACTCAAGGACTACCGGCAAGGCCATAGATGGCAGGATGGCCCTTGTTACGTCTCTGTATAAGGCGGTCCTGTGAAGACGACTCACCGCCTCAGCCGCCGTGCGGTCTTTGCACTTCACCTGGGACACAACGTGTCTAATAATTGCCGGTCGCTCTGTCTCACCGGCCTGCTGGAGGAAGCTCAAGATGACTTGTTTGGCCTGGACGACCTGAGGGCCAGCTACCTGGGAGGCCAGATACTCTAGGTGAACGTCTCCGTTTGCCTCTTCGACAAGCTCGACCCCAAATGGTTCGACCTCTTTCCCCCATCGGCCCTTGTGATGAGTCAGTCCAACCTGCCCTAGCCGCTTGTCATCCTTCCTGACAAGCACGACAGAATCGGCAATGCCAGGGATATTCACTGAACCCTTGATATCATCAGCACCTTGTCCCCCCTTGCGGAAGTGATGGATGACGTAAATCGCGGTATCCCATGTCAAGGCGAGGTGCTTGAGCTGAACGAGAACAGGGCGCATCTCCTTAGACGAAATATCATCGGCTGAGCAGAGGGTGTTTAGGCTGTCCAGCACCACCGCGACGGGCCTTATTTGCTCGACGAGACTCTCTAGCCACCCCATGTAGTTGGGAAGGGCAAGGTCGATCATCTCGGCAGTCTGGACGTAGAAAGGCGACTCCGAGTCATACCCTCGGCCGGCTATGAGCTTTGTAAGTCGATCATCCATAATTTGCGGCCCGTTCTCGGCATCGATATATAGGACAGGCCCTTGGGCCGTATCGAACGTATCGAGCCAGGGAATCCCTTCGGCAATGCTGAGGAGTAAGTCCATCATCTGCCAGGACTTGATGCTGCCGTATTTGCCTGCCCATATCGCTAGGCCACCAACAGGAACAATGCGATCCAGCGACCATCTGATAGCTGGCTTTGGCTCGCGCAAGAAATCAGCAAGCCGGATTGCCCTCAGCGAGCCTGCGGTAATGATCTGGGGGGTTGGCACCGAAACGGCTTGCTGATTGGGAGCATTGATAGCCTCCAGCGGAAAGCTTCGAAGTACCCGACGCAGAACGTCCCTGCGCCTCTCTAGTTCCAGAGCACTAGACCCCCGCCAAACCTCGCCGACATATCCAGGCTCGTATTCAAGGACGGACACCTGGCGTCCAGTCGCTGCAAGCTGATTAGCTACTCGAAGGGCATAGTCGCCGTCTCCGAATGGGCGCAGGATTGTTGCCTCAGCCGCTACTGTGTCGTCGTCGCAGAGAGCGGCATCCAGTCCATCTATCTCGGTGCCTTCACCAGCCAACGCTTCGGCTAGAGCCTGCTGGTCATCCTCGTTATCTACGTAGACCTTGTGATAGGGTATATCGTCCGTCTCCCAGGGCATCGCTAAACCCCCGCTAGTTCCTGAACTGCGTCGTCGCCAAGAAGTGTTTCAGCAGCCTGCCGGATCAGGGGTGCAAGGTGCTCGCAAAGCTCGTCCAGGTCGGCGGGTGTTCCCACGCCAAGCGCCGCCGAAAGCTTCTGCAGCAGGCGCTCCTCTTGAGTCGGCGGCGGGTCGACGCCGAAGGCTTTGCAGATTGCGGGGACCTGGTCATCGCGCCAGAACCGGACGCGCCCCTGTCTCTGAGCCAGAGGCACGCGCCCTACGCGTTCGGCTTTCCTTACTGCCTCCCGAGTCCGCCCAACGATTCCGGCAATCTGTCCAGTGGTAAGCTCGACCATCTATGACGACTCCCCGCATCGGTTGACACGATCATCAACCCCGCAATAACCCGCTGTCAAGCTTCCGCGTCAGTGACAAGCGCGTAAACGCCCAAGCAGGCAAAAGGGCAAATGTGAATCTGGGAGAGGCTGGAAAAGGGAGGAGGCGTGTCTCGATCTGCACCCAACCTATGGGGCGCGAATCTGCCGATCATCTGTAACGTCAATTCTCATTGACGTTGCTATTACTGAGCCGATTTCGGGGCAGGGCCGCGAGTCAATCCCGATTGGAAATCCATCAGGCCTTGCGGACATGAAGAAGGGAGGCCATAGCGACTTCCCCTCCGTCAATGGCTAGCTGCTAGACTGCCATCGGCATGTGTGAAACTGTCCACGTGAGAACATCCTGAAGAAGACAAGAAGAGAGGAGGCCATTACGACCTCCTCTCCTGGCGCTGGTCTTCTACTGCTGGAACAAGGCGGCTGCAGGCGAGTGCGCTCTCTGTGCCTTCAACGCGTCACTCGCGTTTAGGGCCTCAGCATAGTGCCGCGACATGTCCAGGCGCTCATGTCCGAGCAGGATTTGCAGTGTGAACGGGTCGCCACCTGCTCGCAAGTAGTCAACGGCAAACGCTCGCCTGAGCATATGAGGCGAGCAGGACTTTGCAGGCCATCCCGCCTTCTTCGCAAGCTTGGCAAGTAATTGGGTGACTGACGTTCGCAGCATCCGCTGCCCTGTTCGCCCCTGAATGAATGGCCCTGGCTCCAAGCCTCTGACGTTGGCGACGTACAGCCATGCCACGATGCATGTCCGTCCTTGTATGCCGAGTACGCGCTCCTTCCGTCCCTTTCCCCTGACGAATATCTGCCGTTGATTCAGGTCAACATCCTCCATGTTCAGGCCGACAAGTTCTGATGCCCTGATGCCAGTGTCGTAGAACAGGAGGATTATCAGCTCATCTCGGAACGCCTTTCTTTCCGGCTGGCGGCGAGCGACTTCGATTAGCTGCTTCACCTTGTCCGCTGGCACCGTCTTCATCGCCTTCCTGTCAGGCCGAGGCAGTTTAATCCCATCGCACGGATTGCTCCTGATCATTCCCTCGCTCTTGAGCCAGGCAAGCCACAAGCGCAATCCAACCAGATAATCACGCACTGTAGCGACTGCAAGACCCTGTCGCCTTAGCTCGATCACGTAAGCCCTCACATCATCCCTTGTGAGGCGTTTCGCGTCCTGCGGGAGACCAAGTTGTTTGGATATGGCAATGAACCTTCTGACGGAATCGGCGTAGGCAGTAATTGTCGCCGCTGATTTCCCTTCTGCTTCCATAGAAAGCAGAAACCCCTGTAAAAGGGTTTCAAAACTCGCCCTGGGGGTATAGGTAATTATGTGTTCTCTAAGCTTCTTTTGCGTCATTTCAAACCCGCTTTCTCAAATCTGGGGGGAATCTGTTGGTCGGGGCGGTGGGATTCGAACCCACGACCTCCTGAACCCCATCAATCAGGACGGAAATCCCGCCGAAGACGCCTATTGTGAATCTGCGAGCGGCAATCCTCAGAGAAGATTCAGGCGGAGGAACTAGTGAATACGAGAACCTCCTCCTGAATCTTCCGCTGCCAGAGTCGATGGACGTCGGTGCGGCGTCAAAGCAGCGCTATTGTGGCGGGCCGGTTGCCGTCTGTCAAGGGTTTCTGGTTCCCGTTTGAGTCTTGAGAGGGTCATGGCTGGAGCCTTTGCTTCCCAATCATTTGTAAGTCTTTGGCGGCGAAGCGATGACGACAGCAAAGTCCTCACAGTTATCATCTGTTCAGCCGGTCGAACCCCCTAATCACCGTGGGGCGCCCTGGCAGGTCGTTCCTTTGTTTGTTCTTTTGACGCTGGCGGCACGGGGGCGGTAAACCTAATAGCCTAAGCGGGAGGCATCCGGTTTCATTGCTGCGGAGGCGCGGAAGATCGTGTGTTATGTTGTCCTGAAGCGGCCTCCACGATACCTCCTCCGCTAGACCAAGATGGGGAACCAGCAAGACTCTCCATTTGAAAACGCGATCAGATAGAGAGAGCGTCCGCTTGCGCCTGGCAAGCGGCTCCGCCCCCGTTGTGGTAAGTGCCCCGCGCTTGAAACCCTTCGCCGACGCTACAACTCCCGGATCGGCGCTGAGCAAACACTAGAAAGAGCAAGAGAAACCGCATCACCCGGAATCAGGCAATTCAATCGTTGCCGTCGGCATACTCTCAGCGGGCTTGTTCGCCTTGATTTCAGCGGCGGAAAAGACTGCTCGTTCGGTGAGCTGCTAGCTTTGGGGCTCTGTAACCCTAGTGCTCTATTGGTTTGACGGAGATTCGCCGGGCAAAGCGAAGCCCTTCCGACAAATAAGGACCTGAGAATCGATGTTTTGGAATGTGTCAGTCGGCAGACGGGAGGATCTTCGGCTGCATGAGCTTCATGGCTTGGCCGCAACATTCGATTTTGCCCTCGCCGGGCTTGATGCAGAGGACCTCTGTCGCGCACTTACTACACCGAAATCGCTTACCTAGGTGGTTAGCCATTCTTTGCCCTCTCTACTTCTGTGCCATGGGCTGGCCGCAGCAAATGAGCTGGCCGCCGCCCGGCTTCGTGACGATGAATTCAGAGCCGCACTTGCTGCAGGAGTATCGCTTTCCCACCTGATTTGCCATCTTCCCGCTCCTGGTGATTGGTGTCCGACTAGAGTGTTCGCCCAGGTTGCTAGCCGTAAGGTCTAGCGGATATCGGAGGTCATGACGACGGCGACTGGCACGTAAAGAGTGCCCACGAAGAACATATGGAGCTCGCCGGCAGATTGTCTCCTGATCAACGTAGGTGTCGGTCGTTGGCTCGGGATGTATTCTGCCATTCCATGATATCCCCTTCAGCCGCTGCCTTTGCGATGACCAGACGCCGGAGTTGGTTCGTCCGCTCCACGATCATGAGCTGGCCAGCGTCGCGGTGATGCCGCTCTATAGACTGGTCCATCATGTAGCCTTAGGCGCCCAGTTCCTGAAAAGCGAAAGCGTCCGATGAGGCCTTCACCGCCGTCTCGGCTGCGAACGTCCTGGCTGCCGACATATGGAGGGCGCATTGGCGCTCGTACCTGGCTTGATCCAGGGACAGCCTGTAACGGCACAACCGGACGATTCGCCCAAGCAGGCTCGCGAAGGCGGCCTTATTCAAACGACATTCGTTAAAGCCGAGCGCAGGCTTGCCGAGGAGTCATCCCCAGCCTGCTGCTACGCAATCAGGCTCCGACCATGACACCGCAGCAGCTTGGCGAACTTAGCGAACAACGATAGCGACGGAACAAGTGGGCCCGCCCCCAGCGTCTCGTTCAAGCCGACTTTGGCTCCTTCGACCTGCCTCGGCCCCGCCTGCCCTCTCAGTTGGCGGACAACTTCGATCAAACCTGCAAGGCCAACGGCCCCAGTCGCGTTTCCCCTTGAGAGGTATCCGCCATCGGTATTCACAGGGATCCTCCCTCCTATCGATGTGTCGCCTGATTCCACCAACTTCCCCCCTTCACCCTCGGCGCAGAGTCCGAGCGCCTCGGTGCCGTGGATCTCCGCGATAGTCGTGGCATCTTGGGCCTCCACGACATCCAAATCCTGGGGGCTTATCCCAGACTTCGTGTAAGACTGCTGAGCCGTCCATTCCTGAATACCGGCTGGCGAGGCCAAGGAAAATGGATCGTATCGACCGGCACTAACCGTAATGTCCTTTATCTTAATCGGCTGTGAAATGCCCTTTCTTCTGGCGAATTTCTCCGTCATGAGCACTGCAGCGGCCGCTCCGTCACTAACTGGCGCGATCTGGTAGAGAGTGAGAGGATCGCATATCATGTTTGAATTCAAAACATCTTCTACTGTGAGATTCCCATATTGACGATAGTGTGCATGTGGGCAAAGCGACGCGTTCTTGTGGCTCTTGACCGATACCAGGGCGAGTTGCCGAGCCGTTGTTCCGTAGTCATGCATATGACGCTGGGCTAGCATCGCATAGTAGGCAGGATAAACCCCTAGCCCCGTGAGACGTTGCCACATAGGCAAGTTGATAGTGGGCATAAAACCCTTCTGTTGCTTTTCGACACCGACTACGAGGGCGACGTCATATAGGCCGCTCAAGATGGCGTTATGCGCTTGCTGGAGCCCCACGATTCCGCTCGCGCAAGCCGCTTCTATGTTAATTATTGGGATATCATGATGGCCAAGTTCCGCTGCCACTGAATGGCCCCACGAAGATCCGGAGAGGAACGAGCCTGCGTAGAGGATCGGCACGTCTTTCCATTCCAGATTCGATTCCCGCATGGCCTCGGCGGCAGCAATCCTACCCATTTCGCCTATCGTCTTATCAGGAAATCTTCCGAACGGATGTATACCGGCGCCGGCTATGACGCATTCTAGCATTGAACGACCTCCCTTATTTCCTCAGCTGTCCGATCTTAGTGGCCGGAAGACGTGCGATACTTGCCGCTCTCCATCGGGCGTTTTCCCACTGTCCTGGAACAGCAGCTCCATCTTCGTCCCGATCGGCGGAGGTTGATCAGTCGAGCATTCCACGAAGATACTCCTGATGCCCACCCCCTCGGGCAACTCCACGATGCCCAAGACATAGGGGACAGAACCAGTGTACTCGGCAGGAGCGCGATGGACTATGGTGCTGCTCCAAACGATGCCCGTAGTGCTCAGGGGCAATTCGAAGGTATCGGCCCCGAAGCACCTCGCGCACAGCGACTGTTTTGGCCACATCACCAGCTCGCAGCCTCGGCACTTGCTTCCTAGCAGACGCGGTTCGTTCACGTCCGGCGGGAAAACATAGAGGCCATCAAAGGCGCTCGGGCTCTTGCTCTCTGCTCGCGCCGGCGTTAGTTCTGCCATTCCTCGCTCCTTTTCGCTTGCTCTGTGCGTTCGATACTGTCTTGACTCATCCACAGGTCAGACCAACGAAATACTTACGGCGATATCCTCGTACCATAGCGTGCCCTTCCAAACGCGCAGTTAAACACCCCCTCTCCCTGGCTGTTCAAAACGTGCGGGGCGCTTCTGCAAGAATGCTTGCACCCCCTCCCGGTGGTCCCGTGTCATCGAGCTGAGGCCCTCGAAAGCCAAGGACAGATCCATTACCCTCTCGGCCTGCTCTCGAATGAGCACATTGAGTGCGGCCTTGGTCCGACGAATAGCCCAGCTCGGGCCCTCAGCGAGCCGCCGGGCGAAACCCTGCGCCGTTGGCAACACCTCCTCCGGTGGTACCACGTGATTGACTAGGCCCAAACGTTCGGCCTCTGGCGCCGCGATCAACTCGCTCGTCATAAGGTATTCCTTCGCCCGGTTAATGCCCACGAGGAGTGGCCAGATGGTCGTGCCGCCACAACCCGGGACGAGACCAGCTCTTACGTGGGTGTCACCGATGCGCGCAGTGGAGGCGGCGATGACGATATCCCCCATGAGTGCAATTACAGCTCCCTGGCCCACGGCGTCGCCGTTCATGGCCACAACGATGGGTGACTGAACATCCAGCATGGCCATGAAAAGCTCACGCGGCTTCTGTGGGAAGGTGGCGACAACGTTGGGTATGGCATCGACGGTCGGCTCCTCATGTTCGGCCGCCTCACGCAAGTCGCCTCCGGCACAGAAGGCGCGGCCGGCTCCAGTGAGGAGTATCGCCCTGACATCTTCGTCCAGGTTGACTAGGCGGAACAGCTCTGTAAGTTCCTCGAGCAATCCACCGCCGATCGCATTCAGACGCTCGGGACGGTTGAGTGTTAGAGTCGCCACTCCTTCCGCCTTGTGAACAAGAATTGTCTTATACGCTCTATAATCGAGCATTCCTTAGCCCTCCGTTGCCTTGAGTCGTCCACAATCGGGACGTCTAGTAAATGACCTTTTCCTCCCTCAGTCGAGCGATCTCGCCGGCGCTCAAGCCAAGCAGAGTCCCTAACACGTAGTCGTTATCCTCGCCGAACAGCGGCGCGTGACGGTACGGGGCAGACAGCGTACCGCCAGGCCGCCAGGGCAAGCCGATAATAGGGCGGGGGCCGACCTCTGGATGATCGACTTCCACCACCGCACCGTTGTGCATCAACTGTGCATCTTCTAGCAGATCCCTGGCATTAACCACGGGAGTCGCTGGAACTCCCGCCTGCTGCAACGCTTCTGCCGCCTCTTTGTCCTCTCGGCTCAGCGCCCAGCCTGCTACGAGTGCGTCTAGAACGGCCTCGTTCTTCTTGCGTCGTGCCGCCGTCCTGAACTCCTCACGATCGATGAGATCGTTCCTGCCAAGGGCCGCGCACAAGCCTCGCCATTCCGGTTCGCTGCCGACCGATATAGCGACCCATGCGTCATCGCCCTTGCAGCGGTAGACGCCGTGGGGGGCTTTCGTTCGGTGGCGATTGCCCATACGTCCGCGCGCCTCCCCGACAAGGCCGAATTCTGCTATCGGTTCGATCATGATGCTCTGTATCGCCTCGCACATGGCTACTTCGACGTGCTGCCCGTCGCCGGTCCGCCGCCAGTGTTGTATCGCCTGCAGCGCCGCGAGGAGGCAGAAGCCCGCAGTGATCGTGTCGGGAACTGCCGCGCCAGCGAGCCTAGGATATCCTCCCTCGTAGCCCGTAACAGAAGCGAGGCCGCTCAGAGCCATTATTCCGCTGTGGAAAGCGGCGTAGTTGCGCCATGGCCCGGAATTTCCAAATGCCGAGAGGGAGATCATCATAATATCCGGTCGAAGCTTGCACAGCTCCTCGTAGCTCAGTCCCAGTTTCTCCATCGTCCCTGGGGAAAAGTTCTCGAGGACCATCTGAGAGCTCTGAATGAGCCGCTTAGCCAGGTTTAAACCCTCCGCCGTCTGCAGATTCAAGGTTACACTTCTCTTGCCAATGGCAAGGCTGTTGAACTCCCCCGACCTGTTCAGGCCGCGCTCCCCGGCGAAAGGAGCCAGCAATCGCGAATGAAGATGGACAGCGCTTTCGACAAGGATGACCTCGGCGCCCATGAGGGCCAGCCACTGCGCTGCTAACGGCATGGCGATGTACTGGCAGAAATCGACGATGCGTATTCCCTCGAGAGGCGGTCGTGCCTCTGGAGGCTGGCTCGAAACCGGTCCCGAATGATGTTCCGAAGACCAGCGGCGCAGGATTTCCTTGAAGGAGACCTTGGCCGCAGGAGCCGGCAGAGCACGCCTAGCCCCGCTGAAGAAGAAAACATCTCCCGGTTGCAAGGTCTCCCCAACTCCTTCGATCCGCTCTCGCGTCAAGAAGCAACGATGGAGAGTCTGCTCGTTCTGGAGCGCGTCGGGCAACTCGAGGGCGGGCGCACAAGGCAAGCCGCTCCCTTGTAAGGAGTGCAGATAACTCCAGCGGTCCTGCGTCTGCAGCCAGTCGATCATAAGCGGCTCCAGAGCGTCCCAGTTCTCGCCACGAGCTATACCAGAGGCGAATAGCTCGTTGTCTGCCCAATCTGGCGATCCCATTAGCTCGACGAGCGCGCGCCAGTGATTCTCGGCGAACGCCACCAGCATGACCCACCCGTCTGAGGACGGCAGGTACGCATTTGGTGCAAGGTGTATTCGAACCTGGCGACGGCCGACGATGTTCCCGCCGTAGGTCCACATCGTGACATCCCAGGGCATTAGTGCCGCCACCGAATGCTGCATGGAGATATCCACGACATCACCGGTGCCGCACTTGTCGCGGCCAATGTTCGCGAACATCGCCCCAATGGCCCCATGCAGGCCCGCGACCAGCTCTCCGATCAGAGCGTCGGGTCGCAGAGGGAACTCCCTCTCGAGGTCGTGCGCATAATCAGGTATGCCGGGAGATGCATGAGCAAGGCCGCCAGCCGCGACGGCGATCAGATCGTCCCCCTTCCAGTTAGCTCGAGGACCCGTTCGGCCAAAAGGAGTGATGGAGACGACGATAAGATTCGGTCTATCGTTGTGCAACTGTTCTGCTTGAACGCCGCTGTTCGAATCAATCACTACGATATCCGCGAGGAGCAGCAGCCTCCCAACGTCGCGTCCGAGGCTGACAATCGACTTACCTCGGTCAAGATAATGGAGAACTGCCTTTTCCAGTCGGGGAACGCCACGGAGTCTTTGCAGCCGTCGGACGGTGTCTGCGCCCGCATCCGCGAGAAGACGGGCGCAAAACCGGCTGGCAAAGGTGGTACCAAGGTCAAGAACCCTTTGCCCGATCAACGGTTTCGAAGGATCCATCTTCATTGTGCTTCGCTCGTGGTCTAACCATAAGTCCAACGCCACGACATCATAGGATCGGTGAGGCGACCTGTCAAGCGTTCCCCACGGAGATTCAGAAATTGTGACAATTATTGCCCTCACACCTCTTGACAGATGCTCAGCCTGTTGGCATCATAGGGCCCGGTTCATTGGTTTTACCATTCTTCGCGGCTACGCTAGACGGAGCGGTACGATGCTCGAAGGCTACCGGATCATTGACCTAACCGAGGGAGGCGCGCAGCTAGCAGGAAAACTCCTGGCCGATCTGGGTGCCGAGGTCATAGTAGCAGAACCTCCCGGCGGTTCGTCCACGCGCGTCACGGGGCCATTCATCGCCGACAAGCCGGAGTCCACGAAGAGCATACACTGGAACTATCTCAATTTGGGGAAGAAGAGCATAAGCGTCAATCTATGCACCCAAGACGGGCAATACCTTCTCCACCAGCTCGCGCACCATGCGGACGCACTCATCGAGTCGCACGAGCCCGGCTTTCTGGCCGCTCTTGGGCTCGGTTATGAGGACCTTCGAAGGGACCGACCAGATTTGATCATGGCTTCGATTACGCCGTTCGGTCAAACTGGGCCGTGGCGGGATTACAGGGCGTGCGATCTGATCCTACAATCACTCAGCGGGTTTCAGTTTCTATGCGGGGAGTCCGGAGGACCACCCCTGAGGGTGGGATTCCCTCAAGTCCCGTTGCTGGCAGCGGTGGAGGCGGCTTTCTTTGTTGTCGCCTCTCTCTTCCACCGAGGCATGACCGGGCGCGGACAGTACATTGACTTGGCCATGCAGGGGGTAGCGGTAGGTCAAGGGGTTGCCACGGCCGCGACAGCGTATCCAGCTCTTCAGGGCGAGATGCTTGAGCGGCACGGGCAAATACACATTGCAGGCGCCTGGATCACCCGCTTCATCTGGGAATGCGCAGACGGGTACGTTTGCTTTCAGATTGCGCCGGGCGCTGTGGGAGCGCATTCCCAGACCGAATTGTTCAAGTGGATTCTGGAGCAGCAGCCAGCGCTGGTACCAGACTGGATCCGCACTTTCGACTGGGCCACAGGGTACACGATGCAGACACTTCTCGACGATCCCCGGCTCAATGATCGTATTGCCGAGGCAGCTGCCGCGGTCGCCGCTTTCTTTAAGACGAAGACCAAGAAAGCGCTTTTCCAGGCGGCGCGGGAACGCAAGCTGCTGCTAATGCCGTGCAACACCGCGAAGGATCTTGAGGAACACGAACAGCTCATCGCACGCGATTTCTTTGTGAGTATTCGCCACGAGGATCTGGATAGGGAGATTCGTTATCCGGGGCAGATAGCACGCGTAGATCATGTGCGAGTCGGATCGCGGCAGCGCGCTCCGCGTGTCGGCGAGCACAATGATGAGATTTTCGGCGATCTGCTCGGTGTGCCGGCAGAGGAAAGAGTGGCGCTGCACGAATTAGGAGTGATCTGAGATGGCGCTCTTCGAAGATGTGAAGGTCGTCGACTTCGGCTGGGGGATCGTGGGCCCCTTGAGTATCCGTTTCCTGGCAAATCATGGCGCAACCGTCATCCGCGTCGAGTCAACCACTCGTATGGACCCCATAAAGATGGTGCCTCCTTACGCCGGGGGGAAACCGGGTCCGAACCGCGGCCAAGAATACAATATCGCCAATACTTCCAAGTATGGGGTAGGCATTAATCTGGCTGATCCGGAGGGCCTGGCCCTCGCACGGCGCCTTTGCGTTGAATGGGCAGACGTCGTTGCGTCCGGCTTCGCTCCCGGCGTGGCCGAGCGCATGAAGCTTGATTACGCTGGGTTGAAAGACGAGAGGCCGGACATCATCGTCCTCAATACATCGATCTTTGGAGATTCCGGCCCTTATCGAACCTTCGCTGGTTGGGGCACGCTCGCGGCGGGAACGGCAGGCTTCTACGAGGTCACGGGGCTCCCCGCCGGCGGCCCTCAGTTGGTTCACGGGGCTTATACCGATATTATTGCCCCTCGTTTCAACGCTCTGATGATCGCCGCGGCTCTCGATCGGCGTCGCCGCACGGGGCAGGGCGCCGAAATAGACGTATCGCAGGTGGAGGCGGCTATCCACCTGCTATATGGTCCGATCCTTGAATGGACCTGCAACAGGCGCCTATGGCGCCGCAGCGGGAATCGCTCGCCCCACGGCTGTCCTCACGGTACCTACCCGTGTCGGGGGCATGATCGGTGGATCAGTGTTGCCGTTCACAGTGATAGCGAGTGGGATTCGTTGTGCAGCGCGATGCGAAGGCCCGAGCTTGCCCGGGATGTGCGTTTTGCCACGTTCCTCGCACGAAGGGAGAACGAAGACGAGCTGGACAGGCTAATCACTTCGTGGACGGAGGGCGAGCAGGCAGAAGCTCTCTTCGCTTTGCTGCAGGCCCAAGGCGTACCTTCGGGCGTCGTCCAAAATGCCGTGGATCTCGAGGCCGACCCCCAGTTGCGGGCGCGGGGATACTTCGTCCAGGTTGATCACGAAGAGATCGGGCCGTTAGTCTGCGATGGGGAGGCAGCCATTGTCACTGAAAGGGCCGAAATCCGAAGCGCGCCCTGCATAGGCCAGCACAACTACCTGTTGAAAGAGATTCTAGGGGTTTCGGATGAGGAATTTGCTCGCCTCAGTGCATCAAACGTCTTGCAGAGGGCGGAAGTGGAACGCAGAGCAACAGGATGAGACTTGCAGAGAGATCGGCGCTAGTGACGGGGGCGGGCTCGGGTATTGGGCGCGCCATAGCGGTCGCATTGGCGACGGAGGGCGCCAACGTGGTCATAGCCGAGATCAGTGAGGAGGCTGGCAAGAGCACAGCCGACCAGATCGCCGGCCTGGGAAGGCAGGCCGTCTTCGTCAAGACGGATACGGCCTCCGAGGAAGACGTGCGAGCCGCGATCCAAACCGCGTTGGACAGATTCGAGAGACTCGACATCCTTGTGAACAACGCGGGCATCGGTGGCCCATCCTACCCCTGGGAAAGGATCATCGCTGTGAACCTGTCAGGGGTCTACTACGGCTGCCGACACGGCATGCGTGCGATGCTTCGCGGTGGTGGCGGGGTGATCGTCAATATGGGATCGCTCGCCGGCTTGCGCGGCGCGCGAATACCGGGCATGAGAGGCGGCTCCGGGTACGCCTACACAGCGGCGAAACATGGGATCATCGGGCTCACAAAGCAGTTCGCTCTTGACGGCGCTCCGACTGTACGCGTCAATTGCATATGTCCCGGCAGCGTCGAAACGTCCTTCTACGACCTTGTTGAGAAGTCGTATCTAGAGTGGGCATTGGGCCAGACTCCCCTTGGCCGTTTTGCCAAGCCGGAGGAGATCGCTCGGATCGTAGCCTTCCTGGTGAGCGATGATTCGTCCTACATGACCGGCGCCGTCCTTGTCGCGGATGGCGGCTGGACAGCTGCCTAGGCTAGGAGATACAGATGGGACTCGGGGCAGAGGTGCTTTTCAATGTCGAGGACGGTGTCGCGATCATTGAGTTGAACCGGCCGGACAAACTGAATTGTGTCAATCACGCTGTCCTTGATGGAATTGAAGCCGCCTTCGATCAGGTGGACAACAACGCGGCTATTCGCGCCCTGATCTTCACAGGGGTCGACCTTCGGGCCTTCACCGTCGGGATCGACATAGACGTATTCAGTCATGGCGAACGGTCGGCACGCGACTTCATGGTTCGGCACCTGACTACTCTCTACGATAGGACAGTCCGGCTTCGCGTTCCAGTCATAGCTGCGATCGAGGGCTACGCCTATGCCACGGGCTCGGAGCTGACCGCCTGCTGCGACATCGTCTACGCTGGGCGCAGCGCGACGTTCTGTTATCCCGATCTCAATCTGGGCATCATCCCTGGGTTAGCTGCTTGGCGGGCCATGGACAAACTGGTGCGCATGCGCGCGCATGAGCTGATGTACACAGCGGAAGGGTTCGATGCAGAGGAGGCTTTGTCGCTGGGACTGATCACTCGGATCGTAGAAGACGGGGAGGCGCTGGCCGCGGCTCGGGCCACCGCACGAACGATCGCCGGAAAAGGTCCGCTTGCGGTTGAGACGCTTAAGCGTGCTCTCAACCGGCGCTACGCGGACGATTGGCTGCAGTTCTTTGACTTGTGGAAACCCCTGCTTCGCTCAAGAGATTTCGCGGAGGGGATTCGGGCATTCAGAGAGAAACGGCAACCTGCCTTCGGCGGTCAATGAAACCAGAACGGGCAGTGCACCGCAGAGAAAGCCCTCGGAGAACAACACGATAGAAGGGAAACTAGGTTCGCTCAATGCCGGGTGGCACGAATCTTAAGCCATTGGGCCGGATAAGAAGGCCAAACAGGATGCCTGAGGTCCCTCGCCGAGCGCATCGCTGAGGAGGTCGTGGCGCAGGGCATCGAGGCAGGGACAGTCCTTCCTTCAGAACGCGAACTGACGAAGGCGTATGGAGTCAGTCGCGGCACGTTGCGCGAGGCCCTCCGGATCCTCGAATCCCATGGCTTTCTCACAATCAGGCAAGGGTCCAATGGTGGCCCGGTGCTGCAGCCGCCAGAGGACGTCAACCTTGTCGGGACTCTCTCGTTCGTCTTGAAGCTCAGGGGAACTTCGCTGTCCCAGGTGGTCGAGGCACGGCTAATTGTCGAGCCTCTGACCGCTGGTCTGGCGGCATCGCGCGCTACTGAGGAAGAGATCGCAGAAATGGGCGAACTGGTCAAACTCATGGCTCGAGAGAGCGAGAACGAGTTCGCTTTCTTCGAGTACAACAAGGACTTTCACGAGATGGTAGCTTCGATGGCCAAGAACCCTCCACTCGCTGCCTTCGCTACTGCAATCTCTTCCATCATAGATGGACACCGTGCGGGCGTCGAATACACGTCCAGACGACTTATGGCCGTGAATAAGAGCCATGAGCGACTGTTTGAGGCTATTTGCGCTCGGGATCCCCAACGAGCACGCAATGAGGCAGAGGAACACCTTCGCGAATTCCGAGCCTATCTCGAACACAAATACCCAGACCTTATATTAAGTCTCGGGTTGACTTCTGACGCCAGCGGTTATGAATCGGTGCCCTAGGCCAGCGAGAGGCAGGTTAGTAACGACGTGAAAGCCGGATCGGATGCCAGCCCCGTCGCGGATCTACGGCGAGGGGTTAGGGTGGTCGGCGAGTTGGCCGATAAGCTTGTCATCGTGCTGGAGAGCCCCTTCCGGAACCGCATAGTTCGCTACATAGGTAACCGGTTACTGTTTTTCATCCCACAGCTCATAGGCATTACGATCCTTACTTTCGTAGTCATACGATTGCTGCCGGGCGATCCCGCATCGCGAATCTTGGGCAGCATGGCCACTCCCGAGCAGCTGCAGGCCCTACGCGAGCGATATGGCTTGAACGAATCGATCTGGGTGCAGTACAAGAACTGGATAGTCGATCTTCTTCACGGTAACCTTGGAATCTCCTATATGACGGGCAACCCTGTCGTCAAGGACATAGCGGCGCGCTTCCCCGCCACGTTAGAGCTGATAAGTATTTCGCTCGTGTTATCTATCGTCATCATGATTCCGCTGGGGATCCTCATCGCGAGGCCGCCGGGCGGCAGAATCTCCGAGTTCGCCAAAAAGATAGTGTTCGGCTACGGATTGTTGTCTGGTGCCTTGCCTGACTTCTGGGTGGGACTGATACTCCTGTTTGTCTTTTACACGACGCTGCGTTGGGCGCCAGCGCCCCTGGGGAGACTCGACGCCTCAATGCTTCCACCTCGCCATTTCATTGGTTTCTACACAGTGGATTCCGTGCTCTGCGGCGACTGGGCAGCCCTCAAGTCCGCTGTGCTGCATTTAATTCTGCCGGTTGCGACGCTTGTCTTCGTCTACGGCGGTCCAGTCTTGAAGCTAACTCAATCCACGATGGCCTTCGTGCTCGGTTCGCCGCATATCAGCCACGCCAAGGCGCTGGGTCTGCAGGACCGAACCGTATCTCTCTACGCATTTCGCAACGTCTTGCCGCCAATCGCGACCCTCGTGGGCATCAACACGGGGTTCCTGCTGGGGGGCGCGGTCCTCGTGGAAACGGTGTTCTCGTGGGGAGGCCTTGGGCAGTACGCCGTCCAAGCGGTGTTGAACGCTGATTTCACTGCGATCCAGGGGTTCGTGATCGTGGCTGCCGCGTTCACGATAGTTATCTACCTGCTGGTCGACATCATATACCTGGTGGTTGATCCCCGAATCGGCAGATGAGGACCTGATGCGTTACACGGTCTATTTCCTTCGGCGGCATCCTCTGGCCCTAATGGGTCTGGTGATCATCGCGGTCGATCTGTTCTTGGTGGTAGCGGGGCCGTACATCGTGCCGTACAACCCGCGAATGGCGTCATTTGCAGATGCCCTCCAGCCTCCCTCCTTTCATCACTTGTTCGGGACAGATGAAACCGGCATGGACGTGTTATCACGGGTCATTGCCGCTACGAGATTGGATGTCACCATCGCCGTGGTGGCGGTGCTGCTGTCCTTCGTGATAGGCGTACCCTTGGGAGTCTTGGCCGGTCTTTATGGAGAGAAGAGGGGGATAGCATCGATCGGGAGCGCCATCGTGATGCGAATCATGGACATCATTCAGTCCTTCCCCGTCTTTATCTTCGCGCTAGCGCTCGTCTCGATGTCGGGAACCAGCGCGAAGAATGTCATTCTTGCCGTGGCATTCGTCAACATGCCCGTTTTCGTGCGGCTCCTAAGGGCAGAGGCCCTCTGGATGCGCGAGAGGCCATTTGTCGATGCGGCAAGGTGCGCCGGAAATCGCGAGATTGTCCTAGCATTCCGTCACCTGCTCCCGAATTCCCTGACTGCAGCCTTGACCCAGGCTTCGGTTGTTGCTGGCTGGGCGATCATCCTAACCGCGGGCCTGAGTTTTGTCGGTGCCGGGGTGCCGCGGCCGACTCCGGAGTGGGGCCTCATGATCTCCGACGGTGCCAAGAACATGGTGACTGGTCAGTGGTGGCCAGCCCTGTTCCCGGGGCTAGCGCTCGCTCTCACAGTACTCGGTTTTGCGGGCCTAGGCAACGCGATTCAGGTGCTTATGGATCCGAAGGCGAGGGGGTAGCAATGCGGGACACTTTGCTCGATGTCCAGGATCTCACCGTAGACTTCTTCTCATTCAGTGGAGCCTACCGTGCCCTCGACAACGTCAGCCTGGCCATTAGAGCGGGCGAGATGATGGGGGTTGTCGGGGAAACTGGTTCCGGCAAGACGCTACTTGCGGATGCGATTATCGGTCTGCTGCCCGGGACAGGACGGATAACGCATGGCCAGATCATGTTCCAGGGGCGATCGCTAATCGGGCTGTCTGAGCAGGAGTTCCGCGAACTGCGTGGGAAAGATATCTCGTTGATTCCGGCCCAGCCGAGAGAGGCACTGAATCCCCTGTATCCCGTGGGAATTCAGATCGCGAACGTCATTAGGGCGCATCGCGGCGTATCCAGGGAAGAAGCACAGCAGGTGGCGGTGGAGCTGATCCGGAGCGTGGCAATCCCCGACCCGGAAGCGAGGGCGCACGCTTACCCTCATGAATTGAGTTCGGGAATGGCGCAGAGAGTCCTTATCGCCATGGCGATGGCGAACTCGCCCACGTTGATACTTGCGGATGAACCAACGTCCAGCCTGGACGTGACCATACAGTTGCAGGTCCTTGGTACCTTCGCTGCCCTGGTCCGCGACCGTGGCTCTTCGGCGCTGCTTGTCACTCGGGACCTGGGCATCGTCGCCCATTTCTGTCAGCGCCTGGCGGTGATGCGCTACGGAAGGATTTATGAGATGGCGCCGGTAGTGGAGTTCTTCGAGGACCCGCGCCACCCGTACAGCAGGGCGTTGGTAGCTGCGACCCGGGCTTCCCGAGGCGAGGCGATGATGAGTGAACAGACGCGTCAACTCCTGGAGAGTGGGGGAGGGAGAGGATGCGAGGCGAGCGGTGAAACGAGGCTGGAGCGCGTGAGCGGAGAGCATCTCGTGAGGGTGCCGGCGTGACTGACCAGACCATACTTATGGTGAGAAATCTGACGAAGGAGTTTCGCCAGCGATCGACTGTCGTGCATGCGGTCAACGATGTCAGCTTCTCCGTTGGCAGAGGAGAGTCGTTGGGGTTGGTGGGTGAGAGCGGTTCGGGGAAAACGACCGTGGGCCGTTGCATCCTTCGCCTAATCGACCTCACATCTGGCGAAATCCGCTTCGACGGCTTGCCTATCAGTTCCATGTCCGGGAACACTTTCAGAAAACTCCGGTACCGGATCCAGATAGTCTTCCAAGAGCCTCATGCGGCCCTAAATCCCCGTCTGACGGCCGGGCGCGCGATCGAGGAACCGCTGCTCTTTGGCCCGAGAATGAGACGAGCTGAGCGGCGACGTCGCGTGCTTGAGGTTATCTCACAGGTCAGGCTAGATGCGGATGTTGCCGATCGGTTCCCTCATGAGCTCTCCGGGAGTGAGGCCCAGCGTGTAGGTATCGCGCGGGCGATCGTGAGCGCACCCGATCTCGTCGTGCTTGACGAGCCTACTTCTATGCTCGATATAGCTGCAAGGGCGGAAGTTCTCGATCTGCTCCGTGCCTTGCAGCGTACCCTGAACACGGCCTACCTTTTTATCTCTCACGACCTCACTGCGGTCCATACTCTAGCGCATCGAATTGCCGTTATGTATCTGGGGCAGATCGTGGAAGTCGGGACAACCGAGGACTTGTTCCGGTACCAGCGTCACCCGTACACGCGCGCCCTTCTATCAGCCGCCCTCTTTCCCGATCCAAATCGGAAGATGCCGCCTTTCAGACTCGAAGGAGAGATCCCGAGCCCGACCTCGCTCCCGGACCACTGCTTTCTCGCGGGCAGATGCCCTCTCGTGGAAGAGCGGTGTCGAGAGCGCATACCTCCCCTCATAGAGGTGGGGCCCGGGAGGTGGTCGGCGTGTCTCCGGTGGGAAGAGGTGTCGGGCATCATGAACGAGAAGGTTGCGCTCCTTGACCAGAGTCAGGATTAGACGAGAACAACAGCAGCGCAAGGAGGCCTAATGGAATCCGAAGAGTACAGAATCGAGGCGGAGGATAGGAACATCCCGATTGATCCGGGATGGCCGCACTTCCAGAACTACACGTTTGCGCCAGCGATTCTGCGCGGGAATCTCCTTTTCCTCTCTGGGCTCACCGCTACTGACGAGGCGGGCGAGGTCGTCGGGAAAGGGGATATCGTAGCGCAAGCGCGCTGCATTTTTGGGAAGCTCAAGCAGATCCTGAGTGCGGCTGGTGCGTCTCTCAGTGACGTTGTGAAGACAACGGACTTCATCACAACAACGCAAGGGTACTCTTTGACCGCTGAGGTTCGGCGCGAATTCTTCGGTGATAGTTTTCCGAGCTCCACCGGAGTCGTCGTTAGCGGACTGCTCCGCCCGGATGCGCTGATCGAGATAGAGGCGATCGCGGTTGTCCCGGGGAAAGGGACGAAGGTCGATGGACAGGTCAACCCCTGAGCAGTGGTTCTTCGAGGATTTCGTCATCGGACAGCGGTTCCAATTGGCCACGAGAACGATTGCCGAAGAGGATTTCCTCACGTTCGCCACACTAAGCGGTGATGCCCACCCCATCCATTATGATGACGCATACGCGCGGCAGTCCAGGTTCGGACGGAGGGTCGCCCATGGGCTGCTACTCATTGGAATGACTGCGCTCGGGGCGAGCGAGCTTTCCAGGCACCTGCATGACTCAATGGTAGCCTTCGTCGAAGTGTCGGCGCGTTTCCTTAAGCCAGTCTTCATCGGGGATTTCATCGCCGTCGAAGGCATCGTTACCGAACTGACGCCAAAGCGAGAGGTCGGACTCGTAAGGCTAGCGCTGGAGATGCGGAACCAGCACGGCGAAAGAGCCTTGGAAGGATGGCATAGCTACCTCATCAAGCGGAAGACCGGCGCGACGGTCGCGTGAAAGGAGGAGAAGCAACGGTCAGTGTCACATCAACTAGCAGACGTGGAATTGGAAGTACCCAAGAAAGAGGTGGGTAACATGATCAAGAGAGCGTCATATCTTGTGGTTCTGTTCGCAACTGCAATGGCGCTGTTTTCCTGTGGCGGAGGAAAGAAGCAGGAAACGGGCGGGCAGACGCCAGGAGCTACGCCAGGAGCCAGCACGAGTCAGATCGTTGTCGCTTCGGTCACTACGCCGCCGACAATCGACATGGACTTCGTCTCTGGTGCGCCTCAGGGTTGGGAGATAGGTTACAACATCTACGATACGCTTTTCGGCTACCAGGGCCAGACTTCGGCACCGGGAGATCACACGGTCGACTACAGCAAGATCGTCGGCCGGGCGGTCGAGTCCTGGGAACTGGCCAGCGACAATGTGACATGGACACTCCATCTGCGACACGGTGTTAAGAGTGCAGACGGCCAGGACGAGATGACGGCGGCAGACGTCAAGTACACGCTCGACAGAAGCATCGCCCTCGGTGCCACGGGCATGTACGTTGCCGCCGCGGTCAACCTGACGAAACCCGATAGCATACAAGTCGTGGACGACTATACTGTGCAGATAAAGCTCGATTCCTACAGCCCCTTCTTCCTGGAGCGGTACACAATGGTGTACCCGGGCGTCCTAGACTCAAAGGTGGTTCAGCAACACGCCACGGCCGATGACCCGTGGGCGGCGAAGTGGCTGGGCACCCACAGCGCGGGGTACGGACCGTACTACGTTTCTGAGTTCACGTCCGGTCAGCAGGTCGTGCTAAAGGCGAACCCGAACTACTGGCAGGGAGTGCCGGCAATAGGAACGGTTATATATAAATCCGTTCCCGACGCCTCGAGCCGCCTGTCACTGCTGAAGGGTGGCGATGTGGACATCGCCCTCAACCTTAGCCCGGACCAGAACGCCGACGCTAAGGCCACGAACGGGATCACGGTCTACGATCAGAAACCAGCCAACACGTTCATCGCCATAGCGATGAACGAGAAAATGGCGCCCTTCGATAACGTCCTGGTCCGCCAAGCCTTGGCCTATGCGATCCCCTATGACGACATCATAAACAATGTCTACAAGGGATTCGCCGCGAAGGCCGATAGCTATTTGCCTCCGACATTCCCGGACCACGTAAGTGGTTACTGGCCATACACATACGACGCCAACCAAGCCAAGACGCTTCTCGCGCAAGCAGGCTATCCAAACGGCTTCAAGACCACGCTGACATTCGCGGAGTTGTCACCAGCTGAGCAAAACGTGGCCATCGCGATACAGTCCGCGCTCGCCCAGATAAATGTAACCATGGATCTGAACATCGTCTCACCTGCCGTTTCACAGAAGGCGATCAACGACAGGTCAGAACCGATGATCATGTACACTGCAAACTCGCACAACTTCGATGGGGCGTTCGCGATGCAGCAGTGGGTAAGCTCTGGTCCAGTCGGCGGCCTGAACGCCGGGAACTACAACAACCCGACTCTTGAGGCTCTGTTTGACTCGGCATCGAAGGAAACTGACACGCAGACGCGCCACCAAGACATAGTTCAGATGCAAGATATTCTCGCCCACGACATGCCGTGGTTGATGGCGGCCATCGAGGACTATGTCGCGCCCATGAAAAGCGACATCAAGGGCTTCGAGTGGATGCCTTACGCGAGCATCCTGTTCTGGACTCTACACTACTAAGGGAGGTAAGAAACAAGAAGAATGACTAGCCAAGCAAGCGCAGCGGCCGCTCAGAGTCGAGGCTCAGGGGAAATGAAGCTCTACTTGATGGAGTCCGCCAATTTCGACCTCGACCAGTCAGTTCTCGCCGTGGGCAGCGGGTTCGGGAAGACCATCCGCATCACCAACACTTTCTGTCTCCTCAAGCATCCAATGGGCAATGTTCTCATTGACACTGGGTTCAGCAGAGATGTGATCACCAATGTCGAGGAGGCTTGGGGCACGGCTGAGACTCGGCTTTCCGTCCCGATAGTCTGGCCGGAGATGGAACTTTCGTCCCAGCTGGCAGCTGCTGGCCTCAAGCCCGAGGACATCAACTATGTGATCATGACGCATTTGCATCAGGATCACGCCGGGGCCAACCGTGAGGTCCCGCAAGCTACCTTCTTCTGCCAGCGGAAAGAGATGGAATACGCAAAGGATCCTGACATCCCGTCGATGCGCCGAGAGTACAAGCTGAGCGAGATCGCTCCGGACGAACTGCATTACGTGCTGGTTGACGGAGAGTTCGATCTGTTCGGTGACGGGACGGTGACCGCCTTTCCAGTGCCCGGGCACACGCCCGGGATCCAAGCGGTGGTCATTCGGATGCCGGACACGGGCCCGCTTGTCTTCGCCGGCGACGCCATATGGACCATCCAGCTGATGGACGACATGCTCGTGCCAGGCATCTGCTGGTCCGCCTCGGAGTATTGCCGATCGAGGACAAAGATCAAGAAGGTGGCGCTGGAACTGGGGGCACGGATTATCCACGCCCATGAGCCAGAACAGTTCAAGATCTGGAAGAAGTCGCCTGAGTTTTATACATAGCTCGTTTAGAGCCAAATCGTAGGTTTCGAGACGAACAGAGAGAGGGGGAGAGAATCGGAGCCGGCAATACACCTCCGGATTGGCGTCTCCGATCTTTCTCTCCCTCTACCCTGACTAGGCTGAGGGGCGATCGATGGGTCTACTTGACGGCAAAGTCGCCATAGTAACTGGCGCTGCCTCCGGCATCGGCCGTGCGTCGGCGATACGCTTCGCTTGTGAAGGGGCGAGGGTGATATTAGCCGATCGTAACGAGGAGGCCGGCCAAGAGGCAGCGCAGCTGATACGAGGACAGGGAGATGAAGCGGCCTTTGTGATCGCGAATGTCGCAGATCCCGTTTCGGTGGCGGCCATGGTCGAGACTACGGTTGCGACTTATGGACGGCTGGATGTCCTCTTAAACAACGCGGGGATCGGTGGAAGGGAGGCTCGCACGGCTGACTACAGCTTGGACGACTGGGACCTTGTCATGAAGGTGAATCTGAAAGGGGTTTTCCTAGTAATGAAATACGCCATCCCGGCCATGATCAGGGGTGGCGGCGGTTCCATTGTCAACGTTGCCTCGGTCATGGGACTCATCGGCCTTCCCGGACATCCCGCCTACTGTGCCTCCAAAGCCGGTGTTATCGAACTCACGCGGACGACGGCACTTGAATATGCGAAGAGCGGGATCCGCGTCAACGCGATCTGCCCTGGCGTGATACTGACGAAAGGGTTGAAAGACTTCGTTGTCAGAGATGAGGCGTCGAGCGAAGTCCTTCGCGCAATGCATCCGATAGGTCGCTTCGGCAAGGAGGATGAGGTTGTCGATCTAATCCTCTTTCTCGCATCCGACAAGTCTTCATTCTGCACCGGGGCTCATTTCGTTGCTGACGGTGGTCTGACCGCAGCTTGAAACTGTGTGTCTATAGTTGCGTGACCTGTCCGACATCGGAATCGAGGGAGATGATGCAAGCAAACCCAATTTTCGTCGCCACGTTCAATGTTGAAGAGAGCCGGCTGGCTGAGTTCGAAGACTGGTATCGCAAGCGGCATGTACCGGATGGGCTCTCGATCCCGCATTTTCAGCGGCTATTCAGGTACGAAAAGTGGCCCGGCGCCTTGCCCCTCCTGGATTCGGGGCCGCGGTTCCTGAACATCTATGTGGTCGACTCGCCGGACAATGTCGAAGCTGCCTGGCTGAGCAAGCAACGAGAAGATAGTAGCCAGGACTTCTTCAGGTGGGCAGATGCCCTGAGAGACGGGATTCAGGGGATCTATCTTCCGACGGCAGTCGTTGAGAAAGAAGATCGGATGCGTTGGGTGGCTGGGCAAACCGACAGGTGACGCGGGGCCTCGTCGGTTTGGTGCGTCGGTCGAGTCATTTGTCTGCGTCAGAACGAGGAAGTCTTAGGCGAACTGGCGTGAAGAAAGGCTGGCATCGGGCCGGTTCGTGTGGTTTGAGGTGATGAAATGACAACAGCTCAGGAGATTGAAACGAGCATTCGCTCCGCCGTGCGGCAACTCTGCACTAAGTACGACGGGGCTTACTGGCGGCAGCTAGATCGGGAAAACGCCTATCCAGAGCAGTTCGTTACGGAACTTGCCAAAGCTGGCTGGCTCGGCGCGCTAATCCCCCAAGAGTATGGCGGCGGCGACCTCGGCGTGTTCGAGGCGAGTATCATCCTCGAGGAGATCAATCGCAGTGGCGGCAATTCGGGCGCCTGCCATGCCCAGATGTATATCATGGGAACCCTTCTCCGCCACGGTTCAGCGGCCCAGAAGAACCTCTACCTACCGAGAATAGCCGCTGGAGAACTCCGTCTTCAGGCCTTTGCTGTGACGGAGCCGGATGCGGGTCCGACACAACGGCCATCAAGACGACGGCCATCCGCCGCGGGGATCGCTATGTGATCAACGGACAGAAGGTTTTCATCTCCCGCGCCCTGCAGTCTGACCTGATGTTGCTGCTGGCACGGACCACTCCGCGGACCAGGTGGCTAGCCGGACCGACGGCCTGAGTACTTTTCTGATCGATCTTCGCAGTGCCGGCAAGTCGATCGTGATCACGCCCCTCGAAGTGATGATGAACCATAACAGCACCCAAGTCTTCTTTGACGACCTCGAGGTGCCAGCAGACTCACTTGTAGGTGAGGAGGGTCGGGGTTTTCGCTACATCATCGATGGCTGGAACGCCGAGCGCATCCTCGTAGCGGCCGAATGTGTCGGAGACGGGCGATGGTTCATCGATAAGGCCGTGCATTACGCTAACGAGAGGGTAGTCTTCGACCGGCCTATCGGTTCAAATCAGGGAATTCAGTTCCCGATCGCCCGCGCCTATGCCAGTATCGAGGCAGCGGACTTGATGCGCAGACACGCTGCCCAGCTGTTCGATTCAGGCCAGCCATGCGGAGCCCAGGCAAACATGGCCAAGATGCTTGCTTCGGAAGCCTCTTGGGAGGCGGCGAATGTGTGCCTTGATGCCCATGGCGGGTACGGGTTCGCCGTCGAATACGACGTTGAGCGGAAATTCCGAGAGACGCGTCTCTACAAGATCGCGCCGATCAGCAACAATCTGGTACTTACCTATCTGGGACAGAATGTGCTCGGTCTTCCGCGGTCCTATTGAGTTTCAAGGTCAGGAGGTCATGATGGCGATTAAGGATGGATGGAAGGGTCGGTGTTATGAGGATTTCGACGTCGGGGACGTCTACGTTCACTCGCTGGGCCGGACGGTGTTGACCACGGACAACTCCTGGTTCACCCAACTGACCATGAACACCAACCCGCTTCACTTCGACCACCAATACGCTACGGAAACGGAGTTCGGCCGCCCTCTCGTCAACTCCTGTTTCACCCTTGCCCTCGTCACGGGGCTTAGCGTGCCCGATCTGAGCCAGAACGCTATGGCAAACTTGGGATGGGACGAGGTTCGGCTGCCAGCTCCGGTCTTCGAAGGGGACACGATTTATGCGAAGTCGGAGGTCCTTGCGAAACGGGAATCCAAGTCGCGCCCGAACGTGGGCATAGTCGAGGTGCGCACCGAGGGCTTCAACCAGGACGGAACGGTGGTCATCACTTATCGGCGGACGATCATGGTGTACAAACTGGGGCATGCACCCGAACCGCCGGCAAAACGAGTGCTGGGAAAAGCAAAGTGATCGGGAGGTGCTAGGATGCGTGACGCAGTCATATGCATGCCGATCCGAACACCGGTCGGCCGTTACGGCGGCGCGCTAAGGAATGTTGACGCTGAAACGTTGGCGGAGATCGTGGTGCGTGCCGTCCTCGAGCGAACGAATCTGGAACCTGAATTCGTGGATGACTGCATCTTCGGCCACTGCAACGGAAACGGAGAGACGCCCGCAATTGGGCGGCAGGCGGCTCTCTCGGCCGGTTTGTCCGTCGAGACGCCGGGGTTCCAGCTCGACCGCCGATGCGGGTCTGGTCTTCAGGCGATCTGTATCGCCGCGATGGAAGTACAGACGGGCGTTGCCGATGTAGTGATAGCAGGCGGTGTGGAAAGCATGAGCACCGCAGATTTCTACACAACTTCCGTCCGTTGGGGGCCGAACCGCGTCGGTGTTAATCTGATCGATCGGCTTAATCGGGCAAGGGTGACCGCTGGTGGAAAGCGCCATCTAGTCAAGGGCGGGATGATAGAGACCGCGGAAAACCTCGCCCGCAAGTACGGAATCTCCCGAATGGAGCAAGACCAATACGCGTTGCGCTCTCACCAGCGGGCCGTCGCGGCATGGGAAGAAGGAAGATTCGATGAGGAGATTGTTGCCATTTCAGTGCCGCCAGTCAAGAAGGGAGAGCCAGAGATAGTCTTCAAACGGGACGAGCATCCGCGGGCCGATACCAGCCTGGAGAGGCTTTCGGCCCTTCGCGCGATCATGGCCAGCGATATGCCCGACGCGACCGTCACGCCCGGCAATGCCAGCGGCGAGAACGACGCGGCAGCCTGCTGCGTCGTCACTACCGAGGAACGCGCCCGAGAGTTGGGGCTAGCGCCGATGGTGAAGCTCGTCTCATGGGCTGTGGCCGGTGTCGATCCAGCCTACATGGGCGTCGGGCCGGTTGCGTCAACCAAGAAGGCGCTGGATCACGCCAGACTGACTCTGAAGGATATGCGACTGATCGAGCTGAATGAAGCGTTTGCTGCCCAGGTCCTAGCCTGCACACGAGAATGGCAGTTCACCGAGTCGGACTTCGAGCGGTTCAACGTGAATGGGTCGGGCATCTCGATCGGCCATCCTGTCGGGGCGACTGGAGCAAGAATAATGGCGACGCTGGCCCACGAAATGGCGCGGCGCGGAGCTGAGTTCGGGCTTGAGACCATGTGCATCGGCGGAGGACAAGGGATATCGGCGGTGCTCAGGCTCATCTCGCTGTAGGCACACGTGGGCTGAGAGACTCGGGCGCATTTGATAAGGAGGGAATTGGAAATGGGACTGGGGCAGGATGTCCTGCTTGAGGTTCTGGACGGTGCCGCAATCGTCAGGCTCAACAGGCCAGAGAAGCTGAACGCGGTCAACGATTCGATGTTGTGCGGCATCGAGGCGGCTTTCGACAAGATTGAAGAGGACCGAAGCATCCGCGCTACCGTGATCACGGGATCTCAGCATCGCGCCTTCACGGTCGGAGTGGATGTTGACGCGATGAGCAACGGCCCACATGCCGCACGCGCTTTCGTCGCCCGTGAGCTGACCATGCTCTACGATCGAGCGACCAGGCTCAGAGTGCCCATCATAGCCGCCATCGAAGGCTACGCCTATGCTACCGGGTCGGAATTCACGATGTGCTGCGATCTCGCCTATGCCGGTGAGAGTGCCAAGTTCTGTTTCCCTGATCTCAATTTCGGTCTGGCCCCCGCTTCGGGCGCCTGGCGCGCGAGCGGGAAGATCAATCGAATGAGGGTTACTGAGTGGATGCTCACCGGCGAACCGTTCACAGCCCGGGAGGCCTTTGAGGTAGGTCTTGTTACTCGCGTCGTTCCTGACGGAACGGCGCTTGATGTCGCACTTCAGACCGCGAAGAAAATAGCAGCCAAAGCGCCCATTGGTGTGGAGGTTGGCAAGCGGGCGCTGAGCCGCGGCTATGGGGATGATTGGCTCGCGTTTCTGGAGCTCCAGCAGATTACGATCTACTCACAGGATTTCACTGAGGCGATTCGCGCGTTCAAGGAGAAACGGAAGCCACAGTTCCGAGGCATCTAGCAAACGGAGCTCGCCATGACTCGCTCAGCAGACCTTCGGCCTCTCAGAAAGATCCGCGTCTTGGACTTGTCTTCGGGCACAGCTGGCCGCTATTGTGCACGTCTGCTCGGCGATGCTGGTGCAGAGGTCCTTAGGCGACCCGGGCAGTCGGTAACCCCCGAGGGGGAGGTTGAGGCGGCCTTGGAGGCGTACGTCGATCGCGGCAAACTCGTCATCCGGCCCGACGAGCAGTTGGACTGGAATAGGGCCGTTGCCGCCGCTGACGTCGTCGTCCATGATTCACCTGAGGGCGACATCGGCCTGCCGTTCAGTGCGCGGGAACTTTTGGGGAGTATTCCCCATCTGGTCGTCGTCTCGATCACCCCTTTTGGAGAGACCGGCTCCAAGGCAAGCTGGAAGGGGGATGACCTGATAGCCGTCGCGGCTGGCGGTCTCTGTCACGCTACTCCGGGCCTGCCCGACTATTCGCATGATCTCGAACTGGAGTCTCCGCTTCGCCCCGACGCTCTGGTCGGCGAACTCATGGGTGGCGTCCATGGAGCTGCCGGAGCAATCCTCGCGCTGTTGGCCCGAGACCGTGATGCAAGGGGTCGCTATGTGGAGGTTTCTCTACAGGAGGTCGTGGCGGCGCTCATCCCGTGGGATATCGCGCTCTGGACTTTCGGTGGCAACATCGTCGGCCGGAGACACACGCGCGCACACTTGGGGCCGAACGCGTTTCTGCCCGCGGCGGACAGCTGGGTTGTGCTCGTCGCATTCGCAGAGAGCCATTGGCGAAGCCTCCTGGAGATGATGGGAACGCCCGACTGGGGGCAGAGCGAACTGTTTGGCAATGCCGTCGCCCGGGGCGAGAACTGGGAGGCGCTGGAGGCTCTTCTCGCCGATTGGCTCCAAACCCAGGGCCGCTGGGAGTTTCTCCAAGAGGCACAGCGACGGGGCATCCCTTCGGCTCCTACACTCGAGCTACCCGATGCCCTGGGGAACGAGCACATGAGGGCGCGGAGCTTTCTGGTGGGATCAGGGAAGGGCAAGCCGCTACTACCAGGCAATGTATTTGTCATCGGTGGGGAGCGCCAAAAAACCGCTCTTGCGAGCAGAACTGTTCCCGCAGCGGACCTTGCGTTACGTTGGTCTCCGCACACTCCACTTTCGCGGACCGACTCGAGAAACACCCCATTGGCCCTTCCACTCAGCGGGATCCGGGTCGCAGACTTCAGTCAATTCGTGGCGATGCCTCTTGCTTCCCAGTGGCTAGCAATGATGGGAGCAGAGGTGATCCTCATTGAGAGCCACCACAATCTTCACTCGCGCCCCCACGCGCCGTTCCGCGGAGAGCCAGATATAGAGACCGGCGGGATCTTCAACAGCTTCAACAACTGCAAGAAGAGCGTCACCCTCAATCTGCGTACACCCGAGGGTGTCGCGCTGGCGAAACGCTTGGTGGCCCGATCCGATCTGGTGGTCGAGAACTTCTCTCCGGGTACTATGGAGAAGCTCCATTTGGGATATGCTGAACTGTCGGCCCTCAACCCCGGACTGGTTATGGTTTCGCTTTCCGCCTTCGGGGCATGTGGACCTTGGTGCAATTTCGCCTCATTCCACAGCGGAGTAGTAGCGCTGAGCGGGTTCGCGGCAGTCACCGGTTATGACGGGGGCCCACCGCGCATCCTGGGCGCTGTTGCGCCAGATACAATCGCTGCGTCGTACTGCTTCCTTGGGGTTCTGCAGGGGCTTTACAGCCGGCGACTGACAGGACGAGGCCAGCACGTGGAGATCGCGATGTCCGAGACTTTGCAGAGCGTGATGCCAGAGGCGATCGCCGAGTTCGGGATCACGGGCCGAGAGGAACCCCGCCGCGGCAACCATCACCGATGGAAGATCCCTCACGGTGTGTATCGCTGCAAAGGAGACGATGCGTGGGTCGCGATCTCTGTGAGCGATCAGAGCCAGTGGAGGGGCCTTGTGCAAACAATCGGTCTGGGTGATGAGGATGGCACTTGGGATGCACGCAATCAACGCGAGGCCGAGATAGACGCTGCCATCGCCCGCTGGGCCAAGCGTTTGACGGCGGGGGAGGCGGCCGAGAGGCTGCAGCAAGCGGGCGTGCCGGCTAGTCCTGTTGCAAATGCACGCGACATCGTAGAAGACCTGCATCTGCTTGAGCGCGGTTCCATCGTTCGAGTCGACCACCCCAAGGCGGGAGTTCATCGGATAGTAGGGGCTCCCTGGCATATGCATCCTTGTCCCCCGCTGTCGTACCGACACGCCCCCTTGTTCGGTGAGGACACGACTGCCATTCTCACCGAATTGATGGGGCTCACGGGCGAGGAGATCACCGCCCTGGCCGAAAAGAAGGTGGTGTGGTGATGCAATCTTCGCATTGGGAAGCCAGCGGCGAGAAGCGTTTTCCCCGGCGCAACTCCCGGTTCCCGTGGTCTGCCGCGCTGGACGACGCTTCTCGCCATTGTCCCTGGAACCTGAGGGACGGAACAGATCAGGGACAGCTGTGGACTACAAGCGAAAGGGTTTCGAGATATGTACCTAGCGGGTCCTGACAGACGCCCCGTGATCCCCCGGACAGAACTGGCATATCCAGCTCACCGGCTTGACATGCATGAGAAGGCAGCGCGGGCGCCGGTGGATCTCGTGATGGCGGACTTCGAAGATGCCTGCCCCTACGATTTCAAGGGGGAGTCGGTACGCAGGACGACTATCCAGGCTCTGAACACGATTCACTTTGGTGAGCGCGTGGTCGTTGTTCGACCGAATGCCATTCGAACGAAGTGGTTCCAGGGCGATCTCGAAAGCGTGGTCTTGGGCGCAGTTGACAGGTTCCACGGCATCGTCCTGCCAAAGGCCGAGAAGGCGGCGGATATCGTGCACCTTTCCCAACGACTGACCGCGTTGGAAGGCAGGGCGGGCTGGAGCACGCGCCTTCAAATCGAGGCCCTGATCGAGACACCTCTGGGACTCATCAACTCTTACAAGATCGCCTGCGCGTCCAACAGGATGGCGGGCCTCATCTTTGGCGTTGCGGACTTTGGCGCTGCGCTGGGTGTTCGAAACGTTGTGGACAATCAGAATGAGCGATTCCATTATGCCAAGCAAGCGGTAGTTGTGGCTGCCAAGGCGGCCGGCCTTCACGCGATAGACAGCGTTTACGCACGGATCGTGCGCAATGATACGCCGCCTAGTGAAGCGTCGACGATCGATGATGGCCTCCGGGCCAAGAACACCGGCGCGGCAGATATCGGTATGGATGGGTCACATGATCATCCACCCACAGCAAGCCGAGATTGTAAACCAATGCTTCACGCCAAGTGGTGCCCAGATCGAGCGATCTCTTCACGCCGTGGAGCTGTACCTGGCCTCCGGAGGCGGTTCGATGTTCAACTCTGATAGCGGGGAGTTCGAGGACGAGGCGACCATTCGGCTGAAGCTGGTGGATCTTGCTCGCGCCACTCAGGCGGGCGCTTTTCCCAGGGCAAAGCTGGACGATCTCATGCTGCAATTCAGGAAAAGCGACGCCCCTTGATTAGACGTCCTTGAGCCGACAACACAGAACCGGAGGTGCAAGAGTTGCCCTCATTCGAGAAGCTGTTCCAGCCTTGCCAAGTCGGCCAAATGGCGTTGCAGAATCGAATGGTTATGGCACCAATGACGACAAGGTTCGCCTCGTCCGAAGGGTTCGTTACCGAGCGTGTCAAGGACTACTACGCAGCCCGCAGCAGAGGGGGTGTCGGCCTGATAATCGTCGAGGCGGCTACCGTCGATTCCCCGGAAGGAAAGGGGTTCGACCACCAACTCGCTATCGACGATGACAGGTTCGTCTCCGGTCTTCGCGAGTTGGTAGAAGCGATCCACGCTCACGGCGCTAAGGCGGCGCTACAACTCCATCATGTGGGAGCGCGCGGGCGGTCCTCCGTCACGGGCAGGCAACTGGTGGCACCATCTGCGGTGGGATTCCCAAGGGATGATCCGCCGCGTCCACTCCGCGAGGAGGAGATTGAACGACTCGTGGGCGCCTTCGCTACGGCCGCGGAACGGGCGAAAGCGGCCGGCTTCGATGCTATCGAGGTCCACGCTGCTCACGGTTACTTGCTATCCACCTTCCTCTCGCCAGTGTTCAATCAACGCCAAGATCGATATGGTGGGAGCAACGAGAATCGCGGCCGCTTCCTTGTAGAAGTGCTGGAGGCCATCCTACGGTCAGTTGGACCAGAATGTCCAGTCTGGCCACGGGTGGGGGCTGACGTTGCCCCGGAGTTCGCGGGAAGGATCGAAGGGATAGGGGCTCACGCTCTTCACATCAGCGCGCCGTTGGCAAGCGGGAACCCAGATACCCCTCCGATGGGAGAGCCAGAAGGTGCTCTCCTACCAGTCGCGGAGGAGGTAAAACGAAGGGTCGGCATACCGATCATCACCGTGGCCCGGATTGAGCCGGAGCTTGCTGAGCAAGCAATGCGCGACTCGAAGACTGATCTTGTTGCATTTGGCCGGCCTCTCCTCGCCGACCCGGAGATGCCGCGCAAACTCGCCGCCGGGGCGCTTGGGACGGTGCGTCCGTGCATCCGCTGCGGGACCTGCATGCACACCCTGCTCACCGCGCCTAACGGTGTCCAGTGTGCTGTCAATCCAGCAGCTGGGCACGAGCGCGAGCTGGCGATTGTGCCAGCGAAGCACCAGCGGAATGTTGCCGTCGTTGGTGGTGGGCCTGCCGGGATGGAAGCTGCACGCGTCGCGGCAATTCGAGGCCACAATGTCACGGTTTATGAGCGATCCGACAGGCTCGGGGGGCAACTGCTCCTCGCGCAGGTGCCGCCATACAAGGGTATTCTACGACGGATTATCCAGTACCACACAAGTGAACTAAAGAGATTGGGAGTGACAGTCGTCTTGGAGACGACTGTCACTTCTGACCTGATGGCAGCGGACAAGCCCGATGCTGTCATCCTGTGCACTGGCGCGGAACCCTTTGTACCCAGTATCCCAGGCATCGATGGAGTGAACACGGTCCTGGCGTGGGATCTTCTCAATGGGAGAGCATCGGCAGGCAGAAGAGTGGTGACTATCGGGGGCGAACTCACAGCCTGTGAGGTCGCCGACATGCTGGCGGAAGCCGACAAGGAGGTTGTGATCACCACGATGGAGCGCGATATCCTGACAACCAATGTTGTTCCGGGTCATCGCAGTTGGCTCGTACGCCGATTGGCCCACGCTAACATAGCGGTGTATGCTGGGGTGCGGTACACACAGATACGCGAAGCAGGCTTGGCATTGGTGGAGCCCGATGGGACGGAGCGGCTTCTGAAGGCTGATACGATCGTGATCGCTGCCGGGGCGAGGCCGAGAGACGGCCTACGTGATTCGCTTCAGGGCGCAGTAGACTCAGTGACCGCTGCGGGCGACTGTATTCGACCTCGGGACATACTGCACGCGCTCGAAGAAGGGTATCGGGCGGCACTGAGTGTATGAATGACTGTGTGGCGATACTTCGGGTGGCACTGGGAAGTAGTGAAGGATAGCATAGTGTCACCAAGTGTGTTGAACCAGCGCGATCTCTGTCGTTTACTCGCCTCCCGTCCTAAAATCGACGCAGACAAAAATGCAGGGAGGACTTCGGTTCCCCCCGTTCATTCTCCTCGGAAATATGAACACTGCCGAATTCCTGACAATAAGCGCTGCCGTCGTTCCCGACCGCGAAGCCCTCGTCTGCGGTGAGCAGCGTCTGACCTATGCGGAGATGGCGGGGCGCGTCAACCGCCTCGCCAACGCTCTCCAGGCGCGGGGCATCGCCCAGGGCACGAAGGTCGCCGTGATGGCAATGAATAGCCCCGAGTACGTCGAGACCTACTACGCCTGCGCCAAGATCGGCGCCGTCTTCGTGCCGCTGAACTACCGGGCGAAGCGGGAAGAGATCATCCACATGCTGAACGACTCGGGCGCCACGCTCCTCTTCATCGGCAGCCGGTACCTGGAACTGATCGAATCACTGAAGCCGGAGCTTCGGCACGCGAGGGATTTCGTCTGCATCGATGGCAAAGCGCCGGGCATGCCCTCCTTCGGCGACCTGCTCGCCTCGGCGACTGATGATGAGGTCTACGTCGAAATCGATGAAGGGGACGCTACCGTCCTCATGTATACGAGCGGCACCACGGCGCTGCCCAAGGGCGTCATCCTCACCTACCTGACGCTCTCGGTCTACGTCGCCAATACGATGAGCCCGGCCGACCCGGAAGAGACGCCGGAGGTAACGCTCCTGTCAGTGCCTGTCTACCACGTCGCCGGCCTCACGGCCATCATGTCGTCGATCTGGGGCGGCCGCACGCTCGTCATCTTGCCCCAGTTCGAGCCGCAACTCTGGCTGGAGACGGTACAGAAGGAGCGCGTCACCCACAGCTTCGTCGTGCCGACCATGCTGAAGCGCGTTATGGACCAGCCCGACTTCGACAAGTACGATCTCAGCTCCCTCCAGCTCATCACCTATGGCGCCGCGCCCATGCCCTACGAGGTCGTCCGCCGCGCCGTCGAAGTCTTCAAGTGCGACCTTATGAACGCGTACGGCCAGACGGAAAGCACCTCGACGATGACCTACCTTGGGCCGGAGGACCACCGCATCGAGGGTACCGAAGAGGAGAGGGCAAAGAAGCTGCAACGTCTCCGCTCCGTCGGGCGGCCGATGGACGATATCGAGGTCGCGATCATGGATGGCAAGGGCAACGCGCTGCCCGCCGGCAAAGAAGGCGAGATCTGCGTCGCCGGGAGCCGGATCATGCGCGAGTACCACGGCCAGAAAGAGGCGACCGAGGCGACGATAAAGGACGGCTGGTTGCACACCGGCGACGTCGGTTACCTCGACGAGGACGGGTACCTGTTCATTACCGGCCGGACGAAGGACCTGATCATCCGCGGCGGGGAAAACATATCGCCGGGGGAGATCGAGAGCGCGCTGGAGGACCATCCGAAGATAGCAGAAGCAGCGGTCATCGGCGTGCCCGACGTGGAATGGGGCGAGCGGGTGATGGCGCTCGTCGTGCTGCAGCCGGGCGAGTCGCTGACGAACGACGAGGTCATTCAGTACTGTAAAGGCAGGCTGGCGAGCTTCAAGGCGCCGGAAGAGGTCGTCTTCGTGCGGGAGCTGCCGCGCAACCCGCTGGGCAAGGTGCTGAAGACCGACCTTCGCAAAACGTACGGAAGGGGTGGATAAGGGACGCAGGGGAGGACTCTAGTCCTCCCGCTGCCCTTCCTGAGTTCCCGGGAGAGTCCAGAGGGGTCCTCCCCTCTAGCGGGGTTCAAGGGGTGTCCCCTTGAACACAAGAAGAGAGACCACGAGCTGCGAGTCCGCACCGGAAGCTGATCCATCTGTAGGCGCGACGGGGGCTGGGAATAGGTGTCCCTACACCTCTGGGAAGCACGTGAGTACTTGCGGCCACGTAAAGGATGAAGAACACATGTCGGGCTCGGTGGAGCACGGCGTCCCGGTACCGTAGGATGAAGTTGTGGCCGTCAAGGTCATCAAGCTCAGCATCGACGGCATCAGCCTGGAGGCCGTTCTCGCCTGACAGGACCCGACCCTACTATTGTCCTGATCCCGTTAACGCTTGCAGTTCCCGGATCAACCAAATCTCGCCGAGGTGCTGGTTCCCGTGAGCCAGCACGGTCTGGCCGAGGGCTTGCGCGACAGCGATCTCTCCGAGGGGGCTAACCCTCGTGATGCGGCTTAATTCCTCGTCTCTGGCCTGCTCGAGGTAGCGGTTCGTGCAGCTCCACACCTGCCGAGCATAGGCAAGGAGATCGCCCACTGATGGGACTCTAAGGGCATGAGCCTCTTCAAGAGGCATTCCGCTCCCTTGCGCCACACGAGGCAGGCCCCAACGCTCGTCCAGCTGGTTCAGCAGCCACACAGTCTGTTCGCGCTGAAGCGCGAACTGGACAACGCTGTCCTCGGTCCTGACCCAATGCCAAGCGGTGAAGGCGATATGATTACTGTGATCGCCTGGGCGAAAGTAGAACTGGTCCTCGCCCAGATCGCTCAGAGCTCGCTCCCACTGCTCATGCAAGAGCGTCACAAAATGCTTCAAGTACTCCCTTGTATTCATACCTACCTCTGTTCGCGGGGAAGAACTGGCAAGTCGGCCTCAAGCAGCTTCGACTATAGCAGCATTTCTATCAGCCGACCAGCGCTAGCCGAGAGTAGTCCCGGTAGCGGGGGCACCCCGGGGTCGGGTCCCTCTCAGCTGGCCTATTGCACGTCGACGGACGTGTCCGGATCGGGGCACGTTTTGGGGCATGACTAAGCACCAGGTAGCGCACTTGTAGCTAGACCGCGGAAACCGCCATCGAGAGCACCCTGACCGGCGCGCCGTGGCGGAAGAACTCCCAGAAATGGTCCGCTGCCCTTGCGGCGCCAGGTTTGCGACCAGCACGTCCCCCGAAGCTGGGATCAAGTTCAGATTGCCACCCAGGCCAGCGTCTAACGACAGCGACCACGGGGGCACGTCGCCCGGGCCACCGCCGACGCTCGGGCCCACCTCGCGCGCGATGGGGAACACAGCCATCGTATACGGATGTTGTCCATGACGCCCGGAGACCGGCACTGAGACCCACGTAGAATCGGTAGATGGCGTTGTCCAGATAATAACAAAAGACGCGGTTAGCTAAAGCGAACCACTCCCGACTTCCCATGCTTCGAGTCGTCACGTCAGAGTCGAGGAACGGCTCCCCGAGAAGGATTTGGTCCCGAAGACCTTCCCTGACCTCCTTTGCGCATTCGACGCGTTTCCACCGAGGTGATGTCGGAGTAGACCGGATCGCTAAGAAGCGGCGGGGTTCAAGCAACAGGCGACGGACGTCTGCCGGTGGCAGCGAGGGACGATGAGCCGAGGAGTTCCGCCACGCGCGGCAAGACGATGGAGCGAACGTTTATGAGGCCGCCGTTGCGAGAGACAAGAAGGCGCCGCAGCGACAGGCCGGCATAGTTAGAGGGAACGGCGACGGTTACGGGTTGGAGGGGATCGTCGCCCTTCGTTCGGGTGATCGCCTCGCCAAGGCTCTCAGTGGCAGGCCTTCCGTAATGGGCGAGTAGCAATTGCTTCAAGTCCCTGCCTCGGCTATACATTGCCGCAACTCAACATCCCCCGAGACTCATCGGGGACTGTTTGCGCTACTGGTACCCGAGAGGTTCCTCTTTCTGTTAGCCTCTGTGGAATTTGCCGCCAGAAGAGATATCCGTTGTCGGGGGCGCTCGTCATTATAGCAGAACAAGAGACGGCGCTGCCCCGGCGACTGGGGACTTTACTGATCTTGATCGTCGTGAGATAAGGATGAAGCCTGTGACCTCTTGAAAGCCGGTCAGGCGTGCGAAGTAGGGGTTAGATGGTTCTATTGGAGATTGCTGTCTGGCTGCAGAACGTCGAGGTTGAGCTTCACGAACTTCACAGCGGCGATGTCGTCTTCGGGAACTGGTGCGCCGCGGGCCACAAGGGCAGCGACGTGTTCATGTAGCTTCGCCTTGAAGTCGCGGTAGGCGCTGCCACGGCCTTGCCCCCGGCCGATCACTTCCGGCAACTTCGGGGCAAAGGCAATATGGCCGGTGTGATTCCTCACTATTAGGACTGTGTATCTTCTTGTATCGTTCACTTGGGCAGTGTACGCAGGGCCGGTTTAGGGCTGAGTCGTCGCCGCGCTACAGTGGCTCCGACTAAACGCCGCCCCGGAAGTAGCAACCGGGGCCGTACGTCTACCCGCCAAACGGGGCTGTACGCGCCGGCCCTACATTTATATTATATCGTATACGTCAAAAGGGGGCGACCAGTAGCCCGGGCAGCGGCAAAGGGGGCGAGGAGGGAGCGACGGGCATAGTCCGATAGTCGCGCTCCTCGGGCACTATAGGGCTTTATGCGGGACGCTGGCGCTCGGTTAAGGCAGATCCTACGCGTATGATCGAGAGATTATCCTCGGTCTCTGGGATGCTACCTCCTAAGCGGCCTGCAGTGCGTCGCTGATCCGGCGACGGAGTAATCGCCACAGCATCCTGAAGTCGGGACTACTGAAAGGTGGTTCGGGCATTTCCAGGACTGTCAGGAGCCGTGATGCCAACGCTGGATCGAACCGCAGATCGAGCTGTCGCATCAGGTCTGTCTCCTGCAGCCAAAGGAGGAGCGCGGCAGCCAAGTTCACCTTGAACCCCTCCGGGTCCGGTCCCGGCAAATGATCCAGCAGGGCCTCGAAGATTCTCCGACCTCGCTGTCCGCCGAGCTGGCTCATTTCTGGGAGGAGGCGTCCCGGTCCAAGTTCTCTGCCCAAGGTTGGGTCATAGTACAGCGCCTCCGCGCCAAGGATCACACGCTTTAAACTCCGATCGAGCGATGACGAGTCGTCAAAGGCCTTCGCCAGAAGCTCGCTCACGTACCGCTCGGCCTCGGGCAGTCCGACGTTCAGCGCCGTTCGAAAGCTGTCGCGCACAACGAGGAGATTACCCCCGCTGCGCCCTCCCTCCAGCCAGACCATCTTGGCCTCCCGGTACGCCTCGTCCCGGCTTTCCGGGGGGCTGCCGAAGATGAGGTAGGCTAGGCTGTTGTCTCGATATCGGAAGTGCGATGGACTGCGCCGCGGCTCTTCCTCGCGGCCGGCCGCTTCGGCTAGACGCCAAAGATTTCCGAACAGCTCCTCTGCGCGGGCCTCATCAGCTGCTGGGAGCCTGCTGAGCAGCGCCATCACATAGTGATCGACGCGGTGGTCGACGTAGTAGTCGAAGTACCTTTCCAATCGATCATCAGCTTGCTCCACCCTCGATATTTCCCGAAATCTCCGCCGTCGCTGCTCGCTTGTGGGGGCGAGAGCCTCGACAATCTGAACAGCCTTGGTGACATCCTCGAGGTATGATGTCGCCCCGGTTTGTAACTGCTCTTCCCGAAGGGATTCCTCCAGCGACAGGGGTAGGTCGTGGTCCTCCAGAAGGGCATCGATCGGGTATACCGCCTCCAAAGCCTCATGCAGCGTTATGCCGAATGCCGCCGCCAACTTGGGGACGACCCTTGCCGGGACTCGGTTCTTTCCGTTTAACCAGCGGCTAACGGTAGAGACGTGGACGTCCAGCAGGTCGGCAAGGTCCTTCTCCGCATACCCCCAGACACTAAGCAGTTCTCGAAGAGCCCCCAGTGCACGACTCATGGCATGCCGTCCCTTCAAACAGAACCATCAATCGTATTATGCCATGCCCGAGAAGATCGGTGGATTCGAACATCTGGATAATTGCGTTTCTGCAAACGCCTCCTGTTCGGGGCTCTATGCTACGAGGCATGGGGAAAGCGACCGTACTTGTACTGGTCATGGTGCCGCTTGTGCTGACGCTGCAAGCGCGAGCCGTCATTCACGCCGACGGTCTCTGTCTCGGCAACAACGGCGAGCGCACGGTGAAGGCCGGCACGACCTACCGCGATTCCGAAGGCACCTGGCTCTGCGCCCCCGATAATCCCAGCTCAACGGCTGGCGGCTGGGTCCTTCTCAAGGGAACGCCGAGTGTATCTGACAGCCCTGTGCCCACCGCGACCCCGTCAGAGACCGAGAAACCCACGTCAACAGCGACCCGCACAGACAGCGCCGCCGCCCCTCGTGAGGGCAATAGTGGGGTTCCATCGAGTCTGCCATGGCTCATCGGGACTGCTGCGGCGCTTGGAACGCTGGGATGTTTCCTTGTCCTGCGGAGCGCTCTCCTACGCCCCCGACTGCTCGGCTGGGTCGCCTTCCGGTCCGGGGAACAAGAGACCAAGGTGGATCTCTCGGTTATCCGTGGCAGAGCAACAGTGGGATCGCTAGGGAAGATACGTGTCCAAGGCCCGAGAGTGAAGCCGCGGCACGCGGAGATATTCGCCGAAAGGAACGAGGGCGGCGAAGTCAGTGTCAGCGTCCGGTCTCTGGAAGGCGCGGTCTCGGTTGTCCGGCGTAAAGCGAAGTTGCCGGTCGTCTTCTCCCAACCACTGCAAGACGGCGACATCATATTGCTGGGCACGATGCCGATGAGTTACTCCCTGCTGGTGCCAAAGAGCCAGTAGGGCACCTCAGAAAGGGGAGAGAAATGGCGGAGTTCACAGAACTGCACACCGGGCACCTAAGCAAGGATAGTGTTTTGGAGGAGGGACTGGTGAAGGCCGTCGTCGGCGGAAGACGTCTCCTTGCCTGTTTCCTCGGAACTAGCGGTCGCAACATAGGCGTCCAACTCAAGGCATGGTTGATCCGCTCCCTCGGTACGGTTCCTGAAAGCATTCAGATTCGCGCGTTCGATGTGGATCCGCGCCAGGAGACGGTGTGGGTCGACACCCCGCGCGGTCGCATCCCTGTCACTCTGGAGCCAGACATCGAGTTCTTCGTCCTGGGGCGCGATTTGCACCTTGCCAGAGTGGCATCAGAGGCAGTCGCGAATCCTGATCTTCACCAACGAACGATCGAGTTGCTGCGGCGCCAGCCGGATGGGCGGCTGCCAAAGACGGTAGAGCGGGGTGCTGAGGGCGAACCTCTGGTCGGTCTGGCGGTCTGGCAACTGTCGTTGGGCACCACCGGAAAGATCATCCGCTCGGCGCTACGCCGCCTCTCAGAGCTTCGACTGGCTGATGACGACAGCGGCCCGATGGTGATGACTGCCCTCGTGGGGGCTAGTCTGGTGGGCGGCTGTGGGTCCGCCATGCTGTTGCCAGCGGTAAAAGAGATCCGGGAGGCGATGGAGGACCTCGGGATCGACGTGGACGGCTCTCTGTTCGTCGAGTTGGCCATGCTTCCCGAGGCGTTCCCGGAGACCGATGTCCGTCGCGGCGTAACTTGGTCGACGCTCCAGCACCATAGTACTGCCTTCCGAGAGGGTCGGCTGCCGTTCGCAAGCGAACACACGCCCCCCGGAGAACCCTTCAATCTGCCCCTCCTCTGCGCGCCGGTAACGGAGTCAGGGTACACGCTCCGCGGCGTGGACGACCTAGCAGAAGCGTTAGGTCTGGTAGCCATGGTGCTTGGGTCGTACCCGTTGCGGGAGGCTGCCGCAGGATTCTGAGCAACGTCACTAGGCGCCGCTCCCAACAACTTCCGAGCGGCGAGCCCCTCTGGCCGGGCACGGTCGGTGTGACGTCGTTCCGTTTTCCGGCCCGAGCACTGGGCGACTACTTCGCGCATCACGCGGTGAGGCTGTTGATCGGCAGGCTGTTGCGAGAGCCTTCGATCGACCTCGAGGAAGAAGCGGTTGCCGCTCTCCGCATCCTTTTTGTCGACCTGGACTCCCTGATGGCACGTCTCGAGCAGGACGGCGAGGGGGCGCCTATGCTAGGCGATTTCGCACACGCCGTTGCCGCAGAGCTTCGCCGAGCCCGCGGCAAATGCAAGCTTCTACTCGGGCGCCTTCAGGCGATGGAAAACGCCGCCGCCGCTCAAGTGGCGACCGCCTCGAAGGCTGCACAAGAGACAATGACGGGAATCGGCAGAGCCTTGGAGGACTCAACGACTGAACGTTACTTGAAACTCGGCGAGTCCAACGGTGCTAAAGCGGCAGCCCGGTTCGTTTACGAATCTGCCAATCTGCTCCAGAGATACATATCCCAACTGGAGAGCCAGCGCGAAGCAATAAAGGAGGACATGTCGGCCCAGGGGGCGGCTCGCGAGCAGTCTCTGTCTCGTCTCAAAGAGCTCGTGCCCAAGGGCTGGCTTCGCGGGGGGAAGCACCTACGCCGGGAAATCCAGGAGTACGCGCAGGCAACCTCGCGGATACTGCACGCCCAGTTCGCTCTGGAATCGACCGCGATCGTGCTCCGGACGCTCAGCGAGTGCCGCCAGACCTACGATGCTCTATCTGCCGACGTCGACAATCTGCTAAGGAACCTGACCGCTGTGTCGCGCCGCTGCCGAGAAGCTGAGGCCGCGTACGAGGAGGATGAACGCAAGACCACGTATGTCGAGCGCCCGCTCGGCAGTTCAGCGGATCTGCAGGCTCTCTACGAGGAGATTGTGAACTGTGAATGGGAAACGCTGTCTCCCGAGGCCACGACGGCATTAGAGCTCAAGACGGTGGGCTTCGCTCAATCGCTCCGACTGGGGGCAGACGCGGTCTACTTCGCTCTCATGGAGGCCGCCTTGACGGTGGTGGGCCGGGTCTGCGAGATGACCGCCGATGACTATGTCCGGTGGGTTCTCCACCGTAGCGGAGACACGCCGGCGCTGTTCGTCCGCGATGCCCTTCGACGTGCCTCCCCTTTATGTCGTCTTGAGCGTGCCCGCTTGCCTGCTGAGGATGACCTGTCGGACAGCACTTTTCGACTCGTTGGCGTGTTGGACGCTCGAAGGTCGGTTTTCGCCGGCGTCCCGGACATCTTGGCCATAGATACCGGCGACCGCGAGCGAATCGTCTTTGTCACCGTCAAAACCGGGTTCCCGCCCTCTTCGCTCTGGAGGGCACCGAGGTACAGGGATGCCTACACGCGGGTCAAGCAGGAAGGCAGGATCGCCTTGGACATCTACCCCGACTTCCCTCCCTTCAATCCCGATGGGAAGACAGACCGTGGGAGAGGTAGGACACGTCAGCGGACTAGAAAGAGATCTTGAATCGTGGCCCAAGCTCCTCCATTGTGGTATGGCCAAATGCGCGGCACCGACTTGTCCGCACTTGTCTCGTTTGATGAGGAGGACGATCAGGAGGCCCGCGGGCTCATACCGCATATCGACGACGGCGTGGCTGGCGTTGTCGGTTTCCTGGCGCCCGTCACATGGATCGCTCTCCTTCTTGCCTCTGGGTATCTACCTCTCGCGGCTGCGGTGCTGCTCAGCCTCGCCAGCCTAGCCTGGCTCGGTCTCGGTCTTGCCGCCGGCTGGGTGGTGGCGTACTCGGACGAAGAGGAGCATCCAGCATGGGCCGAGGGGATGGTCGCCATCATGGTCACACTGGGCAAGGTCATCATCATAGGCGCCGTCATCGCATCGGTCCTGGCGGTGGTGTTTCTGCTGATGGCGCTAATCGCCGGAGCCATGTCCGACAGGAACTAGAGGGACGGCGAGATGGTTCGGTTCAACAAGGAGCTTGACCGCCATCTGAGGGAGCGGGCGACAAGATTCGGCGAAGCATTGGCGCTGGTTCTCCCGCGCAAGCGGTTCTCCCAGTACCGCCTCTCGTTACTCACCAATCTGGGGGCGGAAACGGTTAACCGCATAGTGCGCGGCCACCGGCCACCGACTGAAACGCAGGTATTGCGCATAGGCATCGCCCTCTTGATGACGCAAGATCAGCTATCCCTCATGAGTTCGCTGCTCGAAGCCGCTGAATTCGATCCCTTGGGGGACTCTGACATGCTCAAGGAGCGGGAGGATGGCGAACGACCTATTCTATCTGGGCGCCGATCCGCGTGACCCGCGGCGGTTGTTCTGGCTGCCGATGGCCGAGCGCCGGGCCCACATGTCCGCGTTCGGGGGCAGCGGCGCCGGCAAGTCCAACATGTTGCTCGATGTGTTCATGCAAGATGTCATGGCAGGTCGCGGCTGCGCTCTTATCGACCCCAAGGGCGACCTCTTCAACGACGTGCTGGCGGCGATGGCGGCCATTCCCGAAGAGCAGTTGCCCGCACTCGCCCGGGACTTGGTCATCATCGACCCCGCTGACCCAGCGTCGAGGACCGCCTTCAACCCGTTGGAGGTCAGTCCGCAAATGCCGGCCTCGCGCCAGCGCCAGGAGGTGCTCTCGGTCTTCCGGAAGGTCTGGCGCCTGGACAATACGCAGACACCACGTCTTGGCCTCGTCCTGCGAAGGGCGGTTCAGTTGGCGATGGAGAATGACCTCACCCTCTGCCACCTCCAGCGCATCCTCACTGATGACACCTTCCGCGCAAACCTTCTCGCTCGATCGCAGGACGAGGCCCTGAGAACTTTCTGGCAGTATGAGTTCCCGGAGTCCCGATCAGCGCAGACACAGTGGACAGCGAGCACGCTCACGCGGTTGGAATCGTTCCTCGACGACCCGGCGCTCCGCCGTTTCGTCGGTCAGCCGAAGAGTAGCTTCGACTTCCGGGAGATCATGGACAACTCACGAGTGTGTCTGATCAACCTCGCCAAGGGCGCCCTCGGCGAGGAGACGAGCTACCTGCTGGGCGGGTTCCTCCTGGCCAAGCTGCAGCTGGCGGCGGAGAGCCGGCAGCAGATCTGGCCGGAGGAGTCGCGCCGGCCGTTCTACCTCTTCGTCGACGAGTTCCAGAACTACGCCACCCGGAGTTTCGAGGAGCTTCTGGCTGAGGCGCGCGGCTACGGCCTCTCCCTGGTGATGGCCAATCAGAACCTCGCCCAGCTCGACGAGGGCCTCCGCCATGCCGTCCTCAGCAACGCCCGCATCAGGGTCGCCTTCCGCTTGAGCTATGACGATGCCTCGGTCTTGAGTCCCGAGCTGTTCAGGGTGAGCGGCGAGCGGAAGAAGGAAACGCGCTGGGAAACGGTCCGCCTCAGTCGGAACATATACCTGCCGGTGCCCGAGCCAGTCTACTACAGCGCTGGCGAGGAGCAGCGTCAGAATCGCGAGGCGCTCCACTACCTTGGCGATCGCATGATGCGGGTCCACCTCGCGGGCGAGTACCAGCCTCGTCTGCTCCGCTCCGTGGAGATCCCCAGAGCCCAACTCGCGGCCCTGCGGGACAAAGCCGCCCGCCTCAAGGACCTCGTCGGGGCCGCCCAGGCTCTGCCCGCTCCAAGCCCTCCACTAGTACAGGCGGCGCGGCCTGGAAGGTCTACCTACGAGTGGGCTGGCCGGGCTCTACCCGCCTCAAGCTCACGTCCCCAAAGGTAGTGATAGGCGCTCCGCTTGTCCCGCCACCCACCAAACAGGGCCCGCCAGGATGTCTCCCGCGTCCAGCCCGTCCTTGTCCACAAACCAGAAGAGAGTGCGGCCACCCTCCTCCTCGCACCAGCGCTTGAGTCGGGCGAGCCTGTCTTCGCCGCGACGGGAGGCGGTAACAGCGAAGACAACTCTCAGGCTCTCGGCCGGAAGGCGCTGACGGTAGGCGCCGGAGCCTGTCCACTCTCCGTAGGCCTTGATGCGCGCTCTCATACGCCTCTCGGACACAGTCCCCCTGTCGACCTCCAGCGCAAAGCCGTCGATCGCGCCGGCACTCTCCAAGGTGAAATAGGCGTCAGGCAACAGCGTCACCGTCTCGCCGCCAGAACCCTTGATCCGCTGCAGCACATCTAGGCGGCGAAGGGCCCGTTCATCCAACCACTCCAGATTGAAGCCGTGGCGGTGGCAGGCCAGCGTGAAGGCAATCCTCACATCGTTGACGTCCAGAGTGTGGGCAAGGAATGTCTCCTCCCGTTCTCCGTCTCGTCGCCGCCAGTTCAGTTCGTCGACGGACGCACGAAGCACGCCTGCCAGGCTTTGGGCTCCCCTTCGGTCAAGGTAGTAGACGGCCCTCGATGCTCCGTAGGCGTCCCTCACTGGTAGATGGAGCCGGCCGAGGTAACCGTTGTGGTAGAGGAGGGTGAGGCGCCGCTTGGCGGCTGAGGTCGACCTCGGGCCAAACTCCAGGCGCTCTATCTGCTCCCGGGTGAGAAACCTGCAGTCATGGAGCCGCTCCATGATCCTCAGGTCCCGCTCGGTCATTTCCATCGGCGGGGGAACAGTGGCTCGACGGAATCGGGGTAGCCTTGGTTGGGCAGGCCTCTTAGTTGTCAGCATCGGCATGCTCGAGTGGAGTCAGGAAACGTTGCACTCAGTTTTGCACGGGGGATGACGGGGGTTCTATTGCCGTGAGGGCAAGGAGCGGAAGCAGTCGCGCGGGCGGCCAGGTAGGGGGCTGAATCTAGCTCTTATGGCTTTCGGCGGCCAGCAGCAGCGGCCAGAGGCATTGGCCAACCGTAACGGCCAAGGCTGGCTGGAGAATATGAGCCCGTTTGATCCGGTTAATCTCCGTTGACAGGGGGCGAACATATGTACTATCGTCTACGTTACATCTTCGCCCCTATTGCAGCCGGGGCAAGGGGGCATACATGAACGGATTCCTGCTACCACCAACCTTAATACTATCTGGGCTCCTGGCCGTCCTGGCCCTGGTCCTCAACCTGGTCTCCCCCGGCGCGGCTGCCCTCGTGGCCGCCATAGCGGCCTTGCTCTTTATCAAGTTGCTTCTCATGGGGAGGTGATGGCGATGATTGTCTTTGTCGTCGTCTACACCATCGTCCTGGGCCTCCTCGAGCTCCAGTTTCATTTCACCGTCGGGGCCGTAATCGTTCGCCTCATTCACCTGCTGCTGGGAGCTGGCTAGCTCGAAAATGACCTATTTACAAAGGAGATTATTTGTTCTATAGTCCCATTGCTGCCGTGGGATTCCCCGCGGCTCGCTTTATCTATGGAAAAGACTGCCTCTGCCACTGAAGCTGTCCCTGAGAGGAAGACGTTGGTGGCCATACAAATAGAAAAGGAATTCGATCTGCTCGACAAGAGCTGGGACGAACGCGTTTTCGTGAAGCTGTACGTCTCAGCTCGCACAAGCGGCCTTCTGCGCGCGATCTCCGATCGTGACTGGAAGACGTTGTGCACTCTGGCGACCTTCATGGACGGGGACGGGAGGTGCTATCCGTCGCAGGCTAAGCTGGCGCGTGCCTTGGGCATAAGCCGCTCTGCGGCCAACGAGCGCGTTCGTGGGCTCGCCGGCTTCCGGTTCGAGGGGAAGCCGGTCCTCCTCGTCGAGCGCCGGCGCAAGATGACCAAGGACGGCATGCGGTTCGACGCAAATCGCTACACAATTCTGCCTGTGACGAAGTTGAAGATCTTCGACCGAAACGGGGAAACAGGCGGCCCTGACAGGAAATCGCCCGTGTCGCCATTTCGCGACACGGGCCGGGCGCGACACGGGAAACCGCGACACGGGCGGCGCCGACAGTAACTAGAGTTCTTCTTATAACAAGAATAGTAGTAAGAGCTTCTGCGGTGGAAAAGTGTGGCCGCCAGGCAGGGGATAACTCGGTGGAAAAGTGCCAAGTCGACAGTCGCAGCATTTGGGCCGCCTGAGCCGGTCAACCCGCCTACATAGAAAAGGTAATGGGTTTGTCCCTCCCCTTGCCGGGAGGGATCGGCGAGTAGGAGAGAGATGAGGAAGCCGGCTGTTTCGCCAGGAAGGGCAAGCACCCCCTGGCGGGCGACCGGTAAGGAAGTCCGCCGAAAGTTAACCTGCCGGGCGGCCCTGATGCTTATGGATCACGTCAAAACATACACCATTTCAATACTGCCGGCGGGCGCGGGTTTCCGGGCCCTCTGTCTGGGCGTTCCGGGTTGCGAGGTTACGGCCGAAACCAGGGAGGAGGCCCTGGAGCGCATCGAGGACCAGATCAAGGCCCAGATAGCCCATGCCGCCGTGCGGGGGAAGCCGGTGCCGGTTGACCGGACGTCGACGAAGTTCTTGTGGGTTAAGGTTGATGACTTTCTCATCTAGCGCATATGGAGACCCACTCAGTCGACGCACCAACCGACATCTCCTCCCTCGCTACCCGGATTGTCCTCGCCGTCTACGACTACCGCTTCCTAACCGGCGTTCAGGTAGCCGAACTATTCTCAATGTCCCCCGGCGAAGCCGGCGATGCTCTTGAGCGGTTGGTCGATGCCGGCTTTCTGGCGGGAATCCGGCGCCCCGTTCTCGCTGAGAAGACGCCCGATATCGTCTATGCGTTGGCTCAACGGGGAGCGAACCTGGTTGCCAGCCATACCGGAATCGATCGCCGGTCCGTTCGCTGGCGGAAGTATCACAACTACGTCGGCCTCCTCTACGTCGAGCACCGCCTGGCGGTGAACGATTTCCGGATAGCGCTCGCCCTCGGTGCCCAGAGGCTGGGGCACAGATTAGAGCTCTGGCAATACGAGGTGCCCATCAGGGAGGATATCGACGATCCTGATGAGCAGGCGCCGCCGCTGGTCCTTCGACCGGACGCCTACGCCCGATGCCTGGTCGGTCCACGACGCGTGCATTTCTTCCTAGAAACGGACATGGGAACTGAGAGCCACGAGCGGTTCGCCAAGAAGATCCGGCGGTATCTGGCCTACAAGGAGTCTGGTCTGTTTCGCCTCCGTTGTGGAGGAAGGTCGTTTCGGGTACTGACGATCGCGCCCACCATGACGCGAATGAGGGCGCTCAAGCGGGTTACGGAGGGCGAAGGCGGACAGAGGATGTTCTGGTTGTTGACCATGAGGGACTGTTCTGCTCGCCTGATTGCCGAGCCCGTGTGGGAGCTTGCTGGGGAGAGAGGACCTGGCGCCCTCTTGGAGGCTTCACTTGAGCCACGGCTGTAGCAGTTCGAGTCCTGCCGGGGGTACCACACCATTCGTTTTATAACTCTTTCTAGAGGCGTCTAGAGGCGCTCTCAGCCAATCTCGGCCGCTACGATCCGCTCTGCTAACTCGCACCGGTTCGGCAGGCTTCCCTATTCTCGCTTCAGCAGCGTATCGCTTCGCTGTTCCCCCGGATGAAGCCTCAACAGCAGCAGTCTCGGCCGACCCGATGAAGGCTCAGATTGTCGCCCGCTGGCGAGAAGGGGCGGCGAAACGCCGCGCTTCCCCCGCAAGTGAACTTGCCACCAAGTCCGGGAGCACCTCTTCTCGCTGCCCTCAACTTGCGACTCTTCGGTGCGCGGTGTATTCTTGGCACACTTACGAGTTCCTGGCGCCAACTCCTCCCGCCGACTCCTCTTGCTGTCGCGATTCAGGATCTGGAGAGAGACATGCCACGAGGAAAGAAGCCTCAGTACGAGACGCAGAAGAACGGCGGCGCTAACCTCGGCTTCGAACAGAAGCTGTGGCAGGCCGCCGATAAGCTGCGCGGCAACATGGACGCTGCCGAGTACAAGCACGTCGTCCTCGGCTTGGTCTTCCTGAAGTACATATCCGACGCCTTTGAGGAGCGCCACAGAGACCTCGAGCACAAAGTCGCCGACACCTCCAGCGACTACTACGTCCGCGAGCCGGCTGCTCGATACGAGGTGCTGGAAGACAGGGACGAGTACGCCTCGGAGAACGTGTTCTGGGTACCCAAAGAGGCCCGCTGGTCGTACCTGCAGGCCAACGCCAAGCAGCCGACGATCGGCAAGCTTGTCGACGACGCGATGGTGGCCATCGAGAAGGAGAACGAGTCCCTCAAGGGCGTCTTGCCCAAGGACTACGCCCGCCCCTCCCTCGACAAGCAGCGCCTCGGCGAGGTCGTCGACCTTATCGGCACGATTGGTCTCGGCGACGCGGAGAACCGCTCCAAAGACATCATCGGCCGGGTGTATGAGTACTTCCTTGGCCAGTTCGCCAGCGCGGAGGGCAAGAAGGGCGGCCAGTTCTACACACCCAGGTGCGTTGTCCGGCTGCTCGTGGAGATGATCGAGCCCTACCGCGGCCGGGTCTTCGACCCCTGTTGCGGCTCATCGGGCATGTTCGTGCAGAGCGAGGAGTTCATCCGCCAGCATGGAGGCCGCATCGGCGACATGTCCATCTACGGCCAGGAGTCTAACGCCACTACCTGGCGACTAGCGAAGATGAACCTCGCCATCCGTGGCATCGAGGCCAACCTCGGCCCCTACAATGCCGACAGCTTCCACAGCGACCTTCACAAAGACCTCAAGGCCGACTTCATCCTAGCTAACCCGCCGTTCAACGACAGCGATTGGGGCGGCGAGCGCCTGCGCGACGACGTCCGCTGGAAGTACGGCCCGCCGCCAACCGGCAACGCCAACTTCGCCTGGGTGCAGCACTTCATCCACCACCTGGCGCCAGGAGGCATTGCTAGCTTCGTGCTGGCCAACGGCTCTATGTCCTCCAATCAATCAGGCGAAGGAGAAATCCGCAAGAACATCATCGAGGGTGACCTAGTCGACTGTATGATCGCTCTTCCTGCCCAGCTCTTCTACGGGTCGCAGATTCCCGCCTGCCTCTGGTTCCTCGCCCGCAGCAAGAACAATGGCAAGTTCCGTGACCGCCGGCGAGAGACCCTCTTCATCGACGCCCGCAAGATGGGCCACATGGTCGACCGCACGCACCGCGAGCTTAGCAACGAGGAGATAGAGCGAATAGCCGGCACGTATCACGCCTGGCGGGGCGAGGCCGACACGAGCGGGTACGAGGACATCCCCGGCTTTTGCAAGAGCGCCACTGCCGAGGAGATAGCCTCACACGACCACATCCTGACCCCGGGCCGGTACGTGGGAGCGATTGAGGCGGAGGATGACGACGAGCCGTTCGAGGAGAAAATGAGGCGGCTGGTCGCGACTCTAGACGAGGAGTTTGCCGAGTCCGCGAAACTGGAGAAGACGATTCGAGAGGTTCTGGAGACGATGGGATATGCAAACCGATGAAACGCCTTTCTCCCATCTTCTCTCGGCGGTTGTCGATAATCGTGGAAGGACCTGCCCCACGGTGGCGAGAGGAATTCCCCTCATTGCCACGAATTGCATTCGCAACGATCTGCTTTATCCAACCCGTGAGAAGCTGCGCTATGTATCTCAGCAGACTTACGAGCATTGGTTCCGCGGGCACCCGCAGCCCGGCGATCTCATCTTCGTTACGAAGGGAACCCCTGGTCGCCTGTGCGTTGCTCCCGACCCCGTAGACTTCTGTATTGCGCAGGATATGGTAGCCGTGCGGGCAAACGAACACAAAGTGTATCCCAAATACCTGTTTGCGCTTCTCCGCTCGCCCCTGATCCAGAATCGAATCGAACAGATGCATGTGGGCACGCTGATTCCCCACTTCAAGAAGGGAGACTTCGGCAAGCTTCTGCTTCCCCTTCCAGACAGAAACACTCAGAAGTTCATCGGTGATGCCTATTTCGAGATGAGCGCAAAGATAGAGCTGAACCGTCACATGAACGAGACGCTGGAGACCATCGCCAAAGCGATCTTCAAATCCTGGTTCGTGGACTTCGACCCGGTGCGCGGCAAGATGGCTGGCCGCCAGCCCTTCGGCATGGACGCGGCGACGGCTACCCTCTTCCCCGCCTCCTTAGAGCAATCAGAGCTAGGCGAGGTTCCGGTGGGGTGGAGGGCAGGTACCATGGGCGAGGACTTTCGCATAACCATGGGCCAGTCGCCGCCAGGAAGTACTTACAACGAGGACGGAATGGGCTTGCCCTTCTACCAGGGGCGTGTGGACTTTGGGTTTAGGTTTCCGAACCGCCGAGTATTCTGCTCGGCGCCTACACGCTTTGCCGAGAAAGGCGACACTCTGGTTACCGTTCGCGCACCGGTAGGGGATACAAACGTGGCAATGGAGCGCTGCTGCATCGGACGCGGTGTGGCGGCCGTTCGCCATGCAACGGGCGGTCCGTCGTACACCTACTACTTCATCCGGTTCCTCCGGGCAGTTTTCGAGCGCTTCGAAGCAGAGGGCACAGTATTCGGTGCTATTAACAAGAAGGGCTTCAACTCCATAAGGTGCCTCCTCCCGCCGAGCGAGGTGGTCGATCATTTTGACGCTCTATGCAGCCCGATCGATGACCAGATCGAGCGAAAGGATTGCGAATCCCGCACTCTCGCCTCCATCCGCGATGCACTGCTGCCCAAACTCATCTTGGGTGAGCTGCGGGTGAAGGAAGCGGAGCGGTTCCTCAAGGAGCGGGGGCTATGACGCATCTCCGAGATCTCGGGAGCCAGTTCAGCATCTCTTTGCCGACTGATGAGGAGGGGTTCCTCGGACGAGAGTGTCCGAATGAGGGCTGCGGGGGCTACTTCAAGATCACCCCTGGGACTGGGCTCAAAGGAGTGACTGCCTGTCACTGCCCTTACTGCGGCCATATAGCGAATCAAGGCGATTTCGCCACGCAGGACCAGATTGAGTACGCCAAGTCGGTTGCCATGCGGAAGATCACTGACGCGTTTGCCAAAGACGTAAAGAGCCTGGAGTTCGACATCAAACCCCGGGGAGGATTCGGCATCGGCATGAGCCTGAAGGTCAAGCCAGGACGCCCGCATCCCATCCATTGGTACAGGGAAAAGGCGCTGGAAACTCACATCGAGTGCTCCAACTGCACCCTCAGGTATGCGGTCTTCGGTGTCTTCGCGTTCTGCCCCGATTGTCGCCAGCACAATTCACTCCAGATTCTCGACAAGAACCTGGAGGTAGTGGCCAAGATGCTGGATATGGCTTCATCCGCCGACAAGGAGCTGAGTGAGCGTCTGGTTGAAAACGCTCTTGAGGACTGCGTTTCAGCCTTCGACGGCTTTGCCCGCGAGGTCTGCCGGCTCAATGCTCAAGCCTCGAACGATCCCGATGCCATTCTGACGCTCTCTTTCCAGAACTTGGCAGGGGCCCAGAAGAAAGTGAGCAAGTTCTTCGGACTGAACCTTGCAGCGGGGCTTACGGACGATGAATGGAAAACAGCGAATGTGGAATTCGAGAAGCGACACCTCCTGGCTCATAAGATGGGCGTGGCGGACAAGGAATACCTGCGGAAATCGGGCGATGCCGACGCTGTCGCAGGCCGCAAAATCAAAATCGATGCCGGCGAAGTCCGGCAGCTTGCTCAGATTGTTAGCAAGCTTGCTGGCCATTTGGTCAACGCTCTGCAGGGACTGGCGGGTGGAGAGACAATGAAATGATCGAAGTGTACCCGGGGCTCTACGTCGGCGATGCGCAAGACTACGAACTCCTGGTGAAGCATCAGGACTGCTGGCGGATCGTCCACGCCTGCAAGGAGCCTTACCACCGAAGGGAGTTGGGATACCGGGGGAAGGGCGCGCCAAAGAACCATCCTGAGTACTTGATCGCTCCCCGAGGCCATCGGCTGATCCTGAACCTTGTCGATGCTCCTGATCCCGCCTACATTCCCAAGGAGATTGTGGACGCTGCTCTCGACTTCATCGCCGAGGGCCTCCGATCTGGGCGTAAGGTTCTGGTCCACTGCAATCTTGGGGAATCCCGGGGCCCAGCCATCGGGTTGCTGTACCTGGCGGCTTTCACGGGCACAATCCCAAGTGATTCACTTGAGGATGCAGAGTCAGCGTTCCTTAAGATCTATCCGGGGTACAGACCGGGCGCGGGCATTCGTGGATTCCTGGCGCAGCATTGGGGCGAGTACTGCGCCAAGAGGCCTGTGATCAGCGAAGAGGGAATGTGATCTTCTTGTATGGACCGCGGCAGGAGTTAGCAGAGGATTCGCCATGAGCAACATACTCTTCAAGGAAATCAGCTATAACCTCGACAAGCTCCTGGCAGAGATTAAGTCGGGGGAAATTGGGTTGCCGGACATTCAGCGTCCCTTCAAGTGGCGGAATCCGAAGGTAAGGGACCTCTTCGACTCCATGTACCGGGGCTTTCCTGTTGGCTACCTGCTCTTTTGGGCGAACGGAGTTCCCAATGGTCACAGGCAAATCGGGACAGACGCCAAGCAGCGAGTCCCGCGGCTGCTGATCGTCGATGGCCAGCAGAGACTCACATCGCTCTACGCCGTCATCAAGGGGATTGAGGTCGTCCGAGAAGACTATCGGAAGGAACGCATATTCATCGCATTCTCGCCAAAGGATGAGGTTCTCAAGGTTGCCGATGCCGCCGTCAGGAACGATGCCGAGTTCATTCCGGACATCAGTATCCTATGGCAAGGCAAGAGAGAGACAACTGTGAAAGGCTACCTGGACCGCTTGAGGGCGAGGAGGCCTGTCGATCAGGACGAAGAGGACGGCCTGCGCGAGGCTATTGACCGCCTTTACGACTTGGGGAACTACCCTTTCCGCGTGCTGGAACTCTCAGCAGATGTGAGCGAAGAGGATGTGGCGGAGGTCTTCGTTCGCATCAACAGCATGGGAGTGACGCTCAACCAGGCCGATTTCATCCTGACTTTGATGTCGGTCTTCTGGGATCAAGGTCGGGCTGATCTAGAGACGTTTTGCCGGCGGTCCCGTGAACCGGCTACCGGAGCTTCACCCTTCAACTACTTCATTCAGCCGGATCCTGACCAACTGCTTCGAGTAGGCGTCGGGCTGGGTTTCCGGCGCGCCCGCTTGGAACACGTCTACTCGATACTCCGCGGCAAGGACATGGAGACAGGGGAGTTCTCCGACAAACGCAGGGACAAGCAGTTCGCCGTACTGCGCGAGGCACAGGCCTACACTCTGGACCTGCAGAACTGGCAAGACTTTCTCAAAGTGCCCCTGCGGGCCGGCTTCCGCAGCGCTGCCATGATAACCTCTCAGATCGGCCTCCTGTACACATACGGCCTCTTTCTGATCGGCAAGCGCGACTTCGGTGTCGACGACTTCACCCTCCGCAACGTGTTGGCGCGCTGGTTCTTCATGACGGCCCTGACCGGTCGCTACACTGATTCCCCGGAAAGCTCGATGGACCAGGACCTGGGGCAGTTGCGCGATGTGCGAGACGCGGGCGGGTTCGTCGCCTTGCTCGATAGCGTTGTCCGCGACACACTAACCGACGACTACTGGGACATCACCCTGCCGAACCTGTTGGGCACGTCCGCGCCTCGGAGCCCATCCCTGTTCGCCTACTACGCCGCGCTCAACCTCCTGGAGGCCCGCGTCCTGTTCTCCAAGATGAAGGTGTCCGAGCTGCTTGACCCGGCGTCGAAGGCCAGCAGAGCGGCTCTTGAGCGCCATCACCTGTTCCCGAGGGGATACCTAGCGAAGATCGGAATCGCGGATACTCGGGACGTCAACCAGATAGCGAACTTCGCTCTCCTTGAGTGGCCAGACAACAACGACATCGGAGACCAGGCACCGGCGAAGTACTATCCTCGGTATGCAGGCCGTCTCTCGAAGGAGGCGCGCTATTGGCATGCCCTTCCCAAGAGCTGGGAACAGATGCCCTACCAGAACTTCCTCGGTGCCCGGCGAAAGGGAATGGCCAGGGTCATCAGGGATGGTTTTGCCCAACTGTGGCGATAGGCTGAGCAGCGTTGGCGCCAGAGAGATACGTTACTGAGTCGGTTGTCGAGGAAGCGGCGCTCGAGTGGCTCCGAGGGCTTGGCTATGCCACGCTCTTTGGCCCCGACATCGCGCCCGGCGAGCCCCGCGCAGAGCGCGCTGACTATGGCCAGGTGGTCCTCGTCGATCGCCTCCGCTCGGCTCTTGCCAGGCTCAACCCGACTATCCCCCCGGATGCTATCGAGGACGCCGTCCGCAAGATTCAGTTGACCGAGAGCCCCAACCTGGTCACTAACAACCACCGCTTTCATCGCTTCCTCGTCAACGGCGTGCCGGTGGAGTACCGCTCGGCTGATGGGAGGGTGGTTCACGACCAGGTGTGGCTCCTGGACAGCCAGAACGCCGACAACAACGACTGGCTGGCCATGAACCAGTTCACCGTCATCGAGGGCCAGCACAACCGGCGTCCCGATATCGTTGTCTTCGTCAATGGCCTTCCCCTCGCGGTCATCGAACTCAAGGACGCCTCTAAAGAGGAGGCGACCGTCTGGACAGCCTTCAACCAACTGCAGACGTACAAGCAGGAGATCCCCTCGCTCTTTGTGCTCAACGAGGTGCTGGTCATCTCGGACGGGCTGCAGGCACGTGTGGGCTCGCTCAGTGCCAACCGAGAGTGGTTCATGCCTTGGCGAACCGTTGAGGGCGAGGATGTGGCCCCGCGGACGATCCCGCAACTGCAGGTGCTCCTCCAGGGACTCTTCGACAAGCGCCGCCTGTTGGACTTCGTACTCCGTTTCGTGGTCTTCGAGAATGACGGGGCTAACGTCACCAAAAAGCTCGCCGGCTATCATCAGTTCCATGCAGTCGATCACGCGGTCGCGGCAACGGTAGAGGCAGCGAGGCCGAGCGGAGACAAGCGCTGCGGCGTTGTCTGGCATACACAGGGTTCGGGGAAAAGCCTGACGATGGTGTTCTACGCCGGCCGAATCGTGTTGCACCCGGCAATGGAGAATCCGACTCTCGTTGTCTTGACCGACCGCAACGACCTGGATGACCAACTCTTCGGGACGTTCTCGAGGTGCCACGAGCTTCTTCGCCAGGAGCCAGTTCAGGCGGAGAACCGCGCCCATCTGCGCGAGCTGCTGAAGGTCGCGTCTGGTGGCGTGGTCTTCACGACGATTCAAAAGTTCTTCCCTGACGAGAAGGTGGATAAGCTTCCCGTCTTGTCTGACCGCCGAAACATTGTCGTTATCGCTGACGAGGCCCACCGGAGCCAGTACGACTTCATCGACGGCTTCGCCCGGCACATGCGGGATGCCCTGCCAAACGCGTCGTTCATCGCCTTCACCGCCACGCCGATTGAGCTCGCCGACCGGAATACGCGGGCCGTATTCGGCGACTACATCAGCATCTATGACGTGCAGCGCGCCATAGAGGACGGCGCCACCGTCCCTATCTACTACGAGAGCCGGCTCGCCAAACTGGACCTCAAACCCGAAGAACGGCCTCGCCTTGATGAGGAGTTCGAAGAGGTCACGGAGGGCGAGGAGGATTACGTCAAAGAGAAACTGAAGACCAAATGGGCAGCACTCGAGGCTGTCGTGGGCACCGAGAAGCGCGTCGGCCTCATAGCGCAAGACCTCGTCGAGCACTTTGGCCGGCGGCTTGAGGCGATGGACGGCAAGGCCATGATTGTCTGCATGAGCCGGCGCATCTGCGTCGAGATGTACGACGCCATCGTCCGCCTGCGGCCAGAGTGGCACCACAGCGACGACGACAAGGGCACGATCAAGGTTGTGATGACGGGCTCAGCCTCGGACCCGTTGGCGTGGCAGAAGCACATTCACAACAAGGCCTGCCGAGAGTCGCTGGCCAAACGGTTCCGCGACCCGGAGGATCCCTTCAAGGTCGTGATCGTCCGCGACATGTGGCTAACCGGCTTCGATGCCCCTTCCTTGCACACCATGTACGTGGACAAGCCTATGCGCGGCCACGGCTTGATGCAGGCGATAGCACGAGTGAATCGGGTCTTCAGAGACAAACCCGGTGGCCTAGTGGTCGACTACCTTGGCCTCGCGGAGAACCTCAAGAAAGCCCTCGCCGTCTACACAGAGAGCGGCGGTCAGGGTAGGGCAGTGGTGGATGAGGCGGAAGCGGTCGCCGTGATGCTGGAGAAGTACGAGATCGTCGCAGCGATGTTTCACGGCTTTGACTGGTCGACCTTCTTGAAAGGCCCTCCCGCTGAGAGGCTCGCAGTGCTGCCACAAGCGCAAGAACACATCCTCGGCCAAGCGGAGGGCAAGTCGCGGCTGTTGAAGGCAGTGACCGAGCTATCGCAAGCTTTCGCACTGGCTCCCACTCATGAGGAGGCCGTCCGCATTCGTGATGACGTAGCGTTCTTCCAGGCGGTTAGAACGGCGGTCGCGAAGTCAGAGGTGGAGCGTGGCAGGCCAGAGGAAGAACTTGACCATGCGATTCGGCAGATCATCTCGCGGGCGATGGTGTCCGAAGAGGTCATTGATATCTTTGCGGCCGCCGGGCTCAAGAAACCGGACATATCGATCCTCTCTGACGAATTCTTGGCGGAGGTGCGAGGTATACCCCAGAAGAACCTCGCAGTAGAACTCCTCAAGAAGCTCCTGGGCGACGAAATAAGGACGAGCTCGAGAAGAAACCTAATCCAGTCACGCTCGTTTGGCGAGATGCTCGAGAGAACCGTGCGCGCCTATCAGAACCGAGCGATTGAGACGGCCCAAGTGATTGAAGAGCTGATAGAGCTCGCCAAGCAAATGCGGGTAGCCGAGGCGCGAGGCGAACAGCTTGGTCTTAATGAGCGAGAGCTCGCCTTCTACGATGCGCTGGAGACCAACGACAGCGCCGTCAAGGTTCTGGGGGACGAGGCGCTTCGTGCCATTGCTCGAGAGTTGACCGAGACCGTCCGCAAGAACACGACTATCGACTGGGCGGTCAGGGAGAGCGCACGCGCGAAGCTCCGGGTCATGGTGAAGCGGGTGCTGCGGAAACACGGATACCCGCCGGACAAGCAGGAGAAGGCCACGCTGACCGTGCTGGAGCAGGCAGAACTGCTCGGCGATTGTTCGCCAGCGTAGGCCGAAGCGGGGAAGCTGTGTGAAGGTCATCAACCACTACCGCGACGAGGTGCTGAAGGTCTACGAGGTACAGGGATGACCGCGAACGTCCGAGCCTTCTGCGGTGACTGCAGGTACGAGTTTCCCGATCCTTCCGTTACGCAAATCTGTCCTCGCTGCGGGGCAGCTCGGAGGAACGTACTCGTGAGTCTTGAGGGGACACTGTCGCTAAGGGGAGGGCTAACCGCCAAGCAAAGCCGACCAGGTTGGCCGCGCTTTCTTCGGACGCTCACAAGCCGGCACAAGCTCTCAAGAGGTGGCAAGGAGGCGCATGAGGTTCTGGACGTTGATCGTACAGACCCGCACGTGACAGTGAAGCGCCACCGTGTCGAGGAGTTGATCAACGGCGAGTGGACTGTTGTCCACGACGAGACTGAATCCCATCCCGCCAAGCGAAGGCCCCCAACCACCAGCCAAAGGGACCGATAGTAATGACTGCACCCTTGACAGCCGATCGCTAACGATGTAATACTCCAACAACAGGCGAATAGAAACCCGAATACCACCGGCCAGAAGGCTGGCCGTGGCTGTCCCGAACCTTGGGGAGCCGCGGCCAGCCTTTTTTGTGGCTCGGAATCGGATGGCACCTTGACAGCTCAATACTCAAAGAAAGGGGGAAAGACATGCCCGGTGAAGGAAAGGCGAGCGTCGACGTCTTCTGGCGCTCCAAAGAGGGCCTAGAGATGCATCTCCAGATCAGCGGGACCTCCTCAGCGGAGGTCCTCGGCGAGGCCGACTCGGCCGTCAAGAGGATCATCGAAAAGGGCGGCGAAGCCAGGCCACACCAGAACTCGAACGGAGGAGAGCAGGTCTACACAAAGGAGAATCCGCCCAAGTGCCCGGTCTGCGGCAAGAAGATGACTTACCGGGAAGGCGAAGGCCGGAACGGAAAGCCCTACAAGGGTTTCTTCTGCCCGGACCGCGACTGTGAAGGGAAGCCCGTCTGGCTCGACGGCTAGGTGGGCGACATCCGCGCCGGGGAGAGCCGTGAGGCCTTTGTCCTTGCGGTTCTCCCCCATTCTATCTCGAAAGGAGGGTGCATATGCTAAAAGGTTTTCGTTGTCCCTACGGGCGACGCGAGATCAGCTTCGCCGACTGCTTGGAACACTCAAAGACGGACCCGCCGGAGTGCGGCTTTGTCTACCCCATCCTGTCCGGCATGGTTGGCAACCTGCGCGGCGAGATGGCAGAGATCACCGTAACCCAACTCCTTAACTGCCTGCGCAAGGTGGCCTTGGAGCGGCGGCACGAGGTCTATGTAGAGCCACAACAGCTCTACTACACCTTCCGCGGCCAGATGTTCCATCAGATAGCCGCGGGAGTGGATATGGATGGGTGCGTGGTGGAGAAGCGCTTCAAGCGCAAGCTGGCGGGGATAACGATCTCCGGTCAGCCGGACCTGATCGTCCCGAACCTGCGCAAGCTCTACGACGTTAAGACCACCCGTCGTATCCCCAAGGAAGGGCAGCTCTACGCCCAGCACGGGCTCCAGGTGAACATCTATCGCTGGCTTGTCATGCCCCACCACCGCATCGACCATCTCGAGATCGTCTACATGGACATGAGCGAGGTGCGGCGGGCGAGCGTGGAGGTGATGGATGTCCGGAGTCTGCTGAGCTGGCTGGCACCCCGCGTGAAGAAGCTGAAGGACGGGCTGGAGAACGGCAGGCTACCGCCGAAGGCGGGACCGGACGGTCTCTGGCAGTGCCGCGGCTACTGCTCCTTTACCAAGCAATGCTGGCCCGACGGCGTACCGACGCCGGCGGAACTGAGGCGAAAGGAAGAAGCGGCAAAAGGCGCGGTGTTGCGGGCCGTGAAACGAAAGAGGGCCCGCGAGCCCGCCGTCACGTAGCGAATCGATTGGGAGGAGAGCATGTACAGAGACGGCAGCGGCCGGAGCCTGGTCGACATCCTCTTCTCCCGAAGGCGAGAGGTGGACGGCTTTCCCTGGCTCAAGGGGGGAGATGAGATTCAAGGTTCCGGCCAAGCGAAATACAGGCATTGGCCACCTTTCGGCAATGCTGGCCAAGAGCGTGGCCGTCATGCTCAAAGGAGACGTGGTAGGGCTGGAACTGCTCGCTGAAGACGGCGTGGTAACGCGAAGTCTCAGCCAGTCCGGCGGACCCAACCATGTCTGCCACTGGCTTGAGGCAGGCCCCGCTGTCTATGTGCCGCGGGGAAACGTCACCTATCACCTGGGTATCCTGGCGATGGCGGAAGCGCTCGCTCGAAAAGGCGAGGCGACCGACCTGCTCGATTCCTGGGAGAAGCTGCTGGAAGCCTACGAGGCTGCCGGCGGAGTGGTAGGCGAGTCCTCATCCGGATACGTCGCCACCGCCGCTGATGAGCTCTACTTCTGGCTCCGCTACGGTACCGGCGACCCTCAACCTGCTAACGACAGGCTAGAGGGGTTGCTGGTGCGGGATGCGGCGGACCCACCGCCGGTAACGCCCGGCCAGACACTCGACCCCGATATCCTCGTCAGCCGCCGCAGGCTGCGCGCTTTCCGGAGGGAGATGGAGATTGTCGAGGTCGAGCCGGCAGCCGAAGCCCCGACTCGTCTGCCCAAGCCTGTGTTCCGGGGATGGCAGCTCCAGGAGCTCGTCGACTCAATCGCCGAGCGCCTGAACTGTCTTCTCATCGGACCGACAGGCACTGGCAAGTCGCTCTGTGTCTTTGAGGCGATGGAGCGGCTTTTCCGACCGAGGCGGCTGTTCGTCATCGAGGGGCACTCGTCACTCAAGGAGTTCGACCTCCTGGGCGGCTATGTTCCCGACGGTGCCGGCAGTTTCCAGTGGCGGGACGGCGTTGTTACGCAGGCCCTCCGCGAGGACGGCTCGGTGCTCTTCATCGATGAGGCCAACCGGATGCCGGCACGCGTCCTAAACGTGCTGCTGGGTGTCATCAGTCGGCGAGCGGTAGTACTGACGGAGCACGGCTCCGAGGAGGTGCTGGCCAGCGACGACTTCTGCGTCGTCATGGCCTCGAACCTCGGCAAGGGCTACCACGTGGAGAGCTACGACGCGGCGCTGATATCGCGCTTCCCCGTCGTCCTGGAGTATCGATATCTGCTTCCTCGAGACGAGGAGCAACTGCTAAGAGAGAGAACCGGCATAGGCCGTGAGGAAGCGCGCGTCATGGTGAAGGTTGCCAATGAGACGAGGCGTCTCAAGCGCAGCCACGAGCTGTCAGGGTGCATCGACCTGCGTGGACTCATCGCCTGGGCCGGCAAGTTCAAAACGAGGAAGGAGGAGGATTCTGCTGGTCCGCCTGAAAGCGTCGGCCGGCATAACCATCATGTACGGCGTGTGTGGAACCGATAGCGAGGGGTACGTAAGGGAAGACGTCACCGACGTTGTCCTTTCCCTCATCGAGGCCCACACGCCGAAGTAGCATCAAGCTACCAGGGCCACCGGAGAGGATTCGCTCCATCCGGTGGCCTTTTTCTATCCGAAAGGAGGGAGAGAAACATGGCTCTGAGATGGTGGCAGTGGCGCAACATTCAGGAGAAGCTCAGACTTTATGGACGAGCCCTCCAGGGTCCCATGCCCTATCGAATCGAATTCGCCGACGAACCAAACCTGACGGGGCTGACGGACTTCAGCCGCCGTCTAGTGCGAGTGAACCCGGAGATGATACCCGGCCTCAGGGCACGGCAGGCCTACGACATCACCAAGGCTGTTCTCTGCCACGAGGCAGGCCACCGGCGGTTCACCACTCCGGTGAAGCTGCCCCCGGTCGTCCACATGGTCTCCAACATCCTGGAGGACCAGCGGATCGAGAGCCTTATGATGGAGGAGTTCGCGGGGACGAGGCAACTGATTCGCAGCCTTACGGAAAGGCTCTTCGAACTCAGCCCCGACCTTGAAGCCGGTGACGACCCCGGCCAGGTGGTCGCCGCCGCCCTGCAGTACCGTTGGGCTTACCGGCTGGATGCGTCCTTGAAGGGAGAGTTGTCGGTTGTCAATCAGGAACGTTGGGAGAGGGTGAAACCGCTCGTGGAAGCCGCCTGGGTAGCGTCGTCGAGCCTCGAGGTGGACCGGTACGCAGAGAGGATCGTGGAGATTCTCAATCTCAAGGACCACCAAATACCGGTCTGGGTCATAGGGCAACTCGACGGCTGCGCGGGAACCCGCGGAGGGGGCGACCACGCCGAGCGGCGAGAGCCCGCCAGTCCTCAGCCATTCGGCGAGAATGACGAGGCTTGTGGACATCCCGAACCGCTGGACGGGGAGCTCATTCCGAATGGGCACCGCGCCGGAGTCGGTGCCGCGGCCATCGATCCAAAGCCCTACGTCGAGCTCGAGGAGAAAGCGACGCCTCTGGCGCAGGAACTCATCGAAGAGCTTTCTCTGACGGAGGTGCCGGACGAGCTGGAACCGGTTGCGGTCGGCGGGCGGCTCTCCATCCGGCAGTACCTGCGGGAAAAAGATCAGCCGTTTCTGGCGCTGGCCGAGGAGCCGACCAAGCCGCCTACCCTCGCCCTGAGGGTGGTCATCGACCACTCGACAAGCATGAACTACGGCAGCGGAGGCAGGATGCGCATCGACAGCGTCGCTGAGGGGGCGATGATGCTCCACCTGGCCTGCGAGGCCCTGGATATCGAGCATCAGGTCGCTGTTACCCCGCAGCAGACGGCTCTGGCCGAAAACGGCTCCGGAGAGAGAGGTAAGGCGCTGATCGCCGGCATGGTGCCCGCGAAGACCGGCTGGGAGGACATCGCCGTCGCCATAAGGCGGCACAGTGAGGGACTCTTGCAGTCACCCGCCGCTGTCAGGCTGATAGTCGTCTTGCACGACGGCTATCCCAATGACGGCGAGGAGGCGAGGAGGCTCTGCCTCACTCTAAGGGGAAGGGTTGAAGTGATCGGAATCCTGCTCGACCCGGACGACGCAACTAGACAGGCAATGGCAGACATCTTTGGTCAGGAGCGGCTAATAGCCTGCGAGTCCAGAGAGCTGCCGAAGAAGCTTGCGGCAATGCTGAGGTCGATCAGGGGAATCTAATACACATGGGGGACTTCTATCTTGGGGTCCCCCATTTCATTGCCCGACTTGCTCGACGACTTCTATCGCTTGAATCTGTTTCAGGTGGTCGCTTCGCGTCGCTGCGTGGGGGAGTGTGCCTCATGACGATGCCAAGGGCTCATCGAGCCTGCATATCAAATCCCAGAGCTGTCTCGCACACCCATCGTATGCTGGTTGACCCCGACCAAGGGGATCGACAATCTCCCCGCCCATTCCAGCGAACTCGGTCAGCAAATGCGTCTTGCTCTTGGCCTCTTCGGTCAGCATGACAACTGCATCGCGATGGCGTGCGCCCATCGTGAGGATGAGATCGGCATCGAGAACCAGATTCAAGGACAGCGGCTGACTTCGATGGTCGCTGACGTCAAAGGAGAGCTTCTGCATCGCCGTTTCGGCCTCGAATGTGGCGGGGGAACCAGGACTCACCGCGGTACCCGCTGACGAGGCCGCCCAGTCCCAACCTTTCTCTCGAGCAGCCTTATCAAAGAGTGCCGCTGCCATGGGACTTCGACACGTATTGCCAGTGCAGACGAACAAGACGACTCTCATTCCTTCTTCTTCCTCGCCTCCTCGATCGCTTCGTTGACCTCCTCCTCCGACCGGCCTTTGAGGCTCTTCCTGACCGGCGCGAACATCTCATAGAGCTCTTTAGTCCAGGGAGAGCCCTTCCTCTTACTGGCCACCTTCACCGGTTCGATCTCGAGCCTGTCACCATGAAGCGTGATGAAGACCGCGTCGTTTTCTTCGAGACCGATTGCCTGTCTGAATTCCTTGGGTATGACGATCTGGCCGTGCCTGACCGGCTTCACTACTCTGCGCATGTTCTCATGCCTCCTCGCCCTCGGGCAGCAACGTGATGTTATCACACCGTGGCCCGGCGCAAGCCTTCAAATCATCATTGACAGCGCCGGCATAAACTGCTAATGTTGGCTAACAATATGACTCGCGTCATAGCCGTGGCCAACCAGAAGGGAGGCGTCGGCAAAACAACAACCGTACTCAACCTCGGCTCCGCCCTCCACAAGGAGGGCAAGCGGGTGGTGCTCGTGGACCTCAATCCACAGGCTGCCCTCTCCGCGAGTCTCTCTCCTCCTCAAACCAAGCTCAAGAACACGATCTATCAACTGCTCCTGTCTCAGGCGACTGCCGATGAGACTGTCACGTCTGCGAAAAGCGGTCCTGATCTGATTCCGGCCGACCTCGACCTCGCCGCTGCTGAGCTTGAACTCAGCGCCGAGATGGGGCGGGAACGCATCCTGGCGGATGTCTTGGCGCCCATCAGGGAGCGGTACGACTTCATTCTCATCGACTGCCCTCCATCGCTTGGCCTTCTGACTGTGAACGCCCTGGTGGCGGCAGGTGAGGTGCTCATCCCGCTGCAGTGCGAATACATGGCAATGCGGGGACTGGGCTCGCTGCTCCGCACGATTGAGAAGGTGAAAGCGAAGCTGAACCCCTCGTTGGAGGTAGCCGGCATCCTGGTGACCATGTACAACGGCAGAACCCTGCACGGGCAGGAGGTGCTGGACGAGGTGCGCCGGGCCTTCGGCGAGAGAGTCCTGAAGTCGGTCATCAAGGCAAGCGTCCGCTTCAAGGAGGCGCCGGCTGCCGGCCTTTCTATCATTGACTACGACCCCTCACATGAGGGGGCGAGAGCGTATCAAGATCTCGCCAGGGAGCTAATGCTATGAGCAGGCGGTTCTCAATCAGAGGCCAGGGGGCCGACATCTTCTTCGGGGATCAGCCTCAAGCTCTTTCAAGCCAAGCGCCAGCTCCGAAGTCAGGGTCCGACATCGGGCCCCAGCCGGCCTCCAGGCAGGAACAGCCCTCAGGGCAAGTCTCAGAGCGCGAACAGGAGGTCTTTCCAGACAGCAAGACTGCAAGACAGACAGCAATACTCGAAGACAAACAGCAGGCCAGCTTTCCCGCCGGCGCCCAGGGGTGGTCGACCAGCTTGGACCAGACGGCCCTCCGCGAGTTGCGATCGCTTCTCAAGCGCGAGCACCGGATCCACAACACGTTTCGCTACAGCCAGGAGGAACTCGAAGCGGTGCGCGACATCGTCTACGAGATGGAGGTCCGCTGGCGCAGAAAGCTCACCCGCAACGACGTAATGCGGGCGGCGTTGGACCTGATAATCGAAGACTTCAAGGCAAGACAGCAAGACAGCTTTCTTGCCCGCCTGCTCGGGGAGGAGGACTAATGGGGCTCATTCGGGGTGAAGCAGTCTCCACGTTCAGCTTCGTTCCCAAGCTGGAGATCAGTGTTCGTGAGCTCTTCGCCCAGGAGGCCGCTCGTCTTGGCTATCGGATCATCGAGAGCAGGGCATCCTTCCCTGACTACGTCCTTGAGCGGAGCGGCAAGAGGCTTTTCGCTGAGGCAGAGTTCTGCAGTTCCGATTTCCTCCGTCACCACCACGACTTTGCTCGCTGTGACCTTCTGGTCGTGTGGGAGCACGATTTGCCTTACCTTCCAGTGCCGGTGCTTGAGCTTCAGTCCCTCTCCGTCCACGGAGGCAGGCGGCGTCGCACTATTTCACCGGGCCCGTTATCCGGACCGACATTTCAATCTCCTGAAAAACGATCAGGTAGTCGCCGCCGTCGGCGGCTGCGACGGTAGGGATGGGGCCGCGACGTTTGTCTGGGGGCGGTTGAGCGTCTCACAGAGGCCTTTTCGCGGCCTTTCTGGAGACGACGGGGAAGGGAAGATGCGAAACGCCCACAGTCGTCCCGGCCGTCTGTCCTTCCCTTTGTCGAAGGAAAGCCGATCGTCATCCGGTCCATCGGCGAGTGAAGGCGGTGCTTCTCCACGAGCTGGGCCGGCAGTATGTTGACATAATTACGCGTCATATCCATCGTTGTGTGGCCGAGGATCTTCTGCAGGCTGAAGGCGTCGCCGCCGGCCATCAGATACTGAAGGGCGAAGGTGTGGCGGAGCTTGTGCACTGTCACCCCTTCGATTCCCGCCGACTTGGCCCACCGCTGTACCATCAGCCGGAGCGCCTCGGCGTTGAGCCTGTCTCCGTGCACTGAGAGGAAGAGGTTGGGCGCCGGCCTTCCCTGATCCCGCCGGAAGAAGTCGCGGTAGCGGAGGATGGCCCGGCAGGCGGCAGCGCCGACCGGCACTATCCGCTCCTTGTTCCCCTTACCCAGCACCTTCAGGTAACCCTCCTCAAGATGCGCCTCTTTCAGAGTGAGGTCACAGAGCTCGGAGGCCCGGAGGCCGCAGTCCAGGAGGGTCAGCAGAATTGCCCGGTCGCGGGCACCGACTAGGGTGTGTTTGGGAACGCGGGCCAGAAGAAGCTCGAATCTCTCCCCGGCTTAGGCCGCTGACCACCGTCTTCCGCTTCCGCGGCCGGGGCACGCCGCGCAGGATATTGTCCCGGGTGTAGCCCTCGGCGGCCAGCCACGTGGCGAAGACGCCGAGCGTCGCGACATAGCCGAACACGGATTGGCTGGAAAGGGCCTGGCCCTCCGTCCGCCGCAGGGGATTGTTCTCGAACTTTACCCTGCGTCCCTGAAGGTGGACGGTGTAGCGGCGGACGCTGTCGGCCGAGAAGCTCTTCAGGAGCGGCGGGTAGCCTTCCGCCTCCAGGAAGCGCACGTAGATCGTTATATTGGCCCGGTACCAGGAGAGCGTCTTGTCCGAGCAGCCGGCCGCGCGCTTGGCCAGGAGGAAGTCGTCAATCAGGCGGTCGAAAGGTGTGTTTCTCTTGTCCATCTCCTGCCACCTTATGTTGCGTTTTCTCATCTTCATCCTAGCTTCCTCCTTGCTCTGCGCTAATTGCCGTCCCGTCAAGGGCTCTGTTCGCTTGAATGCCCTAGGACTGTTGCAAAATGAAACACCGTTTCAGGTGCCGTAACCGCCTTACCGTGCCGCTCTTTGGCGTACACGCCATATGGGTGGCGGGCCCCAGAAATGCAGGAAACCCGCCGCTTTGGCGGGTTTCCACCCTAATTGATGGGCCTTTTGTGCCAGTTTCTAGGGAAACTGGTCGGGGCGGTGGGATTCGAACCCACGACCTCCTGAACCCCATTCAGGTGCGCTACCGGGCTGCGCTACACCCCGACCGAACCAATCCTATCAGACGGCAGGCCCCTCGACAAGCTCGGGCGCTACGCGGAGCCGCCGCCATCCAGCACTATCGTCTGTCCCGTGACGAAGCTCGACGCATCCGAGGCTAACCAGACGCAGACGCCGGCTATCTCTTCCGGCTGGCCGATGCGGCCCAGCGGTGACTGAGATAGCGTCCGGTTCAGAATCGCCTCGTTCGACCACAGGGCCTCCGCGAAACGCGTCTGGATGACGCCGGGGGCAATTGCGTTCACCCGGATGCCGTGCGGGCCCAGCTCCTGCGCCAGAACCTGAGTTAACATAATCACGCCAGCCTTACTAATCGAGTAGGCGCCCAAGCCCGGGGACGCGCGCCTGCCGCCGGTCGATGCCACATTGATGATGTTGCCCGTTTTCCTCTCGATCATTCCCTTCGAGACGGCCTGCGCCAGGAGGTAGTAGCCCTTAAGGTTCACCGTCATTATCTGGTCCCAGGTGCGCTCCTCCATCTGGAGGAAGGGCCCGAAGTAGGGGTTCGTGCCGGCGTTGTTTACCAGTATGTCGATCTTCCCAAACTGCTCGAGAGTAGCCTCTACTAGCTTTTCGATGTCTTCGCGGTTCCGCATGTGTGTGGCGATTGCCGCTGATTTCCGTCCCAGCTTGCGGATCTCGTCTGCGACGACGTCCAGGTCTTCCTGTTTGCGGCTCGCCACCACGACGTCGGCGCCGTAGTTCGCCATACCGAGCGCTATCTCGCGTCCGATGCCGCGGGACCCGCCGGTTACAATCGCTATTTTCCCGCTCAGGTCAAACGATGGTTTTGGCATCTCTTCACCCTTTCGACTCGTCCCAGCGCGCCTGCTGGGGTATCATTCCGCCGAGGCCGTCCTCTCGTAGTATGTCACCACGTTGGCGACTGCTTTCGCCACCCTGTCGAGCGTCGGCAACGCCAGGATTCCCATCTCGCGGTAATTGTCGCGCGCCTGCCGGCGGCCCTTCTCGGCCTCCGCCATCTCCACCTCTTCGCCGCCGATCTGGAGCACGATGATCACCGGTTTGCCGAACTTATCGCGCACGGCGACCGGCACCTCCATTAGCATTCGCACCATCTCGTCCGGTGGCATCCCCATCATGAAGTGCCCGCCAAGGAGGAAGAACAGCGGCTGTGTAGCGATAAGCGTTTCGACGCTCTCGACGGCCGCCACGATCTCCAGCGTACGCCGGAAGACATCCGGCGGCACGAGCGGCACGCCGACGTCGACAGGATTACGCATCATGGTGCCGGCCAGCGGCAGTATCTCCGCCAGCTTCGCGCGAATCTTGTCGTCGAAAGGCGGGATAGTGAGACCGACGCTTGCGCAGGTATCCGTCGCCGCGACGCTCGTCCCGCCGCCGCCGCCGATCATGCCGATGCGGCGACCGGTGTTGCGCGGCAGGATCAACAGCGCCTCTGCGGTATCCGCGAGCTCCTCCAGGCTGTGCACCGGTATGGCCGCGGTTTGCTGAAAGAGCGCCCGCCAGATCGCCTCCTCGCCGCCGAGCGAGCCGGTGTGCGATCGCACGGCCCTGGCGCCCGCTTCCGTCAGCCCGGCCTTCCAGATGACGACCGGCTTCCTTGGCGCCGTCGACTTCACCAGTTCAAAGAAACGTCGGCCCTGGCGCGGCCCTTCCAGATACATTGTGATGATTTTCGTTTCCGGGTCATTCGCCATGTACTCCAGCAGGTCCGCCTCGTTGACGTCGACGGCGTTCCCGTAGCTGACGGCCTTACTGAAGCGAAGGCCACGTCCCTTGGCCTGACGCCCCAGTTCCACCGCGTGGCCGCCGCTTTGGGAGATGAAGCCCACAGGCCCGCTTTCCTTCGGGAAGTCGCCACCGGGCAGAAGCGTGTGCCCGCCCGCCGGACAGTACACCCCGAAGCAATTGGGCCCGATTACCCGGATACCCTTCCTGGCAATCGCCTTCACCTGCTCCTGGAGCGCCACGCGCTCCGGATCGCCCGTCTCTGCGAAGCCCGAGCTGTAGATCTGCGCTCCCTTGATTCCGGCTTCCACGCATTCCTGCAGGACCTGCGGTACCAGCGGCGCCGGCACCATGATGTCGGCGGAATCCGGCGTCTCTGGAAGGTCGAATACGGTCGGGTAGATCTTGAGGCCGAAGATCTCGCCGCCCTTGGGGTTGACGGGGAAGAGCTTCCCCTTGAAGCCGAAATCGATCAGCGCCTTCAGAAAGCGGCTGCCGAAAGTGTCAGGGTTGGCGGAAACGCCGATAACGGCGAGCGCTTGCGGGAAGAAGATGGAATCCAGTTGAGAGGCCTTATTCATGGCCGGCCTTCCTCATCGCATGTGGCGCGGAATCGCTCCGCTAGCATTGGGTAGCGATAGTATAGAGGAGGAAGCGTTTGGAGAAAACGCGATAGGTCGCCCAAGTCGTTTGGAGTCTGGCGGCTTCCTCTGGAGTTAGCGCCGGCTGGCGAGTCGCTCGTTCGTCTTCACGTCTTCTGCACGTGATTTTATGCACTACTCACGGCTGCTGCACAAATCGAAGCTAGGTTGAGCTTAGATTGTTCCCACTACTTGCCTGTCGCGCAGCGACTGAAAGGAGTCAACCATGCGCTGGAACAGAATTGCCCTGTCCTCGTTGGTACTGGTAAGCGTCTTGCTTGTCGTCCCACTCATCGTGGGATGTAGCTCGAGCAAGAAGTCCACAACGCCGACGCCCGGCACGCCTAGCGGCTCGCCTGCGCCGGGAGTCACGGGAACGCCCGCGAAAGCGGGTTCCGTAAACGTGCTAGGAATCTGGGGCGACGGCGAACTCGATAGCTTTGACGCTATGGTCGCTCCGTGGCAGCAGCAGACCGGCGGGAGCGTCGACTTTACGGGCAGCCGTAACATCACCTCGGACCTGACGCTGAGAGTTCAGGGCGGAAACCCTCCGGACATCGCGATTCCTGCAGAGACGGGGCTGTTCCAGCAGTTCGCCTCGCAGGGTAAGCTCGCGAAACTTTCCGACTGTCCGGGGCTTGAAGCGGCTGTAAAAGCCGATTACCCATCCGCATTCCAGGACCTCGGCACGGTCAACGGGACGCTGTACGGCTTCTTCATGAAGGTCGACTCCAAGGCCACGATCTTCTACAACCCGAAGACCTTCAGCTCCAACAACTTCCAGACGCTGAACACCAACAACACCTTCAGCGATCTGATATCCCTCTCTGACCAGATCAAGGCCGCAGGTATGGCGCCCTGGTCTATGGGGATGCAGGCTGGCCCTGGCGCCGACGGCTTCCCGGGCGCTGACTGGATCGACCAGCTCATTCTTACCGACTATGGGGCGAGCGTGTATGATGGGTTTATAGACGGCTCGATACCGTTCACCGACCAGCGGATGGCGGCAGCCTGGCAGCAGTTCGGCCAGATTGCGCTGACCTCCGGCTACGTGACGCAGGGTGGGGCAGCGGCTATCAACGCCACCAACTTCCAGGATGCCACCTTCCCGCCTTTCAACACACCGCCAACCGCGGCGATGGTCTACGAGGGCAGCTTCGCGGCCGGCTTCATCACAAGCCAGTTCCCGAACGCGGTACCGGGGCAAGACTTCAACTTCTTCCCCTGGCCGGGCGGCGGTAACGCCGGTGTCACCGGCGGCGCCAACATCGTCTACATGTTCAACAGCAACCCCTCTACCTGCTCTCTGATGAGCTACTTGGAGAGTGCGCAGGCCCAGACGATTTGGGTACAGCGTGGCGGCTTCCACTCCGTGAACAACAAGGTCGACCTCAACTCGTACCCGAACTCGGTTGAGAAGGCTGTGGCGCAGCAGCTACAGAACGCCAACCCCTTCCGGTTCAGCCTCGACGACGCCATCGGCGGCGCGTTGGAGCAAACCTGGTTCACGGGCGTTGGCCAGTACCTCGCCGACCCGAACTCACTTGACAGCATTCTCTCGGGAATAGAGGCGCAGCGAGGCCATTAACGGGACGAGATATCCAACGGGACATGTGGGGAAGGGCGGTCCAGGACAAACCTGGGCTGCCCTTCCTAGGAACTTTTAAACATGATTGGACGGCACTGGTGGTCACCCTGGCTATGGCTTGCGCCGGCGCTGGCGTTGATGACCGCATTTCTTATCTATCCCAGCATCGATACCATCCGCCGCAGCTTTCTAAGCGCTAACTCCACTAAGTTCGTCGGCCTTTCGAATTATGGATTCATCCTCCATAACCCGGCTCCCCTGCTCAGCGACACCCATTCAGCCATTCTGAACAATATCCTGTGGCTCATCGTCTTCACCGTGCTGGTCGTCGCCATCGGGCTCGGCTTGGCCGTCCTTGCCACCCGGGTCCGTTACGAAGCCGTCGCCAAGTCCGCGATCTTCATACCCATGGCGATCTCATTCGTTGCCGCTTCCGTTATCTGGCGTTTCATGTACGTATACGACCCCCATATCGGGACGATTAACGCCTTCATCACCTATCTCGGCGGTCATCCGACGGCGTGGATCCAGAACACTAATTCGCCTCAGACGTGGCTTACCTCGTTGGGGCCGACGACGCTGCCACACCCGATCCAGATCGACAACTTCGCCCTGATCGCCGTCGGCATTTGGATGTGGACAGGCTTCGCGATGGTCATCCTCTCCGCGGGCTTGAAGGGAATATCGACGGAGGTGCTCGAGGCGGCCCGCGTCGACGGCGCCAACGAGTGGCAGCTCTTCCGGCGTATCATCGTCCCGATATTGTCACCGACAATCGTGGTTGTGACGACGACGCTTGTCATCCAGGCATTGAAGCTGTTCGACTTGATCTGGGTGATGACTGGCGGCAGCTTCAAGACAGACGTGATAGCCTCGCTCTTCTTCCGGGAGTCGTTCCTCGTCCAGAACTTTGGCGTCGGCTCGGCGCTGGCGGTCGTACTGCTGATCGGCGTTGTGCCCATTATGTTGTTGGGGATTAGGCGCTTCCAGTTCCAGGAGGAGACGCGCTGATGGCGGAACCCGCAGTTCAGTCGGCAAGCGAACTGACCGGTCATGCTTTGTCGCCAGGGCGTTCTTGGATCGCGACCCTGCGACTGCACGTGCGCCGGTTTATCCCGCGCATACCTCTGCACATCACCCTAATCGGTCTGGCGATCATCTGGAGCATCCCGACGATCGCCCTGCTGGTCAGTTCGTTTCGAACGCCCCAGGCTATCTCGACTAGCGGCTGGTGGAATGCCCTCAGGATTCCCTTCCATTTCACAGCGGCAAACTATCACAGCGTCCTTTCCAGCCACGGTATGGGGCGTGCCTTCGTCAATAGCATAGTCATCGCAGTGCCTGTAACGATCCTGGTGATTCTCATCGCCGCCTTCGCTGCCTATGCATTCGCCTGGATGCGCTTTCCTTTCCGTGGCGGCCTATTCCTGGTGATGGTGGGATTACTGGTCGTCCCCCTCCAGATGACGCTAATACCTGTGCTCCGCCTCTACGCGCAATTGACGGTGCATACCACCGTCCCCGTTATTGGCGGGAACCTGTTCGGCGTGAGTAGTTTTCCCGGCATTTGGCTGGCCCACACTGCCTATGGCCTGCCGTTCGCTATCTTCCTCTTACGTAACTTCTTCGGTTCCCTGCCGAGGGATCTCATCGAGTCGGCTCATCTCGACGGCGCCTCTGACATCGGTGTTTTTTTCCGCATCGTCCTGCCGCTGTCGGTGCCGGCGCTTGGCGCCCTGGCGATCTTCCAGTTTCTCTGGGTATGGAACGACCTGCTGGTGGCCCTGACTCTACTTGGGAACCCACATCTCTATCCGATGACTGTTAACATAACGAACCTTGTCAACTCCTTTGGCTCGAACTATCAAGTCCTGACGGCAGCGGCCTTCATCTCGATGATCGTGCCCTTGATGATCTTCTTTGCGTTGCAGCGCTACTTCGTCCAGGGTATCCTGGCTGGCGCCGTCAAGGGATAGGCCGGCGGCCGCTGGCTGGAGGTTTGGAGACTAAGCCGTGGCGAATGTCACCTTCGATCATGTGACCAAGCGGTTTGACGAAGTAATCGCCATCAACGATCTAACGCTCGAGATCGCAGACCGCGAGTTCCTTGTTCTTGTGGGCCCTTCCGGCTGCGGCAAGTCTACTGCCCTGCGAATGCTGGCGGGCCTGGAGGAGATAACAAGCGGCAGGATCTCCATCGACGGCCGCGTCGTGAACAACGTACCGGCAAAAGACCGCGACCTGGCGATGGTCTTCCAGTCCTATGCCCTCTATCCGCACATGTCCGTCTACGACAACATGGCTTTCGCCCTGCGGTTGCGCGGCATCAAGAAGAACGAGATCCGTCGCCGTGTCACCGATGCGGCCAAGGTCCTGGGGCTCGAAGAACTGCTGAAGCGCAGGCCGCGCCAGCTTTCCGGCGGGCAGCGGCAGCGAGTTGCGTTGGGCCGGGCGATCGTGCGCGAGCCAAAGGCCTTCCTCTTCGACGAGCCGCTGTCCAACCTCGATGCCAAGCTCCGAGTCGAGACCCGCGCAAGTCTCAGCAAGCTCCACGAACGCCTTGGCACCACGTTCATCTACGTTACCCACGACCAGGTCGAGGCAATGACGATGGCTGACCGCATAGCCGTGCTTCGCGACGGCATACTGCAGCAGATCGGCAAGCCGCAGGAGCTGTACGAGCATCCCGACAATATGTTCGTCGCCGGCTTCATTGGCAGTCCCGCGATGAACTTCTTCGACGTCTTCGTGAAGGGCGAACCCAGTGCCCTCCAGCTCGATGCCGGCCCCTTCCAGCTATCGATGCCGCCCGAGAAGGCAGGCGTCCTCCAGAAGTACCGCGGCCAGAGGATCGTGCTCGGCGTTCGGCCGGAGAGCATCCATGACAGCCAGTTCCCGCGCTCCGGGGTTGTGCCTATCCCTGTCGAGTCGGAGGTGGACGTTCTCGAGCTGATGGGCAACGAGGTCTTTCTCCACCTCGTCTCGGACGGAATCGGCTACCTGGCGCGCGTCGACCCGCGCACGGACGCCAAGCCTGGCAGGAGGATCACTGTGCTCTTCGACCTCAGTGAGATGCACGCCTTCGACCCTGAGACCGAGAAGGTCATTCCTTTGGACCGGCCCGTCTAGCCCCTTCATCTTTCCTTCACGCGACGCCGATGAAACTCACGTCCCTTTCATACGGCAGCGTTACGTTGAAAGGTGGCCGTTCTCAAGTCTCACTGGCCACGGAAAGAGGAAAATGAAATGGCGATCGCGCTCCTTATGGAGTTTCCGAACGGTACGCAAGAGCAGTACGACAAAGTTATGCGAGGCCTAGGACTAGAGAAAAACAACGCTGAGAACATTCCCGATGGTCTCAGCTGTCACTTTGCCTACCCGAAAAACGGCAACTGGGCAGTGGTGGATGTCTGGGAGTCCCGCAGGCAGTTCGACAGGTTCCTGCAGGATAGGCTGATGCCGGCTCTACGTGACGCAAGTCTGCCGGAGCCGCAGGTCAAGGAGTACGAGCTGTACAACCTGATGCTGGGCAAGCGGGCGCCGGTTCTCTCCCGAATGCGGTAGGGCGGCCGAAAGGAAGGCTACGGTGGCATACGCCGTTATCGCCGAAGTCCCAGGCGGCACGCTCGACCAGTACAAGGCTATGGGCGAAGCTATGGGCTTCCAGGGCGACGAAGAGAAATCGGCTGGCCTGCTTGTCCACTTCGCCGGGATCGAAAGCGGCACACTGATCGTCGTTGACGTCTGGGAGTCGCGCGAGGCGTATCAGCGCCATCTGGCCGATGTGCCGAGCCTGTCGTCCGTGCGGCAGACGAGATCAACCCTTCCGCCCTACACGCATCGCGAGTTCGAGTTGCACAACCTGGTAAGGTGACCCCTCATCCTCTGGAAACGGAGACAGGGCTGCGCCTGATGGAGCGCTGATCTGGTAAGATACCGGTCCTACGAAATAGCCGCTGTGCTTTGTGTCGTCCCGGTAATATGTTGGAACTATTGGCGCTAGCGAGATCGGATCAGAAAGACTGCGGGAATTGCGAGCGTTGGAGGGGAGGCGAGAATACCGCCATCCCGTTCAATACTTGAACTGCAGGTCGTGTCGTCGCGATTGTTTGCCTGGTCCTACCCCGGTGCACTAGCCGGACCCGGGGCGCAAGACATAAGAAAAGGGACGCTCAGAAGCGCCCCTTTCGCTTGCCTGTGTAAAGTCGGTCTAACGGTAGTTGACGCTCGCGCCCATCCCGCGGCTCGGCATTTGAAGCCCGCTGCCGCTTCCGCTGTTGTTGCCGTTGTTCTCGTTATTACCGTTGCCCATCATGCCAAAACCGAAGGCGCGACGCTCGAGGCCCTTGCCCAGCATTCCGACGCCTCCGGTCGCGATCGCCCGCAAATTGCCGTCGACAGATAGCACGACGACCTTGTTGCCGCTGGCGAACTTGCTCAGGTCGGCCGGCCGCGTGGTCACGCTATCAGTGATGGTATAAGTCTTCGAGCCGCCGGCGTTCAGGTCGACGGTTATCGTCTTCGCGTTGGTGTCGACACTGCTCACTGTGCCAAGGTCGACGTTCAGCGTGTGCTTGTTCCCGTTGTTATCGGTGAAGCTGAACGAGCCGCCCTGGAGGTGGCTGAAGAGTTGATCGCCTGTGATGCCGCTAAGCTCGGGCAGCAGCTTGTTGACGCCCGAAAGCGGCTCCGGACGCGCCGCTAGCGTTGCCGTGATTGTCTGGGCGTTGCCGTTCCGCGTTATCGAGAAGGTAACCGTGTCGCCGACGTTCTTGCCCTTGAGGGCCGCGAGGAGCGACTGCAGGTCCGTCACCGGTGTGCCGTCGACGGCGGTAATCACGTCGCCGCGCTGGAGTCCCGCCTTCTCGGCCGGGCTGCCGGCGATGACGGTCGCGACCGTGGGCCCGTTCGACGTGTTCCTGATCTGAGCGCCCAGGTACGGAGAGTCAGTTGTAGCGTTCTGGTTCGACGACAGCGACGAGAAGACGTCCTCCGTGCTCTTCGACGCGGCGAGTGCATCGTCGGAACCGCCCCAGAATGCACGGAAGGCAAGTCCTCCACCGATGGCCAATGCTATGGCCGCTACCAGCCCCGCAACGATGACGAGCCTCTTCATGCCCTCTCTCCTTCCGTGTTCTGAAACCAGGTCGTCGCTACCAATCATAATATCGATCCAATCAAGGAAAGCCAATTAAGGAAAGATTAACACACGCCCCGTAACTTGTTAAGCAATGGTTTGAGAGAGGACGCACTAGCTTGGCGGGCGACGCGGGGCTCGAACCTGCCCACCGGCAGGCAGGCCTGCGCGCTTCTGGGTGTAAAGCATCTGAGCCTGAGCGCTGTGCATCAGATTTAGGATCCCCGAGCGAAAACGCGGAAGTCATCATCTGAGAAGAACAGCCATTGGCTGCAACGAGGGGACTAGCGCTAGCCCCCTTCGACGTTCGCCTTGATGCGCTCCAGGTCGCCCTTGAGCGCGCCGGGCCAGTAGAACCTCTTGGCGAACAATGGGTACATGATTGTGAATGGGAACTTGGGCTTTACCAGGTCGAAGCTCTTCATCAGCCGCACGCCGCCGTCGGACGGCGCGATCTCGAAGACGTGGCGGGCGAGGCCGACCTTGCCGTTGGCCTGGAAGACGATGCGCTCGTTTGGAACGTATTCGGTGATGGTCACCGTGTCGTCGTTGCGGCCGAACTGGTAACCGACCGACTTGAATGTGGAACCCTCGCCGACGGGGCCTTGAGCGGTCTTCTCCACTTGGAGCTTGTGTTCCCGCTTGCTCCACTCAGTGTGCTTGGTAATGTCCGCCAGATAGTCGAACACTTTCTCAGCTGGAGCGTTGATCGTGATCTGTTGCCTGGGCACCTACGGCCTCCTTTCCCCTGCGCTCTCCGCGACGCCTTGGCGGCCCGGATGAATTTGCTTGGGATATCGACAAGCGTCTCTAGCAGCACGTAGACGGGATTATAGCATCGATCTGAGCGCGTGTGCGGGTTTCCAGGAGTGGGGGCGTGGGAATTGTATCTGAAGGGCGGTTTGGTAGGCGATGCAGGGCTCGAACCTGCCTACCGGCAGGCAGGCCTGCGGCCTTCTGCGTGTAAAGCATCTGAGGCTGAGCGCTGTGCATGAGATTCAGCACCCCTAGCGAAAATGCGGAAGTTATCATCTGGAAAATGGGCGATTAGCCGCGGCTGCAACTAGTCATGAGCGCCACATCGCTCTTGTCACCGCCCCGCAATAACAGCGAGCATAGTCTCACGACATCTTCACCTCTGTTGCCTCACCTTTCACGCGGTTGCCATATCGGCGTGATAGTCTCGGCCTAAAGAGCTTCTATCAAGAGGAGGGGACTGCATGTGATTTGATCCCGTCAGCCCTGAAGTACATTACCCACTACTCAAAGTCGGCGATGACACGTGGCTCATTCAGTAGATGCCAAGAGGAGGGATATCGAATGGCAACACCGCTTGATGCCATAACTAGCATTCACAAGGCTTTCCGTCGCGATATCGCAGAAATTGACGATGCGGCATACAAGGCCGCAGCAGGCGACGGTGATTTGTCGGTTGTTGTGGATCGACTTCGCTTTTTCAGCGAGATTTTGGGATGGCATGCAAAGGGCGAGGAAGAGACGGTGTTCTTGACGATGGACAGAGTGGCGCCGCTCGTGGCGAGGCCTTACTTCCTGGATCACCGCCAGTTGGACATGATGACCGAAGGCCTGGCCCAAGTGTCGGCTACGTCAGACCCGCTTATTACAGCCCGGGCCACGGCGTCGCTCAACACACACTTGCGAATTCACCTCGACAAAGAGGACGTACATCTCTATCAGATTCTGCGCGAGCGTACCCTAGCGGATGAGCAGGCCTCGATAGTCGGAACGATGGCCGGAGATGTGCCACCTGAGCGACAGCCCGAACTCATACGCTGGTGGTTCCCACTGGTAGGACTCGATGATCAAGAGGTCACGATCAGCGTCTGGAAGGCGCTGATGCCTGAGCAGGTTTTCGCCATGCTGAAGCCGCTCATCCAAGACACGATTGGACAAGATTGGGCGGAGCTAACGCGGCGAATCCCAGGACTAGCCTAGCATGAATCCACTTCCCGCCCCTGCACCGGCGACGAGCAGAGCGGTCCGCCTTCGATAGACACGATGACTTTCGGGCTTTAGCTTCGGGGCTGGAAGCTGGGGCTACAGCGCATAGGGGGCCGACTTAGGAGACCGCCTGAGGCGGCAGGGTAGGCGAAAACGAGGAGGGACTGAATGGCCGAGTCAGCGAGTGGACAGACATACGAATACTACGAAGATGAGCTCATCGGCGTGCTCGAGGAAGCACTTCGCCGGGAGCATCAGGCGCGCGATTTTTACCTGGCCTTGGCTGAACAGCGCCCTTGGAAGGCCGAGAGCAAGGAGATGCTCGACTGGCTCGCCGGCGAGGAAAAGAAGCACGCCGACCTTATCGGCGGACACGTCGACGATCTGAGGAGACGACTCGCTTGGATCCACTACAAGCCAGGCCCAAGGGAGGACTAGACGACGCAGTCACCGTCCTTTATCGGTATTGTGCAAGAGGCTGTTTTCGCGGAGTTGGAAGTCAGAGTGTGGAAAGCGAATCTGGGAAGGGTTCTGGTGGGCGATGCAGGGCTCGAACCTGCGACCTTCTGGGTGTAAACCAGACGCTCTAACCAACTGAGCTAATCGCCCGCGCGTTGAAGCTTCTCGATCCTATCGGCACGGGCTTCCCTCGTCAAGCTGCCGCGCAAAGGAAGAGTCCGCCTTTCGGCGGACTCATAAAAGCCCTGGCAGTGGCCTATTTTCCGCAGGGGGTTGCCCCCCAAGTATCGTCGGCGCTGAGGCGTTTCACTTCCGTGTTCGGGATGGGAACGGGTGGGTCCACCTCGCTCTGACCACCAGAACCAATTGCTTTGGTAGCGGGAGGAGGATTCGAACCTCCGACCTTCGGGTTATGAGCCCGACGAGCTGCCGCTGCTCCATCCCGCGATGTTAAAGAACAGCTGAACCTTGGTAGCATTCGCATTTACGCGCAGGTATTAATGTAGGTCAAGCCCTCGACCATTAGTACGGCTCAGCTAAACACATTGCTGTGCTTACACCTGCCGCCTATCCAACGGGTAGTCTACCCGTGGTCTTACTCCTTTCGGATGGGAGGCCTAATCTTGGGAGGGGCTTCGCACTTAGATGCTTTCAGCGCTTATCCCTGCCAGACTTGGCTACCCGGCGGTGCTCCTGGCGGAACAACCGGCACACCAGCGGTCTGTCCATCCCGGTCCTCTCGTACTAGGGACAGCTTCCCTCAAGCCTCCTGCGCCCACGCCGGATAGAGACCGAACTGTCTCACGACGTTCTGAACCCAGCTCACGTACCGCTTTAACCGGCGAACAGCCGGACCCTTGGGACCTGCTCCGGCCCCAGGATGCGATGAGCCGACATCGAGGTGCCAAACCTTGCCGTCGATGTGAACTCTTGGGCAAGATAAGCCTGTTATCCCCGGGGTAGCTTTTATCCGTTAAGCCACGGCCCTTCCACTCGGTACCGTAGGATCACTTTGTCCGACTTTCGTCCCTGCTCGGCTTGTTAGCCTCACAGTCAAGCCCCCTTATGCCAATGCACTCAATGGGTGATTTCCATCCACCCTGAGGGGACCTTTGAACGCCTCCGTTACATTTTAGGAGGCGACCGCCCCAGTCAAACTGCCCACCAGGCACTGTCCCCCTGCTTGATCAGGGGTTAGAAAGCAGACCAGAGAAGAGTGGTATTTCAACGTTGGCTCCCCCGAGCCCGAAAGCCCGGGTTCACAGCCTCCCACCTATCCTACGCATCCCAAGCCCACTTCCAGTGCCAAGCTGCAGTAAAGCTCCACGGGGTCTATTTGTCCTGGCGCGGGTAACCCGCATCTTCACGGGTATTTCAATTTCACCGAGTCCCTCGTTGAGACAGCGCCCAGATCGTTACGCCATTCGTGCGGGTCGGAACTTACCCGACAAGGAATTTCGCTACCTTAGGACCGTTATAGTTACGGCCGCCGTTCACTGGGGCTTCGGTTTGGGCCTGTTTAGAGCCCTCCCCTTAACCTTCCAGCACTGGGCAGGCGTCAGCCCCTATACTTCCCCTTACGGGTTGGCAGAGACCTGTGTTTTTGTTAAACAGTCGCCTGGGCCAATTCCCTGCGACCTCCAGTGGCTACTTCAGTAAACAAAGTCACCACCAGAGGCACCCCTTATCCCGAAGTTACGGGGTTATTTTGCCGAGTTCCTTAACGAGGGTTCTCTCGATCACCTTGGGGCATTTACCCCCACCTACCAGTGTCGGTTTGCGGTACGGGCACCAACGGTGCTAGCAATGAGGCTTTTCTTGCCAGTAGAGGCTTGGCGGAATCGCTTTGACTGACGTCGCTGCTTTCCCCGACTCCTCAGCTTAACCCGGGAACGGATTTGCCTATCCCCGGACGCCTACGAGTCAGGGACGCGCCATGTCCAATAGGCGCGCTCGGCCTACCTTGCTGGGTCACCCCCCTGCCTTAAAACGCTCCGTTAGTGGTGCTGGAATACTAACCAGCTGTCCATCGCCTACGGCTTTCGCCCTCGGCTTAGGCCCGACTAACCCTACGCGGATTAACCTTCCGTAGGAAACCTTAGGTTTACGGTGCTTCGGGTTCTCACCGAAGTTACGCTACTTATGCCGACATTCTCACTTCCGTCCGCTCCACCCTGGTTCACACCAGAACTTCGCAGCTGAACGGAACGCTCCCCTACCCCCTCGCCTGCAAGAGGCGAGAGCCACAGCTTCGGTGGCAGGCTTAAGCCCCGGTACATTATCGGCGCTGAATCACTCGACCAGTGAGCTATTACGCACTCTTCAAATGGTGGCTGCTTCTGAGCCAACATCCTGGCTGTCTGGGCAACTCAACATCCTTTCACACTTAGCCTGCTCTTAGGGACCTTAGCCGGTGGTCTGGGTTGTTTCCCTCTCGCCTGTGAAGTTTAGCCCCCACAGACTCACTCCTGGGGTTGGTGCTTTGGCATTCGCGGTTTGGTTGGGTTTGGTAAGCGATTAGCCCCCTAGCCCATCCAGAGCCCTACCTCCAAAGCAGATCCCCCAAGGCTGCCCCTAAAGGCATTTCGGGGAGAACCAGCTATCTCCTGGTTCGCTTGGCATTTCACCCCTACCCACAGCTCATCCAGTAGTTTTGCAACACTAAAAGGTTCGCGCCTTCACCCCGAGACTATCGAGGCTTCACGCTGGCCATGGGTAGCTCACCAGGTTTCGGGTCTAATCCGAGCAACCTGCCCCGAAGGGCACGCCCTATTCAGACTCGCTTTCGCTACGGCTCCGCATATTCCTATGCTTAACCCAGCTACTCAGATTAACTCGCCGGCTCATTCTTCAATAGGCACGCCGTCATCCGCCGAAGCGGACTTCGACTGCTTGTAAGCACGCGGTTTCAGTTCTATTTCACTCCCCTCCCGGGGTGCTTTTCACCTTTCCCTCACGGTACTAGTTCACTATCGGTCGTCATGGGTATTTAGCCTTGGAAGGTGGTCCTCCCAGCTTCCCACGGGATTCCACGTGTCCCGTGGTACTCAAGAACAGCGACAGGAGGCGTTTTCCTTTCGCCTACGGGACTCTCACCCCCTATGGTGGTCCGTTCCAGGTTCCTTCGGCTAGGAAAGCGTTTTTGTAACTCCTTCGCAGGTCCCGCAGAACCCGCCGTCGCGTCTTACAACCCCGGGAATGCATAGGGCTGCAGCCCACTAAGACATTCCTGGTTTGGGCTTTTCCCCCTTCGCTCGCCGCTACTGAGGGAATAATCTCTTTTCCTCGGGGTACTAAGATGTTTCAGTTCCCCCGGTGCCCTCGGTTAGGCCTATGTGTTCAGCCTACCGTGCTCCGGCATTACCCGGAGCGGGTTGCCCCATTCGGGAATCCCCGGCTAAGCTTGCTAGACAGCTCCCCGGGGCTTATCGCAGTCTTGCCACGCCCTTCTTCGGCCCATGACGCCAAGGCATCCACCGCGCGCTCTTAGTAGCTTGACCTACATTGATACTCGCGCATAAAGATGCGTCCGCTACCATGTTCAGTTGTTAAAGTGCCGCTCACAAAACAATCGGCCTGATGCTTCAGGCCGATTGCCCTGGATTATGCATCAGACGGAGTCGCTATTCGGTTGTCCTTTGGCGCAAGACCATCTAGTTTACCGCTTAGTCCTCCGAACCTCACACAAGTCTACCGCATCGCCAGCTGTTTGACAAGGCCTTGCTAAAGACTGGTGGAGCCGAGGGGATTCGAACCCCTGACCTCCGCCGTGCAAAGGCGGCGCTCTCCCAGCTAAGCTACGGCCCCATCCCGAGGCCGGTCTGCTGCTCGCCCTCCCGACCTCGCCTGATATCCCTGGTGGGCCATGGTGGAGTCGAACCACCGACCTCGGTCTTATCAGGACCGCGCTCTAACCAGCTGAGCTAATGGCCCGAAATCAGACCTTACAAACCTGCACCTTAACTCCTGGATAGCGGAAGGAACGCCCCGTGAGGCAAAAGGGGCATAGGTTTGACGATGGTTCCGGTTAGCCGGAACGCACCGATCGACCTAGGATTCGCTCATCGCCTTGCGGCGATTCGCATCTCCCTAGAAAGGAGGTGATCCAGCCGCAGCTTCCGCTACGGCTACCTTGTTACGACTTCGTCCCAGTTACCAGCCCCACCCTCGGCGCCTGCCTCCCCGAAGGGTTGGCGCAGCGACTTCAGGTGTTGCCGGCTTCCATGACGTGACGGGCGGTGTGTACAAGGCCCGGGAACGTATTCACCGCCGTGTGCTGACCGGCAGTTACTAGCAACTCCACCTTCATGGAGGCGAATTTCAGCCTCCAATCTGAACTGAGGACGGCTTTTCGGGATTAGCTCCGGATCGCTCCTTGGCAGCCCATTGTACCGTCCATTGTAGCGTGTGAGTAGCCCAAGACGTAAGGGACGTGCTGACTTGACGTCATCCCTACCTTCCTCCCCGTTTCGCGGGGCAGTCTCGCCAGAAAAATGCAACTGACGACAGGGGTTGCGCTCGTTGCGGGACTTAACCCAACACCTCACGGCACGAGCTGACGACAGCCATGCATCACCTGTGCCGGCTCCCCGAAGGGTCGCTCCGGTTTCCCGTCGCTACTACCGGCATGTCAAGCCTTGGTAAGGTTCTTCGCGTTGCGTCGAATTAAACCACACGCTCCGCTGCTTGTGCGGGCCCCCGTCAATTCCTTTGAGTTTTAGCCTTGCGGCCGTACTCCCCAGGCGGGACACTTAAAGCGTTAGCTTCGGCACAGAGGGGGTCGATACCCCCTACACCTAGTGTCCAACGTTTACGGCGTGGACTACCCGGGTATCTAATCCGGTTCGCTCCCCACGCTTTCGCGCCTCAGCGTCAGGCAGAGCCCAGAGAGCCGCCTTCGCCACTGGTGTTCCTCCCGATATCTACGCATTCCACCACTACACCGGGAATTCCACTCTCCTCTGCTCTCCTCTTAGCCTGCCAGTATCCGAGGACCCCTCCCAGTTGGGCCGGGAGATTTCACCCCAGACTTGACAAGCCGCCTACGCGCTCTTTACGCCCAATAAATCCGGACAACGCTTGCCACCTACGTATTACCGCGGCTGCTGGCACGTAGTTAGCCGTGGCTTATTCGCGGGGTACCGTCAGAACTTCTTCCCCCACAAAAGGGCTTTACGACCCGAAGGCCTTCATCACCCACGCGGCGTTGCTGCGTCAGGCTTTCGCCCATTGCGCAAGATTCCTCGCTGCTGCCTCCCGTAGGAGTCGAGGCCGTGTCTCAGTCCCCGTGTGGCTGGTCATCCTCTCAGACCAGCTACCGATCGTCACCTTGGTAGGCCGTTACCCCACCAACTAGCTAATCGGCCGCAGGCCCCTCCGAAAGCGCCCGAAGGCTTTAATCGGCTCCAGCAGGCCGGAACCGACCACATGCGGTATTAGCTGACCTTTCGGTCAGTTATTCCCCACTTTCGGACAGGTTGCCTACGTGTTACTCACCCGTCCGCCACTATCTCAATAGCCGAAACCATTGAGACCGTACGACTTGCATGCGTAAGGCACGCCGCCAGCGTTAATCCTGAGCCAGGATCAAACTCTCCGTACTAACCTTCATCCCAGGAACGAATCCCCGGGATAAAGACCAACGGTCTGGCCCCACATTGTTCCTTCCGCTATCCAGTTGTTAAGGTGCAAACGCCGCCGAAGCGGCCGACACACAAAATTAACACTCCCTCGCATCCTCGCTTTCCGGAGCGAGAGCCGTGTCAATCTCACCGTGTAAGTTATCGGCAACCTGCGCCGCATAAATACTATAGTCTCACACCGCTGCGTTGTCAAGCGGACTCGTGCACCGTTTCACTACTCAAATCGAATCTGCCCGCAACCACAACACGCGCCGGGTAGTCTCTCTCACTCTCACCCGTTCAGCAATGCGATGACCGGCGCACCACACGATCCCTTCCTCGTCACAGACGACAGGCACACTGTCTCGTTGCCACCGCGGCACCTTCGCATCGACGAAGACGTCCTGGAGCTTCTTCTCGCCTGCGAGCCCCAGCGGCTGATAGTGGTCGCCGGTGTGTCGCCTTCGCACGACGACCCTCCCGCGAACGCGATCCCCATCCATCCGCGCCTCCATCCCGCCTTTCGCGGAGGAGCGTCCATCACTCTTCGTCGTTGATGTTTCGATCCGCCAACGGGCAACTTCAGTGACTCCCGGTACAGCAACCTCGACGCCCTCAAGCGGCAGCGCTTCGAGCTCCTTTCCCCAACCTTTCGTTGAAAGGACGATCTCCTCATAGCCTACCGACAATCGCAATCCGCGTGACAGGTCCAGCGAAGTTCCGGTGGGCTTGGCCACTGCCGCGCTCATCGCCAAAAGGTGACGCTCGCCGAGATCCCGCGCATCGCCAAGCAACCGCGATGCGGCCATCTGCATGACCACTGGCAGCAGCTCTGATGGGACGTTCCTTAGCTCCGTGATAGGAAGGCGCATCAACCGGTTCTCTCCAGTCGCGCGAGACAGAATCGGCGCGACGGCGGCCTCGATGAACCGTCGTTCGCTTGCTGCTGCACGCGCCAGCCGCATTAGCGAATCGTCCAAGCCCGGCACGTGCTGACGCATGAACGGCAGTAGCTGGTATCGCACGACGTTTCGACGATATCGAAGTGAGCGATTGCTCGAGTCCCTCAGCGGTTCGTAGCCCGCGTCACGACAGTACTCTTCGGTCTCTGACCTTCGCACTTCCAGCAAGGGGCGCACCAGCATCAGATCGGCTGGGTTTGCATCGCTCAGCGGCCATGGCGAACGGGGCGCCATGCCTGCCAGTCCGCCCAGTCCGCTTCCGCGCAGGATGTGCATCAGCACGGTCTCGACCTGATCGTCCGCCGTATGCCCGACGGCGACCCTCAGTGCTCCGCACTCTCGCGCGGTACGGGCCAGGAAAGCATAGCGTAACTCGCGAGCCGCTTCCTCGATGCCGGCCCGCTTTTCACGGGCATACGCGCGCACGTCGCCGGCGCCGCAAGTCAGGGGAACACGCAGCTTCTCGGCGAGCGCCACGACGGTTCGGCGCTCGCGCTCGGAGGCTATCTTGCCGCGTAACTGATGGTCGAAGCAGGCTGCGCGTATCTCGATCCCCAGCTTCGAGGCGAGCGTGGCGAGGAGGAGCAACAGCGCCGTTGAGTCAGCGCCACCGGACACGCCGACGATAACGTTATCGCCGGCGGACATCAAGTCATGTGTCTTGATGTAGCGGAGGACGCGGCGTTCGAGCGCTCGGGCACCGGGCGTTGACATAAGTCTCCACAGCTATCCGACTAAGAAGGCCAGGGTTCAACCTGGCCTCAATCGTACCGCCGGTTTTGTCGCTATGGTCCGAAGATCGACTCCCACCATGTCGCGCCGGGCGCCGGTGTCGGCTCTGCCGCTTCGCCATCGGGCGACGTCACAATCACGCGCGTCTCGCCCGGCTTAACCAACCCGAGCACGCTTCGTGCCACGCTTTCGACGTACTCATCCGACGACAGATAATCGCGGATGCCGACCAGTTCGTCGCGTTGTCGCTGCAGGTCGGCTATCTCCTGCTGCACGGTGCTCTCGTCGTGCGCCAGCCCGTGTGAGCGCAAGCCATCGACGACGCTGCTGAATATGAAATAGCCGACGACTACCGCCGCTATGCCCAGGATTATTCGGGGGACCTGGCGTCCCAGCACTGTCTAAATGCCTCTCCTAGGCACCCCGCCCGGCCCGAATCTCAGGCCTTAGTCAACATATCACAGCCAAAAAGACTTTACAAGTGCGCGCACACAAGTGCTAGCTGAGCGAGAACAAAAAGAGGGGCCGGTCTTTCGATCGGCCCCTCGGTTGCTGGCCCCTTGAGAAATTAGGTGAGAGCTGGCTGAGACACGCCCTTCAAGAACAGCCCGTCGTCGCCGCAGTCGATCACCACCGTGTCGCCCGGGCCGAACTGGCCCTCCAGCAACGCCTCCGACAGGCGGTCCTCGACCTCGTTCTGGATCAGGCGCCGCAACGGTCGGGCGCCGAACGTCTCGTCGTAGCCTTTGTCGCCGAGCCACTCCTTCGCCGCGTCCGTTATCTCCAGCGTGATGCCCTTGAAAGAGAGCTGGACGTCCACTTCCCGCAGCATCAGGTCGACGATCGACCGGATGTGCTCCCGCGATAGGGCGTGGAACACAACAGTGCTGTCAACGCGGTTGAGGAACTCCGGCCTGAAGGTATTCTTCAGCTCGTTGAGCACCTTCTCCCGCATCTTCTGGTAGCGCTGCTCGTGCGTTTTCGCCTCTTCCGTCTTCGTCGAGAACCCGATGGTCGTCTCCCGTCGGATCAGGTCTGAGCCGACGTTGCTTGTCATAATGATGACGGTGTTGCGGAAGTCGACCTTGCGGCCTTTGGCGTCGGTCAGGTGGCCGTCATCGAAGATCTGGAGGAGCATGTTGAACACTTCGGGGTGCGCCTTCTCGATCTCGTCCAGCAGCACCAGGCAGTACGACTTGCGCCGTACAGTGTCTGTGAGCTGTCCCGCGTCTTCATAGCCGACGTACCCGGGCGGTGCGCCAACCAGTCGCGACACGGTGTGCCGCTCCATGAACTCCGACATGTCGAGCTTGATCATCGCGTCTTCGCTGCCGAACATGAACTCCGACAGCACGCGCGCCAGGTGCGTCTTCCCCACGCCTGTGGGGCCAAGGAAGATGAACACTCCTATTGGACGCCGCGGGTCCTTGAGACCGGCCCGCGCCCGCCTGACGGCCTTCGCAACGGCGGTGATCGCCTCGTCCTGACCCACCACGCGGTCGTGTAGCGTCTCCTCCATCTGGAGCAGCCGCGCGGACTCCTCACTCGCGATGCGCGAGACGGGGATGCCGGTCCACATGCTGACGACCTCAGCGATGTCTTCTTCCGTCACCTCCGGCTTGGCCAGCTCGCGCTCGCCTTCCCATCCCTGCTCCATCTCGTCCAGCTTCGTCTGCAGCTTCATCTCGCGGTCGCGGAGTTCGGCTGCGTACTCATACTGCTGGGCCGAGATAGCCGCTTCTTTCTCGCGACGCAGGCTGTCGAGGCCGTGCATCGCCTCCCTGAGCGAAGGTGGCGTCGAAGCTCTTGTGATGCGGACGCGCGAAGCGGCCTCGTCGATCAGGTCAATCGCCTTGTCGGGCAGGAAGCGGTCGGACACGTAGCGCGACGCCAATTGGGCCGCCGCCTTCACGGCCTCTTCCGAAATGGTGAGCTTGTGGTGCTCCTCATAGCGCTCCTTGATGCCCATCAAGATGTCGATCGTCTCGTCGACGCTCGGCTCCTCGACCAGCACCGGCTGGAGACGACGCTCCAGGGCGGCATCGCGCTCAATGTGCTTGCGGTAGTCGTCGAGGGTCGTTGCGCCCACGCACTGTAGCTCGCCGCGTGACAGCGACGGCTTCAGGATATTCGCCGCATCGACGGCACCCTCAGCAGCCCCGGCACCGACCAGCATATGCATCTCGTCGATGAACAGGATGCAGTTGCCGGCAGCCTTGATTTCTTCGATGACCTTCTTCAGGCGTTCCTCGAACTCGCCGCGGTACTTCGTTCCGGCGACGAGGGAACCGATGTCGAGCGTGAGCAGCCGCTTGCCTTGCAGGGTCTCCGGGACGTGTCCGCTCACGATCCGGTGCGCCAGTCCTTCCACAATCGCGGTCTTGCCGACACCGGGCTCGCCGATAAGAACCGGATTGTTCTTGGTTCGGCGCGAGAGGATCTGAATAACGCGCTGGATTTCGCGGTGCCGTCCGATGACCGGGTCTAGCTTGCCGGCACGCGATGCCGCCGTCAGGTCCATGCCTAGCTGGTCGACCGTCGGTGTTCGCGTAGTCGCGCGTGCGCCGGCAGGCTGTGCGCCCTGGGGCATGCTCTGAGACAGGATACGTGTAGTCTCGGCGCGAACCCTCTCCAGATTCACGCCCAGGCTTTCGAGGACGCCCGCGGCTATGCCTTCGCCTTCGCGGACGAGGCCCAGCAGCAGGTGCTCGGTGCCGATGTAATGGTGGTTCAGCCGGCGCGCTTCGTCGACGGCAAGCTCGATGACCTTCTTCGCCCGCGGCGTCAGGCCTATCTCGCTCATCGTCGAGCGCTCGCCGCGCCCGATAATGAACTCGACCGCCGAGCGCACCTTGTTCAGCTCGATGCCGAGGTTGGCGAGCACTTTCGCTGCTACGCCGTCGCCCTCGCGCACCAAGCCCAGCAAGAGATGCTCAGTGCCGATATAATTGTGATTGAAACGCTGAGCCTCTTCCTGGGCAAGCGTAAGCACACGTCGTGCGCGCTCGGTAAATTTGTCAAATCTCTCTGCCATGTTCCTGCCAAACTCCTAAATCAACCTTAGCATACGGATTGAACCTAGTCTAGGGTTATCATGGCAGCCCTACTGCTTCCTCAGGCGTCCTCCTTGACGTCTTCCTCTGTTGCCGCGGCGGCGGCTTCTTCGGGTGCCGGTTCTTCGATGGCCTCTCCGGTCTTTCCGGTGACTGTGTCAGCCGCCTCGGCCGTCTCCATCTCTACGATCACCAAGTCTTCCAAGTGCGCGGCTGTGATTTCAATAGGCTCCGTCGGCTCCGCTTCGGCATCCGCGACTTTCTTAGCTGCCGCCTCGTGAGCGTCAGCAGCGGCGGCTTCCTCCGGCGCTTCCACTTCGACCGCTTCCGGCGCCTCAGCTGTTGCCGTTCCTACGGCCTCGGTTTCCGCCTGCTCTGCCTCCGCCTTCTCTTCCTCCTCAGAAGCCACTGTCTCCTCTTGTGCCGTAGTCTCCGGTTCTGTCGCCTCTTCGACGACAGCCTCTTCTTCGGAGGCGGGCTCCGGCTCTACCTCTTCGACGACAGCCTCTTCTTCGGAGGCGGGCTCCGGCTCTACCTCTTCGACGACAGCCTCTTCTTCGGAGGCGGGCTCCGGCTCTACCTCTTCGACGACAGCCTCTTCTTCGGAGGTAGTCTCCTGATCCACCTCTTCGACGATGCCTTCCGCCTCCTCGCCGCCCTTCGCACCCTTCTGCGGCACGCCACCGGGCAGAGTGACCACGCGGCCGTCCTTGTCGAACACGAAGCCCATCTCTTCGGCCTCTTCGCGCGCCTGACGCAGGCTCAGGCCAAGCCGCTGGCGATCGCGCTCGATCCTGACGATCTTCAACGGCACGACGTCGCCCTCACGTACCACCTCGCGCGGATGAGCGATGCGCCGGTTGACCAGCTCCGACACGTGGACTAGTCCTTCGACCGGCCCCTCGATGCGGGCAAAGGCGCCGAAGGTCACCAGCTTCGTAATTGTTCCCTGGACGATCTGGCCGACTTTGTACTTGTCGACGATCTCCTCCCAGCGCTCGGGCTGTGCCCTACGGATGCTTAGCGCTATCTTCTTCGCTTCCTGGTCGACCTTCATAACATAAACGTCGACCTCTTGGCCGACGTGATACAGTTGCTCGGGCGTCTTATCGCGCTCCCAGGACAACTCGGAAAGATGCGCCAGGCCATCTGCGCCACCCACGTCGACGAACACGCCGAAGCTGCGAATGCTGCTGATCCGCCCTTTGCGGATCTCGCCTTCCTGGAGTTCCTCGAGCAGACGGTCCTTCTGAAGGGCGCGCCAGTCCTGCAGCGCGGCCCGCTCCGAAAGGATAACGCGATTGCGGGCGCGATTGATCTCAATGACCTTCACCAGCAACGTCTTGCCGACGACGGCTTCCGGCGGCGCCTCGTGCGGCCGCTCCTCGCCTTCGGCCGGCGACTGGGCGCTGACCGACTGGGAGAATGGGATGAACCCATGCACGCCTTCGACGTTCACGAGCAAGCCGCCCTTGTTATAACCGTTTACGGTGACCTCAAAGCTTTCGCCTTCTTCGAAGCGCTGCTGCAAGACGCGCCAGCCCTTCTCGCCGCGCGCGCGGTCGACCGAGAGCAGTACCTGTCCCTCTGGTGTCTCCGGCTGCATAACGTATACGAGAATTGGGTCGCCGGCCTGGGGCCAGGTGTCCTGGTTTGGACCGAGGGAGTGCATCTCGCTGGGGGGGACGATTCCTTCTGACTTCGTCCCGACGTCCACAACCATTCCATCGCGGTCGGAGCCCACCACCACTCTCCCCTCAAGAATATCGCCGCGTCGAAGACTCTTGTACTCTAGGGACTCCGCTTCCAACAGGGTTGCCATGTCCTGGTAACCCTCGTTCTTTTCACCTTCCGATGGATCGTTTGTCAAGACGCTCGGGCCTCCTCACAGTTTTGGGGCAAACCCACCCGAGGAACGTTCAGCGTCATGAACGATCTGCGCGCGGTTCGCCTGTTTGCGGTAATTGTAGCACAGGGGGATCGTAAGCGGGAACCTGCGACAGGGAGGGCCTATTAGTGTCGCGAGGGCTGTGGCGGCCACGTCTGCGCCTGTCCCAGACCGCGAGCTTGAAGGTGACAAGTATCGTTCATTTGCACGACAACCGCCCGTCCATCACGAAGATCGAGGGTACTGAAAGCCGCGAGGTCGTGGCGCAGACGACGGAAATCGCAGATCGACATGTTGAGAGCATCGCAAAGAAGGGTGTGAATCGTAAAGTTGTGCGTCACGATGGCAACGGCTCCCTTGTCGTGTCGTTCGCCGATGCGGCGCAGACAGGCAAGAGCTCGGTCCTGCACGTCTTGGAGGCACTCACCGCCGCCGGGCATGTGCAGCGTTCCCGCCTCTTTGCCTAGCCAGCGAGACATAAAATCGGGGTAACGCTTTCGCATCTCGTCGAATGTCAGCCCGTCGAACTCGCCGACGTCCATCTCCGTCAGCCTCTCGTCAACCACGACCTCCACGCCGTGTCGCGAGGCGATGGCCATCGCCGTTTCGGATGCGCGACGCAACGGACTGGAATAGACGGCGACCAGCTTCTCTCCGGACAGGGCCTCTGCCAGCGCCTCAGCCTGAAGGCGTCCCTTATCCGTAAGCGGCGGGTCTTGCAGGCCGAGCCCTAGTCCGTCACGGTTTGCCGCCGTCTCACCATGTCTCGCTAGAATCACTCGCATGGCCCTATGCGAACCTCCCGTGACGGCGCCAAGCCTCATGGGCCGGCGAAGTCTCCGCCAGAATGAGACGCCGCCGGTGAATCGCCTCCGGCTCCGGCAACGACATCGCGGCAATCACCTGCTCCGGCCGGGCGCTGCCGCTGCTATCTGCTCGCAGCCGCATGCCGATGACGATGCTGGGGCCGTCCTTCGCCTCATTCAGCCAGAGCGATTGCACGAATGGACGGATGTCGTATCGACGAGTCTCCCCGTCGCGGACCTGCTCCCAGGGGATGCTATCGGACGCCAAAAAGCGCTCGATGGCTTCCCGCGCCTCTGTCTCTATGACTACCGTTGGCAGCGCTACCGCATACTCCGCTGCCCGCAACTCTGATTGCAGCGACGGCGCCCGCAGCCCGACCTCCTCCGCCTCCACGGCTTCTATGCCTGCTGGCAACTGCTTGCCGACACCACGCAAGAACTCGAAGGGCGAGGCGCGACTGCCGAGGAAAACGTCTAGGATCTCGCCTTCGCTCGTTACACCGACGGCCAGGGGCGCCGCCAAAGAGAGTTGCGCGTGAGGCGTGAACCCCTCTGAATAAGCGAGGTCAACGCCCGCCCGTCGCAGGGCGCGCTCCCACAGTCGCATGAGGTCGAGATGCGTTATGTATTTCACCTCTTCTCCGCGCGAGAACCGGACCCGCAGCCGTTGTACCTTCATTGCTTCTTCGTCACCAGCACACGTTCTATCTTCGTCCCCCGCACTTCCGCGACCGTCATCTTGAATCCGTCCGCATCGACGGTCTCGCCCTCATTCGGGATATGGCCCAGACGTTCCAGAATGTATCCCGCCACCGTTTCGTATCGGCCTTCAGGCAGCCGCAGGCCCAACTCCTCATTCGCGTCCCACACGCTCATTCCGCCGTCGACCGACGACGTGCTCTCGTCAATCGGCTCGAACTCCTTCGCCACGCCTTCCTGCTCTTCCGCGACTGGCCCAACCATCTCCTCCAGCAGCAGCTCGATGGTAACGATTCCAGCAGTTCCGCCGAACTCGTCGACGACGACGGCCATATGCTGGTTCTGCGACTGCATCTCCTGGAACAGGGCGCCCACGGGCTTCGTCTCCGGCACGAAGTAGGTCGGGCGCATGAAGCCGACAACCGGCTGGTCGTCCTTGACCTCGCCGCGCGCCACGCCGCGCAACACGTCCTTAATGCTCACCACGCCGACGACGTTGTCGACGCTCTCCCGATACATCGGAAACCGCGAGTGCGCAGTCGCTAGGAAGATACGGTAGAAATCGTCGACAGTCGTGTCCGTATCCAGCCAGACGACTTCCGTTCGCGGCACCATGACCTCCTGCACCTGCCGGTCGCGGAACTGGAAGACGTTCTCGAGCAACTCGCCGGTTTTCTCAGCGAGCACGCGCTCGACGGTTCCGATGTCGATCAGCATCCGCAACTCTGCCTCCGTCACCGTCGGCGCCGGTCGCAGCGTGCGGCCGAAGACCAGGCGACGAAGCCCCTGTGGTATCTTCGCCAGGAGTGTCATGGCTGGGCTGACCACACGCAGCAGAAGCTCCACCGGCCGGGCGACCAGGAGGGCGTAGCGCTCCGTCGACTGCGCCGCCAGAATCTTGGGCGTCAACTCGCCGAATATGGCCAGCAGCAATGTCGTGACGATCGTGCCGTAGACAAGGCCTATGTTTCCAACCAGCGCCACGGCGAGGACGCTGGCCATGGCTGCCGCGACCACGACGAACAGGTTCTGAAGGAGGACAATCGCTGAGAAGAAGCGGTCGCGGTCGGAGCGCAGACGTTCGATGGCTGCGGCTCGCCTGTCCCCCAGCTCTGTCAGATGATGGACGCGGATACGATCGGCGGCGACTATCGCGATCTCAATGCTGTTGACGAGCGCATACAGTATGACGCTAACAACGAGGATGACGACGACGAGGGGAGTGCTGAGGCCGCTGGCCGCCAGCCCACTTTCCGCTGCAAGAGGTGGAACCATATAGATCAACTCGGTGCGTTCCGCTCAAACGGAGGAAGCGTCACCGGGCATCAAGATCATATCAACTGCCTCACAGCCTGTAAAGACGATACGTCAGAAGGTTTTGATCGAATCTCGGCCTGATGTATACTGCCGGAGATGACCCGGTTGCCTCTCCTGAGCCCCGGACAGAGAAGCCCATGGCCCTAGCCCTTTTCCTGCTCCTTGTCAGCCTCGCAATTATTCTCGCCGCCGCCGAGCTTTTCACCAACGCCGTCGAATGGCTTGGCCTCCACCTGAAGCTGAATGAGGGCGCTGTCGGCAGCATCCTCGCCGCCATCGGCACCGCGATGCCTGAGACGCTTATCCCGCTTATCGCCATCCTCTTTAGTTCCGGTGCCGCCCACGACGAAATAGGCATCGGTGCCATTCTGGGTGCGCCGTTCATGCTCTCAACGGCTGCGTTCTGCGTCACGGGCGTCGCAGTGCTCGGCTTCGCTCGCTCCAAGCGACGCCCAAAGGAGATGCGGCTCAATGCCCAGATCCTTCGTCGCGACCTGGGCTACTTTGTCGTCGTTTACGTAGTGGCTATTGCCGCGAGCTTCCTTCCCAACCACCCTTCGAAGATCGGTTTCGCGGCCCTTCTCCTCATCTTCTATTGCTTCTACGCCTATCAGACGCTAACCGGCGCCGGCAAGACCGGGGAGAGGCCCGAGAGGCTATACTTGGAACGCCTTGTTCGCTATCCGAGTGAAGAGGAATCGTTCATCCTCAGCCTTGTCCAGTTCTTCTTTGCCCTCGGCGTCATGATCGTAGGCGCTCGGCTATTCGTGGCGAACGTCCAGACGGTGGCCGACACGCTCAACGTGCCGGCGCTCGTCCTGGCGCTCATCCTCTCGCCCTTGGCGACGGAACTGCCGGAGAAGTTCAACAGCGTCATCTGGGTGCGACAGCGCAAAGACACGCTGGCAATGGGGAATATCAGCGGCGCCATGGTCTTTCAGAGCTGCATACCGGTATCGGTAGGGCTGATCTTCACGTCATGGAAGCTGACACAGCCGGCGCTGGTTTCCGCCTTCATCGCCCTGTTATCCACCGCCGTCGTGTTCGTGTCGATCACGCGACGGGGCCATCTGCGTGCGAGCGTATTGGCGCGGGCAGGCATCCTCTACGTGGCGTTCCTCGTCTACGTTGTTTTGCATGGGGTCGTTGGGTAGTGTGATTGGGTTGTGGTCGACGGGGACGCTACGCTGCTTCTGTCTTGAGCGACCTTCCGGAAGCCTTCTGTTCAGCTATCGATGCTCGCGCCGCTTCTACCAGTGCCTCCGGCGTTCGGACGTCTCCCCCGTAGGTCGCCATACCAACGTCGACCGCGAAGTCGATGGGTGGTTTGTCCTTCTGCGAGTCCCATTTCAGCGAATCGCGCAGGCGTTCTGCCAGGATTGAGGCAGTGCCGGCGCTGACGCCGCAAAGCAGCACGCCGAACTCATCGTTACTAATCAGGGCAACCAGGTCGCTTGTACGGATGAGGTCCTGCACCCGTTCGGCGATGATACGAAGGAGTTCGTTATTACCGCGTCTCAGCGGACGGTCCTCCCGCATCGCTCTGAGTTTCAGGAGCAACAAGGCGAACGACCCTCCATGCCGCTCTGACCGCTCGCATTCGAGTGACAGGCGGTCGTAGAGATGGCTTCGAGTATGCGTGCCGGTCGTTTCGTCGTAGAGCGATGACCATGCGACGAGCGTCTCGCGCTTCCTTCGGGCCACCTTGCGAAGCATCCCGGAGAGCGTGCCGAGCAATATGCAGGTGACGGCGAAGACCATGGTTATTGTGAATTGAGGAGTGTAGTCCTTGGCGGAAAGGCCGATGCCGAAGACCGGAATTGACCATAGCAGGAAATAGACAAAGCAGGCCCAGAACGCGACCCAGGCGAGCCGGCTGAGGTAGAGCGTGCGAAAATAGCTCCTGTAGAGCGAGCTGGTAACGCGTCTTGCGCGTTCCGTCTTCCTAGCCCTCCTGATAAACCTCATAGCGCCGGCTCCCCCAGACAAGCTATTTCGGTCCGCGCAAATCCCCCAGTGTTCTTCGGCTCATCGATGAGATTGAGAAGTTGATGGATGTTAGGCGAACTGGTTCTCTCATCAAGCCGCAGGAAGAAGCCGTCGCGGGTCTATCTCCAATGCAGCCAGGACGGCGCCCGTGCGATCGGAGACGTGCAGCTTCCTGAAGATATGCCGAAGATGGGTCTTTGCCGTACCTGGAGTTATGCCGAGCGTCGAGGCGATCTCCTTGTTTCCCATGCCCTGCGCCATCAGCCGCAGTACCTCCCTTTCCCGGCGCGAGAGCCTTCCCAATGGAGAACTTCTATCTGATGGGTCTGCCATCCAGCCGGACGGTGCGCTTACTCTTGCTAGATAGGCGAATACTTCCCCCATGATGGACGGCTCGACAGCGCAGCCGCCCTGGCTCAGTGTTCGTGCTGCCTCCGCGAGCACCGCGGCATCCACGTTTCCGCCCAGGTAGCCACGCACTCCTGCCCTTACACAGGCTAGGAAAGCATCGAGGTCCGGGCGCTCAGTTACCACAAGAACGGGCGCCAGCCGTCCGCTGTGCGAGATCTGACGGACTGCCTCCAGTTGTTGCTCCTCACCAAATCCGTAGCCGACGAGCACGACGTCGGGAGACAGCGCCATTGCCTCAAAAGCCGCCTCTGCGACTGTTCGGCAAGAAGCGACAACCTCGATGTCCCGCTGGGCCGCGAGAAGGCCTTGAAGCCCCTGTCTGGCCAGGTCGATTGGGTCGGCGACGAGGACGCGCGTAGGTCGCGGGCCTGCTTCGCCCTGGGTTCGGGCGTCGTTGCTTTCCAGCGGGCTCAAAGGACCGCCGTATGCTCTCCGCTGTGTCATAGAGGATTATCGTTCGCCAGAGAGGCGTTCGATATAGGGATGACGATGAATTCGCGGAATTAAGGTTGCAAGCGGGCTTCTTGGAGGCGATTGGAGGCGATAAGGGGCACGAATTCCAGGCGTTTCGTGGGAACAACTCGAGCTACCGAAGCCAAGGATCCTTCGTGCAAGGCGTACGGAGATCAGCCTTCATCTGCGCCGGTCAATCGCAACGTTTGTATCCCCCAAGGCCGGACGGCGATTGCTCGATTCGCTGCCCCCTCGTCGACTAACCCCAGTGAGCACCGCCGCAGCGAGAGGGGGTCACCACTGCCGACCGTCGCTTCTATGTCATTTGGCGAAGCATTCCACAAACGTACGTACATCCGGCCGCCGTGCACGAACAGCGCTGAAAGTAGGGCCTCCTCTGGTTCAATGCTCAGGAAGCTGCCTTCAGGCGGTAGTCTCCCCATATGGGGTGTCACGAAGACTCCCAGACAAGGGAATTGATAGTCGAGCATCGCCCGCGTGGCCTGTCTGCGTGACCCGAACGGCAGCAGCGCGCAGTCGCAGACGCCCGTCCCGTTGAACTGCTGTCCAGACGACGGCCTGGCAAGTATCGCGCGAAGTAACTCCTGCTCCGAGTCGAATCGGTAGGCACAAGGTTCTCGATTCAGCAGCGCTATTCCCCGTTCTTCTTCGCTGTCCAGGCCGGCAAGCCCAAGTGCCACGGCGCGATTCCCGGGCGCATCCCCAAGGTAGAACGGCGAGTCCGCGAACAGCCGCTTGCCGGGCGTCGATTGAAGGAACAACGAAAGAGCCAAGGCGTCCTCGTCAACGAGGTCCCCGCTCGGCAGGGTCCCGAAGCTCAAGCCTCGCCCGAAGTCGACCTCCGTGTGGAGGTCTATCCGTGGCAGTCTCCGATAGAACGTCGTCTGCTGCCGGAAGGCCATGCCACCCAGCCGCCCTTCGATTCGCCAGCGCTCCAGCACCGGTCCCTGGTTTTCGACTTCCAGCGCGGTCACGTCTTCGCGAGAATCGTGCAGCCGGCCATTCTTCCATACCATCAGGCAGCCAGCGGTCTCTACGAGCTTTTCCTGATCCACGTGCAGCCTCAAGCCGCCGCGTTCGCCTATCTCAGCCTTGTAGAAATCGTTCTCGAACGAAAATGATGCTGTCTCTTGCGGTGTCGATGCCGGGCCGCCCTGAGGGGCAGGCCTGACCTCCAGCAGCCGATAACCGAGGGCCGGCACCGGGACGACGAAGCCGAGCGTCAGGTGACCATTGCGGCGCTCAATTACCTGCGACGGCACCTCGTGCCCGCCTTGGAAAATGCAGTAGCCTTCGCCGCCAAGCGTCAACTCCATGTACTCGTTTCGCGTCCAGGACGACGGGTTGAACACGATCAGCCCGGTGCCTTCAACATTTGAGCTGTCGACGTGCGAGGCCAGATAAGCTGCCGCGCCTTCCGCTAGCGCCCTTGCCGACGTCAGTGCTGCCCGGACGTCGCCGTCGTCCCCGGCATGCGCCGCTCGCCGCCGCAGCAATTCCTGCCAGCTCTGATCCAAGGCGGCTTCGTCGCTGGTCTTTCCCATCGCGTAGGCCAGGGCGTCGAGCCGCTCGGCCATTAGCAGCGCTCTCTCGGCCTCGATCGCGGCCCGGCGGGACTGCATGCTCTCCATCCAACTAATGACGCCCGCCACATGACTCGCCTCCCGCGCCAGCCCCACGCACTGGAAGTACGTCTCTGGAATCACGAAGCGGACATCATCCCTGGCCGCTACAGCCGCTCTCGTTGCGATCGGACCCATAGGGGAAGAAGCGTCACTTGTTCGGCACACGAGGGGTGCAGCGTCCTCCGCCTGGCCTCGCACCGATTCCAATCGTTCGTTACTCCACATGAGAGGATCAGAGTCGCGAGAGAGCCCGCTTGTGCCGCCGGCCGCAAGGGCTGTCGGTATCTCGCTGCCATCCGGTCCTCGCAGGCGGAGGGCGGACGGACCACTAACGGGATTTGCATCGGCGGCAATGAGGATCAGCCGCTTGAGGCCGAAGCCCTGGAGCACCTGCGGCAGCTGGGGGAAGAACTGCTCGTTGCCCAACAAGCAGGAAGACATTTCGGCCTCAAGAATCTCACGGACCGCACCTATCTGGCCGGCAATTCGGCGTAGCAGCGATTCGCCGCCGATAAGCCGCCAGTCGCCTCCGACCATCTCAAGCCGCCCCAACGTCAGCATTGTCTTTATACGCTCGACCGTCGTCGGCGTCTGGGCCGCCAGTGCCTGAAGGGTCTGCGCGTCGAGGTCCAAGGCAGCGCAGAGGCGGTCGTTGACCGCGAGGCTTAGAAGCAGAGCTTCAGCGTTCTCCGACCATACGTCGGCGACGTTTTGTCCGTGTCCGGGGGAGGAAGTGAGGTAGACATCGATGAGGTACAGGGGGTGATGGAAACTCTCTTCAAGGACCGTTCCCGCCGCCGACTGGCTGAGGAGCAGTTCCTCGCGCAGGAGAAGCTCGTTGTGTTGCTCTTCTTCGAGGCTCTCCATGACTCTCCCCTCGATCGGCTTAGGGCCTCCTCAGGGGAAGAATAGGGAGAAGCGCCAGGCTTGTCAAACACGTCCGGCTACTCGATCGCTTCCAGGAATGATCCCCTCGATGGTAGCCAAGCGCGAGGCTCCGTTGCAGCCGACTCCTCTGCCCGGTTGGATAGCCATGATAGTAGATGATAACAATTGAGGGGGCGTTTCTAACGCACGGGTCGCCAACTCATCTTCGGAGGCGTTCAGCGGCAGCGTCCCTCAAACCCTATGCTATACTGAACCTGTTCGCCCACCATGAGAGGGACCACATGGAGGAGGACCGCGACCTTCAGGCCATCAAGCTCCGAGTTGAGGAGCTTCGCTCCCTCATCGCCTACCACGACTATCGCTATTACGTCCTCGACAGCCCTGAGATAAGCGACGGCGAATACGACAACCTCATGCGCGAACTGCGGCAGCTCGAAGGCCGCTACCCGCAGCTCATCACGCCTGATTCGCCGACACAGCGGGTCAGCGGTCAGCCGGTTGCCGCATTCGGCATCGTCCAGCACCGCGTGCCGCTGCTGAGTCTTGCCAACGCCTTCAGCGAGGAGGAACTGCGCGCTTGGCACCGTCGTGTGGTCGCACTCGCCGGTCACGACGAATTCGACCTGGTCTGTGAGCCGAAAATGGACGGGCTCGCCGTCGCCCTCGTCTACGAGAATGGCGCCTTCGTCCAGGGAGCTACCCGCGGTGACGGACAGCGTGGTGAGAACATCACCGAGAACCTGCGTACCATCCGCAGCATCCCCCTCCGACTCGGCAAGGAGGCGCCGCCCCGCTTCGAGGTCCGCGGCGAGGTCTACATGACCAAGCGCGGCTTCGAACGCCTGAACGAGGAGCGAGCCAACGAGGGGCAGCCGCTGTTCGCAAACCCGCGCAACGCCGCCGCCGGCTCAATCCGTCAACTCGACGCCCGGATCTCAGCGCGCCGGCCGTTGGACATTTTCATTTACGCCCTCGGTTGGCTGGAAGGCGCAACACTCCCATCGACACATTGGGAAGTGATGGTGTGGCTCGGCAAGCTCGGCTTCCGGATCAACCCGAATAACCAGCGTGTGATCTCAATGGATGATGCCGTCCGCGTCTGCGCGGAATGGTCCGGCCGGCGTGAAGGCCTTCCCTACGAAATCGATGGCATCGTTATCAAGATCGACGATCTCGCGCTTCAGGACAGTCTCGGCGTTGTAGGGCGCGAGCCGCGATGGGCCATCGCCTATAAGTTTCCCCCGATCCAAGCGACGACCAAGCTCCTCGACATCCGCGTTAACGTGGGGCGTACGGGCAGCCTCAACCCTTACGCTGTGCTCGAGCCGGTCCGAGTCAGCGGCGCGACCGTCAAGCTGGCGACCCTTCATAACGAGGACGATATCCATCGGAAGGACATCCGCATTGGCGATACCGTCATCATCCAGCGCGCCGGCGACGTCATTCCCCAGGTCGTCGGGCCGGTAGCGAGCCTGCGCACTGGTGAGGAGAGAGTCTACCATACGCCGAAGAAGTGTCCAGTCTGTGGAGCACCCGTCCGCCGCCTCGAAGGCGAAGCGATGAGCTACTGCACGAACACGGCCTGTCCTGCGCAGGCGTTTCGGCTCCTAACCCACTTCGTCTCGCGCGGCGCCATGGATATCGACGGCATCGGCGAATCGCTGGCGGCAGCGCTATTGGAGGCAGCCCTCGTCAAGGATCCCGCCGATCTTTACTTCCTGAAGAAGGAGCAGCTTGTCGGCCTGGAACGCCTTGCCGAGAAGAGCGCCCAGAACATCCTCGATGCAACCGAGCGCAGCAAGCAGCGACCTCTCAGCCGCGTCATCTTTGCCCTGGGCATCCGCCACGTCGGCAGTGAGATGGCAGACCGTCTGGCCGAACACTTCGGCAGCATTGATGCGCTTGCGGCGGCGAGCCTCGAGGAGCTGGACTCGGTGCCAACCGTGGGTTCGACAATCGCCCAGAGTGTGCGCGCCTACTTTGATGATGAGGACAACCTGCACATAGTAGACAAGCTGCGGCGGGCAGGCGTGCGGCTCGCGGAGGAGCAGGCGGCGCGAGAGGCAGGGCCTTTGCGCGGTCTCACGTTTGTCGTCACCGGCACTCTCTCATCGATGACGCGCGAGGAAGCGGAGGAGCGGGTGCGTAAGCTTGGTGGCAGCGCGGCGTCGAGTGTGTCGCGGAAGACCGACTACGTTGTCGTGGGCGAAGACCCGGGGTCGAAGGCGCAGCGGGCGCAGGAACTCGGCACCAAGACGCTGACGGAGGAGGAATTCCTGTCGATGATGGAGCAACGATGATCTTCCTGCCCGTTCTGCAAGCTGTTGTTCCTTGATCCCATGTCCCACCCTACACCTTTCCTTTTCTAAGACGATGTCGTGCTCCCGGATCTTATCAAGGCGACTCTTTTTCGGGACTGAGAGGGGAGATATCCCTCGGTGGCAGTCTCGAACCGCGAAATCACCCCGAAAAGCATTATGTCATCACGGCCCAGATTCGGGATTTGTCGCTTCTGTTTGCCATCTAATACAATTCGAAGCGTCAGAGAACGTGACCCTTTCCCCTTCCTTCAGCATGCGTTATAATTCTTGCGATTCAGTCTTGGTGGCTGGCCAAGGAGTGGCTGAGTGTGGAACCCCCTTTACGCCCTGTTGGGCGCGTTCTCGCATGATATCGGCATTGACCTGGGCACGGCAAACACGCTGGTCATGGTCAAGGGCCGCGGCATCGTTATCGATGAACCCTCCGTTGTGGCCGTCGACCGCGTAAACAAGAAAATCCTCGCTATTGGTGCCGAAGCAAAACGCATGGTCGGGCGTACCCCGTCCAACATCGTCGCTGTCCGTCCCATGCGCGACGGTGTCATCTCTGACTTCCAGGTCACTGAGCGGATGCTCCAGTACTTCATCCGCGCCGTCCATGAGAAGTTCGGTTTCGGCATCCCGCGACCGCGCGTTGTCGTGGGCATTCCTAGCGGCGTGACCGAGGTCGAGAAGCGGGCCGTCCACGATGCCGCCCTGAACGCGGGTGCGCGCTCCTGCTACCTCGTCGAAGAGCCCATGGCTGCCGCTATTGGCGCCGGGCTGCCGATAATGGAGCCTAATGGCTGCATGATCGTCGACATCGGCGGCGGCACGACCGAAGTCGCCGTGCTCGCCCTCGGCGGTATCGTCGTCGCCACGTCCGTGCGCACGGCAGGCGACGAGATGGACCAGGACATCATGGCCTACGCCCGCCAAGTCCATAACCTCCTCATCGGCGAACGCACTGCCGAGGAGATAAAGATCGAAGCCGGTTCCGCCTTCCCGCTCGACGAAGAAGGCACCATCGTCCTACGCGGCCGTGATCTGGCAACCGGCCTGCCCAAATCCGTCGAAGTAAGCACCGTCGAGCTCCGCGATGCGCTCTCCTCTTCCATCAACGCCATCATCGACGCCGTCCGTTCGACTATCGAGATCACGCCGCCCGAACTCGTCGCTGACCTGATGTATCGCGGCATAGCCCTGGCGGGAGGAGGTGCCCTCCTGAACGGCCTTGACCGGCGGCTTGCCCAGGAGACCAGATTCCCCGTCTATGTAGCCGAAGGACCCCTCACATGCGTCGTGCGGGGCGCCGGCGAAGTCCTGGAAGAAGCAACCCTGTTATCAAAAGTGCAGTCAAACTTGGCAGCACGCAAACCGCCGCGCTAACCCTCAGCGTGGCCAAAGCGCTATAATCGCCCAGCATGATGACTCCCCGAACCAGTCTCCCCGCAAACGGCACAACTGAGGGGAAGGGGGTGCCGAGGTGAGTTCACGGGCCGGCACATGGGCACTGGGGATAATTGCCCTCAGCCTATTCCTGCTCCTTCTCTCCCGCGTTGGTATCCTCGGGCCCATTCAGGGCAGCATTCTTGGAATTACGGCGCCGATTGAACATGGCCTTCGAAACGCTGCTGACCCGCTCGCTTCGTGGCTATCGAATGTGGGAGATGTGGGCAAAGTGCGCAGTGAGAACGACCGCCTGCGTTCTGAGAACGAGCAGCTCAAGGATGAGGTCTCGCGCCTGACCGAAGGCCAGACCCAACTCCAGCAGCTACAGTCCCTGTTGGGGGTCAAACAGTCATACCCGGAAGAGACGCTCGTCGCCGCCAATGTCCTTGCTAAAGACCCAAACAGTATGAAAGAAGCGGTCGCCATCGATAGAGGGAAGCGCGACGGCCTGCGCGAGGGCATGGTAGCCGTTACCGAGGGACATAGCGTCGTCGGCACCGTCACCAAGGTCTTCGACACCTATTCCTGGATTACCCTCATCACCGACCCTAGCAGCGCGGTCTCCGCCATGGTCCAGGAGTCGCGCGCCCAGGGAGTGGTCAGCGGCAGCTACACCCGTAAGCTCTCGATCGAGTTCGTCGATCAGGGCGCCGCGGTGAAGGACGGCGACGACGTCATCACCTCGGCGATCGGTGGCCTCTATCCGGCTGGCCTCGTTATCGGCAAGGTCACCGACGTGAGCGGAACAGCGCAAGACCTGTTCAAGACGGTTACCGTTGAGCCGCTGGCGAGCCTTTCCCATCTGGAGATAGTGCTCGTACTGACAAGCTTCTTGCCGACGAAGTTGGAGACGCCTTGAAATACATTCTGATAGTGCTGCTGTTTATGATGGTCGCGCTGATTCAAGCGTCGGCCTTGCCCGCATTTCCCGTGTTCGGCGTCATCCCGAATCTCGTGCTCGTGCTGGCAGTCTGCTGGACGGTGGTGCGCGGACAGCAGGAGGGGATGGTCGTGGTGCCGCTGGCAGGCGTGTGGCTCGGCATAGTTGGCGACCACCCGTTGGGCATCACGCTTCTAGCGACCATCCCTATCGTCTTGCTCGCGGGAATCGAAGTGCTGCGATTCGGCAGCAGCGACTTCGTGCTTGCGGTTGTGCTCGTGTTCGTTTCGACAGTCTTCTATGAGTTCGTCCTGCTTATCGCACTGCGGCTCCAGGGAGGAAGCGTAAGCTGGTTCACTGCCTTCGCACGTGTGGTCGTTCCTGTAGGTCTGGCGAGCGTCCTCTTCACGCCGCCCGTCTACTGGCTCGTTCGCAAACGTAGCGCCGGCCCGAAGAGGATTCGCGCCTTTGTCTGATGAGGTAGACAACTAGTGGACTTGTTCCGGAAAGAACGCCGGTGGCGCTCGCCCAAGGAAAAGGAAGAACGCAGCGACAACCAAGTTCTGCGCGACAAGTTCTTCTTCTTCCGACTGCTCGTCTTCGTCGTCTTCGGCGTTCTCACGCTCCAGCTCATGCGCATGCAGGTCTTCGAGGGCGAAGCCTACGAGCAACGCGCCGAGAACAACCACCTGCGCTATACGGCAACGGAGCCGTCGCGTGGTCTTATCTACGATCGCAACGGAACCCCGCTGGTCAAGAACACGCCCGAATTCCTCGCCGCCGTCGTCCCCGCCGACCTGCCGAAGGACAGGGAGCCCGGCATCCTATCCGAGCTGGAGACGATCCTCAACGTACCTGCCTCTGATATGGCGGCTAAGATCGATCCCAAGCGCGATAGCACGGACCCGTTCACCCCCGTCGTCATCAAGGAAGCTCTGACTCCTGAAGAAGCGTACACTCTTCGTTCGCTCCAGGGCCGGCTGCCCGGCGCCCAGGTTATCGTCCAACCCGTGCGTCAGTACACGTTCGGCTCGCTTGTCTCCCTCATTCTCGGTTACGTCGGCCAGGTGACGGACCAGCAGTATTCCAGCCTGAGTTCACAGGGCTATCAGATCAACGACCGAATCGGTCAGATGGGCGTCGAATCGATTTACGAGCTGCTCCTTCGCGGCCAGCCGGGTCGAAAGGACGTCGAGGTCGACTCTGCTGGCCAGGAGATACAGACTGTCAATGAAGTCGCCGCCAAGCCCGGCTCCGGCCTCGACCTCACGATCGACCTCGACCTTCAGCGCCAGGTCACTCAGTATCTGCAGGATGCCATGGGAGATTCCTTGAACGGCTGCGCAATAGTGATGGATGTCCACAGTGGAGACATTCTCGCGATGGTTTCCCTGCCAACCTACGATGATAACCTCTTCGCGAACATGACCGACGAACAGTATCAGGCTTTGGATAGCGATCCGGCCAAGCCGATGGTTAACCACTGTATCTCCGAGACCTACGCGCCCGGCAGTACCTTCAAGCAAGTGACCGGTACCGGCGCTTTGCAGGAAGGCGTTGCCAACGCTGACACCACGATCACTAGCACGGGCTCCATAACGGTTCAGAACGAATACGATCCAAGCATCGTCTACGTGTTTAAGGACTGGGCGGTGTTGGGAACCATGGACTTTTACCAGGGCGTCGCGCAATCGTCCGACGTGTATTTCTACGAACTCGCTGGGGGTTATTCGCAGAACGGCGTCGAACTCTTCCACGGCATGGGCGCCGATGCGCTTGCTGGCTATGCCCGACAGTACGGCCTCGGCTCTCCGACAGGCGTTGACTTGCCCGGCGAAGCTGCCGGCATCATTCCTGACCCTACCTGGAAGGAGCAGCAGATCGGCGAGCCATGGACCATTGGCGACACCTACAACTTCGCCATTGGCCAGGGCTTTGTGGCGGCGACGCCCCTGCAGATGGCGGTGGTGACATCGGCCGTGGCGAACGGCGGCGACGTGCTGATCCCGCGCGTTGTCAGCGCCATCCGCGATGCCAACGGCAACCTGCTTTCGGCTCTTCAATCGAAGGTCGCGCGGCGCCTCACCATAAGTGACAGTAACCTGGGCATCTTCCGTGAGGGTATGAGGGAAGCTGCCTTGTCTGGCGGCACCGCCAGCAGGGCCTCGGCGTCGTGCGTCCAAGTTGCCGGGAAGACCGGCACTGCCGAATTTGGTCCCGACCTCGGAGGCGGAACCTATGCAAGCCACGCCTGGTTCACGGGCTTTGCGCCTTTCAGTGATCCGCAGATCGCCGTCGTCGTCTTCCTGCAACAGGGAAACGGCGCCATAAACGCCGCTCCCCTCGGCGGACGCATCTTCAACTATTTCTTCCATTGCGGGGGCTAGCGTGCGGGCGGAAAAAGTCGGCTACATTCGGAACTTCGACTACATCATGTTGCTGGCGGCGCTGGCGCTCGTTGCGTTCGGCGTCATCCTTATTTACAGCGGGAGCCTTCCCAATTACGCCACTCCGGCCGACGTCATCGAAGAGCCTGTTGCGCGTCAGATAATATTCGCGGTTATCGGGCTGGCCGCCATGTTCGGCATTTCCCGTGTCGATTATCGGCTGGCCGGCTACGTGGCTATTTTCTTGTACGGCGCGGCCATACTGTCGCTGCTCTTCGTTCTTGCGGTCGGCGAGGCGATCTACGGCTCGCGTCGTTGGATCGACCTTGCGGGCGTCCAGGTCCAACCTTCTGAGCTGACGAAGCTGGTCCTGATAGTCGTTCTAGCCAAGTATCTTACGGACCGTCAGCAACGGGTACGTGAGCTGCCGGTATTCCTTGGATCGCTTGCCATCACCCTGCTGCCGGCAATGCTCGTCTTCGCGGAGCCAGACCTGGGGTCGGCGGTCATACTTATGACGATCTGGCTGGCCATGATTATTATCGCCGGCGGCCGCGCCGTGCATGTCCTGGGGCTCATCGCTTCCGGCCTGATCGCGGCGCCGTTCGCCCTCATCGCCGCCGTAAGCGACTATCAGCGAGAGCGAATAGCAACCTTCCTTAATCCGGGAAAGGATCCACTTGGCTCCGGCTTCAACACTTTGCAGGCGGAGATCAGCATCGGATCGGGGCGGATATTCGGAAAGGGTTTGACGCACGGGACGCAGACGCAGCTTGAGTACCTGCGCACGCAGACAACCGACTACATCTTCAGCGTGCTGGGGGAAGAGCTAGGCTTTGTGGGCGTTGTTGTCCTCTTCGCGCTGTTCATCGTGTTGCTAATGCGCAGCCTGCAGACGGCGTCATCCGCGCGGGATCCATTTGGACGTCTACTTGCGACGGGGATCTGTACTTACATTCTGTTCCAGGTATTCATCAACATCGGCGTGAACGTCCGGTTGCTGCCTGTGACGGGCGTCCCCCTGCCGTTCATCAGCGCAGGTGGTAGCTCCTTAGTAACGCTGTTCATTGCGCTGGGGATATTACAAAGCGTGCGGACGCATCATGGTCCGAGTGAGTGGTGACGGGGCTGATGGAGATCCGGCCCTGCTTCAGGCAGGCCACACACGTTCTAATGGCGTAAACCAGGCGCTCGTCGCCCGCGCTCTCCTAACCCTGCGACTCTTCGGATCGTCCTTCCCGCTCCAGCCGGCTCCGCAGCAGGCTCAGCTCTTGCGCCAGCCGTCGGCTCTGGTCCGATAGTCGCGATATCTCCAGCGAGTAATGGAATAGCATCGCCGCCACGAACGCTAGGCCGACGAAGAACAGGATCGACGGCGGGTATTGCACGTCCAGGCGCTCCGCCGCCCAGACCGTGATGCCCGAAAACGACGCCAGCACGACCATCGCGGCCGACATCAGTAGCCAGAGGATCGAGTATTCCTCCCGCAGCCGCCACTTTCGCACGTACGACAACACCACGCCCGCGATGGCTACTGCGACCAGTATCACAAAAATCGAGATCGGCCTCACAGAAATCGCCAGCAGAGTCATTGTTCTCGTCTCCTTTCGGCCTTCGGAAACGGTTTCTCCTTCAAAGCATTCAAGGTAAGAGCCAGGCTTACCTTGCTCATGTACGATAGCGGCCGCAGCCCACCTATCGAAGACACGCCACCTCTGCGCGGCCGCATCTCCACTGGCTCCTCCCGGATGCGGAGCCCCTGCCTCGCCAGAAAAACGATTGTTTCCGGCTCCGGATAGTCCGCCGGATAGTATCTGGCCAGGTATTCCAATGCCGTACGACTGTATGCCCGAAAGCCGGAAGTCGCGTCCGTCACCTTCTGGCGGCTGAACAGCCCCGCAAGCGTCGACAAGATATAGTTACCCAAACGACGCAGAATGCTCCCTTCGTAGCCGGAGTCCGCCAGATAGCGCGACCCTATCACCATGTCCCAGCTCTCGTCGAGGACCAGCGACACCAATGAACCGATTCGGTCCGGCGGGAACTGACCATCGCTGTCCACCTGCACCGCCGCGTCGTAGCCCTGACGCAGGGCGTACTTGAAGCCGGTCTGAACAGCGCCGCCGATGCCGACGTTGAAACAAAGCTCCAGCACCTTGACGCCCAACGAGCGTGCTATCTCGCCGGTCGCATCGTCCGACCCGTCATTCACGACGACGACGTCAAACTGCGGCGCTGCCTCGCGTAGCTCTTGCAAGACGAGAGGCAGCGAGGCCTCCTCGTTGTAGGCCGGCACGATGAGAAGCGCGTTAACCCGTTCGACGCTCATGCCGTCGCAGCTCCCGGCTTCACAAAACGCAGCAGATAGAAAACTGCCAGCGGCCCCCAGTTGATCGGGAAGTATCGCTTGCTGCTCAACTTTAGATGCTCCCCTACCGTGTTAATGATAAACCGTCCATCGTGGTGATGGTCCCACGGTTTCGTGTAGCCCGCCAGCCGTCTGCCCATCTTGTAGAACTGGTTCTCGGAAGGCGCGCTCACCAGAAGCTCACCGCCGGGCGTCAGCAGCCGGCCCATCTCGCATGACAGTGGCCCCAGATCCAGTATATGCTCCAGCACTTGGGCCGCGATTACCGTATCGAAGTGGCCATCCGGCAGGCCGACCCTGAAGATGTCATCCGAAAACACCTGCACGTTCGATAGCTCGTAAATCCGAGCGATTTCGCGTGCGATATCGGTGTTCAGGTCGATGCACACCACCTCGTCGAAGCGGCGGCTCAGTTCCCGCAGCAGAACGCCGTTGCCGCCGCCGAAATCCAATGCCCTTCCACCTTTCGACGACTTCGAGAGCGCCAGAGTCCGTTCGTGACTGCGCCAGAACAACTCGCTCACCAACCGGTTGCGGTGCGTGTAGACTTGCGGCGTGTCCTTCGTCCCATAAGCGGACATCAGGCCCGCCATCGTCTTCCGGTCGATCCGCTCCATCACATCGACTCTTTCCAGGCCGCTGAACCTTTCAGTCGAAATATCTTCTCGCCCGCCCAGGCCAGCGGCACGGCAGCGAGAAGCGAAAGTACCGGAATGACCGCTGCATGCAGCCGCTCCTCGCCGATGAAGACGAAGCCAAACAGAAAAGAATAGTAGAGGAGGAAGCCCCCGATGAGCAACTTCCTTGGGTCGCGCAGCGAGAACCACAGCGGCAGGCCCATCAGCGCTAGCCCAGCAGCGACGTAGTAGTACACGTTCGCTAGTCCGCTGAACACGTCCTTGTTGTGTTCGCTGAGTGCATAGGGATGCAACCGGATGAGGTCTAGCGGGCGGCTATCGCGTAAATAGAAGTGTTTCAGCTTCTTCGGTATCAGTTCCAGTTCCGTCCTCGGATTGTGGACGATGAAGCTAAGCGCTTGGTGTATCTCCTCCTTGTAGATCACGACCTCTCGTTCCGGCGACGGCAGGTCCTTGTGCTCGTTGTTGATCACCATCCCCGGCACGAAGCTTCCCAGCCCGTCTGCTCCCGGCCAGTGGCCTGCTAGCAGGTTGTCCGCAGATCCCGACGAGACAAGGATCGGATATCCCAGCACCTTCCAGTTCCTGATCGTCCACGGCGAAAGCGCTAACAGCATCGCGACTACGGTGACGACGCCGTAGACAGCCGCACGACGTATGGAGCCATAAGCTAGCGCCCAAATAGCTACGAGCAGCAGCGGGAACGCCAGCATCTCACCGCGCACCAACGACGCAGCGCCGAACACCAACCCTAGCAGCGCGACTGGCAACAGAGCCCTTATCTCCAACCGCGACCTTCGAGCCTCCGCAACCTTCCGCGTCCGCAGCGTCAACAGCAGCGTCAGCGCCAGCAGCAACATCGTTAGGAAAGTCCAAGGCGTTTCTGTCATCAGAAGGGTCGGAAGGAAGACCTGGCTCGGGAAGAAGGCCAGTATGCCCGCGCCGATCAATCCGGCTCGACGCCCGAATGCTTCGCGCCCGGCCAAGTAGACCAGCACGCAGGTCGCGGCGCCGAGCAGCGCATTCAGGAGCTTCGCGCTCAGGACGCTCGTGTTTGTAACCAGGTAAACGCCGGCCAATACCGCCGGGTAGCCCACGCTCCAGTAGGCTGTCGGCTCCAGCTTGAGCGGGCCCTCGGGCGGCCCGGAATAGCGATCTTCCCACTGAAAGCCCTGGCCTTTGCTAATGGCGACAGCGGTTCGGTGATAGACGGCGGCATCGTCAAGGCGGCCGTCGGTCGGCGAAGGATCGACGAAGTGAATCCAGGTGACTCGCAGGGCAAGCGCGATGAGGAAGATGGCCAGCAGCCAGGCCGCCTCGCGCGACGACAATAATCCTAACGTCCACCGCCTCATCGCCGCCTACGCCTCGTCGCCTGGGGTGGAGAGTCTGACCGGCTCTGTGGGCCTTTGAGGACTCAACAATCTCGGTACGGACCCGCTGGACCACAGTCACAAGTGAGACTGCGGCGAAGAGTGACAGCAACGGTAGGAGCGAGGAGTGGAACCGCTGCTCGCCGATGAACACGAATCCGAACAGAGCGGAGTAGTAGACGACGATCATCAGCAAAAGTAGCCGTCGCGGGTCTCGGAGTGAAAGCCAGAAAGGCGCGCCAACTACCGCAACCCCGAGGATAACGAGGTAGTAGACATTCGCCAGTGTCTCCCAGTGTGACTGGGCCGTGCTGCTAAACGCAGGGTTGTCGAGCGTCCCCTTCTGAATCCAGAGCAGTACCTTCGCATCGCCGCGATAGAACTCGTACAGCTTCTGCGGAATGAGCTTCAGTTCCTTAGCCGGGTTGTGCATCGCGAAGCTGATCGCCCGGCGCGTCTGCTCCTTGTATACCAGCGTCTCGTTCTTCGGGAATGGCACACCCGCATACATCTGGTCAATTTCGATAACCGGTACGAAGCTGCCCTTGCCGTCTGCTCCTGACCAGTGGCCGGCAATAAGGTTCTCGCCGGAGCCGGTCGACATCAGAATGGGATAGCCCATCTCGACCCAGTTGCGAACTACCCATGGCAGGATGACCAGCGCGGTGGCCACCAGCGCCACGCCGCCATAGCGCAGCCCCTTCAGCCACGACCGGCTCGCGACCGCCCAGACGACGACCAGCGCGAGTGCCAGCAATATCGTCTCGCCGCGAACGTATGTTATGACGCCGATGAACGCGCCGATCGTCGCCGCTCGCTGCCAGGTAATCGATTCCATCGCGAAGAAGACGACGCCACATACGAGCGCTGCAACCAGGAACGTCGCCAGAGTCTCGCTCATGACCAGCGTCGGCTGGAAGACCTGGCTAGGGAACACGGCGAGAGCTGAGGCCGCGACGAGTCCGGCTGTTCGACCAAAGACCTTCCGGCCGATAAGGTGGGCGAGCAGGCAAGTCGCGGTGCCCAGGAACACGTTCAGCAGCTTAGCGAGGACGATCTTGTGCCCAAGTATCTTGTAAATGATTGCTAGCACAGCCGGATAACCCGGTGGCCATTGCGCCGTCGCCTGCCCGCCGATGCGTACAAAACCCTGTCCTTGCGCCAGGAAGCGGGCGAAGACATCGTAGAAGAACGGGTCGCCGGAAGTGATTTCGTTCGGCTCGGGCTTGATGATGAGCATCCAGGCGAGCCGCAGCGCGAATGCCACAGCAAGGACAGCCGCCAAGACGGCAATTTCCCACCCGGCGATGCCGTGGCCAGAAATCGGCCTCTCTTTGGCCAGGGCAGGCACGTTCTCAGCTTTGAGTGGTTGATTAGGGTGGAAGACGGCGCTCAAGTCACTCCCCCTGGCCTTGGCGCCTCATTCAGCGCGGGCCACCGCCCGGCGTCGCTTCATTAGCAGGTCATAGCCGGCTATTATCGCGACGGCACACCATAACGCAAAGATCGGCGACAATGCCACGTGATAGCGTCCAGAAGGCCATAACATGAGGTGCACGGCCACCCATCCGCCCACGAAGAATACAAGTATTAACTTCCGCTTGTCTTTGACTGAGAACCAGACGGGAATGCCGAGTCCGGCGATTATCATCAGCGGAATGTAGTATGCGTTAGCCAGTATTGAGAACGCGTCCTTTGTTCTCGGCGAGAGTAGCGCCGGAAGCTGCCGGCCTGGTGTCCAGGAGTTGATCCATCCCAAGGCATCGGCGTCGCTCCGGAAGAGGTGATAGAACTTCACAAACGGAAAGTAGGCTTCGTCGACGGGATGATGCACGGCGAAACTTATTGCCGTTCGCATCGCTTCTTTCTCCACCTTTATTTCCTGCGCCGGGAACGGAACGTCCTTGTACTTCTCCTGGATCTTCATCTCAGGGAAGACGTGATAGGGGTTGTAAGGATCGGACTGATGCCCTGCGAGCAGCGTATGGCCGGCTGCGCTCGTCACTGGAATGAAGGCGTGCATGCTGATAGCGTTGCGTATCGTCCATGGCAGGACGACCAGCACCGCGACGGCCGTGAAGACGCTCGCCTCCTTCGCCCACTGCCGCCACGACGAAACGGCGAGCCGCCAAACGATGAGCGCCGCCAGCAGCAGGACGGGGCCTTCGCCGCGGGCCAGTATCGCGACGCCGAAAAGAGCTCCGAGTGCTCCATAGCGAAGCCAGCCCGCGTCTCTCCGTTCGACGACCCATAATATGAACAGCAGCAGCATCAGACAGAGCAGCGCCGGCGTCAGCGACTCCGTCATCAGCAGCGTCGACCAGAACAACTGTCCGGGGAAGACCGCGAACAGGAATGCGCCGACCAGTCCGACTCGCCGGTCGAACACGCGCGTGGCGATGAGGTAGATCAGCAGGCAGGTCAGGCCACCTGCCAGCGCGTTCGCCACCTTCGGTACCGTAATGTTGTGCCCGAAGGCCTTGTATATCCCGGCGAGCAGGAAGGGATACGCGGGCGGCCATTGCGCCGTGGGGTAGCCGTAGAAATTCACATAGCCCTGTGCCTTGGCGAGCGACAGTCCGTCCATGTCGTAGAAGACGGTGTCGTCCATCCGGCCGTCGTTGGGGTTCGGGCTGACATAGCCGATCCAGGCCAATCGCAGCGCGATAGCCAGAACGATGATCGCCAGCAGCGCAAGTACATGGGGGCGCGTCGACGCCCGCAGCGCGCGCTCCGGCAGCGACGGCGGTGGCAGGTCCGGTTTCTGTGGGGTTTCAGCGGTCATCGCATCAGAGGCTTGTAAAGATGCCGGTCGGGAACCGATAGCGGCATTATAAGCGTCTTCAGCTTTGGCCGCCAGCGCGGAATCTATTCGTGAAACGGGAGGTTGGTCAGCGGGAGTCAATGCGCTTCCGCGGAAGCGTCAACCTGTTCGCTCAAGTAGCGCCAGAGGGGTATCTCGGGCATGTCAGTATTGAGGACAATGCCCTTGCCGATCAGTGCGTCGACGCGTGCAGGCTGGATGCCCATCTCCAACAGCACCTCGCGACTGTGCTCGCCCAGCACGGGCGCCGGCCGCTCCAATCGCATGGTTCGCTGCCCCCACTTGATAATGCGGCCGGTCTGCCGGACGGGGCCGTTGAGTGGGTGCTCGGTGTCCCACCAGAGGTCGTTCGCCATCAAGTGCTCATCTTCAAACAGATCGTCAATCGTCGGGCAAGGCACACAAGGAATGCCTCTGGACCTTAGCCGTTCGACGGCCTCATCCCTTGGCAAAGCCGCGAAGAACGACTCTAGCTTGGCTGCCGTCTCTCCTTCCGCCGGTGCATTGAGCAAGGTTGCTGCCTCTAGGCCCGCGACATCGCCCAGCGCTTCGATGGCCGGTGGCGCATCGGCGGCTAGGAAGACCCAGCCGTCGAGGCAGTGATAGGCCCGCCGCAGCGCTGAGACTCCAACAAGGTCGGGCGCTCCGGCAGTGTCAAGAGGGCGCCCCTCGTAGCGCGTGAACTCCGCCGCCTGCGTCGCCATCGCCGCCAGGGCTAGCGACGTCTCGGCCGCTTGTCCCCGACCGGTCTTCTCGCGCACGTTGAGGGCACCCATCACGCCCAGCACCGCGAGCAACGCCGCAACGAAGTCGCAAATCGATATCTGGTAGTAAACTGGCTCCTGGCCTTCGCCGCCCTGAGCCCGCATGAGGCCGGAGCGCGCCTGGAGTATTGGGTCGAAGCCAGGCAGTCGCGCCATTGGCCCGGACGAGCCGAACGGAGTGATGGAGCAGGAGATGATACGTGGGTTGATGCCGCTCAACGTTGAGTAGTCGATTCTTAACCGTTCAAGCACGCCGCCGCGGAAGTTGTCACACACCACATCCGCCTTTCGCACGAGGTCGTAGAAGAGCTCGATGCCCGACTCGTCCTTCAGATTGATGGCTAGGCTGCGCTTTCCGCGATTTGCGCCCAGGAAGCCGAAGGAGAATGCCCGCCACGGGTCGCCGTCGAGCGGCTCTACCTTGATAACGTTCGCGCCCAGGTCAGACAGGAGCATGCTCGCGTACGGCCCCGCATAGATCGTCCCCAAATCGAGGACCGTAATCCCTTCGAGTGGCGCCCTGCCCTCGACCGTGGTTTCGCCTGCTTCGGCCGTAGCTGCGGGGTCGGCTGCGGATGACCAGGCTGCCTCTTGCTGCCCCAACGGTGGTGCCGGCCCACGGATGGCCCCTGGAGTCTCGGACAGCCGCAGCGGCACGCCCATCTGCACCGTCTTCCCGACCTCTGGGTCCTCGAGGTCGACCTTCATATGGTTCGCCGGGAGCAGCGGGTCGGCGAGGAACTCCTCGCGAGACAAGACCGGCCCGACCGGAATGTCGTTCGCTTGAAGGAAATCAAGCCAGTAACGACGGGGCTGCGCGGCGAATAGCCCCTCAAGCGTCCTGGCGATTTCCTCACGGTCCTCGTCGACCGGAATTGCGACAGGAGCCCCTTCGAATCGTGGGTCCGCCAGCCAATCGACGAGATCCAGCGCCAGCACCAGTTTCGTCCAGAAAACCGGCGTAAGGGCGGCCAACATGAACCATTCCCCGTCGCCGGCTTGATAGATGCGATAAGTTGGCAAAGGACCTTTGGGGTCGCCGCGAGCACCGAGCCGGAAGATGTCCATTGCCCCCAGGGGCACGATGTTGCTCGTCGTTTCGAGGGCGAAGGCTCCGCCCAGGCCGGAGACTTCGACGTAGTCGCCGCGGCCTGTGCGCTCCCGGTCGAATAACGTGGCTCCGATAGCGTCTGCTGCCAGCATTCCAGTGGCGTAGGATGAAATCGGCACGACAAGGTAGACTGGCGCTTCGCGATGCGCCCATTGAAGGCCGAAAACGCCGGAAACAGCGCCCAGCAGGTCATCGTCAGGCGGCAAGCTGGCGCTCGGCCCGTGCGAACCATAGAGTGGCACGCTACAGTAGACGGCAGGCGGGTTGCGATTCGAGATCGTCTCGTAGTCTATTCCGCAGCGGCGAAGCGCCTCCGGTGGGTAATCCACGAGCACGACGTCGGCGCCCGTGGCAAGCTCCTGCGCCTTCCGGCGTCCTCTTGCGCTCTCCAGATCGAGCGTTATGCCGCGCTTGCTGCGGTTGAGGACGTAGAACCCAGGCCGTCCTCGCGAACGGTCACCGTCCGGCGGCTCGACCTTGATCACATCGGCGCCTTGCTCGGCGAGAAGCATCGTCTGCGTACGGGCCGGCGATGCCCTGCGAGAAATCGAGCACGCGAACGCCATCGAAAGCCCCCACGATCGTCATAGGAAGTTACCCTTGAATTGGAGTCCCCTCTATCATAGGCCCGCTCGGATTCTAGCGGAACTCAAGCGAAGCGATTGCCCAATGAGGCCCCTAACGATCCCCTATGCTAGAATCGAAGCCGAGGCGCTTTCATGCGAATCGTTATCATCGATTACGGCGCCGGCAATCTCCGCAGCGTCGAGCGGGCCGTCGCCCACTGCGGCCACGAAGCTACGATCAGCGGTGACCCTGTCGCCGTGGACGCAGCCGATGTCGTCATCGTGCCCGGCGTTGGCGCTGCCGCTGACACCATGCGCAACCTCCGCGAGCGCGGACTCATCGAGCCCATCCGCGCCTTCGTAGAGAGCGGGAAGCCCTATCTCGGAATCTGTATGGGGCTTCAAGCTCTTCTCACCGTCAGCGAAGAGGGCGGTGAGCACGCCTGCCTCGATATCGTTCCGGGCCGCGTCCTGCGATTGCCAACTGGCCTGAAGGTACCTCACATGGGCTGGAACCGGGTGCGACGCGCGAAGGCGCACAGAGTCTTTGCCGGCATTCCCGATGATGCCCGTTTCTACTTCGTCCACAGCTACTATCCGGCGCCCGAGGATCAGGAGACAGTGATAGGCGAGACCGAATACGGTGTCACGTTCGCCAGCGCCCTCGCCTGCGACAACGTCATCGCGACCCAGTTCCACCCGGAGAAAAGTGGAGACGTCGGGTTACTCTTCTACCGCAACTTCCTCCACTGGGCCGTGGCCAGGATCGGCAACTAGCGATGGAAATCATCGCCGCAATCGATATCCGTGATGGACGCTGCGTCCGCCTGTACCAGGGCGACTACGCTCGCGAGACCATCTTCTCCGACGACCCGGTTTCAATGGCGCGACGCTGGCAAGACGAAGGGGCGCCTCGCTTGCACCTCGTCGACCTCGATGGCGCCCGCGAAGGTCGTCCCGTCAACGATGCCGTTATCACCGCCATCGCCCGCACCGTCTCGATTCCCTGCCAGGTCGGTGGCGGCGATCCGTAGCGCCGAAACTGTCGACCGCTACTTCGGTGCGGGCCTCGCGCGCGTCATCCTGGGCAGCGCAGCCGTCGAACAGCCGTCTGTTCTCGAGGCCGTCCTCGCTCGATATTCCGAAGCCATAATCGCCGGCGTCGATGCCCGAAACGGTCGCGTCGCCCTGCATGGCTGGCGCGAAAGCTGCGAGGAGAAGGCCGAGGACTTGCTACGATGCCTCGCCGGCCTCGGCGTCCGTCGCTTCATCTATACCGACATCGCCCGTGACGGCACCCTTCGCGGCCCCAACTTCGCCGCGACCGCTCGTGCGGTCAAGAGCGTCCACGTGCCGGTTATCGCTTCAGGTGGCGTGGCGACTCTCGACCACATTCGCCGACTGCGCGAGGTCGGCGTCGAGGGCGTTATCTTGGGTCGTGCGCTATACGACGCTACGCTATCGCTCTCTCATGTTCTGGGACGCTGAACGACGTTGATTGACTGCACTCCCTGCCCGCGATGATTCTGGCCTGCTACAATAGCTTCATCTACCAGAAGGACAACTTGTGTTAGCCAAACGCATCATCCCCTGCCTCGACGTCGACCGCGGACGCGTCGTCAAGGGCGTCTCGTTCGTCCAGCTCCGCGACGCTGGCGACCCCGTCGAACTCGCCGCCTTCTATAGCGAGCAGCGTGCCGACGAGCTCGTCTTCCTCGACATAACGGCTTCCTCGGACGCCCGCGAGACAGTCTACGATATGGTCTGTCGTACGGCCGACGAGGTCTTCATCCCCTTTACCGTCGGCGGCGGCGTTCGCAGCGAAGAGGACGTGCGACGTCTCCTGGAATCCGGCGCCGACAAGGTCTCGCTGAATACGGCGGCCGTCGCTGATCCCTCGCTCATTGAGCGCTGCGCCAACCGCTTCGGCAGCCAGTGCATTGTCGTCGCCATCGATGCGAAGGGCGTTGCTGAAGGACGCTGGGAGGTCTATACGCACGGCGGTCGCACGCCTACGGGCATCGATACGCTTGAGTGGGCGCAAAAGGCGGTCGATCTCGGCGCCGGCGAGATCCTGCTAACCAGCATGGACACCGACGGCCATCTCGACGGCTACGACCTGCCGCTAACCCGCGCCGTCTCTCAGGCCGTGTCGGTGCCCGTCATCGCTTCCGGCGGCTGCGGCAAACCCGAGCACATGGCGGATGCTGTCATCGAAGGCAAGGCGGATGCCGTGCTCGCTGCCAGCATCTTCCACTTTGGCACCTATACGATCCGCCAGGCGAAGGAATGCCTGGCCAGCCGCGGCATCGACGTGCGACTCTAGGAGGCTCTGATGGTCGATTTCGACAAGGGGAAAGGGCTGGTCCCGGTTGTCATCCAGGATGACGACACGAACGAGGTGCTGATGCTCGCGTACATGAACGCTGAAGCCCTGGAGCACACACTGGAGTCGAGACAGGTCTGGTTCTATAGCCGCAGCCGCAAGGAGCTATGGCACAAAGGCGAGACGTCGGGCAATTTCCTCAACGTTCGCCGTATTATCATCGACTGCGATGAAGACTCCCTTCTCATGCGCGTCCGGCCCGAGGGCCCGGCCTGTCACACCGGCGAGCGCTCCTGCTTCCACCGCGACTTCGACGGCCGCCTGTTGAAGGACCAAACAATCTAGGGGATTGCGGGCCCTTCCGCGGCCTGCCGCGCCCCGTCGGTCGCCAGCACCTCTTGCAGCGCCCTGATCGCCACTTCTATCTGGCTGTTGTCAGGGTCCCGCGTCGTCAACGCCTGCAACGCCAGACTTGGACGCGATAGCCATCGCACGATCCGGAAGCGGCGGAAGTCCGCGCTCAGACGTATGATCTCGTAGCTCAGCGCCGCGATGACTGGAATCAACAGCACCCGCGACGCAATCCGCCACCACCAGCTCGGTGTTCCTAGCAGGACGAACAGTACCAGCGACACCACCGCGACCGTCAGCAGGAACGCTGTCCCACAGCGGGCGTGCTCGTTGCTGAACTGTTGCACAGAATCGACTTTCAGCGGCGCGCCGGCCTCCCATGCGTTAATCGTGCGGTGCTCGGCGCCGTGATAGGCGAAGACACGACGAATGTCCGGCACAAAGCCGATTCCCCATATGTAGCCCAGCAGCATCGCCAGCCGTAATACGCCTTCGACCAGCACAACCAGGCTTCCGTTCATTCGGGAACTGAGCCATCCCGTCAGCAACAGCGGCGCGACAAAGAAGATGCCGGCCGCGAAGACCAGCGTTATCGCCAGCACCAGCCAGATGTAACTCGGCGCCGGCTCCTTTTGCTCCTCCTCGGTCATCCCCGAGGCGACCTCCGCCGAGAAAATGAGCGCCCGCATGCCCAGAGCCAGCGTCTCCCACAGCACGATCACGCCGCGAAGCAATGGCAGTCGACGGATCAGGCCGACGTATAGCCCTCCCAGCGACTCCGACTTCACGCGAATCCCGCCTTCCGGCTCGCGCACTGCAATCGCGATGCTGCGGGCGCCGCGCATCATGACCCCCTCGATGACCGCTTGGCCGCCGTAATGCTGGATCAACCGCTCTTGCTGTGCTGTCAACTCGCGCACATCTTCCGCGTCGGCTCACTCATAACAAGAAAGGGCGGGGATCGCTCCACGCCCTTCCTACTCGAATTGAAACCCTCTACTTGAGGCCGTACCGGCGCTTGAATCGCTCGACGCGCCCTGCCGTATCGACAATCCGCTGCTCCCCTGTGAAAAACGGATGACAGCGGCTGCACACCTCGACCCGCAACTCCTTCTTCGTCGACCGAGTCGTGAAGGTGTTGCCACAGGCGCAGTGCACCGTCGCCTCAACGTAGTCCGGATGAATACCCTTCTTCATGTTACTCTTCACTCTGGTACACGGAGACCTGCTTTCGCCGGCCCTTCGCGTACGGCTCAAACTTCACCTTGCCTCGAACGAGGGAATAGATGGTGTAGTCGCGGCCGAGCCCGACGTTCTCGCCTGGGTGAAACCGCGTACCGCGCTGTCTCAGGATGATCGTGCCCGGCAGCACCACTTGCCCGTCATATCGCTTCACCCCGAGGCGCTGTCCCGGACTGTCACGATTATTGCGGGAACTGCCCATTCCCTTCTTGTGTGCCATCTCTATCTCTTCGAGGGCTAGCCCTCGCTCTCCTTCTTGGCCCGGCTTCGCCGCGGCTTCTTCAGTTCAATGCTCTCGACGACTGGCTCAGCCGTCTTCTCTGCTGCCGCATGGCTCCGGCGCGCCCTTTTCGGCTCGACGCTCTCAGCCGTCTCGGCCTTCGCGAGGCCCGGCGCTACGATCTGCTCGACCGCCAATCGCGTGAACGGCTGTCGGTGTCCGATCCGCCGGCGATAGCGCACCTTCGCCTTGTACTTGAAGATGATCGCCTTCGGGCTGCGTCCGTGTTCGATGACCTGCGTCATCACCATGGCGCCGGCAACCGTCGGATTGCCTGCCGTCACCCGGCCACCGTCGGCCAGCAGCAGCACGTCCGATAGCTCGACCTTGTCGCCCTCGGCTGCTGCCAGGCGTTCGACGTCAATCTTGCTGCCGACTTCGACTCTAAATTGCTTGCCGCCGCTGCGGACTATTGCGTAGATGGGACTCCTCCTTTGACGCAGAACCAATCCAGTCTACCGTTCACCGTTCGAACCTGTCAACCCGTTCCCGTTCACAAGAACGCCCGCCTTAGCGGGCATTCCCGTTATCCTGCCGTAGAGCCGACTAGGAATGCGTCGGGCCGCCGCCCCAGGCCAAGCCGGGCTTTGGCTGCTGCGCTGGCTGACCCTCCTGTCCCTCCGGCTTAGGCTCTTCCTTCGGTTTTTCCGCCTTCTCGCCTTCGCCCGTCTCGACCGGCGGGAACTGCTCATCTAGCGGCGCATTAAAGACCCGCTGCAACGCGTCGCCTTCCAGCGTCTCCACCTCCATCAGGCGGTGCGCCAGTTGGTCCAGCTTGCCCCGGTTCTCCATCAGTATCTTCTTCGCGACCTGGTAGGAGTGATCGATGATCCTGCGGACCTCTTCATCGATCTCCTCCGCCACCTTTTCGCTGTAGTTCCGCTGCTCCGCTATCTCGCGGCCCAGGAAGACCAACTCCTCTTTGCGGCCGAAGGTCCGCGGGCCCAGACGCTCGCTCATGCCCCATTGCATGACCATCTGCCGCGCGATCTTCGTCGCCGACTCAATGTCGCTCTGAGGGCCGGTTGTCATTTCGCCCAGCACGATCTCCTCCGCGACGTGTCCGCCGAGGCTTGACGCCAGTGTATCGAGGAACTGCGAGCGCGTCTTCAGATGGCGGTCCTCCTCGGGCAGGAAGCGGGTGAAGCCGCCGGCCATGCCGCGAGAGACAATCGTCACCTTGTAGACAGGGTCGGCGTTGGGGAGCATGCGTGCGACGAGCGCGTGACCTGCCTCGTGGTAAGCGATGATCTCCTTCTCCTTCGGACTGATGACCCGGCTCTTGCGCTCCGGTCCGGCGATTACGCGGTCAACTGCCTCGTTGAACTCCGCCATGCCCAGCCGCTTTTTGTTGCGCCGGGCCGACAGCAGCGCCGCCTCGTTCACCAGGTTCGCGAGGTCCGCACCGGAGAAGCCGGGCGTCTGTTTCGCCAGGTCGGTTAGTTGCACGTCCTTGTCCAGCGGCTTCCCGCGAACGTGGACGTCCAGGATTGCCTTGCGACCCTTGATGTCGGGGCGGTCCAAAATGACGTGGCGGTCAAACCGGCCGGGACGCAGCAGCGCCGGGTCCAATATGTCCGGCCGGTTGGTTGCGGCTAGGACGATTGTGCTCGTGTTCGTGTCGAAGCCGTCCATCTCCACCAGGATCTGGTTCAGCGTCTGCTCGCGCTCGTCGTGGCTGCCGCCCAGGCCGGCGCCGCGCTGCCTGCCCACCGCGTCGATTTCATCGACGAAGATGATGCACGGGGCGTTTCGCTTCGCTTGGTCGAAGAGGTCGCGGACGCGCGAGGCGCCCACGCCGACGAACATCTCGACGAATTCAGAGCCGCTTATCGAGAAGAACGGAACGCCCGCTTCGCCGGCAACCGCCTTACCAAGCAGGGTCTTGCCGGTGCCGGGCGGCCCTACCAAGAGGACGCCATGTGGGATGCGGGCACCCAGGGAGGCGAACTTCTCCGGGTACTTCAGAAACTCGACGACCTCTTGAAGTTCCTCTTTCGCTTCATCGACGCCGGCGACGTCCGAGAAGGTCACCGTAGGCTTATTGCCGCTGAACATGCGGGCGCGGCTCTTTCCGAAGCTCATCGCCTGAGAGTTCGAGCCCTGAGCCTGGCGCAAGAGGAAGATCAATATCGCGCCGAGGATGATGAACGGTATCAGGTTAACGAGAAACGGAAGCCAGCTCCCAAGCTTGCTCGGCGAGGCGACGTTTATCTGAGTCGCCTGGATGTTGTCGCTGCTGACGCCCGCGTTGTGCAGTACGTCATATAGACTGACGCCGCTTTCCTTCCGCGATTTGTAGACCGTCGAATCGTTCTTCAGATGAACTGTCAGGCTATCGCCCGATACGTCGATATGGTCAACATTCTGTTGCTGGACCTCAGCGACAACCCAGCTAATGTCCTCTGACGTGGTGCTCGCGGACTTGCTACCAAGGAAAGACCAAACGATCGCCACTACGGCGACGACAATGAGCAGATATATGAAAGTGTTACGCATCCATCGAGAGCCCATGCCAACTCCTGGTACTCTATTTTGGCTTTTATACCACTTAGAATTATATCAGACGGCGATGCGGGACGGAAAGGAACAGATTCCGCCGGCCGCTTCTGCTCCCGCACTGCTTGATTATCGGCGGTAACGGAACGCAGGGCATGCCGCGAAAACCCTGCTATTTCGCCTCGTCCGAAGCTAGCATGCCCGCCTGGGCCCAATCGCTTCGTTCTACGTCCTGAAAGACGATAATTGTGGCCTCTGGCGTCGTTTCCGCTATGGCGCACACCACCTCGGTGATCGCCCTTGCCAATTCTCGCTTCTGCGCATGTGTCCTGCCGGACCACATTTCCACTGTGACGATCGGCATCTCTCCCTCCTTCTGAAATCTGATTGCCAGCGATGATACCATGAATCGACGGCCCTCAAAGGTCTCCCTTTATCCGCGTCAGTTCCTGTGCTAGCATCGTTTCCAGAGAATGATTTGCATTGACATACCGGAGGCGGTGATGGTCCTCCGTCCAACCTTCGAGCACGAGCGTACCCTCTGGAGGCAGGGTCTGCGCCTCATTGCCGGCGTCGACGAAGTGGGACGCGGACCGCTGGCCGGTCCTGTCGTTGCAGCTGCTGTCATTCTGCCGCCGCACTGCCGCTTTGCCTGGCTCGCCGAAGTCCGCGACAGCAAGATGCTCCTCGCTCCCAAACGGGAACAGCTTGCCGAGAGAATCCGCGCTTGTGCTGTGGCAGTGGGGGTCGGCCTTGTTCCGCCGGAGCGGATCGACGCTCTGGGTATCGCACCGTCCGGACGGCTAGCCATGGCTGAAGCGCTGTCGGCTCTTACACCTGTCCCTCAGTACGCCCTGATTGACGCCTTTACGCTGCCGGAGATCGACATCCCCCATCACGGCATCACTGATGGGGATGCACTTTCGCTTTCCATCGCAGCCGCGTCCATTGTCGCCAAGGTCCACCGCGATCACATCATGATGATGTATGACGCTCTCTATCCCGAGTACGGCTTTGCTCGCCACAAGGGCTATTCGACGAGTGAGCACCTGGAGGCGCTGGCCCGTCACGGACCCTGCCGAATCCATCGACGCTCTTTTGCACCCGTTCGAGAAAGCCTGATCGGAGGCGGCGCATGAGTGACCGCCGTCTGCGGCTGGGGCAATTCGGCGAAAGGCTGGCCGCGGCGCATCTGGAGTCGAAGGGCTACCAGATCCTCTCACGCAACTATCGCACCCCGGATGGGGAGATCGACATCATAGCACAGAGGGACGGCTGTCTCGTCTTCGTCGAGGTGCGGACGCGACGCGGCGCTGCCATGGGTACCGCAGTCGAGTCGCTGACGCCCCTCAAAGGCGCGCGCATAACCGCCGTCGCCGACGCGTACCGTGAAGCAACCCCGGGCAGCTCGGAGGAGTGCCGCATCGACGTTGTCGCCGTCGACCTGACGCCGCATGGCCGCCTTCTGCGGCTGGAGCATATCGAGAACGCCTTCAGCGGCGACGAACTGCCGGAGCTGTCGCGCCACTGACATGTTCAAACTCTCTTCGTTCCGCCTGCGAGTCTTCCAGGAATGCCGGCGACGCTACCGGTACCGTTACGTCGAGGGCATGCCGACGCGCCCTTCCGCGTACAACACAATGGGCGCGCACGTTCACAACACGCTGAAGGCCTTCTTTTCGCTGCCGGAGCGGGCAGAGCGGACACCGGAACGTCTGCTGGACTTGCTGCTCGAGAACTGGCAGCAGAACCGCTCCGGCTTCAGCGACCTCAGTGACGAGGAGCGTTGGCGGGAGCGGGCCGTCTCGCAGATGCGCTCTTTCGCCCGCCAGCAGGACCTAGCTGCGCGGCCACTGATGCTGGAGGCGACCGTCGAAGCGCCACTCACACCGCAGCTCGTCCTGTTCGGCCGCATCGACCGTGTGGATGAGGACGGCGATGGACTGCATATCATCGACTACAAGACGGGCCGTCGGCCGGAGGAAGTCGACCTTCAACAGCTTCACCTCTATACTTTGATGTTGGAGCGGAGTCTGGCCCGTCCCATCGCGCGCGCCTCCTACCTCTATCTCGACGACGGCAGCGCCTGGAGCACGATCCCGCAACGCCGCGAACTCGAAGACGCGGTGACATCTGTCGTAGCCATCTACGATGAAATGGTGAAGGAACGTGAGTACGCGACGAACGTCGGAAGGCATTGTGCCTTCTGCGACTATCAATCGGTCTGTCCCAGCCGTGACGAGATCGTGGGACGCCGCCTGCACGGCTGGTAATTCGAAATGCCAATCTACGAATACCGCTGCAATTCCTGCAATAAACGCGTTTCCGTCTTCCAGCGGCAGATAGGCTCGCCAACGAACGCCGCCTGCCCAAACTGCGGCGGCTCTGATCTGACTCGCCTGGTGTCGCGGTTTGCCGTTGTGCGGGACGAGGACCAGATGCTCGATACGCTCGAAGACGACGCGATGTTCGCCGGCGTTGACGAGAATGACCCCCGTAGCATTGCCGCCTGGGCGCGCAAGATGCAGTCGAAGATGGGCGAGGAGGTTGAGCCGGAGTTCGATGAGATGATCGACCGCATGGAGGCCGGTGAGATGCCCGACGATCTCGACGATGACGCAGCCGGCACGGATGATTTAGACTTGTAGCGTCGGTATTCGAACCACCGACCAGCGCCGGAGCCAGCAATGCCTATCTACGAGTACAAATGCCAAGACTGCGGACGCCTTACTAGCGTTTTCGTCAAATCCATGAACGGCGAAGTCGAAGCCGCGTGCCGACATTGCGGCGGAACGAAGCTTTCTCGGGCAGTCTCCGGCTTTGCTTACCATAAGTCCGAAGCGACGATCCTTGCTGACTACGGCGCGGAGCCCAAGCGGGTCGAGGACTACCGGGACCCGAGGCAGATCGGACGGTGGGTGGAGCGTCGCTTCGAGGAGATGGGCGAAGAGCTTCCCGCCGAGACACGCAAAATGATTGATGCGGCCCGAGAGGGCGAGCTTCCGTCGCCGCTGAGCGACTAGCCGGAGGGACTTATGTACGACCGCAGCCACGAGTTGGAGGGAGTCGTCGAGGACATCCGTGTCGACTTCGAGGCGAAGCATGCGGCACGCGAAGTTGGTTTGGCCGCCTGTCGACAGGCCCTGCGCCATTCTGCAAACGCTGTTCGCGCTGTTCACCGGGAAGACTACGCCCTGGCCGAAGACCTTCTCCGACAAGCGTCCGAGTTGCTGGAACGCGCCCGAGTCGCCCTCGCGGACCATCCAGACGTTTACTACGCCGGCTTCGTCCACGATGCGCAGAAGGAGTACGCGGAGGGCTGCACGACTTTAGCGCTCATCGCCGCGCGGCCGCTTCCGGGGCCAAAGGAGCTGAAAGTCGAAAATGGGGCCTATCTGAACGGTCTGCGGCGAAGCCGTCGGCGAGCTGCGGCGCCACCTCCTCGATGCCTTGCGCTCCGGCGACGTCACCCACTGCGAAGTCTGCCTCACGAACATGGATGACATCTACAGCATGCTGGTCACGTTCGACTACCCGGAAGCGATAACGAGCGGTCTCCGTCGCACTGCCGATGCCGTACGCGGCATCCTCGAACGTACCCGCGGCGACCTGACGTTGTCGGTGCGCCAGCGCGACCTCGAACGCAAGCTGGATGAATTCGAATCTCGCCTCTAGTTGGCACGCGCTGGCGGGGGGTTGGGCTAACGCGCTTCTGAATTGCCAATAACGATGCCCCAGACACGCGCTCGCTTCTGCCGCAGAGTCGCTTGCCGGAACTCCGCTGGCCCGTGCTTCGTTATAAGCTGGGATCGTCCTTCCCGGTCAGCCGCCGTCTACGCCCCTGTTTTGGCGCTCCCGGCAATGCTAAAATATATGTTCGGACTTGCGACAAAACCAAAGGAACTCATGGCTTCAGATTGCATCGTGGTTCGCGGCGCCCGCGAGCATAACCTCAAGAACATCGACGTCAGCATCCCGCGCGACAAGCTGGTCGTTATCACCGGGCTCTCCGGCTCCGGCAAGTCCTCGCTCGCCTTCGACACCATCTACGCCGAAGGCCAGCGACGCTATGTCGAATCCCTCTCCGCTTATGCCCGCCAGTTCCTGGGACAAATGGAGAAGCCGGATGTCGACTATATCGAAGGCCTTTCGCCCGCTATTTCCATCGACCAGCGGGGCGCCAGTCGCAACCCGCGTTCCACCGTCGGCACCCAGACCGAAGTCTACGACTACATGCGCCTTCTCTGGGCCCGCGTCGGCCTGCCGCATTGCCCGAATTGCGGACGCGTCATCCAGAAGCAGACCGTCCAGCAGATCGTCGACGCCATCCTCGCGCTGCCGGCCGGCAAGCGGATCATGATCCTGTCGCCGCTCATCCGCGACCGCAAAGGCGAGCACCAGCAGGTCTTCGACGACGCTCGACGCGCTGGCTTCGTCCGCATCCGCATCGACGGCCAGGTGCATGACCTCGGCGAAGACATCGAACTCGACAAGAACAAGCGACACATAATCGAGCTCGTTGTCGACCGAGTCGTCACGGAAGGCGCCCCGCAGAGCACAGACGGCGAAACGCCTTCGGAGCAGCGGCCGCGTCTCGCCGACTCCGTCGAAACGGCTCTTCGGTTGGGCGCCGGCGTCGTCCTCGTCGCGATTGAAGGGGAAGAAGAGCGGCTCTACTCGGAGCACCTGGCCTGCGTCTTCTGCGGCATTTCTTTGGGCGAGTTGGCACCGCGAAGCTTTAGCTTCAACACGCCCTATGGCGCCTGCCGTACCTGCACCGGCCTTGGCGTCCGGCTCGACCTGGATCCAGAACTCATTATCCCGAACAAGAACCTGACCCTGGCACAGGGAGCCATTCAGCCCTGGGCACGCGCCGGCACCATCTCCGGCTGGTACTACCGGCTTGTCGAAGCGATGGCCTCCAAGCACGGCTTCTCGACGCATGTGCCCGTGAAAGACTTTGAAGCGCGAGGATATCGATCGGCTGTTGACCAGCGCCGGCGAGCACATAACGGTCAGGTACACGAACCAGGAGGGCCATGTCTCTTACTACGACACGAACTACGAGGGCGTCATCCCGAACCTGAGCCGGCGCTTCCGTGAGACGGATTCCGATTACGTGCGCGGCGAGATCGAGCGCTACATGACGGCCAGCCCCTGTCCTGATTGCCACGGCGCCCGCCTGAAGCCCGAGTCCCTCGCTGTTACCATCGATGACAAGAACATCATCGAAGTCACCCAGATGAGCCTCTTTGACGAGCAGGGCTGGTTCGAGCGACTGGCGGGCTCGGAGACGCCGCTCTCGCCGCGCGACCAGCAGATCGCCTACCAGGTACTGAAGGAGATACGGGCCCGCCTCGACTTCCTGGTCGAAGTCGGACTCGGCTATCTGGCGCTCGACCGTCGCACCGCTACTCTCTCGGGCGGCGAGGCGCAGCGCATACGTCTGGCGACTCAGATCGGGTCCGGCCTCATGGGCGTCCTCTACGTCTGCGACGAGCCCACTGTCGGCCTGCACGCTGCCGACGACCAGCGGCTCATCCGCACCCTCGAACGGTTGCGCGACCTCGGCAACACTGTCCTCGTGGTGGAGCACGATGAGGCGATGATGCGCGCTGCTGACCACATCATCGACATGGGACCCGGCGCTGGCGAGCAGGGAGGGCGCGTCGTCGTTGCCGGCACGATGGACGAGGTGAAAGCCGCGACGGATTCCATAACTGGCCAGTACCTGTCCGGCGTCCGCGAGATCCCGTTGCCAGCCGAGAGACGTCCGGGCAACGGTCTGACTCTGACGATCCGGGGTGCGCGCGAGAACAACCTGAAGAACATCGACGTTACGATTCCGCTCGGGAGGTTCGTCTGCATCACCGGGGTCTCCGGCTCCGGCAAGAGCACGCTGATCAACGACATCCTCTATAAGAAGGCTGCCCAGATACTGTATGGCGCCCGCGACCGGCCGGGTGACTCCGACGGCATCGCCGGGCTTCAGAACATCGATAAGGTCGTCAACATCGATCAATCACCCATAGGCCGCACTCCGCGCTCCAACCCGGCCACCTATACCGGCACCTTCACGCCCATCCGCGACCTCTTCTCGACCGTACCGGAGGCTCGAATGCGGGGCTATGCCCCTGGCCGCTTCTCCTTCAACGTTAAGGGAGGCCGCTGCGAAGCCTGTGCCGGCGAAGGCTACATTCAGATTGAGATGCAGTTCCTGCCCGACGTGACGGTTCCCTGCGAAGTCTGCAAGGGGCAACGCTATAACCGTGAGGCACTGGAGATCCTGTTCCGCGGCAAGAATATCGCCGAGGTGCTGGACATGACTGTTGACCAGGCCCTCGACTTCTTCCGGCCGTTCCCAAAGGTGCGCACCAAGTTGGAGACCCTTCAAGCCGTCGGGCTCGGCTACATCCGGCTCGGCCAGCCCGCGACGACCCTATCGGGAGGCGAGGCGCAGCGCATCAAGCTATCGACGGAGCTGTCGCGTCGCTCGACAGGCCGGACCCTCTACATCCTCGACGAGCCGACGACCGGTCTTTCCTTCGAGGACACCTATGCGTTGTTACGGGTTCTCCACCGTCTCGTCGATGCCGGGAATACAGTCGTTATCATCGAGCATCATCTCGACGTTGTGAAGAACGCCGACTACATCATCGACCTCGGTCCCTTGGGCGGCGACGAAGGCGGCCAGATTGTCGTTGAGGGCAGCCCCGAGCAGGTCGCGGAAGCCGATCACAGCCTGACGGGCCAGTACCTCCGTCACAAACTGCCAATGCCGGTCCCTTCATAGGGAAGGGTACCTGCATCGTCGAAGACTGCTCACGCTGGGATGAAGACCGGGAGAACGTGTCGAATTCGGTCGGCACTCTCTCCGATTCGCACAATCGTGATATAATCCGCTGGTCGATTCGCGAAAGGGGGGCCTATGCCGTCTGTCGTTAAGAAGCGGCGGAAGAAGATCCGCAAGCACAAGTACCGCAAGATGCTCAAGAAGACCCGCTGGCAGCGCAAACACAAGTAGCGCCTGTTCCTCTTGTTCACGGACACTCACCGTTTCCCGGCGACGCTGACGCCGCATTTTTGCCCTGGCAACTGACGTCGCCGTTCATGAGAAGGAAGCCATGCTGGAAGGCGAACTGGTAAGGCTGCGGGCCTTCGAACTCGATGACCTGGAACGTTGCTGTCGCTGGTTGAACGACCAGGACGTCGCGCGCTACCTCGAAGCCGGCCGCTACCCGCTGTCTAAAGAGAATGAGCGCGAGTGGCTGGAAAACGCCGCCCGAAGGCGTTCTGGCTTTCCGGATGTCTTCCTTGCTATCGAGACCAAGGAAGGCGTCCACATCGGCAACATAGGCCTCCACGACGCGTCGCCCGAGCACCGCCGGGCGACGCTGGGGGTGATGATCGGCGAGAAGGACTACTGGTCAAACGGCTACGGCGCCGATGCAATCCGAACCCTGCTTCGCTTCGGCTTTCGGCAGATGAACCTTAATCGCGTCGAGCTCACTACGTTGGACTTCAACGAGCGCGCACAGGCCTGCTACCGGAAGTGCGGCTTCGTCGAAGAAGGACGCCGCCGCCAGGACCGTTTCATCGACGGCGACTACCACGACCTGCTCGTAATGGGTATCCTTCGAAGCGAATGGGAAGCGGCCAACCGGTAGTGGCAGATTCTTGAAACTGCCGATGTTTACTGAGGTGGGACCATGGAACCACTTCGCCCCCTGATCTCGGAACAGGACATCCAACGGCGGGTCCGCGGGCTAGCGGAAGAGCTTAGCGCCGACTACCGTGGCCTTTCGCCCCTTTTCCTTGGTGTGCTCAAAGGCTGCTACATCTTCCTGGCGGATCTCACGCGCCAGATGGACGAACCGCCGGAGATCGACTTCGTGCAGCTAGCCAGCTACGGCCTGAAGGGCGTCGAGCGTTCCGCTCAGGTGGAGATCTGCCTGAGTCCGCGCGCTGACCTTCGTGGGCGTCACGTTATCATCATTGAGGATATCGTCGACAGCGGCGAGACCCTGCACTTTCTTCGCGATTACGTCGAAACGCGACAGCCCGCGAGCTTGCGCGTCTGCACCTTCCTCCGGCGAGAGAAATCACGCCAGGACGTGGCCGGTCTCGTAGATTACGTCGGCTTCGATGTCGGCGAAGGCTGGCTCGTAGGTTACGGGCTCGACCTGTCCGAGAAATACCGGCATCTGCCCGACCTTTGCATCGTCGAGGGGACGCCCTGAACGTGGCAGGCGATCGCCGGCTGTCCGAGCTAATTGCTGTCGCGCGTGGCGATGCTGCCGGCGACCTCCTATTCACCAACGCCCGCGTGGTCAACACCCTGACCGCCGAGATCGAAGAAACCGATGTCGCCGTCTTCGATGGACGCATCGCGGGCCTCGGCTTTGGCTATCAGGCGCGCGAGACCGTCAATCTGCGCGGCTCTTATCTGCTGCCCGCGTTTATCAACGGCCATACTCATGTTGAGAGTTCTCACCTCTGGATAACCGAGTATGCTCGAGCGGTTGTCCCTCGAGGCGTTTGTGCCGTTGCTACGGACTTGCACGAGATCGCGAACGTTGCCGGATTAACGGGAATTCGCGCCGTGCTCAAATCGGCAGCCACGTTGCCGCTCGACCTCTATCTCATGGCGCCTTCCTGCGTCCCCGCAACGTCGCTTGAGACAGCGGGCGCGAGCTTGGGGCCGAACGAAATGCGCCAACTCCTTGGCCAGGGCGCGACCGGCCTCGGCGAAGTGATGGACTTCCCGGCTGTGATTCAAGGCCAGCCTGATGTGCTCGACAAGCTAGCGGCCGCTGCCGGACGACCTGTCGACGGGCACGCGCCCCTCGTTTCCGGCCAGGCGCTGAACGCGTACGTCGCCGCCGGCCCTCACTCCGACCATGAATCGACGACGCTGGAGGAAGGACGTGAGAAGCTCCGGCGCGGCATGTGGCTCATGATCCGCGAGGGCACGAGCGAGAAGAATCTGGCGGCGCTGCTGCCGCTCGTCACGGATCGAACTGCCGGCCGCTGTCTTTTCGTCACCGACGACCGGTCGGCCGCTGACCTCGTCTCCGATGGCGACGTGGACGCCGTAGTGCGAAAGGCGATTCACCTGGGCCTCGACCCAATTCGCGCCGTTCAGTTGGCGACGATCAACGCCGCCGCCCGTTTTGGCCTCCAGAGCGACGGCGCGATCGCTCCGGGATATCGTGCCAACCTTCAGGTCTGCAATGATCTCCGGGAACCTGCTGCCCACCGCGTCTACTTCGACGGTCACCTTGTCGCTGAAGACAGCGAAGCCCTGTTCGAGGCACCTTCCGCCGCCGACCCATCTCTGCTCGAGACCGTCAATCTCGGCCCTCTGACCATCCATTCCTTCGCCCTTCCCGCGAGAGGTCCGCGCTATCCGGTCATCGAAGCTATTCCCGGGCAGATCCTCACCGGTCGCCGGCTAGAGGACGTTTGCATTGAAGATGGACACATCATGGCCGACCCGAAGCGCGACATCCTGAAGCTCGCGGTCATCGAACGGCACCATGGGACGGGGCGCGTTGGCATCGGACTCGTCAGCGGCTTCGGACTCAAGCGGGGAGCCCTCGCATCGTCTTACGCTCACGACTCCCACAACGTCATCGTCGTCGGCGCCGATGATGTTGACATGCTGGCGGCCGTGCAGCGAATCGCGTCTATGCAGGGCGGATTAGTGGCCGTCGCCGGAGGCGAAGTGCTGGCGGAGATGCCTCTGCCAGTCGGCGGAATCATGGCGCTCGACTCAGCGGCGCTCGTTTCCCAACGCGGAGCGGCGCTCAGCGCTGCGGCCATCTCCCTCGGCGCTACGATCCCGGAGCCCTTCTCCGTCCTGTCCTTCCTCGCTCTGCCGGTCATCCCTTCGCTCAGGTTGACCGACTTCGGACTCGTCGACGCGGAGCGAGGTGAGTTCGTTGATATCAACTCCCTGGAGGCCGGGCGCTAGCTGCCATTCTGAGAGGAGGGAACCTCATGACCGTGACAGTTCCGATTGTCTTCGACAAGCCGCTGAACATTTGGCTGGGCTTCGTCCTCATCGCGCTGCTCCTGGCCCAATTGGCTAGTGGCATCCTCATGGTTAGAGGCAGGCGAGTCCTGTTTGCCCCTCACGTTGTCAATGCCGGACTGATAGCGGCAGTCGTTGGAGTTCACGCTTTCTTCGGCATTGGAGTCTGGTTCTTCGACTTCCACTACGGTTAAGGCCCTCGGATAGCCGCCGGAGGCACGCCTTTTTGACGGTCGCGGCGGTTCGCCACATGGTATACTCATCCTAGACGCCATAAAGCACCTCAAACGCGCGGCCGGGACGGGCCCGGGAACCGAAAGACGGAGAGGAGACCGTCCATGACCTCCAGATTTCGCATCGGCCTAATCGTGCTGTCCCTTGCCCTCGTTGTCGGGAGCCTTTCGGCGGTGGCCTGCGGCAGCTCCAAGAAGAGCGCGACCCCAACACCGGGAAAGACAACGGCCCCGGCAGCGACGCCAACAACCTCGACCGCCGCAACCGCGACACCGGCTACAAGCGGCACGGCAACACCAAGCGTTGTGCCGACGTCGGCGTCCGTCACCATCAAGGACTTCGAGTTCGGTCCTGCAACCGTCACCGTGACTGTTGGCGGCACAGTCACGTGGACCAACAACGGCCCTTCGACGCACACCGTCACGGCTGACGATGGCAGCTTCAATAGCGGAGACCTCACTGTAGGCAAGACCTTCTCGCAGACGTTCAATACCGCCGGCACCTTTTCTTACCACTGCTCGATCCATCCCTTTATGACGGCGACGGTGGTGGTACAGTAGGAGCCCTTGAACGAACGGGGGCTAATATGTCGCAGCGAAACTGCGCGTTCTTGCTGCTGACCTTTGTGCTCGCCGCTGGCGCCGTCTTCGCGACGTCGTGCGGCAGCAGCAATCCGGTACCGAAGGCGGAAACGGCGATCGCGGGCCCGAAGACGGGAGTCGGCGCCACCATCGAGATCAAGGACTTCCTTTTCGATCCGCCGGCAGTACTCATAAAGGCCGGCCAGTCCGTGACTTGGACGAACGAGGGCCCTTCGGCGCATACCGTGACCGCCGACGACGGCTCCTTCAACAGTGGCGACCTGGCACCCGGCCAGACCTTCTCGCATACGTTTAGCAGCGCCGGCGTTTACAGCTACCATTGCTCTATCCATGCCATCATGAAGGCAGTCGTTACCGTGGAATGAGGACGCTCTGCCTGACGTGGAGGTCACGCCTTTCGACGCATTGCACGTCCAACGTCTGTCGCGGCGTCCATCTGCCATCGCGGTGGCCTCGCTGCGCTCGGCCCTCCCCCAGCAGGCTTAGCTTCCCTTGGCTCGCCTTACTGCTTCCCGCTAAGCTTCTCTTGCCTTAGAATGCAGTTGAATACTTCCGGAGGTGTTGAAACCTAATGACCTATGTCATCACCGAGCCCTGCATCGACGTCAAAGACCGCGCCTGCGTCGACGTTTGCCCCGTCGACTGCATCCATGAAGACGGCGACGCTGACCGCATGTTGTACATCGACCCCAACGAGTGCATCGACTGCGGCGCCTGCGAGCCGTCTTGCCCGGTGACCGCCATCTTCGCCGAGGACGACGTCCCGGACAGCGCGAAGGAGTTCACGGGGCTTAACGCCCAATGGTACCAGGACAAGGACGCCGTCCGCTCCCGCGTCAACGCCATCAAGCCGGCCTAACGTTTCACCTCGCATGAATGATGTAGCCGAGGCTGGAAAGCCTCGGCTACGCTGTGTCCGATTTGTTACGTTCGGACTGCGCAGCAATAAACGCGAGACCGATTATTCGGCTTTCGGTGCGCGAACGTGGTGTGGGATCTCTTCCGGCACCTCTAGCCCCAACTCCACGAATCCCGCAAAAGCGCCATTCACGTACCACGGCGACTGATAGATCAGCACCTTCGCGCCGTCTTTCTTGACCGTGTAGGCGTTGCTCTCTCGCTTCTCCGTCATCTGACGGATCTTCGCCTGCGATGGCTCCTTATGGACCTCCAGCAGTCTCTTGCCGATCAGCTCCCGGCCACCCCTGTCTGCGAACCATGCGACAGCCCGCTCGTTCATCTCGGTGATGGTTCCGGTCGCGTCAGAAACGATGACCATCCCCGGAAACTCCTTGACCCATGAATTGTCTGTCATATCGCTTCACCCCTAGTCGCATTCCTCGAGCGGCAGCTCGCCCTGCGGCAACTGCTCCCATTCCGATTGCAGCGGCAACATCAGCCGGTCCCCCGAGGCGTCCCACGTGCTTGTCCACTTCGTCGTACTTTGCTTTCGCTCGTCCAATGTGTCCGCCAAGCACCTCAAACTCCTCCCGAAAACGGTCATATTCACTCTCGATGCGCGATAGATGGTTAATGATCTCTCGTGCCCGCTCCTCAACCCGTAATCCGTTTAGCCCGAGCACAACCGCCTGCAGATAAGCGTAGAAGCTGTTGGGAGAGACCGGAATTACTCGCCTATCCATGGCATATGTCCAGGCGCTTTCCTTCTCGTCCAGCTTCTCATCCCGGAAGAAGGTCTCGTAATAGACGCCTTCCGCCGGTATGTACATCAGCGCGAACTCGAAAGTCCCTTCGTCGGGTGCGATGTACTTGGCGACAGCGTCAACGTGCGTGCGGACGTCGCGGAGAAATGCCCGCCGCAGCGGCAGCCGCTCCTCTTCCGTCTCCGCGCCCATTACCTTGTTGAAGCTCTCCATGGGAAACTTCGAGTCAACCGGAACCATCCCGTTTCCCAAATGGACCACGGCGTCGACCATCTCTCCGTTGCGAAAACGGTGCTGCATCTCGTAGTTCTGCGGGACCATCTGCGTCAGAAGGTTTTCCAACAGCAGCTCGCCGAACCCGCCGCGCATTTTCGGAGGCTTCAGGATGTCCTGCAGTTCGCCGATGTTTCTCCCGACCTCCAGCATTTGGGCGCTCGACGCCTTCAAATCGATTAGCTGGCGATCCACGTTCTGCATTGTCTGGGCCGTGGAGGCGAGCGACGTGGTCATGCTCTGATGAACTGTGTTCAATCCCGCCGACAGCCGCTGATCCAGGGCGACGATTCGCTGCTCCAGCGACTGCTGTGTCAGCGCCATCATCTGCGCCACCTGTGCCTGCGTATCGACCTTTGGCGCCCGTAGCCTCTCCCATGCCAGCGCTGCGACGATGCCTAGTAGAACGACCAGCAAGACAATGACTATTGCTTCCATCGCCGCCTCCCTACACGAACTCCAGCCGTTGTGCGTACTCCGGCACGATAACCTCTATGCCGCTGCCCTTCAACCCTTCGACGAAATACGCCGGGCACTCCGTATGTACGCTCACCATCGTCTGCGGCGCGATCTCCTTCACCACCTCCAGCAGGTCCGTGCCGGCCGCATGCCCCGACGCGTGCAGGCCCGGCGGGTTGCCCAGCATTCGTTCGCCGGTTTCTTCATCTCGATAGGGCACTCCCTTGCCTTCCATCCCGAAGTGGTCGATCCAGTTTTGCAGCCGCCGAAAGTCGATGTCTTGCTCCTCGCTGTAGCTTTCGCTTGAGGAGTAGATGTACTTCCCGCCGCGCGGCTCCATGTCGATCAGGTTCTTCACGTCCCAGAAGCTGAAGCAGACGATGAAGTCGCCACCCGACGCCTTGATCTCGGGCCCGCTGACCAGCCGGTTGCTGTACCGCTGCCGAAGCACCTGTTCCCAGTTCGCCGGTGCCGTCTTCAGGTCGCGATAGACCAGCATCTCCGGCGTGTCCGCCATCGTCGGCACCTCCGGCGATGCCAGGCGCATCTTCTCAAGCAGGAAGGCGTCCTTCGCCAGGATGACCAGCTTCCGCTCCGTCGCCCGCGCCACGTCAAGGAACGTGCACAGGCGCTCGATGTTCCGCGGCCCGAAGTCGGCGATGACGAGCCCGTTCGCCGTCCGCACCTCTTGCAGCACGTTCTCCCGGACATCATCTTCCGTGATTCGCTCTTCTTGCGCCCGTTCTGCGCCCGCTCGCGTCCCTTCGCAAATCAGCACCCTCGGCTTTAGCGCCTTTGCCTCCGCGATGAAGCGCCTCGTCATCTCGCCGCGGGCGCCGTGCAACCTTAGGTCTCCCGTGTAAACAACCCAGCCGGCGGTCGTCTCCACTGCCCAGGCGCACGCTCCGTAGACGGAGTGGTCGACCGGATAAGAACGAACCTGTAGGTCTCCCACGCGCTCGCACGACGAGTCGCACTCGCAACAGTGGAGCTTGCGTCCCGTCCCCGGCTGCCGCCGCCAGAACGCACGCGCCTCCGCCCCCAGCGCCTCGCCGTCGACGAGTACGAACGGACGCAGCATATATGGCACCTTCTGCCAGTTCGTCGTCTTGATGATGTCGTACTGCGGGTCGGCCTCGCGCGGCGCGAAGTAGCAGACCTCTTTCTCCAGCTCGGCGATGCCGGTGTCCTGCATCGCCTTGGCGATGAACGCTGTCATGGCTGTCGAGTAGATGGGGATGTCCTCGCGCAGGAACGAGATGTAGCCGGTGTGGTCGATGTGCGCGTGCGAGACGAGGACGGCGTCGACGTGGTCGATGGCGGCGTAGCCGGGGTGTTCGCGGTAACGCTCCCAGACGCCGCCCGGCGGGATGAGGTCCCGACGGTAGATGCCTTCTATGCGCGGCAGCAGCGGGCCGAAGTAGATGCCCTGCTCGTTCGTGTACTGCATCTCGAGCAGGTCGAGCAGCCCGGCGCCAGGACGAGGCTTGAGATACTCTTCGAAGTACTGCTCGCGGACCTTGAACGACGTCCCGAAGTCGAAAAAGAGGCGGGTAGTGCCGTCCTCCAGCAGGATCTTGTTCCCGCCGATGCTCCTGGCCCCTCCATAGACCGTTATCGCCGTCATTCTCTCTTTGCCCCCGCTACCGGCTCCTTCGAACGCTTATTCTACCACCCAGATCAAGGTGTGGCGAGGGCGGCAGGGAGGAAGTGGAGGAGGTTCACTGGTTCTGCCCAGGGTCTCAGGGCGTGTCACCCGTCATTCCTGACATACAGAACTGGGCGAGCGGGGCGGGAATCGAGATCACTTTCTTGCGCACGCGGCAGCGGATGGTGCAGGCGTCGCCTGCCGGCAGCGAAATGGTGCGGGTAGTACCTGGCTAACAGGCTGCCAGACGCTCCTTGAGCGCCTCGACCAACCCTTCCAGCGGCACCCTCACCTGCTCCATCGAGTCCCGCTCCCGGATCGTCACCGCCCGGTCCTCCAGCGTATCGAAGTCCACCGTCACGCAGAACGGCGTCCCCACCTCGTCCTGACGCCGGTACCGCCGCCCGATGCTCTGCGCGTCGTCATACGACGTCATGAAGTGCGGACGCAGCATCCCCCACACCTCGCGCGCCGTCGGCACCAGCTTCTCGTTCCGGCTCAGTGGCAGCACCGCCACTTTGATCGGCGCCAGGCGCGGGTCCAGCTTCAGGAGCACCCGCTTCTCGCCGCGTACCTCCTCTTCCCGGTACGCGTCGACGATGAACGCCAGCAGCGGCCGGTCGACGCCCGCCGACGGCTCGATGATGAAGGGCACGACATGCTCTCCCTTCTCCTCGTCGAAGTAGCTCAGCGTCACCCCGCTCGCCTTCGAGTGCTGCTGCAGGTCGAAGTCGCGCCGGTTCGCGATGCCCTCCAGCTCCAGCCAGCCCATGGGGAACAGGTACTCAACGTCGGAGCAGGCGGCTGCGTAGTGCGCCAGGTCCTCCGGAGCGTGCGCCGTCAGCCGCAGGTACTCCGGTCGCAGCCCCAGGTCCGTATACCAGTGCAGGCGCTCCTGCATCCAGTACTCGTGCCACTTCGGCGCCTCCTCCGGACGCACGAAGAACTCGATCTCCATCTGCTCGAACTCTCGCGTTCGGAAGATGAAGTGCCTCGGGTTCACCTCGTTGCGGAACGACTTCCCGATCTGCGCCATACCGAACGGAAGCTTGCGGCGAGTGCTCGTCAGCACGTTCTCGAAGTTAACGAACATCCCCTGCGCCGTCTCCGGTCGCAAGTAGACCACGCTCGCCTCGTCCTCCAACGGTCCGGCGAACGTCTTGAATAGCAGATTGAACATCCGCGCTTCCGTGAACTGCCCGACGGCGCCGCAGTTGGGGCAGGTGTTGTTCTCGATCTCGTCCGCTCGGAACCGCGCCTGACAGTTGCGGCAGTCCACCATCGGGTCCGCGAACGTCTCGACGTGGCCGCTGGCGACCCATACCTGTGGATGCATCAGGATCGCCGCGTCCATCCCGACCATGTCGTCGCGTTCCTGTACCATCGTCTTCCACCAGGCGCGCTTGATATTGTTCTTCATCTCCACGCCAAGCGGCCCGTAGTCCCATGCGCCGGCGAGACCGCCGTAGATCTCGCTGCTCTGGAAAATGAAGCCCCGCCGCTTACACAGCGAGACGATCTCGTCCATGTCGACGCGATTCTCAAGTTCCGTCACGATCTGACCTCGCTACTGGGGATGCCTGAACGTTAGCAGGTTCCAGAAGGACAGTAAAGCGAGGCCGGCTGCCAGAATTCTTCGTCTCCATCCCAAAAAAAGACGCCGTAATCGTCCGAAATTCTCCTTGACAGCCTTCTCTGGCCGTTGCTACCATCGAGTTAAGGGAGCCGAAATATTCCTCGGTCACGCGGGAGCAACGCGGAATGGGACCGCACGGGACGTGTCTTTCCGCGTCTCAACTCGTCCCGAAGGATCTAGCCGAAGGCTAAGGGGGTGATGGGAGTGAAGTTCATCATCGGTTTCCTGTTCGGTCTGACGGTCGGCGCCTCAGTCGGTCTCGCTTTCGCGCCGGAGCCCGGTGCTCGGACCCGCGCGAAGGTCATAGAGCGAGTGAAGGAGCGGACCCAGGGCGCCTCCACGGAAGAGCCGGTGGAGGAGATGAAAGAGCCGTTCGAGTAGCGTCCGGCCTGTACCTAGGAAGGCGGGCACTTGCCCGAAGACCAGCTCAAGCTGGTGGTAATTATCGCCTCGGACGTCGACGCTGACCGGCTGATCAAGCGTCTGGTTCAGCGTGGCTGCCCTGCGACGAAAATCGGCGGCGTCGGCGGTTTCTTGCGGCGCGGCAATTCGACGATACTGTCCGGCGTGCCTGCGTGTGACGTGGATTCAGTCGTTGACGTCGTGCGAGCGGAGTGTCACGCCCGACAGGAGTTCGTGCCTGTGCAGGCGCTGCCGTTCCTTGGCGAGGGCGGTGCATTCGCGGATCCCCTGGAAGTGCGCGTGGGCGGAGCCGTCCTCTTTGTCCTCAACGTGGACCGCTTCGAGAAGACGTAGGCGCTGGTTTTGCCGGGTTAAGATTCTTGTGCCGCGGCGCCTCACATCCGGTGTAGCGACCGGAACACGTGCACCAACTGCGCATCGAGCTGGGTTCCTGCGGTGCCGGTTAATACTTTGAGGGCGTCTCTCGTGCTTAACGCGAGCCGGTGGGGCCTGTCCGATGTCAAGGCCACGTATACGTTGGCGACGGCGATTATTCGCGCCTCTAGCGGAATCATCTCGTCGCTCAGCATCTCCGGATAGCCCTTCCCGTCCGGACGTTCGTGATGAGCCGCGACCCACAGCGCGACCTCTTCCAAACCCGGAAGTGACTCAAGGATAAGACGCGAGTAGTTGGGGTGCCGCTGCATCAACTGCATCTCTGTGAGAGACAAGATGTCAGGCTTTCCCATGACTCGCGCCGGTACCGAAAGCTGACCGATGTCGTGCAGGAGGGCGGCCATCTGAATTAGCTGTACGTGCTCAGGAGAAAGACCGATCGCCTCCGCCAATTCCCCCCCGATCGCGGCCACTCGCGCCGACTTGCCGAATGTGAACGGGCTCTTGGAGTCGATGACTTCCGCAAAGCCCTTCGCGAGGTTCATTGTGGCCTTCCAGTTCGACTTCCCGTTCTCATGCGGCTTCGCCAGCAGGAGCGAGCCGCGCAGGTCCTTCGCGAACAACCCCAGCCAGAAGTCGTCGCGGCGCGATATCGACTTCACCTCTGCAACAAGGTGCGGGTCGAGCACTAGCTCGGAGACGTCCTGCAACTCCACAACTAGGTTTCTTCGCGCGACAAGTGAGTTTTGCTCTTCGGCGATCACCGATTCTGCGTAGTCCGCGACGGCCAACACTCGCGACAGTTGGGGAATGTCATTGGCGGCCAAGCCTTCGGGATAGCCGCTGCCGTCCCAGTTCTCGTGGCTGGAGGCAATCGTCTCGGCTGCCTCAGCGGGCAGACCTAGGTCGATGACGCGGGCGCCGCCAAGGGAGGCGTGCAGATGAAGCGCCCCGATGACCTTCTCCGGCGCCGCAGCATGAGAGTCTGCCACCAGTTCCTCGGGTGCCTTGCGTGGCGACGCGGCGAAGAGATCGTTTTCGTTCACGCCTATCAGCTCGGTCAACTCGGACGACACGAGAGGAACGCCCAGGTCGTGCAGGAGGCTGGCGTGGTAGAGGATTATCAGCTGTGGATCTGAGAGTCCGAGAGCGCGCCCCATGGTCATGGCGATGTAGCACACTCGCATCGCATGCCCCATCTCACGCCCCTCGGCCAAATCCAGGCCTTCGCTGAACGTCGATGCCAGTTCTGCTTTGTTCAGCAGCGGCAGGCGTTTTGGCCCTAGAGCTCCTTCTTCTGTTTCCGCAAGTCCGTAGAGTTCTGCAGGAGAGAGTCCTTCCTCACCCGCTATGGGTGATGTGTTTCTTGTCAAAGTGCGACCTCAATGCCCGAATAAGAGACACGGAAAGTTGATTCCTACTGGCTCTAAGTGTCCCAATCTGAATATCGGCATTAAGGACGAACTGCTTAGACCGAACGGTCGGTCAACGCGGCGAAAAATGATGACTTGCACAGATTTGGCAGGAAATGGACAATTAGCCGCGGGAGTTTGAAGATGATCCTCGAAGGGCTCATCGTCGGAATGTTTCAAAGCAACTGCTATATTGTCGGCGATGAGACGACGCGCGAAGGCATGATCGTCGACCCCGGAGACGAGGCCGATCGAATCCTCGACACCCTTCAGCGCAACAAGCTGGACGCGAGAATCATCGCAATCACCCATAGCCATGTCGACCACGTCGCCGCCCTGCAGCCGGTGCTCGAAGCAACGGGCGCCTCAGTCGCCATGCACCGCGATGCTTATGAATCGTCGAAAGCCGATTCAGGGATGATGCGGATGCTGCTCGGAGTGGGCTCGCCGCAGCTGGCGAAACCCGATCTGCTGTTGGAGGACGGCGAGAAGCTGCGAATAGGCGGCTTGGAGTTCGAAGTGCTCTTCACCCCCGGTCACGCCTTTGGACATATCTGCCTCGCCGGCCAGGGAATCGTCTTCACCGGCGATGCGCTCTTCGCCGGCGGCATCGGCCGCTTCGACCTGCCCGGAGGCGACGGCCGTCTTCTCCTGAAGAGCATCCGGGAGAAGCTTCTCACCCTGCCCGATGAGACCGTTGTCCTGTCGGGTCACGGCCCTTCGAGCACTATCGGTGAAGAGAAAGCGAGCAACCCCTTTCTGCTCTACCCTCGAATGTACATGGGAATCGATCCGGGCTAACTCCAACAAACGCCTTCCGTCTGCCGGTTCTGCTAACGAACGATCTTCATCGCACGTCCCACCTGAGCACTGTCTCTTCGCAAGCGGTTGAGCCCACTCCCTCAGAAGAGCATGCCGAGGCCTGCGCCTCGGCATGGGTGCTTTGCACTTCGCCGCCCTTATGCCAACAAAAAGGGAAGGCCGGGATATTCCCGGCCTTCCCGATTCTGCGTCTGTTTTTGACCTAGGAGATGAACAGCGGCGCTAGCACTAGGGTAATTGTGCTCAGCAACTTCACCAGCACGTGCAGCGAAGGCCCTGCCGTGTCCTTGAACGGGTCGCCGACAGTGTCGCCAACGACGCCGGCCTTGTGGGCGTCGCTGCCCTTGCCGACGATAACCCAGCCCGGTTCAGCCGGCGTGACGCCCGCAGCGCCCTCTGGAACCTCGGATGCTGGGACCTTCAGGAGCCCGGCTTCAATGTACTTCTTGGCGTTGTCCCAAGCGCCACCGACGTTGTTGAAGAAGGTCGCCAGAATAACACCGCCGATGGTTCCGACCATCAGCAGGGCCGCGACCGCCTCGGGCCCGCCCGAGCCTACCGTCTGCGTCATTGGCAGGGCCTTAAGGATCCCGGCCTTGTAAATCACTCTGAAGACTACCCCGATGACGATTGGCGCTCCCACTACCAGCAAGCCTGGAGCCATCATTCCTTTAAGCGCCGCCGTCGCGGTGATGTCGACAGCGCGGCCGTAGTCCGGTCGAGAAGTTCCAGCCATGATTCCCGGGTCCTCGCGGAACTGCCGCCGGACCTCTTCGATGATCTTGCTGCTGGCCTGCCCCACGGCGCGGATGGCCAACGACGAGAACAGGAAGACGATCATCACGCCCAGCAAAGCTGAGACGAAAGAAGAGACGTTAGAGATGTCTACCGTGAAGGGAATGGTTGTCAAGTCTTTCCCAAAGTAGATCGAATTCGCATCCTTGGCGAAATGCTCCTTCACCTTGTCCAGGTAAGCGCTGAAAAGCAGGAACGCCGCCAAACCGGCAGAGGCCATGGCGTAACCCTTCGTCAGCGCCTTCGTCGTGTTGCCCACCGCGTCCAGCGCATCGGTGATGTCCCGTGCCTCAGCCGGCGCCCCCGACATCTCAATGATGCCGTTCGCGTTGTCCGTAATCGGTCCGAAGGTGTCCATTGCGAGGATGTAGGCAGCCGACATCAGCATGCCCATGGTCGCGACGGCCGTCCCGAACACGCCGCCGTTAGGCAGGTTGGAGTGCGCCCCTAGAACGAACGAAACGACCAGCGCGGTGCCAATAGCCAGCGCCGTGACCATTGTCGTCTCAAAGCCCACGGCCGTGCCGACGATAATGTTCGTCGCCGGGCCGGTCCGCGACGCCTCGACTATCTCTCTGACCGGCCGCCATCGTCCGGCCGTGTAGTACTGGGTTATGTAGACGAACAGCACGCTTGTCGCTATGCCTGTCAATCCGCAGAAGAAGAACCAGTACCAGTTGCTGCCCATCATGATCTTGGTGACCAGCGCCATAAAGGCAATCGATAGGCATGTAACCACATAGTAGCCGTAGTTTAGCGGCGTCATCGGGTCCTGCTTTTCCTTCGTAAAGAAGGGGACCGACAGGATGCCGATACCCGTCCCGATGATACCGAAAGCACGGATGACCAGCGGGAAGAGGATCCACTCCGGCTTACCCGTGAGCTGAAAGATCGCGACGCCCAGAATCATCGCCCCGATGTTCTCGGCGGCTGTCGACTCGAATAGGTCGGCGCCACGGCCAGCGCAATCACCCACGTTGTCGCCGACGAGGTCGGCAACCACTGCGGCGTTACGTGGGTCGTCTTCAGGAATACCTGCCTCGACCTTGCCTACCAGGTCAGCGCCGACGTCGGCGGCCTTCGTATAGATTCCACCGCCGAGCTGTGCGAACAGGGCCACGAAGCTGGCGCCGAATCCGAAGCCGACGATCAGGAACGGTGTGTCCGCCATGTCGTTCCCCAGGATCCGGCTGTAAAAGCCGAATACCGATGCGACGCCGATGAGGCTCAGTCCGACCACCAGGAAGCCCGAGACTGCGCCGCCTCTCAGCGACACGGTCACCGCTTCCCTCAGGCTTCTGGTCGCCGCTGACGCGCAGCGTCCGTTCGCCCGCACCGACACGAACATGCCGATGAACCCGGCCAATCCAGAACAGGCCGCGCCGATCATAAAGGCGACGCCCGTAAGGACGCCGTGATTCAAGCTACTGTCGAAGTAGCCAACGATCAGCCCAATGGCGACTGCCACGAATATCGATAACATGGCGATCGTCTGATACTGCCGCCTCAAGAAGGCCATCGCCCCCTCGAAGATCATGCCGGAGATCTCCTGCATCTTCGGAGGCCCCGCATCGCGCCTTAGGACGTCCCAGGCAAGAAACGCCGCGAACGCGACTGTGGTCACCGCCACAATTGGGATCATCCAAGCCATAACCATGACGTTCTGCTCCTTCGCTCCCGCATTATCCTTTGGACGGAATGCTTCTCGATGTGGATTCGGGCGTTTAACCGCTTCATCCGCCCGAAGTGTAGCAAAGGGTTCGATCAATGGGCAAGCAAAATGAGCCCCTCTTGCAACAGATTTCACAAGAAGCGCCTTCGTTTAGTCGGCGACGGAGGAAGGGGATAAGGAGAAGTCTCTTAAACAGCGGCGGCCCTGGCCGTCGGCTTGGAGAAAGTGCTGCCGCAGACAAGCTCGCCAAGGTCACGCGACTGCCGTTCCAGCCATGTTCGGAGGTCGTTCCGTGCAATAATGGCCCGCAGCCTTTCAGCGCGGCGATGCTTCTCTTCCTCGGGCATGGTCAACGCTGACCATAAAGTCTCTGCCGTACCCTCAATGTCGCTTGGGGAGACCGAAAGTATGTAGTCGCCTAGCTCGCAGTGTGAGCCCACCTCCTGTGAGAGAACGAGTACGCCATCGCGTTCGTTGAGGATCGGCCCCTCTTTCGAAACAAGGTTCATCCCGTCAGCCAGCGAGTTAACCAGCAGCACGTCGTAGAGGCTCATGCCGGCCAATGCTTTAACATAGTTGTTCTCCGTGAAGGTCTCTATCGGCCTCCAGCCGCCATGGGCAAAGCGAGCATTGATCTCGGAAATGCGACGCCAGACTTGTTCGGCATAGCGCCGGAACTCCGGCACCGACCCCCGCGAGGGAACCAGGAAGGCGAGCATCTTCGTCTCGCTCGTCAACTCAGGGTGGCGAAGCAGCAGTAACTCGAAGGCGTTGAGCCCGCCGATGATATTCTTGCTGGGGTCGATCCGGTCGACTCTCACGATAGTGTGCTTCCGCGTCAACGGCAGCAGTTGCTTCCTGTAGCGTGCGAAATCCAGCGATAACGCTTGGGAGTGTAGGCCTTCCACATCGACGGACACCGGATACACGCGTACATGTGTTGACCTTCCGCGTCTCGCCACTGTCCCTTCGATCGCGTCGAGGGTCACGTCCTCGAGGAAGTGCCGGCAGGTGAGTCCGAAGTTGTGCGCCGACCTTTCCGTCTGAAAGCCGACGATGTCGGCGTTCAGCAGGCTCGCGCAGATCGATTCAGCGATGTCTCGTGGCAGCTTCTCCCACGCATCTGGCTCCGGCCAGGGGATGTGCGTGAAGTGCTGGAGGATCACATTTGGCGCCATTCCGCGAATGTAGCTCGGGCACATGTACAGGTGGTAGTCCTGGACCATCACATAGGCAGGCGCCTCCCTGCTCCTTATCTCGTCGACGATGGCGCGCGCGAAGGCGTGGTTTGCGGGGACGTAGCCGCGCTCCCAACTTCGGCAGACTTGGCTTTCGAGGTCTGGTCTGCGTAGTTCGCCCCAGAGTCCATGCTGGAGAAACCAGAGGACTGGATTGCAGAAGACACTGTAGTAAGAATGATATGTTCGCATCGGCAGGGCGACGAAACGTTGTTGACAGGTGTGTTCCCTGACTCGTACCTGCTGATATCCCTCCCGTGCCATCCGGCGATCGCCCCCGGTCATCGCGGCTGCAATCCAAATAAAGTCCGCGAACGGCATCAGCGAGGTTAGCACGGTCGCGACGCCGCCGTTGCCGCTTTCAGAGGTAAGACGCCCGGATTTGTCTATGCGGTACTCAAGAGGGCCGCGATTGCTGGCAAGAATGATGCGGTTCGGACTTGAAGTCCGCGGGCTGACCCTGGCATTCGTTACGTGGGGGTCGCTGAACGGTGCGGGAGCGTGCATTTCCCTCATGGCCTCTGCGGAAGCAGGCGGCAGAGAAAGGGTATACTCGGTTGGGCCGCCTTCATGCAGCCGGCGCCTGTTGTGATTCTCGGCACAAATCAAGCGCTGTTTAGGAGGTCCGGGGCAGTTTGTTCGCCAGCATTCCTAGAAGGGCGGCGACAGCCGATGGGCCCGGTAGCACAATGTCAGACGCTTCCGCCAGATCGCTCGGCATCTCCTCGCCGCCGACTCCGACCGCCAACGCTGCCAAGCCCGAAGCGCGCAGACGCCTCAAAGCCTTCATCGCGTCGATGTCCGTCGCATCGTCGCCGAGGAAGACGGCCGCTTTCAGCCTGCGCTCTTGCGCCAACGGTTCGATGACCGTACCCTTGTCGAGCGCCAGCGCCGGCCTTACCTCGATGACCATCTTCCCTTCGGCGATCGCGAAGCGCTCCGGCGGCAACAGCCGTCCCAGGAGGCCGAGGATGCTCTGCCGGACCTCTTCCGCCCTCGACGCGCCGCGATAGTGAAGGGAAAGCGCGACCAGCTTGTCTTCGATGCGGACCTGCGGTTGGCTGCGCAACTTCTCTTCCAATCGCACCCGCAAATCCTGCATCTCGTCCACGAACTCCGCCGCCTCGTTTCGATAACCTTCTATGGCATCCCATCGCTCGAGGCCGTGGTTGCCGAAATACAGCAATCCAGCGAGTCCAACCATGCGCTGTGCATCCGCGACCGTCCGCCCTGAAATGACCGCGACAACGTCAATTCGTCCGATCAACTCAGCCAGCGCGTTCAGGCACTCCGGCAGCACGACCGCCTCCTCAGGCAGCGCGACGATCGGGCTCAGCGTGCCGTCTATGTCGCTAATCAGCGCCGACGGCCGCTCAGAAAGGACTTGGAACGCGTCTTCGACGGCCTTGTGAAGCAAGTCCTCGTTCACACTCACACTCACACTCGTACGTTTAGCAGCCGCAGGCTGTCGCTGTCAAACAGGCCGGTGCACGATGTCGTTGTTGTATAATTGCCGCGAGGGCCCGTAGCTCAGCGGCAGAGCGGCCGGCTCATAACCGGTTGGTCGCAGGTTCGAACCCTGCCGGGCCCACCAAAGGAAGACTTCAAACCTCCTCATGACCAAACCGATCTCCTATCTCGAGGAAGTCAGGCGATTTCTTGCCGCGCATCGGCCAAGCCGAATCGAAGCGGCAGGACGCGCCGTCGCCGGCGTTCTCCTGCTCCTCTACGACGTCGATGGCGAAACGTATCTTCTCTTCACCAAGCGGACGGAGCTGGTCGAGCATCACAAGGGTGAGATTCGCTTTCCCGGTGGCCGCCGCGAGCCTGACGACGAAGACCTCTTCGCTACGGCAGTCCGCGAGACATTCGAGGAGGTAGGAATTGCGCCCCAGCACGTGGAGCGCATCGGTCAGCTCGACGATATCGTGTCGAGGGGAAGCAACTTTGTCATCTCGCCCTTCGTCGGCTTCCTCACCGTGTCAGGGCCGTACCACTACATCCACGCAGAGCATGAAGTCGACGAAGTCCTGGAGATACCGCTGGCGCACCTACTGGACGAGACGAACGGCGGCCGCGAGCTACGCCGCATCGGCGACGAGGATGTCGAGACGCCTTTCTACCGCTTCCACCGGCACGTCATCTGGGGCGCGACAGCCCGGATACTGTCGCAGTTCCTGGGCCTTCTATCAGAGGGAGAAGACGACGGCCTAACCGCCGTCCTTCTTCGACGCCGCCTTCAGCCGCTGGTACTCCTCCCAGATACGATGTTCCCAGCCCAGCTCGCCCGGCTCGTAGTAGCGGCGCCCGCGCAACCGTTCCGGCAGGTGCTCCTGCTCGACGCGATGCTCCGGGAAGCTATGGGCGTACTTGTAGTCGCGGCCGTAGCCCATCTCTCGCATCAGGCCGGTGACGGCGTTTCGAAGGTGCAGCGGGACAGGGTCGTTCCGGGTCTCACGTGCGTCGGCGACGGCGCGGCCGTAAGCGCTCAGGGCGGAGTTGCTCTTCGGCGCCGACGCCAGGTAGATGGCGCACTCGGCCATCGGTAGATACCCCTCCGGCATGCCGACGAAGTGCACCGCCTGCTGACACGGCTGTTGCCACGACCAGCGCCTGCGGGTCGGCCAGCCCGACGTCTTCGGCGGCCAGGATCACCATCCGCCGGACGATGAAGAGCGGATCCTCGCCGGCCTCGATCATTCGGGCCAGCCAGTAGATGGCGGCGTCGGGGTCAGAGCCGCGGAGCGACTTGATGAAGGCGGAGATGGTGTCGTAGTGGGCCTCGCCGGCGCGGTCGTAGAGGTAGGTGCGGTGCTGGAGCGCCTCCTCGATGATCTCGCGCGTCACCCGCTTCACGCCCTTCTCATCGCCGGACGCCGCTGCCGTCGCCAGTTCCAAGGCGTTGAGGGCGATGCGGGCGTCGCCGCCGGTGCTCGACGCCAGCGCGCTCGACCGCCTCGTCGTCGATCGCCACGTTCAGCGCGCTCAGCCCGCGCTCCTCGTCCGCCAGTGCCCGCCGGATTATCGTCTCGACCTGCTCGGGCGTCAGGAGGTTTAGCGTGTAGACGCGGGAGCGCGAGAGCAGGGGCCCGATGACCTCGAATGACGGGTTCTCGGTCGTGGTGCCGATGAGCGTGATCGTTCCATCCTCAACGTGCGGCAAGATGACGTCCTGCTGGGCCTTGTTGAAGCGGTGGATCTCGTCGATGAAGAGGATCGTGCGCTGGCCGTACAGGTTGCGCCGCTCCCGCGCCTCTCCGACGATGCGCCGCAGGTCGGCGACGCCGGCGGTAACGGCCGATATCGGCTCGAAGTGCGACTTCGTGCTGCGTGGCGATGATGCGGGCGAGCGTGGTCTTGCCGCTGCCGGGCGGCCCCCAGAAGATCATCGAAGGCACCTGGTCGCTCTCGATGAGGCGGCGCAGCATGCGGTCGTCGCCGACAAGGTGCTCCTGCCCGACGAACTCCTCGAAAGTACGCGGACGCATTCGAGCGGCCAGCGGCGCCTCGCGTTCGCTGCGAGAGCGAGCGTTTTCCTCGAACATGTCCGGCCTTCGATCTTTGCCCCGCGCGGATGGCATCGCTTACTCCGGCTTGCGCTCGCGCGCCTCGCCCCACTTCTCCCAGAAGACTACCTGTTCGACCGGCAGCCGTCGCGGCGGGCCGAACTTGCCGACCGGATGACCGATAGGGATGAGGGCCATCGTCTCGATCTCATCAGGGATCGAAAGGAGCTTCTTGACGTCGGCCTCGTACATGCGGTGGAGGGTCGTGATCGTGCTGCCGAGGCCGAGGGCGCGCGCGGCGAGCATCATGTTCTGCACAGCGGGGAAGATGGACGAGCCGGTCACCGAAGTGCCGAATCCGGCGCCGCGAGTGGTGACCATGACGAGCACCGGCGCCTCTTCCAGATGCTGCGCCAGGTATTCGGCGGAGCGGTAGGCTCGCCCTAGACCTTCGTTCGAGTCTGTCGAAGAGGGCGCAGGAGCGGGCATTTTGCCGTAAGTCTGGTCCCAGGCGCGCTTGTAGTACTCGCCGATGCGGCGCTTCGTCTCGGGGTCGCGGATGACGATGAAGTTCCAGGGCTGACGGTTGCCGCCGCTGGGCGCCATGACGGCGGCTTCGAGGATGGTCCAGAGGTCTTCGTCGCTGACGGGCTGGTCTGTGTAGCGGCGCAGAGCGCGCAGGGTGCCGATGGCTTCGAAGAGGTCGATGTTGGGCTTCATAGCGTCCTCCTTCCGCCATTGTAGGCGAGAGGGCGGAGGATAACCAGTAGGTCAGCGGGCGCGTCCGCTCTTGAGTCCGGTCGACAGCTTGGCGGAGACTTCTCGACGGACTCGGGAAGGGAGTTCGGACTCGTGGCGCTGAATGAAGTCGACGACGGCGTCACGGTCCGCCACGCTGAGGGCCCGGAGCGCCCAGGAGAGGGCTTTCGCCACCATCTCATCGCGGTCGGACGCCAGGAGTTCGCAGACGGCCAGAGTCCGGGGCGTGTCGCCTTTGCCGCCGTGGGCCTTCTGGTTGAGGGCGACGGTGCAGACGAGGGCGGTGCGTCGCCACCAGCGGTCGGGCGAGCGTGCCCAACGAAGGACGGTGTCATCGTCGAGCCGGCCTTTGCGCCAGGCAGGGCCGGCAATGGTCGTCGCGAAGGCGTCGACGGAGGCCCAGTTGTCGTTGCCCTGGCCCAGGCGTTCGATCAGCTCGGTCGTGAGGGCGGCGGAAGCGGCCGGATGGCGGGAGAGGACTTCGTAGGCCAGTTGGCGGCCCTCGAAGGTGTTGGCGTCGATGACGGCTTCAACGAGGGTGAGGGCTTCATCGGCAGAGGCGGTGCGGACACGTTTGGCGACGTCGCGGGCGACGGCGCGCAGGTCGGGCACGGAGACGCCGATGACCTCCATGGCCGTCGGGAAGTAGGTGACGGCGACGCGTCGGCGCTCCGGATTGGCTTTCGCCCGGAGACGGGCGTCCACTTCGGCGACGACTTCCAAGTTGACAGCGTCGTGGCGGACGTCCTCGACCTTGCCCTTGAGCATGTTGCCAGCGCCTATCCTAATGTTCCCGCGTCTCCCGGTGGTTCGCTCAGCTTAGCACAGGAGGGACGCGAGGCTTTGAATTGACCATTTGAATTCAACTGTTTTTCGAGATGTCTCGTTGAACCTGAGTTGCGACGAAGTGAATCTGAAATGTCGTGCAAAATGGGGTCACAAAAGGGTCGATTTGGACGCATTGGGGCGGACGGCTTTCTTCATCGTTGTCGAGGGCAGGATAGCAGGTTTGAGGGAGAGGTCTAAGCGGTTTGTGACATGGCCGGAGGCGCGTCTCGCTGCTCAGTCCGCATCCGTGTAAGCCGCGACGGTGAGGGAGCCCACGGAGTGCTTCCTGGCCGACGCTCTCCTGGCTTGGAAGTCCCTTTCGCGAGGGTTTTTGACGTTTCTGAGGCGTTGTCAGGCGGAGAACAGAGAGGTAGGGCCGGAGCGGGAGGACTAAAGTCCTCCCCTACGTTTCCACGAGATCTAGGTCGCCAGGTGGGCGATGGTGGCGCCTTCGCCGCCCTGTTCGCGTGGGGCGACTTCGTAGTCCTTGACGAGGGGATGCGAGGCGAGCATGCCGCGGACGGCCCTGGCCAGGGCGCCGGTCCCCTTGCCGTGGACGATGCGCACCCATGGCAAGCGGGCGCGGAAGGCATCGTCGAGGTACTTGTCGAGGTCGGGCAGGACTTCTTCGACGAGGCGGCCGCGGACCTCGATCTCCATCGGGACGGAAGGCGGCGGCGCAAGATTGGGTCCGGCGAGGGCGGCCTCGTCGCTCGCGGCCCTTCTTCCAGCCGCTGCACCTTCTCGACCTTCTTCAGGGGCACGGTGCTGTGCAGCGAGCCCAGACGGATCTCGACTTCGCCTTTGGCATCTGGCGATGACAGGGCCTCGCCGAAGCGGCCGAGCCCACGCACCCAAACGACGTCGCCGGGCTGAATCTCCTCCGGCAAGATGAGGTCGCCGCCCTTGCGTCGACGGCGTCGCGGCGAAGGCGGCGGCGGCTTGAGCGTCTCGGTGATGGCTTCGGCGGCAGCGACCTTCTCGGCGGCGGCCTCCGGCTTCTGTCGCTCGATTCGCCGCCCGGCATGGGCCAGCAACTGACGGACGCGCGAAAGCTCGTCCTCGGCTTCGGCGCGGACGTTCGCCAGGATTTGCTCGCGTTCCTCCTCGATGGCGTCGAGCTTCTCCTCCAGCCGCAGACGAATGTCTTCCGCCTCCTTGCGGGCGACAAGCTCGGCGCGGCGGGCGTCTTCGGCGGCGGAGCGCTCGTGCTGGATCTCGGCGAGGAGGCTCTCGGCGTGGGCGCGCTCGGGCTCGATGGAGCCGCGGGCGTCGGCGATGATGTCGCGCGGCATACCGAGGCGCTCAGCGATGGCGAGGGCGTTGCTGCTGCCGGGGAGACCGATAGAGATGCGGTAGGTGGGCGCGAGCGTCTCGACGTCGAACTCGACGGAGGCGTTCATGATGCCGGAGGTTGTGTGGGCGAAGACCTTCAGCTCGCCGTGGTGGGTTGTGGCGACAGTCAGGCACTTCGTCTCCAGCAGGCGGTCGATGATGGCGCGGGCGAGGGCAGAGCCTTCGTCGGGGTCGGTGCCGGCGCCGAGTTCGTCGAGAAGGACAAGACTGTTGGCGTCTGCGGCCTTCAGGATGGCGATGATGTTCGTCATGTGGCTGCTGAAGGTGGACAGCGATTGTTCGATGCTCTGCTCGTCGCCGATGTCCGCGTAGACCGCGTCGAAAACGGGCAGGCGGCTGCCGGCGTCGGCGGGAACGGGCAGGCCGGCCTGGGCCATGGCGGTCAGGAGGCCGACCGACTTCAGAGCGACCGTCTTACCGCCGGTGTTAGGGCCGGTGATGAGCAGGACGGAGTACGTGCCGCCCACCGGTAGCGATATGGGCACGGCCTCGTGGGGAAGCAACGGGTGGCGCGCGTTGACGAGGTGAAGCACTTCCGGCGCCGGCACGAGCCAGGGTTGGGCTTCGCCGTCGTACGGGAGTTCCGTCGCGTTTAGCTCTTCGGCAAACATTGCCTTCGCAAAGGCAAGGTCGATCTCCGCGAGGGAGTCGATGTTGACGCCGATGGCGAAGGCGGCACGCCCGATGAGGGCGCTGAGCCGCTTGAGGACACGTTCCACCTCACGTTGCTCCTCGGCCTGCGTCTCTCGCCAGTTGTTTCCGAGGTCAACCGTCGCCATTGGCTCAACGAAGATGGTGGCGCCGCTCGCCGAGACGTCGTGGACGATGCCCTGAAGCTGACCGCGGGCCTCGACCTTCACAGGGATGACGTAGCGGCCGTCGCGCAACGTGACAATGGGCTCCTGGATGGCCGTCCTCAAGTCGGGCGAGGCGATAAGCTCCTGGAGCTTGGCGTAAAGGCGGTCGTGGACCGTGCGCAAGTCACGGCGGATGACCGCGAGGGTCGGGCTGGCGTTGTCGGCGACCTCCGCACGCGGCGTGATGCAGCGGCCTATCTCGGTTGCGGCCTCCGTCAGTTCCGTGATGCGTTCGGCGATCTCCGTCAGCAGCGGCAGGCGGTTGGCGGGCGAGCCGCCGATGCGAAGGACGGCCGTCTTCATGACGCGGCCGGCAGACAGCGTTTCCGCGACTTCAAGCAGTTCCGACGGTTCGAGGATGCCGCCGAGGTTGGCCTTGTTGGCGAGCTGTCGAATGTCGTGGACGGCGCCGAGGCCGGAGCGGGGCTGCATTTCGCGGAGGCGCCGGGCTTCGGCCGTGAGACGCTGGTTGCGGAGGACTTCGTCATAGTCGCTGGAAGGGCGCAGGGCGAGAGCCAGCTCGTGGCCGCCGGAGAACGAGGTATGGCGGGCCAGGCGGGCAAGGACTTTGTCGAATTCGAGCGTGGTGAGGGTCTTCTCGTCCATGAGAGAACATTGTAGCAGACGGCTGAGCCATTGAGAGGAGGCGGGTGCCGGTTCTTGATATCTGAAAGGGTATACTAAGTCAGAGACGGAAGGACGACATGGAAGGCGTCTCTTGCGTCAATTCCCTCGGCCGGATTGTCCTTGCCTGCCTCTATGAATCACCAGTGCAGAAGTCGGGACCGTGTCTAGCATGAGAAATCAACAAGCAGCGGCAGGGCGATTTGCCATCGAGGTCGAAAACCTCGTGAAGACGTATCGCGGCGGCGTACAGGCCGTGAGAGGCGTGAGTTTCAACGTCGAAGCGGGGACTGTGTTCGCGCTGCTGGGGCCGAACGGCGCCGGCAAGTCGACGACGGTCAAGATCCTGACCACGCTTTCGCGGCCCGACTCGGGGCAGGCGCGCGTCGCCGGGATCGACGTCTTGCGGGAGCCGGTGAAGGTGCGCCGGGTCATCGGCTGCGTGGCGCAGAAGTCGGCGACCGACCTGGAGGCAACGGGAAGAGAAAGCCTGATGCTGCAGGGGCGGTTGTACGGTTTCAGCGGGGGCGTGCTCCAGAGCCGGGTCGAGGAGTTGTTGGACCGCTTCGGGCTGACCGAGGCGGCGAATCGAGTGACGCGCACCTACTCGGGCGGGATGCAGCGGAAGCTGGACGTCGCGATGGGGCTCATCAACAAGCCGAAGGCGCTGTTCCTTGACGAGCCGACAACGGGGCTGGACCCGGAGACGCGGGCCGACATGTGGCAAGAAATCACGCGCCTGTCTCACGAGGAAGGAATGACGATACTGCTGACCACTCACTATCTGGAAGAGGCAGACCACCTAGCCGACTGCGTCGCGATCGTCGACCTGGGGCGCATCGTGGCGCAAGGGACGCCGGAAGGGCTGAAGGGGGAGTTGCGCGGCGACACGGTGCACATGGAGCTGGGCGAAGGGACAGCGCGGGAGCGCGTGCAGGAAGTGCTGGCGAACATGAACGGCGCTCTGCGGGAGGTAGTCATCGACGATCGTTCGCTGCACGCGAGGGCGGACAGCGGCGCGACGGCTGTGCCGCCGGTGCTAGTGGCACTGGAGAGCGCAGGGATAAGCGTCACCTCTGTGACTATCGCCAGGCCTTCCCTCGACGACGTTTATCTGCGTTACACCGGCCGTGTCTTCAAGGACGCTGACCAGGAGGAATCGCGATGAGGCTTTCGATCGTTCAGGCACTACACTTGATGGTCCGGCTGATGCGGGCCATGGTGCGTCAGCCGTACTATCTGGCGGTCTCTCTCGTGCAGCCGATCATCTGGCTTCTACTCTTCGGGCAGCTGTTCAAGAACGTGACGGAGATACCGGGCTTTTCGACGACCTCCTACATCGACTTTCTCACGCCGGGGGTTGTCGTAATGATCGCGATGTACTCGAACGGCTGGAGCGGGATGAACTATGTCGTCGACATCGAGAGGGGAGTGCTCGACCGATTCCTGATATCGCCGGTGGCGCGGGAGTCGTTGATTGGCGGTCAGGTGGCGTTCAATGCGCTGCTGACGCTTGTGCAGTCGTTCATCATTATCGCGCTCGGGTTAATCGCCGGCGCGAGCTTCCACAACGGGCTGGGAGTGCTGGCGCTCTTTCTGGTCGCGGTCCTGCTGGTCGGCATCGCCTTCTCGTCGTTCTCCGACGCGATGGGCCTTATTCTGCGGCAGGAGGCGTCCGTGGTTGCGGTGGTGAACTTCGTGGTGCTGCCGCTGTCGTTCCTTTCGACGCTGTTCATGCAGGGGAGCCTGCTGCCGCACTGGATCCAAGTAGCGGCGCGGTTCAATCCGGTGAACTGGGCGGTTGAGGTCGGAAGGCAGACGTCGACAGGAAACGTCGACTGGACGTTGATAGGAACTCACCTGGCGTATCTGGCTGCGCTGGCGCTCGTGCTATCGTGGTCAGCGACGAGGGCGTTCCGGGCGTACCAGCGGTCGATCTGAGGGCGGCTAGGTGTAGCGCTGGACTTCGAAGCGGTAGAGCCGGACGGGCTCCTCTTCGCCGATGCCCGCTTTCGACCGGGCGATGCGCACCTGTTCTTCGACGCTGTCAACGCCTTCGAGGTCGGGCAATAGCAATCCACGACGGCCACGACTCTCGACGATGACGCCGTAGCGGCGCGGGTCGAGCTCACTGATGCCAGAGATCGGCTCGGCCTGGGTGAGCACGTCGACGCTGTAGGTGAGGTGGCCCAGCTCGTTCTCCATCACGGGCAGGAAGCGCGGGTCGCGACTGCAGGCGGCGATGGCGTTGCGCAAGATCTCCATGCCGACGTTCGTCTGCGTCGCTTCGATGGTGCCGATGCAGCCGCGCAGATCGCCCCACTTCTTGATCGAAACGAAGACGCCGCAAGGGGGATGGCCTTCGGTCGCGAGCTCGAATTCCAGCGAGAGCTCATGGGGGATCGAGACAATGTCGGCGCGGACGTAGCGTTCGACTGTCTCCTTCGCCAGCTTCACGAAGGGGTGCTGCGGCTCGTGGACGGCTCGGTCGACCGTCGATCCGGCGCGGGCGGGTTCTTCCTCTTCGGACTTGTCCGGCGCGACTTCGATGGCCGCCACCATGTAGCCGACGCCGAACGGCCCTTCGTAGGAAAGGATGCGCGGCCGCAGGCGCTGTCCGGCCAGTGCACCCATGAGCATGGCAGTCTGGGAGATGGCGTCTTCCGCCGCCCGAGCGCGGAACTGGCGCTCAGCGCCAAGGACCCAATCGACGTTCCAGGTGGCGACGGCATCCTGGTAAGCGATGTCGAACTCGTGGCCTGCGGGATTGTAGCCGTTGGGCGCGCCGGGCGTCAGGGAGTGCGACAGGTCGGCGCTGCAGATGAAGACCGCTCGCTTTCCCAGCCCCTCCAGCGCCTTCCCGATCGCTTCGCCGATCTTGTAGTGATATTGTGGCCCTTGGAAACAGGGTGTCAGGGTGACCAGCCGGGCCTGCCCGAAGCCCGAACGCAGGTAATACAGCGGGACCGTGCAGCCCCAGTCGAGGCCTTCGCCGGCGCCGTCGTCCCAGTCTTCGAGGGCGACGAGCGGCAGGTTCTCGGCCTCAGCGGCCCGCTGAATGGTTTCCACCGCTTCGGCGTCGTTCTGGAAGTCGAAGACGACGTTCGGGGCGTCCCAGCGGCGCATGTCGCCCTGAATTCGACCGGCAGTGAGGATGCCGCAAGCCTCGGGTTGCACCGGGCCGTGCGGGCTGACGATCACGATGGTCTCGGGTTTGAACGAGGCGATCTCGTTGGCGACGTCGCCGAGGGCGTCGAGCGTGTGGCGGGTCTCCTGTTCACGGCCGCGCCCCACTTCGTGAACGATGACCGGCGGGTGCGGAGATATGCAGGCGAAGACAATGCTCATGGTTGACCTCCCGCCTTGCTCGTTGACGAGACCGGCAGGCGACGCCGGTAGGAGGCCGTCCGTATGTTGAGAATCGGCGCCACATTCGATGCAGCGGCCGTCGGAAGTCATGCCGCTCGCGTCGGTCCGGTAGCCGGCGCGGCCAATGACGACGCTCTGGCAACCAGGGCAGCGCGTGTTCTCGTCCGGGTGGCCGAAGACGTTGCCGGGATAGATGAAAAGAAGCCCTTCGCCCCGGCCGATTTCGATGGCCTTGTCCAGCGTCTCGATTGGTGTCGGCGGTAGATGGGCGAGCTGGTGATCCGGATGAAAGGCGGTGACATGCCAGGGGGTCGCCTCGCCCAGGTCGTTGCGAATCCACTGAGCGATGGCCCTTAGCTGCGCATCGTCGTCATTCATCGTGGGGATGATGTTGGTGACCACTTCGACGTGCATGTCCCAGTGCTCGCGGGCATAGCGAGTCGAATCGAGAATATTGCGCCAATGGCTAACCTTCGCCAGGTCGCGGTAGAAGGCATCGTCGAAACCCTTGACGTCGACGCGGAAGGCGTCGAGGTAGGGGCCGATGAAATCTATTGCCTCGCGAGTGCTGAAGCCGTTGGTAACGAAGACCGTGTAGAGGCCGGCCTCTTTGGCGAGGCGGGAGCAGTCGAGCGCGTATTCAAGCCAGATGGCCGGCTCGTTATAGGTGAAGGCCATGCCCTGGCTGCCCGCGCGTTTCGCGAGAGATACCGCGTCGGCGGGCGCGAGGTCGTGCGAGAGGCGTTGAGCTTCCTCGGGCGAAGCAAAGGATATCTCCCAGTTCTGACAGTGCTTGCAGTGGAAGTTGCAGCCCCAGGAGCCCAGCGAAAAGCACGCGGAACCGGGAAAGAAGTGGAAGAGCGGCTTCTTCTCTACCGGGTCGTTGTTGGCTGAGGCTACGCCGGGGTAGTTGTAGAGTTCGATGCGTCCCTCGACCGCGCGGCGCATCCGGCAGACGCCAAAGGCACCATCAGGGATGACGCAGCGCCAGTGGCAGACGTTGCAGCGTACCTTCCCGCCGGCGGCCGGCTCGTAGAGGACGGCTTGTCGTTTTGTGCTATGGTTGGTGATCATTTGGCCTTAATTATATCACCGGCAGGGAGGCGTTGCATGGTTCGCGGGGGCGGTAGAGGAAGGCAGAGGCGCGCCGCCGTGCGCCCTCTATTTCGACATCGCGGCCTGGATAGCGTTGATTATCGTCGCATCATCGTCGGGGTCGACGGTGCGAGGGTCGAGAAGAAGGGTATCGCGCTCCAGGCGCGCGACGACGGGCGGGTCGCCGAGACGCAGGCGCCGGGCCAGCGAGGTGACGTCGACGCCGCTGCCGCTTATGGCCAGGAGCTTCGTGGGCAGGCTTTCTTCGGGCAGGCTGCCGCCGCCGACCATCGAGCGGCCGTCGACGACCTTGCCGCCGACTGCCTTCGCCCACGCCCGTGCCCGTTTTTCGATTTCGGCGAGAGGCATCGAGATCATTCGCCAGACGGGGACCTTCGAGAGGGCTTCGTTCTTAACATAATATCCCAACGTAGTGGTGAGGGCGGCGACGGCGCCCTTGTCGAGCCGGGCAGAGCGGGCGATGGGATGCCGCTTCAGCGTCTCAACAAGGTCGCGGCGTCCAACGATGATGCCGGCTTGCGGGCCTCCCAGGAGCTTGTCGCCCGAGGAGAAGACGAGGTCGGCGCCGGCGGCAAGACTCTCCTGGAGCATCGGCTCCTTGCCAAGGCCGAACTGGGTTGTGTCGAGGAGGCAACCGCTACCCGGATCGTCGAGAAGAAGAAGCTTGTGGTCATGCGCGAGCCGGGCGAGGTCGGCCAGAGACGGCGACTCCGTGAAGCCGACCACGCGGAAGTTGCTGGTGTGGACCCGCAGCAGTGCGGCAGTCCTGTCACTGACGGCGGCTTCGTAGTCGGCGAGGTAGGTCCGATTTGTCGTGCCAACTTCGACGAGGTGGGCGCCGCTTTCAGCCATGATCTCCGGTATCCGGAAGCCGCCGCCGATCTCGACGAGCTGGCCGCGAGAGATGATGACGTCGCGTCCGGAGGCGAGCGCGGAGAGCGCCAGGAGCAGGGCGGCGGCGTTGTTGTTAACCGCCATGGCGGCCTCGGCGCCGGTGAGACGGCAAAGCAGGGATTCGACGTTGACCTGACGGCTGCTGCGCTCCCCGCCCGGCAGGTCGAACTCGAGATTGCTGTAGCCGCCGCTGACAGCCGACATTGCCGCAACCGCCTCTCTTGAAAGGGGAGCGCGGCCGAGGTTGGTGTGGATGATGACACCGGTCGCGTTGATGACGCGGAGCAGGCTGGGCGCGGTAAGGGAGTTGAGTCGCTGGACGACGGAAGCGGCAATGGCGTCGAGGGCCGGCGCGGGCTTCCCGGCGGCGATGGCCTTGCGTGCCTCTTCCAGCGCTTCGCGCGCCAACTGGAGGGTGATCTCCGGCGCATAGGCTTGGGCGGAGAGTCGGACGCGCTCATCGTTGAGAAGCCGGTCGACGCTTGGTAATTGCCGGTAGGGGCTGGTCATAGCCCTTCCCTTCGGTCTCAGGTATCAGTTATTCTAGCACAGGCGGAACTCCTTCCCAGATTTCTCTCAAAGACGGGCCGGGAGAGTGGCCGGCGGCATCAGATCCGCTTGATCCAATTTTCACTAATCGATACGATGAGCATACCTTGCACCAGGAGGGCATCATGACGAACTTGCGAATCCCCGGACCGACTCCCTGCGCTGACGAGGCCCTGCAAGCGATGTCTCGCCAGATGATTAACCACCGCGGGCCGGAGTTCGGCGCCATGCTTCAGCGCATCACAGAGGGCGTGAAGAAGGTGTTCCAGACGAAGAACGACGTCTTCATCCTCACGACCTCCGGCACGGGCGCGATGGAGACGGCCGTCGTCAACTTCCTCTCGCCCGGGGACCGCGTGCTCGTCGTGTCTATCGGCGCGTTCGGTGACCGTTTTGCTGACATCGCCCAGACGTACGGCGCTGACGTGACCAAGCTGTCTTTCGAGTGGGGTGCCGCCGCTGACCCTGCGAAGCTCGACCAGGCGCTATCAGAGCGCGACTACAAGGCAGTGCTCATAACTCACAACGAAACATCGACCGGCGTCACCAACCCCCTGGCGGAGCTAGCGGCCGTCGCCCGCAAGCATGGCGTCCTAGTGATCGTCGATGCGGTTAGCAGCCTCAGCGCCGTTCCGTGTAAGGTCGACGCGTGGGACCTCGACGTTGTTGTGACCGGCTCGCAGAAGGGGTGGATGGTGCCGCCGGCGCTGGCGATGATCTCGGTCAGCGACCGTGCCTGGAAGGCTAACGAGAGCGCCAAGATGCCGCGTTACTACTTCGACGTCGGCAAGGCCCGCAAGTATCTGGAGACGGACCAGACGCCATGGACGCCCGCGATTTCTGTCTTCTTCGCGCTCGACGTTGCGCTGGACATGATGCTTGCGGAAGGCGTGGAGAACATCTTTGCCCGGCACGAGCGAATCGGAAAACTGACGCGCGAAGGCGTGAAGGCGATGGGTCTTGAACTCCTGGCCGATGAGCGGTTTGCGTCGAACACGGTGACGGCCGTAAAGGTTCCTGACGGCGTCGATGGCAAGGCCCTGAACAAGCTCATGCGCGAGGAGTACGATACGGTGCTCGCGGGCGGTCAGGCTTCGCTGACCGGCAAGATCTTCCGCATCGGCCATCTGGGTCTGGTCAACGAGAAGGACATCAACGACTGTCTGGCCGCTCTCAAGGCCGCTCTCCCGCGAGTCGGCTATGCGCCGGCTGCCGTCTAACTGCTGAACCTCTGCAGGGTGGAGCAAGGATGGACCGTAGAGTCCTAGTTAGCGACCCTATCGCCAGGGACGGCATCGACGCCCTGGCGGGATGCGCGGATGTCGACGTCAAGACGGGCCTTGCGCCTGACGAACTTCTGCGCATCATCGGCGAATACGATGCCCTCATTGTCCGCAGTGAGACGAAGGTCACGGCCGAGGTAGTGGCGGCTGCAGACAAGCTGGTCGTGATCGGGCGCGCCGGCGCGGGCGTCGACAACATTGATGTGGACGCGGCGACGAAGCGCGGGATTATCGTCGTTAACACGCCGCAGGGCAACACCATCTCCGCTGCCGAACATACAATAGCCCTCATGCTCTCCCTTTCGCGTTACATACCGCAGGCCAATGCCAGCTTGAAGGGCGGCAAGTGGGAGCGACAGCGGTTCATGGGCGTCGAAGTTCGGGGCAAGACTCTGGGGATCGTCGGCCTGGGACAGATCGGCTCCGAGGTGGCACGAAGGGCCCGCGGATTGGAGATGCGCGTCCTTGCTAATGACCCGTTTGTGTCCGACGAACGGGCGCAGTCGCTGATTGTGGAGATGGTATCGCTGGAGGAACTGCTGAAGCGGTCCGACTATATCGCCATCCACACCGCGCTGACGCCGCAGACACGCGGCCTCCTGGGAGAGAAGGAACTGCGGTTGGTGAAGCCGGGGGCGCGGATCATCAACGCGGCGCGAGGCGGAATCGTCGATGAGGAAGCACTATACAATGCGGTCGAGGAGGGACGCCTCGCCGGCGCAGCGGTCGACGTGTTCAGCACGGAGCCGGCGGTCGACAATATCCTTTTCAAGAGCGACCGGATAATCGTGACGCCGCATCTGGGGGCTTCGACGGCGGAGGCGCAGGAACGGGTGGCAATCGACATCGCCGAGCAGGTAGCTGCCATTTTCCGCGGTGAACCGCCCGCTTACTCGGTGAACGCACCGCTGGTGCCGCGCGAGACCATGGCGGTCATCGGCCCTTACATCGATGTGGCGGTCAAGACGGCGTCGCTGGCAACGCAGTTGAGCGCCGGGCAATTCAGCAACGTCGACGTGGAGTACCTGGGCGAGATAGCGGACCATGACGTCACGCCGTTGAAGGCTGCCGTCATCAAAGGGCTGCTCCAGCCGATCAGCGAAGAGAACGTGACGATCGTCAACGCCAACCTGGTGGCGGAGCACCGTGGGCTGCGGCTCAGCGAGCGCAAAGGCTCCTATGAGGGCATCTTCACGAATTTGGTTCAAGTCCGCGCAACCACTAAGGAAGGGACGACGACGATCTCCGGCACGCTCGGCCATGACGGGCCGCACATCGTCCAGATCGACGAGTTCTGGGTTGATGTTTCGCCCGGCGCGGGCTACCTGTTGATCTGCGAGAACGTGGACCGTCCAGGCATGATCGGCACGCTCGGCACAGTGCTCGGGAAGCACAACATCAACATCAACTCAATGCGCGTCGCTTCGGGAAGCAAAGGGCGGGCGATGATGGTGCTGGGGCTCGATTCTGCGCCAAGCGACGAGGTAGCTGCCGAAATCGGCAAGATCGAGGACATCTTCAGCGTCCGGCGGGCGAAGATTTAGCCCGCTCCCCCGCGGCTGCAACCATTAACGGACTTTTAACGGTTCCTTAGCCTCACCTTATTTGCGCGTTCTGTATGCTTAGTCTTGTAGCCAGAAGCAAGGAAGTACTGGGGCTGGTGGTTGAAGGGAAGAGGGTCTGGCTTCTGGCAGAAGAAACAAGGCTTTGTCTCTCGTCCGACCTCGCGAGAGCAGGCAACATACCCCGCCGCAACGGGCCGCCTTTTCGTCCACAGGCGACCCGTTGCCATATCTTCAGCGGCATTTGGTCTGGGGAGGGCCGAGCCGACTGCCGCAAGCAGGCAGCGAGGCCACCGGGATGGCGGGTAGAAGTTTCGATGAATTTCCAGGCCTGATGCGTCGAGTCGTCTCGATCACGATCCGGGAGTAGGATGCAGCTCTTCGATCTGGACGGTGCTGGGGCGGGACGTGGGATCAGATCACGCTCGCTTGCGACAACGGCAGTGGGTAGACGCGGCAACAGGTTGAGCCTTAGTAGCGGAGCGTCGCCACGATCTTGCTGCGGTGCTGTGGAGGCTCAACTAGGATTAGCCGCGCCTTCGTTGAGGCTGCCGCTGCGGAAGCCGGTCAGGTCGAGCGCGACGTAGACGTAGCCAAGCGCCTTTAGGCCATCGATGACCTTCTGACGGTCGTTGAGCACCTTTTTCATGTCGCCCGGCTCGACCTCGATGCGCGCGATCTTTCCATGATGCCGGACCCGTACCTGCTTTAGCCCCAGCCCGTGCAGCAAGCTCTCCGCCGCCTCGATCTGCATTAGAGCGTCACGGGTAATCGGCAGTCCGTAGGGAATGCGTGAGGCGAGGCAGGCCATAGACGGCTTGTTCCACGTCGGGAGGCCGCGCTCCCTTGACAGCGCGCGTATCTCTGCCTTGGTCAGGCCAGCCTCTCGCAGGGGCGAACGCACGGCGTGGTCGGCTGCGGCGCGATGACCGGGACGGAAGTCGCTATCGTCGTCGGCGTTGCTGCCATCGATGACGAAGGCGAGGCCGAGGTCGCCGGCCATGGCTTGAAGCCGCCGAAAGAGGCCGGTCTTGCAGTGATAGCAGCGGTCGGGCCCATTGCGGACGTACTCCGCCGATTCGAGTTCCCGGGTCTCAATGGTCTGCTGGCGAACGGCGATTAGCAGGGCCGTCCCTTGCGCCTCTTCGACCTCACTGGAGGGCATGGTGGGGGAAATGGCGGTCACGGCAACGACGCGGGGACCAAGCACCTCGTGGGCGACGGCAGCGAGGTAGGTGCTGTCCGCGCCGCCGGAGAAGGCGATCAGCGCGGAACCCATTTCGGCGAGCAGGCGCCGCAGTTCGGCCTGTTTGCGTTCGGTCTCTTTGTCCAAAAACTCCTCCGTCGATAGACGATTCCATCTTAGCACCGCTTTCCGGGGCAGGCCAAAGACGTTCCTAGCAAAGGCTTTCGCCAATGTGACCGATACCTATATGAAGAGAAGTATAAGGGAGCTAACTAGGCCCGGCATGCCGCGAAACGTAAAGGGCGACGTTCTCTACCCGTTCGCCACGGTCAGCCTCATCGCCGTCGTGCTCGTCGGCGTAGCTGTGTCTCTGCTGGCTGGACATGAGATTGACACGCGCGTGAGAGCCGGCGTGGCCGAGGTTGCCGCCGATTCTGCCGCAGCCTTCTTCCAGCCGCGTCTTCAAGGTGTCGATCTGACGTCCCCGCTGTCAGGCTCTGATTACGACTCACTGAACAACGAGGTCTCCAGCTACTTCCTGTCCGACAAGACGTTGCGCGTGCGTATCCTCAATTCCAACGGCGTCGCCGTGTATTCGAGCGTTGCAACCGAAGTGGGACATGCGCTTTTCAACGCACAGTCGATGCAGGCTCTTGTGGCGGCCGGCCCGGTGAGTGCGACCGTCGAAGGCGCGACAAACGGCGCTGGGCCTCACTTAATTGTGGATTCCCAGCTCTATTCCGCCGTCAAGCAACCGATCGCAACTGTGGAGACTTATCGCGACTACTCGACGACTGCCGCCTCCATTGCATCCGCCCAGCGGCTGGCCTATTTCTTCATCGGATTCGGGCTGCTGGCGCTATACGTCGTGTTGCAGATCGCCGCATGGGGCATAACGCGGGCGCTGGCAAGGGATCATGCTCGCCTGACCTATCTCTATCAGACCGGCGAGCACGTCCGTTCTTCGCTCGATCTCCAGGACGTGTTGAGCCTGATCGTGCGCGACTCCGCAATGCTGGCGCAAGCACAGTGCAGCATGGTCTGCCTGGTTGATCCACAGAATGGTGGCCTGTCCTCCCGCGCCACCTTCGACAGAGCCAAGGATTCAGTAGCGCATCATCGCAACGAAGTCAGCGACTGGATCTTCCATCGCGTGCTGGCGACCAATGAGACGAACGTAGTGGCCACCTGGTCCGGAGACTATCGTCGGGCCTTTGGGATGGATATCGATTCGCCGATGTCGTTGGCATGCGTGCCGATGGTCCTGCGCAACAAGGTTACGGGCGTCATTGCGGTGCTCCGACGGGCCTCGGGCGAAGGGTTCAGTCGTGCCGAGTCGAAGCTGCTGGAGGAACTGGCAGCGCAGGCTGCCATGGCGGTGGAACAGGCGAACCTGTTCGCGAAGGTGCGGTCCTACGCGAGCGAGCTGGAGCTAAGCTACGACTCGACGTTGAAGGCCCTCAGCGCGGCCCTCGACGCGAAGGATGCAGCGACTGAAGGGCATTCCGAACGTGTGGCGAACCTGACGATGGCAATGGCGAGGGAAATGAAGGTGCCCGAGGAGCGGCTCGTCGATATCCAACGCGGCGCTCTCCTGCACGATGTCGGCAAGATAGGGGTACCGGATGCGGTCCTGCGAAAGCCGCGCGCGCTGAGCCATCGCGAATGGCAGGCGATGAAGCGACATCCCATACTCGCGGGCGTGCTCGTGTCGAAGGTGGGCTTTCTGGAAGGGGCTCTGCCCATACTGCTCTACCATCACGAGCGCTTCGATGGCAAAGGCTATCCCTTCGGCCTCGCTGGCGACCGCATTCCCTTGGAAGCGCGTATCTTCGCGGTCGTCGATGCTTACGATGCCATGACCTCCGACCGTCCGTACCGAAAGGCCCTAGCCCACGATGCAGCCATGCAGGAGATTGTGGGGCATTCCGGCAGCCAGTTCGATCCTGAAGTCGTAGAGGCGTTCCTGCGTGTCATGGAACAGGCTGCCGATTCCTCTGACGTCTCGCCTTATCGTAAGGCCGCCTGACGCTTTCCTGTTCCCCAACTTGACGGCCTTGTCGAGTGTTCGGTAACATGGCTAGGTTGCCAATCTCCGCGACTCATCGTTTGGAAGAGAGCGTTCCGATGCAGCGACCCCAATCCGACGACCTATCGCGGGAGAACCTCGACATCTCGCGGAGCGCTGTTGGTTCTCTTTCAGGCGGTCACGTACGTCGTGACGCAGTCCGCCGTTCGAAACTTGCTGGCGGCTGAGGCCGACGTCCAGCAGAGCAGCGTGGGTTCGGTCAGAGGCGACAGGGTGTCGCTGAAGCAGGGCATGAGCGTCTCGGTATTCGGACGGGACGTTTCGGTGGAGGAATCGGGGGTCCTGTTGCTGGTGACGCCGACTGTCCGCGGCAACGTGAGACCCGTGTTGACTGTCTGGAGTGCCTTCGCACTGGGCGCCGGCTTCTTCTTCGGAAAATGGCTGACGAAGTCGATAGGGCGCCTCCTAAAGAACTGATTGTAGTTGAGGAGTATAGCGTGAATCCAGTTGAGCTGACCGTCGCCGAGCGTTCGACGCGGGGGAAAAAGGTGAAGGCCCTGCGGCGAAAGGGCGTCACCCCCGCAAACATCTATGGACATCGTGTAGAATCGCAGGCTGTCGAGGTCGACACCGTGACTCTCGCCCACACGCTGAAGAGGCTGGAGCGAAACGCTATCCTGTCACTGCGCGTCGAGGGGGAAAGAGCGGTAAGGCCGGTCATAGTGCGACAAGTCCAGCGCGACATACTGAACGACGCCATTGTGCATGTCGATTTCTACCAGGTGTCGCTGGCGGAGAAGATGAGAGCCGATGTGCCACTCATCCTCGTCGGCAAAGCTCCTGCGGTGGACGACCTGGGCGCTATCCTGCTCCAGGGCCTCGATTCCATTGCTGTCGAAGCGCTGCCGGCCGACATTCCGCCGCACGTTGAGGTCGATATTTCCGACCTGACGTCCTTCGACTCATCGGTCCACGTGCGTGACCTGGTCATCGACCCGAGGGTGCATGTGCTCACCGAAGGCGATTCCGTTATCGCCAGCATGGCAGCGCCGCGCAAGGTCGCCGAGGAGGTAGCCGTCGAGGGGGAGGCCGCAGCGGAGGCAGAGGGCGAAGAGGCAGCAGGCGAAGAAGCGAGCGAATAGGGATTACGTTTAGAAGTTCGAAGGCGCCTCGCTGGTGGCGGGGCGCCTTTTGCTGTCCTTCGGGCTACGCAAGCCGGCGTCCCAGCAGGTCGCGTTCGCCGCGCAGGAACTCCCTGGAAGAGATTGCGCGTCGCCCTTCCTTCTGGAGCCGCAGAATGGCAAGCAGTCCCCGCCCGGTCTGCACGGCGAAGCCCGCGTCGCGCGCATCGTCGTCAGTTGTAGAGGGCACAGCGACGACTACACCCGGAGGCTGGCCGGTCTCATCTGCCAGCGGCCACGCTTCATGAATCAGCAAGCGGGCGCCGTCGAGGTGCGCGAAAGCGCCGGGCCAGGGGTTGTAGGCGCGAACGCGCCGCCAGATTTCGACCGCCGGAAGTGCCCAGTCGATGAGACCGTCATCCTTCTTGACCATCGAAACGTAGGTGGCGAGCGACGGGTCCTGCGGCCGCGGCTCAAGGGAGCCGCCAGCGTAGGCGGGCAGCGTGTCCATCAGCAGGTCGGCGCCTTCGCGAGAAAGGCGCTCAGTGAGGGTCCCTGCAGTATCGTGAGAGTCGATTGCGAGGCGGCGCTGGCTCAGGATTGGGCCTTCGTCGAGGGCGAGGACCATGCGCATTATGGTGACGCCTGTTTCTTCATCGCCGGCCAGGATGGCAGCGGCGACCGGCGAGGCGCCGCGGTAGAGCGGCAGCAAAGACGGATGGATGTTCAGCACTCCGAGGGACGGAATGTCGAGGACGGGCTGGCGCAGGATCTGTCCGAAGGCGGCGGCGATCATGACGTCGGGACGGAGCGCCTTTAGTTCCTCGATGACATCGGGCGCGCTCATTCGGGGCGGCTGGAAGACCGGTAGCCGGTGTTGGACAGCTAGCTCCTTTACGGGGGAAGGCGTTTCGTGACGGCCTCGGCCTGCCGGACGGTCCGGCTGCGTATAGACCCCTGCAATGTCGTATTCGCTTTCGATAAGGCCTTGCAGCGCCGGCAGCGCGAACCCTGAGGTACCCAGGAACACTATCCGCAGATTGAGGTTCACGTCACAAGCTCCTCGCACCAAGACGCGGCACGGCCTGTTGTCTCTTGACGAGGGGCATTATACTATGCTCGAACTTGAGAGCCCGAAGCGAGGGGGAGAGACATGGGTCGCGCGAAACCTCTGGCAGCGATGTTCATGGTGTCGGTCGGGTCGGTGATGTTCCTATCCGCCTGCAAAAAGGCGGAAGCGCCGTCGCAGGAGCAGACAATTACCGCAACGCCGCCAGTTGCAACCGCAACCGTAAGCCCGGCGATTACGGTCACTCAGCCGATACCGGGTGACGAGGTGACGGTCCCATTGACGGTGAAAGGCACGGCCAGTGTGTTCGAAGGGGCCCTAATCGTATCCGTGGAGAGCGCCGACGGCAGCACGACCTTCTGCCAGACCGCCGCGACCGCCAGCGAAGGAGCGCCGTCGATCGGCTCTTTTGAAACGCAGATCGCCTTCCCGCCGCCTGCTTCCGCCACTGAGGGCCGCATCCGGGTCTACAGCGAGAGCCCGAAAGACGGCAGCGTGCAGAACCTTGTCACCGTGCCTGTGACTATCTCCCCTGAGCAGCCAGCTATCGTTGTCGATTCGCCGCTTTGCGGCGCCAGCGTGAAGAGTCCGGTCACCGTCAAAGGCACAGCGAGCGCCGAAGTATTCGAAGCGGCGGTGGTCGTGGTTATCAAGGATTCGTCGGGACAGGAGCTGGCGCGCGCGAACGTTGTCGCTGACATGCAAGGGGCGACGGGTACGCCGGCCAGGGGGCCGTTTTCGGCTGATTTGTCGTTCTCGCTGCCGAGCGGCACGGAACAGGGGACTATTCAGGCCTTCAGCACCAGCCCGAAGGACGGCAGCGTCGTTGACCTCTTCTCGCTGCCGGTGACGCTGACGCCCTAGCTACTGGGGTCGCTTCAGTCTCACTACGACCGGCCTCACGGTGACGGGCGTCTCCACGTCCGCCTCGAGCAGTCGCGACGCGCTACCCAGCGGCAGGGCTATCTCGAGGTAGCCGCCGCTTCCTATCAACGCCACCGGATCGTCGCCGTCGCCATAAGTCTGGGCCAGGCCATGAAGGGTTATACCTTCGATTTCAAGCGTCACGTCATTGCCAGCGATATCGACGGCGCGGACGTTGGTGATCAGATTGCCGAAGCGGTCGACGTGGATCACCCGGCCTGCGAGGCTGCCGTCGGCCTTCTTTGTCGCCCTGACCAGCGGTAGCGCCTGGACAGACGACACTCTCTCGCCGAAGCTGTCCACGGGCACGCCGAGGGTTAAATGAGCGGCGACCGGGCCGAATATGTCGCGACCGTGGAACGTCGAACTGGTGGGCCGGCGAATGAACTCCGGATTACTGATGACTACGGCAGCATACGATTGAGGAAGTCGCACTTCCTTCGTTATACCCCGGTGGCCATGCGACCGCAGGGCGTCCGGCAGCGCGGAGGAGAGGGCCCCGTTGTCGGGGCCGACGAAGAAGCCCTGGGGTGTCGAGAGGACAAGGGGCCTTCGCTCGCCGCCTACCCCTGGATCGACGACGGCGATATGAACGGTTCCCGGGGGAAAGTACGGCGAGGCGGCGTCAAGCATGAAGCAAGCCTCTTCGACGTGCTGAGGCTGCACCTCGTGGCTGATGTCGATTATCGTCGCGTCCGGGTTGACAGAGAGGATGGCGCCCTTCATGGCACCCGCGTAGTGCTCGGAGAGGCCGAGGTCCGTTGTCAGCGTGATGATCTGGTTAACCGCCATTGAGGCGCCACTCTCTGATATTGGCAAAGCGGGAGCTGGAATCGAAGAGTACCGGTAACCCGACCCCCTCCAGGTGCCGGTCGATGACATAAGTGTAAGTGCGCTGAAAGAGCGGCAACGTGGGGAGCTCGGTGGCGAAGATCTCTTGAAACTGGCGGTAAAGCGAGAGGCGGGTGCCCAGGTCGGTAGTCTGGCGGGCATTCTGGAGGATCGAATCGGCCTGTGGATCGCTGAAGCCGGACAGGTTGTTCCCGCCCGGTCTCGCCTGTGTGGTGTGGTAGCCGGGATAGGGATCGGGGTCGGGGCCTGAATCGAAACCGTAGAGAGCGACGAGGAAGAGCCGCGGCGTCAGCGTGTCGCGGAGAAGGGTCGTAGGGCCCTGGGTCAAGACTTCGGTTGGAGCACCTATCGCTGACCACCCCTGCGCAATCGCCTGGGCTATTGCCACCCGTTGCGCATCCTCGTTCGTCACGATCTTCAGGCGAAGCTCCTGTCCGTTCTTGGCCCGAACGCCGTTGTCCTGCAACGTCCAGCCGTCTTCATCGAGCAGACGTCCTGCCTCTGCCGGGTCGAACGGGTAGCGGTCGAGAACGGCGGAATAGGCCCAGGTGCCATTCGGGATGGCGCTGTTCGCCAGCGCACCCTGGTCGTTGGCGTCATCGATGATTATCTGGGCCCGGTCTGTCGCGTAGGCAAGGGCTTGCCTGACGTCCTGGTCCTCGAGCGGCTGCGTCGTGGTGTTGAAGAAGAGGACAGTGGAGGTCGTCGACGGAAGCTGCAGAACCTGCCAGGCATGGTTGATACCCAGGTTGTAGCGGTCAACACTGCTCAAGGAGGTACGGAAGAAGGCGCCCTGCACCTCGTTCTGCTTCAAAGCTGTTAGCAGGGACGCGTCGTCGGGATACAGCCGAAGCTCAAAGCGATCAATGCTCGGCTGGCCCAGGTAGTACGACGAATTGGCGGTAAGGTCGACGTGGTCGGAGGCGACTGTCGTCACCTGGAAGGGGCCGGTGCCCACGGGCTGCTGGTTGAATGGGCCGGAATACAGCCCCTGGGCATCGAGCCCGTCGAGCAGATGCGCCGGTAAGATGCCCACGGCGAGATGGGCAAGCAACGGCGAAAACGGCTGCGTCAGGTGGAGGGACACTGTGGCGTCGTCGACTTTGGTGACCGTGACGTTCCGGAAGAGCTCGCTCAGATCAGGGTCGCCCTGGAAATCAGGGTCTTGAATCGCGGCGTACGTGAACATGACGTCATCCGCCGTGAACGGTTGGCCGTCGTGCCAGACGACGCGCTGGCGGAGGTGGAATGTGTACGTCAGCCCGTCGTCGCTGATATCCCAACTCTCGGCCAGGTCGGGCAGCACGGTGCCATCCGGACCCAGCCGCGTCAGGCCTGAGAAGACGAGCGCCGAGATGTCCGCATCGACGCCGTTGAAGGACGCGAAGAGCGGATTGATGCGACTGACGGTCCCGGAAACGCCCTCGCTGTAAGATACGACGACCGCTGGTGGATGGGCCTCGGACGAATGGGATGTCGCGTACCAGAGGGCACCGAGAACCAAGAGGCCGGACGCCACGGTCACCGGAAGGAGCCATCCGGAGCGCGCTTTGCCAATCACGTCGAGGCCCCGTTAGAGAAACAGGCGGCTGCCACGGGGAAGGCCACTTGCCTTATGTCGTGACGCTCCACATGGAGACGAGGACAAATACGACCGCCAGGACGATAGTCGCCTGGAAGAGCGTTTTCTCAATGCCGCGCCGGGTGCGGAAGACCGACTGCGTTCCCAGTTCCCCGAAGCCGGAACCGCGCACCTGAAGCAGCACAGTCACCACGAGCACGGCCGACACAATTATCTGAATGATGTTCAGATAGGTCTTGCCGATGATAGCCAGAGATACAGCTGAGAGACACATTACGTAGCTAATCTACCCTCTTTTCGGCTTAGCCGCTAGTCCGGCTCAGACGATGGCGCCCTCTACGTCTTCGGTCGTCGTGTCGACGAACTGTTCGAGCTGGTGGCGCTCATAGTAGAGGTGGATGAGGGTATCGGCGAGCTTCTTCGGGTCATGGTGGTAGCGATTGTCTTCGCTCACGACATCGGCGGACATGACTCGCGCGCCGTTGAGGTGGGTCTTATCGATGACCACGGCTTCGGAGTGCGCCTTCTCCGGCAGTTTCCCGCGCACATTGCTGTTTGCGAGCACGTAGTCGAAGAAGTGCCCTCCCAGGTGATGTTGAAGCACGGTGAAGTGGTCGCCGACGGTAAAGGAGTCCGTCTCGCCACGCTGCGTCGCAACGTTGCAGACGTATATCTTGAGCGCTGTCGAAGCCTGCACCGCCTGCCGGATGCCATCGACAAGGAGGTTCGGCATGACGCTGGTGAAAAGGCTCCCCGGCCCGACAATGATGATGTCGGCGTTCAAAATCGCGCGCACGGCGTCCGGGTTCGCTTCGACGTTAGGCGGCTGAAGATAGACCTCGCGGATACGGCTTGGCGAATCGGTAATGTTCGACTCGCCGTGAATGACCTCTTCGTCCTCGGTGTTGGCGGAGAGTGTCACATTGGCGAGCGTCGAGGGCAGGATGTTGCCGCGCACGGCCAGGACACGGCTTGTCTCGCGGATCGCCTCCTCGAAGCTGCCGGTCACGCCGGACATGGCGACGATGAACAGGTTGCCGAAGCTGTGCCCTTCGAGGCCTGAGCCCTCGCTGAAGCGATACTGGAAGAGCCGGGTCATCAGAGGCTCGGCGTCGGCCAGGGCGGCGATGCAGTTGCGGACATCGCCGGGCGGGAGAATGCCCAGCTCGCGGCGGAGGCGGCCGGAGCTGCCGCCATCGTCGGCTACGGTGACGACGGCCGTCAGGTTGCCGGAGTACTCCTTGAGACCACGCAGAAGCGTGGAGAGCCCGGTGCCGCCGCCGATGGCGACGATCTTGGGGCCACGCGCCAGATAGCGGCTGCTGTACAGGACGCTGGCGAGGCTTTCGTCGCCGCTCCGCCGCACCAGGGCAGAAAGCAGCGAATTGCTCAGCTTCCAGAAGGCGAAAAGGATGACGCCAGCACTGATGGAGAGAAAGAGAACTCCTCTAAACCAGCGCGGCAGGAACTGAAGGGTGACGTAGTAAGCGGAGTTGGGGAAGGTGTAAGAGGCGTAGACCTCGCGCAGGAAATAGGAGAAGCCGAGGCCGAGAATGGCTACGCCGACAGCCATCAGGAGCAGCCATCGCTTGACGTTGATGCCCAGGTAGAACCACTTTATGAAGTTGCTCTGCCTGATTGCCCTCATGTCTCGCCAATCTTAGCTAAGTAGGAGGGGCAACGCAAAGGCGATTACGAAGTCAGCCTCCGCCGCAAGAGGTCGTTCACAACCCCAGGGTTGGCGCGACCTCGTGTCTCCCTCATCACCTGTCCGACGAGGAATTTCGCCGCTTCTTCCTTGCCGCTGCGGTAATCTTCGACTGCTTTGGGGTTAGCGGCAAGCACCTTGTTGATGACGGCCGCGATCTCCTCTTCGCCGCTAATCTGGGTCAGACCCAGCTCCCGCACTACATCCGCCGGCGGCTTACCCGTCTCGAACATAACATCGAAGACGGCTTTGGCGCTCTTGCCGCTTATGGCGCCCTGTTCGATTAGGACAATCATATCACAAAGCGCTTTCGGCTCAACCTTCGCCTGGTCGACATCGATACCTGCCTGGTTGAGCAAACGCGCGAAATCGCCCAGCATCCAGTTGCTAACAGCCTTGGCCCGCTGTCGCCGAGTCTCCTCATCGGCGCTGGAGAGCGAAGAGAGGCTTGCATCAAAGAAATCGGCGCGGGCGCGGGTCTCCGTCAGAAGGCCGGCCTCGTACTCGCTGAGGCCGTAGTCCTTTATGAAACGGCGTTGTTTGGCGTCGGGAAGCTCGGGGAGCCGCGAGCGGATGCTTTCGACGTAGTCGCGCTCTAGGCGCAGCGGCGGCAGGTCCGGCTCCGGGAAGTAGCGGTAGTCGTGCGCGTACTCCTTCGTGCGCTGCGACACTGTCGCGCCGTCCTCTTCGACCCAGCCGCGGGTCTCCTGGATGGGCAGGCGGCCGGCTTCGAACACTTCGCGCTGCCGCTCGACCTCGAAGCTGAGGGCGCGGGCCACGGCCCGGAAGCTGTTCATGTTCTTGACTTCCACCTTCGGGCCAAGCTCCGTCGTTCCGACAGGGCGGAGGCTGATGTTGGCGTCGCAGCGGAAGCTTCCTTCCTCCATGTTTGCCTCGCTGACGCCGATGTAGCGGAGGATCTGGCGCAGCTTCATCAGGTATTGGCGCGCCTCCTCCGGTGAGCGGATGTCGGGCTCCGAGACGATCTCCATCAGGGGGACGCCGGCGCGGTTCACGTCGACGAGGCTGTAGGTCTCGCCGGCCTCGTTCTGACGGTGGATGAGCTTAGCGACGTCCTCCTCGAGGTGAACGCGCGTGATGCCGATTCGACTGCGTTCGCCCTCCACGTCCACTTCGAGCCAGCCGTTTCGCGAGAGGGGCATGTCATACTGGGATATTTGGTACCCCTTCATAAGGTCAGGGTAGGGATAGTTCTTTCGGTCGAACTTTGCGCTCTCCGGGATCTCGCAGTTGAGGGCGAGGGCGGTCATGATCGTATATTCGACGGCCTGCTTGTTGATGACGGGCAGGACACCGGGCATGCCGAGGCAGATGGGGCAGACGTGGGTGTTCGGGGGCGTGTTCGCGTAGTCGGCGGAGCAGCGGCAGTACATTTTGCTCCGGGTCTGGAGCTGGACGTGCACCTCTAGCCCGATTACGGTTTCGTATTCAGTCTTTGCGGTGGCGCTGCTCGTCATGGTTCAACCTGCGATGTGTTTTGCGGTTCGCTGCGTCCACCAATCCCGGCAACAGTTGGGAGAGAACTCGCCAGGCGCTCTCGCCCAATTCCGCTCTTATAGTACTTCTCCCGAGCCCTTGCCGCTGGCCGATCCTCGAAGGATTCGCTGAACAGCAGATCAAAGGGGGGTCGAGGGCGAGTCGACGATGTCTGGCCAGCGTTATGCTGGCGCAGGCGACGCTCAAGGCTCTCGGTAATCCCAACGTACAGGCCTCCGTCTTGCCTGCTTTTTAGGACGTAGACGTGATACATTGCCCCTCCTGAGCAATGGTGCCGGGGGTGGGACTCGAACCCACCCGCCTACGGCGGGCGGGCACGGCCGCGAAGGTCAGCGGATTTCAAGCCTATCTGTCGGCGGCGGGTACGCTGCGTCCACCAATCCCGGCAACAGTTGGGAGAGACTCGCTAGGCGCTCTCGCCCAACTCCGCTCTTATAGTACTTCTCCCGAGCCCTTGCCGCTGGTCGATCCTCGAAGGATTCGCTGAACACGAGATCAAAGGGGCGTCGAGGGCGAGTCGACGATGTCTGACCAGCGTTATGCTGGCGCAGGCGACGCTCAAGGCTCTCAGTAATCCCGACGTACAGGCCTCCGTCTTGCCTGCTTCTTAGGACGTAGACGTGATACATTGCCCCTCCTGAGCAATGGTGCCGGGGGTGGGACTCGAACCCACACGGCCCGTGAGGCCAGCGGATTTTAAGTCCGCCGCGTATACCGTTTCGCCACCCCGGCAAGTTCTCCAACCGGCACCCGTCGCTCTGGCGCGCCCGCCTCCGGCGGGTAAATATACCGTTTCGCCACCCCGGCAAGTTCTCCAACCGGCACCCGTCGCTCTGGCGCGCCCGCCTCCGGCGGGTAAATATACCGTTTCGCCACCCCGGCGCCTACCCATCTTCTCGCTGTCGCAGCCATGCTGCAAAGCGGTCGATCATCTGCTCTTGCTCAGGGGCCCTCAACGGCCAAACGATGATAGTTCTGCCTCGTCCAGAAGACAGCCTCTTCTGGCGCGACACCCGAAAGCACTGCTAAGCATGCCACAGCTGTTCCCGTACGACCAGTGCCTCCGTCGCAGGCTATTTGAACCGTTTGCCCGGATTTGGCTCGTTCCCAAGCTTCGACTATTGCTGAAAACAACTTACTCTCATTCCACGGCAGCCCAAAATCAGGCCAAGGGATTATGAGATTTGGCCACTCAAGTTCCCTTTCCCGCCACTGATCATCAAGGTAGAGAGCCCAATCAGGAACCCGCTCATCGTCGTCGACTGGAATGACACCGATTGCGGCACGTCCGCCACCGGCCTGGACGCAGGTTCCATCTGTCAATCGAACCTTCAGAATCGCCTCCGTTAGACAAGACAATGCCCAGGGCCAAACAGGTCCTGAGCCGTTGATTTCTATTCTGGAGGCGACGACCGGATTCGAACCGGTGATGGGGGTTTTGCAGACCCCTGCCTTACCACTTGGCTACGTCGCCCCAAAATGCTTAGCCCCGCCTCTTTTCGATGCTGGTGCCGAGGAGGGGATTTGAACCCCTACGCCCGAAGGCACGGCCCCCTCAAGACCGCGTGTCTGCCAGTTCCACCACCTCGGCCCATGAACAATCGACAGACCGGGACGCTTTGGCCGTCCGGCTGCGAGCGCTTCCTGGCAGGAGTAGACGGACTCGCATCCCCGACCGGCGGTTTTTGAGTCGCCCCCGCTCGCTAGGCAAAGGATAGCACACCATCACAAAGCCTGCCAATATGCACCCTTTTGTATTCGAAACAGGTGTCTGGCCACTGGCTGGTCATCCCGCCAATAAACCGGCTGTAACGACCTATTGTGGAGCGTTTGGTTGCGGAATGGTTGCAGACTGGCAAGTGGCGCGAGTTCTCTGCACTCGCGAGTATGCTTGTGAGGGCGAGCATCATTGCCAGAGCGCTGGAGCGTTCTCGCGCCCAAGCGCGCCGACCTTTTCCGCCATGAATGGCAATGAGGGCGCGGGGGCGCTCTTATGCGCCCCCGCGCTCGCGATCACCTCGGGTCTTCAGGGAACTACTTCAAGTAGGCCTGCTCCTGCTTCTGCACGATATCGATCAGGTTGCCCATCGCTAGGTTGTAGTCGTAGAGATGCAGACCCAGCCCATCGTATTCCGTGACGATCGGCCTCTGGTCGCCGGGTATCTTGTTAACATCGATCTGCAGCCAGGTAACGCCGTTCACGGTCTCGCAGTGGGACGAATAAAGGCCGGGGTAGCTCACCCACGGCGTCGAGGCCGGCGTATTGATCAGCAAGGAGCCGATGATCCCCGGGAATGCCTGGGTTGGGTTGTAGAACTGCAATTCGCCCGAGCCGCCGGACAGGGAAGCCGGGTTTGTGCAGAGTGTCTCGAGGTTGCTAGTGTCGGCCCCGGGGACGGCACCCGGGCCAGCGCTCGGCTTGCCGAAGTTGCTATCCGCTCCCGGCTGCTCGAGGAAGCTGTTGTAAGCAATCACGCAGCCGGTCTGGGTGTCCGAGCGGCAGGCCGGGACGTTCTGGAAGCTGCCGCCGACGTCCTCCCCCTTCTCTACTGTCACGCCCCCGCCGATCATCAACGCCGAGACGAGGAGCTTCCGCTCGGCCGGGTTCGGGTCGATCTCCTTCGTTATCAGTGCGGTCAGCATTCCCGATCCCTGAGAATGCCCCATGAGAACGACGCCACGGCCGTTGTTGTAGTGAGCCAGGTAGTCTTTCCAGGCCGAGAGTACGTCGCTGTAGGCAAGGTCTTGAGCAGCGGCCAAGGCCGTCGCATCGGTGCCGGCAGAGTTAATGGCACTCAACGTTAGCTGGCGGTACATAGGCGCGTAGACCTTACAGATCGTGGAGAAGCGCGCCGCCTGCGCGGCGGCGATCGCCTTCTCTTCCGGATCGATGTTCAGATTGGCGTTCAGCGTTGTTTGGCCGCTGACTGTGGGATAGACATAGAAGCAGTCGATCGGCGGGTCCTTTGCAACACTGGCTGGCTCTATCTGAGTGGTGCCGTCAGCGGAGACGACCGTAGTTGTCAGGTCTCCCTCGCACGGGTTGTTCGGCGCGCCGGGCTTGCACAGCCAGACCGTGTTCGAGGGAGTTCGGTGTCTTAGTCGAGGATGAGCCGCCGCAGTGCCGATAGACAGGCTCATCGCCGCCACCATGGCGATTCCGATGATGATCGCAATTCGTCTGTTGAACATCACTGCCCTCCTAGCGCTAATGTTCTTGACCGGCCTCCTCCCCGGTCAGAGACGGACGGCCGGTGAGGCGAATATAGCAGCGCGCTTATGCGCGAGCAAGGTCTGGGGAGGAGAAGATTCGTCGAGAAGACAACAGAGAGTGCGGCTATTGCGGTTGACTAGACCAACAAGGGGGATGAAACTGCCCACGTGAAAATATGGTTGCACTAATCGCTGTGCACGAACAGAAACAGCTCCGGAGGGAGCCGTTTCTAGCTTCGTTTCTTTGGCAGGAGTGGAGGGACTCGAACCCCCGACCGGCGGTTTTGGAGTCGGCCCCGCTCGCTAGGCAAAGGATAGCACACCATCACAAAGCCTGCCAATATGCACCCTTTTGTATTCGAAACGGGTGTCTGGCCACTGGCTGGTCATCCCGCCAATAACCGACTGTAACGGCCCATTATCGAGCGTTTGGTTGCGGAATGGTTGCAGGCTGGCAAGTGGCGCGAGTTTTCTGTACTCGCGAGGATGCTTATGAGGGCGAGCACCACCGCCAGAGCGCTGGAGCCTTCTCGCGCTCAAGTGCGCCGACCTTTTCCGCCATGAATGGCAATGAGGGCGCGAGGGCACGTATACGCGCCCCCGCGCTCACCATCATGCTCGTGTCTTTAGCAGGCTACCTGAGGTAAGCCTGTGTCTCCTTCTGCACGATGTCGACCAGGCTGCCCACCCCCAAGGCAAAGTCGTAGAGATGCAGCCCCCAGGTGGGTCCGATAGACTCGACAACTTTCGGCCTTTGGTCGCCCGCGATATTGTTAATATCAATTTGTAGCCAGTTGATACCGTTGGCGCTTTCGCACTGTGACGAATAGAGCCCCGGATAGCTCACCCATGGCGTCGACGCCTGCGGCTTTATCAAGTAGGTGCCGAGGACGCCGGGGAAGGGCGCCGTAGGCATATAGAATTGCAACTCACCGGAGCCGCCCGAGAGGGAAGCTGGGTTCGTGCACAGGACCTCCTTATTGCTGAGGTCTGCTCCAGACCCGGCGGCCAGCCCTGATGTTGTAGTGCCAAAAAGCGAGTCGGCCGGGGGCTGCTCGAGGAAGCTGTTGTAGGCAATGACGCAGCCGGTCTGGGTGTCCGAGTGGCAGGCCGAGATGTTCTGGAAACTGCCGCCGACGTCCCATCCCTTCGGGACCAAAACGCCGCCGCCGATCATCAACGCCGAGACGAGGAGTCGCCGCTCTGACGGATTCGGGTCGATTTCCTTGGTCAAAAGTTCGGTGAGCATCGCCGTGCCCTGCGAATGACCGATGAGGACGACGCCGCGGCCGTTATTGTAGCGGGCAAGGTAATCGTGCCAGGCCGAAAGGACGTCGCCGTAGGCAATCGCTTGAGCAGCCGCTAGGTCGATGTCCGTCCTGATTCCGCCCGTCCCCGTCGTGATCGCGCTCAGCGTGAGTTGGCGGTACATAGGCGCGTAGACTTTGCAGACCGTGGAGAAGCGCGCCGCCTGTGCGACGGCTATTGCCTGCTCTTCCGGGTCGATGTTCAGGTTGGCGTTCAGAGTTGTTTGGCCGCTGACCGTAGGATAGACATAGAAGCAGTCAATCGGCGGGTCCTTCGCCACACTCGCCGCCTCCGTTGTGGTGCTGCCGTCAGCGGAGACGACCGTCGCCGTCAGGTCTCCCTCGCACGGATTGTTCGGTGCGCCGGGCTTGCACAGCCAGACCGTGTTCGAGGGAGTTCGGTGTCTCGGCCAAGGATGGGCCGCCGCAGTCCCGATAGACAGGCTCATCGCCGCTACCAGGGCGATTCCGATTAGGATGGCAGTTCGTCTGTTGAACATCAGTGTCCTCCTAGCACTAATGTGTCTTGACCGGCCTCCTCCCCCGTCAGAGACGGACGGCCGGTGAGGCGACTATAGCAGCGCGCTTATGCACGAACAAGGTCTGTGAAAGAGAAGATTCGTCGAGAAGACAACAGAGAGTGCGGCCATTGTGATTGACCAGACCAACAGGGGGATGAAACCGTTCACGTGAGAACATGGTTGCAGAATGGTTGCACTAATCGCTGTATACGAACAGAAACGGCTCCGGAGGGAGCCGTTTCTAGCTTCGTTTCTTTGGCAGGAGTGGAGGGACTCGAACCCCCGACCGGCGGTTTTGGAGACCGCTGCTCTCCCAACTGAGCTACACTCCTTCAATTCAGATGGAGTATAGCAGTCGATTTTCCAGCCCGTCAAGCAGAAACTGCTTATACGCTATTCGCCAAGAAGGCCGGAAGGTCGCCTAGCCGCCATCAGAAACGGCTTCGACGATCGGCTTGAGAAACGCGCTATCGTTCCAGTTCAGGTCGTCGCCTTCGCCGAGGCGGACGGCGACGATGTCGAGGCTGGGGATGACGTAGATCCGCTTCGTCATGAATCCGATCGCGGCGTAGAGGTCTGTCGGCGCGCCCGCAAAGTCCGTCAGCCACCAGTAGTAGCCGTAGTTCAAGTTCTCGGTCTGGGACGGCGAGGTCGACGTCTTCACCCAGTCCGTGGGCACGACCTGCTGATCTTCCCACTTGCCGTTTCGAAGGAAGAGGTAGCCAAAGCGGGCGAAGTCGCGGGCGGTGTCCATGATGCAGCAGAAGGTCATGGGCTGACCGACGCCGTCCTTCAGCCAATCGGCGTTTTTGATGCCGATTGGGTCGAAGAGCTTTTCCTTGGCGTATTCGTCGACAGGCAGTCCGGTCGCGGCGCTTAGTATGCGCGAAAAGGTCTCCGCGTCACCATCGGCGTAGTACCAGTCGGTACCGGGCTCGCGATAGATCTGGCGATTGAGTGCGTAGGCTACTTGATCGGGGCTGGCCATCATATTCGACGTGTCGCCGGAAGCGGTGGGAGTGTAGATCATCGACCATGTTAGACCGGAGGTCATCGAAAGCAGCTCGCCGATGGTGATGGCCTCCCGCGGGCTGCCTTTCCACTCGGGGATGAAGTCGGCAGCCGGCTCGTCGAGGCCTTTTATCTTGCCTTCGTTGATGGCGATGCCAACGAGGGCGCTGACCACGCTTTTTGCCATCGACCAGCTATTGTCCGTGGAGGCCTGGGTCCAGCCGTTCCAGTAGCGCTCCCAGACGATCTTGCCATGCCGGAGGACGACGACGGCGCGGCAGCCGTGATCGACGCAATAGGAGTTGATATCTTCCAGGGGCGCGGCGGCCATTCCCTCGGCTTCTGGAGATGACGTTTCCCAGTCGGCGCCGGGATAGACGGGGTTCTCGATGGCAGTAGGCGCGGCGGTGGGACCGCTCGTCGCGGTTTCGCAGGCCTTGTTGCTACCGCCGGAGCAGGCTACGAGGAGGACGGCGGCCATTGTAATGCCGAGGAGCGCGGCGAGCCGATAATAACTAGACATAAGTCACCTCCGGGACCGGACGGCGTCGGAAGCGGGAGCTTTCGGTGGCGTGAGCATAGCGGAGAGCCGGCGGCCGGTCAAGGACGGCGCGTCGTGATATCGAGATCGTAACGGCCTAGCGTCGCGGCAGGCGCTAGGCCGAAACAGATAACGGACAGGGCCTCGCCCTACGGCGAGCCCTTAGACGGTGAACTCGGTCCTGGCGATGATGTCGTTCTGAATCGCCCTTGACAGGTCGACGAAGCGGTACGAGTAGCCAGAGACCTTGACCATCAGGTCCATGTAGTTCTCTGGATGCTGCTGCGCGTCGAGAAGCGTTTCCCGACCCATCGGGTTGAACTGGACCTGCCTGCCGCCCAAGGCGAAGTAGCCTTCGAGCAAAGAAGCGAACTTCTCGAGTCCTTCATCGCTCCTGACCGTCAGCGGGTTAAGGTTCATGTTGAAAGACGTGCCGGAAGACAGCGGCGGCAGTGACACCTTGGCCGCAGAGTGCAGCGTGGCGGTCATGCCCCTGACCTCCGTGCCGTTGGCGGGGGACATTCCGTTGGAGACAGTCTCTCCCGCCTTTCTGCCGTCGGGCGTAGCCCCTAGCATTCGGCCCTCTCTGATCTGCGAGCCGGTAGCAGATATCATCAGAGCGCGGTAGGGGCCTCCGTCGAGAGCGCGGCGGTGTTTTCGGGCTTCCTTGTTCAGGGTTTGCAGCAGCCAGAGGGCTATCTCGTCGGCCTTCGGGTCGTCGTTGCCGAACTTGGGGGCCTTGTGGATCAATTGCTGCCTGAGTTCTTCGGCACCCTCGAAGTTGTTGTTCAGGTGGTTGACGAGCTCCTCCATCGTCACGAGCTTCTCGTCGAAGACGGCCCACTGGATGGCGGCGAGAGAGTTGGCGACGGTAGCCTGGGCATGAGCAGAGACTGTGCCGTGGTTGTAGCGGGCGCCGCCCTGGGTGTTGTCGAGGCCAGACTCCACGCAGCCTTCGATGGTGCAGGAGAGCAGCGGCGTCGGGAATTCTTCGGCGAATAGTTGGTCCTTGACGTCTGTCAGTCTGCACATGACGTCGATGGAGTTGGCGAGCTGATCGGCATAGGCCTTCTTGACGTCCTCGAAGGTCTTGAACTCGGACGGAGGAGGCGTCTTCACGCCGATCTGTATCCAGTCGGAGGCGGAGCCGCGCGATTCATCGCTCGCATACATTCTGAAAATGGTCGACAGGCTATTGTGCGCCCGGCCTTCGTTCAGCGCCATTTCGAGCGGTCGCACGAAGTGAGCGGCACTGCCCGACGTATAGCCGTTGTTGTTGCCGGTTCCTGTGAGCTCGACGCAACCCACGACTGCGTAGTCGCGGGCGTCCTCTAGCGTGTAGCCGTCCTCCATGAGGTCCCTGATGCAGATGTCGTCGTTGTAGAAGGCGACGCCGGCGGTGACACGGTGGGTCGCGCAGGCATCGACCAGGAACTGGCGCGGCGCCTTGTCGGATATTCGGACGGCCAGTCCGTTGCGGAGACCCTTCAGACGGGTGTACGACTCGAGCATCAGGAAGGAGATGTCGTTGGTGCCGTCCTCGCCGTCGCGCCTGAGGCCGCCAACGGTGATGTTGTTCGGGCCGAAGCCGGTGAAGGTGGAGATCTTGATGAAGTATTCGTCCAGGGCTTGCAGCGCCCCTTCGCGGTCGACGAGACCGGCCTCGAGGTCCTTCTTGTAGTAGGGGTACAGGTACTGGTCGACCCGGCCGGGGGCGAAGATGGCATCTTCGCCGTAGCTGATCAGGGCGGCGCACTGGGTCAGCCAGATAGCCTGGACGGCATCTTTAAAGCTCGTCGGCGGGTTAGCCGGGACACGGCGGCAGCGGTCGGCGATCTCCAGGAGTTCTGCCTTCCGCTCAGGGCCGGCGCGCTCGGCCTGCTCCTCGGCGAGGCGGGCGTAGCGCTCGGCGAACTCGCAGACGGCGTTGGTCACGACGCCGACGGACTCCAGGAAGTCCTTGCGCTGCTCGTAGCGGTCGTCTCCCTCGTGGAGCTTGGCGAGCTGGTCGGCTGCCTGCCTGGCGATGCCGCGGAAGCCCATGTCCAGGACCTTCTTGATGCCAACGGTAACGTGGCCCTGGCCGTCGCTGCATCCAGCAAGTTGCGGTATTGGGTCGATGCCTTCTTCCGCAAAGCGCGCGAGGATCTTGGAGTGCGCGTCTTTGCCCACCCAATAGGGAAGGATCTCGTCCCTAAGTTCCTTGACCTCTTCATCCGGCATCTCCAAGAGGCTCTTCAGCCATTCCGCGGAGGCAGCCTCCAGGTCATCGACGAACCCGATGTCTTTGACGGTCTTGCCGTGGAACGGTATGCCGATGAAGACAGTGCGGCTCATCGATGTCCTTTCGATGCCGATGGGGGCAGCAACCGTCTTGTCCGACTCCGCACTGACGAACAGCTCATCATCGTCGATGTGGATGGTCATGTTGCGGAGGGTTTCCTCCAGACCTCTGGCTGCCCGCATGCACGGCATCTGGCCTTCGGTCTTCTTGAACGATCTTGTGTAGTACCTGGCCCGCTCGATGTCTCCCTCGTATGGAGCGGCGAGCAGCTTCTCGCGCAGCCTTCCGATCCTCTTGGAATACCCGACTTCCGGTTTCGCTGTTGCTACCATCTCCGTCTCCTTTCGCAGCCCAACTGCAGGAATCAGATTTGCACTTGCCCATCGTCATAATCGACAGGCGTCTATACCACGATTAGCATTCATGTATCGGTCTCTCGGCAGGAGGTTGTGTAACCTGCCGCTAAACAACCCTATTTTCATGCCTCCCGCCCGGATCCTCAGTCCGGCGCCGATCTCAGTTCTTCGCGCCCCAAGGCCGTTTCTCAGTAGACTCCCATGTCTACGCCCGGCTGACCCTTGGCCTCCGGCGGCATCTTTGCGGGCGTGCAGTCCGGGGTCGATTCGAAGTTCACCAGGTCGCCGAAGGGGTAGAAGACGACCTGTTTTTCTGGGTCATCCGTACTAGGATTAAAATCAGGATTAAGCGCTCCCTTCGTAAAGATCAACGCTTCGATGAAACTGTGGTCCGTTGGGCTGGTGCTCTCCGGCACGGCGCCTACGTCCGTCATGTAGTTGCAGACCTTCTCTGCCGCATCGAGGAAAGACTCGCGAGTGAGATTCGGTCCGGTCAGCTTTAGAACACCGACGAAGCTCTCGGCCGTCAGCATCCCGGCAGACCCCATGCCCTCCCAGGATCCTGCCGGGGCATCCGGTGCGTACTTCTCGAAGATTTGTTTTGACTCCTTGGTTTTCTGGCTTTCGTCAAGGACAGTCGCCGATGTGATAGAGGTGGTTATGATGCCGACCAGGTTGTTGACCCCCGCGAGCGAATAAAGGGCCTGAGGGGCGGAGCCCTCGTTCATGAACAGTTGGACGTCCCAGCTGAGGGTGTCGCGAACGGTCTTTATCATGCTCGCGCCCGGCAAAGCCCCACCAAAGAACAGGAGGCCGTCAAGGTTATCTCCCTTCAGGCGCTGCACCTGGGCGGTGACATCTGTGGCGGTTGGGTCGTAGTACTCGGTGGTTGTCGTGACGTCGGCGTTTTCGGCCTGGAGTTCATCCTTAATGCCCGCCTCTCCCTCTTTCCCGAAGCTATCGTTCTGAGCGAGGATGCCTATCTTCTTGCCGGCGTAATTCTTGGCAAAGTAGGTTCCGAATGCCTTCCCTTCAACATAGTAGCTAAGCTGAGCAACGAAGCGGTTATGTTGGACGGGGTTTGAGAACTCCTGGACGCCGCTCAGGACGAACATGTCGGGGATGTTCTGGTCGTCAATCATCTGCCTGACGGCTTGCTCGACCTCCGTGCCGAGGTTCCCAATGAAAGCGAATACCTTGTCCTGATCGATGAGCGAACGGGCTGCTTCCGAGGCAGCCGGCCCGGTATACTGGCTGTCGCCGACGATGAAGTTGATCTTGCGACCATAAATGCCACCCTGATCATTTATGTAGTCGAAGTAGGCCTTGATGCCCGCTTCGTAGGCTCCGCCATACACAGCGGCGACGCCGGTAAGCGGAAGAAGGCTGCCGACCTTGATCGACGTGTCGGTGATGCCGGTCGTGTCGCCAGGCGCCGCGGTTCCGCCACCACTGGTGCTGGACTCTTCTTTTGTTCCGCAGGAAGTGACGAAGATTGCGAACACTGCCAACGCTATGACGCTGAGAAGAATCAGCGGCTTTCTGCTTGCTACCACAGCAAGTCTTGAGTGAACCTGGAACCTACTGATTGTGGTCACCGTGATAACCTCCAATCTGAGTATGCTCCCGCGCATGGCCCAGCACATCAGAGCAGTCCAACCTGATTTTTGCCCCGATCTACTGATCTGTCAAACAGGTTCCGAGTCTCGCGGATACGAGTAATGCATGGGAACCCCTCTCCTCAAAATACGGCGCGACGCACCCACGCTGGCGGCCGTCACGTCTCATCGTGTTGCCGCGACTTGGCGGTGAGCTACGAGTCTGGAAGAAAGTGTGCCAGTCAGTGGCGCTAGGGGCAGCTTTCACGGTCACGAATAAGTAGCCGATCATACCCTGGGCTCTAGGCCTGGAGATATCTCCCTATTGAATTGACCCCATTATCGACAGGCCATTTGCTGGAGGGCAGCAAATGGCCGTGTGTCCTTCTACGTGACCGCGAAGAGCGCGCTTGTGGCTCCAGGCACGCCCTCGCGCTGTCCTACTTGACGACCACCCGCACCCTACCGATGTTCGGGATACGGGCAAATACGGCCTTGAAATCGCCGTGCCGGTGTGACGAACCGCGAAGCACCGGGAAGTAGGTTCCCGGCTTGGGGAAGGCGTAGGTGGCCTTGACCGTCATTCGAGAGAACGAGTTGTTGGAGAAATCGAACTTCTCCGCGACCGGGAAGTCGCCGGCGCCCTCGAAGTCCCATTCCGCTCCCACTATCGTGCCGGCTCCGGGCGGCACTTCGATGACGCCCACGAACTCGACGGGCTCGCCGACTGCCACTTCGGCGCGCGCGCCGCCGTTCGCCGTCAGGTTGACAACCGGCTGAACGCCCTTGCGCTCGGCGGCCGCCGGCGGCACCATCACCTGGCCATCTACTATCTTGTACGCGGTACTCGGCGGAGGCACCTTTCCCTTCTCGACCCAGTCGCTCAGGTCGCGCAATCCCTGGTGCAGAACGCTGGTGTAGTTGACCGTCCGGGTTGTCACGACCGGCCGGGGGTCGGCCGGCCCGGCCTGCTGTGTCGTATGCATGGCGTGGTCGACGAAATAGAGTCTGTAGTTGTCTTCAAAGCCTGGCCCCAACGCCTCCATGACGCGTGAGCGGTACCAGTCCGCCTGCCAGGGATAGGCAGCCTCGTCCATCAAGCACTGAACCACGATCATCTTTCCGGCGAAGCGGCCGGTCTGAATGGCGCCGCTGGCTATCGGGGAGTAACGGTGGCCCAAGATCTCGGGCCGCTGGGGGTATACCGGCTTGCCCGCCGCCTTGTACTGATCCCAGACTTGGTACTCATCCGATGGGATTTGGTGGCGGTGGTAGGTTTGGGCGGCGAGATACACCGAGTTGTCGATCATCACTTCGTCGCCGGCCTTGAGGGCGGCCAGGGCCCTGAAGTGCGCCTCGCCGAAACCGACCATCAGGAGGTCGCCGACAACCCCGCTTATATAGAAGACGTGCCCCTCGGCGGCGCCGCTCAGCAGGTGCAAGCCGGCGCCCTGGAGATTCCCCTCCGGCACGCTCTCGATCTGGATCGCGGCCGGCATATCTATCCCTCTCTCAGCCAGCCTCGCCGGCATCGACACGCTCAGGCCCATTTTGACGGCCTCGCTAGCCATAACGACCTTGCTGATCTTCGTCTTGTGCTGGATCCTGGCATGCCTGAGGGACTCGGTTGGATTGGCGCCGAGGTAGCCCGGGACCTTCCAGAAGTCCTCGAAATAGCCGGGGTCCCAGTTGACCAGGTTATCCACGAGGCTGGAGAAGACGCCCGTGTAACCAAGGGCGATCCTCTTCACGTGGAACCAGGCCCGCGGCGGGAAGCCCAGGCGGGTAACCTCAGCCAGCGCTTCGCGCTCCTCGCTGTTGAGGCCCTCATACATGTCGCCGCTGCCGCCGGGCTCCAGCGCGTCGACGATGGCGGGGAACTTGTCCCACAGCACCCGCATGGCGTGAGCTTGTACAGTAAACAAGTTGGGCATGGCCACTGGGGACCCCGTAACGAATGGCAAGGCGCCGTCCCAGACGCTGAGGGCGCTCTCGAAGCAGCCAAAAGTCTTGAGAGACCCGCCGCTGCCACCGAAGACGTAGCCATAAGGGCGATGCGGGCCGTACATGTCGGCGGCCACTACGCGTGAGTACCTTGCTGCCGCGGCGCTGGCCCGATACTGGACCGTGGGGTCCTCGCCGGGAAACATCGTTATCCGGCCCTGGTTCGACTCCACGAAGTAGGCCCCGGCCGCAGTCGTGAACTCGATGGAGTGGTCTATCATGAAGCCCGCCATCGCCGGCTCGAAGGCAGCCTTCTCCATGCCCGAGACGGCCATCAGGTGCTGATAGAAACGTCCCTCGTAGGTCTCCGGAGGCGGGAAGTAGAAGGAGAACTTGCAGTCGGTACCTTCGAAGCCGCCGTGGACGTACCGATAGCGGACCGGTTCGCCCCGCCACTCGTCCTCGTCGATGTAGGGCTTCTCATACATCGGATCTCGCGACCCGGCAGGAAAAGCCATGGAGCCGATCTTGTCCATCTTGTGAATCCGCCTTTCTCGGTGAACGTAGCGGTAATTGTGTCCTACTTGACGACCACCCGCACCCTGCCGATGTTCGGGATACGGGCGAATTTGGCCTTGAAATCACCGTGCCGGTGTGACGAAGCCCGAAGCACCGGGAAGTAGGTGCCGGGCTTGGAGAAGGCATAAGTGGCCTTGACGGTCATTCGAGAGAAGGAGTTGTTGGAGAAGTCGAAGTTCTCCGCGACCGGGAAGTCGCCCGCGCCTTCGAAGTCCCATTCCGCTCCCACTACCGTACCGGTTCCGGGTGGTACTTCGATTAGGCCAACGAACTCGACGGGCTCGCCGACTGCCACCTTGGCCCGCGCGCCGCCGTTCGCCGTCAGGTTGACGACCGGCTGAAAGCCCTTGCGCTCGGCGGCCGTCGGCGGCACCATCACCTGGCCGTCCACTATCTTGTACGCGGTGCTCGGCGGAGGTACCTTCCCCTTCTCGACCCAATCGCTCAGGTCGCGCAATGCCTGGTGCAGAACGCAAACATAGCTGATCGCCCGGGTTGTCGCGACCGGCCGCGGGTCGGGCGGCGCGGCCCAGGGCGCTGTGTGCATGGCGTGGTCGACAAAATAGAGTCTGAAGTTGTCTTCGAAGCCTGGCCCCAGCGCTTCCATGACATGCGAGCGGTACCAGTCCGCGTGCCATGGGAAAGCAGCCTCGTCCATCAGCGACTCAACCATGATCATTTTTCCGGCGAAGCGGCCGCGCGGGATGGCTCCGCCGGCCCCGGCAGCGGAACCAACCCCCAAAAGGTAGTCGCGCTGAGGGTATACCGGCTTGCCCGCCGCCTTGTACTGGTCCCAGACGTAGTATTCGTCCGGGGGGACCTGGTGGCGGTGATAGGTCTGGGCGGCGAGATACACCGAGTTGTCGATTATCACTTCATCGCCGGCTTTGATGGCGGCCAGCGCCCTGAAGTGCATCTCGCCGAAGCCGACCATCAGCAGGTCGCCGACAGCCCCGCTTATGTAGAAGACGTGCCCCTTGCCCTCGCCGCTCAGCAGGTGCAAGCCGGCTCCCTGGAGATTCCCTTCCGGCACGCTCTCGATCTGGATCGCCGCCGGCATGTCTATGCCCCTCTCAGCCAGCCTCGCCGGCATCGACACGCTCAGGCCCATCTTGACGGCCTCACTGGCGAGGACGATCTTGCTGATCTTCGTTTTGTGCTGAATCCGGGCGCGCTTTAGAGACTCGGTGGGGTTCGCGCCGAGGTAGCCCGGTACCTTCCAGAAGTCCTCGAAATAGCCGGGGTCGAGGTTGATGATACCGTCAACGAGGCTGGAAAAGACCCCGGAGTAACCAAGGGCGATCCTTTGGACGTTGAACCATGCCCGCGGCGGGAACCCCAGCCGAGTAATCTCGGCGAGCGCTTCACGCTCCTCGATATTGAGGCCCCCATACATGTCGCCGCTGCCGCCGGGCTCCAGCGCGTCAACGATGGAGGGCCACTTGTCCCGCAGTATCCGCATGACATGAGCCTGCGCTGTAAACGCGTAAGGGCCAGCCATCGGCGATCCCATGACGAATGGCAAGGCACCGTCCCAGACGCTGAGGGCGCTCTCATAGCAGGCAAGAGTCTTGAAAGCGCCGCCGCTGCCACCGAAGACGTAACCGTAGGGGCGATGCGGGCCGTACATGTCGGCGGCGACGACCCGTGAGTACCTGGCCGCCGCGGCGCTGGCCCGATACTGGACGGTGGGGTCCTCGCCGGGAAACATCGTTATCCGGCCCTGGTTCGACTCCACAAAGTAAGCGCCGGCATCAATGGTGAATGGAATGGAGTCGGGTATCATGAAGCCTGCCATCGCTGGCTCGAAGGCAGCCTTCTCCATGCCCGAGACCGCCATCAGGTGGTGGTAGAAACGTCCCTCGTAGATTTCCGGCAGGCGGGAAGTAGAAAGAGAACTTGCAGTCGGTACCTTCGAAGCCGCCGTGGACGTACCGATAGCGGACGGGCTCGTCGCGCCACTCATCTTCGTCGATATACGGCGTCTCAAACGTGGGGTCTTTCGACCCAGCAGGAAAAGCCATCGAGCCTATCTTGTCCATCTTGTGGATCTCCCTTCCTATTCTTGATGACTGGGTCTTGAAGTCACTTGCGCCGTCAGACAGGCCGAAGGTCGGCAGATAGCGGGCCGGGCTTGGAGGACGCATAGACGGCCTTCAGGACGGCACGAGAAGACGACGAGTTGGTCCGGCTCATCGATGACCTCCGCCTGGGAAATCGGTCTTCTTGTGGGGTCTTGTGTGGCAATTAGATGTCCGGCCGATGAGTACGTGTATGCTTTCGGTATGGCGGCGGGAGATTCTGTGGCCTCCCGCCGCCATACCTTGTTTCCAAGTTTCCCCCAGCTCCTCAGGCCGCGCTGGGGCTCCTGTTCTCTGGCGCTCTTCTGAGGGCGTGGCGCTGCTCGTTTTCTAGTAGACTCCCATGTCTGGCCCCGGCTGATCCTTGGCACCCGCCGGCATCTTTGCCGGCGTGCAATCTGGGGTCGATTCGAAGCTGATCATGTCGCCGAAGGGCGTGAAAACAATTCCCTCGTTGACGCTCGAGTCAAGGGACGCCTTCGTCATGATCATCGCTTCAACGAAACTGTGGTCGGTTGGGCTGGTGCTTTACGGTGGTTGACTTGGGTCTACCTGGTACTTACAGACTGCTTCGGCCGCCGCCTCGAAGCTCTCGCGGGTGAGATTCGGTCCGGCGAGCTTTAGAATACCGGCAAACAAGTCGGCCCGCAAGGATTCCGGTGGGTCCCATTCGGTCCCAGGCTCCGGGTGGGGCATCGGTCTCGTACTTCTTGAAGACTGGTTGCCACTTAGTGTAGAACGGGGTCTTCTCGTTGGACGGCATGTCTGCGGGGGTGTCGCTTACCATGCCGTCCATGTTCGCGGCCCCGGCGAGAGGAGCGATGCATTTGAAGGCCGGCGCCCTCGTTCATCATCATTGGCACGTCCCAACTGAGGGTCTCGCGAACCGTCTTTATCATGCTCGCGGCCGACATAGCGCCGCCGTAGAACATGATAGCGTCAACGTTGTCTCCCTTCAGGCGCTGGCACTGGGCCGTCACGTCCGTGACGGTCGGGTCGTAGTACTCGGTGGTTGTCGTGACGTCGGCGTTTTCGGCCTGGAGTTCCTCCTTAATCCCCATCTCCCCCTCTTTCCCGAGGGCATCGTTCTCGGCGAGGATGCCCACCTTCTTGCCGGCGTACTGCTTAGCAATGTAGGTCCCGAATATCTTCCCTTCAGTTTCATAGGTGGGCTGTGAAACGAAGCGGTTCTTCTGGACGGGGTCGACGAACTCCTTGGCGCCGGCGAGCAAGAACATGTCGGGGATGTTCTGGTCGTCGAGCATTTGTTTGACGGCCGAGTCAACGCCGTCCCCGAGGTTGCCAAGGAAGGCGAAGACATGCTGGTTGTCGATAAGGTCACGGGCCGCGTTCGAGGCAATCGGCCCGCTATACTGACTATCCTCGATGATAAGATCTATCTTGCGACCATAGATGCCACCCTGATCATTTAGCCAGGCGAAGTAGGCCTTCATGCCGGCTGCAAAAGCGCCCCCATATATGGCGGCGATTCCGCTAATCGGAACAAGGGCGCCGATTTTGATCGACGTGTCGGTGATGCCGGTCGTGTCGCCCGGCGCCGTCGTTCCCGCTCCGCCGCCGCTGCTTGTTCCGCTTGATCCGCAAGAAGTGACGAAGACTGCGAATACTGCTAATGCTAGGACGCTGAGGATAATCAGCGGCTTTCTGCTTGCCGCTGCGGCGGCCCTCGAGTGAACCTGGAACCTACTGATTGTAGCCATTGCGATGACCTCCAATCGTGTGAACGTTCCCGCTATGGTCCGGCCGACAATCGGTTTTGAACCCGCCATGGATAGAGGGATAACAATCTCTCGGCGGGAGGTCCTGCGGCCTCCCGCCAAGCGACTCCATTTCTAATGCTTTCCCCTCAAGCCTCAGTCGTTTTCCAGCCTTCCTGAGGCCGTTAGATTGTCCGTTTCCTAGTAGACTCCGAAGTCCGGCCCCGGCTGGTCCTTGGCGCCGGCCGGCATCTTCGCCGGCGTGCAATCTGGGGTCGATTCGAAGTCCACCATGCTGCCGAAGGGCGTGAAAACAACTCCGTCGGTGACGCTCGGGTCAACCGACGCCTTCGTCAGGATCTCCGCTTCAACGAGACTGTGGTCCGTTGGGCTGGTGCTTTCCGGCGGTTCACTTGGGTCTGGTGTGTACTTACAGATGTGCTCGGCGGCATCGAGGAAAGATTGGCGAGTGAGATTCTGCCCGTTCAGCTTCAGAATACCGACGAAGTACTGGGCCGTAAGCATCCCGGCGGGCCCTAGCGCGTCCCAGCTTCCGGCAGGGGCACCGGGCTCGTACTGGTTGTAGACTGATTGCCACTGATTGTAGAACGCGGTTTTTTCGGTAGATGGCAGGTCTGCGAGGGTGGCGCTTAGCATGCCATCCATGTTCTCGGGCCCGGCGAGCGGAGCGATGGCCTGAGAGCCAGCGCCCTCGTTCATGGCCATTGGGACGTCCCAACTGAGAGTCGTGCGAACGTTCTTTATCATGCTCGCGGCCGGCAAAGCGGTACCGAAGAACATGAGGAAGTCAACGTTGTCCGTCTTCAGCCGCTGGCACTGGGCAGTGACATCTGTGACGGTTGGGTCGTAGTACTCGGTGGTTATCGTGACGTCAGCGTTTTCGGCCTGGAGTTCCTCCTTGATGCCCAGCTCTCCCTCTTTCCCGGTGCTATCGTTCTGGGCGATAAGGCCCACCTTCTTGCCGGCCAAATTCTTGGCAAGATAGGTTCCCCATATCTTCCCTTCAGTTTCATAGGTGACCTGAGAAACGAAGCGGTTATGCTGGACGGGGTCTACGAACTCTTTGCCGCCGGCGAGCAAGAACATGTCGGGGATGTTCTGCTCGTCGATCAGCTGCTTGACCGCCTCCTCGACCGTGTCGCCGAGGTTGCCGACGAAAGCGAATACCTTGGTCTGGTCGATGAGCGAACGGGCCGCTTCCGAGGCAATCGGGCCGCTGTACTGGCTGTCGGCGGCGGTGAACTCTATCTTGCGACCATAGATGCCGCCCTGGTCGTTTACCCATTTGAAGTAGGCGTCCAAGCCGGCTTCAAAACCGCCTCCGTACAGGGCGGCGATGCCGGTAAGCGGAAGAAGGCTGCCGACCTTGATCGACGTGTCGGTGACGCCGGTCGTGTCGCCCGCCGTCGTCGTTGCCCCGCCACCGCTGCTTGTTCCGCTAGATCCGCAAGAAATGACGAAGACTGCGAATACCGCTAACGCTAAGACGCTGAGGAAAACCAGCGGCTTTCTGCTTGCCGCCGCGGCGGCCCTTGATGGGACCTGGAACCTGTTGATTGGAACCACTGTGACAAACCTCCAATAAGTGTGTATGCTCCCGCTTACGGTTCGACGCACGAAACCAGTTCCAAGGTACTTTAGCCTCGGCGTTTTCGTGGGTCAAACAGGTAGCGCGTTCGGCGTGTACGCGCGATGCGGCACAACGCGGTGTCCTCAAAATGCGATGCGAGGCAAGTGCCTGGGCGCCGATCAGTGTGTTATCCTTTTGTCGCCACCCGCTAGCCGGCTGGGCGTTTGGAGGAAAGCGTGTCTACCGAGGAGTGGGCAGCACTAGCCACGGCTTCCGCCATCCTGCATAAACAAACCAACCGTGTCCTGGCTGGTCTAGGGATGACGGTGGCGCAAGCATCAGTGATCGTGCTCCTGAGCTCGACCGGGCAGCCGCGGCCGATCAGCGAGATTGGCCGGATGCTGATGCAAGAGAGCCAGAGCACGACCACACTAATCGATAGGATGTGCGCCAAAGGATTGGTGGAAAGAATAAAGGATCCAAGGAACCGGCACGCTGTATTGGTCAGGATGACTGACGAGGGCGCGCGAATGTGCGAGATGGTCGGGACGAGTCTGCCGCCATTCACCGACGAGATGTTCAACGTGCTATCGTCTGAAGATCGGGTAGCGCTCGAGGAGCTTCTTTGGAGATTCGTGGAGCGCAATATTGAGCGCCTTCAGTGACGGGCGGGCAGTCGCTTAGCCAAGAGAGGGACGATCGGAGGCCAGCGTCCGGCAAGAGGCCGTGGCCATTGACGCGGGAGGCCCAGCCTCCGCTTAGCGATGACGCGGGGCGGCGTTTCACCGAAAAGCGGCCCCGCGCCTTTGGTTGCGGACGCCCCTTAGATGTCTACCTCCGTCCTGGCGATGATGTCGTTCTGAATGGGCCTTGACAGATCGACGAAGCGGTACGAGTAGCCTGAGACTTTGACCATCAGATCAGGGTAGTTCTCGGGGTGCTGCTGCGCATCGACCAGAGTTTCCTTGCCCATCGGGTTGAACTGGACTTGCCGGCCGCCCAGGGCGAAGTAGCCTTCCAGCAACGAAGCGAGTTTCACAATTCCTTCGTCGCTCCTGATCGTCAACGGGTTCAGGGTCATGTTGACCGCGGTGCCGCCGGACAGCGGCACCAGCGATACGGCTGCTGCCGAGCGGAGCGTGGCGGTCATGCCCTTGACGTCAGTCCCATTGGCGGCGGACATTCCATTGGAAACGGCCTCGCCCCGCAGTCTGCCATCCGGGGTGGCGCCGAGCTGCCGGCCCTCGATTATCTGCGAGCCGGCGGCGGAAATCATGACTGCGCGGTAAGGGCCGCCGTCCATGGGGCGGTGGTGCTTTCGCGCCTCCTTGTTTACGGTTTCCGCGACCCACAGGGCTATCTCGTCGGCCTTCGGGTCGTCGTTACCGTATTTCGGGGCCTTGCGGATCAACTGCTGCCTGAGTTCCTCGGCGCCCTCGAAGTTGTTGTTCAGGTGATTGACAAGCTCGTCCATCGTGACGAGTTTCTGTTCGAAGACGGCCCACTGGATGGCGGCTAGTGAATTGGTGATCGAAGCGAGTCCCTGGCAGCCAACGCTGGCGTGGTTGTAGCGGGCGCCGCCCTGGGTGCTGTCGAGCCCGGATTCCACGCAGCCTTCGATGGTGCAGGAAAGCAAGGGTGCGGGGAACATCTCCGCAAAGACCTCATCCTTCGCGTCTGTCATCCTGCACATGAAGGCGATAGCGTTGCCTAACTGGTCAGCGTAGGCCTTCTTCACATCTTCGAAGGTCTTGAACGTAGAGACAGGGGGCGTCTTCAGGCCGATGTCGTCCCAATCGGAGTCGACGCCTCCATGCACAAGGTCAGGCATGAAGAAGGCAAGTGAGGGATCCCTGCGCGCGCGGCCTTCGTTGAGCGCCATCTCAAGCGGCCGCACAGGGAGAATACCGCTGCCCGCTGCGTAGCCGTTGTTGTTGCCAGTGCCCGTGAGTTCGACACAGCCGACAAGGCCGTAGTCTCGGGCGTCCTCCAGCGTGTAGCCGTCAGTCATGAGGTCCCTGATGACCACGGCGTCGTTGTAGAAGGCGATGCCGGCGGTCCTTCGGTGCGTTTCGCAGGCCCGGACGAGGAACTCGCGAGGCGTCTTGTCGGAGATTCTAACCGCCAGTCCATTCCGAAGGCCCTTGAGGTGGGCCAGCGACTCCAGCAGGAGATAGGATATCTCATTGGTTCCGTCTTCGCCGTTCCGCTTCACGCCGCCGATAGTGACGTTGTTGGGGCCGAAGCAGATAAACGTAGAGAGTTTGATGAAGTACTCTTCGATGGTTTCCAGCGCTTCATCGCGAGTGATCAGGCCGGTTTCGACGTCCTCCTTGTAGTAAGGAAACAGGTACTGGTCGATTCGGCCGGGTGAGAAGATTCCGTCTTCGCCATAGCTTATAAGGGTGGCGCACTGGGTCATCCAGACGGCCTGTACGGCGTCCTTGAAACTCGCCGGCGGCTCGGCCGGGACGCGGCGGCAGCGGGCGGCTATCTCAAGGAGCTCGGCTTTCCGCTGGGGGCCGGCTTGCTCGGCCTGCTCTTCGGCGAGGCGAGCGTAGCGCTCGGAGAATTCGCAGACGGCGTTGGTCGCGACTTGGACGGACTCCAGGAAGTCCCTCCGCTGCTCGTAGCGGTCGTCTCCCTCGCGGAGCTTGGCAAGCTGGTCGGCGGCCTGTCTGCCGATGCCCCGGAAGCCCATGTCCAGGACCTTCTTTATTCCGACTGTGACGTGGCCCTGACCATCACTGCACCCGGCGATGTGAGGGCTCGGGTCGGCTTCGGTGACCACACCCTTCTTGATCCAACGTGCCACCATATGAGCGTGGGCGTCTTTGCCTTTCCAGTAGGGGAGAATGTCGTCCCTTAGTTCCCTGACCTCTTCCTCCGGCATCTCGAGGTGGGACTTCAGCCATTCTGGCGAATCGCTCTCGAAGCTCTCGACGAACCTGATGTCTTCGACGCTCTTGCCATGGAAGGGAATGCCGAGGAGCACGATTCGGCTCAGCGACCCCCTTTCGATGCCGAGTGGAGCAGCGACGGTCTTGGCAGACTCCGCTCCGACGAGCAGCTCATCGTCGTCGATGTGGATAGTCATGTTGCGGAGAGTTTCTTCCAACCCTCGCGCCGCTCGCATGCTCGCGCCCTGGTCTTCGGTCTTCTTGTAGGACCGGGTATAGAATCTGGCCCGCTCGAGGTCTACCTCGTATGGGCTAAAGACAACCTTCTCGTGCAGCCTCCCGATCCTCTCCGAGTAGTCAAGTTTCGGTTTCGCCGTCGCTACCATGTTGGTTTCCTTTCGCTGCCCAGCGGCAGGGAACAGATCGCGCGCCTGCCCATCGGCATAATCAATATCAGCGATCATAGTTTCGGCTGGATGTTTGCGTTCGTCAAACAGCATGTGAGTCTGGCGTCTACGAGCAATAGGCCCAATCCCCGCCTTCAAAATGGGCTGTGGGGGCACCTACCCTGATGGGCGTTAGCCTGCTATTCTCTTGTCACGACCCAGCGGTGAGCTACGAGTCTGGAGGAAAGCGTGTCAGTACGTCTGCCCGTCGAGGAGTGGGGGGTGCTATATGCGGCTTTCATGATGGCCCATAAAGTAGCCGATCGCACTCTGGCGGTTTGGGGGTTGACCGTGCCGCAGGCATCGGTGCTGGGGCTTTTGGGCGCAGCCGGGCGGCCACTGCAGATCAGCGAAATTGGCCGAACGCTGATGCAAGAGAACCAGAGCGCAAGCACGCTTGTCGATAGGATGTGCGCCAGAGGATTAGTGGAAAGAATAAAGGATCCGAGGAACCGGCATTTAGTGTTGGTCAGGATGACTGACGAGGGCGCGCGAATGCACGAGATACTGCGAACGAATTTGCCGGTACTCGCCGACGACGACATGTTCAGTGTGCTATCGCCTGAAGATCGGGCAACCCTCGCGAAGCTTCTTCTGAAATTCGTCGAGCTCAACATTCAGCGCTTTCGCTGACGTACGAAGAGCAGGCGAAGCGTGGTTCAGCATGCCGCGTCGCTATATCGAGATCGTAACGGCCTAGCGTCGCGGAAGGCGCTAGGCCGAAAGATAACGGACAGGGCTCGCCGTAAGGCGAACCGTTAGATGTTGAATTCGGTCCTGGCGATGATGTCGTTCTGAACCGGCTTCGACAGGTCGACGAATCGGTACGAGTAGCCGGAAACCTTGACCATGAGGTCAGGGTAGTTCTCCGGGTGCGCCTGCGCGTCGAGAAGAGTGTCCCTCCCCATCGGGTTGAACTGGACCTGCCTGCCGCCCAGGGCGAAGTACGCTTCCAGCAGCGAGACGAATTTCTGGACTCCTTCATCGCTCCTGATAGTCAGTGGGTTCAAGTTCATGTTGACGGACGTGCCCGACGACAGCGGTGGAGCCGATACTTTCGCCGCGGAGTGGAGCATGGCAGTCATACCCTTGAGGTCGGTACCATTGGCGGCGGACATTCCGTTAGAAACAGGCTCTCCCGCTTTTCGGCCGTCTGGAGTGGCTCCCAGCATTCGGCCTTCCATGACCTGCGTGCCGGCAGCGGAAATCATGAGCGAGCGGAAGGGGCCGCCGTCGATACCGCGGCGGTGTTTGCGCGCTTCCTTGTTCAGGGTTTCCGCTACCCACAGGGCTATTTCGTCTGCCTTCGGGTCGTCGTTGCCGTACTTGGGAGCCTTGCGCAGCAATTGCTGCCGCAGTTCCTCGGCGCCCTCGAAGTTGTTGTTGACGTGGTTGACAAGCTCCTCCATGGTGACGAGCTTCTGGTCGAAGACAGCCCATTGGATGGCGGCCAGGGAATTCGTGACTGTCGCTAATCCCTGGCAGGAGACAGTGGAGTGGTTGTAGCGGGCGCCGCCCTGGGTGTTGTCGAGGCCGGACTCCACGCAGCCTTCGATGGTGCAGGAAAGCAGCGGCGTGGGGAACTCCTCCGCGAACAGCTTGTTCTTCACGTCTTCCTGCCGACACATAACGTCGATAGCGTTGGCGAGCTGGTCGGCGTAGGCCTTCTTCACATCTTCAAAAGTCTTGAACATGGAGGGAGGTGGCGTCTTGACGCCGATTTCCTGAAAATCATTGGCGGTGACCGTTCTCCCCTCCATCAGCGGCATAAAATCAAAGGGACGCGCACGGCCTTCGTTCAAAATCATCTCCAGCGGCCGCACGAAGTGGACAATGCTGCCCGAGGTGTAGCCGTTATTGTTGCCGGTGGATGTCAGCTCAACACAACCGACAATGCTGTAGTCGCGGGCGTCCTCTAGCGAGTAGCCGTCAACCATGAGGTCCCTGATGCAGACGGCATCGTTGTAGAAGGCGACGCCGGCGGTCCTTCGGTGCGTCTCGGAGGCCCGGACGAGGAACTCGCGGGGCGTCTTGTCGGAGATGCGGACAGCAAGGCCGTAGCGAAGGCCCTTAAGGCGGGCCAGGGACTCCAGCATGAGGTAGGAAATCTCGTTTGTCCCATCCTCACCGTTGCGTTTCATGCCGCCGATAGTGACGTTGTTGGGGCCGAAACCGGTAAAGGTGGAAATCTTGATGAAGTATTCGTCAAGGGTTTCGAGCGCGCCATCGCGAGTGATCAGGCCAGCCTCGACATCCTTCTTGTAGTAGGGGAACAGGTACTGGTCGAGCCGTCCGGGCGCGAAGATGGCGTCTTCGCCGTAGCTTATCAAGGCGGCGGCCTGGGTCAACCAGACGGCCTGCACGGCGTCCTTGAAACTCCTTGGCGGCTCGGCCGGGACGCGCCGGCAGCGGGCGGCGATCTCAAGCAGCTCTGCCTTTCGCCGAGGGTCTGCTCGCTCTGCCTGCTCTTCGGCGAGGCGGGCGTAGCGCTCGGAGAACTCACAAACGGCGTTGGTCACGACTCCCACGGACTCGAGGAAGTCCTTTCGCTGCTCGTAGCGGTCGTCTCCGGGATGGAGCTTGGCGAGCTGGTCGGCGGCCTGCCTGGCGATGCCCTTGAAGCCCATGTCCAGGACTTTCTTCATTCCGACCGTGACGTGGCCCTGGCCGTCGCTGAACATGGTAAGGTTCATCGACGGATCGAAGCCCTCTTCAACGAAGCGCGCTATCATCTTGGAATGGGCGTCTTTGCCCACCCAATAGGGCAGGATCTCGTCCCTCAGTTCCGCGACCTCCTCCTCCGGCATCTCGAGGAGGGCCTTTATCCATTCCGCTGAGGCGGCATCGAAGTTCTCGATGAACCTGATGTCTTCGACGGTCTTGCCGTGGAAGGGTACGCCGACGATGGTGGTACGGCTCATCGGCGATCGTTCGATGCCCATGGGAGCGGCGACGGTCTTGGAGGACTCTGCTCCGACGAACAGCTCATCGTCGTCGATATGGATGGTCATGTTGCGGAGGGTCTCTTCCAGTCCTCTCGCCGCACGCATGCTCGCGCCCTGGCCTTCGGTCTTCTTGTACGACCGGGTGTAGTACCTGGCCCGCTCGATGTCTCCCTCAAAGGGGCTGGAGATCAGCTTCTCGCGCAGCCTCCCGATCCTTTCGGAATACATGAGTTCCGGCTTTGTCGTCGCTACCATCTTGGTCTCCTTTCGCTGCCCGCCAGCAGGAACCGGGGCTTACGCCTGCCCGTCGTAATAGTCAACATCAATTCGATCCTAGTTTCGGCAGGAAATCCCCGCTCGTCAAGCAGGTTGCGAGCGTAGCGTGTGCGAACCAGCATTACCCCGAGTAGTTGTCACCTTCGCTGATGCTGTCGAAATCGTGACGGCCTGGCACTTAGCGATGGTGCCAGGCCGTTAGTGAGAACGGACAGGGCTTGCCTGAGGCGAGCCGCTAGATGTTGAATTCGGTCCTGGCGATGATGTCGTTCTGAACCGGCTTCGATAGGTCGATGAAGCGATACGAGTAACCGGAAACCTTGACCATCAGGTCAGGGTAGTTCTCCGGGTGTGCCTGAGCGTCCAGGAGAGTCTCCCTTCCCATCGGGTTGAACTGTATCTGCCTGCCGCCCAGAGTGAAGTAGCCCTCCAGCAACGACGCGAATTTCTCGACGCCCTCATCGCTCCTGATAGTCAACGGGTTCAGGTTCATGTTGACGGATGTGCCTGACGACAGCGGCGGAGCCGATATCTTGGCCGCTGAATGGAGCATGGCGGTCATGCCTTTGATGTCAGTGCCGTTGGCGGCGGACATTCCGTTGGAGACGGCCTCTCCCGCCTTTCTGCCGTCAGGAGTAGCCCCCATCATCTGGCCTTCTATGAGCTGAAAGCCGGAAGAGGAAATCATGAGGGCACGGTACGGACCGCCGTCGAGTGCCCGACGGTGTTTTCGCGCTTCCTTGTTCAGGGTTTCCGCTACCCACAGGGCTATCTCGTCGGCCTTGGGGTCGTCGTTGCCGAACTTCGGGGCTTTGTGGATCAACTGCCGCCTGAGCTCCTCTGCACCCTCGAAGTTGTTGTTGAGGTGGTTGACGAGTCCTTCCATCGTGACGAGCTTCTCTTCGAAGACGGCCCATTGGATGGCGGCCAAAGAATTCGTTACGGTCGCTATTCCCTGGCCGGAGACAGAGGAGTGGTTGTAGCGGGCGCCGCCCTGGGTATTGTCGAGCCCGGACTCCACGCAGCCTTCGATGGTGCAGGAAAGGAGAGGAGTCGGGAACTCCTCGGCGAACAGCTTGTTTTTGACGTCTTCTTGCCTGCACATGACGTCGATGGCGTTAGCGAGCTGGTCAGCGAAGGCCTTCTTGACGTCTTCAAAGGTCTTGAACGTGGAGGGATGGGGCGTCTTCACGCCGATTTCCAGCATGTCATTGGCGGTGAGCGGCTTCCCCTCCAACAGCGGCATGAAATCGAAGGGGTGCGCGCGGCCTTCGTTCAGAGCCATTTCCAGCGGTCGCACGAAGTGGGAAATACTTCCCGAGGTGTAGCCGTTGTTGTTGCCAGTGCTCGTGAGTTCGACACAGCCGACAACGCCGTAGTCGCGGGCATCTTCGAGCGCATAGCCGTCAACCATCATGTCTCTGATACAGACGGCGTCGTTGTAGAAGGCAATGCCGGCGGTCCTTCGGTGCGTTTCACAGGCCCGCAGGAGGAACTCGCGGGGCGCCTTGTCGGAGATGCGAACAGCCAGGCCGTTGCGAAGGCCCTTGAGGCGGTTGTAGGACTCGAGCATCAGGAATGAGATGTCGTTGGTGCCGTCTTCGCCATCCCGCTGAACACCACCGATGGTGATGTTGTTGGGGCCGGAGAAGGTGAAGGTGGAGATCTTGATGAAGTACTCGTCAAGGGCTTCCAGCGCCTCATCGCGGTCGATCAGGCCGGCCTCGACGTCCTTCTTGTAATAGGGATAGAGGTACTGGTCGACTCGTCCGGGCGCGAAGATGGCGTCGTCGCCGTAGCTCATCAGGGTGACGCACTGGGTCAGCCAGACGGCCTGGACAGCGTCCTTGAAGCTCGTCGGCGGGTTGGCCGGGACACGACGGCAGCGGTCGGCGATCTCAAGCAACTGCGCCTTCCGCTCCGGGCCAGCTTGCTCGGCCCGCTCTTCAGCGAGGCGGGCGTAGCGCTCGGAGAACTCACAAACGGCGTTGGTCACGACCTCGATGGACTCGAGGAAGTCCTTGCGCTGCTCGTAGCGATCGTGTCCCGGGCGAAGCTTGGCAAGCTGCTCGGTGGCCTGTCTGCTGATGCCGCGGAAGCCCATGTCCATGACCTTCTTTATGCCGACTGTAACGTGGCCCTGGCCGTCGCTGAACATGGTAAGGTTCATCGACGGATCGAAGCCTGCCTCGGTCCATCTCGCTACCATCTTGGAGTGGGCGTCCTTGCCGACCCAATAGGGCAGGATCTCGTCCCTCAGTTCCGCGATCTCCTCGTCCGGCATCTCGAGGATGGCCTTTACCCATTCGGGCGAGTCGGCACCGAAAGTCTCGATGAACCTGATGTCTTCGACGCTCTTGCCGTGGAAGGGTATGCCGATCATGACGGCACGGCTCATCGGCGATCGTTCGATGCCGATGAGAGAGGCTACGGTCTTGGCGGACTGCGCTCCAACAAAAAGCTCATCGTCGTCGATACGGATGCTCACGTTGCGGAGGGTTTCCTCCAGTCCTCTCGCAGCACGCATGCTCGCGCCCTGGCCCTCGGTCTTCTTGTACGACCGGGTGTAGTACCTGGCGCGCTCGATGTCTGCCTCATAGGGGCTGGCGAGCAGCTTCTCGCGCAGCCTCCCGATCCTCTCGGAATACTCGACCTCCGGTTTCGCAGTCGCTACCATCCTGGTCTCCTTTCGCAGCCCTCAGATAGGAATCGGACTTGGCCTGGCCATCGTCATAATCGACAGGCGTCCGCACCTGATTGGTCGCAGACTTCGTTCATCGGCCCTCCTGGGGCCGTGAGGTTATCCGTTTCTTAGTAGACCCCCATGTCTACCCCCGGCTGGCCCTTGGCCTCCGCGGGCATCTTCGCCGGCGTGCAATCTGGAGTCGATTCGAAGTTCACTATGTCGCCGAAGGGATTGAAGAGGACGAGTCTAGTGGGGTCGCTCTGATCAGGATTAAGCGCGCCCCTAGTGAGGATCTCCGCTTCGACGAAACTGTGGTCGGTTGGGCTGGTGCTTTCCGGCATCCAAGTTGTATCCGGCTGATAGTTGCAGACGCTCTCTGCCGCGGCGATAAAGGACTCGCGAGTGAGATTCGGGCCGGTCAGCTTCAGAATACCGACGAAGGCCTGGGCCGTGGTCATCCCGACAGACGCCATCATTTCTTGGTCCCAGTTTGAGCCCGGCTCGTACTGGTTGAAGATCTGCTTCAGCTCCTGGAATTTGGGAGTCTTGTCGATGTCTGTTGACGCAAAGATGTTGGGAGTTATGATGCCAACCAGGTTGTTGGCCCCGACAAGCGAAGCGATGGCCGGAGCGCCGGAGCCCTCGTTCATGATCAGCTGAACGTCCCAACTGAGGGTCTCGCGGACGGTCTTTATCATGCTCGCGCCCGGCAAAGCACCGCCGAAGAAGACGAGGACGTCGACGTTGGCTCCCTTCAGACGCGTCACCTGGGACGCGACGTCTGTGACGCTCGGGTCGTAGTACTCAGTGGTTGTCGTGACGTCGGCGTTTTCGTCCTGGAGTTCCTGTTTGATGCCTGCCTCGCCCTCTTTGCCGTAGCTATCGCTCTGGGCCAGGATACCCACCTTCTTGCCGGCGTAATTGGCGGCGAGATAGGTTCCGATTATCTTGCCTTCAGTTGTGTAGGTAACCTGAGCGACGAAGCGGTTATGCTGGACGGGGCTTACGAACTCCTGGGCGCCGGCGAGCAAGAACATGTCGGGTATGTTCTGGTCGTCGAGCATCTGTTTGACGGCCTCGCCGACCGAGTCCCCCATGTTCCCAATGAAGGCGAATACCTTGTCCTGATCGATGAGCTGGCGGGCTGCTTCGGTGGCAATCGGCCCGCTGTACTGGCTGTCGCCGACGATGAAGTCTATTTTGCGACCATAAATGCCACCCTGGTCATTTATGTACTTGAAGTAGGCGTCCATGCCTTTGGCATAAGAGGCTCCGTACATCGCGGCGACGCCGGTTTCCGGAAGAAGGCTGCCTATCTTGATCGACGTGTCGGTGACGCCGGTCGTGTCGCCGGGCGACGTCGTTGCCCCGCCGCCGGTCTCTTCTTTTGTTCCGCAAGAACTGACGAAGATTGCGAATACTGCCAGTACTAACACGCTGAGAGGAATCAGGAGCTTCCTGTTTGTTGCTGTGGGGAGTTTGGGGTGAACCTCGAACCTACTGACTGTAGCCACTGCGATAACCTCCAATCGTGAGTGTTCTCGCTCATAGTTCGCGGGGTTAGATGACGCCGAGCTTAGTGTGGCCGCGGCGTTCTGGTTTGTCAAACAGGTTCCTTGTCTGGCGTGTACGAGCAAGGCCCCACCGCCCGCCATTCCCAAAATGCGGGGCGAGAGGCCTACCCTGGCCGCCGTCGGTATGTTATCGTCTTGCCGCGACTTGGCGGTGAGATACGAGTCTGGAGGAAGCGTGCCTACCCAGGAGTGGGGAGAACTATACGTAGCCTCTACTATCATGCGTAAAGTCGCCAGTCGTGCTCTGGCGGCTAATGGGTTGACGGTGCCGCAAGCATCGGTGCTGGGGCTCCTGGGCTCGACCGGGGGGTCGCTACCCATCACTGAGATTGGCAAGATGCTGATGCTAGAGAGCCAGAGCACGACAGCGCTCATCGATAGAATGTCCGCCGCAGGATTGGTGGAACGAGTGAACGATCCGAGGAGAAGGCGCGCAGTACTGGTCAAGATGACCGACAAGGGCGCGCGAATGAATGACATCCTCGCAACGAGGTCGCCAGCATTCACTGACGAGATGTTCGGTATTCTATCGTCCAAGGATTGGCTAACCCTCGCGAAGCTTCTTCACAGATTAGTCGAGCACAATATTAAGCGCCTTCGCTGATGAGCAGGACAATCGCCCAATGAAGAGGAGAGACAGCCGGAGGTCCGGCGTCCGGCCATATGCCGCAACAGCTGACGCGAGGATGAGCGCGCGTCAAGGGTGCCGGGGGAATTGCGGGCGATCCGAGGGAACGGCTAGAATACCGCCATCCCGGTGAGTCCTCGAAAGACAGGAAGAGGGAATGACCTTCACTCCTTCAGAATCAGGCTTCTTCGACTCCGACGGCGTCAAGATCCACTACGAGACCTGGGGCGAGGGCTATCCCATTATCCTGGCGCATGGCTTTGCCGCCAGCATCGCGCTGAACTGGGTCGGGCCAGGCTGGATTCGAGACGCTGCAGCCCTTGCGACGCGTCGTCGCCATAGACTGCCGAGGTCATGGGCTGAGCGACAAGCCGCACCAACCGTCCGCCTACGATGGCGGCAAGATGGAAGGCGACGTCCTCAACCTGATGGGTCACTTGGGTATCGAGAAAGCGGACCTGTTCGGCTACTCGATGGGGTCGTTCATCAGCCTGGGGCTTCTGGCACATCACGCAGAGAAGTTCACCTCTGTAGTTCTGGGAGGCGCCGGCAACGTCCTCGAAGGGTTGCCTGCGAAGGCGGGTCGCGCAATTTCCGCGGCCCTGTCGGTCGACGACCTGGCGACCATCAAAGACCCGACAGGCCTCGCCTTCCGTCTCTTTGCCCAAGTCGACCCGAACAACGACCTAAAGGCGCTCGCGGCTTGCGCCGGAAATCCCGCGCCACCTATCGAAGCCGCGGCGTTCGCCACTGTCGATATCCCCGTCCTCATTGTAAAAGGCGTGGACGACGACGTGACGGGCAATGTTAGAGCAACAGCAGACGCAATTCCGGGAGCGAGACTGCTGATGATACCGGGGCGGGACCATCTGACGGTCGTCGCCGATCAGCGGTTCAAGGATGAGGTGGCTGCCTTCTTGAAGCAGCGACCGAAGGAGCCGTGAGATGCTGGACGCACCTACAGGAGACGGCCGCTCCTCCTTGAGATGCGCCTATTCGTAGCGGAGAGCTTCGGCGATGGGTATGCTCGCTGCCTGTCGCGAGGGGATGAAGGTCATCACAAGGGCGGCCAGGTAGGCGGCGAAGCAGACAGGAACCACCTCTAGCCAGGGGATGTAGAAGCCGCTCATTCCCATGTCGGACATCGACTTGCTGGTTAAGAGGAAGAACGACAGCAGAATCGAAAGCCCCAAGCCGGTCGCAATCCCAAGCAGAGTGACGAACGACGATTCAAGCATGAAGCTCAGGGCGACCTGTCCGCGGCTGTAGCCGATGGCGCGCAACATGCCGATCTGCTGCCGGCGCTCGACGACCGTACGGAAGGCGATCACACCGACGGCCGCGATTCCGACGACGAGTCCCAGCGCCATGAATCCCTCCATGATGTAGAAGAACCCCTGCGATGTCGCCGTGTTCTCGTCCATTTGCGCTTGGAGCGATACTGCCTGCGCGCCTTTGGTATAGAGGGCTGCCTCTATTTGTTTGGCAACGGCCTTGGCGTCCTGGCCCCCTGTCAGTTTCACGTAATACAGGCTGTATGCTGGGCCACCCAACTGCTGGTCAATTGTCGAGGCGTTTGTGAAGAGACCAGGGAAGTTGGCACTGGGGCCCAAAGCCATTACGCCGACAACCTTGACCGAAGTGGTAGCGCCGGTGTTGGCGTCAACGATGTCGAGCGGAACAGCGTCAAAGGTCTTCTGTCCAGGATCGATTCCCTGCAACCGGAAGCTTGCTGCACCCATCTGGTAGCCGCTGCCGCCGGTAGCGAAGGCGTCGATGACTGCGAGCGACGGGTCCTTGGCGAGGGCCTCCCAGACGGCTGCGTCGCTGTCATAGCCTGTCGCGCGCGATTGGAGCTTGATGTTGGATTGCGTTAGGAATGAGGTGTCCAATCCGGCGATGCGATAGACAGGGAGATCAGTGACAGCCTTGCCGCTGTCGGAGGCCTGGCGCACTCGGTCGATGGATAGGCCCGGGATGGCGATCCGTCCCACGGCCTGGAACTTCGACGTGTCCACGTCCGAGCCGGCGAGCGCCTGGTTAAGGTCGATGATGGGGTTTGAGGCATTCTCCTGGACTTCTATGTCCCAGCCTCCACGCGACTCCTGCGTCAGGAAGACGCGATTGAAGTTGCTGTTCATGACAGACATCATGGTCAGGGCGAAGATGACGAGGGCAATCATGGCCATTGTCATGCCGGTACGGAACTTACTCGCAAGCGGGTAGGCTACGGCGGTCTTTATCGCCGGAAAGATGCGCCCCCAACGACGGCCGCCGAGGGAAAGCAGGCCGAGCAGCAATTGAGCGTTATACATGACGACAAAAGTGGCCGCTGCAACCATCATTACACCGCTGATGAAGAACAGCTCCATGCCGCCGTGCAGGTGAGGACCCGGAATGCGGTCGCCGGCAGCAAGGGCCCAGTAGACGAGGAGGGCTGATCCGACGCCGGTGAACATGGGTCTCTCGGGCGCGCGCAGGTATCGACCAACCAGAGCAATGCCGATGAGGACGAAGGAAATGCCGGTGGCCCAGGCGGCTGCCTGCCTGGACGACAAGGCGCTAAGCATGAGCAGGCCGCCGAACAGCAGGAGCAGGACACCGAAGATCAGGGAGCGCCGGCCCGGGCGCTTCTGTGGCTCGGGGAGGTCACGAATAGCGCGCACTATGTTCAAGTTGCTGACTCGCCACGATGAGAACACGACCGTAATGAAGCAGAGGGCGACTCCAAGCGAATAGGACATTACGAGGCTGCGAACAGTGATCTTCGATTCGACGCTCACATATTTGCCGATCAGAAAACCCATTGCGCCGGTAATGAGAAATGCAACGATGACGCCTAACGCTACGCCTACAAGCCCTGAGAGCATGTTGTAGCCCATGCCCTCGGAGACGAAAGTTTCGATGAGGTGGCGGCGCTTCATGCCGACGGCGCGGCTGATACCCATTTCCGTTTTCCGCTCGGCGGCCAGCATGACGAAGATCATGACGGTCAGCAGCACGCCGGCGCCGATGGAGAACAAGCCCATGACCATGAACATCGTCATGAAGATGTTACCCGCGAGCTGCGCGGTATCGACGCCGTCGGCTTTGTTGGATTCGACGGTGTACTGCGTTCCCTTGAGCTGGTCTTCGAGCTTCGAGGTCACGCTGTCGGCGACCTTTGTTCCGCCGAGAACGCCGCCGACGTTGGCGACGGCGATGTAGTTGATCTGGCCGGGCATGTTGAACAATCTTTGAAGAGTGTCCATTCGCGTCGCCATGCCCGTCTTTGGATTGCCGAGCGAGCCTGTAGCTATGCGGTCTTTGACGATGGCGGCAACGCGGAAACTGAACTGCTGGTTCTGGTAGTAGACGTCGACGTTCTGGCCGGGCACCGCGTCGATCTCGTCGGCCAAGCTTTGATTGACGACCACCTCATTGTCGGCCAGCGCGCCTACGTCTACCAGCTTGCCTTTCGTGTCGACGACGTCGGGGAATGCGCCGAGGCTAGAGGCGTCGAGGCCATTCAACATGACCATCGGTGTGTGCAGCTTGGTCTCAGGATTCGAGACGGCGACGGGCTCCATTATGACAGGCATAAAGCCGGCGATCTCAGGGTCGCCCTGGAAGTGCTGCTGGAGGTCGGTCGCGACTGATTCGGGAAACGGGTCCGGCCGAGGGATGGCGGGCCCCGCGGTGCCCCCATCCGCGCCCTCGCCTTTTCCCAACCGGACGGTCTCATCGACATGGCCCATGATGTCGTAGACCATCTTCGTGATGCTGTGGTCGACGGTGTCGCCGGTCGTGAACGCGGCGGAGATGATGACGGTGCTGAGCATGAGTCCAACGATGATGAGGACTGTCTGCGCCGTCCGCCGGGGGATGTTGCGCAGACCGATCATGAACATGACGCGGTGCCGCAGAGCGACGAAGGCGATGGTCGCAAGGCTGATGCCGAGCAGAACCAGCAGCACGATCATGATGTCGTTCATGGGGATGCCGAAGAGGCTCTGCATGTCGTCTCCTAAGCCGTTACTGCGACCGTGTGAGAGGCTAGTTATTCACTTTCTCGTCGACGACGAGGCCGTCGACCATGTAAACGATCCGGTGCGTCCGGGCGGCGATCTTGGCGTCGTGCGTGACAAGAACGAACGTCTGCCCGCGCTCAGCGTTCAGCTCGCAAATCAGGTCCATGATCTCCTGAGCGCTCGTACTGTCGAGGTCGCCGGTCGGCTCGTCGCCCCAGACGATTGCGGGGTCGTTGACGAGGGCGCGGGCAACGGTGACGCGCTGGCGTTGTCCGCCGGAAAGCTCGGCCGGGCGATGCTGGGCCCAATCGCCAAGGTGTACCTGATCGAGAGCGACGTGGGCCCGTTTGCGCGCCTGGCGGGAACTGATGCCGGAGACCAACAACGGCAGTTCGACGTTCTCGATGGACGAGAGGACAGGCAGCAGATTGTAGAACTGAAAGACGAAGCCCATGCGGCGGGCGCGAAACTCGGTTTTCTGATTGTCCGAGAGTCGGTTGATGTCAGCACCGTCGACGAGGATGGTGCCGGAGTCGATGTTGTCGAGGCCGCTCAGGCAGTTGAGGAGGGTCGTTTTGCCGCAGCCGGAAGGCCCCATGATGGCAATGATCTCGCTGCGCTTTACAGAAAGGTTAATGCCGCGAAGGGCGCGAACCTTGACCTTGCCGGTGTCGTAGGTCTTCGCAACGTCAGTGGCGCGAACGATGAGGTCATCCACCTGGCCGTTTGCGGGCTGCAGAGCGTCCTCCTTCTTTTTCGAGTCCATGGAAGTGGTCATCAAAACATCTCCATTATTAGCTCGTCATCAAGACGGGGAACCGCTCTTGGCAAAGAAGAGCCGGCTCCCCACCGAATCGATGATAAGGCCTCGGATGTGCTCGGTCAAATGTTCTGGGTCCGAAATATCGTTCACTGCGTTAACGTTCTGTAAAGGCGAGGCTAGCGGGCGAGCCTTCGGTCAGCTATCGATACGGGGATTTCTTGTGCCTGCCGTGGGTGCACAAAGCCGGTCTCGTAGGCGAAGGAAGCGGCCTGTGTACGGTCGCGAAGGCCGAGCTTGGCAAGCAGGCTCTTCACATGCGTCTTGACTGTTCCCTCGCTAACGACGAACGCTTCGGCGATCTCGGCGTTGGAGTAGCCGCGCGCGATGAGCGCCAGGACTTCCTTCTCGCGTACCGTCAGCGACTTTATGGCATCGGGCAGTTCTCCCGGGGCCCATGTCTCGGTGGAAGGCTCCACTACGTCTATGGCAATTCCAGGGCCGCCGCCCGAGTCGGTTGGCGGGGTTTCTATGAGCGGGAGCTGCGGGACGGTCTTCGCACGGGAACCGAGGAGGAATCGCGCCCAGACGGCGTGGAGGGCGGACATGGCATCGACGATATGAGCAGCGAGGAAGAAGGTGGCGATGCCGATTGGGACAAGAGGCAATCCCTCGAGCGGGGTGTCGAATGTTCGCCAAGCATCGAATTCAAGCGCGCCGCCGCCGAGTTTGAAGATCAGCGGTGCGATTGCAAAGCTGCCGGCGACAGAGTATGCGGTCACTATGATGGTGAACGTCGCGATGCCGATGGGGAACTGCCCGAAGAGGTAGACGAGTCCCGTCCAAGTGCTGGGGTCGATGATGCGCGTCCATACCTGGGAGCGAGCGGATTGGCCGCGTTCGATGGCAGTCGGCGGACGGCGCAGATCGATTTGGGCGACGTGGCGGACGGCCCAGGCCTCGCCGTCGCCCGTCCAACGTGTGAGGAGGAGGGTTGGGATGAGGATGAGGGGCCCGACAATGGTCCAGATCATGGCGCCGCCGAGGGCGAGCGCTGTCACAAGCACGGTGAAATAGACGGTGCCAAGCGGGAACATCATCAGCAGGTGGAAGGCGCGCAGGTAGGTTTGCGGCGTGAAGGCCGGCCCGAACACCTTGCCCCAAGGGGACTTGTGGCATCCGTAGATTCTCGAGAATGCGTCTTTCATCGGTCCCTCCCCCAAGTTCGTTGCCCTAATGTTAGCGAGAGGGACGGACCTGCGCCTCTCTCTTAGGGGGGATTTTGGGGTGTCGGTGGGAGCGTGTGCGTTTTTGGGTCTAGCCTGTCCCGTCGCCACTGCTGAAGGGTCTGCTGAATCTGATTGTAAAGGACAGGGACGGCGTTTTGCCAGTCACCGGGCGGCAGGACGTAGCCCGCCGGCTCTTGGCGCCCGAACTTCATCCGGAAGTAGACCCAGCCGATGGCGTACGACTTCGCGCCACCGCCCGTGGTCGGCGCCAGGGCCGCAAGGCGGTCGACAACCTGGGATGGGACCTGGCCCGCCGGATAGCTCTGGCCGAGGAGGAGCAGCGACTCCGCGTCGTCGAGCTCGCCGCCGGTCGTCCACTCGGCACGGGCAGATGAGACGTCGCCTTGGGTATCGTACCATTCGCCCATCGCGGTGTGAGCCTCTGCGAGATCAGGTTGACGGTTCAGGACATCGGTTAGGAGGTCGTGGGCAGTCTGGTAGTCGTTGAGGGCCATCGAGATCTGGGCGAGTTCGACGCGACCATCGAGGTTGGTGGGATCGTTGGCCACGGCGTCACGACAGGAGTCGCGCAGGGCGGAAAGCTGGAGCTTACTCGGCGACAGGTCGGCGGAGACGTGGGCGACGAGGTTGCCGGTCGCGCAGGGGCTGAGAGAAATGAGCGAATAACTGATGATTTCGGCGTAGTGGGCCTTGCGGAAATCGCTATCGAGCCAGAAGCCGGAATCGGCGATAGATGGAGCGTAGGTAATGGCCTGGGCGTAGGCTTGGATTGCCTGATCAGTCGCGCCGACGTCTTCGAGGACGGTGCCGGCGACGAGGAGGACGGCGTCGTCGGCGCCGGCGTAACGCTTGGCCTCGAGGGCGGCCTGCTGCGCTTCGTCGTTCCGGCCATCGTCGGCAAGGATGCGGGCGAGGTTGGCGTAGGCGATGGCGCTCCGCGGGTCGAGGTCGATGGCTCGCTGGAAGGCGGCGATGGCGGGATCAGGCGGGTAATAGGGGCCTTCGCCGCTCCTGTAGGCGGCTGCTTCCGCGATACCAAGCTGGAGCTGGTTCACGGCCAGGTCGGGGTCGAGGTCGACCGCGCGCTTCGCCTCGTCGACGGCGCCGGCAGTGTTGCCGACGGCCAGGTCGTCGACGCTGTGGGAGTAGTGGAGGTGAGCGTAGTCGATGGGTAGCCAGACCAGCGGCAGAGCGATGAACGCAACGGCCAAGACGCCGCGCGGGAGATACCTCCCGATTCGCCGCAGCCTTCCGGCTGAGCGGGACGATGCAGCGCCTTCTTCGGAAGGAGGAAGAGAGCGATAGTTCTTGGCACTGATGGCGGTGACGGCTGCCACGGCGACAAGGGCGCCCTTCCAGACGTTCGCGGCGTCGGCCAGGTTATGGACAGCAAAACCGACCAAGGCGCTCGCACAGGCAACCGCGAGCAGCCGCTGCTCTGTATCCCCGTGCCTGAAGCTCTGCCAGAGCATCCAGGCGATGGTAGCCAGCAGGAAGGCGAGAGCTGCGAGGCCGATAAGTCCGGCGTCGTCGGCGACCTGGAGGAAGCCGTTATGAGCGTGGATGGCATAAATGGGGAAGGCACCGCTGTACTGGGGGTAGAGCAGGCCGAAGGTGCCGGGGCCGCCGCCGAGAAGCAGGTGGTCGCGGAAGAGATTGATACCGGCACTCCAGACGTCGCGGCGAGGTGAGAGTGATTCGCGGAAAAGCCACTGCGGCCGCACGCTCGACTGCGTAAGCAGAACGGCCGCGGCAACGACGAGAAGAAGAAGAACAGTAAGTCCGCCAGCGATCAAAAGCACTCTCGTCCGCGAGTTCGACAGCATGGCGTGTCGCAAATCCGCGAACGACCATGAGCGTTTGGCCAGAATGAGGCCGGCGACGGTCAGGACTATCGCGACAGCTGCGCCGATCCAGGCCCCGCGCGACAGCGTCAGGAAGACGGCCCAGAGTGCCGCGAAAAGGAACAGGGCCCAAAGCGCCCGGAGCCAGCGCGGAGCCGGTCGGTAGATACCGAGTACGTAGAACGGCATCGCCAGGACGAGCGTCATGCCCAGAATGTTCGGGTGGTCGCCGACGCCATGGACCTTCGGAACGGTGGGAGGGAGCAGACTGCCGAGGGTGAGGCCGCCGGTCGACTTGGCAAAGCGCAGCCAGTCCAGGTAGTCGCCGCCGACTTTCCAGAGGGCCCAAAAGGCAGCGAACGCGGCTGCGATCATGAAGGCGCGCTGCAGGCCCGCCGTGTCGAGCCAGTGCAGGTCGCTGAGCGCGTAGAAAACGATGACTGCCAGCAGGAGGATGAGCGAGCTGTCCAGGCTCACCCTCCAGGCGACAGAGGTGACGGTCGCGAGCAGGTAGACGCCTACGAAAGCGAGCAGCGGCCAGTCGAGAGGTGAGCCTCCGGGGAGACGCCGCCGTAGCAGGAGGTAGACGGCGAAGAGCGCTGCCGGCAGGAGCGCGACGAACTGGAAGAGGACGGTAGAGTGAAAGACCTGCGGCCTGGCCTGTGGTGCGCTGCTGGTGATGAAATAGGCCAGCCAAGCTGTTGCCACCAGCAAGGCAAGCCAGCGAACCGCAATTGCCGCCCACGGCGATGATAGGATCTTCCTCAATCGATTCTCCTGAATGACTATCGCTGTGACAGTTGCCCCCGATTATAGCGCGTTGAGAGGATATGCGACTCCTTAGGATGGCCTCTCCGCTGCCGCGCTGGTGGTCGATAATAGATCGGAGCGCTTTTCCGGCTTCTCCGGGGTTGAAGTCCGCAAGCGGCAGCCGCATGGCGAAAGGCATTTTGCTCGTCGCCCTAGTCGTGGTTTTCGCCGGCGTCGCGCTGGACCTCGCCGTCTACATCTCTCGCATCGGCAAGGCCCAGTGGGAGGCGGAGAATATGGCGCTTGCGGCTGCCCGTCAACTGGCCACCAACGGCAACGGCGAGGATGCTCTTGTCGCCGCTAACAACTGGATGGCCAACAACGAGCGCGACACCTCGCGCATCCACTGCTGCACCTTCGCCGATTTGCGTCCTGCCGGCAAGCCCGACGGCACCTTGGATACGGTTACGGCCACTTCTGAAGCCGATCTCAGCCTGCTCTTCCTCGACCACTTAGGATTGTCGAATGTCTTTTCCACGGAGCGGTCAGCGACAGCGCAGGTGTCAGGCGCAGCAGGCGCGCCGATATGTCCGTGGGGAGTCGTGGTGGGGCAGCCAGCCCCAGGCGGCGGCTGCTTTGGTCTTGTCCCCGGCCGCGTATATACGTTGGATTTGAACGGGAGCAGCCAAGGAGCGCTTGGTCTTGTACCACTCGACGTGACAGGCGCCGGCACCGAAGGCTACGAGAAAGTATTGGCGGCGGGCTGTCGACAGGACGAGACGGGCGTCTGGTCCGCCGGCGATGTTGTTCCTTCGCTGCCAGCCGGCGCGGAACTGATCGCGGGCACATTTGATGCGCTGGGCGACTATTACAACTTTGAGATCGGTGACGGCATGGGCGATTACCTTGGTCTGGAGTGGTGCGACGTTACTTTCGATGCGGATGGAAGCATAACCGGATTCAACCCGTACCTCCAACTACCTCGCTCGGAATGCGTTCGCGGGTCAGAAGAAGGCGTCGGGCGCCTCATGGTAGTACCGATCGTCACGCCGCCCGATGGCGGTACCGTCCGTATCCTCGGACTTGCGACGATGTACCTGGCATCCTGGGACCGCGGACCGGCGGACGCGCAGCGGATCTATGGTGTGTTCTTCGAAAGGACGCGAATAGCAGCCGATAGCGCGAACTTGACGGGGAGGGACGATAGTCCGCTGGCGCCCCTAAGGGTGGCCCTGCTCAATTAGCTGAATCCCGTTCTTTGAGAAATGTATCGATTGCCTGCGCGACGCGGTCTGCGACGTCTTCACGGGCAAGCGGGTCCTTGAGCACGGCGGCATCGGCGTCATTTGTCAGGAAGAGGGTTTCCGTGAGGATGGCCGGCATCTGAACCTCGCGTGTCACCAGGAACTGGCAGAACCCCGGCGAATCGTGCTCAGTCGCGTCCTCCTGTACGCCTCGACGTACCGTGTCGTAGCCATAGTCCTTCAGCCCCTGTACGGCAGCATCCAGTACTAGCTTGGCTAGCCCCGCACTCTCGTCGCCGAAACTGTTCTGTCCGCAGTACCAGATCTCGGTACCGGAGGCTTCCGGGTCCGGCGAGCCGTTGTTGTGGATGGAGATGAAGACGTCGCCGTCAACGGCGCTGGCCAGCCGGACGCGGCTCATAAGGTCGCCGGAGATAAGCGCCTGCGTCAATGATCCCACTGCCAGCGGCTTTCCGTAACCGGAGCGGGTGATGTACACGTCGTAGCCCTTGGCCTCCAGGAACCGGCGCAGGTTCTCGGCGATGTCGAGGTTCGCCTCGGCTTCCGTGAGATCGACATCGCCATCGGCGGTGTGATGGACGGCGCCGGGGTCGCCGCGGCCGTGTCCGGGATCGAGGATGACGGTCGGACGGTGTGGCTGCGGCGTCGGCTGCGACCGTAGGAGCGAACCGGGGCCAGCCAGTTCGCTGGCCTGCGTTGATGGTTGGGCGTTCTGAGGCACCGGCATCAGTCTCGATTGTGTGGTGGAGCTGTCGGTCATGGTCGGGGACGAAGTCGGCAGCGGCGCGCGCGTCGGAGCCAAGCGAGTTGGCTCGGAAGGTGTTAGCACGGCGGTCACAGACGCAGGTGCGGCCTCATCGACCTGACGGGACGAGGCGCCGTGGACGGCAACCGCGGATCCGGCGGCAATGGCCGCAAGAAGCATGGCCAGGCACGGAAAGACAATGGAGAAGCGTGCATTCATGACGATAGATGAAAAGCTAAACGGCTTCTTCGTCGGATGGGTTGATTCGGATGCCGAAAGCGGACGCCAGCACGCGAAGTTCCTGAACAAGCTCCTCTGCGGGCACATCCTCGAGCTCAGAGGTGAGGTCGGAATTGTCGACAAAGTCCTCGTCGACGCTTGTGAAGACCTTTAGCATCTCATCGTCGCCGGGCAGGTACTTCGGCTCCTCTTCTTTGTCACCCGGCTGGTGCTCTTCTTCCTGTTCTTCTTCTTCTTCCTCCTCTTCCTCCTCATCCTCGGGTGGGTTTAACAACTCGTTGGGCATCACGACGAATTGGTCCTCCTCCGGCGTCTCGTTCCGGCTGCCTCCGAAATTGAAGAAAGGTAGTCTCATACTCGCCTCCAACCGTTACATCGGGGCGCTGACGCTGGCAAAGAGTGCCTGCACTATGACCGGTATCACCAGCATCGCCACGCCCGAAAGGAAACACATGACCGAAGCATAAAGGCAGAGCTTGTAGGGATGACCTCCAGCGGCCGCGTAGGGGGCAATCGTATTAGCGGCAGTGAGGACGATGATAACGGCGATGATGAAAGAACGAACCAAGCCGATGTCGGGCGGTGCGAACATCAGTGTCGTCGACACGTTCGCCTCCGCCGCGACGCCCTGATTGAGCCCCTGGGCCTGCACTTCAGCCATTTTTGAACCAAAGATCGCGAGCACCTCCGTTACGAACAGCAAAATCGAGAGAAGGGCCACGTGCAACGGAATCATAACGAAGGTGAAGGTTGAAGAAACCAGTTTGCGGCTCGCGCGGAGCAGGGATACTTTCATTGCCAACATCGATGCCAGGAAACTGATGCGCTCGGCGTCGCCGCCCAGCCGCAAGCCATCCCAGAAGATGCGAACGGAACGAGAGACAAGCTCGCTGCCCGATTCGGCCGCAAAACGGGTCCAGCACATGTCTGATCGAAGGCCGTTCTTCAGGCGAACGTGCAGGCGCTTCACCTGCGGTTCCAGCGATCCTAACGAACGGCGGTTGAGCCGAGTCAAGGCCTCGCCGACGGTGCTGCCCATAGCTGCGACCATGCTGCCCAGGGCGCGGATAACGCTAGCTATGTCGCGGTCCCGGCGATCGATCTGAAGGTCCTCGCGCATGGCCAGCAGACCAACCGGCAGGAAGAAGATGGACATGGTAATGAAAGCGAAGGGCAAGCCGAACCCTAGCAGCATCGTGATGGCGCTCAGGCATAGTCCGGCAGGCAAGATGTATCTGGCTAAGAGTGAGGAGAAGTGGCGCTCATGGGAATATCCGGCCAGGTTGCAAGCCTTGACCTCTAGAGGGGCCACGCTGTACACGATCCAGCACCCGAGGAAAGTCGTGCCGATGACGACTGCAGCCAGGCCGATGATCAGGCCGACTCCCATGCTGTAGATCATCATCGACACGAGGGAGATGACGACGATCAGCGCCGCCGAAACCATTAGTGCTACGTAGGCGTCAGTCCAGCGCTGCAGTGTTTCCAGGTCGCGTTCGTAGCCTTTGCCGTACAGTTCCAGTTGCACCTCCATCTCTCGGGCGAGGAACGGTGCCTCGCCCTCGCCGGACGCCAGGGCGCTGGCAAAGCGGAGGAGAAGGCTGCGCATGTTCTCGTCGGTCAGCGTTTCTGCGACCGCTTCACAGGCCTGAGCGTAGTCGTAGTTCAATCGCTGGGCCGCCCAGTGAATGCGACGGAACAGGACCGAAGTGCTGTACCCCAGTTTCGATGTGTGCTCAAAGAGCTGGGCACGAGAGATGCCGCCGGTCGCGATGGCGGACATGTAGGTGAGCTGCGTAATGAGGTCGAAGGCAACAGGATCCTTTCCGAAGAAGCGGGCCGGCTTTTCCAGACTGTCGCGTTCCGCTAGGGAGCTAGAAGAGACCTTCGCGTTGCGCCTTAGCAAGGAGTTGATAGAGATCATAGAAGTTCGTACAGCCCTGTTGCTGCAGCTTCTCCAGAATGGCGGCTTTCTTCCCCAGCTCCGTGTATATCTTTCGCTTGTCCCTGGAAGTGAACCCGCGCCTTGGCGCGATGCGGTTCTCCAGAAGATAGCTGTTCATGTTGCCTATGAACTCGAAGGCATCGTCTGCCGGGTTCCAGCGGAACACTTCGACGAATGAGAATGAGTCCGATGAAAGGTCATAGCCGATAATTTCGTTGATGCTTACGACGCGCCTGCCTATCCTTCCGTTTGGAAGGCGAACAGCGCTGCAGATTACTACGATATTCAGGTTGTCTATGTAGGGTTTCGGGACGCTGATGGGGCTGCCGGTGACACGCTGAATCAGCTTCTCAACTGTCGAGGCGTGGAACGTGGACATAACCTGGTGGCCGGTCTGCTTCGCTTGAAACGCTACGGCGCCCTCCTCACCACGGATCTCGCCGACAAGGATTGCGTTCGGACGTTGTCGCAGGGCTGCTTTGAGAAGCCCGAACATATCGACGGCGGCGCCCTGATCGTCGGTGGCTGTTCGCACGACCTCGCGAATCCAGTTGACGTGTGGCACCTGGAGTTCCGGTGTATCCTCGATGGTCACGATTTTGGCGTCCGGCCGGATGAACGTGGTGATGGCGTTCAGGAGGGTCGTCTTTCCGGAAGCCGTTTCTCCGGACACCCACAAGTTGAGTCCGTCGCCGACCACCAGCGCCAGATAGGCGGCCATCTCGAAGTTCATGGTCCCGAAGTTGATCAGTTCCATGACGCTGATCGGTGTTTCGGTGAACTTACGGATGGTGAAGTTGCTCCCTCGCTTCGAGACCTCACCGCCGTAGACGATGTTGATACGGGAGCCGTCTGGAAGCGCGGCATCGACGATGGGATGCTTGAACGTGACGGGCTTCTTAATGTTCTCCGAAAGCCTAAGCACGAAGTCGTCTAGCTCCTCGTGCGCCTCGAAAACGAGGCTGCTTTTCAGTCCCTTGAACACCTTATGTTCAACAAAGACCGGGCCAAGGCCGGCGCAGCCGATGTCCTCAATGTTGGGATCCCTGATTAGTGGCTCCAAAATGCCCATTTCTATCTTGTCGCGAAGCACGATGTACTTTATCGTTTCCAGTTCTCGACGCGTGACAGGAACGCGACCGTCCTTGCTGCCTCGGAAGGCAGAGTGGCCGTTCTTCTTCTTGTCGCCGTTGTTCTTTGACTCACCCTTGACGCTGCAGCAGCACTCCACGGCCTCCGAAAGCGCTTGTATCCTCTCCTCAGTCGTCTCGGCCTTTGCCAGAAGGTCAACATAGTCCAGCAGGCGCCGTTCTACTTCCGCCAGGAGTTCCTCAATTGCGATGCCTGTCGACGGTTCAATCGGGATGTAATAGTTCCGCGGGTCCTCTAAGTCCGGGTAGATGTGGATGAAGACGTCGTCGGTGACAGGATAGATGACGTTAGGATGCTCCAACTCGCCCAGCTTGCGGCTGATCGTGGGATAGTAATCGGGAACTCCCACCGTCGCCATCGGAACCATGTGCAGGTAATCCAAGAGATGCGGCGAGACCTTCGCACGCTCCAGCAGCTCTTTAGGAAGGAGCTTCTCGAGGGCGCAGGTGCCATGACCGTTCTTGTGGTCGTCGACAACGTTCTCGGCGGGAAAAGGCAGTCTGTTTGGCATCCTAAGCCTTTGCTTTTGTTATGGGCACGATCCTGATACCCATGCCGGGCTCCACTTCGAAGCTGACGACATTGCCGGTGCTCTTTTCGGCTCCGCGGACCTTGGCCACTTCCAGCACCTTCACCAGCTGGTCGCCCACTTCTTCAATTCGTAGCCTCAAGTGAGCGTCGCAGATAGAACGGATGCGGATGAACATCGATTCGTCGAAGGCATATGCATGCAGCGTAATGAGCATTGACTTGTTCTGGTCGCAGATGTTCTTCATTGCTGTGAAGAAAGTCAGGGTATCGCGTTCGGGGACGTGGGAGACAAACGACGTCAAGGAATCCATTGCGAAGATGTCATAGCTGGATTGGCGTGATATGTGGCTGAGCAGCCGGCTGAAGAAGGTCAGCGACTCCTCGGACGTCATTGCCGATGGGACTGTATAGATGTTGAGCTTACCCAGCAGGAAGTAGTCCATCACGTTCCAACCCAGGCTGTCCATCTGTCGCAGAAGGCTTCGGGTAGTGTTCTCCGTGGTGTAATAGATGACGCTAAAGTCCTCCGACAGCGCGCCCCAGATAAGCTGCTGCAAGAGCACGCTCTTTCCTGAGTCCGACTGGCCCTCAATGAGCGACAGAGAGCCCTCGGGTATGCCACCGCCGATCTTCTTGTCAACCTCGGGATTTCCTGTCGCTATGACCCGCCGTGTCTCGCCCCAAGCGTCCTGTAGAGGCATGTTCCTGCTCCTATCCGGTTACTTCCGCCGACAGCGTGACGCCGTTCTCTGTCGAAACGATGACCCATGCGTTCGTCCCTGTTCCCATAACTGGATTGATGCGCACTCGTATTTCAGCTGTCTCACCCGGATTCAAGATGCCGGGCTCGAAGGAATCGTTTTCGATGTCGACCAATGTCCACGTGTTCGATTGCAGCGCGCCCGAGGTGTAGGGAACCCACTGGGCATAGCGCATACCGTCCTCAGAGAAGTACTCGACCACCACGTCCATGCGTGACCAGTCAGCGATCGAGGTCTGGCCGTCGTTCCGCATTCGCAACGTGATATTGGCGTGACTGGAGTCGACGATCGCCTCTACCGGGGAAAGCTGCGTTCGTACCTGCTGCTCAAGACGGTTTTCCATCAGTTGCCATGATTGACCCAGCCGGTCAACCGAGCTGTAACCGCTCCTCGCCATGACGACGGTAGCGATCATCATGATCCCTGCTATGAGAAGGGCGGGGATGCTGGTCTCCATGTCTCTCCCTAGACGGTGAAGAACTTCGCGTCGCTGGAACCGTTCGATGCGACGATCTGGGTGTAATAGACTGTGTTGGTTTCCAGAGCGTCTTCTAGATGAACGACGATGTGGAGCGTCGCGGTCGGCTTCCACTGGGTGTCGTTCTCGATGTCATATTGCCAACACGGGGCGGTACAACTGTCGCCGCCGTAGGGAATGCGCATGAAGGAACCTTCCGGGCCGAAGAAGACGTCCATCTTGTCGAGGGAGCTGATGACTGTTGAGCCCACGTTCTTGACCCAGATGTCGGCAGAGACCGCGCCGTTTTCGCCCGTTGCGTGGACTATCTCCACCTGGCTGCCCAGCCGATCATCAATGACGCTGGCGGTAGATGTGAGGGCGCCGCTCGTGCGGTCGACGCTAGGCAAAACAGCATTAACGACCGCCACGACGGCGACGATCCCTGCCACGGTCAGCATGATTGTGGTAATGGCCTTTTCGATGGTGGCACCCCCTGTTGATCCTTCACTCCCGGGGGAGAGACTCCGTTGCCCCTCCTAGGCTGATTGCTGCCACTTGGCGGCCACGTCCCGGAGGTTCTGACCTATAGGCTCATCGCTCTTCAGCAGTGCATCAAGCTGAGCGAGGACGACGAGACAGTCGTTGACGGAAGCAGGCGTTTCGGGCTCGTCCGCCTGGCCGAGGCTCGCGACTTTCATCAGGGCTTCCTTCGCCGGCGCGGAGAGGTAGCCACTGAACTCACAGAGGTCCATGAGTGTCTGAAGTCGCTCGGGCCCAATCTGTTTTGAAGCTTCCTCGGCCCAGACTGCCAGTCCCGCGATGGTTATCAGACTCCAGCGCGGCTCGCTCTTCTCAGCAGGCGCAGCCTGGACGGGAGGCGGTGCAGGCAGTGGAGGCGCGGCCGGCGCTGGCTCGACGATCGCGACCGGCGGCTCAGGCACAGGCTCCTGCTTGATCGGCTGGGGTGGCGCGCTTGGCCCCTCGGGTTCCGGCTCTTCGAAGAGGTCGATGTCCGGGACCTTCGGTTCCGGCTCTGCTTCCCAGGTGACCTCCCGCTGCGGAGGTTCGTCCAGCGCTTCTTCTTCCGCCGCCGGCACCCGGACTACCCTTATCGGAGGCCGTGATTCGAGGGCGCCGGGGTTGGCACGCAAAGCTTGGCCAGGCTCCGCGAACGGATTGTCCTGACCAAGTATTGCGGTCCTTATCTCACTGAGTATTAGCTTGACTTCTCCCTTGAGGAGTTTGACCTCATCCTCGAGAGAGGCAAGCTTCGCGTTTAGTTCCATGTTTCTGCCTCCTTGCCGAGTAGAGCGGTCCTTCCTCTTGCGGCTGTTTCTTCCTCAGCCGCTGTGCCGCTCCTTTTGGCAATTGACCTGGCTAATGTAGGTCGACCACCGCATCGAGACCGGCAGGCGTTGTGCGCGCGATAACCATGGTGCCGCCGAGAGGTGGTTTCACCTCCAGGGTGAAGGCCTGGTTAGCGCCCAAAGTGACCGCCGTGCCATTCCCGTCGGTTAGCGTTGATACATCAATATCTATCTCGGCAAGTTTGCCTTCCTGCAACAGGTTGTTCGGGGCGGAGCTTTGTGGCGGCACTATCCAATTCACAGTCCAAGGGACATCGGCAACGTTCACATTGGCGTCTCGATAGTCGACGACCATCTTGTTGCTTGTCGCGGCCGGGTCTAGATTGACCGGCTCACCGGCAGCGGCGTTAGCCACATCGAAGATGATCTTCGAGATGGCGCCGTTAGTCGTGACTGCAATAACGCTGCCCCGTAGTTCAAGCGAACCTTCGGTCTTCTGAAGGCCTGAGTAGACGGCTTCTTTCCCGCGCTCGGAGCTGAACAAACCCGTGCTCAGCACGACGAACGCAAAGACGGTCGCCACGACTACGAAGGCGATCAAGATGATGGCGGTCTCGAGGCCGGTAATACCCTTTTCCTCGTGAGCGACTCGCTTTACGAGCCTCATCAACTTCTTCATTTGCTGACCTCCCTGGTCGCTACTGTCGGGGCCAGGCCCCGCTTCAATGGCGGCCATCCCTTGTCGCCACGTTCTCGCCGCAAGTAATACTCACCGTCCAAAACATCGGCATATAGCACGATGCCCACACGGGCGGGAGATCCTTTTTCCATACCGCAGGATTTTTCGTCCTCCCGGGAAGCTAGCAATATGGTGCTAACCCCCGATTTGGCCTGGGTGTTAGCACTAAGTCCTGAATTCAGAAGGATGAAACGAGCCTCGTTCAGAAGCGCTTGCCATCAGGGTCAGCCCTTAAGAGATAGCCACGCTTTTTGTCTGCGGGATGAGAAAACATCTCTTAGCCCTAAAGATAGATGGCATGTGCCCGATAACAGACACGGGCTCTATCAATGGATGGACGAGCCTGCGGAATGCGTTGACCAGGCGAAGTTGGAGACAGAAAGCGAATTGGAGGAGCGACCGGAGCTCATGCAAGGAGAGCGGAGCGACGACAAGTTGCGGCTCCTGATCGTCGAAGACGAAGGGCTGTGGCGCGACATGCTGCGTCTGGCCCTTTCGACGCAGCCGGGCATGGAAGTGGCCGGAACGGCTACGAGCAAGGATGATCTCAAGGCTCTCTGTGCCGCTTCTCCGCCCGATGTGCTGCTCGTCGACATCCGTCTCAACGGCGATCCACAGGCGCTGTCAGCGGTTCACGCCGTGAAGGCACAGTGGCCGCAGATCGGCGTTGTGGTTATGGCGGCCGAGAGCGACCGGGAGTACCTTTCGACGAACCCGCCGCCAAACACACCCGGCTGGTCCTACATCATCAAGCAGTCACTTTCAGATGCTACCGGCCTAGTTCGAGCAGTCGAAGCGGCTGCAGCCGGCCTCGTCGTCCTCGATCCGGCCATCCTCAGCGGCCGCAACGACGCCCATGGCCCGCGGCTGGGCCGCTTGACGCCGCGTCAGATGGACGTCCTTCATCTGATGGCGAAGGGCTACAGCAACGCGGCTATCGGGCGGGCGCTCGTGCTAGAGGAGAAGTCGGTGGAGAACCACATCAACGCGATCTTCAGCCAGCTCGTCTCGAGCCGCGACCCGTCGATCCACCCCCGAGTGCGCGCCGTCATAACCTATCTTCAAGAGACGAAGAAACTCGTCGCAGCCTGACCCGTTCAACCCCCGCCGTGTGATTCCCGGTAAGATTCGCGCCCCTCCGGCGTTTGGATCATTGTGAGTCGGTTCTCCGGAGGGTAAAGATGCTGCGACGTTTTCTGGTCCTCGGCCTTATCGTGTCTTCGCTTCTGGCGACGGCGGCTGGAACCGTCGTCTTCGCGCTCAGCCCGCATTGGGGCGGACCCTCACGTCCTGCCACTGAGGCGTTGCCGTCGTCTGAAGGCGTGCCTGGCGGCGGTACGGAGTACTGGTCGGAGGTGAAGGGCTATAGCATCGAGCTTCCCGACGGCTGGTCGACGGAGCCCACAAGCATTGACTTCGAACTGACATCGACCGACGTCTTCGTCAGTGTGCCATCCGACGGCAAGGCTGGCGTAGCACCGACCCTCAGCATCACGAAGGAAACGATCGCCTCGGGAATCGGGGTCGACCAGTACCTGCGCAACTGGACGGACTACCTAAGCGCCGGGCCCGTGGAAATGAGCCAGCCGCAGCCGCTGGACATTGCGGGTATGCAGGGCTATCTGGTCGACTACGAAGGCTCCTCGCAAGAGCGGCCTGTTCAGTTGACTGCGGCCGTGTTAGTAAAGGGCGGCGCCGGCTGGGATATTGTCCTTGCCGTTCCCGAAGGGAAGCGCAGCGAGTACCGCCCGGTCCTAGCGGCTGTTCTGAACTCCTTTACTATCCGCTGACCCGCCTCCGTCGCACGCCTTCGAACTGTCCTTCAGGTGGCATTCAGAAGCCAGAAGTCTTATTCTTGTGTCGGAGAATACCCCCGGCGGAGGCTGTATTGACGAAGGTAGGCCTGCTCTACGACCCCCTTTACCTCTGGCACGACACCGGCGCTCACCCGGAGAACGCCCTCCGCCTGACGGCGATCATGCACGTCCTCACTGAGGCGGGACTGACCTCGCATCTGGAGCCGCTGTCCGCCCGAGACGCGACGGTCGACGAGGTCGGAACGGTGCACGACGGTGCCTACATCGCGAGCGTGCGGGAGATGGCCGAGGCCGGCGGCGCCTGGGCCGACCCCGACACCTACATAGCCCCTCGTTCCTACGATGCCGCGCTCCGCGCGGCGGGTGGCGCCATCTCGGCTACGGACTCGGTCCTCGATGGCGAGGTCGAGAGCGCCTTCTGTCTCGTCCGGCCACCGGGGCATCACGCGATGCCGGACCACGCGATGGGCTTCTGCCTCTTTAACAACATCGCCATCGCGGCCCGGCACGCCCTTCGGGAGCGTGGGCTGGAGCGAATCGCTATCGTCGACTTCGACATTCACCACGGCAACGGCACTCAGGCGGCCTTCTACGAGGACGCGGCGGTGCTGTACTTCTCGACGCATCAGTACCCGTACTACCCGGGCACCGGGCATCTGGAGGAGACGGGAGATGGGGCGGGGCGTGGCTACAACGTTAACGTACCGCTGCCGGCGGGGTGCGGCGACGAAGAGTACCACCGTGTATTCAACGAGGCGCTGGAGCCGCTGTTGAATCGATACGGTCCTCAACTCATCCTGGTATCCGCGGGATATGACGGTCACTTCGACGACCCACTGGCCAGCATGACGATCAGCGTGTCCGGATACGGCGAGATGATGTCGTTCCTAAAGAGGAAGGCAACGGAGCTGTGCGAGGGGAGGCTGGTTTGCGTGCTCGAGGGGGGCTATCACCTGCTGGCCGAGGCATGGTCGGTGCGTACATGCCTGGAGGTATTGCTGGGCGAATCGCCGGTGGAGGACCCGTTCGGGAAGGCGCCCGCGCGCGAGGCTTGCCAAATCGACCGTGTGCTGTCTGCCGTCAAGTCGTTGCATGGACTAACGGTGTCGCCACAGGCCCGCGCCTAGATCAGGAATCGCTGGAAGGCCTCGTTGCCAAGAAGTCGGCCGCGTGCCGTCAGCCTGATCCGCTCATTGACCGATTCCAGCAGGCCGAGCCCTTCCAGTTCGCCTATTTCGTCCCCGTAGCGCTCCATCAGGTCGACGCCGAACCGGTCGCGCATCGCTTGAAGTGCGACACCTTCCGTGAGCCGCAGGCCAAGGATGACCGCGTCTGAGAGTTCCCGCGCCTGGTTTGACTCCTCCGACGACTCGACCCACGGAGGGATAGCGCTGGGCAACGCTCCCTGGTATCCGAGGACGGCTTCGATGTACTTCTTCGGCTGCCTCTCGTTTGCGAATCGATAGCCGCCCAGATAGGAGTGCGCGCCGGCGCCGAGACCGAGATACGGCTCGCAATGCCAGTAGGTCAGATTGTGCCGGCAGCGATGCCCCGCGCGCGCCCAGTTCGATATCTCGTACTGCTCGTAGCCGGCGGTGGCTGCGAACCGGCTGCTCCACGTGTAGATGTCGGCCTGGACGTCGGGGTCCGGCTCGTCGCACTCGCCCCGTTCGATGCGGCGAGCTAACGGCGTGTCGTCTTCGATCGTCAGGGCGTAGAGCGAGAGGTGATCGGGTGAGAGGGCGATTGCCTTCTCCAGCGTCGCCTGCCACTGCGGTGGAGACTGGCCCGGCAGCCCGAAGATGAGGTCGAGGCTGACGCTATCGAAGGCAGCCCGGCGTGCGTCACGATAGGCCTCTTCCGCGCGAGCGGCGTCGTGGATGCGGCCGAGGAGGCGGAGCTCGCCGTCGTCGAAGCTCTGGATGCCGAGGCTGAGGCGGTTGACGCCGAGGTCGCGCACGGCCTGAAGGCGAGGGAGATCGACGCTCTCCGGATTGGCTTCCATTGACACCTCGGCGGCGTCAGCGAGGTTGAAGCGACGTCGCAGGCCGTCCATCAGGCGCTTCATCTCGTCGACGGGGAGCAGACTGGGCGTGCCGCCGCCGAAGTATAGCGTATCGACGCGGCCGACTCTCCCGGTTTCCGACCAGAGCGACGCTTCGCGAAGAAGGGCGTCGACGTAGGCCGGAATGAGCAACTCCTGTCCGCCGTAGGAGTTGAAGTCGCAGTAGGCGCATTTGGCCCGACAAAACGGGATGTGGACATAGAGGCTGTGGCGGTCGCTCATGGCATCGATCGTAACAAGCGGAGCGCCGCTGCGCCAATTGACTTCGCCGCTGCGAGCATGCGACACTCTAACGAAGCCCAAAATCGGTCCGGAGAGATGGAAGTGCGCTATAAGACACGCTACTGCGGCGACCTCCGTAAACGGGACAGCGGCCAGGAAGTGCTGCTCGCCGGTTGGGTCCACCGACGGCGCGACCATGGCCGGCTCATCTTCGTCGACCTGCGCGATACGACCGGCCTCGTCCAGGTCGTCTTCAATCCGAAGACAGCGCCCGAGGCCCATGCGGTTGCCGAGCAGCTCCGCAATGAGTACGTCCTGCACGTACGCGGGACTGTGTCGCCGCGGCCCGCCGGGACCGAGAATGCCGCGCTGCCTTCCGGTGAGGTGGAAGTTGTCGCCAAGGAGGCGGAGATACTGAACACCGCGAAGACGCCGCCGTTCTACATCAATGAAGAGGTCGAGGTCGACGAACTACTCAGGCTTCGCTACCGCTACCTGGACCTGCGCCGCATGTCCGTCCACGACCGCTTCGCGATGCGGCACCGCGTTAACAAGTACATCCGCGACTTCCTGGACGCTCGCGGCTTCTATGAGATTGAGACGCCGATCCTTACCAAGTCGACGCCGGAGGGCGCGCGCGACTACCTGGTACCCAGCCGGGTCTATCCCGGCAACTTCTACGCTTTGCCGCAGTCGCCGCAGCAGCTCAAGCAGCTGCTGATGGTCGCCGGCTTTGAGAAGTACTACCAGATCGCCCGCTGCTTCCGAGACGAGGACTTTCGCGCCGACCGGCAGGCCGAGTTCACGCAGCTTGACCTGGAGATGAGCTTTGTGGAGCAGAATGACGTTCTCGACCTCATTGAAGAGATGTACGCCGGCATGATCACCGCACTGCGGCCGGACCTCAAGCTGGAGCCCTTGCCTTTCCCGCGCCTGACGTACGACGACGTGATAAACCGCTACGGCACCGACAAGCCGGACATCCGCTACGGCATGGAGCTCGCGGACGTGACGGACCTTGGTCCCACCTGCGACTTCACCGTCTTCCGCGACGTGGTAGCGGCCGGCGGGCAGATACGAGGCTTTGCGGCGCCCGGCGGCGCTGTCTTTACGCGCCGGGAGATCGATAGCCTGACCCAGTTCGTCGAAGACCAGGGCGGCAAGGGCCTGATCTCGGTCGCCCTCCTCGGCGAAGGGGAGATTCGATGACCTGACACCGGACGAGGTGCGGTCGCCGATGCGCCACTACCTGAGCATGGACCTGATAAAGGGCCTGGCCCAACGGACGGGCGCGAAGCGAGGCGACCTCCTTATCATCGTCGCGGACCAGCCGAAGGTGGCGAGCGCGGCTCTCGATGCACTGCGACGCGAGATGGCCGCGCGCTTGAAGCTTGCCGACCCCCAGGTGGCCGCTTGCCTCTTCGTTGTGGACTTCCCGCTCTTCGACTGGAGCGAGAGCGAGCAGCGTTGGGACAGCGTCCATCATCCCTTCACAGCGCCCAGGGATGAGGATGTGCCGCTCTTGGAGACCGACCCGGGCAGAGCGCGAAGCAAGGCTTACGACTTCGTCATTAACGGCATGGAGGGCGCCGGCGGCAGCATCAGAATTCATCGACGCGAGATCCAGGAGAAGGTGTTCGACCTGCTGGGGATCGAGCGGGCAGAGGCGCAATACCGGTTCGGGCACATGCTGGAGGCGTTCGAGTATGGGGCGCCGCCGCACGGAGGCATCGCCGCTGGGCTCGACCGGACGGTCGCCTTCTTCACCAACGCGCCGAATATCCGCGAGGTCATCGCCTTCCCGAAGACGCAGAGCGCCTACGACCCGATGATGGGCGCGCCTTCGCCGGTCTCGCCGAAGCAGTTGGACGAGCTTGGAATCGCCATAACGAAGAGCACGGAGATCGCGCCCCCTGCGCTCGAAACGTCGGAGGACGAATCTAAATAGAGATGGGCGGTGGCCTGGACTTTCGTAGACGGTTTTCGAGTCCGAACCGGGCCGATAGCGAAGGAGAAACGGAGTGTCATGAAGAGGCTGTTCGCCGTTGCGGCGTTGCTCCTGGGGTTGGTCGCTGCCGTGAGCGTCACGGGCTGCAGCGGTGGTGGAAGCGGCGGCAATGAGAGCAGCGGAGGCGGCGAAAGCAGCGCTTCCGGCCCGACGCTCCGGATGGTCGGCTCCGACCCTCTTACACTCGACCCCGCCATCGTCACCGACGCCGACTCAGCCAACTACATCGTCGAGATCTACTCGGGGTTGGTCACAATCGATAAGGACCTGAAGATCGCCCCTGACATCGCGAAGAGCTGGGACGTGAGCGCCGACGGCAAGACGTACACGTTCCACCTCCGCAATGACGTAGTCTTCCAGCAGACGGGCCGGCAGGTGACGGCCGATGATTTCAAGTACTCGATGGAGCGCACGGCCAGCCCTGACACGGCTTCGACGACAGCGGAAACCTACCTGGGCGACATTGTCGGCGCACAGGAAATGATAAACGGGACGGCAGACCATATCAGCGGCATTGAGGTGGTCGACGACTTCACGTTGCGCATCACCATCGATGCCGCGAAGCCCTACTTTCTCGCTAAGCTTGCGTGCCCGACTGCCTTCGTTGTCGACAGGACGCAGATCGAGTCGGACCCGAGGAACTGGTCGCGTAAGCCGAATGGAACTGGGCCGTTCATGGTCAAGGACTGGAAGCTGGGCGAAAGCCTGACGCTACAGGCCAATGACCGCTACTACGGCGGCGTGCCGAGCGTGAAGACCGTCAGCTTCGTCCTCTCGGGCGGCTCGCAACTGACGATGTACCAGGACGATGAGGTTGACGTTGCCGGCATCAGCATGGCTGACATCGACCGCGTGCGGGACCCCAGCGATCCTTTGCACAGCGAGTACGTCAGCGCCGACGAGATGAGCCTTTACTACCTCGGGTTCAACACGCAGAAGCCGCCCTTCGACGATCCGAAGGTCCGGCAGGCGTTCGCCATGTCCATCGATCTTCAGAAGATCGACGACGTGGTGCTCAAGGACATGGCACCCGTAGCACACAGTATCATGCCGCCCGGTCTGCCAGGTTATAATGCCAGCGCCACGGCAGCTTCGTTTGATCCGGAGAAGGCGAAGCAGCTGCTGGCGGAATCCAAGTACGGCAGCGCCGACGGCCTGGGCAAGATAACGCTTAACGAGGTCGGCGTGGGTGCTACGGCCGGCGACGACATCCAGGCGATGGTTCAGATGTGGAAGGACAACCTTGGCGTCGACGTTCAGATCCAGCAGACTGACGAAGCGACGTTCTTTCAGGACCTTGACAAGCGGTCGTACCAGATGTTCACCGCGGGCTGGATCCTCGATTATCCGGACCCGGAAGACATTCTGGACATCTTGTTCAACAGTAAGAGCAACCAGAATACGACCGGCTACGACAGTCCGCAGGTCGATCAGTTGCTGACTCAGGCGAGGACCGAACAGGATTCCGCGACGCGCATGGGGCTCTATCAGCAGGTCGAGCAGCTAATCCTGGCTGACCTACCGCTAATGCCGCTCTACTACGGACACGACGACGTCGTTGTCAAGCCATACGTTCAGAACTTGATGTTGCCGCCGGTCGTCATGCCCTACCTGCGTTACGTGACCATCGCCCAGTAGTTGCGCACGATGCTAGCGCCGTAGACGATGCAAGGGCTCCTCCCGTATGTAATCCGCCGCCTCCTGTGGGCGCCCGTCATCCTCCTGGCAGTCTCTTTCATCGCCTTCACGATCACACGCTTCGGTTCCCGGCGACCCGCTCCGAGTCGCCGCCGGGCAGTACAGCGACCCCGCCATGCTGGAGCGCGTGCGCCATGAAGAGGGCCTCGACAAGCCGCTCCTCCAGCAGTACGGGATCTACCTGGAGAACCTGGCGCAGGGAAAGCTCGGTGAAAGCTTCACATATCGCGGCCGCGACGTAGCGGAGATCATTCTCCCGAAAATCTGGGTGTCGGCGCAGTTGGGTCTGGTGGCGCTGTTCATCATTTTCGCCATCGGCGTTCCGCTGGGCGTATTCGCGGCCTTACGACAGGGAACCTGGTCCGACCCGTTTTCGATAGGAGTGCTCCTATTATTCCAGTCGGTGCCGGTCGTCGTGACCGTGCCGATCATGCTGCTGATATTCGTGCTGAAGCTGCACTGGCTGCCGGCGGCGGGCTGGGGTGGAATATTCGATAGCCGCATCATCATGCCCGCGCTGGCGATTGCGCTCCCCGGTATCGCCGGCATCGCCCGACTCACGCGCGCAACTACGCTCTCGGTGCTGCGAGAGGACTACGTCCGGACGGCGCGGGCCAAGGGACTGCGGGAATTCACCGTCATCTATCGCCACGTCTTTCGGAACTCACTGCTGCCGCTGGTCACGGTCGTCGGCATCTCTCTGGCGACGCTCGTTGAAGGGGCCTTCTTCACGGAGTACCTGCTGGGCATTCCCGGCATCGGCCAGTTTGCCGTGAAGTCCGTCGAGGGGCGCGACTACAACGTCATCCTCGCGCTGGTCCTGATCCTGACGACCACATTCATCATCGCGAACATCTTCATCGACGTCGCATACACAATCATCGATCCGCGGGTGCGGTATGAAAGGCAGAGGCTTGGCTAGCGAGGCTGTCTTGGGAGAGGTGGAGTTCGGGGGCGAACGCGTCTCGCACGGCCCGCTCGCGCTGGCACTACGACGGTTGCTGCGAAAGAAGATCGCGGTGGCGGCGCTGGTCTTCATCGGCCTGTTCTACTTCTGTGGGCTGTTCGCGCCGGTCGTCGCTCCGCATAGCTACACGGCGCAGAACCTGGAGGCCGTGGACGTCGGGCCATCGCTGTCGCATCCGCTAGGCACCGACTCATTGGGAAGGGATATGCTGAGCCGCGTCATCTGGGCCTCTCGCACGACGGCCATGGTCACGATAGCAACATTGCTGACCGGCGGAATTGTGCTGGCGGTCGGACTGGGGCTGCTGGCGGGCTATCTGGGTGGCAAGGTGGATACGGCAATCATGCGTGTTGGTGATGTCTTCTTCGCGCTGCCGGGCTTGCCGATGCTCATCATGGTCAATGCCACGTTGGGAACGCGAATTCGAGGAATGGGCTGGCTGGTGGACATGGAGAATGCCCTTCACATCCAGGGCTTCCCCGACTATGTCGTCGTCTTTGGCGCGCTGTCGCTGTTTGCCTGGGTAGGCGGGGCGCGCATCATTCGGTCTCAAGTGCTGGCGCTGCGGGAAACCGAGTACGTGACGGCGGCACGGGCGATGGGCGCTTCGACTTGGCGAATTATCTTCCGGCACCTGCTGCCGAACGTCAGCAACATCATTATCGTGACGCTTTCCGCGTCACTGGGAGCGATAGCGGGCACGGAGATAGCGCTGAGCTGGCTTGGCGTGGGAGTGCAGCCGCCGACGCCCAGCTTCGGGCCAATGCTGTTCGAAGGCGGGTCGATACGGACCTTGCAGGCGAACCCGCACCTGTTGTTGGTGCCGGGAGTGATCGTTGCGATGCTGATGCTGTCGTTCAACCTCCTCGGCGACGCGCTTACGGACGTCCTAACGCCGCACGCTCGCTGATTCGCTGCCCCATTCCAACGTATCTTGCGCCATGCTATAATTGATGTCCGAGGTCTCTTTGAAGGTTTCCACCGAGCGAATCCCCCAGAGCCAAGTTGTGCTGGAAATCGAGGTAGAGCCCGAACGACTGCAAAAGTCGCTCGACGCCGCCTACCGTCGCGTGGTCCAGCGTACCAACGTGCCCGGCTTCCGTCGGGGCAAGGCGCCGCGTGCGATGCTCGAACGGGAGATCGGACATGACGCGCTGGTGCAGGAAGCGCTCGACCGGCTGATTCCGGAAGTCTACCGCGAGGCCCTTGAGCAGGAGGACATAGACGCCATCGAGCTACCGCAGGTCGAGATGGTGAGCACGGAGCCGCTGGTAATGAAGGCCACAGTTCCCGTTCGCCCGACCGTCGAACTCGGCGATTACCACAACATGTGGCTGCCACGAGAGACCGTCACGGTGGCCGAGGAACGGATAGCGGAGGCGCTGGACACGCTGCGACACCGATACGCCAATCTGGAGGCGGTGAAGCGCGCCGCTGCCTGGAATGACGTTGTGACGGCGGACGTGAGGGGCGAGATTGACGGCAGGGCGCTGTTCGACCGCTCGAACATCGAGTTCCAGTTGCGGGAGGACCGGCCGGTGTTCTTGCCCGGCTTCGCGGAGGAGGTCGTCGGACTGAGCAAGGGGGAGGACAAGGAGTTTGACCTGCCGCTGCCGGGCGATTTTCCGGAGAATGCGCTCGCGGGCAAGGCCTGTCACTGCCGTGTCACGGTACACGAGGTGAAGGAGGAGAAACTCCCCGACCTCGACGACGCCTTCGCTCGCCAGGTGGGCGAGGGCTTTGCCGACATGGCAGCCCTGCGTCAGCGTCTGACGGAAGACCTGCAGAAGACGGAAGAGGACGCGGCAATGGACCGCTATCAAGAGCAGATACTCTCGACGCTCGAGCAGAGCGCGGAACTCGAATACCCGCCGATCCTGGTCGAGAAGGAGATCGATCACCTCTTGAGGGACGAGGCGGGACCGGGCGGCGAGAAGGGAATGGAGCAATACCTCCAGCGGATCGGCAAGTCGGAGGAAGAGGTGCGCGCCGAATTGCGTGTGGCGGCAGAGGACAGAGTTCGCCATTCTCTACTGTTGTCAAAGGTGGCCGAAGTCGAGAATATATTGGTTGACGATGATGAGGTCACCCAAGAACTTGAGAGGATGACCTCCAGCGCCGGCCCGCAGGCCGAGGAACTTCGACGTATGCTCGGAAGTTCCAACGGTCGCGATGCAATCAGGCGGTCTCTTCTCACGCGTAAGACCTGGGATAAGCTGGTGGAAATTGTCTCCACTGAGAAATTGACTGGAGAAGCCCAAACAGATACACGGGCTGAAGAAGTAAAATAGAGACAAGCCCCTGTAACGGCGGTTACGCCCAATACGTTTGGAATTAGGATACCGCTTTCGCAGGGTCTTCAGGAGTTAGAAAGCATGAGAATCGACAGCCTGATACCGATGGTCATTGAGAGCGGAGCCCGCGGTGAGCGAGCCTTCGACATTTACTCGTTGCTGCTCAAGGAGCGAATCATCTTTCTGGGCACACCAATCGACGACCAGATAGCAAACCTGATAATCGCGCAGCTCCTTTACCTGGAGCGCGAGGACCCGGACCGCGACGTAAGCATGTATATTCATTCGCCGGGAGGCGTCGTTCCTGCCGGACTGGCCATTTACGACACGATTCAACTCGTGCGGCCAGATGTGTCGACAATATGCGTAGGCATGTCGGCAAGCTTCGCGACGATTCTCCTCGCGGCTGGCACCATCGGAAAGCGCTACGCTCTGCCGAATGCCACGATTCACATGCACCAGGCGGCGGGAGGCGTTCGCGGCCAGGCAGCGGACATCGAGATCCACGCCAAGGAGATCCTGCGCGAGCAACAAATTATCCGGGACATCCTGTCGAAGCACACCGGTCAGTCGACGGAGCGCATCGCCCGCGACTCCGACCGCGACTTCTTCATGGACGCGCAGCAGGCAAAAGAGTACGGTATCGTCGACGAAATCCTGGCGAAGGCGCCGTTTGCAACATAGGAATGAATTGAGGAAGCGACCCCACGGTCGCGATTAAGGGGTTAGATATGCCAACAGGCCGCAGCAGCAGAATACAGTACCACTGCTCCTTCTGCGGGAAAAACCAAGACCAGGTCAAACGCCTCATAGCCGGACCCGGCGCGGTGTACATCTGCGACGAATGCGTCGAGCTGTGCCGCGAGATCATCGACGAAGAGGTTGCGGGGCCGGTCAAGGCGAGAACGAAGGCGCAGCGCGTTCCACCGCCAAAGCACATTTACGAGCAACTAGGCGAGTGGGTCATCGGGCAGGAGCAGGCCAAGAAGGTCCTTAGCGTTGCTGTCTACAACCACTACAAGCGCATCGGCGCAGCACGGCAGGGCGGCGACGGCGTTGAACTGGAGAAGACGAACATCTTGCTCGTCGGTCCTACGGGTACTGGCAAGACGCTGCTAGCCCGGACGCTGGCGCGCATCCTTGACGTGCCGTTCACGATCGCCGATGCAACGGCGCTGACCGAAGCCGGCTACGTGGGCGAGGACGTGGAGAACATTCTCCTGCACCTCATCCAGTCATCGGACTACGACATTCAGCGCGCGGAGCGGGGGATCGTCTACATCGACGAGATCGACAAGATCGCCCGCAAGAGCGACAACCCGTCGATCACGCGTGACGTGTCCGGCGAGGGCGTGCAGCAGGCTCTCCTGAAGATAATCGAGGGAACGGTTGCCAACGTACCGCCTCAGGGCGGACGGAAGCACCCGCATCAGGACTTCATCCAAATCAATACGACGAACATCCTGTTCATCTGTGGCGGCGCTTTTGAAGGATTGGAACGGATCGTCGACAAGCGGATCGGCAAGAGCCGCAAGTCGATGGGCTTTAACACCGACTTCCGTCAGGAGAAGACGGGACAGGAGCTGACCGACGAGCTGCTGAAGCACACGACGCACGACGACCTGCTCCACTACGGGCTTATCCCCGAGTTCGTAGGACGTCTGCCGATGGTAGTCAGCCTCACCTCGCTGGGCGAGCCGGAACTGGTGCGGATTCTGACCGAGCCGAAGAACGCGCTCGTGAAGCAATTCCAGCGCTTCTTCGCCTTTGACGGCGTCGAGCTCGTCTTCACGGATGAGGCGCTATCAGCCTGTGCTGAGCAGGCCATCCGCCACCGGACGGGCGCACGCGGACTGCGCACGGTGCTGGAGGACACGCTTCTTGACGTAATGTACGAGATCCCGTCGCGCGGCGACGTGAAGAAATGCATAGTGGGCGCTGAGACGATGACCGGACACAAACGACCGGTGATGATCACTCAGTCGGGTCAAACGATCGAGACGATAGAGCCACCAGAAGAAGAATCCGCCTAGCCGCCAATCCAGGCGACTCTCCAGAGGCGAGTCTGGAGATTGCGAAGAGGCCGGTCACGACGACCGGCCTTCCGCATTTCCAAAAGGTGGGCAATTGGCACGCCCGGCAAATGGATGAGCTTAGTTCAACTGGCCTGAAGCGCTTCTCTGAGTAGCTCCAGCAGTTTCGGCTCGAAGCGCGGGTCTGCCTCCCAAGGCATTGCATCCGCTGTCGCCAGTTGCCAGCGGAGTAGCCGTTCCCGCATCTCCCGTTCCACCGGTTCGAATTCGGGCCACCCCGATAGGTTCGCGGTTTCGTTCGGGTCTCGATTGCGATCGTACAGTTCTGGTCCTTCGTAGAGACGATATACGTATGTCCAGTCCTTCGTGCGCACGCACATCGCCTTGCCGACGCTCTCCGGGAAGTCTTGCTGAAGTCCTATCTTGTTGTGATAGGGGAAGAACCTCCCCCTCTCGAGCAACGGGGCCTCCTCCACCAAGAAGCCGCCCTCGGAAAACACCTCCTCGCGATGGGTCAACGACCCGTCTCTGAGCAGCGGCACAAGGCTGCGGCCGAAGTGAGTGTGCCGCGCCTCGATTCCAGCGATTTCAAACAGAGTCGGCAGCAGGTCAACCAACTCGACGAGGGCGTCGCAGTGATTTCCAGCGGCCATGCCCGGCGCCGAGATGACAAGCGGATTGCGCAGGAGCGATTCGTGCAGTCCGGAATGCCACTTCTCAATCAAGCCGAAATCGCCCATGTACTCACCGTGGTCGGGGAAGAACGCCCAGGCGGTTCTGTCCGCCGCGCTAATCGACTCCACGGTCGCCATCAGCCGCCCCAACTGGCTGTCGATCCGGGAGATCATCCCGTAGTAGGTCGCAGTGATTTCCGTCCAATCGTCCTCGTCGAGCCGCTCCGTGCCGTATCGCTCGACGATGTTCCGCATGTACTGCGGCTTGTCGTCGAGCGGAGCAATGATGCGCTTGGGGATTCGCCTCCGATCATGCATTGAGAACCAGGGCTCTTCCACTCCAAACGGAGGATGAGGGAAGGCCAAGGGCACGAAGAGCAGCCACGGCTCGCGCGGATTCGCCAGCAACCACTGCTCCGCCGTCTGGACCGCCGCTTCATCCAGATCGAGAGCAACGCCTTGAACGTCGCGACGACCTGTGTAGAAGGCGTCCATGAGCTTATGACCCTGTGGATATGGGAAATCTCTGAAAACCGCTCGGGGCGGGACGATGTATCCATAGAAATCGCAACTCGCCTCGCCGACGCCTGGGGCAAATGTGTCGCCTCGCAGACCGGCGCAGGCCACGTTGTAGCCTGCCTCCTTGAACGACCTGAGCAGATTCGGTTCCCACTGCTTGAGCAGATACTCTAATCGGCGATGGCCGTACACGTGAGGGTACCAGCCGGTAAAGATCGAAACCCGGCTCGGCGAGCAGAGGCTGCTCTGCGAGAAAGCCTGGCGGAAGATCGTGCCCTGCCGTGCGAGCGCGTCGATATTTGGGGTCTGCACGACGTCGTTGCCAAAAGCGCCGACGCAGTCCGCGCGCAACTGGTCGGGCATGAACAAGACGATGTTCGGCCGCTCAACCATTGTCGGTCTCCACCTAGTCTTCAGCTAAGCTGCTCAGTTCGCCGTTCGGTGTCAGGTGTCGAGCATCCTATTCTCTGGCGACGGCGAGGATGAGGCCCGAGGTGCCAACCCAGAGGAGAATGTCGAGCATGAGCGGCGCGTCCTTCAAGAGGACGTCCTCGGGACTGCCGCCTTCGCCGCGAACGTGCACGAGGTACAGGTAGCGGAAGATGCCGTAGAGGACGAAGGGTATCGTCAGCATCATCGAATGGTTGCTGGGAAGGGCCGGCGCCGTGAACGTGTACAAACCGTAGGCCACCAGAGTCGAGCCCGTAACAATGGAAGCCATCTGGTCGAGGAGCGGCAGCGTGTACTCCTCGAGGATCGGCCGGTGCTCGTTGGCGCTGTCCTTCAGAAGAACCATCTCGGCGCGGCGCTTATTGATCGCCAGGAAGAGCGCGCCGAGGGCCGTCACCACGTATAGCCAGGGCGAGATGGGGACGTCGATTACGAGCGCACCGGCCATCGCTCGCAGGACAAAGCCGGCGGCGATGATCATGAGGTCGAGCAGGACGACATGCTTCAAATAGAACGAGTAGGCGAGCATCATGACCACGTAGCCGCCGATCACCGTGCCGACTCGCCATTCCAGCGCGAAGCCGCCTGCCAAACCCATGCTGACGAGAACGGCGGCGGCTATCAGAGCGGTTGTCGGCGATAGCCGGCCGGCAGCAATGGGGCGGAGGCGCTTCTTTGGGTGAAGCTGGTCGCTCTCGCGATCGCGTACATCGTTTACCAGGTAGTCGGCGCCGCACACCATGCAAAAGAGGGCGAAGGTGGCAGCTGCCTTGCCCAGGAGGGGGAGCCAGCCGGAGGGATCGCTCAAGTGCCAGGTTTCGCCCAGGGAGAAGATGAACGCTATGAAGACGAGGCCGTTCTTCGTCCACTGCTTTGGCCGCATGGATACGACTATGGCCAGCAGGGTAGAGAAGGTGCTTTCGCCTCGCAAACCGGCTAGAGGAGAAGGAATGGCGTTTTCGGAAGCGAACCGCTCACTATCTGCCATGATTCTCGATGATACGGTCTGCCATTCAGCGGGTCAATGAAGAGCGGACGCGCGCAGAGACAGCGGGTTCCTTGACTTCGTCATAGGCGCTCACTATGCTTTCTTGATGTGACGGGGAAGAACCGTCTCGACCTTCTTCTCGTCGAGCGTGGCCTGGCGGAAAGCCGGGAGAAGGCGCGCGCGCTCATTCTGGCGGGCGCCGTTCTTGTTGCCGGTCAACCGGCGCGGAAGGCCGGGATACTCGTGCCGGATGACGCAGCCGTCGAGGTGGCCGCTGGCGACCGTTACGTCAGCCGTGGCGGCGAGAAGCTGGAAGGCGCGCTGTCGACCTTCAAACTCGACGTGACGGGGCTCGTCGCGATCGACGTTGGCGCTTCGACCGGCGGTTTCACCGATTGCCTTCTGCGCAACGGCGCCGCTCGTGTATACGCCGTCGATGTTGGCTACGGGATCATCGACTACCGGTTGCGGCAGGACCCGCGGGTAACGGTCCTGGAGCGTGTTAACATAAGATATCTGGAGTCGCTGCCGGAGAAGGGCGACCTGGCCACGATCGACGTGTCGTTCATCTCGCTGGACAAGGTAATTCCGGCGGTGACTGGGCTGCTGAAGCCGGGGAGCCTCATCATGGCGCTGGTCAAGCCGCAGTTCGAGGCGAGGCGGCGCGAGGTAGGCAAGAAGGGCGTTGTGCGCGACCCGCAAGTGCATGCTGCCGTGCTAGGCCGGCACATCGTCTGGGCGGCCTCTCAGGGCCTCCGGCTAAAGGGTCTGGTGACATCGCCGCTTCTGGGGCCGGCGGGCAACAAGGAGTTCTTCGCGTTGTGGCGAATCCCCAGCGGAGTCAGAGAGTGAACAAGGTAGGCATTGTCTATCACGCCAAGATGCCGGAGGCGCGCGAACTGGCGGAAAAGCTGCGTTCTGCGCTGGCTGGTCGAGTGCAGGAAGTCTGGTTAAGCGAGGCCTGGGACGAGGCGAGAAGCAAGCCGAATGTCCCGGGAACGGACCTTCTGATATCCATCGGCGGCGACGGCACAGTGCTTCGGGCGGCCCGGCTGGTCGTCCCGCACGGAGTGCCGCTGCTGGGCATCAACCTCGGGCGCCTCGGCTTCTTGACTGAGCTACGGGACGGCGAGAAGACGGTCGAGCGTCTGCCGGACCTTATCTCGGGCAACTGGAAGCTCGAGGAGCGCGCGATGCTTCACGTCCAGGTCCTCGCCTCGCGGGATGGGCCGGTGCTGCGCGGCGCTCAGCCTTACTTGCACGCGCTGAACGACATCGTTGTCGGGCGTAATCAGTTGGGACGGACGATTATCATCAGCGCATTCATCGACGATACGCTGGTCGCCGAGTACCGGGCCGATGGCGTCATTGTCGCGACGGCGACGGGCAGCACCGCCTACGGCCAGTCGCTCGGCGGGCCGATACTGCACCCTGAAGCGAAGGAGATGCTGCTGCTTCCGCTGGCGCCGCACCTAGGACAGAGCAACCCGCTGGTGCTGGCAAACGCGTCGGTCGTTGATCTGGCGATGGAGCCGGATCATGGCGCTGTCATGAGCATCGACGGCGAGCGCGGTATCGAGCTTGTGGGTGGTGAGGTGGTGAGGGTAACGATGAGCCCGCACGTCGCTCGGTTTGTGCGCCTGGCCGATTCACCCGGCTTCTACGAGCGCGTCGCGGTGCGCCTCCGCTGGCGGCGCAGCTTCGATTCAGAAGCCCGTCGCTCAGCAGGCGGCAATGACGAGCACGACGCCCATGGTTGAGAAGAAGACGGCAATTCGGGCAGAAGTCACGGCGCAGAAGGCGACAACGGGCGACGTTCCGAAGATGGTCGACCTGGTGAACCTTTTTGCGGAACGAGGCGAGATGCTGCCGCGCACGGCGGGCGAGCTCTACGAAACGCTGCGCGACTTCTTCGTCGTTCGGCGCGGGCAGGAGGTAGTAGCCTGCGCAGCGCTGCACGTGACATGGAACGACCTGGCCGAAGTGCGCTCGCTGGCAGTGCGGGAGGAAAGGCAGGCGATGGGACTCGGGTCGCTGCTCGTCAAGGCGTGTGTCGAAGAGGCGCGGCGGCTCGGCCTTAAGCGCGTGTTCGCCCTGACAATGAAGCCGGACTTTTTCGAGAAGCTGGGATTCGCCCAGGCGGACGTAATGACGCTGTCGCGCAAGGTCTGGAACGAGTGCTACCGCTGCCCCAAGTTCATGAACTGCGACGAAATCGCCATGGTCGTCGACGTGTAGCTTGAGGTCGTCTTCATGTCGAACGAACTACCCGAACCGCAAGTCCCGCGTGTCCTGAAGAGCGAGCGGGCTTTCGAGGGCCATCTCGTGAAGGTGCGAATCGACACGGTGGAGTCGGCGGCGGGCAGAAGCACTCGCGAAGTCATTGAGCACCCGGGGGCTGTCCTCCTCATCGCGCTCGACGGCGAGGACAACGTCTTCATGGTGCGCCAGTACCGTCATCCCACCGGGCATGTGCTGCTGGAGTTGCCGGCGGGCATGATTGACGAGGGCGAGGACGCGGAGACGTGCGCGGTCCGCGAGTTGCGCGAGGAGACCGGACAGCGCCCACGCTCCATCCGGAATCTGGGCGGCTTTTTCCTCGCGCCGGGCTACTCGACGGAGTATATCCACCTCTTTCTGGCCACAGACCTCGAGGAATCGCCGCTGGACACGGGCGACGAGGAGGACCTGAGGTCGCTGCGGATCCCCTTTGACGAGGCGCTCCGTCGCATCGATTCGGGCGAGATCCAGGACGCGAAGACCGTTGCCGCGTTGCTGTTCTTCGCGAGGCGCCGACACGGCGCTGGATAGACCGGAAGGCCCGTCTAATCGTCGCTGAAGCGGAACCGCGCAAGAGGAGCCTCATCCTTGCAGGGCAGCAGCCCAAGCCCGCCGAGTTGGGCTAAGACGATGCCTTCCGTATAATTGGCTATGAAGCGTTCTTATCCCCATTTGGAGCCGCCATGGGCAAGAGCCTGACCCAGAAGATCATCGAGGCCCATCTCGTCGACGGCGAACCAATCGCCGGCCGCGAGATCTCCCTGCGCATCGATCAGACGCTGACGCAGGACGCTACGGGCACCATGGCCTATCTCCAGTTCGAAGCCATGGACATTCCGTGCGTCCGCACGAAGCTCTCGGTGAGCTACGTCGATCACAACATGCTCCAAACCGGCTTTGAGAACGCCGATGACCATCGCTTCCTCCAGAGCTTCGCGGCAAGATACGGTGTCTATTTCTCCCGGCCCGGCAACGGCATCTGCCATCAGGCCCACCTGGAGCGGTTCAGCGCTCCCGGCGACACCCTTCTTGGCTCCGACAGCCACACGCCGATGTCCGGCGGCGCGGGCATGCTGGCGATAGGCGCCGGCGGCCTCGACGTGGCGATGGCGATGGCCGGCCAGCCTTTCAGCGTCGTCATGCCACAGGTGGTGAAGGTGAACATGACGGGCCACCTTCCGCCGTGGGTCTCCGCCAAAGACGTCATCCTCGAGATGCTGCGACGCCTGACCGTCAAGGGCGGTGTCGGATGCGTCTTCGAGTACGGCGGCGAAGGCGTCGCCTCGCTCAGCGTTCCCGAGCGCGCGACGATAACGAACATGGGCGCAGAGCTTGGCGCAACCAGTTCAATCTTCCCGAGCGACGAGCGGACCCGCGATTACCTGCGCGCTCAGAGCCGCGAAGACGCCTGGAAACCGCTATCGGCCGACGATGATGCCCAGTACGACGACGTCATCGAACTCGACCTCGGCTCTCTTCAGCCGCTGATTGCCCTGCCTTCGAGTCCGGACAAGGTCGTGCCTGTTCGAGAGGTGGCCGGCGCCGAAGTGGCACAGGTGATCATTGGCAGTTGCACGAACTCGTCCTATCTTGATCTGGCCGCGGTAAGCGCGATTGTACGGGGGAAGGTCATCTCACCTGCCGTCAGTGCGGCCATTAGCCCGGGGACCCGCCAGGTCCTGTCGATGCTCGCCGAGAGCGGCGGCTTGACCGACCTGATCGCGGCCGGCTTCCGCGTGCTCGAATCGTCTTGCGGCCCCTGCATCGGCATGGGGCAGTCGCCCGCGACCGACACGATCTCGCTCCGGACCTTCAACCGCAACTTCCCCGGACGCAGCGGCACACCTGGCGACCGCGTCTATCTGTGCAGCCCTCTTGTCGCCGCGGCTTCGGCGCTAACCGGCGTCATTACCGATCCGCGCGACCTCGGCGAGGCACCCCGGGTGGCGCTACCCGCCGCCTTCAAAGTCGACGACCGCATGGTCATCTTGCCTTCCACACAGCCGGAAAGCATCACCGTCATCCGCGGGCCGAATATCAAGCCGTTGCCGAAGGGAGAGCCCCTGCCGGAGATACTGCGGGCGAGCGTCATCCTCAAAGTCGGCGACGACATTACAACTGATCACATCATGCCGGCCGGCTCAAAGATCCTGCCGTTGCGCTCCAACATCCCGGCGATGGCAGAGCACGTGTTCGAGCAGGTCGACCCCACCTTCGCCAAACGCGCAAAGGAGGCCGGCAGCTCTATCGTTATCGGCGGCAGCAACTATGGGCAGGGCTCCAGCCGCGAGCACGCTGCCCTGGCACCGATGTATCTTGGCGTCCGCGCGGTGCTCGCAAAGTCGTTCGCCCGCATTCATCGCGCTAACCTAGTAAACGTCGGCATCCTGCCGCTGACGTTCGTCGATGAGCGCGACTACGAACGCATCGCCCAGGGCGACGAACTGGAAATCGACGGCCTCCGCGGCGCGATTCGGGTCGATGCCCTGGTCCGGATCCGTGACCGCACGCAGGGATACGAGTTCGAAGCGCGACACGGCCTCTCATCTAAGGATGCCAGGGTCATCCTCGCGGGCGGCCGTCTCAAATATGTGAAATCGCTGCAAGGATGACGACGTACTCACCGCACCGCTCCACAGATGAAGCTCGCGCCGAGCCGGAAACCGCGATTGAAGTAACAGGACTGACGGTTAAAAGAGGCGGCAAAGTCGTCCTGAAAGGGCTCAACTGCTCAATTTCAAGGGGCAGTGTAATCGGCCTGCTCGGGCCCAGCGGCAGCGGCAAGACGACCTTAATGCGCGCAATCGTCGGTGTTCAGAAAGTCCAGGGTGGCCTGGTTATGGTGCTCGGACGGCCGGCCGGCTCAGCAGATCTGCACCGCAAGGTTGGGTACATGATGCAGACTCCGTCAATCTATTCCGACCTTACCGTGCTTGAGAACGTCCACTACTTCGCAACGCTATACGGCGAAAGTCGGGGAAGCGCCGAAAGGACAATCGTCTCGGTCGGCCTTGAGGATGCTCGAACCCAGCTGGTCGCTACCTTGTCAGGCGGCCAGCGCGCTCGCGCTTCCCTTGCCTGCGCCCTCCTGGGTGACCCTGAGGTGCTGATCCTCGACGAACCGACGGTTGGCCAGGACCCGGTCCTGCGCCACGAACTGTGGCAGCGTTTCCGCGCCCTTGCCGCTGCCGGCGCCACTCTCGTTGTCTCAAGTCACGTGATGGACGAGGCGCGGCGTTGCGACCATCTTCTTTTGATCAGTGACGGAACGATTATCGCTGACGGCACGCCCGAGGCTATCATGGCGAGCGCCGAGGCCCAGGATATGGACGAGGCTTTTCTGCGCCTTGTCCTTGCCCGGAGAAACGCTGAGGAACCGTGATGTCGCCCAGGATCACGTTCGTCACGGCGCTGAGGATTCTAACGCAGTTGCGTCATGATCCTCGCACCGTTGCTCTTCTGGTTTGCATTCCGACGGTCTTGCTCGTCCTTATCCGCTTCCTCTTCGACGCACGTCCGGACATGTTTGACCGCGTTGGCCTCATCCTGCTGGGAGTCCTCCCGTTCACGATGTCATTCCTGCTCACGAGCATAGCGATGCTGCGAGAGCGGAGCTCAGGGACTCTGGAGCGCCTGCTGACGACACCCCTCAGCCGGCTTGACCTGCTCTTCGGATATGCCGTTGCCTTCGCCGTCACCGCCTCTCTGCAGAGCATTATCGGCGTCATCGTAGCCTACGGTTTTCTCGGCCTGGAGACACAGGGGACTCCGTTGCTCGTCGGCGCTATCGCCGTAGCCAACGCGATACTCGGGATGTCGCTGGGCCTGTTCGTCAGCACTTTCGCCTATAGCGAGTTTCAGGCCGTTCAATTCATGCCTGCGATTGTCATGCCTCAGGCGCTGCTCTCCGGCCTGTTCGGGCCACGCGAGCAGATGGTCGGCTGGCTGAAGGCGATCAGCGACGTGCTGCCGATGACCTACGCCGTCGACGCTCTCACTCAGGTCGGTTCTCATGACGGCGTAACGGAGACGATGCTCGTCGATCTGGCCGTCATTGTTGCCGTGACCGTAGGGGCCCTCGCGCTGGGGGCGACGACCTTGCGGAGACGTACTGCCTGAGGATGCGATGCTGGTAAGCTCGAATCATCGTTGCGTCAAGGACGCTTAGCAGAATAGGAGGCTTGGTTTGCGATCAAAGGTAACAATCGTCGGGGCCGGACAGACCGGCGGCGCCATGGCCCGCGAGCTTGCGCCGAAAGGATTTGCCGACATCGTCCTCCTCGATGTCGTCGAGGGCATTCCGCAGGGCAAGGCGCTGGATATGACTCAGGCCGGGCCTTTGGTCGGGTTCGACAGCCGTATCACCGGCACGAACGACTGGAAGGACACGGCGAACTCAGACATCGTCATCATCACTTCCGGAAAGCCGCGTCTTCCCGGCATGAGCCGCGATGACCTGGTGACCGCGAACACGGAGATCGTCAAGGGCGTCACGGAGCAGGTCGTGAGGCATTCCCCGGGCGCCATCATTATCGTCTTCGTCAACCCGCTCGACGCCATGTGCTACGTGGTCAAGAAGGTGGGTGGCTTCCCGCGGGAGCGCGTCTTCGGCCAGTCCGGCGTTCTCGACGCGGCCCGCTTCCGCTCGTTCATCGCCCGGGAGCTCGACGTTTCGATGGAGGACGTCCAGGCTTACGTGCTCGGAGGCCATGGAGACGACATGGTGCCGCTCGTCCGCCACACGACCGTTTGCGGCATTCCGATCTCGGAACTGATGCCCGTTGACCGCATCTCTGTGCTTGTTGAACGAACCCGCAAGGGCGGCGGCGAGATCGTGAACCTACTGAAGACCGGCAGCGCCTACTATGCGCCGGCGGCCGCAACCATTGAGATGGTCGAATCCGTGTTGCTCGACCGGAAGCGTGTCCTGCCATGCTCAGTCTATCTGGAAGGCGAGTTCGGCGTCGAAGGCATATTCATGGGCGTGCCCGTCAAGCTGGGCGCCCGCGGGATCGAGCAGATCATCGAGATCAAGCTGACGGACGAGGAGCGTGAGATGTTCGAGCGGTCGGCGGCGTCGGTTCGCGAAGTGACGAAGGTGACGGGTCTATGAGAGACATCCACGTCGACCAGATAAGCGAGACAGTGGCGCGCTTGTTCGTTGAGGCGACGCACAATCTGCCTGACGACGTCGTTGCCGCGCTGGAGCGCGCCCGCGACAGCGAAGAGTCGCCGCTCGGGCGCCAGATTCTCGAGGAGATCCTGGAGAACGCCAAGCTCGCCTCCGCCGAGATGATCCCGCTCTGCCAGGATACCGGCACTTCGGTCGTTCTAATCGAGCTCGGCCAGGACGCGCATGTCGTAGGCGGGACACTGGAAGAGGCGGTCAATCGGGGAGTCGCCAAGGGTTACACGGAGGGCTACCTACGGAAGTCGATGGTGACCCAGCCGTTCTCAGCCCGCAAGAATACCGGCGACAACACGCCCGCCGTCATCCACGTTGACCTCGTTCCCGGCGACCGCCTTCGCATCAAGGCGGTCCCGAAGGGCGGCGGCTGCGAGAATATGAGCCGGATGTGCATTCTCCTCCCAGGCGAAGGCCGCGAGGGCATTGTCAACTTCGTCCTTCGCGCGGTTGAAGAGGCGAGCGGTAATCCGTGTCCGCCGTTGGTGCTCGGCGTCGGCATCGGCGGCAGCGCAGAGTACTGCATGGTGCTGGCAAAGAAGGCGATAACGCGACGCATCGGCACCTCCAACCCGGACGCTGAGGCCGCCGACCTAGAGCGCGAACTGCTAGAGAAGGTGAACGCGCTCGGCCTGGGTCCGCAGGCAGTGGGCGGCAGGAACACGGCGCTGGCCGTTCACGTCGAGACGTTCCCGACGCACATCACGGCCCTTCCCGTCGCCGTCAATATGCAGTGCCACAGCGCCCGCGTCAAAGAAGCCGAGCTGTAGGAGACCGACCGTGAGCATTGACATACAACTACCTCTCACCGACGAGATTATCGAGAAGCTGCACGCAGGCGACCACGTTCGGCTAACGGGCGTTATCTACACGGCGCGGGACGCGGCCCACAAGCGCATGATCGAAGCGCTGGACAAAGGCGAGCCGCTTCCCTTCGATATCCGTGGCCAGATTATCTACTATGTCGGCCCAACGCCCGCTCGGCCTGGACGCGTTATCGGCGCCGCCGGCCCGACGACCTCCATGCGCCTCAATCCCTACACACCTCGACTCCTCGAGGCCGGACTGAAGGGCGCCATCGGCAAGGGCGGCCGCGACGACACCGTGCGCGACGCGTTCAAGAAGAGCAGGGCCGTCTACTTTCTGGCCGTCGGCGGCACCGGCGCGCTGCTGTCGAAGCGCATCAAGAGCGCCGAGGTCGTTGCCTACGAGGATCTGGGAACAGAAGCAGTGAGACGTTTGGAGGTCGATGGTTTCCCGGCCATCGTTGTCAACGACATCTACGGCGAGGACCTTCTTGAGCAGGGGAAGGTACGCTACCGGAAGCGAGAGAAGCTCGGCAGCTATGTGCCGGTGGGCGAGAACGCCAAGGAGTCGAACGGCGGCGGGTCATAAGGTCTCGATCCGCTCCAGCATTTGAACGTAACTGTCGGGCAGACCATGGGCTCTGGCTCCGCGCAGGATTACCTTCAGATAGGCCCTATTCGGCCGGTACTCTCCGGTTCTGTTCGCGACGTATGTTACCGCTTGCCGCCGATCGCCCGCACTGGTAAACACCTCGACTGGCTCGCGCCGGTAAGCCGCCGGCACGCCCTCCACCTTGTCCATGCTGGCGAGGCACGCGTTATCGACCTCGTAAAGCACACCCCATACCTCTGACGAAGCATCCGGGACTATGTCCGCAGAACCGCCTCGACGGGCGCGGGAGTAACGGGTGAAGGCGAGCCGGTAGCCGCGAAGTTGCGCCGGCCCCACGGCTCTCGCCTTGGGGCAACGCCGCTTGTACGTTTGAGGATCCATGTTGGAAGCATAGGCGAAGTAGATCTGGGGCATGATTTGGGTCAAGAAAGGCTAGTCGATGAAGGCGGCGAGGGCGATTATCCCAAATGCGAACGCGACGGCGCCAACGCCGAGCAGTGCTCCCGTGAAGACTTTTGCCGCGGTCCCACGCAACCCGTAATCGACTGCCACGTTGCGGACGCCGTTCAGCCCGTGGTAGAGCGCGAACGATAGTAGCAGCACGTCGATTGTCCAGTAAGCAGGCGATTGGAACCGTTTCGCCACGTCGGAGAAGACGACGAGTCCCGGCAGGATTCCCTGCTCCACCTTCGATATATTCGCCAGGTGATTCACCACGATGTGCATCGGCAGCAGCACGACGAGGCCGATGGCGGTAATGCGCTGGAGCAGCCACGCCAAAAAGCCGGAGCCAACGTACGACCACGGTGAATCCAGACCCGCTTCCTTTGTAATCCCCATCGTCGGAGCCGTCTTGCCCGCAGCCATCTCTTCGTCCATCAGAACAGGTTCCTCGCCGCAATAAGCATTGCCACGAATACAGCGACTGCAATGACGAACGATGCCCAGAAGAGTACTTTCTGAAATCGCAGCCCGATCGCAAAATCGAGCAAGATAAGCCGTGCGCCGTTCAAGCCGTGGAAAGCGACGACACCGACCAGTCCGGCATCCAGCACCAGAAACGGCGTTGACTCGAACTTCGAAAGCATGCTGTCGAACGATGCCGAGCCGCGCACAACCGTCCCGATGACGATGAGGTGCGTTATCAGGTATGCCGTCAGGAAGAGGCCGGACAGGCGCTGGAGGGCCCAGGCGGCCGTGCCGGTCCGCATCGCCTTTGCCTGGAACTGCGCGTCTAACGGCTTGTACATCGCCTATCTCTACTTCCGGGTGAGCCCCAGCCGCTTGAACATGGTTAGCTTCTTGAGGTTCTGGATCGCCTCCGTCGGGTTGACGCCCTTCGGACACCACTCGTGGCAACTGAAGATCGTGTGACAGCGCCACAGCCCGTGCTCACGTGCCACCCGCAGTAGGCGTTCCGCTCTGGCGTCGTCACGTGGATCATGGCAGAAGCGATAGGCCTTCGCCAGCGCCGCCGGTCCCAGATAGCGGTCGTCAGCGGCGACCATAGGACAGGCCGAGTAGCAGATGCCGCATTGGATGCAGGCCGCGAACTGCGAGAGCTTCGACGAACGGCCGGCGTCGACCAGATACTCGCCGACGGACGGGCGCTTCGCCGGGTCGGCGGCGAGCCAGGGAACGATGGCGCGGATCTTATCGTAGAACGGCGCCATGTCGGCGACCAGGTCTTTGAAGACCGTCAGGTTGGCCAGCGGCTCCAGCGTGACCGGATGCCCCATGAAGGAAGCCTCGGCCACCTTCGTCTTGCAGGCGAGACGAGACTGCCCGTTGATCCGCATGGCGCACGACCCGCAGATGGCGCTCCGGCAGGCGCAGCGGAAGGCGAGTGAGCCGTCGAGACGTTCGCGGACGGCAAGCAGCGTATCCAGCACCGTCGCCGAGTCCGGCATCTCGACGCTGTACGTCTCGTACTGAACAGCGCCGTCTGAAGACGGGTCGTACCGACGTACTCTAAGCTTCGCTTCCACTAGTAGACTCTCTTCTCCGGTTCCCAGCGCGTCTTCGTGACCGGCGCGTATTCCAGTCGCGGGCCATCAGGCGTACGGTTAGCGACTGTGTGTTTCATCCAGGCGGCGTCGTCGCGCTCCGGGAAATCGCGTCGCGAATGGGCGCCACGGCTTTCTTCGCGCTGGAGAGCGCCGAGTGCGATGACCTCGGCCAGGTCAAGCATGAAGCCAAGCTCGATGACGGATAGAAGCTCGAAGTTGAACACCTTGCCCTTGTTGCCGACCGGCACGCGCCGCCAGCGCTCCTTCAGTTCGGACACCTTCGCCAGCGACTCTGCGATGCCCTCCTTCGTGCGAAAGATACCGACGCCCCGGTTCATCGCAGAGCCCATCTCAGCGCGCAGGTCCGCCATACGTTCTCCACCAGTTGGCCGCGAAAGCAGTTCGTCGATCGTTCGGGCATCATTCTCTGCGGTTGAAGCGGTCAGCGAGGACGCCGGCTGAGTCTGAGCGTAGGCCGCAGCGGCTTTTCCGGCTCGCCGCCCGAAGGTTATGGTCTCGAGCAGGGAGTTGCCGCCGAGTCGATTGGCGCCGTGGACGCTGACGCAGGCACACTCGCCGCAGGCGAAGAGCCCCTCAACCGGCGTGGCGCCATTCGCATCGGTTTTGACGCCGCCCATCGCATAGTGCATGCCCGGCCGGACCGGAACGGGCGCTTTGACGAAGTCGGTGTTCGTGAGGTCGAGCGCCAGCTCGCGGATCTGCCAGAGCTTCTGATTGATCATCTTCTCGCCGAGGTGTCGCAGGTCGAGAAGGACGCAACCGTCGACGCCGCGGCCTTCATCGATCTCCGTCTGCTCGGCGCGCGAGACGACGTCGCGGGCGGCCAGTTCCATCTTGTTCGGCGCGTAGCGGGCCATGAAACGCTCGCCTTCCGCATTGAGGAGGTAGCCACCTTCGCCGCGCGCGCCCTCGGTGATGAGGACACCGCTCTCCTTGAGCGTGGTCGGATGGAACTGGACGAACTCCATGTCCATCAGAGGCACCGCCGCACGATAGGCCAGAGCATGGCCGTCGCCGGTTGAGATCAGAGAGTTGGAAGTCGGCGTGTAGATCCTTCCGAAGCCGCCGGCTGCCAGAACCACCGCCTTGGCAGGCAATGCCTCCATCTCACCCGTACGCATGTTGATAGCGACGGCGCCGTGGCAGCTTCCGCCTTCGACGATCAGGGACGTGACGAACCACTCATCATAGGTGCGCACGTTGAGCTTGAGGGTCTGTTCGTGGAGGACGTGGAGCAGCGCCTGAGCCGGTGATGTCGGCGACATAGCACGTGCGCGGGAAGCCGGCGCCGCCGAAGGGCCGCTGGGCGATCCGCCCGTCCGGCTTGCGGTCGAAGACCGTGCCCATGTGCTCGAGCTCGATGATGTCGTCGGGCGCCTCGCGGCACATGGCTTCGATGGCGTCCTGGTCGCCGAGATAATCACTTCCCTTGACAGTGTCGTAGGCGTGCTTCTCCCAGGAGTCATCTTCGCTGAGGGCGGCGTTTATGCCCCCCTGGGCGGCAACGGAATGGCTGCGAAGGGGATAGACCTTGCTGATAAGAGCGACGTCAACGCCTGCGCGCGCTACTTCGAGGGCGGCCCGCATTCCTGCCAGACCAGCTCCTATGACCAGCACGTCATGCATCGTCGCTCGGGCGCCGTAGATTCGGGGATTCGACATGAAAGCGTGACCATGATAGGACAGAACGAACTTGGATGCCAGACCCTCTCCAGGCAGCGCCCCGCGTTGCATGCCGGCACCTTCGTCGAGCGAAAGACCGTCTGAAGCCCCGGCCTAAAGTGACAGCGTCGCAAACCTGCAAATACAACTCACAGAGAATCCCAATCGCCCGCCGCGCATCGTTCTGATAGACTGTCTGTCGATGCGATGAACAGCGACGACATCAGAAAACGCTTCCTCGACTTCTTCGCTGCCCGCGGTCACCGGCTGATCCCCAGCGCACCGTGGTGCCTCACGGCGACCGAACGCTCCTCTTCACCAGCGCCGGCATGGTGCAGTTCAAGCCCTACTTCATGGGTCAGGCTGAGCCGCCGTCGCGACGCATGGCATCGGTCCAGAAGTGCTTCCGAACGAGTGACATCGACGAAGTAGGCGATGACACGCACCTGACCTTCTTCGAGATGCTGGGGAACTTCAGCGTCGGCGACTACTTCAAGAAGGAAGCCATCGAATGGGCCTGGGAACTGCTGACCGATTCAAAGGAGCAGATCGGCCTGCCGAAGGAGCGGCTCTGGGTGAGCGTCTATCTCGACGACGACGAGGCGGCGGGTTGCTGGCGCGCTGTCGGCCTGCCCGAAGAGCGGATCATGCGCTATGGCGAAGAGGAGAACTACTGGTTCTCCGGCGACGTCGGGCCCTGCGGTCCCTGCTCCGAGATTCACTATGACTTTGGCCCGACGGCGGGCTGTCCTGAGTGCGAAGCGGGTAAATGCCATCCGGCCGTCGAATGTGGACGCTTCACTGAGCTGTGGAACCTTGTCTTCACGATGTACTTCCAGAACGAGGACGGTTCTCGCTCCGACTTGCCGCAGAAGAACATCGACACCGGCGCCGGGCTTGAGCGTTGGGCGAGCGTCCTTCAGGGCAAGCGAAACGTTTACCAGACCGACCTCTTTGAGCCTCTGATCTCGCTGGTTGCATCGATCTCCGGTTACGGACCCGAACGAGACGAGATGCGAACGGGCATGACCGGCGAGGAGAGCGAGACCGGAATTGAGGTGCGGCGCAGCAAGCGCATCATCATCGAGCATGTTCGGGCCGTTTCCTTCCTGATTGCCGACGGCGTTACGCCGGACAACGAGGGCCGCGGCTATGTCTTGCGACGTATCCTCCGTCGCGCCGTGGCCTACGGGA
>CAWIGJ010000001.1:0-169111 GCA_963835655.1 uncultured Chloroflexia bacterium | reverse complement strand
AACAGCATATGCAGGGAAGGTGATATGAATAACGTAGCACATCGCGTCGTCATAACCGGAATGGGCGCTATCGCACCGCTGGGTCTCACCGTTCAGGACTTCTGGCAAGGATGCGTGGAGGGCCGTTCCGGCGTTGTTCCCATTACGAAGTTTGATTGCAGCAGCTATCCTGTCCGCATCAACGGCGAAGTCCAGGGCTTCGACGCGAAGAACTACATGGACTACAAGGATACGCGACGGACGGCGCGCTTCACTCAATTCGCGGTAGCGGCAGCGCACGACGCCATCGCGGACTCCGGTCTCGACCTCGACAAGGAAGACCGCGCCCGCGTCGGTGTACTTCTTGGCAACGGCAACGGCGGCATTGCCGAACACGAAGAGGCCGTACGGACGCTTGTCACAAAGGGCGGCATGCGCATGGACCCCTTCTACATGTTGAAGATGCTGCCGAACGTGGTGGCGTGGCGCTCGGTGGCTGGCCGCCGAACCGTCCGACGAACTACATCGGCTCAACGCAGGCGATGCGGGGCGATGGTGACGCCTGACGAGGTGGTGGACTTCATCGTGGCGAGTGGTGCTGGAGTTCGTGGCCGCCGGTGGTGGTGATGGCTGCAAGCGTAAAACGACAGCCCAGCTGCAGCCTATGGGCGAGGTGGCATGCATCACTTTGAGTGGGTGTGTGTGGGCGGGGCTATGGCGGTGCTGCGAAAGCTCGGTGGTGGTGGGAGCGGGTGGTGGCTGCGCCGGTGCAGGCTTGGTGCAGCTTGGGACCGCCCTCTCACCGTCTCAGCCCCTTGGCCCCAGATGGCAGGGCTCAGTGCGATGGCCTGGGCATTGTCCAATACACCTACATCCCCAGCAGGAGGAGGTGGATTTATTTCTCCGTTGAAGCCACACGGGCCTTGGGGGCACTGGAAAGGACCTGACAGCAAAGATGACATCAGAAGCATCTTGATCACCAGTACACTACAAGGTGCAATTGAGCCTTTGACAAAGTGGATCTTGATGAGCAGTGTGGCTCAAGGCCAGGATCAGCTAGGCTTGGAACCGCAGTGTCACCTGTAATTAAATACAAACGGACGTATCAAGCCAACAATGACCTTGATCCAGCCAAATGAGCTGAATATGGATCCTGCACACACAAGGCCTGAGGCCCAAGTCAGAATGTCCTCAACAGCTTGGGGTTGAGCAAGCCAAAACACCTGCACTAATCTCCAAGATTTAAAGAGATCAGGAGCAGTGCAGGTCCTGTGATCATGCACGGTGGTGGTGACAGTGACAGTGACCGAGCTGCTGGAGGCAGCAACACAAAGATGATGGAGACATCGACAGCCTGATCAGGCTGGCGAGCATTCAGGCAGCAGGAGGACTGATGGTGGATCTGGCAAGGTCACCAACCTGCCTGACAAAGTGTTGGCACACAGTGCCTTGAAAGCATGGTGCCTGCTGGTGCTGCAGGCTCAGTGCAGGCAGATATAGGGAATGCAAAATCCAGGCGGGTCCCTGTTCTCAAACAACAGTCCAACATCGTCGACCTGTACCTAAAAGCCAAATGATGAAGACAAAGATCCTGTGGTTGCTGCAAGCTATAAAGAGACAGCAGGTATGGCAAATTTAAAGATCACAGGAATCAAAAGGAGTCACCCATGAGCCCGTGAACCCTCCAGCAGATCAAGGCCATCCACACACGGACGCTGCACTGATCAACCATGATGCAGGCTGCAGTTTGATTCCTCCTTCACCCTCAGGTCACTTCTAAATGGTCGCAAATCATCAACCACTTTGCAGGCAGAAGAGCCAGCCAAAACCCACCCTCACTCGGTGATCCTGGAGGTGCCCACTGAAAACTGCCCGGATCTGACCTCTCTGCCTGGCACTGACTACCCAGACGCCCAATGATGTGCCTGCACAACTCGTCACGTGTGGGGCACCTGCCAGCCACACTCACTGGCCCTCAGGAGGACAGAGGAGGAGTCCAGGTGTCCCGACATACGGCAACAGCAAGGCTCTGGGTAGAGTGGAAAGCCTAGTGCAACAACAAGGATGTGATGGCAGCCCACACAGAGCAACCCAGCAGTGCTGATGACGGGAGCTGGCAGAGGCTGAAGGCGGGGGCTGGGCTCAGCATGGCTGTGGGCATGAACAGGAATGGGGCTGAGCTGTGGCGCCATGACCAATCACACCCAACAGAACAAAGAGCTGAGGCACTTCCAGGTCTCCTCTGGACCAGCGCAGGTCTGGTGGTGGATACAGTCTTGTGAGGCATCAATAATCAAAACCATGAAGACACAAAGGCATCTCCACAAAGGCAGAAGCAGTAATCATCACAAGCTGCTGTGAGGGCATTAACATTTAGCAGTGAAGTGGGAGCAAGACTGGACATCATTCATCACAATGATAACAGAGATGTGATGGACATGCACCAGAATCTTCCAGTGGTGCTGGGGCCCTGGGCCCAGCCATCCACCCACAGGAACCTGACATAAGCACAGCGCCGACGATCCCGTCCTGATTGGTGCAGCCGTTGGCTCTACTTTGTCCTGCGTGGTTTGAGTACCCAGGCAGAGGCAACATGGACACAGGGTGTGAAGACAACGAGGCGTGTGGAGGCACGATTGACTGCAGAAGTTCACTAAAATTTGGTGATGGTGGGCAAAATGTAAATGTGGGCGCAAGCTGATCCAGTCACAAAGCCTGCTGACCCTGGGTGGGGCCCGAGGCCGGTGCTGCAGGGCAGACCGGGAAGCCAAGGGGACCCAGGTGCGAGCATTGGCGGGCTAAGGAAACGACAATCAGCAAAACCAGTGCAGGCAAGTGGAAGACAGCGGGGGATGCGTCCAGGCCTTCATCAGTGCGCCTGCACCTGGGAGTGATGGGGCCCGCCTGATGACTCCCTGTCCCAGCGCAACAGCAGGTCCTTCACCGTGCCACCACTTCAACCGCCCTTGCGGCTTCTCCTCCTCCCAACAGAAGAGGTGGCAATGGGCGTGGTCATGGTGGCTGACAGTCAGTGATGATGGTGGGCAGCGGGCCACGGCCAGTCACGGCCATGGAAACTGAGCAGTGGCCATGGCTAGGCAAGGACGGGTGGATGATGGGGCTCCAGCAAACAAGGATGCCAACAGGCCAAGCTGGCCTTGGCCCACAGAGGAAGTCAAATGCTCACAGATCACTTCACCTCAAAAGAGAAAGAGACACAGTGATTAACAGGGAAATGGGCAATGGCATGAGGTGAATGAATGCAGCGACCTCCCAATGGCAGTCCAACATCACTCTGAAACGCAAAGCTAGGCAGTGGAATTGGAGACCACTATGGGCTGGTAGGCTAAAAGGAATCCATTTCCACACCATGGTGTACAAACACAGCCCTGGCAAAGGAATGCAGGGTGGGGGTGGCCAGGGCACCAGCATGGTGAGTGACAGTGTGGGAGCTGTCCTTTGGAAGTCGGACTTTGGAAGCCTGAAAGCAAAAGAGTCATCAGCTCCTCATGACATCACTATACATTGGGATACTCCCAATGAGGGGCTGGAATTCATTGCTGTTCTATATTCTCCTTCTGGAGGAAACAAAGCAGCAGGCAGCTAGTATAATCTTCATAGTCTTCATATCTCACTGCGGTTTAATGACCTCTCAGAATCATTGGGTGGTATTTTCCTGTGCTGTTCCAACCTGATTGTGGGTCCATGCCCAGCTGAGCTGGTGGGCAATGGGAAGGTCACCAAAAGGCCACCGTGTGGCAGGGACAGCTAGAGATCTGAGTGAGCCAGCAGCAGGAGATGGGAGCATAACACAATGAATGATGACATTGGGGCAATTAGTGAGCTGCAGAGCATGGCGGTAATGGCGCTCCAGGCCAGGTGATGGTGGCAGCGTGCTCCCTAACACCAGCACCTGGACACATCACCAATGATCCCTTCACCACAGTATGTCATCATGCCGGCCTTGGCCACTGACAGCATCATGTGAGTCCTGTTTATAGGCCTTGATGAACAACCATGCCATGGCCTGGGTCTGGTGACGGCCCTGGGGTTTGGGTCCCATGTGGTCGTCGACCTGAAACTGGATGACAAAGGTGCTGGGCCACCAATGGAGGGCCTTCCACTTCTTCTTGGGAGGGTCGGGCGTGAGCAGCAGCACTGCCACAGCACGTCCAGCACCCAGGCAGCAATGAAATGGATACCGCACTGTTGGTGCCAAAGCATTTGAAGCCCTTGGTTTCCTTTTTTGCAAGGAGGTTAGCTGGGCGGCATAATGCCCTCCTGATGAAAAGCAACGCCGTGGTGGGGGTGGATGGGAACACAAACGCCCATCTTCTCGTCAAGGCGGGCGACGGAGAAGCCGGGTGCGGTCTTTGGGACGATGAAGCCGGAGATGCCGTGGGAGCGCGCCGGCGGGTTTGTCTTGGCGAACGTCGTGACGTAATCGGCAACGCCGCCGCCGGAGATGAATGCCTTCTCGCCGTTGATCACGTAGCCCTTATCGGTCTTGACGGCGCGGGCCTGGATAGCGGCCGCGTCAGAGCCGGCGTTAGGCTCGGTCAAGCCGTAGGCGGCCTTCATCTCACCCTTGGCGATGGGAGGCAAGTAAGTCTTCTTCTGCTCCTCCGTCCCGCCGAGGACGATTGGCTGCGTTGGCAGAGCCGTCAGGAGGAGCATCAGACCGGACGAGCAACAGTACTTGGCGACCTCCTCGACGGCAAGCGCGAGCGACAGGAATCCTCCGCCTTCATTGCTCCCGCCGTAGGCCTTTGGGATTGTCAGGCCGAGGAGGCCGGCGTCGCGATACACTTCGAAGATATCCTCCGGGTATCGTTCTTCAACGTCGATCTCCGCAGCCCGGGGCGCGACGTACTTCCTGGCGATCTCGCGTGCCAGATTGCGGATAAGTTGCTGCTCCTCGGCCAGTTGAAAGTCCATTGTCTAATCCTCCCCGACGCGTTGGAAGTCCGGCGTCTACGAGGCCTCTGGGAACATCGTGCTCGTCTTGACTCCGGAGGGCACCGCGTCTAGAATAAGTTAACAACCGAATACGGTAAACGCTCTTATCCAGAGTGGTGGAGGGACCGGCCCTACGAAGCCCGGCAACCAGTTTGGGAACGGCCTCAGGCCCCCAACATGGTGCCAAGTCCGACTCTGCTATCGGCAGAGAGAGATGAGAGTAGGTTGGTAGAACTTCTCACACCACGAGAAGTTTTTTTGATGCCCATTGACTGCTGAACCTCTCGAATTGAACGTCATTAGCTGGAACGCCGGCAGAATACGCCTGCTAGATCAAACGCGCCTGCCGTACGAGGAGACGTACCTGGAGATCGACAACGTCGCGGCGCTGGCGAAGGCGATCCAGGAGATGCGCATTCGCGGCGCTCCGGCGCTCGGCATCGCGGCCGCTTACGGCCTAGCGCTGGCAGCGGCTCATGGCGATTCGATTGAAGGGGCTGCGCGCCTCCTCCGTTCGACGCGTCCGACGGCCGTAAACCTGTCGCGGGCACTGGAACGAGTAATGGCGGCGGCCCGCGGGTCAAGGGCGGCTTCGGAAGTGGCCGCAAAGACACTGGAAGAGGCCAGACGGATCCATGACGAGGAGATTGAAGCGGGCCGAGCCATAGGCCGTCTTGGCGTCGACCTTATTTCACCCGGCGCGACCATCCTCACGCACTGCAACACGGGCGCTCTCGCCACAGCCGGCTACGGCACTGCTTTTGCCGTCATCAGGACCGCGCACGAGCAGGGCAAGGACGTTCACGTTCTCGTCGACGAGACGCGGCCTCTCCTTCAGGGCGCCCGCCTCACGGCCTGGGAACTCCAACGACTAAGCATACCGTTCACCGTCATCGTCGACGGCGCCGCCGGGGAGATGATGCGACGTCATAGGGTCGACTGCGTCATCGTCGGGGCTGACCGAATTGCCGCCAACGGCGACGTTGCCAACAAGGTCGGGACGTATTCAATCGCGGTACTGGCAAAGGAGAACGAAATTCCCTTCTACGTCGTCGCGCCCACCAGCACCATCGATTTCTCGACCGCCACCGGCGAAGATATCCCCATCGAAGAACGCGACATGGCTGAAGTCAGCACTTTTGCCGGCATCCGGACGACCCCTCAAAACACAACTGCCGCGAATCCTGCCTTCGATGTCACACCGGCCCGGTACGTTACCGCTATCGTCACTGAGAAGGGCATCGCGAGACCACCCTTCAAGGAGTCGCTGTCACTGTTATCGAAGTCGAGTACGCCGACAGCAGGCGGAGGGTCGAGATGGTAGCGGGCTGGCCAGACCTGCTGGCGGACGACCCGACGGACTGGCTTCTGGAGGAAGACAATCCCTCGGTCCGCTACTACGCGCTGCGCTCTTTGATGGAACTGCCGGACGACGACAGGCAGGTCGTCGCGGCCAAGCAGGCGATCATGCAGAGCGGGCCCGTGCCGGTGATCCTCGCCGCGCAGAACGACGAAGGCTACTGGGTAAAGCCCGGCAGCGGCTACTCGCCGAAGTACACGGGGAGTGTCTGGCAAATCATGTTCCTCGCTCGTTTCGCTGTTGACGGCTCTGACGAACGAGTCGCGCGCGGGTGCGAATACGTCCTCAATCACAGCATGGCCAGTAATGGCGGCTTTTCCCCCTACGCCACGCCGATCCCCAGCACGACAATCGATTGCCTCAACGGTAACCTTATTCACGCGTTTTATCGACTGGGATGGGGCCACGACGAGCGCGTGCAATCGGCAGTGACCCAGTTGTGCAGGAGGATCGCGAGGAAGCACTTCGAGTGCACTGCCAACGCCAAGTTGCCCTGCGCCTGGGGAGCAGCGAAGGCCTTACTCGGCCTATCCGCAGTGCCGCGCGCCGAGCGCAGTGACGAGGTGAAAGCGGCCATCGAGGAAGGGGCGGATTTCTTGCTCAGTCGCGACCTAGCGGTTGCCGACTACCCATGCTGGGAACGAGTCAGCACTGTCTGGCAGAAGTTCGGGTTTCCTCTCGGCTATACATCAAACGTCCTGGAGGCTTTGGGCGCCCTGTCCGAGCTCGGCTACGGCGCCAGGCCCGCCCTTCACAACGCGATCAAGCTCGTCCTTTCGAAGCAAGATTGGCAGGGGCGATGGAAGATGGAGACCAGCCTGAATGGCAAGATGTGGATCAACATCGAGGCCAGGGGCCAGCCGAGTAAGTGGGTGACATTACAAGCCGTGCAGACGCTAAAGCGTGTCTTTGGAGGGAACTAGCATGGCCGAGGCGAAGGTAGCAGTCATCGGCGGTAGCGGCTTCTACGACATGGAGGGCTTGAAGGACCGCCGCGAAGTGCGATGCGACACGCCCTTCGGTCAGCCAAGCGATGCCGTCGTCCTCGGAACGCTGGCCGGTGCATCCGTCGCCTTCGTGGCGCGACACGGCCGCGGTCACCGGCTGCTGCCCTCAGAGGTGCCCGCCCGCGCCAACATCTACGCCCTCAAGACCCTCGGCGTCGAGCGCATCATTTCCATCAACGCCGCCGGCAGTCTGCGCGAGGAGATTGCGCCGCGCGACCTCGTCGTGCCGGACCAGCTCATCGACCGAACGACCGGCAGACCAAGCAGCTTTTTCGGCGGAGGTCTGGTTGCCCACGTCTCGATCGGCGACCCCTTCTGTCCCGAGATGAGCCGCCTCCTAGTCGAAGGCGCGCGGCAGGCCGGCGCGACGGTTCACGAAGGCGGAACGGCGGTCGTAATTGAGGGCCCGGCGTTCTCGACAAAGGCCGAATCGCGTCTGTACCGCTCGTGGGGCGCCGACCTTGTGAGTATGACTTTCCTTCCGGAGGCAAAGCTGGCTCGCGAGGCAGGCATATGCTATTCGGCGCTCGCCTGCGTGACCGACTACGATGTCTGGCACGAACGCGAAGCCGAGGTGACAGCGCAGATGATCCTGGACAACCTGGCTCTTACGGTGGAGAACGCCCGCCGGGCGATCATCCATGTCCTCGAGCATATGCCCACGCAAGGGAAGTGCCAGTGCGCCGTCGCCCTCAGCGACGCGATCGCCACGTCGATCCCGGCGGTGCCGACTGCGACGCTGGAGAAGCTGGGCCCCATAATCACCGATTACATCGCCGGCGCGGGGGCAACCGATGGCAGCCAGTGAAACGATGAAAACCGGACTAGTTCGCGACGCCTGCCTCATCCAGCGGCTTCGCGATCAAGAGGAGATTCGGCAGATGTTGGCGCCTGAGAAGTGCTACGCCGCTTACGGCCTGGCTCAACTGGAGGAGCCGCTCTTCAAGCAGTCGCAGTGGTGGTTGGCTGAGAACAACGGCAACCACGCCCTCCTTATGCATTCGCGTGGTGGCCTCGGACACGCGCTCCTGACCCTCGGAGATGAGGTCGGCCTCTATGTCCTTCTTAGCCTGCATCCCGGGCCGGTCTATTCCTTCGCGACGATCAAGCCGGAGCATCTTTCGGTCGTGCGCCACTTCTTCGCCTTCGCCCAGACCCAGCCGGTAGAGCGCATGCTCGTAGACGCGCGCACTTTCACGCCTGCGCCGCCGCTTTCAGCCGGGCCATCGTTGCAACTGCGGCGCCTCTCTGAGGCAGACACGGCGGAGGTGAACCGCCTCAACGCCAGTGAGGGCGTCGGCGTGAGCTACAGGCGCGAGCAGATCGGTGACGGCACCTATTTTGGCATCTTCAACCAGGAGCAACTCGTCGCAATGGCCGGTACTCATGGCATTTCCGCGAGAGATAAGATAGCCGTGCTGGGAAACGTCTTCACGCATCCCGCCTACCGCAACAGCCATTTCGCCGTTCAGACGACGAGCGCGGTCACGGCTGACCTCCTGGAGACCTGCGACGAGGTCGTCCTGACCGTCGACCCGCGAAACGAGCCGGCCGTGCGCGCCTACGCGCGACTCGGTTACATTGAAGACTCTCAACTCATCGAGACCGCAGTGACGCGACGGGAAACGATCGGGCTGGGAAGTTTGGCCCGTCGCCTCGTCGCCCGCTGGCGTGGCCGCAACCTGGGTCACGAACTAGTCCATTCGCCCGCCAGGCGCGGGTAACGCTAGAAGGAGCAATCAGGGAATGAGCGGACTTCCAGGTATCCCCCATGACGTCAAGGACCTAAGTCTCGCCGAAGAGGGCGTGCGGCGCATCGAGTGGGCGGCGCGAGAGATGCCGGTCATCGGCCTAATCCGCAGGCGCTTCGCCAAGGAGAAGCCGCTGCGAGGCCTGCGGCTCTCGGCCTGTCTCCATGTCACGACGGAGACGGCGAACCTCATGCTTGCCCTCAAGGACGGCGGCGCTCAGCTCGCCCTCTGCGCCAGCAATCCGCTGAGCACGCAGGATGATGTGGCAGCCGCGCTGGTCGCCGAGTACGGTGTTGCGACCTTCGCGAAGAAGGGCGAGGACGACGACACCTACTACCGTCACATCCATCAGGCGCTGGAGCACAAGCCTCAGATGTCGATGGACGACGGCGCCGACCTCGTCGCGACGATCCACCGCGAACGCCGCGACCTCATACCGAGCGTTATCGGCGGCACCGAGGAGACCACTACAGGCATCATTCGTCTTCAGAGCATGGCCCGTGACGGCGCCCTGGCCTACCCGATCATCGCCGTCAACGAGGCCGACACGAAGCACTTGTTCGACAATCGCTACGGCACCGGCCAGAGCACGATGGATGGCATGACCCGCGCCACGAACATCCTTTGGGCGGGCAAGAACCTCGTTGTCTGCGGGTACGGCTGGTGCGGGCGCGGCGTTGCGATGCGGGCGCGAGGGCTCGGCGCGCAGGTCATCGTCACGGAGGTGAAGCCGCTGCGCGCCCTAGAAGCGGTAATGGACGGCTACCGCGTAATGACGATGGCCGAGGCGGCGCCGATCGGCGACGTCTTCTGCACGCTCACCGGCGACCTCAACGTCATCGACCGCCATCACATGGAAGCGATGAAGGATGGGGCGATCATCGCCAACTCCGGCCACTTCAACGTCGAGATCAACATCAAGGCGCTGGAGGAAATGGCCGAGGGACGCGGCAGGTCCGGCCCTTCGTCGAGGAGTTCCGGCTGGCGGATGGCCGGCGCATCTTCCTGCTCGGCGAAGGGCGCCTGATCAACCTCGCGGCGGCAGAAGGCCATCCGGCGAGCGTGATGGACATGAGCTTCGCTAACCAGGCCCTCTGCGCCGAGTACCTGGCGATCCAGGAGAAGCGGCTGCCGCCGGGCGTCCACATCGTGCCGGAGGAGATAGACCGGGAGATCGCGCGGCTGAAGCTGGAGTCGATGGGGATCACCATCGACACGCTAACGCCGGAACAGGAAGCATATCTGGCAAGTTGGGAATCAGGGACATAGGTCGGACCACTGGAGGAGGAACACATGTCTACCAGTTTCATGAAGTCGCCGTCGCTGATGCTGACGTCGGAGTCGGTTACCGAGGGGCATCCGGACAAGCTGTGCGACCAGATATCGGACGCGGTGCTGGACGCCATCATTTGCGACGACCCGCACGCCCGCGTCGCCTGCGAGACGGCGGCCACAACCGGCTTCGTCATCGTCATGGGGGAGATTACGACGAAGACTTACGCCGACATCCCGTCCATCGTGCGGGAGACCGTCAGGTCGGTCGGGTACACGCAGGCGGAGTACGGCTTCGACTGGGAGACCTGCGGCGTGCTGGTGTCCATCAAGGAGCAGTCGAGGGACATAGCGCAGGGCGTCGACCGTTCGCTGGAGCTGCGGGAGGGCTTGAGCCGCGAGGCCGAGATGGAGCGCGGCGCGGGCGACCAGGGGATGATGGTCGGGTTTGCCTGCGTGGAGACGCCAGAGCTAATGCCGATGTCGATCTCGCTGGCGCACCGGCTGTGCCGTCGCCTGGCTGAGGTCCGGAAGGACAAGACGCTGCCCTACCTGCGGCCGGACGGGAAGTCGCAGGTGACGGTGGAGTACGCCTACGGGGTGCCGAAGCGGATCGAGGCGGTGGTCATCGCGGCCCAGCACGACGATGTGGTCACGCAGGAGCAGCTTCACGGGGACGTCATGGAGGAAGTGATCCACAACATACTGCCGGGGAACATGCTGGACGGCCACACGAAGTACTTCATCAACGCGACGGGGCGGTTCGAGATCGGCGGGCCGATGGGCGACGCGGGCCTGACGGGCCGGAAGATCATCGTGGACACGTACGGCGGGATTGCGCGCCACGGCGGCGGCTGCTTCTCGGGCAAGGACCCGACGAAGGTGGACCGCTCGGCGGCCTACGCGGCGCGCTACGTCGCGAAGAACCTGGTCGCGGCAGGGCTGGCGGACCGGCTGGAGCTTCACGTGTCGTACGCCATCGGGGTGTCGCACCCGACGTCGCTGTCGGTGGAGGCGTTCGGCACGAACCGGGTGCCGGAGGAACGGATGATGGAGCTGGTGCGGGAGCACTTCGACCTGCGTCCGGAGGCGATCATCCGCGCGCTGGGGCTGCGCCGGGCAATCTACCGGCCGACGGCGTGCTACGGGCACTTCGGACGGGAGGACATCGACGCGCCGTGGGAGAAGACGGACAAGGCGGAGGAGCTTCGGAAGGAAGCAGGCCTGACGGCGGCGGAGGTCGAGGCGGAGCGAGCGGCCATCCGGGTCGACGCGGACTGAGGCGGGCGCTCCTGGGGCGGTATCCGGCTCTCCAGAGGCGAGTCTTCGGCCCTGCAAGGGCGGGCCTGCGACTTGATTGTCTGTTTGAATTCAACTGTTTTTTTGCTTTCCCCGGTGTCTTTTGAATCTAGCCGCTGGGCTGGTTTGAACGTCGCATGGTCGCCTGCGGTCAGTCTTCGACATCCGGGCATCGTAAGCTGATAGTAGCCTGGGAGCGGCGGATCTCCAAGGGGGAAGTGTCACCGAGGGGGGAAACCCCCTCACCCCCATGAGCCCACACCCGCGCCTCTCCTGCCCCAAGGACTATCGGGGGCACAGCCCCCGAACCCCCTGGCAAAGGGGGCTTTGCCCCCTCTGCAACTCCCCCACAACGGGATCCGGTGGCCCCGGTCGCTTCGCTCGGGTGATCGCTCCTTCTGTCGCTCCGGTAGCCGAGAGGTCGACAACTAGCTTACCGACCAAATTGCCGACGACCCTCTTCGGCGGGCAGGCAAGGCATAGCCCGGGTCCATGAGTCTCGTTTGCGGCTAAGCGATGAGCGGGATAACGTGTCTAGCAAGAAGCTATGTACCGGCCCCGCAGGCTCCTCTGTGCATCGACGGTCGCTGTCGTGCTGTTGACCCTGGGCGCTCTCGCTCTGGCGGGCTGTGGCGCTGACTCCGACTCGTCGGGGACGCCGAAGCCGCAGCCGACCGCCAGCCCTACCGGCTCCGTCGTGACGCCGGAGCTTCGCGTCAGCCCGGCGCCGACGCCGACAGCCCAGGGGTCGCCCGCACCTGCGGCCACGCCTCAATGCGCCAACCCGTACCCTTCGCGCGAGTTGCCGGCCGGGGCGACGCCGCCCTTCCGCATCACGCCGGCGGCGGCCGTCGACACGCCGGGGCCAATCGAAGCGCTGCCGTTCGCGCGGGACGCGGCGCTGGAGCAACTGATACGGGGCAGCCTGGGCAGTCAGGTTGACTCCTACGGCGTTGTGGTGAAGAACATGGCCAATGGCAGCGGCGCCGCCGTCAACGGCGACAAGGTGTTCAACGCGGCCAGCCTGTTCAAGATATCGGTCATGTATCAGGCGTACTACGAGCGCGCGGCCGGCGTCCTCTCCTTCGATACGCAACTCGTGATCACGCCCTATTATGATTCGTTCGGGCTGGGGCCGCGCCTCACCAGCGTCTGCCAGTCGCTCAGCGTGCGCGAGGCGCTCCAGGCGATGATGGCGGTGAGCGACAATGCGGCGGCGGTGCTACTGCAGGACCTGGTGGGATCGTCGCAGATCAACGCGAGCCTGGCGGCGCTGGGGTTGCGCGATACGCGGCTTCTGGAGGATGGGCTGCCGGCGACGGCGCAGGACATGGCGCTGCTGCTGGAGGCGATAGCGCGCGGCCAGGCGGTGGACGCCGAGTCGAGCCAGGAGATGGTCGATCTGATGTCGCTGGAGGAGCTGAACGACCGGCTGCCGGCGCTGCTGCCGGCGGGGACGCACGTGGCGCACAAGACGGCGAACTGGTCGGACGCCACGCATGACGTCGGGATTGTCTACTCGCCCGCCGCGACGTACGTCATCGCGGTGCTGTCGGACAAGGAGTACAACGCGGAGCCGATAGCGGAGCTGTCGCGGCTGGTCTACGAGTACTACAACGGGCCCGGGAGCGCCGCCACTCCGGCCAATTAAGACGAAAGGCACTGCGGTCCGTCGCCCGCCTAAGGCGGATCTGCGGTTCACTAGTGGCGAACCTTCGACTTCGCTCGGGTGATCGGCCTTCCTTACCGCTTAGGAGCCGAACAGTCGACAACTCGCGCACCTTGACGGGGGGAGAGGGCCGGGTCACAATAACGACATTCCGCGAGTAGCCTGGGAGCGACGCGTATGCAAAGGGGGAGTTTCACCAGGCGAGTGTTGTGTAAGGGGGATCGCTGTATGTATCCCATTAGACCGGTGTCAGACTAGCGCCGTGTTGAACAAGGCGCTCGGCGGTATCGCTGGTATAGCGTTCACGGCCTGTGTGGCCGCTTTGGTCGGCGCACTTCAAGGTGGCCAATGGCCTTCCGGAAGCAACGGTCTTTGGATCGCAACTTTCGCGTTCTTCGGTTTTGGGATTGTGGGGGCAGTTGGGTGGTGGGCGACGTGGGCCGACCGGCGCGCGGCGGGGCCTAGACCTTCCGTGAAGGCGCACGGTGATCGCCAGGGCACTGCGATAGCCGCCGGACACGACATACACATCGGGACGTTCAACGCCGCACGTCCACCGTTTCCCGCAAAGGAACGCCCTCTGCCGAGCTTCGATCTTACCTATCAGCGATCTTCAGACAACTTTGTCCACCTCCTGCTTTCGAACCGAGCCGATCCGGCTGAGTTTCACGTGGATGTGACGAATGTTGGCGGTACGGTGACGCGCGAGACCACACCGTACTCCGCCAAGTGGCGCGGGTTTGCCGGCGAGAACCGGCACGTCGTGAAGGAAGCACTCATCGACCTAGCCGAGGTTTATGGCCCGCTGCGTCAGGTAGATAGCGACGGCGTCATATTCATCTCTCCTTCTCGCAAGAAGAACGGTTCTTGGGAGAGTGCATCCTTCCGGCTCTTCAGCTTCAGCAAACAGGACGGGTGGACTGTAGAAACGCGGGATGAGCCGTCGCCGGATGGTTTTCCGAGTGAGCTTGGCTTCTTCTTCGAGCAGATTGCGCTCGATGTGCGGGCGATTCGCGTCGACTCCGGCGAGGAAATGAGGCGCAGGGTCACACTGGGGTTTGACCAGCCGAAGCGAGACGACGAGACGCATGGATGGATCACTTCCGGCGCCATTCGCGTTCAGCTAGATGATATCGCGGAGGCTACAGGTGCCTGAGTTGAAGACGAACGTGCTGTACTATGGGGATAACCTCGATATCCTCAGGCATCATATCCCCGACGAGTCGATAGACCTCATCTATCTCGATCCCCCGTTCAACAGCAAAGCCGACTATAACGTGCTGTTCCGCGAAGGGAGCGGGGAGCGGTCGGCGGCGCAGATAAGAGCGTTCAGCGATTCCTGGCACTGGGATAACGCGGCGGAGGAGACATACAGGGAAATCATCGAGACGTGCCCCGACAAGGTGGCAACGATGGTCGACGCATTGCGTCAAGGAATAGGCAGCAACGACGTAATGGCTTACCTGGTCATGATGACTCTGCGGCTGGTTGAGCTGAGAGACAAGTTGAAGCCGACGGGTTCCTTGTACCTGCACTGCGACCCGACCGCAAGCCACTATTTGAAGGTGTTGATGGACAGTATCTTTGGGCCGAAGAGCTTTGTGAACCAGATTGTCTGGAAGCGCTCGTCGGCGCATAGCGATGCAACTCAAGGTGCTAGACACTTCGGCAGGCTCTCCGATCTCATCCTGTTCTACTCAAAGGGCTCCGGGTTCCAGTGGACGGTGCAGCACGGCGCCTATCACGATGAATACGTCGAGTCGCACTACACGCAGGTAGACTCAGACGGTCGTCGATATAGGCTCGACAACCTGACTGGTCCAGGGGGTGCCGCCAAGGGCAACCCAAGCTACGAAGTAATGGGAGTCACTAGGTTCTGGCGTTATTCCCGCGAGAAGATGGAGGAACTGATTCGACAGGGGCGGATCGTTCAGTCCAAACCCGGCGCCGTTCCGGCATACAAGCGCTACCTCGACGAGATGCCCGGCGTCCCGCTGGGCGATGTCTGGACGGACATTCCGCCGATCAACTCCCAAGCCCAAGAGCGGCTCGGCTACCCGACACAGAAGCCACAGTCGCTGTTGGAGCGCATTATTCAGGCGAGCAGCGACGAGGGGGACGTGGTGCTCGACCCGTTCTGCGGCTGCGGGACGGCAGTGGTGGCGGCGCAGAAGCTGGGCCGTCGCTGGATAGGGATAGACATCACCTTCCTGGCGGTTGACGTGATGCGGAAGCGGCTGTGCGACTCGTTCAAGGCGGACTTCCCGACCCCGAAGGATGTCACGGTCATCGGCGAGCCGGTCGATGCGGCGGGCGCGCACGCACTTGCCGCACAGGACCGCTATCAGTTCCAGTGGTGGGCGCTGAGCCTTGTGAACGCACTCCCCGTCGGCGATGAGCGTAGGAAGGGGGCAGACACGGGGATTGATGGGACGCTCCGCTTCTCAGAGGAGCAGGGGAAATACACGCGGGTAATCGTGTCGGTGAAAAGCGGGCACGTGATGGCGTCGCAGGTGCGCGATCTTAAGGGCGTCGTTGAGAGGGAGAAGGCATCGATGGGGCTGTTCGTCACACTGGAGCCGCCGACGCAGCCGATGCGCACAGAGGCGGTCAGCGCGGGGTTTTACCACTCGGACAGGTGGCAGAAGGACTACCCAAAGATTCAGATCCTAACCATCGAAGAGCTCCTGTCGGGCACGCAGCCGCTGCTACCGCCGTGGTCGAGCGGTGGGTTCGCGAAGGCACCGCGGATTGGCAAGGGAGAGGGTGAGCAGCAGCAGCTGATGGCATAGAGGCGCGCTGAGACAGCCATCGGCCGAGAGCCATGGGGCGTGTATGAGCGATGGACATGACGATTAAGGACGATGCCTGGGAAACAGCCTTCGATAAGGCCGCTTTTGACGATGACTATGCTGACTACGCTGAGGACGCGGCCATGGACGCACTGCGCGAGCAGACAATCGCTGAGTTCCAGCAAGAGCGGCTTGGTAGTTACTACACAGAGCATCCGGAAGTCGCCCAGCCGGCGATTGACAGGCTCAACGAGGCGCAAGCACTTTTCGACGCGGGGTTCATTTCGGCCAGCCTAGTGTTCGCCATCAGTGCCGTGGAGCACATGCTGAAGTACACATTGCTCCGGCCGATTATCTACGGACTTGTGCACAGCGAGTTTGCTGCTGAATTGATTGCAGATGTCGAGGTTCGCCTCGCCACGCTTCCAAAGCTCTTGTTCCCCATCATTGCCAAGATCGCCAAAGTAGATCTCTCGACCTACCGTAGGCATGACCAGCCTATTACGCTTTGGGACGAGTTCAAACGTCTCCAGGTCATCCGAAACGGTGTCTTGCATCAGGGAAAGAGTGTGGAACAGGGAGACGCGTCTACCGCGCTAGCGGTCGGTGATGCAATGTTAACGGATGTTGTCAGACACGTGATGTCCGCGGTCGCACCATGAGAGTAGGCCGGTGACCTGCCGTACAGAGCGGCTGGTGTGTGGTGGCAAGCCGAAGCCGATGGTCATGCTCGGCGATAAGCCCTCCGCAGGCGGGCAGGCCCTCCGCAGGCGGGCAAGCCGATCTTGCAGCATGACCTCGAGTGGCTAGCGCGGCCCGGACAGACGCGGTGCTGCTCTGCCGGGTGCGCTCTGTGCGACGACAGCGAGGCGGATAGCCCTCCTAGCGGAATAGCGTCTTGACTCTGTCGAAGAAGGACTTCGACTTGACCTTTCGCAGGAGATTTGCCCATTGCGTCTCTGCTGAAGCGCTCCGGTCCAGGTCCCTGATCCTCTCTTTCATGAGGTCAAGAACTCGAACTTCTTCCCCCCGGTCAAGCCAGAAGCCATGCTGCTTCTCGCACAGGTCGAGTTGCAGATCCCAGGCGCGATAGTCAAAGGTTGTCATGGGGCCGCCGCATCGTGGACAAGAGATGTCGCTGGGTCGTGGGTCGTAGATTAGCGTTCCCTTTTCTTCGTCCTCGTCCAGCGCCACATCCTCGAGCTTGTTGAGATCGGTATAGTCCAGCCAAAGGCCCTGGCAGCCCGGACATCGGTCCACCGCGGTTCCTTTGTACTCTTCGGCCTTGAGTTCGGCGCTGCATCGAGGGCAACGCATTCTTCTGCCTCCTTCTGGTCAATCGAGCGAAGCCAACGGCCCTTTATTCACCCCGCGGCACGCCAGCCTCACCGTCAAGCTGTAGACGCGCTGGACGGTCACGGTAGCACCATCCTACTCGCAGCCGCGATGGACTCGCAAGGAACAGACCAGTCTGCGCGGCCAGGCGAACATTATTACCAGAATGTAAGAGTTAGCTTCAGCTATTGACAGAGGCCACAGGAAGAGTAGGATTGGGCTCACCCGTCGGGGGCGGCTAGCTCATAGGCGCGCTTTCGCTGAGGGCGCTGGTGCACTTGCCGCGTACGTTACCTGCAGTCGAAAGGGAGGACGTAATGAGAGTCTTTGTTTTCAGGCGATCTGTTGTTTTCCTTGCTACGGCGCTGGCATTATTCGTCCTGTTCGCCGTCTCCTGCGGTGGCAGCACCAAACAACAGACAAGCACCGGTGGCGGTGGCGGCGCCACGGCGACGGCCGGGGATAGTACAGGGGTCACGGCCACATCCGTGAAAGTGGGGAGCTTGATGCCTTTGACCGGCGCCATGGCCCCCTGGGGAATCCCGATAAGCAAGGGAATGGCTGCTTACCTTGACATGATCAATCAGCAGGGCGGCATCTACGGGCGGAAGATAACGCTCGACGTCGGCGACAGCGCCTATACAGGGCCGCAGGCGACGGAAGCTGTTCGGGGCCTAGTCGAGCAGGATCAGGTATTCCTGACGTACGGTAACCTCGGAACGGAAGTTGAGGCAGCCGTCGATCAATACCTCACGGAGCACAATGTTCCGGATATCCAGATCCTGAGCGGCTCAAGCCAGTTCATCAACCCAATAGTAAAGAACCGCTTCAGCGCGATGGTCGACTACACCACCGAGGGGTCGTTCTTTGCCAAGTACCTTTACGACAACTACAACGGCAAGAAACTGGGCATTCTGGCCCAGAACGACGACTTCGGCAAGGAAGGCCAAGCAGCCACAGAGCAGGATCTCAAAGACCTGGGCGCCAACATCGATGTCAGCACGGAATGGTATGACGCCTCTGTGACAGACGTGACTGCGCAGGTCCAAAGACTACAGACCGACAACGTTGACGTCATCATGTTCTGGGGCGGTGTGCCGCAGGCAGCTAACATGATAAAGAACGCGCGTGAAACCCTCAGCTGGCAGGTGCCAATAGTCCTCTGCGAAGCGGATGCCGCAGAGATCACAGCGGTGCTGGCCGGCTACAGCAATATGGACGGCGTTGTAAGCACTACAGTCGGCAACCAGGCATGGCAGACCGACGTTCCCGCCGTTGAAAAAGCAAAGGAGGAAATGCAGGCGATCGCCCCCGACCTGGCGTTCGACAACTACTCGCTGGTCGGCTGGACCCTAAGCGCCGACATGGTGGGCTTGCTGAAACAGGCCGGACCGGACTTGACACGCGAGGGGTTTATTGCCGCGACCGAGAGCCGCTGCAATTACCTGAACGATTTCTCGTTGATCCCAATCAGCCTCAGCCCGACGAACCACGCGTTCACGCAAGCAGAGATCTTCGTCAAGGCGACAGTTGACAATAGCGTCAACCCGCCAACCTTCCGATGGGTCCCGTTCGGCGACCCAATCGGGTCCGGGAGCGCTCAGAACTGTACCGTGCCGACGCCACCTGCGGACGCGACGAAGCAGCCTGGGGAGAAGCTCAATTCGGAAGCATTCGCAACCCCGGCCGGCCACTAGGCTGTCTGCCCGCATAGAGACAATACATTAGACATAGAAGGGGCCTCTCACTTGAGAGGTCCCTTTTCTTTCGGGATCTTGAAGCCCTCGTCATGATTCGCCAAATCAGGTGTTGACATAGGCAATAAGAAAGTACCATCCGGTTCATCCGCCGGGCGCGGCTACCTCGTAGCGCCCTTTCGGTGAGGGCGCTGGTACGGGCATGCCGGGCGCAGATCGTGCTTTATTCGGTGGTTACGCCCTCGAACTCTGGCGAATCGGCTTCGGCGTCGGCCTTGGTCCGCCTCACAACGCCGTCCTTATGATGCGGCGGCGAGTAGATGGTGTAGAGCTTCAGTTCCTGCGTGGCAGAGGTGTTGATGATGTTGTGCTGGGCGCCGGCTGGGACAACGATGACTGAGCCATCGGCAAAGGCGTATTCATGGCCGTCGATGATGCACTTCCCCTGCCCCTTCTCAAAGCGGAAGAACTGGTCGTTATCGGGATGGACCTCCATGCCGATCTCTTCATTTGGCCGAAGACTCATCAGTACCAACTGGCTGTGCTTGCCGGTGTAGAGCACCCTGCGGAAGTTCTGATTCGCCAGGGTGTCCTTTTCGATGTTGGCGTTGAATCCTTTCATGAGATCACCCCCTTTTCTTTCAAGCTTATCAGGTTCTGAGAAGCTCTGCCGGGGGCCAAGTTCTGCAATGCGCAAGTAGACCAATTCGGCAGGATGTGCGAATCTGGCGGGAGACTAATTCGCGAGGAGTCACTGAGTTGTTCGCGTTAGTTCTGGCGGGAGGCAAGGGCGAGAGGCTGCGGCCGTTGACGTCGGACCGGCCGAAGCCGATGGTGATGCTCGGCGATAAGCCCATCCTGCAGCACCACCTGGAATGGCTGGCGCGCAACGGCGTCACGGACGCGGTGCTGCTCGTCGGCTACATGCACGACGTGATCGAGGCGTACTTCGGCGACGGCGAGAGAGTCGGGCTCCGTCTCAAGTATTCCGTCGAGGACTCGCCGTTGGGACGCGGCGGCGCGTTGAAGAAGGGCTTCCGGCAGGTACCGGCGGGCGAGCAGACGGTCATCGGGACGAACGGCGACAATATCGTCGAGCAGGCGCTGGCACCGCTGCTGGCGCGTCACGAGCGAGTGCGGGCGCTGGCGACGGTGCTGCTGGCCTCGCTGCGAAGCCCGTACGGCGTCGTCAGGCTAGCGCGGGGAAGCCGCATCGCCGGGTTCGAGGAGAAGCCGCTGCTGCCGTACTGGGTGAACGCGGGGGTCTACGCGCTGGAGCGGGAGTTCTTCGCGCTGCTGCCGGAGGTGGGCGACCACGAAATGACGGTCTTCCCGAAGCTGGCGCCGCAGGGGCGGTTGTACGGGTTCCGGAGCGACGCGTACTGGAAGCCGATCGATACGGTAAAGGACGTGACGGAGGCGGCGGAGCACCTGGCGGGGGGCAAAGCCCCCTCCTGAGGCGGGTAGGCCCTAAACCTCATGACGGCTGCGGCGAGCGCAAGAGTGCTCTTTGTCCCCCCGCCGAACTCCACTTGAATTCTCCGCGCGCTGCCCGCCCCACCCGGATAACGGGTCAGAGGCACAGCCTCCGCCTGAGGCGGATCTTCGACCCGAACCCTCTTCCTGAGGCCGACCTTCGGCCCACAACGAGATCCGGCTATATGGCAGGCTACGGATCCGAGTCGCGTTGGAGCGCCTTTGACCTGCGGGCATCCGCCCAGGTGTGATATATATGAAGCGAGGGGTGCAATTCCCTTTGCGTAGGTGAGCCTGGGTCCAGGCAGACACGCCATACTCCCCCTGGTATCCTGGGGGCGATCTGATTTCATTCGATAGTGGGAGCTTAAAGGATGGCGAGCGAGATCAAGTTCGGGACGGACGGCTGGCGGGCGATCATCGGGGACGACTTCACGTTCGACAACGTGCGGGTCTGCGGGCAGAGCGTCGCGCAGTACCTGCACGAGAGCGGGATGGCCCAACGGGGGCTGATCGTCGGCTACGACACGCGGTTTGCGTCGGAGGACTTCGCGGCAGCGGTCGCGGAAGTCGTGGCGGCGAACCGGATCAAGGTCTTCCTCTGCGACCGTCCGACGCCGACGCCGACTGTTAGCTGGGCCGTGCTCGATAAGAAGGCCGGCGGCGCGGCGATGATCACGTCGAGCCACAACCCGTGGCGCTACAACGGCTTCAAGTACAAGCCGGAGTACGCGGGCAGCGCCTCGCCGGAGGTGGTCGAGAGGCTGGAGGCGCCGCTGAACGAGATCCAGCGCAAGGCGGCATTCAAGCGGATGCCGCTGGCGGAGGCGCAGGAAAAGGCCCTGGTGGAGATGCTGAACCCGGAGCCGGCCTACTTCGCGCAGCTCAAGAAGCTCATCGACCTGGAGCCGCTGCGGAAGGCCGACTTCACCGTCGTCATCGACTCGATGTACGGCAGCGGGCAAGGGTACCTGCCGCAGATGCTGAGCGGCGGACGGTTGAGGGTTGTCGAGCTGCACGGCGAGCACAACCCGCTGTTCCCGGGGATCGGCGCGCCGGAGCCGATCGGGCGGAACCTGGGGCCGCTGATGGAGGCGGTGCGGCGCGAGAAGGCGGACGTGGGCCTGGCAATAGACGGCGACGCGGACCGCTTCGGGCTCGTCGACGAGAACGGGACGTATGTCGACCAGCTACAGGTGTTCGGGCTGCTGACGTACTATCTGCTGGAGGCGCGCGGCGAACGCGGGCCGATCATCAAGTCGCTGACGACGACGCGGATGGTGATCCGCCTGGGCGAGCTTTACGGCGTGCCGGTGTATGAGACGAAGGTCGGCTTCAAGTACCTAGGGCCGAAGATGATCGAGACGAACGGGCTGATCGGCGGCGAGGAGAGCGGCGGCTATGCCTTCCGCGGTCACCTGCCGGAACGCGACGGCGTGCTGGCGGCGCTGTACTTCCTCGATTTCATGGTGCGCACGGGGAAGCGGCCGTCCGAGCTGCTGGCAGAGCTGTACGCTCGCGTCGGGCCGCATTACTATGACCGCATCGACATAGATCTGCCGGCGGCAGAGAAGGACGCGGTGCAGCGTCGCGTTGAAGCAGCGCGGCCCGAACAGGTTGCCGGCGTGCGGGTGACTGACCGGGACGAGACAGACGGGCTCCGCTTCAACCTGGAGAACGGCGGCTGGCTGCTGCTGCGCTTCTCGGGCACGGAGCCGTTGATGCGGATCTATACGGAGGTGCCGGACAAGGCGCTGGTGCCCAAGCTGTTGAAGGCGGGCCTGGAGCTGGCGGGTCTGCCGGAGGAGATGACGCAGGGTGCACTTGCTTGACGATCCTCAGACTTTTGAGCGGCTCGACCCCGATGGTCTGCGCGGCCGGATAAGGGGTCTGCCGGAGCAGTGTCGCGAGGCGTGGCAGCAAGCGAAGGCGTTCGCGTGGCCGCGGGAGTTCGCGGGAGTGACGAAGGTGGTCGTGCTCGGCATGGGCGGGTCGGCGATTGCCGGCGACATCGTGAGAAGCCTGGCGCTGAGGCACGGCAGCAAGCCGGTCTTCGTGCACCGAGGGTACGACCTGCCGTCGTTCACCGACGAGGGGACGCTAGTTGTAGCGTCGAGCAACAGCGGGGAGACGGAGGAGACGCTGTCTGCGTTCGAGCAGGCCCTGCCTACCGGCAGGCAGGGTTTGGCCGGGCCGTCGAAGAAGATCGTCATAACGACGGGCGGGCGGTTGCTGGCGCTGGCGAAGGCGAGCGGGTTGCCTGCGTACGTGTTCGCGTATGACGGGGAGCCGCGGTCGTCGCTGGGGCACAGCCTAATGGCGTTGCTGGCGCTGTCGGAGGCGACGGGCGCGCTGCCCGATTCGTCACGCGAGGTCGACGAGGCCATAGCGCTGATGGAGTCGCTGCGACGGGAGATCGGCGACGACGTGCCGTTCGAGAGGAACGCGGCCAAGCAACTGGCGACGCGGGTCCAGGGATGCCTGCCGGTGGTGTATGCGGCCGAGGCGCTGGTCGAGGCGGCGCACCGGTGGAAGACGCAGCTCAACGAGAACGGCAAGGTGTGGGCGTTTTATGAGGAGATATCGGAGCTGAACCACAACGCCGTCGAAGGGTTCGGCCTGTCGAAGGAGGTCGCCAGGAGGGCTCACGTCGTGTTCCTATCGCACCCGTCGCTGAACCGTCGCAACCTCATCCGCTACGAGGCGACGCGGGAGGCGCTGACGGCGGCGGGCGTGGCGAACGAGGTGGTCGACGTAGGCGGCGAGAGCGATCTGGCGATGGTGTTGTGGGCGGTCTACTTCGGCGACTGGGTGAGCTACTATCTGGCGATGCTGAACGGGGTGCGTCCGTCGCCGGTGACGGCGATACAGGGGCTCAAGAGACGGCTGGCGGAGCAAGCCTAGGCGCAAAGCCAGAGCCTCCGCCAATATCCGGTAACCTGGCAAGGGCGATGAGAGGATAGTGCGGGCAAGTCGCCTCCGGCGGCCAGGGATGCCCGCGCCACGTATTTCTAGACAAAGGAAAGGGCGGGCAAATTGCCCGCCCTTTGTGGTTGTAGGGATAGACTCGGTTAGCGCTTGGTGTACTGCGGCGCCTTGCGGGCCCGCTTCAAGCCGTACTTCTTCCGCTCCTTGACGCGGGCATCGCGGGTCAGGAGGCCGTACTCGCGGAGCGGCTTCCTCAGCCCTTCGTCCACTTTAATGAGGGCGCGGGCCATGCCGTGGGCGATGGCGCCAGCCCAAGAGCTGATCCCACCGCCTTCGACCTTGACCTGCGCGTTGAACTTGTCGGATTGGGCGCTGACCTGGAGGGGCCGCATCACGAGCGCCTGGTGACCGGGCCGGTTGAATATCTCCTCCATCGGCTTGCCGTTTATTATGATAGCGCCTGTGCCCGGGTAGAGCCGGACGCGCGCGACGGCGGTCTTTCGACGGCCGGTGCCTGCGTAATATTGCTGGTTCAAGTTATGATTCCTCCTCCGGAGCGGCCTCTTCGGCAGGCTCCGCGGCCTCTGTCGGCTCGGCGACCGCTTCTGGTGCTACAGGCGTTTCTTCGGCTGCTTGCGGCTCGGCAACCGCTTCGGGCTCTTCCATCACCGGCTCCGGCGTCTCTTCGGTGACGGCGTCGGCTACCGGCGTCTCCTCGACGACCGGCTCGGGCTTGGCGGCCGCTACTTTCGGCTTCTTTATCTGGTGGGCCTCGCCGGTCTGAGCGCCGTGCGGATGGTCGGGCCCCACGTAGACCTTGAGATGACCTCGCAGCCTGGCGCCGAGGCGGTTGTGCGGCAGCATCCCGCGGACGGCGTGTTCGATGACGCGCGTCGGGTGCTTCTCGAGCATCTTCTCGAGGGAGACCTCTTTCAGGCCGCCCGGGTACTGGGTGTGGTGACGATAGAGCTTCTGGCGCATCTTGTTGTTGCCGCTGATGCGCACCCGCTCGGCGTTGATCACGACCACGAAGTCCCGCATGTCGAGGTTGGGCGTAAACTCGGGCCGGTGCTTGCCGCGCAGTAGTGACGCGATCCGGGTGGCCACCCGGCCCAACGACTGGTCGGCCACATCGACGACGTGCCACTGCTCTTTTATGTCCTTGGCTCTAGTGCTGTATGTCTTCATTGAAGGCGAGAGGACTTGCGTCCTCTTCTACACTCCCATCTTCCTCTTGTTCGAAACTCAGGTTCGGGTACCTCACCCGCATTAGGCAAAGCCCTTGAGGCGGCGCCGCCGGTCCGGCTGTCGAAGGCTTCGCTTCCCGCAGAAGCTCTCCGATCCATTGCGGCTCTTGCCGTCCTACCCCTACCTCAACCAGCGCGCCGACCGTCCTCCGCACCTGATGAGGCAGGAAGGCATCGGCCCACATATCAGCCTGCACCAAGCTCCCGGCCCTTCGCACCTCGACCCGGCAGGCCGTTCGAATCGTCGAAGCGCCAGGCCGTTCGAGGGCGCCGGCGAAGGCCGCGAAATCGTGTCTGCCGGCCAAGCACTCCGCCGCCCGCTGCATCGCCACCACGTCGAGCGGCTGCTTGACGTGCCAGGCCCGTTGTCGCAGAAGCGGCGACGGCGCCTTGTCGTTGTAGACCAGGTAGCGGTACTGCCGCCCGGTCGCGTGCCGTCGAACGTCGAAGCCGAACTCGACTTCCTGGGCCCGCCGCACCGCTATGTCGTCCGGCAGCCAGTAGTTCAGGCCGTCGACGAACAGCTTCGCGTCGAACGGCCGCGACGTGAGAAACGACGCGACCTGGCCGCAGGCGTGGACACCGGCGTCGGTGCGACCGGCGAAGGCGACGCGAGTTGTCTCGCCGGTCAGCCTCTTTATGGCCCCTTCCAGGCTACCCTGGATTGTCGGGGCATTCTTTTGAATCTGCGACCCGCCGTACTGGGTGCCGTCGTATTCCAGCAAGAGGGCGACGCGCCTGCGAATGCCTTCTGCCGGTTCGTTCGACGTCATCCTGGCGGGCGAAGGCTTCCGACGAGCGGGGCCTTCAGACAAGCTCCAACTGGGCGACTTCCGCGCCGTCGCCGACGCGGCGGCCCAGCTTCACGATCCGCGTATACCCTCCGGGCCGGGCCGCATAGCGCGGCGCAATGTCATCGAACACCTTGTCGACGATGCCCGGGTCGTTGACGACGCGGAGCGCCTGGCGACGGGCATGGAGGGTACCGTCCTTGCCAAGCGTTATGACCTTCTCGGCCATGCCGCGCACCTCTTTGGCCTTCGCCTCCGTCGTGCGGACCTTCTCGTAGCGAAGGAGGTCTGTCACGAGGCCGCGAAACAGGGACATGCGCTGCGGCGTCGACCGCCTGAGTTTTCTACCGGCTACTTTGTGTCTCATATCGAATTGCCGCGAAACGCGACGGGCGCGGAGCCGCCGCTAGGGCAATATCACTCCTCTTCCTTCTTTTCGATGTCGGCCGATTCCTCGTCTTCCACGTCCGTCGGCGGCAGGTCTTCGCCGGCCTTGCGCAGTGCCTGAAGAAGGGCAGCACCTAGAGCGCCCATCGATTCGGCCCCCTCTTCCTCGTCCTCCTCGGCGCCTTCCTCGTAGCGGGCGGCCATCTCTTCGTCGATCTCCGGCTCCGGCTGGAGGAAGCCCATCTGGATCAGCTTGACGCGCAGTTCGTCGTACGACTTGCGGCCAAAGTTGCGCAGGGCAAGCAGGTCGTCCTCGCTCTTCTCCAACACCTGGCCGACGGTCATCAGACCGCTTCGCTTCAGGCAGTTGTAGGCGCGGACAGACAGGTTGAGTTGCTCGATCGGCGTGTTGTAGCGGTCGGGCGAAAGGGCAGCGCCCACGCCCAGGCCGCGCTCGACAATCGCCGGCTGGGGCTTGCCGAGCTGGCTGAAGAGCATGAGCTGGTCGATGAGCAGGCTCGCGGCCCGGCTTATCGACTCCGATCCGGTGATGGTGCCGTCGGTCCAGACTTCGAGCTCAAGGCGGTCGTAGTCGGTGACCTGGCCGACGCGGGTGCGGTCGACGTGGTAGTTCACCCTGCGAATCGGCGTGAAGATGGCATCGACGGGAATGACGCCGATGGGCATCGGCTCGCGCTCGGTAGCGGGCCAGTAGCCGTGCCCCTGCTCGACGGCGAACTCCACTGTCAGGTGGGCGTCGGCCGAGTCGAGCGTCGCCAGGTGAAGCTCGGGATTGATGATTTCGTAGTCGGCGGTTGCCGGGATATCGCCGGCGGTGATTTCGCCTTCGCCGGAGGTCTCCAGGTAGAGCTTGCCGGGGCGCTCGGTCAGGGCACGCAGGCGTATCTCCTTGACGTTGAGGAGGAACTCCATGGTGTCCTCCTTCACGCCGGAAATAGTGGAGAACTCGTGCTCAACCTCTTCGATCCGCACGGAACTGATGGCGGCGCCGGGCAGCGAGCTGAGGAGGACGCGGCGTAGCGCGTTCCCGACAGTAGTGCCGAAACCCGACTCCAATGGCTCTGCGACGACACGGGCATAGGTATCCGTCGCTTCTTCGATTTCTATTTGCGGGGTCACGAGCTGAGTGCTAAGTACGCCTTCTCTCTCTGGACCCAACGGTTGTGGAGATATCAATTCTCCGGCCTCCCGCTATGCTTATCGTGAATAGTACTCAACGATGACGAGGGGATTGAAAGGCGCGCCCGCTTCGACAGCCTCAGGCGCTCGCAGGACGCGACCTGTCAGGGTACCGTCGTCGCGAGCGAGCCAGGCGGGAACAGGCCTGTTCTTCGCCGTCTCCTCGACAACTTTGTAGTACTCGCTCTTCTTTCCTCTCTGACTCCACCCAACGATGTCGTTGACCTTCACCTGGGTGGAGGGAATGCTTGATTTGCGTCCGTTTACCAGTATGTGGCCGTGCCGGACTATTTGCCTTGCCTGGTTGCGCGATTCGGCAAGCCCGAGGCGAAAGACGACGTTGTCGAGCCGCATCTCCAGCATGCGGATCAGGTTGTCGCCGGTGACGCCCGGGCGGCTCACAGCTTCGGCGTAGTAGCGGCGGAACTGTCGCTCCAGGATGCCGTAGGTGTAACGGGCCTTCTGTTTTTCCATGAGCTGGACAGCTCTATCGGAGATGCGACGGCGCCTGGCGGTGCGGACGCGGAAGCCCGGCGGCTGGGCGCGTCGCTCCAGGCCGCACTTGCGGTAGCAGCGGTCGCCCTTGAGCATGAGCTTCTGACCGAAGCGACGGCACAGGCGACAGACGGGTCCTCTATATCTTGCCATGTATTGTTGTCTCCTCCGCTCTCCTAGATTCGCCGTCGCTTTGGAGGGCGGCAGCCGTTGTGCGGTATTGGTGTAACGTCGCGGATGCTGAGGACAGCCAGGCCAGCGCTCTGGAGGGCGCGGATAGCGGCCTCTCTGCCGCTGCCAGGTCCCTTCACGAAGACGTCTACCTGTCGCATTCCCTGGTCTATGGCCTTGCGGGCCGCCTGCTGGGCTGCCATCTGAGCGGCGTAGGGCGTGCTCTTGCGCGAGCCCTTGAAGCCGGACGTGCCGCCGCTGCTCCAGGAAACGGCGTTGCCTTGAGGGTCAGTCAGGGTGATGACGGTATTGTTGAAGGTGGACTGGATGTAGGCCCGCCCCTTCGGGACGGAGCGCTTCTCCCGCCTTCTTACCTTGGTCTTCGCTTTCTTCTCGGCCACAGACGTTATCCTCTCCTAATCACTCGCTGACACTGTTACCGGCGGCAGCGGGAGGACTAAAGCCCTCCCCTACTTCTTAGCGATCGCCCGCCTCTTGCCGGCCACGGTGCGCCGAGCCCCGCGCTTGGTGCGCGCGTTGGTGCGAGTCCGCTGGCCGTGTACGGGCAGGCCGCGACGGTGCCGGATGCCGCGGTAGCAGTTGATTTCGATCAGGTGCTGGACGTTCTGACGCACCTCGCGCCGGAGGTCGCCTTCGACCACATACTCGCGGTCGATGAGTTCGCGGATGCGGTTGACCTCGTCATCCGTCAGGTCACGCACCCGCACCTTGGCGTCGATCCTAGTCTGGCCCAGGATCTTCTGGGAGCGCGTCCGTCCGATGCCGTAGATATAGCCGAGGGCGACGCCCACTTGCTTATCGTTCGGAATGTCAACACCGGCAATACGTGCCATGATTCCTCCGATTAGCCCTGGCGCTGCTTATGCTTGGGGTTAGGGCAGATAACCATGATCACGCCCTTGCGCCGCACGATGCGGCACTTCTCGCAGCGTACTTTGACTGATGCTTGAACTTTCATTATACCCTCTTTTGCGGCCGCATCCGGTCACTTGAACCGGTAGGTGACGCGGCCTCGCGACAGATCATAAGGGGAGAGTTCGACCAGAACGCGGTCTCCCGGCAGGATCCGGATGAAGTGAAGCCTTATCTTTCCGGAGACGTGCGCGAGGACTTTGTGTCCGTTCGCCAGGTCTACCCGGAACATCGCGTTTGGCAAGGCTTCCTTCACCACCCCCTCTACTTCGATCGTCTCTTTCTTCGGCATAACCTCCCCGAATTTGGTATTGCGTTCGCCTGCCTCTAAGGCAGCGTCATTATCTCCGCATCGCCGTCCGTTATGGCGATGGTGTGCTCGAAGTGAGCCGAGAGGCTGCCGTCGAGCGTGCTCACCGTCCAGCCATTGTCGTGCCGCTTCGTGCGCCAGCCGCCGACATTGACCATCGGCTCCAGCGCCAGAACCATGCCTTTCCGCAGGAGCGGTCCGCGGTCGGGCCGGCCGAAGTTCGGTATCTGAGGGTCCTCGTGCATCGAGCGCCCGACGCCATGTCCGACATACTCGCGCACCACCGAGAACCCGGCCGCTTCGACCTCGCTCTGGATCGCGAAGGAGACAGCTCCCAGAGGGACACCGGCCCTGGCGGCAGCGATTCCCTGGTAGAGAGCCCTCTCCGTCGTCTGTATGAGACGCTCGGCCTGACGGCTGATTTGCCCGACGCCGACGGTCAACGCCGCGTCGCCGACGAACCCTTTATACGTCGCGCCGAGGTCTATGCTAAGGATGTCGCCCTCTTTCAACTCCCGGTTGTCCGGGATGCCGTGGACGACTTCGTCATTTATCGATAGACAGACGCTGGCCGGATAGCCCTGATAGCCGAGGAAGGTCGGCTCCACGCCACGGGCCTGGAACTCCTTCCGCACCAGCCTGTCGAGCTGCTTGCCCTTGACGCCGGGCTTCGCCTCCTGCGCCAGAAGCCGCAGAACCTGCCCGACGACGCGGCCCGCCTGCCGGACAAGGTCTATCTCCTCTTCAGTTTTTATGATTATGGGCATTCCGCCCTGACACCTTGAGTAAGCGGCTCAGGTCAGACCTGCCACTTTCAGCAAGTTCTTTCCGACCGCGCCGGCATCTTGTTCGCCGTTGACTTCCAGCAATTTGCCCTGCTTTTTGTAGTAATCGATGAGCGGGGCGGTTTGCTTGGTGTATACGCCGAGGCGGTTCCGGACCGTCTCCGGCTTGTCGTCATCGCGCTGGTAGAGCTCGCCGCCGCACTTGTCGCACTTGCCTGCCTCTTTCGGCGGGCTGAACACCTGGTGGTAGACGGCGCCGCAGTTCCGGCAAGTCCAGCGTCCGGCCAGCCTGCGCACGACCTCTTCTTCGCCGACGTTTATGTACAGCACCTTGTCGACGTCTTGGCCGCGCTGCTTTAACGCCTCGTCGAGGGCGCGGGCCTGCTCGACGGTGCGCGGAAAGCCATCGAGGAGGACGCCCTTCGCCATGTCGGGCCGGTCGAAGCGGTCGAGCAGCATGCGCACGGTCAGCTCGTCGGGAACCAGCGCTCCCTTATCGACAAACGCCTTGGCCTGAAGGCCGAGCTCAGTCTGGTTGCGGATGTTCTCGCGGAACAGGTCGCCGGTCGCCAGATGGGCAACGCCGGCCTTCTCCGAGACCAGGTCGGCCTGGGTCCCCTTGCCGGCGCCCGGCGGTCCAAGCATTATCAGAATCAAAGTTCCGTCCTCACATCCTAACGAATAAAGCCCGCGTAGTTCCTCATCATGAGCTGCGCCTCCAGCTGTTTCATCGTGTCGAGCACGACGCCGACGACGATGAGGAGGCCGGTGCTACTGATCGTCAGGGCCTGCGTGTTGGCGAACCGGGTCGCGAAGTACGGCAGGACCGCGACGAAGCCCAGGAATAGGGCGCCCGCCCAGGTGATTCGCACCAGCACGCGGACGATGTAGTCCTGCGTCGGCCGGCCGGGACGGATGCCGGGCACAAAGCCGCCCTGTCGCTGGAGGTTCTCCGCCAGGTTCTGCTGCTGGAAGACAACAAGCGTATAGAAGAAGGCGAAGCCCACGACAAGGAAGAACACAACGACATAGTAGGGCACGTTTCCAGGGCTCAGCGTTCCGGCGACGAACTTGGCGGTACTGTGAATGATGCTATTCGTCGAGCCCTCGAGCGCCTGCGCGAACTGGGCCGGGAACATGACCAGGGCGTAGGCGAAGATCAGCGGGATCATTCCGGCGGAGTTGACGCGCAGCGGTATGTGTGTCTGCCCGGACTGCCTGTACATGCGTCCACCTCGGAAGAGGCTGCGCGCATACTGCACGGGCACGCGTCGCTGCGCCTCGTAGAAGTAGACGATCAGCGCGACGAGGAAGAGGATCAGCACGAAGAGGAGACCGATCCCGGCGAAGCCTATCGACGAACTGGCGATGCTGGGCAGGAGGGTCGGCATACCGGCGACGATGCCGGCGAAGATGATCAGTGAGATGCCGTTGCCGATGCCGTTCTCGGTTATCAGCTCGCCGAGCCAGACGAGTAACATGGTGCCGGCTGTCATGGAGGCGATGGCCGAAAAGGTCGGCAGGGCATCGCTACCGCTGAAGCCGATGTTACTGATCGCGCCGGCCCGCTGAAGGATCAAGAGCTGGCTATAGCCCTGGACGATGGCCAGCGGGACGGCCAGCCAGTAGGTATAAAGGGTTATCTTGTTGCGCCCCTGCTCACCTTCCTTCGAGAGGTTTTGAAGAGAGGGCACGATGGGCATGAGGAGCTGCATGACGATGGTCGCCGTGATGTACGGATAGACGCCCATGGACGCGACGCTCAGCTTTCGCAGGGCGCCGCCGGAGAACAGGTTCATATAGCTCAGTACGGCGTTCCCCGCGAAGGCATTGCTGAGGGCCTGGGCGTCGACGCCGGGGATCGGCACGTGGGCGACGAACCGGAAGACGACGAGTATGAAGAAGGTAAACATCAGCCGCTTGCGGATGTCCGGCTGCTCGAACGCCTGGACCAGCGCCTGGGCAAGCCGCGGCAACACAGCGGGTTGCGCCGAACGTGCCTGCGTGGTCATAGTTCTATTTCCTCCACCTTGCCGCCCGCCTGTTCGATCTTCTGCCGGGCCGTCACTGAGAACTTGTGGGCGCGCACGGTGAGGGCGGCCTTGAGCTCGCCTTCGCCGAGCACTTTGATGGGACGGCCGTTGTCTTTGATGACACCGCTTTCGTACAGGACCTCCGGCGTCACCTCGGCGCCCGCGGCGAAGCGGCCGAGGCGCGAGAGGTTCAACGGTTCGTACTCAATACGGAAAGCATTGGTGAAGCCGCGCTTGCGGGCCATGCGCCGGACAAGCGGAAGCTGGCCGCCTTCGAAGCCGCGCTTTACGCCGCCGCCGGCCCGCGCCTTCTGGCCCTTCAGGCCGCGACCGGAATACGTGCCGTGTCCGCTGGAGTTGCCCCGTCCAACCCGCTTTCGGGCATGACGAGAGCCACGGGCAGGGCGCAACTCATCCTGCCGCACTAATCGGCCTCCTCTACAGATACGAGATGTCTAACTTTATGTATCATACCACGCACCGCCGGCGAGTCGCCATGAACGACGGTCTGGCCGAGGCGGTGAAGGCCCAGGGCACGAATAGTCCGCTTCTGGTCCTCTTTGTGACCTATGGAGCTGCGCGTCCAGGTGATCTTAAGCTCGCCCACGCGCAGCCTCCTTACGTCCTGCCGCAATCTGCCGCGACCGCCTGACCTCTGCCGGCTGACGCAGCCGCTGCAAGCCCAGCATCGTCGCCTTGACGACGTTGATGGGGTTAGCGCTGCCCAGCGACTTCGCCAGGACGTCGTGGATACCAGCGACTTCCATGATGGCGCGAACGCCGCCGCCGGCGATGACGCCGGTACCGGGGGCAGCGGGCTTCATCAGCACCTGGGCGGCACAGTACTTGCTTTGGATCTGGTGCGGGATCGTCGTTCCGGACAAGGGTATCTGTACCATGTTTTTGCGAGCGATCGTCGAGCCCTTGCGAATGGCTTCCGCCACTTCGCGAGCCTTCCCCATGCCAACGCCGACTTTCCCCTTGCCATCGCCGACGACGACGATGGCGCTGAAGTGGAAGCGACGCCCACCCTTGACCACCTTGGCCACGCGGTTGATGTGGACTACCTTCTCGGTTATTTCGACTTCCGGGGGAGCGGCTTGTTCAAGCACCATGTTTCAATTCCTCTTTAGAAGCGCAATCCGGCCTTGCGGGCCGCCTCGGCCAGGGCTTTCACGCGGCCGTGGAACCGGTAGCCGGCGCGGTCGAAGACCACCTGCTCGATCCCCTTTTCGCGCGCCCTTTGAGCAACCAGCTCGCCGACGGCGGTGGCAACTTCAGCTTTCTTCTTGCCATTGTGACCCGCAGCCAGCGCCTTCTCGACATCAGAGGCGGCGGCGAGGGTGCAACCGGCGTTGTCATCGATGACTTGAGCATAAATATGGGAAAGGCTGCGGAAGACGCAGAGGCGCGGCCGCGAGGCAGTGCCTTTGACCTGCTTCCGGACACGCTCGTGGCGCCTTTGCCTGGCAGCGACGGCTGTCTTTCCCTTCGTTGTCATGTATTACCTCGCAGCCTTGCCGGCCTTACCGGCCTTGCGGCGGACGTATTCCCCGGCGTAACGGATGCCCTTGCCCTTGTACGGCTCCGGCGGCCTGAGGGCGCGGATGTCAGCGGCGGTCTGCCCGACCGCTTCTTTGTCGGCGCCCTTGACGAGCAATCTGTTTGTGCCCTCCATCTGGAGGGTAATGCCCGGCGGCGGCGGGACCTCGACCGGATGCGAGTAGCCGAGGCTCAGGATAACGTTTTGGCCGCGCATTTCGCCGCGGTAGCCTACGCCGTAGAGTTCGAGCATCTTGGAGAAGCCGGTGTCGACGCCAGTGACCATGTTGGCAATGAGGGCGCGGGTGAGACCGTGCAGCGCTCTCTGGCTGGGCGCATCGCTACGACGGCTTACCAGCAGACGGCCGTCCTCGAAGCGGAGGTCGACCTCCGGCGAGACATCGCGCGAAAGCTCGCCGCCGGGGCCGCGCACAGTAACGTGGCAGCCGTCGATCTCGACCTTCACCTTCTCCGGCACCGTTATGGGCATTTTGCCTACCCGAGACATACCTTAACTACTCCCTACCAAACGTAGCAGATGACTTCGCCGCCGATGTGACGGTGCCAGGCCTGCTGGCCGGTCATGACGCCCTGAGGCGTCGACAGGATCGCGATACCGAGGCCGCCGTAGACGCGTGGGATCTCGCTGTTCTGCACGTAAACGCGCAGGCCGGGCTTGCTCACGCGCTGAATGCCGCTAAGAACCGGTTCCTTCTTGCCGCTGTAGGCAAGGCGGACGCGCAGAAAGCGCCGCTGGCCCTCGGTCTCCTCTTCGAAGTCCTTGATGAAGCCTTCGTTCTTGAGGACGCGGGCTATGGACACCTTCATCTTAGAGCTAGGCAGCTTTAGATCGTCGTGCCTGGCCATGATGGCATTCCGAATGCGCGTCAGCATATCGGCGATGGGATCGGTCATGTTCATGCCTACGCCCCCTCCGGAAAGTACTTCCGCTGCCCTTTGCACGTCATCACCCTCTCTCCGTCACCAGCTCGATTTCTTGACGCCAGGCAGATGGCCCTCAAGGGCCAGTCGGCGGAAACAGATGCGGCACATGCCGAACATACGCATGTAGGCCCGCGGACGTCCGCAGACACGACAGCGGTTCTTCTGCCGCGATGGATACTTGGGCGGCCTGCGGGAAGCGACTATCTTCGATGTCTTGGCCACTGACTGCTCCTCTTGCCACCGAGGCTAGAAGCCCCGGCTACGCGTCCTTTTCACTAGTTATGACTGAACGGCATGCCCAGCAACTGGAGGAGGCGCTTCCCCTCCTCGTCGCTGCGGGCCGTTGTAGCGATTACGATCTGCATGCCGCGGATGCGGTCGATCTTGTCATATTCGATCTCCGGGAAGATGAGTTGCTCCCGCAGACCCAGGCTATAGTTGCCGCGGCCGTCGAACGCCTTGTTGGAGACGCCGTGAAAGTCGCGGATTCTTGGCAGGGCCGCGTTGACCAGGCGGTCGTAGAACTCCCACATCCGGTCGCCGCGGACGGTAACGCTAAGGCCGATTGGGTTACCCTGGCGCACCTTGAAGTTGGCGATCGAGCGCCTGGCGCGATTGGCCACCGGCTTCTGACCGGTAATCGTCGCGATGTCCCCCGAGGCTGTCTCGAGGGCGCGCGGGTTCGTGAGCGCCTCGCCGAGACCGATGTTAACGACGATCTTCTCCAGTCGTGGCACTTCCATGACGCTGCCATAGCTGAACTCCTTCTGGAGGGCCGGCAGCACTTCCTGGCGATAGAATTCTTTGAGTCGCGGTAGCAAGTACTAATCCCCTAGTCGATGAACTCGCCGCACTTGCGGCAGATACGCACCTTGTGGCCATCGGGCCGGCGGCCGAAGCCGACGCGGGTTGGCTTTCGGCAGGTCTTGCAAATCAGGACGACCTGGGACACGTGCAACGGCGCCTCTTTCTCGATGATGCCGGCCTGTGTCCCCTGGGCTTTCGGCTTCTGGTGCTTCTTGACGATGTTCACGCCCTGGACGATGACGCGGCCTTCGTGGTGCAGAACGGTCCGCACCGTTCCCTGCTTGCCGCGGTCTTTGCCGCCGATGACCAGGACTGTGTCTTCGCGCTTGATCTTGTTCACGCTACACCACCTCCGGCGCCAGGGAGACGATCTTCATGAAGTTGCGCTCTCGCAGCTCGCGGGCAACGGGCCCGAAGATGCGAGTGCCCTTGGGGTTCTCCTTGTCGCTGAGGATGACGGCGGCGTTGTCGTCGAAGCGGATATAGGAACCGTCACGGCGGCCGTAGGTCTTCGCCGTGCGCACGATGACCGCTTTGACGACTTCGCCCTTCTTCACGCTGCCGCCCGGCTGGGCCTGCTTGACGCTGGCGACTATGATGTCGCCGACGCGCGCGTAACGCCTGCCGGTGCCGCCCGATACCTGGATGCACATGATCTGGCGGGCGCCGGTGTTGTCGGCAACTCTGAGTCGCGAATAGATCTGGATCATTCCTCGGTCTGTTCTTCCTCTTGCTCAGGCTCTGATTCGGCCTTTGCTTCGGCTTCCGGCTCTGCCTCCGATTCGGCGGGCTGGACCTCCGGCTCCGCTTCCTCGGGCGCGACCTCTTCGGCTATCTCTGTCGCTTCTGTGTTCGACGGCGCTTCCGCCTCTGGCTCTGCTTCAGCCTCTGTTTCGGCTTCCGGCTTTGCCTTCGATCCGGCGGGCTGGGGCTCCGGCTTGGCTTCCGGCGGCGGCACCTCTTCGACAGCCGTTTCCGCTTCTGCTTCCGGCGGCGCTTGCTCTTCGGCGACCGCTCCCGCTTCTGCCTCTGCCTCCGCGGGCGGAGCCTCGACAGGCGCCTCAGCGGCCACAATCTCGCCATGCTCCGTATGCGGACGGCTGATGCCGAGCAGGGAGGCGTCTATCTCGCGCGGTGCAATCTCCGCGACTTCGCGTCGCATCACGACTTCGACTAGCCGCCAGCGCTTCTCGCGCGACAGGGGCCGGCTTTCGACGATGCGGACGATGTCGCCTACCTTCGCCAACTCCTGGGCGTCATGTACTTTGTAGTGAGTCGTCCGGCGCATGGTCTTCTTGTACAGCCGGTGGCTCTTATGGCTCTCGACGGCGACGACGACGGTCTTCTGCATCTTGTCGCTGGTGACCACACCGACGCGCATTTTGCGGCGAGTGTACATGTTCTAGCTCACCTCTTTTTGGGCCGCTTCCCAGGCCGCGGCCAGCTCTCGTTCCCGCTGGAAGGTCTTGATGCGGGCAATCTGGTGTCTCACCTTAGGAAGTTCACGATGGTTGGCGAGCTGCCGCGTGGAGAGTTTCAGACGCAGGCTGAAGAGCTGCCGGTAGGCCTCTTCGAGCCGGCGCGCCAAGTCCTCGTCCGAAAGGCCGCGCAACTCTTCCGATACTGTCTTCTTGCGCCTCTTGGCCATCGCTATACTTCCTCGTGCTCTCTGACAACGAAGCGGGTCTGAACCGGCAGCTTGTGGGCGGCCAGTCGCATGGCTTCCTCGGCATCCTCCAGCCTCACGCCGGACAGCTCGAAGAGCATGCGGCCGGGCTTGACGACGGCGACCCAGCGGTCCGGCGCGCCCTTGCCGCTTCCCATGCGGGTCTCGGCGGGCTTGGCGGTCACCGGCTTGTCGGGGAAGATGCGAATCCACACCTTGCCACCGCGCCGGACGTGGTGGGTGATGGCACGCCGGGCGGCTTCGATCTGCCGGCTGTCGACCCAGGCGCAGGTGAGGGCCTGAAGGCCGAACTCGCCGAAAGTAACCTGGTTGCCGCCAGCGGCGCGGCCGCGCCTCTTGCCGCGCTGATGCTTCCGATGCAGGACTCGCTTTGGTTGAAGCATGGTCTACTCCGAAACCGCCTCCTCGGCAACAGGCGCGACGGGGACGGCTGCCTTTTCTGTTTCGCGGGCCTCGGCTTCGGCTGCCGGAGCCGCTTCGGCCACGGGCGCCTCGGCGGCCGGCGCCGCCGCTTCGGTGGGCGGCGCTTGCACAACCTTGGGCTCGGGCAGGATCTCGCCCTTGTATATCCAGACCTTGACGCCGATGCGTCCGAAAGTGGTGTGGGCCTCGGCGGTGCCGTAGTCGATGTTGGCGCGCAGGGTGTGCAGCGGGACGCGGCCCGACTTCTCGGTCTCGCGACGCGACATCTCGGCGCCACCCAAGCGGCCGCCGACGATTATCTTGATGCCTTCGGCGCCGCGCTGCATCGTCCGCGTGACGGCCTGCTTCATGGCCCGGCGATGTGAGACGCGCCGTTCGAGCTGCTCGGCCACGCTGCGGGCCACGAGGACAGCATCGATCTCGGGCTGACGGATCTCGACGATGTTGACGCGGACGCGCTTTCCGGTGAGGGTCTCGAGCCGCTGCCTCAGCTCGTCGACCTTCTGGCCGCCGCGGCCGATGACAATGCCGGGCCGAGCGGTGTGGATGGTCACGAGCACCATGTTGGCGTTGCGGTCGATCTCGACCTTGGAGACGCCGGCATCGCGCAGTGACGAGGCGATCGAGTTGCGGATCGCCAGGTCTTCGTGGACGAGGTCGGCGTAATGACGGTCGGCGTACCACTTGCTGTCCCAGCCGAAGATGACACCCAGGCGGAAGCCTATGGGATGAACCTTATGCCCCACGTTGTGCCTCCTCTTCGACGACGACTGTGATATGGCTTGTTCGGTGCACGATTCTGGTGGCGCGACCGCGGGCGCGAGCGCGGGTGCGCTTGTAGCGCGCTCCCTCGTCAGCCCAGGCGGCCTTTATGCGCAGCTCCTCGGGTGCGATCTGGAAGTTGTTCTCGGCGTTAGCGGCAGCGGCCTTGACGACCTTGGCGACATCGCGGGCGCTGGGCGTCGTGAGAAAGCGAAGCATATTAAGGGCGTCGTCCACCTTCTTGCCCGGCAGGTTCTCGAGAACGAGCCGGACTTTTCGTGGCGCGACGCGCACTTGCTTTGCCCTAGCGCTGACTTCCATCTCTGCTTTCTTCCTACCTGCCGGCTGGTCTGCGAACGACCTTGCTTGTCTGAGCGGAGCGGCCGCCGTGGCCGCGGAAGAGCCGCGTCATGGCGAACTCGCCCAGCTTGTGGCCAACCATGTTCTCTGTGATGAAGATGGGCACGTGCCGCCGGCCGTCGTGGACGCCGATGGTAAGGCCCACCATCTCGGGCATTATCGTCGACGCGCGCGACCAGGTCCGGATGACGGTGCGCTGGCCGGAGCGGCGGATCATCTCCGTCCGCTTCATCAGCCTGGGCTCAACGTAAGGTCCCTTTTTCGTCGAACGTGACACTTATATCTCCTAGGCGTTGTGCCGGCTTCTGACGATCAACTTGTCGCTATTGGTGCGGCGCCGGGTGCGGAAGCCGCGAGCGGGCTTGCCCCAGGGGGTCTTGGGCCCGGGCATGCCGATGGGCGCCTTGCCTTCGCCGCCGCCGTGTGGATGGTCGCGCGGGTTCATGGCGGAGCCGCGTACGGCCGGGCGAGTGCCCTTCCAGCGGGAGCGGCCTGCTTTGCCGAGCTTGACCATGCTGTTTTCGACGTTGCTGACCTGGCCGATGGTCGCAGTGCAGGCGGCGGGAACGCGTCGAAGCTCGCCGGAGGGCATGCGGATGAGCGCGAAATCGCCCTCTTTGGCCATGAGCTGCGCGGTCGAGCCGGCGCTGCGGACGACCTGGCCGCCCCTGCCGGGGCTAAGCTCTATGTTATGGATGGCGGTGCCGGTCGGGATGTTGCTCAGGGGCAACGCGTTGCCGGGGCGAATCTCGGCGTTCGGGCCCGCCTCTATCATATCGTTGACCTTCAGACCGACGGGCGCCAGGATGTAGCGCTTGTCGCCGTCGCGGTAATAGATGAGGGCGATCCGGGCCGTGCGGTTCGGGTCGTACTCGATTCCGGCGACGCGGCCGGGAACGCCGGTCTTGTCGCGCTTGAAGTCGATGATGCGCAGGCGTCGCTTGGCGCCGCCACCGTGATGACGGGTCGTGATGCGACCCTGGTTGTTGCGTCCAGCCTTGCTCTTGAGAGGCGCCAGCAGTGACTTCTCGGGCCGCTTCTTGGTTATCTCGTCGAAGGTGAAGCCAGTCATGCCGCGGCGTCCGGGCGAGGTCGGCTTGTATTGCTTAACGGCCACGGGGACGCCCCTTTGTGTCAGTCATTACATACCCTCGATGATCTCGATCTTGTGACCAGGCTTAAGGGTCACGACGGCCTTCTTCCAGTCGGGCGCGGCCGCCGGGCCGCGGCCAATACGCCTAACCTTGCCACGCACGTTCATCACGTTCACAGCTTTGACTTCGACGCCGAAAGCCAGCTCTACAGCTTCCTTTATCTGAAGCTTGTTAGCGGCGCGCGCGACCTTGAAGGCGTACTGGTTCTGTCCGGCCAGGATTGTGCTCTTCTCAGTGACGAGCGAGCGCAGGATGACGTTGTAGGGATGCATCTCTTTAGGCATTCGACGCACCCTCCTCCGACTTCGGCGTCCTGCGACGTCCACGCCTCTCGGCGGGCAGGCGCGGCGCCGGCTCCTCGGCGACCGGAGCTTCCTCTACGGGCGCTGTCGCTCGACGGCGTCGGGCGGGCTTCTCGGCGACAGGCGCCTCGACCACCGGGGCAGCGGCTCGACGGCGTCGGGTGGGCTTCTCGGCGACGGCCTTCTCGACGACCGGGGCAGCGGCTCGACGGCGTGGGGCCGGCTTCTCGGCGACGGGGGCTTCCGGCGGTTTGACTGGAACGGGCGCTGTTGGGCGCCGCCGCGCCCGCGCAGCGGGCGGGGCCGCCTGAACCGGCGGCGCGGCCGGCTCGAGAGCCGACCGGCGGCGCGTCGCACGATCGCCGCCCCAAAGTCGCTCCGCCTGTCGCACGGCACCGACGGTCATAAGCACGTTCTGATGCGCCAGCATGTCGACGACGTTCAGATACGGCGCCGACAACACGTCAACTTTCTTCAAATTACGGGCGCTCACCTTCACGCCGCTGTCCGACGCCGCGATGACGACGAGCGTCGAACGTTCCAGTCCCAGCGCGCCAAGCAGCGAGACCATCGCCTTTGTTCGCGGCTGGTCGAAGGCGAGAGCGTCGAGCACTCGCAGCGAGCCATCCGCGACCTTGGACGACAGCACCGAGCGGATCGCAAGGCGGCGCATCCGCTTCGGCAGGCGCTGGTCGAAGTCGCGCGGACGCGGCCCGAAAGCAACACCGCCGCCTTTGATCGCGGGCGAGCGGATAGCGCCCAACCGCGCCCGGCCGATGCCCTTCTGACGGCGGATCTTCGCCGTGCTGCCGGCAACCTCGCCGCGCGTCTTCGTCTTCGCCGTGCCGGCGCGCCTGTTGGCGAGCTGCGCGAGGAGCGTCTGATGGATGACAAAGCGATTCGGCTCGATGCCGAAGACCGCGTCGTCGGCGTCGATCGGGTCGAGCCCTTTGCCTTCCGAGTTAACAACGTCCAGCTTCATATACCTTACTTGGCCTTTGCTTGCGCTTTGACGCGGGCGCGTTCCGTCTTCGCTGAAAGTCGGATGCGCAGGAGGCCGTTCTTGCCGCCGGGCACCGCACCCTCAATGAAGAGGAGTCCCTTCGCCGGGTCGCTTTCGATGACTTTCAGGTTCTTCACCGTTACCCGGTCGTCGCCCATGTGGCCCGCCATGTGCCGGCCCTTGACCACGTGCCCAGGCGAGTTGCCCGGGCCGATAGAGCCAGGAGCCCGCGCCCGATCGGACTGGCCATGCGTCCTCGGCCCGCCGCGAAATCCCCAGCGTCGCATGCCGCCGGCGAAGCCGCGTCCCTTGGACACGCCCGTGACGTCGACCTGGTCGCCGGCGGAGAATAGCTCCGCGCCGACCTTCTGGCCCGGTTTCCATTGCGCCGGGTCTTCGACCCGCATCTCGCGCAGGTGGCGGAATTCGCCCAGACCCTTCAGGTGGCCCTTCATCGGCGCGTTGACCCGCTTAACTGAGCCAAAACCCACCTGTACGGCGTCGTAGCCGTCCGTTGCAGTGCTTTTGACCTGCACTACCGTGCACGGCCCCGCTTCGACGACGGTGACGCCATGGACCTCGCCCTTCTCATCGAAGAGCTGAGTCATGCCGATCTTTTTGCCCAGGATGCCTTCTATTTCCATTACAGCTTTATCTCGATGTCGACGCCCGCCGGCAGTTGCAGCCGCATCAGGGTATCGACCGTCTTTGCCGTCGGTTCCAGGATGTCGATGAGCCGCTTGTGCGTCCGGATCTCGAACTGCTCCCGCGAGTCCTTATCGATGACCGGCGAGCGGATCACCGTGAACTTCTTTATCTCTGTAGGCAGGGGAATCGGGCCGGCTACGGCGGCGCCCGTCCTCTCTGCGGCTTCCACAATCTGGCTTGCCGACTGATCGAGTAGACGGTGGTCGTAGCCCTTGAGCCTGATCCTTATCTTCTGCCTTGAAACCATGTTAAGCTGCCCTGTCCACTAAGGCCTTGCCGTCAGGCCCGCGCCGGACGCCGCAAGCGTACGCCGAGCTTCTCGACAACCGGCGACGGTACCTCCTCGTAATGATCGAACTCCATGTTATGGCTTGCCCGCCCTTGTGAGAGCGACCGCAACTCCGTCGCGTAGCCGAACGTCTCCGCCAGCGGTACCAGCGCGCGCACGATCTGCAAACCAGCGCGGGAGTCGATGCCCATGATGTGGCCGCGACGGCCGTTGATATCGGCCATGATGTCGCCGAAGGACTCCTCGGGCGTCACGACCTCGACCTTCATGATCGGCTCCAGCAGGATGGGGTCACCCTGCTCGAGCGCCTTGCGCATGCCGATAGAACCGGCCATCCGGAACGACATCTCAGATGAGTCGACTTCGTGATAGCTGCCATCGACCAATTGCACTTTGACGTCGATGACGGGATAGCTGGCGATGGGGCCGTTTTCAACGGCTTCCTTCACGCCCGCCTGCACCGCCGAAATGAACTCGCGCGGGATAACGCCGCCGACCGTCTTGTCGACGAACTCGAAGCCACTACCGCGCTCCTTCGGCTCTACCTGCAGCCAGACATGACCGTACTGGCCACGCCCGCCGGTCTGGCGAACAAAGCGTCCCTCGGCCCGATTGGCGCGCGTTATGGTCTCCTTGTAAGCAACCTCCGGCTTGCCGACGTTGGCATCGACGCGGAACTCGCGCAGCATTCGGTCGACGATAACCTCCAGGTGCAGCTCGCCCATGCCCGAGATGATGGTCTGGCCGGTGTCCTGGTCGTAGCGGGTGCGGAAGGTCGGGTCCTCTTCGGCCAGGCGCGTCAGGGTCTCGCCCATGCGGTCCTGGTCGTCCTTCGTCTTCGGTTCGATAGCGACCGACACTACAGGCTCCGGGAAGCGGATCGCCTCCAGGACTATGGGGTGCGAGCGGTCGCAGAGCGTGTCGCCGGTGAAGGTGTTCTTCAAACCGACCGCCGCCACGATCCCGCCGGCATGGACCTCTTCGACGTCTTCGCGGCGATTGGCGTGCATGCGCAGCAGCCGGCCGACGCGCTCCCGCTCATCACGGGTGGCGTTGACGATGGTCGCGCCGGCCTTCACCTGTCCGCTGTAGACGCGGAAATAGGCTAGCCTGCCCACGTAGGGGTCGGCGACGATCTTGAAAGCCAGCGCCGTGAACGGCTCGTCGTCGTTAGCGGTGCGCTGGACGGTCTGGTTGTTCTTGGGGTTTGTGCCTGTAATCGGGGGAACGTCGTTGGGGGCTGGAAGGTAGTCGACGATGGCGTTGAGGAGCGGCTGCACGCCCTTGTTTCGGAGGGCGGAGCCGCACATGACGGGGGTTAGGTGTCCCGCCAGCGTCGCTCGTCGCAACGCCTTCTTCAGTTCCGATGCCGCCGGCTTGTGTCCCTCGACGTAGCTGATCATCGTCTGGTCATCCACCTCGGCCAGCGTCTCGATAAGGCGCTCGCGGTGCTGCGCGCATTCCGCGGCCTGCTCGGTGGTCAGTGGCAATACGTCCGGGTTCTCGTGCGATTCCGGCGGGAAGTACCAGGCCACCTCATCAACGAGGTCGATCACGCCCTCGAATGTCGATTCGACGCCGACGGGTATTTGGATGACGATGGGCCGGGCGCCCAGTCGCTGTCTCACCATCTCGATTGTGTTCCAGAAGTCGGCGCCGACGCGGTCCATCTTGTTAACGAAGCAGATACGCGGGACGCTGTAGCGGTCGGCCTGGCGCCAAACCGTCTCCGATTGCGGTTCCACGCCGGCAACTGCGTCAAACACAACGACGCCTCCGTCAAGAACCCGGAGGCTTCGCTCCACTTCGACTGTAAAGTCCACGTGGCCCGGCGTGTCGATGATATTAATCTGATGCTCCAGCCATTCGCAGGTGGTGGCCGCGGCGGTTATGGTGATGCCGCGCTCGCGCTCCTGGGCCATCCAGTCCATAACGGCCGTGCCCTCATGGACCTCACCGATCTTGTAGGTCCGGCCGGTATAAAAAAGGATGCGCTCGGTGACGGTGGTCTTACCGGCATCGATATGGGCAATGATGCCTATATTGCGGAGGCATTCGATAGGAAATTGCCTGGCCATTACTTCTATCCCCCGCGAACGGGGCTTCGACGATACGATCAATGTATTAGTTCAGTCCTACCTGATTGGGAGCGCTCGCGAGCGCCCGAAAACTACCAGCGATAGTGGACAAAGGCGCGGTTCGCCTCTGCCATGCGGTGCGTGTCCTCCCGCTTCTTGACTGTCGCGCCCTGTCCGGAGGCGGCGTCGCTGAGTTCGGCGGCCAGCTTCTCGGCCATGGAGCGGCCCTTGCGGGCACGGGCGGAAGCGATGAGCCAGCGCATTGCGAGCGCGCCACGCCTCTCGGCGCGGATATCGACGGGCACCTGATAGGTTGCGCCGCCAACTCGCCGCGGCTTCACTTCCACGACCGGGGTCGCGTTTCGCAGCGCCTGCTCGAAGGTGTCGACAGGATTGCGATGGGTCTGCGCCTCCAGCAAATCCATCGTCTTGTAGACGACGCGCTCGGCGGTGCTCTTCTTGCCGCACTTCATGACGCGGTTGATGAACTTCGCCAGGTCCTCGTTCTGGTACTTGGCGTCCGAAGGCACTACCCGCTTGATTACTTTGGCCCGCCTTGGCATGGCTTGCTCTCTCCGTTATCGGCTAAGACTTAGCGGCTTTGCGCGTCCCGTACTTGCTGCGTCCGCGGTTGCGTCCATCGACGCCCTGGGAATCGAGGGCACCGCGAATGACGTGGTAGCGCACGCCGGGCAGGTCCTTGACACGACCGCCTCGAATTAGGACGGCGGAGTGTTCCTGGAGGCTGTGCCCTTCGCCGGGAATGTAAGCGGTCACTTCGATGCCGTTGGTAAGCCGCACGCGGGCGATCTTCCGCAGAGCAGAGTTCGGCTTTTTGGGCGTCATCGTCCTGACCTGCGTGCAGACGCCGCGCTTCTGGGGCGAGCCTTCGCCGCGTTCGGTCCGGTTCGTCAGGGCGTTATAGGTGAAGCGCAGGGCGGGAGCCTTCGTCTTCTTGACAAGCTTCTTCCTGCCTTTGCGCACCAACTGGTTAATTGTGGGCACGAGTTAAACTCCTCCCTTGGAGACCCTTGTCCTGGCTTGCTTTCGGGACACAAAAAGGCCGAAAGACTTTTCTGAGCCAGTACAGCGTGGAGCACTGAGGAGCGCTCCACTTTTGCCGACCGTAATCAATTTGGGGTCTTTCGACCTTGATTGGCTGGCTGTTCTGTCACTCAGCGCCAAACACGTAGTTTACGAGAAACTACATAAACCTGTCAAGCGCTGCGCGAACTCGTCAAATCCGGTGAGAAGCGACGTCGAAGCTAGGACATCGCCGCCAGCAGCTCCCGCACGACCGCCGCCACCTCTGAGCCGTCGGCGCGACCACGAAGCTGCGCGGAAAGCGGGCCCATGACCTTCCCCATATCCCGCGGGCCGGTAGCGCCCACCTCGGCGATCGTCTTGCGGGCCGCCTCCGCGATCTCGTCACGAGACATAGCCGCCGGCAGGTAGGCCTGGAGGACGACTGCTTCCGCTTCTTCCTTGTCGACGAGGTCCTGACGATTGCCGCGGCGGAACTCTTCGGCGCTGTCGTGCCGCTGCTTAACCTGCTTGGCGATGACGCTGAGGACGCCAGGGTCGTCGAGCGCCGCTCCCTTCTCAATCTCGGCATTGTGGACCGCGGACATTAGCATGCGGAGGGTGCTCTTTCGGGTCTCGTCGCCCTCCTTGAGAGCTGTCTTCAAGTCGGAGGCAATCTGGTCTTTGAGCGGCATGTCTTCCTCAGGACTTTCTGGCGAATAGGGGCGCGAATACGTTTAGCGGCTGCGGCTGCTCTTGCGACGCCTGGCAGCTGCCTTGCGCTTACGCCTCACACTCGGCTTTTCGAAGTGCTCGCGGCGTTTGGCCTCGGAGAGGATGCCGTACTGCTGCACTTTTCGGGTGAAGCGGCGGAGCGCTGCCTCAAAGCTCTCGTTTTCGTGGACGATGACTTCCGTCACGGGTCGAGCCCATCGCTCCTAAAGGTATCGAAGGAAGCGACTCGCAGATTATATGAAGGGGCACATATCGTGTCAACAAACCTGGCAGCGGTGAATCAAGGGGAAGAAGGCCACACGACCTTGCCTTCGATAACTGTCGTCTCCACCTCCAGGTCCGCGATCTCATCGGGAGGAATAGACGTCGGGTCGTTGGAGAGGAGGACGAAGTCGGCGCGCTTGCCGGGCTCGATGCTCCCGCGTTCGCCCTCCTGAAAAGCCACCCAGGCGGCGTCGAGAGTGTGCATCCGGAGGGCCTGATCAACCGTCAGGGACTGCTCCGGCGAAACGGCGACGCCGAGACGACTGGCTCGGGTAGCGGCTGACTGGATGCTGAGCAACGGCCGCGGCGGCGCGACCGGCGCGTCGGAACCGGCGGCGAGCGGGACGCCGGCGCGGGAGAGATCGCCGAAGGGATAGAGGTACGGCAGCTCATCCCGCGGGACGTGCGTCAGATAGCGATCGCCGCTGTGGTAGAGGAACGCCGGCTGGCTGACCACGGCGACACCAAGTCGGGCGATTCGTCTCGCGAGGTGCGGCGGACAGACGCTGCAATGTTCGATGCGATGCCGGTGGTCGGGGCGTGGCCGGCGACTTAGCGAGGCCTCGATCGCGTTGACCGCCATTTCGACCGCCCGCTGTCCGACCGCGTGGATGGCTACCTGCCGGCCGCGACGATGCGCTTCCCACACCATCGCCGTTAGCTCATCTTCGGCCGGCGTTACCTCGTCGGCCAGCTCGCTGAGGGCGATCTTCACGGCGCCGCGTCGCAGCCGGCCGCCGAGCGCCGCCTTAGGCAGCTTCCCTATCGAGGCAAAGCCTTCGAAAAGCGTGGCTGGCATTTGCAGATCGCCCGCGCTTATGAAGCGACGGAGAGTCTGCCATTCGTCGGGCCCGTTCGTCGCCGTCGCATCCTGGACAGCGGTTATGCCTTCAGCGAGGAGATTGTCGTTGGCGCGCCGGACTGCCTGCGCAAGGTCGTCATCATCTATCGGCGGGACGGCGCCATCGAGAAGGGCATCCATCTCGACGAGAAGCCCGGACGGCTCGCCGGTCGTCAGGTCACGCTCCATGTGTCCGCCCGGCGGCTCAGCCGTTTCGAGGCCGATGCCGGCAAGAGAGAGGCCAATGCTATTTAGCACGGAGGCATGGCCGCTGCGATGAATGAGGCGGACGGGATTGGCCGGAGCGGCAGCGTCGAGGTCGTGGCGCGTGGGATGGCGGCGCTCGGCGAGGGCCGTTTCGTCGTAGCCGGTGGCGCGGATCCAGACGCCGGGCTTTACGTGAGCGGCATGGCGTCGCAGCATCTCCTGGATATCGCGGATGGAAGCGACCGTGTCGGGCGAGCAGTCGACAGAGACGAGAGAGGCGGCGTAGGACAGCAGGTGCAGATGGGCGTCGATGAAACCGGAGAGCAACGTGCCACCATGGCAATCGACCAGGAAGGCTTCGGCACCGAAGGGGAGCCCTCCGTCGGAGGTGACGGCGGCAATGCGTCCATCCTCGACGACGACGGCACCTGCCCTGGGGCGCGATGGATCGAGGGTGATGACGTTCGCGTCGTGGAAGATGGTCTTCATCGCGTACCGATCTTAGCAGAAAACAACACCCCAGCCGCGAAGGTTGGAGTGTCGCGTTAGGAGAGGGAAAAGCGGTCTAGTCGGCGGAGGGAAGGACCTTCGGCTGCATCAGCTTCATCGGCTGGCCACAGCACTCGACGTCGCCGGTCCCGGGCTTGATGCAGAGGACCTCTGTCGAGCACTTTTCACAATGGAACCGTTTGCCAAGCTGGTTAGCCATCCCGTCACCCCTCCGTCACTTCTGCTGCATCGGTTGGCCGCAGCAGATGAGCTGTCCCTGGCCCGGCTTCGTGACTATGAACTCGGAGCCGCACTTGGGGCAGAAGTAGCGTTTGCCTGCTTGATTAGCCATGTTATCACCTGAGTCGAGTGTATCGCCGAGGGCGGAAGGAGTCAACGGCGCGCGGACCAGCCAAATAGACGGGAAGATTGCCGAGATTCTTCTTCAGAAAGGGGTTGACAAGCCGAAGATACATATGGCAATATGCACAAAGAAGCATCGACACATTAAGGGAGTTTGAAGTGCCTAGACTGACAAAGGCAGCGACAGAAAAGCAGACAATCGAGTTCGTCGTCTCGGCGCCGCTGGACCTGATGAACGCCATGTACTTCACTCACCTCGCGCGCGACAACGAGGGCATTGAAGGTTGGCCAAACCGAGATCCGAGAACAGATCGACCCAGAACTCCTGGAAGAACTCGATTCCTTGTTCGGATTCCCGCTGGGAGAGCCGGGCGTAATCGGAGCGCTGATAGACCGGCTGTTCGCCTATCCGGAGACATGGAAGGACGTCGGCGCGCTGGTCACCTTCGTCCGGCGGTGGCCGCTGGGCGTCGGTGAGTGGCCGCAGCACCTCGGAGTGCGGGGGCTGGCCATCTACGGCATCCGCTCAACGAGCACGAGCGCAGTTCCACAGGATGCCGTCGACTCCGAGACCAAAGCGCGTGAGACGCTCCGAAGGCTTGTTGAGGCGGAAGGCCGTGATTTCGCGCCCATACTAGAGGTCTACGAACGGCCAGCCGAGCTGCGGGAGCGCATGGCACGGCTCATTGAGCGCTTCTACGAGGAGCACTACCGTCAGGACCTGCCGCGCCGGTTGCCGTGCATGGAGCGAAGCGTCACCGCGAACCGAGAGGCGAGAGAGACGGACGTTATCGCCCTTATTCGGCGTTTGACGGGAAGACCAGAAGGCTGCGAAGAGGACATACGCAATCACGCGTTCGACCGCTTCATCTTTGTGCCGTCGCTTGACCTGGGCCCTTACGTTTCCTGCGGCGTCGCGGACAGGGTGCACGGTCTCTACTACCCCTGCGAGGCGCAGTCGATCGACGAGGGCCCAGAGGAGGAAGAGAGGCGGCGTTTGGCCCGCCTGTACAAGGCCCTCGGCGATGAGCAGCGGCTTCGCATCCTGGGAATGCTAGGTGAGCGCGAGATGTACGCGCAGGAAATCGTCGAGCGGACGCGGCTGCATCAGTCCGTCGTGTCGCGTCACCTCACCTTTATGAAGGCCGTCGGACTTCTGAAGGAGCGGCGACAGAACAACATGAAGTTCTACACCATCAACCCCTCCATTGGGGAGGAACTAAGCAAGACGCTGAACCTGCTGGCGAAAGGAGCCGGCAGGGAGGAATGAGCGTCGGTCGCAAGGGAGGCGCAAAATGCTGCAGGATCTATACGTCAGAGAGAAGCTCAGGGAGTTGAGCCGAAACGCTTCCCAGCCCGCGCGTACCCCCTCGAAGGCTGTGCCTATCGCCACGCCCGCTGTCCGCTCGCTGGGGAGGTTCCTCTGCCGGCTGGGCGAGAAGCTTGAGCAGACGGGAGTACCTCCCGAACCTGGCGGACGTAGCAGTGCTCTGCGAAAGCAGAAGCTGCGGCTTCGCCAGACGGGTTAAGGCGTAAATTGGATTCCGCTAAGTCCGAGCCGGCTTCCTGGGAATCTTCGTGAAACGCATGCGCGTGAGGCCGCGGATGTCCTCCATCGCGGTCTTGCGGATGTTGACCCGTGTGTCCGGGTCCTCTTCCCAGCGGACGGGAATCTCCTTCACCCGATAGCCGCCCTTTTCGGCCAGGATCAGCAGTTCCGTATCGAAGAACCACTCCTCGTTCTTTATCAGCGGTATAAGCTCATGTGCGGCCTGCCGGCTGATCGCCTTGAAGCCGCATTGCGCGTCCTGGAAGCGGGTAAAGAGGGCGGCCTTGATCATGACGTTGTAGACGCGAGAGGTAAACTCGCGGCGCAAGGAGCGGGTTGTCTTGGCGCCCTTCTTCAAGCGAGAGCCAATCGCGACGTCGTAACCCTCGTCGGTGATCGCGGCGACCAGAGCCGGGAAGAAGGCGATGTCCGTCGAGAGGTCGACGTCCATGTAACTCAGGACGTCGGCGTCGCTGGCCAGCCAGGTTGCGCGAAGGGCGCGACCGCGTCCCTTTTGCGGGATGTGGAAGGGGACCACGTCGTTGTCCTCGTTGGCGAGGCGCTGAGCAACGGCCAGGGTGCTGTCGGTGGAGGCGTTATCGGCGATGACGATGCGCCAGGTGTGCGGCAGGTTCTCGGACAAGAAGGCGCGCAGGGTGGCGACGCTCTTCGCCAGGACGCGCTCTTCATTGTAGACAGGGATAACTACGTCGACACTCGCCATGAAGGTCCTCCCGATGGATTGTAAGGCGGGAGGACTGAAGTCCTCCCCTACATTTTTGGCATTACGGGTTGAGTGTAGCACGTAGTTGGCGGGCCAATTGTAACGGATCGGTAGCGATTACGCTGGCGGCGTAAAGCTCCATGGCGCCGATGTCGCTGGTGCGGGCCGCGAGGTCGCCACGGTCAACGATGTGGATGATGGCCGGGAAGACCGTCCAATCCGCATCATCGGGCGCGAGAGGCGGCAGGTAGAGCGCGAGATTGAAGGAAACGACGCCGAGGCGGTCGCGGAGGCAGGCCAGGACTTCATACGTGCGGTCCTTTAGCGAATCCGTGAGCGCCGGCGCAATCAGCACGACCTCGTGCTCCTTGACGGGTGCCAGGTTCGCCATGATGCGAACGCCTTCCTTCTCGAATCCGCAGCCGACGGCGGCATGGGCGCGAAAGAGGTCGTCGAAGTAGTTGGAGTCGTAGCAGGCGCGGTAGGCGACGGCATCACGTCGCAGCCGCTCCACCAAGGGATAGTGCGCCTCGCGGCCCAGCAGTACCTGGGCATGCCCGTGGACGAGCGAGGCGCCGGCCCGCCAGAGGCAGTTCCACATGAAGAGATAGTACTTCGCTTCGGCGTCTACTTTGCGCGCCGCTTCAGCCCAGCGAAGGCCGACATCGAAGTAGTCGCGGAGCATCTCACGGTCGAAGCGGAGCGGGTTGTGCTCCTTGAAGACGACGACAGAGTGGAAACCATCGAACTTGGCGACGTTGGCGCCGGTGATGCAGTACTTGCCCTCGACGCGGCCGAAGACGTCGGCTGGCGTATCGGTGAGCGGCTGCGCCAGCGGGTCTTCGACGTCCCTGGCAAGCTCGGTTTCGAAGGCGGCCTCGTCGACGATCGAATGCGGGCGGCGAGAACGGAGGGCGTTGAAGAGAGCGCCGCGACAGGTGACGAGGTTGGTGACGCGAATGACCCGCTGGGAAAGGGTGGATTCGACGTCGCCGAACTGGCGTGCGATCCAGGGACGCATGGAATCGGGTGGGACGATGCGGCCGTCGACGGCGTCGACGCGGAAGATGCGCTGGAAGAGATCCCTCTCGGCCTCAGGGAGGCCGGCGAGTCTTTCCGGCAGTATAGCGATTGTCGTCTCGTCTTCAGAGTTCATCTCTGTCAGGGGGCTTTTCTGCTGTCGCGGGAGACTCCTTAGTGCTTGAAGTGGCGCTGGCCGGTGAAGACCATCGCCATTCCGTGGGCGTCGGCAGCGGCGATCGCCTCGGCGTCGCGGATGGAGCCGCCGGGTTGGATGACGGCTGTGATCCCGGCTTCGGCGGCGGTCTCGATGCCGTCCGGGAACGGGAAGAAGGCGTCGGAGGCCATCACCGCGCCCTGCGACCGTTCTCCGGCGGCGCGCGATGCCAGCATAACGCTCGTCACGCGATTTGGCTGGCCGGCGCCCATTCCCATCAGCGCCGAATCCTTCACGAAGACAATCGAGTTCGACTTGATGTGCTTGACAGCGCGGTTGGCGAACAGGAGGTCGCGCATCTCCGCTTCGGTGGGCGCGCGCTTCGTGACGGTCTGCGGCTGGACCTGGGAGTCGGGAATGTTGTCGCGCTCCTGCACCAGAAGACCGCCGACGACCCGCCGGTAGTCGACCCCGGCCAGCGAGGGCGGCTTAGCGCGCAAGATTCGCAGGTCGCGCTTCTTCCGCAGCAGATCGAGGGCCGCTTCCTCGAAGTCGGGCGCGATGACGATCTCGTAGAAGGTCTTGCCGATGGCTTCGGCGACGGCGAGGGTGAAGGGCCGGTTAACAGCGACGATGCCTCCATAGGCCGAGACGGGATCGCCGTCAAAGGCGCGGGCGTAGGCGACGGCAAGGTCGTCGTGGCTGGCGAGACCGCAGGGGTTCGTGTGCTTGACGACGACGACGGTCCCTCGGGGGAAGTCGCAGGCGCAGGCCCAGGCGGCGTCGGCGTCCATGACGTTGTTATAGGAAAGCTCCTTGCCGTGAAGCTGCTCCGCGGAGACGATGCCGCCCGGGTTCGGCGTCGTGACGCTCTCCTCGGCGTAGAAGGCGGCGCGCTGGTGCGGGTTCTCGCCGTAGCGGGTGTCGAAGAGCTTGCTGAGAGCGATGGTAAAGGAGCCGGGCAAGATGTCCTGCGGGTCCTTCAAGTACTGAGATATCGCCGTGTCGTAGGAGGCGACGTGCTGGAAGGCCTTCCGGGCGAGTCGTCGCCGTTCGGGTTGCGGGACGTCCCCGGCACGCAGCATATCCAAAAGCTGCGCGTAATCCGCCGGGTCGACGACGACGATGACGCTCGGATAGTTCTTCGCCGCGGCGCGCAGCATCGTCGGGCCGCCGATGTCGATGTTCTCCAGCGCGTCCTCGAGCGACACGCCGGGCTTAGTGACCGTCTGAACGAACGGGTATAGGTTCACGACGACGAGGTCGATAGGCGCGATCCCCTGTCGCTCCAGCTCGGCGACGTGCTCCGGCAGGTCGCGGCGGGCGAGGATGCCGCCGTGGACAGCGGGATGGAGCGTCTTGACGCGGCCGTCGAGGATCTCGGGGAAGCCGGTCAGCTCGGAAATGGACTTGGCGTCGACGCCGGCGTCGGCGAGAGCGCGATGGGTGCCGCCGGTTGAGTAGAGCTGGACGCCGAGGCCGGCGAGGGCGCGGGCGAACTCGGCGAGGCCTTCTTTGTTGTGGACGCTGATGATTCCCTTCATCGCTTCTCCCCAATTGTCAGGATATCAGAGGATCACGCGTTGCTTGTCCGTCTGCCGAACGACTTCGCCCACGGACTGCGCTTCCGGCAACTGCGAGCGAATGGATTCCACGTCGCCCGGCGCGCAGACGAGCACCATGCCGAGACCCATGTTGAAGACGTGGAACATCTCGCCGTCGCTAACGTTACCCTCTCGCTGGATGAGCGTAAAGATGGGCGGGACGCGCCAAGCCGAGCGGTCGAAGCGGGCGGCCAAGCCCTCCGGCAGGATGCGCGGGACGTTGTCGATAAGGCCGCCGCCGGTGATGTGGGCGATCCCCTTCAGTCGCGGCAGGACGGGCTTCAGGTCGCGATAGTAGCAGCGGTGCGGCAGGAGCAGCGCCTCGCCGACGGTCACGCCAAGCTCCGGGTAGGTGCGATAGAGCGCTTTCTTCTCAGCCTCCGGGTCGCCGCCGACGCCGACTTTGAAGATGCGGCGGGCCAGGGAGTAGCCGTTGGTGTGCAACCCGTTCGAGGGCAGGCCAAGGAGGACGTCACGCTCCCGGATCTTGGAGCAGTTGATGATCGCGTCCCTCTCGACGACGCCGACGATGAAGCCGGCCAGATCGAATGCGCCGCTCAAGTAGACGTCGGGCATGTCCGCTGTCTCGCCGCCGATGAGGGCGCAACCGGCATCGCGGCAGGCGGCAGCGAGTCCCTGGACAATCGCCGCCTTCTCCTCCTCGCCAAGATCGGCGCTGGCTATGTAGTCGAGGAAGAAGAGGGGCTCGGCGCCGGTAGTCAGGATGTCGTTGACGCAGTGGTTGACGAGGTCGACGCCGACGGTGTCAAAGCGGCGCATGGCCGCGGCGACGTTTAGCTTGGTGCCCACGCCATCGGCGCTGGCGACGAGCACAGGGGCGTGATAGTCCCCAAGGCGGAAGAGCGATGCGAAGGGCCCGACGCCGGCGAGCACCTCGGGCCGACCGGCGGAGCGGACAATCTGCTTGATGCGGGCGGCAAGGCGGCTGCCAGCATCGATGTCGACGCCGGACGCAGCATAGGTCTGACCGCCGTCATTGTGTGTTGTCACGGGATGCCTTCGGAGCCGGGGAAGCGAGAGCCCCGGAAGCTAGCTGGAAACGGGCGCGCTTTCGACCCATTCGAAGTCGTGGCGGTCGCGGGCATCAACGGGCGGCTCCAGGGCCAGCTTGTCCATCTGCAAGGGCACCGGCAGCGGGTACTCGCCGGTGAAGCAGGCGAGACAGAGCGTATCGCCGGGCAGGTCGACCGCCTTCACCAGGCCATCGAGACTCAGGTAGCCCAGGCTGTCGGCGTCGATGTGCTCGCGGATCTCGGGTACCGTTTTCTGGGCAGCGATCAGCTCCCAGCGGGCCGCCATGTCGACGCCGAAGAAGCAGGGGTGCGTGATCGGCGGCGCCGTGATACGCATGTGGACTTCGCGGGCACCGGCGCGTCGCAGCATCTCGACCACGCGCGGCGTCGTCGTTCCACGCACGATGCTGTCATCGACGACAACGACGCGTTTGCCGCGCAGGATCTCCGGCAGGGGGTTGAACTTGAGCTGGACGCCGACCTCGCGGATCCGCTGGTCGGGCATGATGAACGTCCGGCCGACGTAACGGTTCTTCACGAGCCCTTCGACGAACGGGATGCCGGACTCTTGGGAGTAGCCGATAGCGGCAGCGATGGCGGAGTCGGGCACGCCCATGACGACGTCGGCGTCAACGGGGTACTCGCGGGCAAGCTGGGCACCCATGGCCATGCGGACGGGATAGAGGAGCTTGCCGCGAATGACGCTGTCGGGCCGGGCGAAGTAGATGTACTCGAAGACGCAGAAGGCGCTGCGATTGCTCTCGATCGGGTGGAAGCTGCGGACACCGCGGCCGTTGATCTGGATGACTTCGCCGGGGTCGACCTCGCGGACGAACGTCGCGCCGAGGTGGTCGAAGGCGCAGCTTTCAGAGGCGACGACCCAACCGCCGTTGAGGCGTCCCAGGCAGAGCGGACGCACGCCCAGCGGGTCGCGGACGGCGAAAAGCGTATCGGGCGTGAGGACGACGAGGGAGTAGGCGCCCTGGACGCGCCGCATCATGTGGGCGAAGCGCTGCGACCAGCTATGCCCCGGCGCGAAGGCGAGGATGCGGGCCATCAGCTCGGAGTCGGTGGTCGTTGTGAACTCGTGGCCCTCTTCCTCCATATCGGCGCGCAGGGCCTCGACGTTGACGAGGTTGCCGTTGTGGCCGAGGGCGATTTCGCCGTTGGGGCCGGAGACGCGGAACGGCTGGGCATTCTTTAGGCGGCTGGAGCCGGTGGTGGAGTAGCGGTTGTGGCCGATGGCCATGTGGCCGCGAAGGCGACGGAGGTCCTCTTCATCGAAGACCTGGGAGACGAGACCCATGCCGAGGTAGCTGTGGAGTTCGTGGCCGTCGGTTGTGACTATCCCCGCGCTCTCCTGGCCTCTGTGCTGGAGCGCGTACAGGCCGTAGAAGGTCACCCTTGCCGCATCTTCGTCAGAAGCGAGGACGCCGAAGACGCCGCAATACTCCCGGGGACTGGAGTGCACACCTACCTCCTGCCCTAAGGCAGTCCCGCCCCGTTCAGCCGACAAGCGAATGATATTACGCCGGCTTCAGGGGCGCAAGTTGGGCCGGGGATTGGCCGGCCCAATTCACACTTCGATCGTAGCATTTAGAGGAGGCGGGCCGCAAATCTGGATAGGAAGCATGCCAATTGTTTCTAGCTTCGAACGGTGTCTAGAATGCAGCGACCTCTTACGCTTATCTTCCATCATCTGATTTAGGGAGACTAAGGAAAGGAGCTGGTGATGAAGAGGGGATGGAAGCTGGTGCTGCTCTGTGGGTTAGCACTGTGTGTGGCATTGGGCTTGGGCGTGATTCCGTTGGGCAAGGGGGGGCCGGAGGTCCACGTCAAGCCAGCGTACGGTCAGACCGGAGGGTCGATTCTTGTCCGCTTCTTTGAAGATATGAACGGCAACGGCAATATCGATTCTCCGGAAGATACCGGGGCGAAAGAGGGCTGGGAGGTCTGGCTATACCCGGCGAGTGAATGCGCCGGCTCTCCAACTACATTCACGGCGGACGGATCGGCGAGCGAATATACATTCACTGATCTCAGCCCCGGCGAATACTCGATTAACGTTACGCCAGAAAGCGGTTGGGTTGTCACAGACCCTGGCTGCCGAGATATGACAGTCGCCGACAATGAAGAGGCGGCGGACTTTGGCATGTTCGAACTGGGATCCATCTCAGGCACTGTCTTCAACGACAACGATGGGAACGGCGTGCAGGACGCAGGGGATCTGGGGGTCAATGAGTCTGACGGATGGGGCATAGGTCTGGACAGCGACGGCGATGGCAGCATTGACATCTGGACATCAATTGTCGACGGCGCATATTCGTTTACGGGGCTTGCCACGGGAACGTACACCGTCTACGTGTCACCTCCGAATGCTTATTGGGCCCAAACGACTACTGATCCGGGTCCCTTTGTCATAGTGTCCGGTTCGGACTTTGAGAACGTCAACTTTGGGGAACAATATCAACCCGTCGATACCGATAACGACGGTGTCAACAACGATGCTGACAACTGTCCCTACACCTACAATCCAGACCAGGCGGATTGGGATGGCGACGGCGTGGGCGATGTCTGCGACAACTGTCCTCAATACGACAACGGAGGCCAAGAAGATAGCGACAATCCTCCTGACGGAGTGGGTGACTCCTGCGACCTCGACCCGCCGGCAATCATTGTCCATATCTTCGAGGACAAGAACGGAAACGGAACGCTGGATCCGGGCGATGACGCTCCCGCAGTGACGGATTGGCCAACTACGTTGTTCGATGGCGTTGACTGCACCGGCAACTCTTTGATCCACCAAGCGGACATAGAGAACGGCAACGCGATCTATGGTTCCCTGCCGGCCGGCACTTACTACGCCCAGGTGCAGCCCATCAACTCTGTTTGGCATATGACCACGCCGGAATGCCGAGTGGTTACGACTTCGGGCGAAGACCCGGGGCCGATTACCGTTAATTTCGGAGTGTTTGATACGGCAACGGCTCCGTCAGTCTCCGGCGTGGTGTATGAGGACGTGAACGGCAACGGCACGCGGGACTCCGGCGAGCCGGGACTCAGTGGCTGGAGCGTGGCTCTATGGGATTCCACCTTCAATCCCGTAGGCGCCGGCCAATTGACCGATGACCAAGGCGGGTACGGCTTCGATAACATCGCCCCAGGCGACTACAAGGTATGCGAGACGAACCAAGAGGGCTGGACGATAACGGATCCCAACGTTGGCGAGGCTGAGGGCGCCTGCAAGGACGTCACGATTGTCGCCGGGGAGACGCTTTCCACTGGCACCGACTTCGGCAACTTCGAGTTGGCGACCGTTGGCGGCCGTAAGTTCAACGACGAGGATGGGAGCGGCGTCCCCGGCGCGGAGACATCGTATCTGGATGGCTGGAAGATCCGCTTATACAAGATCGAGACGGAGCCAAGCTACTCGTGGTCAAGCCAGGGTGAGCAGACAACATCGACAACACCCGATGGCAGCGGCTTCTACAGCTTCGAGGGGATAGGGCCGGGGACCTACTACCTCTGCGAGGTGGTGCAGGCAGGTTGGGAGGAGACCTACCCGTACGACGGACCCGGGGCGACAGACAACTCCGGAGCTGAAGATGAGGGCCCATACTGCTACGAGGTGGTGGCGAGATCGGGCCAGGATGCAGAGGGCTACTTTTTCGGCAACCACCAGCAGGCACCGGCGACCGACACGGATGGTGACGGTGTTCCTGACAGCAGGGACAATTGCCCGAGCGTCGCCAACCCAGGCCAAGAAGACGGCGACAGCGACGGCATCGGCGACGCCTGCGACAACTGTCCAACAGTAGCCAACCCGGACCAGGCGGACGATGACCACGATGGCGTTGGAGACGCCTGCGAGGAGACGCATCACCATAATCCGGCGACGGCTACGCCTACCGCAACGGCGACACCATCGCCGACCTCTACGCCACTGCCGCCACTGCCGCCCGCTCCGACAGCCACTCCGTCAGGTAGTGTTGGGCCCAACTTCAACATGCCGAACACGGGACAGGGACCCGGCGCGTCGAGCCCGCTGCCATACCTGCTAGTGACGAGCGTGCTCGCACTTGCGGCGACAGGAGCGCTGGCGACGGCGATAAGACGTCGGCGCCGGCTTTAAGCCGCCAAGACAACACGGAAACTGAAAGAGGGACGGCAACAGCTCTCCCTCTTTCCATTTCTCGCGGACAACGGCCTGCCGCCTCCCCCTTCCATCCCAAGGCTCCCGTCTGCTATACTCGGCGCGGTTCGAGCGTCAGACGCGGAAGGAGGTATGCCCCGATCTCGATCGGGGTAAATTCATGCCGGTAATAGTGGTAATCGGCGGCCAGTGGGGCGACGAGGGCAAGGGCAGGACAATCGATCTCCTCGCCCAGAACGCGAGCATCGTGGCGCGCTACTCGGCCGGAAACAACGCCGGACATACCGTTGTCAACGACATGGGTACCTTCCGGCTTCACCTGGTGCCCGCAGGCATCTTCTACAGCGACAAGGTATGCATCATGGGAAACGGCGTCGTCGTCGACCCACCGGTGCTGCTGGAGGAGATCGCGGACCTGCAGTCGAAGGGCGTGAGCGTCAAGAACCTGTACGTGAGCGACCGCTGCCACATCATCATGCCGTACCATCTGCTTATCGACCGCGCCGACGAGGAATTGCGCGGGCCGGCGGCAATCGGCACGACTTTCCGCGGCGTCGGACCTGCGTTCGTCGATAAGGTAGGGCGCATCGGCGTCCGCATGGTCGACCTGATCAACCCGGATGCCTTGCGCGAGCGGCTGACGCTCGTGCTGCCCTATAAAAACGCCTTCCTCCAGAAACTGTATGGCCTGGAGCCCATCGACTTCGACAAAGTCTACAACGAGTACCGGGACTACGGCCGCCGCCTGGCGCCATTCGTCACCGACACGGCCTCGATGGTGCAGGAGGCGCTGGCCCGCGGCGAGACGGTCCTGCTGGAGGGCGCCCAGGGCTCGCTGCTCGACCTGGACTCGGGGACGTACGAGTACGTGACGTCGTCGGTACCGTCGTCGACGGCCGCCGGCGCCGCGCTGGGAATAGGCATCGGCCCGACCCAGATAACGCGCGTCGTCGCCGTCTACAAGGCCTATCAGACGCGCGTCGGCAACGGCCCGATGCCCAGCGAGCTGAAGGACGCCACGGGCGAAGAGCTACGCGAGAAGGGGCAGGAGTACGGCGCTACGACAGGCCGGCCGCGTCGCTGCGGCTGGTTCGACGCCGTCGCCGCTCGCTACACGGCGCGTCTGAATGGGCTGTCCGGCGCCGTGATCACGCGTCTCGACGTGCTGGACACGTTCCCGAGTGTGAAGGTCTGCACCGCGTACCAGGTAGACGGCGTCCCGGTCGACCGCTTCCCGGCGAGCCTGGGGCGGCTGGCCTGCTGTGAGCCGATCTTCGAGGAGCTTCCCGGCTGGCAGGAGCCGACGACGCACATCCGTCGCTTCGAGGACCTGCCGAGGCATGCGCGGGACTACGTGAAGCGGCTGGAGCAGCTTATCGGCGTGCCGGTGGCGCTGGTGTCGGTCGGCCCGGAGCGGGACCAGGCGATAATCGTCAAACCGATTCTGTAGTCGGGGATTAGCGGAGGAAAGCCCGTCAGGCTTTGACAGCGACGACCTGGAGCCAGTTCCGCGGCACCGACTTCAGCTTCAGATCGCGGAAGGCGTCGGCGGCGCCCCGCTTCAGACAGTCCATGGCAAGCGAGAGGGGCACGCCGGGCAAGGCGCCTTTGGCAAACAGCTCATACTCGCTGATCGCCTGGAAGCCCTCCAGCGGCATTTCGACCGGGCACAGCTCCAGCTTCTCAACATCGAAGCCGCTTTCCGCCAGCAACTCCCTATACTCGTCGACGGTTAGCTGAATGCGCGCCTGGGCCTTGTCTTCCTTTTCGCGGCGCAGGTCAGGGTTCTCGTCGCGGAAGATGCGCATGGCACGCCGCACCCACATCATGTAGAAAGGCATCGTGTCCGCCGGCTGGGCGCCCTCGAAGAAGGTGCTGTTAAAGGCGAAGAGGCCGCGCGGGTGCAACGCCTCCGACACCTCGTGCAGCATACGCTGCTTGTCTTCGATGAGATGAATCGCGTTGCAGAACACGACGGCGTCAGCGGTGCGCTGGACGAAGCGTGAGAAGTTTTCGGCCTTGCCGGAGACGAAGCGCACAACGGCGCCCCAGCGGTCTTGCAGGTCGCGGCGGGCGACTTCGAGCGCCGACTCCGAGGGCTCGATGGCGACGACTTCGCCGCCGTCGGGATGCATCGTCTCCAGGATAAGCGTCGTCACCGCGCCCGTTCCCGCGCCCAGGTCAACGACCCGCTGCGACGGTCGCAAGCCGCACATCTCAATCAGGCAACGGTTGACCGCGGTATAGAACGGCAGGCTGGCGAACTTGCGGAAGGAGTCCCCTTCTAACGCAGTCATCCCTGATACCTCCTTCGTCAGGCGGGCAGCGCGAGGTCGACGTGCTGGCGACGAACCTCACCCATTATCTTAGCACCGGCGGCCTCGTCCGGATCGACCAGCGGCAGGCGAAGTCCGCCCACCCTCCAGCCGAGTTCTCGCAAGGCATATTTGATCGGAATCGGGTTGCTGGCGACGGTCATGAGGGTGATCATCAGCGGCAGGAGGCGGCGGTGGATTTCGGCCGCCTCCGCTACTTTGCCGTCGAGGTAACTTTCGATGATCTGCCGCATCTGCAATCCTACGAGGTGCGAGACGACGCAGATGACACCGTAGCCGCCCATCGAGAGGATGGGCAGCGTGTCCGAGTCATTCCCGCTCCAGACGCGAAAGCCTTCCCGGGAGAGGTTCATGATCTGGCCTATCTGCTCCAGATTGCCGCTCGCCTCTTTGACGCCCGCGATATTTGGGATGCGTGAGAGCCGGGCGGTCGTCTCCGCGGTCATGTTTACGCCGGTGCGCCCCGGGATGTTGTACATGATGACCGGCAGGCTCGTCCCTTTGGCCAGAACCTCAAAATGGCGGAAAAGGCCCTCCTGGGTCGGCTTATTGTAATAGGGCACTGTGAGGAGCAGCCCATCGACGCCCGCGGTTTCGGCCTCCCGGCCCAGCTTCTCGCTTTCGGCTGTGTTGTAGTTACCGGTGCCCGCGATGACGACTCCCCCGTCGCCGACGGCCTGTTTCACTGCCTTGAAGAGGCCCACCTTCTCGTCGTGGGTGAGCGTGGGTACTTCGCCGGTGGTTCCCGCTACGACGACGCCGTCGGAACCGGAGCGAAGGAGGGCGAGCGCGAGTTGCTGCGCCTGCTTGTAGTCGACGGCGCCTGAATCGTCGAAAGGCGTGATCATCGCTGTCAGGAGGCGGCCAAGCTCTGTCATCGATCTCCTCCCGCTAGACGAGGTCTCGCTTGACCAGCTCTTCGGCGATCTGGATGGCATTGAGCGCGGCGCCTTTGCGGAGGTTATCGGATGCGATCCACATGGCGAGTGAGTTGGGATGCGACGAGTCCTGCCGGATGCGGCCCACGAATACGTCATCCTCGCCGGCGGCCTGCCAGGGCAGCGGATAGAGACTTATCGATGGGTCGTCCTGGACGGTGACGCCCGGCGCCTCGGCCAGTAGGTCGCGCGCCTCGTCCGGGTCCATCGGATGCGTAAGCTCGACGTGAACGGCGCAGGAATGGGAGATCATGACCGGCACGCGCACGCAGGTAGCTGAGATGGCGATGCTCTCGTCGTGCATGATCTTCCGCGTCTCCACCATCATCTTCCACTCTTCCTTGGTGTAGCCGGTGTCCATGAAGACGTCGATCTGCGGCAGCAGGTTGAAGGCGATCTGGTGCGGATAGACGTGCGCTTGGGCCTGCTTGCCCTCGAGCACGAGCTTCGTCTGCGTGACCAGCTCGTCCACCGCCGCCTTGCCGGTGCCGGAGACGGACTGGTAGGTGTCGGCGATGATGCGCTTGATTGGGTTGACCTTGTGAATCGGCCACAGGCACATCACGACCGGCGTCGTCGAGCAGTTGGGAATGGAGATGATGCCGTGGTGCTTTTCGACGTCGTCGGCGTTGACTTCGGGCACGACGAGGGGGACTCTGGGGTCCATGCGCCAGGCGGAACTGTCGTCGATGGCGACGGCGCCAACTTCGGCGGCAATGGGACAGTACTGCTTCGATGCCGCGCCGCTCGCAGATATGAAGACGAAGTCGGCGCCGGCGAAGGAATCGTTCGTCGTCTCCTCGACCGTCAACTCGCGATCGCCCACGACGACCTTGCGACCGGCGGAGCGCGACGTGGCGAGGAGACGCAGCTCTCCGACCGGGAACTTGCGGTCGGTTAGGATAGCGAGGAACTCGCGGCCGACCATGCCGGTGGCACCAACAACGGCTATGTTGTACTGCTTGTCAGACATTGCTCAACTTCCTCGACCGAAATTACCAAGAGCGAGCGGCTGCAACGCAGGGTGAAAGAGGCAACACACAATACGCCGTCCGCGTCCAGCCGTTCGGTGAGTCATCATAATAGAGCAGATTCGAGGTGGGGGCAACCCAGAAGGCACTAGCTGTCACCGTCACTCCGGCGGGCAGCGTTTGAGCGTGGCGAAAACCCTGCGGGCAGGAATCTGCAAAGGCAGGCGGCCGGACTAGAGACCAATTAGCTTGTCGAGGCCGACGATAAGCTCGCTCCGGCTCATTACTTCTTTGGTCGCCATGAGGATGCCGGGCATGAAGGACTCGCGGCCGGTGGAGTCGTGGCGGATCGTCAGCGTTTGACCAACGTCGCCGAAGAGCACCTCTTGATGAGCGATGAGCCCGGGCAGGCGCACGCTGTGAATGCTTATCCCGCCGAGCGTGCCACCGCGGGTGCCGCTGACCATCTCCTTCTGCGTTTGGGCCTGCTCGAAGGGTTGGCCGCGGCTGGCGAGCATGCCTCGCGCGGTCGCGATCGCGGTGCCGGAGGGGGCGTCGAGCTTCTGGTCATGATGGAGCTCGATGATCTCGGCGTGGCTCAAGTGCTTCGCCGCTATCTTCGCGAGGTGCATCATGAGCACGGCGCCGATGGCGTAGTTCGAGGCAACGACGGCGCCAATGCCCTTGTCGGCGCAATTGCGTTCGAGGTCGGAGATGAAGTCGTCGGAAAGGCCGGTGGTGCCGATGACCATGCGAACGCCGTGGCTCAACGCCGCCTTGACCACCTGCGGCGTCCATTCCGCATTCGTAAAGTCGACGACGACGTCTGGACGTGCGCGAGCGAAGAGGGCGTGCGCGTCTTTGTCGAGGTGGACGAGGCCGGAGCCATCGGGAAGGGAGACGTACTCCTCGGCCGAGAACTTTTCCAGGACGCCGACGGGCTCGAGGTCAGAGTCGCCACAGACGGCGGCGAGCACCTCTTTGCCCATCTTGCCTGTGCCGCTAACGACTACGCGAATCTGAGGCATCATCTCCTCCTCTCACGAAGCCGAGGACTGATATCCCGCGACGGCTATTCTGCTTCTACCAGCGCCTTCCGAACGGCGGCTTGGGGGCCGGACCGGCGCCGGGGCCTCCCGGTCCGCCCTGTCGCGGCTCCTGCCGGCGTCCCTGGCCCTGGCCAAAGGGTCGACGACGCGGAGGACGGCTCGGGCCGCCATCTGTCGGGTGCTGCTGGCCCATGCCCGAACGCATTCCCGGTCGTCGCGGCGGCCGCTCTGAGCCGAAGCCGCCGGGTCGCCGCCTGCCTCCGGTAGGATTGCCGACAGGTGTGCGCTCGTTCGAGGGCTCGGCAGGTTGCCGCTCTTCGCCCTCGGCACCGCTTTCCAGCACGGCCCTGCGCGAAAGGTTGATGCGGCCCAGGTTGTCGATCTCGATGACCTTCACCATGATCTCGTCGCCGACCTTTACCACGTCCTCAACGCTGGGCACGCGGTAGTCGGCAAGCTCCGAGATGCGGACGAGCCCTTCCTTGCCGGCGGTAATCTCGACAAAGGCACCGAAGTTGGTGATCCGCGTAACCTTGCCGGTGTAGATCTGGCCGATTTCCACCTCGCGGGTCAGGCCCTGGATGATCTCCATGGCACGGTTTGCGGCTTCTTCGCTGGTCGAGCCGATGAACACCGTGCCGTCATCCTCAACGTCGATCGTGCACTTCGTCTCCTCGATGATCGAGCGGATGACGCGACCGCCCGGGCCGATCACAGTGCCGATCTTGGACGGCGATATCTTGATCCGATACATGCGCGGCGCGTAGCGAGAGAGCTCGCCTCGGCTTTCCGAGATGGTTTCGCGCATCTTTCCCAGGATCTCCAGCCGCGCCTCCCTCGCCTGTGCCAGCGCCTCCCCCATGATCTCCGGCGTAATGCCCTTGACCTTGATGTCCATCTGGAGAGCGGTGATGCCGCCGGCAGTGCCCGCAACCTTGAAATCCATGTCGCCCATGGCGTCTTCGAGGCCGGCGATGTCCGTCAGGACGCGATAGTTGCCACCCTCGCCCATGATCAGGCCCATGGCGATTCCGGCGACCGGCTCCTTAATCGGCACACCGGCGTCCATGAGGGCGAGGGTGCTGCCGCAGACGCTGGCCATGGAGGTGCTGCCATTGCTGGAAAGGACCTCGGTCACCAAACGAATGGTGTAGGGGAACTCGTCTTCGGCCGGGATGACCGGCTCGATAGCGCGCTCCGCCAGAGCCCCGTGTCCGATATCGCGGCGGCTGGGGGAGCCCATGCGTCGCACTTCGCCGACGGAGAAGGGCGGGAAGTTGTAGTGATGCAGGAAGCGCTTGGTGTCTTCGGGTGACAGGGTGTCGAGGCGCTGCTCCTCGGCCGTGGAACCGAGGGTGGCGATGGTAAGGGCCTGGGTCTGGCCGCGCGTGAACAGGCCGGAGCCGTGCGTTCGCGGCAGGATGCCGACTTCAGCGGATATAGGACGGATCTCCTTCAGGCCACGGCCGTCGGGGCGGATGCCCTTCTCGAGGATGCTGCCGCGGACCTGCTGCTTCACCCGCTCGTCGAAGGCGGCGAGTAGCTGATCGGCAGCGTAGGTCTCGCCGAGGCGCTCGAGAAGCTCTTCGCGACGCTCGCCGAGGGAGCGATCGCGCTCCTCGCGGTTGACGGCGGCAACGATCTCTTCGAGCTTCCCCTCCAGGAACAGCGCGACTTCCTTGCGTACGTCTTCGCCGACCTGCGGTGGCGCGACGGCCATCTTCTGCTTGCCCAGGTCACGAATGACTTCGTTCTCGAGGGCGATTATCTCCTGGTTGGCCTCATGGCCGGCACGAATAGCGCCCAGGATGACCTCTTCGGAGACGCCACTGGCGCCCGCCTCGACCATCATCACCGCTTCGCCGGTGCTGGCAATGATGAGGTTGAGGTCGCTGTCCTTAAGCTGCGAAAAGGTTGGCATGATTACGTATTCGCCGTCGACGTAGCCGACGTGAACGGAGCTGACCGGCCCGGCGAACGGGATGCTGGACATACAGACCGCGGTCGAAGCGCCGATTGTGCCGAGAACGTCGGGCGAGTTCTCCTGGTCAGCGGAGAGAACGGTGATGACGATCTGGACGTCGTTGCGGAAGCCCTTCGGGAAGAGCGGCCTGAGCGGCCTATCCGTGAGACGGGCAGCGAGGACGGCTTCGGTTGTCGGCCGGCCTTCGCGGCGGAAGAAGCTACCGGGAATCTTGCCTGCGGCATAGAGTCGCTCTTCGTAGTCGATAGTGAGAGGGAAGAAGTCGATTCCCTCGCGTGGCTGCTCGGTTGCGCAGGCGGTGACGAGGACGACCGTGTCGCCGTAGCGGACGAGGACGGCGCCATCGGCCTGGCCGGCCAGCTTCCCTGTCTCCATCGTCAGGCTCCGGCCGGCAATGGTTCGTTCGTAAGTTCGTGGCATTGGTTAAACCTCCATTAACCCACAGAATGGCGCCGCACCCTCGGGCACGGCTGATTTGACTTCAGGCGTAAGCGTACGCAGGTGGGTTAGGGGTTCCCGATTCATTCCGCGGGTTCGCCTGTCGCCCGAGCGCCGCTCCCTCACAAGGAGCATTCCAGGGAGCTTCTCTGCCTGAGGATTGCGTTTGCTCTCTTCTCTTCTAACAGAAGGCCTGCCGCTATTACTTGCGGAGGCCCAATCTCGCGAGGACGGTCCGGTATCGCTGGACGTCCTTCTTATTGAGGTATGCCAGCTGTCTTCGCCTCTGTCCCACCATCATCAGGAGGCCGCGCTGCGAATGGAAATCGTGCTTGTGCGTCCTGAGGTGTTCACTGAGCTGGTTAATCTTCTCAGTGAGGAGGGCTACCTGCACTTCCGGAGAACCGGTGTCGGTCGGGTGAGTGGCGTATTCCTCGACGACGCTTTGCTTCTTCTCTTTGCTCAGCATGTGCCGGACGGCGTTACCTTTCTCCGTCTCTCTTCTGTATCTGGTGTATAATTCTAGCATGTGCGTTCCGTGGGACGCAACGCGCTCCTAGCTCCCAGAGAAGTCACCGCGCAAATCGGACAATCGCTCGCCTTGTCGAGCGAGGAAGGAACCTGCAGCCGATGCTGAAGGTGGCGGTGGTTACCGATAGCGCCGCTTCGCTGCCGGTCTCCCTGCGCGAACAGTACGGCATCGAGGTCGTGCCTCTCACCCTCGTCCTCGACGGACGCTCCTACCCTGACAGTGTGGATGGCAATGCCCAGTTCTACCAGGCACTGAAGAACAGCCACCGTCCGCCGACCACCACCAGCGCCTCGCCCGGGACGTATCTGGAGGTCTTTCGCCGCGCGGCGGCCGAAGCTCCTGCGATCGTCTGCCTCACAGTCGCTTCCCGGTTCAGCGGCACTTACAACTCCGCGCTGCAGGGCGCGGAGATGCTGGCGGAGGAGCGTCCGAATGTTCCGGTCCAAGTTATCGACTCGGAGAGCGCGACGATGGCGGAGGGCTTCGTAGTCCTGGAAGCGGCGCGCGCGGCAGCAGCGGACGCGGACCTGGCGGAAGTCGTGAGGCGGGCGAGGGAGACTGTGCCGAGAGTCGGCATTATTGCCGTCATCGATACGTTGGAGTATCTGGCACGAAGCGGGCGGGTGCCGCGCGTGGCAGCTTGGGCCTCGGCACTGCTGAGCGTCAAGCCGATCATCGAGTTGCGTGACCAGGATGTCCGGCTCGTGACCCGCACTCGAACGCGGCAGCGCGCCATCGCCAAACTCATCCCGATAATGGAGCAGCGCGGCCTGCACGGCGAACGGCTTCGCCTGTCGGTGCAGCACACGGAGGCACAGCAAGAGGCCGACCAGCTGGCCAAAGAGGTCGCCGAACGCCTGCAGCCGGGGGAACTTATCGTCAGCGAGTTCACGCTGGTCATGGGGGCACATACAGGCCCCGGCCTGTTGGGCCTCTCCTACTTCTCGGAACCCTAGATTGCGCATGGGGACGACAACGCAAAAGAAACGCCGGCAAACCGACGTCGACCGCGTGCTCCTGTCCTTGGGAGAACTCCCGCCACCAGCGCCGCATCCAGCCCTCGTCGTTGTTGCCGGCCTTCCGGGGACCGGCAAGTCGCAGTTCTGTCGAGAGCTAAAGCTGCGGAGCGGCGCCGCAATCCTGGAGAGCGACGCCATCCGAAAACTGCTCTTCGAAGAGCGCGCTTATTCCTGGTTCGAGAGCCGGCGCGTCTTCTCGGCCCTTCACGCCGCTGCCCGGAAGCTGCTCAACGCCGGCATCTCCTGCATCGTCGATGCGACGAACGTGACCGTAGCCTACCGCCAGCCTCTGTACGACATCGCCGAAGAACGTGGGGCGAAGCTAATCATCGTCGAGGTAATGGCACCGGAGGAGGTCGTGCTGGCCCGGCTTTCGGACCCTGAGAGGGCGCCCGAACGGCTATCAGAGGCCGACGTCATGGTGTACGAGAAGATGCGACGGGCCTGGGAGGAGATCGGACGCGAGCACCTTGTCGTCGATACGTCGAAGCCGTCGGAGGAAGCTGCGGACGCAATCGCGCGGGAAATGGCAGACCCCTGAGGACAGGAAGAAGGGCCTTGGCAGGCCCTTCAAACGAAAATACTTCAGAACGAACTCAGGCAGGGGCGCCCTTCATCGGCGGCGGTTCGTTCTGCGTCAGTCCAAGCAACCTTCCCAACGCAACGTAGCCCCACTTCTGCATGGCCAGCGCCGCCGCCAGACCAATCAGAGCTACGCAAACGCCGACCATGGCATCGAAGATGAAGTGGTTCGCCGTTAGGACGACGGCGAAGAACTGCGCGACCGGCAGCAGAGCGATTAGCACCCAGGCAGGCTTGAAGCGCGTCGCGGTTATGACGCCGACCGCCAGCAGCACGGGCCAGCCCACATGCAGACTGGGGACGGCGGCATACGGGTTCACGAACGGCTGCGTCGACTGGGCTTGGTAGCTCAGATTGCTGTAGATGGCCATCGTGTCGACGAAGCCGAAGTCGCTGAAGTAGCGCGGCGGCGCAACCGGGAAGAGGTGGTAGATAATGAGGGCAATGCCGCCGGAGATAAGCATCGCATCGCGTGTAAGGGTGTACTGGCGACGGTGCCGGAAGTAAAGCCAAAGGCCCACCGCGACGATCAGCGGGAAGTCCAGCCAGAAGTAGATGCCGTTGAAGATCTGGATAAGGAACATCTTGCCCAGGATGAGGGCCTGGAGCTGAAGCTCCCAGGCAAAGCCGGCTTGGCGTTCGAAGTTCAGAACGCGGAAGCCGTGCGCGAGAGCCTCGGACGCGTTGTCGATGACGCTGCCGCGAACCAGGAAGTAAAAAAGAAACGCCAGAGCTACCAGCGATAGCTCGACGATATGTCGTACTGCCGGCCGGGGGGCCAGCGCTTCAGCGACTCTACGAGGCGCCAGGAGGGCCATCAGCGCGCGGATCAGCTTCAGAATATGACGAACCAGAGGGCTTGACGTTAGCGCTCTCGTCAGATTCCGCAACGCCGAGAACGGAGAATCCACTCCTGCCTAATCCTTCAGACAGTCCTTGCCGATACATTTTCATTTAAGCACAGGGAGAATGATATATCAAGGAACCAGGCAGGCGGGGAGCCGTTAGCCGCTCTCCGGCACGGGCAGGCGCGCGCCCAAGCGAAGATTCTCGAGCCGGAAAGCAAGCATGATCGCCAGCACAACAATGAGCCCGCCGATGATCGCATCGAAGATGAAGTGGTTCGCGGTAAGGATAATCGAGAAGAACATCAGCGTCGGGAACAGGACGGCCAGCGCCCTTACCCATATGTTCCGGCTAACGTCAATGAGAGCAATGCCCACCAGCAGCGCCCAGCCGAAGTGGAAGCTCGGCACGGCGGCATAACGGTTGACGATCAGGCTGGGCTGCATGTCATCTGGATTCATACTGAACCTGCCGATGGTGTCGACGAAGCCGTCTTGAGGCAGCATACGTGGCGGCGCCACCGGAAAGAAGCCGTAGAAAAACAGGCCCAGGCAGGCTGAGACCAACAGCGCGTTTCGATAGATTCGATAGTGTTCCCGGCTCTTCGCATAAAGCCAGATGCCGGCCACAATCAAACCCGGCAGATGGAGGTACAGATAGATGTCGTCGGCTGTCTGGACGAGGGCGCGATTGCCCAGCATGTGCTCTTGCCAGCCGGTTTCCCAGAAGAAGTGCAGCTTTCGCTCGAGATGGATGATCTGGTTCGCGCGCGCGAAGGCATCGGCCGCGCGTTCCGGAATGGCCCCGCGAATCAGCCAGTAGACAAGCATCAGCCCAACGATAAAGCCCGCCTCAATGATGAAAAGGCGCGTCTCTCGCAGGGCTTTCCGCACTTTCGGTCTCTTTAGTGGGCTCACCACCGGTCGGACCCGTTCTCAGGACGACCCGGCGGCGATTGCGGATCCGTGTGTTTGGCCGTACCATTGGCTTAAATTCTGGACGCGTCAGCCGTTCCGGACAAGGACGGTTCGAAGCTACGGCCGACAGCTTCTCCGCTTGGAAAGGGATGCCCACATGCAGATCGACGTGCAACCCGGCAACCTCAAAGACTCCTCCTGCAAAGCGATTATCGTCACTGTGTTCGAAGATGCGGATAACCTCACCGGCGCGGCCGCCGATCTCGATGCGGCATTACAGGGCGCCATCTCGCAGCTTCGACAGGAGGGCGACGTTCGCGGCAAACGAAACGAGACGATTCTCGTCCACACGCTCGGCCGGATTCCCTCTGCCCGCGTACTGGTGCTCGGCCTGGGCAAGAGCAACGCCTTCGACGGGCAGGTCCTCCGAAACGCCCTCGCTATCGCCGCCCGTTACTTGCGCAGGCTGGGAGCGGAAAGCATTGCCATGAGCGCGGATCCGACGATAGGCCTGCCGCCGGACGCCTGTGCCCAGGCGATCGTGGAAGGGACGATCCTGGGCCTCTACCGCTACCTCGTCCATAAGAAGGAGCCGGAGGACAACCGCGAGGTGAACACGCTGACTCTCGTCGAAGCCGATTCGTCGAGGATGGATGCGGTGCGGGCAGGTGCCGAACGTGGAAGGGTGAGCGGGGAAGCGACGGTCTGGGCGCGCGACATGGCGAACGAGCCCTCGAACTTCCTCACGCCTTCCGAGTTGGCAGAACGCGCGCGACAGATAGGGCAGGCGGAAGGGCTTGAGTTTGAGGTCTTCGAGCGCCAGCAGATGCAGGAGATGGGCATGGGCGCTCTCCTCGGCGTAGCGCAGGGAAGCCAGCAGCCGCCGAAGCTGATCGTCCTGAAGTATCGGGGCGGCGCGCCGGGGTCGAAGGCGCTGGGACTGGTGGGCAAGGGAATCACGTTTGACAGCGGCGGCATATCCATCAAGCCGTCGCAGGGCATGGAGGAGATGAAGGGAGACATGGCTGGAGGCGCCGACGTCATTGCCGCGATTCGGGCCCTGGCGCAACTCAAGGCGAAGCTGAACGTCACGGCCATCGTGCCGGCGACGGAGAACATGCCGGGCGGCAGCGCGCAACGTCCCGGCGACGTGGTACGCGCCATGAACGGCAAGACGATTGAGGTGGTGAATACGGACGCGGAGGGCCGCCTGATCCTCGCCGACGCGCTCTGCTATGCGCGGAAACTCGATCTGTCGCCTATTGTCGACGTCGCGACGCTGACGGGCGCGATGTCCATCACGTTGGGCAAGGTGGCATTCGGCGCCATGACCAACAGCGAGAGCCTTCTGGCACGAATCCAACGGGCCGCTCAAGCCGCAGGCGAGAAGGTTTGGCAACTACCGCTATTCGACGACTACATGGAGAAACTGGACAGCGAGGTCGCGGACATCAAGAACGTCGGCGGGCGCGAGGCAGGTTCTATAACGGCGGCTCTCTTCCTGAAGCAGTTCATCGATGACACGCCGTGGGTCCACCTGGACATCGCGGGCGTCGACCAGCGCGACGAAGTGAAGGGCATCTTCCTCAAAGGCTCCAGCGGCACAGTCGTGCGGACGCTGATCAACCTCGGTCTGAGTCTGGCCGAAGAGCCTCTATCCGACTAGCGGCGGAAGCGATTAGCGGTTGGTGCTTGGCGGCGCCCAGGCACGCGAGATGAACCTGTCGATCTCGATGGCAGGCAGGGTTTCTATCGCTATCGTTCCCCTGGCTCCCAGCTCGATGGAAATGCTGAGTATGGCTTCGTCGCTCTCAGCCTCGACTACGCTCACGAAGTCGTACTCGCCCAGGGTGGCGTACTGAGCGATGACTTTGCCGCCCATCGCCATTATCTCTTTGTTGACGTCCCTTACTCGTTCCGGCCGGTTCTTGATGGTCTTGCGTCCCTGTTCTGTAAGTCTTGTCAGGGAGATGTAATAGGGCATGGCATCCTCTCCTTTGCCTGAAGCTAGATGAAGGCAATGATACAGCAGATAGCGCGCATGTCAATTCGATCCTGGGGGATTCAGCTTGTGGATCGCGACTTGAGGATAGGGACGACGCGGTCCAGGACCCGCTGTGCTACCTCGTGCTTGCTGAGGAGCGGCAGCGTCTCAGCCGCGCCCGACTTGTCGATGATCGTCACCTGGTTCGTGTCGGTGCCAAAGCCGGAGCCGGCGGCGGTGATGTCGTTGGCGACGACGAGGTCCAGGCCCTTGCGGGCCATTTTCTCCGAAGCGTTTCGCACCAGCTCCTGGCTCTCCGCCGCGAATCCCACGCACACGAAGTCCGCCGACTTCACCTCCGCCAGGATGTCGGGCGTCGGGACCAGCTCAAGTGTCATTCCAGCCTGCGTCCGCTTGATCTTCTGTGCGGCGCGCTCCGCCGGCCGGTAGTCGGCAACGGCAGCAGCCATGATCAGGATGTCAGCGCCCCTGGAGGCGTCGACGACCGCGTCGCGCATCTCCTCCGCCGTCTTCACGCAGACGGTCTCGACACCGGAGAGCGCCGGCAGGGCGACCGGCCCGCTCACAAGCACAACCTTCGCGCCACGGTCGCGTGCCGCCTCGGCGACAGCGTAGCCCATCTTGCCCGACGAGTAGTTGCCGACGTAGCGAACGGGGTCTATCGGTTCCTGGGTACCGCCGGCGCTGACAACGACCTTTCTTCCCGCCAGGTCGCCGCCACGCCCGAGAAGCTGTCGCACGGCGCCGATAATGACTTCGGGTTCCGCCATGCGTCCGCGGCCCCGCATTCCGCTTGCCAGGCGTCCCTCACCAGGCCCGACGATAGCGAAGCCGCGCTCGCGGAGGACCGCCAGGTTCGCCTGAGTAGCGGTGTTTTCGAACATGAGGACGTCCATCGCGGGCGCCAGAAGGACTGGGGCCTCGGTCGCCAGAACCGTCAGACAGAGGAGGTTATCAGCGAAGCCATGGGCGATATGGGCTAGCGTGTCGGCGCTCGCGGGCGCAATGACGACGGCATCGGCGCGACGACCCAGCTCTACGTGCGATATCGCCAATTCACCTGTCGTCGCGAAGACGTCGGTGTAGACCGGCCGGCCGCTAAGGCCCTGAAGGGCGACGGGCGTGATGAAGCGGGCACCGGACTCGGTGAGGACCACGTCGACGAGGGCGCCGGCCTGCGTGAGCTTGCTGACCAGGTCGGCTCCCTTATGGGCGGCAATGCTGCCGGTAATGCCGACGACGATGCGCTTGCCTTCGAGCATCCTAATGCCCCTGCCTGCCGGGGACGGCCTGACGGTTTGCCTCCTGGATCAGCCGCAGTCCCACGAGCGTGAGATCCACGTTCACTTCCTCGATTAACGGCGTCTCGCGGGCGATGAGCGGCGCATAGCCGCCGGTCGCTATGACCTTGGCTTCGCCTTCCAGCTCCGCTTTCATGCGGGTAATGATCCCTTCCACCAGGCCCACATAGCCGAAGATGACGCCCGATTGCATCGCGCTGACAGTCGTCTTGCCGATTGCATGCTTCGGGCGCTCCAGTTCGATCCTCGGCAGCTTCGCCGTGCGGCCGAACAGCGCCTCGACAGAGATGCCGATGCCTGGAGCAATGGCGCCGCCCACGTAGTCGCCCTCGCGAGAGATGGCGTCGAACACCGTAGCGGTGCCGAAGTCGACGATGATGAGCGGCGGGCCGTAGAGCTTGATGGCAGCGACGGCATCGATCACGCGGTCAGCGCCGACGTCACGCGGGCTGTCGTAGAGGATGCGGATGCCGGTCCGCACGCCCAGATCGACGACCAGCGGGGAGACCTTGAAATAGCGGCTGCAGGCCTCTTGGAAGACGGGGGTGAGCGAGGGAACAACGCTGCCCATCACGGCTTCATCGATATCGCTGGCGGAAAGGCCACCGGTCTGAAGGAGGTTGAGCAGCAGAATAGCGTATTCGTCGACCAGGTTCTCGACGTCGGTAGCGATGCTCCACCGGGCGCGTATCTTTTCACCGTCAAAGACGCCGATAGTTATCGCCGTATTGCCGATATCAAGGGCGAGGAGCACCTTCGCCTCCCGGGATCCATCCCAGCATTTGCAGCGTGGCTCATTATAGTGCAGACGCTCGAAGGGCCGCAACTTGAGCTGCATCTGAGCAGATTGCGTTACTTCGCACCAGCGCGGTTTTCCGTTTTCGAAAGGAAGTATTTTCGAGACGTTTTCTTTGATCAGTGATCATAAGAGCCTTGCTTTCTGTGGCAGCCGACGCTATTCTCACGGGTGCGGGGCGTTCTCCCGCCTCGCCCCCATCCATAGGCGACGGTCGACGCGGTTCTTGACCACGAGCCGGCGGCGGCCCTAGCCAACATACAATACGAACAGCCACAGAACAGCCTTTTCGAGGACAAGCGAACGACCTGTCGTCAGCGTCGACGGTGTGGTGTGCCCCGGCATACGGCGACTTGCCCGTGTCCGGAAGCAGCAGCGAGGTCGGAATGGAACGAACGCCGCAAGCGTTGTGGGAAGCGGCCCTGGGCCAGTTGCAGCTGCAGGTCACGCGGCCGAACTACGAGACGTGGCTGCGCGACACGGCGGGATTGACGCTACAGGACGAGACCTTCGCTATCTCCGTCCCAACCGACTTCGTCGCCGAATGGCTGCGCGACCGCCTGAGCGACCTGATCACCAAGACGCTCTCGGGCATCCTGGGACGGCGGCTGCAAGTGACGTTCCGCGTCGCCGGCGCGCCTGTCGAGGGGCCGGCTTTCTCCTCCCGCGACCCGTCCAACGCTGACGACGCGCTGCCGCCTCTGCCGAAGCAACGGCTTAATCCCGTGTTCACGTTCGAGACCTTCGTTGTCGCCGACTGCAATCTCCTGGCCTACGCCGCGGCGCAGGCGACCGCCGGATCAGTCGTCGCGCCGCAGCACAACCCATTCTTCATCTATAGCGAAAGCGGTCTCGGCAAGACCCACCTCCTGCAGGCAATCACGCACCGTTTGCTGGCAGCCGGCCAGCGCGCACTCTACGTGACGGCGGAGCAGTTCCTCTCTGAATTCGTGTTCGCCACGCGCCGCAAGCGCGCCGACGACTTCCGCGACAAATACCGCTCGCTCGACGCCCTCCTCATCGACGACCTTCAGTTCCTCGCCGGCAAGGACGGCACACAGGAGGAGTTTTTCCACACTTTCAACCACCTCTACAGCGCCGGCAAGCAGCTCGTCCTGGCCAGCGATCAGCCGCCGGAAGCCTTGACCCATTTCTCGCCGCGGCTTCGCTCCCGCTTTCAATCGGGCCTCACGACTGACCTCTCGATGTTCGCCGGCGACGCCCGGTTCACGCTCCTTCGCCGCAAGGCCGATTCCCTACAGGCGGAGGTCGACGACGAGGCCCTGCACTTCCTGGCAGGCCGTCCCTACGTCAACGTGCGCGAACTCGAGGGGGCGCTGAACCGCGTCCTCGCGTATGCCCGGCTGACAGGCCAGCGAGCCGACTTCTCGCTCGCTCAGGCTGCTATCAAGTCTGTCCCGAGGCCTGCGGCTCCTGCCTTACCGAAGCCCGACCGGGTCATCGCGGCTGTCTGCTCCTACTACGACGTGCCCCCGCAGGCCCTCGGCGGCCAAGCGCGAAGCAAGCGCGTAACGACAGCCCGTCACGTGGCCATGTACCTGCTACGGCGCGACGCCTGCCAGCCGCTTAGCCAGATTGGTCGCCTCTTCGGCGACCGCGACCATTCGACGGTCCTCCACGCCTGTCGAAAGATCGAGCGGGAATCGACAGCTATCCCGCAGACCAGCGAGGACCTTTCCGCTATCCGCCGTCGCATTACCGAAGCAGCCGGTTGAGCTTTCCACCAACCCCTTCCGGCTTTTCAACACCTCTGCTTCCCAAGGCATTTCTTTCGGCCAGGTTGGACATCCCGAGAATTCGCTATGTCGACTCACGTGCAAACCGTCGCTCTGCCGTCCATCTGTCCACTCAGGCAGCCGACATTCCCTATGGATACAGGCTCGGAATCGATTCTGGATCACCCGTTTCCCCACTTTTCACGGCTATACCTATAGCTCCACTCTCCACGGTAACAACTCGTCAGTCCTGTACTCTACCAAAGGTATGGAAGAGCTGAGCGTGTACAAGACGGCCGACTTGAATAGTGGGTGGGTATAATGAGCGAGAGACTTTTCAAACAGAAGGTGGCATGAGTGATTGACCGCGCGACGGTTCACGTGCAAGCGGGCACGGGCGGCGATGGCTCGCTGAGCTTCCGGCGTGAGAAGTACGTTCCGAAGGGCGGGCCGGACGGCGGCGACGGCGGCCGCGGCGGGTACGTCATTCTCGAGGTGGATTCCAGCCTGAGCACGCTGGCTCACTTTCGGCGCCGGCGGGTCTATCGAGCGGAGAACGGCGGTCATGGTAGCGGCGGCAAGAAGCACGGGGCGAACGGCGAAAACCTGGTCGTGAAGGTACCGGCGGGAACCGTCGTAAGAAAGCTCGAAGAATCAGGAGAGGGCGAGGTCATTGCGGACCTGACGGGCGAAGGAGAAAGTGTCGTGGTCGCGAAGGGCGGCAGAGGCGGCCGCGGCAACGTTCACTTTGCCACTTCGACGAACCGGGCGCCCCACATCGCGGAGAAGGGCGAGCCGGGCCAGGAGTTCGACCTGCAACTCGACCTGAAGCTGATCTCGGACGTCGGCATCATCGGCCTGCCGAACGCCGGCAAGTCGACGCTGCTGCGGACCGTGTCGGCGGCGCGTCCGAAGGTCGCAGCGTACCCGTTTACGACGCTCGAGCCCAGTCTGGGGGTTGTGGAGCGCGGCTACGCAACGGTTGTGCTGGCAGACATCCCGGGCCTCATAGCCGGCGCGCACGAGGGCGCGGGCCTGGGCCTGGAGTTCCTCCGCCACGTTGAGAGGACGCGCGCCCTTGTTCATCTGGTCGACGGTACACGCCCGGAACCGCTGCGAGACATCGAGACTATCAACAGCGAGCTGTCGTCGTACAGCGAGGCGCTGGCGCGCAAGAGGCAGTTGGTAGCGGTCAACAAGGTGGACCTGCCGGAGGTGCAGCAACGACAGGAAGAGATACGGTCGGTACTGGCAAAGGCGAAGATTGAGCCGATGTTCATCTCGGCGGCTACCGGCGAGGGCGTCGAGGCGCTGATCGATAGGGTGATGGCGGTGCTGGCCGAGGAGCGCGCGGTCGCGCAGGAGAAAGTTGTTGCGCGGCCGGTCATTGAGTTGCGGCCGCGGGAGCCGCGCTTCGTTATCAGGCAGGTCGACGGCATGTTCGCGGTAGAGGGCGCGCTGGCCGAGCGAATGGTGCAGCGCCTGACCGGCGACACGCGGGAGACGCAGGCGGAGATACGGCGCCGCCTGGTGCGAATGGGCGTCGGCGCTGCGCTGCGACGGGCAGGCGTTCGCCCGGGCGACCGTATTCGAGTTGCGGGCCTGGAGATGGAGTGGGAAGGATGAAGCTGGGCGTCCTCGGCGGCACCTTCGACCCGCCACACGTCGGGCACCTCCGGCTGGCTGAAGTCGCGATCGAGCACTTGGGGCTGGACAAGCTGCTGTTCGTGCCGGCGGGCGACCCCTGGCGGAAGGAGGGACAGCCGCTAACCGCCGCCGAGCACCGGCTGGACATGACCGTCCTGGCTGTCGACTCCCTGCCGCGAATGGATGTCTCAACGCTGGAGCTGGACAGGCCGGGGCCGTCGTACACGGTCGACACGCTGGCGGAGGTGCTGGCGCGCTACGGCGAGGAGACGGAGCTGTACTTTGTGCTGGGGCAGGACGCGCTGCTGGACATGCCGAACTGGAAGGAGCCGCACCGGATCGTCGCGCTGGCCTGGCTGGCGGTCGCGCTACGGTCGCCGGGCCGTGACCTGGAGCTGACGGCGCTGGAGAAGGCGATCCCCGGCATCTCGCGACGGCTAATCGTGCTGCCGATGTCGTTCGTGGACGTGAGCGCGACGGCGGTGCGTGAGTGGGCGCGCAAGGGCGCATCGCTGGACGGGCTGGTGCCGCCGCTGGTGGAAGCCTATATCAAGCAGCATGACCTGTATTCCTAACTCGCCCTACCCTTGACATGGTGTACTACCAATCGTAATATTGTAGTACAAAGACATGCGGGCACTACGGCATCGGCGGGAGTCAGAAGATGAAACAGATGGTTGGCGTCGTGACGCGGAAGGGGCAGGTGACGGTTCCAGCCGAAATTCGGCGGCGGCTTGACCTCAAGGAAGGCGACAGAGTTGCCTTCGTGATGGATAACGGCGAAATCCGCATACTGACGGGCGGCAGCGTTGTCGACCAGACGGCGGGGGCGTTGAAGAGCCACAAACCACCGCTCTCCGCAGAAGGACTGCGGGAGGTCGCGGAGGGAGCGATCGCTGAGGAGACTGACGAGAGGAGCAAGGGCTAGATGGCGTTGCCCTTCCTCGACACAAACGTGTTGTTGCGCCATCTACTGCACGACCACCCAGAGCAATCACCCCGCTCCACGGCCTATCTAAGACGGATCGAGAGCGGCGAGGTCAAGGTCAGGACCGCCGATTCAGTAGTCTTCGAGGCAGTCTTCACCCTTCAACGGCAGTATCACGTTTCGAAGGCGGAGATCCGCGACAACCTTCTTCCCTTGCTACAGCTGCCGGGCGTCGGGCTTCCGGGCAAGAGTCGCTTAGCCGCGATCTTCGATCTCTACGTCGATCTGAACCTATCGTTCATAGACGCTTATCACGCCGATCTGATGAAACGCCTACGGTTGGAGGAGATCGTCAGCTTCGACAAAGGCCTGGACAGAGTGGAGGGGATTTCTCGGGTTGAGCCTGACGGAGGCTAGAGTTCCTAGATGTCGAGGTTGCGGACCTGGGCCGCGTGGCTCTGGATGAACGCCTTCCGCGGCGCTACCTCTTCGCCCATTAGCGCCGTGAACAGCTCCTCCGCCTTCATGGCGTCCTCGATGTTCACCTGGAGCATGGTGCGACGCTCCGGGTCCATCGTCGTCTCCCAGAGCTGCTCCGGGTTCATCTCGCCGAGGCCCTTATAGCGCTGGATGTTCAGCTTCCCGTCCTTGGCCCTCTTCACGTAGTCGTCCTTGTCCTTCTCGGTGAACATCCAGACGTGCTCCCGGCCGCGGGAGATGCGGAATAGCGGCGGCTGGGCGATGAACAGGTGGCCGCTGCTGATGACCTCTTTCATCTGACGGTAGAAGAACGTCAGCAGGAGCGTGCGGATGTGCGCGCCGTCGACGTCGGCGTCGGTCATGATGATGATGCGATGGTAGCGCAGCTTGGAGATGTCCAGGTCTTCGCCGGCGCCGGAGCCCAAGGCCTTGAAGATAGCTGCGATCTCGGCATGGCCGAAGATCTTCTCGGCGCGCGCCTTCTCGACGTTCAGGATCTTGCCTCTGAGCGGCAGGATGGCCTGGAAGCGGCGGTCGCGGCCCTGCTTGGCCGAGCCGCCGGCTGAGTCGCCCTCGACGAGATAAAGCTCGCAGCGCGCGGGGTCGCGCTCTGAGCAGTCGGCGAGCTTGCCTGGCAGGTTGGTGCCGTCGAGCAGCCCCTTGCGGATGACGAGGTCGCGCGCCTTGCGGGCAGCCTCGCGGCCGCGGGCGGCCGTAATGCACTTTTCGATGATGCGCCGGGCCTCCTGCGGGTGCTCTTCGAGGTACTGGCCCAGGCCGTCGGTGACGGCCGTCTCGACCTGGCTCTTCACTTCCGGATTGCCCAGGCGCGTCTTCGTCTGGCCCTCGAATTGCGGCTCCGGCAGGCGCACGCTAATCACGGCGACGAGGCCTTCGCGGACGTCTTCGCCGCTGAGGTTGGCGTCGTCTTCCTTGAGCAGCTTCTGGCGGCGCGCATAGTCGTTGAGGACGCGGGTGAGGGCGCTGCGGAAGCCCGTCAGGTGGCTGCCGCCGTCGATCGTGTTGATGGTGTTGGCGAAGCTGAAAGTCGCTTCGGTGAAGCCATCGTTGTACTGGAGCGCCGTCTCTACCGAAGTGCTATCGGACTGTCGCTCGATGTAGATGGGCCGCGGCTGGAGGACGACGCGCTCGCGGTTAAGGTGTCGCACGAAGCTCTGGATGCCGCCCTCGAAGTAGAAAGTAAGCTCCTGGCCGTCGCGCTCGTCGAGTATGCGGATCCAGATGCCTTTCACGAGGTAAGCGCACTCTCGGAGCCGCTGGGCCAGCGTCGTGAAGTCGTAGTCCAGTTCGGCGAATATCTTGCGGTCTGGCAGGAAGGAAACCGTCGTGCCGTTGACTGAAGCGGGCAGCAGGCCGCGCGCCTGCCACGAGCAGAGATAGCGCGTTTCAGACGCTCGCTGGACGTCGCTAAGCGGAATGCCGCGCTCGTACTCCTGGACGTAGGTCTTGCCGCCGCGTCGCACCTCGGCCCACATCTTCTCCGAGAGGGCATTGACAACCGAGGCGCCGACGCCATGCAGGCCGCCCGAGACCTTGTAGACCTGTCCGCCGAACTTGCCGCCGGCGTGCAGGATCGTCATGACCGTCTCCAGCGCCGACTTGCCCGTCTTTTCGTGGACGTCGACAGGGATGCCGCGGCCGTTGTCCCAGACCGTCACCCAGCCGTTGGCGTGCAGCACGACTTCGGTATGGTCGCAGAAGCCCGCCATGCCTTCGTCGATGGCGTTATCGGCGATCTCATAGACCAGGTGATGAAGGCCGCGCTGGTCCGTGCTGCCGATGTACATGCCGGGGCGACGTCGAACAGCCTCTAGGCCGCCGAGGACCTGGATATCGCGGGCGGTGTATTGCTCCTGCTCGCGCGAGGATTGTGGGGCTCTGGTTTGCGACCTGCCCCCTGGTCTGTTTGTCGAAGTCATAGGTTTCTGGATTCTGTCTCTACACGCGGCAGCGGCCCAAAGGCCGGGGGAGATGACGTCGCTGGTGAGGCGCCGTCCGCCTTTGGAGGAGACTCTTGCGGCTCCTTTCAGCTTCCAAATTGTATCACAGCGGAGCCTTAGGGTGAAGGGACAAGAGTCCCAAAACCCGATTCACCGCGATGGCAAATAGAAGCGGAGGGCCTCCGATTGGAGGCCCTCCCGAAAGGTCCCTTAACTAAGGCCGAATGCCGGCTCCGTTACCAGAGCGCGACGTTGTGCGGCTGCACGAAGTCGTTGAAGTTGACCGATATCCTTCTGTCGATGGACGAGGAGATGTTCGGCACGTTTATCGTCTGGGTCAGGCCGCCGCCCACGCGCGAGGTGAGCACCAGCGACACCGTCCCTTCGCCGTAAACGTTCGCCGGGACGAAGAGGTCTTCGGCCGTGAAGAAGGTTATCGACGCATAGGGCTCGACTGGGACACCTACGTGGCTCACGTCGTCGTTGCCCTTGTCGAAGACAAACATGGCATTGATCACCTTGCTGACCGGGTTCGTCGTCGGGGTGATGATATTCGTGCCGTTGATTGTCAGAACGTCGTTCTCACCCGGTTGGTCGCCCCATAGCTCCATATTCCGGCTGATGACGAAGTTGACGTGATCGGCGCTCCTATCCATCGTCCCGGAGATACCGCCGCCCGGTTCGACTGACGTGTTCAATCGGATCAGGTAGTCGCTCCTGATGAACGGCTCGTAGTAGAAGGGGTGGTCGGGCTGACCGGCGCGTACAATGTTGAACTCGTACGTCTGTCCGCTCATACCGTTGAAGGGCCCCCAGTTCCCGTCCTCGCCGATAGCATAGGTAGCATCCGGCTGGCCGTTGACCCTGTGGCCTGTTTTCGGATCGACCCTCCAGATCTGAAGCGTCGCGCCAGCGACGCCTATGTTCTGTGGGAAGATGACGGCGCGACCCGCCAGGTCAATCGACCCGCCTTCGGGCAGAATGTTGGAAGTCTTCGGCTCGGAGCCGGTGAAGAACTTGAACATCTCGACGAAGGACTGCGGCGAGGTAGCGCACTGAACGTGCGTCACGTCCGGGATCGTGACGTTCGTTGCGCCCACGATAGTGCGTGGGCCCGTAGTGGGTGCGATCTGCAGCGGCCTTCCGGCCCACAGCGCGAGCGTGGGCACTGGCACACCTACGGCTGTTCCGGGAAGGGCGTCGGCAGTCTGGCCGTCGATGTTGACGTAGTGGGCCAGCTTCTTCGCCCGTTCAGGCGAGCTGTTGATGTAGCCCTGCATCACCATCGTGCCGAGTGAGTGCCCCAGAATATCGACCTGTGTGGTCCCGGTCTCGGCTTCCATTGTGGCGATTAGGTTATCCAGGTTCGCCCAAGTCTGCTCCAGCAAGGCCTGGTTCACCTGCTGGGTCTGCAAGTTGTACAAAGAACCTGAGTCGTATTCGAGAACGCCTATGTATTCGTGTGGATATCCGTTGGATTCGAACCGCATGGCTTGCGACTCGAACTGGCCTCCGGAACCGGAGCCCCCGTGAACGAAGATGATCGGATGCGTTCCGAGTATGTGCGGAGCGCCGCTGGCGCCGGCCGTGGCCGGAAGGAGGAGTCCGGCCAGCATGAGCAAGGGCACGATCAGAGCGAGAAATCGGATTTTCATTTTTGTCTCCCTTCAACTGCGTCCGTACTGCTTGCAGGAGATCCGAATGATGACGTGTGGCGCCACCTCCTTCTCTATTCTTTGAGTCTCGTTCTCGGCGCACCTCTTCCCGCAGGGGAAGAAATATGGAATGATCACTCCACTTAAGAGTCACGAATATCACTTCGTCTCAACGCTGTCAAGTGGGGGCGACACAGCGCCTTCCGCGAAAGCATTGATCGACGCGACACGGCGACATAAGGTAGTTCGCGTGATGGAAGAGTCCTCTTCCTCTCGAAAGAGAAGAAAGAAAGGCGAGACCCGCAATCGCGTGATGGCGAGTGCGTCGAAATTGTTTGCCACTCATGGTTACGCTGCCACCGGCGTTGCCGCTATCTGCCGGGCCTCCGGCGTTTTGCCTAGCTCTGTCTACTGGGAATTCGGCAACAAAGCCGGCATACTGGCCGCCGTGCTTGAGGATGCGGAACGGCGATGGTTGGAGCGATCAACGAGAGCCGTGATGAAAGCGATGCGTGCGTATCCCAATTCGCCGGGTGGCCGCCTCGATGTCTATTTCGACTATATGGCAAAGGCCCTGACAACGGCGCCCGACTTTGCGCGGCTGATGCTTATGGTCGCGCTGGAGCGGCGTCACGCGGATCCGCACGCCCTCGAGATCGTTCGATCACAACGGGCGCGGTCGATTGAAGCACTGGCGCAACTCTTCGCCAGCCACGGACTGGGGAGCAGTGAATCGGGCGGGGTTTCGGCCGTCGACCTTGCCAGGCTCACCACTGCTTGCCTCGACGGCGCCATGATAGCGGCGCAGATCGACGGAGAAGCGGCCGACCTCCGCCGGATGTTCAGCCTCCTGCATTCTTCCATGCGGGCCGCTCTGTCGCGACAGCCCGCGCCTAAGACGGAATAGCGACTTCTGTCTCAACGGAGATCGAACAGCTTGGCGCGTTTTCGAGCGCTATGCTAAGCTCTGCCGAGGAGACGTGTATGGCGCTCAGTGACAAGGCAAAGAAGCTCCTCACGAAGCTGGGGCTCTGGCCCGAACAGCTCATCCCGACAGAGCCGGTGGGTCTGAAGCCCATAGGCATCGTACGAAACGGGGTGCGAGAACCTCGCATGGAGGGCTGGGAGAATGTCGTCTCGGATATCATTGTGCGAAAGAACCTGACGGACGCGCTCGACGGCATCGAAGGTTACTCTCATATCGTTGTGCTCTTCCACCTGCATAAGGTGACGGACGACGAACGCGACCGGACGCGTTGCCACCCCCGCGGCGACGAGCGCTACCCGCTCCAAGGCGTCCTCGCCACTCGGACGCAGCACCGTCCCAACCCTGTCGGCATCTCTGTCGTCAGGCTCGTACGAAGGCGGCGAAACGTGCTCCGCGTAAGAGGGCTCGACGCCATCAACGGTACTCCGATCTTCGATATCAAGCCTTACATCCCTCACTACGATGCCCCGGGAGAGGTGCGTCTGCCCGATTGGGTCACCCAGCCGCCGTTTCCCCCTCGCTAGATGTCTTCCCAGATGCGGGAGCGACTGCTCGAAATCTACCGCCGTCTGTGCGACTTCTATGGTCCGCAGCATTGGTGGCCAGGGGACGAGGACGCGTTCACCGTGGTAGTCGGGGCAATACTGACGCAGTCTGCAGCCTGGAAGAACGTGGAAGCGGCGCTGGCCAGGCTCGACGAGGCCGGCCTTCTGTCGGTCGACGCCCTCGTTCGAGCGCCGGACGAGGAACTGGAGCGCGCGGTGAGGCCGTCGGGCTACTTCCGGATGAAGGCGCGGAAGCTGAAGGCGTTCGCGGCCATGCTGGCGGAGCGCTTCGACGGCCGCCTGGAGGGCCTCTTCGCGCTGCCGGTCGAGGAGATGCGAAGCGTCTTGCTGGCCACGTACGGGATCGGGCCGGAGACAGCGGACGACATCGTCCTTTACGCCGCGCGCAGGCCTGCCTTCGTCGTCGACACCTATACCCGCCGCATCTTCGACCGCCTGGGCATCCGTCCGACCTCAGACACTTATGATGCCTGGCGTCGCTTCTTCATGGACGCCCTGCCGCAGGACGCGGCGATCTTCAACGAGTATCACGCTCTCATCGTCCGGCATGCGAAGGAGCTGTGTCGCAAAGAGCCGCTGTGCTCCGGTTGTCCCCTGCTGGACGTCTGTCGGACAGGCCAGTCGCGGCGGGGGAAGGCGGAAGCCGGACAGGCGCGTGATACAATGCGGGCAAAGACCTTCGAGTGAGGCCCGCATGGACCTGGCGATCGTAGGGCTTGCTCGCTCGGGCAAGACCACCGTTTTCAACGCTCTGACACATGGACACGCCCCTACCGGCACCTACGCAGCCGAGGCCGAGCTGCACATCGGCGCCGTGAAGGTGCCGGACGAGCGGCTGGACAAGCTGGCGCCTCTCTTCAAGCCGAAGAAGACGACCCATGCCGATATCCAGTTCGTCGATGTTCCCGGCGGGCTTACGTGGCGCGGCGCCGGCCGCGGGGAAGGTCAACCGCCGCAGATCCAGGCCGCCCTCGACCGTGCCGATGCGCTCGTCCACGTCGTTCGCGCCTTTCAGAATGACGCCGTGCCGCATCCGGAAGGCTCAGTCGACCCGGGGCGCGACGTCGATGCCTTCAACCTGGAACTCGTTTTCGCGGACCTCGGCATCGTGGAAAGGCGGCTGGAGCGACTCGACACTGTCGTGCGGTCGGCGCGGGCGGGGGAACGCGAGGCGGGCGAGAAGGAATTGACGCTGTTACGCCGGGTGAAGGCGGGCTTCGAGCAGGAAAAGCCGCTCTATGTGCAGGGCCTCTCGATGGACGAACTCCATTCGCTTGGCAACTACAACCTGCTATCGGCGAAACCGCTGCTCACGCTCCTGAACGTACGTGAGGAGGACATCGCCCGTCAGCCGGAGATGGAGGCGGAATACCGCCGGCAAGCGGGCCCGCAAACAGCCGTCGCGGCCCTCTGCGGCAAGCTGGAGATGGAGCTGAACGACCTCTCGGAAGAGGAGGCGGCGGAGTTCCGCGCGGACCTGGGACTGGGCGAGCCGGCAGCAGGACGCATCAGCCGCCTGGCCTTCGATCTCCTGGGCCTCGTCTCGTTTTTCACCGTCGGCGAGGACGAATGCCGCGCCTGGCCGATTCCCAGGGGGATGCCCGCAGTGAAAGCGGCGGGCCGCATTCATACTGACCTGGAGAAAGGGTTTATCCGGGCGGAAGTCATCCGCTGGGACGAGCTGCTGGAGTTGGGGTCGCTGGCGGAGGCGCGAAAGCGGGGAGTGCTGCGAGGGGAGGGCAAGACGTACGAGGTACAGGACGGCGACATCTTCCACGTCCTCTTCAACGTCTAGCTGCTCGCGGTGTGTCGAAGGGCGACGCGGGGTAAGCTCTTCGGCTTGTTGAGCGGCCCGGGACGATGACAGGCTCTTCGAGGTAGCGGCGCTAGGGTGGGACGTGGGATCAAGGTGCGTCGTCTTCGAAAGCGGAAACGGACGCCGCTTGCCGCGGTAGACGCGCTCTTGTTGAAGTGAGCACGCCAGCGACGATCGGAACAGACTCCTTTCTCGCTGATGACGGCACTAGACTCGGACGGCGAGAAGCCGCGCGTGGAATCGTGGAGGTTCTTCTACAATTAGCGGCAGCCGCTCGGTGAGCGCTAATTGACCCCTGTCGACGCGTATGCTACTTTTTGGTCGAATATGCCGAGGATTCCTTTCCTCCCCAAGAACGAACGCTTCTACGTCCTCCTCCACGATGGCGCTCGAAACCTCGTTGACGCCGCCGACGCGCTGGCCGACCTGGTAGGCCATTACGAGAACGTCCAAATGAAGAGCGAGCACATCACGGAGCTCGAGCACAACGGCGACACCATCACCCACGACATCATCAACCTTCTGCATAAGACGTTCGTCACGCCTATCGAGCGCGAAGACATAGCGTTGCTGGCCCAGCGCATGGACGATGTGATGGACTACATTGAGGGCGCGTCCACGGCGATGCGCATCTACAAGATATCCGAGCCGACAGAGCGGAGCCGCGAACTGGCGGACGTCGTCCGGCTGATGTCGATGAAGCTGGAGCAGGCCGTTTCACACCTGAAGGACCACAAGAGGCTGCGCGACATCTTGCCCTACTGCGTCGAGGTGAACCGCCTGGAGAACGTCGCGGACGACCTCTATCGCAAGGCCATCGCCGAACTCTTCGACAACGGCGGCAACGCAGCCGAGATCATCAAGTGGCGCGAGGTCTACGAGCAGCTCGAGCAGGCGACGGACGGCGCGGAGGACGTGGCGAACGTGCTGGAGGGTATCGTCCTGAGACATGCCTAGAAGGGCAGAAGTGCGAAAACGGACGCTTGGGCGAGCCCCGCAAGGCTCGTCTTTTTCATCTTGAGGAGAAGACGGTAGTTGGTTAACACCTTCCCGTTCCTGGTTGTCACGTTCATCGCCATACTCGGCTTCGAGGCGGTGAACGGCTGGACCGACGCTCCCAACGCCGTCGCGACCGTTGTTTCGACGCGCGTCCTGCCGCCGATTCCCGCCGTCGCAATGGCGGCGCTGTTCAACTTGCTGGGCGCGCTCTCCGGCACGGCGGTGGCGGCAACCATTGGGAAGGGCATCGTCGACATCAATCAGATCAACCTGGAGACCATCGTTTCCGCCTGCGTCGCCGTCATCATCTGGAGCACATTCGCCTGGTACTTCGGCCTGCCCACGAGTAAGACGCACGAGATCCTGGCCGGTCTGGCGGGTGCCGGCGTGGCGAAGAGCGGCTTCGGCGTGCTGGAATACACCGGTTGGGAGAAGGTATTCACCGGCCTCGGTGTGGCCGTTGTCTTCGGCGCCCTCGGCGGCGTCATCCTGATGTTCCTGCTCACGTGGCTGCTGCGCGGGGCGAGTCCGAACTTCGTGCAGCGGGCCTTCGGTACCCTTCAGTTAGGATCGGCGGCATTCATGGCCTGGAGCCACGGCACCGCCGACGGCCAGAAGGCGATGGGCGTGATGGCTATGGCCCTGGCGATCTACTACCATCAGGCCTTCACTGTGCCTATCTGGGTCATCTTCCTCGCGGCGACGACGATGGGTGTGAGTACCGGGCTCGGCGGATACCGCATCATCAAGACACTGGGCATGCGGCTGACGCACCTGCAGCCGGTGCACGGCTTCGCGGCGGAGACCGCGGCGGCGGTGACGATTACGGTGAGCGCGCGCTTCGGCATCCCGCTAAGCACGACTCATACCATCGGTTCGGCGATCATGGGCGTGGGCGCGACGCGGCGTTTCTCGGCTGTGCGCTGGGGGATTGCGCAGGAGATTCTGGCGGCCTGGGTGATAACCTTCCCTGTGTGCTTCGCGCTCGGCTTCATCATCGCCTTCGTCATACCAGGCTAGGGGCTACTGGGGCGCGTCTATACCCACCAAACATGCGAAATCGCTCTCGGTCAAGATGCGAATGGCTACACCTCCCGACATGAGTGCTTCAGCTCTCCGATGCTTGGAACTCTTCTCGTGTCCGGCGAGGTGCCGAATATCCTGATCGCCCACAATGAGAAGGGTGGTGCTTTCCGTCACGGAATCAGTAACCCTACATCCAGCGTCAGCAGCAACCCTGGCTGCTAGTCGCCTCGGGATCGCCAACGCGCCAGTGAAAACCACGCTTTCGCCGTAGAGGCTGCCTTCAGGATTTCCTTCGATTGCTATCGCGGTGCTGCCTGTTCCGCCGATCCCGATTGGCAGCCTAACTCGCTCGCACCACTCGTGTACGGCCATGCCCGTCTCTTGCATCGCCCGAATCAACAGTTCTCCGGCTGCCCTTGCATCCTCCTCCGCGTCATGCGGTATGTAGGAGATGCCGAGGTAGGTCGCCATGTTGGGAAGCCCGTAGCCCTTTCGCGCGAACTGCGGCCAGGCTCTGCGAGCCACCCTCGCTGTGTCCAGCCAAACAGGTTTCACGGGCTCCAATCTGTATTTCTCAACAACACGTTCAACTGCGACTCGATCGAAAACAGTGTGACTGGCGACGATAGATGATTTCATCCAGTCTCTGACTTGGTCATATATCTCAGGGAAGGTAGGCGCTGCTCTTACAGCCTGTTTGTCAATGCCATGAATGGAAACGTTGAAGGGGTCGAAGTAGTCCTCTGGGTTTACGAGCGTCTGCCAGGATTGCTTGACGTGGCAATCTTCAAAACCAACCAATCCGATTTGGCAGATACTAGCTATATCTGCATTTGCGGTCTCCACATCTACAGATACGAAATCCATACAATTATCCGAGTCTTGTCAGAGTGTCTCCGTCACTTACTGTGGCCTGGCAGCCAAGAGAGCGGCAATTCATCTGACGGCGACGGCAGCGCCCCAGAGGAAGATCCCCTGCATTGCGACCAGCGAGGCGAGAACCATGTACGAGGCTATTCGCTCCCAGGCGCGCAGAGCGAAGCCGATCACGAGGCTGACGACCAGGACGGCAAAGGCGGTCGTTGGGAGTGAGAGGATTTCGTGCTTGGGGGCAATGCGTTCGATGTCCAGCGGCGGAAAGGAGATCGGCAAGTTCGGCGGCAGGCCGGCATAATTCCGGAAGATTACGCCAAAGGTTGTCGCGCAGAGGAGCACGGCGACAATAGCCAGGCCCTGTGCCCAGCGGTCGAACCAGATTGGCTGGTCGATGAGGGAATGACGTCGCGGCACCTGCCGTAGTGCGATCGTTGCGCCCAACCTCTGCAGCGACTCCACATCATAGATGAACTTGCGCACGTCAGGCGGTGAGACGGCGTAGGTCATCGAAGGCGTGACGACGTAAGCGATATCGGAGAGACGGTGGTGCGTCGAATAGAAGAGCGTTTCACCGACGTCTTTGGTCTCCGCGCTGCCGACGTGATAGCCGGGCCAGTTGATACCACTTATCCCCGGCAGTGTCACCAGCTCGCCGCGAACCAATCGCTTGATGTTGTCGAGAGGAATAACTTGCCTGACGAAGCCCCAATGAATCAGGAGGCCGTTTCGGTCGAGGCTGTAGCGCAGGCTGGCGCAGCCGTAGGTCCAGTAGGCGGCGATGATGGCCAGGACGAAGAAGGCGGCGGCAAACAGGTAACAGAAGACCGTAGCGAGCGAGACGGCTTGCGTGGTGCCGCGTCCCAGGAGTAGCGCACCGAAGACGACCGCCCAGGCGGTTACGGCGAGGCCAACGATGATCCCTGTTTCGCGACGGGGTCGAAATTCAGTCATGCTCTTTCACGCGGGCGTGCACCAGTCCGCATACTTGTCGTTCTTGCAGCAGATCACATCGAGATAAAGCTCTTGCAAACGGGCGGTCATCGGGCCGGTCTTGCCGTTGCCGACCTGCCGCCGGTCAACGTCGACGACGGGCGTAACATGGGCGGCCGTGCCCGTCATGAAGCACTCGTCGGCAGTATAGAGTTCGGCGCGGGCGATTGGCCGCTCCACCGTCTCGATGCCGAGTTCTTCGCGCGCCAGCCGGATGACCGTATCGCGCGTGATACCAACAAGGATATTGTCGGAATGCGACGGCGTAATTAGCGACCCGTCCTCGACGATGAAGATGTTCTCACCGCTGCCCTCGGAGACGTGGCCGTCGCCGGCCAGCATTATCGCCTCGTCGAAGCCGTTCTCGCAGGCCTCGGTCTTGGCGAGAGCGGAGTTGACGTAGATGCCGGTGACTTTCGCGCGGGCAGGAATCGAAAGCTCGTCGACACGGCGCCAGGAAGAGGTCATGCAGCGGATGCCCTTCGTGAAGTCGAGGTAAGGGCCGAAGGGCGTGACGTACATCAGCAGGTCGTCGTCCAAGTCATGCATGCGAACGCCGACGACCTCGGAGCTCTTATAAGCGATGGGCCGAAGGTAGACGTCCTCAGTGTAGCCGCACATGCCGACCAGCTTCGTGGCGATGTCGCAAAGCTCTTCAGGGCGGTAGGGAAGGTCGATCTTGAGGATCCGACAGCTTCGCCCCAGGCGGAGGAAGTGATCACGCAGGCGGAAGAGGTAAACGCGTTCGTCGCGCTCGTTCCAGTTGCCGCGTATGCCCTCGAAGCAGCCGGTGCCATAGTTGAAGGCGTGGGTCATTACGCCAATCTTGGCCTCCGAGAGGGGCACGAACTGCTTTTGGAAGTAAGCGTAAGGCGTCGGCATCCGCGAGCTCCTTTCCGGAGAGTGGTAGGGCGAATTATAGGGCAGGTGCGCTGAGTCTGGCAAGCGAAAGGGTTTCTGTCCCATCGGACACGAAAGGAGCCGGTCGCTGGGCCTTCTGAGCGCGGAGAACGGTCTTCGGGTGGGACGTAGGATAAACAAGCGATGGCTTGCGAAAGCGGCAGCAGACCGGGCTATCAGCGACGACCTACCGCGTTATCCAACCGCTCGAACGAAGGGCCGAAGATGAGGTAACTACTTCTGTTGACTCGCCGGAAACGGGGTGCTACGCTCTAACTGCGCTTTCTTATGTAGCGCGGAGGGGGGTCTGTTATCATGCCGATTCTAGTCGGGATCGGTCCCATGGGGCCATTCGAGCTAATCGTGGTCCTGGCTGTCGTTATCATCATCTTCGGCGTTGGCCGTCTGCCGGAAGTTGGTGGCGCGATAGGTAAGGGCATCCGTGAATTCCGCAAAGCCAGCAAAGACGAAGACGACCCGAAGCAGATAACGCAGGCAGCGTCGACCACTACGCAAGCGCAGTCGACCTTTCAGAGCCCGCCCGTCCAGCAGCAGACGCCCGCCATTGTCTGCGCGAAGTGCGGGTCGGCGAACGCACCCGGCAACCGCTTCTGTGGCCAGTGCGGAGCTGCTCTCCAGGCGCGCGTCTAGCCGGACCAGCAGATAATATCGAGGCCGTCGACTCTCCAAGTCGGCGGCCTTTGCATTTCGAGCGTTTGTCGTTGCCCGCGTTGACGTTCTTTTCCGTCCGATCGATAATAGTAGTAGACCCCTCCCAGGGGGGTAGGGAAGAGAACGAGGAAGGACACGAACCGTGCAGGACTCCACCCGAACCGAGAGCCTCAAGAGGCTCCGCTACATCGAAGGCCACCTCAACGGCGTGAAACGCATGATCGAGGAGGACTCCTACTGCGTTGATATACTCAAGCAATCGTTCGCCGTGCGCCGCGCCCTCGAGGCGCTCGAGCAACTGATGCTGGAAGGCCACCTTCGCACCTGCGTTGTCAAAGGCATCCAGGACGGTCGCGAGGAGCAGGTCGTGGGCGAGCTGCGGGAACTCTACGAGCTGGCTAACCGGTAACACGTCATGACCACGAAGCCCAAAGACGAAACGACCATCGCCATCGAAGGCATGCATTGCGCCTCCTGCGTCCTTCGCGTAGAGAACTCGCTGAAGAAGGTCCGCGGCGTCGACGCTGCTTCCGTGAACCTGGCGACCGAGCAGGCCAGCGTCGCCTTCGACCCGGCGGTCTGCACCCTCGACAGCCTCTATCAAGCAGTCGAAGAGGCAGGTTACCGGCCGCTTCCCCAGGCCCTCGCCGGCGCCGACGAGCAGCAACAAGCGCGAGAGCGCGAAGAGCAAACCCTCTGGCGAAAGTTCCTTTTCGCCGGCATCATCGGCGCGTTGCTCATCGCTCTGGGGCAATACCAACATTTGCCCGGCCTCTCTGGTCTCCCCGGCGCCGTGATTACGCTTACGTCCTTTGCATTGGCGACGCCCGTTCAATTCTGGGCTGGCTGGCAATTCTACACCGGCGCCTGGAACCGCTTGCGCCACGTCGATGCCGACATGAACACGTTGGTCGCCGTCGGGACCAGCGCCGCGTATATCTACAGCGTCTTTGCCACGTTCGCGCCCGGCCTCTTTCGCGCTGCCGACGTGGAGCCGGCCGTCTATTTTGACACCTCGGCCGTCATCATCGCCCTCATCCTGATGGGTCGCTACCTGGAGGCGAAAGCAAAGGGCCGGACCTCAGCGGCCATCAAGCGCCTGATGGGCCTGCAAGCGCGAACGGCGCGGGTTGTGCGTGACGGCGACGAGCTGGACATTCCGATCGAGCGCGTCGTGACCGGCGACGTCGTGATCGTCCGACCCGGCGAGAAGATACCGGTCGACGGCGTCGTCCTCGAGGGGCGGTCAGCGATCGACGAATCGATGATCACGGGCGAGAGCATCCCCGTCGAGAAGAGCCCCGGCGACGAGGTAATCGGCGCGACTATCAACTGGACGGGAAGCTTCCGCTTTCGGGCCACACGCATCGGGCAGGATAGCGTCCTGGCGCAGATCGTGCGGCTAGTGCAGGAGGCGCAGCTGTCGAAGGCACCGGTCCAGCGTCTCGCCGACCTGGTGGCCAGCTACTTCGTGCCGGCGGTTATCGGCGTCGCGGCGGTGACGTTCGTCATCTGGCTGGCGCTCGGGCCCACCCCGGCGTTCACCTTTGCTCTCCTGAACGCGGTCGCGGTGCTGATCATCGCTTGCCCCTGCGCCCTTGGGCTAGCGACGCCGACGGCCATCATGGTCGGTACCGGCAAGGGCGCCGAAAACGGCGTCCTCATTCGCGGCGCCGAATCGCTGGAGACAGCGCACCGCATCAACGCCATCGTCTTCGACAAGACGGGGACGCTGACCTCTGGGACACCATCGCTCACCGACGTGCTTTCCGCTGATGGCTGGGACGAAACCGAACTCCTGCAACTGGCGGCGGCCGCCGAACGCGGCTCCGAGCATCCGCTGGGCGAAGCAATCGTGACTGCCGCACGCGAGCGCAGCCTGACTGAATTCGAGGCCTCTGAGTTCGCCGCTCTACCCGGCCTGGGCGTGGAAGCGACCGTCGAAGGGCGGAAGGTACTGGCCGGAAATCTGAAGCTGATGGAAGAGAATGGCCTCGGTCTCGATTCCTTGCGGCCGGAGAGCGAGCGGCTGGCAGCCGAAGGCAAGACGCCGATGTACGTCGCCGTCGACGGCCGGATGGCTGGAATCCTGGCTGTCGCGGATACGGTTAAGCCGGGCGCCGCTGACGCTATAGGTCGGCTGAAGTCGATGGGCATCGAAGTAGCGCTGATAACCGGCGACAACCGCCAGACTGCCGAGGCCGTGGCGCGGCAGGTCGGCGTTGGACGAGTGCTCGCCGAGGTGCTGCCGCAGGACAAGGCGGACCAGGTGCGCCGGCTTCAGTCCGAAGGCAAAGTCGTGGCCATGGTCGGCGACGGCATCAATGATGCGCCCGCGCTCGCGCAGGCAGATGTCGGCATTGCCATCGGTACGGGCACCGATGTGGCGATGGAGGCTTCCGATATCACGCTCATCCGGGGCGACCTGGAAGGCGTTGCCACTGCCGTCTCCCTGAGCCGCCGGACGATGAGGACAATCCGCCAGAACCTGTTCTGGGCGTTCATCTATAACGTCGCGCTGGTGCCGATCGCGGCAGGCGTCCTCTATCCGCTGTTCGCGCACACAGGGGTGCCAACGGTGCTGCATCCGTTCTTCGGAACGCGCGGCTTCCTCAACCCCATCCTTGCCGCGGCGGCGATGGCGTTCAGTTCCGTTTCCGTGATGACGAACTCGCTGCGATTGCGGGGCTTCCGGCCGCAACCGGCGAAGCGCTAGACTAGAAACAGGTTTTCTAGCCCGCCCATCATTGCCGAGCGAGCGGGCAAGGTTCCCGCTTGACGCGGTAGGGGATGGTCATGGGAAGCTCAGAGGTCGACGAGTTCGTGCAGACAAAGGTGCTGCCCGAGTACCGGCCCGTGGTGGCGAGGTTGCGGGAGCTGATGCGTGATGCCGCTCCGGACCTGCGAGAAGTGATAGCCTACGGCGTGCCGATGTTCAAAGGCAAGAAGTACCCCGTCGTCATCAGCCCCTCGAAGACCGGCATTACCTTCAGTTTCACCTATGGAACTCGATTCGAGGACAAGTACGGCCTGTTGCGGGGCGAGGGCAAGGTGGCGCGGCACGTGAAGATCAGGAGCCTCGATAAGCTGAATGAGGAACGGCTTCGCTACTACATAAAACAGGCTCTGGAAATCGACGCCGAGGCATAGAGAACGTGTCAATTAGGACGACGGCAGCGATTGCGGCCGGCAAGCTTGCCGGCGCCGCCAGCCGCGCCCTAGGGAGGGGCGGTGGCACGGCGTTGCCCGGCGTCGTCGCCGAGCGCGTCGAGCCGCGGCTTGTGGAGCGGCTGGCGGCGCAACTGGGCCACGGCTCCATCATCGTCACCGGCACCAACGGCAAGACCACGACCGCCCACATGCTGAGTAGCATTGCCGCCAGGGCCGGCTATCTCCCACTGCACAACCGGAGCGGTTCTAACTTGATGCGTGGCGTTGCGACGGCGCTGCTCGAAAACGCCCGGCTCTCAGGTGGACTCTCGAACGCCCGGGAGCGCTTCGGCGTCTTCGAGGTCGATGAGGCGACGCTGCCGGAGGCGGTGGCCGCCGTCAAGCCGCGCGTGCTCCTATTCAGTAACCTCTTCCGCGACCAGCTCGACCGTTACGGTGAGGTCGATTCCATCGCCGCCCGCTGGCGAGCAACGCTGGAGGCTGCTCCACCTTCGACCATCGCCGTTCTCAATGCCGATGACCCTTCGGTGGCGTCGTTGCGCGAGTCCGCGCGAGGGCCCGTCCTCTTCTACGGTGTCGACGATCCTTCCGCTGCTCTCGGCGTCGTTGAGCACGCGGCCGACTCGCGCTGGTGCGCCGGTTGCGGCAGCGAGTACGCGTATGACGTCCTCTTCTATGGCCACGTCGGCCACTGGCGCTGCCCGGGCTGCGACAAGGCGCGTCCCCTCCCCGACGTCCGCGCGACCGGCATTCGCCTTGAGCCGGACGCCGCGACGAAGATGACCATCGCCACACCGCAGGGCGAGACGGCGCTCTCGCTCCGGCTGACCGGACTTTACAATGCCTACAACGCCCTTGCCGCTCTGGCTGCCGGTCTGGCCCTCGGCTTCGACCTCGCGACGGTGCGGGCCGGAATCGAGGCCGTCGATGCGGCGTTCGGACGTCAGGAGCGTTTCGAGATCGACGGCCGGCACGTTCAGGTCTTCCTCGGCAAGAACCCGGCGGGACTGAACCAGGTGCTGAGGACGATTGCGGCCGTGCCTGGCGAGAAGCGCTTGCTCATCCTCCTCAACGACGACATCGCGGACGGACGCGATGTCTCCTGGATATGGGACGCCGACTTCGAGCTTCTGGCGAACGGGGCGACATCGACCATCGTCTCCGGTCATCGTGCCGAGGACATGGCTTTGCGTCTGAAGTACGCGGGCTTCCCATCCGGTCTGCCCGTTGTCAAGGGCACCAACGAAGCGCTTTCGCTGGCCCTTCAAGGGACGCCGCCGGGCGAGAAGCTGTTCGTCCTGCCGACCTACACGGCGATGCTCGAAGTGCGTGGCCTGCTGGCGAAGCGCGGTGGCGCGGCGCCCTACTGGGAGGCACCGTGATGAGCCTCTCCATCCGGCTGGCGCACCTCTATCCGAAGCTGATGAACCTCTACGGAGACCGCGGCAACATCATCTGTCTGCGATGTCGCTGCCAGGCACGCGACATAGAGTTGACAGTCGATGAACTCGACCTCGGCGATGCGCTCGACCCAAAGGCCTACGACCTCATCTTCATGGGCGGCGGTCAGGACAGGGAGCAGCGCCGCATCGTCAGCGACTTAATCGACGTGAAGGGCGGGCCACTGCGGCAGGCGGTCGAAGAGGGCGTTACGGCGCTGGCCGTTTGCGGCGGCTATCAACTCTTCGCGCGCTACTATCATCCCGCCGCCGGCGAGGACCTGCCGGGTCTTGGCATCTTCGATGCTCACACGGAGCATCCGGGCGAAGATGTCGCGCGGTGCATCGGCAACGTCGTCGCGGATTGGGATGGCGGCACGCTGGTCGGCTTCGAGAACCACGGCGGCCGCACCTACCTGGGCGAAGGGGCGAAGCCGCTGGCTATCGTTCGCTCTGGCTTCGGCAACAACGGCTCGGACAAGACTGAAGGGGCGGTCTACAAGAACGCCCACGGGACGTACCTGCACGGCTCGCTCCTGCCGAAAAACCCTCGCTTCACGGACCACCTGCTGCGCCTGGCGCTGCGACGGCGTCACGGCGACGTCGAGCTGGCGCCGCTCGACGATTCATTGGAAGAGGCGGCGCATGCGGCCGCGATTCGGGTGGCTGCCTTGCACTGAGATCGACGAAGGGCCGGCGAAAAGCCGCGGGACTGGAAACCTCCTCTTTCGCAAAGGCGGATCTAGGGTGGGACGTGGGATGAAGCGCGGTTTCTGCCGTTCGCGGTAGCAGGCCCCAGGCTTGCTTGAGGTTTCGCCAGGCAGTTATCCTTGAGTACGTTCATGAGTGATAACAGCGCCGGCAGTCCGATCCTTCGACTTTCCCCCACTGTTCTGGTCGTCGCCTTGGCCTCGACGTTCGGCCTGGCCTTCATCGCTTGCGGCGGTGGGAAGCCTGATGCTCGACCGACGCAGGTTGTTAACATCGTTACCGCGACGCTGGAGCCGACGCCCGGGCCCGCCGACCTGACGGGCTTCGCCTTCCCGATTGCGGGCGCCTGTCTGCCCACCGGCGACCAGCTCATGCCCGGCGCCGATCGCTCCTATCGAGGCGGCGTCCACGAAGCGATCGACTTCTATGACTCAGACAACTGTACGTCAATCGGTCTTGGGACAGAGGTGCTGGCGGCGAAGGCGGGCAAAGTCATCCGGGCCGACTGGAACTACGTACCGCTCACCCAGGCCGAGGTCGACGATTTCGACCAGCGGACGCCGGTCAACGGTCAAACCGATGAAGAGGAACTTGACCGCTACCGCGGCCGGCAGGTGTGGATCGATCACGGCAATGGCGTCGTCACCCGCTACGCTCACCTCAGCCGGATCGCCGATGGCATAAACGTAGGGGTATCCGTAACGCAAGGACAACTGATAGCATACGTAGGGAACTCCGGTACGCCGGAATCGTTGACCGATCCGAACGCTGAGATGCACCTGCATTTCGAGCTGCGGGTAGGCAATGTGTATCTGGGCAAGGGACTGCAACCGGCGGAAGTGCGTTCTCTATACGAAAAGGCCTTCGGGGTCACGCACTAGACTAGTACGGCAGAGGGGCTGCTGATGACAGACTTGTTGTTGACAATCAAGATGGGCTTGGATCCGGACATAGGCCACGTGGGTGGCCTGCTCCTCACTTGGCATGGCATCTTCATCGCCCTTGGCATTGGCCTGGGCGTGTGGCTCGGCGTCTGGTTCGGGCGAAAAGCCGGCTTTACCGAGGACGATGCTTACACCATCGCGCTCATCGGCGTGCCCTCGGGCATTATCGGTGCCCGTGTCCTCTTCGTCGCCGAGAACTGGAGCGATTTCGCGGGAAGGCGGCTCGACGTCTTTCGTATCAATCAGGGCGGCATCTCGCTCTACGGGGCTCTTATCGCGGCTGTGGCCGTGCCCCTTGCTTATGGCCTATGGAAGAAACTGCCCCTGTTGAAAGGGTTGGACGCCGCTGCGTTTGGGATGATCCTCGGACAGGGCATCGGACGCATCGGCTGCCTGGTCACCGGCGACATCATTGGGAAGTCGTCGTCGCTGCCGTTCTCCGTCCAGTACACCAGCGTGAACAGTCCAAGCTTCGGCCTGCCGCCGATGCAGTTCGTTACGGCCTATGAAGTCATCGGTGACTTCCTGATCTTGGGCGGACTCCTTGCCCTGTGGAAGTTCAAGGTGTTCAAGCGCGCTGGTTTCCTGTTCTTCACTTATGCCGCCGCTTACTCGATACTCCGGTTCGGCATCAGCTTCATGCGGCTGGACAAGGAAGTAGCGCTGGGGCTGCGAATGGCGCAGTTGCTGGCGCTTGGCGTGATCGGTATATCGATAGTCGCCTTTGTCCTCCTCGTCCTGGGGGGAATCAGGGCGACAAGGCGCGCCCCCGTGGAGCCGGCCATCTCCGGCTAAGCAGGCAGCACTGACACCTGGTTGCTAATCGGCTAGCCTGCGCGGGGCGAGGGCTAGAAGGGGTTCCCGTTGCCTGGAGAAGTGAAGGCCCTTCTCGCAGCCGCTCTCTGGGCAACAGCGGGCATTGTCTTCGCGTTCAACATGCGGCGGCTGGGGCCCGTTACACTGAATCTGATACGCTGTCTGGCCGGGCTCCTCTTTGTCTGCCTCCTGGCCGCGCTGATCGGTACCCATGAGCTTCGGCACGTCTCTGCGCCGACAGTTGCGGCGATGATCGGCTCTGGGATCCTGGCCATCGCTCTCGGCGACACCCTTTTCTTCGCTGTCCTGCCTACCCTAGGCGCGTCGCTCGCCGTTCCCCTGTCGGGCAGCGTTTATCCTGTGCTTACCTTCTTCATCGCCGTCCTCTGGCTCGACGAGACCTTGACCTGGATGGTCGTCTTCGGGACCGCGCTCATCCTGGTCGGCATCTTCCTTCTCGTCTGGCGCGCCGAAGCGGCACCGCCTCTGCCCGAATCGGAAGGAGAGACTGTTGACCAGCGCATAGCCCCTTCGAAAGCCGTTGCGCTGCTCATGGTCGCATCCATCTTCTACACTGCTTCCACCGTATGGCTCCGGGCCGGCTCGGGCGACATAGGGGCTGTCCCGGCGAACCTTCTCCGTGCATCCGCGGCATCGCTTTTCCTTCTGATGGCTCTGGGGGCTCGACATGCCGCGGAACCCCAGCGGCCCACGTTTTGGGCAGTGGCGTGGCTTGCCGCTGCCGGGATTCTGGCTGTCGGGGTCGGTGGCTTGCTCTACATCCAGGCCGTGCAGGAGGCAGGGGCAGGCCGGACGGCCGTTCTCACCTCGACGATGCCGCTCTTTAACCTGCCGCTGGCCGTACTCTTCCTGAAGGAACGCGTGACTCCCCAGGTCGTCATCGGGACGGTTACGTGTGTTCTCGGCATCTGGCTCGTGATCTGAGCCAGCCGTTATTTGCGGCGATGAAGGCTAACCGCTAGTCTTCTCTTTGCCACTCGGCTGATTCCGGCATCGGGAGGGGTTCTTTTCGTCGAAGGTCTGCGCGGGGCGGAGACGGGAGTAGAGTTTGCCCGGCGAAGTGAAGGCCTTGTTCGCGGCCATGATCTGGGGCGTCACGGGCGCCATAGCCGCCTACCTGACACGGCGAATCGGCGTGCTCTCTATCAACACCTTCCGGAGCGTTTTGGGCAGCCTCGTCCTGCTTGTCATCGCCGTGGCTGTCGCGGCGAGCCAACTCCGCGAGATGTCGGCGGCAACGGCCTTCTCGATGACTGGCTCCGGTATCCTTGCCTTCGGAATCGGCGATACTCTCTACTTTCTCGCTCTGCGCCGTCTGGGCGCGAGCATCGCTGTTCCCATCGGCGAAAGCGCCTATCCGCTGTTCACCTTCTTCTTTGCCTGGGTCTGGCTCGACGAAACGTTCACTGCGACGCTACTGGCGGGAAGCGGGCTCGTCCTTGTCGGCATCGCTCTCCTCACCATCGGGGGCGAAACGCCAGCGACAAGCGAGGTGGGAGGGGTAGCCGTTGACGGCTCTTCGCTGCCCAATCGGAGCGAGAGTTGGTTCACCGGATTGCCAGTTGTCTTAGGTGCGTCCGTCTTCTGGGCTCTTTCGACGGTCTGGCTGCGCGCCGGATCAGGGAACCTGGGGCCCGAGGGCGCCGCCGCGATGCGCGTTGTGCCCATCTCGATCATCCTGCTGACTACGTCGCTGGTCTCGCCGGCGGGAATGCAACTCGAGCGCTACAGTCGGTTCGACATGGCGGGCGCGGCAATCGTCGGAGTGCTCGGACTGGGTGTGGCCAGCCTAATTTATGTGTCCGCCATCCAGGAGGTCGGCGCCAGCAAGACCGCTATCCTGACGGCGACCGTGCCCCTGTTTACCCTGCCGCTGGCCGTGATCTTCCTCAAGGAGCGCGTCACTCCGAGAGTGGTGGCAGGAACACTCGTCTGCACCGTCGGAATTTGGTTTATCATATAGCTAAGCCAGATCATGGCGAAGGTGATGACGATGAGGACGCGGAGACGTCCCCGGATCGGTTTAGCGTTGGGCGCGGGTGGGACAAAGGGCTCTGCGCACGCCGGCGTTGTCAAGGTACTGGAAGAAGCCGGTGTTCCTATCGACCTGATTGCCGGGTCGAGTATCGGCGCTGTCTATGCAGCTTCGTTCGCCGCTGGCATAGGCGGCAGGGAAATGGTGGAAGATGTCCTGCGGACGAGGCCGGCCGACATCTTCGCCTTCTTCCGCAACCGGCTCCGGCTTACCCCCGACAACAATCTCGGCGCGATCGTGTGTCGCCGTCTGGAGGGCCTCGAATTTGAGGATCTGCGCCTGCCGCTGACGGTCGTGGCCTCGGACCTGTTCCAGCGGCGCCCTCTGCTCATCCGGAGCGGTTCCGTCTTGAAGGCGGTGGAGGCGAGTATTGCTGTGCCTATGATGGCTTCGCCCGTGAGGCTGAACGGGTATTGCGCAGTCGATGGGGGCTTCTGGGAGCACGCGCCGGTGCGGGTAGTGGCAGGCATGGGCGCCGAGAAGATCATTGAAGTCATTCTCGGCGAGTCGATAACCGTTCCGCGGCAACTCTGGCCGCTGACGCGCCGACTGGTCCGCCTGCTCGACGGTCCGGTTCGGCGCACGGGTCCCAGCATGGCTGCCTCTGCCGTGTTCCTTCTCTACACGCTCACCTACGTTCCCGCCCGGTCGGCGGCCGACGTGACGATCCGCCCGGACATAATGAACATCAGCGCGAATTCGCCCTTCCACCTGTCAGAGGCGATGAAGAAGGGCGAGGAGGCGGCCCGCGCAGCTCTCCCTGAGATCGAGGCCTTGCTGAAGTAGAGTGGGTCTGGACGAAGAGTCAGGCGACCTTGCGCTGCGTCTTCTCCACCGAGGCGAGCGCTTCGAGGAACGCGGCGACGACGTCCGGGTCGAACTGAGTTCCGGCGCCTTTGCGTAACTCCTCGATTGCCTCCGCCTTCGTCAGGGCTTTGCGATAGGGCCTGTCCAGCGTCATCGCCGAGAAGGCGTCGACGACGGCGAGAACGCGTCCCAGCAGGGGAATGTCCTTGCCCTTCAGTCCGCGCGGATAGCCTGTGCCGTCGAAACGCTCGTGGTGGGTGGCGACAGGCTCGATGGCGTCGGAGATCTGGGCCACACCCCTGACTATCATTTCGCCGAAGCGGACGTGCTGCTGCATAATCTCCCACTCGCTGGCGTCGAGAGGCCCAGGCTTCAGCAGCGCTTCGTCCGGTATCGCTATCTTGCCGACGTCGTGCAGAAGGGCCGCCTTACGCAGCGATTCCGTGGCGTCGTTTGATAGATGAAGCCGCTCCGCCAGCAGTTCGGCATAGCGAACGTTGTCCTGGCAGTGCCGGTGCGTGTAGCGGTCTTTATGAGCCACGGCATTGAGTAGGCCCTGCAACAGGTCAAAACCCAGATCCTCCGAAGTTGTCGTCGACGTTGTCACCGGGACATTAACAGGAAGAGCGCGCTTGCCGCCCAGGCGCTTCGCCTCGTACAGCGCCGTGTCTGCGAGGAGGAGCAGTTGCTCCTGCTCGGTGGCATCCTGGGGATAGGCCGCGAAACCGATACTGGCGGCGAGCGGCACGTTCTGTCCCAGGCTCTCGGCATAGAAAGGCGTCTCTGCCAAGCTCTTCATCAGGCGCTCGGCAACCTCTTCCGCTGCATCTCGACTGGTGTCGGGCAGTATCGCAATGAATTCGTCGCCGCCGTACCTGCCGATGATATCGCTGGCACGCAACGCCTTGCGGAGCAGCTTGCCGATGAAGCGCAGCGCCTCATCGCCTTCCAGGTGGCCGTAGGTGTCGTTGATGTCCTTGAACTTGTCGAGGTCCATCATCATCACCACGAAAGTGCCTTTGCTTCGTTCAGCGCGGGCGAACTCCTCGTCGAGGCGCTGGAACATGTGGCGGTGGTTGAAGAGGCCCGTGATGTGGTCGGTTATGGCCTGCTGCTGCAATTGCTCGTGCAGGCGCGCGTTCTCGATGACCACTGCCGCCTGACGGGCGATAGCCGCCAGCGTGTCGATTTCTTCTTTAGGAAACTGGACCTTGTTACGGAAGGCATCGACCGCCATTAGGCCGATGGTCTTGTCCTTGATGCGCAATGGATAGTGGGCAATCGATTTGACGTTGAATGCATCGGTCCACCATCTCGGGATGATCGTCGAATTCGCGGTGTCCTCGACGACAATGGGCTCCTCGACATTTGTCAGGGTGCTGTAGTATCGGCGCAGGTCCGGTGTGGAAGCCCGGTCGCCGGCCAACGCCTGTGCGTTTTGGAAGCGTTCCCAGGCCTCGGGATCGTCGACGCCGAGGGCCATCATCGGTTTCAGACGGCCGTCTTCGTCCGTTACGAAGATGCTGCAACGGTCCGCGACGCTCATGTCGATGACTGTCTGACAGATCTTTACCAGCACCTTCTTCAGACCCAAATTGGAAGCGGCGGATGTCAGGACGTCCAGGAGGGCTTCGGCGCGCCGGCGCTGCTGTTGCTCCCTTTCATAGGTGCGGGCGTTCTCGATAATAGCTGCGGCCTGCTTCGCTATGGCAGCGAGAGTTTCCACCTCTTCTCTGGGAAAGTGCACCCGCTGACGGTACGCGTCGACAGTCATCATACCGACGGTCTGGCCTTTCACCCGCAACGGGTACTGGGCAATTGATTTGACGCCGAATGTGTCGACCCACCATTTGTCAAGGAACGGGGATGTCAGCGCGTCTTCTGCGATGATAGGGGTGTCCATGGTCGTCACCCGATCAAAGAGCTGCCTCGATTCCGACGCCGATTCGAAACCCGCCCTGGGGTTGCGGAACTTCTCCCACATCGCTGAATCGCGAATGCCCAAGGACATGACCGGTTCAAGACGGCTTCCGTCCTCCGCCATCATGAAGATGCTTACGCGGTCTGCGACGCTGATGTCGACGACCGTTTGACACAGTTGCTCCAGCACGTTCTTTAAGCTGAGAGTAGAAGCCGCCGTCGTCAGAACCTTGACAAGCGCTTCGGCGCGCTGTCTCTGTAGCTGTTGTTTCTCGTATAGCCGAGCATTTTCGATTATTACGGCGGCCTGATTGGCGACCGCCGCCAACGAATCGATCTCATCCTGAGCGAATTTGCGCTTCTCCTTGACCGACGCTACGGCCATGAAGCCGATCATTCTGTCTTTAGTTCGGAGGGGGTAGAAGGCGAGGGATTTCACCTTGAATCTGTCAATCCACCACCTGTTGCCGTAGCCCGAAGTAGCCGTATCTTCGATGATAAACGGTCCCTCCAGTGTCGCGGCCTCGAGGGTTTGCGTGCCCACCTTAGGAGTCCGCCGCACCTCTGGCGGTGGACTCTTGAAGGCCTTGAGGTCGGCTTTGGTGCCACGACCGGTCGCGCTCACCGGCGTGAAGGAGAAACCGCCTTCCGTCTGCAGGAAGATCGAGACTTGATCGCCGACCGTGAGGTCAAGTGCTGCTTCGCAGACCTTCAGACACGCTTGACGAAGGCTGAGAGTAGCGGAAGCACCGGTCAGCAACTGCGAGATCTTCTCGCCGCGCTGGCGCTGACGCTGCTCGTGTTCGTACAGGCGGGCGTTCTCGATGATGACGGCTAGCTGCCGGGCGACGGGAGCGAGGGAGTCGATCTCTTCGCGCGGGAAGTGAACACGTTCATCCGCCGCGTCGACGATCATCGTGCCGATGGTCTTGCCTTTGACAACCAGGGGGTAGGCCACCATAGATTTGACACCGAACTTCTGTACCCACCAGGGGCTGACGAAGGGAGAGGCGCCGGCGTCCGCGATGAGAAGCGGCGTCTTTCGCCGGCCGATGGCCTTGAAGAAGTTCTGCGTCCCCAAGTGATTCGTCGCTTCATTTGGCGCAGCAAGGAACTTCGAAAGGCTTCCGTGCGCCCGCCGTCCGGCCGGCCATCACGGGTACAGAGCCGCCGGTCGCATCGTCGACGAGGAAGATACTGACGGCGTCGCCAACGGTTAGCGATAGGGTTGCCTCACAGACCTTCGAGAGTACCTCTCGCAGGCTGAGCGTTGAGGTCGCCGCCGTGAGCACCGCCGAAAGCGTCTCGCTCTGTTTTCGCTGCCGCTGTTCGCGCTCGTACACCCGCGCGTTTTCAATAATCACCGCCGCCTGACTTGCTACCGCGGCAAGCGTCTCGATCTCCTCCCTTGGGAAACGGACCTTGGCTGTGTCGTGAGGCAACGGCCATGGTGCCAATGATCTTGTTTTGAACGCGAAGTGGGTAGTGGACGAGCGAGCGCACATCGGCAGTCTTGGCCCACCATGGACTGATCGATGGCGAATTCGCAGTATCCTCGATGATAAGGGGCCTTTTTCGCGCGAAAATGTGGCGGTTTACGCGCAACGTCTTCGGAGCCCGAGTGAAGCCAGCCGGCGTCTTCAAGAACTTGTCCAGGACGCCGGAGTCCTCGCGTGCGACCGACATGGTTGGGACCAGGACGCCGGATTCGTTGTCGAGCAGGAATATGCTCACGTCGTTGCCGACGGTGAGTTCCAGAGTCGCCTGGCAAACCTTCTTCAGCACCTCGCGCAGGTCGAGAGTCGCTGCCGCTGCCGCCAGGACCTTTGTCAGCATTTCACTGCGTTGCCGCTGCCGCCTCTCGCGTTCGTACAGGCGTGCGCTCTCGATGATGACAGCTGCCTGCCTGGCGATAGCCGAGAGTGTGTCCACCTCTTCCTGAGGGAATGAGACGAAATCGCGATACGTAGAGGTGACGAGCAAGCCGATCGGGCGCCGAAAGATGAGTGGATAGGCTGCAACGGATTTCACGCCGAAGTGTTGCACCTGTCCTTCAGTCATTACTCCGGAGCCCGGGAGATGTTCCACAATGATCGGCTTGCGGCTCTCGCCGAACATCTTGATTGCCTTCGGCGTAACATAATCGTTGACTTCCACATCAACTTGGGGCATCCAGTCAACTGCTACGTCGCCAAGCGTAAGTCCCGCTTCGAATTTCGTGCGATCTTCCCCCAGCAAATAGACCCCGCAACGTTCGGCAACGCTCAGTTTGAGTATCGAGCGGCAGATCTTCGTCAGGACTGCTTCCAAACTCAGTTTGGGACTGGATGCGGCGACCGCGCTCAGCAGGGCACCAGAACGGTGCCGTTGGTACCGCTCTTCTTGATACAGCGAAGCTGTTTCAATCGCGATGGTCGCGTAGTCGGCGAATAGGCGCGCCAGTTGCAGCTCGTGCGACGTGAACTTGCGCTTCCTGCGGTAGCCGACTCCGAGATAGCCCTTGAGTGTTTTGCCGGTCTTGAGGGGCATGACGACCATGGTGCAAAGCCCGAGCCCCGGTGTCAGGTCTTCGAGCTCTTGGCCGGTAACGATGTGGGGGCGCCGTTTCTTCCCGGCTATGAAGCCGAAGGGACCGTATCTGGCGTTGGCGCGCAGGCGGGCAGCGCATTTTTCCGGCAGCCCGAAGTGGCTACGGACAGCGAGATGTCCTTGTTCGTCGGCCAGGGAAATACCGGCGATGTCGCCTTTGAGGAGCTGGCAGGCGAGTCGCGCGGCAGTATCGAGCGCTTCCTGCTGGTTCACAAGGCGATGAAGACGCGAGGACGTGACAGCACGCTGCCGCGCGCCCTTCGAAGCCTGTTGCGTAGCTAGCTTCCTTTTGACGGGCGTAGTCATATCTAACGATATTATCGGTAGCGTTGAGCGAGGACTGAGTATTGGAGGCGGGCAAAAATGCGGGAAATAGCCTAATCGGTCAGGTAGAGGGTTTCCTCGGCGAAGGTACCCTTTTCGAGGCGGAAAGCGCGCATCTGCGGAGAGGACGGATCAGCGAGGGAGACGATGAGGTAAACGACGCCCGGCCACAGCTCTAGCGCCTCGCCGGGGCCCGCCGTCTGCGCCATCGTCAAGTCTGTCGAAGAGGGAGACGCCTGCCCACGGGGGTGAGAGTGATAGATGGCAATGAATTCCCAGCCGGCGGCCTCGACCTCGGAGTGAATGCGGAAGAGGTCCTGCGGGTCGATGTTATAGCGGTAAGGGCTGTGCTCGGAGTTGACGGTGCGGTACAGCCTCAGCACCTCACCGTCTTGGCCGGCCAGTATGCCGCAGCACTCGTTGGGGGCTTCTTCGCCGGCGTGCGCGATGATCTCGTCGGCGTAGCGACGCGGCAGGCGGAACACTGCGCCTAGCCGCCGGGGCCGACGTTCGCCCAGATGCCGGTCGAAAGGTACTTCCAACCGCCGTCGCCGACCAGGAGTACAAAGTTGCCGCGCTCCACTCGCTCAGCCAGATCACGGGCGGCGCAGAGGACGGCTCCGGCAGAGACGCCGGCGAAGATGCCTTCGCTGCGAGCCAGCTCGCGCGTTGCCTCGAAGGCTTCATCCGCGCTGATGACCGTGCGCTCGTCGACGACTTTGTCGTCGAAGACGCCGGGCATGAAACCGTTGAGCGTGTGGAGCCCTTCGATGAGTTCGCCGGGCTTCGGCTCGACGCAAACGACCTTCACGTCCGGCCGGCGCTCTTTCAGATAGCGGCCCACGCCGGCCAGCGTACCGCCGGTCCCGGTGCCGGCGATGAAGGCATCGACCTCCGGCAGGTCGCGCAAGATCTCGGGGCCGGTGGTCTCATAATGGGCGAGCGGGTTGTCGGCGTTATCGAACTGGCTGGTGAGGAAGTATCCCGGGTCGTCGTCGGCCAGGCGCTGCGCGAGGTCGATGGCGCCGTCCGTGTACTTTGCGCCGTCCGTATGGACGACCTCCGCGCCGAACGCCCGCATGACGAGCGTCCGCTCGATACTGACGTTGTCGGGCATAACAACCTTGACCGGGTAGCCCTTCATGCGGCCGATCATCGAGAGGGAGACGCCTGTGTTGCCACTCGTCGCTTCGAGAATGATCATGCCGGCGTGGAGCTGCCCGCGCTCTTCTGCGCGATTCACCATGTAGAGGGCGATGCGGTCCTTCAGGCTGCCGCTCGGGTTCTGCCCTTCCAGCTTCGCGAAGAGGCGGATGCCCGGCCGCGGGCTAAGCGATGGCATTTCAACCAGCGGCGTGTTGCCAATGAGATCGATGAGATGGCTGTAGCGCACCTAGCTTCCCTTCGGCTTATTCTACCGCAGGCAAGGCCTACCGCCGAATTCCTTCGTTATCTTCTGCTGGCGATCCCGCAGAAGTCCTCATAATCGATGAGCTGAGTCACCGTCGGCTGGTCGCCGCAAACAGCGCAGTTGGGGTCGCGACGGATGCGCACCTCACGGAACTCCATCGCCAGCGAGTCGAAAAGAAGCAGACGGCCGCTCAACGAGTCGCCGATGCCGAGGATGAGCTTGAGCGTCTCCATCGCCTGCACCGGCCCCATAACCGCAGGCGTGATGCTGAGGACGCCGGCGGAAGCGGGCGTCGGCATCAGGCCCGGAGGCGGCGGTGCTGGATAGAGGCAGCGGTAGCAGCCGCGGCCCGGCAGGAAGACGGTGCATTGCCCTTCGTAGGCAAGGACGCTTGCCTCGACCATCGGCTTCTTGAGCAGCACGCAGGCATCGTTCACCAGGTAGCGCGTCGCCAGGTTGTCGACAGCGGAAACGACGACGTCGTAGCCGCGCATGATGTCGAGGGCGTTCTCGGACGACAGACAGGTCTCGTGGAGGACGACGTTCACGTCCGGGTTGTTGTCGGCCAGCGTCGTCTTCGTCGATTGCGCCTTCGACCGGCCGAGGTCGTGCATATGATGCAGGATCTGGCGCGGCAGGTTGGAGATATCTACGGTGTCGAACTCGACGACTCCCAGCGTCCCGACGCCGGCGCCGGCTAGATAGAAGAGCACGGGCGAGCCGAGGCCGCCAGCGCCGACGACCAGCACCTTCGCCGCCATGAGTTTTCGCTGGCCCTCTTCGCCCCACTGTGGCAGGACGATGTGCCGCGAATAGCGTTCCCGCTGCTCCGCCGTAAGGGCCGTTTCCGGCGTTCCGCCCGCCATCGAGGGGATAATCGTTACGCGGTCGTTAGCCTGCAACGGCGTATCAAGCCCGCCGAGCGTCACGATTTCCTGTCCGTTCACGTAGATCTTGATATGTGGCGGGACGGTGCCCTGATCGTCGAAGAGCATGCCGTGAAAGCCGCGAAATTTCGTCTCCAGGTCGCCGAGCACCTGCCGCACGGTATCGCCCTTCGCTGTGACGCGGCTGCGATTGCCCGTCAGTCTTCGAAAGGGCGCGGGAATTTCTACTTGCACTGGCACAATGTCCTCCCTGCCAGCAATGACGGGTGAGCGCCCGTTATTGCAGTAGCGAAATGTGTTCGCGAATGGAAGCGACTGCTTCTCTCAGCCGCCCGCCACGGCGGGGACGATACTCAGCTCGTCGCCGTCCTTGACCGGCGTTTGCAGGCCGGAGAGAAAGCGAATGTCCTCGCCGTTGACGTAGATATTGATGAAACGACGCAACTCACTCGTTTCGTCGCAGATGCGCTCCTTGACGCCCGGAAAGTGACTTTCCAGGTCGTCTAAACAGTCGCCCACGGACGCGCCGTTGCCATCGACCGTCTGTGCGTTGCCGGTAAGGCTGCGGAGCGGCGCCGGTATTCGAATAGTAATGCTCACTCTTTCCTCCTGGTCGAAAATCGCGCCGGTCAGCCCGCGACTACGTCGCCGGAAACGGAGTCGACGCGGACGCCCTTCGACGCCACCCACTCGATTCCCCGCTCGATCTCGTTGAGGTCGCCCTCCAGTTCGAGGATGACCCAGCCGCGATCCTCTGTTACGTCGGCGCGACGGATGTTGGTTATCAGGTTGAAGTTCTTCCCCAGTTCGTGGATGATCGGTTCCTTGATCAGCTCCTGTGGGAAGGTGAATTTGACACGTTGCCTGGCCATCTGAGTCTCACCTCGTTCCTTCACTGCCGGCGATAGGCTCGCCGCGTTGCGCAATCGCCTCCTCAAAGGAGGCGACGGTGGGCGCAACATGGAGTGCTTTCTTTATCTTATCAACTACCGCCTCTTGCGTCTTGAGGCCGGCGCCGGTGATGAACGCCACCACCAACTCGTCGCGGTCGACGTGGCCCGATTCGACCAGCCGCTTGAGGCCGGCGATGACGACGCCACCCGCGGTCTCGGCGAAGATCCCTTCGCTTTCCGCCAGCAGCTTGATGCCCTCGACGATCTCGTCGTCGTCTGATGCAACAGCCGAGCCGCCAGAGTCGCCGATGACGCGCAGGGCGTAGTAGCCGTCCGCCGGGTTGCCGATTGCCAGCGACTTAGCGATGGTGTTCGGCTTGACGGGCCGAATGTTCAGTGTGCCCGCCTGCCAGGCCGTGACGATCGGTGAGCAGCCCAGCGCCTGAGCGCCCGATATCTTCGTCTGGACACTGTCGAGGAGCCAGAGTTTCGCCAGCTCGTCGAGGCCCTTCGCGACTTTGGTCAGCAGCGACCCGCTGGCCATCGGAATGACGCAATGGTCGGGCGCCCGCCAGCCGAGCTGTTCGGCGACCTCGTAGGCCAGCGTCTTGCTCCCCTCGGCGTAGTAGGGACGGACGTTGATGTTGACGAACGCCCAGGGGTACTTGTCGGCGAGCTCGGAGCAGAGGCGGTTGACGTCGTCGTAGGCGCCGTCGACGGCAACGAGCGTCGCCCCGTAGACTGCTGAGCCGATGAGCTTCCCCGCTTCCAGGTTGGCCGGCACGAAGACGTAAGCCTTGATGCCCGCCCTCGACGCATGGGCCGCGACGGAGTTAGCCAGGTTGCCGGTCGAGGCACAGGCCAGGGTGTCGAAGCCGAACTCAAGCGCCTTGGTGCTGGCTACAGCGACGACGCGGTCCTTGAAAGACCAGGTAGGATTGGCGCAGTCGTTCTTGATGTAGAGCTGGCTCAGGCCGAGGGCATCGCCCAGGTTGCGGGCGCGTAACAGCGGTGTGAAACCGGCGTTAAGGTCGACGGAGCGGTCGGCGTCGCAGGGAAGGAGGTCGCGGTAGCGCCAGAGCGAGGCAGGCCCTTTTTCGATCGTTTCGCGGGTTATGGCCTTCCGCTGGGCTTCGTAGTCGTAGGTGACTTCGAGCGGCCCGAAGCAGAACTCGCAGACGTGCGTGGGCTGAAGGGGATATTCGCGGCCGCATTCGCGGCATCGCAGAGCCTTGGCGTATGACATGACGGCGATCCTTCGAGAATGAAAACAGCCCGCCAGGTGCGAGCTGTCAGCGCTCCTGGGTGGATTCTCGCTATTAAGGCCCGACTTTCTCGGGCCGGCGCATCGCCATCATGCCGTTCATCATTAGCCTTTACTAATTATCGGCTTTTCGCTAATGCTAGCAGAGCCCCATTTCGCCTGTCAAGGCTACGCAGGCGACGATTTCCCACAGTCTTTCAGCGTCCTGCCGATTATCTGCTTGGAGGGCAGAATCGTGATACGAAAGCCGGACCAGCAAGAAGCGATCCTCGACGACGGCCAGTGGTTGTGGCCGCTGCTATCCAGCGCCGCTGCGCGGGTTCGTTCCCAGCCCGAGGCGCGAACGGTCGCGCGAATCCGCCGAACGGTCCTCAACCGGATCGAGCGGGAAGCGGTCTCCCTGGTCGCCTAACACCGCCTGAATTCCAAACCCTCCACCCCCTTCTGCAACTGTCTCCATCTCGCGACCGCTTCCTTGTCGACGCGCCGAGCCGCCTGCTAGAATGCGCCGCGTGAGCGGATCGACAAGCCCGAAGCCCTTGACCATCGGCCGCCGCGTCTTCGAGTGGGGCTCCCGCACGTTCATCATGGGCATTATCAACGTCACGCCTGACTCCTTCTCCGGCGACGGACTGGGCACGGATGTCGATGCGGCAGTTGAACTGGGTGTCCGGCTGACTGCCGAGGGCGCCGACATCATCGACGTCGGCGGCGAGTCTACGCGACCCGGCGCCGAGGAGGTCGACGCAGCGGAGGAGAAGCGCCGCGTCCTGCCGGTCATTGAGCATCTTGCGAGGCTAATCGGAATACCGATCAGTGTTGACACCTCGAAGGCGGATGTCGCAGAAGCGGCGTTGGCGACGGGCGCGGCTCTTCTTAACGACGTTTCGGGGCTCCGTCGTGATCCGCAGATGCCGTCCATCCTCGCGCGCTTCGGCGTGCCCAGCGTCGTCATGCACAACGAGCGCGGCCGGCCCTTCCACGACGTCATCGACGACATCCGAGAAGGGCTGGAAACGAGCATCGCTCTGGCAAAGGCCGCCGGCGTGACGCGGGAGCGACTGATCGTCGACCCGGGTTTCGGCTTCGGCTGGAGCGTGCAGCACAACCTGGAGATATTGCGACGCCTCGGCGAGCTGAAAGCGTTTGGCCTGCCCATCCTCGTCGGCACGTCGCGGAAGTCGACGATAGGCGCCGTGCTGGGCCTGCCGGCTGAGGAGCGTCTGTTCGGCACGGCCGCGAGCGTCGCCCTGGCGATTGCGAATGGCGCCGACATCGTTCGTGTCCATGACGTGAAGGAGATGTCGGAGGTCTGCCGCCTGGCCGACGCCGTCGTTCGCGGCTGGCGCCTGGAGGAGGCCAAATGAGCGAGGCCGTCTACCTGGGGTTGGGCTCTAACCTGGGGAACCGAGCGGCGAACCTGCGCATGGCGGTCCGCTACGTCTCGTCGCTGAGCCGTATCGATGCGGTTTCTTCACTCTACGAAACGGAGCCCGTGGGAGGAGATGGCGATCAGCCGAACTACTACAACGCCGTGTGCCGGCTGACGACCGGACTCTCGCCCGAGGCCTTGCTCGACTACCTCAAGCGCGTGGAATTCGAGATTGGACGGCGTCCGTCGCCGCGCTGGTCATCGCGACCGATCGACCTCGACGTCCTCCTCTACGGTGAGCAAGTCATCGAGACAGAGCGGCTCATCGTCCCGCACCCACGGCTGGCCGAGCGCGCGTTTGTCCTTGTGCCGCTGGCGGAAATAGCGCCGGACGTGCGCCATCCGCTGCTCGGCAAGACCGCCGCGGAGCTTCTGGCATCGCTGGATCAGGGAGAGCTTGCGGGCGTGCGAAGAGTCGCGCCACAGGGATGGGAGACACAAAACATAGCCGAGGCTGGAAAGCCCCGGCCAGAAAGAAAGGCAGGCTAGAAGCCTGGCCTGCAAGCCCAAGTCCAGGCCTACATCTCGGCCATCTCTTCCAGTTCCTGGTTGTCCATGATCTCCGGCTCAGTCGTCAGCATCGTCCAGCCCACCCAGACAGCCAGCAGGTTGACGGCGCTGAGTGCGAACAGAAGCGGCACGGCCAGGGCCAGGTAACTGCGTCGCAGGATGCCGAAGAGGAAGATGCCCATCTCCACCATCACGCCGACGATTATGAACAGCCCGAACATCTGTGACTTATCCATGTCCTCGTTACCTCCGCGAACTCCTCCGCGACGCGCCGCTAGCTGACGCTGTTCCTCAGCTCTGGCGGCAGCAGATTGGGGATGCTATCGTTGATGGGGTAGCGCTCGTCGCACTTGGCGCAGAAGAGGTTTCCCTCGATTACCTCGTCGCCATCTTCCTTGTCGACAGTCAGCTCAAGTTCCCCCTTGCACATGGGGCAGGCCAGAATATCCATGAGGTCCTTTTTCACGCTGGCTCCTCCATAGGCCTGTCCGCCGGAAGCGGACTTATGGAAAACAGCAAAATTGTACGGTAGCCGCATATCCGCTGTCAATCGCGACGGCTTTGCGGCGGCTCTACCGCGTATGGACGCCAAAGCCGATAGCTTCCTATAATTGATCATCGGGCTGGATGAATAGAAACCTTGTCTGGAGGCAGGCGCGCTCCATGAGTGTTCCGCCCGGCGGACCCGTTCTCTCGCTTGTGCTGCCCGCCTACAACGAGGAGCAGCGGCTCGGCGCTTCCCTGCGCAAGATGGCCGATTACTTCGGGAAGCAGACCTACGAATGCGAAATCCTCATCGTCGACGACGGCAGCACGGACGCGACGGCAGAGGTCGCTGAGAAAGCCGCCGCCTCGATGCCGGACAACGTGCAGCTCCGCGTCCTGACGCATCACCAGAACCAGGGCAAGGGCGCCGCGGTGAAAACAGGCTGCCTTGCTGCCAGGGGCCGCTATGTCGTGTTCACTGACGTCGATTCTGGCAAGCCCACTGGAGGACTGCGAGGGCGTCCTCAAGGCCTTGTCCGAGTCCGCCGACGTCGTCGCCGGCACGCGCGTCCAGCCCGGCGGCTACGACATGCGACGTTCCCAGCCGCTCTCCCGGCGCGTCATGGGGCACGTCTTCACATTTTTCCGCAAACGCCTCCTCGTGCCCGACATCGAAGACACTCAGTGCCCTTTGAAGGGCTTCCGGCGCGATGCCGCCCAGCGCATCTTCCGTGCTCAGCGTCTCAGCGGCTGGTCGTTCGATGTCGAGATCCTCTACCTGGCACGACGCTTCGGCTTCAAAATCCAACAGATTCCCGTCCATTGGGAGCACGTCGGCGGCTCGACGCTGAAGATGAGCCCGCGGATGGCCCTGCGCGTTTTCTGGGACCTCTTGCGGTTGCGCTTTCTGCATCCGCGTTCGTCGCCACAAGAGGCTGGAGGCTGACATGCGCGGCGCCGTAATGCACCCGGAGCACGTGCTCATAATCCCGCCGGCGGCCAGGCGGCTTCAGATCGCCATGTTGCTGACGGTCGTCATCCTTGTTGCCGAGGTCGTGACGGGCATCCTCTCGAACAGCTTGGCGCTCCTCTCCGACGCCGGCCACGTGCTGACGGACATCTTCGCGCTCGGGCTGAGCTGGATAGCCGTTCGCCAGGCGGCGCGAGCCTCAACCGGACGCATGACTTATGGCTTCCACCGCGTAGGCATTCTCGTCGCCGTCGTCAACGCTATGACGGTTGCCGTCGTCGCCGTCCTTATCTTCATCGACGCCGGCCGCCGGCTGGGCGAGACGCCGCACATCGATGGCGATCTCCTGCTGGCCATGGCCGTGACCGGCGGCTTCGTTAACCTCGTCGTTGCCGGCGTGCTGCATAGCGAGACGGCGCACAGCCTGAACATGCGCAGCGCCTTCCTGCACGTCGTAGGCGACCTGCTCGGCTCCGTGGGCGTCCTCGTCGCGGCGGTCGCCGTGCTGGCTGGGAACGTCGTCTGGGTCGACGCCGTGGTCAGCGTGCTCATAGGGCTGATCATCCTCGTTGGTGCGACTCGCATCCTCCGAGAAGCGATCTCCATCTTCCTTGAGGCGACGCCCGCGCACATTGACGTTGATGAGCTGGTGGCGGAGATGGCGGCTATCCCCGGTGTCCTCGGCGTCCACGACCTGCACGTCTGGTCGATCACGCCGGCGATTCACGCCCTTAGCTGCCACCTGCTGGTCGAGGACCGGAGCATCAGCCAGGGCTGCGCGTTGCTGGAAGGGATAAACGAGCTGCTATCCGACCGCTTCTCTATCGGGCACAGCACGATTCAGATGGAGACCGAGGCGTGCGACCCGAACGCCCTCCATTGCTACCTCTCGCCCGAGGGAGTGATGGGCGAGCACGTTCACTGATTCGCTGGCTCTTTCTGGATAGAGACAGGCCGGCTGCGGCCGACCCTGCGGGGATGGTTTTCGATTGACGGGCAAAGCCGCTCGGGCTTATGCTCGACTTGTCCCCCACAACGTATTCTGAAGGCGGAGCGATGGCGCAGGCCCGTTTTCGCGTCGGCAACCTCGAACTCCTCGTCATGTCCGATGGCTCCTATTACCTCGACGCCGGCGCCGTCTTCGGCGTGGTGCCGCAGGAGCGCTGGGCGCCGTTCGCCGACGGTCCCGTCGACAGCCATCACCGGCTTGCGCTCGGCCTCAACTGCCTGGCCCTCCGTTCGCAAGGGAAGGCCATACTCCTTGAGACCGGGGTCGGCGACAAGTCGATGCGCCAGGACGCGACGCCGCTGGCGGAGGGCAATTTGCTGACGGAGCTGGAGGTGGGCTTCGGCCGGCCGGAGGAAATCGACGTCGTGATCAATTCGCACCTCCACGGCGACCACTGCGGCTGGAACACGCGCTACGTCGACGGCAAGCTTGTGCCGACCTTCCCGCGCGCCGACTACCTGGTCCAGAAGGTCGAATGGGAAGCGGCGACGCACCCGAACGAACGGACGCGCGCGACGTACCTGGCGGAGAACCTGGCGCCCGTTGCCGAGAGCGGCCATCTGCGCCTGCTCGACGGCGAGACGAAGGTGACAGACGAAATCACCGTCGTCCCGACGTTTGGGCACAGCGAGGGGCACGCCAGCATCGTCATAACCTCCGGCGGAGAGATGGCCATCTACATCGGCGACATGGTGCAGCAGTCGGCGCAGTTGGAGCGGACGGCCTGGGTCTCGGCGTTCGACGTATTGCCGTTGATGTCGATGGAGGCGAAGAAGCGGCTGGTCGAGAAGGCGATCCGGGAGAACGCGCTCCTCATCTGCGTCCATTTGCCGTTCCCGGGCGCCGGCCACATGACCCATACGCCGGAAGGCTTTAAGAAATGGATACCAGCATGACAACTGAGGAAACCGACCTCAAACGCAGCCCCCTCGATGCCGAACACCGCCGGCTCAATGCCAGGATGGTGCCGTTCGCCGGTTGGGAAATGCCCCTCCAGTACTCGGGCATCGTCGACGAGCACAACGCCGTTCGCAACGGGGCCGGCCTCTTCGACGTCTCCCATATGGGGCGCCTCATTTTCAGCGGTCGCGACGCCCTGCCCCTGCTGCGGCGCGCCCTCACGTACAACGTCTATCGGCTCAAGGAGTGGCAGGCCGACTACACGACTATCTGCCAGGAGGACGGTGGGATCATCGACGACGTCTTCGTCTACCGGATGGACGGCGGCCGTTTCCTCCTCGTAACGAACGCTTCAAACGCCGACACCGACCGGGACCACATCGCTTCCCTCGTCGAGCCACAGATGGACGTTGTGATTGACGACATCCAGCTCCGCACTGCGATGATTGCAATTCAGGGGCCGGAGTCGACACCTTTGTTAGCGGAGACGGTGACCGCCGCCCTCGTCGAAGAACTACCGCGTCACGGCTGCATGGAGTTCGAGCTGATGGGGTCGAACGCTTTCATTTCGCAAGGCGGCTATACTGGCGAAGACGGCTACGAGATCGTGATCGACGCCGTTCGCGCGCACGCTCTGTGGCGCGGGCTCCTTTCGGCGCGCATCAAGCCCTGCGGTCTCGGCGCCCGCGACACCCTGCGGCTGGAGGCGGCGCTGCTCCTCTACGGCAATGACATCGACCGCACGACGAACCCGTTCGAGGCCGGCCTTGGCTGGGCCGTTGACCTGGACGACGAGCCGTTCGTCGGCCGCGAGGCTCTGCGGGCGATCAAAGAGGCGGGCCCAAAGCGCCGGCTGGTCTGTCTGGAGGCGGTGGAGAAGGGGATCATGCGGGTCCCATTTTGGCGTGTTGCACGACGGGCGGGCCGTTGGTAGAGTTACCAGCGGCGGCTTTTCCCCTACCCTTGGCATCAGCATTGGCATGGCTTACGTTCCAGCAGAATTCGCCGCGGTGGGGACTTCGCTTGCGGTTGACGTACGCGGAAGGCCGCTGTCGGTTACCGTCGTGAAGCGCCCTTTCTACAAGCGAACCTGATCTAGGAGAAGCCAGGATGGCAAACAGCCCGGATGGCCGTGGTTACACAAAGCAGCACGAGTGGGTTCGCCTCGACGGCGACGAAGCGACCGCCGGCATAACGGCTTTCGCCCAGGAGCAGTTGGGCGACATCGTCTACTTCGACCTGCCGGAGCCCGGCGCCCGAGTCAAGCAGCACGCGAAGATGGGTGAAGTGGAGTCGGTCAAGACGGTCTCGGACATCTACGCGCCCCTCTCCGGCGAAGTCGTCGAGATCAATCGAAAGACGGTCGATACGCCCGAGGTCGTCAACGAGGACCCGTACGGCGAGGGCTGGCTGATGAAGCTGAAGCCGTCCGACCCATCGGAAATGGACAGCCTGCTCTCGGCAGAAGGCTACGATGCGCTGATCGCGGAGGCCGAAGGCGGTCAGCACTAGCTTCCAATACGAGCTGCCTTGCCTAATCCGTATATCGCCAACACGGACGCCGACCGTCGCGCCATGCTCCAGCGCATCGGCGTCGCATCTCCTGACGATCTCTTCGAAGACATCCCTCTTCAGTGCCGCAACCCGGGCCTGACGCTGCCGCTGCCCCTCAGCGAGCAGGAGCTGACGCGCGAGATGGCGCAGATGGCTTCCCGCAATCGCTCCGTCGCCGAGATGCCCTGCTTCCTGGGCGCCGGCGCCTACCCGCATTTCATCCCGAGCGTTGTCGATTACGTCATCCGGCAGGGTTCGTTCTCCACAGCCTACACACCCTATCAGCCGGAGATCAGCCAGGGGACGCTCCAGTCCATCTTCGAATTTCAGTCGCTGGTCTGCGAGCTGACGGGAATGGACGTGGCCAACGCCGGCATGTACGACGGCGCGAGCGCCCTGGCCGAGGCGTGCCTCATGGCCGTTCGCGCCACGGGCCGCGACCGTCTCGCGCTCCTCTCGACCGTCAATCCGCTCTACCTGCGCGTCGTTCAGACCTACGCTGAAGGCCACGCGCTGCCCGTCGACATCATGGCGCCGAACAGCGTTGTCTTGACCGAGAAGCACGCCTGCCTGGTCGTGCAGCAGCCCAACTTCTTCGGCTATTTCGAGGAGGCCGATGCGCTCGCGAAAGCGGCCCACGACGCCGGCGCTCTGTTCGTTGCCGTGCCGGAGGCGATGTCGCTCGGCATGTTCCAGCCGCCCAGCGAGTATGGCGCGGACGTCGTCGTCGCCGAAGGGCAGCCGCTCGGCATACCCCTGAGCTTCGGCGGACCATACGTTGGCCTGTTCGCGACCCGACAGCAGCACGTGCGCCAGATGCCGGGCCGCCTCGTCGGCCGGACGAAGGACGTGGAAGGGCGAACCGGCTACGTGCTCACTCTGCAGACGCGCGAGCAGCACATCCGCCGCGAGCGCGCGACCTCCAACATCTGCACCAACGAGCAGCTATGCGCCCTCGCGGCGACCGTCTATCTCTGCGCGATGGGCAAGCAGGGGCTGCGCAAGGTCGCCGAGCTTTGCTATCACAAGGCGCACTACGCCGCAGAGAAGATCGCTGCGCTTCCCGGCTACTCTCTGCCGCTCAACGGGACGTTTTTCCAGGAGTTCGTCGTGCGCTGTCCGCAGCCGCCCTCAGAGGTCAACACGGCTCTGCTGGAACGCGGCATCATCGGCGGGCTCGACGTGTCGGATCAGATCGAGAACGGCCTCCTGCTCTGTGTGACGGAGATGAACAGGCGCGAGGAAATCGACAGCCTCGTCAACGCGATGAAGGAAATCATGCAATGAGCGACGGCGAACGACGCGATATCGGCTCCAGGCTCAGTTTCGACCGCAGCCGGCCCGGTCGCACCGCCGTAACCCTGCCTGACTGCGACGTGCCGCTCTCGGCCATGCCGTCACCTTCGCTCCTTCGCCAGGACCTGCTGCTGCCGGAGATGTCGCAGCCGGAGGTCATCCGCTACTTCACGAACCTCGCCTGCCTCAACTACAGCGTCGACGGTGGCTTCTACCCCCTCGGCAGTTGCACGATGAAGTACAATCCCAAGTTGCACGAGGACCTGGCGCGATTGTCCGGTTTCGCCCAGATCCATCCGCTACAGCCGGTCGAGACCGTCCAGGGCGCACTGGCGCTAATGCACGAGCTGCAGGGCTTCCTGGCTGAGGTCACCGGCATGAACGCCGTGAGCCTCGCTCCCGCGGCCGGCGCCCACGGCGAACTGACGAGCATCCTGACGGTGCGTGCCTACCTGGAGAGTCGCGGCGAGTCGCGTCACAAGGTGCTCCTGCCGGATTCCGCCCACGGCACGAACCCGGCCACGATATCGGCGGCGGGCTTCCGCTGTCAGGCGATCGCCTCCGACGCCAACGGCAATACTGACCTGAAGGCACTCGCGGACGCCTTGGACAACGACGTGGCGGCCTTCATGATGACGCTGCCGAATACGCTCGGTCTCTTCGACCAGCACGTCCTTCAGATCGCAGAGATGGTTCACGCCAAGGGCGCGCAACTGTATTGCGACGGCGCGAACCTGAATGCTCTTCTCGGCAGGGCGAAGGTCGGCGAACTGGGCTTCGATCTGGTTCAGACTAACCTGCACAAGACCTTCAGCACCCCTCACGGCGGCGGCGGCCCCGGCGCGGGCCCGGTCGGAGTGAAGGCGCACCTGGCGCCATTCCTGCCTTCGCCCGTCGTCGAGAAAGAGGCGGATGGACGCTATTCGTTCCGCGAGCCGGAGCATAGCATCGGGAAGATGGACGCGTTTCACGGCAACTTCGGCATTATGGTCCGCGCCTATGCCTACATTCGGACGTTGGGCGCCGCCGGGTTGTGCGAGGTGAGCGAGAACGCCGTCCTTAACGCCAACTACCTGCTTGCTTGCCTCAGTCAAGCCTATGACCTTCCTTACCAGAGGCGCTGCCTTCACGAGGTGGTATTCTCTGGCTCGCGACAGAAGGCAAAAGGGGTCACACCGCCGACGTCGCGAAAAGGCTCATCGACTACGGTTTTCATCCCCCGACCGTCTACTTCCCGCTCATCGTCGACGAAGCGCTGATGATTGAGCCGACGGAGACGGAGAGCAAAGAGACGCTCGACGCCTTCTGCGAAGCGATGCTGGCCATCGCCCGCGAGGCGGAAGATGAGCCGGACCTGCTGCGAAGCGCGCCGCACGATGCGCCCCTGCGCCGCCTTGACGAAGCCGGGGCCGCGCGTCATCCCGTGTTGCGCTGGCAGAGGGAGGCCGGAGGCTGAGACAAAGACCTCAGCAAGTAGGCGCAAGCTCCGAGACATCCTTCTTTCACGCCGATGCGTGTCACGCAACCGCCCGCGGAATGCTCGGCCCTTTAATCACCGTTAACCAACTCTTCCCCGACCATCATCAACGGTGCTGAATGTCCCTGCCCCGCCTCCGAAGCGGCATCGTAAGGAAAGCGCAGGGAAAGCGCCCGCTTCCCGTCAAGCACGGCCTTTGAGACTCAGCTAGTCTGTGCTTCGAAGGCAGATTCGAGGCAGCAGGGGGGGTGCGTCGATGACGAATTTGACGGTCGCAAGAACCAGGCGTCGTGCGCTTTTTCTGGCGGTTGCCGCGATACTGGCGCTGGGAATCGGCGGCACGCCTGCGGCGGCCCAGGACTCGGCGAGCGCGAGCATCCAGGTCACCTGCACGCCGGACACCTTGCAGCCGGACGAATGGGTGGTCGTCGACTGCGTCACCATCGTCACCAGTAACGGCGACGATCTGGCCTGGGGTGGGCTCCTCTCGGTCATGACCGCGGGCGGTCCGATACCGGACTATTCCTGGGTCTCTCTTAATGTCGACGGCGAGCAAGTGCCGGTGGGCCCCGCCGCGCTAAGCTTTCAGGTGCCCGCGCTTCAGCCCGGCCAGTCCTCGAAATCAGAGCTAATCGGCTTGCTGCGGATGAGCGAGGGGACGTGGCAAGGCGAGGACAGTCTGAACGCAGGCGAAAATGAGCTAGCGAAGCTCGACGTGCGGCTCACTGCCACCGACGACGCGCCACCGCCGCCGTCTGACCTCAGCGTGACAACGACAAGCCAAAAGACGACATCGCAACACTCGAGCGAGCCGTCCTCGGCGACCTTCGAGACGGTCATCAGCAACGAGTCTTCCAGCCCGATGACCTATCTCAAAGTCACGGAGCAATCCGACGGCGGGTACGTCACTTCCAGTGACCCGGCGCCTTCCGCTGAATTCGGGAGAGATGGAGTGAACCACATCTTCTGGGACCTCTCCTCTTTCGGAAGAGATAGTCTTGGGCCCGGCGAATCGCTAACCATTCGCAACGACTACGTCCCTGCTGACACGGGTGAATGCACCAGCATAGAAAGAGCCGTTGTGGTCGAAGCGGACGCCGGCGACGGAATCAAGCGTTACGGCGTGCCGGCGACCGAAGCCAGCGTCACTCTAGGCGACTGCGGCTTGGGAGAAGGCGCGCCGGGCGCTGATATGCCTATCGCCTTCGGACAGGGCGGGCAGGGGCCGGATGCTGCTTCGTCAAATCCAATGTGGGCTGCCGCGTTGCTGGCTATGGCAGGCGGCGGACTGGTCACGGCGTCGATGCTGCTAAGGAGGCAAAGTCGATGAAAACGGCGACAAAGAATGTCCTGAAATCGTCGCTCCTTGGGTTTGCCCTGGCCCTGGCGCTCCTGTCAGTGAATGGCTCGACAGAGGCGGCGGGAGGCGCGGTGGACCTCAAGCTCGAGGAGACCTGCACGCCGACTGTCTTCCGGCCCAATGAATGGGTTGCTCAGGACTGCCTTACCAGGGCAACGAATACCGGCGACAAGCCGCTGACGAACATCGTCACCTCCCTTACTTCGTCGTCCGGCGTGAGTCTGGAAGGCTACATCATGCTCTTCGAAGTCGACGGAAACCCACTGCCGATTCGATCCCACCGGGGCAAGCTTCGGCGCCGGCGGCGAGCTAGCGCCTGGGGTAACGGCTGAAGTCCGCATTGTCGCCCTGTTGAGGATGCCCGAGGAGGGAATACATGAACAAACCTGGACCACTACCGTCAACGGCGACATCGTGCCTGCTACCCCCAGTCGTTACGAGGCGCGAGACGATGCGACGTCGCCGCCGACGGACTTGTCGGTCAGGCAGATCGGCATCAGCCGGGGCAGGCAGGCCGTCTTCACAACGACGGTCACTAACAACAGTTCATCGCCCGTGACCCAACTCTCGCTGTGGGAGCACTACGGGCCCGACGGGGTGGAGCCGGTGGGCTTCAGCCCGCGCGAGTCGGAGTCATATTCCAACGGGGCGAATCTGGCGAAGTGGGAGCTATCATCACTTGGCCTTGATGAGCTGGAGCCCGGCAAATCGCTGACCCTTGTAACGGCATATGAGGCGCACGGTAGTCCATTCGTCCAGTCGGGCGTATTGGTCGAAGCGACCGTCGATGGCCAGCAGCAGTTGTACGGATCGAGCGCCGGAAACATTTACGTCGGGCGGAACGACCAGGGCGCGCCGGCGCCTGTTGCCCGGGTCCCGGAGACCGGCGAAGGATCCTCTTCAGAATCGGTTCCTGTCACTCCGCTCGCGGCCCTGGTTGTCGTCGGCGTCGCCTTCGTTGGCACCGCACAGCTTATGCGAAAGGGTTTGCCACGTTGACCACCGGACTCATCCTGCGCGGGGTGGCCTTGCCGCTGGCGCTGGCGGCAGGTCACCCTTGCGCTCGTATAGCAACTACGCTACAATCGTCAGCGAAAGGTCACGGTCGGGGTGTCCACGGCTGAATGAGGAGGCGGAAATGCGTTGGCTGGTTGCGATCCCTCTGGTGCTGATCGGCCTGCTGGCCGTCGCTTGCGGGAGCGATCACGCCGCAAACGATGTGGTTGGCCCGCTCTTTATATATATGCGCGGCGTTGGGCCGAACGAACTCACCTACGAAGTGGTGACCTACGACCTGGGGGCGCAGAAGGAAGTCTCGTCGTTCCAACCCGGCGCCGAGGGCCAGTGGATAAAAGCGGCGCTGGCAGGTGACAAGGTTGTGGTGAGCCAGGGCAATCAGGTTGTGCTTTACGACCTCGACGGCAGCAACGCCCGCGTCTTGCGCGAGGCTCCGGAAGGGGGCGGGATAATCGGCATAGCCGTTTCGCCCGACGCCACGAAGCTGGCGGTAAGCGAGAGCAACGGATCAACCGGGCAGGATTGGTCAGCCACTACCTTTATCGAGTTCCTCGACCTGTTATCAGGCAAGGAAATTCGTACTATCCCTCAGTCAGACGCGGGCTTCCAGGGCTTCGTGGGGCAGGCCTGGGAGATGACCTGGCGCGACGACGGACAGGGTGTAGTGGTGCAGGGTGCGACTTATTCAGAGCAGCCGGGCGGCACGGCTACCGTCATGCTCGACGGCTCGGTTCACAACGAGACTTTACAGGATTACGTACTCGTGGCTCCGAACGGCCGCTACGTTGAGCAGGGACCGATGGCGGGTCTGCCTGAGTCAACCGCCAAAACGCAGATAGTTCTTAGCGATCTCGATTCGGGAACTGATCTTGCTTCCGTGAATGGCGAAGAGCGCGTCCTCATTCCTTACGAATGGTCGCCGGATAGCAACGGGTTCCTGTACGCGTCCTATTCTCTCACTAAGCAGGCTTGCAGCGAGCCCACCGACATTCAGTGTCCGACCTTGGATCCCTCCACTGAACAGTTCTACTTGCTCTCAACTGACGGCTCGTCGCCGCGTCCTGTTTCTGACGTCGACACCGTCCGGCGCGGCTGGTACGGCGACAGGATCATCCACTATCGCTGCGGAGACCAATGGTTCGCCGGCCCCTGGTGCAGCGGTACGCAGACGGCGTCGCTCTACGTTGGTGACGCCTTCATCGCCGAAAGCAACGAACTGACACCTCTGGGATTCGTTGACGGCTAAGCGCCGCGCTCGCTGCCTCCCTGTTTCCCGCTCTCGCGTCTGATGTTATGATGTCGCGGACAGGCCTGAAGGCAGCGGATGCACTTGGAACAATTCCTCCTCACAGACAAGGTTGCCATAGTCACGGGAGGCGGGCGCGGCCTCGGACGGCAGATGGCGCTTGCCCTCGCCAGGGCCGGCGCTCACATAGTCGTCGCCGCCCGGACGCAGGAGCAGATCGAGTCGGCCGCTGCCGATGTTCGTGCCCTCGGACGGCGTGCCATCGCGGTCCGGACTGACGTTCGCGATTCCGCTCAAGTCGACTCGCTTGTCGTCCGCTGCCTCGACGAGTTCGGGCGGCTGGACATCATGCTCAGCAACGCCGGCATCGGCGAAGCCGCGGCCGCTAACAAGGAGCCATGGGAGATCACGGACGAACTGTGGCTGAGCTCAATGCAGCTGAACCTGTTCGCCGCGTTCTACGGCGCGCGCGCCGCGTCGCGGCCAATGATCCAACAGGGTGGCGGCGTCATAATCAACGTATCTTCCGGGTCGGCGCTTCGAGGCTTTCCGCAGGGTATCGCGTACGCCTCGGCCAAAAGCGGCGTCATCTCGCTCACGAAATCGCTGGCGATGGCGTTATTGCCTCGCAACATTCGAGTAAACTGCATAATACCGGGCTTCATCTCCCAGGGACCCGAAAGAGCGGAACAAAAACAGATGCTGGACGCTCTCCTCCAGTTCATTCCAGTGCAGCGTGTCGGCCAGGCGTGGGAAATGGGACCGCTCGCCGTCTTCCTCGCTTCGGATGCATCGAGCTATCTGACCGGCCAGGCAATCGCGCTTGACGGCGGAGGCCTCTGTGGCGGCTATGCGCCCGTCGGCTTTTCGCCCTTATCACAAACATAACTCAAGGAGGACAAGATGGCAGTGGAAGGGTTCGACCTCACCGGAAAGAAGGCGCTGGTCGTCGGTGGCGGCTCAAGCGCAGGACGCGCTATTGCCCTGGCCCTGGCCGAGGCGGGGGCCCAGGTCGCGGTGACGTCGGTTGAGCAAGACGGAGCCGACGCAGCGGCTGCCAGGGAGACCGCCCGACTGCTTGGAAAAGGCGAGGCACGGCTCATCGACGCTACGTCATCTCTGGACGTCGCCGGTGCCGTCGCATCCGTCGTCCGTGAGCTCGGCAGCGTCGACATCCTCGTCAACTGCCCGGACCTGTTCCTGGCTAAGCCTATTGAAGACATATCCGATGCCGAGCTTGAGCGTGTACTCATCGCCAACCTGAACACTGTCTTTTTCGCCTGTCGCGCCGCCGGCCCTCAGATGGCCCAGCAGGGTTTTGGGCGGATCATCAACGTCGCCTCTGGTCTCGGCGAGCGCGGTCTGCCCAACTGCTCCGCCTACTGCGCCGCAAAAGGCGCGGTCTTCAACCTGACCCGGGCGCTGGCGCAGGAATGGGCTGCCAACGGCGTCACCGTCAACATCATCGCGCCCGCCTGGATGGAGGACACCCCCGGCCTCGGCGACCCCAACCCGGAGACGAACCGTCTGGTGCGCTTCATCCCAATGCGGCGCGCGGGAAAGCCCGAAGAAATGGGGCCGCTCGCCATTTACATCGCCTCCGAGGCAGGCGGTTATCTGACTGGGCAGACCGTTTTCGTCGACGGCGGATTGCTGGCGCACCTCTAAGATGCCATTCGCCGAAATCGACGGCTTCAACATGCACTATCAAGTGCGCGGCAAAGGGCCGCCCTTGGTGATAGCGCACGGCCTCCTCAGCAGCATGGCGATGGCAGATCTTCTGGGTGAGGTACCGCCGGCCCTGTTCAACGACTTCAGCGTGGTAACTTTTGACTCCCGCGGCCACGGCGAGTCCGGCTTCACCACCGATGCCGTCGACTATGAGTGGGATTCGCTGGCTGCGGACACGCTCGGCCTCTGCGATCACCTGGGGATCAAGAAAGCACACATGGGCGGCAGCTCCATGGGCGGCGGTGGGATTTTAGTTCTCGCGCTCCGGCACCCGGAGAGAGTGGAGAAGATCGTCCTCCAATCGCCTCCTCCGGTTGGTCAGCAGCAGTCGGCGCCGGGCGCGGCTTTGTTCGGAGGGCTGGCCAAGCTTATCGAGGGCCTTGGCCTGAAGGAGGCGGTGAACATCGCCCTGCGCCTGAAGCCCTGGTGCGAGGTGAAGAAGACGGCGCCAATAATCTACCAGTGGATTCGCTTCTGGCTGCTTTCACTGAACCCGAAGTCGGTCATCCCCGCCATCTCCGGCATCGTCTATGGGCCGGCGCTCTCGGACGAGGATTTCAGCAAGATACGGTCGCCCGTGCTGCTAATGGCGCACCCTGACGACGAACTCCATCCCGTCGCCTCAGCCGAACGCCTGCAGCGTGAGATACCCGATTCGAAGCTCATGGTGGCGCAAGATTCGTGGTACTACGCGGTTCATCGCGACGAGCTGGCCGCGACTATCGCGTCCTTCCTGAACAGCGGCGAAATCGCATGACGGACCCCGAAGATAACGGACCTCCGTCCGAAAGCGTCTCCCCCGACGTCTATGACCGGCGCTACTTCTTTGCCTCCTGCGAGGGTTACAAGGAGTTCCGCGAGTCCGGCGGCCGCAAGCTCGGCTCCCGCTTTCGAAAGGCGCTGGACATGGCGCGTATCCAGCCCGGCGAGCGCGTCCTCGACGTCGGCTGCGGACGCGGCGAGCTGGTCGCCCATGCGGCGATGCTGGGTGCGGAGGCCGTAGGCATCGACTACGCGGAAGAAGCGGTGCGCATCGCCGGCGAAGCGCTGGCGGAATACCCGCCGGAGGTGCGCGAACGGGCCGGCGTACGCCTGATGAACGCGCGCTCCCTGGAGTTCGACGACGCTTTCTTCGACATCGCCTTCATGAGCGACGTCGTCGAGCACCTTTACCCGAACGAGCTGGCGGAAGCCATTCGTGAGACGCGGCGAGTCCTTAAGCCCGGTGGCCGGCTGATCGTCCACACCTGCCCGAATAAGCTCCTCTACGACGTTACGTATCCCGTCTATATCCGCAACGTCCACCGCGTCGTCTGTCGCGTCGCCGAGATCGCCGGCTACCAGAGCTACGTGATCGGCCCGAACCTGTCCGTCGGCCCCGAGTTCCCCCGCACTGACGATGAGCGGCGAGTGCACGTGAACGAGCAGACGGCCTCAGGACTGGCCCAGTCGCTGGCGGAGTGCGGGTTCCATGTGAGCAAGACGGAGTACTGGGAGATACCGAGCCAGTTGCCCTACATGTCGCGGCGAATGACGATCGAGCTTATGCTGCTCGACTCCGTCCGCTACCTGCGGCCGCTAAGCTACGTTTGGCCGCTCAACCAGCTGTTCGCCAACCACATCTGGATACTCGCTGAGAGGGATTAGGCAGCTCGGCCGTTTCTAGGATTCCCGCCGCAGTTCGGCGATCTCGTCCTTCGACAGACCCAGCAATTCCTCGAACACATAGCGGTTGTGCTCGCCCGGCTCCGGCGCCGGTAGACGGACGTGGCAGGGCGTCAGGCTGAACCGCCAGGGCAGCGCCGGCATATCCTCCACGCCGTTGCGGTGCGACACCGGCTCAAAAAGCCCGCGTTCTCGCAGCGCCGCGTTCGACGATACCTCTTCCAGCGATGGAAATCTTGCCTTCTCAACGCCAAGGAAGCTACGGGCGCAGTCGCGGGCATCCACCTCCACGTGTTGCCCCTCGCCGCTGTCGCGACGGTGCAGAAGGGCCGCGCAGACAGCAGCCGCTCCTGCCGTTCCCGTTACGAGGTCGAGCGGCGTCGTACCCCCGGTGTTCGTCCCGCGAATTGACGCGACGATGATGTCCGGACGGCTGGACCGAAGGGCCTGGTACGTTAAGCTGAGACGTTCCTGTTCCCTCGCATTGAAGCCCTCGACGACGACGTCGCAGCGGGTAACCAGACGGGAGAGCAGGTCGCGGCCGCGATGAGCTGCGAAGTCGAACGTGCAGCCAAGCTTGTTGCGATTGAGCTGCCGGAAGAGTGACGAGCGCTGCTCGGTCGCCCGTTCGATCCTGATTACCTCGGCGCCGCCGTCGCCAAGGAGACGAGCGGCGTAAGCCACCGCCGTCGTTGGGCCAAGGTCGAGGACGCGGTAGCTGGCGAGCGGCAGCCGGTACATCAGACCACACCCGCTTCCTTGAGCCTGGCCAGTTCCTCGCCGCTCAGGCCCAGCAGGCCGCAGTAGACCTCATCGTTGTGCTCGCCGGTTTGCGGCAAAGGCGAGAGCGCCGTCAGGCCGGTCAAACGAAACGGTGGTGGTGGCGTTGGGCTATCTGTAGACGACGGCCACTCTCCAAGGGCATCGACGGCGAAGGCCGCGGCAGCAACACATTCCGCGGCATCGACGTTGATTTCCTGTCCGCGCCCAAGGATCGACATTTTAACCAGCGGCAGCGTGGCGGCCGCGAAGGCGTTGAGGCCCGTGAAGTACTGTGCGAAGAGGTCGTCGCCGTCACTCGACGTGATATGCGTCAGGAGGAGCCTCGGGTTCTGACGGCTGAGAGCGCGGTAGTCGAGGCCACCGGGCAGCGACGAATCGATGACCAGCACGTCGGCGTGCCCGGCCAGGCGCAGCAGCACGTCGCCGCCTTCCGGTTCGGACAAATCGAGCGTCACCGATTTCTTCCCGGCATTTATGTCGGGGAAGATGTGAGGCGAGATGTAGGGGAGGACTTCAGTCCTCCCGCCTTCGATCGCCGGCGTCTCGACTCTCACTACCTCGGCTCCGAGATGCGCGAACAGCAGGCAGCAGTACGCACCGGCGACGCCGCGCGACAGGTCGACGACCAGAAACTCGTCGAGCAAGCCTTCGGCCACTCTGCACTCCTAGATGTTCGACCGCGACTGCCCGCCGTCGACGTTGATACAGGCGCCGGTCACCCAGCTGGCCTTGTCCGACGCCAGGAAGGCCACGACGTTCGCGACCTCGTCCGGGTGGCCGAAGCGGCCCGAGGGGATGTTCTGCCGCACAAACGCGGCCAGCGCCTCGGGATTGGCATCCACGGCCCTCTGCCAGGTTCCCCCGGGGAAGATGATGGAGCCCGGCGCGACGGAGTTCACGCGTATCCTGTCTCCTGCGAGGGAACGCGCCATCTGCTTCGCGTGGCTGATCATCGCGGCCTTCATCGCATTGTAGGTCACCATCCCTCCGGACTCCCGTCCAGAAATCGAAGCGATATGAATTATGCTGCCCCCGCCCTGCTCGCGCATGTGCGGGACAACGGCGCCGGTCGCGAGGACGGCCGACGCGAGGTTGATGCGATAGCTCCGTTCCCAGGCCTCTTCGTCATCGCCGGGCAGGCCGCCGCCCGCGTTGTTCACCAGTACGTCGACGCGCCCGAAACGATTGACGGCCGCTTCGACTACCCTTTCGACGTCTTCGCGGCGCGTTACGTCGGCGACGAGCGCCAGCGTCTCGACACCCTCCGCTTTGACTTCTGCCTCAGTCTCGCGCAGCCGTTCCTCGCCGCGCGCGCAGAGAACGACGTTGCAGCGTTCGCCGGCGAGCGTCAGGGCGATGGAGCGCCCGATGCCGCGGCTGGAGCCGGTAACGATGGCGGTTTTTCCAGCAAGCCCAAGGTCCATCTCAACCCTCCTCTCGCAGCAAATATAGCACAGGCCACGGCGCGTCTTCGTTCTTTGTTGACAGCCCGAAACTCGCTTGCTACGCTTGCCACGCCTCGAGGCTCGCAATGACCTACCAGAACCTGCTCGTCGAGAAGAAGGGACACGTCGTCCTGCTGCGGCTGCGACGCGACACGCTCGACGCGGAGACCGTTAGGGAACTCGCCGCTGCCGCTGAAGAGATCCAGGATGACGATGACGCCTACGTCGTCGTCCTCAGCGGAGATGGCCAGACGTTTTGTCGGGGTTGGGACACCTCGCCGGAAGGTGTCGTCGCTGACTCGTTTTCCTTCCTCAGCAGCCTCAGCCGTCCGATCATCGCGGCGGTCCGGGGCGACGCCCTCAGCGTCGGGCTTGAACTCGCCCTCGCCTGCGACGTCCGTATCAGCGGCGAAGGCGCGCGCTTCGGACTGCCGGAAGCGTCGCTCGGCCTGATTCCCTCTTGTGGCGGCACACAACGTTTGCCCCGGGTCGTCGGACGGGCGAAGGCGCTCCAGATGATGCTGCTGGGAGAAGTCATCGACGCGACGGAGGCGCTGCGCTGCGGGCTCGTCAGCCGCGTAGTCCCGGATCACGGCGTCGACGCCGAAGTCCTAGCGCTGGCGGAGCGAATAGCTTCCCGCGGCCCGCTCGCCGTCCGTTACGCCAAGGAGGCCATCTTGCGCGGTATGGAGATGCCGCTGGAGCAGGCGCTCCGCTTCGAGACCGACCTGACGGTTATACTTCAAACAACCGACGACCGCGCGGAGGGCGTGCGCGCCTTCCTCGACAAGCGCGAGCCCCGCTTCAAGGGCCGGTAGCGCCGCATGAATGGCTTCGAGACAGTCACCTTCGAGGAGCGCGACGGCATCGCCTGGTTGACGCTCAACCGGCCGCACGTCCTTAATGCTATCAACCTCAAGATGCGCGATGAGTTGTGGACGGTCATGGAAGCGGTGCGCGACGACCCGGACATCCGGGTTCTCGTCATCAAAGGCGCGGGCAACGCCTTCTCCTCGGGCGCCGACGTGAGCGAGTTCGGCACTGCGCCCTCTGTCATCGAAGCCCGGCGGGCTCGCCACGAGCGCGACCTCTGGCAGCTAATGCTCGACCTCCCTAAGCCTCTCATCGCTGCCATCCACGGCCACGCGCTCGGCGCCGGCTGCGAGATGTCCCTCTGCTGCGACCTTCGCATCGCCGCCGAGGATGCTCGCTTCGGTCTGCCCGAGGTTAAGCTGGGCTACATCCCTTCGGCGGGCGGCACTCAGCTCCTGCCTCGCACTATCGGTCCCGGCGTGGCGATGGAGATGATCCTGAGCGGCGACGATATCGACGCTGCGACCGCCCTCCGGCTCGGCCTCGTCCACAGAGTCGTTCCCCGCGACCGGCTTTACGACGAAGCGGAGAGCTGGGCGCGCGAGCTGGTGAGGCGCCCACCTCAAGCCCTGCGCAACGCCAAGGAAGCGGTCACGTGCGGTCTCGAGATGCCGCTCCAAGAGGGCCTTGCTCTGGAGCGCCGCCTCGCTTGCCTGCTTTCCTCCTGACCCCCTGTCGTTTTTCCGGCCTCTCGTCCTAGAATCCGCCTGAGGTTTCAAAATGAACACAGCCGAATTCCTAACCATCAGCGCTGCGGTCGTGCCCGAGCGCGAAGCCCTTGTTTGCGGCGAGCAGCGGGTGTCCTACGCGGAGATGGCGGAGCGCGTCAATCGCCTCGCCAACGCTCTCCAGGGGCGAGGCGTTGCCCAGGGCACGAAGGTCGCCGTAATGGCGATGAACAGCCCGCAGTACGTCGAGACCTACTACGCCTGCGCCAAGATCGGCGCCGTCTTCGTGCCGCTGAACTACCGGGCGAAGCGGGAAGAGATCATCCACATGCTGAACGACTCAGGCGCCACGCTCCTCTTCATCGGCAGCCGCTACCTGGAACTGATCGAATCGCTGAAGCCGGAGCTTCGGCACGCGAGGGATTTCGTCTGCATCGATGGCAAAGCGCCGGGCATGCCCTCCTTCGGCGACCTCCTCGCCTCGGCGACTGATGATGAGATCTACGTCGAATTCGAGGAAGAGGACGCTACCGTCCTCATGTATACGAGCGGCACGACCGCCCTGCCCAAGGGCGTCATCCTCACCTACCTGACGCTCTCCGTCTACGTCGCCAACACGATGAGCCCGGCCGACCCGGAAGAGACGCCGGAAGTAACGCTCCTCTCAGTGCCTGTCTACCACGTCGCCGGCCTCACGGCCATCATGTCGTCGATTTGGGGCGGCCGCACGCTCGTCATCTTGCCCCAGTTCGAGCCGCAGCTCTGGCTGGAGACGGTACAGAAGGAGCGCGTCACCCACAGCTTCGTCGTGCCGACCATGCTGAAGCGCGTCATGGACCAGCCCGACTTCGACAAGTACGACCTTAGCTCCCTCCAGCTCATCACCTATGGCGCCGCGCCCATGCCCTACGAGGTCGTCCGCCGCGCCGTCGAAGTCTTCAAGTGCGACCTTATGAACGCGTACGGTCAGACGGAAAGCACCTCGACGATGACCTACCTTGGGCCGGAGGACCACCGCATCGAGGGTACCGAAGAGGAGAGGGCGAAGAAGCTGCGGCGTCTCCGCTCCGTCGGCCGGCCGATGGACGATATCGAGGTCGCGATCATGGATGGCAAGGGCAACGCGCTGCCGCCGGCAAAGAAGGCGAGATCTGCGTCGCCGGGAGCCGCATCATGCGCGAGTATCACGGCCAGAAAGAGGCGACCGAGGCGACGATAAAGGACGGCTGGCTGCACACCGGCGACGTCGGCTACCTCGACGAGGACGGGTACCTGTTCATTACCGGCCGGACGAAGGACCTGATCATCCGCGGCGGGGAAAACATATCGCCGGGGGAGATCGAGAGCGCGCTGGAGGACCATCCGAAGATAGCGGAAGCGGCGGTCATCGGCGTGCCCGACGTGGAATGGGGCGAGCGGGTGATGGCGCTGGTCGTGCTGCAGCCGGGCGAGTCGCTGACGAAGGACGAGGTCATTCAGTACTGTAAAGGCAGGCTGGCGAGCTTCAAGGCGCCGGAAGAGGTTGTCTTCGTGCGGGAGCTGCCGCGCAACCCGTTGGGCAAGGTGCTGAAGACCGACCTTCGCAAAACGTATGGAGGGGTGATTAGAGGACGTAGGGGAAGGCTTCAGTCGCCCCGCAACAGATGATTTCGCTGTCCGCAGCCGACGAGGCGATGGGGCGTTGCTTGCATTTCAAGGGTAGCGTTATGATGGCACCGGCTGTGAAGATTAGTACATTCTTCCAGTCGTTGGGGCCAAACCGGTGCTGCGGCTTAGAGGAGGCTTATTGTGGCACCTTCAACTGAATTACCCGGAAACATCTTCTTTTACCTGATAATCGTCGGGTTTACCGCCTTTTTCCTGCTGACGGTCGCCGCGCGGCTCCTTCCCTTCTTCAAGGCGAAAGGCGCCCCTTGCTTCGATCACCTGCCGCAGCGCGTCTACGACTTCATGCTCATCATGATCGCGCAGTGGAGGTTCTGGCGCCGCAAGTATTGGTATTCAGGCATCCTGCACCCGCTTATCTTCTGGGGCTTCCTGATCCTGCTTCTCCGCAGCTTGAACCTGCTCCTGAGCGGCGTCGCCGACCCCCTGAGCCTCCAGCATCTGCCCTTCCACGTCTGGGACGGCTACCGGCCCGTCATGGACACGTTCAACGTGCTGGTCATGGTCGGCATTGCCATGGGCGCCTATGAGCGCTTCTTCGTCAAGCCGCCGCGTCTGACCCTGAACATGGACGCCTGGCGGATCCTGGGACTCATCTTCTTCCTGATGGTTACCGACATCCTGGCAAACAGCTTCGAACTGAACCTGGAAGGTGGTTCCAAACAGGCGTATTCGTTCGTCGCCTACGGTGTGTCGAATATCTGGTCCGGCATGGGAATGGGCCTCGACACGACGGGCAAGCTGCACGCCGCCTTCTGGTACACGCACCTGACGATTCTGTTTGCCTTCCTCTGCTATCTACCGTACTCAAAGCACTCGCACGTGCTGACCGTGGCCTTCAACGTCTTCTTCCACCGGCGCGAGCGCACCGGCGTCCTCCAGCCCATAAACATCGAGGCTATGATGGAGAACGCGGAGGAAGGCCCGACCTTCGGCGTCGGCAAGGTGACCGACTTCACCTGGAAGAACTTGCTCGACTTTATGACCTGCACCGAATGCGGCCGCTGCCAGTCGAACTGCCCGGCGTTTCTTACCGATAAGGAGCTGTCGCCGAAGGAGATCGAGCACCACGGTCGCATGACCCTGCTCTCCGTCACGCCGACGCTCGGCTCCCTGCTGAAGGGCAAGCCTGCGCTGGCCGCAGAACCGCTGAATCTCGTCGACACTATGGGCTATGAATCGATCTGGGACTGTGTGACCTGCGGCTCCTGCATGTACTGGTGCCCGGTTATGATCGAGCATGTGCCCGAGATCATCGACGTCCGCCGCTACCTGGTCATGGACGAGGCGCGAATGCCCGAGACCGCACAAGCGACCCTGATGCAGATCGAGCAACGCGGCCATCCCTGGCGCGGCACTCAGTTCGGCCGCACGGATTGGATGCAAGGGCTCGACGTTCCCCTCTTCGACGGCTCGCAGGAATACTTGTTCTGGGTCGGCTGCTCCGGCGCCCTATCCGAACGTAACGTGCCGATTACACAGGCCTTTGCCCGGCTCCTGATACAGGCCGGCGTCAGCTTTGGCGTCCTGGGCGAAGAAGAGACCTGCTGCGGCGACCCGGCGCGGCGCCTCGGCAACGAGTACCTGTTCCAGATGCAGGCCCAGCAGGCTATCGAGACGATGAAGTCGAAGGACGTCAAGAAGATCGTCACACACCTGCCCGCACGGCTACAACACCATTCGCAACGAGTACCCGCAGTTCGACGGCAAGTTCGAGGTGCTGCACCACACGGAGCTCCTTGAGAAGCTCCTCCGCGAGGCAAGCTTCAACCGAAGGCCGGCCTGGCAGAGACGATAACCTACCATGACTCCTGCTACCTTGCACGGCACAACGAGATAGAAAGCGCTCCCAGGCACATCCTCGAAAGCATTCCACAGGCCGAACTGGCGGAGATGGAGCGGTCACGCAAGACGACCTTCTGCTGCGGCGCCGGCGGCGGCCACATGTGGGTCGAGGAAAGCAAGGGACGCCACATCAACCACGCCCGTACAGAAGAGGCTATGGCGACCGGCGCCAAGATCGTCGCTACCGCTTGCCCCTTCTGCATTCAGATGTTCGAAGACGGTATTCCAGCCCTCGAGCCCGACGAAGAGAAACGCATGCGCGCCATGGACGTCGCCGAGTTGCTGGATGCGGCCGTGGGCACGACGCCGCCAAGCCGGGCCGCCGGTTCCGGCGAGGAGGTGGCAGCGAATTCCTGAGTTACCCGTCGCGGCAAAGCCGGGACTAATGGTTAAATAGTCAACGTAATCGTGGACAAGGAGGAAGCAACAAATGCCTTTGCACATCATAACGTGCGTCAAACAAGTGCCAGACCCGGAGGCCCCGGCGTCCGCGTTCAAGGTCGATGAAGCGGCGAAGAAGGTCGTTCCGGCGGCCGGCGTCACACCGGTGATCAGCCAGTTCGACGCGCTGGCAGTCGAGGCGGCTTTGCGGATCAAAGACGCCACCGGCGACGCGAAGATCACCGTGATGAGCCTGGGCCCTGAGGGAGCCCGCGACGTCATCAAGCACAGCCTGGCCATGGGCGCCGACGAGGGCGTTCTCATCACCGACGACGCCCTGCTGAATGGCGATAGCTACACGACCGCCCTGGTCTTGTCGAAGGCCATCGAAAAGATCGGCGATTACAATCTGATTCTCTGCGGCCGCCAGGCGACCGACTGGGATGCCGGCGTCGTCGGCTACGGCATCGCCGAGATGCTTGGGATTCCGAGCGTGAGTATCGCCAAGTCCGTGGCCGTTCAGGACAGCAGAGTCGTCGTCGAGCGCGTGCTCGCCGAGGGCTATGACACTATTGAGGCGCCCCTGCCCGCGCTCGTGACCGTCAGCAACGAACTGGGCGAGCCGCGTTATCCGAAGCTGCAGCAGATCATGATGGCTGCCCGCAAGCAGGTTACCGTTTGGAAAGCTGCGGACCTCGGCCTTGACGCCTCGACGGCCGGCACCAGCGCCGTCCGCATGCACCTCGAGCGTCTCTTCCAGCCCGTCAGCGAAGTCGAATGCGAAGTCATCGAGGGTGAGACCCCCGACGAGGTCGCCGGCAAGCTGGCGCAGCGGCTGCGCGAACAGAAGATAATCTAGCTTTCGTCTAGCAAGAGATAAGGAGCGTTGACATGGCGAACGGAATACTGGTTGTAGCCGAGGTTAGCGGCGGCGCAGTTGCCTCGATCACTTACGAAGTGCTGGGAGCAGCGAGGCGTGTCGCCGATCAGAAGGGCGAACCTGTACAGGCGGCCCTCATTGGCTCCGGCGTTGAGGGGCTGGCGAAGGACTTGATAGCGCAGGGCGCCGATCAGGTCTTCGTCGTCGATGAGCTGGCGCTGGCGAAGTATAGCAATGACGGCTTCGTTGCCGCAATGGAAAAGGTGAATGCGGCCGCTACCCCGAACGCTATCCTCATGGGGCAGAGCGACATGGGCCGCGATTTGGGCCCGCGCCTCGCTTTCCGGCTGGGCAGCACGGCTGCCATGGACTGCTTGAACGTCTCCGCGCAGGACGGCAAAGTCCTCGCAGAGCGCCCCTGCTACGGTGGCAACGCGCGCACGGTCCTCTCCTTCGCCACCTCCCCGGCCGTCATCTCTATCCGGTCCAAGGCGCAGGAGCCGCTGGCTGCTGACGCGGGCCGGCAGGGCCAGGTGACGAAGGTCGATGCAGGCGTGGACGCTTCGGCCATCCGCGACAAGATCGTCGGTCACCAGGAAGTTGCCGAGGAAGGCATCCGTCTGGAGGACGCTGAGGTCATCGTCTCCGGCGGACGTGGGATCGGCAGCGCCGAGGGCTTCGCGGTGCTCGAAGAGTTTGCGAAGTGCCTTGGCGGCGCGGTTGGCGCAACTCGCGCGGCCTGCGACAACGGCTGGCGGCCGGTGTCTGAGCAGATCGGCCTTACCGGCAAGGTCGTTGGACCAAATCTCTACTTCGCGGTGGGCATCTCGGGCGCCAGCCAGCACATGGCCGGCTGCTCCGGCTCGAAGAACATCGTCGCGATCAACAAGGACCCAGAGGCTATAATCTTCAAGTCGTCGCGGTTCGGGATCGTCGACGACTACAAGAAGGTGATGCCGGCGCTCGTCGAGGCCTGCCGAAAGCTGAAGGCCTAGGGCGAAGAGGATCGAGCCATTTCTGCGGCCGCCCCTCACAGGAGCCGGGCGGCCGCTGTTATTCCCGCGGGATGAAATGTAGCGGAGGGCTCCGGTCTTTGTGAAGCAAAGACGCCGGCGCCGCGTCGAGCAGCCGCGACTTGCCCGGTACCTTCGCAAGCTTTCTGCTCCATTTGCTATACTCGGATTGACAGACGTTCCACGTCACGGCTATCATCCGCTAAGCGTTCAGGGGGAAGGAACCAGCTATGAGCAAGCTCGGCGACAGGATACGCAAGACGATGCGCCAGGAAGCTGCCCCAATCGGCTTCCGCGCCGTGCGGCCTCAGAAGAATCCTCAACTGCTCGTCGCCGTCCAGTTCGATAGCGACGACGCGGGAAAGGCGCCGCAGGCAATCGAAAAAGGCGCGGGCGCGATCATCCTCAAAAATGCTCAGGCGGACGCCCTTAAATCCGCATCAGCAGTAGCGGCTGAGACGCCCGTCGGGGCCTGGCCCAAGAAGGTCGACTCTGAGGCGACTAGGGCTCTCCTGGAGGCCGGCGCTGATTTCCTGGTCTTCGACGCTGAAACGACGCTCGCCTGTGCCCTGCTCGAAGAGAAGGTCGGCTACGTTCTTACCCTGCGCAGCGGCCTCGAGGAAAACTACCTGCGGGTGCTCGAATCCGTCGTTCTCGATGCCGTCCTGCTCGAGGACTACGTTGGTCCGTTGACCCTCCAGAAGCAGGTGGAGCTGCGGCTTGTCGTGGCGCTGACGCACAAGCCCCTCATGCTGCCCGTCAAGCTCCCCGTGGAAAGCGCTGACTTGGAGTGCCTGCGCGATGCCGGTATCTCCGTGCTACTTATCGACGGGGCCGATGACAAAGCGCTGGAGGAGTTGCCCGCGCTGGTCAAGACAATTGAAGAACTGCCCGGCCCGCGAAGGCGTCGCGAATCCACTTTGGAAGCGCTGCTGCCGCGTGCCATGGAGATGATGGCGGAGGAGGGCGAAGAAGAAGAGGAAGGCGAGGAAGAGTAGCTCTGCCTTCGAGCCCGGTTCCCGTTTTCCTCAAGGGATCGGCAAACAATAACCTTGACGTCGAGGTCATTGACCTCTATGATTTGGTCAGTCGAATGGCGAATAGAGCGAAAACGAAGGCAAATCCCGGGTCGCCGCACCTTCGAATCGGCGAGGTAGCGGAGCGCACCAGTGTCACTGAACGCACGCTCCGTTTCTATGAGGAGAAGGGCCTGCTGCGGCCGCCTAGCCGCATGGACGGCGGCTTTCGCCTCTATTCTGACGACGATGTCCAGCGTGTGGAACGAATAAAAGACCTGCAGAAGCTGCTCGGCTTCTCTCTGGCTGAGATCAAGGAGATGGTCGACGCCGAAGAGGTGAAAATGCAGCTTGTCGCCGGCTACAATCCCGACGCCGACCTACACGAGAAGCGGACGAACGTCCTGCGCGCCATCGAGGTCACGGAGCACCAGCACGGACTCCTGCAGCAGAAGGTCGATGCCCTGGACGAGATGAAGGTCTACCTGGAGAAGCGCCTCACGACCTTCAACTGCTGGCTGCGAGACATCGATTCCCGACTGAAGGGCAAGAAGCCGCGCCGGCGGAGGTCCAAGGACGGCGCACTGCCTTCGTAGGATCGCGCCCTGTTCCCCTGTCTCTGAAAAACCCCTAGTCGTGCTTCTGGGCGTCTTCCTCCGGCGGAAGCGGCTTGACCAGAGCCGAGGCCGCACCTGATCGCGTAGGCCAGCAGGCCGAGGAGCGCTACCGCAATAGCTGCTGCCAGGACGCCTAACTGGAGCTGCACCGTGGCATCTAGAAGAGCCATATCGATTATCCCTCATCGGTTTCGCTCACTGAAATGATACGAGGCTGAGCGGCTGATGTCAGCGCGATGGCTCCACCAACGTTTGGCTTCCTACAATCTTCCCGCCGCGCCGGTACACTCGAGGCACCCGCGCCGTCACGCCTGTTAGCGTCTCGTAGCTTATCGTGTCCGTCAGGCGCGCAACTTCGTCGGCGCTGATCTCGTCGTCGCCCTGACGGCCGATGAGCACTACCTCGTCGTCAACAGCGACGTACGGGATCTCGGTGACGTCGGCGACGCACATGTCCATCGCGATCCGTCCAACTATCGGCGCCCGTTGTCCGCGCACCAGCACGCTTCCCTTGTTTGAAAGCGTCCGCCTGAGGCCGTCGCCATAGCCGCACATGACGAGGGCGATTAGGCTCGACCGGGATGCCGTCCAGGTGCAGCCATAGCTCACGCTCTCGCCTGCCTCAATGCGCCTCAGCCGAGCGACACGGCTCTTCAGTGACATGACCGGTTGCAGCCGGACCTCGTGGTTCACGTCCCCAGACGGATAGCAGCCGTAAAGCCCAATGCCCACTCGTACCATATCGAGCGACAGCTCGGGCATGTCGAGTACGGTCGCCGTGTTGGCGACGTGCCGCAGTCTCACCCACGGCAGCTTCTCTGCGACTTCCTGGAAGGCGCTCAGCTGGCGCTGAACGTAGCTCTTGTCGGTTTCGTCGCCGGTGGCGAAGTGCGTCCACAGGCCCTCGACGTCGAGCCCGGGCATCTGGCGGATCGATTCAGCCAGCGGCAGGAGTTGCTCTGGCGGCAGGCCGTAGCGGTTGAGGCCCGTTTCGAGCTTCAGGTGAACGGGAACGGTGACGCCGCGCTTCGCCGCTTCCTGGGAGACCGCCTCGGCATAGTGGCGGGAGCTGACGGTTGTTGCGAGGTCCAGGTCGACGGCACGCTCGGCCAGCGATACAGGAGTATGCCCCATGACGAGGATCGGCGCTGTGATGCCGGCCCGACGCAGTTCTTCGCCCTCATCGACGCAGACGACGCCCAGCCGGTCGGCCCCGGCGGCAAGAGCGGCCTTCGCAACTCCGACGGCGCCGTGACCGTAGGCGTTCGCCTTGACGACAGCCATCAGTAGGGCGCCGCGGGCCTGCCGCTTAAGCGCGTGGACGTTGTGCTCGAGGGCTTCGAGGTCGATTTCCGCCCAGACCGGGCGTCCCAGCCACTCCGATTGGTCGCCGATGGCTCGCTCCACTTCCCTATTTCGCTACCGCCGTCTCAGGGCACCAGTTGCCACTCCCCGGGCAGGCGATAGAAGTACACGCTCTCCGTCACGCGTTCGCCGTCGAAGATCCGGCCGCAACCCTTGCGACCGATCTGCTGGTAAGTGTTCTGAATCTGGACGATGCGCTTCGCCAGCAGGTTGACAATAACACAACCGGCCTTTACGGGCCTCAGGCTCGCCTCGCGCGTCTCCTCGTCGACGACGCGGAAGACGGGCTGTTCGTGCGCCGGCCGATTCCGCAAGTCGTCGTGGATCGCGGCATAATTGCCTGGCACGTTTCTCTCGTCGAAGACGGCCAGACCGTTGAAGACGCGCTCCCGTAGGTCGTAGTAATAAGGGGCCGTCGAATCGAGCAGCTGCCGCAGCGTGTCCGCCTGTCGGGCGAGTGCCTTCAGCAGTGCCGGCAGCGCTTCGGCGTGCGCGACGAAGCTCACGACGCCGTGTTCATCGATGATGGTGAAGCGGAAAAGGTTCATGGGATTGCTTTTGACGCCGCTGGCGCTGAATAGTAACATAACGTCAACGAACGTGTCCTCAGCGGCGTCTTTTGATTCGGAAGGCCGCGCCCGATGACCATTCCTATTCTACCAGACAAACCGTCCTCGGTTCATCGGCTGCATCTGGCTCTGGCCGTCATCGCTTCGGCCGCGCTTCTCCTTACTGCCTGCAGGAGTTCGTCAAAGCAGCCCCCTGGTACTCCGACATCTGAGGTGACAGCGACTCCCGTTCCCGCCGACCTGACGGTGGCAGCCAGCCTGGAGCGAAACGGACAATACGAAGAAGCAGAGGCGGGCTACGCAGCAGTCGTTAGGGAGGGAAGTGAGGCGGACAAGCAGGAGGCCCGGTTGGACATGGCCCGCGTGGCCCTCCAGACGAACGATTCGCAGCTGGCAGCGGATGCCATCGCTGAGTACAAAGCAGACGGCGGCAGCGACCCCGAAGCCGATTTTCTGCTGGCGCGGTCTTATGCCGCCGAAACGCCGCCGGACGACGTAGACGCTGTCCAGGCGTATGGCCAGTACATCAGCGAAGGGGGTGTGGCAGCCGCGAATGCCCATTCAGAAACCGCGTATGCGCTGCTATCGCTGGGCCGCATCGACGAGGCGGAGCAGGAGGCGGAAGCCGCGCTCGAAGGGCTGCCGGAGAGCTTGCGTTCGGGAATCATCGTTTCCGTCGCGCAGGGTCTGGAGAGCGCCAACGCGGACAGCGAGGCAATCAAGTGGTATCAGCGCTTATACGATGAAAGCGATGCTTCCGCCGACAAGGCGTACGCTCTCGAGCGGATTGGAATCCTGAAGTCGGGTCTCGGTATTGCCGGCTGGGCGGATGATCTGCTTGAGGTCGTCGCTTCATATCCCGACATGGATGCCGCCTCGGAAGCGCTCCAGACGTTGCTGGACAGCGGCGTTGCCGTCGACCCCTATGTTCAGGCCGTAGTTCACTATCGACACTTCGAGAATGACGAGGCTTTGCAGTCGTTCAACGACTACCTCGCGGCCGAGCCCAATGGCGGCAACGCCGCCGCTTCTCACTACTATATCGCGGCAATCGATGAACGTCTGGGCGATGACGATTCGGCTCTCCAGGAGTACGCGACGTCGCTCCAGCTCGATCCCTCGGGCAGTCTGGCTGATGACGCCCTCTGGTGGAGCGGCCTTATCTTCGAGAAGCAGTCGCGCTGGCAGGAGGCGGACGACGCCTACAATCAAATACTGACGCAGAACCCCGCTTCGACCTGGGCGGAGGACGCGGGCTTCCGTCGAGGCCTGCTACAGTACAAGCAGGGGCTTTATCAGGATGCTGCCAATACGTGGCGCAGCTTCACTTCCGGCGCAAGCGAGGAAGCCCAGGCGCATGCTCTCTACTGGGCGGCGAAGGCGGAGATGGCCAACGGCGATACCGCGATCGCCACCTCACATCTCCAGGACCTCGCCGAAAATTGGCCGCTTGACTACTACGGCCTGCGTGCCGCCTCACTTCTGGCCGCCGCCGGCAAGAAAGCGACTCCCTTGCCGCCGGTCGAAAGCGACGACCAGGACGTCCCCTCGTGGCTGGCATCGGTGACCGGGCAACCGGCGACGTCGACTCTGGGCATCCTGCTCGACCCGCGCTGGCAAAAGGGGCAGGCTCTGCTGGCGGTCGGCTTCCCGCGGTCGGCTGCGGCGGAGTTCCGCGACCTCCTGTACGATCACAGCAGTGACGCGCAGGCGCTCTGGCAACTGGCGCTCGCGTTCCAGTGGATCGGACAGACGGAGATATCGGCGAGCAGCGCTGAGCTGGTGCTGGAGACCGTTTCGCCGGAGCAGCGGGCAAAGGCACCGAAAGCGCTTCTGGAGTTGGCCTATCCGCAGGACTACATGGGACTGCTAGGATCGGCGCAAGAGCAGGAAGGCGTCTCGGCGGACGTGATGCTGGCGCTGATGCGTCAGGAGAGCTCCTTCGACCCCCTGGCTGGCTCCGGCGCCGGCGCGAGCGGCCTTACGCAGGTCATGCCTTCGACTGCCGAAGGGATAGCCAAGGACCTGGGCGCCACGGACTTTACGGACACGGATTTGCTCCGGCCGGTGGTGAGTGTTGAGTTCGGTGCTTACTACCTGAAGCAGCAGCTCGACGAGTTCGACGGCAGCCTCTACTACGCCCTCGCCGCCTACAATGCGGGCCCGGGCGCTGTCGAGAGCTGGCGCGACGCCGCGGGCGACGACGTGGACATGTTCCTGGAGCAGGTCGATATCGGGGAGGCGAACCTGTACGTGCGGCTGGTGATGGAGAACCTGGCCGTCTACCGCTACCTCTACGAAGGGGCGCCGAGACCCTCTCTGCCCGGCTAGGCGGCGGCCGTCGCCGCGTCCGGCCCAATTGACACCCTCTTGCCGCTCCTCTATCATTGTGTTCGGATGTACAACCGAAGGAAGTGACTTGCCAAAACGCACCTACCAGCCAAAACGTATTCCGCGGAAACGAGTCCACGGTTTTCTTGCCCGCATGAGCACTCGCGGCGGGCGCCTCGTCCTGCGAGCGCGCCGTTCAAAGGGCCGCTACCGGCTGACGGTCTAGAGCACGGCCGGGCCTGTCGGTTCGATGGGCCCTGAGGCCGGGCCAGATGCGAAGGGAACAGCGTCTCAGGAAGAGCAGCGATTTCGCCACCGCCTATCGGGAGGGGCGCTCCTTTTCCAGCAGGCTTTTGGTGATTCGGCCGCGGGCCAACGTTTTGCCCCACAATCGCTACGGCTTCGTGACTGCCCGCTCCGTCGGTAAGGCGGTAGTGCGGAATCGAGTGCGCAGGCGATTGCGAGAGGCGGTGCGTTCGCTCCGTCTCAGGGAAGGTTGGGACATAGTGCTGATAGCCCGGCGAAGCGCGGCTGAGGCGACCTATTGGGAGTTGCGCGACTCGCTGGCGTTGCTGCTCAGGCGAGCGGGACTGCTGCTGACGGTTGTGGAAGAGGTCAAAGAGTAATGAAGAAGCCGGCGCTGGCAGCCATCAGGTTCTACCAGCGAACGATTTCGCCGTTCAGGCCGTCGGCTTGCCGTTTTCAGCCGACGTGCTCCGAATACGGCTACGAAGCCATTGAACGTTACGGTCTATTGAGAGGCGGCTGGCTTACCGTTCGCAGGCTCAGTCGATGCCATCCCTTTCACAAGGGAGGGTACGACCCGGTGCCGCAATAGAGGCTTGGCCGCCTGTTTCACGTGAAACATTGTCCGTCTGAGGCGGACTGCCGGAGGAGTGAGATTCAGACATCGTGCAAAGTGAAGGCCCTGGGTCTGGGCCTTTTCTCCCTGGCGCTTGTCCTTTTGCTGAGCGGTTGCCGCGGCGTCACTTCGCCCCAGGGTTGGGCGAGTCCCGTCTTTTCTGGCAGCAGCCTCTACGTTTCGCCGAATCACAAGAGCCTGATCGATGCTGATTTGACGGCGAACAGCCGCGTCTGGACGTTCCCGCCATCGAAGTCGAACATCTCGCTCATCGCTCTCTATGGCACGCCGGCCTTGTCATCGGGACTTGTCCTTCTCGCCGGCTACAACGGGACGCTCTACGGGCTGAATCAGTCTGACGGAAGCGAGACGTGGTCCCAGTCTACGAACGGGCACATCGTCGGCGCGCCGGTAGTTGACGGAAGCACCGTCTACGTCGGCTCATCCGACCGTTGTCTGTATGCCTTCACGGTCAGCAGCGGCGATCAGGTCTTTAGCCCCTTCTGCACCGGCCAGAAGATATGGTCGACGCCCGCGGTCGCCAACGGCATCGTCTACTTCGGCTCGATGGATAAGAAGGTTTACGCGATCGATGCCGCAACCGGCCAATCGCGCTGGCCGCAGCCCTTCTCGGCCAGCGGCGCCGTGGCTTCGACGCCGGTGGTCGATAGCGGGACGGTCTACGTGGGCGGTCTCGACGAGTGGATGTACGCTCTCGACGCCTCGACCGGCCAGATGAAATGGCGCTACAAGGCGAACGACTGGATTTGGAATCGCGCGCTGGTAAGCGGCGGAATCGTCTATTTCGGCTCGCTCAGCGGGTCGGTATACGCCGTCGATGCGAGCAGCGGACAGTTGCGCTGGGATAAGCCCTTCGAGGCGCAGGGAGTCGTTCGAAGCGGCATGGTCATAGCCAGTTCGACGCTGGTCGTCGCGACAGACCAGGGGAATGTCTACGGCCTCGATCCTGCGACGGGCAGCCAGCTCTGGTCGAGCAAGGCGAGTGCGGGCGTCCTTTCGGACCTGGTCGTGAACGGCAGCAGCGTATACTGCGGCGCGAAGAACGGCGCCGTGCAGCAGATAGATCCGGTTAGAGGAACGATCACGACTGTGGAGTTGCCGCAGTAGACAAATATTGAAGCGGTAAGACGTAGCAATGATTACGATGCTCTGGAACTGGATACTCGTCAACCCAATGGCGAACGCCTTGGTGCTGCTGAACAACGTGTTCGGCAGCTTTGGGTTGGCGATAATCATGTTCACGATCTTGATGCGCGGGGGTACATTCCCGCTGACGCTGCGACAGCTGCGGTCGTCGCGGGCTATGTCGGCGATGTCGGGCCGGCTTCAGGAGGTCCAGAAGAAGTACAAGGACCCACGGCGGCGGCAAGAAGAAACGATGAAGCTGTACCGGGAGGCGGGCATAAATCCCCTGGGCTGCATATTGCCGATGGTCGCGCAATTGCCGATATGGTTCGCGCTGTACAGCGTGCTGCGGCTCACGGTCGGCGACGTGCCGGAGAGTACGATAAACCTGTCGCACCACCTCTACCCGTGGGCGTTCATCCAGCATGCGGTTCCGCTGAGCAATAAGTTCCTTGGCTTGAACCTGGGCGCGCCGAACGTGTTCCTGGCGCTGGCGACCGGAGCATCGATGTTCGTTCAGCAAAAGATGACGACGCCGCCGGCAATGGACGAACGTTCGGCATCCATGAACAACACCATGCTCTGGATGATGCCGCTGATGTTCACCTACTTTGCCATCTCATTCCCCAGCGGTCTGGCGCTGTACTGGGTGGTATCGAGCGTCGTCGGCATTGTGCTCCAGTACGCGTTCGTTGGGTCGGGTGGTTTGACGTGGCGGAGCCTGTTCTCGTTACAGCCGGTTCCGGCACCGAAGACAGCTGCGACTGAGGCAAGACCAGCACCACAAGTTGTAGAAGAGGAAGAGGATGAGGAGGAGGCGGTGGAAGAGGGATCCGTGGCGGATGGCCGCCGCTATAGGAAGAGGTCACGCCGTGGCAAGCGTAGACGCAAGCGGTAAGACAGTCGAGGAAGCGATAGAGAAGGCTCTGGGGGAGCTGGGACTGGAGCGGACCCAGGTCGACGTAGAGGTCGTCAAGGAGGGTCGGTCCGGGATTCTCGGCATCGGAGGAGAGGAAGCGCGCGTGGTCGTGACGCCGAAGGGCGAAAACGCATCGCCGAGGAGCCCGGCCGAAGCTGAGCACGAGGTGACGGACGAGGACATCGCCCTCGGCGTCGAAGTGCTGGAGAAGCTGCTGTCACTGATGGAAGTTGACGCCAGCGTTCGGGTGCGCGAGCCGGAAAGCCCGGGGGACGGCTCAGTGGTGGTGAAGACGGTGCTGGACATCAGCGGCGACGACTTGGGCGTCCTCATCGGCCGGCGTGGCGAGACCCTCGCTTCGCTTCAGTACCTGGTGAACCTGATCGTCGGGCGGCGGCTTAAAGCGAAGGCGGGGTTCGGCGTCGACGTGGCGGGCTACCGGCGGCGGCGGGAACAATCGCTGAAGAGCCTGGCTCTGCACATGGCCGAACGCGTGCGCACGACGAAGCAAATAATGACGCTCGAGCCGATGCCGCCGAACGAGCGGCGGATCGTGCACTTGGCCCTGGCGGAGGACTCAACGGTCATAACGGAAAGCATCGGCGAGGGCGAGAATCGGAAGGTCGTTATTCGCCCCGCGCGATAGCGGCGAGAACCCCTTGAGACTGTCCCAAGGCGGGCAGTCGACCTCACGTTAATGACCCCACATTTCGTGGTCATCGGGCACGTGGTAAAGGACGTCAGCGATGACAGCTGGCGCCCTGGCGGCACCGTGATCTACGCGGCTGCCCAGGCGTCGAAGCTGGGATTGAGCGTGGGAGTTGTGACGTGCTCCGCCGGCGACGTCGACACATCCATTTGGTTGCCCGGCACGGCTGTGTGTCTGCATAGCTCTGATAAGACTACGTCCTTCGAGAACCGATATGAGGGTGGAAAGCGTGTTCAACACGTGTGGGCGCAGGCGCGGCCGATCGAGGCGAAAGACATTCCGGTAAGTTGGCGAGAGGCGCGCGTTGTTCTGTTGGGCCCGGTAATTGGGGAGATGGGTCCGGAGTTGGGCGCGCTGTTCGGCGATTCGCTGGTTGGCTTCTGTGCGCAGGGCTGGCTGCGCGAGGTTGCGCCGGACGGGCTGGTGGTGCCGAAACGCTGGGATGGCAGGTTGTCGCTCAGGGGAGTCGACGTGGTTATTGCGTCGGACGATGACCTGGGGGATGATCGCAACGCGTTGGAGGCCTGGCAGGGCGCGACCGGAGTGGTGGTCGTGACCTCGGGCATGGGTGGCGCCCGGGTGTACAATGATGGGCGCTGGCGGACCATCAGCGCCTTTCCGCATCGGGAGGTTGACCCAACGGGGGCGGGCGACGTCTTCGCGACCGCGTTCGTGATCGCGCTGGACGAGACGAGGTCTGTGGAGAGGGCGGCGCGATTCGCCGGCGCGGCGGCCGGGCTGAGCGTTGAGGGCGAAGGCACATCGAAGATAGCCGGGCGCGATGGCATCGAGCGCGTCTCGGCGGAGCATCCCGAAGTGGTGCTGAAGTGATTATAGCCGTTGCGAACCAGAAGGGCGGCGTCGGGAAGACGACCACGGCGATCAACCTGGGCGCCTGCCTGGCCGCGCGGGGCTTGCGCATCCTTCTGGTCGACATCGATCCGCAGGCGAACGCCACTGCGGGCCTGGGTCTTGACGAATCGACGAAGGAAGGCATGTACGAAGTACTCGTAGACGGTAAAGCGGCTGCTTCCGTTATCGTGGAGACGTGTCAGGCCGGGCTAGCGCTGCTGCCGGCAACGGCTGACCTGGCAGGGGCTGAAGTCGAGCTTGTTCCAGAATCGGAGCGTGAGTTCCGGCTGCGGAGGGCGCTCCTGGAAGTCGCGGGCTCGTATGACCTCGTCCTGGTGGATTGCCCGCCTTCGCTGGGGTTGATCACGGTGAATGCGCTGAGCGCCGCTGATGCGGTGATAGTGCCGGTGCAATGCGAATACCTGGCGCTTCAAGGGTTGGGCCGGCTGATCGAGACGCTGGAGCTTGTGCGGCAGAACTTGAATCACAGATTGCGATTGCAGGGCCTGCTCTTGACGATGTACGATGGCCGGACGAACCTGTCGCGGCAGGTCGAGGAGGAGGTGCGAAAGCATTTCGCGAACACCTTTCGCGCGGTCATCCCCCGTAGCGTGCGCCTGAGCGAGGCGCCGAGCCACGGCTTGCCTATGGTCGTATACGATCGTAGCTCGCGCGCTTGCAAGGCGTACGAGGCGCTGGCTGACGAGCTGCTGGCGACGCTGAGGAGACCGGTGCCGGCAGGAAGGCGGGAGCCGGAGGAGAGAAGCGATGGTAAGAAATAGGACTGGACTGGGCCGGGGCCTTGGCGCGCTCATCCCGGGGCCCGCGCCCTTACGTGAATCGGTCGACGTTGATCTCATAGTCGGTAACCCGTATCAGCCGCGGCTCGGCATGGAGGCAGAGGCGCTGGAGGAATTGGCGGAGAGCATCCGTCAACATGGCATCCTCCAGCCGCTCCTCGTGACGAGGATGGATTCGATAGGCAGTGCTGCGCCCGTTTATCAGGTCATCGCCGGCGAGCGACGGCTGGAAGCGGCGAGGCTGGCCGGGCTGGCGCAGGTGCCGGTCATCGTCAAAGAGACGACGCCGCGCGAAGGTCTGGAGCTGGCGCTTGTCGAGAACTTGATGCGCGAAGACCTGAACCCGCTGGAAGAGGCCCAGGCGTACCGTCGTCTGATCGACGAGTTTGGCCTCACGCAGGCGGACGTGTCGACGCGTGTCGGACGTAGCCGGTCGGCTGTGGCCAACTCGCTTCGCCTCCTGGCGCTGCCGGACGACCTGCGGGCCAGCCTGGCCAGCAACGAAATCAGCGAAGGCCATGCCCGGGCCATCCTCAGCCTGCCCCAGGAGTTGCGTCGACAGGCCTGGGAGCGTGTCGTTGCGAAGGGGCTGTCTGTTCGAGAGACTGAAGAACTGGCGCGGGCCTGGCCGGCGGGCATTGAGAAACGACGAGCGCGGAGACATCCGCGACGAAACGCCGAGCTGGAGGCGCTGGAGGAGCGGCTGCGCGTTGCCCTTGGGACGCGCGTGAGTGTCGTGAAGGGACAGCGCGGCGGCCGAATAACCGTCCACTTCTACAGCGATGAGGAGCTGGATGGGCTGCTCGAGCGCCTGGGCGTGACGGAGCGATAGATGGACGCGCACGGGGATCTCATGGAGCGTCTGGCGGTCGTTCCCGAGGAGGTCGCGGCCGTCGTTCTCGGCCTCGACGAGGAGACACTGCGTCGCCGGCCGGCTGAGGGGGAGTGGTCGATGAAAGAGGTGTGCGGTCATCTCGTCGTCGATGCCCGCACCTGGCAGGAGCGCATCATTCTCATGACGACGCAGGACGACCCGTATTTGGAGCGCATCGACCCCGCCGACGGCGTGAGCGAAGGTGGCTACCAGGAAGCCCGCATAGAAGATATCCTCAGCGATTTCCGCCGCATCCGTCGCCAGATGATCGACACGCTACAGGGCTTAGACGACGAGGGCTGGCAGCGAAACGGCAGGCATTGGTCAGAGGGCGAAATCACCGTCGCCGAGGCCTGCTCCATCGCGATTGAGCACGGCGCCTCGCACCTGGAGCAGATGCGAGATCTGCTTCCGTAGCCGTCAGGCGCCGGAGGGCGGCCCCAGCGCTAGGCCGATCATCCTCTGTGCCAGCCTTGCCGCCAGCGTGGCGCAGGCCGGCGGACCGAAATCCGGCGCCAGCTCCACCAGGTCGAAGCCGACGATCCGGTGTCCCCTCGCGAGCGTCGTCACAATGTCTATCACCTCGTCCCAGAAGAGGCCACCCGGCTCGGGCGTGCCCACGGCCGCCATCTGCGAAGGATCGAACCCATCCATGTCCACGTTCACGTATACGGTTGGCGAAAGCCTGCCTGCCACATGGCCGGCGGGATCAGGGAGCGCTCGATACGCGGAGGGCGTGAGGAAGGTCAAGTCGTGCTCCCGTATGAACTGGAGCTGATCCTCGCTGGCGCTGCGCATCCCCACCTGGACGACTGGACAACTCTCGACTATCCGCCGCAGCGAGCAGGCATGGTTGTACTTCGAATCGAGGTACTCGTCCCTCAGGTCCGCGTGAGCGTCAATGGCAAGCACCGACAGGTCAGGATAGCGGCGAAGATGTGCTCGCACGGCACCAATCGAAAGTGTGTGTTCGCCGCCCAAGGTCACGACGAATTTCCCATCGTCCAGCAGCCCGCCGACCGCCTTCTCGATCCGATCGACCATGGCCGAGGGGCTGTCGCTCTGAGGCGCGACGTCCGGCAGCGTATGGATGCCGTGCTGCGTCGTATCGAAGCCGAGCGTGAGGTCGAACGGTTCCAGGTCCTGCGAAGCATGGATAATAGCGCTTGGGCCTTCTCGCGCTCCGGCTCGCGCCGTTGTGGTGGCGTCGTACGGGACCGGCAGGATGACGACGCGCGCGGACTCATAGCCGATCAGGTGCGGCTCCGGTGCCAGGAAACCGAACGGCGGATAGTAGAGGTTTTGATCCATCACGTTCCCTCGGGTTGCGGCCAGGCGCCCGGCATGCCCTCTAAGCTGATGGCGGGCGGCCGGCGCTTCTTGATGATATCGGCGCTGCCCTCTGCCAGGGCGCTCACGATGAGCGGCAGGGCGACGGTCGCTTCGACGTTGACGGTCACCATCGTCGCGTCCGGCGCTATCTTCCGCCACGACTGCGCTTCCTCGAAGGTGCAGCCGGACAACCCGCCCCATTGAGGCTGGTCCATCGTTATCTGAACGGCGTACTTGTGGCCGGGAAGCTCCCTTCGGAATATGTAGCCGCCGACTTCTGCCTGCTGGATGAAGTTCTTTGGCGTGCCGCCGCCGATGTAAATGACGCCGGTCGCCGGCGCGGTCGCGGCGATGTGAGCTGTTTCCAGGATGTCGCCGATGATGTCGAACAGGACGGGGCGCATGTTGGGCCCTGTCTCGTCGCTGCGGGCGCGTCCGAACGCGATGGCGAGGCCGTGGACGCTGTCGCCCAAGGCCGGCGAATAGACAGGCACGTTATGCTTCGCTGCTGCGGTCAGAATTCCTTCCTCCTGTGCCACTGGAATCAGCGCTTCACCGACCGTGCGGAAGTATTCGCGAGTCGAATAGGGATGAGTGCGGTCGAGAGTGTACGAGAGCTGGGTGACGAACTCCTCCGCCGCCGAGAAGTCGCTCTCCGGCGCTAGGACGTCGTAGAAGCGGTTGATGCGGCGACGCCCCAGTTCGTGATCGTCGGAGTGGGCGCTTCCCTGGAAGTGCGGCTTGCCCAGTGTCTCGTAGACATCGTGGAACAGGTTCGCGCCCGTGCTGACGAGGACGTCGATCATCCGGTTCTCGATCAGATAAACGATAACCCGACGCATGCCTCCGGGCACCAGCGCTCCCGCCAGCCCGAACATGATGAGGCAGTCGTCCGCCAGCATGCGCGACCAGATCTGGGCCGCCTGAGCGACGTTGCGCGCCTGAAAGGCCGTGCCGCCCATAGCCTCCAGCAGTTGCGCGGCGGTCATGGGAGAGCCGACAGAGAACGGCCGGACGCGAGAATGAAAGAGGTCGTCCATGGGCAGGTCTCCGGGAAGGTGAGCGACGGTCAGGAATGTAACAAGGGGTGGGCCGCTTTGCTCTCTTCGGTCTGAAGAGAGTCGGCGACCCAATGGCGTTCAGAGGCGGCAAGCGGCACGGATGCCGTCACGCTATGCGGGAACTCAAGGCCGCGGGCCAGGCTGTGGACCCGGCAGTCGCTCAGTCCGAAGCGCTCGCGAATGTCGTCGATGGCGGCGTCGGCGTCGAAGCTTTTGCAGGAGAAGATGTCGACCCAGACGTAGCCGTGCTCGGGGAAGGTATGCGCGGAGATATGGCTTTCGGCGATGAGAACGAAGCCTGAGATGCCCCAGTCTTCCGGCTTCACGCCTGAATAGCGGCAAACATAGGGAGGCGCGATCTTGGTCATCCCGATAGCAGCGGGGCAGAAGTCCAAGAACGCGCTTATTAGATTCTCGTCGGCCAGCTTCTGCGGGTCGCCGCCGTACCCGTCGATTGTAACGTGCATCAATCCCCCCTTTCCTGACAGCCCGGCCTCTTGCCGGAGCCGTTTGGACTACCGCGACAGACGCCCGAACGGCAGCGGGCTACCTTCAGATGGACCCCATGGAGATTCGACGAAACCGCCCGCAGTCGTCGCGACCGAAAGACACAGCAACGGGCATCATAGCATAGCAAATGAGCCCGGCGCAATTATCCGAACGGGTCAGAAGGTCGGCTAGGCGCTCGCCGGGGAAGGCACGATAGGCACATTCACTGGCAGGGTCACGGTAAACTCCGTGCCGTCTTTCCGCGAGCTCTTTGCCGAGATCGTCCCACCGTGGGCGTGCACGACCTCGGACGCGATAGCGAGCCCCAGGCCCGTGTGCCCTTCCTCGTTTGTCGATGAGTTGTTGACCTGGTAGAAGCGTTCGCAGACGTGTGGCAAGTGCTCCGGCGGAATGAAGGAACCGGTGTTGTGGACGCCCACCTTCACGCTGCCGTTCGCCGCTTGTGCCGCAATGGTGATGGTGCCGCTGTTTGGCGTGTGGCGGACGGCGTTGTCCAGCAGGTTAGAGAAGACGCGCTCCAGGCGTCGCACGTCGCCGTGCACTTCCGGTAGCGCCGGGACCTTCGACTCGATCTGCACGTCCTTCTCTTGCGCTCGCCGCTGAAAGCGCCCCACGCACGAATTGAGGAGGTTGTCCAGCGCCAGCGGCTCCGGTTGCACGGTGACCTGGCCGGTCTCGATCTGCGACAGGTACAGCAGGTCATCGACCAGCGCGCGCATCCGCTGGGCCTCTTCGTTGATGATGCGCGCTGATTCCGCCAGGTCCGTCGGGTCGTCGACGGCGCCATCGACCATCGCCTGGCTGAACCCCTGGATGGACGTCAGCGGCGTCCGCAGTTCGTGCGAGGCGTCCGCAAGGAACTGCCGCAGCGTCGACTGCGACCGGTTCACCTCCTGCGCCATGGCGTTGAATGCTGTGGCGAGTCTCGCGACCTCGTCGCGGCCGCGCACTTCGATCTGCTGGTTATAGTGGCCGCGCGCCATCTCCTCGGAAGCCTTAGTTATGTCGTCCAGCGGGCCGGAAATGGAGCGCGAGAAGACGAAGGCGATCGCAACCGAGATGATAAGGGCGATTCCCCCGGCTACGCCTACCCCGGGCAGGATGTCGAGCCAGGCGGCGGTGATGTTCGCTTCGGGTACTGCGACAACGGCCCGGTAGCGGCTGAAGATGTCCGGGCTCGTGTTCTGCTGGGAGATTGTATCGGGGGGCGTATAGAGGAGCAGTTTCTGGCCGTCATCGTTGTAGCTGACCTGGCGCACGAAGATCGGACCGACGCGTTCGGACCCGCCCGTTCCGTTGAGCGCCTGCACCGTCTTGCCTTCGAGGGATTGAGCGGTATCTATGAGGACTGTCGAAGTCATCTTGTCGACGACGAGAATGCGTATGTCGAGGCCGGATGCATAGTCGTTGAGAGAAGCGCGCATCTGCTCCGGCATCAGGCCCAGCCATTCGAGGTAAGTGACGCGCACGGCGAGCGGCTGGGCCAGGCGTCCGACCCGCTCCCGCGCCATCTCCGTCTCGTGATTACGGTAAAAGATGACGAAGCCGGTGCCGGCGGAGAAGACGCAAATGATGATGACGGCCGCGAAGGCCAGAATGAGCTTACTTCTGAGGCTTCTCAGCATCCTTGTTCACCACGAGTTTGTAGCCGATCCCCCAGACCGTCTGGATCTGGACGCTGGAGCCGGCCAGTTTCTCCCTGAGCCAGGCGACGTGGACGTCTATCGTCCGGCTGTCGCCGTAGAAGTCGTGGCCCCAAACGCGCTGGATCAGCCTCTCGCGGTCCATCACGAGGCCTTCGTTCTGGAGGAAGGTCGCCAAGAGGTCGAACTCCTTGGCGCGAAGAGTGAGCGGCTCGCCCTTCAAAGTGGCCTCCCGGCGCGGGACGTCGAGACGCAGATTGCCGGCCGCGAGCATGGGCAAAGGTTCAGGCATGCCCTGACTCCGGCGCAGCACCGCCTTCACCCGCGCGACGAGCTCTCGCGGGTTGAAGGGCTTCGTGACGTAGTCATCGGCGCCCAGCTCCAGGCCGACTACCTTGTCGACGTCATCGGTGCGCGCCGTCAGGATAATGATGGGAACGTTGCTGGTCTTCCGCAGCTCCCGGCAGACTGTCAGGCCGTCCATCTCGGGCATCATGAGGTCGAGGACGATGAGATCTGGGCGGTGGTTGTGGACTTTGTCGAGGGCTTGCTTGCCGTCGAACGCGCTGTCGACGTCGAAGCCTTCCTTCGAAAGGTAGAGGCGGACTAACTGAACGATATTCCGTTCATCGTCGACGACCAGGACGCGTGATGGCATCTGTGTAACCTGTATCTACGATCTTACACTATCGACAGCGTTAAATAGAGGGGGTTACACGGAAGCGCGCTGTCAACTTGATTATCGAGTCGAAGGCGATAAGGTAACAATAATGGGCTGTTAAGAGAGTGCTAACGACGGCTTTAAGATGAATTAGTGGCGGCGACAGTGGAGAAATGTTGCGAAATGGCGATTTTCTTTGCTATACTCCGGCCACGTGATACCTGCCGTGGGGCGAGGGACGCGAAGGCCCGCCTGTCGCTCTGGCCGGTGGACATGATGTGTGGGGACAGAGCGAGGATGGCTGGGGAGGTGGTTCGTGGAAATCCCGGTTCTACCCAAGTGTCAGAAGTGCAAGGTAGGAGACCTGGTGCCACTTTCTGACTTCGGCAGTCAGGGCGCACCTATTCACTACAAGGCATGGGCCTGCACGAACCCCGAATGCGGCTTCAACATCAAGATCCGCAACGGGGACCTGTACGTGGACGAACCCATCACTAGCGGCGCTCTGCATACGCCTCGTTATCGGTAGGTTTGGCGGGGCCAGCCAGTCAAGGGCAAAAGCACATCCGCTTCGGTTCGAAGCGATTATGCTTTGCGTTTGCTTTGCCCAGGCTGAGGAGCCTCGGTCTTGCGTTGTAGCGCTATTCTCTCCCCGAGTAGGCCGCCGCGAACAGATAGCTCGTCGCGAGGCTCCGGTAGGGGCGCCATTTCTCAGCGATGGTCAGGACCTCCTGCGGCAAGGGAATATGGTCGAGCCCGTATACCTTTTGCACCGCCTTCCGCAGCGCGAGGTCGCCGGGCATGACGATATCCTCCCTCTGAAGAGCGATGATGAGCGCCCCCTGGACTGTCCATGGCCCAATTCCAGGCACCTTTGTCAGCTCAGCCAGCACCTCGTCGTCCGGCGCCTTGCTCAGCGCCTCGATGTCGAGCCGGCCGTCCGACATCCGCTCCGCCAGGTCGCGCAGCGTTGCCACCTTTCGCCGCGATAGCCCGGTCGCTCGCAGGGCCTCAGGGTCCAGCCGCAGCATCTCCTCAGGTGAAGGAAAGCGGTCATCGAACAGGGCTTGGATGCGGCGGAGGATGGCTCTGGTCGACTCTAGGGACAACTGCTGCCCGACGACCTGAAACAGGAGCGCGCCGTACAGGTCCATCTGCGGCAACTCGTGCATCCACCCTCGCGGATCGTAATCAGGGAACCTATCGATGAGTTGGGCGAAGACAGGATCGGCGCAGCGCAGGTGCTCTCGTGCGCGTCGCAGTTGTTCGGCGTGGCTGCGGCTCTTCTCGGCCATTTAGTACGAATTGCTAACGCCCGATGCCCAAATAGCGCATCCCCAGCGCCTCAATGCTCTCCCTGGACAGCGCATTTCGCCCGTCCAGCACTGCCTCGCAGCCGGCAAAGGCTGAAAGGTCGAGGGTGTGATACTCGGCATGCCAGGCTTGGACGACAACGGCGCTGGCAGCGGTTGGAACGTGTTCCGCGGGCGTCAATTCGAGGGCGCGAATCTCCTGGGGCGTGAAATGCGGGTCGTGGATTAGCGTTCGCGCGCCGCGCGCCGTCAGTTCCTTCGCCATAAGGAAGGCGCTGGAAAACGCCGCCTCCTTAATGTCCGCTCGGTACGACAACCCCAGGATGACGACCGTCTTGCCCGCCAGTCCGCCTATTGCCTCCGAAAGCCTCTCGACGGCATATACCGCCATCCCATCGTTTATTTCGCGCGCGGCTTCCGGCAATCGCACCCGCGTCCCTTCGAGGAGGAAGCGTGGATAGACGGGTATGCAATGCCCGCCGACGCCGACGCCCGGCTGGTGGATGTGCGAAAACGGCTGCGTGTTGGCGGCGGCAATCGCCTCCGTCACATCGATGCCGAAATCGCTGGCTGCCTCCGCGAACTCGTTGGCGAGGGCGATGTTGACGTCGCGATAGGTCGTCTCCGCCAGCTTCACCAGTTCCGCCGTCTCGCAGTTCCCGACGGTCAGGACCGGCGCGTCGAGGGCGCTTTCATAAAATGCCGCTGCTACTCGCGTACTCTCCGAATCGACACCGCCGATGACCTTCGGGTACCGCCGCAGGTCAGTCAGCACCCGTCCGACAAACACGCGCTCCGGGCTGTAAGCCAGATGGAAGTCCTGTCCCATTCGCAGTCCTGACGACTCGAGCGCCCGGCCGAGACGCCCTCGCGTCGTCCCCAGCGGCACCGTCGTCTCCAGCACGACAAGCGCCTGCCGCCGAAGGCCCTTGGCCACGGCGCGGCCGGCGTCATCGAGGGCAGCGAAGTTCGCTCGCTTGTCGGCCGTCAGCCCTACCGGCACGACAATGATGACAACATTGCTCTGACGAACAGCGGCGGCAGTATCCGTGGTGGCGCTAAAGAGCCGGGCGTCATGGGAGGCGCGCAGCTTCTCGGCGAGGCCCTCTTCGTCCGGATACGGGCACTCCCCGGCGTCGATGGTGTGAACGAGGTCCCTGTCGATGTCGCAGCCGGTAACGCGAAGCCTCTTCGAAGCGCATTGCACCGCCAGCGGTAGCCCAATGCGCCCCAGCCCGACGACACAGACGGAGAACGTCTCCTTCACGCCGTCCTCCTGGCAACGGATACAGCGCGGCCGCCCTGCGCCGATTCGACGAGCAGCGACGCGATTTCGAGTGCGGCAAGCCCATCAGCCGCCGTGACCGGGGGCGCGACGGCGCGGCGCACGGCATCGACAAACGCCTCCAGTTCCAATCGCAGCGGTTCCGCCTTCTGGGCCGCTATCGCCCGGCCAACGGCGTCCCCCCCGTTTTCCTTCCGGTACAGCGTCAGTTCCTGCGATATGTAGTCGGCCTCCAGCAGCCCCTTCTCGCCGAGCAGCGATAGCCGTCGCACCTTCAATGGAGTCAGCCAGTTAACGTCCAGGACGCCGACCGCGCCGTTTTCGAATCGCAATACGCCCCAGAGCATATCCTCGTGCTCGGTCGCGATACCCCGCAGCGTCTCCGCGTACACGCTCTCGACCGCCGATTGCAGGAGGAAACGCATGACGTCGATGTCGTGCGGCGCCAGGTCCTGAACGACGCCGACGTCGCGGACTCGCTGCGGGAACGGCCCGATGCGTCGCGCATATAGCTGGTAGACGTGTCCCAGCTCGCCGGCCTCGAGAAGCTCTTTCACCTTGAGGATGGCGGGATTGAATCGCTCCACGTGCCCGACCATCAGGGGAACGCCCGCTCGCTGCGCCGCCTCTGCCATTGCCTGACCATCCGAAAGCGTCGCTGCAATCGGCTTCTCGACCAGCAGCGCGACGTCCTTCTCGATGGCGGCGAGCGCGACCTCCCGGTGCAGCAGCGTCGGTACGCATATTGAAACCAGGTCGAGCCGCTCTTCGTCGAGTATCCGCCGGTAATCGTCGTAGGCCGCGCAGGAAACCGATGCCAGTCGCTCGGCCGACGTGTCGGCCACGGCGACCAGGTCGACGCCCTCGATCTCCCCGTAGACCCGCGCGTGGTTCGACCCCATCGAACCGAGACCAATAACACCGGCGCGCAGCGTCCGCTTGTCCGTCATGAGCCGAGTTGCTCCATCGCGTCGTTGACTGCCTCGACGATCGTTTGCAGGTCCGCGTGGCTCAGCGCTGGATGCACCGGGAACGACAGCACCTCGCGGCTGAGTTGCTCTACCACTGGAAGGTCTTCGTCATAGCCAAGGTTCAAGTAGAGCGGCTGGCGGTAGAGCGGCACCGGATAGAAGACCTTCGTTTCGATTCCAGCTTCTGTCAGCTTGGCTGCCAGGTCGTCGCGCACTCTTGCCGAGCCATCCGGCGAAGGCACGCGCACCGTGTACTGATGATAGACGTGACGGCAGTCCGGCATTTCCTTAGGGGTGATGACGCTGCGAAGGTGCTCAGTCAGATAAGCGGCGTTTGCGCGACGCTGTTCGTTGCGCTCTGGCAGCGCCGTCAACTGCACCTTGCCCAGCGCCGCCTCCATCTCGGTCATCCGGAAGTTGTAGCCCAGGCTTTCCGACAGATAGCGCGTCGACTCTCCGTGTGCCCGGAACAGGCGCGCTTTCTCGGCGATGGCGGGATCGTTCGTTGTTATCATGCCGCCCTCGCCCGTCGTCATGTTCTTCGTTGCGTAGAAGGAGAAGCAGCCGGTGCCGAAGCTTCCAGCCGTCTTGCCCTCGAACGTGGCGCCGTGCGCCTGCGCCGCGTCCTCGATTACGAGGAGTCCGTGGCCGTTCGCGATAGACATGATCTTTGCCATGTCGCACAACTGTCCGAAGAGATGCACCGGCAGGATAGCGCGCGTGCTCGACGTTACCTTAGCCTCGATGAGCGAGGGGTCGATGTTGAAGTCATCGGCGCGCACGTCAACGAAGACGGGCCGGGCGCCGGTGAACAGAACGGCGTTTGCTGTCGCGGCGAAGGTGAAGGGCGTTGTTATGACCTCGTCGCCGGGGCCGAGGCCGTGCACGGTAAGGGCGGTCATCAGCGCCGCCGTGCCCGACGACATGGCGACCGCCTCCCTCACACCGCAGAAGGCCGCGAACGCCTCCTCCAAGTCGCGGACGCGCTCCCCCTGCACCAGGCGTCCCGAGTACAGCGTGGCCAGCACCGCCGCCTCTTCCTGGTCGCCGATGATGGGCCTGGCGATGGGGATCATTCTTGCTCGATTCCGGCTACCAGAAGAGTGTAGGTCGCGCCGCAGGCCGGGCAGTCCCACTTGTCGCGCCTCGATACGTCGAGGTGTAGAGGCTTGCCGCACTTACAGACATAGCCGGCCACGCGCCCAGGGTTGCCCTTCACCAGCGCCTGATCGGGGACGTCGTGTGTAACGACGGAGCCGGCGCCCACCATGGCCCAGCGCCCGATCGTCACGCCGGGGGCGATGACCGCGCCGGCGCCGATGGACGCCCCGTGACACACCAGCGTCGCTTCAGACCGCCAGTCGTCGTCGCCCTGCATTCGGCCGCCTGGCGTGATACTGCGTGGATAGCGGTCGTTGGTGAAGGCGACGTGCGGGCCGATGAAGACGCCTTCCTCGACGGTCAGTCCCCGATAGAGCGAGGCACGGTTTTGGATCTTCACCTTGTCGCCGATGACCACGCCCTTATCGACGTAGACGTCTTTGCCGACGTTGCAGTCCCTGCCGATGGCCGCGCCCTCCCGGACCTGGACGCCGCTCCAGATGTGTGTGCCGTCGCCTATCGTCGCTTCAGGCGAGACCTCAGCGGTTGGGTGGATTGTCACCTTCGAGGACATCTACGATCTTCTCCGCCGCGTGCCCGTCGCCGAAGAGGAGCGGCCGCTCTCGCTGCGGCAACGGACGCCCGGCTGCCGCGACGATTCGGTCCATGTCGCAGCCAGCCAAAATGTTCCAGCCGCATTCGACCGTCTCCGGCCATTCGGTTTCGTCCCTCAGCGTAACGCACGGAACGCCGAAGAAAAAGGCCTCTTTCTGCACGCCGCCTGAGTCCGTGAGAATGCAGGCAGCGGCGCTCTCGAGCAGCAGCATGTCGTGGTACCCCAGCGGTTCGACCAGCCGGATGTTCTCGGGCGCTTCGATGCCGGCGTCTGCCATCGCCTTCCGCGTTCTCGGGTGGACCGGAAAGACGACCGGCTCCGGAAGCTTTCCCAGTGCCTGAAGGATGGACGACAGCCGGGCCGGATCGTCGGTGTTGCCAGCGCGATGGACGGTGGCAAGGGCGTATCCGCGGGGCGACACGTTCCACTTCGTCAATCCCGCTTCGTCGAGGCGCCCGCTTTGCACATGCCGGAGCAGCGAGTCGTACATCACGTCCCCGACTAGGTGAACGCCGTCGGTTATTCCCTCCGCGGCCAGGTTCGTCACGGCGAGAGCGCTGGGACAGAGTAGCAGGTTGGCGCAATGGTCGGTGAGGACCCGGTTCAGCTCCTCGGGCATCGTCCGGTCGAAGCTGCGCAGGCCGGCCTCAACGTGCGCCAGGGGCAGCCCGAGCGTGGCGGCGGCGAGGGCGCCGGCCAGCGTGGAGTTCGTGTCGCCGTAGACCAGCACTTGATGAGGCCGCACTTTGAGGAGCACCTTTTCGATGCCCTCGAGCATCCGCGCGATCTGGCGTGCGTGGCTGTCTGAGCCGACGCCCAGATTGTAGTCAGGAGCAATAAGTCAATCAACTTTTAGCATATGCCCTCCACTACTCGTGTTCACATCTCAGACAACGTTGGATGTGAGTGACCCTTAGCGACCCGGTTTACAGACGCGGATCAATGCCTCCAGGTCCACCACAGTCGGGCGTATAGCAGGTAACATTGAGGAAATCGCACTTCTCCTTGCATCCTGGACACGTGTCCGGAGGGATGGTGGCGGTGACAGAAGCCCGCAGCTTGCCGCATTTCCAGTAAGTAAGCCCGCATTGTGGGCAGATATTTCCCTCAAACCGCCCATCGCTTGTATAGCCGCAGTGACCACAAGTCATTTTCTTGTCGTTTTGCATCTCTTTTGTCCTTTCTTTGAGTACTTCACGATTGTCCGAGGCTTCAGCGCCATCCTGCTGAGTGCCACTTGGCTCCTGTTTTCTTCGAAAATGTAACTGGTCTGTACATTCCTTATCAACAATAACCTTTGTGCCCCATGCCTTTCTCTTCATTTTTCACCAACAAAAAATGGCGCCCATACAGCCCGGCGAAGTTCTCAAAGAGGACTTCCTGGACCTCATGGGAATAAGTCAATATCGCCTGGCCAAGGACATCGTTGTCCATCCCCATCACATCAATGTGATCATCCAGCAAAGCGCTCCATTACAGCCAATACAGCGCTTCGACTTGGCCGCTACTTTGGAATAGAACCCGAGTTCTCGATGAATCTTCATACTCATTATAGTATCAAGGTTGAATCTGACCGATTGGCTGGAAAGTTGGAACAGGAAGTGAAGATACGCTCAGCAGCTTAAAGGGGTGATAACAGCAACGAATAAGGTCCAGACCATGTTGAGTTGTGGGTAATTTCGAGACCGGGGCGACATCGGCTTGAATAAAGACCATTATATGCTTTTTGACTCTTGCGGTAAAGTCCGAGCGAATAATTCGCTCAGTTAGATTGAAAGCGACGTCGAGGCTAAGTTCCGCCCCCGCCTCCTTACCGAAAATCCTGAATTTTTTCCGGGTCCGGCAAGCTGATAATGGCAAAGTAGTGTTCGTGAAGATTGCTCATTGTCCGGACCATTTCGTCAAAATTGTTTGGTTTTACAATGAAAGAATCAGCGCCGAGCCTGAGCCCGGCTGTTTCATGCACCCGCTTTCCGGTGAGCAGCACCACAGAAATTTTTCGCAGTTTCTGATTCCCCTTGATCTCTTTCAATGTTTCCAAGCCGTCTTTTCGCGGCATTATAATGTCCAGCAAAATGAGATCGGGGCGGGGAGAGGACTCGGGAGCCGTGTACTTGCCCCTCCGCAGCAGGTAGTCCATAGTTTCCTCACCATCAGATACCCACCGTAAGTCTACCCTGCTCGGACCGGCCTCAAAGGCGCTCTTTACCAATAAATAATCGTCTTCATCATCATCAGCCATCAGAACCACCAACGGATTTTCACTCCATCTCTGCTCTGTTGGACCATCCGCAAACTCCCGTGTCGAAGAAAAAGAATCCCAAAGAGCCATATTTTGAGTCTCCTTTCAAACAGTAAATGTCATGGAAAAATGATTATCGATCAGCAGCGGCCAGGCGGCAAGGTAGGAAAATGATGTATTTTTTCACCCGGGGCCGGGCGCTCGAAATCAGAGGACTTCCTGCCAACGTTTCAAGGGAGCAGAGTTTTGAGAAATCTCATCAGCTACACCAGCCATTTCTCTGCCAGGGATTTCATCATCTGTACCCATTCATCGAAGGTGGCCGGTTTGGTAAAAAACAGGTTTGCTCCGGCTTTCATCGTAAAATCGACGTCCCTTTGCTCTTTGGATGTAGTGAAAATGACTATCGGAATATTTGCAAGAGCAGGATTGGCCTTGATCTCCAAGAGGGCTGAGCGTCCGTCCTTTTTGGGCATGTTAAGGTCGAGCAGGATCAAACCAGGCAATTCTTTGCCATCGGAGCGGGAACGAACTGTCAGATAATCCATGAGTTCCACCCCATCCGCAACCCAGACAAAAGCCGCTTCGGCTCCGCCGGCTTCAAAAGCTTTGGAGGCAAACAGGCAGTCGTCTTCATCGTCGTCAGCCATAAGGACCGTGCGTGGCAGTACTCCCATTAAATGTCCTCCGACCTGGTTTGATGCACAGGCAGGGTAATGACGAAAGTCGAGCCTTTCTCCGGCTGACTCTGGCCCTGATGAATCCGCCATGCCGTTCGACTATTTTGCGGCAGATTGCCAGGCCCATTCCTGTTCCTTCGTACCTGCTCCGCCTGTGGAGGCTCTGGAAAGGTTTGAAAATGAGCTCTGCGTATTGCTGTTGAAAACCTATCCCGTTGTCTTTCACATAGATATCGCACGAACTTGGGCCGTAGCATTTGGCATATACCCTGATAAGCGGTATCGCGTCACTGCGAAACCTTAGTGCATTACTTATCAAGTTTTGGAAAAGGCGAAGCATCTGGCTTTCATCCACTTCGAGTCTGGGCAAGTCATCGATCTCGATCTCCGCACCCATATCCTTCATTTCCCGCTCAAAAACATCGGCTGCTTCCCTCACAATCCTTCCAAGATCCATTTCTTTGAAAGGTTCAAGCCTTGAAGCTACTCTTGCGTATTGTAGCAGGTCATCCAAGAGTTGACGCATCCGGCTTGCCGATTTCAGCATCCGGTCCAGGTATTCCCGCGCCTCATCGTCCAGGTCGACAGAACCCAATAAGCTGCCGAAATTTTGTATTTTTCTGAGAGGCTCCTGGAGATCGTGAGAAGCTACAAAAGCGAACTCCTGCAATTCCTCGTTTATCACCTCAAGCCTTGCCATGTTCAATTTCAGAGCATCTTCCGCCCTTTTCCTGGCCGTTATCTCACGGTTAATCTCAAGAAATCCCAATGGCATGCCATCCACCTTCAAGGCCCACCGGCTTTCGACGATGATTTCCTGTCCCGCGGATGTGGTATTTTTCAACTCTCCTTCCCATCGTCCTTCTCGCAAGACGCTCTCCCTGATTTTGTCCAGCGGCTCAGGACAAACGGTCTGCAAGAGTTCTTGGCCAACTTTGCCCAGGGCCTCTTCTTTTGTGTATCCATAGGTTTCGATGGCGCCATTATTCCAGAAAGTAACCTTGTCATCCAGGTCCCGGACAATAATGGCATCGTGCGCCAAATCAAGAAGAGCGGCCTGATCTTTCAATACCTGGTTCGCCTCGGCCAGTTCGGCTGTTCTCTCTTGAACTCTAAGCTCCAGAGCATCCCGGGATTGCTGAATCTCGGATTCAAGCTCCTTACGTTCCGTAATATCAATATTGACGCCGGCCATCCCAACCGGCTTTCCGGAATCGTCGTACCAGGCACGCCCCCGGTCTGCAATCCATCTCATTGTACCATCGTGGCGGACCACCCGGTATTCCGTCACGTATTCGCAATCTTGTTCAGGCCACCCCTAACAGATTGACAACACAATCGCGATCATCAGGATGAAGTAAATCACGCCATATTCTAAATGTAACTACCTCGTCCGGCCCGAACCCAAAAATACTTCTCCAATTTGCGCTTACAGCTATGTCGTTGGTTTGCGGTTTCCAGGACCAAACCCCGATTCCTGCTCCGAGCGCCGCCATGCGCAACTGCTCCTCGCTCAGCCGCAATGCCTCTTCAATTCGCTTACGCTCAGTGATATCACGGGCGACGTGTACCGTGCCCATGATTTCGTCACGCTCATCAAATAAGGGATTGACACTGAGCAGGAAATCTCCTCCGGAGAAGTTCCTCGTGAATTTCGGCAACGTGCTCCATTCCGTTTATCAGCGTCCGGGCGTGCGGGCAATACTCAGGCGGAGAAGTCAAACCATGCATATACTGGTAGCAATGGAGGCCGGCACATTGTTCCGGAGTCATGCCCAGCCGCCCGGCCATCGCCCGATTAACCCGGATAAACCTGTATTGCAGGTCCATAATCGCGATCATATCGGGCACACTGTCAAAAGTCCGCTCCCACTCCTGTTTTGCCCGCTGCAATTCAGTTTCCATCCGCTTGCGTTCCGTAATGTCCAAAACTATTCCGCTCATGCGAGTTGCATTGCCTGAGGAATCATAACAGGCGCGTCCTTTGGACAGTACCCAATGCAGTGTGCCATCGGGCCAAACCACTCTAATTTCGACTTCATAATCCCGCTTAAATTCAATTGCATTCCAAATCGCCTGCTGAACCCGTTCGCGGTCGTCCAGATGCAGGGCCTGCATAACTTTCTTATGAGATATCTTCTCCTGCGGTTCGATGGCGAACAGATGTTTGCAGCGATCCGACCATACCAATTCACCTTTAGGGATGTCCGATCCCATGTTCCCATGTCTGCCGCATCCAGCGCAAGCCGAATTGTTTCCTCGCTCTTGCGCAGAGCATCTTCGGTCGAAGCTCCTCCGTGATGTCGGTATTAGTACCGAACCAGCGAACGACTTTTCCGCTCTCATCCCGAATTGGCAGAGCGCGGGAAAGAAACCATCGGTACCGGCCGTCTTTTCCGCGCATCGGAAAGTGATCCTCCGATGGCTCGCCGCTATCCCAGGATACCTGAATCCTGGCGACGACCCGATCAACGTGATCCGGATGATGCACCTTTTTCCAGCCCCAGCCCTCCATCTCCGGAAGGGATGTTCCGGTGTAATCGTACCAGCGCTTGTTGTACCAGAAAATCCAGCCTTTCTCGTCGGCCATCCAGGCCAATTGTGAGATGTTGTCCGCAAGCGTCCTGAATCGATCTTCACTCTCCCGAATTGCGACAGCCGCCTTTTCCTTCTCAGAGGCCGGTTTCATTTGCGCCTCCGCCTCTTTGCCACGCGTCAGGCCGCGATGCGTCATTATTCCGGCGGTATAGCAAAGCATCATGCAAGTTATGATAAAGAAGGCCAGGATCAGCAGGTCGCCCTGACCACTTTTCCAAAGCCGGCCCACCGGACCCATGAAGAAAAGAACAGCCGTAAAGGCGGAAAGCACGGTTGCCAATAAACCGGCGCCCATCCCTCCATAAATGCCGGCAATCATCACGGCCGGGTAGAATGTCACAAAAGGTATGCGGACCCCGAGTGGTCCAAGACACACGTAAAACCGCGGCCACAATAACGACAAGTACGGCTGCTGTATAAGCCCGCACCGGATGAGTTGTTCTCATGATATCAACCTCGAAAGTTCTGCCGATTCATGCGTTCCAAATCCGATACGCAATTTATGCTCTCCATCAGGGTAACGCGGCAATTTCACCAGGGCATTTGGATCGGGAGAATCCTGAAAATCTCGGAATGAGCAATAACTAATGATACAAAATGGTCGTTCTGGAGAGTAGGCCTTTTTTTAGGGCTTCCCGCTGAGGGAGAGAAGGTGAAAAAGCATCAGATGAATGCTCATTCTTCTAGGCAAATCCCTTCTCTCTCTGTTCGGGTCTCTGCACTGAAAGGATTCAGACGTCCTTGAGCAGACAAACAGATTTCGGATGACGCATTTTCTCCGCGAATTTCGCGTCGGCCGTCACCAGGATGCTCCCGGTCTCCTCGCCAGGGCCAGGTAACAGGCATCATAAAATGTCACCCCATTTTGCGAGATCCAGTCAAAGCACAGCCGGTGCATACTCCCGATCAGCGGGATGCTGGGTAACTTCAGATCGACGATCAGATTCATCTTCGCGGACGCCTGACCAGGGAAGAGCCTGCCCAGGAAGTTGCCTACCTCGTATTCCCAAAGACTTGGCGCAAGCAACTCGGAGCGGCCTTCCGCCCATGTTTTCAGGAGGTCCAGCGCTTTGTCCTGATCGGATCCCCGCTCATCGCCAAGAACCCACTTTAGAATCACCGATGCGTCAACCACGTATCGTTGCATTGAATGATTGCTCCTGTCTTGAGACAATTCTTTGACAATTTCCTGCGAGGACAGCTTTTCCATCGCCGAGCGCGTCTGGATCAGCTTCTCCACCACCTTCCTTCTGCGAATGGATTCAGCTCCTTGCGTAAAGCCTCGTTTACGACCTGGCTTCTTTTGCCGGGAGGCACGAGCCCCTCCAGATCCCTGCAGATCATCTCCTCGATGAGGAAATTCAGTTTCTGGTTGATCTCTTCATATGTTGCTCCGTTTTATTACTTATCAATATTACATCCTGATTGTACCGATAAAATCGCATTAATCAAGGTTCAATTTTGCAGGACAAGGGACCCTCCCACGACCAGGGACTTAGCTGGTAAAAGAGAATTTAAGGACTCCACCCGGTACTGGGGACCGGGGACTGAGTTCGGTCGAGTGGCAGCGATATCTTGACTAAAATTGACGGGCGGCAGCCTTGATGCCCACATTCGGAAGATGAAAAACAGCAGCGCAGGATTTAATCAGGCGGCTGCGAAACCAGAGGGGATGGGAAGCGACTTATGTGCCGGGCCGCAGGCGCAGACTTTCCCGCACGGGGGCGCGATCTCCGAGAATCTTCCGCCATCTGGCAACCTTCGCGGGTAAGCTCAATGTCCATGGTCCCGCAAAAGCTGCGGGTCCGGCTGGCCTGCGTCTCCCCGTGTCAAAGAAAGTAAAGAGTCAGGCCCATAACTAGGAGGCTGTCCGAGAATTCCTGTGCCACCCCGATGAAAGAGACTGCCTCACATATGCGATGTGTTACGTATTTCCCCCTATCAGGGGGGCAGGGGGGATTTTGTTTCTCTGATACTATCCAGGCCATTAAAATCCCCCTCGATCTCCCTTTAAAAAAGGGGGAGGCAAGACTTGGCTCCCTCGGATTTTCAAATTGTGGAGAATCCGTTGGTCGGCATTCTCGGACAGCCTCCTTGGAGGTCTCCTTTCCACAGGGCCGACAGGGCCGTGGAAAGAGGGCCCTGCCCCTTGGGTTCATGGGAAGATCAAGATTTTTCCATTTCGGGGTTGTACTCCCCCAGCGGCCATGCCGTCCATGGGGCCCGGTGAAGCAGGACTTTTTTGTGCAGCAGCCCGATTGGCTTCCTTTTCCTTCCATGTATCCATGGCCGGTTGCTGGATGGCCCGCGAAAAGGAAAACGTCAGGACCCAGGGCTTGGCCCGCCACCGGATATTCATTGCATTCAACCGAGCCGAAGCCAGTTCAGCTTCCTGCCCCCCGGACAGAAAGGCGACCGGGACCGCCCCCGGTACAGCCCTGAGGAGGCAACTCACCGTCGGCGTTCACGACTTCTTCCACAGGGGGTTGGATGGGACAATCCTTACCGGCAAGCACCATATTGGGCTTTAAGATCACTTTTTCAAAAAGCACCCGCTGCAGGTAGAGCTGCTGAAATACCGCGTGCAGTGCGGCTTCAGTCACGCTGGCGCATTGCTCCATGGTATGGTTGCCGTCCATGAGCACCTCCGGCTCTACTATCGGAACCAGACCGTTTTCCTGACACAGCGCGGCATAACGCGCCAATGCGTGGGCGTTGGCTTTGATACATCCCCTGCTGGGAATACCATCGCCTATGGTAATCACCGCCCGCCATTTGGCGAACCTTGCCCCCATCTGCCGGTATTCCACCAGGCGCTCCCGCAAACCATCCAGACCTTCGGTAATTTTTTCCCCCGGATGGCCGGCCAGAGCCTTGGCGCCGGTGTCCACCTTAATGCCTGGAACGATTCCGGCATCAGTCAGGAGCTTGACAAAAGGCGTGCCGTCATCTTTGGACTGACGTATGGTTTCGTCATATAAAATAGCTCCACTGATGAATTGCCCCAACCCGGGCGTTGTCAAGATTAATTCCCGCCAAGCCCGGCGGGATTTCACAGTTTGCGGAATCCCCAGCGCGGCGAGGCGCTTGTTAATGGTCGGATTACTCTCGTCCATGGCCAGGAGGCCTGCCCGCCTGCATGATGGCTCGGACTGTTGCCGTAAGTTCCTGTTCATTCATCGCATCACCTCCATTTTTGTTAGACTGACCACTTCCAATCAGTAATGTCCTGCCGGTCCACCCCAAACTCGTGAGCGTAATTCAGACACGCAATTTGCTCATTGAGCAGGACATCTCGAAGCTGGACCCTCATCATGGAATCTGGGTATCCGGTCTATGCGTCTATAGCCAGATTGAAGCGGTCGATCTGATTACGGATAGCCAGTTCCATGGGGGTATTGATGTTCCCTTTCTCCTTGTAACCGCGCACATGGATGTTTCTCTGACCGGGCCGGCGGTAGGTCAGCCGATGTATAAGCCATGGGTAGGAGTGGAAGCTAAATACAACCGGCCTGGTTGAAGTAAAGAGCGCCTCGAACTCCCGGTCCGTCATTCCGTGGGGTGCTCGGCCTGCGGCACCAGTCTAAACAGGTCGACGACGTTGACGAACCGGACCTTTATGCCCGGCAGATGCTGACGGAGCAGGGCGGTAGCGGCCAGCGACTCCAGGGTCGGCACGTCGCCGCAGCTCGCCATGACTACATCCGGCTCGGCCCCCTGGTCATTACTGGCCCAGTCCCAGATGCCCGCGCCCTTCGTGCAGTGAATGACGGCCGCATCCATGTCCAGGTACTGGAGGTGCAGTTGTTTGTCCGCGACAATGACGTTGACATAATTAGTGCTTCGTAAGCAGTGATCTGCTACCGAGAGCAGACAGTTTGCGTCGGGCGGCAGGTAAATACGAACTACCTCCGGGCTCTTGTTTGCCACTACGTCGAGAAAACCCGGGTCCTGATGGGTGAAACCGTTGTGGTCCTGCCGCCAGACCAGCCCCGTGATCAAAAGGTTGAGAGGCGAGACCGGCCCGCCATGGCAGTTCGCGGCATTTTTCCAGCCACTTGGCGTGTTGATTGAACATCGAGTCGATTATGTGGATAAACGCCTCATAACTGTTGATGAACCCGTGCCGGCCGGTCAGTATATAGTCCTTCCAACCACCCTTCCATGTGTGCTCGCTGAGCATCTCCATGACTCGGCCCTTCGGCGCCAGCTCACCTCCATCAGCATCTTCCTCGAAATACTCCGCCAGCCATACTTTCTTGCCCGCCTGGTAGATGGCATCCAGCTTGTTGGACTGGGTCTCGTCCGGCCCGAAGACGCGGAAGTTTTGAAGGTTTTGCCGCACGACTTCGCGAATAAGGTTTCCAAGTACAGTGACGTTCCCGGCCACCGTGGTTCCGGGTTTCTTAACCTCGACGGCGAACTTGCGAAAGTCGGGCATATCCAGCGGCCTGCGCAGCAGTCCTCCGTTAGCGACAGGATTGGCGCTCATTCGGCGGTTCCCCTTTGGGGCCATCGCCCTCAGCTCCGGAACCAGGCTCCCCTGC